>OY969700.1:0-2613703 GCA_963702035.1 uncultured Solirubrobacterales bacterium
TGGACCTGTTCCGGTGGGAATCGTCCCCCTGGATACGGCCCAGGACGCGGCGCGGATGCGGCCCCGGCGCGTATCCCACATGGCGCTGCCATGCGGAATCCGCGCCATGACCGCCCCGCTTGGTCCTGAACCGTCCCAGTGGCACGCTTCCCACCGGAACAGGTCCTATGCGGACGCGGCCTCCGTGGCCTCGCGGTCGCCGGCCTCTTCCGCGACCTCGCTGCCCAGTTCGACGTGGGCCCTGCTGTCGCTGCCGCGGATCAGGACCAGGGTCAGGACGAAGCCAAGCGCGGCGATCGCGGCGCCACCCAGGAAGGCGACCTGGAAGCCGTCGGTCAGGGCGTCGAGCTGGCTCGTCCCACCGCTTTCGAGCAGGCTCTTGGTGTGCGAGGTGGCGATCGTGGAGAGCACGGCCAGGCCGAGCGCGCCACCGACCTGCTGCGAGGTGTTGATCAGGCCGCTGGCCAGGCCGGCCTCGCTTTCCTCGACTCCGGAGACGGCGGCGATCGTCGTCGTCACGAAGGCGAAGCCGAGCCCCGCCGCGGCGAAGAGCGACGGGCCGAGGATGTCGGTGGTGAAGCCGCCGCCGACCGAGACGCGGCTGAACCAGACCAGGCCGATGACGATGAAGAGCAGCCCGGCGGCGAGCACCGGCTTGTAGCCGAATTTGGTCACCAGCTGGGAGGCGATCCCGGCCGAGATCATGATCGTCAGCGCCAGCGGGAAGTAGGAGAGGCCGGCGTGGATCGCGCTGTAGCCGAGCACCTGCTGCATGTATAGGGAGATGAAGAAGAACATCGAGAAGAGCGAGGCGCCGACCAGCAGGCCGACGACGTTGGCGCCGGTCAGCGTGCGGATGCGGAAGATCGAGAACGGCACCAGCGGCTTCCGCGCGCGCAGCTCGATCGCGATGAACGCGGCGAGGAGGACGAGCGAGAGCGCGATCAGGCCGAGCGTCTTGGTCGATCCCCAGCCGGACGCGGTGGCGTCGACGACCGCGTAGACGAGGACCGAGAGCGCCGCGGTCACGGTGACCGCGCCGGCGACGTCGAAGGCGCGGGTCTCCTGCTCGTCGCGGCTTTCGGCGATCAGCCTGGGGGAGAGGGCGAAGGCGACGAGGCTGACCGGGACGTTGACCCAGAGCACCCACTCCCAGCCGAGCCCGTCGGTGAGGACGCCGCCGAGCAGCACGCCCGCCGCGCCGCCGGAGCCCGCGACCGCGCCCCAGACGCCGAGCGCCTTGTTGCGCTCGGAGCCGTCGCTGAAGGTGGTGGTGACGATCGAGAGCGCCGCCGGCGAGATGATCGCCGCGCCGAGGCCCTGTGCGGCGCGCGCCGCGATCAGCTGGCCCTCGGTCGCGGCGAAGCCGGCGGCAAGCGAGGCGACGGCGACGACGAGCAGGCCGGCCATGAAGACGCGCCGGCGGCCGAGCAAGTCGGCGGCGCGACCGCCGAGCAGCAGGAAGCCGCCGAAGGTGAGGATGTAGGCGTTGACGACCCAGGGCAGGTTCGCCTGGGAGAAGTCGAGCGCCTTGCCGATCGTCGGCAGGGCGACGTTGACGATCGAGGCATCGAGCACGACGACGAACTGCGCCGAGCAGAGCAGGATCAGCGCCAGCCAGCGCTTCTCTTTGAACTCTTGGGAGCTGGTCATCGGACGGGCCTCTCAGTCAAGCAAATCGGTGGTCTCGGCGAACGCGCGTCAGGGCTCGATCAGCCCGCGGCGGATCGCGTAGCGGACCAGCTCGACCCGGTCGCGCATGCCGAGCTTGCGCATCGCGCTCGCGCGGTGATTCTCGACCGTCTTCTCGGAGAGGTGGAGGATCGCCGCGATCTCCTTGCTGGTGTGCGCCTCGGCGACGAGCTTGACGATCTCCTCCTCGCGCGGCGTCAGCGTCCCCTGCGCCTCGGGAGCGGGGAACGGCTCGCCCCGCTCGACCGCCCGGATCGCCGCGACGAGGTCCGTGTCGGCCTGCGTCTTGACCACATAACCCGACGCGCCCGCCTTCAGCGCTTCGGAGATGTAGCGCTCCTCGTCGTGCATCGAGAGGATCAGCACGGCGACCTCGGGCGCCTGCGCCTTGATCTCCCGCGTCGCCTGTAGCCCGGTCAGCTTCGGCATCTTGACGTCGAGGATCGCCAGGTCGGGCCGCTCGCGGATCGCCAGCTCCCGCGCCTCGGCCCCGTCCGCCGCCTCGGCGACGACCTCGATGTCGGCCTGACGCTCCAGCAGCAGCCGCAGCCCGGAGCGCACGATCCCATGGTCGTCTGCGATCAGGACTCTCATCGGATGCGCAGTCTCTCACCGAGCGGATGGCATCCAAGCGCATAGGGGGGAGAGATCGGCAGGTGTGGCGACTTACCCCCATCAAATGGAGGGGAAACTCGCCACACCCGACCTGGTTGTCGCCGAGATCGCGAAGCATCAGCATGGCGCCATCTCAGTCGCGCAGCTGCGTGGCTCGGGTATCGATGACCGTGGAATTAAGGCCCGTGCAGCAGCCGGGCGATTGCATCGAGTCCATCGGGGCGTTTACGCGGTCGGTCACGCGGCGCTCTCGCTCCAAGGTCGTTGCATGGCCGCCGTGCTCGCTGTGGGGCGCGGCTCAATGCGAGCGGGTGACCCGCTGCTCGACTACTGGGGGGCAGCGGTAAGCCATCGCGGTGCGGCGGTGCTCTGGGAGCTGTTGCCGTGCACGTCGGGAACCGTCGATGTCATCGTGCCGGGCAACGGGGGAAGGGCTCGTCGGGCCGGGGTGTGTGTTCACCGCTCACGCTCACTTGCCCGCCGTGACGTGGTCTCCCGCCAGGGGGTGCCGCTCACCAGCTCCGCTCGGACGGTGGAGGATCTGCGCCGCGCGGTCGCGGCCGGGTGGCCCGGTGCGCTTACGCCGCGCGAGTTGCGCAAGGCGGTCAGGCAGGCGAACGTGCTCGGCCTGCCGGTGGACGAGGAGGGCCGCCGGGTCCGTACGCGTGGCGACCTGGAGGAAGACTTCCTCCGGCTGTGTCGCCGCCACCGGTTGCCGCTGCCGGAGGTGAACGTTCGCGTCGGGGCGTTCCTCATCGACTTCATCTGGCGCGAGCGGCGGCTGGTCGTGGAAACCGACCACTACATCCACCACCGGGGACGAGCGGCTTTCCAGGACGACAGGGGCCGGGGTCTCGAGCTGAGGCGCCTTGGCTATGAGGTCCTGCAGCTGTCCGAAAAACAGATCGACGAGGAAGCGCGCCGGGTCGCGGAGACCCTGGGCGCGATCCTCCGCCCCTCACCGGTCACTCTCGGCTAAAAGGGACGGTGAGCCGGACCGTGGTGCCGTGGCCTGGTCGGGACTCGATCGTCAGCTCGGCGCCGATCAGGAGGGCCCGCTCGCGCATCCCGCCGATGCCAAGGCCGCGCTCGGACTGCTCGAAGGCGAAGCCGCGGCCGTCGTCGGCGACCTCAAGCTCTACCCCGTCGCCGGAGCGGCGCAGGGTCACGGCGATTCGCCGCGCCTCGCTGTGGCGGGCGGCGTTGGTCAGTGACTCCTGGGCGACGCGGTAGGTGACTAGCTGCAAGTCGTCGTCGAGATCGGAGAAGTCGCCCTCCGTGGTCAGCTCGACTGTCAGCCCGGAGCGCTCGAGCTGCTCCACCTGCCCCGCGATCGCCGCGGCGAGGCCGAGGTCGTCGAGTGCGGTCGGCCGCAGCTGGCGGGCGAGGGAGAGTAGCTCGCGCATCGCCTGGTTGGCGAGGTTGCGGGTCTCGGCGAGCTCGGGCTCGAGCTCCGGCGGCGCCGCCTCCCGTACCGCCTCCAAGCGCAGCAGCAAACCGGTCAGCGACTGGTTGACCTCGTCGTGCAGATCGCGCGCGACCCGCGCCCGCTCCTCCTCCTGGGCGCGCAGGGCGGCGCTGCCGGCACGTCGCCGCTCGGCTTCCAGGCGCCGGATCATGCGCAGGAAGGCGAGCTCGATCCGCTCGACCTCCTCGGTCTCGCCGATCCCGTCGATCGAGTCCGGCAGCAGCGGCCCCGGCCGGCTCAGGTCGACCTTCTCCATTTCCTCGATCAGGTTTCCGAGCGGCGCGAAGCGGCGCCGCAGGACGACGAGGTTGACGGCGAGCGCCGCCGCGACGGCGGCGAGCGCGACGATGACCAGGGTCGTCACAGGGCGAGGATAGGGGGTAGTACCTATGGCCGGAACGGCGTTTCGCGGCAATACTTCGGGTCTGCGCCATCCTCCTCAACTGAACCGACAGGAGCGAATGCGATGAGCACGACCAAGCAATCCACCTGGGGCGCGACCCTGCGCACGACGATCCTGCTGGCCTCGCTCTCGGGGCTGCTGGTCGTCATCGGCGCCCTGATCGGCGGTCCCTCGACGGCCGCCCTCTTTCTCGGCATCGCCCTGCTGATCAACCTCGGCTCCTACTTCTTCAGCGACAAACTTGCGCTGGGGATGAGCCGCGCCAAGCCGATCGAGGAAGCCGAAGCGCCGCGGCTCTACGAGATCATGCGCGAACTGACGACGCGCGCCGGGCTGCCGATGCCGCGCCTCTACATGATCCCGCAGGACCAGCCCAACGCCTTCGCCACCGGCCGCAATCCCACGCACTCCGCCGTCGCGGTCACCCGCGGGATCACCAAGCTGCTCTCCGAGGACGAGCTGCGCGGCGTCCTCGCCCACGAGCTGACCCACGTCCGCAACCGCGACATCCTGATCCAGTCGGTCGCCTCGGCGATCGGCGCCGCGATCACCTACCTCGCCTACATGCTGCTCTGGTTCGGCGACGACGACAACTCGCCGCTCGGCCTGGTCGCCTCACTGGCGATGGTCCTGCTGGCGCCGCTCGCGGCGACGATCATCCAGCTGGCGATCTCGCGCCAGCGCGAGTACGCGGCCGACGCCGGCGGCGCCGAAATCTGCGGCAACCCCGAGTCCCTGGCCAGCGCCCTGCTGCGCCTCGAGCAGGGGGCGACGGACATGCCGATGCAGGTCAACCAGGCGGCCGAGCCGCTCTACATCGTCAAGCCCTTTTCCAGCAAGGGCATAGCCGGACTCTTCTCCACCCACCCCCCGATCGAGGAGCGGGTGAAGAGACTGCGCCAGATGCGCCCCAGCCTCGGCTGACGCGGCGCGCCGTTGACCGCGGCGTATTTGAGAACTACCCTGTACGTGTAACGGCATAGCCCGTTCGCGAACATGGCCAAGGGACGCGTCAGCACCAGATCCGCAGCGCCGAAGCGGCTTTCGCGTGGGCGTCACGCGCTCTCGCCCGAGGAGGTGCTGCGCGACCAGCGCGATGCGGCTGCTCGCCGCCAATCCGGACGTCGCCCACCTGATCGCCGTGGAGGCGCCCCGCGTCGGCCATGAGGCGAGGAAACGCCAGCGGGCCTGTGTCGCTCGGCTTGCGGGGCCTCTGCGCGCCGGCCGTCCCGCTCAGAGCGAGCTTCCTGTCGAGCTCGAGGAGCTGCTCCTTGGTGGGGCGCTGTCGCTGGTCGGTCGCTACGTCGAGGCGAGGATGACGGAACGGCTGCCCGAAGCGACCGCGGAGCTGGTTCATTACCTGCTGATCCCGTACCTCGAGCCCGGCGAGCCGGCCCGTATCGCCGCCGAGGCCGCCTGACGCAATGTCCGTTGCGTCAGGCCGTCGCTCAGCCGGCCTTAATGCCCTTCCGGCACAGTGTGCAATAACATGTGCAATGTGCGTGAGCTGATCGATCATGTGGTCCCGGAGCGTCCTCGCCTCAAGAACGCTCCGCTCAAGGCGGTCGTCTGCCAGGCGCGATTCCCTCGCCAGCTCAGCCTTGGCGAGGACGAGGTCCGGCCGATTCGGCGGGTGCTGAGCGACCGCTATTCGCTGGTCGCCGACGCGGCGCTCGCCCCCGGCCGGCGCCATGCGCTGCGCTTCAGCGACGCCGGCGGGAATTGGGTTGCGACGGTGGGCCCGGAGTCCATCTCGTTGGAGACGACCGAGTACGTCGGGATGAGGGACCTGTTGGCTCGCTGGGTCGAGCTGATCTGCGCCACGGCCGAGGTCTTCGAGCTGACTGCGCTGACCAGGCTGGGCCTGCGCTACATCAACGAGCTGGACTGGCCTCAGGCGCACGGCGAGGACCTCTCGGGCTGGGTGCGAGAGGAGCTCCTCTCGCCCTTTGTCTCGCAGCCTGACACCGAGGGCCTGCAGCGGTTCGTCTCCAAGGCGCAGTTTCGCCGGCCGGACGGCTCCAGCTGCAACGTGCGCCATGGCATCACCCCCAACGAGGACGACCCGGACGGGATGGTCTTCCTGCTCGACCTCGATTGCTACAGGTGGGATGCCGTCGAACTCGATCCAGCCGATCAGATACGCAGCCTTGCGAACCTCAACGAATCCGCCTATGGCTTCTTCGAATGGGCCTTCGCCAACCGCGTCCGCGAGCGTTTCGGACCCGCCCTTCCCGGTGGATCGGGCGCCTGGGTCAAGAGCGGCGGGGAGCCGCGGTACTGGAAAGGCGTTCTGGATTACCTGGCCCCCGATGCGCTGCAGGTGGATTGCACGGCCACCGCCGACTGGGGCCCCGGTCACCGACTCTTCGCACCCCCTGACCAGGCGACCGACTTCAGCCCCGCGGAGGGCGGCGATCCGATCTCATCCGCCGAGCCGCTCTCGGTGGTTCTGCGGCGAATTCGAGAATCGATCGACATTCCCGTCGTCAACCTGTCCCGCATGGTGGGCCTGCGGCGGCGCCAGTTCTACAACCTGCTCGATGGCAATCCGACGACCACCCAGACCGAGATGCGCATCCGTCGCCTGGCTGCGGCGCTCGAACGCCTGGCACAGGCGACCGGCGATGGGCCGGCGGTGCTGCGGGCCGCCGTGCTGACCCCCGTCGGCCAGGATGCGACCAATCTCTTCGAGGTCGCCGTCGAAGGCGACGAAGGGTCGCTTGCGAGGACGGTGGAGGCACTGCTGGCGCAGATAGCGGCACACGGCGTGCGCCGCACCCGGCGGGCAATCCCGCGTCCCGCCTCAGCGACGGTCGCCGAGCGGCGCAGAAAGAGGGCGCGTGAGGCCCTCGCCGATCGGCCTGGGCACGAGCCGGCGAAGGAGGGAGACGACGATGGGCGTAAGTAAGCCCGCCAGGCTGCCGAGCTACCTCCACAGCCTGACC
This sequence comes from uncultured Solirubrobacterales bacterium, assembly GCA_963702035.1. GTDB lineage: Bacteria > Actinomycetota > Thermoleophilia > Solirubrobacterales > 70-9 > VRUE01. Next base: position 7,127 of record OY969700.1, read on the forward strand.
GGGCTCACCGTGGACGAAGAGCGAGCGCTGCTGCTTGAAATCTTCACCCGCGGCTGGGACCAGGGGTGCTTGATCCTGGACAGCTACGACCTCTGTGCGCCCGGCTTCGCCCCTCACGTCGTCAAGGCGCTACTGGACCAAGTCGCATGCCGTGCATCCTTGCATCCGAGCGGAGATTCCCCCGACCCATTCGAGCGAGAGCCGATGCCCCAGTGCATTCCAGACGAGGAGTCGGGCCTCGTCGTGTTGGGTCAGCGCTGCGACCTGCTCAAGCCGCTGCGCTCAGAGCCGCTGGTCGAGGTAGCCCTGGCTCATTGTTCGTGCGACCCCGAGCTCGTCGCCGCGGCAAGAAACGGTGGCAGCGCCTGCTGCATCCACCTGGCCGACCTTGGCGAGAGCTCCGAGTCTGCGTGGGTCGCCGACCTGCGCACCAGGGGGCTGCTGCCCAAGCACTGGTTGCGGGGGAGGACGCCGGCGCATCTCCTGGCGCCGGGACGCGCTCGCCGCCGCTTCGCCGCCAGGCTCGGGGAACGCAACTCCCGCATTCCCGTGCCGGACGAGATCGTTGAGGGCTTTCAGGGCAAGCTGCGGGGATGGCTCTACTCGAGCGCGACCCGTCGCGCCCAGTGCGCGCATTTCAGCGAGTTGCTCCTCCTGGAGAGCGAGGACGGGTCCTGGACCCTGCTTGCCATCCTCGGCGAGGGCAAGGACGCCGACCGGGCGATCGCCGACTTCGATGCCCTGCTCGGCACGATCATCGATCGTGTGGGCGACTTCCCCGTCAGCAGCGAGTACTCAGGTGTGCTGCGTGTCGATGAGCTCTCGCACGCCGACTTCCAGGACGCCTACAAGCTCGACTTCAGGCGGGTCACATACGGCTCCAAGTCACTTGGCACGGCTCAGGCAGAGCCTGCTTTGGGCCAGGGCTGAGCTGGGTCCCGCGCCCCGCTATACTTTTTGAAGTAAAGCCGGATCGGAATTAGGGTATTTCCCCCTTTTCAGTCTTTTAGGAGAGCGATGGCCACGCAGATCAAGCAGCAGGTCGAGGAGATCGAGCCTTTCGAGGCGGCGCAGGAGATCGAGGGCGGCGACGTCGTCCTGGTCGACACCCGTGAGCCCCACGAGTACCAGGAGGCTCACCTCGAGAACGGCAAGCTGGTGCCGCCGGGCCTGCTCGGCGACGAAATCGCCACCGCGGCGCCCGACAAGTCGGCGCGCACGATCATCTACTGCCGCAGCGGCAACCGCTCCTACAAGGCAGCCGAGCAGATGCAGGCGCTCGGCTACGAGAACGTCGCCTCGATGGCCGGCGGGATCCTCGCCTGGCAGGAGCAGGGCCTGCCCGTTGTCGCCGCCAGCGGCATGACCGCCGAGCAGCGCGACCGCTACTCGCGCCACACGCTGCTGCCCGAGGTCGGGGTCAACGGCCAGCTGAAGATGCTGAACGCGAAGGTGCTGCTGGTCGGCGCCGGCGGGCTCGGCGCGCCGACCGCGCTCTACCTCGCCGCCGCCGGGATCGGCACCCTCGGCCTCGTCGACGACGACGTCGTCGACGCCTCCAACCTGCAGCGCCAGGTGATCCACAACACCGAACGCATCGGCACGCCGAAGACCGAGTCCGCCCGGCTGACGATCGAGGCGCTCAACCCCGACGTGAACGTCGTCGAGCACAACACCCGCCTCAACTCCGCCAACATCATCGAGCTGCTCAGCGAGTACGACGTGATCGTCAACGGCGCCGACAACTTCCCCACCCGCTACCTGCTCAACGACGCCTCGGTGCGGCTGCGCAAGCCGGTCGTCTCGGCCTCGATCCTCAGCTTCGACGGCCAGATCTCGACCTTTGTCCCCTTCGAGGGGCCCTGCTACCGCTGCCTCTACCCGACGCCGCCGCCGGCCGAGCTGGCGCCGAGCTGCTCGGCCAACGGCGTGCTCGGCGTGATGGCCGGGACGATGGGCCTGCTGCAGGCCAACGAGGTGCTGAAGCTCGTGCTCGGGATCGGTGAGCCGCTGATCGGCCGCCTGCTGCTCTTCGAGGCGCTCGGCACGCGCTTCACCGAGTTGAAGGTGCGGCGCGACCCGAGCTGCCCGATCTGCGGCGAGAACGCGCCCGAGATCCCGGACTCGGAGCTGGGCAAATTCCCTGACTACGACGCCTTCTGCGCGGGCTGAGTCCGGCCCTGCGTCGCCTCCAATAGGATCGCGCTTCGATGGCAACGATTCGCATCCCACCTGTGCTCCGTGCCCAGACCGGGGGGCAGACCGAGGTCGAGGCCGACGGTTCCAACGTCGGCGAGGTGCTGCGGGCGCTGACCGCCGCGCACCCCGATACCGAGGCGCAGCTCTTCGGCCCCGAGGGCGACCTCAACCGCTACGTCAACGTCTACCTCAACGACGAGGACGTGCGGGTGCTCGACGGGTTGGACACCGCGGTGTCCGATGGCGACACCGTCGTCATCCTCCCCGCCATGGCCGGCGGCTGAGACGGCCGCAAACGCTGCGCCTGGCGTTGTCCTCGGTCGGCTGCCTGCGGGTCACGCACTGAAGTGCGCTCCCCTTGTCAACCTCTCTGCGTCCTAGTCAGGCTTGGTTTGCGACCGTCTCAGAATCCATGGCTATACTTTTTGAAGTGGCGGGAGAAGAGCTTCTAAACAGGCCCTGCGGAGGGCGTTTCGGCGACATCGTCGAGTCGATCGGCAATACCCCCTTGGTCGAGCTGCCGCGCTTCTCGCCCAAGCCCGATGTGCGCATCTACGCCAAGCTCGAGGGCCGCAACCCGACCGGCTCGGTCAAGGACCGGGTCGCCAAGTCGATGATCGAGGCGGCCGAGGCCGAAGGGGCGATCGAACCCGGGCAGACGATCCTCGAGCCGACCTCCGGCAACACCGGGATCTCGCTGGCGATGATCTGCCGCCGCAAGGGCTACGACCTCAAGGTCGTGATGCCCGACAACGTCACCGCCGAGCGCACCCAGCTATTGGAGATGTACGGGGCGGAGATCGTCTACTCGGAGGGGGCCAAGGGCTCCAACGGCGCGGTCGAGGTGGCGCTGGAGATGGCGCAGGACTCGCGCTACTACATGCCCTACCAGTACGGCAACGAGGCCAATCCCCTTGCTCATTACAACGGCACGGCGGTCGAGATCCTCGACGAGCTCGACGAGGTGACGGCCTTCGTCGGCGGCCTCGGCACCGGCGGCACGCTGATGGGCAACGGGCGACGGCTCAAGGAGCACGACCCAGAGACGCTGATCGTCGCCGCCGAGCCGATGCAGGGCGAGATGGTCCACGGCCTGCGCTCGCTCGACGACGGCTTCATCCCGCCGATCATCGACATCACCCTGCTCGACCGCAAGATCATGGTCTCCAACCGCGACGCGGTCGTCTGGACGCGCAAACTGCTCGACGAGGAGGGCGTCTTCGCCGGCGTCTCCTCCGGCGCGATCGCCCGCATCGCGGTCCGCATCGGCGAGGAGCTCGACGGGGGCAACGTCGTCTTCCTGATCCCCGACGATGGCTGGAAGTACCTCTCCTCCGGCGTCTACACCCGTCCCGTGGACGAGATAGAGAACCTGGATTCCACCGTTTGGTGGTGACGCGCGTGGCGCGGCGCATCTCTGCGTCCTCGGTCGCTCGCGTGCAGAGCACGCCACGCTCCCTGCGTCCTTGATCTGCTTGGCCACGCGCGCCACCACGTGCTGATGAAAATTTCTAAAAAACAGATCGACGAGATGATTGCCCACGCTCATGAGGATCTTCCCAATGAGTGCTGCGGATTGATCGGCGGTACGGGCGACGAGGCGCGGACCCTCTACCGGGCGCGCAACGCCTTCGCCAGCCCCTTCAGCTACCGGGTGGATCCGGGAGACCAGTACCGGATCATCGAAAAGGAGATGCGCGAGCGGGGGGAAGAGCTCGTCTCGATCTACCACTCGCACACCAAGAGCCCCGCGTACCCGTCGCAGACCGACCTGAACGAGGCGGCGAGCTGGCCCGAACAGGTCTACCTGATCGTCTCGCTGGCCGATCCGGAGGCTCCCGACGTGAAGGCGTTCTGGCTCAAGGACGGCAAGATCGCCGAGGCCGAGCTTGTCGTCGAGTAGGGGGAAGCTGGTCAAGGTCGGCTACGGCCAGCAGCAGGCCGAGGCGGAAATGATCCAGGGACTGCTGTCAGAGCACGGCATCCCGAGCATGCTGCGGCGGGCGGCGGGCTGGGACGTGCCGGACTTTCTCGCCGCCGGGCCGCGCGAAGTGCTTGTCGCCGAGGAGCTCGCCGAGCGGGCGCGCGAAGTGCTCGAGGGGACGCCGGGAGAGAGTTAGGCCGTCGCCACGGCTGCCAGCGGGTCGCGGCCGTCCCAGAGGCCCTGCGACGCATAGGGACGGAAGCGGACGAAGGCCGATTCGTGGTGGAAGGGCGTCGCGCGGTCAGCCTTGACCGCGGCCTGGTGCGAGCCCGCCTTGTCGAAGGCGTACTCGCGCATCGCCGCGGCGCTGAGCCAGATCGAGAAGGTGGAGACGAGGCGGGGACGGGCGAAGCGCCCGAAGCCGGTCGAGGCGAGGACCGCCGGGTTGGCGACGGCGTCGCGTTCGGCTGGCGCGCCGGCCTTGAGGAAGGGCCGGGCGCGGAGAATGCGCAGGCGGCCGAGGGTCAGCGCGGCAACAGGCTCCTGGTCGTCCACCGGCAACTCCTCCGCTGGCAGCCCCGGCAGGGCGGACCAGGAGCCGAAGCAGCGAAGCGGCTCGAGGCGCGTGTGCCAGCCAACCGCCAAGGCTTCGCCGACGGGATGGCCGTCAAGGAAGCGATCGAGCCCGGCATCGTCGTCCCAGGCGGCGATCAGCCCGATCCGCCGCGGATGCGGCCGGGGTACGCGCCCGCCCAGCGGCACCGTGAAGGCCGGTTCCGCGTAGGTCATGCCGGGAACCGTCGTGGGGTCGAGGTGGCGGAAGAGCATTCGCTGCACGTTCAGCAGGCCGATGTCGGCGAGATGCACGGAGACGATCATGCTGGCGCTCCCTCCTGCCCGGAGGCTAACCTAGGGGTGATTAGGATGTTGACGAACCGTACCTAGGCAAGACTAAGTTGTCAACCGAGGCCAAGATCGAGCGAGAACCACGCCGGCGTCTGTCGGCGGCGGCGCGCCGCGAGGTGATCGCCGCCGCCGCAGCCGAGCTCTTCGCCGCGCACGGCTACCGGGGTGCCTCGATCGAGGCGATCGCTCGCGCCTCGGGAGTCACGCCGCCGGTCGTCTACGAACATTTCGACTCCAAGCGAGAGCTCTACCGGGACCTGCTCGAACGTCATTTCGCCGAGCTTCGCCAGGTCTGGGGCGAGCACTTTGTCGGCGACGACCCGCTCGAGCGGCGGATCGCCAGGTCCTTCGACGCCTGGTTTGCCTACGTCGAGGCGCACCCGTTCGCCGGGCGGGTCCTCTTCCGCTACAGCACCGACCCCGAGATCGAGGCGGTCCACGCCGAGGTCGCCGCGCGCAGCCGCGAGGCGATCCTGCCCCTTTTCGCCGCCCAGCCGGGCGCGGAGAACGTCGCTGGATCGGTCACCGACGAGGGCATCGAAATGGTCTGGGTCGTCCTGCGCGGCGTCCTCCAGGGCCTCGCGGTCTGGTGGTCAGAACACCCGGACGTCCCTCGCGAGCGCGTGGTCGCGACCGCGATGAACGCCCTCTGGCTCGGCTTCGATCGGGCCCAGGACGGCGAAGCTTGGAAGGCATCCAGCTGAATGGAGCATTTTGGCCCCTGGAGGGGGACCAATGCTCCATCTTGCGAATCAAGGGGTGTTAGGGCGGACCACCGCGCGCAGGTAGTCGCGCCAGGCGTCCTCGATTTCGCCGATGCGGGCGTCGAAGGCGGCTTCGAGCGTGGGCGTCGAGCCGCCCGGGAGGATGTTCAGGGCGAGGCGCTCGCAGGCCTCCGGGCCGCGTTCGGTCTCGAGCAGGTCGAAGAGGGTGCCGCCGAGGATCACGGCGTCGCGCCGGGAGGGCGGGAAGGACGGCCGCGAGCTCTCGCGCAGGCGCCTGATCACCGCTGCCCGGTAGAGGCCGACCTGGCGGGCGAAGTACTGGGCGCCGCCCTCGACCAGCCAGGCCCAGCCGAGATAGCGGGCGAAGCGCCGCGGCGTCCAGGAGGGGGGGAGGGCCGGGTTGTTGGCGGCGATCACGAGCTGGGCATAGAGGCGCTCGGCGGTGCCCCGCAGCGCCTCGCGCGAGTCGTCGCCGGCGGCGCGCCGCTCCATGTGGGGGTCGTTGAGCACGTGCAGCTCGGTCGCCATCGCCCAGCCGGCCAGGTAGCGCCGTCCCGCCGGCGCCGCGGACCAGCGCGCCGCGGGCAGGAAGGGATGGGCCAGCGAGAGCAGCACCGGGTTGGTGTGGATGACGACGGTGACCTGGCCTGGGACCGTCGCGAAGCGCTCCTCGAGGCGCAGCCGCAGTTCCTCCATGCGGTCCAGCGTGCGCTCGGCAAAAGCCGCGTCGCCGCTGTCATGGCGCGCGGTGAAGCTCAATGAATGGGTCTCGACCCAAGGCACGGCCCGAGACTACTTTCTAAGGCTGTCTGACCAAGCAGATCAAGACCGTATGGAGTGCTGACCGGCCCCAGCGGTAGGTAGGTCGGCACCCCGCGCATGACGATGCGGGGACTGGGCCGCGGGATGTCCCCGCGGCCGACACCCCAATCATGGGAGGTGCCGACATGCCCCAGCCTAAAAGCGTGGTGGGACTCGACGTCCACGCCACACAGACTCACGCCTGCGTTCTTCATCCCGAGACAGGCGAGCTCCGCTCGCGACGACTGAACGGCCCACCGCGAGGAGCACTCGACTTCCTGGAAGGGCTCGAGGCTCCCCTCCTCGCGGTCTATGAGGCCGGACCGACCGGCTTCGGGCTCGCGCGAGGGGGCGCCGAACGTCACCTCGACGTGCGCGTCTGTGCCCCGGGGTCGATACCCAAAGCGCCGAGCGACCGGGTCAAGACCGATCGCCGCGACGCCGAGCGGCTGGCGCGGCTGTGCCTCGCGGGGGAACTGCGCTTCGTGCGCATCCCGACCCCCGAGGAGGAGCGCTTCCGAGATCTGACCCGCTGCCGGGAGGCGATCCGAGCCGACCTGATGAGAGCCCGTCACCGGCTCGGCAAGTTCCTCTTGCGCCGCGAGCTGCGCTGGGAGGGCCCCGGTTCTGCCTGGACACAGGCCCACTTGCGTTGGCTGGAGGCGATCAGGTTCCCCGACGGCGCCTCGCGGGCCGTGCTCGAGGACTACCTGGCCGCGGTGGTGGCGCTCGAACAGCGACGGGGTGCTTCTGAGCGGACGATCGAGGAGCTGTGGCCTGAGTCGCCGTGGGCCGAGACGATCGCCCGGCTGCGCTGCCTGCGCGGGATCAACACGCTGACGGCGCTTGGCCTGTGCGCAGAGGCGGGAGACCTGAGGCGCTTTGAGCGCCCGGCCTCGCTGATGGCCTACTTCGGCATCGTGCCCTCCGAGCACTCCTCCGGTGAGCGAAGCCGGCGCGGGCCGATCACCAAGGCCGGCTCTCCGCACGCCCGCCGTCTTCTCGTCGAGGCAGCCCACCACTACCGCCACCAGCCCCGGGTGGGCAGCGCACTGGAGAAGCGCCAGCGCGGCGCCGACCCCCGTGCCTGTGCGATCGGCTGGCGCGCCCAGCGGCGTCTGCACAACCGTTGGCAACGCCTTCGCCTCGAGCGTGGCAAGCCCGCCAACGTGGTCAGGATCGCGTTGGCGCGCGAGCTGGGTGCCTTCGTGTGGGAGGTGGGTCAGCTGGGCTGAGGCACCGCGAAAGGAACGCCCTCGACGCTGTCGGGGCGACACGGGAGCAAGTGAGGCCAGCACGTCGCCGCTTTGCGGCCTGCGTTGCGTCCTCGGGCAGTCGGCGGATGTGCTCGCCGGCCGCGCCCGCTTCAAGACTGCAGGCCACGCGACGAATCGGCGGTCATGGGGTAGCCAGCCCCCGCATATGAGGCTGACGGTGCAGTCGACGTACCTGGATCCCGCCCGTGTCGCCCCGAGAGCGCCGCTGGACAGCAGCGGCCCGTCAGGGGCCCGATCGACCCTGGGCACTTGACGAGGAGCTCTCCATATGAGGACGCAGGGAGCGTGGCGTGCTCTGCACGCGAGCGACCGAGGACGCCGATATGCGCCGGTCAGGCGGTCTTAGACGAGTACTGGTTCTGAGGAGGTGCAAGCCGAGTGGATCTCGGCACGGGCGCGGTCGAACTCCTCGTCGGCCATCACCGGGGTGCCCTCGAAGGGCAGATCGCGGTCGATTTCCACCCAGGAGCGGCAGCCGTGGTACTCGTCGCGGACCCGGACCGTGACCGGGCGCGGGATGCGGTGGACCCGCAGCAAGAGGATGTGCAGCGGATGGCGCCGCTTCCAGTTGAGCCGCTTCTCGGCGTAGTCGGGGGTCCAGACGTAATAGGGGGAAAGCTCGTCGACGATGCGCGGGTTGGTGACCGTCAGGTGGTCGGTGACCTCGGCCCAGCAGCGCAGCCGGACGCGGTCGGGCTGGGGGATGCCGCCGTCCTGGATCAGCGCCGCGGGCGGCGGCTCCTCGTCGGGCCAGACACCCTCCTCAAGCGCGCGACGCAGCTCCGGATGGTGGGACTCGCGGACGAGGTTGTTCCGCTGATGGTCGAAGGTCGGGTAGAGGAAGAAGCGCTCGTGATCGAGCTCGAAGTGCTTGTTGTCCTCGCGAATGCCGCCCTTGCGCAGGGTCAGCAGCTGCTCGCCCTCGGCGAGAGCGCGCACCGTTACAGCCCATTCCTTTAACGCGATCGGCATTTGAAGTCGTACCTCAGAAGGTTGGAAAGTCTCCGACTGGGAGGTTGGCGCCTTTTGGACCCCTGTCCAGGCGAGAGCCCCGCCCAAGGCCGCGCATTCTAGACCAGGCCGGCCGAATCGCCAAATTAATGCTGTGTGCGATCCGACACCCGACCGCTGCCGCCTCCGCCCGGCGTTTCGATCCGCAATATGTCGCCGGGTTGCAGGTCCCCCTCGCTCTTGCTCGGCAGCCGCTCGGCGTTGAGGAAGTCGGCGCCCGTCTCGCCGTCCTCGCCACCGTCGCGACCGCGTGGGCGATGGCGGCGGCGCTCGCCGATCAGCGTGTAGCGCATCGGCGCCAGCGCTTCGATCTCGCGCGCGATCCCCTCACCGCCGCGCCGCGAGCCGGCCCCGCCGCTGCCGCGGCGCAGGGCCAGTTCGCGCACCCGCAGCGGGAATTCGGCCTCCAGTGCCTCGACCGGAGTGTTGAGCGTGTTCGACATCGCGACGTGGATCGCGTCCGGCCCATCGGCGTCGGGGCAGGCGCCCTGGCCACCGCCCAGGGTCTCGTAGTAGGTGAAGCCCTCTCCCGCGAGCGTCAGGTTGTTCATCGTCCCCTGGCCCTGCGCGGGCACCGGCCGGGCGCCTGCAAGGGCGGCGATGGTCAGGTCGGCGACGCGGCTGGAGGTCTCGACGTTGCCGGCCGCGACCGCGGCCGGGAAGCGCGCGCCCAGCAGGCAGCCCTCGGGTGCGATCACCTCGATCGGGCGGTAGGCGCCCGCGCAGGGAGGGGCGTCGGGGTCGGTCAGCACCCGCACCGCGAAGAACGCTGCCGATTTGGTCACCGAGAGCGGGCAGTTGAGGTTGCCGTCAACCTGCGCGTCGGTACCGCTGAAGTCGAGCACGAGCCGGTTGCCGCGGATGCTCGCCTTGAGTCGTAGGGCGACATCCCGGGGCTCGCCGTTCGCGTCGTCCTCGAGCATGTCCTCCGCCGCGTAGCTGCCGTCGGGAAGCTCCGCCAGGGCGGCGCGGGTGCGGCGCTCGGCGTAGGCGAGGATCTCATCCATGCCGTCGCGCAGCCGCTCCGGGCCGTGGCGCTCGGCCAGCTCGGCCAGGCGCAGCTCGCCGATCCGGTTGGCCGCTTCCTGAGCGCGCAGGTCGGCGAGGCGCTGGCGTGGCGAGCGCATCTGGCCGGCAATCCGCTCCAGGTCGCCCTCGCCGATCCGGGTGGGCGGGATCACCACGCCCTCTTCTTCGAGGGTGCGCGAGTGAGCCGGCATCCCCGCGGGACTGGGACCGCCGATGTCAGCGTGGTGGGCGCGCGAGGCGGCGAAGCCGAACAGCTCGCCGGCGACGAAGACCGGCGAGATCAGCGTCACGTCGGGCAGGTGGGTCCCGCCACGGTAGGGGTCGTTGAGGATCCAGGCGTCTCCCGGCGCGTGCTCCTCGTCCAGCACGGCGGCGACCGCGTCGGGCATCGAGCCGAGGTGCACCGGGATGTGCTCGGCCTGCATCACCAGCTCGCCGCGGCCATCGAAGAGCGCGGTCGAGCAGTCGTGGCGCTCCTTGATGTTGGCCGAGTAGGCCGAGCGGATCAGCGTCGCCCCCATCTCATCGCAGGCCGCGCGCAGGCCACCGATCATCACCTGCAGGCTGATGGGGTCGATCATGCCCGCACCCTTGGCGACTTAGCCCCCTTAGAACGTCGGAAACTCGCCAAGCCCCTCATTTGGCGGCCGCCACGATGGTGCCGGCATTGTCCACGCTGGTGCGCCAGCCGGATGGGACGACGAAGGTCGCCTCGGGGAGCTCGAAGACGACCGGGCCCTCCGTCTCGTAGCCGGCCGGGGGCTCCCCTCGCAGGATCGGCGTCTGAACCCAGCCGCCCTCGAAGCGCACCGGGCGCTCGCTTTCGCGCAGGAGGCTCCCAGGCGCCGCGGCAAGTCGCGGACGCGGGCCGGGCGCCACCAAGGCCAGACGGATGTGGACGAGGACGACCTCGCCGTCGGGATCGCGATGGCCGTAGCGCTCCTCATGGGTTTGCTCGAAGCGAGCGGCGAGGTCGGTCGGGTCCGGGCGCCTGCTGCCGGGCACCGGCAACTCGAATGCCTGGCCGGCGTAGCGCATCTCGTAGACCAGCTCGGGCTCGGCGTAGTCGCCGGTGTGGCCGTCGATTCGGGAGATCAACTCGTCGACCTCGGCGGCGATTCGCTCCGCCTCGAAGTCCTCGCCGCTCAACATCACCGTGCGACTGGTGTCGCGGCGGCGGTCCGAAGCGCAGAGCCCGAGGGCCGAGAGGACGCCGCCGGCGCGTGGGCAGAGGATGCGTTCGACGCCGATCTCTTCGGCAATCGCCGCCGCGTGCATCGGGCCGGCGCCGCCGAAGGGCAGCAGCGCGAAAAGGCGAGGATCGATTCCGCGCTCGACGGTGACCACGCGCAGCGCCCGCACCATCTCCTGATTGGCCACCCGCACGATTCCCTCGGCGGCCTCGAGCTCGCCGAGGCCGAGCGAATCGGCCAGCGCGCCGACGGCGGCGCGGGCAGCGTCGAGGTCGAGGGCGACCCCTCCGGCGAGGGTCGAGTCGGCGGCGAGGTAGCCGAGCAGCAGGTTGGCATCGGTCACCGTGGGCTCGGTTCCGCCTCGCCCGTAACAGGCGGGACCGGGTTCCGCGCCCGCCGAGCGCGGCCCGATCCGCAGCGCCCCGCCGCGGTCGCGCCAGCCGATCGAGCCGCCCCCGGCGCCGACGGTGTGCACGTCGACCATCGGCAGCTGGATCGTGCGACCGTCGATCCGGCGCGAGTCGGTCCGCCTAACATCGCCGTGCTCGACCACGCAGACGTCGCACGAGGTGCCACCCATGTCGAGGCCGAGCGCATTGCCGTCGCCGCTGATGCGGGCCACGAGCCCGGCGCCGATCGCCCCGCCGGCCGGTCCGGAGAGGACGCTCCACGCTCCTGCCCGCGCGGCTTCCTCGGCGTCGGCGACGCCGCCGGAGGACTGCATCACGACCGGTGGCGGAAGCCCGGCGCCCGTTGCCGCCTCGGCAAGCCGTCCCAGGTAACGGCCGAGGAGCGGCGAGAGGTAGGCGTCGATCGCCGTCGTCGAGCAGCGCTCGTACTCGCGGAATTGGGGCAGGACCTCGTGCGAAGCCGAGACGTGGACGTCAGGCAGCTCGCCGCGCAGATGCTCGGCGATCGCCCGCTCGTGCGACGGATCGAGGTAGGAGAAGAGCAGACAGATCGCCACCGCTTCGGCACCACTCTCGCGAACCAGATCCACCAGCCTTTGCGCCTCGCCCTCGGCGAGCGGATCGATCTCCCCGCCGGGCCCGACCCGCTCGCTCGCCTCGAAGCGCCGCTCGGCCTCGACCAGCGGCGCCGGCTTCGGACTGCAGAGCCGGTAGAGCTCGGGGCGGTCCTGGCGACCGATCTCCAGCAGGTCGGCAAAGCCCTTCGTTGCGATCAGCGCCGTGCGAGCGCCGCGTTCCTCCAGCAGCGCGTTGGTGCCCACCGTCATCCCGTGGGCGAACGACTCGACCGCCGCGGGATCGGCGTCCGCCTGGGTCAGTACCGCCTCGACCGCGCCGATGACGCCGACAGACTGGTCCTCGGGCGTGGTCGGCAACTTCGCCGTGTGAATCGACTCGCCGTCGAGCAGCACGGCATCGGTGAAGGTCCCGCCTACGTCGACGCCAAGAAGCATCTAACCGACGCTAGCGGGTGCGGTCGAGTTTTCGATCGCGTAGCGGGCAAAACCTCGACCGCACGAATTAGAGCCACTCCTCGCGGCGGGTCTCGCCGCCTTGGCCGAAGACGATGTGGATGCCGTCGAGCTCCGGATCGATGCTCGGGCAGTCCGCACGCAGGTGGCCTCCGCGCGACTCGACTCGCTCCAGGGCGCAGGTCGCGATCGCGGCGGCGAGCGGGTAGGGGTCGGCACGCAGCTCGCGCAGCTGCTCGGGTTGGCGCATCGGTCCGGCGAGCCGCCAGACCGCGTCGCGGGTGGCTTCGGTCGGCGGCTGGAAGCGCCAATCTCCGGGTGACGGAGGGTTGCTGAGCGGTTTCTCCTCCAGTGCCGCGCGGGCGGCGCGGCCGCCGAAGACGAAGCACTCGCTGAGCGAGTTGGAGGCGAGTCGGTTGGCGCCGTGCAGACCGGTGCAGGAGCACTCGCCGACCGCGAAAAGGCCCGGCAGCGAGGAGCGGCCGTCGAGGTCCACCGCGATTCCACCCATCATGTAATGGGCGGCGGGGGCCACCGGGACCGGTTTGGCGCCTGGATCGAGCCCGGCCTCGCGCAGCGACGCGAAGATGTTGGGGAAGCGTGCGGGGTCGAGCTCGCGCAGGTCGAGATGTACGCTGGCGCCGCCGTCGGCCGCGATCCGGCCGAGGATCGCCGCGGTGACCTCGTCGCGGGGGGCCAGCTCGTCGGTGAACCGGTGCCCGGCGACGTCGAGCAAGGTCGCTCCCTCGCCCCGCACCGCCTCGGTTATCAACTGGCCGTCGAAACGAGTTCCGGGCAAAGCCAGCGCCGTCGGGTGGAACTGGCAGAACTCGAGGTCGGCCAGATCGGCGCCCGCGGCGACGGCCATGACCGAACCGGCACCGATCGCGCCGCGCGGGTTGCTGGTCCGGCGCCAGAGCGCCGCGGCGCCGCCGGTCGCGACGACGGTCGCCGCGGCCGCGATCGGCCCGGCATCGGTCAGCAGCCCATGACAGCGCTCGCCGTCGCTCCACAGCCCGACGGCCGAGGTCTTCTCGCGGACCGCGATCCGTGGCTCGGCGGCGACCATCGCCGCCAGCTTCGCGGTGATCTCGTGCCCGGTCTGGCTGCCGCCGGCGTGGATGATGCGGCGGTGGGCGTGGCCGCCCTCCAGGCCGAGCGCGAGCTCACCGTCCGGGTCGAGGTCGAAGGCGACGCCCCGCGCGCGCAGCTCGGCCACGGCCGCGGGCGCCTCCTCGACCAGCGTTTGCACGGCGGACGGGCGGCAAAGCCCTCGACCCGCGGCGATCGTGTCGGCGGCGTGCTGGGCGGGCGAGTCGCCGGGCTCGAGCGCCGCCGCGAGGCCGCCCTGGGCCCAGAAGCTGGCGCTCTGGGAGAGCGGCGTACGCGAGATCACCGAGACCGCCGCGCCCTCCTCCGCCGCGCGCAGTGCGGTCCAGAGTCCCGCGGCCCCGCCGCCGACGACGGCGACGTCGCACTCGGGTGTCGACGCTATCGCTGCGCCGCCTCTCGGCGTATCGCCTCGACCTGGCCTCGCAGCCAAGCGGCGGCCGCTTCGCGGGCACGGGTCTCGACATCCGCGCTGGAGCCCGCCGCCGAGGCGGTGCGCCGCTCGGCCTCTTCGACCCGCTTCTCGGCGGCCTCGGTCTGGGCCTCGATTTCGGCCAGCCGGCTCTCGGCAGCCGTGATCGCTCGGTCCTTGGCGCCGCGTTCGCGCTCCAGCTCCGCGGCGTGCTCCCGGCGCAGCTCCTCCAGCGCCTCGGCGCCGGCCCGGCGCTCCTTCTCCAGATCGAGTTCGAGCGCCCTGATCTCCGCGGTGGCTCGCTCCTCCGCCGCCACCGCGGCGTCCCTTGCCTGTTGGAGCCGCCGTTCGGCCGCCTCGACCTGGGCGCCGGGCGCGTCGTTGCCGGGGTCGCGCTTCTCCTCGCTCATCGCCAGACCAATCTATTACTTGCCGCTGCTTCGGCGGGCGAGCACTCCGTCGTAGGCGGCGAGCGTGCGCTCCGCCATTCGGGTCGCCGACAGCGAGGCCGCGCGTGCGGCGCCGATGACCCGGGGGTCGGGTGCCGCCAGATGGGGACGCACCGCGTCGGACCAGGCGGCCGCATCGAAGGGGGCACAGACGGTCCCCGCGATCCCCGTGAGGGCAAATGGCGCGATCCCGACCGGGGTCGAGAGGACGGGCACGTCGCAGGCGAGCGCCTCGACGCAGGCGAGGCCGAATCCCTCGTAGTCGGAGGTGACCAGGACCGCGTTCGCCGCGTTGACCCAGAGCGGCATCTGGTCCGGATCGATCGCGCCCCCGGTGAGCAGCTCGGCTCCGCTGGCCGCCGCCACCTCGAGGGCGCGGTCGACGCGCTTCTCGTCGCGATCGGGGTTGGCGGGGAAGAGCAGGTAACGGCCGTCAGGGTCGAGGCCGAGCTGTCGCCGGGCCTCGGGTCGGGGCAAGGGGCGAAAACGACCGAGGTCGGGGCCGCAGGGCAGGACCGCGGAGCCGGGCACGGGGGGGAGGCCCGGCCTGCCGTCCTCGGGCCCGAAGAGCGCGCCCGAGACGGCGGCGACGAGATCTGCGCGCCAGGCGATCCGTCGCGAGAGCGGGCCGACCACGGGATGGCGCACGTCGGTGCCGTGGAAGCTGACGACCAGCGGTCGGGCGCCGGCGAGCAGCGCCGACCAGGCGGTCAGCCCGTAGTGGACGTGGACGAGATCGAAGCTCTCGTGGCGCAGTAGGCGCCGCAGGCGCAGCGCGGCGGGGATGTAGTGAGTGGAGCCGCGGGGAAAGCTGAACACGCCGACGTCGACGCCGAGGCGGCGGATCTCCTCGATCTGGTCGCGCACCCACCGGCCCCGCTGTGGCGCCGCTGCATCCGGAACGAAGTTGGTGACGACCAGCACCCGCATCGGCCGCTGAGCGTACCCGCCGCCGGGGCCGGCGGCGGTCTGTGACTGACTTTTTACATTGCGGCCGCAGAGTTGGTCCATTTACGTCTAGATCCGTCACGCGCGGCCGTGGAGCATCGGGGCAAATCCAAAAGGAGGCTTCGATGATCTACGCGCTGATGGGAATCGCACACGCCGCGATCGAGTGGCGGGTGCGGGCGATCCGGGCTCTGGCCGGGAGCGAGCGGGGGCAGGGCACGGTCGAGTACGTCGGCCTGATCCTGCTCGTCTCGTTGTTGATGGTCGGGATGGTCGCCGCGATGAAGGGCTACAGCGGCAAACAGGGGACCGAGCTCGCCGACGTGATCGTCAACAAGATCAAGGAGGCGGTCGACAAGGTGGCGTTCAAATGAGGGTGGAGGAGGGGCGGCTCGCTGTGCGGGCCGCCCCGCTCGCCATTCCGCCCGCCCTGCCCCCAAAAAAGGGGCGAGGGCTTGGAGCGGCGATGGCGACCGACGCTAGGCTTATGCTGTATTCCAGCATGAAGCATCGGACCCAGCTATATCTCGACGAGGGCCAGTACCGCTGGCTGCGGCAGCGGGCGGGCAAGTCCGGCAGCATCGCCGCGGTGGTGCGCGAGCTGATCGACGCCGAGCGCGGCCGGCTCGCCGATCCCGCCGGCGACCCACTGCTGCGCTTCCTCGTCGAGGAGGCGCCCGGGAAGGGTCGCGAGGGCACGAGCGTGAGCACGCTGGACGACGACCTCTACGGCTCATGAGGTCGGTCTTCGTCGACACCAGCGCGTTCGTCGCGCTGCGCAACGAATCGGAGGCCGAGCATGAGCGGGCGCGGGCGGTGCTGGCGAGCCTGATCGAGGCCGGCGCGACGCTCTTCACCTCGAACTACGTCTTCGCCGAGACCTACACGGCGCTGCTGGTCAGGGTCGGGCGTGGGGAGGCGATCGAGTGGGGGCGTCGCTTCCGGGCCGGCGAGGCGATCGAGCTGGTGCGCTTGGAGCCCGACGTCGAGGACGAGGCCTGGCAGATCCTCGAGCGCCATCGCGACAAGCAGTGGAGCTACGTCGACGCGACCTCGTTCGCCCTGATCGAGCGCGACGGCGGCGGCGAGGCCTTCGCCCTCGACGCGCACTTCGCCCAGCGCGGCCTGCGGGTCTGGCCGGAGGGGTGAGTCGCGGTGCCAAGACCGGCATGCTCATGACAGACTCGCGGCATGCCAGCCTCGCGTAGTTACGATCGTGCTCCGGCCGACATCCGGCCGATCGACATCGATCCCGGCTTCGTCGCCAGCGCCGCCGGCTCGGCGCTGATCTCGATCGGCAAAACCAGGGTGATCTGCACCGCCTCGGTCAACGAGAGCGTGCCCAAGTGGATGGGGGGCCGCGGCAAAGGCTGGGTCACCGCCGAGTACTCGATGCTGCCCGCCTCGACCCGCGACCGCAAGGCCCGCGACATCTCGCGCGGCAAGCAGGACGGCCGCGGGGTCGAGATCCAGCGCTTGATCGGTCGTTCGCTGCGGGTCGTGGTCGACTTCAAGGCGCTGGGCGAACGCAGCGTCTACGTCGACTGCGACGTGCTCGAAGCCGACGGTGGGACGCGTTGCGCGGCGATCACCGGCGGCTACGTGGCGCTGCGCCTTGCCCTGCAGAAGCTGCTCGACGCGAACAAGATCGAGACGATGCCGCTGACCGGATCGGTCGCGGCGGTAAGCGTCGGCATGGTCAACGGGCGGGCGCTCTGCGACCTCGACTACGGCGAGGACTCCAACGCCGAGGTTGACGCCAACGTGGTGATGACCGGCGACGGGGGCCTGGTCGAGGTGCAGGCGACCGCGGAGCGCACGCCGCTCTCCCGCGCCCATCTCGACGAGCTGCTGGGGCTCGCCGAGATGGGCATCTCGCGGTTGCGCCAGGTGCAGGAGCGGGTAGCCGGCGCTTGAGGGCCCCTCTTGATCTTCGCCACGGGCAATAAGCACAAGCTGCGCGAGATGCGCGAACTGTTGCCCGGGGTCGAGCTGGAGCCGTTGCCAGAGGGCGTCGAGCTGCCGCCGGAGGACGGCGAGAGCTTCGCCGCGATTGCTCTTGACAAGGCGCGGGCCGCGCACGAGGCGACCGGCGAGCCGGCGATCGCCGACGACTCGGGGATCGGCGCGGTGGCGCTCGACGGCCGCCCGGGAATCCACTCGGCGCGCTACGGCGGCGAGGGCGCCGGCGATGAGGAGAACCTGGAGAAGCTGCTGCGCGAGGTCGCCGCGGCCGGCGATGAGCGGGGCGCCTATTACGTCTGCGCGTTGGCGCTGATCCAGGCCGATGGCTCCGAGCACGTCTTCGAGACCCGCTGCGACGGTCGTCTGATCGAGAGCGCCCGCGGCGAGGGTGGCTTCGGCTACGACCCCGCTTTCGTCCCCGACGCGACCGGCCCCGACGACCCCCGCACCTATTCTGAGATCAGCCAGGCCGAGAAGAACGAGATCAGCCACCGCGGTCGCGCCGCGCGGTTGCTCGCCCGCCACCTGGAGCTTTCCGGCGGCGCGGCGCCGGCGGGACGATGATCCGCACCAAAAGCGGGGCGGCGGCGCTCTCGATCGCCTCCAACCTGGTCCTGATCGCGATCAAGCTCGCGGCGGGGGCGATCACGGGCTCGATCGCTATCGTCACCGAGGCGGTTCACTCGCTGATCGACCTGGTCGCCTCGGTCATCGCCTTCGTCTCGGTGCGCAAGGCGGGCGAGCCGGCCGACGCCGACCACCCCTACGGCCACGAGAAGGTCGAGAGCCTGGCAGCGGCGATCGAGGGGATGCTGATCCTCGTCGGCGCCGGGATCATCGTCTACGAGGCGACCCACCGGTTGGTCGTCGGGTCCCAGGTCGAGACCCTCGGCGTCGGCATCGCCGTGATGGGCTTCTCGGTCCTCGCCAACCTGGTTGTCTCCACGGTCCTCTCGCGGCGGGCGAAGGAGGACGACTCGCCGGCGCTGGAGGCCGATGCGGCGCACCTGCGCACCGACGCCCTGACCTCGGCCGGCGTCCTCGTCGGCCTCACCCTGGTTCAGGTCACCGGGATCGTCGCATTCGACTCGATCACCGCCCTGCTCGTGGCCGCGGCGATCGTCACCGCGGGCCTGAGGATCCTGCGTCGCTCCTCCGGCGTGCTGATCGACGAAGCGCTGCCCGGCGATGAGATGGACCGGATCGAGGCGGCGATTGCCGCGGCCCGCACCCCGGAGGTCGCCGGCTACCACAAGCTGCGCGCCCGCCGCGCCGGCAGCCGCCGTTACATCGACTTCCACGTCCAGTACCGCTCGGGCACGAGCCTCGAGCGGGCCCACGAGCTCGCCCACCAGATGCGCGGCGAGATCGAGGCGGAAATCCGCCGCGCCGACGTGCTGATCCACGTTGAGCCCGAGACTTCGGTCCGCGACTCCAAACGGGACGGAGGTCCTTACCGCTCTGGTTGATCAACCAATTAGCGAACGTCACGATCTGATTCTTCGTGAGCGGCGCCGATATGGCGCGCAGCCGCCACCCCCGGACGCGCAGCGGAGGAGGTGGCGGTTTATCTATGGCGAAGGCAGGAGATTCACGGCCGCGGCGAGGCCGACGGCTATCACCGTGACCGTGTAACCGGTGTAGCCGCTGATCGCGAAGAGGACGGCGGCGATCGCACAGATGGCGACGACGGT
This sequence comes from uncultured Solirubrobacterales bacterium, assembly GCA_963702035.1. Taxonomy (GTDB): domain Bacteria; phylum Actinomycetota; class Thermoleophilia; order Solirubrobacterales; family 70-9; genus VRUE01. The sequence goes on from OY969700.1 coordinate 26,211, forward strand.
GATCCAGGAAGCGCGGGCCAGGGACACGGGGCCGGTATTTTCACCGAGATGGCAGACGTGCAAGCGAACGGTGCGATTTCAGGCGATGCCGCCGAGGCAGCCCTCGCCTATCTGGCCGAGATGTCGCTCGACCTGCGCGGAGCGGCGATCCTCGGGGAGGGAGGGTCCGTGCTGGCCGCCAGCGACCACCCGGAGCGCTGGCGCGAAGATGCGGCGGCGCTGTTCGAGGTCGCCGACCGCGCCGGCGACGAGCCGGTCGAGCAGGTCCACATCGGCACCGAGCAGGGCGAGGTCTTCGCCCTGCGCCACGCCGGGCTGGCGGCGGTCGTTGTGACCGAGCGCTTCGCGCTTGCTTCGCTGACCTTCTTCGACATGCGCGCGGTGCTCCGCGACCTGGCGGCGGGGAAGCCGCTGACGACTTTTGACGTGCCAGGGGACGTAGAAAGTCCACAGCGGCCGGGCGAGAGCGGCTGATGGCGCCCAAGCCGCATCGTGTGCTGCTCGATCGGGTCTCCGGCTACGCCGACGAGGCCGCCGCCTACATGCGCCGCCGCCGCGCCTCACGCCGTCCCTTCGCCCGCCTCTATTACAAGGGCGGGCGCGCCGAGGACCACGCCGGCGACTCGGCGGTGGGCGGCGAGCTCTTCGTCGCCGCGGGCAGGCTGATCGAGGTCGCCGGGAAGCGGCGGGCGGGACGATGAGGCGACTGTGTGGCGACTTTCCGGTCATATGGACGGGTAACCCGCCACAGGAGCACGATGGGCGCTGAGGAGCTGCTCGACCCGGCTGTCGCCGAGCGGGTCATCGCCCGCGCCCTCGCCCACGGCGGCGAGTTTGCCGAGGTCTTCGCCGAACGGCGCAGCGGCCTGACTCTGGCGATCGACGAGTCGCGGATCGAGTCGGTGCAGGCCGGCGCCGAAGAGGGCGCCGGGGTGCGGGTGCTGAGCGGCGGCACGACCTACTTCGCCCACGTCGACGGCCTCGACCCCGCCGACATCGAGCGGGCGGCCGGCGAGGCGGCGGCCGCGCTGCGCGGCGATCGCACCGAGTCGCGGCCGTTGAGCGCCGAGCAGAGGAGCCCGCAGCCGATCGAGCGCCCGCCGGGCGACGTTCCCGCCGCGCGCAAGGCGGAGCTGCTGCGCGAGCTGGACGAGCGCGCCCGCTCGGCCGGCGGCGAGATAGCGCAGGCGATGGCCTCCTACGGCGAGGCGCGGCGCGAGGTCGCCGTCGCCAACTCCACCGGCCTCTTCAGCGGCGACGATCGCACCAGGGTGCGGATCGGCGCCCAGGCCGTGGCCCGCCGCGACGACCGGGTCGAGACCGGGGCCGAGACCCTCGGCGGGCACCGCGGCTTCGAGCTCTTCGACGACGACCCCGCCGCGATCGCCGCCAGTGCCGCCCGCAAGGCGCTCGTCCTGCTCGACGCCGGACCGGCGCCCACCGGCTCGATGCCGGTCGTGGTCGGCGGCGGCTTCGGCGGCGTCCTCTTCCACGAGATGACCGGCCACGGGCTCGAGGCCGATCACGTGCAGAAGGGCGCCAGCGTCTACGCCGGCAAGCTCGGCGAGGCGGTCGCCCAACCGTTGCTCACCGCCTATGACGACGGCCGCATGCCGGGCGAGTGGGGGAGCGACGCGATCGACGACGAGGGGGCGCCGACCCAGAAGACCAAGGTGATCGAGGACGGCCGCCTGGTCGCCTTCCTCTACGACCGCCAGAGCGCCGAGCGCGACGGCGCTCTCCAGACCGGCAACGGTCGCCGCGAGAGCTTTCGCTACCTGCCGATCCCACGCATGACGAACACCTACATCGCCCCCGGCGAGGCCGAGCCGGAGGCGATCATCGCCGACGTCGAGCAGGGCTTTTACGCCGTCTCCTTCGCCGGCGGGCAGGTCGACCCGGCGACCGGCGATTTCGTCTTCGGCGTCAACGAGGGCTACCTGATCGAGGCCGGCAAGGTGACCCGGCCCTGCCGCGGGGCGACCTTGGTGGGCAACTGCCTGCAGGCGCTTGCCGCGATCGACGCCGTCGGCAACGACTTCTGGATGAAGACGGGGATGTGCGGCAAGGGCGGCCAGAAAGTGCCGGTCGGCACCGGCCAGGGCCACGTCCGGATCGCCGCGATGACGGTGGGAGGGACGGGGGCGTGAGACACCTCGCCGAGCTGGCCGCGAGCGCGGTCGAGCGTGCCGTCGCGGCGGGGGCCGGCGACGCCGAGGCCTACGCCAGCGAAGCGGAGAACCGCGAGGTCCGGGTTCACGGCGGCTCGGTCGAGAGCCTGACGGCGGCCACCCAGCGCGGCCTCGGCCTGCGGGTCTGGATCGGCGGGCGGGTCGGCTACGGCTTCGGGACCGACCTCTCGTCGACGGGCATAGAGGCAATCGCCGCGCGCGCGGTCGAGGCCGGCCGCGTCGCCGACGAGGACGAGTTCGCCGGGCCTCCCGGCGAGGGCGGAGAGGCTTCGATCATGACCGGCTTGAACGACGCCTCGCGGGCCGAGTGGTCGCCGGCGCAGATCGCCGACCTGGCTCTGGCCGTGGAGCGGACCGCGCTGGAGTCCGACGCCAGGGTCGCCGCGGTCGAGCAGGCCGTCTATTTCGACAGCGCCGAGCGGGTCGCGATCGCCGCCTCCTCCACGCCGGGTGGCGAGTACGAGACGACGAGCTGTTACGCCTACCTACAGGCCCTCGCGGAGGGGGAGGACGGTCGCGAGACCGGGCTCGGCTTCGGCCTTGCACGGGGTCCGGCGGGGCTCGACCCGGTCGCGATCGGCCGTGAGGGCGCCGAGCGCGCCACCGAGATGATCGGCTCCACGAAGCCGTCCTCGCGCACCTGCCCGGTGGTGCTCGACCCGACCGTCGCCGCCAGCTTTGTCGGCCTGCTCGGCCGCGCGGCCGGCGCCGACGCGGTGCAGCGCGGGCGCTCGCCGCTCGCCGGGCGGATCGGCGAGGAGGTCGCCGCCGAGGTCTTCGTGCTCGCGGACGACGGCCTCGACCCGGAGGGCTTCGGCAGCGCGCCGATCGACGCCGAGGGAACGCCGCGCGGGCGGACCGCGCTGATCGAGGCCGGCCGCCTGCAGACCTACCTCTACGACTCCTACACCGCGCGTCGCGGCGGCGCGCGCACCACCGCCAACGCGGGTCGCTCCGGCTACCGCGCGCCGCCGGGCGTGTCGGCCTCCAACCTGATCGTCAGCCCGGGCGCCGCGAGCCTCGAGCAGCTGCTGCGCGAGGCCGGCGACGGCGTCTACATCAACGACGTCGCCGGCCTGCACTCCGGTGTCAACCCGGTAACCGGCGTCTTCTCGGTGGGCGCCTCGGGACGGGCGATCGGCGACGGCGCGCTCGCCGAGCCGCTGCGCGAGTTCACGATCGCCAGCGACCTGGTCTCGATGCTGCGCGCCGTGCTGGCCGCCGGTTCGGAGTCACGCTGGGTGCCCTTCGGCGGCTCGGTCAGCACGCCACCCTTGCTGATCGCCGAGATGACGGTCAGCGGATCCTGAGCCGCGTGGGGCGGATTCGAGGCCCAGAGCCGACCAAGAGCCTGTCTTACGCCCGCCGTCGCTGTTAGATTGCCGCCCGACCTCAACGACCCGACGGAGGAGCTTCGACGTGACCAAGGCTGAATTTCTCGATCAACTGGCATCGGATGAGCGTGTGGGCAGCAAGAAGGGCGCCAGCGAGGCCCTCGACGCGGTGCTGGAGACGATCACCGAGACTCTGAGCGGCGGTGGCGAGGTCAGCTTCACCGGCTTCGGCAAATTCCACGTCGCCGAGCGTGGTCCGCGCCAGGGCGTCAATCCACGCACCGGCGAGCGGATCACGATCCCGGGCGGCAAGGTCCCCCGCTTCTCGGCCGGATCGGCGCTGAAGGCCAAGGTCAAGGGCTGAGCTCTAGAGCACCCGCCAGATTTTTCGCCGCCGCCGCCGTCCTCTGCGGCTTCGTCGTCGTGATCGTCGTGATCGCGACGGCGCTCAGCGGCGGTGGTGACGGCGGGGGAGGCTCCGGCGGCGGCTCGGGCCACGCCGGGCACGTGAAGCAGAGCCAGGCTCCCCCGGCTCACGCTCCGAAGACCTACGAAGTGCAGAGCGGCGACACGCTCACCTCGATCGCCCATGAGACCGGCGTTTCGGTTGCGGTCATCCTCAAGCTGAATCCCGGGGTCGACCCCCAGATCCTGATCTCGGGGGAAAAGCTGAAGCTGCGGTGATTAGGGGCGGGGGTGTTCGCCTTCTCACCGCGCTGATCGCCGCAGCGCTGCTCGCCGGGGTTCCCGCCGCCACGGCGAAGCCGCCGCGGCTCGAGGCCCGCGCCTGGGCGCTGATCGACGCCGGCTCCGGCGAAGTGCTCGCCTCCCACGCCGCTTCCCGCCGGCTGCCGATCGCCAGTACGACCAAGCTGATGACCGCTTACGTGGCCCTGCATGAGCTGCCGCTCGACCGGGTCGTCCGCGCGGCTCCCTATGACGCCGAATACGGCGAGTCCCTGCTCGAGCTCCGGGCGGGGCAGCGGATCAGCGTTCGCGATCTGCTCTACGGCCTGATCCTGCGCAGCGGCAACGACGCTGCCTACGACCTCGCCCGCGCCGCCGCCGGCTCGGAGCGGCGCTTCGTCGGCCAGATGAATCGCTACGCCGCGGCGCTCGGGCTCTCCGACACGCACTACGCCAACCCGATCGGCCTCGACCAGCGCGGCAACCACTCGAGCGCCGCCGACCTCGCAACCCTCACCCGGCACCTGCTCGACATCCCGGCCTTCGCCAAGATCGCCGCCTCGCGCAGCGCGGTGCTGCGCAGCGTCCGCCCGCCACGGAGGATCGCGACGATCAACGAGCTGCTCTCGATGGCCCCCTGGGTCAACGGGGTGAAGACCGGGCATACCTTCGGCGCCAAGTACGTCCTCGTCGGCTCGGGGAGGCGCAAGGGCGTCGAGCTGATCGCGGCCGTGGTCGGCACCGAGACCGACGAAGAGCGCTTCGACGACACCCTGCAGCTGCTCGAATACGGCTTCTCCGGGTACAGGAGGCGGGTGCCGATCCACGCCGGACAGACGCTTGCCACGCCGTCGGTCGCCTATTCGGGGGGCGACCTGAAGCTGCGCGCGGCAAGGACCATGGCGGTCGGGATCAGGCCCGGGCAGCGGATCGGCATCGCGGTGCGAGCGCCGCGGGAGGTCAAGGGGCCGATCTCTCGCGGGGCCAGGCTGGGCACTGCGGTCGTCCGGGTCGACGGCCTGCGGGAGGCGTCGGTCCCGCTGCTGGCCGGCCAGGCGGTGCCGAAGGCGAGCATGTTTGACAGGGTGAGCAGCTTCGCCAGGGACAATCTGCTCTGGATCGTGCTGGCGCTGTCGGCGATACTGATCGGTGCAGTCCTTATGAGGAGGCGCCGCACCAGATGATTCTCACCGTAACCCTCAACGCCGCGATCGACCGCACGGTCGCGGTGCCCAATTTCCGCCTCGGCCACCGTCACCGCGCGGTCGAGAGCCGCACCGTCGCCGGCGGCAAGGGGATCAACGTCGCCCGTGCCCTGCGCCTGCTCGGGCGGCCGGTGGTCGCCGCCGGCTTCGCCGGCGGGCCGACCGGCAACCGGATGCTGGAACAGCTTCGCAACGAGGCGATCCTGACCGACTTCACCTGGATCGCGGGCGAGACGCGGATCAACATGGCCGTCGTCGACCCCACCTCGGGGGAGCAGACCGAGATCAACGAGCGTGGTCCGGCGGTCAGCCCGGAGGAGGTCGAGCGCCTGGTCGAGCGGCTGCGCTACCTGGCCCGCGGGGCGAAGATCTGCGTGCTGGCGGGCAGCCTGCCGCCCGGTGCCGGAGCGGAGCTGTACGCCCGCCTGGTCGAGGACCTGCGCGAGTGCGGCGTCCGCTCGATCCTCGATTCCGAGGGCGAGGCGATGCTGGCCGGCCTGCGCGCCGGGGCATCGGTCGTCACCCCCAACGAGCGCGAGGCGGAGGAGTTGGTCGGGCAGGAGTTCTCCGACGGCGACGATTTCGTCCAGGGGCTTTCCGAGCTGGTCCGGCTCGGGGCCGGCGAAGCCGCGATCACGCGTGCCGACGGCTGCGTCGCCGTCGTCGGCGAGGGCGCCGAGCGGCGCCTGCTCGAAGTTCGGACCAAGCCGCTGGACCCGGTCTCGACCGTCGGCTCCGGGGATGCTTTTCTCGCCGGTTACGTCGCCGGCATCTACGACGGTCGCGAGCCCGGGGAATGTCTCGCCTATGGCGTCGCCTGCGGCGCCGAGTCGACCCAGCACTTCGGCGCCGGCACCGTCGACCGCCGCCGGGTCGAGCGGCTGCTCGACGAGGTCGAGGTGCGGGACCTGGGGGTCCACGCGGAAGTGTAGGCTGGCTGTTCAACGCCACCACTTCCTTGGAGGATCGATTTGGAGATCGACATCGGTCGAGGCAAGAAGGGGAGGCGCGCCTACGGATTCGATGACATCGCGATCGTTCCGTCGCGCCGCACCCGCGATCCCGACGACATAGACATCAGTTGGGACCTAGGTCCCTATCGCTTCGAATTGCCCCTGGTCGCCTCGGCGATGGACGGCGTGGTCAGTCCCGACACGGCTGTCCTCGTCAACCAGCTCGGCGGTCTGGGAGTGCTCAACCTGGAGGGGGTCTGGACCCGCTTCGAGGATGCCGAGGAGCAGCTCGAGAAGGTCGCCGCCGCGCCCAAGCACGAGGCCACCCGGATCATGCAGGAGATCTACACCGAGCCGGTCAAGCCGGAGCTGATCGGCAAGCGGATCGCCGAGATCAAGGAGCGCGGCGCCGTCGCCTGCGGCTCGCTGACGCCGCAGAAGGTGCGCGAGCACTACGAGATCGCGGTCGAGGCGGGGATCGACATCCTCGTCATCCAGGGCACGGTGATCTCGGCCGAACACGTCTCGACCACGGTCGAGCCGCTCAACCTGAAGGAGTTCATCGCCGAGGTGCCGGTGCCGACCGTGGTCGGCGGCTGCGCCTCCTACTCGACCGGGCTGCACCTGATGCGGACCGGCGCCGTCGGCGTTCTGGTCGGGGTCGGCCCAGGTGCCGCCTGCACGACGCGCGGCGTGCTCGGGATCGGCGTCCCGCAGGCGACGGCGATCGCCGACGTCGCCGCGGCCCGCGCCCAGCACATGCTGGAGACCGGCGAATACGTCAACGTGATCGCCGACGGTGGCATGCGCACCGGTGGCGACGTCTCCAAGGCGATCGCGGTCGGCGCCGACGCGGTGATGGTCGGCTCGCCACTGGCCCGCGCCAAGGAGGCGCCGGGTCGCGGCTTCCACTGGGGGATGGCGACCTTCCATCCCTCGCTGCCGCGTGGGACCCGGGTCTCGACCAAGCAGGACGGGACGATGGAGGAGATCCTGCTCGGCCCCGCCCAGGAGAACGACGGCACCTTCAACCTGATGGGGGCGCTGAAAACCTCGATGGCCACGACCGGCTACGAGGACATCCGCAGCTTCCAGCGGGCCGAGGTGATGGTCGCGCCGGCGCTGATGAGCGAGGGCAAGAAGCTGCAGAACGAGCAGTCCGTGGGCATGGGCTCTAATGGCAGAGCGGCTGTATCGGCGGGGGTCGGAGTAGCGGACGACTGATGTCCGGTAGCTCCCCGCCCGCGGGTCCTGTCGCACAGACCCCTTCCCCGACTCACCCGTCGGAGAAGGGGTCTGCACGCCACCCACGGGAAGGAGCCGTCGAGGAGGTTCTGGTGCTCGACTTCGGCGGGCAGTACTCGCAGCTGATCGCGCGCCGCATTCGTGAATGCGGGGTGTTTGCCGAGTTGCTGCCGGCGACTGCTTCGCCGGAGACGATTCGTGAGCGGGCACCTAAGGCGCTGGTGCTTTCCGGGGGCCCGGCATCCGTCTACGAGCCGGGCGCCCCCGCGTTTCCCACCGAGCTGCTCGATCTGGGCATCCCGATGCTGGGCATCTGTTACGGCATGCAGGCGATGGTCCAGGCGCTGGGCGGCAAGGTCGAAGGGGCCGAGTCGGGCGAGTTCGGGCGGGCTGAGCTGACGCTTCGCAACAAGGGCGGGCGGCTGTTGGCCGGCCTGCCGGAGGAGCAGAGCTGCTGGATGAGCCACCGCGACACGGTCTTCGAGCCGCCGCCGGGCTTCACCGCGCTCGCCTCGACGCCGGCCTCGCCGGTCGCCGCCTGCGAGGCGCCCGACCGCGGCCTCTACGGGATCCAGTTCCACCCCGAGGTCGTCCACACGCCCTACGGAACCGAGGTCCTGACCCGCTTCCTGCGCGAGATCGCCGGCTGCGAGGAGCAGTGGTCGCCGCAGTCGGTGATCGCCGAGCAGGTTGCCGCGATCCGCGCTCAGGTCGGCGACGGCCGGGTCATCTGCGGGCTCTCGGGCGGTGTCGACTCCTCGGTGGCGGCGCTGCTCGTCCACAAGGCGGTGGGGGAGCAGCTGACCTGCGTCTTCGTCGACCACGGTCTGATGCGCCTGAACGAGGCCGAGCAGGTGGTCGAGGCCTTCGGCCAGTTCGGCATCCCGCTCGTCCACGTCGACGCAGAGGAGCGTTTTCTCGCCAGGCTCGCCGGGGTCGACGAGCCCGAGCGCAAGCGCAAGATCATCGGCGAGGAGTTCATCCGCGTCTTCGAGGAGGAGGCGGCGAAGCTCGACCAGGTCGACTTCCTCGTCCAGGGCACCCTCTACTCGGACGTGATCGAGTCCGGTGGCAGCGACCATGCGGCGACGATCAAGTCCCATCACAACGTCGGCGGCCTGCCCGACGACCTCGAGTTCGAGCTGGTCGAGCCGCTGCGGATGCTGTTCAAGGACGAGGTGCGCGCGGTCGGCGCCGAGCTCGGCATGCCCGAGCGGATGGTCTGGCGCCAGCCCTTCCCGGGGCCGGGGCTGGGCATCCGGATCGTCGGCGGTGAGGTGAACAGGGAGCGGCTCGACATCCTCCGCGCCGCCGACGCGATCCTCCAGGAGGAGATCCGTGCCGCCGAGCTGTACCGCCAGCTCTGGCAGTCCTTCTGCGTGCTCCCCGTCGTGCGCTCCGTTGGAGTGCAGGGAGACGGCCGCACCTACGCCTACCCGATCGTGATCCGCGCGGTCACCTCCGACGACGCGATGACCGCCGACTGGGCTCGCCTGCCCTACGACCTGCTGGAGCGCGTCTCCAACCGGATCATCAACGAGATCAAGGATGTAAACCGTGTAGCGCTCGATATCTCTTCAAAGCCGCCGGCAACGATCGAGTGGGAGTAGGGCCTTCGCGGTAGGAATGCCTCACGTTTACGCGTTCTGCGTATAATTTTGTACGCATGGCGCGTAAAGATCAAAATTCCAATCCTTTTGTTTTTTCTCGCGCGCTCTCCCCTGACGAGGCAATCGAGCGCTCGCGAGATGTCGAGGATCTTCTCGGCAAGGTCATGGGTGGCCATGCTGTGACGCTCTATGCCGCGCGTCGTATGGGCAAGACGAGCTTGTTGAAGCAACTCCGACTCAGCGCGGAACAAGAGAAAATCCCTGGAGTTCTGGTGGATCTCAGCGATGTTCTCAGCATGCGGGATGTCGCCGTCCGGCTCGAGCAGGCCTACCGAGCGCTGCCAGGGCGATTGGCGCGCTTGGTTGGGCGGGAGTTGGGCTCGCTTGGTGTATCCACCCCCCTAGGAGGATTCTCGTTTCAGCGACGAGAAAAGGACGGCGATCCACTCGCGGCCGTGCATTCGCTGCTTGAGCTTCCCACCAGAATCGCCAGCAGAACCAGAGGACGTGTTCTCGTCGTCCTCGACGAGTTTCAGGCGCTGATCAACCTGAAAGGTCTCGACGGAGTCTTTCGAAGTCACTTGCAGCACCAGAATCAGGTGAGCTACGTCTTTTGCGGTTCGGAGCCAACTTTGCTTCGAGCCCTTTTCGAGGACAGGGCGCGGCCGCTCTACGGACAGGCAGAGCAGGTTCGCCTCGGCCGGCTGTCTTTCGATGGGGCGTACGACTTCATCGTCCGCAGGTTTGAAGAAACCGGCAAGGACAGCGGCGAAGCCGCGGCGGAGTTGGTTGCCCTCTCGCAGCTCCACCCACAGCGATTGATGCTGTTGGCGCACTTTCTCTGGGAGCAGGCCGGATCGGAGCCAGCTTCCCTTGCCGATCTGCGCCTCGGCTATGACCTGGCAATGCGCGCTGTCGATCTCGAGCTGCGCTATCTCTGGGAGGGTCTGAGCGTCAACGAGCGCCGTGTGCTGGCTGCTGTCGCCTCGGAGCTATCTCCCTATGAGGCCGAGGCGCGAGCGATGGCCGGCCTGGCCACGGCGAGCAGCGCACAGCGCGCCACTGAGGCGCTGCGGGGCCGGGCGATCCTCGAGCGTGAGGCAACCGAGGCGATTCGCATCGTCAACCCCTTGCTCGCTCGCTGGGTACGCCGCCATGGAGGTGCGCGCCTGGCTATATACGTGCTTCCTGGCACGGAGGGACGGTTTGTGGTCACCGATGGTCCCTCGCTGGCGTTCACCCGCTCAGAGCATGCCAGCCTTGACGAGGCGCGTAATGACGCCGATCGGATCGCCGCATCTGGGCCTGGGGCAGACGTGATGATCTACGACACCGACGACCCCAACGACCTTCCAGGCTGGGCGATCTAGCCAGTAGGCAAGGTGCGCCGATGCCGTCCTTCGCCGTCTCGATAGCGATCCTCAGCCTCGTACAGGCAGCGCTCGTCGCGCTGCCCCGGGCGCGGCGGTTCGCCTGGCTCGATGCCTTTCGCAGTCCCTGGTGGGCGCTGGTGCCCGCGCTCTCGATCGTCGTCGTGATCGGCATCGTCGGTTGCCAGGGCGAATCGGCGACCGCACTCTCCTGGCTGGCGCTGGTCGCCGTGCCGCCCTTCGCGGCGCTGGCGCTCGGCTGGCTGATCCACGGCGCCCGGCCGGAGTGGGGGGCGGCGGTCGCGCCGCTGTTCGTCATCGCCTGGGCCGCGCCTGGCTCGCTGCTCGGCGAGGCGGCGGCGACGGCGCTGACCGCGCTCGGCTGCGTCGGCCTCGCCTGGCTGCTGGTCTCGGTGGCCCCGGCGTTCTGGCTGAAGCTGGGGATCTACGCGATGGCCGCCGTCAACACCTGGTTCGTCGCCACCGACCTGCTTCAGGGCCCCAACGCGACCCTCACCGCTGCGGCGCCCAGCGGGCTGCCGCGCCTGCAGGTCGCTCACTTCGAGGACGCGCTGATCGGATTCGGGGACTTCTTCGTCGCCGCCACCCTGGGTTGCCTTCTCGCCGTCTCGGCTCGTCGGCAGCGGCGGGGCGCACTGCTGGTCGCGGTCCTTGCCCTGGCCTTCGACCTGCTCTTCTTCGCCATCGACACCTTGCCGGCAACGGTTCCGGTCGCCCTCGCGCTGGCCCTGATCGAATTGTGGGACCGCCGCGACGCTAGGCGGCGAAATCCCGGATCGACTTCGCCACCGCTTCGGGGCGATCCTCCGGCGTGAAGCTGTAGGCGTCGTCGATGGAGACGAATCGGGCATCGTGCAACGCCTCGGCGTAGCGCTCGGCATGGGTGATCGGGAAGACCTCGTCCTCACTCGACCAGATCAGCTGCACCGGTAGATCCGACGAGGCAATGAGATGTTCGCCCGCGGCCCGGACCGGACCGGTCGAGGTCAACGCCATCGCCGCGGTTGTCGCGGCCACCGAGGGGTCCCCGCCTGGTGCGGATCGGATCGTTCGCGGTGTCGAGGCCTACCTCGACACCTGCCTCGAAGACCGAGCCGTGAAGGCGCTGGCGCTCGAGGCGCGATCGGCCCCCAGCCTTAACGCCTCGATGTCAGCCGGCGGCGCGCCGCTCTCTGCGCCGCTTCCTCGGCTCTGAGAGAAAACAAAAATGAATCTCATTTTGATTTAATGCCTGGCGTGCTCGAGACCTTCCAGCTGCCCTTCGTCCAGCGCGGCCTGATCGAGATCCTGATCCTCTCGGTTCCGGCCGGGCTGCTCGGCACCTGGATCGTCATGCGCGGGCTGGCCTTCTTCTCGCACGCGGTTGGCACGGCGGCCTTCCCCGGGCTGGTGCTGGCCGACGGGTTGGGTTTTGCCGCGCCCCTTGGGGCCTTTGCCGCCGCTCTCCTGTTCGCGGTGGGCGTTTCGGGATTGCGCGGCCGTCGCTCCGGCCAGGACACGGCCGTGGCGCTCGTCCTCGCCGGTTGCCTCGCCACTGGCGTCATCCTCGCCAGCGACGTCTTCGGCTCGGGCTCGAATATCGAGACGCTGCTCTTCGGCAGCCTGTTGCTGGTCAACGGCGGCGACATCGGCCTCGCCGCAGGGGCGGCCGTGGCGACCTTGGTCGCCAGCGCCCTGTTCGGCCGTCACTGGCTACGCGCCGGCTTCGATCCCGGCCTGGCCGGCCCGGTTCGGCCGGATCCCCGGGTTTTCGACGCCGTCCTGATCGGTCTCGTCGCTTTCGCGACGGTGGCGGCTCTGACCGTGGTCGGGGCGCTTCTCGTCACCGCCCTCTTCCTGGTGCCCGCTGTTACCGCGCGGTTGCTCACTGCACGGCTGCGATCCTGGCAACTGCTCAGCATCGGGCTGGTCGCGCTCGAGGGTGTCGTGGGGCTCTGGCTCTCGGTCGAAACCGATGCACCCCCCGGCGCGACGATCGCCTGTGTCGCGGGAGCCGGTTTCGTCGTCGTGGCCGCCGGTCAGGCAGTGGCGCGGTTGCCGCGCCCCGCGGTTTTCGCAGCCGCGCTCGTCGCGTTGGCTCTGCTGGGGGTGGGCTGTGGTGCTGCTGGCGGGGGAAACGGCGGGAAGCTCGACGTGGTCGCGACCACGACTCAGATCGGCGACTTCGCTCGCGAGGTCGGTGGTAGTGCGATCGAAGTCGACCAGATCCTCCAGCCCAATACTGACCCGCACGACTACGAGTCTCGCCCAAGCGATGTCAGCGGCGCCGCCGGCGCCTCGCTGGTCTTCGCTAGCGGGGACAACCTCGACAGTTGGGTGGGTCAGGTTGTGTCCGACAGCGGCAGCGACGCCGAAGTCGTCGATCTCGGCGGGATCGTGCCAGAGCGCCTGCCCGGCGAGTCGACGGGCGCGGAGGCATCGCGCTTCGACCCCCACTGGTGGCATGACCCGCGCAACGCCGAGGCAGCGGTGAGGAAGATCGAGAGTGCACTGGCGGTAGCCGACCCCGCCCACAAAGCGCTCTTCGAACGCAACGCCGACGCCTATCTGGGCAAGGTGAGAGCGCTCGACGTGGGAATCGCCAAATGCATCGACTCGGTCCCCTCAAATCAGCGCAAGCTGGTCACCGACCACGACGCGTTCGGCTACTTCGCCAACCGCTACGGGATCGAAATCGTCGGTGCCGTGATTCCCTCGCAGACCACCCAGGCGCAGGCATCGGCCAAGGATCTGAGCGAACTGGCAGAGACCGTCGAACGGGAGCACGTCAAGGCGATCTTCCCCGAGAGTTCGCTGAGCCCGAAGGTGGCTGAAGCGATCGCCCATCAGACCGGCGCCTCTGCCGACCACACCCTCTACGGCGATTCCCTCGGGCCGCAGGGCTCTGACGGAGCGACCTACCTTTCGATGGAGGAGGCCAATGCGGACGCGATGGTCCGCGGCTTCACCGACGGGCGGCGTGGATGCAGGCCGAGCCCCTGATCGAGGCGTCCGGCCTGGCGGTCGGCTATGGCGGCGAAGCGGCGATCTCGGGCGTCTCCTTCGTCCTGCGTCCGGGCGAGACGATGGCCCTGCTGGGGCCGAACGGGGGCGGCAAGACGACCCTGCTGCGGGCACTGCTCGGTGAGCTGCCGCCGCTCGCGGGCACGCTGCGCGTCGGCGTCCGCTGCGCGACCGTGCCACAGACGGAGCGCTCGCAGCTCGACTATCCCGTCTCGGCGCTCGACGTCGCCGCGATGGGAGCTCTCTCCAGGCTCCCCTGGTGGCGCCGTCCCAGCCGCCGCGATCGGGAGATTGCGGCCGATTCCCTGCGCCAGGTCGGCCTCGACGGACTCGCCGGCGAGACGTTCGGCAAGCTCTCGGGCGGCCAGCGCCAGCGCGTTTTGATCGCGCGCAGCCTGGTCCAGGACGCCCGCATCCTGCTGCTCGACGAGCCCTTCTCCGGCCTCGACCGCCCCAGCTCGGAACGCCTCGAAGCCTTGATCGGATCGCTCGCCGCCGAGGACCGTGGCGTGATGGTCGCCACCCACGACCTCGAGCAGGCGCAGCGTTGGGACAGCGTGCTCTGCCTCAATCGCGATCAGATCGCGGTCGGCCCGCCACAGCGGGCGCTCGATGTGGAGGTGCTCGAAGCGACCTACGGCGGCGCCATCGTCGAGCTGCCCGGCTCCGGTCGCCGAGCAGTCCTGCCACCTCACCATCACAACCACCCTCACTGAACGATGCTCGAGCCGTTTCAGGAAGAGTTCATGCGTCGGGCGATCGCCGAGATGGCCCTGCTCGGGATGGCGGGCGGGGCGATCGGCTGCTGGGTCGTCCTCTACCGACTCTCCTATGCCACCGAGTCCCTGGCGCACTCGATCCTTCCCGGTCTCGTTCTCGCCGCTCTGGCCGGCGTGCCGCTGCTGTTAGGCGGCGCGCCCGCGATCGTGATCGCGGGACTGGCGATCATCGTGGTCGCACAGGTTCCCGGCATCAGCCGAGAGGTCGCGGTCGGGGTCGTCGTCACGACCATGTTCGGGCTTGGAGCTCTGCTTGCGCTTTCGCCAAAGTCACCGCCGGGAATCCAGGAGCTTCTCTTCGGTGACATCCTCGGGCCCTCGAACGGCGACCTGCTGGCGGCCGCGCTACTGGTCGTCGCGGTGGCGACCGCCCTTCCGCTCATGCACGGCCGGCTCCTTGCCGTGGGATTTGACCGCAACGCGGCCAGGTCCCTCGGCGCTTCGCCCGCGCTGGCCGAAGCGGTGCTGGTCACCCTGCTCGCTGTTGCGATCGTCGTCGCCGTCCAGGGTCTCGGGAACCTGCTCGTCGCCGCCGTCTTCGTAGGCCCGGCGGCCGCTGCTCGCAATCTGACCGAGCGGATCGTGCCGATGATCGGGCTTTCCGTCGCCATCGCACTGGTTTCGGGCCTCGCCGGCCTCTATCTCTCCTATTACGCTGGCACCGCCGGTGGGGCCTCGGTGACGCTGGCGATCGTCGTTGCATATCTGCTGTCTCTGCCGGCGGGGCGCCTAACCGCCCGGTTCCGGGATGCGGCTCCAGCGCCGGCTACGATCGAATGATGTCCGTTGCGACTGACAGAGCTTGGGCCGAGCACGCGCTCGAGGCTCTCCACGGCGCTGGCTACCGTCGCGGCGGTGCCCGCACGGCGGTCGTCGAAGCGCTGGCCCGCCACGACTGCGCGGTGACCGCACTGGAGCTGGACGACGAACTTCGTCAGCGGGAGGCCGGAGTGGGTCGGGCGAGCATCTATCGATCGCTGGAGCAGCTGGAGGAGTTGGGCGTGCTGAAGCGGCTCGAGGTTTCACGGGGAATGGCCAGCTACGAGCGGGTTGTGCAGAGCGGCCACCACCATCATCACGCGATCTGCCGCAGCTGCGGCCGGCTGGAGGCGTTCGAGGACCCCGGACTCGAGCGGGCGATCGCCCGTGTTGCGGGCAAGGTCAGCGTGGATGTCGCCGAGCACGAGGTCGTCCTGCGCGGCCTCTGCGAGCGCTGCGCCTCCTGAGCGCCGCTACCTGGCGGCCGTCGCCTGGCTCGACGCGGCTTGCGCGGTGTTGGAGCCGGGCCCGTTTGGCGCCATGTGACTCCCCGACGCGAGGACGCCGACGGTAAGGATCACCCCGGTGGCCAGCTTGAGCCGGCGAGGCGTCATCCACCTCGGCTGGTGGGTCGCCAGCCAGGCCCGCATCCCGGTTGCCGCCGCACCGGCGGTCATCGCCGAGGCCATGCACTGCATGCACATGCGGATCAGGCTACTACCGGCTCAGCTGTAGCTGTCCCACTCTTCGAGGAAGGGCAGCGGGTCGATCGGGCTGCCGCCTTCGTACCAGCCGGGGGCGGTCCAGATCTCGAAGTGGAGGTGGCAGGCCGTCGCGTCGCCGGTCTGGCCGACGAGACCGATCGGTTCGCCGGTGCGGACCGTCGCTCCCTCCCGCAGAGGCGAGGGTTCGAGCAGGTGCATGTAGCCGAAGTCGAAGCCCGTGCCCTTGCCGTCGATGACGATGTAGTTGCCGGCGGCGCCCTCGTAGCCGGAGTACTGGACCGTGCCGCCGCGGGCGGCGACGAGGGGCGTACCGCATTTCGCCATCACGTCTTGGCCCTCGTGGGTGTGGCCGGAGCGGGCGGCGCCGAAGCGACCGGCCGCTCCGCCGTAGTCGTGGGGGCCGAGGATCGGGAAGGCATAGCGGTACAGGTCGAAGCCGAGGCTGAGCGGTTCGGCGGAGGAGGACGTCGCACGCCGCGCAAAGCCGCCGCCGCTCTGAGAGACGATGCGGAACGAGTAGTGGCCGTTGCGGGCGGGCTTGCCATTGCCGTCGGTCCCGTCCCAGCGGACGCTGTCCGGCGCTTCGGGGGCGATGTCGTTGCGGTAGAAGCTCTTCACGACGTCGCCGCCTTCGCCGACGACGTCGATGCGAAGGTCGTTGCTCGCCTGGTCGCTACCGATTTCGTAGCGCAGCCGCGGTGCGCGGGCGCTGTAGTAGAACGACTTGCGGGGCCACGTCTTGGCTGAGACGAGGCTCAGCGTGCCGGCGCTCGGCGACGGGTCGGGCGTGCCGCTGACGCTGGGCGGGGGAGGGGCGCTGCCGATCGGGGTCGGGGCACCGCCGGTGAGCGCCAGGGCCGGCGTCGCGAAGCAGGCGAAGAAGATCGCCAGCGCGAATATCGGTATCGATCCACCAAGCCAAGGCCCGGCGCCGGCTTTGCTGCGTGCCACGTGCCCTCTCTTTCGTTCGCCTGCGGAGTTAGCTGTCGGGCTCGCGCTGAAAGAGATGCGCTACGGACGACTTCGTCCGATTCGCCCCTGGGACCTGCAAGGGTCCCTACGGTTCCTCCGCTCCCATCCGCTGCGCGGCCGGGATTCGGCTGTTGCTGGCGCGGCAGTATAGACAGCACCCCGGCCGCGGGGCGGGCCGTGCGCGCGGAGGCGGGTTGACGGCTATCATCCCGGAGCCGCTGGGGCCTCCCCGCGGCTTTTCTCTGATGAAGACCTACGTAGCCAAACCGACCGACCGCGAGCGAAACTGGCTCGTCGTCGATGCCGAGGGCCAGACCCTGGGCCGTTTGGCGACGCGGATCGCCGATGCGTTGCGCGGTAAGCGCAAGCCCGAGTACACCCCGCACGTCGACACCGGCGACTTTGTCGTCGTCGTCAACGCGGAGAAGATCCGGGTCACCGGGAAAAAGATGGAGCAGAAGCGCTACTGGCGCCACAGCGGCTACCCGGGCGGGATCAAGTCCCGCACCCTGGCCGAGATGCTCGACCGCCGCCCCGAGGAGGTGATCCGCAAGGCGGTGAAGGGAATGCTTCCCCGTAACCGCCTCGCCCGCAAGCAGCTGACCAAGCTCAAGGTCTATGCCGGGCCGGATCACCCGCACGCGGCGCAGAAACCACAGCCGATGGAGACGACTTGATGGCAGACGAGCAGAAAGACTTGGAGACTCCGGAGACGCCTGAGGAGGCTTCGACCGACGAGGGCTCGGAGCCTCAGGCCGCGGGTCCTGTCGCGGACGAGGGGTCCTCGTCCTCGCAAGCTGCGGGCGATGACCCCTCATCCACGCCACCCACGGCAGAGGCGCCTGAGACTGAGGACGAGACCCCGGAGGAGCCCGCTGAGTCTCCTGTTGCTGAGCAGGAGGAGGCTGAGGTCGAGGCGCCTGTGGAGGAGCCGGAGGCCGCAGAGGAGCCGGAGGCTGTCGAGGAGCCTGAGGAGCCTAAGGCCGAGAAGAAGAAGGACGCAATTCCCGGCGCCGATCTGGAGCCGATCGCCGTTGAGACCGATGAGCGCCCGCTCAGCGCTGAGGAGCAGGCTCGCAAGGAAGCCGAGGAAGAGGAGCGGCGGGCGCGGGAGGCTGCGCTCGTCGGCGACTCCGACGATGAGGAGCAGCCGGCGAGCCGGGCACCGGCCAAGATCGAGGGCGACACCCGCTTCCTGGCGACCGGCAAACGCAAGAACGCGATCGCTCGCGTCACCCTGCTGGCCGGCGGCGGCGCGTTCACGATCAACGGGCGCCCGATCGAGGAGTTCTTCCCGCGGCCGCTGCACCAGACGACCGCGCGTCAGCCACTCGCGATCACCGGTTATGAGGGCAACGTCGACGTCCGCGTCCGCGTCCACGGCGGTGGCATCAGCGGTCAGGCCGGCGCCGTGCGCCACGGCATCTCCCGGGCGCTGATCGAGGTCGACCCCGAGCTCCGTGGCGAGCTCAAGCGGCGCGGCTTCCTCACCCGTGACGCGCGTGCCAAGGAGCGGCGCAA
The DNA here is from genome assembly GCA_963702035.1 of uncultured Solirubrobacterales bacterium. Classification (GTDB taxonomy): domain Bacteria; phylum Actinomycetota; class Thermoleophilia; order Solirubrobacterales; family 70-9; genus VRUE01. Next base: position 44,587 of record OY969700.1, read on the forward strand.
GGCGGGGCTCAAGAAGGCCAGGAAGCGTCCGCAGTTCTCGAAGCGTTGAGGCGGCTGCAAATCTGCGTCTGGGGGTGTCCTCGGTCGGCCGGATCGGGTCACGCACGGAACAGTGCGCTCCCCTCACCGGCCGCCCTGCGTCCTACCCAGACTTGATTTTCGCTCGCCTCAACGCTCCGATTTATGGCTGAAAGACGATTTTTCGGAACGGATGGCGTTCGGGGAGAGGCCGGGACCTTTCTTACTGCCGAGTTGGCCTTGACGTTGGGTCGCGCGGCGACGGCATCTTTGGAGGCGGCGCGGCCGCAGGTGCTGATCGTGCGCGACACGCGGGAGTCGGGGCCGATGTTGGAATCGGCTCTGGCGGCCGGCGTCGCGGAGGCTGGGGGGGATGCGCTGCTGGGCGGGGTTCTGCCGACGCCGGCCGCCGCCGTGCTCGTGCGCAAATTGGGGCTCGACTTGGCGGTCGTCGTCTCCGCTTCGCACAACCCCTACGGGGACAACGGGATCAAGTTCTTCAGTGGCGACGGGACCAAGTTGCCGGACGCCGCCGAGGCCGAGATCGAGGCGCTGATCGGCGCTCCTGTCGCGCCGGCCGACTTTGGCCACGTGCGCGAGCTGGACGGGGGCGCCGAGGACTACCTGCGCGCCCTCGAGGCGGCCTTCCCGCTCGATCTCTCCGGCCTCAAGGTCGCCCTCGACTGCGCCAACGGCGCCACCTACCGGGTCGCACCGGCGATCTTCGAGCGCCTCGGCGCCGAGGTCCACGCTGTCGCGGTCGAGCCGGACGGGCGCAACATCAACGACGGCTGCGGGTCGACGCACCTCGGCTTCCTGGCCGAGCACGTCGCCGCCTCGGGCGCCACGGTCGGCTTCGCCTTCGACGGCGACGGCGACCGGGTGCTTGCGGTGGACGGCAGCGGTCGCGAGCACGACGGCGACGAGCTGATCGCCCTGCTGGCGCGGGGGCAGGCCGGGCGCGACGAGCTCGGCGGCGGCGTCGCCGTGACCGTGATGAGCAACTACGGCTTTCACCAGGCGATGGAGGCGGCGGCCATCGAGGTCGCGGTGACCAAGGTCGGCGACCGCTACGTGCTCGACGAGCTGCGCGAGCGCGGCTGGGCCCTCGGTGGCGAGCAGTCGGGCCACATCATCGACATGCGCTTTGCCGCGACCGGCGATGGGATCGCCGCCGCGCTGATGACGATGCGCGAGCTCGGCGACCGCGACCTGGCCTCGGTCGAGGCGATGGAGAAGCTGCCGCAGAAGCTGGTCAATGTCGAGGTCGCCGACCGCGAGGCGATCGCCGGCGCCACCGCCGTCTGGGAGGCGGTCGAGCGCGAGGGGGGCGAGCTGGAAGGGCGGGGTCGCGTCCTCCTGCGGCCCTCCGGCACCGAGCCGTTGGTGCGCGTCATGGCCGAGGCGCCGAGCGCCGAGGAGGCCGAGGCGGTCTGCAAGCGCCTTGCCGACCTGGTCCGGCAAGAGCTGGGTTGACGCAGGTCACCGTCTACCCTTGACGGCCTTCTATGTGCGGAATCGTCGGATACGTCGGGGGACGCCCCTGCCGCGACCTCTTGGTCGCCGGCTTGGAGAAGCTCGAATACAGGGGGTATGACTCCGCCGGCGTCTCGGTGATCGAGGACGGCAGCGTCGACAGCGTCCGTGCGGTCGGCAACCTCGCCAACCTGCGCGCCGCGATGGACGAGCAGAAGAACGGGGGTGGCGTCGCGGTCGCCGCCGCTCCGGCGACGACCGGTGTCGCCCACACGCGCTGGGCAACCCATGGCCGGGTCACCGAGCAGAACGCCCACCCGCACAGCGACACATCCGACCGCGTCCACATCGTCCTCAACGGGATCGTCGAGAACCACGCCAAGCTGCGCGCCCGGCTCGAGTCCGAAGGCCAGGAGTTCAGCTCCGAAACCGACGCCGAGGTGGTCGCTCACCTGATCGCCCAGCACTACGACGGCGATCTGGCGGCGGCGGTCCGCGCCGCCTTCGCCGAGCTTCGTGGCCACTATGCCTTCGTCGCCATGCACGCCGACCGTCCCGACCAGCTCGTCGGGGCGCGCAAGGAGTGCCCGCTCGTCGCCGGTGTCGGCGAGGGCGAGAGCTTCCTCGCCTCGGCGATCCCCGCCTTCCTCGCCGAGACGCGCCAGGCGGTCGCGATCGAGAACGACGAGGTCGTCACGATCGACGCCTCCGGGGTGACGATCACCGACGCCGAGGGCAACCCGATCGAGCGCGCCGCCGAAGAGATCGATTGGGACGAGGCGGCCGCCGAGAAGGACGGCTATGAGACCTTCATGCTGAAGGAGATCCACGAACAGGCCGACGCGGTCGCCGAAACGATCGCCGACCGCCTGCCCGGCGACGATGGGGTGGACTTCTCCGAGGTCGAGCTGGGCGACGACTTCCTGCGCGGCCTGAAGCGGATCGTGATCGTCGCCTGCGGCACCTCCTACCACGCCGGCCTGGTCGGTCGCTACGCGATCGAGGAGTGGGCGCGGGTGCCGGTCGAAATGGACATCGCCTCGGAGTACCGCTACCGCAACCCGGTGGTGGGGGAGGGCGACCTGGTGATCGGCATCACCCAGTCCGGCGAGACCGCCGACACCCTGGCGGCGATGCGCCTCGCCCGCGAGCGCGGCGCCACGGTTCTGGCGGTCACCAACATCCTCGGCAGCCAGGCCACGCGCGACGCCGACGCGATCCTCTACACCCGCAGCGGCATGGAGATCAGCGTCGCCGCGACCAAGACCTTCGTCGCCCAGGTGGCGGCGATGTACCTGCTGGGGCTGCGGCTGGCCGAGCTACGCGGGACGCTGCCGCCCGAGCGCCTCACCGAGCTGATCGCCGCGATGAAGTCGCTGCCCTCGAAGGTGGAGACGACGCTGGCCGGCTGCGAGGAGCGTGTGCGCGAGGTCTCGGCGGCGTTTTCCGATCGACAGTTCTTCCTCTACCTGGGACGCCACATCGGCCTGCCGGTCTGCCTCGAGGGGGCGCTGAAGCTGAAGGAGGTCTCCTACATCCCGACCGACGCCTACGCCGCCGGCGAGATGAAGCACGGCCCGATCGCCCTGCTTGACGAGTCGACGCCGGTCGTCTGCGTGGCGACCGAGAGCCCGATCCTCAACAAGGTCCTCTCCAACGTCGAAGAGGTGCGGGCGCGGGGAGCCGAGACGATCGCCGTCGTCACCGCGGGGGACGAGCGGGCGACCGATGTCGCCGACCAGACGATCGAAGTTGCCGCCACCGACTGGATCCTGCAGCCGATCCTGGCGATCCTGCCGCTGCAGCTGCTCGCCTACGACATCGCCCGCGCCCGCGGCCTCAACGTCGACCAACCCAGAAATCTGGCCAAGACCGTGACGGTCGAGTAACGGACGGGCCGCGACCGGAATTATCGCGGCCCGGATGAGGCCGCTGACGCGGCGCGATACGGCCTCTCCCCGGATCCCCACGTAGCGCTGCTACGCGGGGACCGTGTCGAGTCCGTCTCGCTTGGTCAGCGACCTCCCCGGTCTCGCGCTAATTCCGGTCGCGGCCCTCAACTGGATAGGATCGGCCGTCATGAAGGCCTGCCTCGTTCTCCCGGCGGTGCTTGCACTGGCGATGGCTGGTTGCGGTGGGGGTTCTGAATCCCATGTAGCTGATCTTGCGCCTCCGGGCGTGCCGGTCTTCGTCGAAGGCACGCTGCAGCCGGAAGGCGAATTGAAGTCGAACACCGAAGCGATCGCCGAGCGGGTCGCCGGAATCGGCAACCTCGGGGAATACATCGTCGAAAAACTCGAAAGCTCGGCGGGCAAAGAAGGCGAACCGGTCGACTTCGGCAAGGAAATCGAACCCTGGCTGGGCGAGCGGGCCGGCGTCTTCTTCGAGCAGCTCGAGGAAGGCAGCGAATTCAGCGGCACCGGCGTGATCGTCGAATCGACCGACACGGCCGCGACCCAGGAATTCGTCGACAAGCACAACAAAGACAACGAAGGAAAAGTCGTCGGCCTGGTCGGCGACTTCCTCGTCGTTGCCGAAGATCAGAAGGTCTTCAACGAAGTCGAAGAAGCCTCGGAAGGCGAATCGCTCGCCGCCGAAGACACCTTCGCCAAGGCGATCTCCGCCGCCTCCGACGGCAGCCTCGCCGACGTCTACGTCAACGTCGGCAAGCTGATCGACCAGTCCGGCGGGCAGATCAGCCCGACGGCCCGTCAGATCCTGCAGAACGCCGGCATCGACCCCAGCGAAGCGACCGCGGTGGCCAGCGTCGTGCCGGGCTCCGACCAGGTCGCGGTCGAATTCAGCAGCGACCTGGCCGGCCAGGAAGCGCCGACCGGAGACGCGTCGTCGCTGCTCGGAGCACTGCCGGGAGACGCCTTCGCGGGCGTTGCCGTCTCGGGCTTTGGCAAGCAGCTCAACCAGGCGATCGACAGCCTCGACAAGCAGGGCATTCCCGGCACGATCCCGCCGAACCAGCTGAAGAAGGGCCTCAAGCAACTCGGCATCGATCTGGAAGGCTTCGCCAACTCCGTGCAGGACGCCGGCATCTTCGCGACCGGCAACAGCGAGAGCAGCCTTGGCGGCGCGCTCGTGCTCAGCACCAAGGGCTCGCAGGGGGTCGAAACGGTTTCCAACATCGTCACGCTGCTGCACAGCGCCCACGTCGAAGGTGTCAGCGTCCTCGGCGGCAAGTACGCGGGCTTCTCGGTCCACAGCGCCGAACTCGGCGAAAAGCCGCTGGTCGTCGCGGCCAGGGAAGGGCGAATCTCGATCGGCTACGGCGCGCCGGCGACCCTTGACGGCCTACTCACCGAAAAGGGCAAGGGCAAGACCCTCTCCGAAGACCCCGCCTACGGCGAAGCGGTCGCCTCGCTCGGCGACACGCCGATCGCCGGCTTCGCCGACGGCCCGGCCGCACTCAACCTCGTCGACGCATTGATCCCCAGCTCCGACGAAGGTTTCGAAGAAGCGAAGAAGTACCTGAAGAGCATCCGCTTCCTCGCCCTCGGCTCCGCCAGTCAGGACGAACTGGCGACGGCAAAGCTGATCATCGGCCTGAAGTAGCCCTCGGCCAAGCCAATGATGTTTTGTAAATGTCAAAACATCATTTAGCTGTTTTGTAGGGGTTTCTCCAGCCTGGATAGGGTGAGCACCGTGGAGCCCTGGCTCAATCCCCTCTACGACGCCGACGGCATGCGCGCTGTCGATCGCTGGGCGATCGAGGATCGGGGGGTACCGTCGCTGGAGCTGATGGAGGCGGCGGGGCGGGCGGTTGCCGACGCGGTTGGGGAGCTTGCCCCGGACGGGCCGATTCGGGTCGTCTGCGGCAAGGGCAACAACGCCGGCGACGGGCTGGTTGCCGCCCGGTACCTGCGCGAGGCCGGCTTCGAGGTCGAGGCGTTGCTGCTCTGGCCCGCCGACGAGTTGAGTGGAGACGCGGCCGCCAATCTGGAGCGTTTTCCCGCTGAGCAAGTGGACGGCGACCTCGCCGCCCGACTGGCGGGCACCGGCGCGATCGTCGACGCGATCTTCGGCACCGGGTTCGCCGGGGAGCCGCGCGAGCCGGCCCTTGCGGCGATCGTCGCGATCGATGCTTGTGATGCCCCCGTCATCGCCTGCGACATCGCCTCCGGCGTCGACGCCTCGAGCGGCGAGGTCACGGGGGCGGCGGTCGATGCGGACCTGACCGTCAGCTTCCACGCCGCCAAGCTCGGTCATCTGGTCGCACCCGGCAAGTGGCACAGCGGCGAGTTGCGGGTGGCGCCGATCGGGATCCCCCCGGACGCGCCCGCTCAGCCTGCTGCTGGAACGATCGACGCCTCGGTGCTGGGGCTGGCGCCGCGACGTGGGGCGCGTTCGACCAAGTTCAGCTCCGGGCAGGTGACGATCGCCGGCGGTTCGCGCGGCCTCACCGGGGCTGTGCGGATGTCTTCGCTGGCGGCGATCCGGGCCGGCGCCGGCTATGCGACGGTGGCGGTCCCGGCCGACCTCGAGCCGATCTTCGAGCAGGGGCAGCCAGAGGTGATGTCGGTCGGCTGTCCCGGTGGCGACGGTTGCCTCGCGCCGGGATCCGCCAAGCCGCTGCTGCGTGCCTTCGAGCGTGCCGCCGCCGGAGTTCTCGGCCCAGGCCTGGGGCGCGATCCCGGCTCGGTCGAGCTGGTCCGTGAGGTGCTGGCGGCGATCGAGGCGCCGCTGGTGCTCGACGCCGACGGTCTCAACGCCTTCGCGGGCGAGTTGGGCAGGATCGCCGTGCGCAGTGCGCCGACCGTGCTCACTCCGCACGCGGGAGAGCTGGGCCGGCTGCTCGGCCGCTCCCCCGAGGAGATCTCCGCGCATCGCCTCGAAGCTGCCCGCGAAGCGGCGCGCGATGCGGAAGCGGTGGTCGTTCTGAAGGGCGACGACACGATCGTCACCGACGGCAAGCGAGTCGCGGTCAACTCGCTTGCGGCGCCCGCGCTGGCCACCGCGGGCACGGGGGATGTCCTCTCCGGGATCGCCGCGGCGCTGCTGGCGCGCGGCCTCGAGCCCTTCGCCGCCGCCTGCGCGGCGGTCCTCGCCCACGCCCGCGCCGGCCGTGAGGCCGCCCAGCGCATCGGCGCCGCCGAGTCGGTGATCGCTACCGACGTGATCGACTCGATCCCGGCCGGCCTGAGAACGCCGTAGCGCGCCGCTGTTGACTTTGTACGTGCCATGGCACGTACAAGTCGCACAACGCTGGATCTGGCCAGTCGAATAACCTCGCCCAGGATGAAGACCGCCGCCGAGATCATGGACACTTCAGTGCCGAGCGTTTCTCCCGACGCCGACGCCCGCAGCGCGATCGAGCTGCTGGCCAAGACCGACAAGGGGGCGATCCCGGTTGTCGACGAGGAGCGCAAGGTGGTCGGCATCGTCAGCGAGTCCGACCTGATCCTCAGCGAAGAGGAGTCCGACCTCCACCTGCCGCACTACCTCAACATCATGGGGGGCATCGTCTTCGTCGGCTCGATGAAGGGCTTTGAGAAGCGCCTCGACAAGGCGTTCGCGACCAAAGTCTCGGAGCTGATGACCGCCGACCCGGTCGTCGTCAACGACTACGCGGGCGCCGAGACGGTGGCACGGAGGATCGCCGACGAGCACCACAACCACCTTCCCGTGGTCGACGAGGAGGGTCGCTTTGTCGGAATGGTCACGCGGGCCGACGCGCTAGCCGCGCTCGTCGAGGACTAGAGAGTGCGGGCGGTCGCCCGGATCGACCTCGGTGCGGTGCGGCAGAACTGCGCCCGGCTGAAGGCTGAGCTGGGGGAGGCGGAGCTCTGCGCGGTGGTCAAGGCCGATGGCTACGGGCACGGTGACGAGGCCTGCGCCGAGGCCGCTCTGGCCGGCGGCGCGACGCGGTTGGCGGTGGCGACCGCCGGGGAGGCCGAGCGCCTCGGTCGCCGCCTCGCCCACGTATCGCTGCTGACGATGGGTGCCTTGGCGCCCGAGGAGCTCGACACGGCGCTCGAGGCGGGGTCCGAGGTGGCTGTCTGGCGTCGCGGCTTCCTCGAGCTCGTCGCGGCGCGGGCCCGCGCCCACGGGCGCCCGGCTCGGGTGCACGTCAAGTACGACAGCGGCATGGGCCGGCTCGGCAACCCCGACCCGGAGGCGGTGCTCGATCTCCTCCGCGCCTGCGCCGAGAGCGCCGATCTGGAGCCCGCCGGCGTCTGGACCCATTTCGCCACCGCCGACGAACCGGAGTCGAGCTTCTTCGAGGAGCAGCTCGACCGTTTCGCTCCGTTGGCCGAGGCGGCGAAGAGCGAGTTCCCGGCGGTCGTCGTCCATGCCGCCAACAGCGCCGCGGTCTTCCGCGAGCGCCGCTCGCACTTCGACATGGCGCGCTGCGGTGTGGCCGTCTACGGCCTCGACCCCTTCCAGGGCGACCCGGCCGAGCGGGAGCTGCACCCGGCGCTCTCGCTGCGCTCGTACGTAGCTGACGTCAAGCCCTTCCAGGCCGGCGACAGTGCGGGCTACGGGCAGACCTGGCGGGCCGAGCGAGATACCTGCGTCGGCGTCTTGCCGCTGGGCTATGGGGACGGTGTCCGCCGCGGGCTCTCCAACAACGCCGAGGTGCTGATCGGCGGCCGTCGCTTCCCCCTGGTCGGCGCGGTCTCGATGGACAACGTGACCGTCAACCTCGGCCCCGAGACCGATATCGAGCCCGGCGCCGAGGCGGTGCTGATCGGCTCGCAGGGCGGCGAGACGATCCTTGCCGAGGACATGGCCAGGCGACTGGGCACGATCAACTACGAGGTCACCTGTGGGATCTCAGCCCGTGTGCCCAGGGTGCGGGCTTGAGCCTCGCCGGAAATCTCGAGGCCGCTTCACTCGTCGGCCTGGCCCGGCGGGCACTTAGGGACGGGGGGGCGGAGGTCTGGATCGCCGGGGGCGCCGTGCGCGACGCGGCCCTGGGTCGTGAGGTAGCCGACCTCGACCTCGCCGTCGCCGGCGATGCCGAGCAAGCGGCAAAGGCGGTTGCGCGCGAGGGCGATGGGCACGCCTTTGAGCTCTCGGCCGAGTTCGCGACCTGGCGGGTCGCTGCCCGCGATCAGAGCTGGCAGGTGGACGCGACGGCGCTGCGCGGCGAGACGATCGAGGTCGATCTGGCAATGCGCGACTTCACCTTGGGCGCGGTCGCTGTGCCGCTTTCCGGAGGGGAGCCGATCGACCCTTACGATGGCCTCGCCGACCTGGAGCGACGTCTGCTGCGCGTCGTTACCGAGGAGAGCTTCCGGTCCGATCCGCTGCGCCTGCTGCGCGCCGCCCGCCTCGCCGCCGACCTCGGCCTCACGGTCGATCCCGGCACGGTTGCCCTGGCCCGCTCTGAGGCGGCGCTCGCCGCCGGGGCGGCCGGCGAGCGGCAACTGGCGGAGCTGCGGCGGACGATCGGCGGCCCCGACCCGATGCGCGGCATGGCGCTGCTCGACGAGCTCGGCCTCACGGCGGTCGTCCTACCCGAGCTGGAGGCGCTGCGCGGGGTCGAACAGGGGCCGAATCACCATCTCGACGTGCACGGCCACACGCTGGCCGTGCTCGAGCAGACGCTCGAGGTCGAGTCCGACCTCGAGCGGTTCGCCGGCGAGCGCGCGGCCGAGACCCGCGACCTGCTCGACGAGCCGCTCGCCGACGAGATGAGCCGCGGCACCGCGCTTCGCTTCGGCGCGCTGCTGCACGACATCGGCAAGCCGGCGACCAGGGGCGAGCGCGACGGCTTCGTGACCTTCATCGGCCACGACAGCGTCGGGGTCGAGATCGTCGCCGGGATCGGTCGGCGACTGCGGGCCAGCAGCAGGCTCACCCGCCACCTGCAGGGATTGACGCTGCACCACCTGCGCCTCGGCTTCATGGTCCACGAGGCGCCGCTGCCGCCGCGGCGCGTCCACGAGTACCTGCGGGCGACCGAGCCCGTTGCCGCGGATGTCACCCTGCTCACCGTCGCGGACCGGCTCTCGGCCCGAGGCAGCGGCCCCTTCGCCACCGAGGAGGCGATCGAGGCGCATCTCTCCCTGGTTCGGCAGATGCTGGCCGCGGCGCTGGACTGGCACCGGCAGGGCCCGCCCGAGCCGCTCCTGCGTGGCGACGAGCTGGCCGCCGAGCTCGGCATCGCGCCCGGGCCCGAGCTGGGCGAGCTGCTGGCCGAGATCGAGGCGGCGCAGTATGCGGGCGAGTTGGGCACGCGCGCGGAGGCGCTCGACCGCGCCCGCCGGGTGCGCGGTTAGCCGACCGTCAGGTACGCTGCTCGCCGCATGGGCAAAGAGGAGAAGATCGAGATGGAGGGCGAGATCACCGAGGCCCTCCCCAACACGATGTTCCGGGTCAAACTCGACAACGACCACGAGGTCCTCGGACACATCTCGGGCAAGATGCGCCGCCACTACATCCGCATCCTCCCCGGCGATCGGGTAAAGATCGAGCTGTCCCCTTACGACCTCGATCGAGGTCGTATCACGTACAGATACAAATAAGCGTCCCTGGGCGTCAGGCGGCGGTGCGGCGCATCTCGCGCAGGGCGAGGGCGCCGAGCACGGCGAGCAGGCCCGCCAGGGCGAGCAGGCCCGGCCAGGTTTCGGCCCAGGTGACTTCGCCGACGAAGCCCTGCCGCGCCGCTTCGACCACCTGGGTGACCGGGTTGACGCGGGCCACGTCGGCGAGCCAGCCCTGCAGCAGGGCCAGCGGCGCGTAGGCGGTCGTGGTCAGGATCAAGGCCATCATTCCCGCCTGCATCAGCGGCGCCGCCGACTGGCTCTTGAAGTGCAGCGCCAGCATCGATCCCCAGCAGGCGGCGACCGCCGCCATCGCGGCGACCATGAAATAGGTGACGAGGAGCCCGTCGATGCCGGGCCAGCCGGCGCCGAGCAGCAGCGCGATCGTCAGCACGAAGGTGGCTGGGATCAGCGAGCGGGCGCTGGCGGCGAGCACGGTGCCGGCGAGCAGGACCCAGCGTGGGGCGGGGGAGACGAGTAGCCGGTCGAGCCATCCCTGCTCGATGTCGCGGGCGAGGTTGACGCCGGCCGCCGCGCCGGTGAAGCCGGCTCCCTGCAACATGCTGATCGGGACGATGAAGCTCTCATAGGAGCCGGTGGTGAAGCCCCGCAGCTGGGTCAGCGCGCCGAAGACGCCGTTGAGGCCGAGGAAGAAGATCGTCGGTGCCAGCACACCGGGGATCGCCGCCCCGGGAACGCGCAGCAGCTCGTTCTTCGCCCGTGCCATCAGCGCGCCGATCGTCGCCAGGTTGGTGCGCCAGGCCGGGATCGCCTGCGTTGCCGGGATCGCCGCCGCCTCCATCAGCCGACCCGCAAGCGGTGGCGCAGGGCCCGCGCGCTGAGCACGAGGCCGAGGACGACGATGCCGACGATCGCCGCCAGGGCGGCGGCCGTGTCGGAGGCATCGATGCCGGAGATGATCGGCTCGCGGACCCCTTCGACGACGAAGCTGAGCGGGTTGTATTCGGCGATCGTCCGCGCCGGCTGGATCATCAGTTCGACCGGGAAGAAGGCCGAGGAGAGGAAGAGGACGACGAGGACCAGCGGGAAGAGGCCCTGGACGACGCTGGCGCTGCCGGTGCGCAGGGCGATTGCCGCGCCGATCCCGCCGACCGCCATCGCCGTCGCCGTGACCAGGGCGATCGCCAGCAGCGCTCCCGGCACGCCGCCTTCGATGTGGGCGCCGAAGACGAGCCCGATCGCGAGGAACCAGAGCGCCGCAAAAAAACCAAGCACCGCGGTTCCGGCGAGGCGGCCGAGGACGATCGTGAAGCGGGAGATCGGCGCCGTGAAGAGGCGATCGGTGAAGCCCATCTCGATATCGACCGCGAGCGCGATCCCACCGCTGTTGCCGGCGAGCATCAGCGATTGCATCATCGCCCCGGCGAGCATGAACTGGAGGAAGCTCTGTACAGGCGGGAAGCCGGGAAGGTTGATCGCGCCGCCGGCGCCGCCCGTCTGGATCGCCAGCAGGATCGTCGGGAAGACGACGATCGGCGCCATCAGCTGCGGCCGGCGGAAGGTCTGGCGGACCGAGCGCATGCCGAGAGCCCTCACGACCCGCAGGTTCGTCGCCAGGCCGCTCACGCTTTCACGGCCTCCTCCTCGCCGCTCTCCTCCCCCTCGTGCTCGAGGTGGTAGCCGGTCTTGGCGACGAAGACGTCGTCGAGGCTGGGCCGGACCAGCTCCAGCGAGCCGACCTCGATACCCGCTTCGTCCAGCGCCCGCACGACGCGTGGGATGTCGCCCGCACCATGCTCGACCTCGACCAGGACCGTCCTGCCGTCGACCGGCGGCAGCAGCGGGCCGATGCGGGCGCAGATCTCCTCCGCCTCGGCGATCGAGCCCTCCTCGAGCTGCAGGCGGATGTGGGGGTGGCCGATTTCGGCTTTCAGCGAGGCCGGGGTCCCCTCGGCGACGATCTTGCCGCTGTCGATGATCCCGACGTTGTCGGCGAGCTGGTCGGCCTCCTCCAGGTACTGGGTGGTGAGAAAGACCGTGGTTCCATCGTCGTTGAGCGCGCGCACCTCCTCCCAGATCGTTTTACGGCTGACTGGATCTAGACCCGTGGTCGGCTCGTCGAGGAAAAGCACACGCGGCTCGTGGACCAGCGCCGCGGCGAGGTCGAGGCGCCGCTGCATCCCCCCCGAGTAGGTGCCGACCCGCCGGTCGGCGGCGGCGACGAGGTCGACCCGCTCGAGCAGGTCGTCGGCGCGCCGCCTGCCCTCACCGCCCGGCAGGCCCTGGAGCGTCGCCTGTAGGCGGATCAGCTCGCGGCCGGTCATCAGCGGGTCGAGTGCCGCTTCCTGCAGCGCGACGCCGATCGAGGCGCGCACCCGGCGCGCCTCGGAGACGACGTCGTGGCCGGCCACGGTCGCCCGCCCGCCGGTCGGAAGGAGCAGCGTCGTCAGCATCCTCACCGTCGTCGTCTTGCCGGCCCCGTTGGGGCCGAGGAAGCCGTAGATCTCGCCCTCGCCGACCTCCAGGTCGATGCCCTGGACGGCGAGCACCTCGCCGAAGGCGCGCTCCAGCCCCTCGACCGCGATCGCAGTCGACGCCATCCTGTCTAGGCCTCCGTGGGGGAAGCCGCTGCGAGCGGCGGCAGCGACTCGACCCAGCGGCGCCCGTTGGCGCGCTCCAGCGCCTCGGCGGCATCGAGTAAGAGCTCGTCTCTGCCCCAGGCGGCCTGAAGTTGTAGCGCCAGCGGCAGGCCCTCGCCGCTCAGTCCGATCGGCATGCTGATCGAGGGGATCCCGGTCAGGTTGGCGAGGGCGGCGCCGCGCACGTTGGCCTGGTCGGCGGTGTTGGGGCCCGAGGGGAGCTCGACGATCGGCGCGTCGAGTGGGGGGGCCGGGGCGGGGACCGTCGGCCAGGCGATCGCGTCGACCCCCTCGAAGAGGCTGGCGAGACGGCGGCGCATCAGCGTCCGCACCCGGTCGGCCTGGACGGTGGCCGCCGCCGGCAGCATCATCCGGTACTTGAGCGTGCCCCGGGCGATCGGGCTCAGCTCCGGGTCGAGATGGTTGAGGCGCTCCGGCGTCACGCCGCCCATGCTCTCCGAGTTGATGATCAGGATCGCGGCGAGGGTCGCCGCTTCGAGGTCCGGCAGCTCGATCTCCCGCACCTCGCCGCCGGTCTCGGCGCGCAGGGCCTCGATCGCCGCCTCGCAGGCGGCGGCGACCTCGGGCGTGACGTCTTCGGAGACGGGATCGCGGACGACGCCGATCCGCAGCCCGGCCGCGTCGCCGCCGGCAAGCTGCTCGCCGTACAGCACCGAGCCGAGCAGCCGGCAGTCGGCGGCGTCGGCGCAGAGGGGCCCGGAGACGATCAGGGTGGTGGTCGGGGCCATATGGTGCCCCTCCATCGCCGAGCGGCCGAAGGTCGGCTTGAGCCCGGTCAGGCCGCAGTAGGCGGCGGGGAAGCGGACCGAGCCGAGGCCATCGGCGCCGACCGCGCCGGCGACGAGCCGGCCGGCGACCGACGAGGCCGGCCCGCTGGAAGAGCCCCCTGGGCAGCGCTCGGTGTCCCACGGGTTTCTCGCCGGACCGTAGAAGGAAACCGCGCCGGTGCTGCCGGCGCCGAGCTCGTGCATGTTGCCGACGCCGACGATCACGGCCCCGGCGTCGCGGAGGGCGCGGTAGGGCCCCGACTCGCCCGGCGCGGTCGGAGCCAGCAGCTCGGCGGCGCCGAAGCGCTGCGCGCGCCAGGGCAGCGGCCACTCGTCCTTGATCACGACCGGTACGCCATGCAATGGCCCGGCGGGCGCGGCGGAGAGCATCTCGCGCGAGCGCTCGGGGAAGGTCTCGACGACGGCGTTGAGCGCCGGGTTGCGCTCCTCGATCCGGGCAAGCGTGGCGTCCAGCAGTTCGCCGGGGTCCACGTCGCCGGCGGCTATGGCGGCGGCCTGCGCGCGCAGGCCGAGATCCAGCGGCGCGGTCACTCCGGCGCCTTGGATAGATCGGGGCAGCGCTCATGCTCGACACCCTCGGTGTCCAGAGCGAGCAGCTCGAGGATCGGTGGCCAGAGGAGTTGGTGGACCGCGCCGATCACGGCAAGGTCGACCTCGTCGGCTTCGATTCCGAGCGAGGCGAGGCCGGCGGGGATGAACTCGTCTGCTGGCGCCGTGCCCTCCATTACGGCTGGCAACCCTAGACGATTGGCCAACTGGCCAAATCGGCGGGTTGAGCGCGATCGTGCATTCGCGCCGGAGGACCCCGCTGAGCCGCGGCGAACGACAGAATCCCCTGCCGCAACCCTTGCCGAAGGCCGGGGTTGTCGCTTGAGACCTTGTTGAGAGAAGTAGAAAACCGACCCCACCGCAGCCGCGTTCGCGTCGCGCTGGCCTTCGCCTGCGCACTGGCGCTGCTCGTTGCCGCCGCCTGGCCGGGTGCCGCCGACTCGGCGCCGGCCCGCGTCGTCGTGCTCGGCAAGACCGATTCGACGCCGCCTCCGTCGTGCCCGGGCAAGATCGTCAACAACGTCGAGGTCGTCCCCTGCCGGGTCGAGGGCCACGTGACCGGCTTCCAGGCGATCGCCGGCGGCGTGCCCCGCCCTTACGAGGTCCCCTTCGACGGCAAGATCGTCGCCTGGTCGATCACGCTCTCGCGCCCCTCCGACACGGAAACCAAAAAGATGACCGACGAGATCGGCTTCTTCAACGAATTCCTCGGCAAGCCCTCGCAGGCGCGGATCGGCGTCCTGCGCCCGGTCGAAGGCTCAAAGCCGCCCCAGTATGCGCTGGTCCGGCAGAGCCCGCTGCAGATCCTCAACCCCTACTTCGGCAGCACGGTGATCTTCGCCCTCGACCACCCGCTCAGCGTCCTGCGGGGCCAGGTGGTCGCCCTGACCGTCCCGACCTGGGCACCGATGTTCGCCTTCAACGTCACCGAAGAAAACACCTGGCGCGGCAGCCGCCTACCCGAACACTGCTCCTCCAAGGAAGACATCCAGGGCGGCCATCCCCAGCAGGGCATCGGCAAGACGAAGACCTACGGCTGCTACTACTCGAACGCGCGTCTCCTGTATACGGCGACCGTCGTCAAGTCGCCGTAACCAGACGTGCTCTGATCAAGCAGTTCAAGGACGCAGGGAGGGAAGTGTGCTCTGCACACGACCGACCGAGGACGCCGAAATGCGCCGGTCAGAGCGCGCTCTGGCGCAAGCCGCAGTACTCGCAGTCGCTGACATCGAGACCGATCAGCTGGTCGCAGCGGCGGCAGGCGCGCAGGTTCTCCGGGCTGCGGGGGAGGGACGAGGCGGAGGGGGCGAGCGGCAGCACCATCGCCACCGGGACCATCTCCTCGTCGGTCTCGCGGTCAACGTAGACCGAGCCGGGCTCGGCGTGGGCGAGGGCCTCGCGGCCGGAGGCCGGCGCCCGCATCCTGTAGAGCTGCTTCGCGTTCACGGCCGCGAACACTAATAGCTTCCCCGGCACGATGCGCGTGCTTCTCTTCCACGGATACATGCTGCGCGGCACGGGCAGCAACATCTACACCGTGAACCTCGCTCGCGCCCTGGCTCGGCTCGGGCATGAGGTCCACCTGCTCTGCCAGGACAAGCAGGCGCAGCTGGACGGCGTCGAGATCCACAACCCCGACATCCACGGTCTGCTTCCGGTCTACGTCAAAGACCCCTACGAGGGCTTCGAGGTCAAGGCCTTTCCCGAGATGACCGAGGCCGAGCTGGATCGCTACATCGACGCCAACGTCGCCGCCGTGCGTGAGCTTGCCGATTCGGTCGGTGGCTTCAACGCCGCATTGGCGGGTCATCTCGTCATGGGACCGGCGATCCTCACCCGCGCCGAGATCGGACCCTTCGCGGCCAAGATCCACGGCTCCGCGCTGGAGTACACGGTCAAACCGCATCCGCGCTTCCTTCCCTATGCCGAAGAGGGGATGAACGCAGCGTCAACGGTCCTGGTCGGCTCCCGCCATACGGCCGAGTCGCTTTGGGCGGCGCTGCCGAACGTGGTCGGGCTTCGGGAGAAGACGCGGTTGGGGCCTCCCGGTGTCGATACGGAGGCGTTCCGGCCGCGGGTCCTGTCACGGGGTGGACCGCCCGGCTCCGCGCTGGGTTTTTCGCCAGAGGCGGCGGAGGCCGTCCGAGGCCGCGAGCGGGGCGAAAAACAGGACGCCGCGCTCCGCCGGGCGGCCCACCCCGCGCCACCCGCGGAGAAAGGCCTTCGGGTGGTTTTCGTCGGAAAGCTGATCGTCTCCAAGGGAGTGGATCTGCTCATCGCCGCGTGGCCGCTGGTTCGGGCGCGGCATCGAGACGTGAAGCTGGAAATCGCCGGCTATGGGGAGTACGAGGGCGGGCTGCGGCGTTTGCTGGCAGCTCTCGATAGCGGGGATCTGGACGATGCGCGTGAGGTTGCCGAGCTGGGGAGGGGGCTTGAGGGCGGTTCCGCGGAACCGCTGTCGATCCTGAGTGCATTCCTTGCCGATCCGCCCGATGGCTATCTGGATGCGGCCCGGGGAATCGCGGATTCAGTCGAGTTCATCGGGCGGCTGGAGCACGACGAGGTGGCGAAGCTGCTGCCCGAAGCCGAGGCGCTGGTGATGCCCAGCACCTTTCCCGAGGCGTTTGGGATGGTCGCTGCTGAGGCTGCTGCCTGTGGGGTGCTGCCTGTGTCCGCGGGGCACTCCGGGATGCTGGAGGTGTCGAGGGAGCTGGCCGTGACGCTGCCACCCGAGGCAGCAGAGCTTGTCTCCTTCCCGGTCGAGGAGGGTGCCGTAGAGGCGATCGCGGACCGGCTGAACAGCTGGTTCGAGCTCCCGGAGGACAAGCGCGCCGAAGCCCGTAAAGCTCTTGTAGTCACCGCCCAAAGGCTATGGAGCTGGGAGGGCGTAGCGCGCGGAGTACTGACAGCTTCCGCAGGCCAACTCAATGAGCTGTCCGCGCCCGAGTAGAGGCCATCCGGGTAGGGGCGAAACGTCTTGTACTTTTTCGGTGCCGGTCTCGGGCGTCAGCCCAACCGCAACACACCGAAAAAGTTAAGTGAAGCCCCTACCCGGATGGCCTCGCGGAATCGATCGGGGACTCCCCAACATCGTGCCAACCGTCATTTGAGCCCAGGATTCCTTCCGCCGCCGCTTCAATAGAATGCCCGCCGCCTCATGTACGGCCGCCTGCCGATAGCGAAGATGTTCGCCGCGACCGTCGCCCTTACGGCGGCGATCTCCGCCGTGATGCTCTCGATCAACTGGGATGGAGCGGCCGCTTCGACGGCGGCTCCCAAGATCGACGACCTGCTCAACGTGATGATCGTCCTCTCGGCCTTCGTCTTCTCGCTGGTGATGGTGATGCTCTTCTACGCGCTGTGGAAATTCAAAGCCAAACCGGGCGACGAATCCGATGGCGAGCCGATCCACGGCAACACCCGGCTCGAGGTCGCCTGGACGCTGATCCCGACGATCATCGTTCTCTTCGGCGCCGGCTACAGCTGGTCGGTGCTCAACGACATCGAAGAACCGGCCAAGAACCCGCTCACCGTCGATGTCTTCTCCCAGCAGTACGCCTGGAGCTTCGGCTACCCCGGCAAAGGCAATGTCTACGTGCAGGGCGAATTCCACGTCCCGGTCAACCGCCAGGTCCAGTTCAAGATGCACTCCCAGGACGTGATCCACTCCTTCTGGGTGCCGGAGTGGCGGGTCAAGAAAGACAACGTGCCGGGGATCACCACGACGGCCACCGTCACTCCCGACAAGGTCGGCACCTATCAGCTGATCTGCACCGAGCTCTGCGGCTTCGGCCACGCCTCGATGCGGGCCAAAGTCGTGGTCGAACCGCCGGCCGATTTCCGCAAATGGGTCGCCGGCCTGAAGGAAACGGTGCCGGCTCCGTACATGGAATCGATCCGCCAGGACACCGAAACCAACCCGGTCGAACCCCTCGGGGCGGGCGGGGCATAATGGAGGCGCAGATCTGATGACCGCCGCGATCAGGCAACCGGGATGGATTCGAGGCCTGCTGGGCGCGGTTCTGGCTGCCGCCTTCGGCGTCGGCCTGGTCGTCGTCCTCCGCGACATCTCCGGTCTGCCGATCTGGCAGACCGAACAGACCGGCTACCCGCACGTCGTCGTGCCGCTGATCACCGGCCCGCTGGGCTTCCTCGCCGGCTTCGGCTGCTTCGACTACTGGCTGCGCTGGGCCGCCGGCATGCCGACGATCCCCGACGACCACTCCCAGCACGGCGCCAAGAGCTGGAAGGACTACTTCCGCTTCAACACCGATCACAAGGTGATCGGCATCCAGTACATCTGCACCACCTTCTTCTTTTTCTTCGTCGGCGGCCTGATGGCGATGCTGATCCGGGCCGAGCTGGCCCAGCCGGGCACCCAGATCGTCGACGCCGCGACCTACAACAGCCTCTTCTCCACCCACGCGGTGCTGATGATCTTCGTCTTCGTGATCCCGGTCTTCGCCGGCATCGCCAACTACGTACTGCCGCTGATGATCGGCGCGCCCGACATGGCCTTCCCGCGCCTCAACGCGCTCAGCTTCTGGATGCTGCCGCTCGCCGGGCTGCTCTTCATCGGCAGCTTCCTCGCCCCCGGTGGCGCCTTCGACGCCGGCTGGACCGGCTACGCGCCGCTCTCGACCGGCGCCCCGCTGGGTCAGTCGTTCTTCAACCTCGGCGTGCAGTTCGCCGGCGCCTCCTCGATCGCGACCGCGCTCAACTTCCTGGTCACGATCATCACCATGCGTGCGCCCGGGATGACCTTCTGGCGGATGCCGCTGCTGGTCTGGGCCAACCTCTCGACCTCGCTGCTGGTCGTCGCCGCGACCCCGTTCATCGCCGGCGCCCAGTTCATGGTCCTCCTCGACCGCGTCCTCGGCACCCAGTTCTTCCAGTTCGCCGGTGGCGGCGACGTGATCAGCTACCAGCACATCTTCTGGTTCTACTCGCACCCGGCTGTCTACATCATGATGCTGCCCGGGTTCGGGATCATCTCCGAGGTCATCTCGACCCACGCCCGTAAACCGATCTTCGGCTACCGGCTGATGGCGCTGGCTCTGATCGGGATCGTCGTGCTCAGCTACTCGGTCTGGGCCCACCACATGTTCGTCGCCGGTATGTTCAGCTGGCTGCGCGTGCCGATGATGATCACGACGCTGCTGATCGCGGTGCCGACCGGGATCAAGATCTTCTCCTGGCTGGGCACGCTCTACTTCGGCAAGATCCACACCTACTCGACGGCGATGCTGTTCGCGCTCGCCTTCATCGTCACCTTCACGATCGGCGGCATCAGCGGCGTCATGCTCGGCATGGTGCCGATCGACATCCACGTCTCCGACACCTACTTCATCGTCGCCCACATCCACTTCGTCCTCTTCGGTGGCTCGGTCTTCACGATCTTCGCCGGCATCTACCACTGGTTCCCGAAGATCACCGGGCGGATGTACGACGAGAAGCTCGGCAGGGTCCACTTCTGGGGGACCCTGGTCGGCACCTGGGGCACCTTTATCCCGATGCACTGGATCGGGATGGACGGGATGCCCCGCCGCGTCGCCGACTACGCGACCCAGTTCGGCAACTGGAACCTGCTGATCAGCATCTGCGCCTTCTTCCTCGGCGCTATCCAGCTCGTCTTTCTCTACAACATGATCGTCAGCTGGCGCTTCGGGCCGCGGGCTACCGCCAACCCGTGGCGGGCCAACTCGATCGAGTGGCAGGTCTCCTCGCCGCCGCCGATCTTCAACTTTGATGAGATTCCGCGGGTCGTCGGTGGGCCGTACGAGTACGGCGTGCCCGGCGCCCGCCACGCGATCATGGCCGGCGAAGGCGCAGAGGTCGCCAAACCGGAGCCGGCTGTGGTGGGCCAGACGTGAGCGGGGATTCCACCCAGGAGGCACAGCCGCTGCTGGTCTTCCTCAACGAGGTCGCCGGTGGCCGCAAGCTGCTCAAAGCGGTCAGCGAGCGCGCCGGAAAGGCGCCGTTCGTCGCCGTCGCGGCGCCGCAGAACCAGCCCGCCGTCGGGCAGTTGATCGACAGCGGTGAGTTGCGCGAGGCCGCCCGCGCCAGGGTTGAGGTGACGATGTCGATCCTCTCCGAGTACGGGATCGAGTCGGTGGGCGAGGTGATGGACCGCGATCCGGCACTCGCCATGGACGACGCGGTGCGCGCCCACGAACCGGGAGAGCTGCTTCTGTCCTGCCGCTCGGAGACGCGCTTTGGCTTCACCCGCAAGGACCTGGTGGAGTGGGCCAAGGACCGCTTCGAGCCCGAGGTGGCGGTGACCCACATCCCGGTACGCGTACAGGACGACTCGATCAGCTGGGAGAAAAACCACACCCTCGTCGTCGCCACCCAGACCGTCGCCGCACCCGATCTCGTCACCAGGTTGAAGGAACGTGCCGCCGGGCACCCGCACCGGTACACGATCATCTGTCCGCGCGCCGACGGCGTCTCGGAGGCGGAGATCGTCCGTGACCTCGCGTTCGACCCTGGCCGGGCTCTACCGGGCCGACATCGACGCCACCGGCCAGCCGATGAGCCCCGATCCGTTCCACGCCGTGCAGAACGCGATCGAGCACTACCGGGTCGACGAGGTGTTGATCTCGACCTTTGCCGGCGAGGACTCGCGCTGGCTCGACGAGGACCTGCTCGGCCGCACCCGTGAGATCACCGACAAGACGGTCGAACATCTCGAGGTCGGCCGTCCGGCAGCGGCGGTTGCCGCCGCCGTGGCAGAGGGAGAGGAGACCGTCTGATGGAGAGCGCGACCGTCGCACTGGGGCATTCCCAGGAGGAGGAGCACCACGGCCCGCCGGAGGCGAACCAGAGTTCTCGGATCGACCGCCAGACGCTGGGGATCCTGCTCTTCATCGTCTCCGAGGTGATGCTCTTCGGCGCCTTCTTCGCCTCCTACTTCTTCCTCCGCGTCGTCGTCCACCCGCCGACCTGGCCGCCGCACCCATACGAACTGCCGGTGGCGGTCGCCGGGGTCAACACGGCGATCCTGGTCTCTTCGAGCTTCACGATCCACTACGCGCTCGAGTCGATCCGGCGCGGCAACAAAAAAGGGCTCAAACTCGGCCTGGTCCTGACCTGGCTGCTCGGCGCGACCTTCCTCTTCATCCAGATCAACGAGTACGTCCACATCGGCTTCAGCGCCCGCGACCTCGCCTTCGGCTCGATCTTCTACGGCCTCACCGGCCTGCACGGCGCCCACGTCTTCGTCGGGCTGATGCTGCTCAGCTTCGCGACGATCCGCGCCTTCCGCGGCCATTTCGGCCCCAACGCGGAGGACCACCTCGGCGTCGAGGTGCCCGGCATCTACTGGCACTTCGTTGACGTCATGTGGTTGATTGTCTACACGGCGGTTTACATCCTTTAGCGCGGCCCGGGTCTTCGGTCGCCTCAGAATGATTGGGCAGGGATGAAGATCTCTGAGCAGGCAGTCTTTCGGTGGGTCGTGATCGTGGCCATTGCGGCGGCCTCGATTGCCGCTGTGACGTTGCTGATTACGCCGCTGGTTGGGGCGCTCTGGGCGTTGATTTTGGTTCTTGCCGGGGCGGTTCACGCGTATCGCTGGTGGCGGCGCCGTGGCGCGGCTCCAGCCGCCCGGCGGTAGCCACCGTCCAGAGCATCGCCAGCCAGGTGACGGTCGCCAGGGCTACGTGGACCCAGACGAGCTCGCCGGGGAGCTTCAGCCACCACTGCAGGCCGCCTACGGCGCCCTGTAGGGCGAGTAGGCCGATTACGGCGGTGAGGGGCCACAGGGCGCGCCTGTCGCCTCCTGAGCGGCGCAGGAGCAGCCAGACGGCGATCGCCGCCAGGCCGAAGACGGTCGCGAGCACCGCGTGGCGTTCGACGACCCATGCCAGCGTGCCGCTGCCCTCGAAGGTGAAGCGGTGGACGAGCTGGCCGGCGTGGGCGCCGGCGTGGGGACCGGAGGCCGTGGCGACGGTGCCGGCGGCGATCGTCAGCTGGCCGAGCGGGATCAGCGCCCGCACCGCCCAGACGCCGAGCCGGTCGCTGGAGCGGCGCCGCTCCCACGGTTCGTAACGCGAGCACCAGGCGAGGGCGAAGGAGGCGTCGAGCAGCAGCATCGAGAGGATGAAGTGGCTCATCACCAGGCCGGGGGCGAGGTGGTACTTGACGACGAGGGCGCCGAGGATCGCCTGCCCGATCACGCCCAGCGGCAAGAGGGCGCCGAAGAAGGCGAGGTGCCAGCGGAACGGTCGCCGGAACCAGGCGAGCACGCTGGCGGCGATCACGGCGATCCCGACGAAGCCGGTGAGCACCCGGTTGCCGTACTCGATCACCGCGTGGGTGTCGAGCGGGGGCACCGTGCCGCCGTAGCACTTGGGCCAGTCCGGGCAGCCGAGCCCCGATCCGGTGAGGCGGACGCCGGCACCGGTGAGGACGATCAGCGCCAGCGCCCCGAGGGCGACCAGCGTGACCTGCGCGTAGCGCCGCGGAGAGATGTCGAGGCGGTCTTTGAGGCGGGTCCCCATCGTTCCCTCGGATGATGTCAGCGGCCGGGTCCCGGCCGCGGCCGGCTCAGCCGCCCTTGCTGCCGCTGCCGCCCGGCTTCGTTTCCTGCAGCAGGTACTGGACGAGGTCTTCGAGTTCTTTCTGGGAGAGCGTTTCGCCGAAGTTCTGCGGCATCACGTTCGCCGGGTACCCTTTGGCGATCGTCGCGTTCGGGTCGACGATCGATTTGTCGATCATCGCCGCGCTCTGACCCGGCAGCACTTCGTCGAGGTCGGGACCGGTGACGCCGCCCGATCCCGCGGCGGCCAGCGTGTGGCAGCCGCCGCAGCCGTTGTTGGCGAAGACCTGGGCGCCGGGGCCGCCCTGCACCTGGGGCGGCGCCGCGCCCGGCACGCCCGCGTACGTGCCGACGTAAGCGGCGACATCCTCGAGGTCCTGGCCGGTGACCACGTCCGCGGGCATCGAGTTGTCGGGGTTGTCGGTGCTCGGGCGCGGGAACTCCACCTGCGCCTTGACGATTCCTTCGACCGTGTCGCCGCCCTCGCCGGCGGCCCTCGCGGCGGCGAACGCGTCGTCGAGGTTGGGCCCGATCTGGGCCGTCGTGCCGGCCTGGGCCAGCGTGTGGCAGACGCCGCACTTCTGCACGAAGAGGACGCGGCCGTGCTGCTCGTCAGCCGTGCTGGTGCCGCAGCCGGAGGCGGCAAGGGCAATCGCCGCGAGGGCGGCGAGGGCGAGCGGGAGGCGGGTCGGGTTCGGTTGCTTGAGCATCGTGATGGGGCGCGGAGCGCGCCGGAGTCTATAGATCAAGGACGCGTAAACGCTGCGTGTGAGCGCTCGATAGTCGGGTAGGCTTGAGACGATTCACACAACCACCCGAACAGTGAAGGGAGCGCGACGAGGATGCAGGTACGGGACGGCATGTCTGAGGTGGTTCTGACCGTGGGCCCATCGCACACGCTGCGCGAGGCGGCGGCGATGATGGTCGAGAAGGGGATCGGCGCGGCGTTGGTCACCGACGACGAGCGGCCGGTGCCCTGCATCGTCACCGAGCGCGACATCCTCAACTCGCTCGGACGGGGGCAGGACCCGGACACCGAGCTTGTCGCCGAGCACATGAGCGAGGGCGTCGTCGCCGCCGCCCCCGACTGGAGCCTCGAGCACGCGGCCGCTGAGATGTCGAGCCGCGGCATCCGCCACCTCGTCGTCTTCGACGGTGGCGAGACGGTCGGGGTGCTGTCCATCCGCGACATTGTCCGGGTCTGGACCAGTGCCGGTGCTACCTCAGGGATGACGCCCGACTGAAGAGCCCATTCGGTAGGGCTTCCACTTAACTTCTTTCGGTGGATCGCCGGTGGGCTGGCGCCCGGAGCCGGCACCGAAAAAGTACAAGACGTTTCAGCCCTACCGGATGGGCTCTTGCTCAGGGGCGGGGTGGTGAGATCGTTTCTACCGGGAGGACTGCTCCGCGGGTGTGCTGCTTGCGCGGGAGGCGGAAGTAATCCTTCGTCGCAAGCTTGATCATGCTGCGCAGGGCGAAGAGGAGGACGACTATGGCGATGATCGAGTAGATCCAGCCGCGGACCATGAAGCCCTCGGCGAAGATTCCGCAGACGGCGCCGGCGGCGGCGAAGGCGAAGAAGGCGGGTGCCCAGGACGGCCGTGGCGGGTAGATCAGCTCCCCAGGCTCGGCGATGTGATGGTGCTCGCTCACGATGCGATGTAGAGGGTCGCGGCGAGGAAGCAGAGGGCGAAGATCGCGGCGGCGATGCCGCCCGCCAGCAGGCCGGCGGCCATGTCTCGTCTGGAGGTCTCGCGGTCCACGGGCGGATTTCTATCAGGCAGGCAGGGCGTCGGTCGCTGGGGCTTCTAGAGCCGGACGTCGATCGGCATCGTCAGGAAGAGCAGCGCCAGGTAGGCGAGCGAGAAGAGGTAGGTGCGCAGCGCCCAGCGGCGGTCGGCGCTGCGCAGGAGCCGCACGGCGCAGTAGATGAAGCCGGCGCCGAGCGTCATCGAGCCGGCCAGGTAGACGAGCCCGAAGCCGCCGGCGCAGAAGGGCAGCTGCGTCACCGCGTAGAGCAGGATCGTGTAGAGGAGGATCTGGCGGCGCGTCTCGTCCTCGCCGCGGACGACGGGCATCATCGGGATTTTCGCGTTCGCGTACTCGTCCACCATCAGCAGCGAGAGCGCCCAGAAGTGGGGCGGGGTCCAGAAGAAGACGATCGCGAAGAGGAAGAAGGCGGTGCCGCTGAGCCCGCCGGTCACGGCGGCCCAGGCGACCAGCGGGGGCACGGCGCCGGCGGCGCCCCCGATGACGATGTTCTGCGGCGTGGTGCGCTTGAGCCAGAGCGTGTAGACGAAGACGTAGCCGAAGAAGCCGGAGAACGAGAGCGCGGCGGCGAGCGGATTGACCGCGCTCGCCAGCAGGGCGAAGGAGCAGAGCTCGAGCAGGGCGCCGAAGCCGATCGCGGTTTTTGCCGAGATGCGGCCGCCGGCGACCGGGCGATCGGCGGTGCGCGCCATCGTGCGGTCGATGTCGCGGTCGATCGCGTGGTTGATCGCACCGGCGCCGCCGGCGGAGAGGGCACCGCCGAGGCAGGTGAGGACGACGAGCCCGAGCGAGGGGTCGCCGGCGACGTACATCGTCGTCACCGTGATGAAGAGCAGCAGCGACTGCACCTTCGGCTTGGTCAGCGTGAGCAAGTCGCGCAGCAGCGAAGGCACTGCGGGGCGCTGCGGGATGGCAGCCGTCTGGGCGCCGCTCATGGCTGGCTAGGCTACCGGCTGGCGCTCAGCGGCCGGCTGCTCGGCCCGGGCACTGCGGTGGGCGATCGCCTCGCGGATGTCGCGCATCGGCCTGGCGCTGCGCACGTCCGGCAGCAGGTCGAAGTTGTGCGGCTCCGGCGGTGAGAGCGCGAACCACTCGAGAGAGTCGCCTCGCCAGGGGTCGTGGCCCGCGGGGGTGCCGGCGTCGCGGCTGAGGATCGCGTTGACCAGGGTCATCACGATGCCGGCGGCGAGGATGAAGGCGCCGATCGTGGCGATCAGGTTGTAGGCGTCGAGGCCGGTGGCGCCGAAGAACTTGTAGGCGTCGACCACCTGGCCGTCGTCGGTGCCGGCGAGCATCAGGGGGACGAAGGCCAGGAGCGTGCCCAGCAGCATCGTCCAGAAGGAGAAGCGCGCCAGGGTCTCGCCCATGGTCCGTCCCGTCATCTTCGGGAACCACCAGTGCAGGGCCGCGAAGCCGCCGAAGACGGCGCCGCCGACGAGGGCGAAGTGAGTTGCCGCGGTGCTGTCGGTGGTGTGCTGCAGGCGCCAGCCGAGCGCCACCATCGAGTGGTTCATCTCAGTCGCCAGGCCGATCGCGATGGCGACGATCGCCCCGGCGGCGAAGAGCAGCGGCGCCCGCATCTTCACCGTGCCGCCCGCGAGCGTGGCGATCAGGTTGAAGAAGATCAGGCCGAAGGGCACGATCAGCGCCAGCGACATGATCATCGCGAAGTACATCCAGCCGATCCCGATCGGCGCCGTGTACATGTTCTGCATCCAGGCGAGGGTGCCGATGACGGCTACAGCGACCAGCGAGCCGATCACCGCGCCGCGGTTGAAGAGGGGCTTGCGGGAGAGGGCCGGGACGATCTCGGCGATCGCGCCGAGGGCGAAGATCAGGATCAGCATGTAGGCGCCGGTGTAGAAGATCCAGCTCAGGTGCTGCCAGAGCAGCGGCGAGCCGCCGGCGTCCCCGGCGAAGAAGATGCCGTCAAAGTTGCGGTCGATCAGCAGCATCGTGATCGCCGCCAGCATCACCGGGCCGATCACGAGCAGCAGCCAGGAGGAGATCGCCGCGGCCCAGGAGAAGACCGGCAGCCGCCGCCAGGCCATCCCCGGCGCGCGCAGGCGGCGCAGCGTGGCGACCAGGTTGACCGCGATCAGGACGAAGCCGAGCGTCGCCAGCCCGGTCGCCGCAGCCCAGGCGTCGACGCCGTTGTTGGGCAGGAAGGCGATGCCCGAGAGCGGTGGCAGCGGGTTGACGCCGGCCTCGGTCGGGGTGAAGAGGAAGCCCGCGTAGAGGACGGTGGCGCCGGCGATGAAGAGCCAGGTGCCGAGCTGGCCGAGACGGGGCAGCGCCGTTCCACGGGCGCCGATCTGCAGCGGCGCCACGTAATAGAAGAAGCCGAGCGCGAACGGCACGGCGAAGAAGAAGATCGCGGTCGCCCCGTAGAGCGAGAGCATGCGGTTGAAGGTGACCGGGTTGAGGAAGGTGTTCTCGGGGATCGCCAGCTGCAGGCGCATCAGCAGCAGCTCGACCACGGCGATGAAGAGGAAGCCGAGGGCGCCGGTGATCAGGACGCGGCCGAGGTCCTTGTGATCGGCGCTGGTCGCGATCTCGACCCAGCGAGCCCGGCGCGGCGGAAAGCCGTCGACGACCAGCTCGGGATTGCGTCGGGGCGCGCTCATGGCGTTTCTCCGTTTTCGATCAGGCCGACGACGCGGTCCTGGGCGGCCTGGATATCTCTCTTCTGGGATTCGATGAAGGCTTCGTATTCCTCCGGCGAGACGACTTCGACTTCGGTCCGCATCGCCGCATAGGCCTGGCCGGAGAGGGTCGCGGCCTGGCCGTCGTAGGTGCCTTCTTCGTCGGCGCGGAAGATGACCTGATTGGTCTTGCCCGGGACGGCGTCGCGCTTGCCGGCCAGGTCGGGCACGTCCCAGGTATGGACGACGTCGGTCGAGACCAATTCGAGCTCGACCGTGGTGTCGACCGGAACGACGAGCTTGTAGTAGGAGAAGGCTTCGTTCGGGTAGTCGTAGCGCCACAGCCACTGCTGCCCGGTCGTCTGGATCTTCAGTGGCTCGGAGTGGGCGACCTGAAGGCCGGCGGCGCCGGTGAGCGGCGTCTCGCGGGCCTTGTCGGTGTAGACGATGCTGAGCACGAGGAGCACCGCGGCGAAGGCTCCCAGCGCCGCGCCGACGCGGAGCTGGATGCGCCGGCCGCCGGTGAGCTGGCGTGGCTCGGTGCCGCGCTCGGCGCGGTAGCGGCGCAGCACGTAGAGCAAGCCGACGACGACCGCGACGATGAGGATCGTCGCGGCGACGAAGCCGATCCAAAGCAGAGTGTCGATCTGGTCGGTGCCAGGGCTGTGAGGCGTCAAAGCGCGGCCATCCTATACTCGCCGCCCTCATGAAAGGGACCTCGCCATCTCCGGCGCTACGCAGGGCGGTGCGTCTCGGGGCGGCCGCCGCGATCGGCGCCGCCATCGCGGTTCCGCTGCTGCGTCGCAGGGCGCGCATCCCCGCTCCGGTGACCGTCGCGGCCTGCGCCGGGGGACCGCTCGGGCTGGCCGTTCTGTATCCCCGCTCCCACAAGCGCGACGTCGCGATGTACGCGCTGCAGATGTGGGCTTTCACGATGGTCCATGAGCTGCCCTACGACAACGCCGAGCGGCTTCGCGCCCGGCTCCAGATCCACTACCCGATCGTCGCCGACCGCGCCATCGGCCTCGGCCGGCTGCCCAACGTGCGTTTGCAGCGGGGCCTCGCCCGGTTGCGGCGGGTGGGGACGCTCAACCGCTTCCTCACCTGGGCGCACTGGCTCTGGTTCCTCGAGCCCTATGTCGCGCTGGCCTTCATCCTGCTCCGCCATCCCGATCGCTTCCCGCGCGCCGCCCGCCGGCTCGCGGCGGTCTTCGACATCGGTTGCGCCGCCTACTTCGCCGTCCCGACCGCGCCGCCCTGGTGGGCCTCGGAGCAGGGCCAGACGGGTGAAGAGGTGCGGCGGATCATGGTCGAGGTCGGCGAGGAAACCTGGAAGTCGGCCTGGCCGGGGATGTACTCGGCACTCGGCGGCAACCCCTGGGCGGCGATGCCCTCTCTGCATTTCGCCACTTCGGTGACGGCGGCGATCTCGCTGGCCGAGACGGGGCGGACGGCCGGCGCCGCCGGCTGGGCATACGCGCTGACGCTCGGCTTCGCCCTCGTCTATCTGGGCGAGCACTACGTCACCGACCTCGTCGCCGGGGCCGGGTTGGTCGCTTCGGTGCGCGGCGGCGAGCACCTCGCCGAGCCGGCTGTCCTGGCGGTGAATCGACGCCTGCAGAGTCTGGAGCGCCTGGCGAACGGGTAGCGTCTCCAGCGTGTCTCCCGAGCAGCCGGCGAACGGAAACGGCGGCTACGAACTGCCGCTCTTCACGCGGCGGCGTGTTGCGCAGACGCTGCTTGTCGTCCTCGCGCTGCTGATCTGCATCTACTTCCTCTTCCCGAAGCTGGTCGGGTTGGGGGACGCGCTGAGCAAGCTCGGCGAAGCCGACCTGATGTGGATCGCCGTCGCGATCGGCTTCAACGTGATCGCGATCGCCACCTACGTCGCCCTCTTCAAGGCGGTGGTCGGGGGTGACACGCTGCGCCTGCGCTGGTCGGAGACGTACGAGATCAACATGGCCGGCGTTGCCGCGACGCTGCTCTTCTCGGCCGGCGGCGCCGGCGGTATCGCCCTCACCTACTGGGCGCTACGCAAAGCCGGGATGCGACGGCGGGACGTGGGGCGGCGGATGGTCGCCTTTCTCGCCCTGCACTACGTCTTCTACCCCGTGGCGCTGATCGTCTTCGGCATCCTGCTGCGGACCGGGGTCCTTCCCGGCGAGCACTCGGTCGAGCTGACCGTGGTGCCGGCGGCGGTCGCGGGGGTCCTGCTCGTCCTCGGCGTGCTGCTGGCACTCATACCCTCCGACCTGGGGCGGCGTGTTGCCGCTCACGCGCGCGGGGAGCGGGCGCAGTCGATCGCCGCCAACATCGCCAAAGTGCCGGCGATCGCCGCCGAAGGGTTCAGGTTTGCGCTCAGCCTCTTCGCCCATCCCTCGCGCGGCGGCCTCGCGGTGATCGGCGCGGCCGGCTTCTGGGCGGCGAACATCGGCATCCTCTGGGCCTCCTTCCAGGCCTTCGGCGTGGAAGTGCCGATCGCCGTCGTCGTACAGGGCTTCTTCCTCGGCATGGTCGCCAACCTCTTTCCGCTGGCCCCGGCGGGGGTCGGCGCGGTCGATGCCGGCATGATCGGCGCCTTCGTCCTCTTCGGCATCCCCGAGGAGACGGTCTTCCCGGCGATCCTGATCTACCGCCTGGTCGCTTTCTGGCTGCCGATACCACCCGGCATCGTCGCCTTCCTCCAGCTGCGCAAACGGGTCACCCAGTGGGAAGAGGAGGGCCTGCCGGTCAACCGCGGGCGGCATCTAGAAGAGGCGCCGATGCCTTCCGAGACCGGGAAAGTGGCCTGACCCGGGTGGTACTATAAAAAGTAAAGTATTAGACTTCCAGGCGGCAGAAATGAGTGAGAAGAAGATCGAGAACGTGATCGTCGTCGGCGGCGGGCCGGCTGGCTATACCGCCGCGCTCTACACCGCGCGCGCCAACCTCGAGCCGCTCGTCTTCGAGGGCTTCCAGTGGGGCGGCCAGCTGCAGAACACGACCGACGTTGAGAACTACCCGGGCTACCCCGAGGGGATCATGGGGCCGGAGATGATGAACCAGTTCCGCGCTCAGGCCGAGCGCTTCGGGACGCGCTTCGTCACCGACGACGTCGACCGGGTCGAGCTCAGCCCCGATGGCGGCGTCCACAGGGTTTTCCTCGGCGACGAGGAGCACGTTGCCAAGACCGTGATCCTGGCGATGGGGGCGGAGCCGCGCCGGCTCGGCATCCCCGGTGAGCTGGAGCTGAGCGGCTGCGGCGTATCGACCTGCGGCGTCTGCGACGGGGCCTTCTTCAAGGGCAAAAAGGTGATCGTGATCGGCGGCGGCGACTCGGCGATGGAGGACGCGATCTTCGTCTCCAAGTTCGCCAGCGAGCTGACCATCGTCAACCGTCGCGACGAGTTCCGCGCCTCCAGCATCATGCGCGAGCGCGCCGCCGAGCGGCCCAACATCGAGTTCAAGACCCCCTTCGTCCCCGAGGAGTTCGTCGGCGGCGACGCGGGCAACCTCGACCACGTGCGGCTGCGCAACGCCGAGACGGGGGAGAGCGAGGACTTCGGCACCGAAGGCGCCTTCGTCGCGATCGGCCACATCCCCAAATCGGAGGTCGTCGCCGACCAGATCGACACCGACGAGGATGGCTACATCCGCACCGAGCCCGGCTCGACCAAGACCAACCTGCCCGGCGTCTTCGCCGTCGGCGACGTCGTCAACCACACCTACCGCCAGGCGGTCACCGCCGCCGGCACCGGCTGCATGGGCGCCCTCGACGCCGAGTGGTACCTGCGCGACACGCCGCCTAGCCCCGAGGCCCACTGGGCTCCAGGCGGCGAGCCAACCGAGATCGCCCCTAAGCCCGCCTGACCGGCGCATTTCGGCGTCCTCGGTCGGTCGTGTGCAGAGCACACTTCCCTCCCTGCGTCCTCATATGGAGAGCTCCTCGTCAAGTGCCCAGGGTCGATCGGGCCCCTGACGGGCCGCTGCTGTCCAGCGGCGCTCTCGGGGCGACACGGGCGGGATCCAGGTACGTCGACTGCACCGTCAGCCTCATATGCGGGGGCTGGCTACCCCATGACCGCCGATTCGTCGCGTGGCCTGCAGTCTTGAAGCGGGCGCGGCCGGCGAGCACATCCGCCGACTGCCCGAGGACGCAACGCAGGCCGCAAAGCGGCGACGTGCTGGCCTCACTTGCTCCCGTGTCGCCCCGACAGCGTCGAGGGCGTTCCTTTCGCGGTGCCTCAGCCCAGCTGACCCACCTCCCACACGAAGGCACCCAGCTCGCGCGCCAACGCGATCCTGACCACGTTGGCGGGCTTGCCACGCTCGAGGCGAAGGCGTTGCCAACGGTTGTGCAGACGCCGCTGGGCGCGCCAGCCGATCGCACAGGCACGGGGGTCGGCGCCGCGCTGGCGCTTCTCCAGTGCGCTGCCCACCCGGGGCTGGTGGCGGTAGTGGTGGGCTGCCTCGACGAGAAGACGGCGGGCGTGCGGAGAGCCGGCCTTGGTGATCGGCCCGCGCCGGCTTCGCTCACCGGAGGAGTGCTCGGAGGGCACGATGCCGAAGTAGGCCATCAGCGAGGCCGGGCGCTCAAAGCGCCTCAGGTCTCCCGCCTCTGCGCACAGGCCAAGCGCCGTCAGCGTGTTGATCCCGCGCAGGCAGCGCAGCCGGGCGATCGTCTCGGCCCACGGCGACTCAGGCCACAGCTCCTCGATCGTCCGCTCAGAAGCACCCCGTCGCTGTTCGAGCGCCACCACCGCGGCCAGGTAGTCCTCGAGCACGGCCCGCGAGGCGCCGTCGGGGAACCTGATCGCCTCCAGCCAACGCAAGTGGGCCTGTGTCCAGGCAGAACCGGGGCCCTCCCAGCGCAGCTCGCGGCGCAAGAGGAACTTGCCGAGCCGGTGACGGGCTCTCATCAGGTCGGCTCGGATCGCCTCCCGGCAGCGGGTCAGATCTCGGAAGCGCTCCTCCTCGGGGGTCGGGATGCGCACGAAGCGCAGTTCCCCCGCGAGGCACAGCCGCGCCAGCCGCTCGGCGTCGCGGCGATCGGTCTTGACCCGGTCGCTCGGCGCTTTGGGTATCGACCCCGGGGCACAGACGCGCACGTCGAGGTGACGTTCGGCGCCCCCTCGCGCGAGCCCGAAGCCGGTCGGTCCGGCCTCATAGACCGCGAGGAGGGGAGCCTCGAGCCCTTCCAGGAAGTCGAGTGCTCCTCGCGGTGGGCCGTTCAGTCGTCGCGAGCGGAGCTCGCCTGTCTCGGGATGAAGAACGCAGGCGTGAGTCTGTGTGGCGTGGACGTCGAGTCCCACCACGCTTTTAGGCTGGGGCATGTCGGCACCTCCCATGATTGGGGTGTCGGCCGCGGGGACATCCCGCGGCCCAGTCCCCGCATCGTCATGCGCGGGGTGCCGACCTACCTACCGCTGGGGCCGGTCAGCACTCCATACGGTCTTGAACTGCTTGGTCAGGCGAGCTTAGGAGACCAGCCGTTGGACTACGAAGGTCTTGCTGCCGCGCGGCGTCTGTACCTTGACTGGCTTGCCGGGCTTCGCATCCATCAGCGCCTGGCCGATCGGGGACTCGGCTGAGAGTCGGCCGGCGGCGAGGTCGGCTTCGGTCGAGCCGACCAGGGTCCAGGTGTTTACGGCGCCTTTCTCCTCGTCGAGAACCTCGGCGGTGCGGCCGAAGCTGAAGCAGTCGGCGCCACCGTCGACCTCGACCACGACCGCCGTGCGCAGCCGCTCGCGCAGTCGCTTGATCTTGGTCTCGAGATGCGCCTGGTCTTCCTTGGCGATGTGGTACTCGGCGTTCTCCTTGAGGTCGCCTTCCTCGCGCGCGACCTTGATCCGGGCCGCCATCGCGGTCCGGCCAGGGCCTTCCAGCTGCTCGATTTCCTCGCGCAGGGCAGCGATCCCCTCCTCGGTGATCGGCTCCCCACCTCCGTTGGCGCCGCTCATCGTCGGCACCATTGCAGATGGGGCGACTTGGGCGCGAGCGAGGCCGACGGCCGGTCGGGTCAGAGGTTGGCGAGCAGCACGCTGATGACCGCCGCGACCACCGCGATTGCCGCGGACCAAGCGATCCGGGTCATCGAGTGATGGAACGCGAGTATTGCGGCATTCATCTGCCGCATGTCCTCATGGACCCTGTCGAACTGTTCCCACGTCTCTGCGCGGTGCTCGTTCGCCTGGCTGCGGAGACGCGCTTCGACGCCGGCAATCTCCTGGCGCAACCCTGCTCCCATATCGGCAATCTCCTGGCGCAGCCCTGACTCGACACCGGAAAGCTCCCCTCGGAGTTCCCTGCCCTGGTCTTTGAGCTCCGCCCGCAGCTCTTTGATCTCGCCATCCACCTGATCGAAGCCGGCTTTCATCTCGCCTTCGACTCGTTTGAAGCGCTGGCCCATCTGCCCTTCGACTTGGTCGAAGCGTTCGTCCATCCGGTGGGATAGATCGTCGAGACGGTCGTCTGTCCAGCTCTGCCTCATTGCCTCCATGTCTCCATGCTAGGGAGCGAAGTGTGACGTGTGGCGCGCAAATTGTAACTCTTTGTCACAGTAGACGGATGTCTGAGTCTGCGAGCCCGATTCTGCCATGGTCTAAGGTCGAATTCGGATGGCGACCTGCACGCACATCGACTCGGTCGAGTACTTCGATCCGCCGGGCGAGATCCCGGGCTGCGAGGAGTGCCTGAAGCTGGGGATGAGCTGGGTGCATTTGCGGATGTGCCAGGAGTGCGGCCACATCGGTTGCTGCGACAACTCAGAGGGCAAACACGCAACGGCCCATTTCCACGACACCGGCCACCCGCTGATCCGCTCCGCCGAGCCGGGCGAGGACTGGAGCTGGTGCTACGTCGACGAGGCGGTGTTCCGCCTCAGGCATTCCTGAGGCGAGGCGCGGAACGGTAAGCGTCGCCGTGCTCCGCGCGTAGTTCCTCGAGCAGGCCCGCGGCGCGTTTGCGGCCGATCAGTTCGGTCAGCTCCAGCGGCCCTTGCGGCCAGTTGAAGCCGAGGCGCATCGCGGTGTCCATGTCGGCGGGAGAGCCGACCTCCTCTTCGAGGGCGAAGGCCGCCTCGTTGGCGATCTGGGCGACGAGGCGGGTAAGGATCGTCCCGGCGGCGGGGCCGATCTTTGCCAGCTCGGCTGGGTCGAGGGTGGGCGCATCGATGCCCAGGTCGGGGTCCGGCTCGCGGTGCGGGCCGTCGCCGTACCCGTAGAAGCCGCGGCCACCCTTGCGGCCGAGCAGGCCTTCGTCGACCATCTGTTCCTGGATCGAGCTCGGGCGCCAGCGTTGGGGCTCATCGCCCTGTGTGTAGAAGGAACGGGCGACGCTGAGGTTGACGTCGAGGCCGATCAGGTCGATCAGCTCGAACGGGCCCATGCGGAAACCGCCGCCGAGGCGGACGACGCGGTCGATCGTCACCGCGTCCGCGACACCCTCGGCGAGCATCCGCAGCGACTCGAGGCTGAACGGGCGGGCGAGCCGGTTGGCGATGAAGCCGGGGCTGTCCCTGGCCCGGATCGGCGTGCGTCCCATGCGGCGGCCGACCTCGCTGGTCGCTTCGAGAGCGGCTTCGCCCGAGTCCGCGGTGGCGACGATCTCGACCAGCTTCATCAGCGCCGGCGGGTTGAAGAAGTGCATGCCGACGACGCGCTCGGGGTGGGCGACCTCGGTGGCGATCGCGGTGACCGGCAGCGAGGAGGTATTGCTGGCGAGGATCGCCTTGGGACCGCAGGTCTCCGCGAGCGCGGCGAACAGCGCGCGCTTCAGCTCCAGGTCCTCGGGTGCCGCCTCGACCACCAGGTCGCATTCGCCGAGGTCATCGAGGCTCGTGGCGGCGCCGACCCGGCTGCTCGCCGCGTCGGCGTCCTGCTCGCTCCAAAGACCCTTCGTGGCGCCTTTTGTCAGCGCCGAGCGCAGCCGCCCGATCCCGGTCTGGAGCGCTGCTGGTATCGGGTCGTGCAGGCGGGTCTCGTAACCTCCGAGCGCCGCGATCTGGGCGATCCCGGCGCCCATCGTGCCGGCGCCGACGACGCCGACCCGCTCGACGGCGCTCACTTGCCTTCGAACTTCGGCACGCGCTTCTCGAGGAAGGCTTTCATCCCCTCGACCCGGTCGTCGGTCGCCATCGCCAGCTCGTAGAGGCGCCGCTCGTTCTCGAGGCCGGCGGCGAGTGCAGTCTCCTCGGCGGCGATCACGGCCTGTTTGGCGAGCCTGGCGGCGATCGGCGGCTGCTCGGCGACCGTGTGCGCCAGCGCCAGCGCCTCCTCGAGCCAGCCCCCGTTCTCGGCGACTTTGTTGACGAGGCCGAGCTCGAGGGCGGCACTCGCGTCGAAGCGGCGCCCGGTGAGCACGAATTCCATCGTCCGCTGCTTGCCGATCACCCGC
Organism: uncultured Solirubrobacterales bacterium; assembly: GCA_963702035.1. Taxonomy (GTDB): domain Bacteria; phylum Actinomycetota; class Thermoleophilia; order Solirubrobacterales; family 70-9; genus VRUE01. Next base: position 79,870 of record OY969700.1, read on the forward strand.
GCCAGGCGTTGAGTGCCGCCACCGCCGGGGATGATGCCGAGGGTTATCTCGGGCTGACCGAAAACGGCGGTGCTGGAGGCGACGATCATGTCGCAGGCGAGTGCCAGCTCGCAGCCTCCGCCCAGGGCGTAGCCGGAGACGGCGGCGATCGTCGGAGTTTTCACCGCCGCAAGGCGGCGCCAGAACGAAGAGGACGGGTGGGTGAGGGCTTCGGCGAAGCTGCGTTCGCTCATCGCCTCGATGTCGGCCCCGGCGGCAAAGACTTTCTCGGATCCGGTGATCACGATGCAGCGCACGTCGGGGCCGGGGTCGAGGCGCTCCAGCTCGTTGATCAGCTCGTCCATCAGCTCTGGCGAGAGGGCGTTGCGGGCCTCGGGTCGGTTCAGTCGCAGCAGCGCGACGTGCGGCTCGTCGTATGAGGTCTCGACCAGCTCGGCCATCTGTCTACTCCACCTCCATCGGCGTCATCGCGTTGATCCCGGTCGCGGCGCGGCCGATGATCAACTTCTGGATCTGCGAGGTCCCCTCGTAGAGGGTCGTCACGCGGGCGTCGCGCAGGTAGCGCTCGACCGGGTAGTCGTTGACGTAGCCGGCGCCGCCGTGCACCTGGATCGCCAGGTTGGCGCACTCGACAGCCGACTCGGTCGCGTACAGCTTCGCCACCGAGGTCTCCGTCGTGTTCGGCTTTCCTTCGTCCTTCAGCACGCCGGCGCGGTAGACGAGCATCCGCGAGGCGTCGCGCTTGACGATCATGTCGGCGATCATCTCCTGGACGAGCTGGAAGCGGGCGAGCGGGACGCCGAACTGCTTGCGCTCCTTGGCGTAGGCGACCGAGGCTTCGACGCAGCCGTCGCAGATCCCGACGCAGCCGGCGGCGACGCTGTAGCGGCCGTTGTCGAGCGCGCTCATCGCGACCTTGAAGCCGTCGCCGATCTCACCGAGCATCGCGTCCTCGCCGACCTCGACGTTGTCGAGCGAGAGCTCGGCGGTGTCGGAGGAGCGCAGGCCCAGCTTGCCGTGGATCTCCTGCGTGGTGAAGCCCTCGCTCGCCGTCGGGACGAGGAAGCAGGCGAGCCCACGGTGCTTCTTCTCGGGATCGGTCTGGGCAAAGATCAACGCCAGCTCGGAGAAGTTGCCGAGGCTGATCCACATCTTCTGGCCGCTGATCGACCAGCCCGAGTCGGTCTTGGTCGCGCGAGTGCGCAGGTTGGCGGCGTCGGAGCCGGTGTCGGGCTCGGTCAGCCCGAAGCAGCCGAGCGCCTCGCCGGAGCAGAGCCGCGGCAGCCATTTCTGCTTCTGCTCCTCGCTGCCCCACTTCTCGATCGAGCCGGCGACCAGCGAGGTCTGCACCGAGACGACGGTGCGGGCGGAGGAGTCGGCGCGGCCGACCTGCTCGACGATCAGCCCGTAGCCGATGTAGTCGAGGCCGCGGCCGCCGTACTGCTCGGCGACCGGCGCGCCGAGATAGCCGACCTCGCCCAGCTTGCTCGCCAGCTCACGGTCGAAGCGGGCGGCGCGGTCGTTCTCCTTGACTCGCGGAGCGATCTCTTTGTCGGCGAATTCACGCGCGGTTTCGGAGATCAGGCGCTGCTCGTCGCTTAGCTGGAAGTCCATCTCACTCCTTCTCGTCAGTCGTCTTTCGAAAGCTCGTCCCGCAGGGTCGCCGAGAAGGCCTGCTGGGCCTCGCGGGTGCGCGGCCCGGGCGCCTCGGGCAGCGGACGACCGTCGATCGCGGCCACCGCCTGGATCTCCCGCGTCGTCGAAGCGAGGAAGGCCTCACGGGCGGCGCGCAGGTCGGCGACCGGCCAGGCGCCCTCCTCGACGTGCAGTGCCTTGACCAGCCGGTCCCGGGTGATCGACTCGAGCACGCCGACGTCCAGAGCCGGCGTGCGCAGGCCGCCCTCCGGGGAGACCCAGAAGATCGCCGAGGTCGGCGGCTCGAGCACGGTGCCATCGGGCGTCACCAGCACGGCCTCGTCGGCGCCCTGCTCCTTCGCAAGTCGCGTCGCCTGCATGTTGGCGGCGTAGGAGAGCGACTTGACGCCGTTGAGGATCACGGACGGGCAGTAGGTGACGACGGCGAGGGCAAGCGTCTCGGCATGTGCGGGGATCGGCTCGATCGCGGCGATGCGGCGTCCGCCACGGGTGACGATCAGGCGCAGCTGGCCATCGGGCTCGCCGGCCTCGGCGAGCAGCGCGTCGATCTCCCGCTCGAGCGCCGCACGGTCGAACTCGAGCCGGATCGCCGCGGAGGAGCGCTCCAACCGGTCGAGATGGTCTCCGAGCGCGAAGGGTTTGCCCTCGTAGAGCCGGATCACCTCGAAGGCCCCGTCGCCGCGATAGAGCCCGTCGTCCCTCATCGGCACCATCGCCTCGGCCGTTGGCGTCACCCGCCCGTCGACACTCGCAAGTTCCTTGAGCTCGGTCATCGAGGCGCGAGGCTATCTGAACCTTTGTGCCCCCTATAGGGGGTAGAAAGATCCATCATTGATTTAGACCGCTTCGAAAACGGTCGCGAGGCCCTGGCCGACGCCCACGCACATCGTGGCGATCCCGTACTTGCCCTTGCGGCGGCGCAGCTCGCGGACGAGGGTAGTGGTCAGGCGGGCGCCGGAGCAGCCGAGGGGGTGGCCGAGGGCGATTGCGCCGCCGTTGACGTTGAGGCGGTCTTCTTCGATGCCGAGCTCGCTGGAGCAGGCGAGCACCTGCGAGGCGAAGGCCTCGTTGAGCTCGATCAGGTCGATCTGCTCGAGGCTGAGGCCGGCGGCGGCGAGGGCGCGGGGGACGGCGACGGCGGGGCCGATCCCCATGTAGGCGGGGTCGACGCCGGCGACGCCACTGGTGAGGACCCGCGCCAGCGGCTCGGCGCCGAGTTTTTCGACTCCCGCCTCGGAGGCGACCAGCAGGCAGGCGGCGCCGTCGTTGAGGGTCGAGGCGTTGCCGGCGGTGACCGTGCCTGCCTCGCGGAAGGCGGGCAGCAGCTTCGCCATCGTCTCCAGCGAGGCGTCGGGGCGCGGACCGTCGTCGGCCTCGACGAGAATCGTCTCGTGTCGCCCTTTGGGTGCCTCGATCGGGACGATCTCCTCGGCGAACAGCCCCGCCTCGGTGGCGGCGACCGCGCGCTGGTGGCTGCGCAGGGCGAAGGCGTCCTGGTCCTCGCGGCCGATCCCGTAGCGCTCGGCGACGTTCTCGCCGGTCTCGCCCATCGACTCGGTCGAGACGCCGAGCTCGGCCATGCGCGGGTTGACGAAGCGCCAGCCCAGGGTCGTGTCGTGCATCGTCTGCGGTCCGCGGGGAAGGCCGCGCTCCGGCTTGCCGACGACCCACGGCGCGCGGCTCATCGACTCGACCCCGCCGGCGAGATAGAGGTCGCCCTCGCCGAGCTTGACCGCGCGGGCGGCGCAGTTGACCGCCTCCAGGCCCGATGCGCAGAGGCGGTTCACGGTCGCGCCGGGGACGCTGTCGGGCAGCCCCGCGAGCAGCGCGGCCATCCGCGCGACGTCGCGGTTGTCCTCGCCCGACTGGTTGGCGGCGCCGAAGTAGACGTCAACGATCTCGGCCGGGTCGACGCCGCTGCGCTCGACCACGGCGCGGATGACGTGGGCGGCGAGGTCGTCGGGACGGACGGTCGAGAGCGCGCCGCGGTAGGAGCCCATCGGCGTTCGAACCGCATCGACTATGTAGGCGTCAGGCATGGAGGGGATTAAAGGCGACGCGCGATCGCGGCGTATCCTCGACGCCCATGGGTTTCGTTCTCCTCACCGTAGGCATGCTGGCCGCGATCATCGGAGTTCTGATGCTGATCGGCCACTTCTACCAGGGCAGCAGCGCCGATCTGGTCGACTGGAAGCCGACGCGCAGCCCCGAAGTCGAGGCGCAGAACGAGATCGACGACGTGCGGCAGATGGTCGAGGCGCAGAACGAGATGCGGCGCCGCCGCGGCGCCGCCGAGGTCGACGAGAGAAAGCTGCGGGCCGAGGTCGAAGAGGAGGAGCTGGAGCGGCTCCGCCGCAACCCCTCCGAGTTTTGAGGGCCTGTTCTCTGTGGCGCGGGCGCTGATCGTCGGTTGCGGCTGTCGCGGGCGGCTGCTCGGCGGGCGGCTGCTCGCCGAGGGCTGGGCGGTGCGCGGGACGAGCCGCCGCGAGGAGGGCCTCGCGGCGATCGAGGCTGCGGGCATGGAGGCGACGCTCGCCGACCCCGCCCGACCCGGCACCGTGCTCGACCTGGTCGGCGACGTCGCGGTCGTCGTCTGGCTGCTCGGCTCCGCCGAGGGCGGCGCGGAGGAGATCGCCGGCCTGCACGGCCGGGCGCTGGAGCGCGTGCTCGAACGGATCGTCGAAACGCCCGTGCGCGGCTTCCTCTACGAGGCGGAGGGAAGCGTCGACCCGGGGCTGCTGGCACTGGGGCGAGAAGCGGTCGAGGCCGCCTCGGCGCGCTGGCGGATCCCCAGCGCGATGCTGTCCGCCGACCCGGCCGCCTGGGCGGAGCAGGCGATATCTCTAAACTCGGATAGGGATTAAGGCAATACGCCGAAAGCGAAAGGAGCTGGTCCGATGGCGCTGCAACTTGGCGACGTAGCACCCGATTTCGAGGCCGACACGACCGAGGGCCGGATCAAGTTCCACGACTGGATCGGCGATTCCTGGGCGGTGCTGTTCTCGCACCCGAAGGACTTCACTCCCGTCTGCACGACGGAGCTCGGCTACATGGCGAGCATCGAGCCCGAGTTCGCGAAGCGCGGCGTGAAGATCATCGGCCTCTCTATCGACGCGCTGGACAAGCACGAGGAGTGGGCGAAGGACATCGAGGACACGCAGGGGACGGCGCCGAACTACCCGATCATCGGCGACACCGACTTCAACGTCGCGAGGCTCTACGGGATGCTGCGGGGGGATGTCTCGGGCAACGCCGAGGACCGCACCCCGGCCGACAACCAGACCGTCCGCAACGTCTTCGTCATCGGCCCCGACAAGAAGATCAAACTGATCCTCGTCTACCCGATGACGACCGGGCGCAACTTCGACGAGGTCCTGCGCGTGATCGACTCGCTGCAGCTCACCGCCAAGTACAAAGTCGCCACCCCGGCCCAGTGGCAACAGGGCGACGACGTGATCATCTCCGGCTCGGTCTCCAACGACGAAGCGAAGGAGACCTACCCGGATGGCTGGGAGGAGCCCCGCCCGTACATCCGCATCGTCCCTCAGCCCGGAAAGTCCTCCTAATTCTAAGAGCCCATCCAGTAGGGGTTCCACTTAACTTCTTTCGGTGGGTCGCTCGGTGGGCTGACGCCCGATGGCCACACCGAAAAAGTACAAGACGTTCCACCCCTACCGGATGGGCTCTAAGCGAGGCGCTTGAGTAGATCGCCCACGATCCGCGCGGTCGCCCCCCAGATCATCTGGCCTTCGACCTCGTAGGTGGGGGTGTGGATGGGGACGCCGCGGCGGACGAGGCGGCGCATGCCGTAGCCCTCTCGGAGTACGGCGAGCGAGAAGGTGAGAACGGTCTCGACCTCAGTTGGATTGGGTACTAGGTCCAGGTCCCGGGGGTGGGGGATCCTGCCGACGAAAGGGTGGATCCGGTAGCCGGTTACGAAGGTGCCGGTGGTGGGCAGTTCGTCGCCGAGCTCGACGACCGCCGGGTCGAGGCCGATCTCCTCGTGCGCCTCGCGCAGCGCCGTCGCCGCCAGGTCGGCGTCGGCGTCGTCCCTGCGGCCGCCGGGAAAGGAGATCTCGCCCGCGTGCCTGCGCAGGTCCGCACGCCGCTCGGTGAAGACGAGGCCAGGCTCCTCCGGCCACCCGTAGAGCGGCAGCAGCACCGCCGCGTCAATCTGAGATCTCATGCCGACTGAGACGGCGAAAACCAAGCCTGGCTAGGACGCAGGGAGGTCGACAAGGGGAGCGCACATTAGTGCGTGACCCGCAGGCGGCCGACCGAGGACACCGCCAGGCGCCGGTTTGCAGCCGTCTCAGATGATGACTTGGACGGTGCCGCCATCCACCGACCAGGCGGCGCCCGCGACGTAGGAGGCGCGCTCGGAGCAGAGGAAGACGATCGCGGCGGCGATCTCGCCGACCTCGGCGAGGCGTCCGATCGGCCGCTTGGCGCCCGCTTCGGCCAGCGCCTCCTCGCGGCTCCCGGCGCCGGACATGCGGTGCGACTGGTCGAGCAGGCCGCCCGGCTCCATCCACAACTCGGCCTCGACCGGCCCGGGGCAGATCGCGTTGACGAGCACGCCCTGCTTGGCGTAGCGGTCGGCGAAGAGGCGGGAGAGGGACAACTCGGCCGCCTTGGCGACGGAGTACTCGGGCATCGCCGCCGAGGGCCGCTTGCCGGCGGTCGAGCTGACGTTGACGATCCTCCCCCAGCCGCGCTCGGCCATCGCGGGCGCCGCCGCGCGCATCGCCCGCAGCGGCGCCATCACGTTGAGCTCGTACTGCGCGTACCAGTCCTCGTCCGGGACATCGTCGAGGTGGCGCCACTGGGCGGCGCCGGCGTTGTTGACGAGCACGTCCACGCCGCCGAAATGCTCGCTCGCCGCCGCGACCATCCGCTCGCCGGCCCCCTGGCCGGTGACGTCCAGCGCCAGCGTCTCGGCGCGGCCGCCGGCCTCGGCTCCCGCGGTTGTGGCCTCCTCGCGCGCCGCCGCAAGGCGCTCCTCGCCGCGGCCGACCAACAGCACCTTCGCCCCCTCGGCGCAGAGCAGCCGCGTCGTCTCGCGGCCGATCCCGCGGCTGGCGCCGGTGATGATGCAGGTCCGTCCTTTCAGCCCGAGGTCCATGCGACTACTCGCTTGCCGTGGGGCCGCTGATCCCGCCGTCACGCAGCAACGGCCTGCCGGCGATCAGGTCCGCCGCCCGCTCGGCGACGGCGATCGTCGGTGCGTTGGTGTTGCCGCTCGGGATGATCGGGAAGACCGAGGCGTCGACCACCCGCAGCCCGTCGATACCCCGCACACGCAGCTCCGGGTCGACCACCGCGCCATCGTCGGAGCCCATCCGGCAGGTGCCGACCGGGTGGTAGAGCAGCTCGACGCGGTTGCGCAGGTCGTCCGCCAGGTCCTCGTCGCTGTCGACGTCCGTGCCCGGGAACAGCTCACGGCCGAGCACCGAGGCGAACGGCTCGGCCGCGGCGATCTCCCGCGCGAGGCGCGCTCCGGCAACCAGCGCGGTGACGTCCTCTGGCTCGGCCAGGGAGTTGGTCAGGATGCGCGGCTTGTCGGCCGGGTCGGCGGAGCGCAGCCGCACCCAGCCGCGGCTGCGCGGGGCGACCAGCGCCGGGCCCATCGTGATCGCGTGGCCGTCGTACTCCTGGAAGCCGTTGTCGACGAAGTAGGCGGGGGCGAAGTGGAACTGCAGGTCGGGCTGGGCGAGGCCCGGCCTGCTGCGCACGAAGGCGAACGCCTCGGCGACCGAGGAGGACAGCGGGCCGCTGCGCCGCAGCAGGTACTCGAGCACCGCCCTCGGGCTCTCGGCGTCGGCGAGCGAGCCGCCGCCCGGCACGTCCCAGACCGACGTCAAATAGGGGTGGTCCTGGAGGTTCTCGCCGACGCCGGGCAGGTCGGCGGCGACCGGGATGCCAAGTCCCTGTAGCTGCTCGGCCGGGCCGATGCCGGAGAGCATCAGCAGCTGCGGCGAGGCGAGTGCGCCGGCGGCGAGGATCGTCTCGCGCTCGGCCGTGGCCACCCGCTCACGGCCGCGGCGGCGGTAGCGGACTCCGGTCGCACGACCCTTGCGGACCTCGATCCCGAGCACGTGGGCGCCGGAGACGACGGTGAGGTTCTCGCGCCCCTGCGACGGACGCAGGTAGGCATCGGCGGTGCTCCAGCGGCGGCCGTCGCGCTGCGTCACCTGGACGAGCGCGGCGCCGTCCTGCTCGTGGCCGTTGTAGTCGGCGATGCGGGGAATGCCCGTCTCCGCGCAGGAGTCGAGGAACTGCTTGGTCAGCCGGCGCGGCGAGCGCTCATCCTCGACCCGCAGCGGGCCGTCGACGGCATGGTGCTCGGACGCCCCGCGGGAGTTGTCCTCGGCCCGCAGGAAGTAGGGCCTGATCCCGTCCCAGTCCCAGCCGGTGGCGCCGCCGCCGGCCCACTTCTCGTAGTCGAGCGGGTGGCCGCGGACGTAGAGCATCGCGTTCATCGAGCTGGAGCCGCCCAGGCCCTTGCCACGCGGCATGTAGATCGAGCGGCCGTTGCAGTGGGGCTCGGACTCGGTGCCGAGGTCCCAGTCGCGCTTGCTTTTGAACTGTTTGGCGAAGGCCGCCGGGATCTTCACGTTGGGATGGCGGTCGCTGCCGCCGGCCTCGATCAGGAGCACCTCGACGCTCGGGTCCTCGCTGAGCCGGGCGGCGAGCACGCAGCCGGCCGAGCCGGCGCCGACGATCACGTAGTCAGGCATATGGCAGATCCTCTACTCGGTCGGAGATGACGACCGGCGTCTCTCCGGCCAGCAGCTTGTGGACCGGGCAACGAGCCGCGATCGCGAGCAGCCGTCGGCGCTGCTCCTCGTTCAGGCCGGGCGGCAGGCGCAGCGTCACCGCGAACGAGAGCGGCGAGAAGTCTTCGTACTCGACGTCCACGTCGACCTCGACCGCGCCGACGTCCCACCCCTTGCGTGCCGCGTACATCTCGATCGTCACGGCGGTGCAGCCGGCGAGGCCGGCGGCGACAAGGCGGGTGGGGGAGGGGCCGGCGTCGGTCCCACCCTCGACGTAGGCGGGCTCGTCGACGACGATCGTGTGGCCACCCTCGATCTCGACGTCGTGGACGTATCCCTCGCGGCGTCGGGCTACGACCTTCACTGCTAAGCCTTGCGCCGGCCCTCGAACAGCGCCGGGTCGTCGACGTCGGCGAAGCGGGCCATCGCGTAAGCGAGGTCGGAGGCCCGGTTGACGAAGTGGATCACCGTCTCGCCGGCCAGTTCGCCGTCCTCGTTGAGGGCGCTGATGCGGCGCTCGGCGCGGCGGATCGTGGTCCGCGCGACGTCGAGCTGGGCGGAGAGCTGGTTGCCGCCGGGGATCACAAACTTCGGCGGCAGCTCGACCTGGGCCATGTAGCGGTCGATCGCCTGCTCGAGCTCGGTGACCATCTCCTCGGTGGTGCGGCTGACCCCGTCTTCGAGTCGCTCGGCGGCCTGCGGCGCGGTCGCCAGCTCGGCGCCGGCGACGAAGATGTCGTCCTGGAGGCGGAGCAGGTCGGCGGCCAGCTCGGCCTGCTCGGGTCCGCAGAGCGCGCGGGCCACGCCGAGCTGGGAGCAGGCTTCGTCGAGCGCCCCGTAGGCCTCGGTGCGGCCATGGTGCTTGGGCACGCGCCCGCCGTACCAGAGGGAGGTGGAGCCGTCGTCGCCCTTCTTCGTATAGATCTTCACCACGGCGTGATCCTACGCCGCGTCGCCTTCAGCCGACGGGATTGAAGACCAGCCCGGTGAGGACCTTGGGGAAGAAGTAGGTCGACTTCGGGGGCATGTTCTCGTCGCTCTCGCAGATCGCCTTGACCTGGTCGACCGGGATCGGGCGGAGGATGAAGGCGACGTCGTAGGTGCCGGCCTCGAGCAGCGCCAGCGAGTCCTCGACGCTCTTCGAGTAGCCGAGCCCGCGCTTGGCGAGGATGTCGTCTTCGCTGAGGCCGGCGATCCCCTTCAGCACGAGCGTCTCGAGGATCGCCGCGTCGAGCCGGCGGTAGGCCTCGGGCTTACCGGCGAGCTGCCGGTCGAGCGCGGCGATCGCGCTGTCCTTGAGCCGCAGGCGGAAGCCACGCTTGTGGAAGGAGTCATAGAGGCCGAAGACACCGACCCCGTCGGTGCCGAGCGGGTCGAGCTGCTCGACCGGAACCTCGGTCGCCTCGAACAGCTCGCGCAGGCCCTCGCCGAGGCGGCGCTGGCGCTCGGGATCGTCGGCGAGGCCGGAGAGCAGCCTGTGGGTCGGGAAGACGGTGAGGCCCGGGTCGTCGAGCCCGGTCAGCGCCATCAGGGTGAAGTTGTGATCGCCCTCGCCGCCGATCTCGTCGCGGTAGGCGATCGCCGTCTCGTAGCGGTGATGGCCGTCGGCGATCAGCAACTGGGCGCTGGAGAGCAGCTCGGTGACCTCGCCGAGGACCTCCGGGGTGCCGACCCGCCAGACCTTGGTCACGGTGCCGCCTTCGTCGGTCGCTTCGCCCCAGGGATCCTCCGACGCGACCGCGGGGGCGACCAGCGGCCACGGGTCCGAGGTGCTGAGCGAGAAGATCGGCGAGAGGTTGTGACGGGTGGCGCGGGTGAGGTCGAGTCGGTCCTTCTTCGGGCCCGGCAGGGTACGCTCGTGGGGCAGGACCTGGCCGGCGGAGAAGTCCTCGACGCGGACCCGGGCGAGGATGCCGTGGCGGGTGCGGGGCGTGCCGTCGGGGCCGGTGTAGTCCTGCGTCATCGCCCAGATCGCCGGCTCGGCGTCGGCGACGAGCGCGCCCGCCTGCCGCCACTCGTCCATCGTCAGCGCGGCTCTCTCGTAGGGGTCGTCCTCGGTCTGCTGCGGCCCGGTCTCACCGTAGGGTTTGGGCAGGTCGATCGCGACGGCGTTGTATGGGGAGCGCCCCAGCAGCTCCGCCCGCATCCCGGCGTCGATCACGTCATACGGCGGCGCCGCCACATCTTGGAGAGACCCGACCACCCCAAGGTCGTAGTGGGTCGCATGGATGGGGCGCACGTCGGCCATCGGGGCGGAACCTAACGGTTTCGGCGGTCCGCCGCATGGGAAATATGTAGCCGAAGCACGTAAGCGCATAGGGGCCTCCGCTCTTGCGCTTAGGTGGCGAGTTACATCTCGTCGTGGGGCGTGATGAGGACGAGTCGCTGTCGCTCGTCGACCTCGACGTAGAACTCGGAGAAGAAGTCTGCTCGGCCTAGGACCGGCACGCCGATATTGCTGAAGCATGGGTGCAGCTCCAGCTCCCGGTCGGCGATCCACGCCTTTATCGTGGATGGAGCCAGCCAGTGAAAGGCAAGGCCGTTGCCAGTGTCGACGGGTACCTTGGTGCAGTCCCGAATGTCGAAGCCGAGGGAGACCGCGTATTTGCGCGGCAGGACAGTGCCGCTCGCGCCGCTATCCGGAAGCATCGGCATCGGAAAGAACGACCCCGAGGCAAGTTCTACTTTTGCATTGACGGCCGGGTACAGGCTTTCGCCTTGACCTAGCGCCTGATATGGAAACTCAGTAGAAGCAGCCTGCGACGGGCGTCTCGGCGACCTCGAAGATTCGATCAAGTCCTTCGGGGTCAACACGGCTCAGCAGATCCTCCAACGAGTTTGCGGATGCAACGATGGAGCGATCCGTGATCGCTACCCAGCACCCAGCATACCCGCCAAGTTCCTTGGCGAGCACTTCCTCGGCCCTAAGGGCCTGATCTAGCTCGGTGGGAGTCATATATGGCTCCTTTTGTCGCGTCGCAATAGCAGAGTGACTGCTGTCTGTCAACTATCCCCAATAGATGCGACAGTAAACCACTATCGGCGCATTGGCAAGTTTCTTAAAGAATCTTTTCCATTTTCTTACGTGTGTCTGGTATCATTCCAGACACATGGCAGCCCGGAACCGCAATTCAGTAGCTCCCGCCGCGTCGAGCGAATCGCAAATGACCTACTCGCGGTTCCTAGAGCTGTTCCCTGACAACGACGCCTGCCTCGAGCATCTGAAGGGCCGCTTCTTCGCCGATGGCACTGAGTGCCCCAAGTGCGAGAAAGCGAGCAAGTTCCACCGGATCAAAGGCCGCTCCGCCTACTCCTGCCAGTTCTGCGGGCACCACGTCTATCCGACCGCAGGGACGATCTTCCACAAGTCGACGGTGAGCTTGCAGTTGTGGTTCTACGCCATCTACCTGATGAGCAGCACCCGCTGCGGGATCAGCGCCAAGCAGCTAGAGCGCGAAATCGGCGTCACCTACAAGACGGCTCACCGCATGTTCAAACAGATCCGCACGCTCCTGGCCAACGACGATGATGGGCCGCTGGAGGGCAGCGTCGAGGTTGACGAGTCGGCCCACGGCGGCAACTTTCGCGCCACCGAAACTCACGCGCAGCGGCTCAAGAGAAAAAGCTACCGTCCGACGATCTTGGCAATGGTCGAGCGCGACGGGCGTGTCCGGCCCCTGGTCGTTCCGGACCGAGGCGGGCGAACGGTTGGCCGCGTCGTGCGGGAGCACGTCCTGCCGTCCTCGATGCTGTTCACGGACGAGTTCACGATCTACGAGAGCATCGGCCGGGACTATCGCGGCCATCGCCGGATCAAACACAAAGCGCAGATCTACGCTGTGGGCGAGACGCACACGCAGACCGTCGAGGGCTTCTTCGGTCTCTTCAAGACCGGCGTGCGCGGCGTCTACCACGCGATCAGCACCGACTATCTACAGGCCTATCTGGACGAGTACGCCTTTCGCTACAACCGGCGCAAGTCGCGGGAGCCGATGTTCTGGGCGATCCTCAACCGCGTCCAGAAGGCAGCCCAAGCTTCTTCCTAGCTTGGTTTGAGGTCGCCTTACCGAGGTCTCGCATGAAGTCGGCCTCCGTGTGGTTGGGGTCCTGCTTCACATCACTCTCTGGCGGGGTAGGCCTTGCCTTCCGAGGGCGCTTACGGGGTGCCATCCCTAGAAGGATAGCGACCGTTTAAGAGTCGCTATCGGAGGGCGGCTGGGTCGCCGCAGCTTTCATCGACTGCAATACCCCCATGAAATTGTCCCATGCCTCCTCCGTCATAGGGATTGGGATAGACAGGGAGGCCCACTTACCTCCTAGGAGCGGAAACCGAAGCGTTTGAGAGGCGTTGGTTTGGCTCGTCGCCTCAGTTTGAGGCGACTTCGGAGGATCTTTCTGGTCTGGTGTGGGGCTTAACATTTGACTACTCTCTGGGTTGGAATCAGGTGGCTCTGCTGGCTCATCAGAGACCGTAGCAGCCTCCTCCGCCAGCTTCGCAAAGATCATCGTCCGCTTCCACTCTCCCAGAAACTCTGCTGCTCCGCCGCTCGTGAAGCCCTTCTGCTGAAGATCAAACTCGATAACCGAATCGGCGGGCAAGTCGGCTCCGTATTGCTCCCAAATCTCCTTATGAACCTTTGGGAGTAGAGCGGCCTTGCGCAGCTTGTCGAAATCCCGTTGGCCAGTCGTCTCACCCCGAACAATGTCGATCCCCAAAGGGCTGAGTTTGGCTCTCCGACCCTCCACGTCTTCCAAAAGACCGAACCGCTTCAACGCGCCGTAGGTGACCGAACCAGCGCCGCTTTTGGGGGTATAGCCGAGGTTCTTCATGATGACCTCGCTGGCAGCTGGGTGAGTCTGCTGGCTGGTCCAAAGGCGTTCAGCTCTCTCGACCGCAAACTTCAAATCGACGCCTGGGTAGTTGGGGCTACGCTTTGCCATACAGAGAAACCTAGCACACGGGTAGGCGTTCTCTACGGAGACGCCCTTACTGGCTAACTGCTGACTTCCCTGATTCAGGGGTAAAGGCGTGTATGATCCGCGAATGAACTTAACGTGAGGAGGAAATAAGTTGAACCCGCCCTTTAGTGGTTGCCGAGCGCGGTGGGCGACGTTAAACCCCCCGCGCCGACCGAGATCTTGACCGGGAGCTAGGTCGGCGCGGGGTCGGTACCAAATACAAGTAAATCCTATCAGTATTGACCAAGAACCCCGCCTGTTTGTTCAGGCGGGGTTTCTTTGTGCACGGTCCTTCGATGCAAGCTCGAAGCGCCCAGGTTGACTCTCACCAGACTTCCAGGTGATGCCTTCCAGCAGATCGGCGGGCACGATATCGAGTGCCGCAGCCAGTTTCAGGAGCGTGTCGATGCGCGGTACGCGAGCCCCGCGCTCAAGCAGTCCGATCTCAGTTCTGTGCAGGCCTGCCCGTAGGCCTAGCTGTTCCTGGGAGAGGTCGGCGACTCGGCGACAGCGGCAGAGGTTCTGCCCGAAGCGCCGCGCAACGCTCAGAGCCATAGCTGGCTGCAATGCATCGCGGGGCGGGTCGGTACGACGGCAACGCCTTGGCAGCGCAGAACGCCAACGCCGACCAGATCGCGGATGGCCCGCTCGACGGCATCATCGGCGGCGAAGTGCTGGCCTTGTTGATCTCCTGCGCCAGCTCGCAGATCGTCAACTGGATTGGATGCTCGGCGAAGATGATCGCGAGCACGGCCCGCTGAGCGCGGGCATCGTCGTTTTCAGTGGGCGGCAAATCGCAGCCGCGATCTGAGCCGTGGCTAGGCTGAGGGAGCATCGGGAACCTCGTTTCCTGGTGCCAGGCCGGGGGCCGTGTCAGCGGTGCCCCGGCCGCTTGTCAGTTGTCGCCGAGGAAGCTAGAGCGGAAGCGGCACGGACTTGTACGTGCTCTGGCTACACACTTCCCCGCCGCATTTGGGAACATACGTTCGTATTCAGATGGCCTATCCGGCATACGTCAGGGAGAAAGCAAGGGAGCTTCGACGAGAGAAGAAGCTGACGATCGACGAGCTCGCCGAACGTCTTGCGATCTCCCGCACGACCATCTACTACTGGATCAAGGATCTCCCCATCGGGACAACCGAGAACGAAACCCTGGCCGCCAAGCGGGCCTCCAAGGCGAACCAGGAAATCCACGCCCGCCTCAGGAGCGCTGCCTATCAGCAGGGCCGCGCCGAATACCCGATCCTCCTGGAGCAGCCGACCTTTCGCGACTTTGTCTGCATGTACATCGGAGAGGGCTACAAGCGAAATCGCAATGCTGTCTCGATCTGCAACTCGGATCCAGCCGTGGTCCGGCTCGGCGCAACCTGGATCGGTCGGCTTTCCGATCACCCGATGGCATATTCCTTCCAGCACCACGCCGACCAGAACCCGCGAGAACTATGCGCGTTCTGGGGCAAGCTCGTCGATGTCGATCCGGTGGCAATCAAGTTCCAGCGGAAGTCGAACAGCGGCAAGCTTGCCGGTAGAACCTGGCGTTCGAAGTACGGCGTCCTTCAGGTCCGCGTCGCCGACACCTACCTTCGGGCTCGTCTCGATGCCTGGATGGATTGCGTTCGCGCCGACTGGGCGTAAAATCCCGGCATCGGGGCGTAGCTCAGCCTGGTCAGAGCGCCCGCTTTGGGGGCGGGAGGTTTCGCTGGTTCGAATCCAGTCGCCCCGATTGGAGTAGCACCCGATTCACCCAGACAGATGTCTGGACGGTTATCCGGGTCACGAAATGCCTGGAAATGCCGATAAGCGCCGCGATGGAGGGCCAACATGGAAGCCCACGGCGCCGGGAACGGGTCGTCTTCGAAACCGACCGGCATCTCGTCGTCGGCAACGTGACGCTGCCCCCGGAGGGCTATCAGAGCCGTTTCTCCGATGCGGTCAACCGGGCCGATGTCGCCTTCATCCCCCTGCTCGAGGTCGAGATCACGCCGCTTGCCGGCGGCGAGACCGTGCGGCGCGCCTTCATCGTTCTCGCCAAGGAGCACATCAGGCTCGCCTACCCGGTGGACCAAGCCGAACCGCCCCAAGCGCGGTAGAGGTTTGAATCGCATAGCGGTCGACAGCTCGACCGCGCTCGCGTCTAGGCCGTTTGGCGGCGGCGCCGCCCGCCACCGGCGAAGGCGCCGATGTCGATCAGGAAGGCGAGCACGACGATGAACCACTCGAAGCCGGTGACTCCGTTCGACGAGAGCCCCCACATCGCCGCGTAGGCGAGGGTCGTCCACGGCAGCAGGAAGAAGCCGAGCAGGGGTAGCACCCAGCTGTCGAAGGCGCGGCTGAGCAGGTCGCTGAACAGGAAGAGCAGGAACAGCGCCAGGCGCGGTGAGATCAGCGCGAAGAGTAGGACGAGGCAGCCGATCTCTGAACGCTACCGTGTATCGATGCTCTTCAACCGCCAGAAGGCGCAGGTGCCGGCCCCCGAGGACGCCCTGCCAGGGCGCAGCGAGCCCGGCTTCGACGTTCCCGAGCGCCACGCCGTGCTAGACGCGCCACTCAAGCCTCCCTTCCCCGATGGAGTCGAGACCGCCTATTTCGCGCTCGGTTGCTTCTGGGGGGCGGAGCGACTGTTCTGGGTCCTCGACGGCGTTTACACGACGGCGGCCGGCTACATGAACGGGACCACTCCGAACCCGACCTACGAGGAGGTCTGCTCGGGCAAGACCGGCCACGCCGAGGCGGTCCTGGTCGGCTTCGATCCGCAGCGGATCGCCTACGCCGACCTGCTCAAGGTCTTCTTCGAGGAGCACGACCCGACCCAGGGGATGCGCCAGGGCAACGACGTCGGCAGCCAGTACCGCTCCGGCATCTACTTCGCCAACGACGCCCAGAAGGCGACGGCGGAGATGGCGTTGGCCGCCTACGACGAGGCGCTGCGCGCCGCCGGCCACGAGCCGATCACGACCGAGGTCGAGCCCGCCGGGCCCTTCTACTACGCCGAGGATTACCACCAGCAGTACCTGCACAAGGTGCCGAACGGCTACTGCGGGCTCGCCGGCACCGGCGTCTCCTGTCGCATCCCGGCCGCCGCGGCCGAGTAGCCCGCGCGCCCGGCGTGGCGAATAGCATCCCGCGCCGGTGACCCCCTCCTTCGGCTCCTACATCGGTGGCTGCCTGGCGACGATCGGCATCGTCTCGGCGCTCGGCCTAGGCGGCTACTGGCTGCGCCGCTGGATCGTGCCGGAGTTCTCCGGCGCGCTTGCCCGGCTCGGCGACGCGACGCTCGCCGTCGCGCTGCTCGTCATCTCGCTCGAGCTGCTCGGCACGTTGAGCATCCTGCGGCTGGGCTGGATAGTCGTCGTCTGCATCGCCATCGGCCTCGGCGCCGCCTGGCTGGGCCGGCACATGGCGCCGCGGGCCGCGGGCGAAATCGCGGCGCCGCGGGTGCAGACAGTCGCCCTCCTGCTCGCCCTCGGCGTCGCCTCCTTCACCGTCGCCGAGTGGACCTTCCCCTCGCAGCTCAGCCTCGACTACGGCATGTTCGGCGGCGACACGACCTGGTACCACATGCCCTTCGCCGCCCGGATCGCGCAGGAAGCGTCGACGGTCCACCTGCACTACACCGACCCGCTGCGCCTCGCCGCCTGGTTCTACCCGCAGAGCTCGGAGCTGATCCACGCCGCCGGGATCGTCGTCTTCAAGACCGACTGGCTCTCGCCGCTGATCAACCTGATCTGGCTCGCGATCGCCCTGCTCGCCGCCTGGTGCGTCGGCCGTCCATACAAGGTCGGGCCGGCGACGCTGGTCGCCGGGGCGATCGTGCTCGACGCCGGGGTGATGATCGAAACCCAGCCGGGGGAGGGGCGCAACGACATCATGGGGCTTGCCTTCCTGATCGCCTTCGCCGCCTTCCTGATCAACGGCCATCAGCGGCGGGCGCCCAAGGAGGGCGCCGTTCAGGACGCCCCCGAGCACGACGCGCCCCTGCTCGACAAGGGCCCGCTGATCCTCGCCGGCGTCGCCGCCGGGCTAGCCGCCTCGGTCAAGCTCACCTTCCTCGTCCCGGTCGTGGCGATCTGGCTCGGGGTCGTCGTCTTCAGCGGTCGCGGACGGCGGCTGACGACGGCCTGGGTGCTCGGCCTCAGCACCTTCGTGGTCGGCGGCTACTGGTACATGCGGGCGGCGATCAAGACCGGTGGGAATCCGATCCCGTCAACCGGCTTCGGGCCGCTGCACCTGCCGCGGCCCGATCAGATGCCGCTCGATCCGCGCCCGCGCTTCGCCGTCTCCCACTACCTGACCGACCCGACCATCTACCGGCGCTGGTTCTTCCCCCAGCTCGACAACGCCTTCGGCCCGCTCTGGCCGTTGATCCTGATCGTCGCCGTCGCCGCCGCTGTCTTCATCGCGGTGCGCTCGCGCAACCGGATCCTGCGGGTGATCGCCGCCGCGGCGCTGCTCACCGCCCTCGTCTACGTCTTCACCCCGCTCACCGCCGCCGGGCAGGAGGGCTCGCCGACGGGCTTCTTCACCAACACCCGCTATCTGGCCCCCGGCCTGGTTTTGGCGATGACGCTGCTGCCGATCGCCCGGCCGCTGCGCGCCCCCGACTCGCGCGCCCGGCTGACGCTGTACTTCTTGGTCGCGGTCTACGCGATCACGGTGCTGACCACGCCGCGCTGGTACCCCGGCTACATAGTCGGCACCGTCTTCCTCACCCTGGCGCTGGTCTGGGCGCCCTCCGCGCTGGCCCTGTTACGTGGGCGGCGGGCGGCGAGTCGCACCTACGTCGCCGTGGCCGCCGCGGGCGTGCTGCTGCTCGCCGTCGTGCTCGGCCGGGCGCAGGAGGTCCAGTACTACAACCAGCACTACACGCGCGTCACCCCGTTCCTCCAGGACGGCGGGCCGCGCAAGGCATATACCTTCGCCCGCGAACGGCACGGGGCGAGGATCGGGATCGCCGGCTCGGGCGAGATCTTCTTCGGCCAGTACGGCTTCTACGGCGCCAACCTCGACAACTACGTCCAGTACATCGGCGCCGAAGGGCCCGACGGCACCTACCGGTTGGCGACCACCTGCCATCGCTTCCGCCAGGCGATCAACGAAGGCGACTACGACTTCCTGATCACCAGCAAGGCGACCCAGGACTCTCCCGAGGCCGAATACTGGTACCCGGTCTACGCCTGGCTGAAAACCGACCCCGCGCTGGAACTCGTGATCGAAGAGCCGGAAATAACCCCGCAGCCCGATTACGTCTTCAAGGTCAAGGGCAAGCTCGACACCAGCTGCGCCGACGTCGGCAAGGGTGGCTGACAGCGCACGTCTTCAGACCGGCGTTCGGGCGTGGGCTTGGACGAGAGCGGCGGAGCGCTCCGGTTGCTCCCACCAGAACATGTGGCCGACGTCCTCCAGTAGCTGCGGCTCGACCGAGAGCAGCGCCGCTACCTGAATCCCGTTGTTGACCCCGAGCAGCCGGTCCGCCGTACCGTGGATGACCTGGGCGGGGACTTCGAGGCCGGCGAGGCGGGTGCTGGTGTCGTGGGCGGCGCAGGCCTGCATCTGCTGGACGATCACCTCTCGCGGCGCGGGCA
The DNA here is from genome assembly GCA_963702035.1 of uncultured Solirubrobacterales bacterium. Classification (GTDB taxonomy): domain Bacteria; phylum Actinomycetota; class Thermoleophilia; order Solirubrobacterales; family 70-9; genus VRUE01. The sequence continues at coordinate 98,846 of OY969700.1, forward strand.
GCGCACTCCCCATCGCGCAGAACTCCGCGAAGCGGCTCTCGTCCTCGCGGAAGGCGGGGGAGAGGTTGATCTCCCACATCGCGCGGAAGACCTGCTCGCGCTCCCCCGAGGCCATCGCCGCCGCCAGCATCTGCAGATCTGCGGGGTCCATCAGGGTCCCCTCGGGACCGCCGCAGTAGGTCGCGCCCAGGGTCAGGCTGCGAACCCGCTCGGGGTGGGCGAGCGCCAGCTCCTGGGCGATCATCCCGCCCATCGAGATGCCGACGACGTGAGCGCGCTCGATCTCGAGCGCGTCGAGCAGCGCCGCGACGTCGCCGGCCAGATCGGTGATTTCGAAGGGCAGTTGCGCCTGCCCCGACAGGCCCATCCCGCGATTGTCGAAGACGATGCACTCGAAGCTCTCCTCGAGTGGAGCGAGGAAGGGGCGGCCCCAGGCCATGTGGGTGGCGCTCATCCCCTGGATCAGCAGCATCGGCTCGCCGCTCCCGGCGCGCAGGTAATGAAGCTCGCTGCCTCCCGCATCGATGCTCGGCATCGAGGGCGATCCTACGCAGGTGGCATGCTGCGGGCGTGATTCGCGAGCTTCTCCGCGCGGAGACCAGCCTGGCCTTCGCCGCCCACCATTTCGCCGCTACGCCAGGCAGGGCCGTAACCTAAGCGGACCCGCCCCCGTAGCTCAGTGGACAGAGCGGCTGCCTTCTAAGCAGCGGGTCGCAGGTTCGAATCCTGCCGGGGGTACTGACTGCGCTGGTGATCGAACGGTCCGCCTGGAAGATGATGCTGGGCAAGGGCGAGCGCGACGCCACCGAGGAGAAGATCGCAGTCCTGGAGGCCGAGCACGGGCCGTTCCTGCCGGACGACGCCGTGGGTTAGCCCGCAGCTATTCGTCGGCTGGGGTCCACAGAGCCGACACCGGTAGCGCCCATAGTCCCCTCCCAAGGGGCAGCGTTTCGGAGCCGGTATGCACGACGACGCCCAGCTTGAAGCGTGGGCCCAGCTTGCTCTGCAGATGGCGAAGTGCGCTGAAGTCGCGTGAGTGCGCGGTGGCGCCCAGCTTGACCTCGATGCCGCATATCGATCCGTCGCCTCTCTCGAGCACGATGTCAACCTCGCGTCCTCCCGCGGTCCGGAGGTGATGGATGCGGACGTTGGTCTCGGCCCACGCCGCTTGCTTCACCAGCTCCATTGCCACGAAGTTCTCGAATATGGATCCGGCGAGAGCCGTCTCATCTTCTTCGAATCGAACCTGGCCGTAGTCCAGCAGGTGACAAGCCAATCCCGTGTCGGGGATCCAGACCTTCGGCGCCTTGATCAGGCGCTGGCCGATGTTGCGGCTCCATGCTCTCGCGCGGATCAGCAAAAACAGTTGCTCAAGGAGGGTGAGATAGCGCTGCACCGTGGGGCGGCTCATGCCCGCATCGCGAGCGATCCCAGTGGGGGAGAGCAGCCCCGAGATGCGCGCGGCAGCGAGCTGGAGGAGCATGGGGAGCTCGTTGAGCTGCTGCGCGTTTCGGGTGAGATCCCGCACGTCGCGCTCAAGCGTCATCGCGACGTACTCCTCGAACCAGCGCCCCCGTCTACGTGGCGCGGTGCGTGCGATGGCCTCCGGGTATCCGCCGACCGCGAGCGCCTCGGCGATTGCTGGGCGCCCGATCGGCGCATCCGAGAGCTGGGGAACGCGGCCCGCAAACAGATCGTCGATGAAGGTCTCGCGCCAGCCGTGGAGCTCGCCTTGAGAGAGCGGCCAGAGAGGCACTCGCTCGGCCCTGCCCACGAGGGACTCGGAGATGCGATGGGTCGCCCAGACGTTCGCCGACCCGGTGAGGATGAACATTCCCGCTGGGCGCTTCCCGCCGGCGCGTGCTCGGTCGACCCTGGCCTTGATCGCCGGTAAGAGGGCTGGCGCCTTCTGGAACTCGTCGATACAGAGAGGAAGCGCCGAGCCCTCGATGAAGCCCGTCGGGTCCTCGTTCGCCGCCTCCCGACGGCCGTCATCATCGAGAGTCACGTAGCGTGCGCCCCGCTCCTCGGCCACGATGGATGCCAGCGTGCTCTTCCCCGCCTGCCGGGGTCCGACGACGACGACCACGGGAGTGTCGTCGAGGGCGGCGTCCAGCCCGACCTTGATATGCCTCGAGTAGAGTTCAGTCATCTGACAATCGTTCAGACTTTAGCTGATAATCGCTCAGGATCAGCCTGATGATCGATCAGGTATCTCCAGCTCCAGCGAAACGGCGTTGCCCTCGGTCCGCGCTACCTGGTTCGACTTATGTCTCGTAAGCGGTACTGCCAGGTCGGGCCTGCCGGGGTGGCGAAGGTGGTCGAACCCGGCGCGGAGCTGATGCTGTAAGCTGTTGCATCAAATGAATGCATCAAATGACTGCAAAGAGGTGGGACGATCAAGGCATTGACGATCAGGAATGTGCCGCCCAGCCTCGCGGAGGCTCTTGAGCGTGAGAAGCGTCGTAAGGGCAAGTCGCTCAACCAGACGGTCATCGACCTCCTCGGACAGGGACTCGGCGCGGAGGGCATGCGCTCCAATGGACTGGGTCGCCTAGCGGGAGGTTGGAGCGAGGACGAGTTTCGCGACTTCGAGCGAGCGACCGCGCAATTCGAGGTGGTCGACGAGGAACTCTGGCGTTGAGTTCGTTCTGCCTCGATACCTCCGCCTACAGCAACTTCAGACGAGGAAACGAAGAGGTGGCGGCGCTTCTCGATCGGGCCGAGCTGGTGGGTGTGCCTACCGTCGCGCTCGGCGAGCTGCGCACCGGCTTCCTGCTCGGTGGCAGGCAACAGCGCAACGAAGCCGAGTTGGATGCCTTCCTCGACAGTTCCGTCGTCGAGGTGCTGCCGGTCGATGCCGCGACCAGCCGCCACTACGCGGAGATAATCGCCGAGCTTCACAAGGCAGGAACGCCTGTCCCCACCAACGACATCTGGATCGCTGCCACTGCGGCCCGCAATGGCACTACCGTCCTGACCTGCGACGACCACTTCGAACGCATTGGCCGGGTCGGCTCAATCGTCATCGACAGCTGATCCCGCCCTTCGGCACGCGTCCATCGCAACACCTACGACCCCGAGAGCATTTTTCCGTGTTCAGGCGTGTTCATGTAAGTGCCATGACACACAACGAGCGTCGCACGGACATTGCCTTGGCCCTGCTGGCCGGAGCCTCGATCGCGGGGATCGTCTGGATCGGCAGGGTCGCATAGCAGGTCCGATGCGAGGGACCGCTTCCTGGCTTCGCCTCAGCGGACCGAGGAGCGGCTCCTCCGGAAGCAGTGGCGGGGTCCGGGTCTGAGTTCGGCATGTGAGGCCCCTGGCGACTGACCGAGCGGTGAGTCGCCATATCCCGGTCAGTGCGCCTTGGGCGCGTCCTTGGCTGACTCGTATGCCGCCGTCGCGATGCTCATCGCGATCGGACTATCGCCGGAGTCCTTCAGGCGCTTCGCCGCCCGGCGCTGCTCATCGCTGATGTAGTCGAGCAGTTCGTCCAGTTCGAGAACCACTCGGTCCCAAGCCTGTCGGTCGAGCGCGAGAAACGTCAAAGAGACCGATCGATCCGTGCGTGCGTCGAACGTTCCAACCTGCATCGCCTCCTTGACGTCTTGACAAAGCCGCTGAAAGGTCCGCCACCTGCCCGGGTCGTTCGCCGCATCCGGCAGGCTCGGCCGCAGGAAGTTGTCGTGGATCACGGGAATGGTCGCGCGATAGAAGTGCTCCGTCAACCGATGGTGAACCGAGGGAGGGACTCTGACCAACCAGCCGACTCTCTCAAGCCTCTTGAAGCGTCGCAGCACACCCTGGTAGCTGGCGTTTTCGAACTCGTGCCCAAAGGCACGATAGAACCGTGCGGCACTCATCGGCCGCAGGTTGAGCTCGTGGACTATGGAAGCCGGTCGGCCCCGTTTCACCTCCCATGACCGGGGCCAGGCGGACCAGATGCCCTGGGCGGTGGGCCGCGCGGTCGCCGCCCAGGGCTCGCCAGAAGGGGCAGTCGAGGCCCTGGGCGGCGGACGATGAGCGACGGCTACGAGGAGTTCTGGGCGACTCTCCCGGAGAAGGTCCAGCATCCCGTTCGTGTGTCGATCGTCGAAGCGCTTTGGTGGATTGGCGAGCCGCTTTCGGCTATCGCGCTGGTCGATGTTTTCGATGGCTTCCTGAGCATGTGGGAAGCCGCGCACCACCTGCACAGCCTCGAAGCGCTCGACGTGGTTGAGCCCTTGGACAGCGCCCCATCGCGAAACGACCTGCTGGATCTTGGCTACCGCCTGAAAGATTGAGACCCGGTGCCGCGAACTAGAGCGGGTCGGGGCGGCCTGGCCACTCGCCTGGATCGGCGCGGTAGAAGCCCAAAGTGGCGACGATCCGGACCTTGCCTTCCTCGCCCTTCGCCTTGAGGCGCGCGTGGTTGCGCGCCTTGACCTCCTTGAAGCGCTCGGAGGTCTGCTCGAGCAGACCGGCGACCTCGTCCTCGCCCTCCTCGTCGACCTCGATCGCCTGCCAGCCGAGATGCAGCCTGTCGTCGGACTCCATCGTCTGGCAGCGCAGCCCCGCAAGGCTCTGGGCGACGATCGCCTGGAGGACGCGACCGGCCATCTGCCGGCGGCCGTCACGGGGCATGACCAGCCAGTCTTCCTCGGTCACTTCGGGCAGCGCGGTTGCCCGGTAGAAGTGCTCGGAGGCGCCGCGGCGGGAGCCGCCGACTTCGGTTCTGACGTATCCGATTACCCCGTCTTTGTGGAGCTCGGCGATGTGATGAGCGGCCGAGGACGTGCTGATGCCGAGCTCTTTGGCGATCTCACTGGCGCTGGCGACCCGGACGATGAGGATCGCCAGGCAGTCCAGGCGGATGGGGTGGTTGACGGCGTAGCTGATCGCCAGCTCCACGACCGCCGCTCGCCAGCCTTCGGCGAAGCCCTCCTTTGCCGATGCCGGCTCGCTGGGTTGATTCATCCGCACTTGGACCCCTCTCGTGTTGCTCAGTTCAATTTGAGTATGCGGAGAGCTGTATAGCGGAAATGTCCCGTTCCCGCTAGAGGCTACGCTGCCGGATTGCCGAATGCTGGAGAAAAGTCCAGCGTTTTGCAGGCATCCACTGAACCAGTTACAGGAGGGAGGTGAAGCCATGAAGGTCATCAAGTTGGGTGACATGTGCCCGACCGTGCAGATCCTCAAGCACGGCTAGCAGGAGGTCCGGATGGGGCAGCCGATCAGAGCGATCGGTTGCCCCGCCGCATCGGGGGTAGCCTGGGCTATCGCTGAAAGCGCCCTGATAGCCGGTGCGACGGGCTTTATAGGTGCTCGACTTGCCCGTTTCCTGGGCGATGCCGAAGTGCCCGTGCGTTGCCTGGTGCGCGATCGCTCCAAGGCGGACCGGCTTGAACTCGAAGGCTTTGAGGTAAAGCTCGGCGATGTGACCGACGCGCCCAGTCTGGTCGGCGTGGGCCAGGGGGTCGAGGTCGCCTACTACCTGGTCCACGCGATGGCGGGCGGCGGCGACTTCGCCGCACGCGAGCGAAAGGGTGCGTCGAACTTCGCCCGCATGGCCAAGCGCGAAGGCGTCAAGCGGATCGTCTACCTGGGCGGGCTGGGCGGCGAAGCCACCTCCAAGCACCTGCGCAGCCGCCACGAGACGGCGGGAGTGCTCGCCGCCGAGGGCCCGCCGCTGACCTACTTCAGGGCGGCGATGGTGGTCGGCGCCGAGAGCGAGTCCTACCGGACGCTGCGCTACCTGGTCGGGCGGCTGCCGGTGATGATCGCGCCTTCCTGGCTGCAGACCGACACCCAGCCGATCGGCGTCAACGCGGTGATCGAGTACCTGCGCCGTGCCCCCGGGGTGCCCGAGTCCGAGGGCCGCGAGGTGCAGATCGGCGGCCCGGACGTGCTCACTTACGCGGCGATGCTGGACCGGATGGCGATCGCGATGGGGAAGCGCCACCGGCCGAAGATCCCGGTTCCCTTCGTCACCCCATGGCTGTCGGCGTTGTGGCTGGGATTGGTGACGCCGGTCAACACGAGCGTGGCCCGGCCCTTGGTCGAGGGACTGACCACCGCCACCGTCGTCACCGACCCCTCGGGCGCCGAGCCGTTCGGAATCGAGCCCGAGTCCTTCGACGAGGCGCTGCGGCGGGCGCTCGCGGAGGAACAACGGCTCGATTGAGCAGGCGTTTGCGGAATCGGGGCAGGGGTAACAGACAGCCATGACTCCAAGCTCAATAGTCGTAATCCTCGTTGGGATCGTGCTCGCGCTGCTCGTCAGCTACATCCTCGGGATCATCGTGATCCTGATCGGACTGGCGATGCTGCTGATGCCGATGTTCGGTGGCACCAGGCGTCGCGTTTAGACGCGTCAAGGTCGCCTTAAGCCACAATCGGGCCAATGGCCCCTTGGAAGTTGCCCCTGATCGCGGCCGCGATCGTGGTCCCGATAGTCGCGGGATTCGCGATCGCGGGCCCCGGTCTCGGCGTCGGAGTCGCGGCGCTGGTCGCGTTCGCGATCATCTGGATCGCGGCACGGCAGCGCCCCCTGGGGCCGCTGGGCTCGCCCGCCGAGGACGGTCGGCGCCACGTGCTTCTCGTCACCACCTGCCCGGTCGAGGAGCCGGCCGCGGTGCGGCGGATCGCCGCCGCGGCGGCGCTGGGCGAAGACGATGCCGACGTGCTCGTGCTCTCTCCCGCCAGGATCGGCTTCCTCGACCGCTGGGCCTCCGACGTCGAGGGAGCGCGCCAGGTCGCCCAGCAGAACCTGGTCGCCACCGTGGCGGCGCTGGCCAAGGCCGGTATCGCGGCCGAGGCGCGGGTCGGCGACGAGGACGTCGTGCAGGCCGTCGAGGACCAGTTGCAGAGCTTCCCGGCCAACGAGGTGGTGCTGATCAGCAGCGAGCGGGAGGAGAAGGACGAGGATCCGGCGGCGGAACTCGAGTCCCGGCTGCGGGCCGAGTTTCGCCACGTCTTACTCGGCGGCGGCTGAGGCTCAGCAGGCGTGCGCGTGGGCGGCGCTGCGCACGACCTCGAAGGCACTGCCCGGGATCCCCTTCAGCCGATCGAGGCTCTCGTCGTCCCAACGCCGGTCGCTGCTGCCGCTGAAGTACCAGTTGGAGCCGTTGTCGGCGACGATCATCCCGTAGCGCTTCATCGCATCGGCGATCGTCTTCGCCGCGCCGCTGAAGCGCCCGAGGCCGTAGCCGGGCTTCAGGCGCAGCCGCGTCCCCATCGCCGGTGCGTCGGGGTTGGCGGTGTCGCCGGCGCAGTGCGAGGCGGGGTGGACCCAGGCGTCGCGGGTGCTGTCGAAGGTGACCCGGATCGCGTGGTCGATATGGCCGGAGGTAGCCTCGTCGTAGCGGACGAGGCCGGGGAAGATCGGCAGCCCGGCGGCATCCGCCGAGGTCCATGAGTCGGGCCGCAGCGCGGTCGAGCCCAGGTCCCACTTGACGCCCGAGTCGGCATCCCAGTGTGGTCCGCCGCTGCGCCGGGCGAAGCCGCGGTAGAGCTCGTAGAGCGTGCAGCCGGCGCGGTCGACGACGAGCACGTGTCGGTCGCCGTCGCTGTGCCGGCCGCCCTCGACCGGGGCGCCGGCGGGGATCGGGAACGGGCCGCGGTCGCTCTCGTCGCCGTAGGCGGTGTAGTGGATCGGCAGCCTGGGCCGGCCGGCGCCGACGACGGCGTAGGGGAAGCCGTAGCTGCGCGGCGAGCCGAAGTCGGGGTGGAGGCGATCGCCTCCGTGGGAGTCGATGTAGGCGATGGTCGCGGCGGAGTTGGCGGCGACGGGGGCGTGGGAGATGTCTTGGTTCCAGGCGGCCTCGTTGGCGAGCGAGGGGGCGGTGCGAGAGAGCGAGGCCGGTGGGTCGGGGAAGACCTGACAGTTGCCGAGATCCGGATAGGGACCGACGGCCTGGGCGGGGCCCAGGGTCGCGACGGCGAGTAGCGCGACGGCGAGCGCCGTGATCGCGGCGAGGCGGATCCCGAGTGAGCGCTGTGGACTTTTTACGTGCTCCAACACGTTCAAACTCCCCAGCGCTCCCTCAAGCGCCCGGCAGGCCGTCGCGTACGTGCAGCCGATCGACCTCGAGCTCGCCGATCTTCAGGCGGTTGATCGCCGCCCGGTCGATCGAGAGGCGACCGACGGTGAGGCGGCCGATCGCGAAGCCGCCGATCGCGGCGGCGCCGACGGCAAGTGCCCCGATCGCCGCCGCGCCGCGCACCTGCGTGCCGGTGATCGTGGCCGGACGAGCCTCCGGTCGGAAGAAAGCGATCCCGTGTCGGACTGGCACCCGGCAACCGTAGCGCGGTTAGCCTGCCCGCGATGAGCAACGATCGCCCAGCCCTTCTGACCATCCAACATGTGTCCTGGGAGTCTCCCCACCGCATTCTCGACGCCTGCGGGGGGCTCGAGGTTAGGACGGTCGAGCCGCTGGCCGGCGACCCCTTGCCGGACCACACCGATGTCTCAGGAGCCCTTGTCATGGGCGGCCCGATGAACGTCGATGAAGTCGATCGCCATCCGGGACTGGCCGCGGAGCGCGAGTGGCTGACAGAGGCGATGCGCCAGGAGATGCCGGTGCTCGGCATCTGCCTCGGTGCCCAGCTCCTCGCGCGGGCGCTCGGAGCCGAGGTGAGGGCGGGGGAGGGACCCGAGATCGGCTTCGCGCCGGTCGAGATCCAGGAGCCCGCCGACCCGATCCTCGCTGGGTTGGCGCCGCGGACGACGGTCCTGCACTGGCACGGCGACGTGTTCGACCTGCCGGACGGAGCTGTGCCTCTGGCGTCTTCAGCGAAGACGGCGTTGCAGGCGTTCCGTCACGGCAATGCCTGGGGCGTCCTCTTTCACCCGGAGGCCGACGCAAGCCTGGTCGATGCCTGGCTGGCCGAGCCGGAGATGGCCGAGGAGGCTCGAGCGGCGCTCGGCCCAGCGGCGCCGGCCGACCTGCGCCGCCAGGCCGGCGAGGCCCAGGGACTGCTTACCGACCGCTCGACACCGGGCTTTCGGGCCTTCGCCGGCCTGGCCATCGGCAACTCCTAAAGGCGACCAGAGGGAATCGAACCCTCATTGTCGCGACCACAACGCGAAGTTCTACCGTTGAACTATGGCCGCCATGTTGCGCGCCGCAGCATAGCGGTGACTCGGTCGCGGTAGCGAGACTGTGGGCTTTCAGGGAGGGCAAGGAAGCGATCGACAACCCGCGTGAAGGAGCGGCGCTGCTGGAAGAGGAAGGCGTGCGCGCCGGCGAAGACCCTCAACTGGGATCGTGGGATCCGCTCGGCGATTCGCCGCAGGTTCGCCGGCGGCGTCACCGGATCCTCGGCGCCGGCCGCGGCCAGGGTCGGCGCCTCGATGCTCGCCAGCCGGCGGTAGTTGCGGTTGCTGCGCAGCCAGGGGTCCTCGGCCGCGACCTCGGCACGAGTCGTCGCCGCCGGGACCTCGAAGTCGTCGGGGATCTCGCCACTGCGACTGGCGCCGGCCAGGCGGGCGAGGAAGCGGCGGCCCTCCCCCTGGCGGTGGGGCGGGTAGAGCTCGCGGAGGATGTCGGCGAGCGGCGGATCGGGCTCGCTGTCGATTGCCTGCGCCCGCGGCGTGCCCAGCACGGTGTGGCTGCCGCCCGGGTTGGTCGCGGCGAGGATCAGACGGGAGACCCGGCCCGGGTGTCGGATCGCCAGCCGCTGCGCGACGAAACCGCCCATCGACCAGCCCAGCACGTCGGCCCGGGGGAGGTGGAGCGCCTTGATCAGCTGTGCGGCCGAGTCGGCGAGCGAGTCGAACGAGCTGCCCCGCCACGGCCCCGACTTCCCGACCCCCGGGTAGTCGAAGAGGATCAGGCGGTGGCGGCGCGCCAGCAGCCGCAGCAGCGCCGGGTCCCATTCCGACATCGTCGAACCGGTGCCGGTCAGCATCATCAGCGGCGGGCCCTGACCGCGTTCGTACCAGGCGATCCGCGTGTGGGGGAGGGAGGCGACGTGGACCTCGGCCCGAAACGGCGCTGCCGAGGCCTGCGCGCATCCGAAGGAGAGAGTTGCCAGGCTCAGGCAGATCCAGAGGCGGGCGCCCACGTCCCTCAGCGCAGCTCGTCGAGCGAGGCGACCTCGAGGTCGAACGGTTCGTCGGCCGAGCGCCGTCGCCGGTACGGCGAGACGGTCACGCGATGGGTTTCACCGCAGACGCAGGGGATCTCGATCGGTCGCGTATCGGGCGCTGGGTCGGTGTCGACCTTGAGGCGTCGGAGCGTGCCGGTGGGCTTGCAGCCGAACGAGATCACCCAGCCGAAGTCACGGGGTTCCTTGCTTTTTTTCGAGCGGCGAGGTTGGGGCATCTCAAGTCATCAGAGGCTAGGCGAAGGCCCGGTCGGGTCGGCGGTCGGCCCGACGGCGGCCCTACGCCTTCTCGCGCCGGCCTGCCCTGCGAACCGCCGCTTCGACGCCGATCCAGAGCAGTAGGACCACGGTCGTCAGGAGAGCGACGAAGCCGACGACGCCGATTCCGGCGGCGAGCTGGAAGGTCAGCAGGGCGATGGCGATGGCGATCAGGATGTCGGCGAGCAGCGATCGGCGGGCGGCGGTGCCAGGCGAGATGTCGCGCGGCAGGCTCACCACCCTTCGCCCGCCCGGAGGTAGACGGCGAAGAAGTCGCGTTCGTCGGGGGTCAGGTACCGATCGGCGGGCCGGAACATTTCCGGCAGCAGGTTGCTGGGGTCCCCAGCACCCGGGTGTCGATAGCTGATGAAGCTCGTCCAGTCTTCGTTGATGTCGAGCTCCAAGGCGCGAACGGCACCGGCGCGCTGCAGGATCTTGGCCAGCGATTCGACCGTCTGGAAGTTGGCCGCGGCGTAGAGCAGGTTGCCATGGCTGTCGACGCCGATCCCCGAGCGCCAGACGCGCACCGCGTTGTTGACCGTTTCTCCCCATTCGGGGCCGTCGCTCAGGTTTGGGTTGAGGTGGCCTTCGTCGATGATCGCCGGCAGGTTCTGCTTCGCGAACCAGATGTTCGCCGGTGCCCCCGGGCCCTGGTGCCAGCGGATCACGTCGATTCTCCCGTCGCGGTACTCGACGACGGTGGCGATCCCGTTCACCATCGTTTCCCTGACCTCGCCGCGGTAGATCAGCCCGGCGTTCGAGGTTTCCAACGGGAAGCCGCCGTTGAAGGTCGCGACGACGCGCTTGCGCCTCGTCGCCGGCACCTCGGCGGGACCGCGATGGGACAGCGGCGGCGGCGGCTCGGCCAGGCCTGGGACGTAGGCGAGCCGCGTTCGGGAGGAGTCGATCCAGGCCACGCCGGCGACGAACTGGGGGTATTCGGGGTCGCTGCGAAAGGTGGTCAGCAGCACCGGTGGGCGCGGCCCGGCGTGGGCCGCCGCCTTCTTCCAGACTCCCTCGCCGGGCAGCGCCGGCCGGATCGTCGGCTTCACATCGGGTGGCCTGTATGCGGCGCCTTTGCTCCGCCTTTCTTTGCTTGCGGCCGCCACGCCGACCGCGGGCAGGGAGCGAAGCGGTGGCCCGCCCTTTGCGGGCGCGTTCAAGGTGTAGTACCAGTTCTCGATCTGGGAGACGAGAGCGTTGCCGCCGTGCTGTCGCATCCACTCGACGCTGGAGACGCCGAGGCCGACGTTGTGCTTTTCGCCCATCGCGCCGACGTACGAGATCCCGGCCGGGATCAGGCAGGCCAGGGAGGCGAGGAGGAGGATCCGCCGAGCTCTGCGCCATAGCGGGATCGGCACGTAGCGGCGCTCGGATCGAGCCCGGGGCATGGGCGAAGCGTCGCTGAGATAGATGAAGCCCAGATGAGAGCGCCCCCCTTCCAGAGCCGCCCGGCTCTCATCTCGCCTTCATCTTCTCTGGGATCGTTTGTCGGGATGAACGTTCTGGTCGTCGAGGACGAGGTGAAGATGGCGGCGTTGATCCGCCGCGGGCTCAGCGAGCAGGGCCTCACCGTCGATGTCGCCGGGGCGGGGGAGGATGGGCTGGAAATGGCGCGGTCATCCGCCTATGACGCGATCGTGCTCGACGTGATCCTCCCCGGCATCGACGGCTTCGAGACCTGCCGGCGGCTCCGCCAGGAAGGGATCTGGTCGCCGGTTCTGATGCTGACCGCCCGCGGAGCGCTCGAGGACCGTGTCGCCGGGCTGGATGGCGGCGCCGACGACTACCTCACCAAGCCATTCTCCTTTGCCGAGCTGCTGGCCCGCCTTCGGGCCCTGGTCCGGCGCGGCCAGAGCGAGCGGCCGTCGTTCGTCGAGGTCGGCGACCTGCGGCTCGACCCGGCGACCCTTGAGGCCTGGCGGGGCGATGCGGAGATCGAGCTCTCGGCCAAGGAGTTCGCCCTGCTCGAGACCTTCATGCGCAGCCCAGGCCACGTGCTCAGCCGCATGCAGCTGCTCGACCAGGCGTGGGACTACGATTTCGAGCATCGCTCGAACGTGATCGAGGTCTACGTCCGCTATCTCCGCCGCAAGATCGACGTGCCCTTCGGAGTGAGGTCGATCGAGACTGTGCGTGGCGCCGGCTACCGGCTGCGAAAGGACGGTGGGCGCTGAGTCGCGTATCGATCCGCCTCCGGGTGACGCTCGTCTTCGCCGGGGTGATGGCCCTGGTGCTTGGCGCGATCGGCGTCTTCGTCTACGTGCGCTTCGCCAATGAGCTCGGCGCCACGATCGATGCGGGTCTGCGATCGCGCGCGGGCGACGTCGCGGCGCTGATCCGAGAGGCCGACTCTGGCCTTCCGGAGGGACACCGGAACCTCGTCGGTCGCACCGAGAGCTTCGCCGAGGTGCTCGACGCGGCCGGGCAGGTGTCGGATTCGTCGGCGGCGGTCGGGCGGCACGTCCTGCTTACGCCTACCGAGCTGAAGCGAGCGCTTCGCGAGCCGATCCTTCTCGATCGCGGCTCTCTTCCAGGTTTGAAGGACGAGTCCCGCCTGCTCGCGGTTCCGGTCAAGGCAAGGGGGCGGGAGCAAGTGGTGGTCGTCGGCACCTCGACCGCCGCGCGCGGCGAGTCACTCACCGACCTCGCCCAGCTGCTCTTGGTCGGCGGACCGGTTGCCCTGCTGCTCGCTTCGCTTGCCGCCTACGGGGTGGCCGCCGCGGCGCTGAAGCCGGTCGAGGCGATGAGGTCACGGGCCGCCGAGATCTCCAGCGCCGAGCCCGACCAGCGCCTTCCGGTCCCGCCGACGCGCGACGAGGTCGCGCGCCTCGGCACGACGCTGAACGAGATGCTCGAGCGCCTCGGAGAGGCGCTGGCCCATGAGCGGGCCTTCGTCGCCGACGCCAGTCACGAGTTGCGCACGCCGCTGGCGATCCTGCGCACGGAGCTCGAGCTGGCGCTGGCGGAGGGACGCTCCCCCGAGGAGCTGCGCGCGGCCCTGGCCTCGGCCGCCGAGGAGACCGACCGCCTGACCCAGCTCTCCGAGGATCTGCTCACGATCGCCCAGACGGAGCGCGGCAAGCTGCCGTTGCAGTTGGCGTCTCTGGACTTGGCGGAAACCCTCGACAGCGTCGAGCGCAGGTTCGCCCGTCGAGCCGGGGAGCGGGGGAGGAGGATCGAGGTGGCGGCCCCGGACTCGCTCGTCCTCGACGCCGATCGGCTGCGCCTCGACCAGGCGATCGGCAGCATGGTCGACAACGCGCTTCGCTACGGCGCCGGCACCATCGACCTCGTCGCCGGCGGTGAGAACGGATCGGTGGAGATCCACGTCCTCGACCGCGGGGATGGGTTTCCGCCGGACTTCCTCGAACGGGCCTTCGAGCGCTTCAGCCGCGCGTCGTCGAGCGCCCGCGACGGCGGCAGCGGCCTCGGATTGGCGATCGTCCAGACGGTTGCCCGTGCGCACGGCGGCGAGGCGCACGCCGGCAATCGTGGGGGGGAGGGGCCGACGTCTGGCTGAGCTTGCCGGTCGGGCCGGTCTCATCTGCCGGGGCCTAGCCCGAAGCCGCGGCACGGGTTGGATCGCTCCGACATCTCGCCTGAAGTACGGTGCCCGGCGTGAAAGCCACATGAGCGCCCCGACCGACGTCTACTCCATCCCCCAGGACCTGCTCGACTTCCGCGCGACGATCGCGCAGATCGCGCGCGAGCGGATCGCCCCGCGGGCGGCCGAGATCGACGAGAAGTCCGAGTACCCCGCCGACGTGCGCAAGCTGTTGGCCGAGCACGACATCCTCTCACTGCCCTTCGAGGAGGAGTTCGGCGGCACCGGCACCGGCACGCTGATGTTGCAGATGGCGGTCGAGGAGATCGCCAAGGCCTGCGCTTCCAGCGCCCTGATCCTGATGGTGCAGGAGCTCGGCTCGCTGCCGATCCGCCTCTTCGGCAGCGACGAGCTGAAGCAGCGGGTGCTGCCGCGCTGCGCCAGCGGCGAGTGGACGCCGGCCTTCGCGCTCTCGGAGCCCGAGGCCGGCTCGGACCCGGCCGCGATGCGCACCCACGCCGAGCTCGACGGGGACGAATGGGTGATCAACGGCGCCAAGAACTGGATCAGCAACGCCGGCGTCGCCGACTTCTACGTCGTCTTCGCCATCACCGACCGCGAGAAGCGGCGGATCACCGCCTTCATGGTCGAGGCCGACCGGCCCGGCTTCTCGATCGGCAAGCTCGAGCACAAGCTCGGGATCCGCGGCTCGCCGACCGGCTCGCCCGTCCTCGACGACGTCCGGGTGCCGGCCGAGAACGTGATCGGCGAGGTCGGCCGCGGCCTCGGCGTCGCCCTCGGCACGCTGGAGCGGACGCGGCTCGGCGCCGCCGCGCAGGCGGTCGGCATCGCCCAGGGGGCGACCGACTACGCGACCACCTACGCGTCGGAACGGGTCGCCTTCGGCAAGCCGATCCTCGACCTGCAGGCGATCCAGTTCAAGCTGGCCGAGATGGAGACCGGCACCGCCGCCGCCCGCGAGCTCCTCTACAAGGCCTGCGCGCTGGCCGACCGCGACGACCCGGCCCTCGCCAAGCACTCCTCGATGGCGAAGCTGTTCGCCTCCGACAACGCGATGCGGGTTACGGTCGAGGCGATCCAGGTGCTCGGCGGCTACGGCTACGTCAAGGAGTACCCGGTCGAGCGAATGATGCGCGACGCCAAGATCACCCAGATCTACGAGGGAACGAACGAGATCCAGCGAGTAGTGATCTCCCGCGCGATGGACCCGCGTCGGTAGACCCACAGCGCGTCTCATGTCGAAGCCCCCGAGCAAGCGAGAAGACGGGGGCGCGACAGCCGTCCGTGCGGTTGTGCGCGGGGGGGGTGCAGGGCGTCGGATATCGCGACGCGACGTTGCGGCGCGCACGTCAGTTGGGCTTGATGGGTTGGGTGCGCAATGGGGAGGAGGGCTGCGTGCTCGTCCACGCGGAGGGTCCAGAGCAGGCGGTCGAGGAGCTGATGTCCTTTTTGCGGGACGGTCCACCGGCCGCGCGTGTCGCCGATGTGACGACCGAGCAGGTGAAGGTCGAGGGCCACGAGCAGTTCGCGATCCGCGGTGTGAGCGCCGGCGCCTTCATCGTCCAGGAGCACGCCGCCACCGCTCATCACTTCGACCTCCGTCTGGAGGTCGGCGGGACGATGCGCTCGTGGGCGGTGCCGAAGGGGCCCTCGCTGGACCCGGCCGTCAAGCGCCTCGCCGTCGAGGTGGCTGACCACACGATCGACCACAACAGCTTCGAGGGGGCGATCGGCGACGGTCGCGTGATCGTCTGGGATCGCGGTCACTACGAGCAGGGCGGCCGGGTGGCCTGGCCGGAGGCGCTCGAGCGCGGCCACGCCGTCTTCGTCCTCCACGGCGAGAAGCTGCGCGGCGGATTCGCCCTGCAGCGCACCCGCCCCGGCGAGAAGCCCCAGTGGTTGCTGATCAAGCGCCGCGACGAGGACGCGCGCCCGGGCTCGGACGTGGTCGCCGAACGACCGCAATCGGTGCTCAGCGGCAAGACGCTCGACGAGCTCTGACGCACGCGGCTACCGACGGTCCGCCGGGCTCAGCCTGCCGGTCGCGCTGATGACGCCGTCGCCCGAGGGGGCTGAGGCGGTCAGTTGCGGGCGATTGGCCCGACTGCCGCGACCCCGCGCTGGGCCGGCCGGCGATCGAGCGATTGGCCCTCGTTGATCCGCCCCAGCCAGCGCAGGGCCAGGAGCAGGGCTGCCGGGACGACGAAGGCTCCGCTGATCAGCAGGAACCAGATCTGCGCGGCGTCGCTGCCGGCGCCGATCGTGTGGACGATCGCGAGCAGCCAGAAGATCGCCGTGAGGCGGTGGGCGCGGCGCCAGCGGGCGGCGCCGATGCGGTTGCGGAAGTAGTAGGAGATGCCCAGCCCGGCGAGGCCGTAGCCGGCGACGATCCCCAGCCCGGTCCAGAACGGCCGGTAGGCGTTGACGAAGGGGATCGCGATTCCGCCGAGGCCGGGATTGAGCCAGGCGTCGCCGAGCAGGGAGAGGCCGTGCAGGGCGACCATCGCCAGGGTGGTGAGCGAGAGTGCCTCGTGGACCGCGCGGAAGTCGCGCTTATTCTCCGTTTTGCGTTTCGAGGCCATCATCAGCCCGAGCCCGACGCTGGCGCTGGCGAGAAGCAGCGCCGCGCCGCCCGCCGCGCGGCTGGTGATCCAGAAGAGGTGCGGCGCGACGTTCAAGATGAGCTGGTGACGACGGGCGCCGGTTCAGGTTCCGGTTCGGGTTCGATCACTTCGGGTTCTTCGAATTCTTCTTCGAACTGCGGTTCTTCGACTTCGACTTCGGGTTCGACGAATTCGGGTTCGACTGGTTCGGGTTCGATGACTTCGGGCTGCTGGGATTCGAGCGGGGGAGAGCTGCTTGCGCCGGAGCTCCGCGGCCGGGACGCCGTGCGCGAGCCGTGCGGGGCCGGGCCGAGGACCGGGTCGTCGCCGGTCGCCATCTGCACGAAGACGATTCCCCAGAGCAGCGCGAAGCAGACCAGCGAGATCGCGACGACGCGGCTGCGCAGCGCGCCGGCCCGCAACTGCTGAGCCCGACGGCGCCGCCTCGCGTTGCGCGTGCGTTCGATCTTCTCGAAGGAGTCCACTATGGCCACGACCCGGCGGCCGAGACCGAGAGCAGAGCCACGGCGACGCCGGCGAGGATGGAGGCGCCGAGGGCCGAGATCCGGGTCCCCGCACCCGCCAGCTGCGCCTCGCGAGGGCCGTTGCGGCGCCAGTCGGGAATTGCCAGGCGCGGGACCTCGAGCAGGTGGCCGAGCACATGCACGGTCATCAGGACGACCCAGGCGATGAAGCTGACCTTGTGCGCCAGGATGAGCGTGTTGCTCGGCGGCCCGGCGAGGAGCAAGGCGACCCCCGTCCCGAACAGCAGCACGGTGGTGAGCACGACGCCGGGGGCGAGCAGTCGGAGGATCAGCAGCGGCGGGCCCTTGCGGACGTACGCGGGGGTGCCGGAGTAGTAACGGAGGAAGCGGTAGCCGGTGCTGCCCAGCTTCAGCATCACCGGGGGAATCAGCAGCATGCCGATCAGGATGTGCGGCTGCAGCAGCGGGCCGACGAAGGGGATCGTCGCCCCCTCGGCGGCGAGCAGCACCAGCAGCACGACGGCCCCGCCGCCGGTCAGGCGCGAGTTGCCGGCGACGCCGTCGCGGATTCGAGTCGCTTCAGGGCGATACACAGGACGGCATGCTCGGCGCGGGGGCTTGTCTGCGCCTAAGCGTCGGGTGAGAGATTTCTCATCCGCGGCTTGAAGCCCGGCAGCGCGAAGGCGGCGCGGGCGCCGCCCAGCGGCGAGTCCTCGATCCAGATCCGGCCGCCATGCAGGTTGACGATCGAGCGGGCGATGCCGAGGCCGAGCCCGCTGCCCCCGGAGGACCGGTCGCGCGCAGGCTGGTTGCGGTGGAAGCGCTCGAAGACCTGCTCGCGCCTTTCCCGGGGCACCCCCGGCCCGTCGTCGTCGACCGCGACCACCAGTCGATCGCCGTCCGCTTGTGCGGAGAGGACCACGCGGCCGTCCGGTCCGGCGTGGCGGTGTGCGTTGGAGAGCAGGTTGCGGACGACCTGTGCGATCAGGTCGGAGTCGATGCGGACGGTCCCCTCCGCCAGCTCGCCGATCTCGGTCCCCTCGAAGCCGGCCTCGGCCAGGCCGCGCAGCAGGGAAGCAGCCTCGACCTCGCGCAGGAGCGGCTCCGAGCCCTCGTCGAGGTGGGCCAGCGCGAGCAGGTCGTCGACCAGCCGTTCGACCCGGTGTATCTCGGTCATCGCCAGCGCCTCGACGCGGCGCACGTCCTCGACGCTCGGCCTCTCCTTGCGCGCCAGCACCTCGAGCTGGCCGCGGATCGCGGTCAGCGGCGTGCGCAGCTCGTGTGAGGCGTCGGAGACGAAGCGCCGCTGGCGCGAGAAGGCGAGGTCGAGCCGGTCGAGCATGTGGTTGAAGGCCTCGACCACGGTGCGGAGCTCCGGCGTCGAGGCCTCCGGGCGCAGGCGCGGCGTGAGGTCGCCGGCGTCCACGGTGGCGGCCGTCGATGCGATCCGTCGCAGCGGCGCAGCGGTGCGGGCCGCGACCAGGTAGCCGGCGAGCAGGGCCGCCAGCAACGCCGCCCCGCCGGCGATCAGGAACGTCCTCTCGACCTCGTGCTGGGCGTCGGCGATCGGCGAGATCGCCGAGCCCTCGCCCGGCTCGCTGGGTGCGGGACCGAGATGACCGGCCTCGCGCGACTCCTCGTGGTTGATCAGCCTCGACTCATCCGCCATGTCGGCACGCACCGCGACGAAGACGAAGGTGAAGGCGACGATCACGATCCCGCCGATCGAGATCGCCAACCTGCCCCGCAACCCCAACCTCGCCCACCCTCCTCTCATCGGCTGCCCTTCAAGCGGTAGCCCACCGAGCGCACGGTCTCGATCGGTGCCGGCGAGCCCGGCTCGCCCAGCTTGCGCCGCAGGTAGCCGATGTAGACCTGGACGACGTTGGTGCCCGGATCGTGGTCGTATCCCCAGACCGCGGTGAGGATCTCGCGCTGCGTGCAGACCTGGCCCGCCCGCCGCATCAGGAAGGCGAGCAGCTCGGCCTCCCGCTCGGGCAGCCGCACCGAGGCGCCGTTGCGCGTGGCCTGCCGTGAGAGCAGGTCGAGCTGGATGCCGCCGGCCTCCAGTGTCGTCGTAGCCTCGGCGCTTGCCTGGCGCAGGTGAGCCCTGATCCGGGCCAGCAGCTCCTCGAACGCGAAGGGCTTGGTGACGTAGTCGGTGGCGCCCGCGTCGAGCCCCTCGACCCGGTCGGCGATCTCACCCTTTGCCGTCAGGACGATCACCGGCAGGGTCGGCTTCTCGCGGCGGATCGCGGCCAGCACCTCGAGCCCGTCGCGGCCGGGCAGCATCCGGTCGAGGATCACCAGGTCGAAGCCGCCGCCAAGGGCCAGGCGCTCGCCCTCGATGCCGTCGGCGGCAGTGCGGACGGCGAAGCCCTCCGCCTCGAGGCCACGCTCGAGGAAGTCCGCGATTGCCGCCTCGTCCTCGACGACCAGGATCTCCACGCCTCGATGCTAGCCGCCCCGCACCCCGGGACCGGCGGAGAGCGCCATGTCGGCGAAAGCTAGGGCGGCGGTTCGCAGCCGGTGCCGCCGACCAGCATCCCGGAGCCGAGGTGGGCGCCGAGCACCGGTCCCACCTCGGTGCAGAAGAGCGGCTCGGAGCCGAAGATGGCGGTGCCCTCGGCGACCAGCGTCGCGGCGCCCTCGGGCGACTGGGCGTGCTGGACGAACCACTCGCCAGCGCCGCGCTCGTGGAGCTCGTGCAGGTAATCGATCATCTTCTGCCGGGCCCGCTGCCGGGTGCGGACGCGGCCGACCGGGGAGATCTCGGTGCCGAAGGTGAGGATCGGCTTGATCTTCAGCGCCGTGCCGACCAGGGCCTGCGCCGCGCCGATGCGCCCGCCGCGCCGCAGGTACTCGAGCGTGTCGAGGCAGAACCACATGTCGAGGCCCTCGCGGGCGCGGTGGATCGCGTTGACCACGTCTCTCGCCGATGAGCCCTGCTCCGCCGCGCGCGCGGCGGCGAGGACGAGGCAGCCGAGCCCGCCGGCGCCGGTCTGGCCGTCGACCACCTCGACCTGGCCGGGGAGCCCCTTGTCGGCGATGACCCGGGCCGCCTCCCGGGCGCTCTCGCAGGTGCCCGAGAGGCCGCCGGCGATGTGCACGGAGACGACGTCGCGGCCGGCTTCGGCAAGCGGCTCGAAGCAGGCGAGGAAGTCGCCCACCGAGGGCTGGGAGGTCGAGGGAAGGTCGGGCGAGTCGCGCAGCCGCGCGTAGAAGGCATCGAGCTCGTACTCGGGCTCGGCCAGGCGCTCGTCGCCCCAGCCGACGTAGAGGCTGACCTGGTGCACGCCCCAGCGCTCGATCAGGTCGGGGGGAAGATAGGTGGTGCTGTCGGTGACGACAGCGACGCCGGGCATGCGCGGCAGCGTCCCACAGATGGCAAGCTTGCGGCGGTGAGCGGCTCCCGGGTCAGATCGGCATTCAGCGGACGGACCGCCTGGGCGCGCAGCCTGCAGGGGCCGCTGCGCGAATTCCTCACCACCGAGACGGGCAGCGCCGTGGTGCTCCTTGCCGCGGCGGTCGCGGCGCTGGCCTGGGCCAACCTCGACCTCTCCTCCTACGAGAGCGTCTGGCGGACGAAGCTCTCGATCCACGTCGGTGGCTCTGGCATCTCGCAGAGCCTGCGCCAGTGGGTCAACAGCGGGTTGATGACGTTCTTCTTCTTCGTCGTCGGGCTCGAGGTGCGCCGCGAGTTCGACGTCGGCGAGCTGCGCGAGCGCCGCCGCCTGACCCTGCCGGTGCTCGCCGGCCTCGGCGGGATGGCCGTGCCGGTGGCGATCTACCTGGCCTTCAACGGCGGCGGGCAGGCGGCGTCGGGGTGGGGGGTGGCGATGTCGACCGATACCGCCTTCGCGCTCGGCATGCTCGCCCTGGTCGGGCCGAGCTTCCCCGACCGCCTGCGCGGCTTCATACTGACGATCATCGTCGTCGACGACGTCGTGGCGCTGCTCGTCATCGCCGTCGCCTACAGCCACGACGTCGCCCTCGGGCCGCTGCTGATCGCGGTCGGGGTCTTTGCCCTGGCCGCCCTCTTCCTCGCCCTGCGGATCCGCCAAAACCTCCTCTACCTGCTGCTCGCCATGACCTCCTGGGTGGCGCTGTTCGAGTCGGGCGTCGACCCGGTCGTGCTGGGCCTGGCGATCGGCCTGATCGTCGGCGCCTACCCGGCGGGCCGCGGCGAGCTGGAGCGGGCGACGAACCTGTTCCGTAGCTTCCGCGAGCAGCCGACGCCGGAGCTCGCCCGCTCCGCCCGGGTCGGGCTGCGCGCGGCCGTCTCGTCGAACGCCCGGCTGCTGCAGCTCTACCACCCGTGGACCAGCTACGTGATCGTGCCGCTCTTCGCCCTGGCCAACGTCGGCATCGCGATCGACGCCGACTTCCTCTCGCGGGCCTACTCCTCGCCGCTCACGCTGGGGATCGTCGTCGCCTACGTGCTCGGCAAGCCGGTCGGCGTGACCGGGGTCTCGGCGCTGGTGACGTGGCTGAGTAGGGGAAGGCTGCGCCCGCCCGGTCGGCTGGGCGGCCACCGCCGGGGGCGGCGCGATCGCCGGGATCGGCTTCACGGTCTCGTTGCTGATCGCGGCGCTGGCCTTCCACGGGGTCGAGCTGCGCGAGGCGAAGCTCGGCGTGCTGAGCGCGGCGCTCGTCGCTTCCGTCCTGACCTGGCTCGTCTTCCGCGCCACCGCGATGCTGCCCTGGCAGGCCCGCATCCGCGCTCTGCTCGGCACCTCGGAGGCGCTGGTTGACCTGGGGGTGCGGGTCGATCCCGAGCGCGACCACCTGCGCGGGCCGGCCGAGGCGCCGGTGACGGTGGTCGAGTACGGCGACTTTGAGTGCCCCTATTGCGGCAAAGCGGAGCCGGTCGTGCGTGAGCTGCTCGCCGACTTCGGCGACGTCCGCTACGTCTGGCGGCACCTGCCGCTCTCCGACGTCCACCCCAACGCCGAGCTGGCGGCGGAGGCATCGGAGGCCGCCGCCGCGCAGGGGGTGTTCTGGGAGATGCACGACCTGCTGCTCGACCACCAGGGCGAGCTGCTGCCGCGCGACCTCCACGCATATGCGCAGCAGCTCGAACTCGACCCCGATCGCTTCCGCGACGACCTGCAGCGGCACGCCCATGCGCCGCATATCGAGGAAGACGTCGACTCGGCCGACATCAGCGGCGTCACCGGCACCCCGACCTTCTTCGTCAACGAGCGCCGCCACGATGGCGCCTACGACATCGAAACGCTGGCAGCCGCAGTAAAGGCTGCCGGCGCCCGCTCAGCAATCGCGCCCTGACGGTCGCCGTCATAGGTCCTAAGGCCGCGGACGTATCCGACATTGACCACAGTGGGGTGGGGTCAATGTCGGATGCGTCTCTGCCACGCTCGTTCGGTCTGCCGCGTCAGCGCGGGGTAGACGATCAGGTGCCGGAATGGCTTGATCAGTGCCATGTATCCCCTGCCGAACGTGCCGCGTGGCTTGACGTAGACGGCCATCTGCCCTTCGTAGCGGCCCTCGCTCTGCTCGACCCAGGCCAGGTGCATCACGGCGTGGACGGTCCGGTTCGACAGCTCGGCGGCGAACTCGTTGTCGGTGCGGTAGAGGGGCACGAAGGGCAGCGAGCCGAAGTCCATACCCGCCGCGGTGCCGCGCAGGTCGTCCGGCAGACGCTCGGCCAGCGAGGTTTCGCTGGTGCCCGGGATCGGCAGCTTCACCGCGGCACCGTCCGCGTCGCCGCCGGCGGTCTCCGCGATGCCGCCGAGGTCGAGCAGCTTGCCGAGCCGGTCGCGGACCCGCCAGAGGACGCGGGTGGGGAGGGAGCCCGAGCCGGCCGGGTCGGATCTGGCCATCAGCTTCAGCAGCGCCGGGAAGTCATCGGGGCCGCCCGGCGTGGGCAGCGCCCAGACGTCCTCGACGATGAAGTCCGGCGCGATCTCGCGGATCCGCCAGGGCCTGGATTCGTGTGCCGAGTTCGGGAGTCGCATGCCCGGCTACTCCCGGGTGTCGTGCTCCTGCTCATCGACCGTGAGCTCGGCGGTGGGGACGGCCTCGAGGCGCTCGTCGGGGATCGGCTCGCCGCTCTGGACCGAGAGCCCGTAGGCGCCGGCGGCGAGGCGGGCCTCGGCCCGCTCGACCGCGGCGAGCCGCTCTTTCAGGTCTTGGACGCGGCCGGCGTCGAGCTCGTCCTGGTAGAGGTTCTCCGAACTCAGGTCGCCGGGCTCGATTCGGTCGTCCCCCTCTTCGGGGCCTTCCGCCTCGATTTTGGCGAGCTCCCGCTCGACCTCCGCCCGCTCGGCGGCGAGCAGCTCTTTGGCGCGTGCGGGGTCCACGGGCACACCGTACAGCCCTCGTCCCCCGGCGCACCTGGACCCCGGCCAGGCATGGCGCTATCCTTTTTGAGACTAACTACAGAAATTGGACTTAGACATTGGCCTATCTGCTGATTCCGCTCGATGAAACGATCGTCTTCCCGACCGTCTCCGCCACGCTGCCGATCGACGTCGGCGAGGAGGAGAGGGTCTTCCTGCTGCCCCGCTCAGACGGCGAGTTCGGCCGTGTCGGCGTCGTCGCCGAGGTGATCGAGCGCGGTCGCTCGCGCGGCGGCACGCCCGTCGCGACCGTGCTCGGCCTGCACCGGGGAATCGCCGGGCAGGCGGTTGCCGGTGAGGGCGATTCGCTGCGCATCGATGTCCAGGAGGTCTACGACGGGCACCCCGAGGACGAGCACACCCACGAGCTCGAGCGCGAGTACCGCGCCGTGGTCGAGGAGATCCTCGAGCTGCGCGGCGACGACGGGCGGGTCGCCGCTTTCCTGCGCTCGGTCGATGAGCCGGGCGCGCTCGCCGACACCTCCGGGCTCAGTCCCGATCTCACGACTGACCAGAAACTGCGCCTGCTGGAGACGCTGGATGTCACCGCCCGCCTCGACCTGGCGGTCGAACTGCAGCGCGAGCGGCTCGCCGAGCTGCAGGTGCGCAGCCGCATCCGCGAGGACGTCGAGTCCGGCGCCCAGAAGCAGCAGCGCGACTACTTCCTGCGCAAACAGATGGAGTCGATCCGCAAAGAGCTGGGCGAGGACGAGGGCAACCTGATCGAGGAGTACGAGCGCAAGATCGCCGAGGCTGAGATGCCGGAGGCGGTCGCCGAGCAGGCCGAGAAGGAGCTGCGCCGGCTCGAGCGCCAGGGCGAGCAGTCGCCCGAGTCCTCGATGATCCGCAGCTACCTCGACTGGCTGATCGCGGTGCCCTGGGCGAAGCGCTCCGAGGAGCGGCTCGACCCCGTCCACACGCGCGAGGTGCTCGACGCCGACCACGCCGGCCTCGACGACGTCAAGCGGCGGATAACCGAGTTCATCGCCGTGCGCAAGCTGCGTGAGGAGCGCGGGGTCGACGACGACAGCCGCGCCAACGGCGCGATCCTGACCCTGGTCGGGCCGCCCGGCACCGGCAAGACCTCGATCGGCGAGTCGATCGCCCGCGCGCTGGGACGCGAGTTCGTCCGCATCAGCCTCGGCGGCCTACACGACGAGGCCGAGATCCGCGGCCACCGCCGCACTTATATAGGCGCCCTGCCCGGGCGGATCGTCCGCGCCCTGCGCGACGCCGAGACGATGAACCCGGTGATCCTGCTCGACGAGGTCGACAAGGTCGGCTCCGACTGGCGCGGCGACCCGTCGGCGGCGCTGCTCGAGGTGCTCGACCCGGCGCAGAACCACTCGTTCCGCGACCACTACCTCGACGTCGAGGTCGACCTCTCCGAGGTCGTCTTCCTGGCGACGGCGAACCTGACCGACACGATCCCGGCCCCGCTGCTCGACCGCATGGAGACGATCGCCTTCGACGGCTACACGACCGAGGAGAAGCTGGCGATCGCGCGTGGCTACCTGCTGCCGCGCCAGCTGAAGCGCAACGGGCTCGAGCCCGACGAGGTGGAGGCCGGCGACGACGTGCTGCGCAGCGTGATCGCCGAGTACACCCGCGAGGCCGGCGTGCGCCAGCTCGAGCGTGAGCTGGGCAAGCTGCTGCGCGGGGCGGCGACGCGGATCGCCTCCGGCGAGGCCGAGCAGCCGATCGTGCTCGACGCCGACGCGGTCCACGACGCCCTCGGCCGCCAGCGCTTCTTCCAGGAGTCGGTCGAGCGCACGGCGATACCGGGCGTGTCCACCGGCCTGGCGGTCACCGGCACCGGCGGCGACGTGCTCTTCATCGAGGCGACGGCGATGGAGGGCGACAAGGGCCTCGTCCTGACCGGGCAGCTCGGCGACGTGATGAAGGAGTCGGCGCGGATCGCGCTCTCCTACGTGCGCTCGCACAGCGAGCAGCTCGGCATCGACGACGGTGGCTTCCAGCGCGAGTTCCACCTGCACGTGCCGGCCGGGGCGATCCCCAAGGACGGCCCCAGCGCCGGCACGGCGATGACGACGGCGCTGTTCTCGCTGCTCTCCGGGCGGCCGGTCAAGCACACCGTCGGGATGACCGGCGAGGTGACCCTGCAGGGCAGGGTGCTGCCGATCGGCGGGCTGAAGCAGAAGGTGCTCGCCGCCCACGCGGCCGGGCTGACCGAGGTGATCCTGCCCGAGCGCAACCGCGGCGACCTCGACGAGGTGCCCGAGGAGGTGCGCGAGCAGATGACCTTCCACCCGGTGATGAGCATCGAGGAAGTGCTCGGGCTCGCGCTCGAGCCGGCCGGGAGCAGGGTAGATGTCGCCGCGATGTCGTAGCTGCGCACCGGTCCCGGCCGAGCTGCGGGCGGTAGCCAGCCTGCTGGAGCGCCGCTGGACGCTGGCGACGATCTACGCCGGCGCCAGCGGTGCCGTCCGCTTCAACGAGTTCCGCCAATCCCTGCCAGGCGTCTCGCCGACGACCCTCTCCGACCGCCTCGAGCAGCTCGAGGCCGAGCGGATCGTCGAGCGTCGCCTGGTGCCGGGCCGCCCGCCGCACACCGAGTACCAGCTGACGAGCCGGGGCAAGCGCCTCGCCGGGCTGGTCGCGGGCCTGCTCGACGCCGGGCAGCGCTAACGGGGCGGGGAGAGTGGGGGCAACTCCTGTCCAGCTCAAGCCCGCCGAGTCGTGTGGCATCCTCGATGAGTGGCGCAGACAAAAGCTATCTATTACCGCGACAAGCACGGCACTGAGCCAGTCAACGAATTCATCAACGCGTTGCCGGCGAAGCGGGCAGCCAAGATCGACGACTACGTTGAGCAGTATCTAAACGGCAACTCCCCAGACACTCCGCCGCCGGAGTATCCGATCTCCTCGCAGATCCAGGGCGGGCTTCGTGAGCTACGGGTTCGCTTCGCCAATACGCGCTATCGAATTCTTTATCAACGATCCGACAACCTCATCGTGCTTTTGCACGTATTCGAGAAGGACACCGGTGCGGTGCCGGCCGTCGAGCTGGCGACCGCGATGCGCCGTATGGGCGACTTCAAGCGGAGGATGGATGCCGAGCCGCGAGTGCCCCCACGGGCGGCGGGTCAAGACGCGCCCCTCGTCGGGCGAAGCAGAGGTTGATTCATTTATCTATTTAGATAAACTGACAACCATGAGCGCAAATGCCAACAGCCATATCGACCCGAAGGGGAAGCCGGCCGGCGACGTGGCACAGGGTCGCGCCGGGCGGAGCGAGGAGTACCGCGAGGCCCGCGATGAGTACGCGGCGATTCGCGCTCTGCGCGAGAAGAACTGGATCGCCGCTCACATCCGCGAGCGCCGCTACGAGCTGGACTTGACCCAGCAAGAGGTCGCAGAGCGGGCTGAAACGTCTCACTCCTTTATCTCGAGAGTTGAGGGCGGCGACCATATTCCGACTATCCCGGTGCTCAAGCGCATCCTGGCTGTGCTGGATGAGGAGCTGCTGATCGGCATCGAGCGACAAATCCCCGGCGAGGAGCCAGAGCGCGAGGTGGCGCCAGTGCCGAAGCTCGCCGCATAGGCCCAACTCAGATCGCCCGCAGAGTAGGAAGCATTTCGGTATTCTTGACACCCTATGCGGTGTCAGAATGATTTGAAGATCGGCGGTGTCCTCCGCGAGGCGCGCGAGCAGCAGGGGCTCAGCCAGCGCCGGCTCGCGTTGCGGGCGGGGACCAGTCAGGACGCGATCAGCCGGATAGAGCGTGGGGTCGAGGCGCCCACGCTGGAGCGTTTCGCCCAGCTCCTGCTGGCACTGGGTCGCCGTCCGGTGCTTAGCGTTGAGCCGCTCGAGGGTTCGGTGCCGGAGTCGGAGCTTGTGGTGTCCGGTGCGATGTCTCCCAGTGAGCGCCTGAGTGAGGCATCGAGCTGGAATCGGATGGCGACGCAGCTCTCCGCCGCTGGAGAGCAGGCGCGAAGCGAAGACGACCCGGCCACCGTCAGGCGTGAGCGATGAGTGAAGAGAGCGAAGTGGGGCCAGGGCGTCCGCTCGATATCAGCAAGTTGATCGCAGTCCTTGCTGACCACGGTGTCGACTACGTCGTGATCGGCGGGGTGGCCACTCAGCTCCACGGTCACAGACGCACGACGATGGACCTCGATCTGACGCCCGACTCCGACCCTGAGAACCTGCGCCGGCTGGGCGCAGCGCTTACCGAGCTCGAAGCTCGTCCCGTGGACAGCAGACCAGGGGAGACCGAGATCTCCGCCACCGATCCGGAGCGCCTCGCCATCGCCGCGATCGTCCCGCCCTTGCACACGCAGTACGGACAGATCCACATCCTCAAGGAGCCGAAGGGAGCCCGCCCCTTCGATGAGATGCGCGAGCGAGCCCTGCTGGTCGATCTGGATGGCGTGGCGGTCGCGATCGTCTCGTTGGACGATTTGATTCGGATGAAGCGCGCGGCCGGGCGCCCCCGCGATCTGGACGACATTGCGACCCTCGCCGAGGTCGAGCGGCAGCGGCGAACCTCTTAGGTCGCGTCGGCGACCGGCAGCTCCGCCTCGATGCCGGACTCGGGGGTGATCAGGATCGCGCCCTCGCCGGTCACGTAGGCCTCCTCGCCGTGCTGGATCACGTCCATGCCGATCGCCTCCTGGCGTTCGCTCGCCCGCAAGGGCATGACGAGTCCGATCAGCTTCAGCAGGACGAAGGTCGCCGTGAAGGCGTAGACCGGAGCGGCCAGCGCGGCCAGGGCCTGGTCGCCGAGCTGGGCCGCGTTGCCGTAGAGGAGGCCGTCGGAGACGCCGTTCCAGGCGAACGAGGCGAAGAAGCCGATGAAGAGGATGCCGAAGAATCCCGCCATCCCGTGGGCGGCGAGGACGTCGAGGGTCTCGTTGACCCGGGTCCGCGTCCGCCAGACGATGATCGCGTAGCTGGGCAGCGCCGCGAGGGCGCCGAGCGCCATCGCCCAGCCGGGGCTGATGAAGCCGCCCGCCGGGGTGATCGCGACGCAGCCGACGACGATCGCCGTCGCCGCGCCGATCGCCGTCACCTTGCGGCCGCGGATCAGGTCGAGGGTGAACCAGACGACGAGCGTGCAGGCCGGGCAGAGCAGCGTGTTGGTGAAGGCGAGCACGCTGGCGTTGCCGGTCGAGAAGCCGCTGCCGCCGTTGAAGCCGAACCAGCCGAACCAGAGCAGCCCGGCGCCGAGCAGCACGTAGACGGCGTTGTGGGGGAGGAGGGCCTGGCGGCCGTAGTCCTTGCGGGCGCCGACCACGAGCGCCGCCGCCAGGGCCGAGAAGCCGGAGCCCATCTCGACCGGGACGCCGCCGGCGAAGTCGAGGGTGCCGCCGGCCTGCAGCCAGCCGCCGCCGAACGCCCAGTGCGCGAGCACCGCGTAGACGAGCACCGACCAGAGCGCGGCGAAGACGAGGAACGCGCCGAACCGCATCCGCTCGACGACCGCGCCGGAGACGAGGGCGACGGTGATGATGCAGAAGGTCGCCTGGAAGGCCATGAAGACGAGCTCGGGGATCGTCGTCCCTTCCCGGGGCAGGAAGTCGACCCCGTTGAGGAAGGCGTTGCCGAGGCCGCCGACGATGCTGCCATCGCCGTCGAAGGCGATCGAGTAGCCGACCGCCGCCCAAGTGACGGTGGCGACGGCGATCGCGGCGACGCACATCATGAAGGTGTTGAGCGTGTTCTTCGAGCGCACCAGGCCGGCGTAGAAGAGGCCCAGGGCCGGGGTCATCATCAGGACCAGCGCCGTGGCGACCAGCATCCAGGCGGTGTCGCCGCTGTCGATCCGTGCGACCGCGCTGAGGATCGGCGCGCTCACTGCTTGTCCACCGGGGTGACGGCGCCCATGTCGGTATCGCCGGTGCGGATGCGAACCGCCTGCTCGAGCGGCACGACGAAGATCTTGCCGTCGCCGACTTCGCCGGTGCGGGCCCCGTCGCAAAGCGCGTCGACGGTCGCGTCGACGAACTCGTCCGAGACGGCGATCTCGAGCCGGACCTTCTCGGAGAGGCCCATCTGCACGGTCGTGCCGCGGTAGGTCTCGACCCGCTCCAGCTCACCCCCGTGCCCCTGGACGCGGCTCATCGAGACCCCGCGCACGTCAGCTCGGTACAGCGCCTCCAGCACGTCGTTCGCTTTCTCCGGCCGCACGATGCCGATCACCAGCTTCACGTCTCTCCCCTTCCCAGTCGCCGGGCAATACCCGAGCAGACCCTAACCGGGCCTTCATGCTGCGCGTCGGCTGACCGCTCAGCCTTTCTGTTCGGTCGGGCGGATGAGGATCAAAAGCTTGCCGATCTACTTGCTTCGAGGTCGCCCAAGGAGAAGGAGTAGCCTCGATGGCAATTACAAGGTTGTTATCGGAGATTTCGAGGTTCGAGCATGGCTGATCAACTCATATCCAGTGACGACGTTCTCGCAGAGGAGCTGCGCGATCCCGAGTTCCGCGCGGAGTGGGAGCGGACGGCGCTGGCCCGTTGGCTCGCGGTCGAGGTTGCCCACTACCGGGCCGAACACGGCCTTTCCCAGCGACAGCTGGCGGAGCGGCTCGGAGTTCACCAGTCCGATGTCGCCCGCATGGAGATTGGCGAGCACACGCCTAGCCTGGAGCGCCTGGTCAAGGTCGCCAGCGGCCTGGACATCGAGCTGATGATCGACATCCGCCCGGCGAAGAAGAAGGCCCAGCTGCCCAAGAAGCGAGCGCTCGATGCCGGCTCATTCGCCGTGGGTGGCTGCGAGATCGTTCTCGCCACCGCATAAAGCCCCATGGACGACCTCGGCGACTGCGACAGGTTGGCCTTCCTGCCGAGAGCCTTGAAGTTGCTTATTTCAAGCAGTTTGCCGTTCTGCACAACTACGTAATTCAGGCAACTCAATCGCCTGCCGACGCCGCGCTGCGGCCGAGATCAGCCTTTCTGCTCCGTCGGCCGGATGAGGATCTCGTTGACGCAGGCGTACCAGGGGCGGGTGACCGCGAAGGCGATCGCGTCGGCGATGTCGGTGGCCTCGAGTATGCGGGTGCCGACGAAGCGCTCCCTCACCTGCTCCTTGACCCCGTCGCGGAGGTGGTCGGTCAGCTCGGTGTCGACCGCGCCGGGCTCGATCAGCGTCGAGCGGACCTTGCGATCGGCGAACTCCTGGCGGAAGGACTCGCTGAAGGCGCCGACGCCGTGCTTGGTCAGGGAGTAGACGCCGTTGCCGACGCGGGAGACGCGGCCGGCGACAGAGCTGATGTTGACCACGTCGGCGCAGCCCCGCTCGGAATCCTCGGCGGCGGAGAGAAGGTGGGGGAGGGCGGCGTGGGTCGTGTTGATCAGCCCCTTGAGGTTGAGGTCGATCATCCGGTCCCATTCCTCGGTGGGCGCATCCTCGATCGGCCCGAGCAGCATCACGCCGGCGTTGTTGACGACGATGTCGAGGCCGCCCAGCTCATCGACGGTGCGATCGACGGCGGCGATCGCCTGGGCCTGATCGGCGATGTCGGACTGGATCGCCAGCGCGGTGTGGCCATGCCCACCGATCTCAGAGGCAAGCCGCTCGAGCCGCTCCAGACGCCGGGCCGCCACGGCCACTTTCGCGCCCTGCTCGGCCAGCGCCCGCGCCGTAGCCTCGCCGATGCCACTGCTGGCGCCGGTGATCAGAGCAACGGTTCCTTCGAGCGGGGTGGTGGCCATAAGCGATCGCGTCCCTTCGGTCGTTTGCGCGTTTCAGATACCCGAGAGCCTGCCGGTCTACTCGCTCTGGGGCAGCTGGCATATAGCGAGCAGGTCGTGACAGCATCGCCACACGGCCAGTCGAAACTCACTGAGCATGATGGATGCGGCGATCCGGGGCGTCACCGTCCTCCCCGGGCGTAGGCCGCATGAACACGTGCGATCTCAGCGGCATGGAACGCCAGCTTGTCCGTTATGTCTCGACCAAGTGAGGTGGCAAGCGCAAAGAAGCCTGAGCCGGGAAGTTCGTCGTCGCCTTTGTGGACAACGACCGCTGACAGCATGCACTCAAGCTCCTGATTGCTTGCCCGAGAGATTTCGTCGAGGATCGCAGCCAGTACCTTCGAATCTGGCTCAATTGGCATCGCATCGATTTCGCGGACAAGCTCTGAATACGTGATGGCGGAACGTCCTCGGGCGACCCGCGTAAGAGCTGCACGCGCTTCCTCTGCAGCCTGGGCTTTACGGTCCAAAGCTTCTCCTATTTTGGTCGGCTGATCAGTAGTTGGCTACCTGATATGCCACGAAGGTTTGCATGTAAAACTGCATCATTTCCCTTTTAGTGCCGTTAGCGTCACCAAGTGGCCACGGTGGAGAATATTGCAGCTCGCTTGGCAGGGGGCGCGAAAGGTCGGACGGAGGCGGAAGTTCAAGCTGATGTCAGGACTTTGCTGCTCGAGGCACCAATGTCTCTGGAGCAGGAAGACCTGCAGGAGGTCCTTCTCGAGGCCCCTGCGGGCGGCGGCAAACGCTTAGACATAGAGGTTGGCTGCGCCGTCATTGAGGTGAAGAAGGGGATCGGGTCTTCAAGGGCTCGACATAAGGCGTTGGATCAGCTCGCGGGTTATGTTCGGGCGCGTACTGAGGAACGAGACCAGCGCTACGTCGGCGTGCTGACCGACGGAAAGCTCTGGATCCTGTGCCACCTTCGACCCCATGGAGGTCTGGCCGAGGTAAGTCGCTTCCAGTTAGAGAATGGCAGTGACATAGACGCGCTCTCGGCTTGGCTGGAGACCGTTCTAGCCACCGTGGAGGCGATTAGGCCGACTCAACGAGAGATCGTTAGACGTTTAGGGTCTGAATCTCCCTCAACCCAAGTGGATCTCGCTGATCTTCGTGAGATCTACTCGGCCTGTCGGTTGGATCCCGAGGTTTCTCTCAAGCGCGAACTTTGGGGAAGACTTCTGACCTCTGCTCTCGGAACGCATTTTCCGGATACCGACGAACTATTCGTCCTCCATACCTATTTGGTGGTGACCGCGGAGCTGATCGCCCACACCGTAGTGGGCTTGCCCGTTCAAGGCCAAAGCTCGTCAGCATTGCTCTCGGGACAGGTTTTCCGATCGGCGCGTCTGGGCGGTGTCGTTGATGCCGATTTCTTTGATTGGCCAGCGCGAGTTGAAGGTGGAAAGCTGTTTGTGGCATCACTCGCGCGTCGCCTTGCCCGCTTTGACTGGTCCGACGTTGAGCACGACGTTCTCAAGGCGCTCTATGAGTCCATCATCGATCCGAACACGCGCAAACAACTCGGCGAGTATTACACGCCTGATTGGCTTGCTGAGGGAGTTGTAGACGAGGTAATCAGCGATCCGCTACGTCAGCGGGTGCTGGATCCCGCATGTGGCTCAGGAACGTTTCTTTTTTGGGCGGCCCGCCGATACCTCGAGGCAGCGGAGGAGGCGTCGATGTCGGACGACGAGGCGATTGAAGGTTTAATAGCCCATGTTTCCGGCATCGACCTACATCCTGTTGCTGTTTGTCTTGCGCGGGTCACCTACCTGCTCGCGATTGGTTCAGATCGTTTACAGGGGGAGCGGCCAGCCTTCAGCGTTCCGGTCTATTTGGGTGACAGCGTCCGGTGGGATCAGGATGAGACTCTCTTCGCAAAAGGGGGGATCACCATCCCAACCAGTGACGATCCAAAGGGAAGCGATCCAGAGCTTTATTTTCCGGAGCGTGTAGTTGCCGACGCAAATCTCTTTGATCAATTAATTGCTGATATGGCGGAGCGAGCAGCTACCAGGAGACCAGGAACGACCCCGCCACAAATTGAGCCAATTCTTCGACGGTATGCGGTGCGACCGGTTGATCGCGCCGCCGTCGTTGCAGCGTTCCAAACTTTGTGCGATCTGCACGATGAAGGTCGAAACCACATCTGGGGATACTACGTTCGCAATCTCGCTCGCCCGTTTGCTTTCACTCGTCCCGATAATCAAGTGGACGTTCTAGTTGGCAACCCTCCATGGCTCTCGTTCCGCTTTATGCCAAAGGGCATGCAGGAGCGGTACGCGGAGCTTGCCAAGGAGCGCGGACTTTGGACTGGTGGAAAGGTCGCCACCCACCAAGACCTCGCCGACCTTTTTGTAGTGCGATGCGTGGAGCAGTATCTGGCTCCCGGCGGGCAATTCGGGTTCGTAATGCCGGCGGGGACTCTCTCCAGGCAGGCATATGAGGGCTTTCGCTCGGGAAGCTTTGATGCTCTAGGTGCATCAACGAAGATTGCCTTTGATCAGCCCTGGGACCTTCGAGGTATTGCACCCGACATCTTTCCGATGCCCTCTTGTGTTGCCTTCGGCGTAAGGGCGGCTTCTGCTCGCAAATTCCCCATCAAGGCCAAAGCGATTGTCGGAAAGGTTAATGCTTCGGGTGTTCGCTGGGCGGATGCGGTGAGCGGACTCTCCATTCATGAAAATGAGATTCAACGGAGTGCAAATGCAGAACTCCTCTCCCCATACAAAAGCCGCTTCTACCAGGGAGCGACCATCCTGCCAAGCGTCCTTCTGCGAGTCTCTGATCGTGAGACGGGACCACTGGGCGCACCAAAGGGGACGCGTCGTGTAGCAAGTCTTCGCAGTGCTTTGGAGAAGGAGCCGTGGAAATGCCTGGATTCACTTGAAGGATTCGTTGAGTCGCAATTCGTCATGCCCGTCTATCTTGGCTCCAGTGTTGCACCTTTCAGGGCACTGGAAGAGATAGAGGCAGTAATTCCGTGGTGGAAGGGATCATTGCTGGATGGCGACGAGCCAAATCTGGATGAGCATCAGGGCCTTGCACAGTGGTGGAGGGACGCCGAAGAGATATGGGAGAAGCACAAAGGTTCTACCAACAGGCTGAGTTTGCGCGAACGCCTTGACTACCAACGAGGGACGAGTAATCAGTTTCCGATTGGCGAGCATCGTGTTCTATATACCCAGTCAGGTAACCAAATCGCGGCGTGTCGGTTAGAAGGTTCCGAAGCGCTAATTGAGCACAAGCTTTACTGGGCAGCTGCGGGAAGCCCAGAGGAGGCTCGGTATCTCGTAGCGATTTTCAACAGTGCGCCACTTCATAATGTCGTTGAGCCACTGATGAGCGACGGATTGTTTGGCAAACGCGATATCGATAAGTACGTTTTCGCTGCGCCATTTCCGTTGTTTAACAAAGACGACAGCGGCCACGTCGGTCTCGCCGCCCTAGCGGAGACAGCAGAGAAAGTCGCGGGTGAAGTTGAGCTGAGGGAGGAGTGGGGATTTCAAAAATCTCGGCGGGTGATCCGTGAAGCCCTTCGTGGCCATGGGATTGCAGTTGAGATCGACGCTGCTGTTGCCGAACTCCTAGCTCTTGGCCTTGATGCTGTCAAGCAGAAAAAGGTTGATCCTCTGAAGGACACCCCGGATCTAATGGGTGAACTCTCCAAGGTGAAGGATCGCGTCAAGGGTTCGCAGCGGAAAAGGAAGAGAGCACGAAAGGCAGCTTCGAAAGTATCCCGGGCGACGCCTCAGACCGATTCCAAAGAAGCGAAAGCTCAGGATCAATAGTGCAGAGGTTGGCGTGTACCTTGAGATGAACGATGCGGTTGGCGAAACGATCTGGAAGCGTGGGTCTGAAGCGGCCAAGTTCTTTGTCCGCCGCAGCCAACGTGGTGATCGTTTTGTCGTGGCGCCGCCTTCCCTTCACAGGCCAGTGCCGCTTGGCAAGGATTGTGCCACCGTACCTTTCGCCGGTGTGACCAGTGAGCACGGGTCTACGGGGCTATCAAGCCCCGCGACGGCATCGTGGGGATGTCGATGGCTGCCAGGGGCAGGGAGGTGGACAAGGTGGACTTGGTCGTAATTGACGATTCCAAGCAGAAGAAGCCGAGCCGACCGGGGATGGGCCCTCTTGTCGCAGTCGGTGGTATGCACGTCCCGAGCGACAATGTCCGGAATCTCGAGCTCCTGCTCGCTGACCTCTGCCGCGAGTACGGTTTTCCCTCTCACACGGATGAGTTCAAGTGGTCGCCCGGCCGGGGATCGTGGATGCGGAAGAACCTCCATGGCGATGACCGTCGAGAATTCTTCGAGGACTGCTTAGACGCGGCCAAGGAAGAATGTGCGCAGGCTTGCGTGGTCATCCAAGACACCTCGCGGCGCAGCACCTCGGGCGGCACCGACGACCACGAGCTAGAGGTTGTCAAGGTCTTCTTGGAGCGTACTGATCACCACTTGGCCAGTGTGGGAGCGCAGGCGTTCCTACTCGCCGACCACCCCACCGGCGGACAGGCAGCCGAGGCGCGCTTCGTCAGCCAATGCTTGGAGACGATGCGTGAGGGCACTCGCTTCATGGATTTGGAGCGCACTGCCCTAGTCTTGACCGGTGACTCGAAAAACACTCGGCTCTTACAACTCGCTGACCTGATCGTGGGTTGCACTTTGGCTTATGTCAGCGGTGAGGACGAGCACTCACCGCCATTATTCGAGGGCCAAATCAAAGAGATGTTGCGCGAAGAGGGTGGGCGTATAGGTGGCGTCGGTTTGAAGTTGCATCCGGATTTCAGCTACGCGAACCTCTATCACTGGCTCCTTGGCGACCAGACTCTGTGGAAGGGAATAGTCGGCCAAGGCCTGCCATTGAAGGGATGGCCTTACGTGAACTCCCCAACCGACTCCAGCTCGATCAAGGCACCTTCGGCCGGAGAAGGACTAATTCCGTTCTAACACGCTTCCTCTCAACCTGGGGTGCTTGAGCTGGCCGTATCGGCCGGTCGGCGCTGATGTAATCCAAGGCGATCGCCGGTTCGACTTTGTCGCCTCATCGCTTAAGGTCCTTCAGGCGCCGAGCTCGGGCCGCCGCCGCTCCAGAAACTCCCGCTCCGGCCGAGAAGGACCCAGCGCTATCGCTGTCTCGTAGGCGGCCCGGAACTTGCCATCGCGTCCCAGTCGTTGTCGAGCAGTTGAGTGATCTTCCGCTCGAGTGGCGGGAGGTCCCGCTCCACGATCTCAAGCACGCGATGAATGTCGATTCGGAAGTACTCGTGGGCGACCAGGTCGCGAAGCCCGGCGATATCGGCCCAGGGGATCTTGGGCGCTGACTCGCGGGTCTCGGGGCTGAGGTGCTTGACGGCCTCGCCGATCACCACGAACTGGAAGAGCAGGGCGTCGTGTAGCAAGGGGTCTTCCTTGGCGGCGGTTGTCTCGCCGGCCTGCTTGAGATGCCCGCGAATCGCGACAATTGCGTCCTGGATATCGCGAAGGCGCTCTTGCTCGTCTCGGCTCATAGGGGGAGCGCCTCGCTGAGTACCTCGTCCCGGATGTGGTCCTTGAGCATGTCGGTGGTCGCGACGTCTACGGGTAGATCGAGAATCTCGCCGGCCTCGCGGCGAAACGCGGCGAGGTCGAGGAGGGTGCGGCCGGGTTTGAGGTCGACGAGGAGATCCACATCGCTTTCGGCCGTTGCTTCGCCGCGTGCGAGAGACCCGAAGGCCCGGAGGTGGCCGACGCCGTGCCTTGCGGCGGCGTCGAGCAAGCGCCGGCGTCGGCGTCGCAGTTTGTCCGCCTGCGGGCCGAGCCGGCTTCGCACCGAGCTGACGGTGCTGAGTTGTCGCGCGGGGGGCGTCTGGATCTCCAGGCGCCTGCCGCACGCCGCCAAAAGTCGCTCGAGCGTCGGCAAGGTCGGAAGGGCTGTCCCAGTCTCATAGCGAGCCAGCGCCGGTTGGGAGGTGCCGGCGCGCGCCGCCAGGTCTACCTGCGAGAGATTCGCGTCAAGTCGTGCTTGGCGAACGGCCTGGGATATCGAGAGCATGCGACGACTATATCAATATCGGTATATACGCCAGCCGAATGAGGGCTTTCGCCTCGCACGGCGAAGAGAGGTGGCTTGCGCCCCTGAACTCGCCGATTAACGCATCGCCAACCCTGGTCGATAGGACAACATGCCAACTCGCCATGCCTCGTTCGCTGCCCTGCACACCCGCCTCTTCGCGGCGCTGATCGCTCTTGGGGTGCTGGCGTTCGTCGGCTCCGCGACCGCGACTGCCGCTCCGGCACCGTCGATCCTGACGCTGAAGACGGTCAAGGTGGGGGCGCCGGGGAACCGGTCGGTTGGGATCACCCCCTTCAAAGACGCGATCTACCGCTCCTGCAAGGAAGCTCCGCAGGAAGCGCACACGCCCGCCTGCCAGATGGTCGGCGGCGTCAAGTACGGCTACGGCATCGGGCAGCTCGAGGTCACGGTCGCCCAGTGGGTGGCGTTCCTCAACACGGTCAACCCGGCGGGCCGCAACAGGCACAAGCTCTACAGCCCCGACGAGAGCTCGATCGGCTGGCCCAAGTACGGCCAGATCGACTTCGCCGCAAGCGTGGGCAAGGGGCGGCACTACTCGGTGGCCTCGCCGGAATGGGCCGACAAGCCCTACGGCTTCGCCAACTTCCTGCGCTCCGCCCGCTTCGCCAACTCCCTCTACAACGGCCGTCTGCTCTCCAAGAAAGCGAGCAGGGAAGGCGGCTTCCGCTACGTCACCTACCGCGTCCGGCTCTCGCGGGTGACCGAGCGGGGGATGTACGACATGACCGAACGGGCGATGACCCGCTCGCACAGGTCGGGCTTCGTCGTCCCCAGCCAGAACGAGTGGATCAAGGCGGCCTACTTCGACCCCAGCGGCGGCGGCAAGTACTCCTACTGGAAGTACCCGACCAACCCGGGCGAATTCGAAGCCGAAGACGAAGCGGCGAGTGAACCGAAGTCAACGACGCTCGACCCGACGACCGGCGACGTCACCAACGCCTCGACCCAGCCGCTGGCGACCTTCCACGCCTCCGGCGTGGCCGCCCCGACCTGGTGCCCGGCCTCCTTCGGCAGCGAAGAATGCTCCAGCGTCAACCCGTTCGGGATCGCGCCGAGCGGCTACGCCAAAGCCTTCCAGGGCAGCCTCAGCACGGTCGGCCAGGCGAAGACCACGTCGCCGTGGGGGACGCTCGACCAGGGCGGCAACGCGGTCGAGTGGACCGACACGATCACCCCGCCGCCGTTCGGCGTGAAGGGGCACCGGGTCTGGCGCCGGCTGCACGGCGGCATCGCCAACGCCCCCGTGTACCAGCTCTGGCTCTCGGCGATCGGCCTGCAGCCGCAGGACAACGCCTTCTACAACGCCACCTACCCTTGGCTGGGAATCCGCATCGGCGTGCTTGGAAATCTGAAAGTGGGCGGGGGACCACTGGGAAAGTGAGGCAGATTTGTCATCTACGTGGCTGTCACGGACGCCAAGCCCCGCGCCTCCCTTGACGAGCTGCTCAAGCGCTGCAGGGTTCTTCTTCGCTGGCTAGGTCCCCCGACGGACCTAGTCGCTTGAATAGATCCTCCGCAGAGTGATTGTGCAAGCAATAAAAGGGGACCATCACTCCCCCAATCTCCATCTGGTGTGCTCGCCGCACTTGCCCTGCCTTATGCAACTCTGTCGCGTGATAATTGACCTTGGAGGCTGGCTCTTGCAGCTCGCAGGCCAGTTCGTTTGGCGCCAACGTCCGACCGCCGTCGATGCCAAGCACCTCAAGGACGGAAACGCGCAATGGGTGCGTTTCCGCTCGGGCTAGCGTCTCCCAGTCAAATCCTCCTGGCAGATCACTCATTGGATCGGCGTTGATCGGCCTTTGAACTGGCGGTAGGGTCGTTATGTCCCATGTCACGCCTTGCGACTCGCTCGACTTGGCTCTCCGTCGATCTCGTTGTACGTTCCAGCGAAGCCTTCAGCAGCCTCCTGGGAAGGAGTCGGGTTCCCCACAATCCGGCCATCGTCCCGATCTATGACGACAAACTCGACGGCGTATCGAGGGCCCTCTCGGCCGGGCGAGGGCTCCGACCTCGGCTCATCGTTTCGGCGGGCCTCATGACCAAGACGAAAGGCATCGATCGCAAGAACCGCAGACTGGCGACTGAAGCCGTAGACGGCAGCCAGTTGAACGGATCACGGCCTCATCGACATCGTGGCGTCAACACCATTCCGGGATGCTTTCCACATCGCGCGCCCGACAATCCAGAAGCCTGTTTATGTCCTCAGTGCGGATCACGTGGCCGGGCGTAAGGCGCTCAAAGCGATCCTGAAGAAGGATCACTTGCCTTCCGCCTTCCGAAAGCAATAGGAACGCTGCCGGACCAGATCAGTTCGAACGCCTCTGGGCTCTCTCGCGGCTTCCCTTTTCGATTAGGCACTACAGCCTCCCAGGCAGACAGCCATATTGGAACACTAACATACCAAGACGAAGATCAAGTCGTACGCAGGAAACAACTCCGCGCGCCCATCGCCATTCTCTTAGGGACGCGGATATCTTTCGTCGATGATGGTGGAGACGCCCTGGGGTGACGCTGCAAAGCTGAAGAGGAGGAAGCTGCGGCCCGGGCGGGGGACGCCACGGGAGGAGGCCAAGCGCAATCAGCGCGAGCGGCTCTTCGCCGCGCTGGTGGCGACGGTCGCCGAGCGTGGCTATGAGGCGACGACGGTGGCTGACCTGGTCGAGCTCTCGGGCGTCTCGCGCAGCGCCTTCTATCGCCACTTCGAGGACAAGCAGGCGTGCTTCATCGCGGCGATCGAAGCGCTGGTCGGACCGGCCCTGGAGACGGTCGAAGGCGGGCTGGAGCTTCCCGGGGACACCGAGCTTGCCAAGCAGGCATTCGAAACGCTGTTCCGGCAGATCGTCGCCCAGCCCGCGGCCGCGAAGATGTGCTTCGTCAACGTCTATGCGGCCGGTGCCGAGGGCGTCGCCCTGATCGACCGAACGATCGACGCCTTCGAAGTACTGGCCAAGCAGATGCTCGACCAGACGCCCGGCTATGAGGGGATGCCCTCGGAGATAGTGCGTGCCTTGATCGGCGGCGTTCAGAAGGTCATCCACAAGCGCCTCTACCGCGGCAAAGAGGGCGAGCTGCTCGAGCTGGCGCCGCAGCTGTGGGACTGGCTGTTCTTGAACCCGACGCCTCCCGGCCCGCTGAAAGCGCCGCGTCGGCGCTCGCGCAAAGCCTCTCCCTTCGAGGAGCGCCAGGCCGCCTCATCTCCCCCGGAGCGGATCCTCAGGGCGCTGGCTGCGGTCGTCACCGAGAAGGGCTATCACGAGACCACCGTGGCGGACATCGTCGAGCGAGCGAGAACGTCGGGGCGGACCTTCTATGAGTACTTCGACAGCAAGGAGGATGCAATGGTGGCCGCCCTCGACAGCGGCTCCCAGAAGATGCTCGCCGAGGCGATGCCGGCGTTTCGGCGGGCGACCGACTGGAAGCACTCGATTCAGGCGACCCAGGAGGCGATGTTCACCTTCGGGGTGCAGGAGCCCGAGTACGCGCACATCGGCGCGGTCGAGATTTTCGGGGCGGGAACCCGCGCTTTGGAGCAGCGCGAGAAAGTCACCGAAGGCATGGAGCTGCTGCTGGCCGAGGGCTACAAAGTAAATCCGGATGTGCCGCCGATCACCGCCGAGGCGATCGGCGGGGCGCTCTACTCACTCTTCTATGACCACGTAAGGCAGAAGGGGGCGGAGCGACTGCCGGAGATAGTGCCGTCGGTCGTATACGTGACGCTGGTCCCTTTCCTCGGGACAGAGGAAGCGTATTCGCTGGCAACTCAGTAGGTGGGGGCTTTCGGACCTGTGGCCCGAGAGGATTTGGTGGCTATTGGCTCAGCCCGCCAGGGGATCTGCGCCCGGTGCCTGGGGCTCGTCTTGGGTCTCGGTGGAGTTGAGCAGCGCAAGCACATCTGGATCGTCGGCAATTAATGATTCGTAGCGGACAGTGGCATGGTCAGCTGCCGTTCGACGTTCCTTGACCGTTTGCCACCTGGCAAGGACTCGGGTGTGGTAGCGGATTTCGCCCAGCTCCAGCTCCAGGTCCCCCGATAGCCGACCTACGGCGTAGGGGCCGTCAACCTCGTTGAGGCGCCGCAGTATGCGACGGCGTATCCGATGATCGAGTGGAGGTCGTGCCTGAGGCTTCATTTCGACGTGCTCGAACCTCTCGTCGGTTTACGGATGACGCCGAGCTCAGGGTGGACTGGGCCGATCCTGTTTAACCCGATCCGCTGATCCTGGCTCCCCCTCATGGGAGGTGAAGGGGGAGCCAGGATCAGCGGATCGGGGAACTCCGACCGCTCCTGCCCGGATCGCGCGCTGGTGTGCCAAAGCGCTCCAAAGAACTGGCTTGGCGACGGAATGGGAACGTGCCCAGACCTTGAACTAAGGGCTATGGCCAGTTCAACCTGAAAAAGCGCCTTTTTATGGCCCGCCATATTGGAACATTAACATACCGTAAGAAACATAGAGCGGTACGCTAAAGAGACCCCGATTCGATCCTAAGTCTAGAGGGCGTTCCAATTCAAGGGCTCCGGGCCCCAGGCAAGTCAACCTGCCAGATGTTTATCGCGCACGACAGCTACGGGCAATCGCCGTGC
Source organism: uncultured Solirubrobacterales bacterium (assembly GCA_963702035.1). GTDB lineage: Bacteria > Actinomycetota > Thermoleophilia > Solirubrobacterales > 70-9 > VRUE01. Next base: position 140,596 of record OY969700.1, read on the forward strand.
TCACCTGGCGGCCACCGGCGAGTCTGTAGGCGACCCGAGCAAGCGAAAAGAAACCCGCGGTGAAGCGCCTCGGGATCGGACAAGAGGCACTCAAGTAGCTACGACGGCGCCCACGGTAGGCATAGCGACGCGAAAGCGTCATTTCGAACTGGGCAACTCGTGCCCATTTGCCAACGACCGGAAGCTTGGCGGCCAGCGTTAGTCCAAAGCGACCCGAGCCGCGGCGCAGAGCGAACGGAAGTACTACGGAAAAGGGCGGCTTCGGCGTGAAGGCGTGCAAAAACACGGCATGCCGCTTGCCGAGGTGCGCGTTGAAGGCGAGAAGATGAGTCTGGACCGGAAACGGCTTTTGATGCGGCAACCGCACGGTCAGATTGAGCTGTCCGCGTCCCACTAGCGCCTCCCGGCAATTACGGAGCGCGGCGACGCTGCTCGTGGCAATGAGTTTTCGGCGAGGGCAAGTCGGAAGCCCATGAGTGAACAGGACGCCCTGCTGGGGCAGGCCCAGCTGGACTTCCGTCACGCGTGGCAGTGGAGATCCATCGGTCGTCTGTAGGCGTCCCTCGAGGCTTATGGCTACCGGCGCGGAGCGCTCTCGAGGCAACGTGAGGGGCGAGAGTCGTCCGTCGAGCGACACGATCAACGTCCCGTACTGAGAGCGCTCTCCCTGAGCGAGACCGGCAATCATTAGAACCAAGACGACGACCGCCAATATCGAAGGCCATACCGCTCGATTTCGGAGCCCTCCCTTCAAGCATCTCACCCGTACCGGGAGAACTTGAAACTGCAGTAGTTGAATCCGAAGGCCAGCACGACGTGGTTAGCCAAATTGCCGTTGTGAATAAAGCGAGCAACCCGACGCTGTGCTCTAATCGACTGCCCGCCTTTCAGCTCGACGGTGATCTGTCGCAGGTATGACTCCTGTCTTTTTAGATACCCGAACCATTTCGTTAGCTTGGCGGTATCTGCAGGCGGACGCGATACTTTTGCAATTCTTTGAACGGTTGAGCCGAAGATTTGAGCCGCCCGTGCGAACTTCCCGGCTGCAACTCCCACGCGTTCCGCACTAATATCGGCGCGGGCCCCCTTCATTGCCCGTTGGGTGGCTTCGGCGCCTGGCTTGCAGACACTCTCTAGCTCGTTCACGTATTTGTCACGCGACGGACCTTCAGCCAGCGCGTGGGTCGTGCATCCGAAAACTATCGCTAGTACCAAGCCAACTACAACCTTCTGCCAATTCTGTGTTCTAGATCTCTTGTACATGCAATCCTCCGCGTCTATCGACTCAACCTCGTTTGCGCTTGGCCTCCATCCAGCAGAGTGCGACTCGGAAGAATGCGTTCGAGCCACTGTGGAACGTGCCAGACGCGATCACCAATAAGCAGCATGAGGGCAGGTAGCAAAACGATTCGCACAACGGTCGCGTCGAGCAGAATCGCGACCGTCAGTCCAACTCCCATTTGACTCACAGTCGCGATTGGCGCGCCGGCGAAAGAAACGAAGACCGCCGCCATGATCGCCGCCGCACCCGTGATTACCCCAGCCGTCTTCTCCAGGCCAAATTCAATCGCCCCTCGATTTTCCCCGTCTACTATGTACCGCTCCCGCATTCGGGCGATCAGAAAGACTGCATAGTCGATCGACAGCCCGAAAGTCACCCCGAAGATTGCACCCGCACCCACCGTGTTGACATAGGGGTGGCCTCCCAGCGGATACCCGGCCGGGACCTGGCATACAAGCGTCATTACTCCAATTGCCGCAGCTACCGATGCGATATTGAGACAAACGGCAAGAAGGGCTAGGAGCGGAGCCCGCAGAATCACAATCAACGCGAAGAGGGTGAAGAGGACAAAGGCCCCGAGCACGAATGGCAAACGGGCTTCCGTTGCTTCGCCGTACGCGTTAAAGGTTGCCGCGCCCCCCGTGACGCCGGTTCGCAGCCCGCCTTCCTGACCCAGCCTCTTTGCCTCGATTAGCAGACGATCACCAAACTCGCGCGACCCCGTGGTATTGAAGCCGTACGTAGATACGACGAGCATTCGCGCTGCCTGACCGCCACCGTGAAGGCTAATCGCCTCTGCCGCGGCAGCTCGATTCTCTCGAGAGGCGCCATCAAGCGCTGAGAGGACAAAGTAGCCGGAGTCAAAGAGATGGGGGGATTCACGATGAAGGCGACCGATCCCGCGGCTGAGTGGGCTAGCAACGGCGGAAACTCGTATCCCCGCTCGACGCAGTTTCACCTGCAATGGATAGGAACGATGAAGTCCATCCGAGAGGCCAGTCCGTAGAGCCCCCACTCCTCCTTGCAATTCCGCGAGGCCGCCGGCCAGGCGCTCAGCACCGCTGCCGAGCCGGCCAAGACCATCCCCAAGACCGTTTGCCGCCAGCGCCAACCGTCCCACTCCATCTTCGAGCTGCTGGCCACCAGAGGCCAGCCGATTCAAACCACCGTTTACATCCTGTGCGACATCGCGGAGCTGCCGTACTTCGTTTCTGTCGGCGGCAATCGTTCGAGTAAGAACCCGCGCCTGGTTCGCCGCGGACGTCAGAGTGGGGTCGTCTGCGGCAGCGCGTTCGAGCCGAGTGGCGAGCTGCCGCGATCGCGAAAGCTCGCTCTTCCGGATCTGTGGGAGAAGTGATCGCAGTCCGAGCGCCAGCGTCAGCGTGCCAACTGCTGCTTTGCGCTGGCCATGAGCAAGCTGTTCGCTGCCACGCTGCAGAAGTTCGATTGCTTCGTTGGCTTCTGATCCACGCAGAGTGGCCCGGCCCAGCCCATCCGCTATGAGGCGCGCTCCGACAGCAGCGCGCCCGGCACCCTCGGCGAGCAAGCCAGTTCCCTCTGCCCCACGGGCAATACCGCCTCGCAGCGCTTGTACTGCATGGGCCGCTCGACTAAGGCCAGGGCCGAGGTGGTCAAGCTCCGCTGCACTCCCCGGCAAAGCAAGACTCGTCCCCAGCAGCTGCAGCGGTGCCGTACGTTTGGCGATTGGAGCGGGGCCGATTACTGCGCGTACACCTGGTTGATGGGCGATTCGACGCTGCCAACGAGCCAGCAATGCCAAGTTCGCGGAGGTCGTTATCGCCCCCCGTTCGGTCGCAGCGACCAGAATGAAAGGCGCTCCCCATCCTGGACCTACCGTTCGATCAATCTTCTCGGCATCCTCGCGCGCGGGATTTGAGGCGGAGAGCTCCTGAATGCCAGGGGCGCCAGTGGTGAAGGCAAGGTTTGGCAGCGCCAGCAACACCAACGGGACCGAGACAAGGAGGGCGGCGCGGGCCGGCTTGCGAAGTGCGGTAGTAGCGGCCGCAGCGATGGTTGAGCGCCGTCGGCTCGAGCGCGGTTTCCCAATTCGTCCCGCATTGATCCGCCTCCCCAGCAAGGCGAGCAACGGCGGCACCGCAAGCGTCGAAACAGCGATGCTGATTGCCGCAACCACCCCCACCGTGGTTGCAAGGGAGAGCAGCAAGGATCCCGGCTGCAAGAAGGCCGAAAAGACAACCGCGACAATCAAGGTGACGCCGGCAAAGAGAGTCGTGCGGCCGGCGCTTTCCCGCGTTGCGGCAGCAGCCTTCCAAGGATCCTCAGCCTCATCGAGCTCCTCGCGGAAGCGAGAGACGATCAGAAGCGAGTAGTCGACGCCAAGGGCAAGGCCCATCATGGTGCAGACGACAAGCGAGAGTGCATCGATCGTCATGACCGAACTAAGCAACGCAAGCACCCCGCGCCCCGCAAAGACGGTCAGAGCGCCGAAAACAAGCGGGATTGCCGCGGCCGCAACGGAGCGAAAGACGAACAGCAGGATGAGAATGAGCAGCGGCGCCGCCAGCAGCTCGGCTCGCTCGGTCGCGCTTAGTGATTCGTCCTGCAGCGCCCGGGAGACGGTAGCGAATCCTGATTGCGTCGCTTCGATCGGGGCGTGAATCCGAGTTTCGAGGATGCGGTCCAGTCGTGGCACCGTGTCGCGCATCGACTTGTCGAGCGGCTCCTGAAAGTCAACCAAGACAAGAGCCTTGCGGGCGCTCGGTCGAAGTCCAGCGACAGACCCTCGATCCCAGGGCGAGATCACGGTCGCCTTTGGATTGCGGCGCAAGTCCCGGACCAGCGACACGCCCTGTCGATCAAGTGCATGGGGGGGTCCCTGCAACAAGACAACGAACGGCGACGAGTGGCCGAAATGGCTCGAGGCGAGTAGTTCCCCTTCGTCGGCCGAGGTCCCCGGCACGTTCAGCGAGAACGGATCAAGCTTGCCCTCGACCCCCAGACCGATGCCACCCAGAACCGCACAGGCGAGCAAGACAACGATCAGCCCAGCAAGGGGACGGCTACGACTCCCCCCAGACCAAAGCCTCCCTCTCATTCAAAGGAGTTTAAGAAAAACTAGCCCTCCTCGTTCCCGTACAAGAATCAGATTTTTTCTTTTAGCTTTCCCTTGGAGTCCAGAAGCGGCACTTGCGGGAAGTCAATAGGAACATTGTCGCACCATAAGAACCTTACTGCGCTTGGGCTGAGAGTCGGATTGCCTCTCCAATGGCCAATGTAGTGCGGTTTAGATCGTTCGTTCATCTAGGCCGATGGCATACCACCTTGCGACACCGCCTGCGGCAAAGCGAAAGCAGCCATTGGTGCAGGGATATCGTTCGTTTATGGAGACGCCCTGGGGTGACGCTGCAAAGCTGAAGAGGAGGAAGCTGCGGCCCGGGCGGGGGACGCCACGGGAGGAGGCCAAGCGCAATCAGCGCGAGCGGCTCTTCGCCGCGCTGGTGGCGACGGTCGCCGAGCGTGGCTATGAGGCGACGACGGTGGCTGACCTGGTCGAGCTCTCGGGCGTCTCGCGCAGCGCCTTCTATCGCCACTTCGAGGACAAGCAGGCGTGCTTCATCGCGGCGATCGAAGCGCTGGTCGGACCGGCCCTGGAGACGGTCGAAGGCGGGCTGGAGCTTCCCGGGGACACCGAGCTTGCCAAGCAGGCATTCGAAACGCTGTTCCGGCAGATCGTCGCCCAGCCCGCGGCCGCGAAGATGTGCTTCGTCAACGTCTATGCGGCCGGTGCCGAGGGCGTCGCCCTGATCGACCGAACGATCGACGCCTTCGAAGTACTGGCCAAGCAGATGCTCGACCAGACGCCCGGCTATGAGGGGATGCCCTCGGAGATAGTGCGTGCCTTGATCGGCGGCGTTCAGAAGGTCATCCACAAGCGCCTCTACCGCGGCAAAGAGGGCGAGCTGCTCGAGCTGGCGCCGCAGCTGTGGGACTGGCTGTTCTTGAACCCGACGCCTCCCGGCCCGCTGAAAGCGCCGCGTCGGCGCTCGCGCAAAGCCTCTCCCTTCGAGGAGCGCCAGGCCGCCTCATCTCCCCCGGAGCGGATCCTCAGGGCGCTGGCTGCGGTCGTCACCGAGAAGGGCTATCACGAGACCACCGTGGCGGACATCGTCGAGCGAGCGAGAACGTCGGGGCGGACCTTCTATGAGTACTTCGACAGCAAGGAGGATGCAATGGTGGCCGCCCTCGACAGCGGCTCCCAGAAGATGCTCGCCGAGGCGATGCCGGCGTTTCGGCGGGCGACCGACTGGAAGCACTCGATTCAGGCGACCCAGGAGGCGATGTTCACCTTCGGGGTGCAGGAGCCCGAGTACGCGCACATCGGCGCGGTCGAGATTTTCGGGGCGGGAACCCGCGCTTTGGAGCAGCGCGAGAAAGTCACCGAAGGCATGGAGCTGCTGCTGGCCGAGGGCTACAAAGTAAATCCGGATGTGCCGCCGATCACCGCCGAGGCGATCGGCGGGGCGCTCTACTCACTCTTCTATGACCACGTAAGGCAGAAGGGGGCGGAGCGACTGCCGGAGATAGTGCCGTCGGTCGTATACGTGACGCTGGTCCCTTTCCTCGGGACAGAGGAAGCGTATTCGCTGGCAACTCAGTAGGTGGGGGACCAAATGAGTGGGGGGACACACACTCGGCTTGGCGGTTTGCTCAGCCGAACAAGGCTGGTTCTCTCGGTGGTGGCGGCCCTCCTCACTTACCGAAGGGCGGTTCTACCGCAGGTGCGCGGCGAGCTGCGACGTTGGGAGCGACGAACGGTGAAGATTCCCGATCTAGTTCTACGCGCTGCAGCGCTCTCGGCGATCAGGGAAAAGAGCAGCAACGTCGAGGCCACGGCGGTCTTCGCGATTTTGGCTCCACGTTCCCAGAGATCATCCGCACTACGCGCGATGACCGCGCTTCAGATGACTATCGAGTACCTGGACGTAATAGGCGAGCAGCTACCCGATGAACCCCTGGCAGACGGACTGGCCTTGCATGGCGCGCTTGTCGAGGCCGTGACCCCAGGCGCACCGTACTCAGATTGGTACCGCCTGCATCCCCAAACCGACGATGGAGGCTATTTGGCCGAGCTTGTCGCCACCTGCCAGCGCGAGGTCGCCACCCTGCCGTCGAGTGACACCGTGCTCGCTACGGCGCAACAAGCAGCGCGCCGCTGCGCCGAAGGGCAGAGCTATACCCATGCTGCGGTCGGAAGCGAGTACGGCGCACAGAAGCTGGAGGCATGGGCAGCAGGCCTAGACGAGGACGGCGAGTACTTCTGGTGGGAGCTAGCGGCCGGCGCAAGCTCATCCGTCGCACTCCATGCCCTCATCGCAGCAGCCGCCCACCGCGAGACCGACCTAGAGGAAGCCGAGCGCATCGACACCGCCTACTTCCCTCCGATCGGCGCCCTGACTGTCCTGCTGGATGACCTCATCGACCGAGAGGACGACGTTGCTTCTGGAGAACACAACTACCTGGACTATTACGCGAGCAACGAGATAGCGGCCGAACGATTTTCCCTCATGGCGCATAAGAGTCGGAGCGCTCTAGCGGACCTTCGCTTCGGTCGACAACACACCGCCATTCTCATGGGCGTGGGCGGCTTTTACCTAAGCACGCCCGCCGCAAAGAGCACTTTCGCCGGGCCCATCCGGGCTCGCATGCTTGAGGCGCTCGGCTCAGCCGTCTATCCAATCCTCGCGGCAATGCGAGTTCTGCGCCGTGACTAGGAATGGTTACCCCAGGTACGTCGCAATGATCGCCGACGGGAATGGGCGCTGGGCAGCAAGACGGGGATTGTCAGTCGGTGACGGTCACCGTGCAGGCGCCGAGAACGTGCGGGCGCGATTGCGTGATGCGGCTGAGTTTGGAATTCAAGAGCTCACCATCTTTGCCTTCTCAACCGAGAACTGGGCTCGGCCTGCCGATGAGGTCAAAGGCCTGATGGAACTGCTCGCCGAGTACATCGACTTCGTAACGCCTGAACTCAATGAAGAAGGAGTTCGACTGCGTTTTATCGGAGACCGCCGTTCGCCGCCCTTGCCTCCCTCTCTCGTAGAAAAGATGGGCTGGGCAGAGGGATTAACGGCCAGAAACGATCTGATCACCTTCTATGTCCCAATTAACTACGGCGGTCGAGGCGAGATTCTCCAAGCTGCACGGAGATTTGCCGGCTCCACCGAGGAGGGGTTCAGGGCGCTCCTTTACGCGCCGGAGATGCACGACCCTGAGCTGGTGATCCGCCCCGGCGGCGAGAAGCGACTCTCTAACTTCCTGACCTGGCAGGTAGCAGATGCCTGGCTCGTCTTCAGCGATGAGATGTGGCCGGAATTCTCGCGTGAGTCCTTTGAAGCGGCCATCGGAGAGTGCCGAGAGGCCAGGGCCCGACGAACTCCTGCGGTTAGCTAGGACGAGAGTATTTGTGCCTGTCCGCGGGGCGGAATACGCTGCGCGGCGAGTGAACTCTGACTTCGCACGCCGCCGATTCGCCACGCTGGCGGCTCTTGTGGTGCTCGCGCTGCCGGCGACCGCGCTGGCGGCGCCGGCAAAGCTGCACCCTCCTCATAAAGGCCACCGCGCCCCGCAACCGGGCACGCTGACCCAGCTTCGTGGAGCGCGCGGCTGCCTGGTCGACCGCACCGCGCCGACCAAGGGGTGCGGGACGGCACGCGCCCTCGAAGGGCCCGGCCCGTTCATGGGCTCGCGCGCGATCGCCGTCAGTGCCGACGGCAAGAACGTCTACGTCGCTTCCTCGCGCAGCAACGCGATCGCCGTGTTCAGGCGCAACCCGAAGACCGGCGCGCTCGGGCAGCCGAGCGGCGCGGCGGGCTGCGTCGCGGCGAAGGGCGCCTCCGAATGCGGCAAAGCGATCGGGCTGAACGGGCCGAACTCGGTCGCGGTCAGCCCTGACGGCCGCAACGTCTACGCGACTTCGCGGGGAAGCAACGCCATCACCGCCTTCCAGCGCAACCGCTCGACCGGGGCGCTGCGCCAGCTCCCCGGCGCGGCGGGCTGCATCTCGGGCGTGCCGCTGCCCGGTTGCGCGTCCGGCACGGCGCTGCTCGGGCCCGATGTGGTCGTCGTCAGCGCCGACGGCAAGAACGTCTACGTCGGCTCGTTCTTCGGCAACGCGGTGGCGGTCTTCGACCGCGACCCGGCCAGCGGCGCGCTCAGCCAGCCGGCGGGCAGCGCGGGCTGCATCGCCGCGGCGACGAGCGGCTGCGCGACCGGCCTCGCCCTGGGCGCGCCCGAGGGGTTGGCGATCAGCGCCGACGGCAATAGCGTCTACGCCGCCACGGCCCTGTCCAGCGCCGCCGTCGTGCTCGTGCGCGACCCGTCCACCGGCGCCCTGACCCAGGCCACGGACGGCAGCGGCTGCATCGTCAACGTCGCGCTCGGCGGCTGCACCACCGGGCGGGAACTGGACGGCGCCAACGCGGTCGCGATCAGCCCCGACGACGGCGATGCCTATGTGACCTCGCTGTTCAGCAACAGCGTCACCTCCTTCACCCGCTCGGCCTCCTCCGGCAACCTCGCGCAGAAGGAAGGCACGACCGGCTGCCTGGTCTGGCTGCGCGCGGTCGGCTGCTCCTTCGGCCGCGCGATGAGCTCGCCCGAGGGGCTCGCCGTCTCGCCGGACGGAGAGAACGTCTACGCGGCGGCGTTCGCGACCGGCGCGATCGACGTGCTCGAACGCGATGCCGAATCCGGCGTGGTCGTCCAGGTGCCGGGCCGTCCCGGCTGCCTCGCGCCGCGCTCGGTCCCCGGCTGCACGCGCGCGCGGGCGCTGCGCGGGGTCAGCTCGATCGCCCTCAGCCCCAACGGCCGCTATCTCTACACGACCTCGTTCGGCAGCAACGCCGTCGACATCTTCCGGAGGAACAAATGAGCCCAACCGACAAACGCGATGGCGGGCTCACCCGCAAGGAGCTGATCGGGTCCGGCGCGACCGCGGCCGCCGCGGCGCTGCTGTCCCAGGGCGCCGGGGTCGAGCAGGCGCTCGCCGCGGCGAAGGGACCCCGGCGCGACGTCGCCGGGATGAACATCGTCCTCTTCCTCACCGACCAGGAACGGGCGATCCAGCACTTCCCGCCGAACTGGCTGCGCCAGAACCTGCCCGGGATGCGGCGCCTGCGGCGCCACGGGCTCAGCTTCGAACGCGCCTTCACCAACGCCTGCATGTGCTCGCCGGCGCGCTCGACCCTGATGAGCGGCTACTTCCCCGCCCAGCACGGCGTCAAATACACGCTCGAGGAAGACATGGAACCGCCGAAGAACCCGCAGGTGGACCTGCCGGTTGACCTGAAGAACCTCGCCACGGTGATGAAGGCGGCCGGCTACCACGTCGTCTACAAGGGCAAGTGGCACTGCGCGAAACCGGCCGAGAAGGAAAACGCCCAGCCCTCCGACCTCGAAAAGTACGGCTTCGATCGCTGGAACCCGCCGGACGCGGGCGCCAACCAGACCGTCCCCGAGGCGGGCGGCGGCGTTCCCGACAACGACGGGCGCTTCATCGACTCGACCGGCGAAGGAGCGGCCGAAGGCGCGCTCCAGTACCTCGGCTCGAATGCCGCCCAGGAGCAGCCCTTCTTCATGGTGATCTCGGTCGTCAACCCGCACGACGTGCTCTTCTACCCGAGCAAAACCTTCAAGGAAGCCGGTTACGACAACACCTGGCTGACCGGCAACATCCACGAACCGGAGACCTGGGACGAAGACCTCGCGACCAAGCCCTCGGTCCAGGCCGAATTCCTGCGCATCTTCAACCTCACCGGGAAGCCGGAAAACGCCGAAGAACGGCGCAACTACCTGAACTTCTACGGCAACCTGATGCGCTCCTCCGACAGCTACCTGGTCAACGTCCTCGACAAGCTCGAAGAGACCGGCCTCTTCGACAACACGCTGGTCGTCCGCACGGCGGACCACGGGGAGATGGGGTTGGCCCACGGTGGCCTGCGCCAGAAGAACTTCAACTTCTACGAGGAGGCGACGCGGGTCCCGCTCGTCTACTCGAACCCGAAGCTGTTCCCGAAGCCCGCGCAGAGCGACGCGCTCGTCTCCCACGTCGACTTCCTGCCGACGCTGGCGAGCCTCGCGGCGACGCCGAAAAGCGCCCGGGCGAACTGGCAGGGGGTCGACTACTCGAAGCTGGTCCTGCACCCCTCCTCGAACCGCACCGCGCAGGACTACGTCGTCTTCACCTACGACGACTACCAGTCGGGCCAGAAGAACCGCCCCTACCCGAAAGCCCCCAACCACATCGTCAGCATCCGCGAAGGGCGCTGGAAGCTGGCCAAGTACTACGACGCCAAAGGCCGCAAACGGCCGCAGTGGGAGATGTACGACCTGAAGACCGACCCGCTGGAGAAGCGCAACCTCGCCTTCCCGGGCCACAAACGCACCCCCACCGAGGAGGCGGAACTCAAACGCCTCAAACGCAAGCTCGCCCGGGTCGAAAAGACCCGCCTGCGGCCGCTCAGGAGCCAGACGGAATAGGCGCTCGGCGGGGCGTTGTTCCCTACCGCTTGGCGAACTCGAAATAGAGGCGGCAGTTCTTCGACTCGACTTCGCCCGTGCCGGTGCGCGGTCCGTCGAATGCGAGCTTCAGGCTGGCGTGGCGCTTCTTGCGTCCCTGCTTGACGGTCACGGCGGTGCCTCTCAGCCCGTCGCCGCCGGCCTTGCTGTGCCGTCCCACGGCCCAGGTCGCCAGGCCGAAGCGGGGGAACGGGCGTGGCTTGTGCGCTCCGCGGACGAGCAGCTTCGCCTTGCCGCAGGCCTTGGCCGCCGAGGGACCGGGCTTGAGGCTGAGGGCGGAGATCGCGCCGCCGCGCCTGCCTACGGTAAAGCCCCCCTTGCGCACGTAGCCGAAGTTCGTCGAGAGCTTCCAGGTGCCGGCGGCCGGTCGCGCCGGGGGTACGCCGGCGATCTTCACGCTCGCCGAGGGCCCTTTGCCGTTGCCGTGAGTCAGGCCTGTGACCGTCACCGTCGCGCCGTAGCCGCGCCTGATCGCCGGGAAGGTGGCCGAGTGCCGGTTCGCGGCGATGACCTGCAACTGCCGCACGTCGTCACTGCGCCGTAGGTAGGCGACGTGCCGGAAGCCCTGCTTCGGAGCGTCCCAGCTGACGACCAGGTGACTGCCGTGCCGTTTGATGCGTAGGTGTCGCGGTCGCGCCGGGTGGACGCGGCCGGGGGCGCGGTAGGCGCCGACCGTGAGGTTGGCGCGGGGAAGCCCGTTCTGCTCGACCATCGCGACGATCTTGCGCTTGCCGGCGGGCCCTTCGGCGGGGCGGAAGCTCGCCTGGCCGGTCGCGGCGGAGGTGGTCGCGATCACGTTGTGCACGCCCTTGCCCGCTTCGACGAACTGCACCCTCTGGCCCTTGATCGGCCGCGCTCGCCAGTGCAGCGTCTTTGCCCGACCCTTACCCGTGACCGCGGCGTGGACCGAGGGCTTCGGCAGGCCGAAGGACTGGAGCACCTGGCGGATCGGCACGACGCCGTCGTCGCTGATCGTCCAGGTCCCGGCGGGCGGGTGCTTGATCACGATGTAGGTGGTGTCGTTGCCCGACTGCACCGCGAAGAGATCCTTTTTCTTGGCGAACGGGGTCGCGGCCGTCACCGAGATCGTCTTCCCGTGCGGCCCGGTCAGGGTCACGTCCGGCGCCCCGCCGGCGCCTTCGATCGCGAAGGCCGCGCTCGGCAACCCGCCGCGCAGCTGGAAGCGGTTTGCCGCCGCGATGCGGGCGCCTTTCGGGTAGGCCGGTCGCCAGGGGCCGAGATCGCAGGAGCCCCACCAGAGGTCGAAGTCGCCACCCCATTCGTAGCCGACGCCGACGCTGCCGAGGTAGACGTCGACGCAGGCGGCGATGCCGAGGTTGGAGACGATGAAGCCGCCGCCCGCGCACGGGTCCGGCGCCCAGGGGATGCGGATGCAGGCGTGGACCTGGCCTTCCAGCTCGGCCGCGTCGAGCCCGTCGACGAAGCCGTTGACTTCGCCCTTGACGTAGGCGACTTCGAGGTCCCAGTCGAGTTTGCCGCCGAGCTCGAAGAGGCCGTTGGAGGAGTAGCGCATGAAGACGTTGCCGAGGCTGAATTTGTCGGCGAGTTTTGCGGTGCCTTTGACTTCGAAGACAAGCGGGTCGGCCAGTTTCGCCTTGAAGGTCCCGTTCACGCTGACGGCCGTCTTGCCGGCGACTGACGGCCCGGCGCTGAAGCCGACCGTGCCCGAGAGCGCCAGCGGGTCGCGTTCCCAGCCGAAGCCGATCGACTGCAGGTACACCCCCGGCGAGACCGCGACGTTGAGATTGCCGACGGCGCCGTTGAGCGAGGCGAGGTCCCCGTCTTTCAGCCCGATGCCGGCGGTCAGCGAGTAGGCGCTGGCGAAGCGCCGCGTGATCGTCGCGCTGCCCGACCAGTTCCCGCCTTCCTTCCATTTGATCGAGACGTCTTTGAGCTCGACCCCGGCCGCCTCGAGTTTGGCCACTTTGATTTCGAGCTGGCTGAAGTTCGAGCCGTGGTCGTTATCGGCGGTGAAGCCGGCCGCCACCGAGACCGAGCCGACGTAGTTGAAGGGCCAGAATTCGAGTTTGAAGGTCGGGTTGACCTGGGCCTTGCCCGAGCTGCTCAGCGAGACGGCGACCTTCTGCACCGGCAGCTTCGCCAGTAGGCCGATGTTTTTGCCTTCGTATTCGAAGATCTGCTTCGGGCCCGACCCCGGCGTGCCGAGGTCCCAGTCGATGTCGCCTATATAGAGAGGGACATCGGGGTGGTCGGCAAGGGTCACCTCGATCGCGTCGGTGACGCTGCTGGTGATGATGCGATCTTTCTTGTTGATCACGAGGCGCTGGGTGCCCGTGCGCGGGGTCAGGGCGAGGCCGTCGACTTCGACGGTCTGGTCGGTGGCGACGAGGACGTCGGGCCCGGCCGAGCGCATGCAGTCTTTGCTGCGCACGTCGAGGTAGGCGGTCTTGAATTCGCGCACGCAGTTCTCGATCACGCGAACCAGCGTCTTCGCCGAGCGGGGAGCGGTGCCGGCGCCGGAGCCGGGCGTCGCCGTGATCGTGATTTCGGAGTAGCTGTTCGGGGAGGGGGGAGCGTTGGGATCGGCGCTCAGCTTCAGCATCGCGCCGCCTTCGGTGCCGGCCGCGGGATTGGGCGCGAAGGAGGCGCTCATCCCCGGCGGCAGCCCCGAGGCGCTCAGGGCGATGTCGCCGTTGGAGCCATTGACCCGGTTGAGGCCGATCGGGATTTCGGCGAAGTCCCCCTGCGCCACGCTGGTAGCGCCACCGCCGACGCTGAGGCCGAAGTCCGGGGGCGCCGGCGTGTCGGGGTAGGTCAGGGCGAGGTCGTCGAGCCCTACCTGCTGGTTGTTGTCGAGCGGGCTGGCGACGACCAGTTCAAAGGAGGCAATGTCGGGGTTAGACGAGGTGACGCTCAGTTGGTGGTCGTAGGGCGCGCCTTCGGAGATCGTCACGGTCGAAGCGCCGACTTCATCGCCCCCTGCCGTACGGGCGACAAGTCTCAATTCTGCCGTGACCAGGGGTTCCGGCGCGGCCATCCAACCAACGTAGGCACTGACCGAGCTGGCCGTTTTCGTCAGCCTGCCGACCGAACGTGGAGTGAAGTTCTCGCAGCCAGGGCAGTGTGCGATGCCGGCAACCTGGTTGCCCGAGTGGGCCTTCCCCGGCGCCGTTTCGATCAGCGGCAGGAAGCCATCGCTCAGTCCCTGGAAATACACCCCGTCTTCTTCTTTGTACTGGTCTTTGACTTCCGTGCCGGCCGGCAGGTTGTCGAAGTTGACGACCCGCGTCTCGGCTGCCGCCGGGGCGGCCACGACCAGCACAAGCATCGCCGCCAACGCGCCGACGATCGCGAGCTTTGCGATGCGCCGCTGTGGACGATGTTGCACGGTGATGGAGAAGAACTTAGTCGCGCCAGCCCGTTTTGCCAAACCGTGACGCGAATGCCGCCGCGGCTAACTCCGAGCGCACCTTCCTTGAACCCTGGCCTGCCGGTGGCTTGCCCTCTGACATTTACATACAACAGGCTGCGGTGCGGTGACGGTACCCACTGGCTAGCCCCTTTGGGGGATATTTAGCGCGCTTCATACGTCCGGGGGATTGCCCCGCCTGGTTGTAGCTCAGATAGTGCGGGAGCAGCTGAGGCGCGGCGGCGATCCGAAGCCCATCGCCGGGTGCCTGAATGAAGTTGCCTCCCTGGCCCCCTAGGTCTTTACCCCTGCTGGACCTAGGGGGCCGATGCTTTGCTTGCGGCTTGTAGGTCTCGGCTGTTTGGTCGATACCCCTCAAGAGATGGCTACGACCAAGCCCGATTCAGGACCGATCGTCTCGCCACGCCTGGAGCCGAGCGGCGGCTCCCTGCTCGCCGACGCCCCGGAGATCTTGGTCAAGGACCTCGAGCGGACGCCGCACGAGCGCCGCCCGCCGCTGGTAACGCGGCACCCTGAGTGCGCCGGTTAAAGAGATTCTAATAAACGTAATAGTATTTAGACAATACTGCACCTTAGGGAACTGTTCTTTTAGTGTAGAAGCAGAGAGAGTGATCAGCGTGTATGGGTCCAGAGCCAAGGGAGTTCGTCGTGACCACTCCTGATCGGCCCCGCGACGGGGAGAACTCGCGGGTCTTTGCGGACGACCAGTCCGGTTCGCAGGCGGCGACGCGCCTGCGAACGGCATTTGAGCGCTCACGCCACCCGATGCTGATCGCCGACGACCAGCGGCGCTGGGTGACCGGGAATGGCGCCGCGTGCGATCTGCTGGGCATCGCTCGCGAGGAGATCCCCTGGCGGACGATGGATGAGTTCACGTCCCCGGGCGAGCGCAAGCGGCTCGAGGAGCAGTGGGGATCGTTCCTGGCGAGCGGGGGAGCCGAGGGCTGGTATCAGCTCTACGTTCCGGAGCGTGGGCCGGTGCCCGTCGAGTTCAGTGCGACGGCAAACGTGCTGCCGGCGCGCCATCTTTCTGTCTTCATTCCAGCCGACGAGGCATCCGCCAAGCAGGCGACGAGCAGCTTGGCTCGCGAGGCGACTTGGGCGCCGGTCGTGGTGGAGGGAAGCGGCCGGCTGCAGTTAACCGAGCGCGAGCGCGAGGTCATGACGTTGGTCGCCTCCGGGCTGCAGAGCGGCGACATCGCCGAGCGCCTCTTCCTCTCCCCGGAGACGGTCAAGTCTCACGTCCACAACGCGCTGGGCAAGCTTGGCGCGCACACCCGCGCCCACGGTGTGGCGATCGCCCTGGTCACCGGGCAGATCACCTGGGAGGTATAGCGAGCGGTCAGGCAGCGGGCACGCGATGCGTGCTCAGTAGCCGGTCCCGGTCTTCACCCGTTTGCGCTCGGAGGGGTGGGCGCCGCCCTTCTTCTCCAGCGTCGCGCAGGCGGTTGCGATGTCGGCGCAGAGCCGGTCGACCTGCGGACGGCTGAGCGTCTCCTTGACCAGCGCCCGCAGCACCTTCACGTTTTCGGCGTTGGGGGGCAGCGTGTAGGCGGGCAGCATCCAGCCGCGCTCGGCCGAGAGCTGCCAGGAGAGGTCGAACTCGTCGTAGTTCTTCCCCTCGACCAGCTTGAAGGCGACCAGCGGCAGCTGCTCCTTGTCGGCGCCGATCAGTTCGAAGTCGCCGCAGGACTCGAGGTACTCGGCCAGCGCCCGGGCGTTCTTCTCCATCGCTTCCATGATGTAGGTGTAGCCCTGCCGGCCGAGGCGGACGAAGTTGTAGTACTGGGCGAGGACCATCGAGGCGCCGGTCGAGAAGTTGAGCGTGAAGGTCGCGTCTTTTTTGCCGAGGTAGTTCTCGTAGAAGACGAGGTCCTCGGCGAGGTCCGACTTCTCGCGGAAGACGAGCCAGCCGATGCCCGGGTAGACGAGCCCGAACTTGTGCCCCGAGACGTTGATCGAGTGCACCTGCTCGAGCCGGAAGTCCCAGGCGGAATCGGGGTAGAGGAAGGGCCAGACGAAGCCGCCGCTGGCGGCGTCGATGTGGAGCGGGACGTCGAGGCCCCTGTCGCCCTTGAGGTCGACCAGGAGTTCGTTGATGCCGACGATGTCGTCGGCGTGGCCGGTGAAGGTGGTGCCGAGCACCGCCGCGACCCCGATCGTGTTCTCGTCGATCAGCGGCTGCACGTCTTCGGGCCCGATCGTGTACTTGCCTTCCTGCAGCGGCACGATCCGCGGTTCGACGTCGAAGTAGCGGCAGAACTTCTCCCAGACCACGTGCACGTCGCCGCCGAAGATCAGGTTCGGCTTGTCAACCGAAAGCGAAGCGGCTTCGCGCCGCTCCTTCCATTTCCACTTCAAGGAGAGGGCGCCGAGCATGATCGCCTCCGAGGAGCCCTGGGTGCGGGCGCCGGTCGTCTCGCCCGGGGCGTGGTAGAGGTCGGCGAGCATGCGGATGCAGCGCTGCTCGATCTCGGCCGAGATCGGGTACTCGGCGTGGTCGATGAAGTTGCGGTAGAGGTTCTCGGCGATCAGGCGCTGCGCCTCTGGCTCCATCCAGGTGGTGACGAAGGTCGCCAGGTTGCGGTTCGGGTCGCCCTCCAGGACAAGTTCCTCGTCGACCAGGCGCATCGCGTCCAGGGCCGACATCCCACCGGCGGGAAAGTCCCCGGCGGGGGCGTCCTCGGTGAGGAAGCGGTTTCCATAGAGCATCGCGGCGTCGGGGCTGGGGGGCTTGTCCATAGGGACGCGAGCCTAGCGGGGAGGGCAACGATCGGTGCGCCGCGACCGTGGACATCGACACCGCGCATATTTCAAGACAGCAAAATCATTGCGAAAAACGCCATGAACTTGTAATCATGAGGCGTCGTTTTGAGATGGACGTGTCGGAAGATCCGTGCGTGCGCTTTAGGTTGCGCCGATAGATTCATCCGCCATGAGCCTCGTCCCAGCACCCGCCGTGGCGGGCTCGAGTAGCGATTCGGTCGCGGATCGTCCCTACTGGCGCGATTCGGTAGCCCGCCACGAGCAGTCCTCCCAGTGGCACAGCGTTCTCGACGTGGCGACCTCGGCGGTGCCGTACCTGGCCCTGATGGTCGCGATATATCTCAGCCTCGAAGTCTCGGTATGGATCTCCCTTGTCCTGGCGATCCCGGCCGCCGGCTTCCTGTTGCGGACCTTCGTCGTCTTCCACGACTGCGCCCACGGCTCGTTCCTTCCCACCAAGCGGGGCAATCTCTGGCTCGGCCGATTCATGGCCCTGCTCGTCTTTCAGCCGTTCGGGAACTGGCGCCACAACCACGCCGTCCATCACGGCACGGCAGGCGACCTGGACCGGCGCGGCACCGGTGACGTGCCGACGCTTACCGTCGAGGAGTACCTGACGCGGCCCTGGAAGCAGAGGCTTGGCTACCGGCTGTTCCGCAACCCGCTGGTGATGTTCGGGCTCGGCCCGATCTGGTCGCTGATGATCGGGCCTCGCATCTGGTCGAGCAAGATGCGCGCCCGCCAGCGCCACAGCGTGATCGCGACGAACCTCGTCCTCGCGGCGATCATCGGGACGACCGTCTGGCTGATCGGCCCGACCGATTGGCTGCTGGTGCAGATGCCGACCGCGATCCTCGCCGGCACGCTGGGAGTCTTCCTCTTCTACGTCCAGCATCAGTTCGAGGACGCCTACTGGGAGAGCTCCGAGGACTGGAGCTATCCCGACGCGGCACTGCAGGGGAGCTCCTACCTGAAGCTGCCGAAGATCCTCCAGTTCTTCAGCGGGAACATCGGCTTGCACCACGTCCACCACCTCAGCGCCAAGATCCCCAACTACAACCTGCAGAGCGCCCACGACGAGAACCTGATCTTCCACGACGTCCCCGTCTTGAGCGTTCGCGACGGCCTGCGTTCGATCCGGCTCAAGGTGATCGACTCGAGCAGCGGCCGGATGCTGACCTGGAAACAGGTCAGGGCGTTTTAGGCCTGCCCCTACCTGCTCACCGTCGCCGTCGCGCTGGTGTAGGCGGTGCCTTTGGATTTCGCCACGGTGATCGTGTCGGTGAAGGCGCCGCTCGATTTCGACGTGTAGGTGAACCGGGTCGTCGATTCGGCCGTCCCGGTGGTCGGCATCGTCAGCGGGCTGCCGGCGATCGTGCCGCCGGTCGAGGTGATGTTGGCGGTATGGCCTTTGCCGAGGTCACTCACGGTGTTGCCAAAGCTGTCGGTTACGGCGACGTTGGCTTCGATCGTGCCGTTGTTGCCGAGTTTCGTCACCGTGCAGGTGAAGAGGCAGGTCGCGGCGATGCTGCCGGCGCTGATCGTCACGTTGGTCAGGGCAAAATTCGCGGCGGCGGCGGGGGCGACCGTGATCGGTGGGCCGGCCGCGGTGGAGATCGATCCGTCGCCGGCCGCGACGCTTGCGACTTCGGAGTTGTTCAACTTCATCACGCCGTTCTTCGAGGACGCGACTTTCGCCACGCCCGCGGTGAAGCTGATCGCCGTGGCGCTGCCGAACGGCGTTGCGGTTCCGGCGCTGTCGACGACGGTCGGTTCGGCGCCGCTGGGGCTGGGCAGAGCGTCGGAGAAGACGAGGTTGTGCGAGCCGGTGTAGTCCGTCGCCGTGTTGCCATAGAGGTCGAAGGCCGTCGTCGTCAGGTTGTCGGCGGCGCCGGCGGCGGGCGTGGTCGAGGCCGCGGCAAGCGACAGTTCGGAGGCCGCCGCCGGCCCGACGGTGACCGTGACGGTCGCGCTGGTCAGCGTGCCGTCGGTCACCTTGAGGCTGGTCGAGCCGCTCTTGTAGAGCTTCATGCGGCCGTTTTTCGAGCCGGAGACCGTGGCGACGCCGGCGCTGAACGAGATCGCCGTCGTGCTGCCGAAGGCCGTCGCCGTGCCGCTGCTGTTGGTGACCGTGGGAACGCTGCCGTCGAGGGCGGCCGAGGCCCCGGAGAAGGTCAGGTTGTGCAGGCCCGTGTAGTCGGCGATCGGGTTGCCGTAGGTATCGACGGCGCTGGTCGTCAGATCGTCTGCTTCGCCGGCGTCGGGGGTGGTCGAGCTCACGGTCAGGGCGAGCTTGGAGGCCGCCAAGGCCGCGACCGTGACGGCAAGGGCCGGTTCGCTCGAGATCGATCCGTCGCTGACGGAGATCGCGGTCGCTTCGGCGCTGTAGAGCTTCATCACGCCATTTTTGGTCGAGGTGACCGTCGCCACGCCCGCGCTGAAGCTGATCGCCGTTTCGGCGCCGAAGGCCTTGGCGCTGCCCGAGCTGTTCGAGACGGTCGGGGCGGTTCCGCCCGGGCTTTCAGAAGGCCCGGAGAAGACGAGATTGTGGACACCGGCGTAGGTCGTGACCGCGCTGCCTTTTTCGTCAACGGCGCTGATCGTCAGGTTGTCGGCGCTGCCTGCCGTCGGCGTGGTCGATGCCGCGGAGACGGTCAGGTGCGTCGCGGAGCCGATCGTGATTTTCGCCTGCGCGGATGAGCTGGTCGCGTTCCAGGAGTGCCACTTGGCGCTCACCGTGTAGGTGTGGGTGCCGACTTCGAGGCCGCTATCGGTGCAGGTCGTCCCGGTTCCCCGCGCGGAGGCGCTCGGGCAGTTGCCCGCCGGTTCGACGCCGTCGCGGCTGACGGCGTAGGTGACCGCCCCGGGCCCGGGCGGCGTGACCGCGGTCCAGGTCAGCGCCACGGTGCCGCCGACCCCCGGCAGGGCCGAGGAGATCGTCGGCGGGGAGAGTTTCGACACGCCCGCGGTCGCGTCGCCCGCACCGGTGGTCGTGAAGTAGGCGACGGCGCTGCCGGCGAGCCCGACGACAAGCGCCGCGGTCGCGACCGCCCCGGCGATGCCGGCCGGCAGGAGGCGCCTCATCCGCGCGCGCTCCCGGTGAACTCGAGCGGGAACCGCGCCCGCTGGCAGGCGTCCTGGTTGACCGGAAGGTCACGCAGCTGAATCGTCGGTGCCACGACGCCACCCGCCGGCAGCCGCACCGACCCGTTGGCGGGAACTTCGAGCGGCGAGGAGTCGGAGGCGTTGGATTGGACGAGGGCGAGGTTGTCGGTGCCGGCGCATCCCGGCGGATCGGCCGCGACCGAGACCCGCAGTTCGGTGATGAGTATCGGAGCCGGGTTTGGATTGCTCACGGTCAGCGGCAGCGCGAGCGGCGGCGCCCCCGGGTAGAGAGCGCTCAGGCCGGAGAGGTCGGGGTCGATCGAGAAGTCCCTTGCCGCGAGAATCGTCCAGCGGACTTTCGCCGCGGCGCCGTGCCCGCCCTGGCGACCGATCGCGCGGACGGAGAATTTATGGCCACCGACCGCGAGCCCGTTGAAGGCGACCGGGGAGCGGCAGGCCTTCCAGTGCGCCCGGTCGAGCCGGCACTCGAAGCGCGCGCCGGGCCTGCGGACCGTGAACCCGAACCTGGCGCTGGTCGAGGGCGACTGTGCGTCGGGACGGGCGCCGATCGTCGGCTTCGGCAGCCGGCCGGATCGCGCTTTGCGATCCGGGCTACCGGCGCCGGCCCGATGCCCGGGCGCGGCGAAGGCGACGCCGGCGAGGCAGGCGCCGACGCCGATCAGCCCGATCAGGGCCCTGAGCCCGCTCCGTGCCACGTCGCGCTCCGCCTCACCCGTTGACCTAGTTGTTGGTCAGGTGCAGCGTCACCGTCGCGCCCTGGCAGGCGTCCTGGCTGACCCCGGTTTCGTTCATCGTCAGGGTCCCCGTCTGGGTCACGCTCTGGCCGTTGCCGGTCGCGAAGACTTTGTTGACGGCCACCGCGGGCATCGCGAAGTCGGGGTTCCCGCCGCTGATCGTCGTGCTGCAGGTCGAGTGACCGGCATCGACGGTGATGCTGCTCAGCGTGATCGTGCCGACGCGCTGCGAGCCCGGCGAGGGGTTGTCGACGGTGAAGCTGACCGGCGAGGACGTGCCCGGGTAAAGACTCGAGGACACGGTTCCGTGCAGCGTCACGGCCGAGCTCGAGCCGACCGTCGCGTTTGCGGTGCCCGATCCCGAGCTCGTGAAGTAGCCGAGCGCGACGCCAGCAACAGCCAGCGCGCAGGTGCAGCCGAGGGCGATCAGCGCGCGCCTCTTCGTGGTCCAGGACATCGGGTCTCCTCTCGCGGGTTTCCGGAACGGTTCGATCCGTGGTTCCCCGCCATCGGTCGGCCCATGGGCGAGCTTGAATCGTGAATGGCAATCAGTTTCGCCCGTCTTGTACAGGCCGTACAAGCGGCTCAGCCGAGCAGCTTGTCGAGGCGCAGGGCGGCCCGGCTGGGGAGCAGGACTTCGCCGCCGCGATGCGCGAGGCCAGCCGCCACGAGCTCACCCACGGCGCGTTCGACCGCGTCGGTCTGAGCGAAATCCGCGCCCTCCCCGCCGATCTCCCGCGCAAGCTCCTCGACCGTCAGCTGGACCGGGTACAGGGCCAGGAGCTGTCGCAGGACGGCGGCTTCGATAGTCGCGTCCTGCGCGCTCGGGCCTCGGATCTCGTCGATGTCTTCCACCACGTCACCTATAAGGGTGTCGGCTCTCAATCTCTCCCCCCCTCAATCGTCTTCTTCATCCTGTTTGTCGAGTTCAGCGAGCATTTTGCGCGCCCACAGTGCTTGCGGGGCCAGGCGGTAGTAGGGCGGCGCCGGCGGATTCTTGGCAACTCCCTTCAAGGCTCGGCGCCTCCTCAGCGCGCGCAGGTGGTAGGCGATCTTGCCGGGCTCCTCGGCCAGCACGGCGGCGATCTCGGCCACGCCGGCCTCCATGCCGTCGAGCAGCAGGCGGAGAATTCCCTGCCGCACGGGATGCGCCAGTGCGGCACGGCGATAGTGCTGCTCGCTGTCGCGGCGCTTGCCGCCGCCCTTGGACCCTGCCATAAGAACAGGGAATATATGAGAGGAAGAGATCTTCTGTCTGAAGATCTTTCGTCTGCGCAAGTAATCGTGCGCCCGGAACCCGTTCAGACGCCCTCGCGAACCCCGCCCATCTCGCTGAAGACGGCGGTGACGCCGCCGTCTTCGCGCTGCTCGTCGGCGATCACGTGGGAGACCGCGTTGATCAGTGCCAGGTGCGTGAACGCCTGCGGGAAGTTGCCGAGATGGCGACCGCTTTCGGCCTCCAGCTCCTCGGCGTAGAGGTCGAGCCAGCCGGCCGCCTCGAGCAGTCGCTCGCAGAGTTCCCGTGCCCGCACCGGCTCGCCGATCTCCGAGAGCGCCGAGACGAGCCAGAAGGAGCAGATCAGGAACGTGCCCTCCTCGCCGCTCAGCCCGTCGTCGGTTTCCTCGACTTTGTAGCGCTGGACGAGACCGTGTTCAGTCAGTTGCTCGGCAATCGCGTCGACCGTGGCGCAGACGCGCGGATCGTCGGGGGGGAGGAAGCGCAGCAGCGGGATCAGCAGGGTCGACGCGTCGAGTGCATCGGTCTCGTAGTGCTGGCGGAAGACCCCGCCGCGGACGCCGCGCTCGAGGATCTCCTCGCGGATCTTCTCGGCCGTCTTCTCCCACTCGCCGGCGATGTCGTCGATGCCGACGCCGCGGGCGAGCCGGGCGCCACGATCGACCGCGACCCAGATCATCAGCTTCGAGGAGACGTAGTGCTGGGGCTCGCCCCGCGACTCCCAAATCCCCTGGTCGGGGTGGGACCAGGCCTCGATCGCCGCCTCGACCTGCTGGCGGATCAGCTGGCGATCGGCCGGGGTGCCGGTGCCGCGCAGGGCCTTTTCGTGCAGGTAGATCGAGTCGAGCAGGGCGCCCCAGACGTCGTTCTGGCGCTGGTCGTAGGCGCCGTTGCCGATCCGCACCGGGCTCGCCCCGCCGTAGCCCCCGAGGTGATCGAGCGTGCTCTCGGTCAGCTCCTTCTCACCGCCGATCCCGTACATGATCTGCAGCTGGGGGTCCTTGCGGCAGATGCCCATGATGAAGCGCATGAAGTCGCGCGCCTCCTGGTCGAAGCCGAGCGTGTGCAGGGCCCAGAGGCTGAAGGTCGAGTCGCGGATCCAGCTGAAGCGGTAGTCCCAGTTGCGTTCGCCGCCGGGGGTCTCGGGCAGGGAAGTGGTCGGTGCGGCGAGGAGAGCACCCGTCGGTGCGTAGGTCAGCCCCTTAAGGACCAGCGCCGAGCGCTGCAGGTGGATGCGCCAGGGATGGTCGGGGAAGTCGCCGTCGCGCAGCCACTTGCGCCAGAAGTCTTCGGTCGAGTCGAGCCGCTCGAGCGCCTCCGGCGCGCTGCGCGGTCCGCCCAGGTCCCCCTCGCCCCAGGTCAGGGCGCAGAAGCTCGTCTCGTTCTCGCGCAGCCTGACGGTGCCGCGGGCGGTGCCGCCGTCGAGCTTGAGCTCCATATCGCTGGTCAGCTGCAGCTCGACGCCGTCGCCGCCCCGCGCGGTCGCCTCGCCCAGCTCGCCGCCGCTCCAGGCGGCGGCCTCGGCGCCGTAGGCGAAGCGCGGCAGGCACTCCATCTCCATCTCGACCTCGCCGTCGATGCAGGTGATCGTGCGCAGCAACGAGTGGTCGGACTCGTGTTTGGTCGCCGGGCGCGAGCCCGGGCCCGCCTGCTCGACCCAGTCGCCGATCGTCAGCGCGTCGTGGACGACGGCCCAGCCGGTGTCGGTCACCCAGGTCGTCTCGATCACCAGCGTGCCTGGCTCGTAGCGGCGGCCGATCGGCACGACGACGCCGCGCGGCTTCAGCTTGAAATGGCCGGCGCCGCGGTCGAGCAGAGCGGCGAAGGCGCTGGGCGAGTCGAAGCGCGGCAGGCAGAGCCACTCGACCAGGCCGTCGTAGGAGACGAGGGCACTGGTGTGGCAGTCGGAGAGGAAGCCGTAGCTGCCGATCGGTGGGAAGCGGGTCGGATCGGCATCACTCACGGTTCGCGCTCCGCTCCGGGCGCGAAGAACCAGATATGCGCGCTTGGTCGCTCCGCGCTCAAGGGAAGTGCCAAGCTACCACCGTGAGCCTGCCCCTTGCGCACGTGACCGGCGCTTTCGTGCCGATCGAGGTGATTCCGATCACCGTCGCGGGCGTGCTCTACTGGCACCGCGTCCTCGTCCTCTCCTGGGATGGCCGCAAGGTGCCGCTCTGGCGCCAGCTCTGCTTCGGCGCCGGGCTGCTGACGATCTCGATCGCTCTCTTCAGTCCGATCGGCCACATCTCCGACGAGCTGGTGATCGCCCATATGGTCGAGCACCTGCTGATCGGCGACATCGCCTCGCTGCTGCTGGTCCTCGGCCTGACCAAATCCCTGCTGCAACCGATCCTCGCGATTCGCGCCTTCAACAAGCTGCAGGTCCTCACCCATCCGCTCGTCGCCTTCCCGCTCTGGGCGGTCAACTTCTACCTCTGGCACATCCCGGCGATCTACGACGCCGCCTACGGCACGGCGCCGATCCACGCGCTCGAGCACACGACCTTCCTCTTCTTCGGCTGCCTGATGTGGATGCCGATCTTCGGCCCCTTGCCCAAGCCCCAGTGGTTCAGCGCCGGCTGGAAGGTCGCCTACGTGTTTGCGGTGCGCTTCACCGGCGCGATCCTCGGCAACGTGCTGATGTGGTCGGGGTCGGTGCTCTACCCGATCTACGCGCCCGGCGAGCGCTACTGGGGGATCTCGGCGATCGCCGACCAGAGCACCGCCGGGGTGATCATGATGATCGAGGGGACCTTCCTCGCCCTCGGCGTCCTCGCCTGGGTCTTTTTCGAGGTCGCCCGCGAAGGGACCGAAAAGCAGGACCTGCTCGACCTCGCCCGCGAGCGCGGGATCGAGCTCGACGAGCGCCGCGCCCAGCGCGCTGTAGCCGCCGGGCACGGGGCGCTGCTGGGGGAGCGATTGACGGCCTCCGGGCGTGGGAGGGACGAGTGAACCGGGCGCGCGCCTGGCTCGTCACCGGCCCACTCGGCCGCGGCCTGGCTTTCGCGATCGACTTCGGCGTGGCGGTGCGCAGGGGGCTGCTGCGCCGCGGTGGACCTTGAACGTGCCCTGGCACGTAGAAAGTCCACAGCGGCGAGCGCGATAGGGTCCCGCGCTCGCATGCAGCCAACAGTCTCAGAGCTACCCGGCTCGCGCGTCAGCGTCGAGGTCGAGGTTCCCGCCGCCGATGTCGACCGCGCTGTTGCCCAAGCTGCCCGCGGCCTCGCCCGGGAGATGCGCATGCCCGGCTTCCGCAAGGGGAAGGCCCCGCCCGCGCTGGTGATTCAGCGAGTCGGTTTCGCCGCCGTGCTCGAGGAGGCGATCCGCGAGGCGCTGCCGGAGTGGTACGAAAGGGCGCTGCTCGGCTCCGGCATCGCGCCGGTCGGCGATCCCAGCGTCGAGGTCGTCTCCACGCCCGAGGCCGAGGGCGAGCCGCTCGCCTTCAAGTTCGAGATCGGCGTGCGGCCAACGGCCGAGCTGGGCGAGTACAAGGGCCTCGATGTCGGCAGGGCCGAGCCCGAGCCGGCGGAGGAACTGGTCGACCGTGAGGTCGAGCGGATCCGCGAAGGCTTCGCCAAGCTCGAGCCGGTCGATCGTGCCGCCGTCGAGGGAGACGTGCTGCTGGTCGACTTCGAGGGCCTGCTCGACGGCAAGGCCTTCGAGGGCGGCAAGGCAAGCGACTACCTGCTCGAGCTCGGCGGCGGCCAGCTGATCGAGGGCTTCGAGGAGCAGCTGGCCGGCGTCGGCGGCGGTGAGACCCGCAACGTCGAGGTCACCTTCCCCGACGATTACCAGGCCGAGCAGCTCGCCGGCGAAGACGCTGTCTTTACGGTCGAGGTCAAGGAGGTGCGGGAAAAGGTCCTGCCCGAGCTCGACGACGATTTCGCCTCCGAGGCATCCGAGTTCGACAGCCTGGAGGAGTTGCGTGCCGACATAACCGAGCGCCTCGCCGAGGCGGTCGGCGAGCGGGCCGAGCAGGACTTCCGCGTCGCCGCGGTCGACGCGGCGGCCGCCGAGGCGAAGCTCGACCTCCCCGACGAGCTCGCCACCGCCCGCGCGACCGAGCGCTGGGAGCGGGTCGAGCGGCAGCTCGCCTCGCGGGGGATGCAGCCCGACGCCTACCTGCAGATGCAGGGGAAAACCCGCGAGGAAGTGATCGCGGAGTCCAAGCCGGAGGCCGAAGCGGAGCTGAAGCGCGAGGCGGTGCTGGCGGCGATCGCCGACGCCGAGGGGATCGAGGCCTCAGAGGAGGAGATGGTCGAGGCGCTGGAGCACTCCGCCGAGCACGAGCGGACGACGCCGGAGAAGCTGCTCAAGCGTTTGCGCGAGAGCGGCCGCGACGCGATGATCCGCGACGACATCCGCTTCCGCAAGGCGATCGACATGGTCGCCGAGGCGGCCAAGCCGATTCCGCTCGAGCAGGCCGAGGCGCGCGAGCAGATCTGGACGCCGGAGAAGGAGCGCAAAGAGGCGGGCGAGCTCTGGACTCCAGGCAGCGACGAGTGACGGCGGCCCGCCGGGCGCCTTCTATAGAGTGCCGCGCATGAGCCCCTTGGTTCCCATGGTGGTCGAGCAGACCTCGCGCGGCGAGCGCTCCTTCGACATCTACTCACGCCTGCTGAACGAGCGGATCATCTTCCTCGGCACGCAGGTAAATCAGGACATCGCCAACCTGATCGTCGCCCAGCTCCTCCACCTCGAGTCCGAGGATCCCGACAAGGACATCAGCATCTACGTCAACTCGCCCGGCGGCGACGTCTACGCCGGTCTGGCGATCTACGACACGATGCAGTTCATCAAGCCCGACGTGCAGACGATCTGCGTCGGCATCGCGATGAGCATGGGCGCGCTGCTGCTTGCCGGCGGCGCCGCCGGCAAGCGGATGTCGCTGCCCAACTCGAAGATCCTCATCCACCAGGTCTCGGCCGGCTTCCAGGGCCAGGCGACCGACATCGAGATTCACGCCAAAGAGATCATCGACACCCGCCGCCGCCTCGACGAGATCATCGCCAAGCACACGAACCAGCCCTTCGACAAAGTCACGAACGACACCGATCGCGACTACTTCATGAGCGCGGAGGAGGCGAAGGAGTACAACATCGTCAACCGCGTCATCGAACACCACTGAGCCGCTGCGGCGATCGCGCCTGGGCCGGGGAGCGCGTCGGCTCGGTCGGAAAAGACCGGAAATGCCCGCACCGTGGGCTGCCGTCTCCACTTCGAGATCCACGTCCACGGCCGCCCGATCGACCCCCAACCCGCCCTCGAACGCTGGGACGCCCGGCCCGACCTGTAGAAAACCGCATGACAGTTGGCCGAACCCGGCCGTACGCCCACTACCCGAGGAGAGAAGGATGGCAATCACGACCAAGGACGAACTGGCGAAGCAGGTCGCCGCACGGACCGGGCTCGACAACGGCCAGGCCAAGGCCGCGCTGGACGCGACGATCGAAGAGATCACCGCTCAGCTCGCCGCCGGCAACGAGGTCAAATTCACCGGCTTCGGCAAATTCTCGACCGTCAACCGCCCGGCCCGCGAAGGCCGCAACCCGCAGACCGGCGAGTCGATGCAGATCGCGGCCAAAACGGCCGCCAAGTTCAGCGCCGGCGCGGAGCTGAAGAAGGCCGTCAACGGCTAGGACTCTGTGCTTGACATAGGGGAGGCGGCGAGCGGGGAGCTGCGCCGCCTCCTCGGGTGCCCGAGCTGGTAGCCGAGGCGTGCCGCGGCTCGCAAGGTGCCGCCCGCGAGAAGGGACCGTGGCCGTCTCGCCGTAAACGACGGCAGCGACGGAGCCGGGTTGCGGCCCCCTTTAAGCTTTTGGGGCCGCGATGCCGGTAGGCAACTACCGCCCCCGCAAGGAGGGATTTCCGCTTTGGCACGTCCCACAGACTCGAACGAGCAGCTCCTCTGCAGCTTCTGCGGCAAGTCGCAGCGCCAGGTCAAAAAGCTGATCGCCGGCCCCGGCGTCTATATCTGCGACGAGTGCATCGACCTCTGCAACGAGATCATCGATGAGGAGCTGACCCCGCCCAGCGAGGGCGTAGAGCTCGAGAACCTGCCGAAACCAGTCGAGATCCATCAGGTCCTGCAGGAGTACGTCGTCGGCCAGGAGGCCGCCAAGCGCGCCCTCTCCGTTGCCGTCTACAACCACTACAAGCGGGTTCAGATGGCCTCCCAGGGCGACGACCCCGAGGTCGAGCTGCAGAAGTCGAACATCCTCCTGCTCGGCCCGACCGGCTGCGGCAAGACGCTGCTCGCCCAGACCCTTGCCCGCATCCTCAACGTCCCCTTCGCGATCGCCGACGCGACCGCGCTGACCGAGGCCGGCTACGTCGGCGAGGACGTCGAGAACATCCTCTTGAAGCTGATCCAGGCGGCCGACTACGACGTCAAAAAAGCCGAGACGGGGATCATCTACATCGACGAGATCGACAAGATCGCGCGCAAAGCCGACAACCCGTCGATCACCCGCGACGTCTCCGGCGAAGGCGTCCAGCAGGCATTGCTGAAGATCCTCGAGGGGACGACGGCGTCGGTGCCGCCGCAGGGCGGGCGCAAGCACCCCCACCAGGAGTTCCTCACGATCGACACGACGAACATCCTCTTCGTCTGCGGCGGTTCCTTCGCCGAGCTCGACAAGGTGATCGAGCGGCGGGTGGGAGAGCGCGGCGTCGGCTTCGGCGCCGAAATCTCCTCGCGCGAGAAGAAGGACAAAGGCGAGTGGTTCGAGCAGGTTCTGCCCGAGGATCTGATCGAATACGGCCTGATCCCCGAGTTCATCGGCCGCCTGCCGGTCGTCGCCGCGATCCACCAGCTCAACCGGGACGACCTGATCACGATCCTGACCGAGCCCAAACACGCGCTGACCCGGCAGTTCCAGCGCTTCTTCGACTTCGACGACATCGAGCTGGTCTTCTCGGAGGATTCGCTCGAGGCGATCGCCGAGAAAGCGCTCGAGCGCGAAACCGGCGCCCGTGGCCTGCGCTCGATCCTCGAGGAGACCCTGCTCGACGTCCAGTTCGAGCTGCCCTCGCGCCGCGATGTGACCAAGTGCGTGGTGACTCGCGAGACGATCGTGCAGGGTCGCCGCCCGACCCTGGTCACCGAGGCGGCGCATCAGGACATCGGTGCGGCCGACGAGGACCTGGGCGAGGAAACCGCGTAGTGGTGGGAAGGGACCGGGTGCCCCTCTCCAAAACGCTCGGCAGGAGCCTCGCTTGAGTGTTTTGAAGAGGGGCACCCGGCCCCTCCTCTCGACGGCTATCTAGACTCGCCGCGTGGACGCGGCTAAGCGGAAAAAGCTGGAAGAGACCACTCGCTACGACTCGGCGGAGGTCGAGGGACGGATCTTTTCCGAGTGGATGGAAGCTGGCTATTTCCATCCCAAGGCCGAGGGCTCGTCTGAAGAGAACTTTTCGGTTGCTATTCCGCCGCCGAATGTGACCGGGGTGCTGCATATGGGGCATGCGCTCAACGGGTCAATGCAGGACGCGCTGGTGCGGATGAACCGGATGCGCGGGCGTAACACGCTGTGGACGCTGGGGACCGACCACGCCGGGATCGCCACGCAGGCTGTGGTCGAGAAGGTGCTGGTGGAGGAAGGGACCTCGCGCCAGGAGCTCGGTCGCGAGGCCTTCGTCGAGCGCGTCTGGGCCTGGAAAGAGGAGTACGGCTCGCGGATCGTCGAGCAGTACAAGCGGCTCGGCGCATCGCTGGACTACGGGGGCGAGCGCTTCACCCTCGACGAGGGCTACGTCAAGGCCGTCTACCGGGTCTTCAAGCAGCTCTACGACAAGGGCTACATCTACCGCGACAACTACATGGTCAACTGGGACCCGGGCTCGCACTCGGCGATCTCCGACCTCGAGGTGGAGAACCGCGAGGTCGAGGACACCCTTTACTCGATCGACTACCCGGTCGAGGGCAGCGACCGCGCCCTCACGGTGGCCACCGTGCGCCCGGAGACGATGCTGGCCGACACTGCCGTGGCGGTCAATCCGGAGGACGAGCGCTACGCCGACCTCGTCGGCGGGCACTGCATCCTGCCGCTGGTCGAACGGCGGCTGCCGATCATCGCCGACGAGCATGTCGACCCCGAGTTCGGCACCGGGGCGCTGAAGATCACCCCCGGCCACGACCCCAACGACTTCGAGATCGGCCGCAAGCATGGGCTCGAGGAGATCGGCGTGATCGGGCCCGACGGGCGGATGAGCGAGGCAGCCCGTGAGTTCGTCGGGCTCAGCGCCGCCGAGGCCCAGGAGGCCGTCGTCGTGGCGCTGCGCGAACAGGGCCGCCTGCGCGCCGAGGAGCCCTACGTCCACTCGGTCCCCTTCTCGGAGCGCTCCGGCGCGCGGATCGAGCCGCTGATCTCGCTGCAGTGGTTCTGCCGCATGGACGAGCTTGCCGCCCCTGCGATCGAGTTGGTCGAACGCGACGAGGTGCGAATAACCCCGCCGCGGTGGAAGCGCGTCTACCTCGACTGGATGCGCGAGATCCGGCCCTGGTGCGTCTCGCGCCAGCTCTGGTGGGGCCACCGGATCCCGGTCTGGTACTGCGACCCCTGCGAGGAGACCTTCGTCGCCGAGCAGGCCCCGGAGCGCTGCGGCACCTGCGGCGGCGAGCTGCGCCAGGAGGAGGACGTGCTCGACACCTGGTTCAGCTCGGCGCTCTGGCCCTTCGCCACGCTGGGCTGGCCCGAGGACACCCCGGAGTTGCGCGCCTTCTACCCGACCAGCTTCCTCACCACGGCACGCGAGATCCTCTTCCTCTGGGTCGCGCGGATGGTGATGACCGGGATCGAGTTCGCCGGTGACGTCCCCTTCCGCGACGTCTACGTGCACTCGGTGATCCAGGCCCGCGACGGGCGGCGGATGTCGAAGAGCCTCGGCACCGGCATCGACCCGCTCGAGGAAATCGACGAGCACGGCGCCGACGCGCTGCGCTTCGGCCTGCTGGCGATGTCCTCGACCCAGGACGTGCGCTTTTCCGACGCGAAGGTCCAGCAGGGCGCCGACCTCGCCAACAAGCTCTGGAACGCGTCGCGACTGATCCTGCTCAACGTCGCCGAGGTCGAGGCGGCGCCGCGGCCGGTGAGCGTCGAGGACCGCTGGCTGCTCTCGCGACTGGAGGCGACGATCGCCTCGGTCACGGCAAAGCTGGAGGAATACGACTTCGCCCACGCCGCCCAGGAGGCGTACGCATTCTTCTGGTCGGAGCTCTGCGACTGGTACCTGGAGATCGTCAAGCCGCGCCTCTACGAGGGCGAGGCCGAGGTGTCGGCGACCCTGCTCTGGGCGCTGGAACGGCTGCTGGGGCTGCTGCACCCGATGATGCCGTTCGTCAGCGAGGAGATCTGGTCCTACCACCCCTCGCGGCAGGGTCATTTGGCCGTCCACGCCTTCCCCGTGTCCGACGAGTCGCTGCGCGACGCCGAGGCCGAGGCCGAGGTGCGGGCGGGCATCGAGCTGACCGGTCGGTTGCGCGCCTGGCGCGACCTGGTCGAGGCGCCGGCGGCGACTGTTCTGCCGGCGCGAGCCGAGGGGGTCCCGCCGCGGGAGTTCGTCGGCCGGCTCGCTCGCTTCGAGTTCGGCGAGGACGGGGGGGACCCGGTCGCGGCGGTGGGCCGGGTGAAGATCCTCGCCTCGGCCGAGATCGACGCCGAGGCGGTCGCCGCCCGGCTCGAGGCGCGGCGTGAGGAGCTGCGCTCGGAGGTGAGCAGGGCCGAGGGCAAACTCGGCAACGAGAAGTTCGTCGACCGGGCGCCGGCCGAGGTGGTCGAGGAAGAGCGAGAGAAGCTCGAGCGCTACCGCGCCGAGCTGGAGGAGCTCTCCGAATAGAGCCGCGCGACCCCGAGGCCTACCTCGACTCGCTCGAGCCGATCGGCTGGAAACTGGGCCTGGAGCGGATGCGCACGCTGAGCACCCTGCTCGGCCTGCCGCAACACCGCTTCGCCTCGATCCACGTCGTCGGCACCAACGGCAAGTCCTCGGTGACGCGGATGGTCGCCGCCCTGCTGGAGGCGCACGGGGTCTCCGCCGGCGCCTGCGTCTCGCCGCACACGACGCGCTGGTCCGAACGGATCCTCATCCACGGCGAGGAGATCGGGGCAGGCGAGTTCGCCGCGGCCGTTGAGCGCACCGCCGCCGCGGCCGAAACGGTCAATCGCAGCTTGGAGGAGGGCGAGGCGGTGACCCAGTTCGAGCTGGCGAGCGCCGCGGCATTCGTCGCATTGGCCAACGCCAGGGTCAAGGCCGCCGTGGTCGAGGCCGGGCTGGGGGGGCGGCTCGACGCCACCAACACGATCCCCTCCAAAGTCACCGTCCTGACCTCGGTAGGGCTCGACCACACCGAGTGGCTGGGCGAGAGCGAGGAGGAGATCGCGGCGGAGAAGCTCGCGGTGCTGCGCGACCACACGACCCTGGTCATCGGGCGGGTCAGCCCGGCGGTGCGGGCGCTCGCCGAGCGGACCGCGGCGGAGCAAGGCGCCGAGCTGGTCGTAGCCCCCGAGGTCAGTCCTGCATTGAGCCCCTATTTGGGGTTCGACGCGGGTCAGGTGGTCCCGCGGGGAGCATTGGGACCTTTCCAGCGGCGCAATTTCGCCGTCGCGACGAGTGCCGCCGAGGCCTTCCTCGGCGAGCTGGACCCCGACCGCGTCAAGGCGGTTGCGACGAGCATCGAGATCCCGGGACGGCTGGAGCGCCTGCCAGGCGACCCGCCGGCCTTTCTGGATGCCGCCCATAACCCAGACGGCGCCAAAGCCCTGGCCGAGGCCCTGCCCGAGGTCGGGGGCGGCCGCCCCGTGGTTGCCGTCCTGACGATTCTCGCCGACAAGGACGCCCACGCCATGATCGTCGCCCTGGCTCCGACCCTGCGCCACGTCATCTGCACCGAGCTCCCATCCCCCCCCGCCGATGGGCCGATAAGTCAAGTCGGACTTGACTTATCGGCCCATCGGCGGGCTTTTGAGGCGGGGGAGTTGGCGCGACTCTGTGTGGGGGCCGGGGCGGAGGCGGAGGCCGAGCCCGACTTCGACGCCGCGGTGGCGCGGGGACGCGAGCTTGCCCTGGACGCGGGGGGCATCCTGCTCGTCACCGGATCGCATTACGCGCTCACGCCGGCTCGTGCCGCGCTTCGGCTGTGCGAGGATTGAGCCTCGCATGGGCTCTAAAAGCGCAGGAACCGAACTGCTCTCGATGATGGCTCTGGTCGCCGCGGTGGTCGCCGCGGTGATCCTGGTCTTCTTCGGGCTCGGCTACCTGTTCGGCAGTCTTTTTCTCTAGGGAGGCAGGCACGACAGGGTTCGCGATGCAGGCGGCGAAGTAGACTCACCGCCGCTCCTCTCCCGGACGGGCGCAAACGCCATGGCAATCGCGATCTTCGGCATCAGCAACAACGGCCTCAACCTGGTCGTCAACCTGCTCATCTTGATGCTGGTCGTCGTCTGGCTGGCGCTGATCGTCTACACCTACCTCGACGCCAAGCGGCGCATCTCCGACCCGTTCCTGATCGGCTGCGCGACGCTCGCCTCCTTCATCCCCTATCTCGGCACCGCCGTGTACGCGATCGTGCGGCCGCCGGAGTTCCTCGAGGACGCCCACGAACGCGAGCTGGAGATCAAGGCCGCTGAGCTGCGGGTGCGCCAGCTGACAGAGCACTCCTGTCCCGGCTGTGGCTTCCCGGTCGAGAACGACTTCCTGCGCTGCCCTGAGTGCCAGCGCCGCCTCAAGCGGCCCTGCCCGAGCTGCGGCAAGCCGGTCGACCCGACCTGGGCGCTCTGCCCCTACTGCGAAACCGCCCTGGCCGAGCGCCCGCGCCCGCGCCGCAAAGCGCGGCCGGAGGAGCGGAAAGCGCCGCGTGGGGAGAGCAAGGTGCCGCCGAGTGAGCGCAAACTGGCGCGCCCCAAAGTGGAGGCGCCCAAAGAGACTTCGAAACCCAAACGACAGCCAAGGAGCCCCAACCGTGAGCCGGACCCTGATCCTCGTCAAGCCTGACGCCTTCGAACGCGCCCTCAGCGGCGAGGTGATCGCGCGTTTCGAGCGCAAGGGCCTGCGGATCGCGGCGCTGAAGACGATGGTGGCCTCCGAGCAGATCGCCAACGAGCACTACGCGGAGCACACCGAGAAGCCCTTCTTCGGCGAGCTGGTCGAGTTCATCACCGGCGGCACGCTGGTCGCGATGGTGCTGGAGGGGGCCGAAGCGGTCGTGGCGGCCCGGCAGTTGATCGGGGCGACGAACCCGGTCGAGGCCGCGCCCGGCTCGATCCGCGGTGACTACGCGCTCGAGGTGACCTTCAACATGGTCCACGGGTCTGACTCGGACGAGTCGGCGGAGCGTGAGATCGGGATTTGGTTTCCGGAGCTTGGCTAGGAGCCGGGCTGCGGGCAGGGGGTTCCGCTTAACTTTTTCGGTGGAACGCCCGGTTGCTGTCGCCCGAAGGTCGCTGACGAAAAAGTACAAGACGCTTCACCCCCTACCCGCATCCCGGCTGAAGGTCTGAGCGCATGAAGGTCACGCTCGCATCCGGATCGCCTCAGAGGAGCGAGATTCTTCGGAAGCTTGGGGTTGAGTTCGAGGTCGTGGTGCCTGGGGTCGAGGAGCTTACGGGCGGAGATCCGGAAGCTGAGGTGGTCGAGAACGCTCGGATGAAGGCTCGGGCCGTTCAGCGTGACGGCTATGTGGTCGCCTGCGATACCGACGTTGTCCTTGATGGCAAGGCGCTTGGGAAGCCGGCTGACGAGCGTGAGGCTCGGGAGTATTTGGAGCGGATGTCGGGGCGCGCTCATACGGTGATGAGCGGGCTCGTTGTGCTTGCCGATGGGGAGGAGCGGAGTGGGCTGGAACGGACTTCGGTGGTCTTCAAGGAGTTGAGCGAGGCTGAGGTTGAGCGCTACGTGCGCTTTGGGGAGTGGCGGGGGAGATCGGGTGGTTATGCGGTGCAGACGCTTGGCTCGACGCTGGTCGAGCGGATCGAGGGGAGCGTCTCCAACGTCGTCGGCTTGCCGGTCGGGTTGTTGCTGGATCTCGCGCCTGGGTTGGCCGACTTGGACCATCTGGAATGATTGCCCTGCTTTTCCCCAAATTGCACACATGGGCATATTCAGCTACCTGACCGGACTTGGCGGCCGCGACATGGCGGTCGACCTCGGCACGGCCAACACCCTGGTCTACGTGCGCGGTCGCGGCATCGTGCTCTCCGAGCCCTCGGTTGTGGCGATCGACTCGCGCAGCGGCCAGGTCCACGCGGTCGGCGTCGAGGCGAAGCGGATGCTGGGGCGCACGCCGGGCACGATCACCGCGATCCGGCCGCTCAAGGACGGCGTCATCGCCGACTTCGACGTGACCGAACAGATGCTGCGTCACTTCATCAAGCAGGTTCACTCCAACCGCTTTGCCCACCCACGCGTCGTCGTCTGCGTGCCATCGGGCGTCACCGGCGTCGAGAAGCGCGCGGTCGAGGAGGCCTGCCTCTCTGCCGGCGCCCGCAAGGCCTACCTGATCGAGGAGCCGATGGCGGCGGCGATCGGCGCCGGCCTGCCCGTCGCCGAGCCGACCGGCTCGCTGATCGTCGACGTCGGCGGCGGCACCACCGAGGTCGCGGTGATCTCGCTCGGCGGGATCGTCGTCTCGCAGTCGATCCGGGTCGGCGGCGACGAGCTCGACGACGCGATTGTCCACCACTGCAAACACCGCTACAAACTGGCGATCGGCACCCAGACGGCGGAGGAGGTCAAGCTCGAGGCGGGCTCGGCCTCGCCGCTGCCGGAGGAGGTCGAGGTCGAGATCCGCGGCCGCGACCTGGTCTCGGGCCTGCCGAAGACGATCACGCTCGGCTCGGCCGAGGTGCGCGAGGCCCTCGACGAAACGATCGGCCACATCATCGACGCGGTCAAGGACACGCTCGACCGCACCCCGCCGGAGCTGGCGGGGGACATCATGGACCGGGGCATTACCCTTGCCGGTGGGGGCGCGCTCCTGCAAGGACTCGAACAGCGCCTCCGCGACGAGTGCCAGATGCCGTGTCAGCTGGCAGAGTCGCCGTTGACGTGCGTGGCCGTCGGCTCCGGCATATCGCTGGAGGAGTTCGAGACGATCCACCGCGCCAGCAAGATGAACTCGGGAATGGCACGCGTTGCTTAGCTGCCGTTCAGAAGAAGCGCCAAACTTAGGTCTCCGTCGTGTATCGCAAGCAAGTACGCCGCCGTAGAGCGGTACTAACCCTCCTCGTCATCGGCTCCTTCCTGTTGCTGACGATCACCTACGGGCAGAGCTCGGGTGGCGTGCAGCGGGGCGTCAGCACGATCTTCAGCCCCCTGCAGGCCGTCGCGGACAGGGCCCTGAAGCCGGCCCGCGACCTGGTCGACTGGTTCGACAAGACCTTCGACGCGCGCGGCGAAAACAGCCGCCTCAAGGCCGAGCTCGTGACCGTGCGCCGCCAGGTCGTCGCCGGCCAGGAGGCGCTTCAGGAAAACGCCCAGCTGCGCAAGCTGGTCGAACTGGACCGCGGCCCGGCCCTGGCCGAATCGGCCTATAAGCCGGTGACCGGCCGGGTGATCGCCCGCTCGCCGACCGTCTGGAATTCGACCGTGGCGATCGACGTCGGCTCTGGCGACGGGGTCAAGGTCGACGATCCGGTGATCAGCGGTGACGGGCTCGTCGGCCTGGTCGCCTCGACCGAGGGGGGCTCGGCCCAGGTAAGGCTGATCACGGACCATGCCAGTGCCGTGTCGGCGAAGGTGGTGCCGCCAGGCGTACAGGGCGTGATCAGGCCCAACGTCGGCGACCCCGAAGACCTGATCCTCGACTTCATCAATTCGAGCAAGAACGTGCATGAAGGCCAGGCCGTGGTCACCTCGGGCTGGCGCGCGCAGGGGCTCGCATCGCTGTTTCCCCCGGGACTGCCTGTCGGTGAAGTGACGCCCACCTCGATCGTCGAGCAGGAGGCCAGTCAGCAGGTCCACCTGCGTCCCTACGCCGACATGGCCAACCTCGACCTCGTCCAGGTGCTGACCGGGCGCCCGCGCCGATGATCGTCACGCCGAAGATCTTTGCCCGCCTCGTCGCGATCGTGATCCTGGCGGTGCTGCTGCAGCTCTCGTTCTTCTCGCGGGTCGAGTTGCTCCACACCAGCGCCGACGTGCTGCCGGCCGTCGTCGTCTCGCTCGGCCTGCTCGGCGGCAGCCTGACCGGCGCCGTGGCGGGCTTCTCGGTCGGGTTCCTCGTCGATTGCCTGCTGGTGGCGCCGCTGGGCGGCTCCTCGCTGGTGCTGCTCGGCGCCGGTTACCTGGCCGGCCTCTTCCGCGAGCGTTTCGACATCCACAGCGCCCTCGTGCCGCCGCTCGTCTGCATGGGCCTGACCCTGTTCGCCGAGCTCGGCTTCGCCGCCGTGCAGGTGATGCTCGGCGTCGACGCCCCGGTCAGCGTGCTGATCGTCCGCGACATGCTGCTGAAGAGCATCTACGCCTTCTTCCTCGCCTGGCCGATCTACTTCGGCCTGCGGCGGGCGCTGCGCTCTGCACTGGTCGAGGAGCCGAGTGTGACCCGCCGCCGAGGGCCGACCGTGCTGGGGAGGACCTGATGTACCGGCGCTCGGATGAGCTCGGACCGCGGATGAACAACCGCCTGGCGCTGCGCATCGCCGTCTTCGGCGGCGTCGCCCTGGCGCTCTTCGGCGTGCTCTTCTTCCGGCTCTGGTTCCTGCAGGTGATCAACGGCGAGAAGTACCTCGCGGAAGCGAAAAATAACCGCACGCGCGAGTTCAGAGTCAGCGCCCCGCGCGGCAAAATCCTCGATCGCAACGGCAACGACATCGTCTCCAACCGGACCAGCCTCGCGCTGCAGGTCAATCCCGAGAAGCTGCCCGAAGCGCCGCGCCGGCGCCACGCCGAGCTGGCGCAGCTCGCCAACTTGACCCATAGCTCGCTGCCGCGCCTGCGCAAGACGATGCACGAACAGCTCAAACTGGCGGCAAGCGCACCGGTGACCCTGCGGCGCGACGTCGGCGACTACCTCGTCTACTACCTGCAGGAGAATCAGGACCGCTTCCCGGGGGTCACCGTGCAGCGTGTTTTCGTGCGCCGCTACCCGCACGGCACGCTGGCCGCGCACATTCTCGGCAACGTCGGCGAGGTCTCCGAAGAACAGCTGAAAGAGGCGCGCTATCGAGGCCTGCAGCCCGGCGACGAAGTCGGCCAGGAAGGGGTCGAGGACACCTACGACCGATTCTTGCGCGGGAAGCCGGGGTTGACGCGGATTCAAGTCGACGCCCTCGGCCAGCCGACCCGCAACGGGCAGCTGGCCTCCCAGCCGCCGGTGCCGGGCGACAACCTGAAGCTCTCGATCGACACCAAGGTGCAGGAGGCGGGTGAAGCGGCGCTGGCGGCTCGCGGCCTGCACGGCGGCTTCATCACGATGAACGTGCATACGGGGGAAATACTCGGTCTCGCCTCCTACCCGACCTTCGACCCCGCAGTCTTGATCAATCCGACCCAGGCGCAGGTCAACGAACTCTACCGCGACGAAATCAGCGCGCCGCTGACCGATCGGGCGATCGGGGGCCTTTATCCCACCGGCTCCACGTTCAAGCCGATAACCGCGATAGCCGCGCTCGAAAGCGGCAACCTGACCCCGACCGAAGTGATCGAAGACCCCGGCCAGTTCGAAATCGGCGGCGAGGTCTTCAAAAACGCCGGCGAAGCGGCGAACGGCTCGGTCAGCCTAGTCTCGGCGTTGGAAGTGTCCTCAGACGTGTTCTTCTACAACCTCGGCTTCCGCATGTGGAACACCGGCCGGCTCCAGCACTGGGCGCATGCGCTCGGCATCGGCCGCCCGACCGGCATCGACCTCCCGGTACCGAGCGACGGGCTGCTGCCGTCCCAGCACTGGCGCAATCAGCTCTACAAGGAAGGCTTGACCGACCGGCCCTGGTCGGCCGGCGACAACATCCAGCTCGCCACCGGCCAGGGCGACCTGCAGACCAACCCGCTGCAGATGGCGATCGCCTACGCGGCGATCGCCAACGGCGGCACGGTCGTCACGCCCCACGTCGGGCTGCAGGTCGACGATGGGGCCGGCCGGGTGCTCGGAGAATTCGCCCCCGGGCCCCGTCGCCACGTCCACATGGACCCCGCCTACCGGGAAGCGATTCTCGAAGGCCTGCACGACGCCGCGCAGAACGGCGCCGGGACCTCGTTCGCGGTCTTCGGCAACTTCCCGATCCCGGTCGCGGGCAAGACCGGCACCGCAGAACGCGTCGGGCACGCGGACCAGTCCTGGTATGGAGTGCTCGCCCCGTATCCCAATCCGCGTATTGTCACCTTCGTGACGATGGAGGAAGGCGGCTTCGGCGCCGAAGCCGCGGCGCCCGCCGCAAGACAGATCCTCGAAGCCTATTTCGCCGGCCGGCTCTCCCACGAAGCGGAAGGCCTTGAAGGCGAAGCCGAATCCCCGGAAGGGGAAGGCTGATGTACGCGACCCGAACCCGTCGCGCCCGTCCCGAGCCCTTCGCCCTGCGACCGGGGATAGCCGAGCGCCTCGGCCTGCCCTATATGGACGCCGGCCTCGGCTTTGCCGCGTTCGCGCTTGTCGCCTTCGGCGTCTTCACCCTGGGTCAGGCGACCAAGCACGACATCCCCGGCAACCCCGGCTACTACGTCGATCGCCAGGCGATCTACGGCGTGCTCGGGCTTGTCGGGATGTACCTGCTCGCCCGCATCGACTACTCGCGCTTCCGCGAGCTGCGCGTCGGGATCTACACCTTCCTCGTCGCCAGCGTCTCGCTGGTCTTCGTCTTCGGCTTCGCCGCGCGCGGCTCGCGGCGTGCCTTCGAACTTCCCTTCTTCAGCTTCCAGCCATCGGAGCTGGGCAAGCTCCTGCTCGTTCTGGCGCTTGCCGGCTTTGTCATCGATGGCGCCCGGCGGGGCTCGGCGAGGCAGCGCACGGTGCGCTACCTCTGCCTTGGCTTCGCTCCGGCTGCGCTTGTCTTCCTGCAGCCGGACCTCGGCACCTCTCTGGTGTACGGGGCAATCACCCTCGCCGTGATGTACGTGGGGGGCGTCCGCTGGACGCACTTCGCGGTGATCGGCGCGGCTCTCGTCGCACTAGTTGCACTCGTGCTCGTGGTCGCTCCCGCAATCGGGACGCCCGTGTTGAAGGAATACCAGCAGCAAAGGCTGACTTCCTTCACGCATCCGAGCGCGGACCCCAGCGACGCGGGCTACCAGCAGAACCAGGCCAAGATCGCCATCGGCTCCGGAGAGAAAACCGGGCGGGGCGATCGGGCCACTCAGACGCGGCTCGATTTCGTCCCCGAGCGGCACACCGACTTCATCTTTGCGGTGATCGGTGAGCGCTACGGATTCCTCGGCGCCGCGTTCGTCCTATCCCTATACGCCCTGCTGATCTGGCGGGCGCTGCGGATCGTGACGCTCTCGAAGAACTCGTACGGGACCCTTGTGGCAGGCGGCATCGCCGCCATGCTGCTCTTCCAGGTCTTCGTCAACGTGGGGATGAACCTCGGGATCATGCCGATCACCGGGATTCCCCTGCCGCTGCTCAGCTACGGGGGTTCCTCCGTGCTGGCGACGTTACTCGCGGTGGGAGTGCTTCAGAGCATTCACATGCAAGCGCGCCTCAGCCAGAAAGGCAGGTTCGCCTGGTGATCCCTTGAAGGGGACCTGGCCATGCGTACCTATCTGAACTGAGCTGAATCAACTATGAAAAAAACCATCCTGGTGTCCGCCGATCGCGGCGAGACCCGTGTCGCCGTCCTCGAGTCGAAGACCAAAGGCGGCAAACGCAGCATTGCGGAGCTCTACATAGAGCGCCGCGGCCGGCGATCGATCGTCGGCAACATCTACAAGGGGAAGGTCGACAACGTCCTTCCCGGCATGGAGGCCGCCTTCGTCGACATCGGCCTCGAGCGCAACGGCTTCCTCCACGTCGACGAGATCGTCCTGCCCAACGGGGAACAGGCGCCCAAGCGCGGCCGCGGCAGCGGCCGCAAGATCAGCGAGCTGATCAAATCGGGCCAGGAGATCCTCGTCCAGGTCGTCAAGGACCCGCTCAAGTCGAAGGGCGCGCGGCTCTCGATGAACCTCTCGATCGCCGGCCGCTACCTCGTCTATGCCCCACAGGGCAGCGGTGTCGGCGTCAGCAGGCGGCTCTCCGAATCCGAGCGCGACCGGCTGCGCAAGATGGTCGACAACACCTACAAGGGCCCGGGCGGGCTGATCGTTCGCACGGCCGCCCACGGCGCGAAAAAATCGGACTTCGTCCGCGAGGTCGGCTACCTGCACAAGCTCTATGACGTCCTGGAGCGGCGGGCGGAGAAAACCAAAGGGCTGGGCCTCGTCTTCCAGGAGGCCGACCTGCCGGTGCGGGTGCTCCGCGACGTCTTCCTCTCGGACTTCGAAAAAGCGGTGATCGACTCGCCCAAGCAGCTCGACCGGGTGACCAACTTCTTCCAGCGCACCGCGCCGGAGCTGGTCGGCAAAGTCGAGCTCTACGAGGGCACGAAGCCGCTGCTGGACAAGTGGGAGGTGAACAAGGAGATCGAGTCGACCCTGGTCCGCCGGGTCGATCTGCCCTCGGGCGGCTACCTGATCATCGACTACACCGAGGCGCTGACCGTGATCGACGTCAACAGCGGCAGCTTCACCGGCCGCGGCAAAGGCGGCCTCGAGGAGACGATCACGCGGGTCAACACCGAGGCCGCCGACGAGGTCGTGCGGCAGCTGCGCCTGCGTGACATCGGCGGCATCATCGTGATCGACTTCATCGACATGGCGCGGGCCAAAAACCGCGACAAAGTCCTGAAGACGCTGCGCAAAGCGCTCGACGCCGACAAGTCGAAGAGCTACGTGGTGGAGGTCTCGCCACTCGGCCTGGTCGAGATGACCCGGCAGAACATCACCGACGGGGTGCGCGAGATCCTCACCGCGCCCTGCCCGACCTGCGACGGCGAGGGCGTCGTGCTCTCGGCCGAGACGGTCGCGCTGGAGGGGCTGCGGCAGATGCGCGACCTCGCCAGCCGCGACGAGGAGGCGTTCCTGCTGCGGGTCAACCCGAAGGTCGCCGCGCAGCTGATCGGCCCCGACAGCGGCCTGGCCGAGCTCGAGCAGGAAACCGGCAAGCAGTTCCACTTCGAGGGCGGCGACGCGCTCGCGATCGACACCTTCACGCTGATCGAAGCGGGCAGCCGCGCCCAGATCGAGGAGCGGGCGCTGCCCTTCAAGGTCGGCGAGGAGGTGCTGGTCACAATCGAGGAGCCGCACATGTACAACGCCGACGACGCTGTCGCCCGGATCGATTCCTACATCGTCAGCGTCAAGGGCGGAGGGCGCTTCGTCGGCGCTCGCAAGATGGTCCGGATCGAGCAGGTCGAACGCGCCGCGGCGGTCGCCTCGCTGCTCGGCGACCCCGCTGGCAACGGCTCCGGTCAAGACGCTCTAGAATCCGCCGCCGCCAGATGAGCACGTACGCGGTCATAGAGAGCGGTGGCAAGCAGTACAAGGTCGAGAAGGGCACTTCGCTGCTCGTCGACCGGCTGTCCGCGAAGGAGGGCGACAAAGTCGCCCTCCGGCCCGTGCTGTTCCGCGACAAAGAGGTCGTCGCCGAGCCGAAAGAGCTGGAGAAGGTCAAAGTCGAGGCGACCGTCTCCGAGCACCTGCGCGGCCCGAAGATCAAGGTCTTCAAATACAAGGCGAAGAAGGGCTACCGGCGGCGCGCCGGCCATCGCTCGGAGCTGACCCGGCTCGAGGTCACCGAGCTGAAGCTGGGCGTGAAAAAAGCGGCGGCCAAACCGAAAGCTAAAGCCAAAGCCAAAGCGGCTGCTAAAAAGGACGACGATGGCGCATAAGAAAGGACTTGGCTCAAGCCGCAACGGCCGCGAATCCAACCCCAACATGCTCGGGGTCAAGGTCTTCGCCGGCCAGAAGGTCACGGGCGGCGAGATCATCGTGCGCCAGCGCGGCACCCGGTTTTGGCCTGGCGACGGGGTCGGGCTCGGCCGCGATCACACGATCTTCGCGAAGCAGGCTGGGACTGTGCAGTTCAAGCCCTCTCGCAAGGGTCGGACTATCTCGGTTCTGAGCGATTAGCTGGGGGAGGGACGGGGTGTCCCTCCTGCTTGCTGGGTTTTTCGCCAGTAGCCATTGTGGCTGTCCGCGAACGGCGTAGGGGCGAAAAACAGGACGCCGCTGCGCCGGAGGGACACCCCGTCCCTCCTCGCGAAACGCCGCAGGGCCTCGCGTCCGCAAGCTTCTGGGTCCCTGTGGCGCGTTTCCCGTCCATATGACCGGTTTCCCGCCACTACCCTCTCCATTCCATGTACGACAAGGCCAAAATCTGGGTTGAAGGTGGAGCCGGGGGGAACGGGTGTGTGAGCTTTCGTCGGGAGGCGCATGTGCCCAGAGGCGGGCCTGATGGTGGCGATGGCGGTCATGGGGGGGATGTCGTGCTTGCCTGCGACTTGTCGCGTCGGGATCTGGGGGCGTTGCGGGGGAGCAAGCACTTCAGAGCTGGGCGTGGGAAGGGTGGCGAAGGGTCCAACCGACATGGGGCTCGGGGGGAAGAACTGCTGATTCCTGTGCCTGCGGGGACTCAGGCTGAAGCTGTCGATGGGAGCCGGATCGACCTTGTCGAGGCCGGACAGCGGGCTGTTGTTGCTCATGGCGGGCGTGGGGGGCATGGCAACAAGCGGTTCTCGACCTCGGTGCGGCAGGCGCCGCGGTTTTCCGAGAAGGGGACCTCGGGTGAGGAGGGCTGGATCGAGGTTCGGCTGAAGCTGCTGGCCGATGTCGGGTTGGTGGGGCTGCCCAATGCCGGCAAGTCCTCGCTGCTGGGGCGGTTGACGCGGGCCGAGCCAAAGGTCGGCGACTACCCGTTCACGACGCTCTCGCCGGTCCTGGGGACGATCGAGGGCGAGGATCGGCAGGCGGTGGTTGCCGACATCCCCGGCCTGATCGAAGGCGCGGCGGAGGGGGCGGGACTGGGACACGAGTTCCTCGCCCACGTCGAGCGCTGCTCGATGCTCGTCCACCTCGTCGACCTGGCGCCGGCGGAGGGCGATCCGGAAGCGAACTACGAGGCGGTGCGCGAGGAGCTGGTTGCCTACGGTGCGGGTCTCGAGCAGCTGCCCGAGGTTCTCCTCCTCTCAAAGCGGGACCTGCTCCCCGCCGAGCAGGTGGAGCAGGTGGTCGGCGAGTGGCGGCAGCGATTCGGCGACCGGGTGAAGGCCGTGCTGGCGGCCTCCGCCGCGACCGGCGAGGGCCTGGAGGAGCTGCGCGGCCTGATCCTCTCTG
Source organism: uncultured Solirubrobacterales bacterium (assembly GCA_963702035.1). Classification (GTDB taxonomy): domain Bacteria; phylum Actinomycetota; class Thermoleophilia; order Solirubrobacterales; family 70-9; genus VRUE01. Next base: position 185,010 of record OY969700.1, read on the forward strand.
AGCTGCCTGAGGACATCCCGGCGCGCCCCGAACGTCGCGAGGCCGGGCCGGCTGAGTTCGAGGTCGAGCACCGCGTCTACCGCCCGGTGGGCGAGGGCGGCTACTCGGTCGAGCGCGAGGATGAAGGCGCATTCCGCGTCCACGGCCGCGGCGTCGAGCTGCTCTTCGAGCGCCACGACCTCAAGAACGAGGAGGCACTGGCCTACCTCGAGCAGCGCCTCAAGGAGATCGGCGTCATCGCGGCGCTGAAAGCCGCCGGCTTCGAGCCGGGCAACGACGTCCGCGTCGGCGAGCACGAGTTCGAGCTGCATCCCTGACCGATCGGGGCGACGTCTGAGCTCGACCCAGCAACAGAAGGCCGGCGACTTCCGCCCTCAGCACGAGTGGGAGCTTGCCGCTCATAGACTTGCCCAATGACCCTCGTCGTCAAGCTGGGCTCCTCGATCGTCGCCGCCGATGATGGCGAGCTGCGCGAGGACGTGCTCGACTCGGTCTGCGCGCAGGTCGCCGAGCTGGAGCAGGGCGGCGAGCGGGTCGCGATGGTCACCTCCGGGGCGATCGCACGCGGGATGCGGCTGATGGACCTGCCGGTGCGCCCGCGGGCGATGGACGAGCTGCAGGCCGCCTCCGCCGTCGGCCAGGGCGATCTCTTCCGCGCGTACCAGTCACGACTGGCCGCCGCCGGCACTCGCTCGGCCCAGGTGCTGCTGACGGCGGCCGACATCGCCGCCCGGACCAACTACCTCAACGCCCGCCAGACGCTGCGCCGGCTGATCGAGTGGGGGGTGGTGCCGGTCGTCAACGAGAACGACACCACGGCGACCGACGAGATCACCTTCGGCGACAACGACTTCCTCGCCGCCCAGGTCGCGATCCTGCTCGGCGCGCGCTTGCTGGTGCTGTTGTCAGATGTCGACGGCCTACATCGGGCCGATCCGCGCGTCGACCCGGAGGCTGAGTTGATCGACACCGTTGAGGATTTCGCCGCGTTGGCCGGGCTGGAGATCGGCGACCGAACTTCTGCCTTCGGCTCGGGCGGCATGCGCAGCAAGGTCGCGGCGGCCGAGATGGCAGCCGAGTCGGGTATTCCAGCGACGATCTGCAACGGCACGAAGGCGGGAACGCTGCTTTCCGCGGCCGGTGGAGAGGCGGCTGGAACCCGCTTCGCGGCGCAGGCCGGCAAGGCGTCGAGCTTCAAGCTCTGGCTTAAATACGCCAAGTCGGCCCAGGGTCGAGTGACCGTGGACGAAGGCGCGGCCCGCGTGCTGCGCGAGCGCGGCTCGAGCCTGCTGCCGGTCGGCGTCACGGCGGTCGAGGGAAGCTTCGAGGCGGGCGACGCCGTCGAGGTCGTGGCCGACGGCTCGGTGATCGGCAAGGGAATCGCCGACTACGCCGCGCACGAGCTCTCCGGCGTGATCGGCTTGAAGACCGAGCAGGTGCGTGAGCAGCTTCCGCACGCGGCGGACGAGGTCATCCACAGAGATCGCTTCGTATTGGTTTGAGCGCCGGGTGTCCTTCCCAAAACGCTCGGCGGGAGCCTCGCTTGAGTGTTTTGGGAAGGACACCCGGCGCTCATGGCTACCCTTAGCGGTCTATGGCGGTTACGACCACCTCTGTCACCGAGACTTGTGCCGCCGCCCGGCGGGCGGCGCGTGAGCTTGGCAGTGCTTCGACCGCTGAGAAGGACGCGGCGCTGGCGGCGATCGCCAGGTTGCTCGGCGAGCGGGTTGCCGATGTGCTCGAGGCGAATGCCGCCGATCTGGCCGATGAGCGTGCCGAAGGGCTCACTCCGGCGCTGCGGGATCGGCTGGCGCTGAGCGCTGAGCGGGTCGCGGCGATGGCCGATGGCGTGCGGGCGGTTGCGGCGTTGGAGGATCCGGTTGGCGAGGTGCTCGACCGGAAGACTCTGGAGAGCGGGCTTGGGCTGACCAAGCTGCGGGTGCCGCTGGGGGTTGTCGCCGTCGTCTACGAGGCGCGGCCGAACGTGACTATCGATTGCGCGGCGCTGACGATCAAGAGCGGCAATGCGATCGTGCTGCGGGGGTCGAGCTATGCGGAGCGGACGAATGGGGCGCTGGCGACGATCGTGCGTGAGGCGCTCGGCGAGGCTGGGCTGCCGGAGGATGCGGCGGTCCTGCTGGCCGGGGGCGGTCGCGAGGATCTGGCCGAGCTGGCTACGCAGGAGGAGACGGTCGACCTGCTGATTCCGCGCGGCGGGGAGGGCTTGAAGAAGGCGCTGAAGGACGTTGCGACCGTGCCGGTGATCTTTGCCGCCGCCGGCAACTGCCACGTCTATGTCCATGCCGACGCCGATCTCGAGATGGCGCGACGGATCGCGGTCAACGCGAAGACTCAGCGCCCCGGCGTGTGCAACGCGGCGGAGACGCTGTTGGTCGACGCTGCGATCGCCGAGGAGTTCCTGCCGGGCGCGCTGGCTGAGCTGCACGGTGCCGGTGTCGAGCTGGTCGGCGACGAGCGCGTCCGCCGGAGCACCGGTGGCGTCGAGGTAGGCGTAGCCGACGTGAGCGACTGGGACAGCGAGTACCTCGACCTGAAGCTCGCCGTCGCCGTTGTCGACTCGCTCGACGAGGCGATCGATCACGTCAACCGTCACGGCACCCGCCACTCGGAGGCGATCGTCACTCGTTCGGAGGATGCAGCCGCCGCGTTCACCGCCGGCGTCGACGCCGCCGTCGTCTACACCAACGCCTCGACCCGTTTCACCGACGGCTTCGAGTTCGGGATGGGGGCGGAGATCGGCAACTCGACCCAGAAGCTGCACGCCCGCGGTCCGATCGGCCTGCGCGAGCTGACCACCTATAAGTACGTCGTCCGCGGCGACGGTCAAGTGCGTGAGTAGCACTCCGGGGACTGACAGCCGCCGCCCCGCCATCGGCGTCCTCGGCTCGGCCTTCAACCCACCCCACCTTGGGCACCTGGCGCTCGCCCAGGAGGCGCTCTGGCAGCTCGGGCTCGACGAGGTCGTGCTGGTGCCGACCGGCGAGGCGCCGCACAAGCGGATCCACGACGATCCCGGCCGGGAGCTGCGGCTGGCGATGACGCGGCTCGCCGCCGCCGACGACCCGCGCTTCACCGTCTCCACCCTGGAGGTCGAACGCGAGGGGCCGTCCTACACGTATGAGACCTTGGAATTGCTTGCACGCGAAAAGGGAGAACCGGACTTGGTGTTCGTAATGGGGGCGGACGCCGCCGTCGGGTTCGAGAGCTGGCGCGAGCCGCAGCGGGTGGTCGAGCTGGCGCGGCTGGCGGTGGCGCGGCGCTCGGGCATCTCCGATGCCGAGGTGGGCGCGGTGATGCGCAGCGTCAGTGCCGACGGGAAGGCGACGATGCTCGAGATGCCGCAGTTCGGCGTCTCCTCCTCCGCCGTGCGCGAGCGCGCGGCGGCCGGCAGGCCGTTGCGCTACCTGGTGCCCGAGGCGGTCGCGCGGTTCATCGAAGAGAAGGGGATCTACTCGTGAGCGGTCTCGGGTCCGAGGCGCTGGCGCGGCGGCTGGCCGAGCTGGCCGACTCGAAAGGGGCGACCGAGATCGTCGTTCTCGACATGCGCGGCCTCGCCGCCTACACGGACTTCCTGGCGATCTGCACCGCGCGCAACGAACGCCAGGCGCGGGCGATCGTCGACGAGGTCAAGCTGCGCCTCAAGGGAGAGCACGGGTTGCCGCCCGGCGGTGTCGACGGGGAGGGGGCCGCCGGTTGGATCGTGCTCGACTACCTCGACGCCGTCCTGCACGTCTTCACCGCCGAGGAAAGGGAGCGCTACCAGCTCGAGGACCTCTGGCGCGAGGCGCCGCGGCTCGAGTTGCGACTGCCACAGGATGGCGTCCGAGGGCACCTCTACGGTGCCGCGCATGGCTAGCTTCAAGCGGGCGCTACTGGGTTACCGCCGCGAGGATGTCGACGCCGCGATGGCGGCGCGCGATGCGGCGATATCGGCTGTCGAGCACCACGCCTCGACCGCCGATGCCGAACTGGCGTCGCTGTCGGGAATGGTGATCGAGCGCGAGCGCGAGATCCGCGGCCTGAGCGAGCGACTGCGCGAAGCCGACGAGCGCCACGAGCGCAGCATCGACTCCCTGCGCACGGTCTCCGAACGGCTGGAGGCGATCGAGGCGCAGGCCCGCGGCCAGGCGACCCGGATCCGGATGAAGGCGTTGCGCGAGGCCGTCGAGGTGGGTCGCCGCACCCAGGATCTTGCCGATGCTCACGACGGCGCCACGAACGGCTCCGCGCCGAGCGAGCCGACCGCCGAGACAGCCCTCGGACAGCTCTTCGAGGGGTTGATCAAGCTCGAGATCGGCCCTCTGGGCGACTTCTCTCAACTCGTCGGCTTCGAAAACGCCGTCGGCCGCCTCGGCGCGTCGGAGATCTCGGTCGAGCGCTTCTCCGAGGGCCGCGCGACGCTCTCGATGCACCTCGACGAGCCCGTCGACCTGCTCCGCGAGCTCGAAGAGAACGCCCCCTTCGACTTCAACATCCGCCGCACGGCGGACGACAACCTGGTCCTCGACATGGACGAGGACCAGGACCCCGAGCAGCGCGCCGCGTAGCTCCCGGGCGCATGGGGCGAGTTACCCCAACGAGTTGGACGGTTGACGTATTGACTGGCAGCTCGTTGTCTGCGAACGTATGTTCGTGGAGGAGCACAACCCAAACCAGAAGGGCAACGTGGCCGAGCTTGCGATCGCCAAGGAAGCGGCGGAACGGGGCCTCTCCGTCTTCGCGCCCATGACCGAGCACGAGCGCTACGACCTGATCATCGGGATCAAGAGCAAGCTTCTACGCGTTCAATGCAAGTGGGCCTCATGCCAAGGGGACGTTGTCTGTGTTCGGTTGCAGTCGTCTCGCCATTCGCCAACACGTGGCTATATCGTGACGACTTACGATCGGACCGAGATCGACGCAGTGGCCGTTTATTGCGGAGAGTTGGAAAAGTGCTATTTGCTGCCGGTGGAATTGTTCTCAGGGCAAGGGACCGTGCATCTGAGGTTGACCAAAGCCAAGAACAATCAGCGGGCAGCGTTAAACTGGGCGGCCGATTACGAGTTCCGAGGGGCTATAGCTCAGCTGGAAGAGCGCCTGACCGGCAGTCAGGAGGTCGTGGGTTCGAGCCCCACTAGCTCCATCGCAGGATCGGCCACCGAGCTCGCCGGTGCGCCCTCGGCTCCGGATTACTTTTCTGATTTAAAGCAGACAGTCGGCATGGAGGAGTTTGATACCAAGCTGGGCCAGTATGTCCGCTTTGCCGAGTCCGGCCAGGAGATCGAGATAACCCGCTGGGGCAAGCCGGTGGCGCGGCTGGCTCCGCCACTCTCACCGCCAGCGCCGTAGCTGCCTACATATGGCCAGGGCCCGCCTGGGGGCCGTCGTGGAGCTTCTTGAGGAATGCGGTCAGGCGCTGGTCGTAGAGCCGCGGAGCGACGTTCCAGGACTCGACGTGGCCCGCGTGCGGGACGCGGTGGAAGCTGACCCAGCGGGGCAGCTCGGCGGCGAAGTCTTCGCTGAGCGAGATCGGCACGACCTTGTCGTCGGTGCCGTGGAAGAGCAGGATCGGCAGCTGGAAGTCCTCGGGGTGGCTGAGCGCGTCGAGGCTGTCCCAGTCGGCGTCGATGCGGGCGCCGATCGCCCACTCGACCGGCAGGGCGGTGAACCCGGGCAGGCCCATCTCGGTGGCGTTGAATTCGAGCACCCGCCGCCAGTCGAGCGCCGGCGCGTCGAGGACGAGGCCGGCGACGCGACGGGCGAGCGGCGAGCGCTCCATGAACTGTGCCACGATCGCGCCGCCCATCGAGAAGCCGATCAGGACCAGGTGCCGGGCGCCGTGGGCGAGCGCGTAGCGCGCCGATGCCGCGAGGTCGCGCCACTCGGTCAGGCCCATGTGGTGGAAGCCGTCGGGGCTGGGCGGGGCGCCGAGGTCGTCCCGGTAGGTGATCAGCATGGTCGGAAGCCCGGAGCGCCGCAATGCCGGCGCCAGGTGCAGTCCCTCCTGCGGGGTCCCGTTGATCCCGTGCACGACGATCGCCCAGGTTTGGCCAAGGCCTGGGATCAGCCAGGCCGGCATCGGCCCCAGTTCGTCGGGAACCTGCACCGTCGCAAAGCGCGTGCCCAGCGCTTCGCCCGGATCGCCCGAGTAGACGTCGGCATCGACCGCGACCTTCCTGCCCGCCGCCAGGTAGCCGCGCACCGAGCGGAGCCTCCGGGTGACGGCGTCGGCGTCGCTGTTCTCGATGGCGCCGATCACCGCGTGTCCGCCGGGCCAGTTGAGCCCGTAGACGCCCGGGCGTTCGGTGTCTTCGGAGCGCGCCATGACGATCTGGCCGGGCGCGAGGCGCACCACCTCGGCGTTCTCGGGCCAGGGCGAGTGGTCCGGCACGAGCACCGCGGACGAAAAATGCCAGCTCACCGCGGCGCCGATCGCGATCGCGGCGGCAAGAGCGATTCCGCCACCGATCAGCCACCCTCGCCTCGACCGCATGGCCGCAGCCTACTTTGCTCAATCGCCGCCCTCCGGCTGCCGATGAACAGGCGATGAACAGCGCCAACGAGCACGTCTTCTCGCACGGGATGCGAGACACCCGAGCGGCTCTCGAGCTGTGGAACGGACGCCCCTGGGTGGTCCTGCGCAGCTGGCTCGCGCTCAGCGTGGCGATCGCGCTCTCGCTGCTGGGCGCGGTCTGGGTCGTCTCGGGGCTGCTGACGCCCGACGTCACCCCGATCCACCTGCCCGGTCTGACCGAACCGCGGGATCCGGGCGACCTGCTGCCGATCCTCTACCGCAACTCGCTGGTCCTCGCCCTGCACGCGACCGCCTGCATCGCCGGCTTTATCGCCGGCGCCTCGATGCCGATCGCCGCCGCCCAGCGCAGCGGCATCTCGCGCTGGGTCCATGTCAAGGCGGGCCAGTTCGCGATCCTCTTCGTCTGCGCGGTCACCCTCTTCTCGCTCCTCACCCAGTCCCTCTACCTCGGCTTTCAAGGCGCGACTGTCGCCTCCCAGCTCGACATCTCCCGCGCCGTCCTCATCCTCACCGTGCTGCCGCACGCGATCCCCGAGCTGACCGGCCTCTTTCTTCCCCTCGCCGCCTGGCTGATCGCGAGCCGCCGCGGCGAGTGGAACCAGCTACTGGCAGCCACCGTCCTCACGGTCGCCTTGGCGATCCCGACCTTGGTTGCGGCGGCGACGATCGAGGTCTACATCTGGCCCCACATCCTCGAAGCGGTCTCGCCCGTCGTCTGACTCATAAGATCGCCGCTATGGCCGGTTACGACCCGAAGGCGATCGAGGCGAAGTGGCAGCGGCTCTGGGCCGAGGAGAAGACCTGGGAGGTGGCGAACCCAGGGGAGCCCGGCTTCGATGACTCAAAGCCCAAGTCCTACGTGCTGGAGATGCTGCCCTATCCCTCCGGCGAGCCCCACGTCGGTCATCTCAAGTGCTACTCCGTCGGCGACGCGATCGCCCACTTCCGCCGCCGCCGCAGCTTCGAGGTGATCCACCCGATGGGCTACGACGCCTTCGGCCTGCCGGCCGAGAACAACGCGATCAAGACCGGCGAGCCGCCGCGCGCGGCGACCGAGCGCTCGATCGAGTCCTTCCGCCGTCAGTTCCGCGAGTGGGGGATCTCGATCGACTGGTCGCGTGAGCTCGGCACCCACACGCCCGAGTACTACCGCTGGACCCAGTGGATCTTCCTGCGCCTCTTCGAGAAGGGCCTCGCCTACCGCGACGAGGCACCGGTCCAGTGGTGCCCAAAGGACGCCACGGTGCTCGCCAACGAGCAGGTCGTCGAACGGCCGCTGCGAGCGTTGCGGCACGCCGGTCGAACAACGGCGGCTCGAGCAGTGGTTCTTCAAGATCACCGAGTACGCCGAGCGGCTGCTCGCCGACTTCGACCTGCTCGAGTCCTGGCCCGAGCACGTCGTCACGATGCAGCGCAATTGGATCGGCCGCTCGGAGGGAGCCGAGGTGACCTTCCGCTGCGAGGAGCTCGATCTCGACTTCCCGGTCTTCACGACCCGCCCCGACACGTTGTTCGGCGCGACCTTCTTCGTCCTCGCCCCCGAGCACCCCGAGCTCGAGCGCCTGATCGCCGGCACGCCGGCCGAGGCGGAGGTGCGCGAGTACGTCAACCAGGTCGCCCGCGAGTCGGTCGAGGATCGCGGCGACGAGGGCCGCGCCAAGACCGGCGTGCCGCTCGGCCGCGGCGTCGTCAACCCGGTCAACGGCGAGCAGATCCCGATGTTCGTCGCCGATTACGTGCTGATGGAGTACGGCACCGGCGCGATCATGGCGGTGCCCGGCCACGACAGCCGCGACTACGAGTTCGCCAAGGCATTCGACCTGCCGATCGAGCGGGTGATCGAAGGCGCCGACCCGGAGATCGCCCGCGACGAGGAGGGCCTGCCGTATCCGGGCGACGGCCCGATGACCGGGTCGGGCCGTTTCGACGGCAAGCACAACCGCGAGGCCTACGAGGAGATCGTCGCCTGGCTGGGTGAGGACGGTCGGGGCGAAGCGGCGGTCAACTACCGGCTGCGCGACTGGCTCGTCTCGCGCCAGCGCTACTGGGGCGCCCCGATCCCGGTCGTCTACTGCGAGGGGTGCGGCATCGTCCCCGTGCCCGACGATCAGCTGCCCGTCGAGCTGCCCGAGGTCGACGACTACGCGCCGCAGGGCCGCAGCCCGCTTGCCGCCGCCGAGGACTGGGTCGCGACCGAGTGCCCGCGCTGCGGTGCCGCCGCCCGGCGTGAGACCGACACGATGGACACCTTCGTCGACTCCTCCTGGTACTTCATCCGCTACCTCGACTCCCAGAACACGGAGGCCGCCTGGGACCGTGCCGCCGCCGACCACTGGCTGCCGGTCGATCAGTACATCGGCGGCGTCGAGCACGCGATTCTGCACCTGATGTACGCGCGCTTCTTCACCAAGGCGCTCGCCGACCTCGGCCACCTCTCGGTCCAGGAGCCGTTCGCCAACCTCTTCACCCAGGGGATGATCACCCGCGACGGCGCCAAGATGTCGAAGTCGAAGGGCAACACGGTCAGCCCGGCCGAGTACGTCGAGCGCTACGGCGCCGACACCGCCCGGACCTATGTCTGCTTCATGGGCCCGCCGGAGCGCGGCGGCGACTGGTCCGACGAGGGGGTAGAGGGCGTCAACCGCTTCCTCTCGCGCCTCTGGCGCCTCTGCGGCGAGGTCGAAGAGCGGACCAAGGCGGGGGAGCCCGGCGGCACCGTGCAAGGCGACGCACGCGAGCTGCTCGCCAAGGCCCACTGGGCGATCGACAAGGTGGGCCGCGATTTCGAGCGCGGCTTCCAGTTCAACACCGCGATCGCCGCGGTGATGGAGCTGGTCAACGAGGCCTACCGGCTCAAGGACGGCCTCTACGGCGAACCCGACGGCGACGCGGCGGTGCGCTTCGCGACGGCGACGGCGGCCTCGCTGATCTTTCCCTTTGCCCCACATCTCGCTGCCGACATCTGGGAGCGGCTGGAGGGAGGGCGTCTCTGGGAGGCCCCGTGGCCGCTCGCCGACCCCGACCTGCTGAGCAGCGACACGGTCACCCTCGTGGTCCAGGTCAACGGCAAGCTGCGCGACCGGATCGAGGCCGCCGCCGACGCGTCCGAGACCGAGTTGCTCGCGCTGGCCCGGGAGAGCGAGAAGGTGCGGCACTACCTCGACGGCAAGGATGTCGTCAAGGAGGTTGTCGTCCCCGGCAAGCTTGTAAACCTCGTAGTTCGCTGAGTTCTCACGGCTAAGGGCCTCTTTTCTGGTACAAAGCCGCCGTGCTCGTCAGACGTCTGTCAGAAGCTCCCGCGGAGGAGTGGCACCGGCTTCGCTACCACGCGTTGATGGACGCGGGGCAGCTCGGCGCCCGCAACATGTCGGTGACCTGGCTGGAGATCCCCGCCGGCGCCGAGCAGACCCTGCGCTCCGACGAGGGCGCTGAGCAGGTCTACGTGGTCGTTCGGGGGGCCGGGACGATGTCCGTCGCCGGCGACACGCAGGGGGTGGGGGAGGGCGATCTGATCCTCGTCCCGCCCGCCACCGATCACTCGATCGCCAACGACGGCGAGGAGGGACTGGCCTGCGTCTCCGTGCAATCGCCGCCTGTCGCCGCGGCGGAGCTCTACAGCGACCAGCTCGCTGAGGTCTCGGGTTACGACGACGACTGAGCCGCGATAAGCGGCGCATCTCGGGGTCTTCGGTCGGTCGGATCGGGTCACGCACGAAAGTGCGCTCCCCTCACCGCCCTCCCTGCATCCCCCGACCTGCTTGCTTCTCGCGACTCAGTTGAGTTTCAGAATTTTTTGAATTTGCGCACCACTCGCGCGTCGGGATCGGGCACGCTCGGTCCATGCCAGAGCTCTCGCGGTCTCAGGTCTTGGTCTATGGCGCCGTTGCGGTCGCGCTGCTCTTGGTCGGCGTGCGGGCGATCCGGTCTGAGAGCAGCGCCGGAACATCCACCGCCGCCGCCTCGAGCCCCAGCGACTCCGGTGGCTTCAGCCTGAAAAGCGGCGGCGGTTCCGACATCGTCGTCGACGTCGCCGGAGCCGTTCAGCGGCCCGGGGTCTACCGGTTGCCGGCCGGCGCGCGCGTCATCGACGCGATCGAACGCGCCGGCGGTGCTGCCGGGGGCGCCATGCTCGAAGGGATCAACCGTGCCGCGCGCCTTGCCGACGGGCAGCAGGTGATGGTGCCGAAGCGGGGGCCGGGTGGATCGATCGCGACAGCGGGCGCCACGGCGGAAGACGGCCCGATCAGCCTCGGCAGCGCCAGCGTCGAGCAGCTCGACACGATCGACGGCATCGGCCCGGTGACCGCCGCCAAGATCGTCGAATACCGCGACCAGCACGGCGGTCTCGCCTCGGTCAACCAGCTCGACAAGGTCAGCGGGATCGGCCCGGCGACGATGGAATCGCTGCGGGCCCGGCTGCAGCCCTAGCCTTGCGGGCCCGAAGCCCCTCAGTTCCGCTTCTGCTGGTCGCGGTGGCGACGCTGCTCGCGCTTTCCCACAGCGGCGAGATTCGCACCCGTGCCGAGGCCGCCCTCGGCCGGGGGATGCCGACGCGGGAGGCGGCGCTGGCGCGTGGCTTCGTGCTCGGCGAGGACGAGCAGATCGACGAAAGCACGACGGAAGACTTCCGCCGCGCCGGTCTGAGCCACCTACTTGCCGTATCGGGTCAGAACGTGGCGCTGCTCGTCCTGCTGGCGATGCCCGTCCTGGCGGCGCTCGGGTTGCCGCTCCGCACCCGCCTGCTCTGGGTGCTCGGCCTGATCGCGGTCTATGTGCCGCTGGCCGGCGCCGGTCCGTCGATCCAACGGGCCGGGATCATGGGCGGGCTGAGCGTGCTCGCGACCCTGGCCGGCCGCCGTGCCTCGCGCTTCTACGCGCTGGTGCTTGCGGCGGCGGTTCTGCTCGTCCTCGAGCCCGGGATCGCGGCCGACGTCGGCTGGCAGCTCAGCTTCGCGGCGGTGCTCGGCATTCTTCTGCTTGCCACGCCGCTGCGGGCCGGGATCGCGGCGAGGATCGGCACCCGCGGCTGGCGTCGTCCTCTGGCCGAGGGGGCGGCAATGACGATCGCCGCGACGCTCGCCACGGCGCCGCTGATCGCCTTCCATTTCGAAGCGATCTCGACGATGACGCTCGTCGCCAACCTGTTGGCGCTGCCCGCGGTGGCGCCGGCGATGTGGCTGGGCATGCTGGTCGCCGCCGCCGGGCAGGTGCCCGGCCTGCCGGTCGGTGCGCTCAACGCCGCCAACTCGCTGCTGCTCGCCTACATCGCCCAGGTGGCGGCCTGGTGCGGCCGCCCGAGCTGGGCCTACATCCACGTGCGGCTGGGAATGGGTGGCCTGGTCGTCTCCTATACGTCGATCGCGGCAGCGGCGGTGCTCGCCATGCGCTTGGCCCGGCGTCGCCCCCCGCCCTCCCCGCGCAGCCAAAAGCCCGCCGACGGGCCTAAAACAGGTCTATATCTCATGTTTCCGGCCCGTCGGCGGTTGTTTGCGCTCGCGGTCGGCGTCGGGGTGCTCGGGCTGGCCTGGGGGTTCCTCGCGCCGAGTGGGGGTGCCGCCCCCGGCCCTCCCGCGGGTTTGCGGATCTCCGTCCTCGACATCGGCCAGGGCGACGCGATCCTGCTGCAGCCACGCGGCGCACCCGCCGTGCTGGTCGACGGCGGGCCGCCTGGAGACGGGCTCGCGGCGAAGCTGCGCGCCGCCGGGGTCACCCGGCTCGGTGCCGCGATCGTCACCCATGACCAGTCGGACCACGCGGGTGGGATTCGGGATTTGCTTGGCGCTTTCCCTATCGGGCGCGTGTTCTATGGGGTCTTGCGAGGCAAGACGCTGGCCGAGATCGCGGCCGCGGGTATTCCCCGTCACCGTCTCGCCCGGGGAAGCGAGCTGCGATCGGGCGGGTTGCGGCTTGACCTGCTCTGGCCACCGGCCGAGCTGCTCGCCGGCCCGCACGCCGGCGAAGACCCCAACCAGCTGGCCCTGGTCATGCTCGCCCGCTGGCACCGCTTCTCGATGCTGCTGACCGCCGACGCCGAGGCGGAAACGACCCCGATCGACCCTGGCCCGATAGACGTGCTCAAGGTCGCCCACCATGGCAGCGACGATGCCGGGCTCGGCGATCTACTCGACCGGATCCGGCCCCGCCTGGCGGTGATCTCGGTTGGATCGGGGAATCCGTTCGGTCACCCGACCGCGGCCACTCTCGCGACGCTCGCCTCCCACAGCGTCCCTACGCTGCGAACCGATCGCGACGGAACCGTCGTACTCGAAGTGGTTGGCGGCTCGGTCCGCGTGAGCAGCGGGGGGTGATCCCTGGCCACCGGCGAGCGACTTCGCCGCCGGTTGACTCAACGAATGAACGAATCGATATTGGGGTTATGTCGCCTCGGCTCTACTAACCCTCGTGCGCCGGTCGATGGACGTATCGGTGCACCGCAAGCGCGGACAGCTATGGCTGCGATCGCCCGGGAGGCCGAGTGTCTTGGGAGGCGGCATCCTGGAGCGGGCGCGGAGCACGACGCTGGCGTTGCTTGGAGTGACCGCCGCGGTCGGCCTGGCGATAGTCGCCCTGGCACTCAACCAGAGCTGGCCCTTGATCGCCGGCAGCCCGATCCCGGGAGTCGCCCCGCGACACGAAGCCGTAGGCAAGGCGAAGGTTGCAGCGCACCCAGTTCGACGGCCGGTCCGTGGTCGGCGTCGGGACTGTGGCCAGTCAGCCACGTCCCGCGCGCCACGGCGCCCCGCTGCACGGCGCGAGAGCGCCCGGTTTGCCTTCGTCTCCTGCCCACTCGACCGAGTTCGTGGTCTCGCCTTCCGCTCCGGTCGAGCCGGGGAGAGGCGGTCCCAAGAGCACGCCCGTCCACGGACCCCGGGCCGGTCCCAAGTCACCCCAACAGGCGCCCGCGGCTCCCGCGCCGGCCCCGCTACCGCCGGCGCCCACCCCCACCCCGGCTGCCTCTGTCACCACCGAAGCCACTCCCCCCGGCGCAACGACCTCCGAAGCTCCGCCGCCCGAATCCGAATCCAACCTTCCGCCGTGGAGCCATGGCGGCGGTCACGCCTACGGCCGTGGCGACGACGACGCGGGCAATGGATGGGGCGGTCGCGGGTACGACGGCTCGCACGGCCACTAGCTGGAAGTCGTGGGCCGCGCCGGCATCTAGACTCGGCTCAGTGGCCGAGGAGATGCACCCCCTCTACTTGATCGCCGGTACCGACGGGGCGAAGATCGACGCGACGCGGGCACGCCTGCGGGCGCGGGCCGAGCGCGATGGGGGCGCCGCCTCGTTGCAGGTCTTCGAGCCCGGCGAGGGCCGGGGTGCGCCCGATCACGAGGCGCTGCTCGGCGCGATCCCGGCGATGTCGCTGACGGAATCCCGCCGCTACCTGCTCGCCGACGGCGTCGAGCGCTGGCGCGACAGGCAGCTGGAAGCGGTGGCGGCGGCGCTTGCCGGGCTGCCTCCCGACCTCAGCGTCGTCCTGGTCGCCCGGGCGAAGGCGCCGGCGAAGCTGGTCAAGGCCGTCAAGGCGGCAAAAGGGGAGATACACATATTCGAGGCTCCCAAGGCGAGGGATATGCCACGGTTGCTGGTCGCCGACGCCGAGCGTCTCGGCTTCCGCCTCGACCCCGCGGCGGCACGCATGCTGGTCGATCGGATGGGGGCGAATCCACAGCGCCTCCACAACGAGCTGGAGCGCCTCGCGCTCTGGGCGGGAGAGGGTGGGACGGTAGGCGCGGACGATCTGGGCGCGATGATCGCCGACACTTCCGAGGCGGTCGTGTGGGCGTTGTCGGACGCGCTGCTGGAACGCGACGCGGCGGCCGCGCTGCGGATCGCCGAGCGGCTGATCTCACAAGGGGAGAACGTCACCGGATTGATCTACGGCCTCGCCTCGCGCCTGCGTAAAGCCTGCGCGGCGGCGGCGATGCTCGAGGAGGGAATGGCGCCGGGCCAGGTCGAGTCCAGCCTCGGAATGCACCCCTATGCCGCCAAGCAGCTAGTCCGCAGGCTGCATGGTGTCGAGGTCGACGAACTGCGGGAGGCAATGATCGCCCTGGCGGATTTAGAGGTCTGGTGCAGGGGTGGAGCCGACTACGGGGACGAGCTCGCTTTGACGCTGGCCCTGCGAGCTGCGGCCGGCGTTCCGGCTTAGGGCCTCCCGGTAGGGGTGGAACGTCTTGTACTTTTTCGCCGACGCGAAAACGGACGACTTTCAGCGCCACACCGAAAAAGTTAAGTGGAACCCCTGCCGGGAGGCCCTAAGCTACTTCGCGGCGCCGGCGGCGATGCGGGCGGCTTTGGCCTTCTTGCGAGCGCCGGTGTTCTTGTGCATGGCGCCCTTTTGGATCGACTTGTCGATCCGAGATACAAGCGCTCGCTGCTCGGCCTCGATCGCGGCGGCATCACCACCCTCGACAGCGCTTTCGAGCCGCCGGAAATAGGTCTTGACCGTGCTCGTCAGGAGCCGGTTCTCGGTTCGCTCGCGCTCGCTGCGTAGGATCCGCTTCTTTTGTGAGGCTATGTTGGCCATGAGTTGCGCGCCTGGAAGCGGCATCGGCCAGCCCCAGGCGGCCGCCGACTATAGCGATTGAGACCCAGCTTGGAGACCCCCAGGGCACCTGACAGAGACGATCGCGAGGAGGCAGCGGTCGCCGCCGACGCCGCGCTGCGGGCCGCGGAGGCCTTCGAGCCCGGCGAGGAAAGCTCCGGTGAGCCGGCTCCCGGCTCACGTTCCGGGCGCATCGCCCGCTCCACGGCATTCTTCTCCCTGGCCACCGCGGCCTCGCGGATCGCCGGCCTCGTCCGTGAGATCGTCGCCGCCGGCTACTACGGCGTCAGCGGCCCGATGTCCGCCTTCACGATCGCCTTCCAGGTCCCCAACCTGGTTCGCGCGCTCTTCGCCGATGCGGCGCTGCAGCCGGCCTTCGTCCCCGTCTTCACCGAGCAGCTGGAGAAGAAGAACTACCGCGAGGCCTTCCGGCTCGCCTCGACCCTGCTGCTGCTGGTCACCCTCGTGTTGGGTGCGATCACGGCGCTCTTCGTCCTGCTCGCCCCGGTCATCATGCCGCTCTTCGCGCCGGGCTTCGAAGGGGCGATCCTCGACCTCACCGTCACCCTCTCGCAGGTCCTCTTCCCGATCCTGATCCTGCTCGGGTTGAGCGGCGTCGTCGTCGGCATCCTCAACAGCTACGACCGTTTCGGCGCCTTCGCGATCTCGCCGCTGTTCTGGAACCTGACGATCATCGCCGTGCTGGTCTTCCTGATCCCCGCCTTTCACGGGCAGAACCGGATATATGCCTACGCGATCGGCATCCTCGCCGGCACGCTGGTGCAGCTGCTGATCCCCACCTTCGATCTGCGCAACACGCCCTTCAAGTTCGAATGGAGCTTCGAGTGGCGCAACCCCGACGTGCGCCGCGTCCTCCTGCTGATGCTGCCGGTGACGATCAGCCTCGGCCTGATCAACTTCAACCTGCTGATCAACAGCCTCTTTGGCAGCCTGGTCAGCGACCAGTCCCCGGCCGCGATCGACAAGGCGTTCAGGATCTACCAGCTTCCGCAGGGGATCTTCTCGGTGGCGATCGCGACCGTGCTCTTCCCGACCCTGGCCCGCTTCGCCGCCCGCGGCGAGCACGACAACCTGCGGGCGACGATGGCCAACGGGATGCGCCAGATCCTCTTCGTCCTGCTGCCCGCCGCGGCCGCGGTCCTGGTCCTCTCCGAGCCGATGATCCGGCTGGTCTACCAGCGCGGCGAGTTCACTCCACAGGAGACGACCCTGGTCGCCACCGCGCTCTTCTGGTTCGCCTTCTCGCTGCCGACCAACGGCCTCTACCTGCTGCAGACGCGGACCTTCTTCAGCCTCCAGCGCCCCTGGATGGCGACCGGCCTGGCGGGTCTCGACCTCGTCGTCTCGGCGCTCGGCGCCCTGCTCCTCTACAAGCCCTTCGGCACCGGCGGGATCGTCGCCGGCACCGGCATCGGCACGACGGCCGCCGTGCTCGCGCAGGCGGTCGTCCTGCGCCGCGAGCTGGGGGGCTTGGAGCTCGGCAGGTTGCTCTCCACCGGCATGCGGATCACGCTGGCGGCGGCGTTGCTTGCGGCGGTCTCGTTCGGGGTCTGGGACCTTCTCGACAACGCCCTGGGTCGCGGCCTGTTCGGCCAGATCGTCTCGCTGGGCACGGCCCTGGCCCTCGGTGGCCTGGTCTACGTCGGCGCGGCCAAGCTCCTGCGCATCGCCGAGCTCGAGCAGATAACCCGCCTGCTCCGTCGCCGTTAGATGCTCGACCTGGGCCGCTACCTGCTGGGCGTGCTTGAGCTGGCATTGCTCGCCGGCTTCGCCACGCTTGGGGCTTCGGCGCTCAGGGCGCGGCTGCTCCCAGCTTTCTCTGGACCCCCAGCGCACCTGGGCACTGCCGTACTCGCCCTGGTTTTGCTTCTTTGGGCAGCAGAGGCCCTGGGGAGCCTCGGCCTTTTCGAGCCAGTGCCATACCTCGTCATCGTCGCCGCGGCCGGCCTGGGGCTTCGGTGGCGGCTGGGAGGAGGGTGGGGGTGTCCCTCTCGCGTAGCGGCGTCCCGTTTTTCGCACGAATCAGTCGGCGAGAGAGACACGCTCAGAGGCGAAAAACCCAGCGAGCGAGAGGGACACCCCCACCCTCCTCCCCAAGGGGCGGCGTTGATCCCCCTCGCGATAGCTGCGGTTGCGATCGTCAAGTTCGGTGTAGAGGTCAAGGCGAAGCTGGGGACCGGGATGACCGGGTTCGATTCGACCTGGTACCACGGGCCGTTCGCGGCCGGGTTCTTTCAGAGCGGCGACACGTGGAGCTTGCATTTCATAGCGCCACAGTTCCTGGCCTGGTTCTATCCGGCTAATGCCGAAATCTTCCATGCAACCGGGATGTTGGCGTTCGGTCGGGACCTGCTGTCACCGCTGCTGAACCTCGGTTGGTTTGTCGGCTGTCTATTGGCCTGCTGGTGCATTGGAAAGCCGTACAAGGTCGCGCCGTGGTCACTTGCGCTGGGAGCTGTCGCGCTGAGTCTGCCGGTGCTCTCCGATCAAGCTGGCGAAGCTCGTAACGACATCGTCGGGATCTTCTTCCTACTCGCTGCTGTTGCTGTTGTCGTGAACGCCTGGGCGGGACGAGAAAACGGGCAGGTAAGGGACGGGCAGGTAGGGAGAGGGGATTCCGAAAGCCGGGGCGACCGATCCGGTGCGGAGCTGGGCCCGCTGTTCGTCGCCGGGCTGGCTGTGGGTCTCGCCGCAGGCACCAAGCTCAACTTCCTCTTACCTGCCGCCGTTTTCGTCCTTGGGCTCGCCATCGCCGCGCCAGCCGGGAGGCGCTGGCGAGCGCTCGCGGCAACCGGCCTGGTTGCGCTCGCCGGCGGCGGCTACTGGTACCTGCGCAACCTGATTCACACCGGCAACCCGTTGCCGTGGTTCGACAGCGCCGGCCCGATCTCGTTGCCGGCGCCCGAACAGGCGCTGGGGGGGCGGGAAGGCCACTCCGTGCTCGGCTACCTGACCGACGGCTCGGTCTGGTCGAGTTGGTTCCTGCCCGGGCTGCACGGGGGCTTGACGATCCTCTGGCCTCTGCTTGTCGGACTGGCGCTGGCGGGTCTTCTCCTGCCTCTTCTCTCAGTGCGGTCGAGCGTTGGCTCGCCATCCGGACCCAACCTCGACCGCGGTGCGCTGCTCGCCGCCGGCGCCACCGGGCTCGCGGTGATCGCCGCCTGGCTGATCGCACCCACCTCAGCTTCCGGCCCAGACGGCATGCCGCGCGGCTTCGAATCCGGCCTGCGCTACCTCGCCCCAGCCCTCGTCCTCGGTCTCGCGCTGCTTCCCATCGTGCTGTCTCCACGGCTTCGAAGGGCGGGCGTGGGGTGTCCCCCGCCGCGGCGGCGTCCTCTTTTTCGCCCCACCCAGGCTCTCGGACGGGCGCAACCCGATCAGGCGAAAAACCCAGCAAGGCGGGGGACACCCCACGCCCGCCCAATCGCCCTCGCACTCCTCATCGCCGCGATAGCGATCGGCTACCCGGTCCAGCGCCACTACCTGCAGAACCGCTACGCGAACCCAAGCTTCGCCACCCCGGGCCTAAACGCCGCCTTCAAATGGGCCGACGGCATCTCGGACGCCCGCATAGCCACCACCTCAACCCGCCAGTACCCCCTCTACGGCACCGACCTCTCCAACCACGTCCAGTACATAGGCAAAGGAGCGCCCCACGGAGGCTTCGTAGCCCCAGTGTCCTGCAAGCAATGGCGCCGCCTCCTCAACGAAGGCAACTACGACTACGTAGTCACCTCCCGCGACCGCATAGAACAAGGCAAGCCCCCATACCCACAAACCACCCGCTGGACCGAAGGCCCCCAAGCAACCCCAATCTCAAAAACGCCACCAACGGTCGTCTTCAAGCTGACCGGACCGCTGAATCCGTCGGCCTGCAAGTAGACGCCTCTCGCGCGAACGACGGCGGCGATCGAGTAGAGGGACCGGGGGTGTCCGGGCGAGCAGCGGCGTCCTCTTTTCGCCCGGCGGCTCCACGAGAAAGGCCAGCGCGGCACGGCGAAAACCCAGCAAACGCCCGGACACCCCCGGTCCCTCCCCAGCAGCCCGTCAACCCCGGTCAACCAATCGCCATACTTGCCACGCCCATGGACCACATCCGCAACTTCAGCATCATCGCCCACATAGACCACGGCAAGTCGACGCTGGCCGACCGCATCCTCGAGCTCACCGGCGCCGTCGACCCGAAGAAAATGCAGGCCCAGATGCTCGACTCGATGGACCTCGAGCGCGAGCGCGGGATCACGATCAAGGCCCAGGCGGTGCGGGTCGAGTACAAGGCCTCCGACGGGCAGACCTACCACCTACACCTGATCGACACCCCCGGCCACGTCAACTTCTCCTACGAGGTCTCGCGCAGCCTCGCCGCCTGCGAGGGCGCCCTGCTCGTCGTCAACGCCGCCCAGGGGGTCGAGGCGCAGACCGTCGCCAATACCTACCTGGCGGTCGAGAACGGGCTCGAGCTGATCCCGGTGATCAACAAGGTCGATCTGCCCGGCGCCGAGCCCGAGCGGGTTGCGCGGGAGATCGCCGACCTCACCGGGGGAGATCCGGAGGAAGCGCTGTGGATCTCGGCCAAGACGGGCGAGGGGGTGCTCGAGGTGCTGGAGGCGATCGTCGCGCGGATCCCGGCCCCCAGGGGCGAGCCCGAGGCTCCCACCCGGGCGCTGATCTTCGACTCCGAGTTCGACCAGTACCGCGGCGTGATCGCTTACGTGCGGATGGTCGACGGCTCCTTCCGCAAGCACGAGCGGATCCTGGCGATGCAGAACGGCACCGAGGCCGACATCGACGACATCGGCTTCTTCCGGCCGGCGATGACGGGGGTGCAGGGAATGGACGCGGGTGACGTCGGCTACCTGATCACCGGCATCAAGGACGTCGCCAAGCTGCGCGTCGGCGACACCCTGACCGCGCAGGAGCGACCGGCCGCCGAGCCGCTCGAGGGCTACCGCGAGGTCAGGCCGATGGTCTTTTGCGGGCTCTTCCCGATCGACACCGACCGCTTCGAAGACCTGCGTGACGCGCTCGAGAAGCTGGCGCTGAACGACGCCGCGCTGTCCTGGGAGCCGGAGACCTCCGAGGCGCTCGGGTTCGGCTTCCGCTGCGGCTTCCTCGGCCTGCTCCACATGGAGATCGTGCGCGAGCGGCTGGAGCGCGAGTACGCGCTCGACCTGCTCTCGACGACCCCGAACGTGCGCTACGAGGTCCACATGACCAACGGCACCTCAAAGGAGGTCCGCAGCCCCACCGAGCTGCCCGACCCGGGCACGATCGAGGCGATCGAAGAGCCCTTCATACGCGCCACGATCATCGCGCCGTCCGAGCAGGTGGGCGCGGTGATGGAGCTCTGTCAGGCACGCCGCGGCACCCATGTCGACATGCACTACCTGAGCCCGCAGCGGGTCCAGATCCGCTACGACATGCCGCTGGCCGAGATCGTCCTCGACTTCTTCGACCTGCTCAAGTCGTCGACCCGCGGCTATGCCTCGCTCGACTACGAGCCGATCGGCAACCGGGCCTCCGACCTGGTCAAGGTCAACATCCTGCTCGCCGGCGACAAGGTCGACGCGCTCTCGATCATCGTCCACCGCGAATTCTCCTACGAGCAGGGCAAGCGGCTGGTCGAGCGGCTGCGCAAGACGATCCCGCGCCAGCTCTTCGACGTGCCGGTGCAGGCTGCGATCGGCTCCAACATCCTCGCCCGCGAGACGGTCAAGGCATTGCGCAAGGACGTCACCGCGAAGCTCTACGGCGGCGACGTCACCCGTAAGAACAAGCTGCTGAAGAAGCAGAAAGCGGGCAAGAAGCGGATGAAGCAGGTCGGGCGGGTCGAGGTGCCGCAGGAGGCGTTCCTGGCGGTGCTGCAGATCGACGAGTAGGCCTCAGCCGCGGGTCCTGTCGCGGGGTAGGGGTGGGTTAGCGGACTCACCCGTCCGAACCCACCCCTACCCCGCGCCACCCGCGGAAGGGACGCTCAATAGGATCCGCGCCATGACGCTTAAGACTGAAGCTGTTGGCAAGGAGTGGCCCGCCACTACCTATGAGGTGGGTAAGGAGAAGATTGGGGAGTATGCGCGGGTGATCGGGATCGGGAACCCGGTTCACTTCGACCGCGAGGCGGCGAAGGCGGCCGGCTACCGCGACGTGGTGGCGCCGCCGATGTTCTGCGTCGTCTACAGCTCCCCGGCTCTCGCGCCGGCGATGTTCGACCCCGAGGTGGGGATGAACTTCGCCGCGATGGTCCACGGCGGCCAAGAGTTCGTCTGGGGCGAGCCGGCCTGCTCTGGCGACGAGATCACGACCAGTGCCAAGTGCCTTGAGATCTTCGAGAAGGACGGCAAGGGCTTCTACAAGTTCGAGACCGTTTCGGTCAACCAGGACGGCGCCGAGGTTGTGCGCGGCACCTGGACCAACATCGTGAGGGGAGTCTGAGATGGCGGAGCTGAGCCCCGGCGAGCAGATCGCCGAGCTGAAGGTCACCCCCGACAAGTACCTGCCGCACCGCTACGCGGGCGCTTCGGGCGACTTCAACCCGATCCACATCGATCCCGAGTTCGCCAAGGCCGTCGGCCTGCCGAACACGATCCTGCACGGCCTCTACATGATGGGCCTGACCGCCCGCGCCGCCGCCGAATCGGTCGGCGGCGATCCCCGCTCGCTGAAGCGGCTCTCGGTGCAGTTCCGCGGCATGGGCGCACCCGAGACCGAGATCGTCGTCACCGGCACGGTCAAGTCGGTCGAGGACGGCAAGGCCGTGATCGACGTCGTCGCCGCGCAGGGCGAGAACCAGACGATTCGCAATGCCGAGGCGGAAGTAGAACTCTAGGAGCGTAGGAGGGCGGCGGGGTGCCCCTCCCGCTTGCTGGGTTTTTCGCCCGTAGCGCCGAGGGCCGTCCGAGATCGTTGTTGGGGCGAAAAAGAGGACGCCGCTGCGCGAGAGGGGCACCCCGCCGCCCTCTTTAGACTCCACTGGCGATGCTCTCTCAGAGGCAAGAGTTGATTCTTCGGCTGGTGGTCGATGCGTACCTCGCGTCGGGCAAGCCGGTGGCGTCGAAGCTGATCGCTGAGAGTGGAGAGGTCACGTGGGGACCTTCGACCGTGCGGGCGGAGTTGGCGGGGCTTGAGGCGGCTGGGTATCTGAACCATCCGCATACTTCGGCGGGGCGGGTTCCTACTGAGGTCGGGTACCGCTACTACGTCAACCGGCTGATCGAGTCTGGCGTGCCGAAGGCCGACCCCGGGGTCGAGCTGGAGCTCTCACGGCTGCGCCGCGAGGTCGACGAGGCGATGCGGGAGACGACGGCGGCGCTTGCCCAGATGACCGACCTGATGGCACTCGCCACGGCGCCGGCTCCGGCCACGGCGACGATCCACCGGGTCGAGGTCCTGCGCCTGCAGCCGACCAAGGTGATGGCGATCGCGATCGCCTCGACCGGCGCCATCGCCAAGCGCGTCTTCGACTTCGACGGGCCGGTCGATCCGGGCCTGGTCGAGTGGGCCTCCAGCTACCTCAACGAGTCCCTTGCCGGGATGGGCGTCGGCGCGCGGATGATCGCCAACCGCCTGGCCGACCCCGACCTGGGGCCGGCCGAGTCGCGCTTCCTCGCCACGCTCGGCCCGGCCTTCACCGGACTCGAGCAGGAAACCGGCGACAGCCTCTACATGGAGGGCGCCTCACGGCTCCTCTCTGACGACCACCGTGGCGACCTGCCCCGCGCCGACCGGCTGATGACGGCGCTGGAGCGCCGCGCCGGCGTGCTCGGGATGCTGCGCTCCGCCCTCGAGGAGCGTTCGGTCTTCCTCTGGATCGGCGGCGAGAACCCGCAGCCGGAGTTGCGCTCGGTCAGCGTCGTCGGCGCCAACTACGGCCTGGCTCACCGAAATCTCGGCTCGGTCGGCGTCGTCGGCCCGCTTCGGATGGACTACGCGACCGCGATCGTCTCGGTGCGCGGCGCGGCGCGGGAGCTGTCGCGCTACTGCGAGTCGGTCTACGGCTGATGCCCGGCGACTACTACGAGATCCTGGGCCTACCCCGCGACGCTGACAAAGCCGAGGTGAAGACCGCCTTCCGCCGTCTCGCCCGCGAGCTGCACCCGGACGTCAACGATCACGACCCCGAGGCGGAGGAGAAGTTCAAGGCGGCCGCGGAAGCCTACGAGGTGCTGTCGGACTCCGAGAGGCGCCGTGCCTACGATGCCTATGGCCACGAGGGTCTGCGCGGCGCCGGCGCCGCGCCCGGCGGCTTCGGCTCGGTCGAGGACATCTTTCAGGCCTTCTTCAACGGCAGTTTCGGCTTCGAGGTGCGACGCGGGCCGATGCGCGGCCAGGATCTGATCCACCAAGTCGAGATCTCGGCGATCGACGCGATGCTGGGGACCAAGATCAAGGTCCCGAGCCACGAGGGCGAGCGCGAGATCGAGCTTCCCGCCGGCATCCAGCCCGGCAGTCAGTTCGCCCTGCGCGGGCACGGCATGCCGGGCGCCAACGGCGGCCCGCCTGGCGACATGGTTATCGCGGTACAGGTGATCGTCCCCGAGCAGCTCTCGGAGGAGCAGCGCGAGATGGTGGAGCGGCTGGGTGAGACGATGGAGGCCCGCAACCTGCGCTCGCGGCACGGCGACGAGGGAAGCTTTTTCTCGCGCGTCCGCAGAGCCTTCGGTTGATCCGGCTGGCGGTCCGCTGCGTTCCCGAGCTGGCCGAGCAGGTGCTGGCCGAGCTGACCGTCCTGGCCCCGAACGGGGTGGAGGAGGAGCGTGGTCCCGGCTACGTCGAGTACGCGATCTACGGCGGCGAGGGCGAGCTGCCGGAGCTGGGCGAGATCGAGGTCGCGGCGGGTGACGGCCTGGTCGAGCTGGTCGCAACCACGGTTCCCGACGACTGGGCCGACCGCTGGCAGGATTTCCACAAGCCGCTGCTGGTCGGCGAGCGGCTCTGGCTGCGACCCTCATGGGAGGAGCCGCGCGAGGGTGCGATCGACCTCGTCGTCGACCCGGGCCAAGCCTTCGGCACCGGCGCCCACCCGACCACCCGCCTCTGCCTCGAACTGCTGCTTGAACTTGAGCAGGCTGGGGAAGCCCAGGGCCCCCTGACTGATCTCGGCACCGGCTCAGGCGTCCTCGCAATCGCCGCCGCTAAGCTCGGCTGGGACCCCGTTTCAGCTTTCGACCATGAGCAAGCCTCGATCGAAGCAGCTGCCGAGAACGCCGCAGCCAACGATGTCACCGTCGAGCTGGAGAAGCTCAACCTACGCGAGGGCCTTCCCGACCTCGCACCGACCGTGGTGGCAAACCTGACCGCGCCGGTCCTGAATGCTGTCGCCAGTCAGATCCGGGAAGGCGAGGGAGGGAGTCGGGGGAGGACTCGGCGGAGCAACAGCATGGAGGCTCCGGCGAGTCCTCCCCCGACTCCCCAGGTCATCGTCTGCTCTGGGCTCCTTCCAGCCGAGCTGGATGAGACCGCTGAACTCTTCGCTGCGGTCGAGCTTGACGAGGTTGAGCGTCGTCAGCAGGGCGATTGGGCCGCGTTGCTGCTCCGTCGCCGCTAGCGGATATGTTTCCTTTGATGCTGGCGACGATTGTGGATCCGGGCTACAAGATTGCGCTGTTCCTGCACATCCTTGCGGTCGTGCTTGCCTTTGGCCCGACCTTTGGTTACGCGTTCTTCTTCTCGGTTGTGCCGCAGCATCCGCGGGCGACGCCGGCGATTCTGGCTGGGATTCAGAAGGTCGACAGGTACTTGGTCAACCCGGGGATGATCGTCCTCCTGCTGGCTGGGATCTACCTGCTCGCCGACGGGCCTTGGGAAACGAGCGATGCGTTTGTCAGCATTGGCTTCCTCGCGATCATCGTTCTCTTCGGCCTGCAGCACGCGTTCTTCCAGCCGAAGGTCCGTGAGGCAAAAGCGCTGGCTGAGCGAGACCTCCAGGCGGGCGACACGCTCAGCGATGAGTTCGAAGCGCTCGGCGACCGGATCGGCAAAGTCGGCACGCTCGCCGGGCTGATCGTCGTGGTGACGATCTTCTTCATGGCGTACAAACCATTCCTCTAAATCCCTCGCAGCCGATCGCGATGTTCGACTCCGGGGTCGGCGGGCTCACGGTGCTGCACGAGTGCCTGGTCTCGCTGCCGGAGGAGGACTTCGTCTATCTCGGCGACACGGCGATGTTCCCCTACGGGACGCGCGACCCCGAGCGTTTGCGCGAGCGGATCCGCGAGATAGCGACGCTGCTGCTGGAGGGCGGGGCGAAGCTGCTGGTGATCGCCTGCAACACGGCGACCTCGATCGGCGAGGGAGTGGCGCGCGAAGTCGCGGCGGAGCGTGGGGTGGAGGTGGTCCCGGTGGTAGAGCCGCAGGCCGAGATCGCCGCGGCGATCACCGACAGCGGCCGGGTCGGGGTGCTGGCGACCCCGAACACGGTCGAGAGCGGCGCCTACCGCCGCTCCCTGGAAAGCCAAGGGCGGGCGCTCGAGGTGACCGAAGTGGAGGCTCCCGACCTCGCCCCCTTCATCCAGGACGGCTCCCCCTTCGACCAGGGCGTGCTCGAGATGGCCCGGGCCTACTGCGCGCCGCTGAGGCGGGCCGAGATCGACACCCTGATCCTCGGTTGCACCCACTATCCGCTGGTCGCGCCGATGCTGCAGCGCATCCTCGGCCGCGACGTGCGGCTGGTCAGCGGCGGCCACGCGGTGGCCGCGGCCGTCCAGCGAACGCTCGGGTCCGCCGGATTGGCCCGCTCACGCGACGGCGAAGGCGAGTACCGCTTCCTCTGCAGCGGCGAGGTCGAGTCGTTCCGCGAGCTCGGCACGCGCTTTTTGCAGATGCCCCTTGGAGACGTCGAGCATGTCGACATCTCCGGGCTTTGCTGACGATTCGCGGCAAAGAATCTTCAGATTTGGCTCCTTCTCCACCCACGTGTGCGTCTCGGCCTGCAAGCGTTCCCTCCATGACGACGACAATTACATCCGGCAATACCGTATATACTCATCCCGTGGCCAAGGTGATGATCTCAATGCCCGACAACCTGCTCGACCGGCTCGATGCCCTGGCGCGTGCCAACCGGGAGACGCGCAGCGGCTTCCTGCGCCGCCTCGCCGAGCGCGAGCTCGAGGGGAGCCAGGCGGCGGAACGCGACGAGGTCGAAGCGCTCCTGGCGAAGGCCTTGGTTCCCGAGGGGCTCGGGGGGGACGCGGCTCGGTTGATCCGCGAAGACCGCGAATCGCACTGACCATGCGCCTGGTGGACGCCAGCGTGTGGGTCGCGATCGCCGACCCCTTCGACAAGTACCACGAACCTGCGAGCGCACTGGTCGCCGATGTCGAGCGTCCGCTCGCGGCCTTGGACCTGACGCTTTACGAGGTGGCCAATGCCTTGGGCCCGAAGAAGGGTCGGCCCGACGAGGGCCGCGCCCTGACCAAGTTGATCGTGAGGCGATGCCGGGAGGGCATCCTGACCGTAGATTCCGATCTGATCGAATCGGCGCTGGAGATCGCGGCCGAGCACGGTCTCACGGCCTACGACGCGGCCTACGTCGCCGCCGCCCGCCGCCACGGCTGGACCCTGGTCAGCGCGGACATCGCCGACCTCGTCTCGAAGGGCCTGGCCGTGGCGCCAGACGCCGCCGACTACCCTTAGGCAGATGAGCGTTCTGGAGCAGGTTCAGGCGGACGTGCGCACGGCTATGAAAGCCGGCGAGCGCGAGCGTGCCGCAGCGTTGCGGATGATCGTCGACTCGCTGCAGCAGGACGCCAAGCTGGGCAATGGCGACGAGGTCGCGGTCCTGCAGCGCGAGCGCAAGAAACGGCTCGAGGCCGCCGAGGCCTATGGCAAGGCCGACCGCGCCGAGCAGGAGAGCGCCGAGCGCTTCGAGGCCGAGCTGATCGAGGCCTATCTGCCGGCGCAGCTGTCCGACGGGGAGCTGACCGAGCTTGTCGAGGCGGCGATCGCCGAGACCGGCGCCACCGAGCAGAAACAGATGGGGCAGGTGATGTCGGCGCTGATGCCGAAGCTCGGCGGGCGGGCCGACGGCAAGCGGGTCAGCGCGGCGGTGCGAGAGAAACTTGGCTCGTAGGCAGCTGACCCTCGACAACAGCGTGGCCGCCGAGCTGGCCGGCTCCGAGGACGCCGTCCTGCGCGCCCTGCGCGGCCGCCTCGACTGCGACTTCCATCTGCGCGGCAACGTCCTCACCCTCGACGGCGACTCGACCGACGTGCAGACAGCGGCGACCGTGGTCGACGAGCTGGTCGACCTGATCGAGCAGGGGCACGAGGTCGCACCCGGGACGATCGAAGCGGTGACCGGCGCGCTCGACGCCGACGAGAGCCCGGCCGAGATCCTCGAGGACGTCGTCTGGCGGCACCGCAACACCAGGGTGGCGCCGAAGACGCTCAACCAGAAACGCTACGTCGACTCGATCCGCCGACAGACGATCACCTTCGGCATCGGCCCCGCCGGCACCGGCAAGACGTTCCTCGCCGTGGCTATGGCCGCACATGCCCTTGCCGAGAAGGAAGTGCAGCGGATCATCCTCACCCGGCCGGCTGTCGAGGCCGGCGAGCGGCTCGGCTTCCTGCCCGGCGACATCCAGGCCAAGGTCGACCCCTACCTGCGGCCCCTTTTCGACGCGCTCTTCGACATGCTCGATCCCGACCGCGTCAACGGCTACTTCGAGCGCGGCGTGATCGAGGTGGCGCCGCTGGCGTTCATGCGTGGAAGGACGTTGAACGACTCCTTCGTGATCCTCGACGAGGCGCAGAACACCAGCCCCGAGCAGATGAAGATGTTCCTCACCCGGCTCGGCTTCAACTCGCGCATGGTCGTCACCGGGGACGTCACCCAGATCGACCTGCCGACCGACCAGCGCTCTGGCCTCGTCGTCGTCCGCGACATCCTCAGCGAGGTCCAGGACATCTCCTTCGTCCGCTTCGGCGGCGAGGACGTCGTCCGCCACAAGCTGGTGCAGCGGATCGTCGCCGCCTACGGCGAGCACGCCGAGCGCACCCAGGGCGGGCAGCCGCCCGCGGCGGATGGGGGTTGACCTCGCCGACGTGCCGGCCGAGCTGCGCGACGCGGTCGCGGCGGCGCTGGCGGCGGCGGGCGTCGCCGACGGGCACGTCGCCGTCGAGCTGGTCGACGCCGCTCGGATCCGCGAGCTCAACCGGGTTCACCGCGGCAAGGACGCCCCGACCGACGTGCTCGCCTTCCCGCTCGACGGCGCCGGGCCGACCGCGGGCCCACGCGAGCTCGGCGACGTCACGATCTGCCCCGAGCACTGCACGGACGTCGTCGAGGCGGCCGTCCACGGCACTCTGCACCTCTGCGGAATGGACCACGAGAGCGACAAGGGCGAGATGCTCGCCTTGCAGGGCCGAGTGATGGCGGGGTTGAGATGACCCGGGCCGGCTTCGTCGGCCTCGCCGGGCGACCCAACGTCGGCAAGTCGACCCTGGTCAACGCGCTCGTCGGCAGCCGCGTCGCGATCGTCTCGATGCGCCCGCAGACGACGCGCCGGGCGATCCGCGGCATCGCCACCGACGTCGAGGCGGGATACCAGCTCGTCCTCGTCGATCTCCCCGGGGTGCAGAAGCCCCGCGACGTGCTGACCGAGCGAATGCAGCACCGGGTCGAGCGCGAGCTGGCCGACTCCGACCTTGCCCTGCTGGTCGTCAACGGGCAGGAGGGGATCGGCGCCGGCGACCGCTTCATCGCCCGTGCCCTCGTCGAGGCGAACAGCAAGCTGCCGACGATCTGCGCGGTCAACAAGATCGACACGGTCGGGCCCAACCAGCTGGTGCCGGTGCTATCCGAGGCCGCCGAGCTGGAGGGCGTCGACGAGGTATTCCCGATCAGCGCCCGCGGCGGCAAGGGCCTCGACGCCCTGATGCAACGCCTCGCCGAGCTCGTCCCCGAGGGCCCCTACCTCTACCCGCCCGAGGACCACAGCGACCAGTCGGGCGAGACGATGCTGGCCGAGCTGATCCGCGAGCAGGTTCTCAACCGGACCCGCGACGAGATCCCGCACTCGGTCGAGGTGCAGGTCAAGGAGATCGAACGGCGCGATGACGGGCTGATCACCGTGCGCGCCGAGATCTGGGCCGAGACCGAGTCCCAGAAGGGCATCCTGATCGGCAAGGGCGGCAAGAAGATAGGCGAGGTCGGGACCGCGGCCCGCAGCTCACTGGAGGCCGAGCTGGGCGCAAAGGTCCACCTCGACCTCAAGGTCCGGGTCCGCAGCCACTGGCGAAGGGACGAGGGGCTCTTGGATCGCCTGGGCATCGAGTAGCGAGGGGGTGGGACGCCCTTGCCCGGATTGGGGGGAGGGGATGAGGCCGCCCTCGCCCGGACAATCGTCAGTCTTTCAAGCCGAAGGTCGCGAGTTCGATTCTCGTCGGGCGCATTCCGCAGGGTTCCAGGGGAGACCGGGTTCTTCCCATGCCAGAGCCGAATGCCCGGCTCGCGCCTCGATTCACGTTCCGCGCTCTTCCAGGTGATTCCGAGGTGTTCCGCGAGGTCGTTGCCGTCCCTTTCGATTTTCAGCCTTCGAGAAGCCGGAGACCTAGGGGCGGAGTGGCGTGCGCCCTTTCCTCACCTGCTTACGTGACCCACGAAAACGTCGGGAGAGCCCGAAAAGCCTTGAACGCCATTAGTCTCATATATTGCTCGTGGCCTATTGATTCACTTCAGCAACAGTCAACTGGAGTCCGCGCTGGCGAGCATCGCCGAGCATGCACTGGCGGAGTGGGCGCCTGAAGCGGAGATCCATGTCTCGCCCATGGCGTCGGGTCTTTCGGGGGCGGCTCTACTGTCGGCCGACATCAGCGGCGAGGCGGCGGGGGAACTCGGCGGTGTTCATATCCTGAAGGTGGCGACGGGGGACGGTCGGCCCCGGGAGAGTCGCAGCGGAGAGGCGCGGGCGGCGGACTTCGGCGACTTTGCCGAGAAGCACGTGCCGCGCGTGCTGCGGCACTGGAGTGGGGTCACGGCTGAGGAAGCCAAAGCCTCCGGCTCAGCCATTCTGCTCGAGATCGCCGGTGGGAGCCTGCGCCGGTACACTGCACCCACCCGGCGTCGCTCGGAGCCGTTGCAGACCTTTGCCAAGAGGCTGGTCCAGGAGCTTACGGTTGCTTGGACGGATCTCTCGGATGTCACCACCGGCTCCGTGCGCGACTTCATCCACGAGGCACTGGGTGTGGACCAGGCTGAAGAGGCCCTGCGGCTGGCAGACGATTTCTACGGCGTGACGGATTCCCGGACCGAACACCGTCACACGTTCCTCTCGCCCGCGCGGCTGCTCGGCCGGCCCGCCCAGGAGAGGTTCGTACGCGCTTTCCGGCATGGCGATTTGCACACGGGCAACCTGATCCTTCCGGTCGAGTCGTCGCCGGACGGCGACGACTTCTGGCTGATCGACTTCGACCGCGCGGGAGAGGGCTACTTCGGCCAGGACATCGCCTACCTGGAGCTCAGCATCATCTGCGACTTCTACGACCACCTCACCGGTCCTAGTCTCGCCTCCTGCCTGAGCCACGCCGAGGATCCCACGCACAGCCATCTCATTCCGGACGACCTCCAGTGGCTGGCTGAGTTCATGCGGAACACGCGGGCGGCGCTTACCGAGTTCGGGGCCACCACCGCCGGCAGGGCCGACGACCTTGAGCGGCAGATGATCATCGCTCGCATCGCTGAGGCGCTCCGCTGGGCACGGCGATTTCCCGAACAGCGCAAATCCAAGGTGGCGCTCTTCTATGCGGGTTGGTACGTCACTCATCTCGAGGGACTCGACGGCGATCCAGCGGTCTCGGCAGCGGCTGAAGGTGGCGGCGATGGCGATCTCGACCTTGCGGACAAGCCCCTGGAAGGCACGGACCTCGAGGTCTGGCAAGGTCTTTGGGGCGACGCTGGCCACTTCGCCCGCCGTGACTGGACCTATGTCCTGATCGCCGAGCGAATCGGCAACGACACCAGCCTAGGCGCGCTTGGCAGCCTCCCTCTCAGCGCGGTCGTCAACCTTGATCCCAGCTCCGACACCGACGGTCTCCACAGCCACGCCGAGCCGGTACTGGCCTCGTCGCGGGCGGTACATGTTTTCAGCGAAGATCCGCCGGTATCGGACGACAAGCGGGGAGCCGCGTGGCTGATGAGTGCCGGGTGGCGTTTGCGGCGCGAGCCCGCGGTCAACTATCGGACCTGGCGCAGGACCAAGCTCCGACACGTCCGCGGCCTCTTCGAAGAGCTTCGGCAACGGACCGGCGACAGTCCCGTCTTCGTCCTCACGCTGGCGGGGCAGTACGATGCGGACGACGCGGCTGGAGACGCCGATCGGCTCGTACAGGTGCTCGAAGCTGCGGACGAGGTCTGGGGGGAGCGAGCGGCGCTGCACGTGGTCAGCGACGCCCGCGTCCGCCGAGCCGTCCCGCTTTTCCACCACCCGATCGCCGCCACCAGCTTCGTCCGACAGCTCGCGACTGTCTACGGCGCCGAGGAAACCGCCACCCACGTCCGGCTTCCCTCGGGACCGGATGGGACGGTGGTGGTCGAGCAAGATGTCCTACAGATCATGCGGGAGTACTTCGAGGTGCTCCATGATCGGATCGACACGGAAGGGGGGGAGGAGGAGCAGGAGAACGACGCCTTCTGGCGCGGAGGCCAGGTTCTCTGGAGCGACCTCGCGGAGGAACGTGACGTACCCAGGGAGGTCGGATCGGAGCTGAACCAGGAGGTTCTCAGCTCGCTGGAGCAGCATCGCACTCATACCGTCGTCCTCGAGCATCGCCCCGGGGCCGGGGGGACGACCGCGGCCTTGCGGGCGGCGTGGGACGTGCACGGTCGTTTCCCGGTCGCCGTTCTCCGTCGCGGTCAGGCGGTAGACCGCGAGCGGGTCCGCAAGCTGGCCGAGCGGCTTCACCGTCTTTTCGTCCTGACGGAAAGCCCAGTCCTTCTCGTCGCCGAGGCGGCCGACCTCCCGGAGGCCAACCGGGAGCAGCTTTATCGAGAGCTTGCCTCGCACCGGGCGCGGATCACGCTGCTCTACATTCGCCGCTCGCTCTCCCCCCGCAGCAACGGGCTCTCCGTTACCGACCCGTTGAGCGACCAAGAGGCTGGTCAGTTCCTCTCGCGCTTCCGCCAGTTGACCGAGGACCCTGACCGGATTGCCGAGCTGCAGCTGCTGTCGGCGCCTCCCTTCGAGCGGTATCGGACGCCGTTCTTCTACGGGCTCACCACCTTTCAGCGGGACTTCACGAAGCTGGGCGACTACGTCAGTCACTACCTCCGCGAGGTGGCCGGTCGAGCGCGCGACATCCTCGCGCACCTCGCATTCGTCACCCTTTACTCGAACACTGGGCTTCAGTTGGGGCTGATCCACCGGCTCTTCCGGCAAGACTCCGCCAGCGACCAGATGACCATCGAGGATCTGCTCGGCTCGGCGGCCGCACTCGTCGTCCACCGAGCCGGCCGCTATCAAATTGCGCACCCGCTGTTGGCCGAAGAGCTTCTGATTCGCCTGACCGGAGCAGAGGAATGGCGGGAGC
Organism: uncultured Solirubrobacterales bacterium; assembly: GCA_963702035.1. GTDB lineage: Bacteria > Actinomycetota > Thermoleophilia > Solirubrobacterales > 70-9 > VRUE01. Next base: position 217,641 of record OY969700.1, read on the forward strand.
ACCTCCAGCATGTCGCGCTCGATTTCATCGAAGACGTCGCGGCGGTGGGGGACACCGCAGGCGACCCCATTCGCACGCTCCTCCGACAGATATTCATCGACCGGGAACCGACCGACGAGATGGAAGACCGCGTCGCCTTCGCCGGCGTAATCGAAGATCTCGACGCGATCGATGTCTCGATCGGGCATGGCGTTCTGAGGGAGTTGACCAACGTCCTCCCGGACGAGTCACATTTTTGGAACCACCTGGGCCGGCACCAGATTCACCGGTTGAAGCGGGACTACGACGTCGCCGAACAGAACCTCGAACATGCGATCTCGCTGGCTCCGCGAGACCCGCTGCACTACCACACGCTCGGGTTGGCTCGGCGCGCCCGCTTGAAAGAGGGGTTGAAAACGGCGAGGGGGCAGGGGCCCGAAGCGATGATGTCGGTGATCGAGCGCCGGTTCGAGAGAACCGTCGATTGCTTCCGGGAGTCACGGTCGCTGGCCCCCGACGACATCTACGGCTACACCACTCACGTTCAGACGATCCTTGATGCCGCCCAGCACCTGCAGAGGGCGGCGGCCGTCGACAGCATCGCCAACCTGCCAGCGGGGGCGAGCGAGTGGGCCCTCGAGCAGATTACGATCGCCAACACGCTGCTCGAAGACGCTTCGCAGCTGTACGGAACGCTCGAACCCAAGAACGACTACCTACAGCGGTGCGAAGCGGATGTCTTTCGGCTTTACGGCGACCTGGATGCCGTCATCGAACTCTGGGAGGACGGGGACAGCCGCGGTAACTCGACGCCGTTCTCTCGCCGGGCGCTGGCACAGGCGTATCTGGTGCGGGCAAATCGCAGCTGGCGCGCGCTCAACCCACCGGAGCTGTGGCGGATCGTCTCCCTGTCCGAATCCAACCTCGGTCGTGCGACCGCGCGGGAGGAGGACTACAGACTTTGGTTCGAAGCCTCGAAGCTGCTACCGGACTTCGATGTAGAGCGGGCGCTCGGCAACCTTGAGCTGTGGTCGTCGCGCCTTCCCTCCTGGCGCGCGGCCTACTACCGGTATGTACTCCACTTCCTGCTCTGGCTGACGGAGCGCAGTGAGGACACCGACACTTTTCGGAGCGCCCAGGAAGAGTGCTCGGAGCGCAGCACCGGGCGAGTGGACCATTCGCACATCTGGTTGTCCAAGGATCCGGGCTGGTGTCCACTGGTGACCGAGTCTGACCTCGGGGAATGGAACCGTCAGCAACGTTTCTGGCACGACACGAGCATGTTGCGGCGGGTCAACGGCGCCATCGACTTCATCAACGGCTACAGCTCAGGAAACGTCTTGATCGGTGATTCCCACGTTCAGGCCTTCTTCGTGCCCGGCGTAGGCGGGTTCATGTCAGAGGCCGACGAGAACACCCCGGTGAACTTCTTCATCGGGTTTCGTCCCTCCGGCCTGCGTGCGTGGGACGTGCAGCGAGGCCACGTCGAGGAGGCGATCACGCGGGGCGGCGAGCCGCTCGCTATGCCGATGTTCATCTCGAGGCCACGGGACGCGAACTACGAGGAGGTGCAGCGCGAGCGGGCCAAGAGCCTGCGCGCGAGCCGCGTTCGGGAGTTGGTCCAGTCCTTCGCCAAGGCAGCCCTCGACCGTTCCCCCGCCGTAAGGCTTCGCTGGATCGAAGAGCGCGTGCTCGCTACGGCCGGTGTTGGCAGTTCAACTCTGATCAATGAAGACAGCGTGCGGCGGATGGTCAGTGTCTTGGACGGCATCAAGATCGAGGAAAGGGTCAACGGCGCCGTTGCCACGCGAAGCGGTCGCGGGACCGCGCCAGCAAATGGGGAGGAAGAGTTGGAGGTTGGCTTCGTCTCTCACTTCGACCGAATCAAAGGCCTCGGCAGAATCTCCGGGCAGGGGGGAGAGGTCCTTCAGTTCTCGGTCTCCGACCTGCACTCCGAGTCGCCGACCGAGGTCCGCCGAAACGCCGTAGTTCGATTCCTGCCGAGCCGCGACCGACGAGCGGACCGAGCTCTACAGGTTCAGATGCTTCCCGACGCGACCCTCTACGAAGGCCGCATCATCCGGTCCGAGAGTCTGGGGCGGTTGGTTCAAGACGAGATCTCACGGATCCTCGAAGACCTATCCGCAAAGGAGGGTCGCGGCAGTGTCAAGGCGGAAGAGCTCGAAGATCGCCTGAAGCAGGCCTTCCGTGGCGGGCTGCCCTTGGAAAACCGCCTCGGGGTCGTCGGGCTGCGAGCCTTCCTGCGAGATCAGCAGTGGCTGGTGGTGAGCGGTCAGTCCGGAGATCAGCGCGTCGGACTGGCACAGCCTCTGGGTCGAAGCTACGAAGCGATTGGCGCCGCCGACGATGGCACGGCGAGCGGGCCGCGGGCCGCGGCGCACGAACTCTACGAGCAGCTTCGCCGCCAGCATCCGAGTGTGACCGTTCAGATGCTGGCACGGGAGTTGAGCGGGCGGTTGGGGCCGTCGAAATATGGAGAGTTCGTTGGGTCCCGAGGCCCGAAACAGGCGCTGGAAGACTTGGGCGACTGGGAAGTTGTGCGGATCGACGACAAGCCGGAGGTCCGACCGGTCGCGCGCCACGCGGAGGGGGGCAACGGTTCGCAGCAAGGCGGCGGGGGCGAGGCCGACAAACACGAGATTGTGCGGGCGGCCGCGGAGCGGGTTAAGCGCCAGCATCGCGAGATCTCGCTTCAAGTACTCGGAGACACCCTGAAAGAGGATCTGGGCGACTCGGCCTATGAGGCCTTCATAGCTCCAAAGCGTCTGAAGGGGATGATCGAAAGTCTCGGCGAGTGGACCCTCACGGAGGTTCGACAGGGCCACATCTTGGTGGAGCCGCTGGCTGCTGTCAATGGGCCGGTTGAGGGGAGCGCGCTGGCTCCTGAGGATGGGACCGCGGCCAGTGTGCTCACCGTCGATCAAGTGGGCAAATTGATCGAAGAGGTCGAGGAGCGGTTGCATGCGAAAGGGAAGTCACCGTCTCCGCAAGCGATCGGGACGTATCTGCAGCAGGTAGCGGGAGACGATTCGTATCGGGCTTTTGTCGGTTCCAAGGGGCTGGTCCGAACCTTGAAGGGTCTGGGCCTCTGGAACCCGTCTTGGGACAAGGGCGAAGCTTGACCTCTAGTCACATGCGTTTCGAGCTCCGTCGCGCGCTAGTCCGCTCTGGTCGGCTCGCTCGGCTAGCGACGCCGGCGATCAACAAGCGCACCTTTGAGCAAAGTAGCCGTCGCCGGAGCCGCTGAGCCTGGCTGACCTATCCTTTCCCCTGCTATCACCGATAGATGGCACAGCTCTTGGTCTGTGACATTGAAGGCGAGGTTGTACGCGAGCTGAAGGTTCCGCGCCGCCCGCCACGGCCGCTCAGCGGAGGAGGAGCATTGGCATATCTTGCGCGAGGCTCTGAGGCCCAAGGGGCCAGCTCCATCCCTCAAGGAGCTTTCGCTCACAATGCCCAATGTCGGGGAGGATCGGGACTTTGAGCGACCGGAGGACCGTGGCCGTACGGTCGATCTTTGAGCCACCTGCTCGACGCCAACGTCATCTCCGAGTTGCGCAAGGAGGAACGGGCCGAGGCGGGCGTCTCCAACTGGTTCGACGGCCTCACCGATCAAGAGATCTACCTGAGCGTCCTGACGATTGACGAGATCCGGCGCGGAGTCGAGAGTGTGCGCCGCCGCGACCCCGACTCGGCCGCCGCTCTGGATGGCTGACTCGCCCGCTTGACCGAGGCACATCGCGACCGGATCCTCCAGGTGGCCCGCAATGTCGCCGACGTTGAAGCCACCGGCGTCGAGTTGCTAGACCCCTTCGACAGCTAAGGCCACCCCGCGAGATCGTTCGGTCAGCGCCTTGCGCCTCCTACCCTTTCGCCTTCCCTTTGATCCTGAGCCACGCTCTAATTGGCTCCAGGAGTACCTTCCCGGCCCACCCGATGCAAGCCTGTCAAGCCGGAGGTCGCGAGTTCGATTCTCGTCGGGTGCACGGCGGGATCGGTAGGCCCCGTTAGATGTAGCTGCTAAAGTCGTGTAGATGACGCTACATGCCCACGGTGGAGAGGTCGGTGTGCGGGAGCTGCATGATCGCCTCAGCGAGTACCTCCAGCGAGTCGAAGAGGGCCAGGAGGTGCTCGTCACTAGGAGAGGGCGGCCCGTCGCCCGGCTCAGCGCTGCCGAGCCACGCGATCCGCTGTCTGAGCTCGTCGACCGCGGCCTGGTGCGCCTGCCGCAGAGGCGACGCTCGGCTCGCCGGGCGCGGGTGAAGGCTACGGGACCGGTTTCAGATCTCGTCGCCGAGCAGCGCCGCTGATCCTCTACTTCGACACCTCGGCGCTCGTCAAGCTCGTCATCGTCGAGGAGGGCTCCGAGCTGGCATCCGAGTTGTGGGGCACCTCCCACGCAGCGGCCGCCAGCATGCTCATCTATCCCGAGGGTCGTGCCGCCCTGGCCGCGGCGCGGCGCAGCGGTCGGCTGGGGACGAAAGAGCACGCCCGCGCGCTCGCCGACTTCGAGGGCCTCGTATCCGATCTGACCCTGATCGGCGTCGATGAGCCGCTCGCCCGCAGTGCCGGCAGCTTGGCCGAAGAGTTCGAGCTGCGTGGCTACGACGCCGTGCACTTGGCCACCGCGCTGGCCCTGGGCCAGAACGCGGTCACCCTCATCACCTGGGACGGAGACCTGGCCGAGGCGGCGCTGGAGGCGGGTCTGCCGACCGCCCCGGCGTAGTGAAGCTCTAGTCAGACTCGCCCCGTGCCGCTGCCATACGATTGTCCGATGTTCGAGTTGGTCACATTCGACGACCGCGGCTTGGTGCCGTGCGTGGCGCAGGACGCTGCGAGCGGTGAGGTGCTGACGCTGGCGTATGCCAACGAGGAGGCGCTGCGGCTGACCATCGAGAGCGGCGAGGTGCACTTCTTCAGCCGCTCGCGGGGGAAGATCTGGCGCAAAGGGGAAGAGTCCGGGCACGTGTTGAAGCTGAAGCAGCTGCGGATCGACTGCGATGGCGACGCGATCGTCGCTCTGGTCGAGCCGACGGGCCCTGCCTGCCATACCGGCGAGCGGTCCTGCTTCTACCGTGAGCTCGATGGCGGCGAGCCCGAGCCGGTTGCGGCGGAGGCGTTGGCGACGCTGCAGCGGACGCTGCGCAGTCGGGCTGCCGAGCGGCCCGCGGGCAGCTATACGGTGACGCTGCTCGATGACCCCAAGCTGACCGGGGAGAAGGTCGAGGAGGAGGCCGAGGAGGTCGTGCGCGCGGCGCGCGAGGAGTCCGACGAGCGTGTCGCCGAAGAGGCCGCCGACCTGCTCTACCACCTCAGTGTGCTGCTCGCCTCGCGCGAGGTGTCCCAGGCCGCCGTGATGGAGGTCCTCAATGGCCGTCGCGGCTGAAACCGCCGAGCTGCGGATCGAGCCCAGCCTCGACGAGGCTCGGGCGCTCTCCCGCGAGGGCAATGTCGTCCCCGTCCGCACACGCTTCGTAGACGACTGCGAGACGCCCGTCTCCGCCTTTCTCAAGCTGCGCGCCGGCGAGCCCGAGGGGGCGCCCTGCTTCCTGCTCGAGTCGGCCGAGCAGGGCCAGGTGGGGCGCTACTCCTTCGTCGGCATCCGCCCCCGCTCGGTGCTGCGCTGGAACGACGGGACGCTGAGCGAGACAGGCGGGGACGATCGCGACGCCCCGGACCCCTACGCGGCGGTCGCCGAGAGCCTCGCCCGCTTCCGGCTCGCCCCGGTCGAGGGCCTGCCGCCCTTCGCCGGCGGCGCCGTCGGCTTCTTCGGCTACGACCTGGTGCGCACGGTCGAGCCGCTCGCCGAGCCCAACCCCGACCCGCTCGGACTGCCCGACATGGCGCTGATGATCACCGACGTCCTGCTCGTCTTTGACCACCTGCGCCACGAGCTGACGATCATGTCCTGCGCCTTCGCCGACGACGAGGGCGGGATCGACGCCGCCTACGAGCGCTCGGTGGCGACGATCGCCGAGGTGCGCGAGAGCCTGCGCGGCGCCGTGCCGGTGCCGGCAAGCCCCGCGATCGCCGAGGCGCCGCGGTTCGTCTCCGGCATGGAGCGCGAGGAGTTCGAAGCCGCGGTCGCGCGGATCGTCGAGTACGTCCACGCCGGCGACGCCTTCCAGGTCGTCCCCTCGCAGCGCTTCTCCGCGCCGGCGCCGGTCGAGGCCTTCTCGGTCTACCGCGGTCTGCGCGCGGTCAATCCCTCCCCCTATATGTACTTCCTCGAGTTCGGCGACTTCCAGATCGCCGGCGCCTCGCCCGAGCCGCTCGTCAAGGTGCAGGGGCGGCGGGTGGAGACGCGGCCGATCGCCGGCACCTACCCGCGCGGCGGCGACGAGGAGGAGGACCGCCGCCTCGCCGAGAAGCTCGTCAACGACCCCAAGGAGCGGGCCGAGCACGTGATGCTGGTCGACCTCGGCCGCAACGACCTCGGCCGGGTCTGTGAGTACGGCTCGGTCAAGGTCGACGAGCTGATGGTCGTCGAGACCTACTCGCACGTCCTCCACATCGTCAGCCAGGTCTCCGGGACGCTGCGCGAGGGGGTGACGGCGATGGACGTGATGCGCGCCGCCCTGCCGGTGGGCACCCTGTCCGGCGCCCCGAAGGTACGGGCGATGCAGATCATCGACGAGCTCGAGCCGGTCAAGCGCTGCTCCTACGGCGGCGCGATCGGTTACCTGTCGTGGAACGGCGACCTCGACACGGCGATCCACATCCGCACCGCCGTCGTCAAGGACGGCCAGGTCCACGTGCAGGCCGGCGGCGGCACCGTCGCCGACGCCAAGCCGGCCTACGAGTACAACGAGTCGGTCAATAAGGCCAAGGCGGTCTTCCGCGCGGTCGAGCTGGCCTGCGAACAGCCGGATTGGCCCTGAGGGAGAGCGATGCGAGTCCTCGTCATCGACAACTACGACAGCTTCACCTACAACCTCGTCCAGTACCTGGGCGAGCTGGGGGCGGAGATCGAGGTCGTCCGCAACGACCGCGCCGAGGTCGGCGAGCTGCTCGAGCGCGGCGCCGATCGCCTCGTCGTCTCGCCAGGGCCCTGCACGCCCGCCGAGGCGGGTATCTCGGTCGAGGCGATCCGCCGCTTCGCGGAAGCCGGCACTCCCGTGCTGGGCGTCTGCCTCGGGCACCAGTCGCTGGTCGAGGCGTTCGGCGGCCGCACCGTGCAGGGCGAGCCGATCCACGGCAAGGACGCCGAGATCAGCCACGACGGGCGGACGATCTTCGCGGGGGTGCCAAGCCCCCTGGTCGCCGGTCGCTACCACTCGCTCGTCGCCGACCCCGACCTGCCCGACGAGCTCGAGCTGAGCGCCAGCCTCGGCGACGTCGTGATGGGCGCCCGTCACCGCGAGCTGCCCGCCGAGGGCGTCCAGTTCCATCCCGAGTCGGTCCTCACCCCGCAGGGCAAGCACCTGCTGGCCAACTTCCTCAGCGAGGATTGACCGAGATGCCCAACGACATCGTCAGTCGGGCGATCGACGCCGTCTGCGCCGGTGACCACCTGACCACCGATCACGCCGCCGCCGTGCTGGCCGAGATCATGGAGGGCCGGACCGACGAGGTGCAGACGGGCGCCTTCCTGATCGCCCTGCGGGCGAAGGGCGAGACCGTGCCCGAGCTGGTCGGCCTGGCGCGGACGATGCGCTCGCTTGCCGCCGCCGTCGAGACCTCGCGTGAGGATCTGGTCGATACCGCCGGCACCGGCGGGGGCCCTTCCACGTTCAACGTCTCGACCACCGCGGCGCTGGTCGCTGCCGGCGCGGGCTGCGCCGTCGCCAAGCACGGCAACCGCTCGAACAGCAGTCGCAGTGGCTCGGCTGACCTGCTGGAGGCGCTCGGGGTGAACATCGAGCTCGACCCGCCGCGGGTCGGGCAGTGCATCGACGAGGTCGGCTTCGGCTTCATGTTCGCCCCGCGGCACCACGCAGCGATGGCGCACGTCATGCCTGTGCGCAAGGCGCTCGGCGTGCGCACGATCTTCAACTTCCTCGGGCCGTTGACCAACCCGGCCGGCGCCGAGCGCCAGCTGCTCGGCGTCTCCGACCGCCACTACCAGGAGACGATCGCCGAGGCGCTGCTCGGCCTCGGCAGCGTGCGGGCGATGGTCGTGGCCGCCGAGGACGGGGTCGACGAGCTCTCGATCTCAGCCCGCACGCGGGTGATCGAGGTCGCCGAGGGCCGTACCGAGGAGTGGTTCGTCGAGCCGGGCGAATTCGGCCTCGGCACCGCCGAGCTGGAGGAGGTCGCCGGCGGCAGCCCCGAGGAGAACGCCGCCACTTCGCGCGCGATCCTGGCCGGCGAGAGCGGCCCCCACCGCGACCTGGCCGTGCTCAACGCGGGCGCCGCGATCTACGTCGGCGGCCTGGCGGACAGCCTCGGCGAGGGCGTCGAGAAGGCGGCTGCGGCGATCGACAGCGGCGCGGCAGAGGAGTTGCTCGAGCGCTTGGTTGCAACGACCGCCCGGCTGGCCGTCTAGGCTTGGCCTTCACGTGGGAATGATCGAGCAGCTGATCGCCGCGGCGCGGGCCGGGGTGGAGGAACGCCGTAGCAATACGTCCCAGGCGGAACTCGAGTCGAGGCTTCCCGGCCGCGGCGATGACCGGCCGTTCAGCGAGGCCCTGGTCCGTCCCGGCCTTTCCCTGATCGCCGAGTTCAAGCGGCGCTCGCCGAGCGCCGGGGAGATCTCAGCGACGGCGACCGTCGCCGGCCAGGTCGGCGCCTATGAGCGCGGCGGCGCGGCGGCGCTCTCGGTGCTGACCGACGAACTGCACTTCGGCGGCTCGCTCGAGGATCTGCGCGCCGCCCGCGCCGCCTGCAGCCTGCCGATTCTGCGCAAGGACTTCATCGTCAACCCCTACCAGCTCTTCGAGGCGGCGGTCAACGGCGCCGACGCGGTGCTCTTGATCGTCAGGGCGCTCGACGACGACGACCTGCGTGAGATGTACGAGCGGGCGCGCGGCTTGGACCTCGACTGCCTGGTCGAGGTCCACGACGAGGAGGAGCTGGAGCGGGCGCTGCGGCTCGACGCCGACGTGGTCGGGATCAACAATCGCAATCTCGAGGAGGGGACGGTCAACGTCTCCACCACCTACGAGCTGATGCCCGACGTGCCGGCCGGGAAGACCGTCGTCGCCGAGAGCGGGATCTCCACCCCCGCCGAGCTGGAGGAGTTGGACCGGGTCGGCGTCAACGCCGTGCTGATCGGCTCGGCGCTGATGAGCGCCGCCGAGCCGGAGGCGCTCACCCGGGAACTGACCGGTGCCGACGAAGGCACCCGCGAGCACCATCTGCCCTGAGTCCGGCCCCAATTTCACTTTTTAGAAGAACTTTGGGGACGTTCCGGATCATCGCTCTCCGATGAAGAACTTTCTCCGTAGCTCATTCGGCTCTGCCCTTCTCGGCGGCGTTGTCGTCGCGGCCTTCGGTTGGGTGGCGATCGCCGCCGGCTGGATCCATGCCGGTAGCAGTGGCTCGACCGTCACGGTCGCCCGGCCCCTGGCGGCCCCGGTCAACTCCAAGGAAGAAGGCGGCAACCTGGTCAACCAGATCTACCGTCGCGACGGTCAGGGGGTCGCATTCATCTCTTCTGACCTGAAGCCGCGGGAATCCTCTGAACTGAGTCCCTTCGGCCAGCCGGAAGGTGGCGGGGTGGCGACCGGGTCGGGCTTCCTGATCGACACCGAAGGCCACATCGTCACCAACAACCACGTGGTCGAAGGCGCCGACAAAGTCGAGGTCAAACTCGGCTCCTCCGACAAGACCTACACGGCCGAAGTCGTCGGCACCGACCCGGCGACGGACGTGGCGCTGCTCAAGGTCGACGCGCCGGCGGAAAGCCTCCACCCCCTCGCCCTCGGCGATTCCTCGAACGTCGAGGTGGGCGAACCGGTCGTCGCGATCGGCAACCCGTTCGGCCTCGACCGCACCGTCACCAGCGGCATCGTCTCGGCCCTGCAGCGCCAGATCCAGGCCCCGAACGGCTTTTCGATCTCCCACGTGATCCAGACCGACGCCGCGATCAATCCCGGTAACTCCGGCGGCCCGCTGATCGAATCCGAAGGCAGGGTGATCGGGATCAACTCCCAGATCCAGACCGGCGGCAGCGGCAACGGCAACGTCGGCATCGGCTTCGCCGTGCCGATCAACACGGCGCGCGAAGTCGTCCAGCAGATCGAGGATCACGGCGAAATCAAGCACGCCTACCTCGGCATCAGCGGCGGCAGCATCACTCCCGATCTGGCCAAGGCGCTGAAGCTGCCGGAGGAACAGGGTGTGCTCGTCAACGAAGTCGTCAAGGGTGGCCCGGCCGACGAAGCGGGGATCAAGGGTGGCGACACCTCGGCGACGATCGAAGGGGCCAGCTTCAGGCTCGGCGGGGACGTGATCACAGAAGTCAACGGCAAGAAGATCGCGGGGATGGAAGAAGTGATCAACGCGGTCAACGCGGCTTCGCCGGGGGACAAGATGGAACTTACGGTCGATCGGGACGGGAAGTCGCGGACGATCGACGTGACTCTTGGGGTACGTCCCGCTTCGGCTGAAGAAGTGCCTTCGCGGTAGCGGGCGGGGCCTGTCGTCGGGGGAGGGTGTCCTCGCGTTGCTGGGTTTTTCGCCTGCGGCGCCGATGGCCTTCCGAGGTTGCGGTTGGGGCGAAAAAGAGGACGCCGCTGCCGCGAGGACACCCTCCCCCGACGCCACCCGCCCGAGCTGCCGCTGCGGTAGCTCCCGTACCCTGGGGGCATGCGCGTGAAGATCTGTGGGGTCACCAATCTCGATGACGCGGCTGAGGCTGTGCGGCTTGGGGCTTGGGCTGTCGGGCTGATCCACTTCGCTGAGAGTCCGAGGGCTTGTCCGCCCGAGGAGGCTGTGCGGATTTCTGCTGCTTTTCGGCGCAAGTGCGAGGTTGTTGGTGTTTTTGTCAATCCGGAGTTGGGTGAGGTGGCCAAGGCGGTTGAGGATGCTGGGTTGACGATGGTGCAGCTGAATGGGGAAGAGGGGCCCTCGTTCTGCGGGGAGGTGGCTCGCAAAACCGGCGTCAAGGTGATCAAGGCGGTTCATGTTTCGAGCGCTGCCGACATTCATGCGGCGGAGACGTTCCGGACGGATTTCCATCTCTTCGACAAGGGTGCGAAAGGCCTGTTTGGCGGCACCGGCGAGAGCTTCGATTGGGGCTTGTTGGGTGAGCGTCGCTCTGAGATACCGGCGATCGTCGCCGGCGGCCTGCGGCCGGAGAACGTGGCTGAGGCGATCGCCGTCACCCACCCGTACGCGGTCGATGTCGCCAGCGGCGTCGAGGCCGGGCCCGGCCGCAAGGACCACGCCGCGATGACCGCCTTCTTCGAGGCGGCGCAAGCGGCTAGCGTTGGCGCTGGATGAGCCCGGCCACCGAGGAGAGATTCGGCCCCTACGGCGGCCGCTACGTCCCCGAGACGCTGATCCCGGCGCTCGACGAGCTGACCGCCGCCTGGGAGGCGGCGAGCGGCGACGAGGACTTTCGGGTCCGCCTGGCGTCGCTGCGGCGCGACTTCGTCGGCCGGCCGACGCCGCTGTATCTGGCCGAACGGCTCTCCGAGAAGGCGGGGCGGAAGGTCTATCTGAAGCGCGAGGATCTCTGCCACACCGGCGCGCACAAGATCAACAACGCGGTCGGCCAGGTGCTGCTGGCGCAGCGGATGGGCAAGCCGCGGATCATCGCCGAGACCGGCGCCGGCCAGCACGGCGTCGCGACCGCGACCGCGTGCGCGCTGGCGGGGCTCGAGTGCGTCGTCTACATGGGTACCGAGGACATCCGCCGCCAGGCGACCAACGTCGAGCGGATGAAGCTGCTGGGGGCCGAGGTCGCGCCGGTCGAGGCCGGGGCGCGCACGCTCAAGGAGGCCGTCAGCGCCGCGATTCGCGACTGGGTCGCCAACGTCGAGACGACCCACTACGTGATCGGCTCGGCGGTCGGGCCGGCACCGTTCCCGGCGCTCGTTCGCGACCTGCAGCGGGTGATCGGCGACGAGTCGCGTGAGCAGGCCCTCGCCACGGAGGGCACCCTGCCGTCCCGGGTGATCGCCTGCGTCGGCGGCGGCTCGAACTCGATCGGCATCTTCACGCCGTTTATCGCCGACGCCGAGGTCGAGTTGATCGGGGTCGAGGCGGCGGGTGAGGGCCTGGAGAGCGGCCGCCATGGCGCCTCGCTCAGCGCGGGGAGCACCGGCGTCCTACACGGCTCGCTCTCGGCGGTGATCGCCGACGACGAGGGCCAGATCCTCGAGGCCCACTCGGTCTCGGCCGGCCTCGACTATCCGGGGGTTGGCCCCGAGCACGCGCAGCTGCGCGACAGCGGCCGGGCGACCTATACGGCTGTCACCGACGTGGCGGCTCTGGCTGCTTTCGGTGAGTTGGCGCGGCTCGAGGGGATCATTCCGGCGCTGGAGTCCTCTCATGCGATTGCGTGGTTGCTGGAGAACGGCGGGGGGGACGGCTACGACGTGCTCTGCCTGAGCGGCAGGGGCGACAAGGACTTGGCTGAGGTCGTGGCGTTGACCGGTGGGAAAGGGTCCGGGGGGTGACTCGACGGAGCAACAGCGTGGAGGCTCCGTCGAGTCACCCCCCGGACCCTTCCGACGCGGGGGTTCCGACTGGCGAGGAGCGGATCGCCCGGGCCTTTGGAGAAGCTGGTGAGGATGGGCGGGCTGCCCTTATGCCCTACATGATGGGTGGCTTCCCTGACCAGGAGTCTTCGCTTGCGATAACTGCGGCTTATGTGGATGCCGGCGCCGATCTGATTGAGCTTGGGGTGCCCTTTTCCGATCCGCTGGCCGATGGGCCGACTATCCATGCGGCCGCAACGGAGGCTCTGGCCGCCGGCGCGACCCTGGAGAGCACGCTTGAGATCTGCGCTTCGGTGTCCGAGCGGATCCCGGTCGTGCTGATGGTCTACTCGAACATGGTGCTCGCGCACGGGGGGGCGGCTGAGTTCGCTCGGCGCGCCGCTGGAGCGGGCGCAGCTGGCGCGATTGTTCCCGACCTGCCTCTCGACGAGGCAAATGAAGTGCGGGGGGCGCTTTCGGGCGAGGGGCTTGCGCTTGTCCCCTTGCTGGCGCCGACCACTCCAGCTGAGCGCCGTGCCCGGATCTGCGCGGCAGCGCAGGGCTTCGTCTACGTCGTCTCCAGCGTGGGGACGACGGGAGAGCGGCAGCAGCTCCCCGAGGGTCTCACCGAGCTCGTGGCGGCAACCAAAGACGAAGCCGAAGTGCCGGTCGCGGTCGGCTTCGGCATCGGCACCCCCGAGCAGGTCGCCGAAGTGGGCAAGATTGCCGACGGCGTCATCGTCGGCAGTCGCCTGGTTCGTGCCGCCGGTGAGGCAGGCTCATCTGAATCCGCCGGCGCGGCGGTCACCGACTTCCTGCACAGCTCCCGCGCCGCGCTCTCCGCTCAGGGCCGGTCCCGGTAGGGCTGAAACGTCTTGTACTTTTTCGGTGTAGGCCCCAGGCGACAGCCCACCGACAATCCATCGAAAAAGTTAAGTGGAAGCCCTACCGGGACCGGCCCAAAAGACCGCCGCTTGGTTTAGGATTCCGGCCGCATGGGACTCGTAGTCAGCCTCTTTCTCGCCCTTGGCGCCACGACTGTTGCCTACGCCTGGCTCGGCCAGGGCGGCGGCGTCGCCGGCTTGATCTTCTTCGGCGTCCTGCTGATCGGCGCGACGCTCCGGGTCTTCAAGCCGACCGGTTCCTGACGGCCCGGCCGGCTCAGGCCCGGGTCGCCAGCACCTGGAGGTATTCCGGTTCGAGCACGAGCGCCCGCTTGCCGGCCGTGTTGGACTCCTCGAGGAAGCCGCGCAGGTCCGCCTCGAGCGCGGCCTCGCCCTCGGGTCCAACCCGCTCGAAGGCCGTTTTGGTCGGGCCGAAGTAAGTGCGGAAGAAGTCCAGCCAGTGGTCGGCCGAACGGAAGGTCTGGCGCGATTTCCGGCGTTCGATCCGCATGTCGGAGACGCCGTCGCCGAACAGCTCGCGGAGATGGTCCTCGGTTCCCCAGAGGAGCGGCGGCTGCACGCCGGGCGGCGGCGGCGCGTGTTTGGCGACGGTCATGAACATCCGGCCGATGCCGCTGTCGGGGACCCAGTTGGCCATCCCGATCCGACCGCCGGGCTTGCAGGCGCGCAGCAGCTCGGCCGCGGTCTGTTGCTGGTCGGGGGCGAACATCGCGCCGAAGATCGACATCACCACGTCGAACTCGCCGTCGCCGAAGGGCAGGCTCTCGGCATCGCCCTCGACGAACTCGACGTCGAGCCGCTCGGCGGCGGCGCGCTCACGCCCTCGCTCGAGCAGCGCGGGAACATAGTCGGCTCCGACGACGTTGCCCCAGGAGCGACGGGCGGCGGCGATTGCTCCGTTGCCGCTGCCGCAGGCGACATCCAGCACCCGCTCGCCCGGCACGATCTCCAGCGCCTCGGCGAGCTCTTCGGCGACGATCATGATCAGGCTCGCGACCATCGCGAAGTCGCCGTCCGCCCAGGTCTTCCGCTGACCCTCTTTGACCGCTTTCAGATCGACCGCGTCGCTCATCCTCGCTCCCTTCGGTTTTGGTCAACTTAGCGCGCAGCCCGTCAACTCGCCAGCTTTTCTAAGCTGGGCCGATGCGGATCGGCGTGCTTACCGGTGGGGGGGACTGTCCGGGGCTCAATGCGGTGATCCGGGCGATCGTCCGCAAGGGCGTCGAACACCTCGATCACGAGTTCGTCGGCTACCGCGATGGCTGGCACGGCCCGCTGACGAGCGACTGTCGCCCACTCGGCGTGCCCGAGGTGCGTGGCATCCTGCCCCGCGGCGGCACGATCCTCGGCTCGTCACGGACCAACCCCTTCAAGCAGGACGGCGGGCCCGAGCGGATCGTCGAGAACATCGCCGGCGACGGGGTTGAGGGCCTGATCGCGATCGGCGGCGAGGACACGCTCGGCGTCGCCGCCCGCCTGCACGAGGAGCATGGCGTGCGTGTGGTCGGCGTGCCGAAGACGATCGACAACGACCTCGGCGCCACCGACTACACCTTCGGCTTCGACACGGCGGTCAACATCGCGATGGAGGCAATCGACCGTCTCCACACCACGGCCGACAGCCACCACCGCGTGCTGATCGTCGAGGTGATGGGTCGCCACGCCGGCTGGATCGCCTTCCACGCCGGCCTTGCCGGTGGCGCCAATGTCATCCTCATCCCCGAGGAGCCTTTCGACCTGGATCAGGTGTGCGAGCTGGTCGGTCGGCGCCTGGAGGCCCATTTCGCGCCGATCGTCGTCGTCTCCGAGGGGGCGCAGCCCAAGGGCGGCATTCCCGAGGCCCAGGACAAAGGCCTCGACGCCTTCGGCCATGTCCGCCTGGGCGGTATCGCGCACTGGCTCGAAGGTGAGATCGAGCAGCGGACGGGCAAGGAGACGCGGGCGACCGTGCTCGGCCACGTGCAGCGCGGCGGCACGCCGACGGCCTTCGACCGCGTGCTCGCGACCCGCTTCGGCCTGCACGCGATCGACGCTGTCCACAACGGCGGATGGGGCACGATGACCGCGCTGCGCGGGACCGACATCGAGCTGGTGCGGATCGGTGAGGCTACGGCTGAGCTGAAGACGGTTCCCAAGGAGCTCTACGAAGAGGCTGAGGTTTTCTTTGGGTGAGTGGGGGGGGGAGAGCGGGGTGACCCCTCCGCGAAGACCGTTGCGCAGCTGGGTCGCCTCTATGGGTTCGAAGCGCGGTTCCCGGAGCCTTCGCGGAGGGGTCACCCCGCTCTCCCGTCAACACCCCATGAAGGGGCTGGCCGCATTGCTGCTCCTCCCAGGTGTCATAGCTGGTTGTGGACAGAGTGAAGGTGTGGCCTCGGGCGCAAGCGTGAGCGTCTACGTCGCCGGCTCTCTCTGCGCCGAAGCGAAACGGGAGCTTGCGGGGAGTGGGGGGAAAGCTGGGGATGTGCGTATCCAGGTCACCTGCCTGCCAAGCGCTGAAAGCTCCCGGAAGCTCGACCTCGCTCAGATCGGCGCCAATGCTCGCCGCGCGACCGAGGACGCAGCTGCCGTCGGCTACATAGGCGAACCGACCCGCGCCGCATCCCGCTTCTCCGAACCGATCCTGGAAACCGCCGGCATCGCCCAGCTCTCCCAAACCTCGGGGACCGCGGCGATGAAGAAGCTCCTCAAGGCCGTGGATGAAGCTGGCAGCTCGGGCTCCCTGCGCGAATCGGTCAATGCCGCTCTGGAATAGCTGTCGTGAAGAGGGGCGGGTGACCCCTCCACGAAAGCTCAAGGAACCGCGCTTCAAACCCAGGCAAGCGACCAGCTGCGCGACGGCTTTCGGGGAGGGGTCACCCGCCCCCTCACCTACAGCAGGTTCTTCAGCGCCCCGTCGATCTCCGCGTACCGAAACTCGTAGCCGAGGTCGAGCGCCCGCCGCGGCATCACCCGCTGGCCCCCTCGCAAGACCCTCCCGAACTCGCTCCCGAATTTGAGGTCGAGCACGAAGCCCGGCACCGGAACCGACGCCGGCCTGCCGAGGGCACGGCCGATCGCGTGGGAGAACTCGCGGTTGGTGACCGGGTCGGGCGCGGTCGAGTTGACCGTACCGCTCACCTTCTCGTTGTCGAGCGCCCAGAGCAGGATCCCGACCTCGTCGTCGATGTGGATCCAGGAGACGTACTGGCGCCCGCCGGCGATCGGCCCGCCCAGCCCCAGCTTGAAAGGCGTCAGCAGCTCGCCGAGCAGGCCGCCGCTCGCATCGAGCACGTGCCCGGTACGGACAATGACAAGGCGCACGCCAGTGCCCTCCGCCTCGCCCGCCGCCGTCTCCCACTCGCGCACCACCTCCGCGTCGTAGCCCTCGCCCGACTCGGCCGACTCGTCAACCATGGCGTCGCCGCGGTCGCCGTAGAAGCCGATCGCCGACTGGTTGACGAGGACCTTGGGCTTTTTCTCGAGGCCGGCGAGCGCGGCGATCAGGTTGCGGGTGCCTTTGCGGCGGCTCTCCATGATCCGCCGCTTGGCGTCGTCGGTCCAGCGCTGGTTGATCTTCTCGCCCTCGAGGTTGATCACCCCGTCGACGTTCTCGAACGCGGCCGCCGGCGGCCGTTCCAGGGTCGGCTCCCAGGCGTGCCAGACGACGCTCGGGTTTGTGGAACGGGCGCGCCGCGGGTCGCGGGAGAGGCCGACGACCGTGTCACCGCGGGCGAGCAGCGCGTCGCACAGCGCCGAGCCGATGAAGCCGCTCGCTCCGGTGATCAAGACCCTCACCTAGTCAACCGACCTCCACCGTGGAGAAGGTGCCGGTCTCCTCGCTGAAGCGGGCCAGGCCCTCACGCTTGGCTTCCTCGACGACGGCTTTTGCCACCAGGGGCGCGACGTCGCGGTTGAAGACGCTGGGGATCACGTAGTCCTCGGAGAGGTCGTCCTCCTCGACCACTTCGGCGATGCCGCGAGCTGCCGCCAGCTTCATCTCCTCGGTGATGTTGGGTGAGCCGGCGTCGAGGGCGCCACGGAAGATCCCGGGGAAGCAGAGCACGTTGTTGATCTGGTTCGGGTAGTCGGAACGGCCGGTGGCCATGATCCGCACGTAGGGAGCCGCGTCCTCGGGCATCACCTCGGGCGTCGGATTGGCCATCGCGAAGACGATCGCGTCGTCGTTCATCTTGTCCAGCGCCTCGGCGGAGATGATCCCGGGGCCGGAGAGGCCGACGAAGAGGTCCATGCCCTCGATCACGTCGGCGGGCTGGCCGCTGAGCTTCTCGGGGTTCGAGTTCTCTGCGTACCAGCGCTTGATTCCGCTCATCTCGCCGGACTGGTAGTCCTCGCGCTCGGTCGAGAGCGCGCCCTGGCGGTCGCAACCGACCACATGGGTCACTCCGGAGGCGAGCATCATCTTCGTCACCGCTACCCCGGCGGCGCCGAGGCCGACCACGAGCACGCGCAGCTGCTCGATCGGCTTGCCGACGATCTTCAACGCGTTGAACAGCGCCGCCATGACGACCACCGCGGTGCCGTGCTGGTCGTCATGGAAGACGGGGATATCGAGCGACTTCTTCAGCCGCTCCTCGATCTCGAAGCAGCGCGGAGCGGAGATGTCCTCGAGGTTGATCCCGCCGAAGGTCGGGGCGATCAGTTCGACCGCCTTGATGATCTCCTCGGCGTCCTGGGTGTCGAGGCAGATCGGGAAGGCGTCCACCTGGGCGAACTCCTTGAACAGCATCGCCTTGCCCTCCATCACCGGCATCGCCGCCTCGGGGCCGATGTTGCCGAGGCCGAGCACGGCGCTGCCGTCGGAGACGACGGCGACGGTGTTCTTCTTGATCGTGTACTCGAAGGCCTTGGCGCGGTCGGCGGCGATGTCCTGGCAGACGCGGGCGACGCCCGGCGTGTAGGCCATCGAGAGGTCGTCGCGCGTCTTCAGCGGGTACTTGTTCTCGACCGAGATCTTGCCGCCGCGGTGCATCTGCATCGTGCGGTCAACGTAGTCGAGCACCTTGGCGCCGCGGGTCGAGCCGATCCCACGCAGGATCCGCTCCCAGTGCTCGCGGTCCTGGGCGTCGATCGTGAACTCGCGCACGCGTTTGCCCTCGCCGCCGGCGCCCGGCACGAGGTCAACGCCCTGCAGTTGCCCGCCCGCCTCGGCGATCGCCGCGGTCAGTTTGCCCAGGGGCTCCTGCCGCGCGTCGAGCTCGACCCGGATCGTGACGCTGTACTGAGCGCTGACCGCCATAGCGGCTATCGAATCAGATTCGTTCGCCGGACATTGCGTGGGTTGGTCGGCCGGAAGGGGGGAGAACTTTGCTCGCTGGGGACTTGGAGGGGGAAGCGATCACCGCGCGCAGACCTCTATATGCAAACTGCCACACAACACATACGCACTTTTCCGCCGATGAAGCGGTATCTTATGCCGATGGGAAAGCGTACTTCGCTCATCGTCGATCCAGGGCTCCTGCGGGAAGCCGAACAGGCCGCGGGCACCAAGGGCATGACTGCCACGGTGCGGGAGTCGCTTCAGCGGGTCGTCCGCCAGGCTCATCTCGATCGCCTGGCCCAGTTCGAGTTGCCAGAGGATTTCCCTGAGCGGCTCAAGGAGATGCGCCGGCCCAGGACCTTCGACCTCGACTGAGGCATGGCTGCCTATTTGGCTGACACCAGCGCCTGGGCGTACGGGCGCCGCCCCAGTGCGCCGCGGGCTCTGCGCGAGAGCTTTGGCCGCCGGCTCGTGACCGGCCAGATCGCGACCTGCGGCCCAGTCATGTGGGAGTTGCTGCACAGCGCCTCCAACGGCAAGGAGTACAAGGCTCTTCGCGAAGACCTCGCGGCCCTCGACCAGGCGCGCTTCGACAGCTCCGACTGGGAGCGGGCGCTGGACATCTGCCAGGCGCTCGCCGAGAAGGGTGGGTCGCTGCATCGGGCCCCCTCGATGCCCGACGCGATGATCGCGGTGGCCGCCGCACGCGCCGATCTGGTCGTGCTCCACTACGACAAGGACTTCGACCTGATCGCCGGGGTCACCGGCCAGCCGTGCGAGTGGGTGGCCGCGAGGGGCTCCCTTTAGGGCCTCGTCGGAACGAACGCCCCCGAGGGCGGGGACCGCGCCTTAGAGTTGGCGCCGATGCCGCCCGGTCCGCCTGACCCAGCCGAGAAGCCAGAGCTCTTCCTGATCGACGGCAACTCGCTTGCCTACCGGGCGTTCTTTGCGCTGCCCGAGTCGATCGGGACCAGCGACGGGCGGCCGACCAACGCGATCTACGGGCTCGCCTCGATGCTGGTGAAAATCATCGATGAGCATCGCCCCGCCGGTGTGGTCGTCGCCTGGGACGCCGGCATGTCGGGGCGCGAGGTCACCTACGACCTCTACAAGGCCGGGCGCAAACCGCGCCCCGATCTGCTGCGCGAGCAGTGGCCGAACCTGATGCCGCTGGTCGAGGCCTTCGGCTACACAAACGTCAAGGTCGATGGCTTCGAGGCCGACGACGTGATCGCCTCGCTGAGCCGGCAGGCGCGCGAAGAGGGGATCGCCGTGATGGTCGTCACCGGCGACCGCGACGCCTACCAGCTGGTCGGCCCGGGGATCCGCGTGATGAGCACCTCGCGCGGGATCACCGAGACCAAGATCTACGACGAGGCCGCCGTGCGGGAGCGCTACGGCGTGCCGCCGGACCTGATCACCGACCTGATGGGCCTTCGCGGCGACACCTCCGACAACATTCCCGGCGTCCCCGGGATCGGCGAGAAAACCGCGACCCAGCTGTTGCAGCGGTTCGGCACGCTGGAGCGGGTCCTGGCCAGCGTCGATGAGATCTCCGGCGCCAAACGCAAGCAGAACCTGGTCGAGCACGCCGACGACGCGCGCATGTCGAAGCAGCTGGCGACGCTGCGGTACGAGATCGAGACCGGCGTCGACCTCGCCGCGGCGATGGATTCCGAGCCCGACCGCGGCGCCTTGCGCGACTTCATGCGCGAGTTCGAGCTGCGCGCGGTATTGGAGCGGCTCGAAGAAGCGCTACCCGAGGGCGAGGCCGTTCCCGGTCGCAGCGTCGAGAAGGAGCTGGCGGTCGAGGTGGAGGAGGGGACGCCCGCCGACCTCGGGCCCGGACCTGTGGCGCTGGCGATCGCCGGCGACCGCTGGGCCGCCGCCCAGGGCGAGCGGATCCTCGCCGGCTCGTCGAACTCTCGACGAGCTGGCGGTCGCCCTGACCGACCACCCGGTCGCCGCCCATGACCTCAAGTCGCTCGGCGGCGGTCGCCATGGGCTGCTCGCCGCCGCCGCCCGCGAGGGGGTCGAGCCAGTGCTCGACCACGACACGATGCTGGCCGCCTACCTGCTCGAGCCCCAGCGCCGCACCTACGAGCTGACCGAGCTTGCCGCCGATGCCGGCATCGGCCTCGCCGAGGGCGCTGCCGCCGGCGAGGCGGGCGCCGATGCGGAGGAAGACGGCCAGCTCGCGCTCGGCGAGGAGGTCGAGGCCGGCCTCGACCCGGCCGAAGAGGCACGCCTCGTCGCTGCCCTCACCGAGGCGCAGCGCCCGCGACTCGAGCAGTTCGAGCTGGTGCCGCTGCTGCGCGATGTCGAGCTGCCGCTCGTCCACGTCCTCGCCGCGATGGAGCGCGAGGGGCTGAAGCTCGACGCCGAGCGGCTGGCCGAGGTCGGCGCCGGCTTTGGCGAGCGGATCGAGACCCTGGAGAAGGAGATCTTCGAGCTGGCCGAGGAGGAGTTCACGATCGGCTCGCCACAGCAGGTCGGCCGCGTCCTCTTCGAGAAGCTCGGGCTGTCGCGGAAACGGCGCGGCAAAACGGGCTTCTCGACCGACGCCCGCGTCCTCGCCCAGATCCGCGACGAGCACCCGATCGTCGAGAAGATCGAGCAGTGGCGTGAGCTGACCAAGCTCAAGAACACCTACCTCGACTCGCTGCCCGACCTGATCGACCCCGCCACCGGCCGCGTCCACACCACCTTCAACCAGGCCTCGACCACGACCGGCCGGCTCTCCAGCACCAACCCAAACCTGCAGAACATCCCGATCCGCACCGAGATCGGCCGGCCGGTGCGGGCCTGCTTCGTCGCCGAGCCGGGCGCCCGCCTGCTCTCCGCCGACTACAGCCAGGTCGAGTTGCGCGTGCTCGCCCACGTCGCCGAGGAGGAGGTGCTGAAGGAGGTCTTCCGCGCCGGCGAAGACGTCCACGCGGCGACCGCCGCCGAGGTCTTCGACATCTCCCGTGACGAGGTCAACGTCGGCCAGCGCTCGAAGGCGAAGATGGTCAACTTCGGCATCGTCTACGGGCTGACCGGCTTCGGCCTCGCCGACCGGCTCAACATCCCGCGCAAAGAGGGCGAGGAGTTCGTCGCCCGCTACCTGGAGCGCTTCCCCGCAGTGCGTGCCTTCCGCGAGCAGGTTGTCGAGCGGGCCCAGGAGGAGGGCTACGTGCGGACGCTGATGGGACGCCGCCGCTCGATCCCCGAGCTGCGTTCCGCCAACCCGAACACCCGGAAACTGGGCGAGCGCCTGGCGGTGAACACGGTCATCCAGGGCACCGCCGCCGACATCATCAAGGTCGCGATGGTGCGCTGCCAGAGCGCCCTGGCGGAGACAGGGGGCGAGACCCGCCTCGTCCTGCAGATCCACGACGAGCTGCTCTTCGAGGGCCCGCCGGAGGAGATGGAGGGCGCGACCGAGCTGGTGCGGCACGAGATGTGCGCCGCTTACCAGCTCGATCCGCCGCTCGAGGTGGACATCGGCGTCGGCGAGGATTGGCTCGATGCGAAGTAGGCCCCATGGATAAGGGCCTCGCGGTCCTGCTGACGGCCCTCGCGGGGGGCCTGATCGCGCTGCAGGCGCCGATCAACGCCGGGCTCGGCCGCGGGACCGGCAGCCTGCCGGCGGCGCTCGTCTCCTTCGGCGTCGGCACGATCGCCCTCGCCGCCATCGTCGTGCTCAGCGGCAAGGCCGGCGGCCTCGACTCGACCTTCGACGTCAGCTGGTACTTCCTGCTCGGCGGCCTGCTCGGCGCCGTCTACGTCACCAACGCGCTGATCGCCGTCTCCGTCGTCGGTGCCGGCGGCGTGGCGGCTGCGACTATCGCGGGCCAGCTGACCGCCTCGGTGGCGATCGACCGACTTGGTCTATTCGGCCTCGACCAGGTCCCGCTCAGCCCCGAGCGGATCGCCGGCGTCGTCCTGCTGATGGTCGGCACCGTTCTCGTCGTTCGCTGAGGGCGGTGGCGGCGCGATCCGCAGGTAGTGCTCGAAGGACCAGTCGACGATGCGCTTGGCGCCGAGCAGCCGGATCATCGGGCCGAGCAGGCGCGGCGGGATGCGCGGGACGAGGCGTTGCACGCGCAGCATCCAGCGGAACTTCCACTCGTGCGAGTCGTGGAACTCCGTGTAGCGGGACGCCGCGCGGTCGCGGTCCTGATTCCCCTCGTAGGCGTCGCGCAGCTCGCGCCCGAGCGCGACGCCGAAGTAGAGCGCGGTCCTGATCCCCTCGGCGGTCAGCGGCAGGCAGTGGCCGGCGGAGTCGCCGACGAAGAAGACGCCGCCCTCGGTGGCGCGGCGCAGCTTGTGCGGGATCCAGTTGCCCTGGTAGCGGACGCGCTCGCTGCCGAGGTCTTCGGCCAGCAGCTCGGTCGTCTCGCGGACGTGGAAGCGCGGGTCGAAGGAGCCGACGCCGATCCGCAACTCGTCGCGAGCCGGGAAGGACCAGCCGTAACCCGCCGGGACATAGCGCCGGTCGATCCACACCTCAAGATCCTTGCTCTCGCCGCCCGGGTGCACCTCGAGCCCGCGCGAGAGCGGCGCGTCAGGAGGCTGGAAGCCGTCGCCGGAGGCGAGCATGCGACGCCAGCCGAGCGCGTCGACGACGAGCGGGGCGGAGAGCACGCCGCGGTCGGTATCGACCGCGATCGCGCCGTCACCGTTGGCCGCCGCCGCACGGCCATTCACCTTCGCCGTCTCGAAGCGGGCGTCGCACTGGTCCCAGAGCAGCGCGCAGAGCGTGCGGTAGTCGAAGGTCGAGAAGGTCCAGGGCAGCGCGTAGCGCCTGCTGCCGTGGGGCGTGTGGATCAGCAGCGAGTCGAAGCGCTGTCGCTCGGCGCCGATCAGCCCCGTCGTCTGCAGCCACTCGGTCGGTATGCCGCAGGCCGAGGTCTGCCGCTCGCCGATCTCGTAGCGATCGACGATCAGCACATCGGCGCCGGAGCCGGCCAGCTCGCGGGCGACCGCCAGCCCGGCGAAGCTGGCACCGCAGATCAGCACGTCGTGGCTGCCGGAGAGGGGACCGCGTTCGTCCCCGCGTTTCGTGGCGCGGATCGGCACGACGTGGAGCGTACTTACTCGCCACCCCCGGACGCGGGAACGAATCCCGTGCATATCTGATTCTTCGGGATTCGTGGGAGCAGAGGAGGTGGCGTATTTATGGCATGATGCGCCGCTGTGTCCTCTGTGTCCTTGACCGATACGACCTTGACTCCTGACGCTCCGACCGGTTCCCCGGTCGAGGGCTCCAACGGCCTGCTGGTCGAAATCGACGGCAAGATCGTGCCGAACTACGCGGCGACGATGGTCTCCTTCGACGAGGGCGACGTCGTCAAAGGCAAGGTCGTACGGATCGATAAAGACGAGGTCCTCGTCAACATCGGCTACAAGTCGGAGGGAGTCATCCCCTCGACCGAGCTCTCGATCCGCAAGTCGGTCAACCCGGCCGACGAGGTCGAGCTGGGCGAGGAGATCGACGCGCTCGTGCTCACCAAAGAGGACGCCGAGGGTCGTCTCGTCCTCTCCAAGAAGCGTGCTCGCTTCGAGAAGGCGTGGCGTCGCATCGAGGCTGCCGCCGAGTCGGGCGAACCGGTCGAAGGCAGCGTCATCGAGGTTGTCAAGGGCGGCCTGATCCTCGACCTCGGGGTGCGTGGCTTCCTGCCCGCCTCGCTGGTCAACATCCGCCGCGTCCACAACCTCGACGAGTTCCTCGGCCAGACGCTCGAGTGCAAAGTGATCGAGCTCAACCGCAGTCGTAACAACGTGGTGCTCTCGCGGCGCGCCGTGCTCGAGGAAGAGCGCAAGGAGGTCCGCGAGCAGATCCTCGACAGGCTCGAGGCCGGCCAGGTGGTCGAGGGCAAGATCTCCAACATCGTCAACTTCGGCGCCTTCGTCGACCTCGAGGGGATCGACGGCCTGATCCACATCTCCGAGCTTTCCTGGAGCCACGTCAACCATCCCTCCGAGGTCGTCTCGATCGGCGACACGGTGCGGATCAAAGTGCTCGACATCGACCGCGACCGCCAGCGCATCTCACTCGGCCTCAAGCAGACTCAGGAGGACCCGTGGCAGCGGGTGATCAGCACCCACCGCCCGGGAGACGTGCTGGAGGGCACGGTGACCAAGGTCGTCGCCTTCGGCGCCTTCGTCGAGATCCTGCCCGGGGTCGAGGGCCTGGTCCACATCTCCGAGCTCGCCGACCACCACGTCGAGAACCCGAGCGAGGTGGTCGAGCCGAACTCCACGCTGAACGTGAAGATCCTCGAGATCGACGAGGAGCGGCGGAGGCTCTCGCTGAGCATCAAGCGGGTTGAGGGGCAGAACATGCCGATGGGGGATCTCGGGGAGCAGATCGAAGCTGCCGAGGGCTCTGAGGAGGTTGCCGAGGAGCCTCAGGCCGCGGGTCCTGTCGCGGAGGAGGACTCCTCGTCCTCGCAGGCTACGGACGACGAGCCCACCTCCACGCCACCCACGGCAGAGGAGCCTGAGGAGGTTCCTGCGGAGCCCGTTGCCGAGGTTGAGGAGCCTGCTGCCGAGGTCGTGGTTGAGGAAGCTGAGGAGCCTGAGGCTGAGGCGGCTCCAGAGGCTGAGGAGTCGGACTCCGCCGAGTCCTGAGCTGGGCTGTGGCCCGGCCGCTTACGATCGGGCTCACTGGGGGGATCGCTGCTGGGAAGTCCGAGGCTCTTGCCGCCTTTGAGCGGCTCGGGGCGGAGACGATCTCCAGCGACGCTGTGGTGCACGAGCTGCTCGAGACCGAGCCGCTGTTGCCGCGGCTGGTGGAGAGGTGGGGGGAGGAGGTCGCGCCCGGCGGGAAGGTCGACCGCGACCGGATCGGCGGGATGGTCTTTGCCGACACCGCCGAGCTGAAGTGGCTCGAGGGGCAGATCCATCCCCTGGTGGGAGAGCGGATTGGCATCTGGCTGACATCGCTGCCGGAGGAGGCGGACGTCGCTGTGGTCGAGGTGCCGTTGCTCTTCGAGACCGGCATGGACGGAGTCTTCGACACGACGGTTGCCGTCGTCGCGTCTGATGAGGTCCGCGGCGAGCGCGCCCGCGCCCGCGGTCATGCCCTGGTCGACGAGCGCGAGGCGCGCCAGCTGGCCCAGACGGAGAAGGCGTCCCGCGCGGCGCACGTCATCGAGAATGACGGCAGCGTCGAGGACCTCGAGCGGGAGCTGTCCGCCCTTGTCGAGAAGCTGCGTGCATGAGGAAGAAGGCGAGGCGGCGGCGCCTTTTCGTCGGCGGCGCCGCGGTCGCGGCCGGTGTCGCCGCGGGCTTGGCGCTCGGGCTCTTCGGCAAGTTCGGCGACGTGATCCAGGAGCTGACGCTGCCGCTGCGCCACGAGGACATCATCCGCCAGCAGGCAGCCGAAAAGAGGGTCGACGCCGCCCTGATCGCCGCCGTGATCTACGCCGAGTCGAAGTTCGACGACCGCACCTCCAGCGCCGGCGCACGCGGGCTGATGCAGATCACGCCGCAGGCGGCCAAGGACATCGAGCGCCACAGCGGTGGCACCACCTTCCAGTTCGGCGACCTCGGCGATCCGGAAATCAACATCCGCTACGGCACCTATCTGCTGCGCGAACTCCTCGACCGCTATGAAGGGGATGTGGTTGCCGCCCTTGCCGCCTACAACGCCGGACCGACCAACGTCGACCGTTGGGGAGGCAGCGCGCTGAGCGTGGCCGAGATTCCCTTCCCTGAAACCCGCGCCTACGTCGAAGACGTGCTCGACAAGCAGCGGGCCTATCGCGACAAGTACGCCAAGGAGCTGGGCTATTGAGCCCGCCACGCCCTCGCCTGACGGCCCTCGCGGTCGCCGTCGCCCTCGTCCTCGCCGACTCCTCGATCGTCGTCCTGGCGCTGCCGCGGATCTACCGCGACCTCGACACCAGCGTCGCCGGCGTGACCTGGGTGCTGATCTCCTTCAACCTGGTGATGGCCCTGGCCGCGGTTCCCGCCGCGCACCTGGCGCGGCGCATCGGCCCCGGTCGCGCCGCGGCGATCGGCCTCGCCGTCTTCGCCGGCGCCGGGCTCGCCTGCGGGCTCTCGACCGAGCTGAGCACCCTGATCGCCGCCCGCTGCGTGCAGGCGCTGGGAGGCGCCCTGGCGGTCACCGCGGTCCTGGAGCTGCTGCCGGCCACGGTCGGCTCCGAGCGCCGTGCCGTTGCGATCTGGGCGACCGCCGGCGCCGCCGGCGCCGCGCTAGGCCCGGCGATCGGCGGCCTGCTCACCGAGCTCGTCTCCTGGCAGTCGATCTTCCTCCTCCAGGCGCCGGTCGCGCTCGCCGTCGGGGTGCCGGTCCTCGCCGTTGCCCGGCATGAGGCGGCGACCGGCGTCATCTCAACCGAGCTGCGCCGCACCGGCCGCCCACACGTCCTTGCCAACCTGGCCCTGGCGATGGTCTCGGCGGCGATCGCCGCGGCGCTGTTCCTGCTCGTCCTGCTGCTGATCGAAGGCTGGCGCCTGAGCCCGATCGGCGCCGCGATCGTCGTCTCCGCGATGCCCCTGGCAGCGCTGCTCGGCGCCCGCCTGGGGCCGGCGGTGGGAAGCGAGCGCGCCCGTGCCGCCGCGGGGGCGATCCTCGTCGCCGGCGGCCTCGGCGGGCTCGCGCTGCTACCGCACGCGGAGGTGGCGCTGACCGTGCCGCCGCAATTGCTGGTCGGCGTCGGCCTCGCCCTGGTCCTCTCGGCGCTGACCGAGACGGCCCTGGCCGGCCGGGCGCCGCAGGCGATCCACGGTGGCTGGACGATCTCCGCCCGGCACGCCGGGGTCGCGATCGGGTTGATCGTGCTGACCCCGCTGTTCACCGCCGACCTCGCCCAGCAGCGCCATGACGCGCTTGATGCCAGCACGGCGGTCGTGCTCGACTCGAAGGTCGAACCGTTGCTCAAGCTGCAGCTCGCCCAGCGGATCGAGGATCGGCTCGAAGGCGAGCGGGGGAAGGTGCCGACGCTCGGCCCCGCCTTCGAGCCGCTGCCCGAAGATCCGGCCGCCCGCGCCGACGTGATCCTCCTGCGCGAAGAACTGCAGGACCAGCTCGACCGCGCCGCAACCCACGCCTTCAGTCCCTCGTTCGGCCTCGGCGCCCTGATCGGCCTGTTGGCCCTGATCCCGATCGGCCTGGCACGGAGGGTGGATCTGTGAGTGGGGAGGGGAAAGGGCGGTTCCTGGTCCTCGCGGCGATCGCCGCCTCACTGGCCCTCGTCGTCGTCTACCTCGCCGCCGGCGGGTCCTCGTATGAGCCGACGAAGACGCAGGATCCCTGCAAGCCGCGGCCCTGGACCGAACCCGAAGGCCTGCAGGGGATAGCGCAGCAGTTCTCGCTCTCGGCCCTCGACGGCGCAGCCTGCGAGCTGGGGGTCAGCCGCGAGACGCTGGCCCGGGCACTCGCCACCCCGCAATCACGCGAACGCTTCACCAAGCGCTATGGGATCGGCGATGCCCAGCTGGCGCGCGCCATACGCGCGGGCCTGCTGAGGGCGATCAGCGACGCCGAACGCGCTGGAGCCCTCAACCCGCTCCTCGCCGCGCCGCTGCGCGCCACCGTGCGCCGGATCCCGGTCGATCAGGCGATCGAACTGATCAAGGACGCCCGCTCCCTACTAGACAATCTCGAAAGCTTCCTAGGCCCCGCCGGGGGCGTCATCGAACAATTCCTGCCATGAACAAGGCGCGCCTGTCCCGGTAGGGGTGGAGCGTCTTGTACTTTTTCGTCACCAGCCTCCGGGCGTCAGCTCTACCGCAACTCACCGAAAAAGTTAAGCGGAACCCCTGCCGGGACAGGCGCGCCCTACTTCTTAAACAGGAATTTCTGGGATTTGACGCTCCAGGAGATGCCGGTGCACAGTTCTTCCGGCGTCACCTCAAGGGCGCTGGAGAGCTTGATTATCGTGCCGAGCCGCGGCTCACGGCCGCCCCGCTCGAGCAGGGAGATCTCGGTGCGGTGCAAATCGCAGCGAAAACCGAGCTCCTCCTGGGAGATTTCGGCTCTCTGCCGGGCTTTGCGCAGACTGGTGGCGAATCGATCGCGTGGTTTCATGGGCAAGATTCTCTGCGTATGCCGACAGAAGCTCTACAGACAGCGGACTTCAAACCGGAACTCGCGCGTTTATCCTACTTATGTCACGCGCGAGTGGCGTGCCAGACCCAGATCATCGCCCCGCAATGGCGCGGCAACGAAGGCGGCATCCCAGGCCTACCTTCGGGGCGGCTTGGTGGTCTGTATGACGACCAACGCGCCCCGCTAAGGTCATCGCGTGCCCGAGTTCAAGCTCAACCCGGCCTACACGCCGACCGCGGACCAACCGAAGGCGATTGCCGGGTTGGCCGAGGGGCTGGAGCAGGGGGAGCACTTCCAGACCCTGCTCGGCGCGACCGGCACCGGCAAGACCTTCACGATGGCCGCGACGATCGCCGCCGTGCAGCGCCCCAGCCTGGTGATCGCCCACAACAAGACGCTGGCGGCGCAGCTTTGCAACGAGTTCCGCGAGTTCTTCCCCGAGAACTCGGTCGAGTACTTCGTCTCCTACTACGACTACTACCAGCCCGAGGCCTACGTCCCCGCCCAGGACCTCTACATCGAGAAGGACTCCTCGATCAACGATGAGATCGACCGCCTGCGCCACGCGGCTACGGCGGCGCTGTTCGCCCGCCGCGACACGATCATCGTCGCCTCGGTCTCCTGCATCTACGGGATCGGCTCGCCCCAGGTATACAACGAAAAAATGCAGCTCTTCAAGGTCGGCGAGGGGATCGACCGCGACGAGGTGCTGCGCAAGCTGGTGAAAATGCAATACCAGCGCAATGACGCGGTCCTCGGCCGCGGCTCCTTTCGCGTGCGCGGCGAGGTACTGGAGATCATGCCCTCCTACGCCGAGTCGGCCTACCGGATCTCGCTCTTCGGCGAGGAGATCGAGGGGATCCAGCACTTCGACCCACTGACCGGCGAGGTCCTCGACACGATCGACCACGTCTCGGTCTGGCCCGCCTCGCACTACGTGACCCGCGATGAGACGCTGGATCGCGCGGTCGAGGAGATCCGCCACGAACTGAACTCGCGTACGGCGGAACTCGAGGACGAAGGCAAGCAGCTCGAGGCGCACCGTCTGCGGCAGCGGACCGCCTACGACATCGAGATGCTCAAGGAGATCGGCTTCACCTCGGGGATCGAGAACTACTCGCGCATCCTCGACGGCCGCCCGCCGGGCAGCCCGCCGCACACGCTGATCGACTACTTCCCCGACGACTTCGTCGTCTTCGTCGACGAGTCCCACCAGACGATCCCGCAGATCGGCGGCATGTACGAGGGGGATCGTTCGCGCAAGACGACGCTGATCGACTACGGCTTCCGCCTGCCCTCGGCGATCGACAACCGGCCGCTCAAGTTCGACGAGTTCCTCGAGCGGGTCGACCAGCTGGTCATGGTCTCGGCGACGCCGGGCCCCTTCGAGCGGGCCGAAGCGACGCGGACGGTCGAGCAGATCGTGCGACCGACCGGAATCATCGACCCGGAGATCGAGCTGCGCGCCACCAAGAACCAGATCGACGACCTGATGAACGAGATCAAGGTTGTCGCGGACAGCGGCGACCGCGTCCTGGTCACGACGCTGACCAAGAAGATGGCCGAGGACCTGACCGAGTACCTGCTCGAGTACGGGATCAAGGTCCGCTACCTGCACTCGGAGATCGACACTCTGGAACGGATCCAGATCGTCCGTGACCTGCGCCTCGGCGAGTACGATGTGCTGGTCGGCGTCAACCTGCTGCGCGAGGGGCTCGACCTGCCCGAGGTCTCACTGGTGGCGATCCTCGACGCCGACAAGGAGGGCTTCCTGCGCGGCGAGACCAGCCTCGTGCAGACGATCGGGCGCGCCGCCCGCAACGTCAACGGGCGGGTGCTGATGTACGCGGATCGGGAGACCGACGCGATGCGCGCGGCGATGAGCGAGACCGAGCGCCGCCGGGCGATCCAGCTCGCCTACAACGAGGAGCACGGGATCACCCCGGAGACCGTCCGCAAGGGGATCTCCGAGATGTCCGAGTTCCTCGCGATGGAGGACCGTGCGCCGAAGAAACGACGCCGCAAGGCCGGCGGCGACTTCGCCGACCCGGCCGAGCTGGAGCGCACGATCGTCGCCCTGGAGGAGGAAATGCTCGCCGCCGCCGACGACCTCCGCTTCGAGGAGGCCGGCCGCCTCCGCGACGAGCTGAAAGAGCTGCGCCGCGACCTCGACGGGATGACCGCGGGGGCATGAACGGCCCGCGAGTCCCCGGCGGCGTAGTTCACCAGCTGCCCAAAGACCTGCGCAAGACGCTGATCGCCAGCGCCACGGCCCTCGGTGCCTGGAAGGACATCACGCCCCTGGCCCGCAACGAGTTCATCTGCTGGGTCGAGGACGCCAAACAGGAGAAAACCCGAGAACGCCGCATCCGCCGCACCAGGGAAGAGCTGGAAGAAGGCATGCGCCGCCCCTGCTGCTGGCCCGGCTGCAAGCACCGCGAGCGCAACGGCAGGTAGCAGCGGGACACAAGTAACACATGCCAATGTATGGGAAGCGTGGGCGGGCACTTCTGCGCCAGCGTAGTACCCACTTAAAGACGCTCCACCCCTTCCGGGATCGGTTCCTACGCCAGCAGCTTCGCCGCCTTGGCGCTGTCGGCGTGGAACTCGCCGCGAACGAGCTTGCCGTCCCCGTCGTACTTCATCACGTGGACGAAGGGGGACTCGAAGCTGCCCTTGTCGTTGCCGGCCTTCTGCGTGCCGAGGACGACGACGGTGTCGCCGGCGTCGATGAACTCGCTCGGCTCGACGCTGAAGGACGACCAGTAGTTGGGGATCTGGGCGAAGTTCGCCATGATCGCCTCGCGCCCCTTGGTCTCGCCGCCGAGCGGCAGCTCCTCGGACGTGTACCAGACGGCGTCCTCGGCGAAATCGTTTTGCAGGGCGGCGAGGTCGCCGCGGCCGAAGGCCTCGTAGGCGGACCGGGCGGTGTCGACGTTTGACATCTCTCTCCTTTGGTGAAAGTTCCCCGCCCAGGAAGACCGTACGCCGATCGAGTCCTCTGTGCAAGCGGGGATCGGCGCCATCTAATCTGCCGTCATGGCGATCGACGTGACCGAGGCGAGCTTTGGCCAGGAGGTGATCGAGCGCTCCCGGCAGGTTCCCGTCGTGGTCGACTTCTGGGCCGAGTGGTGCGGGCCCTGTCGCACGCTGACCCCGGCTCTGGAGGCGGCCGAGGCGGCTCGCGATGGCAAGGTCGTGCTCGCCAAGGTCGACGTCGACGCGAATCAGGCGCTGGCGGCGCGCTACAACGTGCAGGGCATCCCGGCGGTGAAGGCCTTCCGCGACGGCAAGGTCGCGAGTGAGTTCGTCGGCGCGGTGTCGAAGGCGAAGGTCGAAGAGCTGTTTGACTCCCTGGCTCCCTCGCGGGCTGACGAGCTGCTGGCAAAGGGCGACGAGCTGTCGTTGCGCGAGGCGGCCGAACTGGAGCCGCGCCGTGCCGACATCGCTGTGGCGCTGGCGAGGGCGCGGTTGGAGCGTGGGGCGGAGGAGGAGGCGCTCGAGGCAGTCGAGCCGCACGAGGGCGACTTCGGCGCCGAAGGCATCGCCGCTCGGGTGCGCCTGGCGAGGCAGGGCATCGGGACGGAGGCGTTCGCAACCCTCGACCGCGGCCACCGCGAGGCGGCGTTGGACGCGCTGCTCGGGGAGCTCGGCGGCGCGGACGAGGACACCCGCGAGGACCTGCGCCGCACCGTCGTCGGCATCCTCAGCGAACTCGACCCCGGTGACCCGACGGCCCGCGAGTACCGCAAGCGCCTCGGCGCCGCCCTCTATTAGGCCCTGGCTACAGGAGGCAGCCGCGTCGGGGGCGAATATGGCGGGATGAGCGCGCCGCCGCCACGCAAGCCTCGTCCACCCTTGCCCGTGGGGCCGTTTCTGGTTGTCGGGCTTGCGCGCTCGGGCTGCGCGGTGGCTCGCTTGCTGGCCGGGCGTGGGGAGGAGGTCGCCGGGGTCGATTCGGGACATCCGGATGCGGCGGCAGGGCTGGCGGGGGATGGCGTCGAAGTCTTCCTGGATACGAGTGGATTGGCTCAGCTGGATGGCATGCGAACCGTCGTCAAGAGCCCGGGCGTGCCCCGGGAGGCTCCGGTGATCGCCGCGGCGCTGGAGCGGGGCCTCGACGTCGTCGGCGAGCTCGAGCTCGCCTGGCGCTCGATTCCAAATCGCTTCCTCGCCGTCACCGGCACCAACGGCAAGACGACCACGGTCGAGCTGCTCGACCACGTCTACCGCACGGCCGGTGAGCCGGTCGCCGTCGCCGGCAACGTCGGCACGCCGCTTTCCTCGCTTGCCGGGTCGGTAGATCCCGCCGCCACCGTCGTCTGCGAGGCATCCAGCTTCCAGCTCGAGGACACCTCGTACTTCGCCCCGGAGTGCGCTGTCTTCCTCAATCTCGCTCCCGACCACCTCGATCGCCACGCGGACCTCGACGCCTACCTGGACGCGAAGCTGCGCATCTTCGCCAACCAGGGCAACGACGATGTCGCGATCTACAACGCCGACGATCCGGCGCTGGCCGACACCGACCTCGGCGGCTGCGCCCGCCGCATCGCCTTCTGTCGCGGCGCCGCGCCGGAGTGCGAGGTGGCGCTGGCGGAAGGGACGATCTTCTACGACGGCGAGCCGTTGCTGGCAACGAGCGAGCTGGGGCTGTTCGGCGAGCACAACGTCGCCAACGCGATGGCGGCGGCGAGCGCGGCGCTGGCGATGGGGCTCGATCGCGACGCCGTCCGCGAGGGCCTGCGCGACTTTGCCGGCGTGCCCCACCGGTTGGAGACCGTCGCCGAGATCGGCGGCGTCCGCTTCGTCAACGACTCCAAGGCGACCAACGTCGCCTCCGCGGTCGTCGGGATCGACGCCTTCGAGGGTGGCGTCCACGCGATCCTCGGCGGCAGCGAGAAGAACGAACCGTTCGACCCGCTGCTCGACCCGCTGCGCGAGCGCGCCGCCGCCTGCTACCTGATCGGCGCCACCGCCGATCGGCTCGCCGCCGAGCTGGCTCCGGTTGTCTCCGACGGCATCGAGCTGTACCGCTGCGCCGACCTCGAGCAGGCCGTGCGGAGCGCGGCCGCCGCGGCTCGCCCCGGCGAGGTCGTGCTGCTCTCGCCCGCCTGTGCCAGCTTCGACGCGTTCGAGAACTTCGAACGTCGCGGCGACCGCTTTCGCGAGATCGTCGGGGGGCTGGGATGAGCGCGCGCGCTCTGTCCCTACCTCGCTTCGGGGGCGCGAAAGCAAAGAAGGGCAAGGCGAAGAGGAGGCGCCGTGCCGCCAGCCTTCCCGCCGAGTACAACATGCTGCTCACCGCGACGCTCTGCCTGCTCGCCTTCGGCGCCGTGATGGTCTTCTCGGCCAGCTCGACCACGCGGATCCTCAGCAACGGCGGCCTCTCCGACAGCGCCTTCTACCTGAAGCGCACCCTGCTCTTCGGCGCGGTCGGCCTGGGGATCATGCACCTGGCCGCGCGCCACGGGCTGGAGACGGTCCGCCGGCTGACCCCGGCGATCCTCGGGGTCTCGCTCTTCCTGCTGCTCGCGGTGCTCTTCGGCGGCGCCTCGGTCAACGGCTCCAGCCGCTGGATCGGGCCCAGCTTCATCCAGCTGCAGCCCTCCGAGTTGGCCAAGGTAGCGCTGATCCTCTACGGCGCCGATCTGCTGGCGCGCAAGCCGAAACGAGCGCGCACGCTGCAGGGGCTGATGCCGTTCCTGCTCGTCGTCGGCGCGGCCACGCTGCTGATCGTCGCCGAGCCCGATCTGGGCACCGCGATGGTCGTCTCCTTTGCCGTTGCCGCGACCCTGGTCGCCGCCGGCATGCGCATCCGCGACCTCGCCCTGATCGCCGCCGCCCTCGCCTTCTTCGCCCTCTTGATGACCGTGATCGAGCCCTACCGGATGGCGCGGCTGACCGGCTTTCTCAATCCCGGCGCCGACGCCGGCGGGGCCGGCTTCCAGGCGGCACAGGCCAAGATCGCGCTCGGCTCCGGCGGCCTCTTCGGGGTCGGTGTCGGCAACGGTGTGCAGAAGGCCTTCTACCTGCCCGAGGCGCACACCGACATGATCTCGGCGGTGATCGGCGAGGAGCTCGGCCTGGTCGGGATCCTCGGCGTCGTCGGGCTCTTCTCCCTCTTCGGCTACGCCGGCCTGCAGGTCGCCAAGAAAGCCAAGGACAGCTACGGAAAGCTGCTCGTCGCCGGGCTGACCTCGCTCGTCCTCGTGCAGGCGACGATCAATCTCTTCGCGGTGATGGGCCTGGCGCCGCTGACCGGTGTGCCGCTTCCCTTCGTCTCCTACGGCAACAGCAGCCTGATGGCGACGCTGTTCGCGGTCGGGCTGATCCTCAACGTCGCCCGCGGGGGGACCGCCCGCGCTGGCAAACTGCGCGTCGTCGAAGGCGGGCGCAAACCGGCCCGTGGAAGGAGTCGAACGAGCAGTGCCAGAAGTCGCAAGAGTGCTAGTGGCAGCCGGGGGAACGGCCGGTCACGTAGTGCCGGCCATGGCGGTCGCCGACGAGCTTCGGGCTAGCGGCGCCGAGGTGTCGTTCCTCGGCACTCGCGAGCGGATCGAGGCCGACCTGGTGCCGGCCGCCGGCTACGAGATCGACTTCGTCAAGGTGCGCGGGATCGACCGCGGCAACCGCCTGCGCGCCGCCGTGGCCGGCGTCGAGGCGATCGGCGCGGTCGGAACGGCGCTGCGCGTCCTCTGGCGGCGCCGTCCCGACGTGGTGATGGGCGGCGGCGGCTTCGTCGCCGGGCCGGCCGGGCTCGCGGCGGTGTTCTCTCGCATCCCCCTGGTTCTCACCGAGGCCGACAGTCACCTCGGCCTCGCCAACCGCCTGCTCGCCCGCCGGGCAGAGCGGGTCTGCCTCGCCTTCCCGATCGCCGGGCGCGAGGGGGAGCGCTACGTGGTCACCGGGCGCCCGGTGCCCGACGCGGTGCTCACGGCGGATCGCGACACCGCGCGTGCGCGCTTCGGAATCGCTCCGGGCGCCCGCTGCCTGCTGGTGATGGGTGGCAGCCAGGGCGCGCGCTCGATCAACGAGTGCGCGATTGCGGCGCTGGCCGAGCGGAGCGGACGTGACTTCGACGTCGTTCATGTCGCCGGCCGCCGCGACTTCGACGCGCTGGAGGCGCGTCTCCGCGTGGCGCCGCACGGCGACCGCTACACGCTGCTCGCCTACGAGCCCGACCTCGGCGACTGCCTCGCCGCCTGCGACCTGGTGCTGGGCCGCTCGGGCGGGTCGATCTTCGAGCTGACCGCCGCGGGGCGGCCGGCGATCTTGGTGCCCTACCCGCACGCCGCCGCCGGCCACCAGGAGAGCAACGCCGCCTGGATGGCGGCGGCCGGCGCCGCGGTCGTGATCCGCGACGACGAGCTGGATGTCGATCGGCTCGCGGTCGAGATCCGCGATCTGCTCGGCGATGGCGAACGGCTCGCCGCGATGGCATCCGCCTCGGCGGCCCTGGCAATGCCGGATGCCGCACGGCAGATCGCCGATCGCGTCCTCGCGGCGGTGCGTTCATGAGTGGGTGGAGCGGTCGCCGCCTGCACTTCATCGGCATCGGCGGCGCCGGGATGAGCGGCTTGGCGCTGGTCTGCCAAGAGCTCGGCGCGACCGTGAGCGGCAGCGATCGCACCGACTCCTCGTATATGGAGCGCCTGCGCAAGGCCGGGCTCGAGCCGGTCGTCGGCCACGACGCGGCCAACCTGCCCGACGGCGCCGAGGTGATCGTCTCGACCGCGATCGATGACGACAACCCCGAGTTGCGGCTCGCCGGCGAGCGGGGACAGGCTGTGCGCCACCGCGGTGAGCTGCTGGCCGAGCTCTGCGACGAGAAGCGGCTGATCGCGATCGCCGGCACCCACGGCAAGACGACGACGACCGCGATGCTCGTCTGGGCGCTGCGCGAGATCGGCGCCGACCCCGCCTTCTTCGTCGGCGGCGAGGTTCCCGGTCTGGGGTCGGAGGGGACGGTCGCCAACGCGGGTTGGGGCGCGGGGGAGTGGGTGGTCGCCGAGGCCGACGAGAGCGACGCCAGCTTCCTCGAGCTGGTGCCCGAGATCGCCGTGATCACCAACATCGAGATGGACCACCACTCGCGCTGGGGATCGATCGCCGAGCTGCGCGAGGCGTTCGCCAAGTTCGCCGCCGGCGCAAGCGCCGTCGCACTGCCAGCCGACAACCCGACCTGCATCGAACCCCAAATAGGGGTTCGATGCAGGTCGGAGGGGGGATTTGACGCCGGCTCGCCCGGCCCGAGCGAGCTTTCGCTCGCCGTGCCGGGGGCGCACAACGTGCTCAACGCTCGCGCCGCGCTCGCCGCGGCCGAGCTCGCCGGCTTCGATCTCGATGCCGTCGCCGCGGCGCTCGGGAGCTTCCCCGGCGTCCATCGCCGGCTTGAGCTCAAGGGCGAACGCGGCGGGGCTCGCATATACGACGACTACGCCCACCACCCGACCGAGGTGCGGGCGGCGCTGACGGCGCTGCGCGAAATGGAGCCATCCCGCCTGGTCGCCGTATTCCAGCCGCACCTGTACTCGCGCACCAAGGCGCTGGCCGAGCAGTTCGGTGCCGCGCTGGCGCTGGCCGACGAGGTCGCCGTGCTCGACGTCTATCCGGCCCGCGAGCAGCCGGTCGGGGAGCTGGCCGGGGTCAGCGGGCTCGATGTGGCTCGCGCCGCCGCCGACCGGATGGGCGGCGGGCGGGTCTTCTGGACGCCGAGGTTGGCGCAGGCGCAGGCGGCGCTGGAACCGCGCCTGGAGCCCGGCTCGGCGCTGGTCACGATCGGCGCCGGCGACGTCTTCAGGCTCGGCGAGGCGCTGGTCGGGACCGGGGGAGAGGGATGAGCGCCCCGCCTGTCGAGATCGAGCGGAACTACCCGCTAGCCCGCCTGACCACGGTGCGCACCGGCGGTGTGGCTGACTGGTTTGGCCGTCCGGACGATGTCGAGCAGTTGGAGGAGCTCCTCGCCTGGGCCGGCGAGGAGGGGATCGCGCTCGGCATGGTCGGCTCGGGCTCGAATCTGCTCGTCGCCGACGAGGGCTTCCGTGGGTTGGCGCTGAAGCTCGATGGCGAGCTTGCAGCGGTCGCCCACGAGGGAGGACGGTTGCTTTGCGGCGGTGGCGCCCGGCTTCCCTCGGCGGCGACCAAGGCGGCCGGGTGGGGCCTGGCGGGCCTCGAGTTCGGCGTCAACATCCCGGGCACCGTCGGCGGCGCGGTGAAGATGAACGCCAACGCCTACGGGGGCCAGCTCGCCGAGGTGCTGGAGTGGGTGGACGTCTGCACCGCCCAAGGACTGGACCGGCGCGCCCCCGGACAGCTCGGCTTCGGCTACCGCAGCTCCAACCTCGGCCCCGGCGAGGTCGTCGCCCGGGCATCTTTCCTGCTCGAGCCCGGCGATCCCGAGGCGATCAAGGCGACGATGGCCGGGATGCGGGAACGGCGTCACGAGGCACAGCCGTCAGGGATCAAGACCTTCGGCTCGACGTTCAAGAACCCCGAGGACGAGCGTGCCGAAGGACGCACCGCCGGACAGCTGCTTGAGGCCGCCGGTTGTCGCGGCCTCGTCGTCGGGGGCGCCCGTTTCTCGCTGAAGCACGCCAACTTCGTCGAGAACACCGGCGAGGCCAGCACCGCCGACGTGCTCGAGCTGATGGCCGCCGGGCGGCGCCGTGTCCATGAGCGCTTCGGCGTCGTCCTCGAGCCGGAGGTGCAGCTGCTCGGCGAGGTGCGCTGGCCGGAGAGTTGGAAACTGTGAGGCGCTGGTTGATTGGGCTTGGGTTGGTCGCCGTGCTGCTCGGTGCCTACTGGTTCGTGATCCGCACCTCGACTGTCGAGTCCCACCTGAAGCCGCCGCAAGCCGTAGCGACGATCGGAACCGGCTCCGACGCGGTCGCGGTTGGCGCGGATGGTCGGATTCTCGCTTGGCTGCCCCTTTCCGAAGAAGACCCCCTCCCTTCCCTGCCGCTCTCGGAACCGCCAAAAGGGGGCAGGCTGGCGGGCCCGGTGCTGCAGCAGGCCCGCGTCCTCGGCGCCGCGCCGGCGGCGCTGCGCCCATACCTGGAGAGCAGCTACTACGGCGAAACCGGCGTCAACGTGAAGCTGCGTTCGGGGATCGAACTGCGCTTCGGCGATGCGTCCCAGGCCAAGGCCAAGTGGAAGGCGGCCACCGCGGTGCTCGCCGACCCGTCGATCACGGCGCTCGATTATGTAGACCTGCACGCGCCTGGGCGCCCAGCCGTAGGCGGCTCTGGGCATACGCTTCCACCCATCGAATGAACCCTCGACCAAAGGGTTAGAGTGGGCCAACTCTCAAGTAACCCTTGAGAGTTGGCTGTTGCAGGATGTCTCCCGAGCGTTTGACAGGACCCCGAGAATGCCCTACGTTGAGCGCAATTTCCGTGGTTCAGGAGTAGGCTTGAACCCTTAAGCCTCACTGAAGCGTCGGACGGAATAAAGGCTCAACTCAAACGCCAGCCCCTCAGGGGCGGGCAGCTGGAGAAATCGGGAGATGGAATCCACTTACCTGGCCGTGATCAAGGTCGTCGGAGCAGGCGGCGGCGGTACCAATGCCGTCAGCCGTATGGTCGATGCCGGAATTCGCGGCGTCGAGTTCGTCGCGGTCAACACCGATGCGCAGGCGCTGCAGGCATGCGACGCCGACATCAAGCTCTCGATCGGGCAGGAGCTGACTCGCGGGCTCGGTGCCGGCGGTAATCCCGAGGTCGGGGCGGGCGCCGCGGCGGAGAGCCGTGACGAGATCAAGGAGGCGCTGAAGGGCGCTGACATGGTCTTCGTCACCGCGGGTGAGGGCGGTGGCACCGGAACCGGCTCGGCGCCGGTCATCGCCGAGATCGCCAAGGAAGAGATCGGCGCCCTTACCGTGGGCGCCGTCACCAAGCCGTTCGAGTTCGAGGGCAAACGACGGATGCAGCAGGCGCTCGAGGGGATCGAGAAACTGCGCAACAACGTCAACACCCTGATCATCGTCCCCAACGAGAAGCTTTTGCAGGCGGTCGAGCGACGCACCAGCGTGCTCGAGGCCTTCCGGCAGGCCGACGACATCCTGCGCCAGGGCGTGCAGGGCATCACCGATCTGATCACGATCCCCGGCCTGATCAACCTCGACTTCGCCGATGTACGCACGATCATGCGCGACGCCGGTTCGGCGCTGATGGGCGTCGGTGCCGCCTCGGGCGAGTCCCGTGCCGTCGACGCCGCCAAGGCGGCCGTCACCTCGCCGCTGATCGAGGAGTCGATCAAGGGCGCGACCGGGATGCTGCTGAACATCACCGGCCCCGAGGACCTCGGCCTGTTCGAGGTCAACGAGGCGGCGCAGTTGGTCCAGGCCGAAGCCGACGACAACGCCAACATCATCTTCGGCT
This sequence comes from uncultured Solirubrobacterales bacterium, assembly GCA_963702035.1. Classification (GTDB taxonomy): domain Bacteria; phylum Actinomycetota; class Thermoleophilia; order Solirubrobacterales; family 70-9; genus VRUE01. The sequence goes on from OY969700.1 coordinate 257,837, forward strand.
CGGTCGTCAACCAGTCGATGCGCGACGAGGTCCGCGTCACCGTGATCGCCACCGGCTTCGAGGGCTTCGAGCTGCTCGCCCGCTCGCCGCAGCGCGTCCGTCGTCGTTACGAGAGCCGGCCGCGGATCTCGGCCGAGGACACCGACATCCGCAAACTGCGGGTCAGCGACGACGACATCGACGTGCCTGGGTTCTTGAAGGAATGAGACCGGGGGAGGGTCCGGCGCCCCTCCCCCAAAAGCCGTTGCGCAGCTGATCGCTTGCAAGGTGCGGTACGCGGTTCCGTGAGCTTTTGTGGGAGGGGCACCGGACCCTCTTGCGTTGCTTGCGGGTTCAGCTTGCCCTGCGAATCCGTTTGCGACCCTCGGCTGTCGCCTTCGCCGGGGAGCTTGCCAGGGCCTCTCCAATACGCTGCCGCGCGTGAGCGACACCGACCAGCTGCGACGCACTCCCCTGTATGAACGCCACGCTGAGCTCGGCGCAAAGCTGGTGGACTTCGCCGGCTGGGAGATGCCGGTCACATATGAGGGGGTGCGGGAGGAGCATTCGGCGGTTCGGACGCATGCGGGGATGTTCGATGTCTCGCATATGGGCGAGGTCGAGGTTGAGGGGCCGGGGGCGCTTGCGTTCTTGCAGCGGGTGCTCTCCAATGACGTCGGCGCGATCGGCATCGGCGGTGCGCAGTACTCGTGTCTCTGCGCTGAGGACGGCGGTGTGCTTGACGACCTCTTTGCCTACCGGCTCGGCGGCGACCGCTACCTGCTCGTCACCAACTCGGCCAACCACGACGCTGACCTGGCTTGGCTCGGGGGCTGGAGCCGCGACTTCGACGTCAGCGTCCGCGATGTCGCCGACCGCTACGCGATGCTCGCCGTGCAGGGCCCCCACGCACGCGGGATCGTCGCCGCTGCGCTGCAGATAGACCTGCCGCCGCGAATGCACGTGGTGCACGCGCGCGTCGGCAACCGTCCGGCGCTCGTCTGTGGCACCGGCTACACCGGCGAGGATGGGGTCGAGCTGCTGATCGATCCCGAGATCGCGCCGGCGATCTGGGCGGAGCTGCTCGACGCCGGCGCCGTCCCCTGCGGGCTCGGCGCCCGCGACACGCTGCGCCTCGAGGCCTGCTTCCACCTGTACGGCAACGACCTCAGCCCCGAGCGCAACCCGATCGAGGCCGGGCTCGGCTGGTGCTGCAAGGAGGCGACCGGGTTCGTCGGCGCCGAGGCCGTCGCGCGAGCGCGCGCCGAGGGCACGGCCGAGCGGCTCGCCCCGTTCAAGATCGAGGGCGCCGGCATTCCGCGCCAGGGCAATCCCGTTCTGGCCGGCGGCGAGGCGGCCGGCGTCGTCACCAGCGGCAGCTTCTCGCCCTCACTGGAGATCGGCATCGGCATGGCCTATGTGCGCAGCGACCTGGCCGAGCCTGGAACCGAGGTCGAGATCGACGTGCGCGGCAAGCATCGCGCCGCGCGCATAGCCTCCAAGCCGCTCTACGTCAGTCCCTCGTCCCGGAAGGAGAACCCGATTGCCTGAGGCAAGCTATCCCGAGGATCTGCTGTACCACGACCAGCACGACTGGGCGCGCCTGGAGGGCGACGACCACGCCGTCTTCGGGATCACCTGGTACGCGCAGGACAACCTCGGCGAGGTTGTCTTCTGCGACCCGCCCGAGGTCGGCGCGACGATTGACAAAGACTCCTCCTACGCCGAGGTCGAGTCGGTCAAGGCGGTCTCGGACGTGATCGCGCCGATGTCGGGGGAGATCGTCGAGGTCAACGACGCGCTCGTTGACACCCCCGAGCGGATCAACGACGATCCCTACGGCGAGGGCTGGCTGGTCAAGGTCAAGCTGACCGCGCCGGCCGAGGCCGAGGCCCTGCTCGGCGCCGAGGAATACCGCAAGCTGGTGGAAAACAGTTAGCGAAGCCCCGCCCCTCGCTTCCGTAGCCTTACCTCGGTGACCCGCTACACCTCAGCGACGCTCGACGATCGGGCCGAGATGCTCGCCGCGATCGGCGTCGAGTCGGCCGCCGACCTCTTCGCGCAGATCCCCGAGCCGCTGCGCCTCGGCCGCCCGCTGGCGCTGCCGGCGGGGATGAGCGAGGCCGAGGTCTACGAGCGGCTGGCGGCCCTCGCCGCGCGCAACGCCGACTGCGAAGACCAGGTCTGCTTCCTCGGCGCGGGGATGTACGACCACTACGTGCCGGCGATCGTCGACGCGATCACCCAGCGCAGCGAGTTCCTCACTCCGTATACGCCCTACCAGCCGGAGATCTCCCAGGGGGGGTTGCAGGCGATGTTCGAGTTCCAGACGGCGATGTCGGAGCTGACCGCGCTGCCGGTCTCCAACGCCGGCCTCTACGAGGGACCCTCCTCGGTCGCCTCCGCCGCCTACTTGGCTATCGGTGCGAGCAAGGGCCGGCGCCGCTTCGTCGTCTCGCGCGGCGTCCACCCGCACAGCCGCGAGACCCTGGTCACCTACTCCGCGGGCTATGGCGCCGCGATCGAGGAGGTTGGGCTGGAGGGCGGCGTCACCGATGCCGCCGCGCTGGCCGCGGCGGTTGACGGGGAGACCGCCGCCGTCTTCCTGCAGAGCCCCAACTTCCTCGGCGCGGTCGAGGACGTCGAGGCGCTCGGCGCCGCCGCGAAGGAGCACGGCGCGCTGCTCGTCGTCGCCGTCGACCCGATGACGCTCGGCGTGCTCAAGCCGCCCGGCGAGCAGGGCGCCGACATCGCGCTCGGCGAGGGCCAGCCGCTCGGCAACCGACTCGACTTCGGCGGTCCCTCCTTCGGCTTCTTCTGCGGCACGGAGGAGCTGATCCGCAAGATGCCGGGGCGGATCGCCGGCGAAACCGACGACGCCGACGGGCGTCGCGGCTTCGTCCTCGCCCTGCAGACCCGCGAGCAGCACATCCGCCGTGAGAAAGCGACCCACAACATCTGCACCGCCCAGGCCCTCAACGCTTTGGCCGCGACGATCCACCTCGCCTGGCTAGGCCGCGAGGGCTTCCGCGAGCTGGGCGAACTGCTGGTCAGGCGGACCGCCTACGCGCGTGAGCAGCTCGCGGCGGTGCCGGGGGTGGAGCTGCTGCACGAGGCGCCCGTCGCGCGCGAGTTCGCGCTGCGCCTCGATGCGCCGGTCGATCGTGTGCTCGAGCGCTGCGCCGAGCGCGGCATCGCCGCCGGCTACCCGCTCGGCCGCGAGTACCCCGAGTACGAGGACGGCCTTCTCGTGGCGATCACCGAGCGCCGCACGAAGGCGCAGATCGACGACCTCGCCGAGGCGCTGGGTGCCGCCGTCGCAGCTGAGCGTGGCGGGAAACCGGTCCATATGACCGAAAAGCCGCCACGGGAGGTCAGATGAACCAGCAGGACGAAGCGGTTCTGACGATCTTCGAGAAGTCGAAGCACGGCCGGCGCGCCGCTGTCCTGCCCGCCGCCGAAGTGCCCGAGCCGCCCCTCGAGGAGCTGATCCCGCCGAACCTGTTGCGGGACGAGCCCGCGCGCCTGCCCGAGGTCGCCGAGCCCGAGATTGTCCGTCACTACAACCGCCTCTCGCGGCGCAACTTCGACCTCGACACCGGCTTCTACCCGCTCGGCTCCTGCACGATGAAGCACAACCCGCGCTTGAACGAGCGGGTCGCGGCGCTGCCCGGCCACGCCCGCCTTCACCCCGCTCAGGATCCGAAGCGCGCCCAGGGCGCGCTGGAGCTGATGTGGCTTCTGCAGGAGTCGCTGGCCGAGATCTGCGGCCTGCCGCACGTCAGCCTGCAGCCCTCGGCGGGCTCGCACGGCGAGCTCGCCGGCCTGCTGCTCACCCGCGCGTTTCATGCCGACCGCGGCGAAGCGCGGACCAAGGTGCTGGCGCCGGACACCTCGCACGGGACCAATCCGGCCTCGGTGACGATGGCCGGCTACGAGATCGTCAAGGTCGCGACCGACTGGCGCGGCGGGGTCGAGATGGACGACCTGCGGGCAAAGGTCGACGACGAGGTCGCCTGCCTGATGCTGACCAACCCCAACACGCTCGGTCTCTTCGACGAGAACATCGCCGAGATGGCGGCGATGATCCACGCGGTGGGGGGGACGCTCTACTACGACGGCGCCAACCTCAACGCGGTGATGGGCCAGTCGCGCCCCGGCGACATGGGCTTCGACATCGTCCACGTCAACCTGCACAAGTCGTTCAGCCAGCCCCACGGCGGCGGCGGGCCGGGGGCCGGCCCGATCGCCGTCTCCGAGCGGATCGAGCCTTTCCTGCCGCGGCCGCAGGTGGTGCGGCGCGAGAGCGGCAACGGCAGCGGCCCCAGCTTCGATCTCGACCGCGAGCGGCCCAAGTCGATCGGCCGCCTGCGCGGCTTCCAGGGCAACTTCGGCGTCTTCGTCCGCTCCTACGCGTACATCCTCAGCCTCGGCGCCGACGGCCTCGCCGAGGCGTCGGAGACCGCGGTACTGAACGCCAACTACCTCAAGGCGAGGCTCGCCGAGGGCCGTGCCGGCAAGTACACGCCGATCGCCTTCGACCGCCACTGCATGCATGAGTTCGTCCTCTCCGGCAAGCCGATGAAGAGGGAGCTGGGCATCGCCACGCTCGACCTCGCCAAGCGACTGCTCGACTTCGGCTTCCACCCGCCGACCGTCTACTTCCCGCTCCTGGTCGAGGAGGCGCTGATGATCGAGCCGACCGAGACCGAGACCAAGGAGAGCCTCGACGCCTTCGCGGACGTCATAGAGCAGATCCTCGCCGAGGCCGAGACCGACCCCGAGAAGGCCAAGCAGGCTCCCTACACGACCCCGGTCCGCCGCCTCGACGAGGTCAAGGCGACCCGCAAGCCGGTCGTGCGTCAGCCGCTCGGCTGAGCGCCCCACGCTGATCGCTTGCGACTTGCCACGCCAGTAGCGTGGCATCTTCTACGTCGCCAGCGTGCTATTTGCTACGCTATCAGCGTACGAAATGGCACGTGAACAACGTATAAGCGGAAACCCCTTCGTCTTCGATCGTCCGCTCCAGCCGCAGGATCTCATCGACCGCGAGGATGCGCTCGCCCTCCTCGCCGAGCGTCTTCGGGACGGCGTGAACACGCGGCTCTCGAGTCCTCGCGACTACGGCAAGACGAGCCTTTTGCACCGCGCGGTCTCCGACGCTCGCACAACGGACGCAGGTGCGGTTCTCGTCGATCTCTATGGCGTCCGCACCGCTGGTCAGATGGCCGCGCAAATTGAGCGGGCCTATGCCGAACTGCCTGCGGGGCCGCTGAGCTCCGCGCTGGCGACGCTGCGTCGCCGAGGCGGGGGCGTTGGCTTCCAGACTCCCCTTGGAGGAGCCTCAGTCTCCCTCGGCGCCGGTGAAGCCGCGCACCGGGCGCTGCTCGACGCGCTCGACCTGCCTGCTCGACTTCACGAGAAGACCGGTCGCCGGATGCTCGTCATCTTCGACGAGTTCCAGGTGGTGCTCAAGGTTGAGCTGGACGCACTCATTCGAAGCGTGATCCAGCACCAGGGGCCTGGTGTCACCTACGTCTTCTCGGGCTCGCACCCGGGCATGATGCGTTCTCTGTTCTCCGATCGGAAGCGGCCCTTCTACGGTCAGGCGGCCCCGCTTGAGCTTCACCGTCTTCCTCGCGAGGCCGTCGGCGACTACATCGCCGAGCGGTTTCAGCAGACAAAACGGGAGCCCGGCGAGGCTCTCGGGTGGCTTCTCGATCTCGTCAACGGTCATCCCCAGCGGGCAATGCTCTTCGCGCACCTCGTCTGGCGACATACCGTGGCCGAGACCGAAGCCGGGGAGGAGGAGTGGCTGGCTGCCCACGAGGAGGCGTGGAGCTACCTGCAGGGCGACTTCGAGGCAACCTGGGACTCCCTGTCGGCAGTGGAGGCCGGGGTCGTAGATGCCGTCGCGGCCGGCGTCCAGAGCCTCACCGGCAAGGCCGCACGAGAAATATTTGGCCTCCCCACCGGTTCGGCGGCAGGAGATGCCGCCAAGCGACTCGCCGAACAGGGCCTGCTCTCGCGTACCGGCACCGGCCGCGGGTCGCACTACGAGCTGGTCGACCCCGTTTTCGCCCGCTGGGTGGTCCGCGGCAGGCGCTGGACGTTGGGCTAGAGCGCGGGCAGCTCCGGGGTGAGCGGTGCAGATGATCTGGTGACGATGATGATGCGCTATCCTGATGCGCATGACTCGCACCACGGTTGATGTAGACGAGCGCGCCCTTGATGCCGCGCGGCGGGAGTTGGGCACCAATGGGCTCAGCGAAACGGTCAATGCGGCGTTGCGCGAGGCGGCGCGACACCGCGTCCTCAAGGGATTCGACGTGATGCGGGACGTCGACGGCACTCCCGAGGAAGTCGCCGCCGGCCGGGAGCGCTTCTGAGTACCGAGGCCGAGCTGCGGCTCCCTCGGCTGGAGCGGCCGGCCCTGTTCGATACCGGCGTCTGGACCTGGGTGCGAGACCGCCGCTTTCCGCGCCTCGCCGAGTGGTTTAACGCCGCGGTCGAGGCTGGGCTGGTTTTGGTCTGCGATTTGGTCGTTCTCGAGCTGACGCGCCTTGCTCCAAACGAGCGCCGCGCGAAAGAGGTGACCGGACGCCTTGTGGCTTTCGAGGCGCTTCCGATGTCTGACAGTCTTTGGCACCAGGCGCGGGAGACTCAGCTTGCGTTGGCCGTCAACGGCGACCATCGTCGCGTCCCGCCCGCCGATCTCCTGCTTGCCGCTACCGCCATCGAGGCCGGCGCGGAGCTCATCCACTACGACCGCGACTATGAGCGAATCGCCGCCGTAAGCGAGCTCCGTCAGGGCTGGCTCGTCCCCGACGGGACCCTGGCCTGAGTTCACTCAGAGTTCGGGCAGCTCCTGTTCCAGTTCCAGCACGGGGGCGAAGAGGTCGCCGTGTTGCTCGATCCGCTCGAGGACTTCGCCCGCCTCGAAGACCAGTGAGGAGCTGTCACCGCTGTCGGCGACCGTCTCGACCTCATTCCAGGTGACCGGGGTCGAGGCGGTCGGGCGTTCGCGGGCGCGCAGCGAGTAGACGGAGATCGTCGTCTTGCGCTGGTGGTTCTGGGACCAGTCTACGAAGACCTTGCCCTCGCGTTCGACCTTTTTCATCTTCGAGACGACCTTGTCGGGGGTCTGCTTCTCGAGCAGCTGGGCGATCGCTTTGGCGAACGGTTTGGTCTGGTCGTAGGAGGCTTTTCGGTTGAGCGGCACGTAGACCTGCAGGCCCTTCGAGCCCGAGGTCTTCGGAAAGCACTGGACGTCGAAGTGGCCGAAGAGGTCGCGCAGGCGCAGTCCGACCCGGCAGCACTCGACGATGTCGGCCGGCGGGCCGGGGTCGAGGTCGAAGGCCAGCACCGTCGGCCGTTTCGGCGCCCGCGAGAGCGAGAGCGACGGATGCAGCTCGATCGCCGCCAGCTGTGCCATCCAAATCAGCGTCGGCAGGCTGTCGCAGACGCAGAAGTCGATCTTGCCGGCGTGCGGGCCGGCCTCGACCCGGGCCGTCTTCACCCATTTAGGGCGGTGCTTGGGGCAGCGCTTCTCGAAGAAGGCGGCGTCGAGGTTGTCGACCCCTTCGGGGAAGCGGCGCAGCGTCACCGCCCGCCCGCTCAGGTGGGGGACGATCGCGGGGGCGACCTTGGCGTAGTAATCGACCACCTCGCCCTTGGTGAAGCCGGCCTGCGGGTAGAGCACCTTGTCGAGGTTGGTGAGCTTCAGCTCACGGCCGTCGACCTCGACCTGGCGACTGGTCGCCACGGCCTACTTCGAGGCTTTGGCTTTTTTGCCGGAGGAGCGTTTCTTCGGCGCGGCCTTAGGTGCTTTCTTTGCTCGGGGCTTCGCCGCCTTGGGCTGCGCCTTCGCCTTGCCCTTACCCCGCTCTTTGACCGCGGCGATGCTCTCCTCGAGCGCGCTCATCAGGTCCGGCGCGGCGGTCGCCTTCGGCTCCTCGGTCGCCGGCGCGGTGAGGACGTCCTTGCCCTCGGCCTTGCGTTCGATCAGCGAGAGCAGCTGCTCGCGGTACTCGTCGCGGTAGGCGCTGGGGTCGAATTCCGTCGTCAGTGACTCGATCAGCTGCTCGGCCATCTCGACCTCCTTCGCCGCGACCTTTCCCTGCTTCTGGGGCAGCACGTCCTCGAGATCGGAGGGCGCGATCACCTCGTCGGCGAAGCGCATCGTGGTCAGGGTCAGCACGCCGTCGCCGGGCCGCAGCGCCGCCAGGTGCTCCTTGTTGCGGAAGACGAAGCGTGCGATCGCCACCTTGCCGGACTCCTCCATCGCCCTCGCCAGCAGCGAGTAGGCCTTCTCGGCGCCGTCGGCGGGGCCGAGATAGTAGGGGCTGTCGAAGTAGATCGGGTCGATCTGGTCGAGGTCGACGAAGTCCTGCACCTCGATCGCCCGGGTCTTCTCCGGCGCCAGCGCCGATATCTCGTCCTTGCTCAGCGGCACGTAGCGGTCGGGCGTGATCTCGAAGGCCTTGACGATCTCGCCGTAGGGAACCTCCTCGTCGGTGCCTTCGGCGACGCGGCGGTGTTTGATCCGGGCGCCGTCGGACTCGCGGATCTCGCGCAGCGATATGCCGCGGCGCGCGACGGCGCTGTAGAGCTTGACGGGCACGTTGAGTAGCCCGAAGCTGATCGTTCCGCTCCAAATCGCTCTCGGCATCAGCGAATCACCTACCCGGATTCTGGCAGTCGCGCACCGCTCGCCGCCGGACCCGGCGGTCGGCGGGAGGCTTCTTGCGCCGAGCTTGGCGAGTTAGCCCCCTGAATAGGTCGGTAACTCGCCAATGCCCAGGTGAGGGATCATGCGCCGGTGCTATTCGAGCTTCGCGATGTCAGCCTTGCCCGTGGCGATCGCCTCGTCCTCGACTCGGTCAGCGTCGAGATCCACCCCGGCGCGACCGCGATCGTCGGGCCCTCGGGCAGTGGCAAGTCGACGCTGTTGCGGCTGCTCAACCGGCTCGCCGATCCCGACACGGGAGCGATCTCCTACCGGGGGGAACCGTTGACCGGGTACGACCCGCTGGTCCTGCGGCGCGAGGTATCGCTGGTGCCGCAGCTGCCCTCATTGCTGGAGGGGACGGTCGAGTCGAACCTGGCCTATGCGGCCGGCCTCGCCGGGAAGGAGCTCGACGCGGCGCGCTGCCTTGGTCATGCCGGGCTGGACCCGGGCTTCGCCGGGCGCGACGTGGCCAAGCTCTCCGTCGGCGAGCAGCAGCGGGCGATGCTCGCCCGCGCGCTGACTCAGGAACCGGCCGTGCTGCTGCTCGACGAGCCGACCTCGGCGCTCGACCACGATGCCCGCGACGCGATCGAGGCGACCCTGGCTGGACTGCGGGCTGAGCTGGACATCTCGCTGATCCTCGTCAGTCACGATCCTGAGCAGGCGCGGCGGCTCGCCGAGCGAGCCGTGCGGCTCGAGGCCGGCCGGGTTGCCGCCTGCGGGACCCTCGCGGAGGCCCTGGCGTGAGCACCTCGATCCACGTCTCGCTCGGTCAGGTCGCGGCGGCACTCGCCCTGGTCGCCCTCGCGGCGGGGATCTCCTTCTGGCGCCGCACCGACCTCGAGCGCGACATCGTCGTCGCGACGGTCCGCTCCTTCGTCCAGCTGACCGCGATCGGCTACGCGATCAAGCTGATCTTCGAGGCCGACACGATCTGGCTGGTCGTGGCGCTGCTCTCGGTGATGGTCCTCTTCGGCGCGCTGACCGCCCGCAGCCGCGCCAAGAAGGTCCCCGGCGCCTTCTGGCCGCTGCTGATCGGGCTGGCGATCGCGGCCGCCTCGACCCTGGGCCTGGTCGTCGCCTTGGGCATCTTCGAAGCGACGCCGCGCTATCTCGTCCCGGTCGGCGGGATGATGATCGGCAACGCGATGACCGCCTCCGCGGTGGCGCTGAACCGGCTGGGAGACGAGGTCACGGAGTCGCGCGCGGCGATCGAGGCGACCCTCGCCCTCGGCGCGACCGCACGCGAGGCGGCGGCGCCCTTCGTCCGCCGCGCCCTGCGCTCGGGAACGATCACGCTGGTCGACTCGACCAAGACGACCGGCCTGATCTTCTTTCCGGGGACGATGGTCGGGATGCTGCTCGCCGGCGCCGAACCGACCGACGCGGTCCGCCTGCAGCTGATCCTCCTCTACCTCCTGCTAGGCGGCACCGCGATCGCGGCTCTAGTCGCCACCGGCCTCGCCTATCGCAACTTCTTCACCCCCGCCCAACAATTAGGGGAGCTGGAATAACCCTCTCCCTAGACTGACCCTTGTGTCTCGTCGGCAGCTCCTGACGCTGGTCGCGACGATCCTCGGTTCGACGGTCGTCTTCCTCGACTCGACCGTCGTCAACGTGGCATTGCCGGCTGTCGCCGACGATCTGAATGCGGGCCTGGCGGGGCAGCAGTGGGTGGTCGAGGCGTACATGCTGACGCTGGTCTCGCTGCTCCTCGTCGGTGGCTCGCTCGGCGACCAGCTCGGCCGCAAGCGCATGTTCGTCTTCGGCCTGATCGGGTTTGGCGCCACCTCGATCCTCTGTGCTCTGGCACCGACCGTCGAGTTCCTGATCGGCGCCCGCGCCCTGCAGGGGATCGCCGGGGCGCTGCTCGTCCCCGGCTCGCTGGCGATCGTCGCCGCCACCTTCGAGGGGGCGGCGCGCGGCAAGGCGGTCGGCACGTGGACCGCCTGGACGGGGATCGCGACCGTGCTCGGCCCGGCCGGCGGCGGTGCCCTGGTCCAGGCGCTCTCCTGGCGGGCCGTCTTCTGGGTCAACATCCCGCTGATCGCCGCCACCGTGGCGCTGACCATGCACTCGGTCGAGGAGAGCAGCAACCCCGATGCCTTCCGCGGCATCGACTGGCTCGGGATCGGGCTCTCGGCGGCCGGCCTCGCCGGCCCCGTCTTCGCCCTGATCGAGCAGCCGACCCACGGCTGGGGAGACCCGATGGTCTGGCTGCCGATGATCGCGGGGATCGCCTGCTTCGTCCTCTTCGTCGTCCGCGAGGCGCGCGCCCGCCACCCGATGCTCGACCTCGCCCTGTTCAAGATCCGCAACTTCTGGGTCGCAAACCTGACCACGCTGAGCGCCTACGCGGGCCTGATCGGCGGCCTCTTCTTCGTCGGCCTCTTCCTGCAGCAGGTCGGCGGCTACTCGCCGGTCGAGGCGGGCCTGGCGACGACGCCGATCTCGCTGATCCTCTTCTTCCTCTCACCGCGCTGGGGCAGGCTCGCCTCGGGCACGGGTCCGCGGCTGCCGATGACCGCGGGGCCGATCGTCGGCGGTCTGGGCCTGATCATGCTGCTCAGGGTCAACGCCAGCGCCGACTACCTGACCGAGGTGCTGCCCGCGATCCTGATCTTCGGTCTCGGCCTCTCGGCGACCGTGGCGCCGCTGACCGCGACCGTGCTCGACTCGGTCGAGGAACGCCACGTCGGTATCGCCTCCGGCGTCAACAACGGCATTGCGCGCGTCGCCGGACTGCTGGCGATCGCCGTGCTCGGCGCGGTGATCTCGGCCAAGTTCGACGCGAGTGTCGGCAACGAAGTCGCCACCGGCCCGCTGACCGCCAAGGCCCCCGACGCATCCACCGCGGCCTTCCACCTCGGCGTTTTCATCGCCGGCCTGCTGATGATCGCCGGCGGCATCGTCGCCGGCTTCGGGATCGAAAACCCGCGCCACCGGATCGAGGCAGTAGCAAGCCGCGGCTCGGCCCAAGCGGGCGAGTGCGGCCACGGAGCCGACGCAGACTCTACGAACCAAAACCAGCTCCCCCCAACCGGCGAGGCAGAGCCAGAACCGGCTTAAACGCCTCGGGCGTCCATACCGGACGCCCTTCGCGGCGCGGGTGGGGTGCCCCTCGAACGGGCGGATACTCAAAGTGCCGCCCTCATCGGGCGGCACTTGTCCGAGCGAGGGGCACCCCACCCGCGCCCCCCAATAGGCTCCGCCGAGTGAGCGCCCCAGTCATCTTCAGCGGCATCCAGCCGACCGGCCGCAAGCACCTCGGCAACTACATCGGCGCGATCCGCCAGTACGTCGAGGGCCAGGGGCGGGGCGAGCCGGCGATCTTCTGCATCGTCGACCTGCACGCGCTCTCGGTCGCCTACGACCCGGTCGAGCTGCGCGAGCGCGTCTACGACACGACCGCGATCCTGCTCGCCGCCGGGCTCGATCCCGGGCGCTGCATCCTCTTCCGCCAGTCCGACGTGCGCGAGCACACCGAGCTGACCTGGCTGCTCTCGGCGGTCACCGCCCACGGCGACCTCGACCGCATGCACCAGTTCAAGGAAAAGTCGGGCCGCCAGCGCGAGCTGGCCTCGGCGGCGCTCTTCTACTACCCGGTGCTGATGGCCGCCGACGTGCTCGCCTACAAGGCGACCGAGGTGCCGGTCGGCGACGACCAGCGCCAGCACGTCGAGCTGATGCGGGAGATCGCCCGCCGCTTCAACGGCCGCTTCGGCGAGACCCTGGTCGTGCCGGAGCTGGTCGTGCCGGAGGTCGGGGCACGGATCATGGACCTGCAGGAGCCGGAGCAGAAGATGTCGACCACCGTCGGAACGGAGGCGGGCACGGTCTACGTCCTCGACGAGCCGGCGGCGATCCGCAAGAAGCTCGGCAGCGCCGTCACGGACTCAGGCCGAGAGATAGCTCGCCGCGAGGACAAGCCGGGGGTGACCAACCTGATCGACGTCCTTGCCGTCGCCCGCGGCGTCGATCCGGCCGAGATCGAGCGCGAGTTCGACGGGGCCGGCTACGGCGACTTCAAGGCAGCCGTCGCCGAGGGCGTGATCGAGATGCTGGCGCCGGTGCAAGAGCGCTATGCAGAGCTGCGCCCCGACCAAGCGGCCCTGGAGAAGGCGCTTGCCGTCGGCGCCGAGAAGGCGCGTTCGATCGCCGCGCCGACGCTGGCCGAGGTGCGCGAGCGCATGGGCATCGGCTCGCCGACCTACTCTTAAGCGATGGCCGTCGCCGACCTCGACCTGGAGCTCGACGTCTTCGCCGGGCCGTTCGACCTGCTGATCGCGGTCCTGTTGCGCGAGGAGGTCGACCTGCTCGAGGTCGAACTGGCCGAGGTCGTCGTCGCCTACATCGAGCACCTCGAGCGCGAGGGCGAGCTGGAGCTGGAGGTGGCGACCGAGTTCCTCGTCCTGATCGCGTCGCTGCTGGAGCTGAAGTCGCGGCTGATGCTGCCGGGGGCCGACCCGGAGCTGGAGGAGCTGGGGCCGGAGGAGGCGGTCGAGGAGCTGCTCGCACGGCTACTCGAGTACCGCCGCTACCGCGCCGCCGCGACGACGCTGTCGGAGCGCTTCGAGGCGGCGCGCGGCTACCTGTACCGCTCGGCGCCGTTGCCTTCGAGCCTACGCCGCGTCGCCATCGACGCCGCTGTCGCCGCCTACGACCCGGACCGGCTCGGCGCCGCGCTCGGCGACCTGCTGGTCATTCCGCCTCCGGTCGACATCAGCCACATCCGGCCGACGGTCTCGCTGGAGCGACGGCTGCGCGCTCTGCGCGACGCGCTCTCCGGCCGCGCCAGCATCGACTTCGACGAGCAGTTCGGCGGCGAGGACCGGCTGACCCAGGCGGTGACCCTGTTCGCCCTGCTCGAGCTCTACCGCAAAGGCGAGGTGACCTGGCGGCAGAGCGAGCCGCTCGGCCCGATCGAGATCCGCGGGCAGGGGGCAGGGACCGCATGAGCGACCTCAGCCGCACGATCGAGGCCTTGCTTTTCCTCTCGCCGCAGGCGGTCTCGGTGCCCGATCTGGTCGAGGCGACCGAGGCGACCGAGGGGCAGGTCGCCGAGGCGATCGACCTGCTGCGCGAGGACCTCGCCGAGGGTCGCCGCGGCATCGTCCTGCGCGAGGTCTCCGGCGGCTTCGCCCTGGCCAGCGACCCGTCCAGCGAGGAGGCCGCCCGGCGCCTGCTCGCCAAGCCGCGCACGCCGCCGCTGACCCAGGCGCAGGCGGAGACGCTGGCGATCGTCGCCTACCTGCAGCCGGTCTCGCGGCCGGAGGTGGCGCGGATCCGCGGCGTCTCCTCGGAGTCGGCGGTGCAGACGCTGGCCGAGCGCGGCCTGATCGAGGAGTCGGGGCGCTCGCAGTTCGGCGCGGCGCTTTTCAAGACGACGGAGCTGTTCGAACGCCTCTTCGGCCTCACCGGCCTCGACCAGCTGCCCGATCCCTCGCGGTTCGACCCGACCCCTGAGGACGAGCGCGATCTGCGCGAGCGACTCCTCAAGGCCGGCGAACAGCGCGCTGAGTAGTGCGCCTCGCCAAGTTTCTCGCCCATGGGGGAGTCGCTTCTCGGCGGAAAGCTGAGGTGATTGTGGCTGCGGGGCGTGTGACGGTAGGCGGCAAGGTCGTCCGTGATCCTGCTCTCGATGTTGGCGAAGGCGATGAGGTGCGTGTGGATGGAAGCTTGGTGGGAGCTGAGCCGCGTGAGGTCTGGGCCGTGAACAAGCCCGCCGGCGTGGTCTCCACCGCGCGCGAGCCGGGGAAGAGGACGGCGGTGGTCGAGCTGGTCGACTCGCCGGCGCGGCTCTACCCGGTGGGTCGCCTCGACATCGATTCGACTGGGCTGATGCTCTTGACCAACGACGGCGCCCTGGCCAACCGGCTGACGCACCCCCGCTACGAGGTGCATAAGACCTACAGGGTGCGGCTGCGCCGCCCGCCCGCCGAGGCCGATCTGCGCCGCCTCGCCGGCGGGGTTCAGCTCGACGACGGCCCGACCGCCCCGGCCGATGTGCGTCGCCTCGGCGAGCGCGAGGTCGAGATCGTCCTGCGCGAGGGCCGCAACCGCCAGGTGCGTCGCATGGCCGAGGCGATCGGCAACGAGGTCGTGGCGCTGCGGCGGGTGCGCTTCGGGCCGGTCGAGCTCGGCGGACTGGCCGTCGGCAGGGCGCGCCGCCTTTCCGAGGCCGAAGTCGGCCTGCTTTGGGAAGATGCGGAGGGATGAGCACGAACTCAGCCGAACAGGAGCGGCTCTTCGCGGTGCGCGGCGCGGTGCAGGCGGACGCCAACGAGTCCGAGGCGATCGTCGGGGCGACAACCGAGCTGGTGCGGGAGCTGCTCGAGCGCAACCAGCTCGAGCCGGCGGCGATGGTGAGCTGCCTCTTCACCACCACCGACGACCTCGACGCCGAGTTCCCGGCGGTCGCCGCGCGCAGCCTCGGCCTCGAGGCGGTGCCGCTGCTCTGCTGCCGCGAGATCCCCGTGCCGGGCTCGATGCCGCGGGTTATCCGGGCGATGGTCCACTACTACGCGCCGGCGGGTCACGCGAGCGCTCACGTCTACCTGGGCGCGACCCAAGATCTGCGCACCGACCTCCACGCGGCCCAGTAACGACTCGGTCGGCACAATGAACCGATGACCGTCACCTTCGCGGAGAAGCTGGCCCGCATCCCGGGCTACCAGGCCGGCGTGCCAACCGGGCAGGCGCCCGAGGCGATCGCCGCCGGCGGGATCGCCCAGCTTGCCTCGAACGAGTCGCCCTTCGGCCCGCACGAGAAGGTGGTCGAGGCGATCCGCGCGGCGGCGGGCGCGATGAACCGCTACCCCGACCCCGACGCGACCCTGCTGCGCCGGCGCATCGCCGATCGCTACGAGGTCGAGCCCGGCAGGGTCGCCGTCGGCAACGGCTCCTGCGAGATCCTGCTCGCCGCCGCCGAGGCGCTCTGCGAGCCCGGCGCCGAGATCCTCTATGCCTGGCCGTCGTTCTCGATGTACCCGCACCTGGCGGCGCTGACCGGCGCGCGCGAGGTCCGCGTGCCGCTGGGGGAGGGAGAGGTCCACGACCTCGACGCGATGGCCGCCGAGGTGACCGCCGCGACCCAGCTGGCGATCGTCTGCAACCCCAACAACCCGACCGGGACCCACTTGCCCGCGGCGCGGGTCGCGGCCTTCTGCGAGCGCGTCCCCAGCCACGTCACGATCGTCCTCGACGAGGCCTACATCGAGTTCCAGACGGTCGACGACCCCGACTCCACGATCGACCTCCTCGCCGACTTCCCCAACCTGGTCGTCCTGCGCACCTTCAGCAAGGTCTACGGCCTCGCCGGCCTGCGGGTCGGCCTCGCGCTCGGCTCGGCCAAGTTCCGCGCCGCGGTCAACGCCGTGCGCCAGCCCTTCAGCGTCAACGCCCTCGCCCAGGCGGCGGCGGCCGAGGCGATCCTGCACCAGGACGACGTCGACCAGCGGGTCGACCGAACCCTGGTCGAGCGCGTCCGCGTAGAGGCGGGCCTGCACGAGCTCGGCCTGAGCACGGCCGAGACCCAGACCAACTTCTCCTGGATCGACCTCGGCGACGCGGATGAGCACGAGGTCGTCGCCGGCCTCGCCGAGCAGTCGATAGCGGTCCGTCCCGGCACCCCACTGGGCAGTTCCGGCCACATCCGGGTCAGCTACGGCACCCCGGTCGAGAACGACCGCTTCCTCGCCGCGCTCGGCGAGATCTTGCGCTGAATCGGAAGCTCGCGACCCCTCAGTTGATCGCTCCCCGGCGAGTTATCGGACACATGGCGACTTTTATTGGACACATGAAGGGTCTATAATGGACATATGGCCGCGCTGGATTTCGTCGCGAAAGAGGTGGGCGTCAACGAGCGCACGCTGAGGCGGGCGGTGAACGAGGGCGCCTTGCGAGCGACCCGCCCGTCGCCCCGAAAGCTTGAGCTGTCGTTCTCCGAGGATCGCTACGTGCGTGAGCATTGGCCGCTGATCGCGAAGCTGCGCGAGGCATTGCGGACCGAACACAACGTCCGCTTCGCGATGCTCTTCGGTTCGGCGGCGAGGGGAGACGACACCGAGCACAGCGATGTCGACGTGATCGCCGATTTGCGGGATTCGAGCTTCGATCGAGTGCTCGACCTCACGGGCAAACTCGGAGGCGTCATTGGGAAGTCGGTAGATGTTGTTCGGCTCGAGGATGCCGAAGACGACCCGACGTTCCTCGCCATGGCGCTCGACGATGGGCGTGTACTTGTCGATCGGGGCGACATGTGGGCGGGTCTACGGCGCCGAGAAGCTGCTTTGCGGCGGCGTGGCGAAAAGATCGACGAGGAACGCAAGCGGCGCGCACTTGCCCGGGCAGATCGATTTCTGGCCCAGCACCGATGAACCCAAGGGAGCTGCGCAAGGCAGAGCGCAAGCGCCTCATGCGCAGGATCGTCGCCCACATCGACGAGTTTCCGCGACAGCACGAAGCGCTGGAGCATGCAATGAAGACTTTCGGGGTCGACTTCGACCGTGGCGAGTTCAAGGAAGCGTTCGAAACTACTGACGACATGGCTGCTTACAATCGTGTTCAGGCGGTCGAGCGGGCCGTCGGCCGCCTTCAAGGCTTCGTAGGCGACATGGCTCGAGACGGTGTTCGCCTGGCGGATCTGCCCAGCGATCCTCCGGGCGGTGAGGGATTTCGTGCCAAGAACGCGTTCGAGGCGTTGCGGAGGGCGAAGGTCATCGACGGCAATCTGTGTCGTCGCCTGGTCAAAGGTCAAGACGCTCGCGTAGAAATCGAGCACGAATACGTGCGCCTGCGCGCAGGAAAGCTGCACGACGCTGCCGTTCGTGCCCGCGATGCATCCCAAGAGTTCTTCGAGCTCTACCGCGCATGGATCGAGCCGTACCTCGACTAATCCCGCCGCGCCTGCTACAAACTCAGGGGAAGTGAAGCGAACAGGCGACACCGCGAGCAGCATGTGCGCAAGGCGCGCCGCGGTTGCCCCTGTGCGCCCTTTCTATACCTGGCGATTTAGCTAGGCGTCCGGCCTGGCGGCTTCGTGCCGCTCCCATAGAGCGTTTGGCCGGGCGCCGGTTCGAATGGTTCGCGTGTTTCGCGATGCCCGCGCTCGCATGGCGAAACCCGCACGGAAAGTAGAGTCTCGGACGTGGAGAAAGGCGGCGACAGGATGATCATCGGAATGCGGCAGGAGGGGCGGGACCGGGTTCGCGACCAGCGGATCGAGCGGGTCGTCGAGCTGGTGCCGCCGGAAGCCCTGCTCGGCGACCTGCCGCTCGGCGAGGAGCGCGAGCAGGTCGTGGTGCGGGGGCGCAAGGACGTCGAGAACGTGCTCGAGCGGGTCGACGACCGGTTGCTGGTCGTGGTCGGCCCCTGCAGCGTCCATGACGTCGAGGCTGCGCTCGAGTACGGCGGGCGCCTCGCCGAGCTGGTCGCCGGGCTGAGCGACGATCTACTGGTGGCGATGCGCGTCTACTTCGAGAAGCCGCGGACCACGACCGGCTGGAAGGGCCTGATCAACGATCCCTACCTCGACGGCTCCTGCGACGTCAATGCCGGCCTGCGCATGGCGCGCACCCTGTTGCTGCAGGTGCTCGACCTCGGCCTGCCGATCGGCTGCGAGTTCCTCGACCCGATCACGCCGCAGTACATCTCCGACACGGTCGCCTGGGGAGCGATCGGCGCCCGCACGACGGAGAGCCAGATCCACCGCCAGCTCGGCTCGGGTCTCTCGATGCCGATCGGCTTCAAGAACCGCACCGACGGCAACGTGCAGGTCGCGGTCGACGCGGTGCGCGCCGCGGCGGCGTCCCACGCCTTCGCCGGGATCGACGACGCCGGCCGGCCGGCGATCCTCCACACCGTCGGCAACCCCGACGGCCACGTCATCCTGCGCGGCGGCCGCGGCGGTCCCAACTGCGATCCCGAGGGCGTCGCCGGGGCGCTGGAGATGCTCTCCGGCGCCGGTCTCGCCGAGCGCCTCGTGATCGACGCCTCCCACGACAACAGCGCCAAGGATCCAGAGAAGCAGATGCTCGCCACGGCCGCAATCGGCGACCAGGTGGCCGCCGGCAACGCGGCGATCGTCGGCGTCATGCTCGAGTCCTTCCTCGTCGAGGGTCGCCAGGACCTCGGCGACGGCGAGTCGCTCACCTACGGGCAGTCGATCACCGATCCCTGTATCGACTGGGATCACACGGTCACGGCGCTGGAGGGTCTGGCGACGGCGGTCAGGGCGCGGCGCGGCTGATGCGGACGGCCGTCCTCGGGGTGGGCCTGATCGGGGGCTCGATCGGTCTCGCCGCGAAGGCGCGGCTCGGCAGCGAAGTCGCCGGCTGGGGGCCGAACCGCCCCAGCGTCGATCGGGCGATCGAGCTGGGTGCGATAGACGAGGCGGCGAGCTCGATCGAGCAGGCCTGCGCCGGCGCCGAGGTCGTCTTCTGTGCTGGGCCGGTCTCGGCTCTGCCCGATCTGGTTGCGGCGGCGCTCGCGGCCAGTGGCGAGGACACCGTCGTCACTGACGCCGGCTCGACCAAGCGCCGGCTCGTCGCCGCCCTGGGTGAGGACGAGCGCTTCATCGGCGGGCACCCGCTGGCCGGCGCCGAGACCGCCGGGGTGGCGAACGCCCGGGCCGATCTCTTCGAGGGCGCCCGTTGGTACCTGACGCCGACAGAGCGCTCCAGCGGCATCCTCTACGACCGCCTGCAGCGGACGATCGCAGGGCTCGGCGCCCGTCCGCAGGCGATCGACGCCGGGGCTCATGACCGGCTGATGGCGACTGTCAGCCACCTTCCGCACGTACTTGCCAACGTCCTCGCCGCCCAGGCGGCGGCCGAGCTGACCCGTGACTCCGAGCGCCTGCCCGAGGTCGGCCCGAGCTTCCGCGACGCGACCAGGGTGGCTGGCTCGAACCCGTCGATCTGGGGCGACATCTTCAGCGGCAACAACGATGCGGTCACCACCGCGATCGACGATGCGATCGCCCGCTTGCGGGACGCGCGGGAGCTGATCGATGCGGGCGATTCGGGTGCCATCGCCGCCTGGCACGCGCAGGCCGGCGTCGACCGACGCGGCCTGCTCGAGGCCGACCTGGAGGGCGGCGCGGTGCTGCGCGAGCTGCGCGTCGTCGTCGCCAATCGCCCAGGCACCGTCGCCGAGCTGGCGCTGGCGCTGGGCGAGGCCGGGGTCAACATCGAGGACATGGCGCTGCACCCGGCGACCGATATGAAGTCCGGCGCGATCTCGCTCTGGGTCGCCGGCGAGGAGCCGGCCGAGCGCGCCGCGGCACTGGTCCGCGAGCTGGGCCACAGCGCGACCGTGTTGGACGGTGATTAGCGGACGTGCCGGGAGTCAGAGGTCCACATGCGTCCGCAAGCCCCGGCACGCCGGCGGGGGCGAGGCGCTTCGACCCGAATGGACCGTTGCGCGGCAGCCTGACGCCGCCACCCGACAAGTCGGTCTCGCACCGGGCGGCGCTGATCGCGGCGATGGGCGAGGGGGAGACGACGATCGATGGCTACCTCGACGCCGCCGACACGCGCTCGACTCTCGCGGCGGTCGAAGCCCTCGGCGCCGAGGTCACCCGACCTGCATCCGACCCCTATTTGGGGCTCGATGCAGGTCGGATACACGTGAGCGGGGTGGGATTGCGCGGCGCGAGGGCCGCGGCGATCGACGTTGGCAACGCGGGTACCCTGCTGCGTCTCTTGCCGGGCTGGCTCGCCGGGCAGGAGACCGGGACCTGGACGCTCGACGGCGACGACTCGATCCGCCGCCGCCCGGTCAACCGGATCGCGGCGCCGCTGCGCCTGATGGGGGCGCGGCTCGAGTGCCGCGAGGATCGCCTTCCGCCCCTGCGGATCGAGGCGGCGCCGCTCCACGGCATCGAGTACGAGATGCCCGTCGCCAGCGCCCAGGTCAAGTCCTGCCTGCTCTTTGCCGGCCTGCTCGCCGACGGCGAGACGCGGATCGCCGAGCCGCTGCCCAGCCGCGACCACAGCGAGCGGATGCTCGCCGCGGCGGGTGCCGAGATCGAGCGTGGCGAGGGGATCGTCACCGTGCGCCCGGCGGCGCGCCTCGAACCGGGCGAGATCGCCGTTCCGGCCGACTTCTCCTCTGCCGCGTTCTTCATCGTCGCGGCGCTGCTCGTCCCCGGCAGCGACGTCACCCTCGCCGGGGTCGGTCTCAACCCGACCCGCACCGGATTGCTCTCAATCCTCGCGCGGATGGGCGCCGAGATCGAGGTCGAGGCTGAGGGCGAGCGCGGGGGAGAGCCGAGCGGACGGCTGCGTATCCGTCCCTCGCAGCTGCACGGCGCCGATATTCGCGGCGCCGAGATCCCGCTGGCGATCGACGAGCTACCGCTGGTCGCGCTCGCCGCCTGCTTCGCCGAGGGCGAGACGACGATCCGCGACGCCGCCGAGCTGCGCCGCAAGGAGAGCGACCGGATCGAGACCGTCAGCGAGGCCCTGCGGGCGCTCGGCGCAGACGTAGAGGCGAGCGAAGATGGGATGCGGATCCAAGGCGGGGGCGGCCTGCGCGGCGGCCCGATCGACTCCCACGGCGACCACCGGATCGCGATGCTCGGCGCGATCGCCGGCCTCGCCTCCAAGGAGGGTGTCGAGGTCGCCGGAATGGACGCTGCGGCGGTCAGCTACCCGCGGTTCGAGGCTGACCTCGCCTCGCTCGTCGAAGCCTGGGCGCTTTAGGGGTCCTATACACCTCTAAGGTGCCCCGCGCCATACCCTGCCGCCCATGGTCATCGCAATCGACGGTCCCGCCGGGGCCGGCAAGTCAACCGTCGCCCGTGCCGTTGCCGCGGCGCTGGGCTTCACCTACCTTGACTCGGGGGCGATGTACCGCTGCGTGGCGCTGGCGGCGCTCGAACGTGCGGCCGACCTCGACGACGCCGCTGCGCTCGGCGCCCTTGCCGGCTCGCTGCGAATCGAGCTCGGCGGCGAGCGGGTCGGGCTCGAGGGCCGTGACGTCAGTGAGGCGATCCGCACGGCGCGGGTTACTGAGGCGTCCTCGCGCATCTCTGTCCACCCGCCCGTTCGTGAAGCGATGGTCGCCGAGCAGCGGCGGCTGATCGAGGCCGGCCGCTACGTCGCCGAGGGCCGCGACATCGGCACCGTCGTCAGTCCCGACGCGCCGCTCAAGGTCTTCCTCACGGCCACCGCCGAGGAGCGCGCTCACCGCCGCGCCACCCAGACCGGCGAGGACGAGACGGCGGTGCTCGCCGCCCAGCGCGAGCGCGACGAGCGCGACGAGAGCCGCGAGCACAGCGCCTTGCGGGCCGCCGACGACGCGGTCGAGATCGACACCACCGGGCTTGAGTTCGACGAGGTCGTGGCTCAAGTCGTTGCCCTGGCGCGCAAAAGGGGCTTGGCATGAGTGTGGCGTCTTATTGGTCATATAGACCTAAAAACCGCCACAGGACTGGCTCGCAATGAGTCGGCCCACCGTCGCGGTCGTCGGCTTCCCCAACGTCGGCAAGAGCACCCTCGTCAACCGGCTTGCCGGCGGCCGCGAGGCCGTGACCGATGCCGAGCCCGGCGTCACCCGCGACCGCAAGCGCGTCCCCTGTGAGTGGAACGGCATCGCCTTCGACCTGCTCGATACCGGTGGCATCGACCTTGCCGACGAGAGCGAGCTGGCCGAGGACGTGCAGCGCCAGGCCCGCACCGGGATCGCCGAGGCCGGGGCGATCCTGCTCGTCGTCGACGGTCGCGCCGGGGTCAGGGGCGGCGACGCGGAGTTGGCGAAGACGCTGCGCGGCAGCGACATCCCGGTCCTCGTCGTCGTCAACAAAGCCGACCGCCCGGGCGACGAGCACATCGCCGCCGAGTTCCACCAGCTCGGCCTCGGCGATCCGATCGCGGTCTCGGCGACGCACGGGCTGGGCACCGGCGACCTGCTCGATCGGATCGTCGCGCTGCTGGGTGAGCTGCCCGTGGTGGCTCCCGGCGACGAGCCCGTCCACATCGCCGTGGTCGGCCGCCCCAACGCCGGCAAGTCCTCGCTGGTCAACGCCTTCCTCGGCAGCGAGCGGGTGATCGTCTCCGAGCGGGCGGGGACCACCCGTGACGCGATCGACACGGCGCTTGAGGTCGACGGGCGCCCGGTCCTGCTGGTCGACACGGCCGGCCTGCGCCGTCGCTCGAAGGTCGCCGGCACGGTCGATTACTACGCCCAGCTGCGCTCCGAGCTGGCGGTCGAGCGCGCCGACGTGGCGATCGTCGTCTGCGACGCCGCCGACGGGGTGACGGCGGAGGACCTGCGGATCGCCGAGCTGGCGATGCGGGCCGGCTGCGCGACGCTGCTGGTCCTCAACAAGTGGGACATCGGCACGACCGACGTCAACGACGCGCGGGCGCGGGTCGAGCGCAAGCTGCGCCTGCGGCCGGAGGTCGTCACCGTTTCGGCGCTCCACGGACGCAACGTCGCCAAGCTGCTGCCGAAGGCACTGCGGCTCGCCGACCGCGCGGGCGAGCGGATCCCCACGCCGGAGCTGAACCGCTTCGTCGCCGACGTGGTCGCGACGACGCCGCCGCCCTCGCGGCGCGGCCGCCGCCTGCGTCTCTACTACTCGGCCCAGATCGGCGAGAGCCCGCCGCGCTTCGCGATCCAGGTCAATGACCGCAAGCTGATCGTCCGCGACTGGGCGTACCACCTGGAGAACCGGATGCGCGAGACCTACGGCCTGGAGGGCATCCCTCTGATCATTGATTTCGTCCCCCACACGGGGCGCCGTCGCTGACGAGCCCCCGGTACGCTTCCGCCATGTCAACCATCCAGCCGCTCGCCGAGGGCGAGTACCTCTTCACTTCCGAGTCCGTCACCGAGGGTCATCCGGACAAGGTCTGCGACCAGATCTCCGATGCGATCCTCGACGCTGTGATGAAGGGCGACCCCGAGGGGCGCGTCGCCTGCGAGACCCTGGTCAACACCGGCATGGCGGTCGTCTCCGGCGAGATCTCGACCGACGTCCACCTCGACGTGCCCGAGCTGGTCCGCGAGACGATCCGCGAGATCGGCTACGACCACGGGGATTACGGCTACAACTGCGACCACATCTCGGTCCTCGTCTCGCTCGACAAGCAGTCGCCCGACATCGCCCAGGGAGTCGACGCTTCGCACGAGACGCGCACCGGCTCCTCGTCCGACGACGAACTGCTGCTCGCCGGAGCGGGCGACCAGGGAATGATGTTCGGCTACGCCACCGACGAGACCGAGGCGCTGATGCCGATGCCGGTCCATCTCGCCCACCGGCTCGCCGAGCGCCTCGCCGCGGTGCGCAAGGACGGCACGCTCGACTACCTCGGCCCGGACGGCAAGACCCAGGTGACGGTCCGCTACGCGAACGGCCGCCCGGTGCGGGTCGAGAAGCTGCTGATCTCGACCCAGCACGCCGAGGGCGTCGACTCGGAGTCGACGATCAAGCCCGACCTCTGGCAGCACGTCGTCCTCCCGGTGCTCGAGGCCGAGGCCAACGGCCTCTACGACGAGGCCGCCCTGCGCGAGGGCTTCCTCGTCAACCCGACCGGCAAGTTCGTGATCGGCGGCCCGGTCGGCGACGCCGGCCTGACCGGCCGCAAGATCATCGTCGACACCTACGGCGGCATGGCCCGTCACGGCGGCGGCGCCTTCTCGGGCAAGGATCCCTCCAAGGTCGACCGCTCCGCCGCCTACGCCGCCCGCCACGTCGCCAAGAACCTCGTCGCGGCCGGCCTGGCCCAGCGCTGCGAGGTGCAGGTCGCCTACGCGATCGGCGTCGCCCACCCGGTCTCGCTGATGGTCGAGACCTTCGGCACCGGCAAGCTGCCCGATATGGAGCTCTCGCGCCTGGTCGAGGCCGAGTTCGACCTGCGGCCCGGCGCCTTCCGCCGCTACCTCGATCTACATCGGCCGATCTACCAAGAGACGGCCGCATATGGGCATTTTGGGAGAGAGAACCCAGATTTTACCTGGGAGCGAACCGACCGCGCAGACGCCTTGCGGGCGGCCGCCAGTGCGGTCGGGGCCGGCGCCGTCTGACACGGCGCATCTCGGCGTCCTCGGTCGCTCGCGTGCTAGCGCACGCCACGCTCCCTGCGTCCTCATATGGAGAGCTCCTCGT
Organism: uncultured Solirubrobacterales bacterium; assembly: GCA_963702035.1. Classification (GTDB taxonomy): domain Bacteria; phylum Actinomycetota; class Thermoleophilia; order Solirubrobacterales; family 70-9; genus VRUE01. Next base: position 282,664 of record OY969700.1, read on the forward strand.
CAAGTGCCCAGGGTCGATCGGGCCCCTGACGGGCCGCTGCTGTCCAGCGGCGCTCTCGGGGCGACACGGGCGGGATCCAGGTACGTCAACTGCACCGTCAGCCTCATATGCGGGGGCTGGCTACCCCATGACCGCCGATTCGTCGCGTGGCCTGCAGTCTTGAAGCGGGCGCGGCCGGCGAGCACATCCGCCGACTGCCCGAGGACGCAACGCAGGCCGCAAAGCGGCGACGTGCTGGCCTCACTTGCTCCCGTGTCGCCCCGACAGCGTCGAGGGCGTTCCTTTCGCGGTGCCTCAGCCCAGCTGACCCACCTCCCACACGAAGGCACCCAGCTCGCGCGCCAACGCGATCCTGACCACGTTGGCGGGCTTGCCACGCTCGAGGCGAAGGCGTTGCCAACGGTTGTGCAGACGCCGCTGGGCGCGCCAGCCGATCGCACAGGCACGGGGGTCGGCGCCGCGCTGGCGCTTCTCCAGTGCGCTGCCCACCCGGGGCTGGTGGCGGTAGTGGTGGGCTGCCTCGACGAGAAGACGGCGGGCGTGCGGAGAGCCGGCCTTGGTGATCGGCCCGCGCCGGCTTCGCTCACCGGAGGAGTGCTCGGAGGGCACGATGCCGAAGTAGGCCATCAGCGAGGCCGGGCGCTCAAAGCGCCTCAGGTCTCCCGCCTCTGCGCACAGGCCAAGCGCCGTCAGCGTGTTGATCCCGCGCAGGCAGCGCAGCCGGGCGATCGTCTCGGCCCACGGCGACTCAGGCCACAGCTCCTCGATCGTCCGCTCAGAAGCACCCCGTCGCTGTTCGAGCGCCACCACCGCGGCCAGGTAGTCCTCGAGCACGGCCCGCGAGGCGCCGTCGGGGAACCTGATCGCCTCCAGCCAACGCAAGTGGGCCTGTGTCCAGGCAGAACCGGGGCCCTCCCAGCGCAGCTCGCGGCGCAAGAGGAACTTGCCGAGCCGGTGACGGGCTCTCATCAGGTCGGCTCGGATCGCCTCCCGGCAGCGGGTCAGATCTCGGAAGCGCTCCTCCTCGGGGGTCGGGATGCGCACGAAGCGCAGTTCCCCCGCGAGGCACAGCCGCGCCAGCCGCTCGGCGTCGCGGCGATCGGTCTTGACCCGGTCGCTCGGCGCTTTGGGTATCGACCCCGGGGCACAGACGCGCACGTCGAGGTGACGTTCGGCGCCCCCTCGCGCGAGCCCGAAGCCGGTCGGTCCGGCCTCATAGACCGCGAGGAGGGGAGCCTCGAGCCCTTCCAGGAAGTCGAGTGCTCCTCGCGGTGGGCCGTTCAGTCGTCGCGAGCGGAGCTCGCCTGTCTCGGGATGAAGAACGCAGGCGTGAGTGTGTGTGGCGTGGACGTCGAGTCCCACCACGCTTTTAGGCTGGGGCATGTCGGCACCTCCCATGATTGGGGTGTCGGCCGCGGGGACATCCCGCGGCCCAGTCCCCGCATCGTCATGCGCGGGGTGCCGACCTACCTACCGCTGGGGCCGGTCAGCACTCCATACGGTCTTGATCCGCTTGGTCAGACGACGCCGTGGCTAGGGACCGGGGTGCACGACCCCAGTGGCCTGGTCCACGCGGTGGACCACTTCGCCCGGGTCGGCGACGCCGACGAAGACGAAGTTGTAGTCGTCGGTCGCGGCGGTATCGAAGTCGACGTCGCCGATCTGCATCAGCCGCTGGTAGACCGACTGGCGGTAGTTGACGTTCTGGACCCGCTCCAGGCGAGTCTCCTGGACCTCGCGGGAGACGATCCCGCGCTTGATGTTGAGGCGGCGGTCGGTGATCGTGTAGGTCGTCGCCACGCGCTTGACGAAGCCGATCAGGACGGTAAGGCCGATCACGACCAGGACGATCAGGAAGACGGTCGCGCTGCCGGAGCCGAACAGCTTGGCGATTACGCCGACGATCGCCGCGACGAGGATCCCTTTCAGGTAGAAGCCGAGGATCGCCCGCCACGAGGGGTGGCCCTGGAAGATCACCTGCTCGCCGGGACTGAGGTTGAGGGCCATTGCCGGGCAGGATATCCCGCCGTCCGCCTTTCTCCATACCGTGAGTGGGTGATTGCCAAGGTCGAGCCGCTGACGACCGCCCGCGCCCTGCGCGGTCCCTTCGACTACCGGCTGCCGGAGGCGATGGCCGATCTCGAGGTCGGCAGCGTGGTGCGGGTGCCGTTCGGGCGACGGCGGGCGCTCGGGGTCATCGTCGATCTCGCCGAGACCTCCGAGCTGCCGCCCGAGCGCCTCGCCGAGCCGCTGGGGGCGCTCGAGGCGGGCGTGCCGGCGGAGCTCGTCCGCCTCGGGCTCTGGGTGGGCGGCGAGTATTGCTCGACGCCTTCGCGCGGTCTGCGGCTGGTGCTGCCGCCGGGGACCGGGGCCGGTGGGCAGCGTGTCCGCTCGCGGACCGAGCTGCGCGCCGAGATCACGGCTGCCGGCGAGGAGGCGCTGGCCGGCGCGGGACGGCTCGGTGCCAAGCAGCGGGCGGCGCTGGAGGCCCTCGGCGCGGGGGAGATGTCCGCCGGGGAGATTGCCGCCGCGGTCGGCGCCGATCGCCAGGTCTTGCGGCGGCTGGAGGAGCGCGGCCTGATCTCGACCCGCGGCTCGCGGGTGAGGCGCCGCCCGGGCGATACGGCCTTGGGCGGTGCGACCGGCCGTCCGCGACTGCTCGAGGAGCAGGAGCGCGCCGTCGCCGAGATCGTCGCCGCGCTCGACGGCGAGGCGGGAGCGCCGCGAAAGCTGCTCCTCCACGGCGTCACCGGCTCGGGCAAGACCGAGGTCTACCTTGCCGCGGTCGAGGCCGCGCTCGCCCGGGGGCGTGGTGCGATCGTCCTCGTTCCCGAGATCGGCCTCGCCCCGCAGGCGGTGGCACGCTTCCGCGCCCGGCTCGGCGACCGCTTCGCGGTCTTGCACTCTGCTCTCTCGCCGGGCGAGCGCTACGACGAGTGGCGGCGCCTGCGCGGCGGCGAGGCGAGCGTCTGCGTCGGTCCGCGCTCCGCCGTCTTCGCTCCGGTCCGCGACCTCGGCCTGATCGTGATCGACGAGGAGCACGATTCCTCCTACAAGCAGGAGGGTGACCCCTGTTACGACGCCCGCACGGTCGCCCGCCGTCGCGCCGCCGAATGCGGCGCGACCCTGGTCGCGGGGACGGCGACGCCGCGGCCGGAGTCGTGGCTGGAGCTGCCGCGGGTCGAGCTGCCGCGCCGGGTCGACGGCCGGCCGATGCCGCCGGTCGAGCTGCTCGACATGCGCGACGCAGATCCGCGCTCGGGGCCCCTGCATCCGGCTACCTGGGAAGCGCTGGGGGAGGTGCGCGACGCGGGTGCGAAGGCGATCCTGATGGTCAACCGCCGTGGCTTCGCCCCCTGGCTCACCTGCCGTTCCTGCGGACGGCACTGGGGCTGCCCCAACTGCGACGTCTCTCTTATCGTCCATCGCCACGCCGGGCGGCTCGTCTGCCACCACTGCGCCCATGCCGAGCCGCTGCCGCGCGCCTGTCCCGATTGCGACTCGACGACGCTCTCGCGGGCCGGTGCCGGGACCGAGCAGACCGAGTCGCTGCTCGCCGAGCAGCTCGACCCGATGCCGGTATTCCGCCTCGACTCCGACACCGCCTCGGGCCGCGGCGCCCACGCCCGCATCCTCGCCGGCTTCGGCGAGGCGGAGAGCGCCGTGCTGGTCGGCACCCAGATGGTCGCCAAGGGCCACGACTTCCCCGAGGTGACCCTCAGCGCGATCCTCGACGCCGACGCGACCCTGCGCTTCCCCGACTTCCGGGCCGGGGAGCGCACCTTCGCGATGGTCGCCCAGCTCGCCGGGCGCAGCGGCCGCGGCGAGGCGGGGGGAGGGGTGATCGTCCAGACGCTGGCGCCGGAAGCGGCGAGCATCGCCCACGCCGCCCGCCACGACTCCGCCGCCTTCCTCGGGGAGGAGATCGAGCGCCGCCGGGCGCTCCGCTACCCGCCCTTCTCCCACCTGGTCCGGGTCGTGCTCAAGTCCGAGTCGGAGCCGCGACTCGAGCAGGCGGCCTCAAAGCTGGCCACAGCCCTGTCAGAGACCCTGCCCCACGACACCGACCTGCTCGGCCCGGCGCCGATGTTCCGCGTCCGCAACAAATACCGCCGCCGCCTGCTGACCAAGGCCCAGGACCGCGAGGCGACCGTAGCCGCGATCGGCGCCGCGGTCGAGCGCCTCGCCGCCGACCGCTCGCTCAAGGACGTGGCGATCGGCGTCGACGTCGATCCCCAGTAGCCCCGGGCCGATCCATACAATCGGGTTGTGAGCGATGAAGGGGTCCTGAAGGACGAGACCGGGCACGATCGGCTCGAAGCCGAAGTGATCGAGCGGCGCGAAGCGGCGCTGGCAAACGTGATCAAGTTCGGCGACCCGGTGCTGAAGAGCAGGGCCTCGCCGGTGACCGAGTTCGGCCCTGGGCTGCGCGCCGACGTCAACCGCATGATCGCGATCATGCGGGACGGGCTGGGAGTCGGTCTGGCCGCCACTCAGCTCGGCATCCTGCGGCGCGTCCTGGTCTTCCAGGCAGGCTCCGATGGCGTGCCCACCGGCCTGGTCAACCCTTCGATCGAGTGGCTCTCCGATGAGGCGGTCGTCGCTGAGGAGGGGTGCCTCAGCCTGCCGCGGGTGGCGATGGACGTCGAGCGGCCGCTGCACGCTCGAGTGGGCGGCTTCGACATCGAAGGGCAGCCGATCGCGATCGAGGCCTCCGGTCTCGAGGCCCGAGTCATCCAGCACGAGATCGACCACCTCGACGGGGTGCTGATCCTCGACCGGGCGCCGCGGCCCCAGCGCAAGGCGGCGCTGCGGGCGCTGCGCGAAGGCGGCAGCTACGCGCCCCCGAGCGAGGAGTACGAGGCGGCGGATGCCGACGAGCACCGCGAGCCTCGCACCGACGCGTGAGGACCGTCTACCTCGGCACCTCGGAGTTCGCCGCCGACGTCCTGCGTCGCCTTGCCGGCTCCGGCCACCGGCCGCGGCTGGTCGTGACGCCACCCGACCGGCCGAAGGGCCGCGGCCGCCGGAGCGGCCCGCCGCCCGCCGCCGCCCTCGCCACCGAGCTCGAGATCGAGTTGCTGCAGGCGGAGAACGTCAACGGGCAGGACGCCCTGGAGCGGATCCGCGCCGCCCGTCCCGACGCGGTCGTGGTCTGCGCCTTCGGTCAGCTGATCCGCGAGCCGCTGCTCTCCGAGTGGCCGCTGCTCAACGTGCACCCGTCGCTGCTTCCCCGCTGGCGCGGCGCGGCGCCGATCGAGCGCGCGATCATCGCCGGTGACGCCCGTACCGGCGTCTCGCTGATGCAGCTCACCGCGGGCCTGGACTCGGGCCCAGTCGCCTTGAGGGAGGGGGTCGCGATCGGTCCCGAGGATGACTTCGAGAGCCTCTCCGGCAAGCTCTCAGCTCTGGGGGGAGAGCTGCTGATCGAGGCGCTCGATCGCCAGGCCGAGGGGTCGCTGAAGTTCACCGAGCAGGATGACGATGAGGCGACTTACGCAGAGAAGATCGATCCCGCCGAGCGTCGCCTCGACCCCGGCCGTCCGGCGGTTGAGCTGGCGCGCACAGTCCGTGCCCTGACTCCCCACATCGGCGCCTACATCGAAGTAGGCGCCGAGGGGCGGCTCGGCGTCAGGCGGGCGCGGGCGGTCGACGTCGGCGTCAAGCAGGGTGCGATGAAGGCCGAGTGGGGGGCACTGCTGCTCGGCTGCGGGCGGGGCGCCCTGAGGCTCGAGGTCGTGCAGCCTCCCGGCGGCAAGCCGATGGCCGCCGACGCCTACCTGCGTGGTCACGCGGTGCCCGCACTTTGATCGCGCCCGCCCGGGCGCTTGCCTTCGAGACGATCCGGGCGACCTTCGAGCAGGACGCCCACACGGAGCGCTTCTTCCGCGAGGCTGCCGACGCCGGAAAGCTGGACGGTCGCGAGCGCGCCCAGGCGCAACGCCTTGCCTTTGGGGCTGTGCAGCGCCGCGGCACCGCCGACGCGGCGATCGAGCGCCTCGCCGAACGCTCGCTGCGGCTGCTCGACCCGCCGGTAGTAGCCGCCCTGCGCCTCGGCCTTTACGAGCTGCTCTTCGCCGACGGGACGCCCGACCACGCGGCGGTCGACCAGGCGGTCGAGCTCGTCAAGAGCGCCGGGGCCGCCCACGCCGCCGGGCTGGTCAACGCGGTGCTGCGCCGGGCCGGCCGCGAGCGGGGGAAGCTGACCGAGACCTTGCTGGGCGACGACTCGACCCCGGAGAGCGCCGCGATCGCGCACTCGGCGCCGCTCTGGCTGGCGCGGATGTGGTGGCGGGAGCTGGGTCCCGAACCGGCCCGCGCGCTGCTGGCGGCCTGCAACGAACCCGCCGAGCTGGGGCTCTGCGTCAACACGCTGCGCCGCGATCGCGAGGCGATGCTGGCGATCCTGAGCGAGGCCGGGCTCGACGCGCGGCCGGCGGAAGGGCCCTGGCCCCTGGCTCCGCCGGAGGCGATCGTCACCGCCGGCCGCACTGGTGCCACGGTGCCGGAGCGGGTCGCGGCGGGCGAGCTCACCCCGCAGAGCCGCGGCTCCGCGGCTGTGGTCGAGGTGCTCGATCCCCAGCCGGGAGAGCACGTGCTCGACCTCTGCGCCGGGCCCGGGATCAAGACCGGCCAGATCGCCGCCCGGATGGGCGACCGCGGCGAGGTGATCGCGGTCGAGCAGGAGCCTGGCCGAGCGGGGGAAGTGGCAGAGCAGGCGCGCCGCCTCGGCCTGCGCAGCGTCACCGTGATCGAGGCCGACGCGGCGGCCACCGGGATGGCCTCCGGCTTCGACCGGGTTCTCGTCGACCCGCCCTGTTCGGACCTCGGTGCGCTGGCCTCGCGCCCCGATGCGCGCTGGCGCAAGTCGCCGCGGACGATCGAGCGCCTGGTCGAGCTGCAGGGGCAGATTCTCCTGCGCGGCCTGGAGGCATTGCGGCCGGGTGGGACGCTCGTTTACTCGACCTGCACGATCTCGCGCCGCGAGGGCGAGGAGCAGATCGCGGCCCTGCTCTCGCGGGCGGCAGCCGGCGAGGCGCCGCTATTCTCAGTTCGACGATCTCGGCGCCCTCGCACCGGATCTCGTTTCGTCCCACGACCGGCATTGCCTCCAGCTTCGCCCCGACCGCGACACCACCACCGGTTTCTTCGTCTGCCGCTTGAGCAAGGATGATTGACGTGTTGAAACGAGCGAAATGCCCCAGTTGCGGCGAGCCGTGGCTGCGGCCCTCCCAGCTTCCCGGCCGCTTCCGCTGCGTGTACTGTCTGCACCGCTTCGAGCTGGTCTCGCAGTGCCCCAACTGCGGCGAACACCAGACGATCGCGCGGATGAGCACGACCGAGGACATGACCTGCCAGATGTGCGGAGATTCGATGCTGAGGCCGATTTGACCCGGAGACACGATGTCTGAGCGGATGGCGGAGCTGCTCGAGGAGCGGCGGGTTGCGCCCTCGATTCTCTCGGCCGATTTCTCACGGCTGGGAGCCCAGGTCGAGGAGGTGATGGCGGCGGGGGCGCGGGTGATCCACGTCGACGTGATGGACGGGCATTTCGTCCCGCCGATCACGATCGGGCCGCTGGTCGCGGCGTCGATCGCCGACCGGGTGCACGCGGCCGGCGGCGCGGTCAACGTCCACCTGATGATCGAGGCGCCCGAGCGCCACATCGAGGCCTTCGCCACCGCCGGCGCCGACTCGATCACCTTCCACGAGGAGGCCACGCCGCACGCCAACCGCACCCTGGCGGCGATCCGCGAGCTGGGCTGTCTCGCCGGGATAGCGATCAACCCGGGCACGCCGGTCGAGGCGCTCGCCGAGCTGCGCGACCGCGCCGACATTGCCCTCTGCATGACGGTCAACCCCGGCTGGGGCGGTCAGGCGTTCATCGAGGGCTCGAACGACAAGGTCTCGCGCCTCACCGGCATCGTCGGCTCGGCGAAGATCGAGGTGGACGGCGGCATCGACGTTGCCACCGCGGGCCCGATCGCGGCTGCCGGGGCATCGCTGTTCGTCGCGGGATCGGCTGTCTTCGGCGCCGCCGAGCCGGCCGCGGCCTACGCGGCGATCGTCGCCGCCGCCGGCGCGGCCTGAGGTCCGCGCCGTGCAGCGGGGACAGCTGCCCGGCCTCACCCGGCTCGCGCTGCTGGCCCTGGCGATCGGCCTGCTACTCGCGGCCGGCACGGCGGGCTACGCGCTCACCGAGCACGTCTCGGTCGGCTTCGGCTTCATCTGGGCGCTCGACACCGTCGCCACGGTCGGCTCGATTCCCGAGCCGGCAAGCACCGCCGGGCAGATCGTCAAGATCGCGCTGATCGTGCTCGGCGTGGGTACGCTTTTTTACGCCCTGGTGACCGTCGCCGAGTTCTTCGTCGCCGGTCACCTGTCCGGCCTGCTGGATGAAAGGAGGGCCTTGAAACAGATCGATTCGCTCAACGACCACGTCCTCGTCTGCGGCTTCGGCCGGGTCGGCCGCCAGGTGGCCCGCGACCTGCGTGACGCCGGGCGCGACTTCGTCGTCATCGACACCGACGTCGAGGGTACGCGGGAGCATGCCGAGGCGACCGGGGCGCCGATCATCCACGGCCGCGCCTCCGACGACGACGTCCTGCACCGGGCGGGCATCATGCGCGCCGCCGGGGTGATCGCCTGCGTCGACTCCGACGCGGAGAACGTCTTCATCACGCTCAGCGCTCGCGGGCTGCGCTCCAACCTGACGATCGTCGCCCGCGCCAGCGAAGAGGACTCCGAGCCCAAGATGCTCCGCGCCGGCGCCGACCGCGTCGTCTCCCCCTACAAGGAGAGCGGCTCCGAGATGGTCCGCCTCGCGCTCGGCGCCGCCGCGGCGCTCTAGTGCTGACGGGGCCGGGCCACGGGCACTACGAGGGTGCCTGCCGCCTCCTGCCACCAGGAGCGCTCGGTCTCCTCGATGTCGGGGCGCAGGGCGCGCCGTTCGCACCAGCGCGCCAGTGCCCGGCGGCCGCCGATGCCGACATGGCTCGCGCCGGTGATCGCGAAGCGCCCGTCGGCGAGGGCGACAAGGGCCCCCGGCTCGTCGCGGCGGGTCCGCAGGCGCTCGCGCACGGCGATCCCGTCGATCTCCCGCGGCTTCGCCGGGTCGCCGGCGAGGGTGTGGCCGGGGCGCACCGAGAAGACCTGCGGCGCGCCTCGCGGCGGTAGCAACAGCGGCGCCGGCTCGCCCAGCGGCCCCTCGCGCCAGCGTTCGGTCAGCCGCTCGACCTCCTCGCGCTGGGGCTCCTGGACCAGCAGGTGCAGCTCGTCGCCGGGCTCGACCCGGGTCGAGCCACGCGGCGCGATCGCCCGCCCGTCGCGGACGATGAGGTGGACCAGCGCCTCGCGCGGCAGGCCGAGCTCCCGCACCAGCAGGCCGGCCACCGCGTCCCCCTCGTGGACCCGCCAGGAGATCAGCTCCCCGCCCAGCTTGCGCACGATGCCGACGTCGGCGACCGGCTCGGGAAGCGCCGGCTCGGTGCTGGTCACGCCGAGCCAACGCGCCACCGGCTCGACCGTCGCCCCCTGGATCACGGTCGAGGTGAGGACGACGAAGAAGACCGCGTCGAAGATCAGCTTTGCCTCGGCGACCCCGGCGACGACCGGGAAGGTCGCGAGCCAGATCGGAATCGCGCCGCGCAGGCCGGCCCAGCCGAGCATCGTGCGCTCGCGCGGGCCGAGCCCCCCGAATTGGGTGACCAGCAGCGTCGCCAGCGGCCGGGCGGCAAAGATGAGCACGACCGAGAGCAGCAGGCCTCGTCCGGCGACGCCCCAGAGGTCGCCCGGGAAGACAAGCAGGCCGAGCAGGAAGAAGAGGCCGATCTGGACCAGCCAGCTCAGCCCCTGGTGAAAGGAGACAACGGTGCTGCGAGCCGGCAGCGAGCCGGTGCCGAGCACCAGCGCGGCGACGTATACGGCGAGGAAGCCGGAGCCGCCGGCGACCTCGGCGATGCCGTAGGCGAGCGCCGCCGTCGCCAGCGTCGCCACCGGGTAGAGGCCCTGGGTCGGCAGCTCGGCGCGGGAGATCGCCCAGCGCGCGAGCCGGCCGACGGCGAGGCCAAGCGCGGCGCCGAGGGTCAGCTTGACGACGAAGGCGAGCGCCATGTCGGCGGCGCCGTAGGAGGGGTCGGCGATCCATTCGCCGAAGCCGATCACGAGCAGCAGTGCGACGGGGTCGTTCATCCCCGACTCGCCCTCGAGCGTGCGGGCGAGCCGGCGCTCGAGCCGCGAGCCGCGCAGCACGGCGAAGATCGCCGCCGAGTCGGTCGCGGCGACGGCGGCGCCGAGGATCAACCCCTGCAGGGTGCTCAGGTCGAAGATCCAGATCGCCGCCGCTCCGGTTGCCATCGCGGTCAGGAAAGTGCCGAGCGTGGCCAGGCCGATCGCCGTGCCGAGCACCGGCCGGATCTCGTGCCAGCCGGCGGTCAGGCCGCCCTCGAAGAGGATCAGGACGAGGCCGATCGTGCCCGCGGTCTGGGCGGCGCCGTAGTCGTCGAATTCGATCCCGCCGAGGCCTTCGGAGCCGAGCAGCATCCCCAGCCCGAGGAAGAGCAGCAGGCCGGGCACGCGCACGCGGTCGGCGACGAGGGCGGCGGCGATGCCGGCGGCCAGCAGCGCGCCGACGATCAGGATCAGCTCGGCGTCGTGCCCTTCCATCAGCGGACCCTAGATGATCGTTCCTGACCGCTATACCTGCTCGTCGATAGCCGCCAGCCGCGCCTCCAGCTCCTCGGGCGAGCCCGGCAAGGGCACGTCCTCGGCCCGCTCGTGCGGGTGGCTGTAGGCGTAGTGGAGGAGTGAGAAGAGCAGCCCCGCCGCGAGCACGAAGCCGACCTCGACCCGGCGGAACTCGTTGCTGACCAGCGGCACGAAGTTCCAGCCGATGAACAATGCCGCGCAGGCGATCCAGCGGGCGGCGGCGCGGCGCACCTGGCCCTGCGCGATGCAGGCCTGGTTGACCGTCACCGAGCAGAGGTAGAGGCCCATGCCGACCGTGACCAGCAGCAGGCCGGCGCGGTCGTAGGTGAACTTGTTGCTGAAGGCGATCTGCATCGCCTTCGGGCCGACCAGTCCCATGAAGACGAAAGCGGCCGCGGTGAAGGCGGCGAGGCCGAGCAGGACCATGCGCACGGTCTGGCGGAACTCGCGTTCGCTTTCGTCGCTGCCGGCGGCATGCAACGTGGTCAGGTGGGGGAGGATGCTGGTCGAGACCGACTGGAAGAGCTGCAGCGGGGCGCGGGCGATCATCAGCACGTTGAAGATGAAGCCCGCCGCCGCCGCGCCCTGCAGTCCGCGGACGATCAGCGGGCCGGCATTGAGGAAGGCCTGTTCGCTGAACATGATCACCAGCACGGCCGCGGCAAATCCGCTGCCCTTTCTAAGGGAGAAGTCCTCCAGATCGTCGTCGGCGGGTGGCGCCGGCTGCCTGCTCTCCTGTTTCGCCCGCCGCGCGAAGGCGAGCGGGACGACCATCAGGCTCAGGGCGGGGGCGGCGGTGATCCCGATCGCGACCGCCGACTGGCCGCTCAGCACGCTGACCGCGACGAGGACGGCGAAGACGGTGCGGAAGCAGGATTCGGAGAGGATCAGGGCGACGAAGAGGCCGAAGCGCTGGCTGCCGGCGAGGAAGCCGCGGGCGAAGTAGCTCGCCGCGTAGAAGAGGACCGCGGAGAAGAAGACCCAGTAGAGCGCTTCGTTGCCCTCCAGCAGGCCGTTCTGGATCGGCCCCCGCAACGCCAGCGCGGCGACGGCGAAGAAAAGCGAGAGGCCGAACTGGATCGTCGAGGCGACCCGCATCGGCTCGCTGATCGACTCCCCCTTCGTCCGCCGTTCGGAGATGTGCCGCGAGAGCAGCTGTTCGACCGGCCTGTAAAGGGTCGAGATGGTGATGAAGACGGCCGACCAGAGCACCGTGATCTGCCCGTAGTCGGGCTTGGAGAGCACGTGCGAGGCGATCAGGAAGTAGGCGTAGGTGATCAGGCCGGTGAGGCCGACGCCGACGGCCAGGAAGCTCGCCAGGCGGCCGTACTCGGCGGTCGAGGATCCGCCCGCGGGGGCGTCCCCGGGCTTGGCCCCGGGGAGTTTCTCGCGCAGGCCCATCAGCGCTTGGGCGCGCCGCGCTCGTAGTGGGACGGCTCGACGCCGAGCGAGAGCTCGACCCGGCGCACCCGCTCGAAGACCCGCTGCGTCATCACCCGCTGGCCGGCGAGCAGGTCGCCGATCACGCCCAGCGCCAGCAACTGCAGCGCCGCGATGAAGAGCACCGCGCCGAGGATCAGCGACTGGATGTGGCCAGTGCTGTCGCCGTTGAAGATCCAGTCGATCAGGAATGGCATCCAGGCGGCGAGCGCGAGGACGCCGACGAGGGCGCCGGCGGCGGCGAAGACGCGCAGCGGCTCATAGCGGGCGTAGATGCGCAGGATCGAGAGGGCGTTGCGGCGCACGTAGGCGCCGGTCGAGTCGAAGAGTCGCGACTCGCGCGTCCGCGGGTTGGTCGCCACCTCGACTCCCTCGACGGCGACCAGCATCTTGCCGGCCTGGATCAGGCTCTCCAGCGTGTAGGTGAAGTTGTCGGTGACGAGCAGGCCCAGCGCGGCCTCGCGGTTGTAGGCGCGGAAGCCGGAGGTCGTGTCGGCGATCGCCGTGCCCGAGATCCTGCGCACGACCCAGCTGCCGGCTCGCTGCAGCGCCTTCTTCGAGCCGGAGAAGTGCTCGATCGTGGCGACGCGGCGGTCGCCGACGACCATGTCGGCGTCGCCGGCGAGGATCGGCGCCAGCAGCTTCGGCACGTCGGCGCCGCTGTACTGGTTGTCGGCGTCGGTGTTGACGACGACGTCGGCGCCGAGCTTGAGGCAGGCGTCGAGGCCGGCCTGGAAGGCCGCCGCGAGGCCCCGGTTGTTGGTCAGGCGGACGATGTGCTCCACTCCGCACTCGCGGGCGACCTCGACCGTGCGGTCGGTCGAGCCGTCGTCGATCACCAACAGCTCGACCGCGTCGATGCCCTCGATCTGGCGCGGCAGGTCGGCGATCGTCCGCGGCAGCGTCGCTTCCTCATTCAGGCAGGGGATTTGGATGATCAGCTTCATCGTTGGCCGGTCAGGGTATCCCCGGGTCCGGCCAGTCGGCGCGCGGGTCCTGTCGCGGGAGGAGGGTTGCCCCGGGTGGGTGTGGGGGCGAAGTGAGGATGGGGTGTCCCGGTTGCCTGCGGTGTGAAGCGAGGATGGGGTGTCCCTTCGTTTGCTGGGTTTTTCGCCTGAGGCGCTGGTGGCCGTCCGAGGTTGTGGGTGAGGCGAAAAACAGGACGCCGCGCGCTCCGGGACACCCCATCCTCGCTTCGCCGCGGACGCAGGGAGTACCATTGACTGACTCGTCAATCAACTTATGGATTCGACGCTTACAACCGCGGATCGGGAGCACCTGAAACGGGCTTTGGAGCTTGCGGAGTTCGGGCGTGGGCGGGTTAGTCCGAATCCGCTTGTTGGAGCGGTTGTGGTGCGTGATGGCGAGGTGATTGGCAAGGGGTTTCACGCGGAGCTGGGTGAGTTGCATGCTGAGCGGGCGGCGCTTGGTGATTGTGGGGAGAGGGGGGAGGATCCTCGTGGGGCGATTATGTATGTGACGCTCGAGCCTTGTGCGCATCAGGGGCGGCAGCCGCCCTGTGTGGATGCGATTCTGGAAGCTGGGATCTCGCGGGTTGTGATCGGGTCCGACGATCCGAGTGAGAAGGCCGCCGGGCGGGGGCCGGGAATGCTTCGCGACGGCGAAGTGAAAGTCGAGTTCGCCGCCGGTGAGGAGGCGACCGCCGCCCGCCTGCTCAACCAGCCATTCCGCAAGCACGCCCGTACGGGCCTACCCCTGGTCACCCTGAAGCTGGCGATGTCGCTCGACGGTCAGACCGAGACCGCTCCAGGCGACTCACCCTGGATCAGCGGCAAGCAGAGCCAGGAGCTGGTCCACCGCTGGCGAGCCGAATCCGACGCGATAGCCGTAGGCATCGGCACCGTCCTGGCCGACGACCCCCTCCTGACCGCCCGACCCGACCCTTCCGGTGCGCCTTTTGCTCCCATATCAAGCAAAAGGCGCACCGGAACGGATCTGCGGCAGCCGCTCCGCGTCGTCTTCGACCGCCAGGCCCGCCTCCCACTCGACTCCCAGCTCCTCCAAACGCTCGACGTGTCCCCGGTCGTCGTGGTGGTCTCCCAGCACGCCGACGCCCAGCGCATTGCCGCTCTACGCGACAAAGGCGCAGAGATCCTCGCCGCCGACGACATCGAGGCAGCCCTTGCCGCCCTAGGCCGCCGCAACATCACCAGCCTCTTCCTAGAGGGCGGCCGCACCCTCGCGGCAGCTTTCCTGGCGAAAGATGCCATCGACCAATCCCGCACGTTCATCGCCCCGACCCTCCTCGGCGATCCGAGGGGCGAGGGTGGGGATGTCCCTCCGGCGCAGCGGCGTCCTCTTTTTCGCCCCGATGACCTTCACGGACAGCCGCCGAGTCCTCAGGCGAAAAACCCAGCAAGCGGGAGGGACACCCCCACCCTCGCCCTGAACAGCGGGAGTGGCACCCCCGGTCGGGCCCTACACCACACCGTCGAAGCAATTGGCGAGGACATCCTGATCACGGCCCGCTTCAAGGAGTGGTGAGATGTTCACCGGACTGATCCAGGGCGTCGGCACGGTCGAGTCGGTCGATGCCGGCGAGGACGGCGCGCGCCTCCGCATCGCGACGAGCCTCGCCGCCGAGATCGAGCCCGGCGACTCGGTCGCCGTCAACGGCGTCTGCCTGACGGCCACGACCATCACGGCTGACGGCTTCGAGACCGAGGCGATGAACCAGACGCTGGAGGTGACCTCGCTCGGCGGCCTGGAGGCCGGCGGTCGCGTCAACCTGGAGCTTGCGATGAAGGCCTCCGACCGCCTCGGCGGCCACATCGTCCAGGGGCACGTCGACGGTGTCGGGGAGGTCGCCTCGATCGAGGCGGACGGTTTCGCCAAGCGCCTGCGCGTCGCGCTCGCCCCAGACCTGCTGCGCTACGCGATCGAGAAGGGCTCGATTACGCTCGACGGCGTCAGCCTCACGGTCGCGGATTTGGGCGAGTCTTGGGTATCTGTTTCCCTGATACCCGAGACCCTTGAGAGGACGACTCTGGGCGACGCCGCCCCGGGACGCAAGTTGAATGTCGAGTGTGACGTGATCGCAAAGCATGTGGAGCGGTTGATGGCACCATTCGCTGGAAAGGAGCGAGCGTGAGCCAGATGACGGAGATCCAGAGACAAGAAGGAACCGAGCGGGCCGAGGGCGAGAGCCCCTTCTCGACGATCGAGGAGGCGATCGAGGAGATCCGCCGCGGCCGCATGGTCGTCGTCTGCGACGGCGAGGACCGCGAGAACGAGGGCGACCTTGTGATGGCGGCCCAGTTCGCCACCCCCGAGGCGGTCAACTTCATGGCCAAGGAAGCGCGCGGGCTGATCTGCCTGGCGCTGACCGCGGAACGCTGCGAACGGCTCGGGCTCAACCTGATGGCGGCCAAGAACGAGGCGCCGCTGCAGACCGCCTTCACGGTCACGATCGAGGCCGCCGGGGGAGTCAGCACCGGAATCTCCGCCCACGACCGCGCCCACACGATCCAGGTCGCGATCGACCCCAACTCCGGACCGCGCGACATCGTCGTCCCCGGCCACATGTTCCCGCTGCGGGCCAAAGAGGGCGGCGTGCTCGAGCGCACCGGCCACACCGAGGCCAGCGTCGACCTCGCCCGCCTCGCCGGTCTCACTCCCGCCGGCGTGATCTGCGAGGTGATGAACGACGACGGCACCATGGCCCGCGTGCCCGACCTCGTGCCCTACTGCGAGAGGCACGGCCTGAAGATGATCACCGTCGCCGAGTTGATCGCCTACCGGCGGCGCACGGAGAAGCTGGTCGAGCGGGTCGTGGACACCGGCCTGCCGACCGCCTTCGGCGAGTTCACCGCGGTCGGCTACCGCTCGCTGGTCGACGACAAACACCACGTCGCGATGGTCAAGGGCGAGGTCGACGGGGCCGAGGACGTGCTGGTCCGCGTCCACAGCGAGTGCCTCACCGGCGACGTCTTTCACAGCATGCGCTGCGACTGCGGCGAACAGCTCGCCGCGGCGTTGGCGATGATCGAGCAGGAGGGCCAGGGCGTCCTTCTCTACCTCTCCCAGGAGGGGCGTGGGATCGGCCTGCTCAACAAGCTGCGCGCCTACAAGCTCCAGGAGGAAGGGTCCGACACGGTCGAGGCCAACCTCAAGCTCGGCCTGCCCGCCGACCTGCGCGACTACGGCATCGGCGCCCAGATCCTCGGCGACCTCGGCCTGACCAGCATCCGCATCCTCACCAACAACCCGAAAAAGATCGTCGGGCTCGAGGGATACGGCCTCTCGGTCAGCGAGCAGGTGCCGATCGAGTCGGCCCCCAACGCCCACAACGAGGCCTACCTGCGGACCAAGCGCGACAAGATGGGCCACGCGCTGCACCACCAGGGTCTCGCTTTCGACGAAGAGATGATCCACGACGAGGAGCAGCGCGACGCCGGGGGCGCCGGTGGCTGAGCCGGGAGCGTTCCTGGAGAGCTTCGACCAGGCCGAGCGCTCGATCCTCTCTTCGCTCAGCTTCGCCGTCTGCGTCGGCCGCTTCTACGAGGACCTTGCCCAGCGCCTGCTGCGCGGCGCCAACGAGGGCTTCGAGCTGGCCGGCGTCCCGGCGGCCTCGGTCCGCCACGCCTCTGTCCCCGGCGCCTACGAGTTGCCGTTCGCCGCCAAGCTGCACGCCGAGAGCGGCGAGTTCGCCGGCGTCGCCTGTCTCGGCGTCGTCATCCGCGGCGAGACCGACCACTACGACTTCGTCTGCGCCGAGGCCGCCCGCGGCATCCAGGACGTGCAGCTCGCCACCGGCGTCCCCTGCGCCTTCGGCGTGATCACCTGCGACACGATGGAGCAGGCGCTGGAACGAGCCGGGGGAGGCAAGCGCGACCAGGGCCGCAATGCGGCGCTGACCGTCGCCCGGATGGCGCTGCTGCAGCGGCAGCTTGCCTGAACTCAGATCGCGGGCATCACCGCGATTGGGTAGCGTCTCATCTCGCGGTCGGAGGTGACCAGAATGAGGTTTTCGAGCTGAGCTTGGGCGACCAGGAGGCGGTCGAACGGGTCGTGGTGACGGTGGGGCAGGGATTCAACGGCGAGGGCATGGTCCAACGTGACCGAGAGGGGGTCAAACCGCGTCTCGGCGAGCATTGGGCCCAGGGCTGCCGGCATCTCGAGCTTGCCCTTCGCGCGCTTGACCCCGATCTCCCAGGCGCTGACGACGCTGACGAAGACCTTGTTGGACTCGTCTTCGATCGCGTTTGCCGCCTCGTTCGACAGTCGCTTCGATTCGATCAGCGTCCAGATCAGCGCATTCGTGTCGAGCAGCAGCCTCACTCGGCGGCCTCCTTTTTCCACTCCTCGGGCCACTCGTCTTCCGGTCCATAAAATTCTTCGGCGATTTCCTGGTCGACCTTCTTCATCTCCTCCTCGGAGGCCATCCAGAAGCCTTTTCCCTCCCAGCCCCCAAGCTTGCGACGCCCTTTCTTCACTGGAACCACCGGAACCAACTTCGCCGCTGGCTTGCCGGCACGGCTGATCACGATCTCCTCGCCTCCTTCGACGCGCTCGACGAGCCTCGACAGGTGGGTCTTGGCCTCGTGCATGTTCACCTGCTCCAAGTCCTCAGCGCTCATTTCTCTCCCCCTTTCGATTGAGCATCGCCGGAATTTGCGGCCAGTCGTGGTTAGTCCAGTTAGCTAACCAACGATCACGGTAGCATGCACGACCCGATGGCCAAGGTATGCCACAGCTGCGGCAAGGGACCGGCGTTCGGCCAGTCCCGAAGCCACTCGATGGTCGCCACGAAGCGGCGCTTCGACCCGAACCTGCAGAAGGTGCGGATCGAAGAGCAGGGCCGCAAGCTGCGCACCTACGTCTGCACGCGCTGCCTAAAGGCCAACAAGGTAGTTAAGGCGGCTTAGGCGCTCTCGACTACCGGGTGCTCGCCGGTCGGTGCTGGATCGCCCTCCGCCGGCTCCACGTGCAGGCGAGGCAGGATGCGGTCCAGCCAGTCCGGCAGCCACCAGGCTCGCTTGCCGAAGAGCTGCATCACGGCCGGCACGAGGACCGAGCGGATGATCACCGCGTCGATGAAGACGGCGGAGGCCAGGCCGAGGCCGAAGAGTTTGATGATGCGGTCTTCGCCGATCATGAACGAGGCGAAGACGGTGACCATGATCGCTGCCGCCGCGGTGATCACGCGGCCGGTCAGGGCGAGGCCGCGGGTGACGGCGACCGTCGCGTCGTGCTTGTGCTCCCACTCCTCGTGGATCCGCGACATCAGGAAGACCTCGTAGTCCATCGAGAGGCCGAAGACGATCGCGAAGAGGAAGACGGGGAAGAAGGAGATGATCGGCCCGGTGCCGTCGATGCCGATGATGTTGGCGCCCCAGCCCCACTGGAAGACGGCGACGATCAGGCCGAAGGCGGCGCCGATGCTGAGCAGGTTCATCGTTATCGCCTTCAGCGGCACCAGCACGGAGCGGAAGACGATCATCAGCAGCAGCGCCGAGAGCAGCAGGACGACGCCGATGAAGAGCGGCAGCTTTTCCGAGATCGCGTCGCCGAAGTCCTCGAATATCGCGGTGATGCCGCCGACGTGGAGCTGGGCGCCGGTTTTCTGCTCGATCGGCGGCAGGACGTCGTTGCGGATGTGGTCGAGCAGCTTGGTCGTGTCGGCGCTCTGCGGCGAGGTCGTCGGGTAGAGCTGGAACACGCCGGTATTTTCGGCGGGATTGAGCGTGATCGCGGTGACTTTCGCCACCCCTTTTTCGTTCTTCAGGGTCCTGTGCAGGGTGACCAGCGCCTGGTCTTCTCCTTTGCCGGGCAGCGCCGCGACCATCGCGAAGGGGCCGTTGAAGCCGGGGCCGAAGCCCTCCGCCAGCAGGTCGTACGCTTCGCGCGTCGATGAGCCGGCGGGGTCGGTGCCGGCGTCGTTGGAGCCGAGGCGCAGTGAGAGGGTCGGTATGCAGAGGGCGAGCAGCAGCCCGCCGGAGAGCAGCGCCGAGAGCACCGGGCGCCGCTGGATCTCACGGCTCCAGCGGAACCAGCGCGTGTCTTCGGCGGTCGACGGCTCGCGCTTCCCCAGCCCGGGGATGCACAGCCGGTCGACGCGGCGGCCGGCGATGGTCAGCAGCGCCGGCAGCAGGGTCAGCGCGGCGATCATCGTGAAGAGCACCGCCAGGGCCGCCGACATCGCCACCCCGTAGAGGAAGCTGATGCCGAGCAGCAGCATCCCCATCAACGAGATGATCACGGTGACGCCGGCGAAGAGCACCGCGCGCCCGGCGGTGTCGACCGCCGCGATCGCCGCGTCGCGAGGCTCCAGTCCGTCGTCGAGCCCGTTGCGGAAGCGGGTGAGGATGAAGAGCGCATAGTCGATGCCGACGCCGAGCCCGATCATCGCCGCCAGCTGGGGTGCGAACTGCGCGGTGTCGAAGACGTGCGTGCCGAGCGTGACCAGGCTGAGCCCGACGCCGAGCGCGAACAGTGCGGTGAGCAGCGGCAGGCCCATCGCCACCACCGAGCCGAAGGTCAGCAGCAGGATCAAGACCGCGGCGAGCAGGCCGATCGCGAACGACGAGTCGCCGCCTTCTTCTTCGGCGCGGACTTCCTCGACCGGCGCGCCGCCCACCTCGACCTGCAGGCCGTCGCTCGATGCCGCGTGGCCGATCGCGACCAGCTTCTTGATGTCGCTCTTTTCGAGCTTGTCGGTGGTGGTGTCGTACTGGACCGTCGCGTAGGCGATTTCGCCGTCCTTGCTGATCGCGGCGGCGCCGCCGGACGCGTAGGGGCTGGCGACTTCGCTGACGTGCGGCAGCTTTTCCGCTTCGGCGAAGACGCCCTCCATCTTCTTCTTCACGGCTGCCGAGGCGGCTCCGGCCGGCGCCTTGTAGACGATTTCCGCCGTGACCCCGGACTGCTGCGGGAACTTGTGTTCCAGCAGGTCGAAGGCTTCCTGGGAGTCGGATGACGGCAGCTTGAATTCTTCGCTGAAGGCCGAGCCGACCGAGCCGGCGATCATCCCGATCACGATCAGCGCGGCGATCCAGCCGAGGATCACGGTCTTGCGGTGCCCGGTGGTCCAGGTTGCGAAGCGTCTCATCGAGCGTCGCACCGTAGCGAACCCGGCCGGTCGCTTCATCTGAGCGGCGCATCCGGCGGCGGCAGCTAGATTTCGGGCGATGCCCGATCCCTCGATCGCGCGCTTCCGGCGCGTAGTCACGTCCGCCTATGCCCACCTGGAGGAGCGCCGCCAGGAGGTCAACGACCTCAACGTGTTCCCCGTCGCCGACGGCGACACCGGCGACAACATGGCGATGACGATGCGCGCCGTGATGGTGGAGCTCGACCGCCTCGACGGGCTCGAGGTCGACGAGGTCGGCCGCACCGAGCTGGTCCAGGCGCTGGCCCGCGCGGCGCTGATGGGGGCGCGCGGCAACTCGGGCGTGATCCTCAGCCAGATCGTCCGCGGCGCCGCCGAGGAGCTCGCAAGCAGGCCCGGCGAGCTGGTCGACCCGGTGCTCGTCGCATCTGCCTTCGCCAGTGCGGCCGACGCCGCCTATGCCTCGGTCCGCGACCCGGCCGAGGGGACGATGCTGACCGTCTTCCGCGAGATGGCGCACTCGATCGCCCGCCAGCTCGCCCACCTCGAGGCGGAGAAGCAGCGCCTCGACCAGGGCGTCAGCGACGAGCAGCAGGATGCCGTCCTCGCCGAGGTTCTCGAGCAGGCGATAGCCGACGGCCAGCGGGCGGTCGAGCGAACGCCGGAGCAGCTCGAGGTGCTGCGCGAATCGGGCGTCGTCGACGCCGGTGGCTACGGCCTGGTGCTGATTCTCGCCGGGGTGGTCGCCGGCCTGCGCGGCGACGGCGGCGAGGCGCCGCGGATCTCGCACCACGATGCACCGCCGCTCAGCCGCCCCCATCATGAGGACAGTCGCTACCGCTACTGCACCAACTTCATCGTCTCCGGTGTCGGTCTCGCCACTCGCGATTTCCTGCCGCGCCTGGAGGGACTCGGCGACTCGGTTCTCGTCGTCGGTGACGAGGCGACGCTGAAGGTCCATGTCCACACCGACGAGCCCGAAGCCGCCGTGGCGCTGTTCGAGGGCGCCGGCCAGGTCACCAATCTCGACGTCGCCGACATGCGCGAGCAGATCGCCGCGCGCCGCGCGCGGCTGGGGGGCGGTCGTACGGGGGCGCTCGCCGTAGCTGCCGGCGACGGTATGGAGCGGCTCTTCGCCGAGCTGGGGGCGCACGTCGTCCCGGGCGGCGAGACCCTCAATCCCTCGACCTACGAGCTGCTGGCCGGGATCCACGAGGTGCCGGCCGAGGAGGTGCTGGTCCTGCCCGGCTCCTCGAACGTGATCATGGCCGCCGAGCGGGCCTGCGAGTTGTCTGAGAAGCCGGCGCGGGTCGTCGCCGCGACCTCGCAGCAGGCCGGCCTGCTGGCCCTGGTCGAACTCGACCCCGGCGGGTCCGCCGAGGAGAACGCCGAGCGGCTCGCGGCGGCCCTCGACGGGATCGTCGCCGGCGGCGTCGCGCCGGCCGCTCGCGACGACGCGGGGGACGCTTCCGCACCGGTGACGCGGTCGGTTTCGTCGGCGATGAGATCGTCGCCTGGGGCGGCGCCGGCTCGACCCTGGCAACCACGCTGGAGGGCCTCGCCAAGGGCGCCGAGATCGTCACGATCCTTGCCGGTAAGGACGCCCCAATCCCGCTCGAGGAGATCGACACCCACGTTCCCGACGGGGTCGAGGTCGAGACTCACGACGGGGGTCAGCCGAGCTGGTGGTGGCTGATTAGCGGCCCAGTAGCCCGCTCGTTCGGCGGCGCCGCGGAACCGACGCGGGCGCAGCTGCTCGACGCGCCGCTGCACTGGCCGCGGCCGAGCGCGCTGGACATCTCCCTGGAGGCTCTGGAGGGGGTCGGGCCCAAACTGGCTGAAGCCGCCGGGGAAGCGGGCATTGGGACCGTCGGCGATCTTCTCTTGCGATTCCCCCACACTCACCGGGACCGGACCGTTGTCCCTGTGGCCAGTCTGGAGCCGAAGGTGCAGGCGACGATTCGGGTCGAAGTGCTGGCCGACGCCTCTCGTCCGTTTCGCAAACGGGGTCTCAGCATCCTCACGGTCAAAGTGGGGGATGACTCTGGCTCGGTGCGGGCCACGTGGTTCAACCAGCCTTGGTTGGCACAGAAGATGACTGCCGGTACCGGGTTGCTGTTGACGGGGTCGCGGGACAAACGTGGGTTTCGGGTCAGCGAATACGAGATTGCTGAGCAGGAGGGAGAGGGTGCCCCTCCGGCTGGCTGGGTTTTTCGCCAGGGGAGTGGTGCGGCCGTCCGTGGGGGCGGGCGGGGCGAAAAAGAGGACGCCGCTGCGCCGGAGGGGCACCCTCTCCCTCCTCGCGGTGAGCGGTTGGTTCCCGTGCACCCCGCGACTGAGCAGCTGAAAGCCCAGCGAATCCGTCAATGGGTGGAGCAGGCGATGCGGTGGGTTGGGAATGTGCTCGAGCCGCTGCCGGCTGAGATGCGGGTGCGTCGAGGTCTTGGCGGAGCTGCCGATGCGATCAAGGCTGTGCATTTCCCCGAGAGACCAGAGGACGTCGAGCGGGGTCGGGAGCGACTCGCGTTTGAAGAGCTTTTCCTCTACCAGGCGATCCTTGCCACTCGGAAGCGGAGTCGGAGGAAGTCACGGCCAGCGCCGCGACTCGGGAAGCCGGGGGAGGCGGTGGGGCGTTGGATCGAGTCTTTGCCGTTCGAGCCGACTCGGGATCAGCTGAAGGCATTTGATGAGATCGATTCGGATCTCGATTCAGGGGAGCCGATGCAGCGGCTGCTGATGGGGGAGGTCGGGTCGGGGAAGACCGTCGTCGCGCTCTACTCGATGCTTCGGGCGCTGGAAGCCGGGTTCCAGGCGGTGCTGATGGCGCCCACCGAGACGCTGGCCGAGCAGCATGCGGTGACGCTGGGGAAGCTGCTGGCGGAAGAGGCGACTCCTTTCGCCCTGCTCACCGGGGCGACCCCGGCCGCGCGGCGCAAGGAAGCTCTCGATCGGCTCGCCAGCGGTGAGCTGGGCATCGTCGTCGGCACCCATGCGCTGATCGAGCCCGACGTCGAGTTCGCCCGCCTCGGCCTCTGCGTGGTCGACGAGCAGCACCGCTTCGGGGTCGAGCAGCGGCGGGCGCTCGACTCGAAGGGGGTGGAGGGGATGGCGCCGCACGTCCTCCACATGACCGCGACGCCGATCCCGCGAACGCTCTCGCTGACCGCCTATGGAGACCTCGATACGACCGCATTGCGCCAGCTTCCCGCCGGGCGACAGCCGGTAGAGACGCGGGTCGTGAACGAGGACGAACGGCCGCAGGCTTACGAGTTCCTTCGCTCTGAGCTGCGAGCGGGGCGGCAGGCGTTCGTCGTCTGCCCCCTGGTCGAGGAATCGGAGAAAATGCAGGGGAAGGCCGCGGAGAAAGAGGCCGAGCGGCTGAAGGTCGAGGAGCTGGAGGGCTTCTCGGTTGGCGTCATCCACGGCCAGATGCCCTCGGCGCGCAAGGCGGAGGCGATGGAGGCGTTCGCTTCGGGACGCACCGACGTGCTGGTCGCGACCACGGTGATCGAGGTCGGCATCGACGTCGCCAACGCGACGGTGATGGTGATCGAGGGAGCGGAGCGCTACGGCGTCTCCCAGCTGCACCAGCTGCGCGGCCGGGTCGGCCGGGGCGCGCACAGCTCCCACTGCCTGCTCTTCCCCGAAGACGCCGGCGCGATGGCAAGGCAGCGGTTGAAAGCGGTTGCGCGCGAGCGCGACGGCTTCAAGCTCGCCGAGGTCGACCTGACGTTGCGCGGCGAGGGCGAGGTGCTGGGGACCCGCCAGAGCGGCCTGCCGCGTTTCGCCGTCGCCGAGCTGCCGGAGGAAACGGCACTCCTCGCGGCCGCACGCGATGAGGTGCTGACCCTGCTGCGAGCCCACGGTTCGCTCGAGGCTCCTGAGTTGGGTCCCCTGCTCGATGCCGCCCACCGTCGCTTTGGCGCCGGCGCCTCGGACCCGATTCCGCTCTGATGTCGGTATGCGCGTAATCGCCGGAGAGCTGAAGGGGCAACGCCTGGTCGCGCCGCGTGGCTGGAAGGTGCGGCCGACCTCGGACCGGGTCCGCGAGGCGATCTTCTCGGCGCTCGGCGACATCTCCGGCGCCCGCGTCCTCGACCTCTATTGCGGCACCGGGGCACTCGCGATCGAGGCGCTCTCGCGGGGGGCAGCGGGCGCCGTCCTCGTCGACCGCGACACGCGACCGGCGCTGGGCAACGTCGAGCGGCTGGGACTGGGCGACCGGGTCGAGCTGGTCCGGTCTGACATCCCCCACTGGCTCGAGAGCCAATCCGCTCCCATGCCGGTCGGGCGATTCGACCTCGTCTTCGTCGACGCCCCCTATAAACTCGCCGATTGCGTGGGGCAGGAACTGAATACACATCTTCCGCGGCTGCTCGCCGACGACGGACGGGCTGTTGTCGAGAGCGGCGCACGGCGGCCGTTGCGGCTCGACTCGCTCGAGGCGCTGCGCCAGCGTCGCTACGGCGCCACCGACGTTTCCTTCTATCGGCAGGCGAGCTGATGGGGGAGCGCGACGGCACCGTCGTCTGTCCCGGCAGCTACGACCCGGTCACCAACGGGCACATCGACATCATCACGCGCAGCTCCGAGGTGTTCGAGCGGGTCGTCGTCGGCGTCGTCAACAACCCGATGCGCAAGGACAAGACGCTCTTCACCGCCGAGGAGCGCCAGGCTCTGATCGAAGAGGCGACCGCCGGCCTCGCCAACGTCGAGGCGCGGATCTTCTCCAACCTGCTGGTCGAGTTCGCGCGTGAAATGGGGGCGCGGGCGATCGTCAAGGGATTGCGGGCGATTTCCGACTTCGAGTATGAGTTCGAGATGGCCCAGCTCAACCGCAAGCTCGACCCCGGGATCGAGAGCATCTACATGATCGCCTCACCCCAGTACAGCTTCCTTTCCTCGACCGGAGTGAAGGAAATGGCGACCTTCGGCGGCGACGTCTCCGACCTCGTTCCCGGCCCTGTGGCGGCCGCGATGACGGGCCGCCTGGGCGAAAGGTAGGCTTTTGCAGGCGGGTGCCCGCGTGGGCGAGAGTTTGCAAAAAGTCGAGGAAATCACGGCTTCTTCACCGAAAGTGGCTCTTACACGTAGGCTTACGCACTGCTGATGGACGTTCTCGTTCTCATAGACAAGCTGGACGATGTCGTCCACAACGCCCGACCCGTGCCGCTCACGGATCAGGTTCGCGTGGACCGCGAGGAGATCTACGACCTCCTCGACCAGATGCGCGCGACGATCCCCGAGGAGATCAAGCAGGCGCGCTGGATCGTCAAGGAGCGCCAGGAGATGCTCGCCGAGGCCAAACGCGAGGCGGAGCGGATCGTGCGCGAGGCGCGCGAGCAGCAGGCCCGCCTGATCTCCGACGAGGAGGTCACCAAGCAGGCCGAGCGTGCCGCCGACGAGATCGTCGAGGACGCCCGCACGCGCGAGCGTGAGATCCGGCTCGGCGCGGAGGACTACGCCGACGAGATCCTCAACACGCTCGAGGTCAACCTTCAGAAGTTTCTCGCGGCCGTGCAGCGTGGCCGCGACCGGCTCGCCGGCCGTGACGAAGAGCAGCCGGTCGCCGAGCTGGACGAGCAGCCTTAGTCGCGGGGCTCATTGGGGAGGGGTCGGGGTGTCCCTCCTGCTTGCTGGGTTTTTCGCCAGCGGCGTTTGCGGCTGTCCGCCGGGGCTGGCGGGGCGAAAAACAGGACGCCGCTGCGCTGGAGGGACACCCCGATCCCTCCCTCGTGGGACCGGGTGGGGGAAAGCTGGCACACCCTGGGGCTCTTGTGAACTTCAATAGGTGGCGCGTACGACTGCGAGCTCGTCCGCTTGCCAGGCGACCTCGCCGTCGCACCACTTGACGAGATCGTTGAGCTGGTGATCCTCGAAGACGTCGCCGATGACCAGAGAGCGGGAGTGGTCGCGGACCCGGCGGAAGAGCGCTTGCTTCTGGTCGTCGCTGAGGTCGTTGACCGAGAGGACTGAGATGACCAGGTCCCAGGGGCCGTCCGGGAGCGGGTCCTCCATGCGGGCGAGCTGCACGTCGTCGTAGCTCTGGCGGGCGCGGAAGACCATGTCGGGGCTGGAGTCGAGCCCGACCACCCAGCTGTCGGGATAGGCCTCGATCAGGCGCCGGGTCGTTTCGCCGGTCCCCATCCCCAGCTCCAGGACCCGCTCGGGCGGGAAGGGGATCGCGGCGATCGCCTGCTCCTGCAGGTCGTCGTAGCGCGGGATCCTGGCGCGGATCCGCTCCAGATACTCGTCGGGTGTCCAGTCGAATTGACCCATTTCGTAATCTCGTCGAGAGGGTCCATCGTAAGCGGCAGGGCGGAGGAGCTCGCAATGGCAAAGACGCCAACCACGATCATCGACCTCGCAAGGCTGTCTCTCGCCCACGGCGAGGGCGCGCGCCTGGACCTCCCGGTGCACCTCGATCCGCTCGAGCTGGGCGGTCAGACCTACGTCCCGCGGGGCGGCGAGCTGAAGACGAGGATCGACGTCTCGCGACCCAGCAACGGCTACGCCTTCAGGCTGCGCTTCCCGGTGCGCATCGAGGGGCCGTGCATGCGCTGCCTCGAAGACGCGGCGGTCGAAGCCGAGGTAGACGCCCGCGAGGTAGACCAATCCGACACCGACGACGAGGAGCTGCGCAGCCCCTATGTCGTCGACGACCAGCTCGACCTGGGACGCTGGGCCCACGACGCCGCTGTCCTGGCAATCCCCTCACGCATCCTCTGCCGCCCCGACTGCGCCGGCCTCTGTCCGACCTGCGGCGAGTCCCTGAACGACGCCAACCCCGAGGACCACAAGCACGACTCGGGCGGCGATCCAAGGTGGAGCAAGCTCAAAGAGCTGAAGCTCGAATAGCGGAAGCAGCTAGCGAGGAGAGGGTCGGGTGTCCCTCCGGCGCGGCGGCGTCCTGTTTTTCGCCCCATCGGCGCTCGCGGCCAGCCGCATGGTTCTCCAGGCGAAAAACCCAGCAAGCGGGAGGGACACCCGACCCTCTCCTCGCCCGCCACCCGCTACCATGCCCGGCTCATGGCAGTCCCGAAGAAGAGAACCTCTCGCACTCGCCGCGACAAGCGGCGCGCGAATCACAAGGCCGGCAAGGCGCGGCTCAACAACTGCCCGCGCTGCCACAGCCCGCGGCTGCCGCATCGGGTCTGCCCGACCTGCGGCACCTACAAGGGTCGTGAGGTGATCGAGCACTCGATCGTCGACCCGGCCGCTCCCGCGCCCGACTCCGAGTAGGCGATGGCCGGCGGCGTGACCGTCGCCCTCGACGGCTTCGGTGCCGAGCAGGGCTTCGGGGTGCTGGCCGAGGGGGCGAGGATGGCCGCCGCGGACGGGATCCGCCTGCGCGTCTTCGGGCCGCCCGATGAGCTGGGGCTGGAGGAGGTCGCTGGGGTGGAGGTCATCGCGACCACGGAGTGGATCGGCAACGAGGAGGACCCCGTTCCCGCCGTCCGGGCCAAGAAAGAGGCCTCGGTGGTGCGGGTGGCGCGCGATGTCGCCGAGGGCGGGGCGGACGCGATGGCCAGCTCCGGCTCAACCGGAGCGACGATGGCGGCGGCGACCTTCGGCCTGCGCCGCCTGCGCGGCGTGCAGCGACCGGCGCTTGCCGTGCGGCTGCCGGTTCCCGGCAAGCCGGTGCTCTTCCTCGACGTCGGCGCCAACGTCGAGGTGCGTGCCCAGCACCTGGTCCAGTTCGCCTTCCTCGGCGCCGCTTTCAGCGAGGCGGTGCTCGGCGCCGCCCGTCCCCGGGTCGGCTTGCTCTCCGTCGGCGAGGAGGCCGGAAAGGGGCGCGAGGAAGTGGTCGCCGCCCACGCCCTGCTCACCGGTGCGCCCGGCGTCGATTTCATCGGCAACGTCGAGGGACGCGACCTCCCGGGCGGCAAGGCCGATGTCGTCGTCACCGATGGCTTCACCGGCAACGTCTCGCTGAAGCTGATGGAGGGGACGGCCAAGACCGTGACCGCGGCGATCCGCGACGCCGCACGCTCCAATCCGCTCGCCGCCCTCGGCGGGCTGCTGATGCGTCCGGCGCTCGGCGGCCTGCGGCGCGAGCTGCACCCCGACACGACCGGCGGGGCGATCCTGCTCGGGCTGCGTGGCATCGCCGTGGTCGGCCATGGCAGCGCCGGCCCAGAGGGGATAGCGAATGCCGTGCGCCTGGCCGCGCGCTGCGTCGAGGTGGGCGCGGTCGAGCGCACCGCGGCGCTGCTCGAGCAGGGCGGCGCCGGCAGGGGCGCTCTCGCGGCCGAGGCGGGCGCGTGATAGGAAGCTCGCATGCAACGAGATGAGGTTTTCAATCTGGTCCGCGATCACCTCGCCGAGGAGCTCGAGGTCGACCCCGCCAAGATCGCCGGGGCGACCCGTTTCAAGCAGGACCTCGACGCGGACTCGCTCGACCTCTACGAGCTGGTGATGGAGCTCGAGGACCGCTATGGGATCTCCGTCTCCGAGGAGCAGGCGGCGCGGATCGAGACCGTCGGCGACGCCGTCTCCTTTGTCGTGGAGCACGCTCCGGCGTGAGCGCCGAGGCGCTCGCCGAGCTTGTCGCGGAGCTTCCCGACGACCTGCGGCGCTGCGCCCTTACACACTCCTCCTGGACCGAGGAGTCGCCGCGGTCCTACGAGCGGCTCGCCTACCTCGGCGACAGCGTGCTCGCCCTCGCGGTCGCCGCCGGCATCCACCGGCAATTCCCCGAGGTGGACGCCGGCGGTTTGACCAAGATCCACAACCAGACGGTCAGCGGCGTCGCCTGCGCCGAGGTGGGGCGCGAGCTGGGCGTGCCGGCGATGCTGGAGGGGGCCGAGCCGGATGCCGAGGAGGCGATCCCAGCCAAAGTCCTGCTGGCCGGCTCGCGGCCGCTTCCGGAGGTGACCGAGGCGC
The DNA here is from genome assembly GCA_963702035.1 of uncultured Solirubrobacterales bacterium. Classification (GTDB taxonomy): domain Bacteria; phylum Actinomycetota; class Thermoleophilia; order Solirubrobacterales; family 70-9; genus VRUE01. The sequence continues at coordinate 311,768 of OY969700.1, forward strand.
TGATCGGCGCCTGCTTCGTCGCCTTCGGCTTCGAACGTGTCGCCACTGCCGTCGGCGCTGCCTTCGAGGCCCAGATCGAACAGGCGGTAGAAGCTCCGGTAGATGCGAAGTCGGCGCTGCAGGAGCTGCTCGCACGGCGGCGGGCACGCGTAACCTATGCCGTGATTGGCGAATCGGGCCCGGCGCACCGGCGGACCTTCGAAGTGGAGGCGACCGTCGACGGTGAGAGCGTGGGAACGGGGGCCGGACGTAGCAAGAAGGCAGCGGAGAAGGTGGCGGCCGAGGAAGCGCTGAAGCGCCTCCGGGGATAGGAGGGAGGTCGCGTCCGACCCACCCGCCAGCCTTCCTGACCGAGGACGAGAGATGTATCTGAGATCGATCGAGATGAAGGGGTTCAAGTCGTTCCCCGCGCGCACCAAGCTGGAGTTTTCTCCGGGCGTGAGCGTGATCGTCGGACCGAACGGCTCCGGCAAGTCGAACATCACCGACGCGGTGCTCTGGGCGCTCGGCGAGCAGAGCCCGGGTGCGATTCGCGGCGCCTCGATGCAGGACGTGATCTCGGCAGGCGGAGAGGGCGTGGGCCGGCGCAGCGCCGCCGAGGTCGAGGTTGTAATCGACAACTCCGAAGGCCGCGCCGCGACCGAACTCTCCGAGATCGCGATCCAGCGCACGCTCGACCGCTCCGGCGACGGGGTCTACCGGCTCAACGGCGCCCGTTGCCGCCTCGTCAACGTGGTCGAGATCCTCTCCGACACCAACCTCGGCCGCGAGATGCACTCGGTGATCAGTCAGGGCCGCGTCGAGTCGATCATCCATTCCAAGCCGCGCGAACGGCGGCTGCTGGTCGAGGAGGCGGCGGGCCTCGGCAAGCACCGTAAGCGCCGCCGCCGCGCCGAGCTGAAGCTGCGCGCCGCGCGCGACAACCTCGACCGCGCGCTCGACCTGGAGCGCGAGGCGCGGGCGCGGCTGCGGCCGCTGAAGCGGCAGGCGCAGGCGGCCGAGCTCGGCGCCCGGATCGAGCGCGAGGAGCTGGAGCTGCGCGGTCGTCTGGTCGCCGAGGAACTGCGCTTCGGCAAGGATCGCGCTGAGGCGGCCGAGCGTGCCGCCGAAAAGGCGCGAGCCAAGCGGACGGAGGTCGAGAAGCGGCTGGCCGAGGTGAGCGGGCGCCGCCGCGCGGCCGAGGAGCGCTTCGCCGCTCGCGATCGCGAGCGCACCCAGGCGTGGGGACTGCTGACCAAGCTGCGTGGCGAGCAGCAGCGCGTCGCCGTGCGCGCCGCCGGGCTCGGCGATCGCGAGACGGAGCTGGCGAGCGCCCTTGAGGGATTGCGGGCAGAGTTCGGGCCGCTGACCCTCGACCTCGGCTCGGCCGAAGGGGCGCCGGCCGAGCGCGCCCGCAAGCTCGAGGAGGAGCTGGCCGAGATCGACGCCGGACTGACCGGCGCGGTCGGTGGCCTGGAGCAGGCGCGCTCCACGGACGCCGCCGAGTCCGCGCGCGAGTCGGCGCTGGGCGACGTCCAGGCAGGCGCGGAGCGCGCCGCCAGGCATGCCCGCCGTGCCGAGGGCCTGCTAGGCGAGCGCCATCGTGAGGCCTTGCGCGAGCGCGTCGCCGCCGGCGAGGCGTTGCTCGACGACGTTCGCGCCGCCGCGGCCGCGGCCGGCGCGGCGGAAGCCTCGATCCGCACCCGGGTCGAGCGGATCGAAGCGAAGGTGGTCGGTGAGGAGGGCGACGGCGACGCGATCGCGGAGGAGATGCGCGAGTGCTCGCGCCAGGAGTCCGAGCTGCAGGTTGAGATGAAAGCCGCCTCGGATGCGCTCACCGAGGCGCAGGTCGAGGCCGCGCACCTCGGCGACCGCCGCGCCGAGGCGGCCAAGGAGATGGCCTCGATCGCCGAGCGGCTGGGCGAGGAGGTCGAGGCCGCGGAGGAGGCCCTGGGCGAGGAGGAGCGGGCCGACATCGATCGTCGCCTGCAGCGGCTGGAGCGTCGCCGCGCCCAGATCGGGCCGGTCAATCCCCTCGCCGAGCAGGAGTACGAGGAGGCCCGCGAGCACGTCGAGTCGTTGCAGACCCAGCGCGAGGACACCGAGCGCGGCATGCGCGAACTCGAGGCGCTGATCCGTGAGATCGACGCGGAGATCGAGCGCGCCTTCGAGCAGACCTTCGAGGCGACCGCAAAGAACTTCGAGGAGATGGTCGAGCATCTCTTCCCGGGAGGGCGCGGCCGCCTGCGGCGGGTCAGTCTGCACCCGGTGCGCGACGCCGAGGAGGCCGAGTCAGAGGAGGAGGGCGACGGGGAGGAGGGCGAGGAACGCGAGGAGCTCGGCGTCGAGATCGAGGTCACCCCGGCGGGTAAGTCGACCCGCAAGCTCTCATTGCTCTCCGGCGGCGAGAAGTCGCTGGTCGCGCTGGCCTTCGTCTTCGCCGTCTTCCTGGCGAGGCCGTGCCCCTTCTACATCCTCGACGAGGTCGAGGCCGCGCTCGACGACGCCAACATCGACCGCTTCCTGCAGCTGATCCGGCGCTTCTCCGACCGCGCCCAGTTCATCGTCGTCACCCACCAGAAACGGACGATGGACGCCGCCGACGTGCTCTACGGGGTCACCATGGGCGGCGACGGCGTGACGAAAGTGGTCTCGCGCCGCCTGCCTCGCGAAGTGGAGAGCGGCGCCGGTGACGGCACCCCCGGCTCACCTCCGGCGCTCGAAGCAGCTTAGATAGCGCGATGCCCACCACCTGGCAGGAGATCTTCGATCTCGGCGCCCGCGACGCGACGGCGCCCGAGGCCGAGCCGGAAAGCGAGGAGGGCCGCCGCGGCGTCTTCAGCCGCCTGCGCGAGAGCCTCTCGAAAAGCCGCCAGGCGCTGACCGAGGAGATCTCGGCGAGCCTCTTCGATCGCATCGACGAGGAGACCTGGGAGCGCTTGGAGGAGGCGCTGATCCTCGCCGACGCCGGCGCTCCGACCACGGCCGAGGTGGTCGAACGGTTGGAGCGGGAGGTCGAGAGCGGTGCCGTCTCGGCCGACGGCGAGGCGGTCCGCGAGCGGCTGATCGAGATCCTCGCCGAGGTCGCCTCGGGCGGTCGCGCCCCGATCGACCTCAGCGGCGAGCCGGCGGTGCTGCTGATGGTCGGCGTCAACGGCACCGGCAAGACGACGACGATCGGCAAGCTCGCCTGGCACCTCTCCAAGGAATTCGGCCTCTCGGTCGTGCTCGCCGCCGCCGATACCTACCGCGCCGCCGCGGCCGAGCAGCTGGCCGAGTGGGCGCAGCGGGCGGGGGCGGAACTGATCCGCTCGAAGGAGGGCGGCGACCCCGGCGCGGTCGCCTTCGATGCGGTCGCCGCCGCCCGCGCCCGCGGCGCCGACGTGGTCATCGTCGATACCGCGGGGCGCCTGCACACCCAGGGCAACCTGATGGACGAGCTGACCAAGGTTCGCCGCGTGATCGCCAAGCAGATGCCCGACGCCCCGCACGAGACGCTGATCTCGATCGACGCGACGACCGGCCAGAACGGCCTGCGCCAGGCGAAGATCTTCTCCGAGGCGGTCGAGGTCGACGGCGTCGTCCTGACCAAGCTCGACGGCACCGCCAAGGGCGGGATCGTGCTGGCGATCGCCAACGAGCTCGGCATCCCGGTGAAGCTGATCGGGACCGGCGAGTCGCTGGATGACCTGCGCCCGTTCGACCCGGCCGACTTCGCCCGCGCCCTGCTTTCGGAGTAGCAGCGCGTTCGTCCTTTGTCCCTCATAGGCGTACAAAGGACGAACGCGCTGCCCTAAGCTCCGCCACGGTGTTCGACCAGCTTTCAGATCGCCTCCAGGCGACCCTCTCCGACGTCCGCTCGCGCGGCAAGCTCAACGAAGGGGACGTCGATGCGGCGATGCGTGAGATCCGCCTTGCCCTGCTCGAGGCCGACGTCAACTTCAAGGTCGTCAAAACCTTCACCAAGACGCTGAAGGAGCGCTGCCTCGGCGCCGAGGTCCTGGAGAGCCTCGACCCGGGCCAGCAGGTGGTGAAGATCGTCAACGAGGAGCTGACCGGGCTGATGGGCGGCACCGGGCGCGAGCTGGCCTTCGCTTCCAACGGCCCGACCGTGATCCTGATGGCCGGGCTGCAGGGCTCGGGCAAGACGACGGCCTGCGCCAAGCTCGCCCGCCACCTCGGCGAGTCGGGCAAAGACGTCGCCCTCGCCGCCTGCGACGTCTACCGCCCGGCCGCCGTCGACCAGCTGGTCACCGTCGGCAAGCGCGCCGGCGCCGCCGTCTACGAGCAGGGCACCGACGCCGACCCGGTCGAGATCGCCGCCTGGGCGCTCGACCGCGCCCGCGAGGAGAACCGTGACGTGCTGATCGTCGACACCGCCGGGCGCCTCCACATCGACGCCGACCTGATGGACGAGCTGGCCAAGATCCGCAAGCGGACCAAGCCCCACGACGTGCTGCTGGTCGTCGACGCGATGACCGGCCAGGACGCCGTCGGCGTCGCCGAATCGTTCGCCGAGGCGGCCGAGTTCGACGGCGTCGTGATGACCAAGCTCGACGGCGACGCCCGCGGCGGCGCCGCGCTCTCGGTCAAAGCCGTCACCGGCAAGCCGATCCTCTTCGCTTCGACCGGCGAGAAACTGGAGGCCTTCGATCGCTTCCACCCCGACCGCATGGCTTCGCGGATCCTCGGCATGGGGGACATGCTCAGCCTGATCGAGAAAGCCGAGCAGCAGGTCGACGAGCGCCAGGCCGAGGACCTGCAGAAGAAACTCGAAAGCGACCGCTTCACGCTTGAGGACTTCCTCCAGCAGATGAAACAGGTGCGCAAGATGGGCCCGCTCAGCGGCCTGATCGGGATGCTGCCGGGCATGGGGGCGATGAAACAGCTGAAGAACGCCGAGGTCGACGAGGGCGAGCTCGACCGGGTCGAGGCGATCATCCTCTCGATGACGCCGCTGGAGCGCGCCAACCCGGCGATCATCAAGGGCTCGCGGCGCAAACGGATCGCGCACGGCTCGGGGACCAAGATCCAGCAGGTCAACCAGCTGGTCAAGCAGTTCGACCAGATGCGCAAGATGATGCGGATGATGGTCTCCGGCGAACAGCCGAGCCCGCAGCAGCTCGCCCAGATGGCCGGCGGCGGGGGCGGCGCTCCGCGCCCGAAGTACCGCAGGCGCTAGCGTCAACCGGCACGTCCTCCGCTTGGCGTCCGGGCGTGCCGGGCCGGTCATGTAACCTCTCGCGCCCAATGGCTGTCCGAATAAGACTTAGACGAGTGGGTTCGAAGAAGAACCCGATCTGGCGGATCGTCGTCGCCGACAAACGCTCCCCGCGCGACGGTCGGACGATCGAGACGATCGGTCGCTACAACCCGCAGACCGAGCCCTCGACGATCGAGTTCGACGAGGAGCGCGCCCGCCACTGGCTGGAGCACGGAGCGCAGCCCTCGGAGACCGTGGCCACGCTGCTGCGGACCAAGGGCATCGCCGCCTCCGGAAGCTAGCCCGGTGACCGAGCTACTGGAGTTCCTCGTCAGAGCGCTGGTCGAGGACCCCGACGCGGTCGAGGTCGAGGAGCTCGAAGAGGACGGGGACCTGATCTATGAGATCAGCGTCGCCGAGGACGATCTTGGCCGCGTGATCGGCAAAGGCGGGCGTGTCGCCAACGCCATCCGGACCGTCGCCAAGGCGGCTGCCGTGCGCCTCGACCGGCGCGTTGTCGTCGACATCCTTGACTGAGTTGGTTGGGGAGGGGACGGGGTGTCCCTCCCGCTTGCTGGGTTTTTCGCCTCGGACTCTTGAGGCCGTCCGAGGACGCAGTTGGGGCGAAAAACAGGACGCCGCTGCTCGGGAGGGACACCCCGTCCCCTCCTACCCGAAGGCAGAATGAGGCTATGAAGCTCGACATCTTTTCGCTCTTTCCCGAGGCGTTCGACTGGTTCCAGTCGCAGCGCTCGGTTCAGAACGCGCTGTCCAAGGGGAATGAGCTGCGTTTGTTCAACTACCGCGATACGACTCCGTTGGGCGCGGGTCAGGTCGATGATGCCCCCTATGGCGGGGGGGCCGGGATGGTTCTCAGGGTCGATGTCGTGGATGCCGCGCTTCAGGCGGCCTATGCGCGTGGGGAGAACCCACGGATCGTTTTGCTTTCTCCTACGGGACGGTTGCTTGACGACGAGTTCGCGGATGAGTTGACGCGGGAGCACCATGTGACGCTGCTCTGCGGGCGCTATGAGGGGTTCGACGAGCGGGTGCATGAGCATCTTGCCCACGACGAGGTGTCGATCGGCCGCTACGTCTTGGCCGGGGGGGAGCTGCCGGCGATGGTTGTGGCCGACGTGCTGATGCGCAAGCTGCCGGGGGCGCTGGGGCACGAGCGGAGCGCGGTCGAGGAGTCCTTCAGCCGCGTGCTGGAGGGGGCGCCTGAGTACCCGCACTACACCCGTCCGTCCTCGTATCGAGGCTGGGGGGTACCCGACGTCCTGGTCTCCGGCGATCACGAGCGGGTGCGGGCGTGGCGGGCCGAGCAGAGCAGGGCGCGAGCCGAGCAGCTCGAAAAAGATCCCGAGTAGGTACGATTCCTCGGCCGCGCGGTACCCGCACCCGGGTCCGGCGGCTTTTTCTCGCCCAGCGAACGAACGAGATCTCCGGTAATGACTAGCCTCAGTGAGCAATTGACGTGAGCACCGTAATCGACAGCATTGAGCGTCGCCAGCAGCGGCAGGGACTTCCGTCCTTCGCGCCGGGCGATCGCGTGCGCGTCCACTTCCAGGTCATCGAGGGCAGCCGCCGCCGCACCCAGGTTTTCGAGGGGATCGTCCTCAAGCGGCAGGGCTCCGGGGCCCGCGAGACGTTCACCGTCCGCAAGCAGTCGTTCGGCGTCGGAGTCGAGCGGACGTTCCCGCTGCACTCGCCCAAGATCGAGAAACTGGAGATCGCCGCCCGCGGCGACGTGCGCCGGGCCAAGCTGTATTACCTGCGCGGCCGGATCGGCAAGGCCGCCAGGGTCGCCGAGCGGCGCTGGGGGATCGACGACGAGCTGATCTCGGCGCCGCCGCCGCCCGAGCCAGTCGACGAGGAGCCTCAGGACGCGGGTCCTGTCGCGGACGAGGGTTCCTCGTCCTCGCAAGCTGCGGGCGATGACCCCTCATCCACGCCACCCACGTCAGAGGCGCCTGAGGAGGACTCCGCGGAGACCGACGAGCCGGTGGCTGAAGCTGAGGAGACGGAAGCAGAGGCAAGCCAGGACGCTGAGGCGCCCGAGGCAGGGGAGACCGAGGACACCGCCGCGGCGCAGGATGCCGAGGATGAGTCGCCACAGGAGGATTCCGGCGACTCCGGCGAGGACTCGGCCTGAGACCGCGGATCCCCAAGCCGGAAAGCAAAGTCGGCGGGCTCGTCGAGCTGGTCGTCATCGTCGCCTTGGCGCTTGGACTCGCGCTGGCGATTCAGGCATGGCTGATCAAGCCCTACCAGATTCCCTCCGAATCGATGGAGCCGACCCTCGACGTCGGCCAGCGCGTGCTCGTCAACCGCTTCCTCTACCACTTCAAGGACCCCAGTCCCGGCGACATCGTCGTCTTCCACCCGCCTGCCGGCGCCGACAATGGCACTGAATGCGGGGTCCCTCACTCGCCGCGCCAGGCCTGCCCGCGGCCCACTCAAGCCGAGTCGAGCCAGAACTTCATCAAGCGGATCGTCGCCGGCCCCGGCGACACGCTCAGCGTCCGCGACGGTCACCCGGTCGTCAACGGGGTCGAGAAGACCGATGAGCCCTACACGATGCCGTGCGGCGGACTTCCCGCTTGCAATTTGCCCAAACCGATCACGATTCCACCCGACTATTACTTCATGATGGGCGACAACCGTGGGGCAAGTGACGACAGCCGTTTCTGGGGACCCGTCCCCCGCAAGTGGATCATCGGCGAGGCCTTCGCCACCTACTGGCCCCCGGACCGGATCGGCACCCTCTAAAGCGCACAAGCGGCGGCTGGCGCGCTCCCGCCGCCTCTTCGCCTTCGACCGCGGGCTCGGCACGCGCCAGGTCGCCGGTGCCGACGAGGCCGGTAGGGGCTGCCTGGCGGGGCCGCTGGTCGCGGCCGCGGTGTTGCTCGACTACGAGACGCTCTCCAATGCGGATCGCCGCGCGCTTGCCGGCCTGCACGACTCGAAGCAGATGAAGCCCGAGCGGCGCGAGGAGATGTACCCCGCGGTACTACGCGCCGCCAACCGGGTCAGCGTCGTGGTCCGCTGCGCGCGCGGGATCGACGACCGGGGCCTGCACGTGACCAACATCGAAGCGTTGTCGAAGGCCCTGGAGCGGCTGGAGCCCGGCGAGGAAGCGACCTGCCTGGTCGACGGCTTCTCGCTGCGCGGCTGCGCGGTTCCGCATCGCGCCGTGATCGAAGGCGACGGCACGAGCGCCGCGATCGCCGCCGCGTCGGTGATCGCCAAGGTGACCCGCGACCGCTACATGCACGGGGCCGCCGGCGAGCATCCCGGCTGGGGCTTCGAGGAGCACGTCGGCTACTCGACCCCCGAGCACCGCGCCGCGATCGAGCGGATCGGCATCTCGCCGTTGCACCGCCGCTCCTTCCAGTCGGTGGCTTATTCGCAGCTCGAGCTGGCCGGCTAAAACGCGCCTTCGAGGTGCTCGTAGTCGACGATGTAGCCGTTGCGGTCGAAGGTGATGCCGACGGCGTCGAAGCGGATCTCGTCGTAGCGCGGTAGGTCGCGGTGGGCGCCCATCCAGGTCGTGGCGAGGCGGCGGATGCGGCGCTGCTTGCGGAAGTCGACGGATAGCACCGGCCGCTCGGGACCGAAGCTGGACCCGGCCCGGCCCGCCTTGACCTCGACGAAGACCAGCGTGCGCCCGTCGAGGGCGACGATGTCGAGCTCGCCGTAGCGGCTGCGGGCATTGCGCTCGACGAGCTCCCAGTTCGCGCTTACGAGCCGTGTGGCGACGAGGTCCTCGGCCGCCTGGCCGAGTCGCTGGCGTGTCCTGCTCATGTGCCGAAGCTAGGGCAACCGGCGCATGCATGCCTTCGGTCACAAAGTTGGTCCAGAAGATTTTGAAGCTGCGCACCACACGCGCGTCTGGACCCGCCAGCGTGGCCGCAATGCTCGCCACGGCGCAGACATTCACGCTCGACGGCATCGCGGCCCGGCCGGTGCGGGTCGAGGTCGACGTGCACCGTGGCCTGCCGGCCTTCTCGGTTGTCGGCCTGCCGGATACGGCTGTTCGGGAGGCGCGCGAGCGGGTCCGCGCGGCGATCGCCAACTGTGGCTTCGACTTCCCGTTGCGACGGATCGTCGCCAACCTGGCGCCGGCCAGCCTGCGCAAGGCCGGCCCGGGTCTCGATCTACCGATCGCCGTGGCGCTGCTGGTTGCATCCGGCCAACTCGAGTGGGAGCGCCTGTCGGGTCTGGCGATGGCGGGTGAGCTGGCGCTGGACGGGACCGTGCGCCCGATTCCGGGAGTGCTCGCGATCGCCGAGGCGGCGCGCGAGCAGGGAGCGGAGGCGCTCGTCGTCCCGGCCGAGAACGGTCCCGAGGCGGCGCTGGTGGACGGGCTGGAGGTCATCCCGCTCGACAGCCTCCAGCAGGTTCCGTCGCTTGCCACGGGCGAGTGGAATCCGCCTCGACCCAAGCCGCTACCGCTTCCATTGACCCCTCGGCCCGGCGCCCCCGACCTCGCCGACCTGCGCGGCCAGCCCCACCTCCGCTACGCGCTCGAGGTAGCCGCCGCCGGCGGGCACAGCCTGCTGATGATCGGGCCGCCCGGGGCCGGCAAGTCGCTCGCCGCCGCTCGTCTACCCTCTGTCCTCCCGCCGCTGGCGCCCGAGGAGGCACTCGAAGTGGCGCGGATCGCCAGCGCCTGTGGGCGCCTGGGCAACCGGCCTGGCGGCGGCAGGCCTTTTCGCGCCCCACACCACACCGTGACGCCGGCCGGTCTCGTCGGTGGCGGCAACCCTCCCGGGCCGGGGGAGGCCACGCTGGCCCATCGCGGCGTTCTCTTCCTCGACGAGCTCTGCGAGTTCCGGCGCGAGGCTCTGGAGGCACTGCGGGCGCCGCTGGAGAGCGGTTGCGTCTCGATCTCCCGTGCCGGCAGCAACCGGCGCCTGCCCTGTCGCTTCATGCTCGTCGCCGCCTCGAACCCCTGCCCGTGCGGGCGCGGCGATGCCGACCCCGAGTGCAGCTGCGCGCCGCTCGCCGTGCGTCGCTATCAGGGCCGGCTCAGCGGCGCCCTCGCCGACCGCCTCGACGTTCTCGTCGCAATCCGCCAACCGAGCGCGGCCGAGATCGGCGGCCCACCGGGGGAGCGCTCGGCGAGCGTGCGCGAACGGGTCGCCGAGGCACGGGAGCGGCAGGAAGCTCGCCTCGGCGCCGGGCGCTGCAATGCCGAGATGTCCCCGGCCGAGGTGCGGGATTGCGTGCTCGAAGAGAAGGCAGCGGCGCTCCTCGCCGAGTCCTATTCGCGACGCCGGCTGAGCGGCCGCGCCCACGACCGCGTCCTGAGATTGGCCCGCACGATCGCCGACCTGGCCGGTGTGGAGGCAATCGGGCGCGACCAGATCGCCCAAGCACTGCAATTGAGGAGGAGGGATCGTGATTAGCCAATTGAACCCCCAGGCCTGCCCCGAGTGCCTGCGTCGCGCGAGGTTGCTTGCCCACCTGGCGCCGTACATCGAGAAAATCGCCGTCGGCGCTCCCGGCAGGCGCTCGCCGGAACTGTTGCGGCTCGGCAACGAGGATCTTGCCGCCGCGGCGGCGCCGAAGGTGGCGGCTCAGATTTTGGCGGGGATCGACGCGGTGCCCGAGGTCCACCTGCGGGAAGAGCTCGCGGCGGCGGAGTGCTGGGCGTGCTGCCGGCACGACCCGCTCTTTCCCGTCGGTCTCATCGACGCCGCCGATGCGCCCTGGGCACTGTTCGGCCGCGGCGACGCGGTGCTGCTGCCGCGGCTTGTGCCCGATGGAGCGGTGACGGTTGTCGGGTCCCGGCGGGCCAGCAGCTACGGGCGCGAGGTGGCGCGTGAGCTCGGCAAGGAACTGGCCACCGCCGGACTTGCGGTCGTCAGCGGCCTCGCCTTTGGCATCGACGCCTGCGCCCATCGTGGCGCGATCGATTCGGGGTTGACGGTCGCTGTGCTCGGCTGCGGCGCCGACGTCGCTTACCCCGCCGCCCATCGCTCGCTCTGGCGGCGGATCGGCGAGCGCGGCCTTGTCCTTTCGGAGCTGCCGCCCGGGAGTGGCGCCTGGCGCTGGTCCTTTCCCGCCCGCAACCGGATCATGGCGGCGCTGTCGGGGATGACCGTCGTGGTCGAGGCGGCGGCGCGATCCGGGTCGCTGATCACGGCCGACCTTGCCGCCGACCTTGGTAGGGATCTCGGCGCCGTGCCCGGTCCTGTCACTTCACGGCTCTCGGCGGGTCCCAACAACCTGCTGGCCGGGGGCGCATGTCTCGTTCGCGACGCTCAGGACGTGCTCGACGCGATGCTCGGTCCGGGCGTGCGCCACATCGAGCGCTCCGGCCCGGCGCTGGAGCCGGCGCAGCGCTCGGTTCTGGAGGCGCTGGAGCTGGGTGCGGAGACCTGCGACGCGGTCGCGACCGACCTCGGGCTCGCCGGCGGTGAGGTCGCCGCGGCCCTGGCCGATCTCGAGTCGCTCGGCTACGTCAGCTGCTCTCTGATGGGCGTCTATGTCCGCACGAATCTGAAACCACCCCGGTGACGTGTGTGGCGCGGCGCATATCGGCGTCCTCGGTCGCTCGCGTGCAGAGCACGCCACGCTCCCTGCGTCCACCGATCTGCTTGGCCACACCCGCCACCGGAGCGTTGGCCCAATTAGGCTGGCCCAGATGAAGATTCCGACCGTCCTCTCCATCGCCGGCTCGGACTCGGGCGGCGGCGCTGGCATCCAGGCCGACCTGAAGGCGTTCGCGGCCTGCGGCGTCTATGGGACCACCGCGATCACGGCGATCACGGCGCAGAACACGATCGGCGTCAGTGCGGTCGAAGCGATCTCGCCGGCGACGATCGTCGCCCAAGTGCGCGCAGTGGCGGAGGACATCGGCGTCGATGCGGTCAAGGTCGGCATGCTCGGCACGGCCCCAACCGTTGAGGCGGTGGTCGAGGCCCTCGAGCTGGTTGGAGACGCGCCGATCGTGATCGATCCGGTGATGGTCGCCGAGAGTGGGGCGGTGCTGCTCGACGACGAGGCGAGGACGGCGCTGATCGAGCGGTTGCTGCCACGGGCGACGGTGGTCACGCCGAATATCCCGGAGGCGCGGGCACTGACCGGCGCCGGAGAGCAGGAGTCCCAGGAGGATCTCGCCCGCGAGGTGCTCGCCCTGGGTCCGGCGGCAGTCGTCGTCACCGGAGGCCACAGCGAGCGCGTGGTCGATCTCTTCTTCGACGGCGCGGAGGCGGCCGCGATCGACGGGGAGCGCCACTCCGGCGGCGCCTCGCACGGCTCCGGCTGCACCCATTCCTCGGCCTTGGCGGCATTTCTCGCTCACAGGGCCGCGCCGTTGGAGGCGGCCAGGCTGGCGCGCAAAGTTGCCTCTGAAGCAGTCGCCAATGGCCTGCGAGAACTCGGCTCTGGCTCGGGTCCGGTCGATGTTCTCGGCCTCACTTCAAAAGCTGTCGCAGTAGATTTCAGCCATGAGCACTAACGGCGCCACCTCGACCAAGCTTCCCCGTCCCCGTTCAAGCGTCGTCTTCGACGGCCCCGAGCGCGCCCACGCGCGTGCCTACATGAAGGGCATCGGCTTCGATGACGATGCGCTCAGCCGGCCGACGATCGGCATCGCCAACACCTGGACCGAGGCGATGCCCTGCAACTTCCACCTGCGCGGCCTCGCCGAGCACGTCAAAGAGGGCGTGCGCGCCGCCGGTGGCACGCCGATGGAGTTCAACACGATCGCCATCTCCGACGGGATCACGATGGGCACGCAGGGCATGAAGACCTCGCTGATCAGCCGCGAGGTGATCGCCGACTCGATCGAGCTGATGGCGCGCGGCTACCAGTTCGACGCGGTCGTCGCGCTCTGCGCCTGCGATAAGACGATCCCCGGCTGCGCGATGGCGCTGACCAGGCTCGACGTGCCCTCCGTGCTGCTCTACGGTGGCTCGATCGCGCCGGGACGCTGGCACGGCCGTGACGTGACCATCCTCGACATCTTCGAGGCGGTTGGGGCGCACGCGGCCGGCGATCTGACCGACGAGGAACTGAACGAGCTCGAGGGCGTGGCCAGTCCCGGCGCCGGCGCCTGCGGTGGCCAGTTCACCGCCAACACGATGGCCTGTGCCTTCGAGGCTCTGGGAATCAGTCCCGGCGGATCGGCCATGGTGCCGGCCGAAGACGGCGAGAAGGGCGGCGTCGCCGAGAAGATCGGCGAGCTGGTGATGCGTGTGCTGGCTGAGGACCTGAAGCCGAGTCGCGTGATCACGCGTGACTCGCTGGAGAACGCGATCGCCTGCGCCTGCGCGTCGGGCGGCTCGACCAACGTCGTCCTGCACCTGATCGCGCTCGCCCACGAGGCCGGGATCGAACTGGGGATGGACGACTTCGAGCGGATCTCACGCGAAACGCCGCTCCTCGCCGACCTCAAGCCCGGCGGCCGCTTCGTCGCCACCGACCTCTATCGCGCCGGCGGGGTGCCGCTGATCCTCAAGCGCCTCGCCGAAGCGGGGAAGCTGCACGGAGACGCGATCACGGTCAGCGGGCGCACGATCGGCGAAGAGGCCGAGGCGGCCGAGGAGGAGGCGGGTCAAGAGGTCGTGCGGCCGCTCGCGGATCCGCTCAAGACCGAAGGCGGCCTGGCGATCCTGCGCGGCAATCTCGCCCCCGATGGCGCGGTGGTCAAGCTCGCCGGCACCGAGCGCAAGAAGCAGGTCGGCCCGGCCCGCGTCTTCGAGTCCGAAGAGGAGTGCTTCCGCGCCGTCAAGGAACAGGCAATCCATCCCGGCGACATCATCGTGATCCGCAACGAGGGCCCCGTCGGCGGCCCCGGCATGCGCGAGATGCTGCAGGTCACGGCCGCGATCGTCGGCGAGGGCCTGGGCGAGGAGGTGGCGCTGCTCACCGACGGTCGCTTCTCCGGCGCCACCCGCGGCCTGATGGTGGGCCACGTCGCTCCGGAGGCGGTCAAGGGAGGCCCGATCGCGGCGATCCGCGAGGGCGACGAGATCAGCCTCGACATAGACGCCAGGCGCCTCGACGTGGCCCTCTCGGACGAGGAGATCGCCAAGCGGGTCGCCGAGTACGAGTCGCCCCCCTCGCCCTTCGGTCGCGGTGTGATGGCCAAGTACGCGGCGACGGTGAGCTCCGCGGCGCAGGGCGCCGTCACCGGCTGAGTCGCCGCTACTCGCCGAGGAAATCTTCGAGCAGCGAGTTGAAGCGCGCGGGCCGCTCCATCTGCGGCACGTGGCCGGTCCGCTCGAAAAGCTCCAGGCGCGACTCGGGGATCAGGCGGTGGTAGCCGATCGCCGCCTCGACCGGGACCACGTGGTCGTTCAGACCCCAGACGACCAACGTCGGGACCTCGATCTCGGTCAGGCGGTGGCGGGTGTCGTAGCCGCCGATCGCGCGGATCGCGTCGGCAAAGCCAGGGGCCCTGATCCCCGGCTCCATCTGCTCGGCCAGGAGCTCGGGTCGCACCCGGTTCGGATAGTGGAAGATGCGGCCGAACGCGAACTGGCGTCCGCGGTCGCGATTGAGCCAGACGCGGCGCGGGCCCGCCATGAATGCCGTCGCGGCTTCGAACAGGCTCACGCTCGCTTCGATCCGCCGGCCCTGCGCCTCGGCGAAGCTGATCCCCGCGGCTGAGACCAGAACCAGCTTCTCGAAGCGCGAGGGCCGCTCGATCGCCGCCTCGGTGGAGACGAAGCCACCCATCGAGTTGCCGACCAGCGCCGCCACGCGGTCGATGCCGAGCTTCTCGCAGAAGTCGTGGATCAGCCGGCCGTAGTTGGGCATGTCGATCGGCCAGGAGGGCATCGGGCTCTCGCCGAAGCCGGGCAGGTCGAGGGCGATCGCGCGATGGGTGCGGCTGAAGTGGGGGAGGTTCTCGAGCCAGTTGCGCCAGCAGCCGCCGAGGCCGTGGACGAACAGGATCGGCTCGCCCGCGCCGATCTCGGCGTAGTTCACCTCGGCCCCCGGCAGCTCGATGCGGTGCAGGTGCTCGCGCCAGTCGACCTTCAGCCAGTCCGGATCCGGGTTGCCGTAGTCGGAGGCCGGAAAGACGACCGAGCCGCTCAGCACCGTCTGCGAATCAGGCATATCCCATCCTTTCGAGAACGGGGATCTCGCGGATCTGCGGCGGTTGCAGGTGGTCCCAGAGGATGCCGCGGGGGCGCTCGTACTGGCGCTCGACCTCGATCACGGCGCGCGGCGTCGCGATCAGGTCGACGGGAAGGTCGTGCGAGATCACCGGCAGGTGGCGGCGGACGATCTGAATCGGGTGGACCGTGGTCGCGATCGTCGTGTGGTCGTCGATCTTGCCGGCGTCGATCAGGATTCCGTACTCGAGGTCGTTGTAGCCACCGCCCTTGCCGATCCTGGCGCCGCTGAGGTTGACCGCGACCGAGCCGGTGAGGACGAAGTCGATCTCGGGCAGATCGTCGAGGGCGACCACGCGCCCGTGCTTGAGCGCGCCCTTGATCGTCGCCGCCTCCTTCATCGCCGCTTTCGAGAGCCGCTTCGGCTCAAGCACGCGAAACGGATGCGGATCGCGCAGCCGCGGCACCGCCATGATCAGTGTCTTGCCCTCTTCCAGGGCCGTGCGCCGCGCGTGGGTCTGAGGAGAGTCGGGGTTGGCCTTGATCACGCGCGCCCGCTTCCAGAGGCGGTTGCCGGCGAGCTTCTCGGCGGCCAGGCGCGCCCCGGCGAAGTTGGGGATGCGACCCTCGGCTCCGGGGAAGCGGGAGACGCCCTCGCGGTCCATCGCTTTCCAGATCTCCCTGCGGATCCCGTCCTTGCCGGCCATCGGCGAAACATATCCGCCGGGACGACCGACTTGTGTGCCTAATATTTCAATATCGGGCGTAGGAGCAAAATCGCCGTGGTTGCGGGCGTTCTCGTCCTGCTCGTCTTGGTTGTCGCTGCCTACGCTTACGACAGCTCCCAAAACGGCAAGATCCCCGATGGGGTGACGATCGGGGGCGTCAACGTCGGCGGGATGGACGAAGCGGAAGCGAAGAGCGCGGTCCGGCAGGAACTGCTGGCGCCGCTGCGCCACTCGCTGCGGGTCGGCTACTCAGGCCACAGGTGGACGCTCGAAGGCAAGAGCTTGAAGGTGCACGCCAATCTCAACCGCGCGGCCGAAGAAGCCGTGGCCGTGAGCCACGACGAATTTCTGCCGGGACGGGTCGTCCGCTACGTGACCGGCGGCAACATCGACAAGAACGTCCCGGCCGGGATCACCTACTCGCGGCCGGCCGTGAACCGCTTCGTGCGTCATGTGGCGGCTGCGGTCGACCGCCCGCCCGTCAATGCGCACGTCAACCCGACGGGCAACTCGCTGAAAGTCTTGGCGGGCGAAAACGGGCGCAAGCTTCGCGACGTGCTGCTCGCGCGCCAGCTCAACGCGGCGGTGCTCAACGCGGGCGCCGACCACACGATTGCCGCGCACACGCACTCGATCCCGCCCGAAGTCACGAGGGGCGAAGTGGCCGCCCGCTACCCCTCCTACCTGACGCTCGACCGCGCGACCTTCACCCTGCGCCTCTGGGAACACCTGAAGCTGGCCAAGACCTACACCGTCGCCGTCGGCCAGGAAGGGCTCGAAACCCCGGAAGGTCTCTACGACATCCAGGAAAAGCAGGAAGATCCCTCCTGGCACGTGCCCAACTCGGCCTGGGCGGGGAGTCTGGCGGGCCAGGTGATTCCACCGGGTCCCGCCGACCCGATCAAGGCGCGCTGGATGGGGATCTTCGAAGGCGCCGGCATCCACGGCACCGAAGAGACCGAATCGCTCGGCAGCGCCGCCTCACATGGTTGCGTGCGGATGTCGATTCCCGACGTGGAAGAACTGTACGACCGGGTTGAAGTAGGAACGCCCATATATATCGGTTAGGGGACGCTGCAAACCGGCGCATCTCGGCCGTCGCAGTCGCTCGGATCGGGTCACGTGCGAGAGGCCCGATAACCGGCGCATATCGGCGTCCTCGGTCGCTCGCGTGCAGAGCACGCCACGCTCCCTGCGTCCACCGATCTGCTTGGTTCTCGGGCCTCTCGCAGGACGTGGAAAGGCGAAGCAGAATTCACCATTGTGAACTGGGATGAGGCGCTTGTCGCCTTCGATCGAGATCTGAGGGCTAGGAGTCTGGCTGAGCGCACCCGCAAGGCATATGGCGTCAACCTCGGCCAATTCGTGGAGTGGGCGAAGGCGCTGGGGCTGGAGCCTGGGGAGGTGCGGCATCGCGACGTGCGGCGTTATGGTGCCGGGCTCTCTTCCGCGGGAGCCGCGGCTGCGACCGTGGCGCGCAAGCTCGCGGCGATCCGTGGGCTCTTCGACTTTCTCGTCCGCACTGAACGGGTCGGGCAGAACCCCGCCGATCTCGTCTCCAGCCCGAAGCGCGAGGAAAAGCTGCCGCGGGTGCTGAACGGCGAGCAGGTGCGCTCGCTGCTGGAGCGGATTCCGGCGCGCACCTCGCTCGAGCTGCGCGACCGGGCGATGCTGGAGCTGGCGTATTCGTGTGGACTGCGCTGCGAGGAGATCGTCAACCTCGACCAGCGCTCCTTCGACTTCGAGACCGAGCAGCTGCGTGTGCTCGGCAAGGGCTCCAAGGAGCGGCTGCTGCCGGTCGGCGAGCCGGCCCAGCGGGCGCTGCGTCGCTATCTCGAGCGCGGTCGGCATGCCCTCTCGACCGACCCGCGAGAGCCTGCCCTGTTTCTCTCCAAGAGCGGCCGTCGCCTCTCCAACTCCGATGTCACCCGCCGCCTCTCCCTCTGGGTGCGCGAGGCTGCGCTTGCCGCCGGGGTCTCGCCGCACTCGCTGCGGCACAGCTTTGCCACCCACCTGCTGGAAGGGGGGGCGGATCTGCGTACGATCCAGGAGTTGCTCGGCCACGCCTCGATTTCGACCACGCAGGTCTACACTCGGGTCAACGCCGCACGCCTACGGGAGGCGTACGCCGCGACCCATCCTCGCGCATGATCCCCAAATGTTGCCCCGGCGGCCATAGAATCGAGCAAAGTCCATGGAAACCGGCGTAAAAGAGGTAGAGCTACGCGACCTTTGGAGTCGCTACAAGGACGACGGCGACCGCACCGCGCGGGAGCGGCTGGTGGTCGCCTACTCGCCGCTGGTCAAGTTCGTCGCCGGCCGCCTCGGGGCCGGGCTGCCCTCGCACGTCAACGACGCCGACCTGATCTCCTACGGCCTGATGGGCCTGATCGGCGCGATCGAGCGCTTCGAGCCCGAGCGGGGGATCAAGTTCGAGACTTTCGCGATGACGCGTATCCGTGGCGCGATCATCGACGAGCTGCGCTCGCTCGACTGGGTGCCGCGCTCGGTCCGTTCGCGGGCGCGGGAAATCGAGGCGGCGCAGACCAAGCTCGAGCACGAACTGCAGCGGGCGCCGACCGAGGCGGAGCTGGCGGCCAAAGTGGGGCTGAGCGAGGACGAACTGCAGACCTCTCTGCTCGAGATCGCCAACTCCTCCGTCTACGCGCTGGACGAGCTCTGGACGATCTCCGACTCCTCCGGCGACTCTGTCTCGCTGCTCGACACGATCTCCGATCCGCGTGCCGATGACCCGCAGGAAGCGCTTGCCGGCAACGAGATCAAGGACCGGCTCACCGAGTCGATCGCCGGGCTGCCGGAGCGCGAGCAGCTGGTCGTCGCCCTCTACTACTACGAGAACCTCACCCTGCGCGAGATCGGCGAGGTCCTCGGCGTCACCGAGTCGCGCGTCTCCCAGCTGCACACGAAGGCGGTCATGCGGCTCAAAGGCTCCTTGCAAGAGGTCTGAGCGGCTGCGGCCTCCCGGGTGGCCGCTGGTAATTTGAGCTGGTGAGTCCTGACGAGACCTGCGCGGTCTGCGGTCGCACGATCCTGGCCGGCGAGCGCACCCGCAGCTACATGAGCCCGAAGGACGGCCCGCGGCTGGTCTGCGATCTCTGCCGCCACCGTGCCGAGCAGCTCGGCTGGGTCAACCCGGCGGCCCCCGGCGCCAATGTGGGTCGCCGTCCGGAGCCGGAGCGAACCGAGTCGCCAATCGGGCGGCTGGAGCGGGCCGTCGCCCGCTTCAACGCAAGCGACGCCGCGCGCACGGTGGCCGGCCTGATGCGGACGCTGGGCCAGCCGCAGGTGTCGATCGGCTCCGCCGCCGGCTCGCCGAGCGAGGTGCGGATCACCGTCGCCTGGGAGCTCTGCTGGTACCAGTGGGGGGTGGACCTGGGCGACGAGCTGCGCGCGGTGTTCCAGCTCGACAAAGGCAGCGAGGTCGAGCAGCTCGACGGTTCCGCGAGACAGTGGAACGCGAGGGCGGGGGAGGGAGGCCGACTTGGGCTCGGCCTCCCGCGCGCGGATCGATCGCCCGACGGCGAGCCGGTTGGCTGAGCTCTTGACCAAGCTGATCGTCAACGTCGATGGCGGTGCCCGGGGCAACCCTGGCCCGGCGGCGATCGGGGCGGTGGTGCAGAGCGCCGACGGTGAGATGCTCGAGGAGCGCGGCGAGCGGATCGGCGTTGCGACCAACAACGTCGCCGAGTACCGGGCGCTGCTGCTCGGCATCGAGCTGGCGGCCGCGCGGGGAGCGAGTGAGGTCGAGCTGGTCGGCGACTCGGAGCTGATCGTGCGCCAGGTCAAGGGCGAGTACAAGGTCAAGGACGCGACGCTGCGCGAGCTGCACGGCGAGGTGAAGCGGGCGCTGCGCCCGTTCGAGAGCTGGACGATCCGCCACGTGCGGCGCGAGCAGAATGCCGAGGCCGACCGGCTCGTCAACGCTGCGCTGGATGGCGATGGCTGACCCGATCGACCCCCGCGTCAACGGCAACGGGATCGAGCTCTACCGCGACCGCCCCCGCGAGGAGTGGCCGCGCACCCCTGGCAGTGAGGAGATCGCGATGGTCACTGCACCTCTGGACCTCCACGATCTCCTCAGCGAGCTCGACTGATCTTGGGGGGGGTAAGTCGAGCCGAGGCCGCAACACGGAAGCGATCCATGGCCGGTAGCGGAGCAACTACGGATGGATTTGACGCCCCACGGTCGTACCATCGATCCATGTTCCGGCGCACGAACGAGGAGGACGGCTTCCCGTGGAAGCTCTGGCTGCTGATCGGCTGCGTCGGTTGGATCGTCCTGATGGTCGCGATCGGCACCCCGATCGGGATCCTGATGACGCCGGCGTTCGGCCCGATCTGCGGCTGGTTGGTGGGAGGGGTCGTCTACCAGCTGACCGGCGTCCTAACCGGGCGCTGACCACGAGAAGGGATAGAATCCCGCTCCGCGCGGCTGTAGCTCAGCTGGCTAGAGCGTCTGCTTGCCATGCAGAAGGTCGAGGGTTCGAATCCCTTCAGCCGCTTCAAACGAAAGCCCCGCTCCGGCGGGGTTTTTGTTTGAAGCAATGCGCAAGCAGGGGCGCAGAATGTCAGCGAAATCTGGCCCGTCTGCCAATAACTGCCAATTGAACGGCCCGTATCGCGAAGCTATAGCCGCCGCCCAGCAGTCAAAACGCGACCAAAATCCCAGCCAGAAGCCGGGGAACGGGAGCCTGAACCCGTCAGGCTGACGAAGAGACTGCGCTTGACGGCGAGTCGATATCGCCGACGAGGCCGTCAAGTGCGGCGCCGTGATCGTCCTTGGAGGCGATCACTTGGGCGTAGATGCCCAGCGTGACCTTTGGGTCGTTGTGTCCGACCTGGGCCATCACGTAAGGAACCGGGGGTGGCTGGGGCAGCGAGAACAGCAGGGAGATAAACGTCCGCCGCAGCGAGTGCGGCGTGATGTTGGGGATCGAATCGTGCCCGGCCTTCCTTAGCTCCTCGTTCGACAATTTGACAGCGGCATCGAGGAATCGACCCCGGACGTTTGAGGCGTTGTCCGGCCGTCCAGTGGCCGTTGGGAAAACGAGGTCGTCGGGATCGGTGTGCTTCGTTCGGGTGCGGTACTCCGACAGAAGCTCTTGCAGGGTCGGCGTCAAATCGACCTCGCGGATGCCCGCATCGGTCTTTGCTTCCGTGATTCGCAACTTGCGAGCGCCGAGGCTCACGTCACGCCAGCGCAGATTCAGTGCCTCGCCAATTCGTAGACCGGCAAGAGTGAGGACGGCGAGCAGCGGGCGCCGCCGCCGCGTGTCGCCGAAGCGAGCTTCGGAGTCGAGCTTGCCAGCAGCGGCCAGGAGCGCGGCTACCTGCTCAGGTTGAAGGTAGGAGCGTGACGGCTTTGACTCCTTCAGCAAGCGCTTGCGGCCGTGCGCCGGATTCCTGTCCAGGTGCTCGTACTCGACCGCCTGCTCCAAGATCACGGCGAGGAGCCGGATCGTCTTGTTGATCGACCCGTTGGAGAGCGGGCGGGGGAGACGCTTCTGCTTCTCCTTCGGCAGCTTGGAATTCGCGGCGCGAAGCTCTCGCAAATCTTGGGCCTCGCGGACCTTCCCTCGCCGGTACCGATCAACTTCCTCGACCGTGATCGCCGACAACCGGTACTTGGCGAAGTAGGGGAGAAGGTGGTTCGAGAGACGCCAGCGATAATCGACCTTCGTTCTCTCGCTCCATCCGGCTTCTGCGTCCTCGAACCATTCGGAAGCGAACTCGTGAAAGGTCGGGATCGCGGGCGGCTCGTCAACGACCTGGCGCTCACGCGGTTTCCAGATACCGCGCTCCACGTCCGCGAGCGTGTGGCGAAGCGCCGCTTCGGCTTTGGCGCGATCCCATCCTTCTTCGGGACTACCCAACGCTTCGTAGCGGCGCTTCCCGTAGGCCGAGAAGCGAACCGCCCAGGCGCTCTGATCGTTCTTCGGCTGGACCAACGTTCCGGTCGCCTTGCGAGCCATCTAGGCAGTCTCCGAGTGCTGGGCGGGACGGGAAGGATTACCGGCTCGGGGGCAACAGCCGTACGGCGACCGGGCGCCCATAAGATCGAATGAGGGCATGAGGAGAGCACACTCCTTGTGTCTAGGGCCGCCTTGGTGTTGTCGCACCGGGCGGCCCGCTTTGGTTGTCGCTGCAAGATACATGCGAATCCAGACGGGCCTAGCCGATCCCGCCCCCCTTGATCGGGAGCAACGGAGCGGCGGTACTGCGGCGAGAGCGCCGGCGCTCGGTGCGCTCCCGCCCCGACTCCTGTTTCTTGCTGGTCGAGCGATTTTGCATTCGTTCGAGTGCGACCTGTGGATCGAAGCGCAAGTGCGCCTTGGGCCCGCTCCCTAACTTAACGGCCCCAAGCTCCGCCGCATGCGAATAGACCCAGGCCCGATCAGTTCCGAAGCGGCGTGCGATCTCGGCCGCATCCACGAAGCTGGCTGCACTCCGCGCGCCGCGCTGCTCAAGCAACTCCGCCACGCGAAGTGCTAGCGCCTCGATGTCCTCACGGTCGAGCGTCACCACGGCACCTCCTCGGCCACGCCGACCTTGCCCTGGGCGGCTGCGACTTTGATCGCCCGCTTGACGGCACGGCGGGTACCGCCGGGCGGACAGGCGTAGACGACCTTGCCGACCCAATCCGCCACTCGCCAGGCGCGCATGATCTTGGCGAGGCGGCGCGGAGACTTGGCGGTTAGCTCGATCTCGATGGAGACAACTTCGCCGTCTTTGAGGATCGCGAGGTCGGGGCGGTGAAGCCGCGACGCTCCGCTCGGCAGCAGCCCGACCGTGGCGCTGGCGAGCGGGCGATCCTCGATCCGCTCGGCGTAGACGATCTCGCGCTCGGTGAGGACGTGCTCTGGGCCGTGTACGCCGCAGAGCACTTGCGCAGCAGAGACGCAGCGCAGCGAGTGGGTGACGGTCGCTGGCGAAATCTCGGCGACGGGGAAGGGCAGGCCGGCGTAGGCGAGGCCATCGCGCGTCGCGCGCAGAAGGGTCGGCTCTGAGCGCAGGACCTCGATGCGCTCAAGCAGGCCCGCTTCTGCGCAGGTCGCCACGCGGCGATAGGCGGCGGTCCGCCCGACGCCCATCGCCTCCATCACATGCGCGATGGACACGATGCCGTGTCGGCCCACGTAGCGGAGAAGTTCTTGGTCACGGCTTCGCGCGCGCTCATATTGAGCGCTTGCGAAGAGCTTGTCGGCCTCAGATTGCACATGACATTAAGACGACACGCGATCAGTTTTCGCCCCCCGGCCCGCTCCCCGGTTTTCCCTTCGATAACTACCCGCTCCCGGTTCCCCCGGCCCCGGACACGAGACCGGCAATCCACCCCCGGACCTCGGTGAAAGGACGATTGGGTCCCCCCGGGAAACCACTCTCCTCCCTACCCCATGCTGTTTGTGTGTGGTCGGCGGTGCAAGCGCCGACCACAGGCAAACAGCATGGGGGTTCGGGGGTGGATTGCCGGTCCACGCCTCGGTCCACGGGTGCGTCCACCCCTCCGGGAGCGATGAGGCAGCGGCGTCAAGGCGCTTCCCCAAGCGAATCGGCTCGTGTAAGAGGCGGGCGGATGATCCTGCCGACCTGCCCGCAGGCTAACGCCGCGAGGCAGGCCGTCAACCCCTGAAGGGGTCGGGCGCTACGCGCCCTTGACTGCCTGCCTTCGCGGCGCTTTTTGGCAGTTAGGTCGGGCTGGGAGGGGGGTGTCGGGGGAGGGGACGAGCACGACCTGCTGCCGAGCTAGCGGTGAAAACGATCCCAATGGCAGTTCTTGAACTTCTTGCCGCTCCCACAAAGGCATGGATCGTTGCGACCCGTTTTACGTACCTCGTCCGGCTCAATGATCGCGAACGCATATTGATTCTCAGTCGCTACTCGCTTCAATTCCGCGTCGGCTTCCTCACCGAGCGCGAAGTGATCGACCAGCAGCGACATGAGATTGCTGTGGCTAAAGAAGGTGCCCATCATCGCGTCGGACAGCAGGTCGGAGCCTGGTCCGATCCTCATCGAGATACCTGCCTGGCCCTCCGGTCCGACAGCCGCCGGGTCGAGCGCCAAGCCAAAGATCGCACTTGCCGACGCATGCATCTCCTTTGAGTTGCGGCCGTATTCGTGCTTCAAATAGAACCGAAGGGTTGAGCGTCCTGGCTCCTCCCATTGATCTTCGACGGCCCCGATGAGATCCCAGACTGAATCGTGCCCGGTCCAAAGCCGCTGATTCCCTTTTCCGAAAAGCTTGCGTGCCATCTTCAGTTGTGCCTCGGTCAACTCGCTCGTACCCTGCGGCGGCTCGAAGTCCGGGTGTAGCTCTTCAACCTTCTCGCGCATCAGGTGTAGCTCGTATTCGTTCGCCAGGGCAAAACGCTCTGCCGCATCGCCGGGATTGGCAGCTACCCAATGAGCCACTGCCATGCCCTCAAACAACGAGCGATTCAGCATCAGCGCCTCGCGCCCAAATCCATCTTCGGCTAAATGGATCGCGGCCTTAAAGGTCGTCGTGCCCCGCGCAATCGCAAGCGCCAGAATTCGATCCCCCTCGCTTCGTATGCCCCCTTGTTTTGGCCACAAGTCGAGCAGGAGATCCGAGGTGGCGTCAAGCGTGCGGACCGCCGCGATCTCTAGGTCGAACTCCCGCTCGACATGGCCCCGTATTTCCTCGCGCGTTTCGGTGCTCAACTCGGCGTCTCCGTCATTGGCGATCTACGGATAGCGACCGTGCAGGCGTTTGTGGGCGCGTTCGTAGACGCTGTGCGTGTTGGGATTATCGGGGTGGCGCTCGCCGAAGGCGATCATCACCCAAGCCAGCCCCGCGGGCTCTTTGGTGAGCCGAAAGACAAAGCCGAACGGCCCATCTGAGGCACCTCTGCCGAGCGGGACGTAGAGCTTGCGACAGCCCGGCAGGCGCGTCGAGTTCGGTCCTTCTGCCTCGCACCGTTCCCAGTCCAGTTCTGCCCGTCCAGCTTCGATTTCTCGGCGGGCGCGTTCTGCTTGCAGTCGAGCGGTGGATCGCGTATCCAGACGCTCAACCTCTTGCCTCCACACAGGTTCGCGGAATTGGACAGGGGCCGAGGGCAGTTTTCGTCCTGGCGAGGGCACGCGCGCAGGATAAGCGCCCCCGAGAATCGATACCGCAAGGCGGGCCAAGCCCGCCTGCGTTTAACCCTCGCCGTCGCTGGGGTCGTCAGCCGTCAGCCGCTCGAAGTCCTCAGTCGAAGCTGGTTCCGTGCCCCATTGCTCGTCAAGCTCGGCAATCGGCGTAATCGCGGGTTCAAGAACCAGGTTGCCCTCTCGATCCGGCACAACCTCGTAACGTCAACCGGCGACCTCGATCAGTTCACCCTCGGCGAGATCGAGCTTCTTGACCGCAGTTGCCATATCCCGATGGTAGCTGGATGCGACGCTTGTTCAAGCGCAAGTACCCTCAGCCCGAAGCTGCACGCGGCCGTCGCGAATGCACCGATTCACCTTCGTGTAGGTCCACGCCTGTCGCACGGCGATCTCCTTGTAGGAGAAGCCGGCGGCGAAGAGGCCCAGGCCGGTGCGCTCGTCAGGCCGCAGCCGACCGAGGCGCTGCCGGCCTTCATGAAGTCCGGCAACCCGCTCCTCAAGGCCCTTGCCCCGCGAAGGCAGCTGCTCCAGCATCAAGGCGTGCTCGTCGTTCCCTCCGGCCTCCCAGCCGACACGGCGGTCATAGCGCTCCCGCCGGTAGCGCCGCCAGCACTCGCGCTTAAGCGTGAGCGTCAGCCAGGCGAGCGGCGGCGCACCCCTCCCAGGGTCAAAGGCCCGCAGAAAGGAGATCATCGCCTCCTGCAGCGCCTCTTCTCCGACAGGAATGCTGCCGCCGGCGTTCCTCGTCGCGATCGCCATCAAGTAGCCGCCGTGCTCGCGGTAGAGCGCGACGGCAAGCTCTGCGACCTCTCCTCCGCTTCGCTTCGTGAAAGACATACGGGCCTCCGTTCCTCGTCGGGTTGAGGAACAAGGCCCCGAGCACCCGCCAAGGTGCCCCGGAACCCGAGCCGCAGGCGAGGGCCGAAGGAGCCCCCGAAGGGGGCTTGCAGGGGCACCTGCGGGTGCCACGATCAATGAGAACCCGTCGAGGAACGGAGGCTCTTCGAGAAGAGGATGCGCGAGGAAGAGAAGAGGCGCAGCCGTCGCGCTCAACGGTGCGAAGAGGCGCTGCAGATTTACCAGACGTTTCTAAAGAAATCGCGGAAACATCTGTCCAGCAGAAATCCGGCTGTTCCGGCGATTCTGTGCTACGGCAGCCACCGCGCCGCGATGTCTTCGATGTCCTTACCCCGATCCACAGGCAAACTCACGAGCAGGTCCACCAGCGGGGGGTCGCCAGCGCTAGAACCGGATCATCAACACGAAAAACAGCGTGGCGAGCGACGAAAGCCTCGAAAACCGAGCCGGCGCGCGCTACCGTCGAATCATGAATCAAGATCAAATCGAGCTACTGGTCGCGTTTCTCAGCCTGCTCCTGGCGGGGGCATCCTTGTACCTCGTTCTCAGGCGCACCGGCTGGGAACTGCCCGGCAGCGCATAGCCTCAGTCGAGGTCACCTTCCGACAGCGCCGCTCTGCCCACCTACCTGCAAATTGAAGGTGGGCAGAGCGGCGCTGGGATCAGCCCAGAACGCCCATAGGATTGCTGCGGCAATCTCGACGAAGGGCAGGCGATGGCAAAGAAGAAAACGAAGCTCAAGGTGCGGAGCGGCGAGGGACCGGGCTCTGGTTCAGACGTTCATGAAGTCAAAGAAATGCCGGAAGAACTGGAAGCGAAGGTCAATGCAGCCATCAGGGCTGGCGACCGTCTCGTCACCGTCGAGGTGCCGAAAGATAAGAAGCTCAGCGTCATTGCGGAGCGGATCGAGGCGATCTGGGAGGAGTAATGAGCAGCGCGCGACGTTAGGGCTACCAAGGAGCGAATCAGGCTGAATCCGAACCCTCCTCGGGTTCCGACTCTGCACCTTCGGGCGGATGGTTCGGATGCTCGTCTCGCAGGATTGCGGCGCGTTCGGCCCGCGCAGCCCCGCTCGTCTCTGCGCCCATCGGAAGCCTGAACGTGGCACGGTAGGCGCAGTCCTCTACAGGGCATTCGACAGGGACCGAGGCGCCCATAAGCTGTTAGGGCAAATCGCGCTCGAATGCGCTATCGCCGTCCGCGTGGTCGATCACGCTGCCGTCGCTGGCCTCAGCCTTGACGACCTCGATGGCGTGCTTGGCGGAAGCCTTGGTCGTGTAAGTCTCGGAGACGGCCATCGTCTCACCGTTGTCCCCCTTGGCCTCCCAGTAGTACTGGTCGTCCTTGCTTTTCCATATCGAGAACCACATGTATCCAGGCTACGCGGAGGCCCGGACGCAGCAATGCGGCTGCCAAGCTCTCTGCTTGCGCTGCACAACCACTGATTACGCAAACCGGGACGATGAACATAGGGCCGAGGCAGGCCATCGCCGTGTGCCTCAGCCACCGATATGTTTCGTGAGATGAGCAGAACGACGAGGTATGGACTGATCGCAGCTGGGGTGGTTTTGGTCGCCCTCTATCTAGGTGGCACCTTCGACCGCGCTCTTGCGCCTCTTGGGCTGAATTTCCATAGCTGCATCGAAACGCCGTTTGGCGCGTTCAAGTGCGGCGACGAAAAGACGGCCCTGGAGAACGAAGTTGAGGCCGCTAACGTTGCCGAGGAACGCGAATATCGCAAGTTGCATCCCACCCCGAGCGAAGAAGAACTCGGACCAGCCGAACGGCATGAGAGCGAACGCGAATCGAGAAAGAGCCAGGCGCTTTTGAAAGAACTCGAATTGGAGTGCCGCCAAGACGCACGCTGTCGGGCAGAATTGAAATCGCAGCCGTAGCAGGCCGGGCGAGGGGACACGAGGCTTGAATGGGCCATCCTCCCCACCCTGCGAGTGAGGTGGGAAGGATGGCGCTGGGCGTTCTGGGTCAAGGCGAGTCTTCGGGCGTGATCGTGAAGCTCCCCGGCGTGAGGCTGCCTGGGGTCCACTCGACATCGCCAAGGAGTTCCCCAACGGGGACGCCTACCGCCCCGGCGAGTTTGACGGCGGTATCGATCTTGGGCGTCCGTTCGGCCCGCTCCAACAGACCTATCTCGGTGCGGTGAAGCGAAGCCCGGACGGCTGCCTGTTCCTGGGAGAGCCCGGCCCGCCTGCGGGCTCGCCGCAGGTTCTCGCCAAAGCGCTGCACGATTTCCTCGGGCATTCAGATCACCCCCAGGTGGGCGAGATGGACAAGCCCCCGGCTCGGCATGACGAACAGGCCATTGCTGTGAAGCAGGCCCGACATACCGAGGTCGCGGACGGCTCGGGCCAATCCGTAGCCGGCCGCGAAGTCGTTGGGGTTCTCGAAGAGAGCCCCGGCGAGGCCGGGGAACGTCAGAAGGACCGGATGCTCGGCGAGGACAGCAGCGAGCGCTGCGCGCTGGATGTCCTCGTCGCTGACGGACCCCGAGAGCAAGCGAGCGCGGCGCTGGCCACGGCGCAACCCGCCGTGGCCGGCCCGCCAGAGCATCAAGCCTCGCCTCCTGCGAGCACGGCGAGCAGGCCGTGCATGGCGTCGTGGTTGGCAACGACCTCGGCGTAGTCGTTGGCCTCGTCATAGCCCTCCGCAGCCGAGCGCAAGAACGCTTCGGCTTCCTCGTCGGGGAGGAACAGCTGCCCGGTCGTCAGGGCGAGCAGCAGCCGTTCATAGGCCTCGGCCTCGCGTCGGCGGCGCTCTGGGTCTTTCAGGCGCTCTGGCGTGGCGAGATCGCTGCGCAGGCCGTCGAGCCAATCGTTGAGGTTGTCCCGTAGGACTGCGACGTGTCCGGCAGGCAGGTTGAGCGCGACGGGGGAGCCGTCACCCATAGGGTTGATGCAGGGCATGGGAGTAGTGCCTCCTGTGTCTCAGGCGGCTCGTCGTGTTTGCGCACGGCGGGTCGCCGCTTTCCTGGGGCCGGTATGCCGATACCGTCTCCGTTGCGACGGGGCGAGTTCTTCTTGACCCGTCGCCACGGGGCCGGTGTTCCAGCACGCGGCCCCACTTATGTGCTGCCCCACGCTAGCAGACCTAGAAGCATGTTTCTAGGCCGGTGGCCGAACCTCGTTTCTGAGAATGTCTCCACGCGAAATGCGGCACTCGGAACGACCTCAGCCTGCTCTCGGCAAAGCAATCCGCCAGCTTCGAGAGAAGCGCGGCACGACGCAGGAGGCCCTGGCGACAACGGCCAGCCTCACCGGGCGCAGCCTCTCCGCAATAGAGACCGGGAAAGCCAATCCGACTTGGGCGACCGTGCGGGACATCGCCTCAGCGCTCGGCGTGCCGGTCTCGGCGCTGGCGAAGGCGGCGGAGCGGCTAGAGAGGAAAGTCTCGTCAGATTGATTTCGTGCCCTGCTTGAACCTCTCCCTCACCGATCTTTTCATTGTCGGGCTGGGCCTGGACATCACTGGCGCGCTCCTCTTGGTTCGGGGTCTTCTCCTTCCACCAGCGGCAATCGCGAGACTCGCCACTTGGCACGGGGTGAAGACCGGCGACACGCTGGACCGATGCGAAAACCGAGTCGATGCCATCTATGGGGGCTTTGCCCTTTTCGCCGGGTTTCTCCTTCAGGCGGTTGGC
This sequence comes from uncultured Solirubrobacterales bacterium, assembly GCA_963702035.1. Lineage (GTDB taxonomy): Bacteria > Actinomycetota > Thermoleophilia > Solirubrobacterales > 70-9 > VRUE01. The sequence continues at coordinate 341,402 of OY969700.1, forward strand.
TATGTGCTGAGCCTTTCGGGGGCTCAAGAAGGTCGCGGAAGTGCGCGAGTCCTCACCGCCGTCGCGCTTGGGCTCTTGGCAGTCGGTGCGAGCCTGGCCGTCTATTTCGCAACCCGAAAGTGGATTCTCAAGCGGACGCTTGTCGCGGTTGCTGAGAGTCGAGGGGGGTCGGGAAATCTCGGTGACGAGAGAGGGCCACAATGGACTCGCCAGAAGGTGAAGATGCTGGCGGAGCTTGGTGAGGCGGCAGGGTGGCCACGCCTCGACAGCGACGAAGATGGCATCACCGCGAGCAACTACATCCAGCGTGTCTTCGGCGTCGAGGTCCCAAGGTTCCCGATAGACGAGCCCTAAACCACGAAACCCTGCCTAAGTGTGGACCCCAGGCAGGGCTGCGCTACGTGGGAGGACTTTTAGCTTTGGCCCTTTGCCAGCCAGTCAGCGACGGACTGACGAAACCTGACGGCTGAACCTGTCCTCATAGGTCCCGACCGTTGGCCGCTGGGATTTCAACCCAGCCCCCGACCTTGTCGAGTGAGTGAATTGCAGCAGACCGCCCGGCGGAAGTTCGGTAGCGAATTACCGCGCTCGTCCTGCGCGACCACCGGCCGGATCTCGCTTGCCTGTATCTTGGTGAGAGGCCCGTTGGCGACCGCCCTTAATGGCGGCGCCTCACGGAAAAAACCAACCAAGGAGAACTAATGGCTCCGAGTGAGGCCCAAGAGGCCCTTTACAGCGATCTGCTGTCCATCTACGCCCGAGCGGGCGCAGAGGTCACCTATGAAACCGACGATGGAAGCGTCAAGGCGTACTGGCCCAAGCGATTCCTTCAAAAAGTCAAACGCGCCAAGAAAGACAACGAACTCTTTGGGTTTGTTGAACGGCTCCTCCAGGCAAGTGAGCCCTCACGCGGCTTTTTCATCCTGAAGAAGGCCGGACGCCTCGACCTAACGGTTGAGGCCTTGGTAATCGATGACGACAAGCCGTATTGGGGCGAGATCGAGTTCGCCGCCCTGGAAGCCGCAAGGTATCGACTCAGGGATCACGACTATCCCTATGCGTTCAGTAAGCCACCTCAGACCGTCGCGCCAGAGGCCGGTGCAGATACCACTTCCGAGCCCAAAGCTCTCGAACTCGTGCCGGGTGCGTCGTTCGACGTGCGTGTCACGGTGGGGGAGAACGGCGACCTTTCGCTCGCTCTGATCTGAAGGTTGAGCTATCGAAGGCGGCGGAGCAGGTCCCCTCTCCGCCGCCCTCGATAGCGACACAGCCTGCGGCTACCTTGGAGGCAAAGAGGGAGCGAGCCAAGAATCAAGGGTCGCTCACGAGGTCTAGGCGGCCCGAAGGTCAGACCTTTTGCGAAGCGGAGGAAAGGACGGCCGCGCGATCAGGCCTGCAATTGGCAGATGGGTCGATCTATCTGCCAGAACCGCGTCGAATCGTGCCTGAGCCAGTCAAGTCGCAGACCGACTAACCAGTCGCGCATCGGGCTCTGCTAAGCCAAAACCCAGACTTCTGCAAAGACGCTTGCCATGCAGAAGGTCGAGGGTTCGAATCCCTTCAGCCGCTTTTTCGAGAATGTCCTGCACGTGGGCGGGTTAGGATCGGCGCGGGAGTCCAGAATCAGCTGGAACCATCCCCTCATATCGCCTCCATTTTGGGCACCAGTGCCCAAAATGACGCCGATGCGCGCCGATTAGCGGCGTTTTCGTCCGATTCCGCCTTGCATTTGCTCAGCCGGAGGTACCGGGACCGATCCAGTCCTTTACTACCGACGACCAATCGGCCTTGCGTTTCGCTGTCCCCGTCCAGACGTCCCAGAAGTCCGGATCAGCGCTCATCGGCCGCTCATCCTCGGGCAGCTCTCGGACCTCCAGCAGGGTCGGCAGCACCGCGGCCCAGCCAAGAAGGAGCGCGTGACGGGTCGGTAGTGAGGGGAGGTCCTCGAGCATGCCCGCGAGGTTGTCGGGAACGAGCTTTCGGACCAAGCTCTGATCGAGGTCATTGACCAATCGGTGCAAGAGGAAGCTGTTGCACTGGGCGAGGATCGTCGGAGAGAGCTCGGAAGGGCGTTGACTGGCGAGCACCAAGCCGAGGCCAAACTTTCTTCCCTCGCGCGCGATCCGCTCGAAAGTCCGCACGCACATCTCGCCCGGGGACTGGAATTCTGCCCCCGGCGGGTGATATCGAACGAAGGCATGTGCCTCCTCGAGAACGAGGGCGGTTGGCAGCGCCTTCTTGTGGATGCGCCGATGTCTTTGCAGTGCCTCGAAGACCATTCTGCCCATTACCGCGACGACCAACTCGACCACGTCACTTGGGACGAGCGAGAGGTCGATGACGGCGACCGTCGAGTCCTCGCCAGTCCCCAAGTATTCCTCGAGCCACTCTTCGAGGGTGGGCTTCTCACTGGGGATCAGAATTGGTCGAATGCGCTCGTCGGCCAGCAGCGAGCGGACCCGCAACTTGAGGCCGCCGATAAAGCGGGCGGCTTCGTCGTACTCGTTTAGCGAAGCGACCGAGTCGAGGTGATCGGCCAGCAGATCGGCGTCGAACTCGAGCGGCAGGTCCTCGTTGCCCATCGGTATCTCGGAGGTCGCCGGCAGCTCCTCGATCAGCTCCCAGAGAGAATCGATAATCGAATCGAGGTCGGGCTCTGAGAACGCCTCGTACTTGTCTCCGTAGCCTTCGCGTTCATTCAGCACCGCGTCAATCTGTTCGACTAGGGCCTGCAGGAGATCGGTACCGACGTTGACTTCGTAGGCCTCGAGCCCTTCCTTGAACGCGATCAGTCCCTTGGCAAATCCATTCCTTTGAGCGAACCCCGTGTAGTTAGTAGGCACGAGCTTCGTCGTCTCTATGTACGCAGCCCACCCTTTGCAGAGGCGACAAAGCTGGTGCTCGACACCCACCTCGGTCGGGTTTCCCGTACGCAGGTTGCGCAGGCCATCGAAAAGCACCGGCCGCTGCACTTTGGGTGAGGCGAAGGTGACGCTCGACCACTCGTGGCTGTTCAGAAGCCAGGCAGGCACCCTCAAGTCTTTGGCGTCGGTGGCCTCTACGGGTGGAACTTGAAAGAGCTGGAACCCTGGCACGTCCTTGAAGGCCTGTCGATACTCACCGCTCGGGTCAAGGACGATGAAGCGGGCATTGGGCTCGCCTTTTTTCGATGCGCCGCGTTTTTCCTTCGCGGCCTCCAGGGACCAGCGGATCAAGCCAGCGACGGTGCACGACTTCCCCGAGCCGGTGTTCCCAAGGACCGCCAAATGGCGGCCGAAGAGTTTGTCGGGGTCGACGCGGACCTCGGCGTCGTTGCCGAGCAGGGAACGCCCTATCGCGACCCGCTCATCTCGCTCGTCGCCGTGGGTCAGTGCCCGCAACTGAGGACCAGATGGCAGGGCGACCGGATCCCCGACCGAGGGAAAGGTGACGACGCCGCGCTGGAGGCGGAACGCGCCAGCGCCGGACGCCTGTGAGCGCTCGAGCGTCCCCACCGGAACGACGGCCATCTTTCGAAGCGGGAAAGGCAAGTCAACGAGCCCGAAGTCCTTCATCCCGGGACGTTTCGGAAAACTGGAGTGCTCGATTCCTAGCCAGGTGACGATTCCGACGAGGGCCCCGGACTCGTTGGGGACGACGACGAAACCGTTAAGGCGGGGAAACCCGACCGGGCTACCGGTGTTGAGCGCCGTGGTTCGGGGGGCGTCGAGCTCAAGAGAGACGGTGATCCTGGCGGGGGAGACCGACTCGACGGTGCCAACGTTGAGAGCCGCCTGGCGGTCGGTCGGCGTACTCAGCGAAGACCTTGGTTCGGTCACGAGTCGGCTGACCCTGGAGGGGGATCGTCTTCGTCTGGCATCTTCTCGACCGATACTCCCTCTGCCGCTTTGTCTCCTGTGTTCGGCGTCTTTTCGTCGAGCTCGCGCTCGCGGCGCGCCTGGCGCAGCAGGAGTTGCTCGGCGCCAGCTTGTGGCAGGTAATTCTCGACCAAGGTCCCCAAGTCGCCGAAGTGGGGACCAAGCAAGAGGCTTGACTGCTCAAGCGCGGCGTTGGAGAGGAAGCTTTCGATCCTCTCCCCGGGGTCGCTGTAGGAAATAACCAGGAGGTGAGTGGATCGCAGGGTCAGCATGTCGCGGATGACCCTGTTGACGTGGTCGTCGCCGAACCCGTAGCCGAAGGTGACCAGCACGTTGTTGGGCCGGCAGAGCGCCGCTGAGAAGTCGCGGAAGAGCTCGGCGTAGGGGAACTGGAGGGTCTCGACGTCCTTGGCCGCATTCGGGTAGATGATCAGCCGCTCGAGCGCCCCGCTCGCCTCGGGATCTTCTAGTTCGGGGTCACTGGCGCCGAACTCGAGCGGGATCCGCCGCAACCTTCTTCCATCGATTCGCCAGTCGAGCGAGCCGTGCAGCTTGCATAGGCGCATCACGCCCTCGAGGTAGCGCGGCTCTCCGCGAATTCCCGGCGGGTTGTAATGGAGGTCAACATCGAGACGCGATGCGCGGAAGGTCGGCTCGATGCTGCCGACGAAGCGGTCCAAAACCCTCAGTCCACCTCGATCGCAACCGAACTCGATCAGTCGGTCGTAGTTCGTCGTGAAGACATTGAGTCGCTCGCGAGAGGGCGGCCGACTGGCAAATCCGAGCAGGAACCCGACGAGCATCTGCTCGACGCCTTGCCCATCGTCCCCGCCGGCAACGACCTTCTCACGAATCTTCTGCTCAGCTTCCAGCCCGCGCTTCGCGAAGTCACCGAGAATCGCAGCCAGCTCCCCCCGCCAGGCCTTGGTTCGCGCGGCATCGGGTTCGAGAACTTCGAGACCGGCAAGAAGCGCCAGTGCGCTTCGCAGTTGGTCCTCGATGTTCGCCTCGCCACCGCGACCGCAGGTCTCCGCCAGCTTCGCCGCGTGGGCATTGACCTCGCCTGCCCCGTCGCCCTGTAGATCGGTGGTGCTCATGTCAAGCCCATCCGCCCCCAAGGAGCTGGCCACAGCTATCCCGAGCCCACTTCCCACCAAGAGGGACAGGTGCTCGGCTCCCACGAGCGCGGTCAACCACGAACGAATCGCCTCAGCGTGATCAGCGATATCGGGTTCCTTGCCCAGGGGCGTGTCGTGTGCCTGGATGCGGAGGTGATGCGTTCCGAACTTGCTCATCTCAGGGGGCCAGCCTTGCCCAATAACTGAGTAAAACGCGTAGTCGGAGGTAATTGGCTCTTGTCGGTAGTCGGCGCCATTGCTCTGCCAGAGTCGATATCTCGGCCTGCATCTGGTCAAGCTGTTCTCTGGAGCTGCGCCTCTCCGGCCTGGTTCGAAGCTTCTCGTCGATGACCGGACTTAAGAGACCCATTAGCACGCCTCCCAAGACCAGGCGGCGTTTCCTAAGCCGCGCGGTACCTCGGGGAACTCAACTGCCGCGACGACCACGGCTCCAAAGAGGATGCGGATTTCAAGCGCCCAGAGAAAGTGGCTGCTCTTCCGTCTTGAGACAGGCGACTCCATGGGCTGTCCCGTCGTGTGGCGTGGACTGGTCATCGGATGCGAAGTCTCGGAGCGTACCGAGCGAGAAATTCTTTAGGATCACCGCCGTCATGCCTAGTTGGGATAACTGAGGATTATCGGTGGCGGGAGCGCACATGGCTATGGTCAACGACCAGGTTGTCGCGTTGATGGCAAGACTTGCGGATCGCGCGGTCAACTTTGCTCCTGAGCTCACCCTGCTGTTCGTCACCAATATCCGCGAGGGCGAGGTGGTGGACGTCGGGCCGGCTGGCATCTCGAACGTCGCGCAGTACTACACGCGACAGCAGGCCGACGCGATCATTCGCTCATTCCAGGACCTGGGGGTGACGGTCGAGTCGTTCTTTAACGAGCGCGACTTCATAGCCCGCGTCATCGAAGGAGGGTCCCGCAATAGGCCTGAGATCGTCTACACGACTGCAGAGGGCGGCACGGGGGCTGGCCGGCGAGCCCTGATCCCGTCACTCTGCAACCTGCTCGATCTTCCCGTGCTCAATTCCGCCGCTCACGCATGCTCGCTGGCACGGCACAAGCTCCACGCCAATGCGGTGCTGAGAAGGTTCGACGTGCGAACTCCAGAGACCTGGCAGTTCGACGGCGCTGGCTGGACGGGCGGTCGAAAGCCGGTCAGTGGGGAGCGGGTGATCGTCAAGCCTGCCTTCGAGTCAATGTGCATAGGAGTCGATCACGAGAGTGTCCAGCTCGTAGACTCTGGATTCAATGACTTTGTGCGCAGCAGGGCCGAATCCTTCTCGCAGTCTGTCGTAGTTCAGGAGTTCGTTTCGGGCGAAGAGGTCGGGGTGCCGCTCGTCCATCTGGGCTCGACCCACCCGCTTCAGGTGCTTGAAGTACGGCGAGCTAGCGGTGAGCGGTTTGGCGACCTCCCGCAAACCTTTGAAGATCATGCGCACCACGATGTCATCTATGTCCCATATGAGAGCGAGCCGGAGCATTACGCAGCGATCCAAAAAGCGGCGATGACCGCTTTCGATGCGCTCGGCATGAGTGGGATCGGCCGCGTGGATTTCCGGGTCGACGCCGACGGACGAGCCTGGGCGTTTGACACCAATGAGTCGCCACCGCCGCTCGCCGGGACCGCATATGGCACCGCGATGGAGCAGCTCGGATTTCCGCTGCGGAAGATGCTTGCAGTCTGGCTTGGGATCGGCCTGGCGGAGGCCGGTCTGATCTCAGGAGTCTGACCAGAAGTTGAGACTGCAGGATGGAATTAGCCGACCGTAGTAGCTCCAAGCCGGTCCAATCTCCATCCGACCGCCATGGAGGAACATCTCGTCCACGTCTTGGCGCGCACGGGCGCAGTCGAACGTCGGCAACGCCTCGGCTATCCGCTGATGGCGCCGACGGACGTATGGCGCTCCAGGCCAGCGTAGTTGTGTGACGAACTTGTCCTTGTTCTTGTGGCGGCGCAATGCCTCGTCGATGTCACCACGAAAAGCGGCAGCAGCCACTGCGGTTGAGTAGAGATAGAAGACCAGGTAGCCCTCATCGAAATCGCCTGCCTGCATCTCGTCCTCAAGCTCGCCAAGATGAGCAGCCCCGTCGTCGTCGCGGCCCGCCAAGACGAGGAACCCGGCCAGATTGCATCGCTGGAGAAGCTTGTCCCCCGAGCCCTCCGGGCTGTCGACGATCTGTCGCTGCCGAATGATCGCCTCATCTAGGTCGATTGCGTTGCTTCGGTACGCCGCAAGCACGAAGTTGCTTGCAAAGACATCGAGCCGGTGGACGCTGTCTGGGGATTCGGCTGCCAGGCGCTCCGCCTCGCGAGCATGCCTGAAGGCTGCATCGAAATTGCCGAGCCTGATCTCGATTGAGGTCAGGTTGCTGAGACCGCGGAACAATTCGAGTCGGTCTCGGGTGCCATCGCCGGTTCCCCGGCGGAAGAAGTTGACCGCTTCACTGATTCGGACCACCGCCACCTCCGGCGCATTCACGGCAGTAGCGCGTCGATTTTGAACCTGCAACATCACGGTGGCGTGGGGGTCGTAACCCGACCGCTCCAGTAGACGTTGCTCGATCTGGCTTTCAGTCTTGCGTGCCTCCTCGATCAGGTTGGCCAGGACTTGAGCCTGCTGAAGCAAGAGCAGAAAGCGGATCTCTAGCTCAGCCTCCCTCTCGAGGCGCGGGACCCAGGACTCCAGGATCGACTGGGCTTCGACAGCACCGGCGGTCGTCTGCATCTCCATTGAGCAGATGGCCGCGAGGTAGTTACGCTCCGCCGCCATGTATAGCGTCTCACCGACAAGTGGCGTTCGCAGGCCCGGAATTGCTCTTGCAAAATCGCCCGCCTCGACCGCCGCGTAGCCATCGGCGATGACCTTCAGATGGGCGTGCAGGGCAGCATCGGCAGGAAGCCGGCTCGTGATTCGATGCCATACACGCGTGCTCTCGACGCCGCGGCGGATTTGGCTGACACCTGCCAGGGCGATCATCTCGCGTGCACCGTCTCGATCTTCAGCTTCAAGCAGCGCCTGGGTGCGAGCGCTGTAATCACCCGGACGCAGGATCGACAGACACTGAGCGAGCTTTTCGTAGACCGGTCGCAGGTGTTGCGGGGTCCGATCTTTGAGGATTGCGGTGCGAATGATGTCGTGGCAGAAACAGATTTCCTCGGCCTTTGGTTCGACAAATCCAATCCTGTGCGCCATTTCCACCAAGCTCCGGATGTCCGCCCGCTTCTTGTCCGATATGCATTGGAGATCACGCTCGGTGAAGGAAAGCCCGAGTACCGCAGCGCGAACGAGCAGCTCGGTCACTTCTGGTTGCGAGGCGCCAAGCGAGGCAAAGCGTGCATGCGCCAATGAGGCGAGATAGTCGCCGTCCGCTGAGGTGAGCAGCGAGCCGTTTCCGGTTTCCATTGCATACGCCGTGACTTGCTCGACGAGCTTGAGATGACATCCGGTCACGTCGAATAGCAGCCGCAGGACATCATCCGGCAGCTCTCCTTCATATCCGAACGCCTTCAGCAATTCGGGAAATTTGTCGCGGCCACACCGCTCCGTGCGATGGGTATGCTCGTCGCACATCGCAGTCAGCGAACCGAATTTCTCGGGTTCGACGGCGGCCTGCTCGTCGGCCGTATCGACCAGGAGAACGACGAGCGACTCAAGTGGCTGCATCGCCTTGCGAAGTCGATCGGACAACACCGACCGTAGAAGCTGCAGGGAATCGACGTCCCACCAGTGGGCGTTGTCCGCTACGAGCAGAAGATCGTGTGAGCGGCCAAGGTGATTGAGGTCAAGGATGATGGCGCGTTCCGCATCGGCATAGGCTCGGAGAGCCCGCATCGTGCGCTGGCGAAACGCAGCACCCAGCAAGTCGAAGATCGAGCTCCCCACTCCCGGCGATCCCGCAGCTGCCTCTACAACCCTCACCGCGCTCCGGGCCGCCGTGGTGGCCAGGTCCGCCCAGTCACGATGGGCTGACGACAGGCCAGTGAGCAGCGGGTAGAGCTCCCGCCAGGAGTTGTCGTCGTCACCTACAGCGACAACGCAGCGGCCACCCGCATTACACCATCTGCTCGCCACCTCCCGCGCAATGTATGACTTGCCCGAACCGGACGGCCCGGTCAATCGAGTGATCCTGACCATCGGATCCCGAAGGTCCTCCCAGATGCCTTCAGTCGTCTTGATCTGGCCGAGCAAGGCGGCTAGGTCCGCCACCGATAATCCTCAGTTATCGCGCCTGCACAAACCTGCCGAGGACGTCGGCGTCCGAGACGACGCGGTGGAGGGCGTGGTCTGAGACGTGGGTGTAGATCTCCGTGGTGCTGAGACTGGCGTGGCCGAGAAGCCGTTGGATGTAGCGGATGTCGACGCCGGCCTCGATCAGCTGTGTTGCAGCGGTATGTCGCAGCATGTGGGGTGTGACGTGAGTCTCGAGACCAGCGGCCCGGGCCGCCTTTGCGAGCCGTGATCTCATTGCAGGTGGGGTGAGGGGATTGAAGCGGAGGTTGAAGAGGAGACGGGAATGCTCGACGCCGAGCGAGGAGCGCGCTTCGATGTAGGCGCTCGTGAGGTCGGCTATCCAGTCATTGGGAAGGAAGACTTGTCGTTCGCGGCGCCCCTTTCCCACCAGCCGTAACGTCCTGCTGGGCAGGTTGATGTCCTGGTACCTGATGCTCACGCTCTCGTTGACGCGCACGCCGGTGGCGACCATCAGCGCGACCGCGAGAAGAGTTGTCGTCTCATGGGGTCTCTTTTCGACTGACCGGCTGTCGGGTGGGCTGCCGGGGTCCACATGAGCCGCGCGAGCGAGGAACTCGATCAGGAGGTCGAGTTCGTGGGCCGCAAGGATTCGGGGCAGCGTGCGGGATCTGCCAAGGGCGAGGCTCGCGCCGTTCCAGGGATCTGCGACAAGGAGACCCCGAGAGAGCAGCCAGCGACAAAAGCCACGTAGTGCTGCGGCTCGCCTTCTCAGTGAAGCGGGGGAGAGGGCCGCGTCCTTCTGCTGCTCGATGAAGGAGATCACGCTGTCTTGGTCGATCTCCCGGACCTCGAAGTCGGCACCCGTGTATCGCTCGAAGCTGACGAGATCGCCACTGTAAGCGCGAATCGTGTGCGGCGACAGGTCTCGGGTTGCGAGTAGCCAGCGGATGTACTGAGTGCGCGCTTGGTCGATTTGCATTGGTTCGGTTCCGGCGCGAGAAACCGGAGTGTTTATCTTCGGCCAGAGGGGTCTCTCCCTAGACCCGCGGGACAAGTCCTGCGGCGCGTTATAGGGGCGGCGCTGACATAAGGGCACTCAGGGCGGACCTGATGTGCAGGTAGGACAGGCTGTCTGTTATGGTGAAGCGCGATGAAGACGATGCATCTGGACCCCACTGCCGGTGATCAGGCCGCCTCGGTTGCTGAGGAGGTCGACAAGCTGCTGCGGGAAGGCAAGCAGGTCGCCGTTACCGTGGCCGAGGAGCAGGAGCTGCTCTCGCCTCAACAGGCGGCACGGCGGCTTGGCTTCTCTCGCCAGCACGTTAGGCGCCTGATCGATTACGGCAAGCTTGAAGCGCGCAGGCTTCCAGGGTCGAGCTACTGGAAGATTCCGCTGTCGTCGGTGCTTGCCCTCGAAGAGCGCCGCGCCGAGAACGACCGCCTTACGGCTGAGTGGTCCCGCGATCTCGACGCGATGGGCGCTCCGGCTGAGTGAGCCGCACAGGCCCGCCGCGCGCGGTTCTCGACAGCGACATCGTCTTCTCGCGCGTCCTGCACGAGCTCATGGGGCGTGTCTCCGGGCGCCTGGAGCTGCTCGATCTCGTCTGGAGCGATGAGCTGTTGGCGGAGGCGAGGAGGTCGCTTGTCGAGAAGAAGGGGCTCTCCGAGGATGCCGCGGCGCGCTGGGTCGGCTACTTGCCGCAGAACTTTCCCGACGGGAAGACCAACCTCACCGGTGTGGCGGCGAGTCTCGACCTCAGCGCGCTCACCGACGACCCAGACGACCACCATGTCTGCCGGCTGGCGATTGCCTCGGGCGCCGCTTACCTCTTTACACACGACCGCGGTTACCTGCGCTCGGCGCTGCAGGGGCACGGCGTTGAGGTCGTCGCTCCAGACTCGTTCCTCACGGCGGCTTTCGATGAGGCCTCCGAGGGATTCCTCGATCTGCTCGAGAGACAGGCGGCCGACTGGGCCGGCGGGCGATCGATCGACGAGTTGCTTGCCGCGATCGAGCGGGCCGGGGCGGCGGGCTTCGCCGGCAAGGCGCGCGCCGCATTCGGCCGCTGAGCGCGAGCGCCGGCGATTGGAACCGGCCTCCTCGATTTCGGGAACTCCTGGCCAGAAGTTCCCGAAACGCCGCATATCGAGACAGTGGGGTATCCATTTAACCGGAGTAGGATGGGTGGATCGCCAGTCCTCAAGCCGGAAAGCACTACCCGCGCTCCCTGGGCGAGTTCCAGGCCTGGTTCCGGACCGACGCCGACTGCCTCGACTACCTGGAGTGGCTGCGCTGGGCAGACGGCTTCCTTTGCCCGCGCTGCGGGCACGCCGGTGGCTGGAGGCTCGCCGACGGCCGATTTGAGTGCGCGTCCTGCTCGGCCCGGACCTCGGTCACGGCGGGCACGATCTTCGACCGCACCCGCACCCCGCTCACCGTCTGGTTCGCCGCCTGCTGGCTGTTCGCCTCCGAAAAGGACGGGATCTCGGCGCTGTCGCTGAAGCGCCAGCTGGAGATCGGTTCCTACCAGACGGCGTGGGCGATGCTGCACCGGATCCGCTCGGCGCTTATCCGCCCGGGCCGCGAGCGCCTCGATGGCGCGGTCGAGGTCGACGAGACCACCTTCGGCGGCGAGGAGGCGGGGCTCGCCGGGAGGGCACGGGGCGAGAAGAAGATGCTGGTCGGCGTCGCGGTCGAACGCACCGAGCCCAAGGGCTTCGGCCGCTGTCGCCTGGCGCCGCTGCGCGACGCCTCGGCCGCCTCGCTTCGCGCGTTCCTCACCGACAACGTCGAGCCCGGCGCGACGGTCATCACCGACGGCTGGCAGCCCTACCGCCCGGCGACCGAGGGGCTCTACGTCCATGAGCGCCTGCCCGGCGCTCAGCGAGAGCGGGCCCACGAGCTGCTGCCCGGAGTGCACAAGATCGCCTCGCTCGCCAAGCGCTGGCTGCTCGGCACCCACCAAGGCTCGGTCGAGGAGGCGCACCTGCCCGCCTACTTGAACGAGTTCGCGTTCCGCTTCAACCGGCGCCGCTCGCGCAGCCGCGGGCTCGTCTTCTACCGCGTGCTCGAGCTCGCCGTCGCACACAGGCCGGTGCGCTACGGCGAGCTGATCGCCAACCCGCGGCCGAGCGCTGTGCCGCGCCGGCCGCCGAGCAGCCGCAGTCGCCCTCCGAGCCTGGAGCGGCCACCCGCCGGTCGGCCGTGGCGAGCAGCGGATTAGCTCCGGTTAAATGGATACCCCACTCGAGACATATCCGCGCGTATTTGCGGACCGCACACCTTTCCGAGAACTCAAAAAGTGCCTGCAAACGGCGATTTCTGTGTCGGAATCCACAGACCGCCAGCGTAGTTGCCATGCAGAAGGTCGAGGGTTCGAATCCCTTCAGCCGCTTTTTTGGGAATCCCCTGCACGTTGGCGGGGCGGGTTCGGCGAGGGAATCCAGAATCAACTGGAACCATCCCCGCATATCGTCGTTATTCCAGGCACTAATGCGAATTAGTGCCTGGAATGGCCGAGATGCGCGGGGATAGGGGTTGATTCCGCCTTGCATTGATCCCGCAGCAGAGGTAGTGGGCGGACGGCGAGGTACCCTTGCCCAATGGCCCAGGGGCGAATCACCGTCGACCCGAACCGAATGCGCGGCCTTCCCTGCATCCACGACACCCGCGTAACCGTCAGCGCGGTACTCGGTCAGCTTGCCGGTGGCGCCGGCATCGACGAGCTGCTGGCCGACTACCCCTACCTGGAACGCGAGGACATCCTTGCCGCGCTCGAATACGCAGCAGGCGCTGCACAGGAGCGCGAGCTGGCAGTTTTCGCTCCGGCGCGTGACGCTGCTCCTCGACCCACATTGACATGCCTTCAGAAGCAGAACGCGTAATTGTCTGCCCTCACTGTGACCGACCGGCGACGGCCAAGGTCAAGGGTGAGGCCATATGGGACGGCTTCAACCGAGACGGAGAACGCGTCGATCCGGCCGCTGAGTGGACGCTAGTTCAATGCGCGAATTGCTTGATGCCGAGTCTGCAACTGCGGGAGGACTATGGCGGAGGATTCGAGGGCGACGAGCCAGTTTTCATCTACCCGGCACCACGCCGGCTCAGCCCCCAGATCCCCTCGCCGTTGCGTCGTGAGTGGGCAGAAGCCAAGTCATGTTTCGATGCCAAGGCGTATTCCGCTTGCACCGTAATGGTCCGCAGGACCGTCGAGGGGGCCTGCATGGAACTCGGCGTAGAGAAAAAAACGCTCGCCATGAGCTTGAAAGAGCTGCAGAACAAGGGACTTATCGACGGCACCCTCGCCGAATGGGCCACTGCACTTCGAGTCGCCGGAAATCAGGGCGCGCATTACACGGGCGAGCCCGTCGCCCGTGACGACGCCGAGGACTCCCTCGCCTTCGCCGAGGCGCTCCTCGATCATGTGTACGTACTCCGCAAGCGCTTCGAGGCATTCAAAAAACGGCTCGATAAATAGCTGGAGCTGCTCGCCTGGCTGAGCGCGTATCCGGGTTAGCGGACGACTGCCTCGGGCGCGGTGCGAAGGGCACGAAGAAGCTCCTTCGCGGGCACGGGCGAATCTCCATGCAGCCCCAATAGCCCACGTAGCGGTTCCTTCAACTCTTCGGAGACGCCCAGCGCCGCGATCTCCTGCTCGTTTCCCCGCACCGCTTGGCCCTTGAGCAGCGAGAGGAGCACGATGCCGACGGCGCGCATGTCGTCTTGCCGACCAGGATCTCCCACAGGGGCACAAGCACCGAAATCGACCAAGACAGGCCTTGCGCCCTCGGCCAGAAGTACGTTCGAGGGGGAGATGTCGCCATGCACGATGCCTTTGTCGTGAAGGTCGGCCACCGTTTCGAGCAGTCCGGCCGCGATCGCCACGCTCTCGCTTGGCGGGATTGCTCCGATTTCTCCGAGTGCCACGCCGTCGGCAGGCTCGAAGATTGCCGCCACGCCGCCGCCGGTCTCGATGACCGCCTTGACCTTTGGCACGCCCTCACCCGCGATGGAGGCGGCGGAGCCGAGCGCCTCGCGCCACCACCGACGTCTGGTTGCCAGAGGGGACGCGAACAGCTTGACCACGGCCTCCTTGCCGGTCTGGCGCTCCGTCGCCATCCAAGCGCTCCCGTATCCGCCGCTTCCAAGCGATCTCCCCAGCGCAAAACCCATCTCTTCGATCGTCTCCAGCAGGTCGTCGTCCAAGGAAGCGCCGACGGGAACCACCTCGAAGTCACCGCCGATGGCAGGGTCGAGCCAGGCCAGAGAGGTCTCCATCTCTAGGCCGAGGGCCTCCAGACGGGAACGCAGAGCGTTGCGGCTGGTCGGGCTGTTATCTAGCTCCAAGATGCGGTGGCCGGCGAGGCCGCTGGGTAGCTTCACGTTGCCGTGGCTAACGACCACAGTGCGCTGCGGGGCTGCGCCCAAGGCCAAGCCGAGCTCCAGCAGTAGGTTGTCCCTGGCTCCCGCCAGTACGTTCCCGCCCGTCTTGGTCAACGTGGTCGGGGTCAAGAGGACAATGATCGCCGCCGCGCGATCCATCGTCTGTAGAAGGTCGAAGATCGCCTCAGAGGTCGGGGCCCCCCATTCCCACCCCTGCCATGAGCCCTGGGGCTGGAGCCCCCATGCCCTGAGCAGATCAAAGAGGGGGTGGTCGGTGGCCTCCCGGGCGTGGACCACGAAGACACGGTCACTTGCCGGGGTGTCTCGGCGCTCGGCAGTTTCACCGGGCTCGGATGCCTCGATCGCGACGACGCGAGCGAGCTCCGTAAGCAGGCGCGACTCTCTGTGAGTGCGGAACGTGGTCGGCGCGATGCCGAGTACTTCCGCCGCCGCTTGACGTCGCGTCCCCAACGACCTGCCGGCAGTCGATTCATCCATTTCGCCGAACACGGCCATCGCCTGTCTGTTTGGCTCGGGTAGACGGGAGATGGCTTGCTTAAGAAGCTTATTCAGCAGCTTTGCCCGCTCAGGTGCTCGCGCCTGAGTGCCGCCCGTGAGATGCTGAAGCGTCGGGAATCCATCTAGGTCGAGCAGGAGGGGGGTGCTGAAACCTCGCCTCGCCAGCCTCGTCAGCTCATCTGAGAGCTCCCCCACATCCACCTGCTGATCACTAACTGAACGATTTCTAATCATTTTATCATCAGAAATGGTACAACATGCAGATGGCGCCGACGTGGCTTGCCAGCGAAACGAGGCTCGCCGAAGACGAGAAGCTTCGCGAGTTGCAGCTCAAGTGGTTTGCGGACGACATCTGGATGCGGCGAATTGTCTTTTGCCTTTTTGTCCTGCTAACCGTGGCGGGGACTCTGACGGTCCTCTTGGATCCCCTTCCGCATACCTCCGGCTTCGGCCCCCTTGGTCTTGCCTCCGCGCCGCTCAGCTGGCTGCTCGTCGGCGTGTGGCGGAAGCGGCGCTGGTGAGCCGTATAGGCCGCCCCCGGCGAGGCGCTGGAGCGAGGCGCTTGCCGCATTCCTTCACGACCGCGACCTGCTGGAGCAGGAGTGGGCGCGTGAGGGCGTTGAGCAGCTGCGGCACGGAGAGCTGGTTGGGCGCTAGCTTGTCTCATTTTTAAGCAGAAAAACTAGCCAAGTGCTAGAGTGGCGCCATGCCGAAGGGTCCGGGAACACTGAAGCGCGCTGGGGCGCCCAGCGCTGCCGCGCGGATCCGCCGTCGCATCGAACGGGGTGGCGAGCGTTTTTGGCGAGTGTCCGACTTCAACGACCTTCCCCCGCGGACGGTCGCACGCACGCTGGCGCGGCTGGCCGATGCGGGGGTGGTTGAGCGGGCGCGACGCGGCCTCTACTACCGCTCGCGCCCGACGGTCGTGGGCCCGAGCATCCCATCGGCGACCGCTATGGCGAGTCACACGGTCGGCGTGCCTTTGCACGCCGCCGGCCTGAGCGCCGCGAACGTGCTCGGGCTGACCACCCAGAATCCAGCACGCCAGGAGCTCGCGACCCCAGCAGCCAACCCGCCGAGTGTGCTGAGCAACGCGATCGTCCATACGCGGCGGCCGGCGAGCCGGGCGCATCTCAGTGCTGAGGAGGGGGCGCTGATCGAGATGCTGCGTACGCGGGGCCGCTACAGCGATGTCGGGCCCGCGGCGACGATCAAACGGCTTCTCCGCATCCTCGGGACGGGGGGTACGTTCGAGCGAGTCGCTCGGATCGCCCTCGACGAGCCGCCGCGCGTCCGCGCCATGCTCGGCGCCCTCGGTGAGGAGTTGGAGGCCAATCCGCGCACGCTCAAGCGGCTGCGCGACAGTCTCAACCCCCTCTCTACGTTCGACTTCGGCCTTTTCCGAGACCTACCCGCCGCCAAGACGTGGCAGGCGCGATGAGGCTCTTCCAGCACGACGAATTCGCGAGCATCGTGACGGCCGCGGCTGCCGCTCGGTCGCTGGACGAGGCGTTCGTCGAGAAGGACTACTACATCACCGAGATCCTGCGAATCGTCGCCGGGCGCTACCAGCCCGGCCAAGTGATCTTCAAGGGGGGCACGAGCCTCTCCAAGGCCTGGGGGCTGATCGAGCGGCTGTCCGAGGACGTCGATCTCCTGCTCGTGCCCGAGCGCTTCGAGCCGCGCTTGAGCAGGAGAGGCGTCGACGCGGAGCTGGAGGCGCTGACCGAGGCGATCGCCACCCATCCCGGCCTGGAGCTGGACGGCGGGCAGAGCGAGCGCGTGGCCGGCAGGGCGCGCAGCGACTGGTTTGCGTTCGTGCCGCGCTTCGAACGCATCGGGGTTGCGCCGTCGATCATGACGGAGCCTGGCGTGCGAGGCGGCACTTCCCCCACCGACGAGCGAGAGATCAGCTCGGTGGTGGGACGCTTCCTGCAGGATTCCGGACAGGGGGCGATCGCTGAGGATCTCAGTCCCTTTTCGATGACCGTTTTGCATTTCCGACGGACCTTCGTCGAGAAGCTATTCGTGGTACACAGCCTCGTCGAGCGGCTCGTGTCGGAGGGTAAGCCCCTCGGCCGCGACGCCCGGCACTACATCGATCTCCATGTACTCGCCGGGGAGGATGAGGTTCGGGTGATGCTCAGCTCGCCGGAGTATCAGACGATCAAGGAGGACTACGAGAAAGTCAGCCTGAAGTTCTTCAAAAGGGGGTACAAGCGCCCATCCGGCCTCAGCTTCGCTGGCAGCGCCGGTGTCTTTCCTGCCGCCGAGGTTCGAGCACAGGTCGTGGCCGACTACGACGAGCAGTGTCGGACCCTCTGCTATGGCGCGTATCCATCGTTCGATGAGATTGTCGGCCGGTTCGAGGAGATGCGAGACGTCCTCTGATCTGAACTACGAGCACCTTTGGCGCGAAGGAGGGCACCGCCGAGGGCTCTGAAACCGCGCTCCACGATTTCAGGCACTTCTGGCGAGAAGTGCCTGACTCGCTGCATATCCACGTCTATCCGTGCATATCCGCGCTGAATCTCCACGATTTGGTCAATCACGAAAGCCCTGCAAATGGGCTGTTTAAGGTAACCGTTCAGTCCCCGGTCACCCCGCAGCCAGGCGCGAAACACGGTAGGCACGGTTGACATAACGCAGGGTCCGCCAGGCCCGCGTCGAACCGCCGGGGCATGGAGCGCGCCGAGGCCGAAGCGATCTATGACGCCGGCCGGGAGAGCTGCGTGGAGTTCATGCTCGAGTTGGCGCAGCGCTTTGAGCATTTTGCAGAGCACTCAGAGCGCGAGCTCGCCCGTCTCCAGACAAGAATCGAGCGGCTCGAAGAGGAGCTGCGCAAAGACTCGCGCAACAGCTCCAAGCCGCCCTCCTCCGATCCGCCCAAAACCCGCCAGGAGCGCCGCGCCGAGGCGCGGGCCAAGGCCAAGGAGCTGCTGCGCGGCGAGCGCCAGGCGGGCGGCCAGTCCGGCCACCGGGGCGCGGGCCGCAAGCTCGCCCCCGAAGACCAGGTCGATGAGATCGTCGAGCACTACCCGGATTCCTGCCGACGCTGCGGGCATGGCTTCGGTCTCTCAGAGCGCCACCCTTCTTCCCGCTTCGGGCGCCATCAGGTGGCCGAGCTGCCGCCGGTCGCGGTGAGGCTGACCGAGCACCGCACCCACCGTCTGCGCTGCCCGGAGTGTCGGGCAAAGACGACCGCCGAGCTGCCCGACGGACTGCGGGACTCGGCCTTTGGCCCCCGTGCCCAGGCGGCGGCGGTGACGATGAGCGCCCGCAACCGCATCTCGCGCCGCGACATGGCCGAGCTGGCCCGTGACCTGTTCGGCCTGCAGATGTCGGTGGGGACGGTCGAGGCGATCTGCCGGCGCGCCGCGGCGGCGCTCGCAGAGCCGCACGAGCGGCTCACCGCATCGGTGCTGGGCTCGCCGGCCATAAACGTTGACGAGACCGGCTGGCGCACTGCCGGCGAGGGCCGGGCTCTGTGGACGGCGACCACACCGGCCGCGGCGGTCTTCCGGGTCGGCGCCGATCGTCACCGCGACCGCCTGGTCGAGTTGATCGGTGACTACAAAGGCATCGTCTGCTCGGATCGCTGGTGGGCCTATGACCACCTCGACCCCGAGTGCCGCCAAGCGTGTTGGCAGCACCTGTTGCGCGACTTCACCCGCCACTCTGAGGGGCTCGCCGAGCAGAAGGCCTTCGGCGAGGCTGGCCTGGAGCTCGCCAAACGGCTGTTTGGGACCTGGCATGCCTTCGGCGAGCACGGCGACCGTGATCGCCTCAAGCGCGAGATGGCGCCGGTCGAAGCCGAGCTGCGGGCGCTTTGCGAATGCGCCGGGCGCAAATCGAAGCGCACCCGCCTATATCGCGTCTTCGCCAACAACCTGCTGAAGATCTGGCCCGCCCTGTGGACCTTCGTCACCGTCGAGGGAGTGGAGCCGACCAACAATGCCGCCGAGCGCTCCCTGCGCGGGCCGGTCATCCACCGCAAGCTCTCCCATGGCACCCGTTCGCAGGATGGCGAGCGCTTCGTCGAGCGAGCGCTCTCGGCTTCGGTCACATGCCGCCTGCAGGGTCGTTCGCTCTTTGCCTATCTGGCCGAGCTGCTCACCGCCCGCTCCCGCGGGCAGCCGCTTCCCGCGCTCGCCTGAGCCGCAGCCCGCCGCCGATCTCCATCGCAGCCACGCCTGAGGGGTCAGGGGACTGAACGGTTACTGTTTAAGGACCGAAGCTCGCAGGGCTACAAGCCCGTGGAGATCGCCCAGCGCAGCGTGATCGAGGTCGAGCGGGTGCTGGACACGGTCCGCGAGAGTTACCCGGCGAGGCGCTGGAGCGAGGCGCTCGCCGCCTTCCTTCACGACCGCGACCTGCTCGGGCAGGAGTGGGTGCGCGAGGGCATTGAGCAGCTGCGGCACGGCGAGCTGATCGAGCGCTGAGTAAGGTCCGTCGCGACGGTCGGTCACGGCCGAGCGGTCCAGTTCTTGGACGAAAAGGTGCAAAATGCCCTTTTCTATCGAGAATTCGAGACGCCTCGCCTTGCCTCCAATTGCCTTCTAGCGCCGCTTTTCACGTCTCTAGCGGAATCACTAGAAAGCGATAGATATCGCTAGACGAGAGCGTCGAAACGGCGTCCGATCCCAGCTCGAGATGTCGTACGACTCCGAGGAAGTTACGTCCGACACCGTTGCTATCTTCTCCGTATGGCCTTGCATAGCTCCCCCATCAAGAGCAACGATGTCCGCCTGCCCGAGCCTCAGCCAGGCGAGGCGCTCATGGTCGAGCGCTACAGCGCGGAGCACGTCAAGGCGGTGATCCTGCACCCGGATGATTTCGCTGAGCTGCAGGGCGACTCGGAGCTTCTCGACGATTTGGCCGCCGCCTCGGATCTGAGCGACCTCGGGGTCCGCGCCCACCAGATTGCGGAGGCGCCCGAGGGCGAGCTGGTCGACGACGAGGCGTCGGTAAGGCGCTTGCTCGGCCTTTGAGCTTCGCGGCCGGCGAGGTCTACTGGGCGATCGTTCCCTATACGCCGGCGACGCCATTCAAGATCCACATTGCCGATGGTGCACCGGTGGAGGTGCCCACCGCCTCCCAGATTGTCGATGGCCTGCGCAGAGGCGGTGACGCGGAGTTCGAGTTCGTCGTGCGCGCCAAGGCCAGGCCCGTCCTGCTCCTCTCCGGTCACAGCGATGCTCGCACCGGCGACCTCTTCGCCTTGCGTTTGCTCCGACTCGAGAAGCTCTCCGGGCAAGAGCGGCAACGCGTCGAAGCGCAACGGGAGCCATCGCTCTTCTATCTATCTCCTGAGCGTTTCCCCGATCTCGGAAAGGACTCAGCGGCGATGGTGACGGCGCCGATCCGGCTGCACGAGACCGCGCTCGACACGCGCAAGCCGCTTGGGCGGCTCGATCGCAACGAGGTGCGGGCCCTGGTCGAGCGCTTCGTCTCCTACTGGCAGTTCGACCTCCGCCAGCTCTTGGTCGCTCAGATTCGAGAGCTACAGCACCGGCAAAAAGCCCGCTGACTGGCGACTGGAACCGGTCTCGCCAGTTTCGGGCACTTCTGGCCCGAAGTGCCCGAAACAACGCATATCGGTGCAGTGGGGTATCCATTTAACCGGAGTAGGATGGGTGGATCGCCAGTCCTCAAGCCGGAAAGCACTACCCGCGCTCCCTGGGCGAGTTCCAGGCCTGGTTCCGGACCGACGCCGACTGCCTCGACTACCTGGAGTGGCTGCGCTGGGCAGACGGCTTCCTTTGCCCGCGCTGCGGGCACGCCGGTGGCTGGAGGCTCGCCGACGGCCGATTTGAGTGCGCGTCCTGCTCGGCCCGGACCTCGGTCACGGCGGGCACGATCTTCGACCGCACCCGCACCCCGCTCACCGTCTGGTTCGCCGCCTGCTGGCTGTTCGCCTCCGAAAAGGACGGGATCTCGGCGCTGTCGCTGAAGCGCCAGCTGGAGATCGGTTCCTACCAGACGGCGTGGGCGATGCTGCACCGGATCCGCTCGGCGCTTATCCGCCCGGGCCGCGAGCGCCTCGATGGCGCGGTCGAGGTCGACGAGACCACCTTCGGCGGCGAGGAGGCGGGGCTCGCCGGGAGGGCACGGGGCGAGAAGAAGATGCTGGTCGGCGTCGCGGTCGAACGCACCGAGCCCAAGGGCTTCGGCCGCTGTCGCCTGGCGCCGCTGCGCGACGCCTCGGCCGCCTCGCTTCGCGCGTTCCTCACCGACAACGTCGAGCCCGGCGCGACGGTCATCACCGACGGCTGGCAGCCCTACCGCCCGGCGACCGAGGGGCTCTACGTCCATGAGCGCCTGCCCGGCGCTCAGCGAGAGCGGGCCCACGAGCTGCTGCCCGGAGTGCACAAGATCGCCTCGCTCGCCAAGCGCTGGCTGCTCGGCACCCACCAAGGCTCGGTCGAGGAGGCGCACCTGCCCGCCTACTTGAACGAGTTCGCGTTCCGCTTCAACCGGCGCCGCTCGCGCAGCCGCGGGCTCGTCTTCTACCGCGTGCTCGAGCTCGCCGTCGCACACAGGCCGGTGCGCTACGGCGAGCTGATCGCCAACCCGCGGCCGAGCGCTGTGCCGCGCCGGCCGCCGAGCAGCCGCAGTCGCCCTCCGAGCCTGGAGCGGCCACCCGCCGGTCGGCCGTGGCGAGCAGCGGATTAGCTCCGGTTAAATGGATACCCCACTTCGGTGCATATCCGTGCGTGCCGAAGGCGGCGAGCGCCGATTGCGCTACTCGGCCGTAGAGGAGCAGGCTCCCCACGCCTTCGGCGAGGACGACGAGTCGAGCTCCTGGGCCTGGCTGGCGTCTCCGCTGGTGCTGGTGGCAGCGATCGGCGTGGCGCTGATCGGCGTCGCGATCCCGATGTTCGCCGTCGCTTTGCCTCCTGACGGCCTCATCGCCGCAGCTCGCGGCGCAGCATCGCGTTGCCGCGCTCGAGCTGGTCGATGGTGGCGCTGGAGACCGAGCGCGCCCGGGTGGCGCGGTTGATCCGGGACTGGATCTCTCTGTGGGACCTGTTGGTGCGGCGGGCGACGTCGGCGACCAGGCGCCTGCGCTCGCCGCGCAGCCGCTCTCGGGTCGCATAGGCCGACTCCCGCTCGGGTGCGATGTCCTCCGACGCGGCTTCGGGCCCGGCGAGGGTGGCCGCCTTCTTCACCCCCGGCTCGGGGTCGTCGGTCGGGAAGAGCTGAAGGGCGGTCCCGCTCATGATCGCCTCGTCCAGCTCGGCGTCGCCGGAGCTCAGGGCAGCAAAGCGATCGCCCGGCTCGCACCGCTCCAGCTCGGCGTCGTCGATCTCCTCGCCCTCCTCCTCGGCGTCCGGCGAGAGGTCGAGCGCGTGACGGCGCTCCAGCTCGATCTCGTGGGCGAGTGCCTTCAGCCGCGAGTCGGCCGGCATCAGCAGGTAGCTCATCTGGTGGCGCGGCCCCGGGATGGTGCGGATGAAGCGACCGACCACCTGGCGGAAGAAGAGCTCGGTCCGGGCCGCCGTCGCATAGTCGCCGACGCGCAGGCGGGGGATGTCTACGCCCTCGGAGACCATCAGGACCGAGACCAGCCAGCGTCGATCGGAGGAGGCGAATTCGGCGATGCGCCGGCTGGCATCGGGCTCGTCGCTCATCACCAGCTCGGGTCGCTCCCCCGAGACCGACTCGAGCCGTGCCGCGATCGCCCGCGCGTGATCCTGATCGGAGGTGATGACCAGGCCGCCCGCGTCAGGGTGCCCGTCGGCGCGCACCTCGCTCAGCCTCCCGTCGCCGTCGCGCAGCACCTCTCCCATCCATTCGCCTTCCGGGCTGAGCGCCGTACGCAGGCGCCGGGCCGCCTCCGCCGCCGGCAGGGCGAGGTCGAAGTCGGCGCTGCGCAGCCGACCGTCCGAGAGCCACTCCATCTCGCCGTCGTACGGCAGGAAGGTGATCGGCCGGCACACCCGGTTCAACCAATGCCTGCGGATAGCCGTAGGTGTAGTCGGCGCGGCTGAGGCCGTCCTCGTCGTAGGTGACCCAGGGAATCGCCGAGTTGTCGGAACGGAAGGGCGTGCCCGAGAGGAGCAGCCGGAAGCGGGCGCCGTCGAAGGCTCGGCGGGTTTGCGGGCCCCAGGCGGCCTGATCGCCCATGTGGTGCGGCTCGTCGGCGATCAGGAGGGTCGGCCGGCGGCCGGCGGCCAGCCGGTGCGCATCCGGCCCGGCCGCGATCGTCTGGTAGGTGACGGCGACGCCGTGGAAGTCGGACGACTCCGGCCCGTCCGAGTTTGGCCTGTTCGGCTCGAGGTCGATGCCGTAGCGGCCCGCGTCGGCGGCCCACTGGCGGCAGATGTGGGTGGTCGGGCCGGCCACGACAACCCGCGAGACGAACTTGGCGCTCAGCATCCGGTGGGCGATGTGCAGGCCGAAGGTGGTCTTGCCAGCCGCCGGCGTGGCCGAGGCCAGGAAGCTGGTGGCCGTGTGCGCCCGCACGGCCTCGGTCGCCTCCTCCTGCCACGAGCGGAGGGGTCGGTCGTCGGGCCAATCCGGAAGCGATCGGGCACGCGCCCCGCCGCCGATCGGGTGCTGGGAGGAGTCGTACAAAGGGCGGCAACAATAGGGTCGCCAGATGTCGGAAGACGGCCAGTCGGGTAGCGTGGACCGATTCCACCGAGCAGCTCTCAGCGCTCTGGCTGGGACTTGTCACCCCGGTCGACACCAGGGTCGCCCGGCCGCTGAGAATGACGCCCGCCGCGAGCCTCAGCCGCGGCGCGGCGGCCGCGGGATGAAGGCGCTCGTACGGGCGACGTAGTCCGCGTAGCCCTCTCGCCTCCGACTCAGCGAGCGCTCCAGCAGGGCGACGCCGCTGACCCGGATCAGCAGGACGGACATGACCGCGGGGCCCACGACCGTCCACCAGGTGCTCCCGGCGGCCAGGGCGACCAGCCAGATCCCCCACCAGACGCAGAAGTCGCCGAAGTAGTTGGGGTGGCGCGTATAGCGCCAGAGGCCGCGGTCCATGACCTTACCGCGATTCGCCGGGTCGGCCTTGAACCGCGAGAGCTGCCAGTCGCCCACGGCCTCGAAGGTCAGCCCGACCGCCCACACCGCGGTCCCGACCCAGTCGAGCAGCCCGAGGCTGGCCGGCGTGGGGTCGGCCATCGCCACCTGGACGGGCAGCGAGACGACCCAGATCAGCGCGCCCTGCAGCCAGAAGACGACGAACAGGCTGCGCAACGGCCAGCCGTCGCCGTGGCGGCGGCGCATCTCCGCGTAGCGGTAGTCCTCGCCCTTGCCGAGGTTGCGGTGGGCGAGGTGGGCGGTGAGGCGGAGGCCCCAGGCCGTCACCAGCAGGGCGAGGAGCAGGGCGCGGTCCTGGCTTCCGTCCGCGAGCGCGTAGGCGGTCCACGCCACGAACACGAACCCGGCGCCCCAGAAGACGTCGACGATCGAGGCGTCCCGCAGCACCAGGCTCACCGCCCAGAGGACCGTGAGGAGCGCGAGCACCAGACCCGCCTCGATCGCGAGCAGGCCCGCCGTGCTCACGCCGCCGTCCCCGCGAGGTCGTCCGGGTTGCGCTGCCGCTCGACCCAGTCGTCGACGTCCTGCCAGAGGCCGTAGATCCACTCGGTGCGCGCCGGGCCCGCCGGGGGTGCCGCGGAGCGCGGCACCCGCGTGATCTGGACTCGCACCGTAAGCCCGACGAGGCCGCCGCGCCAGATGTCGGATACCAGCCGCAGGCCGTCGAACCCATAGTGCGCGACGATGAGGAGGTCCGCTGTGGGGGCGCCGTCGAGCAGCGCCCCGACGCCGCCCAGCCGCGGCGCCAGCAGGTTGCGCAGGCGCTCGGCCCGCGCCGCCAGTCGTGGGTCGCGCTCGGCGATACGGGCGATCGCCCGGGCGCGCCGCTCGGGCGTGAAGCGGGTTCCCTCGGGGTAGATCAGCACGCCCTCGTCCCGTCCCAGGCCGTGGGCAAGCGCGCCCACTCGGTCCCGCTCCTCCGCCTCGCCGGTGCCTCGGCGCACGAAGTAGTTCGGCAGGCGCTGTCCGGCCACGTCGAGGCAGGGATCGGCGAGCAACTCGCGCTTCAGCACGTAACGCAGGCGGATCCCGTGCGGACGCGCGATCAGGTTGGCCGGTAGCAGGTTGTCGACGATGCTCGCGTGCCTGATCAGCACGATCACCGGGCCCGGAGTGACATCCTCGCCGCCCGCCACCTCCAGTCGCAGGCCGAACAGCGCCCGCACCGCGCGGAAGAGGGCTGCGGCCCAGAGGTGCTGCAGGCGCCCGGTGACGTCGCGAAGCCAGGCGTCGCGGCGGCCGCCCCCGCTGGCGACCCACGCCGCCGCCAGCGCCGCCACCTCGGCGGCGAGGTAGACCCAGAGGAAGAGCGCAAGCCGCGTCGCGGTGGGCGGAACCCGGGACACCGCCCAGCGCCCGAAGTCGATCGCCAGGCCGACGAGGAGCAGCACCGGCAGCAGGGCGGTGACCAGCAGCAGGCCGAGCACGAGCGGTGGAATCGAGCGCAGCCGACGCAGGAGCGTTTCGGTCCGAGTCTCATCGACACCACCGCGCTGCACACCCATCATTCTGGCACGGCCCTGCCCGCCCGAGACCGACATGAGATCCGGGCGAGGAGCTGATGGCTGCGACCGAGCGCCGAGGACGAGTTGATGCGCGGCTTCGGCGAGTGACGCTAATTCTCGACGCGGCGCCGCTGGTCGCGTTGGCGGATGCCGAGGAGCCACAGCTCGAGGCGCTGCTGAATGCGCATCACTCGGGGTCCGCCCGGGGCGTGAGCTGGATCTCCCGCTCGGCCCCGGGCGTCCCTTCCTCGATCTCGGCCTCCCGCTCGAGCTCGGCGTTCAGCTCGTGGCCGAAGAGGATCGCCACGTTGCCGATCCAGAGCCAGACCAGGAGCGCGATCAGGCCGCCGAGCGTGCCGTAGGTCTTGTCGTAGGAGCCGAAGTTGGCGACGTAGAGGGCGAAGAGGGCGGAGGCGATTGCCCAGACGACGATCGCGACCATGCTGCCGGGGGTGACCCAGCGGAAGCCGCGGATCCGCGCGTTGGGCGAGGCGTAGTAGAGGACGCCGGCCATCAGCATGAAGATGATCGCCATCGCCGGCCACTTGACCACGTTCCAGATCGCCACCGCGGTCGAGCCGACGCCGAGCGGCTCCGCCACCGCGCCGACCACGGGGCCGGTCAGGACGAGCCCGACGACGAGCATCGCCCCGAGCAGGACCATCGTCAGCGTCACCGCGACCCGCAGGGGCCGCAGCTTCCAGAACGGCCGCCGGTCGACGGCGTCAAAACGGCAGCGGCCCGGCGACCGCGCTCGCGAACAGCTCTACGACTCCAGCTCGAAGGCCCGCAGCGCCCGGTTCACGTCCGTGATCGAGATGATTCCCACCGCGTCACGGTCGCGGGTCAGGACGATCGCCCGCCCGACGCGCTGAAAGGCCGGGCGCTCCAACAGCTCGGCGACGTCCTGATGCCGGTTGACGATCAGGTCGGGATCGCGGATCGCCACCTGGCCCACGTTGGTGGCGACTCGCTGCGCCGCGGGCGTCCGCTCCACGGTGCTCATGTCGAGCAGGCCGACGGGCGTGCCGCCGTCGAGGGGAAAGGCGGGCAGCAGGTTGAAGACGAGGATCGCCACGTTGACGAACGCCTGGTATTCGACCACCGCGCGCAGCACCGCCGGGGCGGAGGACGGCAGCGCCAGCGCGGCGACGCCGAAGACCGCGGCGATCGCCAGCGTCACCGCCGGGCCGGCGAGGGCGAAGCGCAGCTCGCCGCCCGCCGTCTTCGGGTAGCCCTTCATCCGGGCGACGCCGCCGAGCAGCCAGAGGTCGATCTCCTCGATCTCGACTCCGTGGCGCCGCGCCACGACCGCATGGCCGAGCTCGTGCAGGAGGATGCTGGCGAAGAGCAGCAGGGCGCTGAGCAGGCCGAGGCCGTAGGCGAGGCCGGGGGCGATCCCGGCCACGCCGCGTCATCGGGGTATTCCCACCGCCGGCTTCGGCCTTATGCCGATGACATTCGCCCCGGATGCGCCTAGCGTCACGGCAAAATCCGAAAGGGAGGCTCTCGATGAGCGATCAGACGATCACCCTGACCCTGTCAAAGCCCGACGCGGAGATCCTGTTGGGCGTGGTCTCGGCCGAGCGCTACAACGCCGAGGTCGAGCCTGTCTGCGAGGCGATACGCAAGCAGCTCGACGAGAAGCTGGCCGAGCTGGGCTGAGCGGCGCATGTCGGTGGCGGCCCAGTACGCGATCGCGCTCGGGGTCGTCTTCGCGGTCAACCTCCTGCCGGCCTTCGGGCCGCCGACCTGGGCCGTGCTGGTCTTCTTCAGCGTCGACTTCGACCTGCCCGCGGCCACCCTCGTCGTCGGCGGCGCGCTGGCCGCGGCGACCGGGCGCCCTGGTCCTGCGGCTGGCGATGCTGGCCGGGCTGGCGATCCTCCTCGGCGGCATAAGGCCGCGCGGAGGCGGGGACCTCCGGGATACTCGACTCTCCCCCCGATGAACCCCGACGGCGCGGCGCTGGAGGCATTCCGTGAGCGATGAGGGCTCGGCCCCTGATCCAAACGAGCGCATCGAGCTGTTGCTGCGCGACCTGCGCACGGCGCGAGGGGGCCTGACCGAACGCGAGGCCGAG
Source organism: uncultured Solirubrobacterales bacterium (assembly GCA_963702035.1). GTDB lineage: Bacteria > Actinomycetota > Thermoleophilia > Solirubrobacterales > 70-9 > VRUE01. The sequence goes on from OY969700.1 coordinate 369,127, forward strand.
CGTCGCCTGCTCGCCTACGGCCCCAACGAATTGCGACGGCGGGCGGGCCGGCGCTGGCCGCGCGAGCTGGCGCGCCAGCTCACCCATCCGCTGGCGCTGCTGCTGTGGGGGGCCGCGGCCCTCGCCGCCATAGCCGGGATCGTTCCGGTGGCGATCGCCGTCGTCGTGGTGATCGTCCTCAATGCGGCGTTCGCCTTCGCCCAGGAGCAGCAGGCCGAGCGTGCGGTCGAGGCGCTCGGGCGTTACCTGCCGGTGCAGGCGACCGCCCTCCGCGACGGCGAGCCGCGCCGGATCGAGGTCTCGCGGCTGGTCCCGGGCGACATCCTCGCGATCGTCGAGGGCGAGCGGATCTCGGCCGACGCGCGCCTGACCGAGGGCGCCCTCGAGGTCGACATGTCGACCCTCACCGGGGAGTCGGCTACGGCCATGAGGTCGGCCGAGGCGGTCGACACCGACCGTCCCCTGATCCAGGCGCGGGACCTCGTCTTCAGCGGCACCGGCTGCACCGGCGGGGAGGCCCGGGCCGTCGTCTTCGCGACCGGGATGGGGACCGAGCTCGGCCGGATCGCCGCCCTCTCCGAGCGCGCGGAGCGGGAGGAGAGCCCGCTGGAGCACCAGGTGCGCCGCGTCGCCTGGCTGATCGCCGGGATCGCCCTCGCGATGGGCATCGCCTTCATCCCGCTTGCCTCGCTGGGCGCCGGCCTGCCCGTCTCCGACGCGGTCGTGTTCGCGATCGGCCTGATCGTCGGCAACGTGCCCGAGGGGCTGCTGCCGGTGATCACGCTCGCGCTGGCGGTCGGAGTCCGCGGGCTGGTTCGCCAGGGCGCCGTGGTCAAGCGCCTCAGCGCGGTCGAGACGCTGGGCTCGACCGACGTCGTCTGCACCGACAAGACCGGGACCCTGACCGAGAACCGGATGCGGGTCGCGCGGATCTGGAGCGCCGGTCGCGAGATCGACCTCGAGGCGGGGGGAGGGAAGGGCGCCGCCTCGTCCTTGCCGCAGGCCCGCTCGCTCGCCGAGGCGATGGCCGCCTGCAACAACGCCGATCTCACCGCGGACGGCGAGCCGAGCGGCGACGCGACCGAGGTGGCGATGCTGGTCGCGGCGCGGCGGTTCGGTGCCGCGGCGGGCGCCGGCGGGCGCCGCCACGAGTTCCACTTCGACCCGGTCCTGAAGCTGATGTCGACGGTCGACGAGCAAGGTGGCGCCCTCCGCGTCCACACCAAGGGCGCGCCGGAGGCGGTGCTGCCGCGCTGCGCGGCGCGCGTGGACGCCGGCGGCGAGATCCCGCTCGACGACGCGGAGCGACGGCGGCTGGAAGCGGTCGTTGACGCCTTCGCGGGCCAGGGCCTGCGGGTGCTGGCGGTCGCGGCGCGCTCGCTGCCGGGCGGCGTGCCCGAGCGGCGCGAGGAAGCCGAGCACGATCTCGTCCTGCTCGGCCTGGTCGCGATGGTCGACCCGCCCCGCCCTGAGGTGGCGGAGGCCGTCGCCCGCTGTCACGGCGCGGGGATCCGGATCGTCGTGATCACCGGCGACCACCCCTTGACGGCGGCCGCGATCGCGCGCAAGATCGGGATCGCGCGTGGCGAGCCGGCCGTGGTCACCGAGGAGGAGCTCGACCGGATGAGCGAGGCCCGGCTCGACGCCCTGCTGCGCGAGGGCAACGAGCTGATCTTCGCCCGCGCGACCCCGGAGGCGAAGCTGCGGATCGCCGACGCCCTGCGGGCGGAGGGGCACGTCGTGGCGATGACCGGCGACGGCGTCAACGACGCGCCCGCCCTGCGCCACGCCGACATCGGCATCGCGATGGGCCGCTCGGGCACCGAAGTCGCGCGCGAGGCGTCGACGATGGTGCTGACGGACGACAACTTCGCGACGATCGTCGCCGCGGTCGCGGCGGGCCGGCGGATCTACGACAACATCCGCAAGTTCATCGTCTACATCTTCGCCCACGCGACGCCGGAGGTGACCCCCTTCCTCGTCTTCGCCCTCGCCGGCGGCGCCGTTCCCCTGCCGCTCACCGTCCTGCAGCTGCTCGCCTTCGACGTCGGCACCGAGACGCTGCCGGCCCTGGCGCTCGGCCGCGAGCGCGCCGAGGCGGGGATCATGGAGCGCGCCCCGCGGGCGCGCAGCCAGAGCATCATCACCCGGTCGATGCTGGCGAGGTCCTGGCTCTTCCTCGGCCTGATCGCGGCGGCGCTTTCGATGGCGGCCTACTTCTACGTCCTGCGCAAGGGGGGCTGGCATCCCAACGACCCCGTCAAGCAGGGCGACCCGCTGCACCACACCTACCTGCAGGCGACGACGATGACCTTCCTCTCGATGGTCGTCGCCCAGATCGGCACCGCCTTCGCCTCGCGGACCGAACACGCCTCGCTGCGCTCGATCGGCGTCTTCAGCAACCGGCTGCTGCTCTGGAGCATCGCCTTCGAGCTGGCCCTGGCCGCGGTCCTGGTCTACGTCCCGGCGTTCCAGGACCTGCTCGGCACCGCCGCGCTGCCCGCCTCCGACCTGGCGATTCTGCTGCCGATGCCGTTCATCGTCTGGGGGGCCGACGAGCTGCGGCGCTGGTGCCTGCGGCGACGGATGGACTAGGGTCCCCCGTCGCGATGCCATCGCTTGTCCGCCCGCGCGAAGTGGCGAGATCGGTCACCCCGCTCGAGCTGTTCTTCGACCTGGTCTACGTCTTCACGGTGAGCCAGCTTGCGCATCACCTGTTCGACCAGGTGGACGCCCGCGGCATGGCCGAGACGCTCGTCCTGACGCTGGCGGTGATGTACGCGTGGTTCATGACCGTGTGGACGTCGAACTGGCTCGACGCCGATCGCCAACCCGTGCGCCTGCTGCTGCTCTGCCTGATGTTCGCCAGCCTGGTCATGTCGACGTCGGTCTCGGAGGCGTTCGGCGACCGGGCCTGGCTGTTCGTCGCCGGCTACCTGGCGATCCAGGTCGGCCGGACGACGTTCGCGGTCTTCGCCTTCCGCGGCCACCGCCTGTACACACACTTCGCCAACGCCCTGGTCTGGGAGATCGGCACCGCGCCGATCTGGATCGCAGGCATCGCGACGGGCGGCAACGACCGGCTGGTCCTCTGGGCGGCGGCCGTCCTCGTCACCTACGGCGGCGTGATCGCCGGCCACCCGCTGCCGGGACGGAAGAGCCCGTTCAGCTCCGACAGCCAGATCTACGCCGAGCACCTGCTGGAGCGCTTCCGCCTCTTCTTCCTGATCGCCCTGGGGGAGACGGTCCTCACCCTCGGCAACGCCTTCGCCGGCGAGCCGGTCGCGGCCGATCGCCTGCTCGTCCTCGCCGTCGCCTTCACCGGCTCGGTCGCGCTGTGGTGGTGCTACTTCCACCGCGCGGAGGAGATCGGCGTGCGGGCCGTAAAGGAGGCCGACAAGCCCTCGCGCATCGTCGGCCTCGGCAACTACACCCTGATCCTGATGGTGATCGGGATCATCGCGATCGCCGTCGGCGACGAGCTGGCGATCGCCGACCCGGGCGGCCCGGTCGACTTCGCCGTCGCCGTGCTCGTCTTCGGCGGCCCGGCGATCTTCCTGCTCGCCCAGCTCGCCTTCATGCGCCGAGCCGCGGGCAGCGTCCCCGGGTCCAGGCTCCTCGCCTGCGCCGCGCTGCTGGTCCTCGCGGTCGCGACCGCCCCACTGAGCCTCCTGGCCGCCGTGATCGCATCGACCGCCGTCCTGGTAGCGGTGGCGGTAGGCGACACCCGATCCGACGCGGAGCTGACAGCCCCTTCCCGTCGCTAGGCTTAGCTCGTCCCCGGCGCCTTGGCGGAGTGGCTACGCAGCGGCCTGCAAAGCCGTTTACACCGGTTCGATTCCGGTAGGCGCCTTCGGCTCGCGAATGGGCGCTCCTTCCCGCCCTCATCGACATCGCCCTTGGGTGCAACAATATGTCGGCGATGAAGCCCCAAGCTCCTACCGCCCCGAAGACCGAGCGGAACAAGCTTCGCTTTGGCTTGCCCGGAAGCAGCACGGAGCGCAAGGGTCGGATCAAGGCTGCGATCCAGGCCAATCGCGAGACCCTGCGTCGCCTCGCAAAGTAGCCCTTGACGATCTATCTGGAGCTGGGCGACTACTGCGAGATCGCCGCAGAGCTACTCGGGACAACTCCCGAGCAGGTCGCTAGCCTGCCGAGGATTGCGCTCGCGGATTCGGCGCTCGCCGCGCCCCAGGCAGGCTTCGGCGGCCAGGATGCATACCCCACGCTCGTTGAGAAAGCAGCTGTCCTGGTCGAGCACTTGGCCCGTAACCACCCGCTACCGGACGGCAACAAGCGAGCCGCATTTCTCTCCGTCTGGCTGTTTATGGAAGTAAACGGGCGACCCTTCGCGGGGGAAGATGCCGACGTTGACGTTCCGATGGTCGAGAAGATCGCGGCGGGCGAAGCGGCTCCCAACCAAATAATTGATTGGCTGAAGAGGCAAACTTCTTCAGGCTAGGGGTCTAGGCTTCCATCACCTGTTTCACCGACACGTCGATCCCGGCGCCGCTCAGCCGCTCGGCTGCTGACTTGAGACTGACCATGCTGAAGAAGGGGAGCCCGTAGGGGCGATCGCGGCGTTTGCCGCGCGAGAGGATCACGTAGGAAACGCGGATTTGATCCCGTGCTCCAGGCTGATCGGGGATCACGGGCGCGAACCCTGGGTTCAACTTCTTCTACCTTCTTCGCCGCATCTTTGCGGAACGCTTCATCCCTCAGGAGTAACTCCGTCGAGGTGACTCCCTGCGCAAAGAGGTGACTGAGCGTCGAGGAGCGCCCTCGCTTCTTCGCGTGGACGAAACGACCGTCTTTGGTCAGGATGTCGCAGATCTCGACGCGGTTGACCCCGCCGACGCCAACGAGTTGGCCGTCGAGACAGACGCCTCCCAATTGGGCGGCAGCCGCTTCGTTGTATTCCTCCTCGCTCTTTTCCTTGTCCGCCTCGGGGAGCGCGAGATCGCATTCCGGGATTTTCGCGACATAGGACTGCACCCTGTCTCGATATCCCTTGTCAATTTGGTACCAATCTCCGCCGGAGAGGATGTAGACCTTTCCGTCGATTTCCGTCTCAAAGACGAGGCATTCATAGACGCGCCACTTGTCGATGATCTGGTCTTCGTTGACCGCGCTGATGGCTTCAACCTTGTCGCCCTTCAGCCTTTTCAACTCGATCTTGTCGATGTCTCGAAGCTCGCGGTAGACGCTGATTCGAGGATCAGGGCTTGGCTCGTGCTTTTTCTGTTTAAGCGAGAACCGGACCCCCGCAATCTGCTGCCAGTTGACTGCCTCCGGGATCGCTAGGTGCATGTTGGTCATGTCCATGGTCTTCAATGCTTCGATCAACTTCGCGTCAAGTTTCGCTACGAGCGCGCGGTCTTGAACACTTTTCATGTAGTCGATGAACTCGAAGTTCTGGCGATAGCGCTTCGACCGATACCTCTTCACGAGATCCTTCGCCAGTGCTGGCAGCTGCGGTAGTTCTATGTCGGTGTTCATGGCCAGAGCTGCCGAGCCGGTGAGTGCCCCGAGACCACCGTCCGCTGAACGCCCGGTGACCGAGCGCAGAAGGTCGCGTGAGTTGTCGAGGGTGAACGCAGCAAGCGAGGAGTCACGGCTAGCCCCTTGGCGGGTATTGATCGTCAACTCATCGAAGGTGCGTGCATCGACGCTCTTGATCAGTTTCGGGTCGATGCTGTTGAGGACTACTTTCAGTCCGAAATCTTGGACTACAGCCTCAGATTTCACCAAGTGGCGGCCGTAGCCGAAAGAGATGGCAAGGAGTCGGTTCGACGCAGGCACTAGAAGGACGCCTGAGCTTGACGAGCCGAGGAGCGGTGGCAGGCCGCTGCCATCAACGTGTGGCTCGACGTAATCGACCCAGCGTGGCGGCGACGGATGTGACGGCTTGACGAAGAGCGAGTCGCGGTCCTTGCTGAGCGCCGGGATCTTGAAACTCTGCAAAGAGCCATGGTTCGGTTGTTCGACTATCGCTTCGAGGTCGTCTGCGTCGATCTCTTTCTTAACCAGAAACCAGCTGAGCTGCTGCTTTCGCTTGCCCACAAGGTCTATCCGCGCGGGGGATACGGGTCGTTTCCGTAGCTGTTGCGTTCCGCGATCGTGCCGTCCGTGTGGTGAATCACATGCTCAGTGCTCCGAGCACGTGCTGCTTCACGGCCTGCGGCGACCGCTTCCTGTTTCGTGGCATGCGATGAGATCTGGCCTTCGCCCTCAATCTCGTTCACCCAGATGTCGTTCTTGTAGACGGTGTGGATCCATCCTCTGCTCAACGATTTCCTCCTGTATTGACGGGTATTACATCGGTGAAGTCTAGGTACTACGGGGTCTACTTTTCAACCAGGCCCCGCCTGAAAGCGCCGCATGTCGCGGCAAATAGGTCCATTTTGCTGCGGTGCCAGATCGCTTACATCGATCTCGTGCCCGAAGGACCCGATACCCTCGATTCATGAACGGCTTGAGCCATAGGCGGCTTGGAGAGAGGGTGCCCTGAGCGCACAGAAAACGCCAACGAACCCGCCCGCCCCAGCGAAACTCGTGCCGCTCGTTCCGAAGTTGGCGTCGCCAAAGAAGGAAGGCGCCTTGAGCTTCAAGGCAAAGGCGACCAGCTAGACGGCACAGCGGGCGGCGCGGTTCCGCCGAACCGCTTGAGCTGGGGATGTCGAGGGGCGTATATGTTCGTTGCGGGATGAGTGTCGTCGGTCTCGATCATGTGCAGGTTGCCGCGCCGCCTGGTTGCGAGGCTGCGGCGCGGCATTACTACGGGGACCTTCTCGGGCTGGTGGAGGTCGAGAAGCCGGAGCCGCTGCGTGCTCGGGGTGGGGCCTGGTTTCAGTTGGGGGGCCAGCAGCTGCACGTCGGGGTCGAGGAGGACTTCGAGCCTGCATTGAAGGCTCACCCAGCTATTCGGATCGCCGATCGCCCGTCTCTCGACGCCCTGGCCGAGCGCCTGAGCGCGGCGGGCTTCCCTGTGATCTGGGACGAGGCTCTCGCCGACGCTCACCGGTTCTACTCCGAGGATCCCTGGGGCAATCGCATCGAGCTGCTCGCGTGACCGACCAGGGAATCACCATACGACGGTGCCGGCACGAGGACGCCCCGGCGGTTCTGGAGCTATGGGTACGGGCGCGAAGCGGCCATGCCAGCACCGCGGATCGCCTCGAGGACATCGAGAGCCTGCTCGGCGACTCCCCGGCTGCCCTCCTGGTCGCCGAGCGCGAGAACGAGATCGTCGGCGCCTTGATCGCCGGGTGGGACGGGTGGCGAGGCAACATGTACCGGCTTGCGGTCCGCGATGAGCGCCGTCGGGAAGGCATCGGGCTCGCTCTGGTCCGCGCCGGCGAGGGCTATTTGCGCCAGTGCGGAGTCCGGCGCGTGACCGCTCTGGTCGCCTTTGAGGATGAGGCGGCTGGAGGGTTCTGGGAGTCCGCCGGCTACCCTCAGGATCTGGAGATCGGCCGGCGCGTCCGCAACTTGTAGGGCCTCGATCCGAGTGGCTCTTTGCGGCTGCTCGCCGACGGTTGAGCGGTACCGAATCTGGGTACCTGTCAGGCTGATCCGGTGAGCGCCATCGCCGTTACCGAGCCCGTCGCCGCGGACGCTCGCGAGCGGGTGCCCGAGGACCATGTGATCGTGCTCTTTGGGGCGACCGGCGATCTTGCCAAGCGCAAACTGCTGCCGGGGATGTTCCATCTTGCCCGGGTGGGGCTGATGCCGCGGAGGTTTCGGATCGTCGGCACGGCCAGGGGAAAGGTCAGCGAGGCGGAGTTCCGGGAAATGGCCCGCGAGGCGGTCGAGGGCTCCGGGCGCCGTCCTCCGGCGCGTGAGGCGTGGGACCGGTTCGCCGAGAGCCTCAGCTTCGTCTCTGTCGGGGATGGACTCGACCCTTTGGGCGGTGCGGTCGAGGCGGCGCGGGAGCAGCTCGGCGGGGACGCTCGCGTCCTGTACTACCTGTCGTTGCCGCCCCAGGCCGCCGGCCCGACGGTTCGCGCGCTGGGAGAGCTCGGGCTCGGCGGTGGAGCCCGCGTGATCACCGAGAAGCCCTTCGGGCTCGACCTCGCTTCCGCTCGCGAGCTCAACTCGTGCCTTCTCTCCGTCTTTCGCGAGGAGGAGATATTCCGTATCGACCACTACATCGGGCGGGAGTCGGTGCAGAACCTGCTGGCGCTGCGTTTCGCCAACGGGATGTTCGAGCCGGTCTGGAACCGCAACCACATCGATCATGTGCAGATCGACGTTCCCGAGACGCTCTCGATCGGGATGCGGGCGAGCTTCTATGAGGAAACGGGGGCGTTCCGCGACATGATCGTGACCCACCTGTTCCAGGTGCTCAGCTTCGTCGCGATGGAGCCGCCGATCTCGATGGCGGCGAAGGCGCTGAGCACTGAGCGGGAGAAGGTCTTCGACTCGATGTCCCCGCTGGACCCGGCCGGCGTCGTCCGCGGCCAGTACGCCGGGTACCGCGAGGAGGAGGGGGTGGCGGAGCGCTCCGACGCGGAGACCTTCGTCGCCCTGCGGACCTTTGTCGACAACTGGCGCTGGGACGGCGTTCCCTTCTACCTGCGTTCCGGCAAGCGTATGGCCGAGAACCGCCACCTGCTGACCGTCGCCTTCAAGCAGCCGCCGCGGCGGATGTTCCCGCTCGACTGCGAGCAGGTCGCCGAGGCCTTCGGACACGACCACCTCACCTTCGAGCTGGGCGATCCGGGCAGCATCTCGGCCTCGTTCCTGGCCAAGGTGCCGGGACCGACGCTGCATCTCGGCGAGGCGCACATGCGCTTCAACTACGCGGACACCTTCGGTGGCACCGAGCACGCTCTCGACGCCTACGAGCGCCTGATCCACGACGTGATGCTCGGCGACCGGATGCTGTTCACCAGCTCCGAAGGGATCGAGCGGCTCTGGGAGGTCTCCGAGCCTCTGCTGAGGCAGCCCCCGGCGGCGCTGGGCTACGAGCCCGGAAGCTGGGGGCCCCAGGCCATGGACGACCTGATCGCCCCTCGCCGCTGGCATCTGCCGAGCGACCACGTCGACTGATCCGGCGGCAACGGAAAAGGGCCCCGAGAGGGGCCCTTTGTTTCCGAAGGACGTACCACCAGAGAGTTTTAAGTCGCTGGCTCGTCGGTCCTCGAGCTTTGAAGTTCGCCGCCCCTCTGCTAGCGGCTTGTATAGAGAAACACCGCGTAGGCTGGAAAGTTGCACTACCTGCATCGACCGTTGCGGCAAGGGACTTGAGTGGTGACGGCTCCAGTCGGCGCGCTGCTAGATTCAGATCTCCAGAGGGCGCATAGCTCAGTTGGGAGAGCGCCGCCTCGACAAGGCGGAGGTCGCTGGTTCGAGCCCAGCTGTGCCCACTCTCAAATCATCGAAGGAGCCGACAGATGGCACATCGCCTGCTGCGCGCCGAAGACGCCTTCTGGCGCGAGTCGAACCAGATGCGGGTCCTCAACACCGACCTCGGCAAGCAGCTCGAGGCGGGCGGCCTCGGTGCGCGCCTCTGGCGCCTGCGGCCGGGGCAGGCGTTGACCAAGCACCGCCACTTCGCCACGGAGGAGCTCTACGTGCTGCTCGAGGGGCGGGGGCGGGTCCGTGTCGACGACGAGGCGCTCGAGCTCGGCCCGCTCGACTCGCTGCTGGTCGCCCCCGAGTCGGTGCGCCAGGTCTTCAACGACACCGGCGAGGACGCGCTCTGGCTGATCTTCGGCGCGCCGCCGGAGGGCGCGAACACCCTCGAGATGAGCGAGGAGACGCTGCGCTCGCTCTATCCCGAGGGGCCGCGGAGGCTGCCGCCGGAGCTCGGCGGCGGCGAGTTCAGACCGTCGCCGGCAGACGAACCTCGGTAAGGCGGATGCTGTTGCCGGACGGGTCGCGGAAGCCGGAGTCGATCCCGTAGGAGAGATGCCGGGCCGGTGGGACATGAGCCATGGGCGCAGTTTAGGCTCGGCGCCTTGTGATCGGGACCTATGCGGCGGTTGTGGCGGTATGCGTCGCCTCCTCGGCGATCGGGCAGGCGGCGCTGTGCCTGTGCGGGGTCAGGCGCTGGTCGTGGCTCGCGCCCGCTGTCGGCTTGGCCCTGCTCTGCGCGGTGTCGTGGGCGACGGTGCGGATGCCGGGCGACGGCGTCGTATCCGCCGTGCTGGTCCTGGTGCTGACGATCGTCGCCCTGGCCTACCTGTGGGGCAGGATCGAGGGCGGGGGAGACGCGCTGCGAACCGGGCTCACAGTGGCGGCCGGTGCGCTGCTTGCGGCGTCCCTGCCCTTCGCGGTCGAAGGCCACTTCGGCATCCTCGGCACCGGCTTCAACCCGGACATGTCGCAGCACCTGCTGGCGACCGACCGCCTCGCCCACGGCGAGAGCTCGCAGCTGCTCGTCCAGGGCTACCCCCTCGGCCCGCACTCCATCGTCGTCGCCCTCAACAAGGGCCTGGGGATAGGGCTCGTCCAGGGCTTCGACGGCCTCACCGCAGCGGCGGCGATCGTCGCCCCCCTGACGGCGCTCGCCGCATTCGCCGATCAACCCCGCTGGCGCCGCACCGCGGCAGCCCTCCTCGTCGGCCTCCCATATCTAGTCGCCTCCTACTACGCCCAAGGCGCCTTCAAGGAGGTGATCCAAGCCCTATTCGTCCTAGCCTTCGTCCTAGCCCTACGTGAGAGCACCCGAACCTGGCGCCACCTCCCCCTCCGCTACGTACCAGCCGCCCTAATCGTCATCGGCTCCGTGTACGTGTACAGCTTCCCGGGTCTCATCTGGCTGGCCGGGATCCTGCTGGTCTGGCTGGTGTTCGAGCGGTCGCTGCCGACCCGACCCCTGCTGCTAGCGCTCTTGGTCTTCCTGGTCGGAACCCTCCCCGAGCTAGGCCGGATGATCGACTTCCACAGCTTCGAGACCTTCGACCCCAACGGCCCGGGCCTGGGCAACCTCTTCGGTCAGGTTTCCCCCTTCACCGCACTCGGGATCTGGCCCTCCGGAGACTTCCGCCTCGCGCCGGGCGATGGAGCGGTTCCCGCATTCATCTATTACCTGGGCGCAGCATTCGCCACCGCTCTCTTCGCCCTGGGTATCCGCCGAGCGTGGCGCGGCGGCGAGCGTGCACTGCTCGCCGGTCTGGGCTCGGTAGCGCTCCTGTACCTCGCGGCCCGGCTCGGCGGCACGCCCTACACCTCAGCCAAGGCCCTGGAGATCGCCGCCCCGCTAGCGGCTCTCACCGTTCTTCTGCCGTCGATCGGAGGCGCCTCTCCCGCGGGTGGCGTGGAGGAGGGGGTGTCCCCCCGGCCGCGGCGTCCTGTTCCTCGCCCCACCGGCTCCGAGAGAGATGCCCCACCGCCCGGCGAGGAACCCAGCGATCGGGGGGGCACCCCCTCCTCCACGACAGGACCCGCGGCTGTGGCCTTTGTCGTTTACCTAGCGGCGGCCGGCGTCTGTTCGCTGCTCGCACTCGCCAACGCGCCGGTTGGTCCGACCGCCTACTCGCCGGCCCTCACCGACTTGCGCCCTCTGCTGGCCAGGGACTCGACCCTCGTCCTTGCCCCCGACAAGCTGCTCGCCGACGAACAGGGCGAGCGCTACATCGCCTGGGAGCTGCGCGGCGGCCGCGTCTGCATCGAACCGGCGAGCAGCGCGGGGGGGCGCCCGCCGGTCGGCATCCGCTTCTTCGTCACCAACGGGCCGTTGACCAGGGCGCCGTTCAGTTCGACTCACGTTCCGTCGCCAGGCCGGGCCTTATGTCGTCTGGGAACGCCACGGCGTCGTCGGCGGCCCCAGTCCCTGTCCGCTGATCGCTGTGCGCCAGGCCCGGGCCGGTGCATAGTGGAACTTTGTGTCCCCTATAGGGGCTCGAATGCTCCACTGACCGACGCCGGCCCTGCCGCGTAGCATGGGCGACATCGAGGCGACGACGAAAATCACCGCGAAGCTGCCGGACGGCACGCCGCTGGAGCTGTCCGACGGCGCCACCGGCGCCGATGCCGCGGCGGCGATCGGGCCAGGCCTCGCCAAGGCGGCACTGGCGATCCGCGTCGACGGCGAGCTGCGCGACCTCAGCGCGCCCCTCCCCGACGGGGCCGAGATCGCGATCCTCACCGATCGCGACCCGGAGGCCCTTGAGCTGATCCGCCACGACGCGGCCCACGTCATGGCCGAGGCGGTGATCGAGCTCTACCCGGGGACGAAGGTGACGATCGGGCCGCCGATCGAGCAGGGTTTCTACTACGACTTCGAGTTCCCGCCGGACGTCAAGATCAACGAGGACGACCTGGAGCGGATCGAGCAGGCGATGCGGGCGCACATCGGCGCCGACGAGCAGTTCGAGCGCCGCGACGTCTCCCCGGCCGAGGCGGTCGAGATCTTCCGCGCCCAGGACCAGGGCTACAAGGTCGAGCTGATCGAAGACCTGGTCCGTGACGAAGGGGTCGAGACCGTCTCGCTCTATCGCAACGGCCCCTTCGAGGATCTCTGCCGCGGCCCGCACGGCCCCGGCACCGGCCGGATCAAGGCGATCAAGCTCAACTCCCTCGCCGGCGCCTACTGGCGCGGCGACGAGAGCCGCGCGATGCTGACGCGGATCTACGGCACCGCCTTCTTCTCGAAGAAGGATCTCGATCTGCATCTGGAGAGGATCGAGGAGGCGAAGGCGCGCGACCATCGCCGCCTCGGTCCCCAGCTCGGCATCTTCATGCTGCGCAAGGAGGCGCCCGGCATGCCCTTCTGGCTCGCTCACGGCACGACGCTGCTGCGCCTGATCGAGGCCGAGGTGCAGAAGCAGCTGCGCAAGCGCGAGTACACCGAGATCAAGACGCCGCACCTGATGGACGTCGAGCTCTGGCATCGCTCCGGCCACTGGGACAACTACCAGGAGAACATGTACTTCACCGAGTCCAAGGAGCGCCAGTACGCGATCCGGCCGATGAACTGCCCCGGCGCCTGCCTGGTCTTCGACGCCGAGCGCCACTCCTACCGCGAGCTGCCGCTGCGCATGGCCGAGTTCGGCCAGGTCTCCCGCGCCGAGCGCGAGGGCGTCCTGCACGGGCTGCTGCGCGTGCGCGCCTTCACCCAGGACGACGCCCACATCTACTGCACGCCGGAGCAGATCGTCGACGAGGTGACCGGCATCTGCGAGGCGATCGACGAGCTCTACGCCCGCTTCGGCTTCGAGGACGTGCACATCGAGCTCTCGACCCGGCCGGAGAAATCGATCGGTAGCGAGGAGCAGTGGGAGCAGGCCGAAGCTGCGCTGCGCGACGCACTCGCGACCCAGGGCCGCGAGTTCACGCTCAACCCCGGCGACGGCGCCTTCTACGGGCCGAAGATCGACTTCCACATCACCGATGCCCTCGGCCGTTCCTGGCAGTGCGGCACCTGCCAGGTGGACTTCTTCATGCCGGAGCGCTTCGACCTCTACTACACCGACCAGAACGACGACCCGCAGCGGCCGGTGATGATCCACCGCGCCCTGCTCGGCTCGATGGAGCGCTTCGCCGGGATCCTGATCGAGCACTACGGCGGGCGCTTCCCGGTCTGGCTGGCGCCGGTGCAGGCGACAGTGCTGCCGATCTCCGACCGCCACGTCGAGTTCGGCGACAGGGTTGCGACGGAGATACGCGAGCTCGGCATCAGGGTCGAGGTCGATCGCCGCTCGGAGTCGATCGGCAAGAAGGTCCGCGATGCCGAAATCGCCCGCAATCCCTACATGCTCGTGGTCGGCGATCGCGAGGAAGAGACCGGCGAGGTCGCGGTGCGCTCGCACTCCGACGGTGAGCTGGGAGCGATGGGGCTTGCCGACTTCGCCGCGCTCGTCCACCGCGCCGAGCAGGCCGGCTGAGGCGTCGCCGACCGTGTTCCGGCCACTGTCTCTATACTGCGGGCACTTGTTCGCAGGCATGCCAAACACACCGCGCCGCTGAGCGTCCCGTGGCAGCCTCCGCATCCCTCGTCCTCTTGAAGCTTCACCTCACCTCTCACTAGTGCCTGTCCCGCGCAGGTTCGATCGCCGTCCGCCCGAGCGCGACACCACGCGCATCAACGAGCGGATCCGTGTGCCCAAAGTACGCCTGATCGGCGCCGACGGGGAGCAGCTCGGGATCGTCGAGATCGCCGAGGCGATGAAACGCGCTCAGGACGCCGACCTCGATCTGGTCGAGGTGGCCCCGGGCTCAAAGCCGCCGGTCACCCGCCTGCTCGACTACTCGAAGTACAAATACGAGCAGGAGCAGAAGCAGAAGGCCGCCCGCAAGCACCAGACCCAGGTCAACGTGCGCGAGATCAAGCTGCGGCCGAAGATCGCCGACCACGACTACGAGACCAAGAAGGGTCACGTCGAGCGCTTCCTGCGTCAGCGCAACAAAGTCAAGATCACGATCATGTTCCGCGGGCGTGAGCAGGCCCACCCGGAGCGGGGCAGGAACCTGTTGCAGCGCCTCTTCGAAGATCTCGACGGGCTTGCCGTGATCGAGTCCGCGCCGCTGCAGGAAGGGCGCAATATGAGCATGATGCTGGCGCCCAGCAAAGAGGCTGAGGTGCAGGCCAAGCAGGATGATCCGACCACCGATGAGGCGGATTCATCGGCCAAGCAGGACGATCCGCCGGCCGACGAGGCCCCGCCCGAGGCGCAGAAGGACGGTGCGCCGGTCGACGAGGCCCCGCCCGAGAGTTAGAAGCCATCCGGTAGGGCTTCCACTTAACTTCTTTCGGTGGATCGCTTGTGGGCTGTCGCCCATAGCCCACACCGAAAAAGTACAAGACGTTTCAGCCCTACCGGATGGCTTCTAGTCCGAGAGGATGTCGGCGATTCGCTCCGATGCTTGGCCGTCCCAGAGGGGAGGAGGCTCGAGCCCCTTCGCGGGGCGATTTGAGAGAGCTGCAGGGATGGTGGCGATCGCCGCCGGGTCCAGGCCTAGGAGGGTGTTGGTGCCGGCTCGGATCGTTACTGGGCGCTCGGTGTTGTCTCGCAGCGTGAAGCAGGGGATGCCTAGGTAGGTCGTCTCCTCCTGGATTCCGCCGGAGTCGGTGAGGACGGCGGCGGCGTCGGCGATCAGCGAGAGGAAGTCGACGTAGCCGAGTGGCTCGGAGAGCAGCAGGCCGGGATGGTCGGACTCGATCGCCTCCATCTTCTTGCGCGTGCGCGGGTGGACCGGGAAGACGACGGGCATCTCGCGGGCGAGCTCGGCGAGGCGGCGCACCGTCTCCGGGAGGAGATCGCCGTCGACGAGGGCGGGGCGGTGCAGGGTGACGAGCGCGTACCCGCCTGGCTCGACACCGAGTTTCGCGGCGGAGCCGGCGGCGCGGAAGCGGTCTTCGAGTGCGACCAGGGTGTCGATCATCGTGTTGCCGACGAAGTGCATGCGCTCCTCGGCGATGCCCTCGGCGCGCAGATTCTCGATCGCCTCGTCGCTGTGCAGGAAGAGGTACTCGGAGAACTCGTCGGCGACGATCCGGTTGATCTCCTCGGGCATCGTGCGGTCGAAGCTGCGCAGGCCCGACTCGATGTGGGCGACCGGGATCTGCATCTTGACCGCGGTCAGCGCCGCTGCGAGGGTCGAGTTGACGTCGCCCGGGACCATCACCAGGTCCGGCCGCTCCGCTTCCAGAACCGGCTCCAGCCGCTCCATCGTGCGCGCGGTCTGCTGGGCGTGGCTGCCCGATCCGACTTCGAGCATGTGGTCCGGCGCGGGCACGCCGAGCTCCTCGAAGAACACCTCCGACATCGCCCTGTCGTAGTGCTGGCCGGTGTGGACGATCGTGTGGCGACCCTCCGGCAGGCGCTCGCGCAGCGCCGCGATAACCGGCGCCGTCTTGACGAAGTTGGGGCGGGTCCCGATCACATAGACGATCCGCATCGGGCGCCAGCGTACCTGCGCCATCCGCCGCACCGGCAGGGGCAGGCGCCGGTCTGCTTCAATACCCGTCCCGATGCCGAAGATGAAAACCCACTCGGGCGCCAAGAAGCGCTTTCGCAAGACCGCCAAGGGCAAGCTG
This sequence comes from uncultured Solirubrobacterales bacterium, assembly GCA_963702035.1. Taxonomy (GTDB): domain Bacteria; phylum Actinomycetota; class Thermoleophilia; order Solirubrobacterales; family 70-9; genus VRUE01. Next base: position 385,115 of record OY969700.1, read on the forward strand.
CGCGGGCGGCGCGCCTACTCGAGCCACATCCTCGAGAAAAAGTCGCCGAAGCGCAAGCGGCAGATGGGACGGCCGGTCGTGATCGCCAAGGCCGACGAAAAGCGCGTGCGGACCCTGCTTGGAGGCGGCAAGTGAGCCGGGTCAAGCGCTCCGTCCACGCGCGCAAGAAGCGGCGCAAGGTGCTGAAGGAAGCGAAGGGCTACTTCGGCCGCAAGCACTCCTCGTACCGTTTCGCGAAAGAGCAGGTGCAGCGCTCGGGGATGTACGCCTACCGAGACCGGCGCAACCGCAAGCGCGAGTTCCGGCGGCTCTGGATCACGCGGATCAACGCCGCCGCGCGCCTTGAGGGCATGAGCTACTCGCAGCTGATCCACGGCCTCAGCGAGTCCGGAGTCGAGGTCAACCGCAAGATGCTCGCCGAGATCGCGGTCTCCGACCGCGAGGCCTTCCGCCGATTTGTGGAGCTAGCCCGGGAGGGTGCGGCCGCCTAGCCGCAACCCACACTTTCCACTTCCCGGGCGGGCCGTCTTCACGGCCCCTTTTTTTTGCCTGATACCGGTTGTTCCCCAGGAGAAGATTCGACCGACCCGAACTGACAGAGATGATTTCCAGCCCCCAAAACGAGAAGCTGAAACTGGTCCGCAAGCTGCGCGAGCGCAAGCATCGCGAGCGTGAGGGCCTGTTCGCGACCGAGGGCGAGGACCTGGTCGAGGCGGGACTCGCCGCCGGCGCCGAGCCGCGCTTCCTGCTCAGCGCCGCCGGCAGCGGCGTCGGCGGCGAGGAGGTCGAGCCGGAGCTGCTGGCCGAGGTCTCGGCGCTCGGCTCGGGGACCAGGGCGATCGCTGTCTGGCCTCAGGCCTGGGCGAGCGAGGCGAGCTCGCCCTGCGTCTACCTGCACGGGGTTGCCGATCCCGGCAACGTCGGCGCGATCGTCCGCACCGCGCACGCCCTTACCGGCGGCACCGTCGTGCTCGGTCCCGACTGCGCCGATCCGTTCGGGCCGAAGGCGGTGCGCGCGAGCATGGGCTCGGTCTTCGGCCAGCCGTTGCTGCGGGCCGACGTCGCGGCGACTCCCGGGCCGCGGGCGGCTCTGGTGGCGCACGGCGGCGAAGGGCTTGGCGCCCTGAGCGGCATCGAGGCCGTCTGCCTCGGCGCCGAGCGCGAGGGGCTGCCCCCCGAGGTGCTCGACGAGTGCGACCTGCGGGTGACGATCCCGCTGCGGCCGGGTGCCGCCGAGTCGCTCAACGTCGCCGCCGCGGCGGCCATTGCGTGCGAGCGGTTATCGTCGCCCGCCATGCGGGAGGCGGCCGAGGATGCTTGAGCGGATCGAGAAGATCGAGGCAGAGGCGACGGCGGCGGTCGCGGCGGCACCGGGCACGGCCGAGCTGGAGGAGCTGCGGGTCAGCTACCTGGGCCGCAAAGCGGAGCTGACGACGATCCTGCGCGGGATCGCCGACCTGCCCGCGGAGGAGCGCGGCGCCGTCGGCGCCGCCGCAAACCGGACTCGCAAGACGCTTGAGGCGCTGCTCGAGGCACGCGCGGCCGAGCTCGACGCGACCGAGATGGACTCGCGCCTGGTCGGCGACCGGGTCGACGTGACGCTGCCCGGCGCCCCGGCCCATCCGGCCGGCCATCTCCACCTGATCACCCGTACGACGCGGCAGATCGAGGACGTGATGACGGGACTGGGCTACCGGGTCGTCGAGGGGCCGGAGATCGAGCACGACTACTACAACTTCACCGCCCTCAACCACCCGCCGGGCCACCCGGCACGGATGCTCCAGGACACCTTCTACGTCCAGTCCCATCCCGAGGTGCTGCTGCGCACCCACACCTCGCCGGTGCAGATCCGCTCGATGGAGACCCAGCCGCCGCCGATCTTCGTGATCGTCCCCGGCAAGGTCTACCGCCGCGACTCCGACGCCACGCACAGCCCGATGTTCCACCAGATCGAGGGGCTCGCGATCGGCGAGGGGATCACGCTCGCCGATCTCAAGGGCACGCTGGAGGAGCTGCTGCGGGCGATCTTCGGCGAGGCGCGGGAGATCCGCATGCGGCCGCACTTCTTCCCCTTCACCGAGCCCAGCGTCGAGGTCGACGTCTCCTGCTTCCGCTGCGCGGGCACGGGGGCGCTGGCCGGCGGTGAGCGCTGCAACCTCTGCAAGGGCCAGGGCTGGATCGAGATCCTCGGCGCCGGCATGGTCGACCCCAACGTGCTCGGCTTCGTCGCCGAGAACGGCTATGACCCCGACCGGGTGCAGGGCTTCGCCTTCGGCATGGGGGTCGAGCGGATCGCGATGCTGCGGCACGGCGTCCCGGACCTGCGCCGCTTCTTCGACAACGACGTGCGGATGCTGGAGCAATTCCTATGAGAGTCCCGTTCTCCTGGTTGCGCGAGTACTGCGATCCCGGGCTCGAGGCCGGAGAGCTGGCCGAGCGGCTGGCGATGACCGGCACCGAGGTCGAGCGGGTGAGCGTGATCGGACCGCCCGCGGCGGACGGCTTCGTCGTGGGGAGGGTGCTGGAGCGCGAAAAGCACCCCGACGCCGACCGGCTCAGCGTCTGCACGGTCGACACCGGCGACGCCGAGCCGCGCACGATCGTCTGCGGCGCCCCCGACGTGGCGGCCGGACAGACGGTTCCCGTGGCGCTGCCGGGGGCGACGATGCCCGGTGGCACGAAGCTCGGCAAGGCGAAGCTGCGCGGCATCGAGTCGCACGGGATGATTCTCTCCGCCGCCGAGCTGGAGGTCGCCGAGGAGTCGGCTGGGATCCTGGTCCTCGACGACGGGCCCGTTCCGGGAACGCCGCTGGCCGAGGTGCTGCCGGTCGCCGAGCCGGTCCTGGAGCTCGAGGTGACGCCCAACCGGCCCGACTGCCTCGGCGTCTACGGGGTGGCTCGCGAGGTGCACGCGATCAGCGGCGCGCCGCTCGCCGTCGAGCCCTGGGGGGACGACGCGCCGGCCACCGGCGACGGCGAGGCCGGCGACTACGCGTCGGTGACGGTCGAGGCACCCGAGCTTTGCCCGCGCTTTACCGCGCGTGTCTTCACCGACGTCACGATCGGCCCCTCGCCGGCCTGGCTGCAGGCGCGGCTCAGCGCTGCCGGGCAGCGCCCGATCAACAACGTCGTCGACATCACCAACTACGTGATGCTGCTGACCGCGCAGCCGCTGCACGCCTTCGACCTCGACAAGGTCCCCGACGGGGCGCTCACGGTCCGCGCCGCCGGCGAGGGCGAGAAGATGACGACGCTCGACGATGTCGAGCGGAGCTTCGATGCCGAGACGGTGCTGGTCTGTGACAGCCGCGGGCCCTCGGGCATCGCCGGGATCATGGGCGGCCAGGTCTCCGAGGTCTCCGACGCCACCACGCGCGTGCTGCTCGAGGTCGCCAACTGGAACGGGACCAACATCCTGCGCACGTCGCGTCTGCTCGGCCTGCGTTCGGAGGCCTCATCGCGCTTCGAGAAACAGCTCCACCCGGAGCTCTGCATGCGGGCGCAGCGAGTCGCGTCGAGGCTGATGGTCGAGCTCTGCGGGGCGAAGCTGGTGCCCGGGACGATCGACGTGGCGGCTGAGGTCCCGCCCGCGCGGCAGATCCGCCTGCGCGGCGAGCGGGTCGAGGGGCTGCTTGGAATGCGGATCGAGCAGTTCGACCAGGTCGCCTACCTGGAGCGGCTCGGCTTCGCGGTCGAAGTCGACGGCGAGGATCTCGTCGTCGGCGTGCCCCCCGACCGTCACTTCGACGTCACCCGCGAAGCCGACCTGATCGAGGAGGTCGCGCGGGTCCACGGCATCGACCAGCACCTGCCCTCGACCCTGCCCGGCTCCACCGGGCAGGCGGGCGCCCTGCGCCGCGACCAGCGGTTGCGGCGTCGCGCCGAGGACGCCCTGCGCGACCTCGGCTTCGACGAGATTGTCGGCTGGAGCTTCACCGACCCGGGCGAGGCCGAGCGCTTGCGGATTCCCGCCGATGACCCGCGGGGCGACGGCGTAACGATCTCCAACCCGCTCTCCGAGGATCAATCCGCGATGCGGACGACCCTGCTCGGCTCGCTGCTGGGCGCCGCCCGGCGCAACCTCTCACGCGACGCCGAGCAGGTGGCCCTCTTCGAGTCCGGCCGCATCTACCTAAACCACCCGCCGACGGGCCTAAAAGACAAGTCCGACTTGACTTTTCGGCCCGTCGGCCCCCTTGGCGGGGATTTCGCTGGGGAGCGGGGGGCGCCTTTCGTGGAGCCGCACCGGATCGCGGCGCTGGCGGTTGGGCCGCTGACGCCGGGCTCGTGGCGAGGCGGCGGCGAGGCGGTGGACTTCTTCGCGCTCAAGGGAGTGCTGGAGGCCCTTGCGGCTCGGCTCGGCATGACGCTGGCCTTCGGGCCCGGTGGAGAGCCTTTCTTGCATCCAGGGCGCAATGCGAAGCTGCTGGTCGACGGCGTGGACGCGGGCTGGATCGGCGAGCTGCACCCGCTTGTCTGTCGCCAGTGGGACCTGGACTCGGCGGTCGGCTTCGAAGCCGACCTGTCGGTGCTCGTCAACGCAGCCTCCGCCGGCGAGGAGACCTTTGAGGACGTGACCGCCTTCCCCGTCGTGCGGCAGGATCTCGCCGTCGTCGTGCCCGACGACGTTCCGGCCGCGCAGGTGCGTGGCGCGGTTCTCGCCGGGGGCGGCGAGCTGTTGCGGGCCGCCGAGGTCTTCGACCTCTACGCCGGCGAGCAGCTGGGGGAGAGGCGCAAGAGCCTCGCCCTGCGGCTCGAGTTCCGCGCCGGGGACCGCACCCTCACCGACGAGGAGGTCGCCGCCAAACGCGAATCGATCGCCGTCAAGCTGAGCGAGATCGGAGGGTCGCTGCGTGAGTGAGAAAGCGAGAATCCTCGTCGCCGGGGCCTCGGGCTTCACCGGCGCCCTTGCCGCACAGATCGTCTGGCGCCACCCGCGCCTGGAGCTGGTCGGCGTCACCTCGCGCAGCGACGCCGGTACCCGGCTGGACCGGCTCTACCCGCGCTACCGGGTGCCGCTGGAGCTGACCGAGCTCGACCTCGACACGCTCGAGGATGTCGACGCGGCGATCGTCGCCTATCCGCACGGCGCCTCGGCGCCGACCGTCGCCGCGCTGCGCGGCCTCGGGGCGCTGGTCGTCGACCTCTCGGCCGACTTCCGGCTGCGCGACCTGCCGACCTACGAGCGCTGGTACGGCGAGCACGGCGCACCCGAGCTGCTCGACGGCGCCGTCTACGGGCTCACCGAGCTCTACCGCGAGCAGCTGCGCGGGGCCGAACTGGTCGCGACGCCGGGCTGCTACCCGACCGCGAGCGTGCTCGCGCTGGCGCCGCTGGCCGAGCGCGGCCTGCTCAGCGACGTCGTCATCGACGCCAAGCAGGGCGTCTCCGGCGCTGGTCGCGGCGGCGGCGACGAGATGCATTACGTCTCGATGGACGAGAACGCCTTCGCCTACAAGACCGAGGGTCACCGGCACAGGCCCGAGATCGAGCAGGAGCTGGCGGCGCTCGGCAGCCAGACCCCGGTCACCTTCGTGCCGCACCTGCTGCCGCTCGACCAGGGCGAGCTGACCAGCTGCTACGCGCAGCTGAGCGAGCCGATGTCCAAGGAGGAGGTGCAGGCGCTCTACGCCGAGCGCTACGCCGGGGAGCCCTTCGTCCACGCCGTCGACCGCCCGCCGGGCCTGCGCGACGTGCGCGATACGAACGAGTGCCACGTCTACGTCACGGTCGAGGAGCGCGGGCGGGTGCTCGCCTTCTCGGCGATCGACAACCTCTGGAAGGGAGCCTCGGGCCAGGCGGTGCAGAACCTCAACCTGATGCTGGGCTTCGAGGAGACCGAGGGGCTCCTGTGAGCGAGATGAGCGAGCCTTTCTTCAGATCGCGTTGGGCCAATCCGCCGGCCGGAGTCGAGCAGCTCGACCCGGCGCGGCTCGCATCCGGCTTCCGCGCCGGCGCCGCCCACTGCGGGCTCAAGGGCGGCGGCAAGACCGACGTCGGCCTGCTGGTCTGCGACGCGCCGCGGGTGTCCTCCTCGGTGCTGCTGACCCGCAACGCGTCCGCGGCGGCGCCGGTGCGGATCTGCCGCGACCGGGTCGAGCGTGGCGCCGTGCGGGCCGCAGTGGTCAACGCGGGAAATGCCAACGCCGAGACCGGCGAGCAGGGGCTCGCCGACGCCTGGGCGATGTGCGAGCGGGCTGGCGCGGAGCTGGGCCTGGACCCCAGCGCCGTCGCCGTCGCCGAGACCGGTGTGATCGGCGTGCCTCTGCCGATCGACGCCGTGCTGTCGGGGATCGGGGAGGCAGCCGGAGCGTTGTCGGCGAACGGCGCCGGCGCCTTCTCCGACGCGATCCTGACCACCGACCGCTGGCCGAAGAGCTGCACCCTGCGCGCCGGCGGCGTCACCCTCTCCGCCCAGGCGAAGGGCGCCGGGATGATGCAGCCGGACTTCGCGACGATGCTCTGCTTCGTCCAGACCGATGCCGTTGTCGAAGACGCGGACGCGGCGCTCCGTGCCGCCGTCGAGGCCTCCTTTGAGCGGGTCACCGTCGACGGTCAGATGAGCACCAACGACACCGTGCTGCTGCAGGCGACCGGCGAAGCCGGCGCGCCGCTGCCCGAGGGCCTGCTGGAGGCGGTCCTTTTGCAGCTCGCGATCGAGATCGTCGCCGACGGCGAGGGTGCCGTCCGGGTCGGCCGCGTCCAGGTGGACGGTGCGGCTTCCCTCGCCGAGGCCGAGCGGGTGGCGCGCGCGATCGCCAACTCGCCGCTGGTCAAGACGGCGCTGTTCGGCCGCGATCCCAACTGGGGACGGATCGCTCAGGCCGCCGGGATGGCCTTGGCGGGCGAGGATCTGGACGAGATCGGCGCCGACTCGATCGACGCCGCCGAGCTCGGCGAGGACATCGCCGAGGCCGAGATCGGGCTGCGGCTCGATCGCGGCGAGCACAGCGCCCACGTCTGGTTCTCGGACCTGGGCTACGAGTATGTCCGAATCAACGCCGAGTACACCTCATGACGCTGCAAACCGGCGCATCTCGGGGTCTTCGGTCGGTTGGTTCGGGTCACGCACGAAAACGTGCGCTCCCCTCACCGCCCTCCCTGCATCCCCCGACCTGCTTGGTTTTCACGTCATGAGGACGCTAGATCGCAAATGAACGCACCGAAACAAACGAATGTCGACACCCTGCTGGAGGCGCTTCCCTACATCAGGGAGTTCCACGGCCGCACCGTCGTGATCAAGTACGGCGGCTCGGCGATGCGCGAGGACGCCCTGCGTGAGGCCTTTGCCACCGACGTCGTCCTGCTCAAGTACGTCGGCCTCAACCCCGTCATCGTGCACGGCGGCGGCCCCGAGATCACCGAGTACATGGAGCGCCTCGGCATCGAGGTCCGCTTCCACGAAGGCCTGCGCGTCTCCGACGCGGAGACCGTCGAGGTCGCCGGCATGGTCCTGCTCGGCAAGGTCAACGCGGACATCGTGCAGCGGCTCAACCGGCATGGCCAGCCGGCGGTCGGGCTCTCCGGCCAGGACGGCACGCTGTTCGAGGTCGCCCCGGTCGCCAACGCCGAGCAGGTCGGCTTCGTCGGCTCGATCGAGAAGGTCGACATCGACGTCCTCAACCACATCGCCGAGGACTACATCCCGGTGGTCGCCTCCTCCGCCTCAGACCGCGGCGGCCAGGCCTACAACGTCAACGCCGACGAGGCCGCGGGCAAGATCGCCGCGGCGCTCGGCGCCCACAAGGCGATCTTCCTCACCGACGTCGAGGGTTGGCTCGCCGACGCCGGGGACGAGAGCTCGCTGATCTCCCGGGCCACGGTCGAGGAGGTCGAGGAGCGCCTGCCGGCGATCGACGGCGGCATGCGCCCGAAGCTGGGCGCCTGCGTCGACGCGATCCGCGGCGGCGCCCAGTCGGCTCACATCATCGACGGTCGCCGGCCGCACAGCCTGTTGCTGGAGCTGTTCACCGACGCCGGCATCGGCACGATGGTGACCTCGTGAAGCTGGAGGAGCTGCAGGCGCTCGAGCAGCGCTACCTGATGCAGACCTACCGCCGCGCCCCGGTCGAGTTCGTGCGCGGCAAGGGGGCGCTGCTCTGGGACTCGGAGGGCAAGGAGTACCTGGACTTCCTCGCCGGGATCTCGGTCTGCTCGATCGGCCACTGCCACCCGGCCGTGGTCGCGGCCGTGCGTGAGCAGGCCGGCAAGTTGATGCACGTCTCCAACCTCTTCTACACCGAGCCGATGGTGCGGCTTGCCGAGCGGCTCTCGCGGTCGAGCCTCGGGGGGCGGGTCTTCCTGACCAACTCCGGAACCGAGGCCAACGAGTGCGCGATCAAGGTCGCCCGCAAGCACGCCCACGCGCGTGGAGTCGAGGCCCCGGAGATCGTCAGCTTCGAGCGCGATTTCCACGGTCGCACCTACGGTGCCCTCTCGGCGACGCCGAAACTGGCCGAGAACCCGGCGCTGGGGCCGATGCTGCCGGGGTTCCGCTCGGTCCCCTTCGACGATGCCGATGCGCTGCGCGACGCCGTCGGCGAGAGCACCGCCGCGGTGATGATCGAGGCGATCCAGGGCGAGTCCGGCGTCTACCCGCTCAGTGACGAGACGCTGCTGGCGGCGCGCCAGGCCTGCGACGAGGCCGGGGCGTTGCTGATCCTCGACGAGATCCAGACGGGGATGGGGCGGACGGGCTCGCTCTGGGCGTATGAGCAGACGCCCGTGCGTCCCGACCTGCTGACCAGCGCCAAGGCGCTCGGCGGCGGCCTTCCCGTCGGCGCCTGCGTGGCCGGCGAGCAACTCGGCGAGGTGCTCGAGGCCGGCGACCACGGCTCGACCTTCGCCGGCGGTGCCGTGGTCTCGGCGGCGGCGCTCGCCGTGCTCGACGTGGTCGACGAGCCGGCGCTGCTGCGTCGCGTGCGCGAGCTCGGCGCCGGGCTGACGGAGAGCCTGCTCGTGCTCGACGGAGTCGAGGAGGTCCGCGGGCGTGGGCTGATGCTGGGCGTCGGCCTGGCGAGCGGGATCGACGCCGCCGCGGTGGGCGCCGAGCTGCTCGAACGCGGCCTGATCGTCAACGCGCCCGAGCCGGGAACTCTGCGCCTGCTGCCGCCGCTGACGGTCGATTCGGCCCAGATCGAGCGGGCCGTTGCGCTGATCGGCGATTCGCTCCTAAGCTACGCGGCAGGATGAGCGCCGAAAAGTTCCCGCCAAAGGGGCGACCGCCCGCTTCGGCTGCCGATGCAGCGCAGCGCCTGGCGACGATCGTCGATGCCGCCGAGCAGGCTGCCGCGAGCGTCATCGACGGCGCCGAGCGGCAGGCCCAGCAGCATCTCGAGGAGGCGCGCGAGCGCGCCGACCGGATCGTCGCCGAGCGCCTGCGTGAGCTTGCCGACGAGCTCGACCCGCCCAGCTCCGACGAGCGCCGCGGCGGCCATTTGAAGCCGGTGGAGAGCCCGGTGGACGACGCCGAGCATGAGGTCGAGCCCTTGGCTCCCCGTCGCTCCGGATCCGCCGGGGCGCGATTGCTGGCGACCCAGATGGCGGTCTCCGGCGCCGACCGCAAGGAGATCGAAGCACGACTGCGGAGCGGCTTCGAGATCGAGGACACGAGCGAGATCCTCGACGCGATTCTCGGGCCGGAGGCCTAGGGGCCGATGCACGACGACCCGACCCGGATCATGGGCCAGCCCGGCGACCCCGGCCACCGGCCCCGTGGCAACATGCGCCTGCTGATCGCCGGCTTGATCGCGGTGATCGTCGGCCTCGTCGTCGCGATAGTCGTGATCGCCTCCGACAACGGAAGCGGCGGCAGCTCGACCTCGGCGGTCACCACCTTGCCGAGCACGTCCGAAACGACGACGACCCCGAGCACGACCGAGACGACCACCGGCTCGACCACCGAGCCGACCACGACCGAAACGACCGAAACGACGACCACCGCGCCGCCGACGACCACTCCCGAAGAAGAAGAAACCGGCAGCGGCGGGATTCCCGCCGAATGAGCGCCCTACCACCCGAGGGGGTCCGCACCGCGGGCTATGAGGCCGACCCCGCCGAGGTACGGCGGGTGCTGCTGCTCTACTCCGGCGGCCTCGACACCAGCGTGATGCTGAAGTGGATCCAGGACCGCTACGGAGCCGAGGTCGTCTGCCTGACGGTCAACCTCGGCCAGCCCGGCGAGGACTACGCGGTGATCGAGGACAAGGCGAAGCGGCTCGGCGCGCTCGAGTGCCACGTCGTCGACGCCCGCGAGCGCTTCGCCCGCGACTTCGTCGCCCCGGCGATCAAGGCAAACGCGCTCTACGGCGGCGGCTACCCGTTGTTCACCGCCCTGGGCCGTCCGCTGATCGCCGAGCTGGCGGTCGATTACGCGCGCCGCGGCGGTTGCGACACGATCGCCCACGGCTGCACCGGCAAGGGCAACGACCAGGTGCGGATCGAGGCAACCGTCGCCACTCTCGCCCCGGAGCTGAAGACGATCGCGCCGGTGCGCTCCTGGCAGATGGGTCGCGAGGAGGAGATCGCCTACGCCCGCGAGCACGGCATCCCGGTCAAGGGGGGCACCGAGGCCGCCCCGTACTCGATCGACGACAACCTCTGGGGCCGTTCCTCGGAGGGACGCTGGATCGAGGACCTCGGCCACGCGCCCGAGGACGACGTCTTCCAGCTGGTCACCCGGCCCGAGCTGGCTCCCGACGAGGCGGAGACGGTGACGGTCGAGTTCGAGGCCGGCGTCCCGGTCGGCCTCAACGGCGAGCGGCTCGACCTGGTCAACCTGCTCGAACGTGTCGCCGAGATCGGCTGCCGCCACGGGGTCGGCATCGTCGACCACATCGAGGACCGCATCGTCGGGCTCAAGGTGCGCGACATCTACGAGGTCCCGGCCGCCGCGATCCTGCTGCCCGCGCACCAGGAGCTGGAGAAGCTGGTCGGCACGATCCACCAGAACCAGTTCAAGCCGGGGCTCGACCAGAAGTGGGGTTATCTCGTCTACGCCGGCCTCTGGTGGGAGCCACTGCGCGCCGACCTAGATGCATACATGGATGCAGTCAACGCTCAGGTGAGCGGGACAATCGGTCTCAAGCTCTACAAAGGAGGAGTGCGAGTCGTCACCCGCTCCTCACCCAACGCCGTCTACGACGCCGACCTCGCCTCCTTCGCCGAGTCAGGTGGGCTTTTCTCGCAGGCCGCCTCACCGGGCTTCATCGAGCTCTGGTCGCTGCAGTCGCGGATGGCACACCGGATCCGACAGCGCAACGAGGCTGGGGAGGAGGGCTGATGTACGACAAGCTCGGCAAAGCGGCACTGCGCTTCACCGTCGCCTATCTGCGCCGCCGCTACCGGCGGGAGATCCGCATCGGCGCCGGTCTCGGCGTCGCCGCGATCGGCATCGCGGTCTACCTCGCCAACCGGGATGTCCCCGAGGGCTGAGGTGGACTCGTGCGCAGATCCTCCGCAGTCGCTTTCCTCGCCCTAGCTCTGCTTACGGTCGCCACCGCCCGTGCGGCCGACATCGGCGCGCTGCGCGACAAGGTGGGCAGCGCGCAGGAAGAAGCCGCCTCGCTGGGGGGGCAGATCCGTGCCACCCAGGAACGCCTCGCCGCGACCGAAGCCGAAGCCGCGGCGGCCGCGTCGCGCGAGCGTCACCTCACGGACTTGCTCGCCCACGGCCGCGAACGGGCCGCGCGGCTGGCGGCCAAGGTCGAGCGCTCCCAGCGGCACCTTGAAGGTGAGCGGGCGCGTCTGCGGCGCGCGCGGCACGCCCTGGCGAACCGCCTCGTCGCGATCTACATGAGCGGCACCCCGAGCACTGCCAGCATCGTGCTCGGTTCGGGCGACATCAACGAACTCGAGGTCCGCACCGAATACCTGCAGCGGATCGAGGACTCCGACACCGAGCTCGCCGCCCGGGTCGAGCAGGTGCGGAACAGCGTGCGCCATGAGCTCGAGCTGGTCGCGAGCCTGAAGGCTCGGGTGGATGCCTACAACGAACAGCTCGCAGCGGCGCGCAGCGAAATCGCCTCTGTGCGTCGCCGCGCACAGGACGCCGCCGCCCGCCTCGACGCCCTCTCGGCCGAACGCTCGTCATCGCTGGCCGAGCTGAAAACGCGGATCGGCGAATGGGTGAGCGAAATCCAGGCGGCGGAAGCGGCCAGTCGCGCGGCAGCCGAAGAAACCGTCGGCCGCTGGCTCGGCGGCCCTTTCTCGATCCCGACCTACATCGTGATGTGCGAGTCCGGCGGCAACTACGGCGCGGTCAACCCGAGCAGCGGGGCCGGCGGCGCCTACCAGATCCTGCCTTCGACCTGGGATCTCTACGGCGGCCAGGGCGCCCCGCAGGACGCACCGAAGGCCGAACAGGACCGCATCGCAGCCGAAATCTGGGCCGACTCGGGCGGCAGCGCCTGGGTCTGTGCTGGCTGAATCGGCCTGAATCGCGGGTTTCGAGTCAAACCCGTGTGAAACATTTTGCATTCAGCGCACCACCCGCGCGTCGTGGCCGCCTAGTCTGGCATCATGCAGACAGTAGAACTCGCCAGGACAGGAGACAGCATGGCCGATCTCGACCACAAGATCGATGAACTCCAGGCAGAGATGCGGGAGGGATTCAAAGAAGTACGGGCCGAATTCAAGAACATGAGGTCCGAGATCAACGGCGTCAGGTCGGAGATCAACGGCGTCAGGTCGGAGATCAACGATGTGCGGACCGAGATGCGGGTCGGATTTAAAGATGTGCGGACCGAGATGCAGGCGGGATTCAAAGACATACGAGTCGAGCTGGGGGAGGTGCGCACCGAAGCCCACGCCGAGGTGGTCGAGATACGGTCGGAAGTGGGGTATCCATTTAACCGGAGCTAATCCGCTGCTCGCCACGGCCGACCGGCGGGTGGCCGCTCCAGGCTCGGAGGGCGACTGCGGCTGCTCGGCGGCCGGCGCGGCACAGCGCTCGGCCGCGGGTTGGCGATCAGCTCGCCGTAGCGCACCGGCCTGTGTGCGACGGCGAGCTCGAGCACGCGGTAGAAGACGAGCCCGCGGCTGCGCGAGCGGCGCCGGTTGAAGCGGAACGCGAACTCGTTCAAGTAGGCGGGCAGGTGCGCCTCCTCGACCGAGCCTTGGTGGGTGCCGAGCAGCCAGCGCTTGGCGAGCGAGGCGATCTTGTGCACTCCGGGCAGCAGCTCGTGGGCCCGCTCTCGCTGAGCGCCGGGCAGGCGCTCATGGACGTAGAGCCCCTCGGTCGCCGGGCGGTAGGGCTGCCAGCCGTCGGTGATGACCGTCGCGCCGGGCTCGACGTTGTCGGTGAGGAACGCGCGAAGCGAGGCGGCCGAGGCGTCGCGCAGCGGCGCCAGGCGACAGCGGCCGAAGCCCTTGGGCTCGGTGCGTTCGACCGCGACGCCGACCAGCATCTTCTTCTCGCCCCGTGCCCTCCCGGCGAGCCCCGCCTCCTCGCCGCCGAAGGTGGTCTCGTCGACCTCGACCGCGCCATCGAGGCGCTCGCGGCCCGGGCGGATAAGCGCCGAGCGGATCCGGTGCAGCATCGCCCACGCCGTCTGGTAGGAACCGATCTCCAGCTGGCGCTTCAGCGACAGCGCCGAGATCCCGTCCTTTTCGGAGGCGAACAGCCAGCAGGCGGCGAACCAGACGGTGAGCGGGGTGCGGGTGCGGTCGAAGATCGTGCCCGCCGTGACCGAGGTCCGGGCCGAGCAGGACGCGCACTCAAATCGGCCGTCGGCGAGCCTCCAGCCACCGGCGTGCCCGCAGCGCGGGCAAAGGAAGCCGTCTGCCCAGCGCAGCCACTCCAGGTAGTCGAGGCAGTCGGCGTCGGTCCGGAACCAGGCCTGGAACTCGCCCAGGGAGCGCGGGTAGTGCTTTCCGGCTTGAGGACTGGCGATCCACCCATCCTACTCCGGTTAAATGGATACCCCACCGGTCGGATATCAACGCCCGTTTCGCCGGCATGGAACGCCTGACCACCGCCCTGTGGGTCTCGCTGACCGGGGGCATGGCCGCATTCGTGGCGGCGCTGATCGCGACCAATTCCTGACCTGGGCAGGGGAGGCGCAACGCCTGTCGAAGCGGGTCGCATGTTCGTGCGCAAGAAGCGAGGCTCGGCCGCGCGCCGCAAGCCGAAATCCAAGGCCAAAGCCAAATCGAGGCTCCCTCGGCCGCGTCTGCCGGAAGGACTGCAGCAGCGCCACCTCGACCTGATCGGCCTCTTCCTGATCGCCGCCGGCGTCTACCTCTGCTTCGTGCTCTTCTTCGGCTGGGACGGCGGCAAGGTCGGCTACGGGCTGGAAACCGGCCTGGAATACCTCTTCGGCCAGGTCGGGGCGCGGATCGCGACCGTGCTGATGCTGGCCATCGGCACGATGCTGGTCACCGGCACCTCGGTCTCGACCGTCTTCCGCGGCGTCGGCCGTGGCGTCCGCCACACCTTCGTCGGCGGTCGCGACATTGCTCAGACCGCGATCCAGCAGCGCGAGGAGCGCCGCGGCGAGAAGGCTTCGGCATTCGAGACCCAGGCCGGACCGACCGACGTGATGAGCACCTACCCCGAGGACGACGACTTCGAACCGACCGTCGCGATCGCCGAGGACGGCGCCGCGGAAGAGCCTGTCACCACCGAATTCGAGACCGAGACCGAGCAAGACCCCGAACCCGGCGGCGCGGGCCTGAACCCACACGCTTACGAGGTCGAGGTTCGCAGTGAGGAGGGGCTCGGCGTGGGCACCGACGCCGAGTCCAAGCAGGCGGCCCTGACCCCGATGGGGCAGAAGCGCGGCGTCACCGAATCCGATCAGATCGACTACCGGCCGCCGCCGGCCAAGGTGCTCGAAAAGGGCAAAGGCGACAAGGGCCCCGACCCGCGCGACCATGAAGTCATCGGCCGCAAGCTGGTCGAGACGCTCGGCCATTTCGGCGTCGAGGCCAAGATCGTCGGCATCGTCAGCGGCCCGCACGTCTCCCGTTTCGAGCTCCGCCTCGCGCCCGGCACCAAGGTGAAGAAAGTCACCGAG
Source organism: uncultured Solirubrobacterales bacterium (assembly GCA_963702035.1). Classification (GTDB taxonomy): domain Bacteria; phylum Actinomycetota; class Thermoleophilia; order Solirubrobacterales; family 70-9; genus VRUE01. Next base: position 400,132 of record OY969700.1, read on the forward strand.
CTCTCCAACGACCTGGCCTACGCGCTCGCCTCGACCGACATCCGCATCCTGGCGCCGATCCCCGGCAAGCAGGCGGTGGGCGTTGAGGTCCCCAACAAACGTCGCCGCTTGGTACGCCTCGGCGACATCTACGCGGGCCGGCCGGAGAAGACCTCGCCGCTGGTCGCCTGGCTCGGCAAAGGGATCGACGGTAACCCGGTCTGGACCGATCTGGCGAAGATGCCGCACGTCCTCGTCGCCGGCACCACCGGCTCGGGCAAGTCCGGCTGCGTCAACGCGATCCTCTCCTCGATCCTGATGCAGGCCTCGCCCAACGAGGTGCGCCTGGTCCTGGTCGACCCCAAGCAGGTCGAGCTCAACCACTACGAGCACGTCCCGCACCTGCTCACCCCGGTCGTCACCTCACCCCGCCTTGCCGCCAACGTCCTCGCCAACCTGATCGGTGAGATGGAGAGCCGCTACGGGATCATGGGCGAGGCGCGCTGCCGCAATCTCGCCGAGCTGAACCGCGCCCGCGCCAAGGCGGGCGAAGCGCCGCTGCCGCACATCCTCTGCGTGATCGACGAGCTCGCCGACCTGATGATGGTCTCGCCGGCCGAGGTCGAGGACTCGATCATCCGCCTCGCGCAGAAGTCCCGCGCGACGGGCATCCACCTGGTCCTGGCTACGCAGCGCCCCTCGACGGACATCATCACCGGCACGATCAAGGTCAACATCCCGGCCCGCATCGCCTTCGCCGTCTCTTCGCAGACCGACTCGCGGGTGATCCTCGACCAGGGCGGCGCCGAGGCGCTGCTCGGTCAGGGCGACATGCTCTTCCGCGGTGCCGGCACCTCGAAGATGGCGCGGGTCCAGGGCGCCTTCGTCACCGAGGAGGAGATCGCCCGCATCACCAAGCACTGGGCCAAGCAGGGCGAACCCGAATTCGCCGCCGAGTTGCTCGAGTCCCGTGAGGAGACCGGGGGAGACGGTAGCGACGACGAGTTCGATCCCGACGCCGACGATCTGCTCGACGAAGCGATCCGCACCGTAGTGCAGACCGAAACCGCCTCCGTCTCGATGATCCAGCGCCGCCTGCGCGTCGGCTATACGCGCGCCGGTCGCCTGATCGACATGCTCGAGCGCCGCGGCGTCATCTCCGGTTACGAGGGCTCCAAGCCGCGCCAGGTGCTGATCACCGAGGCGGACCTCTCCCGGGTCCTCAACGGCGGCGGGGACCCGGAGCCCGTCGCGGTCAACGCCGACGACGCCTCATAGCCAAGGCCCGACCTGCATCGAGCCCCAAATAGGGGTTCGATGCAGGTCGGATGAGCCTTTCCCGCGCCGGAAGGGCGCAGTGGACACAATGTCGGGATGGACACCGGCATCGGAGCCACTCTTCGCGAGGCGCGAAATCGCCGTAAGTTGGATCTCTCCACGGTTGAAGCGGCGATCAAGATTCGCGCTCGCTATCTGCAGGCGATGGAGAACGAGGAGTGGGACGCCCTGCCTGGCGGCGCCTACACGCGCGGCTTCATCCGCACCTATGCCTCCTATCTCGGTCTGGACGGCGAGCGCCTCGCCGACGACTATCGTCGCTCGGCCGGGCCAACGGTGGGGGATCGGGTGCCGAAGCGGGTCGAGCCGGTGCCGACGGCGAGGCGCAGGCGCCGGCCCCTGGTCTCCAGCCGCCTCCTCATCGCGGCTGTCTGCCTCGTCCTTGTCGCCATCGTGGCCGGAATCGCCCTGGTCGGCGGGGCCGGCGACTCGTCCTCGTCACCGACGGCGGCGAGCGACGGGAAGAAGGCGCGAAAGAAGCACGCACAGGCGCCCGCGGCGACGCGCAAGACCAGTATCGCCATGCGCCTGACGGCGACGGCCGAAGTCTGGGTCTGCCTGCTCGACGCGAAGGAAGAACCCTTGGTCAACGGCCAGATCCTCGAAGAAGGCGCCGAAGCCGGTCCCTTCCGCTCGAACGGCTTCGAAATCGCCCTGGGCAACGGCTCGGTGGCGATATTCGTCGATGGCAAGCGAGCCAAGGTGGCCGAAAGCTCCAGCCCTGTCGGCTACGCAATCGATGCCCACGGCAAGCTGACCACGCTCGCCGAAGGCGAACGGCCGGAATGCGCATGAGCCCCGTTCGGGCAGGAATCGTCGTGACGGGAACCGAGGTCCTGACCGGGCGGATCGCCGACCGCAACGGGCCCTGGATCTCCGAACAGCTGGCCGGGCTCGGGGTCGACGTCGCCCACATCACCGTGGTCGGGGACCGGCCCGAGGATCTCGAGGCGGCATTGCGTTTCATGGCCGGTGAGGGCATGGACCTGATCGTCACCTCCGGTGGGCTCGGGCCCACCGCCGATGACCTGACGGCGGAGATCGTCGCCCGTTTTGCCGGGGTGGATCTGCTGCTCGACGACGAGGTGGAGGAGAAGATCGCCGAGATCCTGCGCGGCTTCGCACGCCGCTTCCGCTTCGACGAGGAGGCGGTGCGCGAGGCGAACCGCAAGCAGGCGATGATCCCGGCGGGCTCGCTGCCGCTCGATCCGGTCGGGACCGCGCCGGGGCTCGTGGTGCCGGTGGACGGGCGGGTGGTGGTCGTCCTGCCCGGACCGCCGCGCGAGCTGCAGCCGATGTGGCCGCGGGCGGTCGAGTCACCCCAGGTACAGGCGGTCCTCGCCCGCGCCACCCCACTGCTCTCCTACACGCTGCGGATGTTCGGCGTCCCCGAGTCGGAGATCGCCAAGAGCCTGCGCGAGATCGAACAGGGCGGGGCCGCGCTGGATACCGTCGAGATCACCACCTGCTTGCGGCGCGGAGAGATTGAGATCGACGTCCGCTACCGCGCCGAGGCGACGCTGGTTGCCGAGGCGGTGCGGGCCGGGCTCATCGACCGCCACGCGCGCCACCTGTTCAGCCTTGACGGCGAGACGATCGACTCGCAGCTTGCCGGCCTGCTGGGTGGCCGCAAGCTGGCGCTCGCCGAGTCCTGCTCCGGCGGCCTGCTGGCGGCGCGGATCACCAACCTGCCGGGCGCTTCCGCCTACTTCGCCGGCGGGGTCGTCGTCTACTCGAACGAGGCAAAGGCGGAGCTGCTCGGCGTCAACTCTGTGCTGATCGAGGAGCACGGCGCTGTCTCGCCCGAGGTCGCGGAGGCGATGTCGCGGGGGGCGCTGGAGCGCTTCGACGCCGACGTCGCCGTCTCGATCACCGGCATCGCCGGTCCCGACGGAGGCACGGAGGAGAAGCCGGTCGGCTACGTCTGCTTCGACGCCCGCCTCGCCGACGGCACCGCGATCGCCCGCGACCCGGTCATTCCCGGCGGACGCGAGGACATCCGCGAACGCTCCGCTCTGGTCGCGATGCACCTGCTGCGGACCCTGCTCGGCGACGTCAACCCACCTCTGTAGGGAAGACGTCACAGACTTTTTTCGATCGCGTCTTGTTCCGTGCGTCTCGGCCGCGTAGCGTCGGCGGTATGGCGAAGGAGAGGTTGAAGAGCCCACGGGCGCGATTGTTCGTCGCCCTCGATCTGCCCGACCGCGTGCGGGCCGGGATCTCCGAGTGGGGGCGCGAGGCGCTCGCCGACCCGGCGTTGCGGCCGGTCAAGCCCGAGTCGCTCCACATCACGCTTGCCTTTCTCGGCTACCTGCCGGAGAAGGAGATACCTCGCTTGGCGGAGATTGTCGAAACGAGTCGGGCGTCGGCGCCCGCGGTCGAGCTGGGCGATCCGGTGCCACGACCGGAGCGTGGCCGCCCGCGCCTGTTCGCATTGCCGGCCGAGTCGCCTGCCACGATCGCCTTGCAGCGGGCGCTGGAGGAGAAGCTGGTCGTGGCCCGCCTGTTCGAGCCGGAGAAGCGGCCGTTCTGGCCGCACGTGACCGTGGCCAGGGTGCGGCGCGAGGAACGCGGCTCGAAGCGGCCGGCTCTGGTGGGGGAGCGTCCCGGGCCGCTTCCGAAAGATCTTTCCCAGTCGTTCCGGGGCGTCCGATTGACGCTCTACCGTTCGCAAATCCAGCCGCAGGGTGCGCATTACACCCCGCTGGCGCAAGTCGAGCTGCCCATAGACGGGCGGCAGTGAGGTGGAAGAGATGGCAGACAAGAAAATCGCCCTGAAGGACGCCTCGGCCAAGGAGGCGAAAGCCAAGAACGCGGCGCTTGAAGCGGCCGTAACCCAGATCGAGCGGGACTTCGGCCAGGGCTCGCTGATGCGTCTCGGCGCCGACGCGACGATCAAGATCCCGGCGATCCCGACCGGAGCGCTCGCGCTCGACCTGGCGCTGGGCATCGGCGGCGTCCCCCGGGGGAGGATCGTCGAGATCTTCGGGCCCGAGTCTTCGGGAAAGACGACGCTGATCTACCACATCATCTCCGAAGCCCAGGCTCGCGGCGGGATCTGCGCCTTCATCGACACCGAGCACGCGATCGATCCGAGCTACGCCCGCAAGATCGGCGTCGATACCGACGAGCTTCTTGTCTCTCAGCCCGACTATGGAGAGCAGGCGCTGCAGATCGCCGACCGCCTGATCGCCTCCGCCGCGATCGACGTGGTCGCGATCGACTCGGTTGCGGCGCTGACGCCGAAAGCCGAGCTCGACGGCCAGATCGGCGACACGACCGTCGGTCTGCAGGCCCGCCTGATGTCGCAGGCGATGCGCAAACTGGCCGGCAACCTCAACCGGACCAACACCGTCTGCCTCTTCACCAACCAGATCCGCGAAAAAGTCGGCGTCCAGTTCGGCTCGCCGGAGACCCAGCCCGGCGGCCGGGCGCTCAAGTTCTACTCCTCGCAGCGCCTCGACATCCGCCGCATCGAGACCCTCAAGGAAGGGACCGAGGCCGTCGGCAACCGGGTCCGGGTCAAAGTCGTCAAGAACAAGGTCGCCTCGCCCTTCCGCCAGGCCGAGTTCGACATCGAGTACGGGGTCGGCATCTCGCGCGAGGGCGGCCTGCTCGACTTCGGCATCGAGCACGACCTGGTGCAGAAATCAGGCTCGTTCTTCTCTTACGGCAAGACGCGGCTCGGTCAGGGACGCAACAACGCCAAACAGTTCCTCGCCGAGAACCCCGAGATCGCAAGCGAGCTCGAGACCAAGATCCGCACCGCGCTCGGCATCGGCACCGAGAACGTCGTGCCCGTGGCCGAGGAGACGGCGCCCGCGGCTGATTCACCGGTTGAGCCGGTGGCCGAGGTCCAGGCCGCTTAGTGAATTAGACAAACATGTCTATGGGAGTAGCATGCTCCTTAGATGAACATCAGCATGCCGCCGTGGAAATGGTCACGCGGCAACGGTTCGGAGCCAGATCTGGTTCTGGACCGGCTGGAGGCGCTGGACGCACAGCTCGGTGAGCTGAAGCGTGCCGAGCTGGAACGGATTTCCTCGCTGAGCGCGGACGAGGCCCGCCAGATGCTCATCGACGAAGTCGAGGTGGACGCTCGTCGTCGAGCCGGTCTTAGCCTGCGCAAGCTCGAGGAGGAGACCCGCGAGGAGGCGGAGAGACGCGCTCGCGGCATCCTCGCCACCGCGACGCAGCGCCTCGCGGGGCCGCACGCGGTGCGAACGACGACTCAGCTGGTTCGGCTGCCGAACGACGAGATGAAGGGCAGGATCATCGGCCGCGAGGGGCGCAACATCCACGTGCTCGAGCAGCTGACCGGGGTCAACATCATCGTCAACGACACCCCGTCCGCGGTGCGGGTCTCGAGCTTCGACGGGATGCGCCGCGAGATCGCCCGCCTCACTCTCGAGCGGCTGATCGCCGACGGTCGGATCCATCCATCGCGCTGCGAGGAGGCCTTCGAGCAGGCCCGGAGGGAAATCGAGGATCGCGTGGTCGAAGAGGGCGAGCGGGCGACGCTCGACGCCAACGTCAACGGCCTCCATCCGCACCTGATCGATCTGCTCGGCAAGTTGCGGTTCCGCACCAGCTACGGGCAGAACGTGCTCGGCCACCTGGTCGAGTCCTCTTACCTGGCTGCGCTGATCGCGGTCGAGCTCGGCGCCGCCGCCGACATCGCCCGTCGCGCGGCGCTGCTGCACGACATCGGCAAGGCGGTCGACCGGGAGGTTGAGGGGACGCACGCGCAGATCGGCGCCCGCCTCGCCCGTCGTTACGGCGAGAGCGAGGAGGTCGCCCACGCGATCGAGGCCCATCACGACGAGGTCGAGCCACACTCGGTCGAGGCAGTGGTGGTGCAGGCCGCGGACGCCCTCTCGGGGGCGCGACCTGGCGCCCGCGGAGACACGCTCAAGGAGTACGTCGCTCGCCTCCACGAGCTCGAGCAGCTCGCCTCGCGCCACGCGGGGGTGGAGCGGGTCTACGCGATGCAGGCCGGCCGCGAGATGCGGGTCATGGTCGACCCCGGCGCCGTCAACGACGCGCGCGCGGCGCTGATCTCGTATGAGATCGCCGCGGCGATAGAGCGCGAGGTCTCATATCCGGGCCGGATCAAGATCACCGTCATCCGCGAGAGCCGCGCGACCAGCTACGCCAGGTGAGCCCCGTCCCCGGCGGGCTCGCTCCGCCGTCCTCTCTGGATAGGATTCCCGCCGCATGGACAACGGAACCGTCTTCTATGTAGTCGGACCGCTTCTCGCCGTCTCGGCGGTCGTGGTCAGCTTCATCGGCCTGCGCTTCGAGAATTTCCCGGGTCGGTTCACCCCCGTCGTCGTCCTCTGGTTCGTGATCCTGATCGGTGGCGCGACGACCTTTGCGGTTCTTCACGGCAAGGACGAGCAGGAAGCCAAGGCGGCAGAGGTCGAAAGCGCCGGCGAAAAATTCACCGAAGAGGAGAAATCGCCGGTCGATTCCGGTGCAGCCGAAGGCGCCGCCAAGGCAAAGCCAGAAGCTAAGGCCAAGGGCCCCGGTGGGACCCTCCAATTGGCTGCCGATCCCACCCAGATCGCCTTCGACACGACGACGCTGACCAGCAAGCCGGGCAAGGTCACGATCGACTTCGACAACCCGTCGGCGCTCGAACACGACGTGGCGATCGAGCAGGACGGCAAGCAGATCGCGGTCTCCGAAACGATCGCCAAAGGCAAGACGTCTGTGACGGCCGATCTCGAACCCGGCACCTACACCTTCCTCTGCACCATTCCCGGCCATGCCGAAGCAGGCATGGAAGGCACGTTAACCGTCAAGTAGCGTCTGCCGAGCCGTTAGTACCCTCAGGGGGATGCCCAGCTACCACGTCACCACGTTCGGTTGCCAGATGAACGTGCACGACTCCGAGCGGATGCGGGGGATGCTCGAGTCGCTTGGCTATGAGCAGGCTCCGAGTCGGGCCGACGCGGATCTGATCCTCTTCAATACCTGCTCGATCCGCGAGTCGGCGGACAATCGCTTTGTCGCCCACCTGGGCGAGGCGAAGCGGCTCAAGTCCGAAGACCCCGAGCGCGTGGTCGGCGTGGGGGGCTGCTGGGCGCAGTCGGTCAAGGAGGAGGTCTTCGAGCGCTTCCCCTTCGTCGATGTCGCCTTTGGCCCCGGGCAGATCCACCGGCTCGCCGAGTTCCTCAACTCGGACTCGCTCACCGCCCAGGGATATTTCGAGTTCGAGGACTTCTCCGGCCACCTGCCGGCCCGTCGCGAGCGCGAGTTCCAGGGCTGGTTGCAGATCTCGCAGGGCTGCAACTGCAAGTGCTCCTACTGCATTGTGCCCTCGACCCGGGGCCGCGAGGAGAGTCGCGACCCCGCCGAGCTGTTGGTCGAGGCCGAGGCCCTTGCGGCAGACGGGGTGCGCGAGGTGACCCTGCTCGGGCAGAACGTCAACAGCTACGGCCGCGATCTGCGCGGCGAGTCGCGGATCGGCTTCGCCGAGCTGCTGGCGCGGGTCGACGCGGTCGAGGGGATCGAGCGCATCCGCTACACCAGTCCCCACCCCAAGGACATGCGCGAGGACGTGATCCGCGCCCACGCCGAACTGCCCGCCCTCTGCGAGCACATCCACCTGCCGCTGCAATCGGGGTCCAGCGCGGTCCTCAAACGGATGCGTCGCACCTACGACCGTCAGCGCTACATGGATCGCGTCGCGCTGATCCGCGAGCACGTCCCCGACTGCGCGATCACGACCGACATCATCGTCGGCTTCCCCGGCGAGACCGAGGAAGACTTCGCCGAGACGCTCGCGGTCGTCGACGAGGTCGGCTATGACAGCGCCTTCACCTTCGTCTTCTCGCCGCGGCGCGAGACCGAGGCGGCGACGCTGGACGAGCAGGTGCCGCATCCGGTCAAGCGGGAGCGGATGGAACGGCTGGTCGAGTTGGTCCAGCGGCGCGCCGCCGAACGGGCACAGCGCTTCGTCGGGCGCGAGATGGAGGTTCTCGTCGAAGGCACCAGCCGCACCGACTCGACGCGGCTGCGCGGCCGGACCCGGCACAACAAGGCGGTTAACTTCGATGGCGTTGGCGAGCCGGGTGAGTTCGTGACCGTCGAGATTGATCGCGCTACTTCGACGACGCTGAGTGGGACGGAGAGGCTGCTGAGCAGCATCGGTTGAGGCGGTGTCGGCACTACCCTGCACTCAACTTTTTCGGTGGGACGGGGTTAGTCGTCCGTTATCCCGACTACGAAAAAGTACAAGCCGTTCCGGGCAGTGCCGACACCGCCTTGCCGGATCGCTTCGGTGACTTCTCCGATGCGCGTAATCGGGATCTTTGGGCCGACCGGGGTGGGGAAGACCGGGGTCGCCATTGCTCTCGCCGAGCTGCTGTGTGAGCGGGGCGAGGACCCGGTCGCCATCTCCTGCGATGCGCTGCAGGTGTACGAGGGGCTGGAAACGCTCACTGGCATTGCGTCGGCTGAAGAGCGGGAGCGTCTTGAGCATCGGTTGGTTGGCTTTGTGCCCGTTACCCGGCCGTTTTCCGTTGGCGATTACATGCGGTTGGCGCATGTTGAGATCGATCGGGCTTTGGAGGCGGGGCGGAGGCCGATCGTGGTGGGGGGGACCGGGTTGTATCTGCGCGCCGCGGTCGCCGAGCTTTCGCTTGAAAAGGCTCCGCCCGGGGATGAGGAGTCTGAGCTGTGGTCGCCGGAGACGCGGTTGCCGACGACGATCTTTGGGCTCGACATGGATCGAGCCCAGCTCTACGAGCGGATCGACGCGCGCACGGAGGCGATCGTTGCCAGTGGGGCGGAGGAGGAGGTGCGCGGGGCCGAAGCGCTGGGTCCCTCGCGGACGGCGCGCAAGGCGCTCGGCTTCGACGAGCTGCTCGGCGGGGACATCGAGCTGATGAAGAAACGGTCCCGCAACTACGCGCGCCGCCAGTTGACCTGGATGCGCAAGATCCCCAACCTGCACCCGATCGACCGCACCGGCCGCACTGACGCGGACGTAGCCGCCGAGCTCGCCTCGCGTCTCGCCGGTTGAATGGTTGTACCCCCTGTAGGGGGTACAACTGACCAATATCGGAGGTCGCGGCCCTTCAATAGGCTCAACCGATGCGATTCGAGAAGTGGCAGGCGCTGGGCAACGACTACGTGATCCTCGAGGCCGACGCGCTGCCCTGGGAGCTGACCGGGTCCCGCGTGGAGTGGATCTGCGATCCGCACTTCGGCATCGGCGCCGATGGCGTGTTGCTGCTCTCGCGCAGCGAGGACCCTGAGTTCGTCGCCGAGCTGCGGATCTTCAACCCGGACGGATCGGAGGCCGAGCTCTCCGGCAATGGGGCGCGCGAGGCGATCCTCTACCTGCGCCGGCACGGCTGGACCGACGCGGACGTCTTCACGATCCGCACCGCCGCGGGGCCGATCACGCCGACGATCACTTCCGAGCTGACCTGTTCGGTTGACATGGGCAAGGCCTCGACCGCTTCGAAGGACTTTCCCTCGGGTGCCGCGGACGGCAGGGGCTCGCTGAACGCCGGTGGTCGCGAGTGGGAGTTCCAGCACGTCTCGATCGGCAACCCGCAGTGCGCGATCGAGGTCGGCGAGGAGGTCGAGGACCTGGACCTCGACCCGATCGGTCCGGCGATCGAAGCCAGCGAGCTCTTTCCGAATCGCACCAACGTCTCCTTCTTCAAGGTCGACGGCAGCCGGGTGCGGGCGCGGATCTTCGAGCGGGGAGTGGGTGAGACGCTCTCCTCGGGCACGGGCGCGAGCGGTGCGGCGGTGTCCGCCTTCCTGCGCGGTGCGCCGAGCCCGATCGTGGTCGAGCTCGACGGCGGCGAGCTGGAGGTCGAGATCTCCGCCGAGCTCGACGTGCGGCTGAGTGGTTGGGCGGAGCCGATCTGCGCAGGGGAACTCTCGCCAGAGCTGCTGCAGGCGCTGTCCGAGCTCACCTAATAGATTTCCGCGCCCGTGGGAATCGCAGACCCATCCAAGCGCCTGGAGGCGATGCCTCCGTACATGTTCCAGGAACTGGAGCGGCGGATCGCCGAGAAGCGCGCCGCCGGCATCGACGTGATCAGCCTCGGGATCGGCGATCCCGACGAACCGACCTACCCGCACATCGTCGCGGCGATGCAGGAGGCGGTCGCCGACCCGGCCACCCATCAGTACCCGAGCAACCGCGGTCGCGACGACTTCCGCGAGGCCTTCGCGCGCTTCTACGACGAGCGCTTCGGGGTCGAGATCGACTCCGGCAGCGAGGTGATCCCGGCGATCGGCGCCAAGGAGTGCATCTACAATCTCTGTTTCGCCTTCCTCGACCCCGGCGGGGTCGCCCTTGCCTCGGACCCCGGCTACCCGGTCTACACGGGCGGCCCGATTCTCGCCGGCGCGACGCCCGAGCTGCTGCCGTTGGTGCCCGAGCTCGGCTTCGCCCCGGACCTCGGCGCGGTGCCGGCCGATGTCGCGGCCAGGGCGCGGCTGATGTTCATCAACTACCCCAACAACCCGACCGGGGCCGTCGTCCCCGAGGGTTTCTTCGAGCTGGTCGTCTCCTTCGCCCGTGAGCACGAGATCCTCGTCGTCCACGACAACGCCTACTCGGAGACGACCTACGACGGCTACGTCGCGCCCAGCTTCCTCGCCACTCCCGGTGCCAAGGAGGTCGGGGTCGAGGTCTTCTCGCTCTCCAAGGGCTTCAACATGACCGGCTGGCGCTGCGCCGCGATCCTCGGCAACGCCGAGGCCGTGCAGACCTACTGGCGACTGAAGACGAACGTCAACTCGGGCCTGTTTGAGGCTGTCCAGAAGGCGGGGGTAGCCGCGCTGGAGGGACCCGCCGGCCCGCTCGAGCTGATGAACGAGACCTACGCCCGCCGCCGCGACCTGGTCGTCTCGGCGCTGCGCGAGATCGGCGTCGAGGTGAGCGCGCCGAAGGGGACGATCTACGTCTGGGCGCCGGTGCCGGACGGCCACACCTCGACCTCATTCGCCGAGCTCGTGCTCGAAGAGGCGGCGGTTGTCGTCTCGCCCGGCTCGATGTATGGGCCTAGCGGCGAGGGCTTCTTCAGGATTGCGCTCACCACCCCCGACGAGCGGATTTCAGAGGCTGTTGAGCGGATGCGCGAGCATTTGGCTTGAGAGCCTGTCCCGGCAGGCCCTCCACTTAACTTTTTCGGTGAATCGTCGGTGGGCTGACGCCCGTGAACCGGCACCGAAAAAGTACAAGACGTTCCGGGTCTACCGGGACAGGCTCTTTTCGTCGAGCTTGGTCCAGTAACGATCTAATCCGCGCCATTGGTACTGGGGTGGGACGCATTGGATCAGCTCTTCAGCTGCTTCGGTGTTCTCCGCGCGTTCGGCTACCAGGTCCCTGTGATGTTGCTCGTAAGCATCCTCTGACAGCTCACGCGCGAGCTGGGCCTCTTCGCGCAGGCGTTCTCTGACCTGGGCCAGGTGGGGCTCTGGGTCGTCGATCGCGGCGAAGTGGGTCAGGGCAAGTTTCTTCGGCTGCCAGCTTTCTACGATTCCGATCGAGTCCTCCCAGCGCTCGATGTCGATGTCGGGCGGTGGGGTGGGGGGGACGATCAGGTCTACGCCGGGGAGGCGCACCGCGGCTATGTCGCCGACGAAGGCGGTGCCGCTCTCTTCGTGCAGGTAACAGACGTGGTGGGAGGCGTGACCGGGCGTGTAGGCGACGCGCATGCCGAGGACCTGCTCGCCCCCTGACAGTGGCTTCACGTTCACCTCCGGCACGGGCACGATCTCCCCCCAGAGGCGCTGCATCTGGTCGCCGTATAGGCGCTCGGCGCTGGCCAGCAGCTTCGCGGGGTCAACCAGATGCGGCGCCCCCCGCTCGTGGACGTAGACCTCGAGGTCCGGCCAGCGGCGCACGAGCGCCCCGGTCGCCGCCGCGTGGTCGAGGTGGATATGCGTAAGCAGCAGAGCCCGCGGCCGCTCCTCGCCAAGCGCCTCGAGCAGCGCCGGCAGCGAAGACTCGGGCCCGGGGTCGACCAGCACCCCGTCCACCTCCCAACACCCAATCACGTGCGGACGCCCAAGGTGCATGACATCGATCACGCGCATCAAGGCAGCCTATGGGAGTCGGGGGACCCTCCCCCGGAGACTCCAGGAACCGCCCCCGAACCCAGGTCCGCGTCCAGCTGCGCCACGGTCTCCGGGGGAGGGTCCCCCGACTCCCTGAAGCCCGACTCCCTCAAGTAACTGGATCAGGAAACCGCGAGTCCGCCTGGAGCGTCTGCCGCCAGCCCTCCTCCATGCCGCGCGGCGCGTAGCCGAGCTCGCGGCTGGCCTTCTCATGGCTGGCCCAGAAGGTGACGCCGTCGGCCGAGGAGATCAGCTCGCGCAGGTTGGGCGGCTGTCCCATCAGCTTGCCGACCAGGGGACCGATCGGGGTCAGCGCCTTCATCAGCGCCGTCGGCATCGCCCGCTTTGGCGCCTTGCGGCCGCTGACCGCGGCGACGGTCTCGACCGCCTCGCGCATCGTCGTCACCGGGCCGCTCAGCACGTAGATCTCGCCGACCCGGCCCTTGTCGAGGGCGAGCAGGATGCCGTCGGCGATGTCCTCGACGTGGGTCATGCAGATGCCGAACTCGGGAAAGGGCAAGAGGGGCAGTTTGCCCGCAAAGAATTCCTCCAGCAGGTCGGCCACCTGAGAGGTGTCGTCGGGGCCGTAGACCCCGCCGGGCTGGACGATCACGCCGGGCAGGCCGTCCTCGATCATCCGCTTGGCGATCCGGTGCGCCTCCAGCTTGGTCTCCTCGTAGTAGGAGGTGAATTCCTTGCCGGGGTGCTCGTAGGTCTCATCGACGACCTTCTGGTGGGTGTTGCCGAAGACGCCGCAGGTCGAGACGTAGACGAGCTTCGGGATCTTCGCCTCGAGCGCCGCTTTCAAGACCCGCTCGGTGCCGGCGACATTGGCCTCCCACATCGCCGGGTGCTGCTTGGCGGGGATTCCGACCTCGTACATCGCGGCGGCGTGGATGACCGCGTCGCAACCCTCCATGCCGCCGCGGATCGCCTCGGCGTCGCCGAGGTCGCCGCTCACCAGCGTGGCGCCCAGGGCAGTCACTTTCGCCGCCTTCTCGGGGCTGCGAACGAGGCAGACGACGTCGTCGCCGCGCGCACGCAGCTGGCGGACGACGGTGCCGCCGATGAAGCCGGTTCCTCCCGTCACGAAGACCTTCACGGTCGCTAAGCCTATCCAGGAAATCCTGACGCCTACAATCAAGCCGAGTGGATCGATCCAGGAACGGGCGCAACAAGCAGACGCACCACGCCGCCAATGGCGCCGGCGTCTCCAATCCGCGCGCCCGACAGCGAGCCCTGGCGATCGGCATCGCCGACGGCAGCGAGGACGGCGACCCGCTCGGAGAGCTGAAGGAACTGCTCCGCACCGCCGGCGTCGCGACCGCGGGCGAGGCGGTCCAGCAGCGTGCCAAGCCCGACCCCGACCGCTACCTCGGCCGCGGCAAGCTGGCCGAGGTCAAGGAGCAGATCGCCGCCTGCGACGCGAACCTTGCCGCCTGCGACGACGAGCTCGCCCCCCGACAGGAGCGCAACCTCGAGAGCGCGCTGGGCGTGCCGGTGATCGACCGCACCGCCGTCATCCTCGACATCTTCGCCGACCACGCCCACTCCGCCGAGGGCAAGCTCCAGGTCGAGCTGGCTCAGCTCGAGTACAACCTGGCGCGGATGCGGGGCCTCTGGACCCACCTCGAGCGCCTCGGCGGCGGCATCGGCACCAGGGGTCCGGGCGAGAGCCAGATCGAGACCGACCGCCGCCTCGCCCGCGACCGGATCGCGGCGCTGCGCCGCCGGCTGGGTCGCCTGGAGCGCAACCGCGGTGTGATGCGGGCGCGGCGGGAGCAGTCGTCGCTTCCGAGGGTCGCCCTCGCCGGCTACACCAACGCCGGCAAGTCAACCCTGCTCAACGCGCTCACCGGCAGCGAGGAGGTCGGCGTGGGGGACAGGCTCTTCCACACGCTCGACCCGACCACGCGCAGCGTCGCCCTCTCCGGCCGGGACTTCCTCTTCACCGACACGGTCGGCTTCATCGAGAAGCTGCCCCACCAGCTGGTCGAGGCCTTCAAGGCGACCCTGGAGGAGACGGTCCTCTCCGACCTGATCCTGCAGGTCGTCGACGCGGCGGCGCCCGAGGAGCGGCGCCTGGCCGATCTGCAGGCGGTCAACGCGGTGCTGGAGGAGATCGGCGCGGGCGACAAGCCGCGCCTGCTCGTGCTCAACAAGGCCGACCTGCTCGACGAGGACGAGCGCGGCGAGGCGCTGTTGCGCCACCCGGGCGCGGTCCTGGTCTCCGCTCTCACCGGAGAGGGAATCGAGGCACTGCGGGAGCGGGTCGAGCGGGCATTCGAAGACACCCTGGCCGAGGTCGAGCTGCTCGTCCCGTACAGCGAGGGGGCGCGGTTGCACGAGCTGCACGAGGTGGCCGGCGATTTGATCCGGACTGAGCGGGAGGATGGCGTGCTGGTGCGAGCGCGAGTGCCGGTGGTCGAGTTGCACCGGTTTGACGACTTGCGCACTGCTGACGCTGCGTAAGGAGGGGCGGGAGTCGGGGGTGCCCGGGCGGTTGCTGGGGTGGGCCGGGGTCGGGGGTGTCCGGGCGGTTGCTGGGTTTTTTGCGTGTCGCGTCTGCGCCTCTCGCCGAGCGGTGGGCGAAAAAGAGGACGCCGCTGCCCGCCCGGACACCCCCGACCCCGCCTCGCGTGGCGCTGTAGGGTGCGCGCCGTGGAGCTTCGGGTTGCCAAGCTGAAAGACGGGGCGCGGGTTCCAGTGCGTACGCATGAGGGAGATGCTGGTGTTGATCTCTACGCTTGTGAGGCTGCTCATTTGGGGCCGGGGGAGCGGTGGGGGGTTGGTACCGGGGTTGCGGTGGAGATTCCTGAGGGGCATGCGGGGTTGGTGCTGCCGCGGTCGGGGCTCGCCAGGGATCATGGGATTGCTCTTGTCAACAGTCCTGGGCTGATCGACGCTGGCTACCGGGGTGAAGTGCGGGTGTTGTTGCTGAACACCGACCCGGCTGAGACCTTTCGGGTCGAGCCCGGCGACCGGATCGCTCAGCTTGTGATCGCTCCGATTGCGCTTGCCGAGCCGGTCGAGGTCGAGTCGCTCAGCGAGTCGAGCCGCGGTGACGGTGGCTTCGGCTCCAGCGGCCGTTAACGGCGCCTGATCCGGAAGGAGAACCGGGCGGGGGAGCGGTCGCGGTTGCCAGCGCGGTCGATCGCGAATACCCGCAGTCTGTGCCGACCGAGCGATAGGCGGTAGCGGCGAGGCGAGCGACAGGGCTTGAACGAGCCCCTGTCGAGCCGACAGCGGAAGGTCGCGCCGGCCTCGTTGGCGGCGAAGGCGAAGCTGACCGAGCGGAACCTGCGCCTGGCGAGCACCATCCTGGCGGGGCGGTGGAGAAAGCTGGTGCGCGGTGGGGTCCTGTCGCGTTGCACCGGCTTCTTCTTCGAGGGCGGCTGGGTGGATGGCGGTTGGACCGGGGGCAAGATCTGACCGATCGGCGCTTCGGGAGGCCGGAAGCTGTTGGGGTCCGCTTCGAAGACGTTCTCGCAGCCGACTGGAGCCGGGTCCTGGTAGCTGCTGGTGGGGCGGTCGATGAAGGCGGTGTCGCGGGCGTTGCCGCCGCAATCGATGACGAGGTCGGAGTCGGCGGAGTTGGCGAGGATCGTGTCTTCGCCGGCGAGCGCATAGTAGGTGTCGGGGCCGAAATGGCCGAGGAGTTGGTTGTTCGCGCCGTCGCCGTAGAAGAAGTCGCCGAAGCGGGTGCCCTCGAGGTCCTCGATCGATTGCAGGTGGTCGAACTGGCCGCCGCCCGTACAGTCCGGCTGTCCGCCCACCGGACGCCCGACCAGGCCGGTGTCGAGGCTGGCGGCGACGGGTTCGCCGAGTTTCGTCCAGGAGGCGTTGTCGCGGTAGTCGCCATCGCCGCCGTAGATCGTGTCGCCGTCGCAGATCGAGTTGGAGAGGAAGAGGTCGCTGCCGGTGCCGCCGTCGACCGCGTCTTCGCCTTCGTTGTTGAGCAGGGCGTCGTCGTCGCCCTCGCCGTTCAGGGTGTCGTCGCCCGGGCCGTCGGCGAGCACGTCTTCGCTTTCGTCGGCGCCGGTCAGGGTGTCGTCTCCGGCGCCCCCGGTCTCGACCACGGAGGTCGTGTCGGGGAAGCCGGAGGTGCTCAGCGAGTCGTTGCCGCCCATGCCCGCAAGGACGAGCGAGTCGGGGGCTTCGCTCAATTCGCAGACCGCTTTGCCCGCCTCCGGGAGCTCACAGGCGCCTACGCCGGCTGATTCTGGGTCGAACGTGCCGGCGTTGAGCTCGAAGGTGACGCTCTTGGCGCTAGTCGAATAGGTCGCAATCACTGAGTCGTTGCCGCTGCTGCCGGTGAGGTAGAGGCCGGGATTCGAGCCCTCCTCCGGCGCCATGACGCCGACGCTCACTTCGCCCTGGTCGCGGGGAGCGACGCCGCCGCCGACGTTCTCGCATGAGGTTTCCGCGGCCGCTTCCGCGCAGTGGTCGCCGTCGGCTCCGCCGAAGATCGTGTCGCCGCCCCCGCCACCCAGGATCACGTCGGCGCCGCCACCGCCGTAGATCGTCTCGGCGTTGGAGGTGCCGACGATGAAGTCGGAGAAGGGCGTGCCGACGATCGTCTCGAAGTCGGATCCCCGAACGTCTTCGTCGAGGCCGCCCCCGTCCGGGGCGACGCCGTTGTCACCGATTTCTTCGTTCAGGTTGATGTAGGCGCCACGCTCGCCGCTGTGGCTGGGGAAGTTGGCGTAGCCGGAGAAGACCGGGTATTCGCCGGGGTGGTCCGAGAATCCCGGCGTTATGCCGGTCGCGTAGCTCAGCGTGTCGCCGCTGTCGCCACCGCTGTCGACGATGTGGTCGAGGGTTGCGTCCCCGCGCACGAAGTCATCGCCGGATTCGCCGTCGATCGAGTCGGCGCCGAAGCCGCCGGAGAGCAGGTCGTTGCCGGGCCCGCCCTTCAGTTCATCGTCGCCGATGCCGCCGTAGAGGCTGTCTTCGCCTTCGCCGCCATTCAGCCGGTCGTTGCCCCGATCGCCGAAGATGACGTCGTTGCCCGGGCCACCGTTGAAGGTCTGGCTGCCGACGCCGAGGTGGCGGCACTCACCGGTGCACGGGGCGCCCGCGGTGATCGGGGCGGCGATGATCGTGTCGTCGCCTGCGCCTCCCCGAACTGAGCTGACATCCACGGGAACGTGAATCACGTCGCTGCACGGCGTGCCGACAACGGTGTCGCCGATCTTCTGCGGCCCTTCCGCACAACTCGGTGCAGCCGTGGATGGCGAAGCCGTCGCTGCGCATGCCACAAGCGCGACCAGCAGGCCCAGCGCGACGCTCTGTACGCGTCTGTTCGGTCGCATCTCCACTGTCTACCCGAACCGGTTCTTCGGCACTCAGTTGCGCAGGGCGATAGTGCGGGCGCACCGCTCGGCGGCGAGCTCCAGCGTGTCGTTCAGCGGCTCGAGGTCCGGCGCCGAGCCGTATCGCCGCTCGAGGGCGAGGGCGATGAGGTGGTCGGCGAGCCAGGCATTCTTCGGCAGCAGCGGACCGTGCAGGTAGGTGCCGATCAGGTTGTCGCGGCGGACGCCCTCGAAGCCGTCCTTGCCGTTGTTGCCTGAGCCCTTCAGCACGCGGCCGAGCGGGGTGGCGTCGTCGCCCAGGTAGGTACGCCCGCCGTGGTTCTCGAAGCCGGCGATCGTCCGCGGGCCGTCGCCGAGGTCGGCCTCGATCGCGACGTTGCCGATCAGCCGCTCGCCCGGCTCGCGGACGGTCTCCAGATCGGCCAGCCCGAGCCCCGGCAGGCGCTCCTCGCCGAGCTGGTAACTGTGCCCGAGCAGCTGGTAGCCGCCGCAGACGGCGAGCAGGACGGCACCGTCGTCGACCGCCGCCGCCAAAGCCTCGCGCTTGCTCGCGACCATGTCTGCGGCGACCGCCCGCTGGTCGCGGTCCTGGCCGCCACCCAGGTAGAGCAGGTCGTGCGCCCCGGGGTCGATGGCGTCGCCGGGCCCGGCGGTGGCGTGGGCGAACCCGATTCCACGCCACTCGCAGCGCCGCTGCAGGAAGAGGATGTTGCCGCGGTCGGCGTAGATGTTCATCTGGTCCGGATAGAGGGCGAGCAGGCGAAGCTCCATCAGGAGTCCTTCCCGAACAGGACGACGGTCGAGCCGACGTGGTCGGCGGAGGGGGGGACGGCGCGCACGCCCGCGGGCCGCAGCCCGGCGGCTTGCGCCTCGCGCTCCAGGGTCGGGCGGTCGAGCATCCTCAGCAGTATCTCGTCGAGCTCCTCGCTCAGCTCTCCGTCCGGCGAGACCGTCTGGCGCAGGCGGCGGGCGCGCAGCATGCCGGCGTCGATCCCCGCCTCGATCGGCAGGCTCGAGTAGACCCAGCCGTCAACCTCGCGCGTGTCGGGCAGGGGAGGGGGCCCCTCGACCGGATCGGGAATGCTCTCGACGATCGCAAACGCGGCAACCCCGTCGGGCGCCAGGTGCGCGGCGACGCAGCCAAGACACCGTTCGCGCTCGTTCGCATCGCCGAACAGCTGCAGCAGTTGCATGGGCGCGAGCACGAGATCGAACTCGGGACCGAGGTTGAATGCCCGCGCATCGCCGTTTACGCCGGCAACCGGAAGCTCCCCGGCACGCTCCTCCAGTACCTCGATGAAAGCAAGCTCGGCATCGAGTGCGGTGACCCGATGCCCCCGACGGGCGAGATGCAACGCAACGCGCCCCGTCCCACAACCAAGATCCAGCACCCTTTCCCCGGCCAGCTCCTCCCACAGCGCCAGATCCGCCGCATACGCCCCGCACTCCACGTCGTGCCAGACAACAGACGAATCTCGGGCGGGTGGCATGGGGGAAGGGGGGGTCGAGGACGGACCGTGGCCCGCCCGCAGCGCCCCCCTTCCCCCGTGACAGGACCCGCCCGCCATGGCCTTTGTCCCTCGCCGTTCATCGCCAGAAGTCCTTGGTGAGCCCGCGCCCCGACAGCACCCTGTGCAACTCGAGCAGCGCCGTGTACGTGGGCAGGGCAAAGAGCCGCTCGGGTGCCTCGGCCACGGCCCGGTCGAGCGAGGACTCGATCCCCGGCTCGACCGCGATCGAGTCCTCGGGCCAGCCGGCGTACTTCAGCCGCAGGGCCATCTCCGGCGCCCGGGTGCCTGCGCAGACGACCCGGCGGACGGCGCCCGCCAAGAGCTCGAAGTCGGCGTCCCAGATCCAGGAGACGTCGCGACCGTCGGCGATGCGGTCGTTGAGGGCGATCCAGAGGTCGATCTGGCCGCCGGCGGCCTCGAGCTTCAGCGTGCGCAGGACCTCGTTGGCCCCGGCCGGGTTCTTGACCAGCAGGATCGAGATCCGCTTGCCGGCGATCTCGATCGTCTCGACTCGCCCGAAGGCGCCGCGCATCTCGCTCAGCGCCGGCGCGATCCGCTGCGCCGCGATCCCCAGCTCCAATGCGGCGGCGATCGCGGCGAGGGCGTTGTAGACGTTGTAGAGGCCGGGCAGGGGCAGCTCGATCGCCAGCGCGCCTCGCGGCGTCTGGACCGTCAGCGAAGAGCCACTCATCCCATGCAGCTCGATCCGGGTCGCACTCACTTCCGGTTGCGGTCGCCTCGCGCCGCAGTTGGGGCAGGAGTAGTGGCCGAGGTGGGCGAGGAAGGCACGCTCGTAGGCATAGGGGTGGCCGCAGCGGCGACAGTGCTTCGCGTCGAAGGCGTGCTGCAGCTCGGGCAGCGCCTGGGCCTCGTCGTCGATGCCGAAATAGACGATCCCCTCGCGCGGGTTTCCCATCTCGTCGCGGCCGAGGTCGGCGATCAGCGGGTCGTCGGCGTTGAGGGCGAAGCCGGTGCGCCCCGCCCGTCGGTCGAACCGTCTTCGCCCAGGCGTCGGCCAGCGCCTCGGTCTCGCCGTAGCGATCTAACTGGTCGCGAAAGAGGTTGCCGAGCACGACCAGCGAGGGATCGAGTTCGGCCGCCACCCGCGGCAGCCAGGCCTCGTCGACCTCGAACAGGCCCTCGTGGCCGCGCTGCTCGAGCAGCGCCGTGGCGATCCCCCAGGTCATGTTCGAGCCGGCCCGGTTGTGGACGGGCACGCGGCCGTCGGCCGCGAGCAGGGCCGCCAGCATGCCTGCCGTCGTCGTCTTGCCGTTGGTGGCGCTGACCAGGGTGACGCCACCGTCGAGCCGCGAGCCGAGACGGGCAATCGAATGCCGGTCGAGTCGCAGCAGCAACCGCCCCGGCAGCGTCGTTCCACCGCCGCGGCCGCTCGCCCGGCTGGCGGCGCCTACCGCGCGCGCGGCGAGGCGCTTGGCGCCGAACAGTGCCCCGCCTCCGTCGCCGCTCACTCCTCGGCCTGCGCTGGGACGATCACGCTCAGCGCCCGCGGCAGGACCCGCAGCTTGGCTGGAAGATCGGTCAAATGCTCGCCGTCGGCGTAGACGGGGAACGGACGGCTCGCGCTCAACTCGAGGCGCGAGGCGCGAAACACCCGCACCTCGTCCTCCTCGACGTGGGTGCCCTTGAACACCATCGGCAGGATAGCCAGGGAGCGCAGCTTGCCGTGCTCGCCGACCGTGACCACGTCGAACTCGCCGTCGCTCAGATCGGCGTCGGGGGCGATGAACATGCCGCCGCCGAAGGCCTTGTTGTTGGCGACCGAGACCGAGTAGCCGGTGAACCGCTCGCGCCGCTCGCCTGCCTGGATCGTGAAGCGGGCCGGCTTCCAGCCAAACAGCGTGCGCAGGCCGGCGTAGGCGTAGACGAGATTTCCGCGTAGCCACTTGGTTTCGTTTGCGAGCCGGTTTGCTTCCGAGTCGAAGCCGACGCTGACGATGCCGAGAAAGCGCTTGCCGTTGACCTCGCCGACGTCGATGCGGCGGGTCTGCCCGGCGGCGAGCATGGCGACGGCGGCCGCCGGGTCGGTGGGGATGCCGAGCACCCGCGCCAGGTCGTTGCCACGGCCGCCAGGCACGATCCCCAGCGGGACGTCCGAGCCCGCGAGGGCGCCGCCGATCGCTCCGATCAGGCCGTCGCCGCTGACCACGACCGGGATCTCGTCCGCTTCGGCGGCGTGCAGCGCTCGCTCGACCCCGTCCTCCAGGCCACGCGTGCGCTCGACCCGGAAGGGGACGCGGCGCGCGTCCAGCTCCCGCTCGAGCCGCGGCAACAGCTTCAGCGTGCGCCCATGCGCCGAGGCCGGGTTGACCAGCAGCGCCAGAGGCATCCCATCGACTCGCATCGCCTGCGGCAGCCTATTCGGGCGGCGGCTCGGTGGCGTCAAGGCGCAGGACGTGGAAGCGTTCTCCCTCCGCCTCGCCGTTCTCGACCGGGACGAAGTCATGGCTTCCCAGGCGCCAGTCCAACCAGCGCCACCCCCCAACCAACACCAGGTAGCCGTTCGGGCGCAGCACCCGTGCAATCTCACCTGGGTGCAGAGGCCCGCCGGCCTGGGTAACGAGGTCGAAGAAGCCGTCGGGAAAGGGCAGCGCGCGCGACTTGCCCTGCTTGAAGGCGACCCGCCCCTCCGGATCGAGCCCGATCCGCGCGACGACCTCGCCGATCGCCTCGGCGGAGGAATCGACACCGCGCACCCGGGCCGAGGGGTACTCGCGGGTCAGGAACAGCACCGCCTCGCCGTCGCCGCAGCCGATCTCGAGAACCCGCTCGGGCCTGGTCGGCACGCGGAGGACGGCGGCGGCAAGCGCGATCAGCGAAGGCGAGGGCACCCACCGATCATCTAGGATCTCGCCGCGATGGACGGTTTTCGGGAGGAACGCAGGAAGTGGATCGCGCTCGGCGTCTTCGCGCTGATTGCCGCCGGCGTCGTTGCGGCGATCCTGATCTCTCGCGGCGGCGGCAGCGACTCGAGTACCACGGCAGGCAGCTCGGCATGCAAGCAGGTCGAAGCGCCGCGGCCGAAGACGGTCAGCTTCAAGGCGCCGAAGCAGGTTCTCTCCAAGGGACAGAAGGCGACCGCGGTGGTCGAAACCAGCTGCGGCACGTTCGAAATCGCGCTCGACACGACGCGGGCGCCGAAGACGGCCAACTCCTTCGCCTTCCTCGCCGACGAAGGCTTCTACGACGATCTCACCTTCCCCCGGGTCATGCCCGAATTCGTCGTCCAGGGCGGTAGCCCCGTCAACGCCACCACCGGTGGCCCGGGCTACAGCGTCGACGAGAAGCCGCCCGCCAACCTCGCCTACACCAAAGGCGTCGTCGCGATGGCGAAGAGCTCGGCCGAGCCGCCGGGGCGCTCGGGCAGCCAGTTCTTCGTCGTCCTCTCCGCCGATGCCGGCCTGCCGCCCGAATACGCCCTGGTCGGCAAGGTCGACAAGGGCTTCGACGTGGTCGAACGGATTGGCAAGCTCGGCAACCCGGAAACCGAAAAACCGAAACAGACCGTCCTGATCGAAAAGGTCTCGATCGAACACGGTTGACCTCGCCGCTGCACTAACCTTCTGCCCATGGCGAAGGCTGACGTGGGAGACGCGGCACCGGACTTCGAGCTGCCGGGCACCGGTGGCAAGACCTACAAGCTCTCCGACTACCGCGGGAAGAAGGTGGTTCTCGCCTTCTACCCGGGCGACTTCACGATGGTCTGCACCAAGCAGTTCTGCTCCTATCGCGACGAAGGCGACCGCCTCGACGCGATCGACGCCGAGGTGCTCGGCATCTCGCCGCAGTCGGTCGACTCCCACGAGCGCTTCACGAAAGAGAAGAGCCTCAACGTGCCGCTGCTGGCCGACGAGGACAAGGCGGTCGCCAAGGCCTACGGCATCGTCGCCGGGCCGATGGTGCGGCGGGCGGTCTTCGTCATCGACGAGGAGGGGGTCATCCGCCACCGCAAGGTGACGCTCGCCGGGCTCAGCTACGAGACCGTCGGCGACATCGAAGAGGCCGTCGCGGCAATCGCTTGATGCCGGACGAGCCGCGGTTGTTCGTCGCCGGCGAGCGCCCGGCGATCCGGGGCGAGGTGGGAGGGGAGGGGACAGCGGTCGTCCTCTGTCATGGGATCACCGCCACCCGCCGCTACGTCGTGCACGGCTCGCGGGCATTGGAGCGGGCCGGCCACGCCGTCGTCTCCTATGACGCGCGCGGCCATGGGAAGTCCGATCCCGCCCCCGATGGCCAGGGTTATGGATACCCGGAGCTGGTCGGCGACCTGGAGGCGGTGGTTGCGACGGCGGCCGGGGACGCGCCGTTCGTCCTCGCCGGCCACTCGATGGGCGCCCACACCGCGGTTGCCTACGCGCTGCGGCATCCCGAGCGCCTCAGCGGCCTCGTCATCGTCGGGCCGACCTACACGGGTGAGATCTCGGCCGAGTCGCTGGCCTACTGGGACGGGCTCGCGGCGGCGCTGGAGAGTGGTGGGGTGGACGGCTTCGTCGACTACATCGACCGCAACCAGGGAGCCGACCCGGCCTGGCGCGACTCGGTGCTGCGCTTCACCCGCGAGCGATTGCTACGCCAGCGCCACCCGCAGGCATTGGTGGAGGCATTGCGCCAGGTGCCGCGCTCGCGGCCGTTCGGTGAGATGGCGGAGCTGGAGTCGCTGCAGGTGCCCGCGCTCGTCGTCGCCAGCCACGATGCTGCCGACCCCGGGCACCCGCGGCAGGTTGCCGAGGCCTACGCGGAACGCCTCCCACAGGCACGGCTCACCGGCGAGGCGGAGGGAGAATCGCCGCTCGCCTGGCAGGGCGGCAAGCTCTCCCGCGAGATCGCGACCTTCGGCGCGGAATTGAGTTGAGACGGCCCCGCTTAGCTCGGCTGAAGGCGGGTCGAATACGGTTGCGGCGATGAAACTGCCCGCGGAGGGAACGTTGCGGATGATCGCGACCTTCGTCGCCGCCTTCGGCATCGGAGTCGCCACCTACATCACGATCGCCGACTCGGGCGGCGGCTCGCCGGTCTGCATCGCCGGCGGGGGCGGCTGCGAGACCGTCGCCAACAGCACCTACTCGCATCTGCTCGGCGTCAACATCGCCGCCTTTGGCATCGTCGGCTACGTGCTTTTGCTGGCGGCGTCGCTGCTGCGCGGAGACGCGGCCCGGATGGTCGGCTTTGGCGTCTCCCTGGTCGGCTTCGGCTACAGCGTCTACCTCACCTATCTGGAGCTGTTCAAGATCGAAGCGATCTGCCAGTGGTGCGTGGCGAGCGCGACGCTGATGACGATCCTCTTCGGCCTCAACGCCATCCGCATGGTTGGCTACGTTGGGAAACCGGCATGAGCGGCAAGAACTCCAGGGAAGCGCGGCGCGAAGAGCGACTGCGGGCTGAAAGCGAAAGCGAGCAGGGAGAGCGCCGCAAGCGACTACTCCAGATCGGCAGCGCCGCCGTCTTCCTCGTCGTCGCCGTCGTGTTGGTCCTGATCGTGATCAGCGCGAACAAGACCAGCGGCGGCGACACGAACCTCGAGGACGTGGGTCTGGTCGCCAAGCAGCTGAAGGGGATTCCCCAGAACGGCCTCGTGCTCGGGGAACCGAGCGCCAAGGTGACGCTTGATGAGTTCGGCGACCTCAAGTGCCCCGTCTGCAAAGCGTTCTCGGAAGAAATCGTCCCGGACGTGATCGACTCGAAGGTGCGCAGCAGTGAAGCCAAGATCCAGTTCAAGAACTTCACGATCATCGACGCGGAATCGACGCCGGCCGGCGCCGCCGCGATCGCCGCCGGTAAGCAGGGGCGCGGCTGGAACTTCATCGAGCTCTTCTACCGAAACCAGGGCCTGGAGACCGCCAGCTATGTGACCGACGAATTCCTCACCGAAATCGCCCGCGGCGCCGGCGTGCCGGATATCGCCAAGTGGAACCGGGAACGCAAGGCTCCGCAGACGATCAAAGAAGTCGAAGCCACGACGGCGGAAGCCGAAAAGCTCGGCTTCACCGGCACGCCCTCATTCGCCGTCGAAGGCCCAGGCTCAAATGGGCTGGAAACGCTGGGCACGCCAGGCTCCTCGGAAGCGATCGAAGAAGCAATCGACGCAGTCAGATGAGCCTTTCGCGGCCAGGTTGACATAACCACCATTATCGTGCGTTGAGTTCAAGCGCTGAGCCCTTTGGGCGCAACTTTGTGGGGGTGATAGCCCCACAAAGTCCGTCAGCGGCGAAGAGCGGTGCCCCGTGCCAGGGGTCGGACCAGCGGCGGCGCCTTCGGTAGGCGCCCGTGCGCGACTTGCTCGACGATCAGCGGCGAGGCTTCGATGTTTGCCACGGTGTCGCGGTTGCAGTGGCAGCCGTCGGCAAGGAAGCGCCAGGGCTTTTCGAGGCGGTCTTGCCAGCGCGCCAGGCCGGCGTCTTCTGCGCGAACATGCTCCACGAAGAGCAGCTTGCCTCCCGGTTTGAGGATTCGCGCTGCCTCGGTTAGCGCCGCTTGCGGGTTTGGCACCGTGCAGAGGACGAGCGTGAAGACCGCGGTATCGAAGCTCGAGTCCTCGAAGGGCAGTCGTTCGGCGCTCGCTTCGATCAACTCCGCGCTCTGGCCGGACTGAGCCAGTTTCTGCCCCAGCTGCTTGCTCATGTGAGGGTCTGGCTCGGCGAGGACCAGATCCGTGACGGAGTCCGGATAGAGGCCGATGTTCGCGCCCGTGCCGGCGCCGAGGTCGATCGTCCGGCCCGTCGCCGCCGCCAGCGTTTCCCGCCGCATCTCACGCAGCCCTGCATCCTCAGTGCCCTTGAGGCCGCGGTCGTACATCGCCGCGAACAGCCGCCCCCAGGTCGCGTCGTAGATCCGTCCCATCGTCATGCCTACGCGACAAGCTCTTTGGGAAGGAGCGCCGCCATCGCCGACGCGGTCCGCCGGTTGTCGATCACGGTAGGAGCGGCGAGGCGCAGGTGGAGAAGGTCGTTGATCATCGCCAGGAACTTCGCATGCTCGGCGTTGGGGACCCTCACGTCCATCTTCTGCTCGAACCAGTCAACCACTTCGTGCCAGCGCCAGACCTGCGTTTTCGCCCCCGGTGCGCTCGCTTGCCTTGGGAAGCCACCCGGGCCGCGTTGGCCCCGGACCAGCAGACGGATGCTCTCGTGGCTCCGATTCAGGCGCTCGGCGATTCCGGAGATCGTAATCAGATCGTCAGGCTCGACCCGGACCAGCTCAGCCTCGGGAAAGACTCGCTGTAGGTCGCTCAGGGCGCTGATGACGGCGTCGGCGAACGTTGACGCGGGCCGTTCGAATTCGGCTTTGAAGTTGCCGTCATTCCCGATGGGTAGATAAAGACCGAGATCTTGAAGACCGGGGTCGTCGTAAGCGCGCACGGACTGGTCGCCACCGTCGGTGGCCCCGGGTACGTGAAAGCAGATAGTGAAGATGTGACCTTCAGGCATGGCGTTCACTTGTGTGGGCATTGGTCGATGCACCGCAATATGCGCTTTGCGTGTGTCGTCGGACTTCGAGGGGTTCCGCCGACCGAGAATCGGCAGTGGTCGTCCGGTGCCCCTGGGCAGACGAGAATGCCCCAGTGCCCCCGGGGGGCAAGCACTCTAAAACCTTGCGTTTCGGCTCGCTTGAGCGCAACCTCGATCTCCTTCTTCGGATGCTTGGGCCTCATCGTACAGACCCGTGTTGGATATTTCCAAAAGCATTTACGGGGGTGCGTCCGGTCTCCACGCCCGGATAAGGGCCGGGGGCCTACAACCTCTCCCCCCTTCCCGCGAAATCAGGTTGCACCGCGCGGCGGCTGCGCGCCCGCCGCGCGGGTCGTCGCGAAGCCTCTACGCGGCGTCGCGATGCGCGGGCTCGGCCTCTTGCTCGAGCCCCGGCTCGCTGTGCGCGGCGCGCTCCTCGTAGGCCTGGCGGGCGCCGTGGTCGACTTCGGTCATCAGTTTGTCGACCTTCATGAAGCGGCCCAGGGCCTCGCGCCAGGGGCGCGGGAACAGGGCGACGACCTTGAACAGGCCGCCGTTGGCGCGCGGCACCCAGACGTCGAAGCGCGGCACTTCGAGCGCGTCGACGATCTCGTCGGCCACGTCGCTGGCCTCCACCGCTTTGATCATCTTCTGGCCGACGCCCGAGGTCAGCTCGGTGTTGACCACCGTCGGCATCACGCAGGCGATCTCGATGCCGCTGCCGCGCAGCTCCGCCCGCACCGCCTCGCTGACCCCGACCACGGCGTGCTTGGTGCCCGAGTAGGTGGCGATCCCCGGGAAGCCGCCTTTGCCGGCCTGCGAGGCGAGGTTGACGATGTGGCCGGAGCCGCGCGGCCGCATCCGCTCGATCGCCAGCTGCATGCCGGTGATCACGCCGAAGACGTTGATATCGAGCTGGCGCTTGATCGAGTTGACCGACTCCTCGGCGAACGGCGTCACCGGCATGATCCCGGCGTTGTTGACGACGACGTCGAGCGGCCCCAGCTGGCGCTCGGCCTCGTCGAGGAAGGCGCTGAAGGAGGCGCGATCCGTGACGTCGAGCGCAGCGGCGATCGTGCCGCCGCCCAGCTCCGCCGCGGTCTGCTCCGCGAGCGCCAGATCGAGATCCCCGATCGCGACGCGGCAGCCCTTGCGGACCAGCGCCGCCGCCGTCGCCTTGCCGATTCCCC
This sequence comes from uncultured Solirubrobacterales bacterium, assembly GCA_963702035.1. Classification (GTDB taxonomy): domain Bacteria; phylum Actinomycetota; class Thermoleophilia; order Solirubrobacterales; family 70-9; genus VRUE01. The sequence goes on from OY969700.1 coordinate 428,025, forward strand.
GGGCGCCCCCGGTGATCGCCACGACCTTGCCGCTGAGTGAGCGTCTGTCCTTCGCCATCGGGCCCTCCTCCCGCCGGTGCGCCCTCCTAGGCCGCCGGCTTGTAGACGGTGACCACGGCGGCGCCGCCGAGGCCGATGTTGTGCTGTAGGGCGGTCTTGGCGCCCTCTACCTGTCGCTTGTCGGCTTCCCCGCGCAGCTGCCAGGTCAGCTCCGAGCACTGCGCCAACCCGGTCGCACCGAGCGGATGACCCTTCGAGATCAGCCCCCCAGACGGGTTGACGACGACCTTGCCGCCGAAGGTGGTCGCTTCTTCCTCGACCAGCTTGTGCGCCTCCCCCTCGGCCGCGAAGCCGAGCGCTTCGTAGGTGATCAGCTCGTTGGCGCTGAAGCAGTCGTGCAGCTCGCAGACGTCGACCTCGTCGGCAACGACGCCGGCCTCGGCGTAGGCCTCGTTCGCCGCCTGCTTCGACATGTCCGAGCCGACGATCTTCATGCAGTCGGTGTCCTCGGCAAAGGTCGAGCTGAGGTCGGTGACCATTGACTGGCCGGCGATCTCGATCGCCTGCCCGCCCAGGTCGCGCTCTTCGACGTAGCGCTCGGAGGCGACGATCGCGCAGGCCGAGCCGTCGGAGGTCGGCGAGCACTGCAGCTTGGTCAGCGGCTCGTGAATCATCTTCGCCGCCTTGATGTCCTCGAGCGTGTACTCGTCCTGGAACTGGGCGTACGGATTGTTGACCGAGTGCTTGTGGTTCTTCCAGCCGATCCAGGCGTAGTGGTCGGGGGTCGAGCCGTACTTCTGCATGTGGTCGCGGCCGGCGTTGCCGAACATCTGCGGCGCCGGCGGCGACTGCTCGGGGTCGCGGATCTCGAACATCCGCATCGCGTGCTTGTCGAGCGCGTTGGTCCGGTCGGTGTACTTGACGCCGAGCGAGCCCGGCTCCATCTTCTCGAAGCCGAGCGCCATCGCGCACTCGACGAGGCCGCCCTTGACCGCCTGGCGGGCGAGGAACAGCGCCGAGGAGCCGGTCGAGCAGTTGTTGTTGACGTTGACGACCGGGATCCCGGTCAGGCCGAGCTGGTAGAGCGCCCGCTGGCCGTAGGTCGAGTCGCCGTAGCAGTAGCCGGCGTAGGCCTGCTCGACGTCGGTGTAGGGAATGCCGGCGTCGGCGAGCGCCTTCTCCCCCGCCTCCTTGGCCCAGTCCGGGTAGTCACCCTCCTTGGTGCCGGGCTTCTCGAACTTGGTCATCCCGACCCCGATCACGAACGTGCGGTTGCTCAAAGTCTGCTCCTGTGTCTGCGCCGCGGGCGCGCGGCAATTTGGCTGGCTGGCCAAGAAATCTACCGGGCCGGGCCCGGCGGCGCGACCGTCCCCGCCCGTTCCCCCGGGTTCGACCAGAGCAGGAAGGCGGCGCCGGCGATCGCGATGCCGATCGCGGTCGCGATCGCGCGCTGCCCCGCCGCGTGCCAGGCCGGCTCGCCCAGAGTGTCGGCGAGCAGGACCGCATAGGTGGTGATCGCCGCGGTGAACAGCGCGTACTGGACGGTGAGCAGGCCGTAAGCGAAGGCGGTGGCGATGGTCAGGGCGACGGCGAGCGCGACGCCGTCGCCGTTGAGCCAGAACGAGAGGGCGGTGGCCGCGGCGAGACCGATCGCGGTGCCGACGGCGCGCAGGATCAGGCGGTGCAAGGTCTCCCCCTCTTCCGGTCGCAGCACGAAGAGGATCGTGAGGGGGATCCAGAAGCCGTGCTCGTCCATACCGAGCAGCCAGTAGGCGGCGACGCCGGCGGCGAGCGCGGAGCCGAAGCGCAGCGCATGGCGGGCGCTGGTCGAGCGCAGGGTCAGGTTGGCCCGCAGGGCTTGCAGGGCGGCACCGCTGCTCCACCCCGCTGCTCCCTCCTCCTCTTCGCGATCGCCGGCGACGAACACACAGAGCGAGAAGCCCGCCTGGAGCAGGCCGCCGAGCGCGGTGAAGGCCAGCGCCTCGAGCGTGTGCGACGTCGGGATCCCGAGGCCCTGCGAGACGACCAGGGCGAGCGCCACCGAGAGGCCCGCGATCGAGAGCCGCAGCGAGACGGCAAAACAGTAGCCGGCCGCCGCTCCGACGAGCAGCATCACGGCCACCGACAGCGGAGCCGAGGGGCCGGTGAGCACGCCCAGCGCGGCCGCGAGCCCGACAAACGGGGTGACAGCCGCCTGCCAGGCCGCTCGGGTCCGAGCCGGTGCGTCCAGCCCCGGGAAGCCGACGAAGAGCGCGCCGGTCGCGATCGCCCCCTTGCTCTCGGCACCGGTCCCCAGCTCCCACAGCAGAGCCGCTCCGACCGGGATCGCGACCAGCGCGCCGCGGCGCAGCGCCGGGCCGGCGGCGCTCGGTCCGAAGGCGAGCAGCGGCGAGGCACGCAGGCGGCGAGCCGCTCCGGCGGCGTTGAACAGCGGCGATCTGGAGTTATCGGCGGACGTGGCGGGCCAGTCTAGGCGTGGCTCGCGACGGTGGCGGCCAAGTACCCTGGACGGTCGTGATCGTCGCCGAGCTGAGCAGCGACCCGACCGCGGGGGTCGGCATCCTCGCCGCCCTGGCGGCGGGCGTCGTCTCCTTCCTCTCCCCCTGTGTCCTGCCGCTCGTTCCCGGCTACCTCTCCGCGGTCAGCGGAGTCTCGGCCGCGGAGCTCGACGACGCCGGCTGGCGCCGCGTGCTCGGACCGAGCCTGCTCTTCGTCGCCAGCTTCTCGGCGATCTTCATCCTGCTCGGCCTGACCGCAACCGCGGTCGGCGCCACCCTGCAGGACCACAAGCAGCTGCTGACCAAGATCTCGGCGGCGCTGATCATCGCGATGGGCGTGCTCTTCGTCGCCTCCCTCTTCGTCACCCGACTCAACCGCGAGTGGCACGTCAACGGCCTGCTCGAGCGCGCCGGCAAGGGCGGCCCGATCGTCGCCGGCGCCGCCTTCGCGATCGCCTGGACCCCGTGCATCGGCCCCACCCTCGGCGCGATCCTCTCCGCCGCCTCGCTCTCCGGCTCGGCTGCCCACGGCGCCCTCCTCCTCGCGGTCTACTCGGCCGGCCTGGCGATCCCCTTCATCCTCACCGCACTCGCCTTCTCCCGCATGACCACCGCCTTCGCCGTCGTCAAGCGCCACTACGCGGCGATCGTCGCCGTTGGCGGCGTGATCCTCATAGCGATGGGCATCCTGATCTGGACCGGCGAACTGACCCAGCTCAACATCGAAGCCCAGCGTCTACTGAGCGAAAGCGGCCTCGACTTCTGGAACTCAGTCTGAGAGCGCCTGGCCGAGCAGATCCCAAGACGGTTCCGCTGAGCGGCAATGTTCTGTCCGAATTGCCCTCTAATGTGCGATACTCGGGAAGGATGGTCGCGGGATACTCCGCCTGCTGCCCTCACAGGCAGCATCCGCTGAAATAAGCGGCCATAGGCGGCCCCGGTCCATCCCTTCCTCGTCGGTCTGGCAGGACTCCTAGGGGAAGGCAGGGACGGACATGCTGTATCGCGCCTATGTGGACGAGGCGGGAGATCTTGGCTTTTCTCCCAGATCCTCTCGATATTTCGTCGCGTCCGCGGTGATCGTCTACGACGAGAACGACGCCCAGTTGCGTTCGGAACTCGCAGGCCTCCGATCGTCGTTGGGCCGGCGCCCCAAGCATGCTTTGCATTTCGTCAAGCTCAGCCATTCCAAGCGGCTCAAGGCAGTTCAGGAGGTGGCGAACTCTTGTCTTGCCTCAATCGCCAACGTGGTGATCCACAAGGATCTGATTGGGCAGCCGTATGCCGTCCGTGAAGCCGCCGGTATCGCGCGGCCTAATCCGATCTACCCCTGGGCTTTACGGTTACTGCTCGGGCGAATTTCCCGGTGTGTCGATGAAGAGGGCGGCGATGAAGCGGTTGTGACGTTCAGTCAACTGAAGGGATTCAGGCCGCGCAAGCTCCATGACTACCGGGTTGCGCTCGAAGCCTCGAGCGGAGTTAACATCCGGTGGTCAGTCTTCGAAGGCCATCCTCTTCGTATCGACGGGCCGAATGCCGTTGAACTGCTCCAGCTCGCCGATATCACCGCGTCCGCCCTGTTTCGAGCGATCGAACCGGATCGGTTCGGCAATACAGAGCGGCGGTATCTCCACGAACTCAGGCCAAAGCTCTACCGGCGAGCGGGGGGCAAATATCACGTCTTACGGGCTCAAGACGTTCCCGACTGAGGTTTCCAACCCCGATGGTCCGCCGGCTTTCCTTCGCGACTTCTGAGTTGGCGCTGCGATCAACGACAAAAAGGCCCCGACCGCATAACCCTGCAGAGTCAGAGGCGGGCCCGGGGCGACTCAGACAACATAGCGCATCAGTTATTCGCCGGAGCGACGGTCTCAAGCTCACGGCCGATCGCCTCGGTCTCTTCGAGGCCCGTGTCGTCGAGCTCCTGGGAGCAGACGATGCGGAAGCGGCCCGTGCCGATGGCCGAGTCCGGCACGACCGGCAATCCGCGGATCTCCTCCCAGCCCAGCCGTTCGATCTCAAAGGGGTTCATCCGCACTTCCGCCGCCGGGAACGGGCAGTTGCGGTTGTGCTGGTCGATCGCTTTGGAGATCGCCTCCAGGTTCTTCGCCTCGGGGGAAGCCATCGCGCTCAGTTTAAAAGGCGTGCGGCACGGCTACAGCGTGCCGCCGGTCTCGTACGGCTCGCCGGGGGTGGCGCCGATGACGAGGAGGCGGATGCCTGCCGGACCCGGGGTGACCTTGCGCTTTACGTCGGGGCCGACGCGGGCGATGTGGTCGGCGTCGATCGGGTACCGCTCCCCGTCGGCTTCGAGGGTGCCCGAGCCCCGCAAAGCCGCGTAGACCTCCTCCTGGCCGAGTTGCTGGGGGCGTTTGGCGAACATCTGGCCGCCTATCCCCTCCTCTGAGTGGTCGTGCTCGGGGTAGTCGTTCGCGCCGGATGCGAGGTCGATGATCGAGATGCCGAAGGCGCTGACGCCGAGTCCGGCGGCGGCTTTATGGAACTTGATCCCGTCGAAGAAGCCGTCGATTGCGTCGATCTGATCAATCGCGACGTGAGTCAGGTCGGCCATGTCGCGATGCTACCCGGAAGCGGTTCCGCGGAACCACCCTTCGCCCGTTCCGGCGGGTCAACGGTCTTCAGTAGGCGAATCGGCGCCCTGCCGCGGTCTATCCCTGGCGCGCAGAAGTCGAGCGCCCAGGCCCCAGAGCACGTACGCAACCGCGACGACGATCAGGATCCACTTGACGCTCGCACAGACGGTGGCGAGAACCGGCGCCGCCGAGCCCCCATTGCCGCCGACGGTCAGCAGCAGGAAGGCGTTCTCGCCGGCGTCGAAGACTGCCGCCGCTGCCGCGAACCATGGGACCACGCGCCCGGCCGAGGCGAGCGCTCGGCGGCCGCGCAGGCGGCCAAAGTCGCGGGTGGCGAGGCCGGCGAGGGTGACGAAGGCGCCGTAGCTCGCCATGAAGCCGTAGTCGACGATCAACGAGAGGCGCACCGAGTCGCGGCCGTCGGCTCCCCATTCGCTGAGGAAGCGCGCGGCGCGGTCGGCGTTGCGCACGAACTCGAACGCGACGATCCCCGGCGTGCCGCTCGGCAGGCTGCGCTCGATGATCCCGAGCGCGATCCAGAAGGCGGCGGTCGAAACCCCGGTCAGGACGATCCACTGTCAACGCGAGAGGGCGATCGACGTATTGTCGTGGATCGGCCAGACGAGGGGCTTGTTTGACGGGAGCATTCGAAGCGGCAAGGCGGAACCCGGTCACGGGCCTGCTCGCCTGCGCCGTCGGGTTCGCCGCGGTGCTCGTGCTCGCCTACTGGGCAGACCCCGTCCCGAGGTGGGACGAGAGCCTCCTGCTCGCGGTTCGCGCTTCCCCGGGCACCTTCGCCAACGACTTTGCCTTCGCTGTCGAGCGCCTCGTCAGCCCCCTCGCCCAGGTCGGCTGGACCGTGCTCGCGGCGCTGCTCGCCCTCTGGCTGCGCCGCCCGCGCCTGCGCCCGGCGACCGCGGCGATCGGCGCCGCCTTCACTCTCGCCGTCTCCGTCGGCCTGCTCGTCCTCGATTACCACTACCCGAGCGACGTGGTGGGCGGATGGCTGGTCGCGCTCGGCTGGTGCTTCGCTTTGGTCGCGCTGCAGCGGTGGAAGGACGGCAGGACTTCCGCCGCCGGGCAACGCCGTACCGTCTGAGTCGTGGCACTTCACGGCCGGCCCCGCGTGATCGCGCACCTCGACATGGATACATCTGCAAAACTGTCTATGTCGAGAGGAGAGCGCGAATGGCTGAGCAGAAAGCGAAGGTTACGGCCGACAAGGGGCTTCCGCTAGACGGATATGTCCGGGTCTCCCGGGTCGGAGGTCGTAAAGGCGAGGGCTTCATCTCGCCGGATGTGCAGGAGCAAGCCATCCTCGACTGGGCGAAGCGGAACAGCCGCGAGGTCGTCGTCCGTCCCCACGAGTTGAACGTCTCGGGCGGCACGATGGATCGGCCGATCTTCAACGAACTGATGGAGCGCGTTCGCAGCGGTGAGTCGGGCGGGATCGTCGTTTACAAGACTGATCGCTTTGCCCGGAGCCTTTTGGGAGCCGTGACCACGCTCGCCGAGCTCGGGCAACACAACGCTGCCTTCGCGTCTGTGACCGAGCCACAGCTGGATTACTCGACCCCTGCCGGGCAGGCATTCCTACACATGCTGTTCGTCTTTGCCGAGTTCGTGCGGGCGACCATCAAGGAGTCCTGGCCCATCTCGGCCCGCAAAGCCATCGAAAGAGGCGTGCACATCTCCCCCGCCCCGTACTTCGGCTATTACAAAGGCGAGGACGGCCGTCTCATCCCCAGCCCGGAGGCTCCGCTGGCTGTCGAGGTCTTTGAGCGGCGCGGCCTCAATCGCGAGCCCTGGGCGCAGATCGCCGGGTGGCTCAACGAGGTCGCGCCCAAAGAAAAGGGGCAATGGGTCGCAGCGACCGTGCAGCGTCTCTGCGCGAACCGCATCTATCGCGGCGAGGCCAGCCGTTACGTCAAGCAGAACGTGGACGGGCGCGATCCGATTGTCAACCGCGACGCGCACCCTGCGTTGGTCAGTGAGGAGCTTTGGCGGGCCTCTCAGATGGTGCGCACGGCCACGGGGCGCAAAACGCCGCCGGCGCTTCTCCTGAGCGGCGTCGCCCGCTGCGCCGGGTGCCGCTACCGGATGAGCAAGGGGTCCGGCCCGAAGGGCGAGGTCCTGTATCGCTGCCGGGGCGCTCACGCGAGCGGCCAATGTCAGGAACGCGCCCTCATCAAGGCCGACGCGCTGGATGAATACCTGGAGGAAGCGTTCCTCGACGGGCTCGACCAGGAAGCGGAAGCGGTTCCCGACACCACTGATCGCGACGATGCGTTGCGCGCGCTCGAGGAGGCCCGCGCCGCAACTGAGGACTTTCGGCAGGACACCGCCGCTCGCAAGAAGCTCGGCCCGGCTTGGCATGACTGGCTTGACGCCTACCTCAAGGGGGAGCGCGACGCCGAAGCGAAGCTCGCCCAGGTGCAGGACGCGAGTAGCGCTACCGGCCGGGTTCGGCTACTCCGAGACGACTACCTGGCGCTTCCGCTTGCTGAGCGTCGCACGGTCCTTGCGGGGGCGGTCAACGCGGTGATGGTCCGTCGCTCGCGCGGGCGGGGTCGGAACGTCGATCCGACGCCCGAGCGGACGCGAATCCTTTGGCGTGGCGAAGCCCCCGACGACCTCCCCCGGCAGCGCCGCCGAAACACGATCCGACCCTTCGTCTTTGACGGGAATGATGTCCCAGCCGGGGTTCCGGTTGCGGAATGAACGCCGGTAAGCGGCGAATCCCGCCCGCTTGGCCGCATCGGGCATAGCTGGTTGGTGTGCCGGTAGCTTCACCACGGCACCTCCTCGGCCACGCCGACCTTGCCCTGAGCGGCTGCGACTTTGATCGCCCGCTTGACTGCACGGCGGGTACCGCCGGGCGGACAGGCGTAAACGACCTTGCCGACCCAATCCGCCACTCGCCAGGCGCGCATGATCTTGGCGAGGCGGCGCGGGGACTTCGCGGTTAGCTCGATCTCGATGGAGACGACCTCGCCGTCTTTGAGGATCGCGAGGTCGGGGCGGTGAAGCCGCGACGCTCCGTTCGGCAGCAGCCCGACCGTGGCGCTGGCGAGCGGACGATCCTCGATCCACTCGGCGTAGACGATCTCGCGCTCGGTGAGGACGTGCTCTGGGCCGTGCACCTCGCAGAGCACCTGCGCAGCAGAGACGCAGCGCAGCGAGTGGGTGACGGTTGCGGGCGAAATCTCGGCGACGGGGAACGGCAGGCCGGCGTAGGCGAGGCCATCGCGCGTCGCGCGCAGAAGAGTCGGCTCTGAGCGCAGGACTTCCATGCGCTCAAGCAGGCCCGCCTCTGCGCACGCCGCCACGCGGCGATAGGCGGCGGTCCGCCCGACGCCCATCGCCTCCATTACGTGCGCGATGGACACGATGCCGTGTCGGCCCACGTAGCGGAGAAGTTCTTGGTCACGGCTTCGCGCGCGCTCATATTGAGCGCTCGCGAAGAGCTTGTCGGCCTCAGATTGCACATGACATTAAGACGACAAGCACGCAGATTTCGCCCCCCGATCCTCCGGTCCCCCGGTTCCGGTATCTACTCCCTCACGGTTCCCCGGCCCTCCGGCCCCCTGGCCCCGGCCCCGCAATCCACCCCCGGACCCCCCACTCTTAAGTTGGTCAACCCCCTGGGGGGACCAACTGGGGTCATGACCACATCATGATCGCGCTTGGTCGGCGGCGAAGTCGCCGACCAAGCGCGATCAGGAGGGGGTCCGGGGGTGGATTGCTCGTCCACGACTTCGTCCACAGGCGCGTCCACCCCGACCGGCGGTGAAGGTGGCTGAGCCGAGGCGTCTCCCAAGACGAGTCGGCTCAGGCTGGGCGGGCGGAAATCGGATCCTGCCGACCTGCCCGCAGGCTAACGCCGCAAGGCAGGCCGTCAACCCCTGAAGGGGTCGGGCGCTTCGCGCCCTTGACTGCCCGCCTTCGCGGCGCTTTTGGGCAGTTAGGTCGGCAGGGACGGGCGTGCCGGGGGAGAGGGGTGAGGTGTCGCACGCAGAAGGTGCCGGGAGACCGGGAGCTATCATCGTTCTAGACATGGAGCCGATCCGCACCGACTTTCGAGGCTATGAGGGCCAGTACGTGGCTATTGACGCCCGCAGCGGCGAGATCGTGATCGCCGATAAAGACCCGCGCGTCGTGCTGGAAAAGGCCAAGGGCAGAAACCACGTTGTCGTGCGCGGCCGCGTGCCCCACGCGGATGAGCCGATCTACGTCGGCCTTGGCTGACCAAGAGCCGTTTCCCTGGCTCTTCCCGTATCGGGAGGACCCGCAACAGACGCGGCTCGGCCAGCCGATCCTTCGCCCCTTCGTGCAGGTCTCTCTCGTCAACGGCGACGAGAGCACGACGATGCTCGATGGCCTAGTCGACACCGGCGCGGACGCGATCCTCGCCAGCGACCTACTCGCCGAATCCCTCGGCGTAGACCTGACCGATCACGAGGGCGAGACGCAGCACGCGATTGGCGGTCGCACCCACCTGGCCCGCTACAAGACGATCTCCCTACGCCTACACCCTCACGATGGCGAGATTGACGAGTATCGCGAGTGGCAGGCCCAGGTCGGCTTCATCGAGGACTGGCACAGCTACAGCTTCGTTCTACTCGGAAGCGTTGGCTTCCTCGACCGATGGACAGTCACCGCGAGTCGCTTCGCCCAAGCGATTGCCGTTGAGCAGCGAGAAACGTTCGACAGTCGCTTCGGCCTTGTTGAGGCTGCATGAGCATCTGCACATCGCCTGTGCCGGCGATGATGCTGCAGTCTGATGAATGCAGCCATCTCAATTTTTCGCCGCGTGAACGGATAGCCCGAGAGCGCCCCGGTCCACATAGGCATAGTTAACCGGCATGCTCGATCTCTTTGGCGTCCCCTGGCCCGAACTCAGAAACTCGCACGTCGAAGAGTTTCTGAATAACGCCGACGAGGAGGGCGTCAACTGGGAGGCAAAGGGCGAAGGCCCGAATGGCAACCGGCCTCGGCCTGAGTCATTGTGCAAGGCCGCCTGCGGCTTCGCCAACCAGATTGGCGGCTACCTGATCGTCGGTGCCAGTCGCAAAGATGAAAAGTGGGGCCTCGACGGTATCGAGGTCCCCGCTGAGGAGCCAAGGCTCTGGGTCGGCCAGATACTTCGAGGGTTGCAGCCAGTCCCACGCTTCGAGGTCAGCGACACTTTCAAGGTTGACGGCGGCAAGATTGCACTCGTCGTCAGGGTCGAGCCAATAGCAGTCCCGCCCTGCATGACGCCGCAGGGGCGGGTCTATGAGCGCGTGACGGGTGAGACGCTGCCCGTGGACGACCCGGCATTGCTCGACCGGCTTTTCCGGCGAGGGGCTGAAGCTCGCGCTCGGATTGCGGCCCTCGCACCACGAGCAGCCGAGCGCGCGTTGGAAGCTTCGGGATGGACCTTCCAGAAGTCGGTGGGCATTTCGGTTGCCCTCGCACCCCTTGGGCGGGAGACCGAGGATATTTCTTCTCGGCTGTTCACTCAGGAGACGCGTCAGTCGATGATGGAGGCAACGTGGTCGCTGATGCTGGGACTTCGGCCAGGAGGCCGGCCGGATGGTGGGGTTTATTCGATGCAACGCCAGGATTCGCACGCTGCGCTGATTGACTTCGCAGAGCATCGGCACTGGGGCGCCAACGACGAGCTGATCGCTACGAACCGCAGCACATGGCTTACGCAGGCGAACTGGGACGGGACGGTCGCCGCCAGCCTGACGCTGAGCGATGCGGATGTAGCAAGTGGACCCCAGCCCGAGGACATCATCGCCGCCCTATGGAAAGTGATCGTTCCCCTGGGCGGTCGGCTGGGTGGATATGGCCCATGCCAGCTGTCGGCGCTTATCGCCGTCACCAAGACGACGCAGGATGTGGCTCAAGGAACCGTCGTGCACGCCGGAGGACGTCTCCCTCCCGATGACTCGCTATATGCCGATATGCCCGCAACCACGCGGATCGGCCGGATCGTTGACCTGGTCGAGCCTGAGGAGAACGTGCTCCGGAGTATCGGGCGAGAGACCCGGCGTTCCGCTGGCGAAGTCCAAGACGAGAGCTGAATCCGTAGGTCATGTTTCCTTGTGTACCAGCGCTGCCCAACCCCTCCTTGGTGCAGCGGTGGGCCTTTGCGTAGGTCCACTCCTGGGGCGGGGACTTGTGACCTAGCCCGATTTGGCAAGAAATGGAACCGCTGCCCGCTCAACCAGCGTGACGTGATCACCATCGCTCTCCACAAGGCCCGTTTCCTCGGTGGCGAAAATTGACTGTGCCAGCGTGAGGGTGACTGCTGACCTAATCTCGGGATCGGAGGCTGACGTGGCGAGCCGTTGAAAGGTAGCGATGGCCGTTGCCCGGCTGACTGCCACAGCTTCAAGATGGCGGTTGACTCGGTAATTCTGTGCGCAGATGCGAATTCCGAATGCAAGGACACCAAGGATGAAGATCGCTAGACCAATACCGGCGAGATCATGGGGATCATTTGAGCCTTCGTCGGGGCGTAGCAGCAAAAAGGTCAAGACCGCGAACCCCACCGCCAGCGGACCTGACACGACGAGCGCAACTAGCCACTTCTCCGCGGTCTGCTTATGCTTCTCGGCCCGCCTATTGAATACCTCGGCTAGCTCCTCGCCTGCAGACTCACCGGCTTCGGTTCTAACTTGCTCAAGAGCTTCTTTGCGGGAGTCAAGCTCATGGTTGATGTCTATCGTGGCCGCATGGAGTCGCTGGAGGTCTTCAGCGACCTTCTCAAGCTCTTCTTTCGGTGCACTTGCGAACGATTGGTCTTCGAACGCACGCACAACGCGCGCCTGAACCGACAGTGGCTTTGCCTCTTTGCGAAGCCAGTTGTCCATCTCGGTCAGTTGATTGAGGAATCGATCTCGTTTCGCTTTAGCGTTTTCCGAGGTCGCGGACAACTCGATCATTTGATCGAGTTTGTTACAGATCTCCGTGAGTTTTTCGCGGAGCGCCCCCGCGAAGTTGCGAGGAAGTTCCCCCCAGTTCTCCTGCGCAATATCGGCCACGGTCGCGCGTATAGACCTCACAATGTCCGGTGCCTCGTTGAATGCCAGATCACCCAGTCGGCCTTTGCCTCGTAGCTCGTCAAGGTCAAAGCCAAATAGTCGATCTCCAGCTTCGCGGGCGTCCTGCGGCCAGTCTTGAGCTAGCTGATCCTCAGTGAATGGATTGCTGGGTGGCCTGTCATCCTTAAACGGCTCGGACATTTCAGCTCGCTTGGCCATGGGCGTGCGGATTGTACGTGCCCTTCCGGCATAATCAGTTAGTTAGCTTGAGCCTCGCCCGGCCCCCGGTGATGCAGCGGTTGACCCTCGTATAGCTCCACCCCTGCCGCGCGGCGATCTCCTTGTAGGAGAAACCGGCGGCGAAGAGGCCGAGGCCGGTTCGCTCGTCGGGCCGCAGGGGGCCGAGGCGCTGCCGGCCTTCATGAAGTCCGGCAACCCGCTCCTCAAGACTCTCGCCCCGCGAGGGCAGCTGCTCAAGCATCGAGGCGTGCTCGTCGTCCTCTCCGATCTCCCAGCCGACGCGGCGGTCGAATCGCTCCCGCCCGTAGCGCCGCCAGCACTCGCGCTTGAGCGTTAGCGTCAGCCAGGCGAGCGGCGGCGCACCCCTCCCAGGGTCAAAGGCGCGCAGGAAGGAGAACATCGCCTCCTGCAGCGCCTCTTCTCCGACAGGGACGCTGCCGCCGGCGTTCCTGGTCGCGATCGCCATCAAGTAGCCACCGTGCTCTTCGTAGAGCGCGACGGCAAGCTCTGCGACCTCTGCTCCGCTTCGCTTCGTGAAAGACATCTGGGCCTCCGTTCCTCGTCGGGTTGAGGAACAAGGCCCCGAGCACCCGCCAAGGTGCCCCGGAACCCGAGCCGCAGGCGAGGGCCGAAGGAGCCCCCGAAGGGGGCTTGCAGGGGCACCTGCGGGTGCCACGATCAATGAGAACCCAATGAGAACCCGTCGAGGAACGGAGGCTCTTCGAGAAGAAGAAAGACGCCGCGCGAGGAAGAGGGAAAACGAAGCCGTCGCGGTTAACGGTGCGAAGAGGCGCTGCAGATTTACCAGACGTTTCTAAAGAAATCGCCGAAATATTTGTCCAGCCGAAATCCGGCGAATCGGCCGGTTCTGTGCTACGCGCCGACCTCCCGACCCAGACCAAGCATCCCCTGCCCCCACCTAACTGCCAACGAAGGTGGGGACAGGGGATGCGACCTCTCAGGACTCGGGTGCTTCCTCGGGATCACGCAGGACGAAGCTGCCGAGTTGGGCGCTGCCTGGGTTCCAGGCGATGCCGTCCAATAGCTCTGCGATTGAGACTTCGACCGCGCCCGCGAGTTTGACGGCGGCGTCGATGCGCGGCGTGCGTTCGCCGCGCTCCAAGAGTCCGACCTCGGTGCGATGGAGCGAGGCGCGGATGCCGGCCTCTTCGTGAGAGAGGCCGGCGCGTTTGCGAGCGAGCCGCAGGTTCGCGCCGAAACGGCGCGCGATGCTCACCGGCATCCGATCACCCCCAGGTGGGCGAGATGGACAAGCCCCCGACTCGGCATGACGAAGAGGCCGTTGCTGTGAAGCAGGCCCGATATACCGAGGTCGCGGACGGCTCGGGCCAATCCGTAGCCGGCCGCGAAGTCGTTGGGGTTCTCGAAGAGTTCCCCGGCGAGGCCGGGGAACGTCAGGAGGACCGGATGCTCGGCGAGGACGGCAGCGAGCGCCGCGCGCTGGATGTCCTCGTCGCTGACGGACCCCGAGAGAAGGCGAGCGCGGCGCTGGCCACGGCGCAACCCGCCGTGGCCCGCCCGCCAGAGCATCAAGCCTCGCCTCCTTCGAGCACGGCGAGCAGGCCGTGCATCGCGTCGTGGTTGGCAACGACCTCGGCGTAGTCATTGGCCTCGTCATAGCCCTCCGCAGCCGAGCGCAGGAACACTTCGGCTTCCTCGTCGGGAAGGAACAGCTGCCGGGTCGTCAGAGCGAGCAGCAGCCGTTCATATGCCTCGGCCTCTCTTTGCCGGCGTTCTGGGTCTTGCAGGCGCTCCGGCGTGACCAGATCGCTGCGCAGGCCGTCGAGCCAATCGTTGAGGTTGTCCCGTAGGACCGCGACGTGTTCGGCGGGCAGGTTGAGGGCGACGGGGGAGCCGTCACCCGTAGGGTTGATGCAGGGCATGGGAGAAGTGCCTCCTGTGTCTCAGGCGGCTCGTCGTGTTCAAGCACGGCGGGTCGCCGCTTTCTGGGGCCGGTATGCCGATACCGTCTCCGCTGCGACGGGGCGAGTGATGCTTGACCCGTCGCCACGGGGCCGGCGTCATCAGCGCGCGGCCCCACTTATGTTTCGCGTGAAGCCTAACAGCAATTCCGAACAAATTATGAATCCACGTCAGACCCCGCAACCGCAGCCAGCACTCGGGCAAGCGATCCGCGAGCTTCGCCAGAAGCGCGGGGCCACGTTGGAGACTGTGGCGAAGGAGGCCGGGATCACGCTCAACATGCTCTCGCTGATCGAGCGCGGCGAAGGCAACCCGACCTGGGCGACGATGAAAGGGATCGCGGGAGCGCTCGGTGTGCCGGTCTCGGCGCTGGCGAAGGCGGCGGAGAGGTTGGAGGGGTAGCTCAGGTCATGGTGCTTTGGCCAGGGCTGCGGGCTCGCGCCGCTACCTTGGTCGCCAGGGTGCCGATCTTCTCGGGAGGCAATGGCTCCCATTTCGGCTCGCCTCGGTAGTCGCGGCGTTCGGGCAAAGCTGTGTAAACAGCACGGCCGCCCGTGACGGGAACGACGAGCTGGCCCCCGGCGATGAACGCCGCGTCAACACTCTCGCTAAACGGTTGTGGATGCAGCCCCCACTCGAGGGCCGTCATCGAATCGATGGTGAGGTCTAGGAGTAGCCGACCGTCGGCTACGCAGACAAGGTGCCCGTCCCAAAGGTCCTCGGCTTCGATGTCGCCAGGAAACCCCAGCCTCACAATTGCGTCGGGATCGCTGTCGCTGTGCAATTCGACAGTGACCGCCAGCGGCTTCGCCAAGACTCCGCAGGCTCGACAGACATCTACGGCGATCCGTGTGAGCAGGATGCACTCTGCGGGGCCAGTCGCCTGCTTCATGTTGGGCGCAACGGAAAGCAGAGCTCCGGTGACTTCCTCGGGCGACAGCTTTGGAATCACCGAAGCATCGAAGCAGATCGATCTCTTGTAGCTGCCGACCTGCGCCGCAATGGCGTCAAGCGCCTCTCGCGTTCACGCCGGACGCACTCGCCTGCCCTCCGTACGACGGGGTTGGGAATTCAGCGGGTGGTGACTGCTTGCCGGTTGTGATTAGAAGAGGCCCGAAACAAAAGGTCGCAAAGAGCGGAATGGCGTCGAGCAAGATCGAAAATGCCGCCTAGGCGGCACTCGGAACCCGTCCGAGCTTCTCTCTATAAGACGTGGTGGGCGCGGGCAGCCACCGCCGCCTCGGGGTATTCCCCCGGACGTGTAGATGTGGCCTTTCGGTGTTGGCACACCGGATGAGATTCGGCTAGCTGTCAGGAACCGCCGGTCATAGCCCGTTGCCCCTCGACCTTAGGGCACTTGTGCCATCGGAAAATCGGGAGCCATGGAGGCTCTGTATTCGCCATCGGGTCGAAGGTCCTTGGTCGGGTGCGTTCTCGCCGCGCGGTGTACTCGCGCGGGAACAAATGTCCCAGGGGCACCGGACGGAACTGTGGCCACGGCCCTCCGCACGCGTGCCACGGCCCTCCGCACGGGTGCCACGGCCCTCCGCACGCGTGCCAAGCGTGCTGGACTATCCGACCTGCGGCGTAATCTGCGGATGTGTCCGATATCGCAAACTGGCCCCGCGTCGTCGGAATTGTTGATATGGACGCCTTCAGATGCCAGATCATTCCCTGGGGACGTTGTCTCTGCGATTTGCAGGCCTGCATTCTGGCCGACCGGCGTGACATTTGAACCGCCCCGGCTTTCTTGGGGACGCTGATCTACCCCAGATAAAACGGAGTCGCGTTTCCGGAGTCCTTCGGCACCAAGGAGGATTCAGATGCCCCGCAGGTACCCAGCAGAGGTTCGGCAAAGCGATGAGCTCAGGCTGGGTCGTCGAGAGCGGCGGCGGCCGGCGCGAAGACGTTGTAGATGCCGTGGAGAAACAGATCTGAGAAGGCCCGACAATCCTCGCTGGGAGCAACGTCGACCAGCACCAGGTAGCCGAGCTGACCGTAGACCCAATAGGCCTGGCCGAGGACCGTGATGGGGTTTGGCAGAGCAACCTGGGCGGGCCGCCGCTCGTCGTCGCGGTTGAGCCTGACCGGCACGCCCGCAGGGGTGTGGTGGAGCTGCTGGTTGTTCCACTTCTGGGCTTTGTCGAACATTTCCCTGAGGATCGGCTTATCGCCGCGGAAGCGCGGCTCAAAGCGCTGGGCTTGCTCCAGTTCCTCGACGAGGCCCGGCAGCCCGATCGTCGAGCCATCGCGACGGACGCCCCACCAGTTCGCCTGAGCGTATTTTCCAAACTCGTCTCGCAGCTCTTGCTCGCGCCCGGCTAGGTCGGCCACGTCGGAGGGGTCGACGGGGCGGCCGTGGAGCTCCCGCAGGGTCGCCTCGTTTAGACGCATCGCATCGAGGTGGTCGAGGTAGCGTCGGATCAGGAAGTCGGGGTCATCGTCGTGGAGGACGAGCCAGTGCATGACGACCATGTCCTCGAAGAGAGAGCGACAGAGCATCGTCCCCTGCACGGGCGAGACATCGGCGACGAGCCTGGTGATCGAGGCAAAGGTGTCGGTTGCCCGGGCCATGGTGGCAATGACGATCTGGGCGAGGTAGGTATCGGTGATGAAGTCGCGCCCACCGAGGAAGGAGCCGATCGCCTCGCACGCTTCGAGCTGAGCCCGCAGATGGCGATCCATAGCGAAGGCGGGGAGTTCTAGGAGGCGTTGGGACGCGTGAGCGGAGAACCGGCCTGAGCTTGGCCCTCGGGAACGAGGCTGTACTCCACCCGATAGCCGAGCGCGTGCGCATAGCGGTCCAGGGTCGAGAGGCGAGCATCGGTCGCGGAGGTCTCGAGTCGGGCGATGCTCGACTGCGAACTCTGCATGGCCGCCGCCACTGCCGTCTGGGAGTGCTCTCCCTCGCGGCGGCGCTCAGCCAGGGCACTGAGGAGATGGCGACGACGCTCCGCTGCTTCAACCATTGCCGGGAACTCGGGATTGCGAGCGGTTCGCTCGTCGACTACTTCATCTAGAAAGTCCTGGTCTGCCATTGCATCTCCTTTCGCTATGTGAAAAGTAGCATCTCAAGTTAGATATCTCAAATACAAGATAGCTATTTTCCGCGCCGTTGCCAATCAAGCAGGCGCCGCTTGGCAAGCCGAATGGTCTGCGGCGGCGTCTTCTTGGTCTTCTTCTTCAGGGCCTCGAGCGAGAGAAAGACCTGCTTGTGCTTGCCCTGGGGCGCAAAGAGGAGGCGGTAGATGACGCCCTTGCCGTCGGCGCGCACCTCATAGATCTCTCCCTCGAGGTGCCGGGCGGCTTGCAGGCCCTGCTGGCGGACCTCCTTCATCGCTGCGACCACGGATGCCAGGTCTTCGTCGTCCAGGGCGCCGAGGAAGTCCTTGATCGGCCGGCGGCCCGAAGCGGTCTGGTAGTCGCGCCAGCGATGGACGAGTTTGCGCGCCTGGCTCATCGAGTCGACAGTATCCGGAGAGCGCCGTACCGTTGAGCCGTGTCGATCCAAGACTGGCCCCGCGTGGTCGCAATTGTCGATATGGACGCCTTCTACGCGTCGGTCGAGCTGCGGCGGCGGCCGGAGTTGAAGGGGAAGCCGGTCGTGGTCTGCGGGCCTGGGCCGCGGGCGGTCGTGACCACGGCCAGCTATGAGGCGCGCGGGCTGGCCGGGATCCACTCGGCAATGCCGGCGGCGGTAGCCCGTCGGCGGCTGCCCGATGCCGTCTACCTGCCGCCGGATTTCACCGCGTACCGCGAGGCCTCGGGGCAGGTGATGGCGGTCCTGCGCGCCAACGTGGAGACGGTCGAGGTCGTCGGGCTCGACGAGGCCTACCTCGACCTGAGCGGGCTCTTCGCGCCGAAGGCGACGATGCGGCGAATCGCCACCGAGATCCGCGAGGATCTGGGCCTGACCTGCTCGGTGGGGATCTCCGAGAACCGGTTGCTGGCCAAGATCGTCAGCGAGCTCGGCAAGCCCGCCGGCCTGGTCGTCCTCTCCCGGGATGAAGCGCTGGAGCGCTTTGCGGGCCATCCCCCGGGCCTGGTCCCGGGAATCGGGCCGAAAACGGCGCTCAAGCTGCAAAAGATGGGCATCCGCACCCTTGCCGAGTTGCGCGCCCACGACCCGGTCGTGCTGGAGCGAGCCTTTGGGCCGCGCATGGGTCACTGGCTCCCCGCCCGGGCGCGCTTCGAGGACGAGACGCCGATCTCGGTAGAGCGGGAGACGAAGTCGCAGTTGACCGAGATCACCTTCGATGTCGATGTCGCCGACCAGGAGGAGATGGCGGGGCACGTCGCTTCGCTCGCCAAGGAGCTCTGCCGGCGGCTGCGCGCCCGCGACCTCGAGGGCAGGACGATCGGGATCAAGGTCCGCCTCGACGACTGGACCAACATCACCCGCTCCCAAACCGTCGAGGCCCCGACCAACGATCCCGACATCGTCCTCCCGATAGCGCTGGACCTCCTGCGCGCCTACGCCCCACCCCGCCCCGTCCGCCTATTAGGCGTCAGGGTCGCCAGCTTTACCCAGGAGGAGAAGGCGGTCGAGCCCGAACCTCAGATGCAGCTAGGCCTTACAGGTTGAGGGCCATTCCGGTAGGGGTGAAACGTCTTGTACTTTTTCGGTGTAGGCCACGGGCGTCAGCCCAGCGGCGATTCACCGAAAAAGTTAAGTGAAACCCCTGCCGGAATGGCCCTCGGAGTCTGCGAAGATAGTCCGATGAACGCCGACCGTCTGACCGGACTCGACGCTTCCTTCCTCCACATGGAGCGCGCCGGCGCCCACATGCACGTCGCCTCGACGATCCTCTTCGAGGGCAGTCCACCTACCCATGAAGAGTTCCGCGACCACATCGAGTCGCGGCTGCACCTCGTTCCCCGCTTCCGCCAGAAGCTCCGCTTCGTCCCCTTCGAGCAGGGTCGGCCGGTCTGGGTCGACGACCCATTTCTCAACCTCGACTACCACGTGCGCCGCACCGCGCTGCCGGCGCCGGGTTCCGACGAGCAGCTGCTCAACCTCGCCGCCCGGATCTTCTCCCAGCAGCTCGACCGCACCAAGCCGCTCTGGGAGCTGTGGCTGGTCGAGGGGCTCGACGACGACCGTTTCGCCGTCGTCGGCAAGAGCCACCACGCGCTTGTTGACGGTGTCTCCGGAGTCGACATAACCACCGTCCTCTTCGACCTCGAGGAGGAACCCGATCATCCGCCGGTGCGGCCGCCGAAGTGGGCTCCCCGGCCGGAGCCGACCAACCTCGATCTGCTCGCGGATGCCCTGTACGAGCGGGTGACGAGCCCGCGTGAGATCGTCCGTGGCGTGCGAGCCGCCCTGCGAGGGCCGCGCCAGGCGTGGCGCGGGCTGATCGATACCGGCAGGTTTCTCGAGGTCGCGGCAGCGGCGCCGAGCACCCCGTTCAACGTCGAGATCGGCCCGCACCGGCGCCTCGCCTTCGTCCGCGGCGACCTCGGCGACTTCAAGCGGGTCAAGAACGCCCACGGCGGCACGGTCAACGATGTGGTGCTCTCCGTCGTCGCCGGCGCGCTCGGCAACTACCTGCGTGCCCGCGGACACGACACCGAGGAGCTGGAGATGCGCGCGATGGTGCCGGTCAGCGTCCGTGCCGACGAAGAGCGCGGCGCGCTCGGCAACCGTATCTCGGCGATGATGGCGCCGCTGCCGGTCTGGTCGCGGGACCCGGTCGAGCGCCTGCGCCTGATCACCGAGACGATGGGCGATCTCAAGGGCTCCGGCCAGGCGGTCGGCGCCGAGCTGCTGACCAAACTGACCGATTTCGCGCCGACGACGATCGCCTCTCAGGCGGCACGACTGCAGCCCGCCCAGCGCTTCTTCAATCTCGTCGTCACCAATGTCCCCGGGCCGCAGTTCCCGCTCTACCTGATGGGCCGCCGGATGAGCTCGATCTTCCCCCTCGTCCCGCTCGCGCGCCGCCAGGCGCTCTGCGTCGGGATCATGTCCTACGACGGCAAGATCGACTTCGGGTTGGTCGGCGACTACGACGCGATGGCCGATCTCGACAGCTTCGCGCTCGACCTCGAAGGAGCGATCGCCGAAGCGGTCGCCACCGCCCCACCCGCGCCCAGGGATCCTCAGGGCGACTCGGCGCGGACCCGGAACGGCGCCGTGTCGGTCAGGTAGTTCCAGTCGAGCCGCCGCGCGCTGAAGCCCTCGGCTCTGGTGTCGGCGTTGACCAGCACCGCGGTGATCCGCTCGAAGCGCCGGGGCCGTGCCAGGCGGACGGTCATCGCACCGCCGTGCTGACGGAAGCGCAGCCTGGATACGACGTGCCCATGGCGCTCGCTGCCGACCCGACCGACCAGCGCCAATCCGGCCGCGACGCCCGTCGGCCCATCGGCGTGGACGACCACCGCGCCGTTCCCCCGCGGGTGGACACGCAACAGCTGGAAGGTCGCGTGGTTCAGCGAGCGCTCGAGCGGGCGCCCGTCGAGCGGCAGGCCGGCCCGGCGCGGCACGTCCGGGTAGCGCCTGCCTTCGCGGAAGCGGCTGCCGGTGTTCCACTCGGCGACGTCGCGGGCGAAGCGGGTGAAGTCGCGGCTGAAGTCCGAGCCCCCAGCCGCGCGGATCGCCGAGTTGTAGCTGTCGACCGAGAACCCACCCGGCCGCGTGTGCGCGGCCCGCGACCAGGCGTTGCGGAGGATCGCGCTGCCGTAGCGTCGCACCAGCCACTCGTTCCAGACCGTCGCCCCGTACTCGCTGATCGAGTTGGCGGTGAGCGGCGTGTCGTAGAGGTTGGCCCAGCGGCGCACGTAGCGCAGGTAGTCGTTGATCCCGTTGTAGACCTGGTCCTCCATCCAGACCGCGGTCGACTCGGCCATCCAGGCGTCCTGGTAGGCGTCGTAGTTCATCTGCAGGATGTGGCAGTACTCGTGGGCGAAGGTGACCTCGAGGTCGGCCAGCGGCTTGGTGCCGGGGTACTGGAAGGGGCTGTAGTCGTTGTCGAGGACCAGGTACCCGTGCAGGCGACGCGGCAGATGGCGGCCTTTGGACGCCTGGCCGCGATCGGGCGCCGCGTAGCCGAACAGCTGCTGCCCCAGCTCCTTCAGGTAGACGTCGGTCTTGCCGTTGCGGCCGCCGCGATGGCGGTCGGAGCGCGGCTCTCGCCAGCCCAGCTTGCCGTTCTCGACCGCGTGCACGTGGGCGCCGACCTTCAGCACCTGCTCGACGAAGTCCGGCACGCCATTGCCGTTTTCGTCGGTCAGGTCGGGAGCGTCGATGCCCTCGGCGACCCAGTGCACGCAGAAGCGACCGGCGCAGGCCGGTGAGCCGGGTGCTTCGGGCACCGAATAGGAGTGACGGGCGGGGTCCGGGTGATCGGTGGGTCGCGCCAGCGGCTGGCGGAAGGTCCACTGGTCGCCGGCACGGGCGGCGACGGGTGCGGCGGCGAGAATCGCCAGGGATGCGAGCGAAGCGCCGATCAACCGCAGGTGTGCCCGCATCGAAGCCAATCTACAGGCAGCCCAGGCGCGTCCCGCCCGTCTCGGCGGCGATACTTCAAGGGTGAAGTTGCAGGTGCACTCTTGCGCATAGCTCTCGCCCAGATCGACCCGACGGTCGGCGACCTCGACGGCAACGCCGCCAAGATTGCCGCCTCGATGAGCCGGGCCGCCGCTGAGGGTGCCGAGCTGGCGATCTTCCCGGAGCTCTGCCTGCCCGGCTACCCGGCCGAGGACCTCTACCTGAAGCGGCATTTCGTCGAGGCGAACAGGGCCGCGATCGAGGAGCTTGCCCGCGATAGCGGTGAGATGACCTCTCTGGTCGGCTTCGCCGAGCCGGTGGCTGCCGGCGGCGACCACCGCCACGCCCACAACTCGCTCGCCGTCCTCCGCGATGGAGAGGTCCGCGCGGTCTACCGCAAGAACAGGCTGCCCAACTACGCCGTCTTCGACGAGCAGCGCTATTTCGTTCCCGGGGTCGAGCCGATGACGATCGAGGTCGCTGGTTCCAAGGTCGGCCTGAGCGTCTGCGAGGACGTCTGGGAGGAGGGACCGCCGGCCTCGATCGAGGCGGCGGAGGGCGCCGCGCTGATCGCCAACCCGTCGGGCTCTCCCTACCACCGCGGCAAGGGCCGCGAGCGCGAAGCGATGTTCGCCGCTCGCGCTCGCGCCTACGGCACCCACCTCGCCTTCTGCAACCTCGTCGGTGGCCAGGACGAGCTGGTCTTCGACGGGCAGAGCTTTGTCGTCGACCCGGGCGGTGAGGTGATCGCCCGCGCCGCCCAGTTCGAGGAGGAGCTGCTGATCTGTGAGATCCCTGCCGGCGGGCCCGGGCGCCTCGCCGAACCCCTCTCCGACCCCGCCGAGGTCTACGGGGCGCTGGTCCTCGGCCTGCGCGACTACGTCGGCAAGAACGGCTTTCGTCATGTCGGGATCGCGCTCTCGGGCGGGATCGACTCGGCCCTGGTGGCCCTGCTTGCCGTCGATGCGATCGGAGCCGAGAACGTCAGCTGCGTGGTCATGCCCTCGCCCCATTCCAGCAATGAAACCCAGGCGGACGCCCGAACTATCGCCGCGAAGCTTGAAGCCGCCTTGATCGAGATCCCGATCGAAGCGGCGATGGGCGCCTACGAGGACTCCCTCGCCGCCGCCTTCGCCGGCAACGGCAACGGCGCCGGTGGCGATGAGGAGCCACTGCCCCGCGACCCGACCCGGCCCTCCGAGCCCGACCTGGCGGCCGAGAACATCCAGGCGCGGATTCGCGGCAACATGATGATGGCGCTCTCGAACAAGCACGGCTGGCTGGTGCTGACCACCGGCAACAAGAGCGAGATGTCGGTCGGCTACGCGACCCTCTACGGCGATATGGCCGGCGGGTTCGCGGCGATCAAGGACGTGCCGAAGACGCTCGTCTACGACCTGGTTCGCTACCGCAACGAGCGGGCGGGCGAGGAGCTCGTTCCGGCCTCGGTGCTCGAGCGAGCGCCCTCGGCCGAGCTGCGCCCGGACCAGCTCGACAGCGACTCGCTGCCGCCCTATGAGCTACTCGATCGGGTGCTGGAGGCCTACGTCGAACGCGACCAGGGCCGCGAGGAGATGGTCGCGGCGGGGATGCCGGCGGAGGTGGTCGACGAGGTGGTGCGCATGGTCGACCGCTCCGAGTACAAGCGGCGCCAGGCGGCGCCGGGCATCCGCATTACGCCCCGGGCATTCGGCCGGGACAGGCGACTGCCGATAACTAATCGTTTTGGGGGATAGGCCTTACCGCGATCGTCATTTGCGCCAAGGCGCACAGTTTGCCTTCGGCGTTGAGGACTTCGGCGTCCCAGACCCAGCTGGTGCGGCCGCGGTGACGGGCCCGCGCCTTGACTTCGGCGTGGCCGCTCGTGATCGGGCGGATGAAGCTGACGCTGATCGATTGCCCCATCGCCGCCATCCCGTCGTCGAGCACGGCGAGCGCGGTGGCGCGCGAGCAGACGCTCTCGATCAAGGTCGACATCACCCCGCCGTGCATCAACCCGACCGGTTGGCGCAGATCGTCGCGAATCGGAACCCGCGCCCGGGCGCCGTCGGGGTCGTCGCTGATCCACTCGGTGCCGATCAGGGCATCGAAATGGGAGAGGAGGCCGCGGGGGTCGTCCGCCATCGGCGCGGACCCTACCTCCTCCTACATGTGCGCTTAAAGCGCGTCGCATAGTGTTCCCCGCCGGGATGGGATTGACCGATGACCAGAGGGCCCTGCTCCGCCTGCTCGCGCAGCGCGAGGAGGGCTACGAGGACATTGCCGCGCTGAAGGGGCTCAGCGTCGAGCAGGTGCGGGCGGAAGTGAAGGACGCCCTGGCCGAGATGCAGGCCGCCGGCGAGGCGCCGCCGCCTCTACCTCCGCCGCCGGCCAAGGTGGAGGAGCCCGCCGCAGAACCGAAGCCGCGAGTCAAGAAGCCGGCGAGCCGGCCCTCGCGGCCGACGCTACCCGCTGAGCGGCGGCGCCTCGTCCTGCTGACCGGCGGCGCGCTCGGAATCGTCGCCGTGATCCTGGCGGCGATCGCGATCTTCAGCGGTGGCTCCGACTCCAGCTCCAACTCCCCCGAAGCATCCGCGAACGGCGCCGAAACGGCCGCCGCCGAAAGCGGCAAACTGACGCAGGCCGTGCTCGAACCGGCCGACGGCAGCGACGCCAGCGGCCGGGCGATCTTCGGCAGGCTCAAGAAGGAAATCGTCCTACAGGTGACCGGCGAAGGCCTGCAGCCGACCGAAAAGGGCCAGTCCTACATCGTCTGGCTCTACCGCTCGCCGAAACTCACGCTGCGGGTCGGCAGCGTCCCCGTTGACGAATCCGGCCGCCTCGGTGCTCGCTTCTCGATCCCGGCCGAACTGCTCGCCTACGTCGCCAGCGGTGCCTTTGACCGGATCTACGTCTCCCGCACCGAGGACGCGGCCTACCAGGCCGAGGTCGCGCGGGCGAAGAAGAACAAGTCGCTTCCCCGCTACACCGGCGAAACGGTGCTGACGGGCGAAATCACGGGGCCGATTGCGCGAGAAGGCCGATCCCGGTAGGCCTTCCACTTAACTTTTCGGTGTATTGCAGGTGGGCTGACGCTCGAAGGCGTCAGCGAAAAAGTACAAGACGTTTCAGGCCTACCGGGATCGGCCTGCGATCAGCTTGCCCGGGTTCATGATCCCAACTGGATCTAGCTGCTCCTTGATGGCTCGTAGGACGTCGAGTCCGGTTTCGCCGATCTCAGCCTGCATGTAAGGGGCGTGGTCTACGCCGACGGCGTGGTGGTGGGTGATCGTGCCTCCGGTGGCGACGATCGCCTCTGAGGCGGCGCGCTTGACCTCTCGCCACTGCTCGATCTCCTCGCCCCGCCGCGAGCGCGAGATGAAGGTGAAGTAGAGCGAGGCGCCGTCGGCGTAGGCGTGCGAGAGATGGCAGAAGGCCAGTCCTGGCGTGCCCTGGGCGGCGAGCGCGCCACGGATCGCGGCCGCCACGGCCGCGTGCAGCTCGTGCAGCCGCGACCAGGTGTGGGAGGTCTCGAGCGTCTCGACCATCGCCCCCATCCCCATCAGCGCGTCGCGCAGGTAGGGCCCCTGGTAGCGCCCGTGCTCCCAGGAGCGTCCGGCTCTCTGGCCGAGATAGGCGGCGCCGCCGCGGCGCAGGGCCCGCACCGCGAGGGCGCGGCGGCGGGCGACCGACTCCTCGTCCCCCTCGAAGCCGACGACGATCAGGCAGCCGCCGCGCCTGCGTCGCAGGCCGAGGTAGCCGCCGAAGAGGGTCCCGGTAAGACCGCGCGGGCCGGAGAGCGCCAGAGAGACCTCCGTCTCCTCCTCGTCGGAGACGCGGATCACGTCGGGAAGCCCCGGTCCCTGCGCAAGCGCCCGCACGACCTCGGCGCCCGCCTCGAAGCTCTCGGCGATCCAGGCCTCGTAGCGCCGCACGCTCGGCAGCGGGCGCACGCGCACCGTGACATCGGGAATGACGCCGAAGGCCCCCTCCGAGCCGACCACCAGCTCGCGGAGCGATGGGCCCGCGGCCGTATGAGGCGTCTCCAGCGTGCGCAGATCCCCGGCCGGGGCGATCAGCCGCACCGAGCTGACCAGCGAGTCGAAGCGGCCGTAGCCGCTGGAAGCCTGCCCGGCCGACCGGGTAGCCGCGAAGCCACCGATCGTCGCGTACTCGAACGACTGCGGGAAGTGGCCGAGGGTGACCCCCTCGGCGCCCAGCGCCGCTTCTGCCTCGGGCCCGCGCAGGCCCGCGCCGAGGCGGGCGGTGAGCGAGCGTCGATCGACTTCGACGTCACGGAGGCAGGCCAGGTCGAGGCTGATCAGCCTCCCGTGGGGGCCGCGCAGCGGCGCAACCCCACCAACGACACTGGTGCCGCCGCCATAGGGGACGACGGCGATTCCGTCCGCCGCGCAGATCTCCAGTATGCGCCTGACGGTGTCGGCATCCGCGGGAAGCAGAACGGCATCGGGCGCCGCATCCAGCCGTCCTCCCCGCAAGCGGGCCATGTCGGCGTAGCCGCAGCCGGTCGCATGTCGCACCCGGTCCTCGGTAGAGGTAAAGACGTTGGCCTCCCCCACCGCCTCGATCAAGCTCTGTGGCAACTCCTCGGCAGCCGGCAGCTCGAAACGCTCCAGCTCAGCGGCCAGCGGCCAAGCTTCAAGCTCACCCACCCGCTCACGCAGCACCCCCAGCGCCTCGCCATCCAGCTCCGGCGCGACAGCGGGATCGCCCCACCCCCACCACTTGGAGTCTCGCCGTGGCTCGGTCAAGGGCAATCCCGGTAGGGGTGAAACGTCTTGTACTTTTTCGCTGACAGTGCCGGGCGCCAGCCGAAAGGCGATCCACCGAAAAAGTTAAGTGGAACCCCTGCCGGGATTGCCCTTGCGACCCTGAAGGCGTTCATCCCGACGCTCCAAGCGCCGCTTCGAGCCCGTCGAGCGCCTGCTCGAGGATCTTGCCCTGCCCACCGCGCATCATCGGCGAGCCCAGCCGCGACATGCCGCGCAGCTTCTGTTCCGAGGTGAGGCTGACCACGGTCCCGCCGTCTCCGGCCTGCAGCCCGATCTCGACCACGGAGCTGCGCAGGTGCCGTTCGAAGGGGCTGCCGGCGAGCTGCTGCTCCCAGACGTAGCGCTCGCCCTCGGCCGAGCTGAGGCAACGGTAGTCGGCACGGACCCCGCGCCCTTCGGCCGTCTCGAGGACCTTGGTCCACTGGCTGCGCTTGCCCTCCGGCTTGCGGTCGACGCTCTCCACGCGGCTCGTCCGCGGCCACCAGCGCGGCAGGCTGTATGGGTCTGAGATCAATTCCCAGACCTCCTCGACGGGGGCGGCGATGGTCCGCCGGCGGGTCACGCGGGGCACGGGAGCGTCATCCAGGCGTCAGTCGCCTGCCAGGCGGCGCAGATCCCGCACCA
Source organism: uncultured Solirubrobacterales bacterium (assembly GCA_963702035.1). Classification (GTDB taxonomy): domain Bacteria; phylum Actinomycetota; class Thermoleophilia; order Solirubrobacterales; family 70-9; genus VRUE01. The sequence goes on from OY969700.1 coordinate 455,226, forward strand.
GCAGCAGGTGCTTGAGGTGGCTGACGGTCGCCGCCAGGCTCTCCAGGCTCTCCAAGGCCTCCTTGCGGCGCTCGGGGTTGCGCGAGCGCAGCGAAGGCCCCAGCAGGGCTTCCAGCAGATTGGCCTCGCGATCGGCGGAGGAGCGGAAGACGCGCAGGTTGCGGGCGCCGACCCCGACCCGGGAGAGCTCGTTGGCGGCGCGGACGATCTCGCGATCGGTCTCGTCGTAGGCGGCGCTGCCGTCGCGCTTCTCGGGCTGGACGATGCCGAAGTTCTCCAGCTCGGCGATCAGCTCGGAGCGCGCGCCCGTCTCCTCGATCACCTCCTCCAGCGTCAGGTAGGCGCTCGAGGTGTTGACCAGGATCGCTCGCCGCACCGCGCCCGCGGCCGGACGGCGGTCGCCGCCGCTGCCGGCACCGAGGTCGATGTCGCCGCCGGCGGCGAGCTCCTGGCGGATCACCCGCAGGGGCAGGAACTCGTCGCGCTGCAGGCGCAGGATCGTGCGCAGGCGCTCGACGTCGGACTGGCTGTAGAGGCGGTAACCGCCCTGCGTGCGGCGCGGGGTCAGCAGCTTCTGATCCTCGAGGTAGCGGATCTTCGAGATCGAGATCTCGTCGAACTCGTTCTCGAGGATCTTGCAGACGGCGCCGATCGTCAGCGCCTTGCGGGGCCGCGAGTCGCGCTGGCGAACCTGCTGCTCGGACACTGCCACGGGGGCCCCTACTTCTCCAGGTAGCTCAGCTTGTACTTGCCGACCTGGATCTCGTCGCCGTCGGCAAGGCGGTGGGACTCGATCCGGCGCCGGTTGACGTAGGTGCCGTTGAGCGAGCCGAGGTCGTCGATGTAGAAGCCGTCGCGCCGGCGCACCAGCAGGGCGTGGTTGCGGGAGACGGTGACGTCGTCGAGGAAGACGCCGGCGTCGGGGCTGCGACCGATGCTGACCCGGTCCTCGGTCACCTTGAAGCTCTCCCCCGCCCGGCCGCCGCCGGAGCGGATGACCAGCGCCGCGCCGCTCTCCTCGAGCACCTCGTCGATGTCGATCGGCTGCATCTCGCCGGTGTCGTCGACGGTGTAGGTCATCGTCGTCGGCTCGTCCTCGCCGTCTTTGGGGCCGCCGAGGTATGCGCCGCACTTCTGGCAGTAGTTGGCGCCCTCGGGGTTGACGAAGCCGCACTCGGGACAGTGGGTGGCCATCGGTATCCGTGCCGGCCTCAGGCGGCCGTATCGTCCTCGGGTGGGCTCTGCGCCTTGCCGGCGAGGATGTCGGTCAGCTGAGCGACGTCATCGCCCGAGATCAGCGAGTCGCCGCTTTCGTGCTTGTGGCGCAGCCGGTTGACCAGCTCGGCACGCAGGATGTCGATCTTGCCGTGCAGAACCCGGCGTTTGTAGGAGATCTCGTTCTCCTCGGTGGTGAGCTTGTCGATCAGGTCTTTCAGCTCTTCGTCGCTGAGCGAACCGAGATCGGGAAAGGTGTCCTCCATCTTGCTCCTTGATCGGGAGACCTTCGCCTCCGTTGGCCGCAGGGGACCAATTATAGGTCGCTCAGCCAAAGGTTCAACTCTAGGTTGAAGGTTATGGATCCTGGGCGGCGGCTTGCGCCTTGCGTTCGCGGACCGTGCGCACCCCCGTCTGGGCGTAGAGCACGGTGGCGAGGATCGCCAGGGCGACGCCGACGATCAGCAGCGCCGCCGGAACCCAGCCGGCGAAGACGAGGGCAAAGAAGATGCCGCCCATGATCGGGAAGACCGAGATCCGGCCCGGCCAGTTGACGGCGATCTCGACCCCGTGGCGCAGGCCGTACTGGGCGAGCAGCAGCATCGCCACCTCGCGCGCGACGAGCAGGGCCAGCGCCCAGCGCGGCAGCAGTTCGAAATGCCAGCAGACGATCGCGCCGGAGAGGATCGTGAGGCGGTCGATCAGGGGGTCGAGCATCGCCCCCAGGCGGCTGTACTGGCCGGTCACCCGGGCGAGGAAGCCGTCGAGGTAGTCGCCTGCCGCGATCAGCCAGAAGATGGTGGCCGAAGCGACGCTGCGGCCGTCGCCCGATTCGAAGGCCAGATAGAGGAAGACCGGTAGCCCCGCCAGGCGCAGATAGCCGACCAGGTTGGGCAGCGTCCAGGGGTTGAGCGGTTCGCCCTCGCGCGTCTGCCTCGGCGGCGGGCCGCTGCGGTCGAGGCCGAAGAGCCGTCGGATGCGGCCGCGCCCGAAGGGGGCCGCGTCAGACATCCTCGCCTTGGAGCAGCGCGAGCGCACGCTCGCCGGCCTCCTCGACGGGTAGTTCGTGCTCGACCCCACCGGCTCGCTCGCTCGCCTCGACCACTCCCTTGGCGAGGCCACGCCGTCCGACGACGACGCGCAGCGGGCAGCCGAGCAGCTCGGCATCGGTCAGCTTCTCCCCCGGGCCGGCGTCGCGATCGTCGTAGAGGACCTCCGCCCCTCTCTCCCGCAATGTCGCGTAGAGCTCGTCGGCCGTCTCGCGCTCGGGCTCGCCGGACTTGGCGAGGGAGACGAGCTGCACCTGCCAGGGAGCGAGGGCGGCGGGCCAGACGATGCCGCGCTCGTCGGCCCCCTGCTCGATCGCCGCGGCGACGATCCGCGCCGGGCCGATCCCGTAGGAGCCCATCACGATAGGTCGCTCGACCCCGCCCTCGTCCAGGTAGGTGGCTTCGAGTGGCTCCGAGTAGCGGGTGCCGAGCTTGAAGATGTTGCCGACCTCGATCGCCGGCTCGATCTCGATCGTGCCGCCGCCCGGGGCGGTGTCGCCCGCCTCGACAGTGCGCACGTCCATCTCGTAGGCCTCGAAGTCGCGGGAAGGGTCGATGCCCCGGAGGTGGGTGTTCGGCTTGTTGGCGCCGGAGACGTAGGAATTGCCGGTGAGCGCCGCGTCCTTGATGATCGGCAGGCCGCTGTCGACCGGGCCGAGGTAGCCGACGGGGCCGAGCCGCGCCTCGATCTCCTCGCTGCTCGCCTGACGAAAGTCGGTCTTCATCCCGTTGCGCAGCTTGATCTCGTTGAGTCGGTGGTCGCCGCGGAGCAGCACGAGGACCATCCCACGGCCCTCGACGATGATCGGCAGGGTCTTGATGAAGCCTCCGTGCGGGAGTCCGAGGTGGTCCGCCACCTCCTCGACCTTGGTCAAGCCGGGCGTATCGACCTGCTCGGGGGCGTCCAGCGACGCCGGCAACTCGACCGGCTGTGGTTCCGCCGAGGCGACCTCGACGTTGGCGGCGTAGCCGGGAGCCAGCGCCACCTCGTTCTCGCCGGCCGCGCAGGGCGCCATGTACTCGTGGGCGCCGGAGCCGCCCATCATCCCCACGTCGGACTCGACCCGGTACCAGCGCAGGCCGCAGCGGTCGAAGATCCGCCGGTAGGCCTCGCTCTGCACCTCGTAGGAGCGGGCCAGCCCCTCCTCGTCGCGGTCGAACGAGTAGGCGTCCTTCATCGCGAACTCACGCGTGCGCAGCACGCCGGCCCGAGGCCGGGGCTCGTCGCGCTCCTTGGTCTGGATCTGGAACAGCATCAGCGGCAGGTCTCTGTAGGAGCGCACCTCGCGGGCGATGTGGGAAGTGACGCACTCCTCGTGCGTCATCGCCAGGACCATCTCGGCGCCCTTGCGGTCTTCGAGCTTGAACAGCTCGTCGATCGCGTACCGCCCGGTCTTCTTCCAAGCCTCCGCGGGCTGCAGCACAGGCATCAGCATCTCCTGACACCCGATCCCCTCCATCTCCTCGCGGATCACCGCTTCCACCTTGCGGTGCACGCGCCAGCCGGCAGGCAGATACGTCCACAAGCCGGCCCCGAGTTGACGGATGAGCCCAGCCCGCACCATCAGCTTGTGCGAAACCGCCTCCGCGTCGGAGGGCGGATCCTTCAAGGTCGGCAGAAACGTCTGGCTCAGTCGCGTCACTGCGGGAAACCTATCCACTAGTTAGGCGGATAGCTGGCGACAGCAAGTCTCGGCGAGCAGCGCCCTTAAGCTCGAGTGAAGCGGCGGCCCGCCGTCGGCGAGGCCTCCTCGTCGAGCAGAACCTTGTCCGACTCGCCCCGTTCGACCGCTTCCTTCTCCATCCGGGCGATCTTCTCGGGCGTCAGTTCGCCCTCGTTTTCCTGCTCGATTTTCGCCAGCCAGGCCGCGCCCTCGCGCGACTCGGCCTCATCGAACTCGACCTCGCCGCCGCGATCGAGCGATTTGTCGATCTCCTCGAAGAGCGTGTCGACCAGCTGAGCTTGGGGCACCTTGCGCAACGGCTTGCCGTGGGCATAGATCAGACCCTCGTTCTTGGCGCCGGCGATGCCGAAGTCGGCGTGTGAGGCCTCGCCGATGCCGTTGACGGCGCAGCCCAGCACCGCCACCTCGACCGGCTCGGCGTAGCCTTCCAGCCGCTGCTCGATCTCGGCGACGACCGAGTCCATGTCGAACTGGAGGCGGCCGCAGGTCGGACAGGCGATCAGCACCGGGCCGCGCTCGCGCAGCTGCAGCGCCTTGAGGATCTCCCAGGCGACCTTGACCTCCTCCTCGGCGTGGAAGGTCGAGAGGCTGATCCTGATCGTGTCGCCGATCCCGTCGGCGAGCAGCGTCCCCAGCCCGACCGAGGATTTCAACGCGCCGGACCATTTGGTCCCCGCCTCGGTGATCCCCAGGTGCAGCGGGTAGGGGATCTTCTCGGAGAGCAGCCGGTTGGCGGCGATCGTGTTGGGCACGTTGGTCGACTTGATCGAGACCTTGAAGTCTTCGAAGTCGAGGCCCTCCATCAGCTCGACGAACTCGATCGCGGCGGCGACCAGCGCCTCGACCGGCGCTTCGCGCTCGAGCTCATGCAGGTGTTTGGGCAGCGAGCCGGAGTTGACCCCGATCCGCATCGGCACTCCCGCTGCGGTCGCCTTCAGCGCCACCTCGGCGACTTTCTCGCGCCCGCCGATGTTGCCCGGGTTGAGGCGGATGCAGTGAGCCCCCGCGTCGATCGCCTTCAGCGCCAGCGTGTGGTTGAAGTGGATGTCGGCGATCACCGGGATCGGCGACTCCTTGACGATCGTCTTCAGCGCCTCGACGTCCTCGTCGCGCGGCACCGCGACACGGACGATGTCCGCGCCGGCGTCGGCGACCTTGCGGATCTGCTCCATCGTCGCCGCCAGGTTGGCGGTCTCGGTCTTGGTCATCGTCTGCACGGCGACCGGCGCCCCACCGCCGATCGGCACCCCACCGACGAAGATCTGCCGCTTAGAAGCCATGCCTACAGGCTATCTGGGCGGGCGCTTTGCGCCGGTCAGTCGGCGTAGAGCGACTCGATCTCGGCGGCGTACTTGCGGTCGATCGGCTTGCGCTTAAGCTTCATCGTCGGGGTCAGCTCGTCGCCGCCGGGCGCCCACTCGGTGGGCAGGATCTTGAACTTCTTGATCTGCTCGACGCGGGCCATGCGCTCGTTGGCCGAGGCGAGGGCTGCCTCGATCGCCTGCCGAACTGCTTCGTGCTCGGCGAGGCTCTCCGGCGCGGTGTCATCGATTCCCTGGCCCTGCGCCCAGACCGGCGCGTAGTCCGGATCGAGGACGATCAGGGCGACGTTGTAGGGCCGCGCGTCGCCGATCGCCACCGCCTGGCCGATCAGCGGGCTGGCCGCCTTCAGCTTCGACTCGATCGAGGCCGGCGACATGTTCTTGCCCGCCGCGTTGATGATCAGCTCCTTCTTGCGGTCGACGATGCGCAGGTAGCCGTCCTCGTCGAGCTCGCCGATGTCGCCCGTGTGCAGCCAGCCCTCGGCGTCGATCGTCTCGGCGGTTTTCGCCGCCATGTTGCGGTAGCCGGGCATGTTGGCCTCGCCGCGGACCAGCACCTCGCCGTCTTCGGCCAGCTTCAGCTCGACGCCCGGCAGCGGCGTCCCCACGGTGCCGAGCTTGATCCGCTCCGGCGGGTTGCTGGTGGCGACGCCGCAGGTCTCCGACATCCCCCAGAGCTCGCCGACCGGGATGCCGATCGCGTGGAAGAACTCGAGCACCTCGACCGGCGTCGGCGCCGCGCCGACACTGACCGCGACCGCCTCGTCGAGGCCGAGCTGGTTGCGCAGCGCCGCGAACATTCCTTCGTCGGCAGCCGCGGCCGCCGCGGCCAGCTCGGCGGGGACCTCCTCCCCACGCTGCTCCAGCCGCACCCTCTCCAGGGCCGCCTCGAAGCCGCGCTCGGCCGGCTCGCGCTGCTCGTCGGGCAGCCCGGCCAGCATCGCCTCGAGCCCGGCCTTGAGCTTCTCGAAGACACGCGGCACGGCGAAGAACCAGGTCGGGCGGACCTGCGACAGAAACTGGACTATCTCGCGCGGGTCGGGGCAGATGTGGATCTCCAGCCCCTTGATCACCGGCAGGTAGTAGTTGGCGCCGCGCTCGGCGATGTGGGCGGCGGGCAGCCAGGAGATGACCCGACCGCCCTCGTCCGGCAGCGGCACCAGATCGTCGAACGAGGCGACCAGGGTGAGCAGGTTGCGGTGGGTCAGCTGCACGCCCTTCGGCGGCCCGGTCGTGCCCGAGGTGTAGATCAGCGTCAGCAGGTCATCGGGCTCGATCGCGGCGGCGCCGGGCACGGGGTCGAAACCGGGGTCGCGAGCTTCGAGCTCCGCCAGGGTCTCGGTCCCACCCTCGCCGTCGAGGACGATCAGGTGCTCGACGCCGGGCAGCTGCGAGCGGGCCGCGTCGAAGGCTTTGAGATATGCGGCCTCGACGATCGCCACGCGGGCTTCGGCATCGCCGACGACGTAGGCGATCTGCTCGGGCGAGGAGGTCTGGTAGATCGAGAAGGGCACCGCCCCGAGCGCCACGGCCGCCATGTCGCAGGCGACGAACTCGGGCCGGTTGGAGAGCATCAGGGCGACGGTCTCGCCCTTCGTCACGCCCAACGCCGCCAGGCCGCCGGCGATTCGTCCCACCTGGCTGGCCAGTTCCGACCAGCTCAGCGTCTGCTCACCGCTGCGCAGTGCGACCTCGTCTCCGCGCCGCTCGACCGTGGCGAGGAAGCCCTCGTAGAGGCTGGCGACGGGCAGCTCGGGCGTCGGGCCGCCGCTCGCGTAGCTCTCCGCGGCCCCTGCCTCCATCAGCGCCCGTTGAAGCCTTCGCCGCCGAGGCGGCCTATGTCGTTGCTGAGGCCGACGAACATCAGCAAGACGACGAGGACGATGCCGACGACCGTGGCCCGTTCCATGACCCGTAGCGAGACCGGCCGGCCCCTGAGTTTCTCCATCAGGCTCCAGAAGATGTGGCCTCCGTCGAGCGGAAGTATCGGCAGCAGGTTGATCAAGCCCAGCGAGAGGCTGACCAGCGCCAGCAGGAGCAGGGATTTTTCGACGCTTTCCTCGACGGTGTGGTGGGCGACGTCGCTGATGCCGACGATTCCGGAGATTTCCTTGCGCTGTTCGGATTCGAAGATCCGCGAGAAGACCGAGGCGGTTTTGTGGGTGACGAGCCAGATCGAAGACCAGGCCCGGCCCGCGGCGGTCCCAAGCCCGATTTCCTCCGCTTTGCTCCCGTAGGAGAAGCCGATCAGGGCGCGGCCGTATTCCTTTATGTATTCCGGCCGCACGGAAATCGTCCGCGCCTGCCCGTTGCGCTTCACCGTCAGGGTGACCGGGGTGGCCGCGCGGCAGCCGTCGGTCTGTTCTCCGGCGCATTTGTGAGCCGCGACGTCCTTGCCGAACTGGGTCAGGCGCGCTTCTCGGTCCAGCGATGGGTAGGACTTGCCGTCGACGGCAAGGATCTCGTCTCCTTCCCTGAGCACCGAAGCCGCCGGCGCGCCGGCGGTGACTTCGCCGACCTTCTGGGTCGGCTGCTGCGCGTTCAGGTAGTAGAGCGAGAAGAGGATCAGGAACGCGAGCAGGATGTTGACGGCGGGGCCCGCGGCGATGACGACGATTCGCTGCCATACCGGCTTGCGGTAATAGGCGCGCGGCGCGACCTCCGGAGGCAGATCCTCCTCCGGGTTCATGCCGCTGATTTTCACGTAACCGCCGATCGGCAGGGCGGCGATCCCATACTCCGTCTCGCCGCGTTTGACGGAGACGAGCTTCGGGCCCATGAAGAGGAAGAACTTCTCGACCCGCATTCCGGTCGCCTTGGCGGCGACGAAGTGGCCGGCCTCGTGCAGGATGATCAGCAGCGAGAAGCCGAGGAAGACGAAGAGCCAACTCATACCTTTGCCAACTCCCCGACCTGCTCCTCGGTGCGGCGGCGGGCCTCCTCGTCACAGGCGAAGAGGTCCTCGAAGTGGGTAACCGGCCGGGCCGGCATCTCCTCCAGGACCCGCTCGATCGCCGCCGCGATCGCGGTGAACTCGATCCGCCCGTCGAGGAAGGCGGCGACGGCGACCTCGTCCGCCGCGTTGAGCACGCAGGGCGCGGTCCCCCCCGTCTCGCCCGCCTCCAGCGCCAGGCGCAGGCAGGCGAAGGTCTCCATGTCCGGTGGCTCGAAGCTCAGCTCGCCCACCGAGGCCAGGTCGAGCCGCGGCACGTCGACGTCGGCCCGTTCGGGGAAGTGCAGCGCGTAGGAGATCGGCACCCGCATGTCGGGGTAGCCGAGGTGGGCGAGCGTGGCGCCGTCGTTGAGGTCGATCAGCGAGTGGACGATCGATTGCGGGTGGACCACGACAGCGATCCGCTCGTACGGCACGCCGAAGAGATGATGGGCCTCGATCGTCTCGAACCCCTTGTTCATCAGGGTCGCCGAGTCGATCGTGATCCGCCCGCCCATCTTCCAGGTCGGGTGCGCGAGGGCGTCCGCGACGCTGACGCCGGAGAGGTCGTTGCGGCCGCGGAAAGGCCCGCCCGAGGCGGTCAGGACGAGCCGCTCGACCGTGCCGGGTCGCGCGGACCCGATCAGCTGGTGGAGCGCCGAGTGCTCGGAGTCGACCGGAAGCAGCCTCGCCCCGGTCGCCTCGGCCAGCGCCGTGGTCAGCTCGCCGCCGATCACGAGGCTCTCCTTGTTGGCGAGGGCGACGTCGATCCCCTCGCCGAGCGCGACGACGGTCGGGCCGAGCCCTGCGGCGCCGACCATCCCGTTGAGGACGAGGTCGGCGCCGGAGCCGGCGATCAGCTCCTGAATCCCCTCCTCGCCCACAAGCACGCGGCCGTCCCAGGCCGAGCGCGCCCGCTCGGCGGCGGCGGGGTCGGCCAGGGCAACGGTAGGAACGCCATGTTGCCGCGCCTGCTCGAGCACCAGCTCCCAACTCGAACCGGCGGCCAGGCCGACGACCTGAAGCTCTTCCGACGCAGCTACGATCTCCAGCGCCTGGGTGCCGATTGAGCCGCTGCTGCCGAGAATGACCAGCTTCTTCATCTACTGGAGTCTAGGAGGGTCAGTAGACCAGCCGCACGGCGAGGTAGTAGCCGACGACGACCGTGAAGAGGACGGCGTCGAGGCGGTCGAGCAGGCCGCCGTGCGGGCCGAAGAGCCTGCCCGTGTCCTTTTTGTCCAGGTCGCGCTTGACCATCGAGGCGAAGAGGTCGCCGATCGGGGCGATCGCGGCCACGGCGGCGCCGATGATCAGGGCGTCGGCTCCGGAGAGCCAGTTCTGGTAAAGGCCGGCGAACCAGAAGGCCATCGTGCCGATCAGGAAGCCGCCGATCAGGCCCTCGATCGTCTTGTTGGGCGAGAGGTCGGGGGTGATCCGGTGCGAGCCGAACATGCGCCCGGTCGCGTAAGCGGCGGTATCGGTGGCGAAGGTGCCGACGAGAACGTCGATCAGCAGCGCCGCGCCGTGGTCGGGCAGGTCGCGCAGGAGCACGGCATGGACCAGCGGCAGGCCGATCCAGACGGCGCCGAGGACGGTCACGCCCATCGAGACGACGATCCGGTCGCGGGGGTGGCGCCGGGCGCCGAAGAAGAAGAGCAGCGGGAAGGACGCGGTCGCGAGGAGAAGGACGTTGAACGCCGTGCCGAAGTAGGCGGCGGCGACCATCGCGACGAGGGCGATGTAGGCGGCCATCTGAACCGGGCGCAGCGACGCCGTCATCAGGAAGTACTCGCGCAGGCAGAGCAGGCCGAGTCCGGCCATCGCCGCGGCGAATACCGGCCCACCGAGCACGACGATGACGATCGCGAAGACGATCCAGGGGATCGCAACGAGGATCCGCCGCGCCGTCTCGCCGCGGAGCAGCGCGTTTCTTCGCCGGCGCGGCTCACGCGGTGGCCGCTCGGGCGGGGGCGGCTCCTCGGAGAACATGTCGTCGTCGAAGAGGTCCTGGACCATCTAGGTCGTCCTCCCGCCGAAGCGACGCCGCCGTAGCTCGAACTCGCGCAGCGACTCCTCGAAGGCCTCGCGACCGAAGTCCGGCCAGAGCTCGTCGCGGAAGACCAGCTCCGAGTAGGCGCACTGCCAGAGCAGGTAGTTGGAGATGCGCTGCTCGCCGCTGGTTCTGATCAGGAGGTCTGGGTCGTGCATCTCGGGTGCGTAGAGGTGTCGGCGGAACTCCTCCTCGGAGTCCCCCTTGAAGGTTCGCGCCGCATCGACGATCTCCGCCCGGCCGCCGTAGTTGAAGGCGACGAAGAGGACGATGCGGTCGTTCTTCGCGGTCGTCTCCTCGGCCCAGCGCATCCGCTCGACCAGGTCCTCGGCGATTCCCTCGCGGCGTCCGAGGAAGCGCATCCGCACCCCTTCCTCGTGCAGCTCCGGCGTTTCGGCGTCGATACGCTCGCCGAACATCCGCATCAGGCCCTCGACCTCCGCCGACGGCCGCGCCCAGTTCTCGGTCGAGAAGGAGAAGACGGTCAGCTCCTCGACGCCGAGCTCGACCGCATCCCGCAACCGCGCCTTGACGGTGTCCGCACCGGCCCGGTGCCCGTCGGCGACCGGGAGGCCGCGCTGCTCCGCCCAGCGCCCGTTGCCGTCGGTGATTATGGCGACATACCGCGCGGAGGTGCTCACACCTCGAGGATCTCTTGTTCCTTGCCCTCTAGCAGGGAATCGATCTCGGAAATCGCCTCGTCGGTCTGCTTCTGCAGGGCCGCCTCGGCGCGGCGCTCGTCGTCCTCGCCCGCTTCGCCCTCTTTTTTCAGATCGCGCAGGTCCTGCATCGTGTCGCGGCGGATGTTGCGGATCGCGACCCGCCCCTCCTCGGCGACGCCGTGGACGACCTTGACCATCTCGCGGCGCCGCTCCTCGGTCAGCTCGGGGATCTGCAGGCGGATCACGTTGCCGTCGTTGCTCGGCGTGAGGCCGACGTCGGACTCCTGGATCGCTTTCTCGATCTCGCCCATCGACCCCTTGTCGAACGGCGTGACGGTGAGCAGCCGTGCGTCGGAGGTGGCGATGTTGGCCAGCTGCTTGAGTGGCGTCGGCGAGCCGTAGTAGTCGACCGTGATCCGGTCGAGGAGGTGCGGCGACGCTCGGCCGGTACGCACCGTGGCCAACTCGCCGCGGCTCGATTCGACCGACTTCCGCATTCGCCCTTCGGCGTCCTTGAGCAACTCGTCGATCAGCTCCACTGGGTCCTCTCTCCGGTCCTCAGGCGGCGCTGGTGACCAGCGTGCCCACCCTCTCGCCGCCGACGATCCTATCTATGTTGGTCTCGTCGCCCATGTTGAAGACGTAGATCGGCAAATCGTTGTCCATGCAGAGCGACAGCGCGGTCGAGTCCATCACCTTGAGCCCGCGCTCGATTGCCTCGCGGTGGCCGATCTCGGGGATGAACTTGGCGTCGGGATTGATTGCCGGGTCGGAGTCGTAGACGCCCTCGACCCCGTTCTTCGCCATCAGGATCGTCTGCGCGTGGATCTCCAGCGCGCGCAGCGCCGCCGCGGTGTCGGTGGTGAAGAACGGGTTGCCGGTGCCGGCGGCGAAGATCACCACGCGGCCCTTCTCGAGGTGGCGCATCGCGCGGCGGCGGATATAGGGCTCGGCGACCTCCTGGACGGCGATCGCCGACATCACCCGCGTGTGCTCGCCGATCTTCTCCAGAGCGTCCTGCAGGGTCAGCGCGTTCAGCACCGTCGCCAGCATGCCCATGTAATCGCCGGTGGCCCGGTCCATCCCCGCCGCGGCCCCCTGCAGGCCGCGGTAGATGTTGCCGGCGCCGACCACGATCGCCACCTCGACCCCCTGGGCGCGCACCGCGGCCACCTGGCGGGCGATCCGCTCCACCTCGGCGGCGTCGGTGCCGTGCTCGCGCTCGCCCATCAGCGCCTCACCCGAGAGCTTCAGGAGGATGCGGCTGAATTTGGGCTCGGGCTTGTTCAATCGTCGCCGACGCGGAAGTAGGCGAAGCGCGCCACGCGGATGTTCTCGCCGGTCTTCGCGGCCAGCTCCTGGCGCAGCTCCTCGATCGACTTCGAGTCGTGCTTCTCGGCGTTGACGTGGGACTGGTCGAGCAGGGCCACTTCCTTCGCCCACTTGGCGAGCTGGCCCTCGACTATTTTCTCGACCACGTTGTCCGGTTTGCCGTCCTCGCGCGCCTTCTCCTCGAAGACCCGCTTTTCGGCCTCACGCTCCTCGGCCGGGATCTCCTCGGAGGAGACGAACTCGGGGGACGTCGCCGCGACATGCAGAGCGACCTCGTAGGCGAACGCCTTGAAGTCCTCGTTACGGGCGACGAAGTCGGTCTCGCACTGCACTTCGACCATCGCCCCGACCTTGTCGTTGGCGTGGATATAGGAGGAGACAACGCCCTCACTCGTCCCCCGCCCCTCCCGCTTGGCGGCGGACGCCTGACCCTTCACCCGCAGGATCTCGATAGCCCGATCGACATCCCCCTCGGACTCCGAGAGCGCAGCTTTGCAATCCATCATCGCGGCACCGGTGCGATCCCGAAGCGCCTTCACATCGGCAGCGGTAACGCTCATTTGGAATCTCCCTCTTTGGCAGCGGGAGCTTTCTCCGGCGCCGGGGCAGCCGCCTCCTTAGGCGCCTCTGCCGCTGGACCCGCGGCCTGAGGGGCTGGAGCCGGTGGCGCTTCAGCAGCCTTTTTGGCCGCCGCTTCTTCAGCGAGTTTTTTCTCCGCCTCGAGTTTTTCGACCCGCTCTTTCTCTTCCGCCTCCCGCTTCTTTCTCTCTTCTTCCTCGTGTTTGCGCCGTTCCATTTCCTCCGCGATGCGCTTCTCCTCTTTGACGCGCCAGCTGCTCGAGCCCTCCTCGACCGCGCCGCCGATCGTGCCGATCACGAGCCCGCAGGAGCGAATCGCGTCGTCGTTGCCCGGAATCACGTAGTCGATCTGGGTCGGGTCGCAGTTGGTGTCGACCAGCCCGATGATCGGGATCCGCAGGCGGACGGCCTCGCGGACCGCGATCTCCTCGGTTTTCAGGTCGGTGACGAAGACGGCGTCGGGCAGGCGGTCCATGTCCCGCACCCCGCCGAGGTTGTACTCGAGCTTGGCCAGCTCGGCCTGCATCCTCATCCGCTCCTTGGTCGGCAACAGGTCGAGTTTGCCCTCCTCCTGCCAGGTGGTCAGCTCGTGCAGGCGCGAAATCCGCTGTGAGATCGTGTTGAAGTTGGTCAGCAGCCCGCCGAGCCAGCGCTGGTTGACATAGGGCATCTTGCAGCGTTCGGCCCATTCCTGGACCGGCCCCCGGGCCTGCTTCTTGGTGCCGACGAAGAGCACCGTGCCTCCGCCGCTGGCGAGCTCGCCGGAAAAGCGCCGCGCGTTCTCCAGTAGCGCCTCGGTCTGGATCAGGTCGATGATGTGGATCCCGTCCAGCTCGCCGAATATGTAGCGGCGCATGTTCGGGTTCCAGCGCCGCGTCTGGTGGCCGAAATGGACTCCGGCCTCCAGCAGCTCTTTGAGGCCTGCCTCTGGCATTTGAAGAATCTCCTTGGTTTTTTGGTGAGGCCCGGCGCCCTAGCCGGGGACTCGGCCTTCACGAGGCGAAGTCAGGATCCGGGGCGGTTACGACGGGGGTAGGTTTAGAACGGAGAAAGTGTAGTGGGGCGCGCGCGGTCAGGCGGAACGGGCCGCGGCGAGCGCCGCGGTGAGGTCCGCCGGCAGCTCGGAGCGGAAGCTCATCGCCGCGCCGCTTGCCGGGTGGGCGAAGGCGAGCCGGTGGGCGTGCAGGAACTGGCGTTTCAGGCCGTATTTCGCCTCGCCGCCGTAAGTCGAGTCGCCGATCAAGGGGTGGCCGATCGCGCCGAAGTGGGCACGGATCTGGTGCGTCCGCCCGGTCTCCAGCTTGACCTCGAGGTAGCTCTCGGCGGCGAGCAGCTCCAGCACCTCGAAGTGGGTGCGGGCCTGCCGCGAGGCCGCGCCCGACACAGCCATGCGGTGGCGCTGCCGCGAGGCGCGCCCGATCGGCGCGTCGATCGTGCCCGTGCGCGAGCCGAGCCGCCCACCGGCCAGGGCCAGGTAGACGCGTTCGACCTCGCGCCGGCGGACCTGCTCCTGCAGCGCCGCGTGGGTGGCGTCGTCGCGGGCGACGACGAGCAGGCCGCTGGTCTCCTTGTCGAGCCGGTGGACGATGCCGGGGCGCTCCGGGTCGGCCCCGCCGCCGAGGATCTCCGCCAGCTCGTCGACCAGGGTGGATCCGTCGTGCGACGGGGCCGGGTGGACGACGAGGCCGGCGGGCTTGTCGACCACGGCGAGGTGCTCGTCGAGGTGGACGACGCGCAGCTCAGAGGTCATCTGTCCGCCTCGCCGAGGTAGCAAAGGGCCAGTACGACGACCCCGAGCGTGATCGCGACGTCGGCCAGGTTGAAGGGGGGCCAGCTGAAGACGTCGACGTAGTCGGTGACGGCCCCCACGCGCACCCGGTCGGCGAGGTTGCCGACCGCGCCGCCGGCGAGCAGGCCGAAGGCGACCCACATCCAGGGGCGGGTCGGGTTGCGGGCGAAAAGGATGCCGACGAAGATCAGCGCGACGACGGTGAGCGCGACCAGCGCCGCGCCGCCGCCGCTGGCGAGCCCGAAGGCGACACCTTCGTTGTGAGCGAGAGTGAAGCCGAGTGGCCCGAACACATCGACGTGCTCGCCGGGCACCATGTTGGCCTCGATCAGGGCCTTGGCGACCTGATCGACGATGACGACGATGACGCAGAGTGCGCCGGCAAGGCGCCAGGCACGGGCGTCGGCCGCGCTCACCCGGCGATCAGGGCGACGACGAGCCCGCGCAGGATGTAGAGGACGATGATGCCGATCATCGGGCTCAGGTCGAGCCCACCGCCGATCGGGGGAATGATGCGGCGAAAGAGGTTGAGATAGGGATCGGTGGTCTCGGAGATGAAATCGAGCACGGAGCGCAGCCACGGGTAGTAGGGCATGCGCGGTATCCACGACATCAGTACCCGGATCAGAATCAGGATGATGTAGACGAGGAAGAGCGCACCGACGTAGTCGGCTACGTCCCCCCGGGCAAGCGCAAGCAGCATCACCCCCGCATCCTCTCCAGGGAGGCCCTGACCGCGGCTTCAAATGCCTCCCTCGCCCCTTCTCGCTCAAGCGCTTCCAAACCCGCTTCCGTGCTGCCACCGGGTGAAGTGACCGCGACCCGGAGCTCGGCAGGGCGTCGAATGCGCATCAGCGCACCGGTGCCCGCGGCTGCCTCGATAACCAGCTTCTCGGCCAGCTTCCCCTCAAGGCCGGCGTCGATCCCGGCCTCGACGAGCGCCTCGGCCACCAGGGCGAAATACGCGGGGGAACAACCCATCAGCGCGGTGGCGACGTCGAATTGCGAGTCGGGCAGCTCGACGACAGACCCGAGAACGCCCAGCTTCTCCAGAACCCCCGGGCCGAACTCCCCGGCGGCACAGAGGACACCCCCGCTCACCTCCACGGCGAGGTTGGGCATGACTCGTCCGACTTCGGCCTCGGGAAATGCCGCTTCGACCTTCTCCAGAGGCGTCGCTCCCAAGATCGAGATGACCGCCCTGGCCCCCGCCAATTCACCGGCCGCCTTCTCCAGCGCCCCCGGCTTGACCGCAAGCAGCACGACATCGGCCCGCTCCGCCAGCTCCCCGTTGGACTCAACCGGCTCCCCACCGACTTCCCCAGCCAGCTTACGAGCCCGATCTGAATCCGGATCAAAGAACAGCATCCCCTCCCACTGCCCACTCCAGCCCCGAGCAATAGCAGCAGCCATATTCCCCGCTCCACAGAAACCAATAATCACGCACCGCACCCTAATCGTCCTGCGTAAGGGAGGGGCGGGTGTCCCTCCCCACCAGCTAGGACTGGTTGAAGAACCCTTTGTCGAGCAACCGAGCCTTCTCCTCAGCAGAAACCTCGACATTCCGGGGCGTAAGCAAGAAAATCTTCTCGGCGATCCGCTGCATGCCGCCATCGAGGGAGTAGGTGAGGCCCGAGCAGAAGTCGATCATCCGCTTGGAGAGCTCGTGGTCGGTGGTCTGCAGATTGAGGATCACCGGCACCGAGCGCTTGAACTGGTCGGCGACCTGCTGGGCGTCGTTGAAGTTGCGCGGGATGACGAGGTGGACTTTGACGTCGGAGTCGTCGCCTACCGGCCGCAGGGTGCGGGTCCGCGAGGCCGAGATCGGCTCGTCGTCGGCGAAGATGTCATCGATCTCGTCGCGGCGCGAGCGGCGCGAGGTCGGCAGCCGCCGCACGGAGCCAGATTCCCGTCGCGCCTCGATTTCCTCTTCGGAGGTGTCGGGGAAGTCTTCCTCGTACTCGAGGCCGTGCTCGTGCTCTTCCGCCAGTCCGAAATAGACCAGTGCTTTATGCCAGTTGTCTCTTAAGGCCATAATTGCGCTGATTCGGCCCAAACGACGCGAATCCTTTACTGATTATGGCGGTGGCGGGCGGGTCCTGTCACGAGGTAGGGGTGGGTTAGCGGACTCACCCGTCCGAACCCACCCCTACCTCGCGCCACCCGCCCGAAGGATGGTCAGATGTAGAGCGCGGTGCCGAGGCGGATGATGGTTGCTCCCTCCTCTACTGCTACCGGCCAGTCCTGAGAGGTCCCCATGGAGAGCTTGCTCAGGTCGTGGTCATGGGCAAGTTCCGCGAGCTTGGCGAAGTGCGGCCTCGAGTCCTCTGGGTCGGTGCTGAACGGGGGCATCGTCATCAGGCCCGAGACCCGTACTGGGCAGCGGTCGATGAAAGCTTCCAGATCCGCTGGCGCGACGCCCCCCTTGCCCTCCTCTCCGGCGACGTTGACCTCGACCAGGATCTCCGTGTCCGGGCCGCCGTGGCGACCCAGCTGCTCCAGCGCCGAGTCGGTGGCGACCGAGTGGATCAGGCGGCAGAGCGGCAGGATGCGCTTGACCTTGCGGCTCTGCAGGTTGCCGATGAAGTCCCAGGCGAACGCGTCGCCCCAGCGCTCGTGCTTTGCCTCCAGCTCCTGCTGGCGGTTCTCCCCGACCAGCTCGACCCCCGCCTCGGCGAGCGCGCCCATCTCCTCCAGCGGCACGTACTTGACCGCGGCGAGGATCTCCACCCCCTCGCCGGCGCGCTCGCGCGCCCCTTCCAGGTTCGCGGCGATCTTGGCGGGATCGAGCCCGTGGATCAGGCCGGGCATCTCAGGCCTCGCTTCCGTCGAGCCAGGCGAGGCCCCCCTGGCGACCTGGGCCGCCGTCGCGGCGGTGTGAGAAGAACAGTTCGGGCTCACAGCGGCTGCAGATGTCTTCCGACTCGATCCGCTCGACGCCGGCTCGGCGCAAAAGGCGACGGGCGATCTCGGGCAGGTTGAGCATGCGGTCCTCGGCAACCCCGTCGCCGAGCCCGCCGAACGCATCCAGCACCTCGTCCCCCACCTCGTAGCAGCACGGTCCGATCCCCGGACCCACCGCCGCGTGGGTGGCCCCGACGGCCTCGGCGCCCCGCGAGACGATCCCCGCGGCGAGGCCGCGCCAGCCGCAGTGGAGCATCGCGACGCCGCCTGGCCCGGCAACCGCGACCGGCAGGCAGTCGGCGGTGTAGACGAGCCCGATCGGGCCCGGCCGCCGGATCACCTGGCCGTCGACCGCCGGCGTCTCCGTCGTTGGCGCGTCATGGAACGCGAGCTCGGCGCCGTGCACCTGCCGGCCGCTGACGATCCTCTCCTCCGGGACCCCGAGCGCGTCGGCGAGCAGCCACGGGCTCTCTTTGAGCGAGCCCGCCGAGCGGGTGGAGAAGACGACCCTGGCGCCGGGTAGGCGCGCTTCCACCCACTCGACCCCTCCGACCTCCCGCCACTCCATCAGTCGCTCTCCCGCCGGGCCGCGTCCAGCGCGACCGCGAGCTCCTCGTCGCGCCCGGAGAGCCCGCTGTCGAGTTTGCGTCGCAGGGCCTCGGCGAGGCCCTGGCCAATCTGTGGGCCCTGTGGGACACCGGCGGCGATCAAATCCTCGCCGTCGATCTCAAGCGCTACCTGGCGCCACTCAGCCTGGTAGCGGTCGAGCCATTCGGCCCCGAGCGCTCGTGCCAGGACCAACTCGATCGGATCCGCTCCTCGCGCGAGACGCACCGCCTCCGACGGTCGCTCCGGGTTTGCCGCGGCCAGCCGCTCAGCCTCCCCCCAGGTGCCCAGCACCGCGGCGAGGACCGCTCGGTCGCGTCGGGCTACGTCCATCCAAGGGGGTGCCGCGAGCAGTCCCGCGACCCGACCGGCGAGCTCGATTCCGTTCTCGTGCAAGTCCAAAAGGCCCCAGTCAGCCAGAAGGGCGAAACCGCGCACCGCTTCGGTTTCCCCGGCCAGCCGCAGCAGCTCGGCATCGCGGCGGTCGACCGAGACCGTGCTCAGGTCCGTCTGGCCGAGCAGCTCGGCCGTGTCGGGCTCCAGCTCGAAGCCGAAGCGGGCGGCGTAGCGGGCGGCCCGCAGCGCCCGGGTCGGATCGTCGTCGAAGGACTGTGGATGCAGGATGCGCAGCAGTCCGGCTTCCAGATCTTCGTGTCCTCGGTGGGGGTCGATCAGCTCCGGATCGCGACGCAGCGGGATCGCCATCGCGTTGATCGTGAAGTCGCGGCGGGCGAGGTCGGCGGCGATCCCCGCCGTGGGCACCACCTCGGGCAAGGCGCCGGGGTGTGGATAGGACTCGGCCCGGGCGGTGGCGATGTCGACCTCGTGTCCGTCGAGGCGGACCTTGGCGGTGGCGAAGCGCTCGTGCTCGACCACCTCGCCGCCGAGCCGGGCGGCCAGCGCCGCCGCGCCGCCCTCGACGACGAGGTCGATGTCGGTCCGCCCACGGCCGAGGAGCAGGTCGCGGACGGCGCCGCCGACCAGGTAGACCGGTTTCCCTCCGGCCACTTCCTGGACGACCGCAAGCTCGGGATAGGCGCCGTGCAGCGCCTCGCCCAGGTCGTCGATCGGCTTCACGGTCACCCCCAATGCCTACCATGACCGCCTTCCCGGATGGTCGACGAGCGAAAAGCGAGGCGGGAGCGGCAGCGGCGGCAGGTCCGCCGTCGGCGCCTGCTTGTGCTTGGCGCACTCGTTGTCGCGGTCGCTGCGATTGTCGCCCTGGTCGCCTCCTCGTCCGGCGGCGGGGACAGCAGTCGAGGTTCGAGTCACGCCGCGGGCCAAACCTCGACCGCGCCCTCGCGGTCTCCGCGCTCAGCCACCGCCGAGGTCGGCAACGCCACCCCCCGGCCCGACTGGGCTCCCTACACCGGTCCCGTCCCCATCCTCGAGTACCACGTGCTCGGCGCCGCGCCGGCCAGCGAGCCCTACCCCGACCTCTACGTCAGCCGCCCCGACTTCCACAAGCAGATGAACTGGCTTGACGAACACGGCTATGGGGCGGTGACGCTCGAACAGGTCGAGGAAGCCTGGTACCACGGCGCGACGCTGCCGCCGAAGCCGGTCGTCGTCTCCTTCGACGACGGCTACCGGCCCCAGTTCACCTACGCGCTCCCGGAGCTGCGCCGCCACGGCTGGGCGGGCGTGCTCAACCTCAAGGCCGAAGGCTCCGACCTCTACCCGAGCAACGTCGAAGCGATGATCGCGGCGGGCTGGGAGGTCGCGGCCCACACGATCCACCACCTCGACCTGACCGAACTCGACGCCGCGCGGCTGAGGGAAGAAGTGGCGGGCTCACGGGCGATCCTTCGCCGCGATTATGGCGTCCCGGTGAAGAACCTCTGCTACCCGGCCGGCCGCTTCGACTCGACCGTGATCGCGGCCGTCGAAGCCGCCGGCTACACCGGCGCGACCACCGAGATCCACGGTGACGCAACTCGAGACCATCCCTACGAACTGGATCGCTACGAGATCCTCGGCTCCGGCGGGCTTGCCGGGATGGTCGCCGATCTGCGTTGAGGAGGGGGCGAGTCGGGTGCCCCTCTCCATGAGGCCGTTGCGCAGCTGGGTCGCTTGCCTGCTTCCAGCGCTTGTCCGGGAGCCTCCTGGAGAGGGGCACCCGACTCGCCTGTCCTATCGCCGGACTGGGATACCGGCGTCGGCCATATGGCTCTTCGCGTCGCGCACTCTGTACGTGCCGTAGTGGAAAATTGACGCGCAGAGCACCGCGTCTGCATGCCCGGCGGAGATCGCCTCGCTCAAGTGGTCGAGCGTACCGGCGCCCCCAGAGGCGATGACCGGCACGGAGACCGCGTCGGCGACGGCGCGGGTGAGCTCGATGTCATATCCGTCGTTGGTGCCATCGCGATCCATGCTGGTCAGCAGGATCTCCCCCGCCCCGCGCTCGGTTGCCTCCGCGGCCCAGGTGACGGCGTCGCGGCCTTCGACCCGTTTGCGGCCGCCATTGACGTAGACGCCCCAGCCGTCCTCCTCGCGCTTGGCGTCAATGGCCAGAACCACGCACTGGGCGCCGAAGTGGTCCGCAAGCTCGGTCAGCAGCTCGGGCTTTGCCAGAGCAGACGAGTTGACGGAGATCTTGTCGGCGCCGGCGTCCAAGACCGCTTGGGCGTCCTCTACCGAGCGGATGCCGCCGCCGATCGTGAACGGGATGAACACGTTGTCGGCGGTGCGCCGCGCCAGCTCGACGATCGTGTCGCGCTTCTCGTGCGAGGCCGTGATGTCCAGAAAGACCAACTCGTCGGCGCCCTCGGCGTCATACCGTTCGGCCAGCTCGACGGGGTCGCCGGCGTCGCGCAAATCGATGAAGTTCGTGCCCTTCACTACGCGACCGGCGTCTACGTCCAGGCAGGGGATTACTCGTTTGAGGACCATGGGACTGCAAGCGTAGAGGTCAGGAGTCGGGTGCCCCTCTCCATGAGGGCATGGGTGTAGCGACCGGGGGTGCCCTCCCATGGAGGCCGTTGCGCAGCTGAATCGCCGGCTGGGTTCGGTTTGCCTGTCCGGGAGCCTCCCTGGGAGGGCACCCCCGGTCGCTCCTATTGCAAGCTTTTAGGTCTGGAGGGCCGCGATGGCCTCAGCGACAGTGAACTTGCGCTCGTATAAGGCACGGCCGATTATGGCTCCTTCGAGGTTGGGAGGGGCAGCTTGCGCCAGCGCTTCTAGGTGCGTCAGCTCCCCCACTCCGCCCGAGGCAATTACCTGTGACTGGGTTGCTGCCGCTATCTCCTTGAGCTGCTGGATAGCTGGCCCCTCCATGGTGCCGTCTACCTCGATCGCGGTGCAGAGGAAGCGGGCTACGCCTTGCTTGCTTAGTGCGGCGATAGCGTCTACCACGTTCTCCTCGCCTGATTTGGTCCAGCCTTCGAGGGCGACCTTGCCGGCTCGTGCGTCGACCGAGACCACAACTTGGTGGCCATGTGCTTCGAGCATCGCGTCGAGGAACTCTGGGTCTCGGAGTGCGGCGGTGCCGATCACTACCCGGTCGGCGCCGGCGTCGAGGATGGCTCGCACCGATTGGGGGTCGCGCAATCCTCCGCCTACCTGGATCGGACAGTCGACGGTTGCGGCGATTCGCTCTATTGCTTCGAGGTTGCGCGGTTCGCCGGCCCTGGCGCCGTCCAGGTCGACTACGTGGAGGAACTCGGCGCCTTCGTCTGCCCAGCGCTTTGCGGCGTCGACGGGGTCGGCGTCGTAGGTCGTCTCGCGCTCGTAGTCGCCCTGCAGCAGGCGCACCGCCTGGCCGCCGCGGATGTCGATCGCCGGGTAGAGGATCACGCCGGCGTGGGCGCCTGCACGCAGATCCCGGCGAAGTTGGAGAGCAGCCGCAGCCCCGCCGCGCTCGACTTCTCGGGGTGGAACTGGACGCCGAAGACATTGTCGCGCTCCGCGGCGCAGGCGAAGCGGGCGCCGTAGGCGGCGCTGCCGAGCAGGTCTCCCTGGTCTGGGGTCGGGGCGAAGGAGTGGACGAAGTAGAAGGGCGTCTCGCTCTCGATCCCCTCGACGAGGCGCGAGTCCTTCTCCCAGCGCACCGGCGACCAGCCGATGTGCGGGACCTTGAGCCCGTCCGCCTCCAGGCCGTCCACGCCACCCGGCAGGAGGCCGATCCCAGCCGCCCCGCCCAGCTCGGTGGTCGAGTCGAAGAGCAGCTGCAGGCCGAGGCAGATCCCGAGGATCGGCACGCCGCTGTCGCGGCGCTCCGCGATCAGCTCGTCCAGTCCCAGCACCCGCACGCGCTGCATCGCCTTGGGAAAGGCGCCGACGCCGGGCAGGATGACCCCGTCGGCGGCGCGCACGGCCGCGGCATCGTTCGCGATCGTCGCCGTCGCGCCGACGTGCTCGAGCGCCTTCTCGACCGAGCGCAGGTTGCCCATGCCGTAGTCCAGGATGCAGATCCGCGCCGTCACTCGCTCAGCGTCCCCTTGGTCGAGGGCACGCCGGTCTCCTCGGGATCGAGCGAGACCGCGACCCGCAGGGCGCGGGCGAAGGCCTTGAAGCAGGCCTCGATCATGTGGTGGACGTTGGTGCCGGAGCGGACCGAGATGTGCAGGGTCAGCTTGGCCCCGTTGGCGACGGCGCGGAAGAACTCCTCGGCGAGCTCGCTGTCGAAGCCGGCGATCGAGGTCGCCGGCAGCTCGGCATCGAAGACGCAGAGCGGCCGGCCGGAGATGTCGATCGCGCACTCGGCCAGCGACTCGTCCATCGGCACCAGGGCCGAGCCATAGCGCCGGATCCCGGCACGGTCAGCGAGCGCCTCGTCGAGCGCCTGGCCGAGCACGATGCCGACGTCCTCGACGGTGTGGTGCGCGCCGGTCTCCAGGTCCCCGCTGGCCTCTACCTGTAGTCCCAGCTTGCCGTGACGCGCCAGCAGGTCGAGCATGTGGTCGAGGAAGCCGACGCCGGTAGCGGCGCTCGACTCGCCCCCGCCCAGATCGAGCGAAAGCTGGATCGTGGTCTCGGCCGTGCTGCGGACTCTTTTCGCGGTTCGTGCCATGGCTATCTAAGTGTCCTTGGTTCTGATCATCGCCGACTCGCCGTGAACGGGGAGTCCCTCTGCGCTGGCAAGGGTTTTGACCGGCTGGGCCAGGCTCGCGGCCGCGGACCCTGAGATCTCGACTTTGGAGATCCGACGACGAAAGGTCGCCGGTCCAAGGGGCCCGGAGAAGCGCCCGGTCTTGGTGGTCGGCAGGACGTGGTTGGACCCGACGACGTAGTCGCCGAAGGCGGTGGCTCCATAGCGACCGACGAAGACACAGCCCGCGGTCCTGATCCGATCAGCCTGCAGCGCGGCGTCCTCCTCCATCAGCTGCAGGTGCTCGGGTGCGAAGGCATTGGCGAGGTCGATCGCGTCGCCAAGATCGGGAACCTGGATGAGGGCAAGGGGGGCGTCGAAGACGCTGGATCGAGAAGCGGAGGCGTCTTCGGTGGCCGCGACGATCGCTTCGAGGACGTGCTCCTCGACGGCGGCGGCGATCAGTGGGCTTTCAGGACCGTGCTCGGCTTGGGCGCAGAGATCGAGTGCGGCCCACTCCGGATCGGTGTCATGTCCAACAACCAGCATCAACTCTGAAGGTCCGGCGTACGAGTCGATGCCGACCAAGCCCATGACGGCGCGCTTTGCCTCCTGCACCCAGAGATTGCCCGGACCGACGATCACGTCAACGGGAATCACCGTCTCGGTTCCATAGGTGAGCGCGAAAATCGCCTGCGCCCCGCCCACAGCGTAGATCTCATCTATCTCGCACAGCGCGGCTGCGGCGAGGACGGGGTCGGCGACCCGTCCGTCTTTCCCCGGTGGGGATGCCAGAGCAAGGTTCTGTACCCCGGCGACGCGCGCCGGGATCGCGCACATCAGCACGCTTGAGGGGTAGGTGGCCCGACCGCCGGGCGCATAGACCCCGGCGCTCGCGACCGGCACTTCGCGGATGCTCACCCTTTGACCCTGCGGAAGGTCGATCTCCCGGGTTTCGTCGCTCACCTGAGCTCGAGCGACCGAGTGGACGTTCGCGGCGGCCAGTTCCATGGCGCCGCGCAGTTCCGGATCAAGCGTGGCCAGGGCCTTCTCGGCATCCCCGGGATCAACCCGCAGCGAATCTGGCGTCTGCTCAACACCGTCCAGACTTGCGGTCAGAGCACACAACGCAGCATCACGCTGCGCCTCAACTTGCTCTCCAATTTTCTGAACGGATCCGAAGACGTCATCAGGTCTGGCGCTGGCGACCCAGCGCCTGATCTCCCGTGCGATCTCGTCGGCCCCCGCCCACTCAAATCTCTTGACCCTCATCCCGCCGTCGCCTCCCTCAACCGCGCCGTCAGATCGTCGATCTCCGCCGCCCGCAGCTTGTGCGCCACCCGGTTCGCGACGAAGCGCGCCGTGCACTCGACTATCTCCTCGCGCACCTCGAGGTCGTTCTCTTCCAGCGTGCGGCCGGTGGCGACGAGGTCGACGATGCCGTCGCCGAGGCCGATCAGCGGCGCCAGCTCGACCGAGCCCTTGACCTCGATCGTCTCGACCTGGCGGCCGGTCGACTCGAAGTAGCGCTCGGCGATGCGCGGGTACTTGGTCGCGATCCGCATCATCCCCAGCCGGCGCTGCGACTCGCCGAGGCTTTCGTCGCCCTTGCGCCCGGCGAGGACCATGCGGCAGCGCCCGAAGCCGAGGTCGAGCAGCTCGTAGACCATGCGGTCGGCCTGCTCGAGCAGGACGTCCTTGCCGGTGATGCCGACATCGGCGGCGCCGGCCTCGACGTAGGTCGGCACGTCGGAGGGCCGCATCGTCACCAGGGTGATCTCCTCGCCGGGGAAGATCAGCGAGCGCGACTCGCCGCGCACCTCAGCCGTGTCGACGCCGGCCGCGTCGAGGACGTCGAGCGTCCCCGAGAGCAGCGCGCCGCGAGGCACCGCGAGCTTCAGCGGCCCGTCGGCCTTGGCGCCGGCCATGCCGGCGACTTCGACGCTCATGAGGGCTCCTCTCGCCGCGACTCCTCCATCTGGGCGACGTGGACTCGCTCCAGGTAGAGGGCGAACCCCGCCGCGGGCAGGTCGATACCGAAGCGCTTGAGCAACTCGTCGTAGCGTCCCCCACCTCCCAGCACGTGGCCCACGGCGGGGTCGTAGACCTCGAGGATGGCGCCGCTGTAGTAGCCGAGGTCGCGCAGCAGGCCGAGATCGACGCGGACGCGCTCGGCGACGCCGCGCTCTTCCAGCGCCGCGAAGGTCTCCCCCAGCCGCGCGGTCGCCCGCTCGACGACCGCCCCGCCGATCGCGCGAGCCTGGTCGAGGACCTCGCGGCCGCCGCGCAGCTGCGAGAGGGCGACGCAGGTGTCCACCTGCTCGGTGGCGAGCCCGGCCTGGGAGAGCTCCACCTCGAGGCCGACCAGGTCGTGCATCGCCAGCCGCTCCAGGATCGCGTCGCGCGCCTCGCCTTCGACCTCGAACTCGGTAAGCAGCTGGCGGTAGAGGTCGGCGTCGCCGAGCCCTATCACCGCCCTGTCGAGCCCTGCCGCGTCGAGGGTCGCCTCCAAGACCTCGATGACCTCCACCGTGCCGCCGGGTGCCGGCGCCCCGATCAGCTCGACGCCGGCCTGGGCGAACTCGCGCATCTGGCCGCGCTGGGGGCGCACGGCGCGGAAGGCGTTTGCCAGATAGCAAAGGCGCAACGGCCACTCGGCGTCGGCGTATCGCGAGGCGACCAGGCGGGCGATCGGCACGGTCATGTCGGAACGCAGCGCCAGCAGGTCGCCGCGCTCGTCGAAGAAGCGGTACGCGGATGCCGCGGTGCGACCGTCGCCGCGGGCCAGGACCTCGTCGTACTCGATCGCGGGCGTCGCCACCTCGCCGTAGCCGCGGCTCTCGAACACCTCGATCATCGCGAGGTGCAGGCGGCGCAGCTCCCGCATCTCGTCGGGAAGGATGTCGCGCGTCCCGGGTGGGATCGGGTGGATCATCCGCCTGACCTTACGAGAGTTGGCGCTGAAAGCCTTCTAGGCAGGTATCTCTGCAGAGACGCGTTCGATCTGGGCGCCGAGGCCGCGCAGGCGCTCGTCGATCGACTCGTAGCCGCGGTCGATCTGGCGGATGTTGCCGATCTCCGAGCTGCCCTCCGCCGCCAGCGCGGCGATGAGCATCGCCATCCCGGCCCTGATGTCGGGGCTCTCGACGCGCTCGCCGTGAAGCCGGCTCGGGCCGCTGACGATCGCCCTGTGGGGATCGCAAAGCGTGATCCGAGCGCCCATCGCGACCAGCTTGTCGACGAAGAAGAGGCGGTTCTCGAACATCTTCTCGAAGATCAGGATCTCGCCGTCGGCCTGGGTGGCGAGGGCCAGCGCGATCGAGGTGAGGTCGGCGGGGAATGCCGGCCAGGGGCCGTCCTCGATCTTCGGGATCGCGTCGCCGATGTCGGCCTTGATCCGCAGTCGCTGCTCGGGCGGCACGATCACGTCGTCGCCCTCGATCGTCGATTCCAGGCCGAGGCGGCGGAACTGGCGCCGCACCATGACCAGGTCGGCGGGTGCGGCATCGCGGATGCGCAGCTCGCCGCCGGTGGCCGCGGCGAGCGCCATGAAGCTGCCGACCTCGATGTGGTCGGGGGAGATTGTGTGCTCGGCCCCGCCGAGGCGGTCGCGTCCGTGAACCGTCATCACGTTGGAGCCGATTCCCGTCACCTCGGCGCCCATCGCGCTCAGCAGGTGGGCGAGGTCCTGGACGTGCGGCTCCGAGGCGGCGTTGGAGATCGTCGTCGGGCCTGGCGTCAGCGCGGCGGCCATCAGCGCGTTCTCCGTGCCCATCACCGACGGCTCGTCCATGAAGATCGCGCAGGGGCGCAGCCCCCCGGCCGGCGCCTTCAGCTCGATCCAGCGATCGCCGTCGATGTCAGCGCCGAGATCCGCGAAGGCGTCGAGATGCGCGTCGAGCCGGCGGCGGCCGATGAAATCGCCGCCCGGGGGCGGCATGCGCGCTTCGCCGAAGCGCGCCAGCAGCGGCCCGGCGAGCAGGAACGAGGCGCGAATCTTGTTCGAAAGCTCCTCGTCGACGGCGACATCGGAGATCGACCCGGCGCACAGCCGCAGGCTGTTGTCGGCGACCCAGGAGATCTCGACCCCGAGCCGTTCGAGCAGCGCGATCTGCGCTTCGGTGTCGCGAATCCGCGGCACCCGGTGCAGGAGCAGCTCCTCCTCCGTCAGCAGGCAGGCGGCGAGGATCGGCAGGGCCGCGTTCTTGTTGCCCGCGGCTGTCAACTCGCCCGAGAGCGGCGCGCCTCCGTTGATCACGAACTTCTCCATGGTTCCGGCTAGGGTACCTGCGTAATGGGACGGGGCTGGAAGATCCTGATCGCGGTTGTCGCCGTGCTGGCCGTGCTGATCGGGGTCAATGCCGTGGTCGTCGACGGCGAAACCAAGTCCGCCGCGGTGACCGAACCCGGAGGCCGCATCGTCAGCCTGCCCGGCGGCGATATTGAGGTCGTCGAACGGGGCCCACGCGACGGCAGCCCGATCGTGCTGATCCACTGCTTTACCTGCGCGATCAACTGGTGGGACGGGGTGATGCCCCGCCTCGATCGCGATCACCGCGTAATCGCGATCGACCTGCTCGGGCACGGCGGCTCGGAAAAGCCTTCGTCCGGTTACTCGATCGAAAATCAGGCCGACCTGATCGCGGGCGTCCTTGGCCGACTGGGCGTGCGCGACGCCGAGGTCGTCGGCCACTCGCTCGGCGGCCCCGTATCGATCGCCCTGGCCGAACAGTCGCCGCGGCTGGTCAACCGACTGGTGGCGATCGACAGCATTCCCGACGACAGCTACGGAGACGTCGGATTCATCGGCGAACTGCCCTTCAAGCCGGTGATCGGCCAGACCCTGTGGCGGATCAAGCCCGACTTCTCGATCCGCAACGGCCTCGGGGTCGCCTTTGCCCCCGGTTTCAAGGTCCCGGATGCATTCGTCGAGGATGTGAAGCAGATGACCTACAGCGCCTACACCGGCTCGCACGAAGCCTTCGACGACTACACCGGCGAAGAGGCGCTGCCGCGGCGTGCGGCGGCGACCGGCAAGCCTGTCCTGGCGATCATGGGTGCCGAGGAGCAGATCGCCAAGGATCCCGAGGAAGCGCTCGCCGCATACCGAGCAGCCGGCGCCCAGACCAAGCTGATCCAGGGCGCCGGCCACTCGCCCGAAGTGGAGAAACCGGCCGAGACCGCGGCGTTGATCCTCGCCTTCGGCAAGCCCATCCAAGCCGCAGAAAAGGCGGCTGCCAGGCACGAATTGCAAAAGCGCCTGCAAAATCAGCAAGCCGTCCGGAAGCGTCCGTAGAGTCGAACCTATGTTCGATACGAGAAAGACCATAAGCAACAGAGCAGCGGACGCCGCGGACCTGATAATCGACTTCGCGACCCTCGGCGAGTACGGCCTTGAGCCCGTCGCCCCCCAGGCAAAGCCCTGCGAAGGCCGGCGCCGCCCAGGCACCATGCGCAGCACCGGCTCCTGGAGTGCCGCGGTCGATCGCTTCGCCACGCACTCCTAAAACGACAAAGGGCCGCCAGATTGGCGGCCCGGAGTCGAATCAAGAACCGGCGGCGACCTACTCTCCCAGGGGGTTGCCCCCCAAGTACCATCGGCGCAGAGTGGCTTAACTGCTCTGTTCGGAATGGGAAGAGGTGTTTCCCACTCGCTATGCGCCACCGGAATTTTGCGAGACAGCCCCGGTGGAGCTTGAAAACTGCACAAGGCCATGGGTAAAGAAATAAATATCCGTCAAGCCCTCGACCCATTAGTACCGGTCGGCTGAGCACATCGCTGCGCTTGCACCGCCGGCCTATCAACCTGGTGGTCTACCAGGGGTCTTACTCCCTCGAAGGGATGGGAGAGCTCATCTCGAGGACGGCTTCCCGCTTAGATGCCTTCAGCGGTTATCCGTTCCGTGCGTAGCTAACCTGCGGTGCCCTTGGCAGGACAACAGATACACCAGCGGCACGTTCATCCCGGTCCTCTCGTACTAGGGATGACTCCTCTCAACTCTCCAACGCCCACAGCAGATAGGGACCGAACTGTCTCACGACGTTCTGAACCCAGCTCGCGTACCGCTTTAATGGGCGAACAGCCCAACCCTTGGGACCTACTCCAGCCCCAGGATGCGACGAGCCGACATCGAGGTGCCAAACCGTTTCGTCGATGTGGACTCTTGGAAACGATAAGCCTGTTATCCCCGGAGTACCTTTTATCCGTTGAGCGACGGCGCTTCCACTTGCTACCGCCGGATCACTAAGCCCAACTTTCGTTCCTGCTCGACCCGTCGGTCTCGCAGTCAAGCTCCCTTATTGCCTTTACACTCTACGCACGATTTCCAACCGTGCTGAGGGAACCTTTGGGCGCCTCCGTTACACTTTAGGAGGCGACCGCCCCAGTCAAACTGCCCACCTGACACTGTTCACCACCCGGATCACGGCATGGTGTTAGAAGCCCAAAACATCAAGGGTGGTATCTCAAGGACGACTCCCCAGCAGCCAAGGCCGCTGGTTCACAGTCTCCCACCTATCCTGAGCGAGATACATCAGACTCCAATATCAAGTTGCAGTAAAGGTTCACGGGGTCTTTCCGTCTAGCTGCGGGTACTCGGCATCTTCACCGAGACTTTAATTTCACCGAGCCTCTCGTTGAGACAGCGTCCAACTCGTTGCGCCATTCGTGCAGGTCGGAACTTACCCGACAAGGAATTTCGCTACCTTAGGACCGTTATAGTTACGGCCGCCGTTTACCGGGGCTTAGCTTCATTGCTTCGCGCCGAAGCGCTAACAAGTCCGCGTAACCTTCCGGCACCGGGCAGGCGTCAGCCCCTATACGTCGTCTTGCGACTTAGCAGAGGCCTGTGTTTTTGGTAAACAGTCGGTTGGACCAATTCACTGCGGCCCCCTCAGGCTCCCTCCGTACGGAGTTCACCCTACCGGGGCGTCCCTTCTCCCGAAGTTACGGGACGATTTTGCCGAGTTCCTTAACGAGAGTTAGCTCGCTCACCTCAGTATGTTCTACTTGTCCACCTGTGTCGGTTATCGGTACGGGCACGCGAATCCTGCCTAGAGGATTTTCTCGGAGGCATGGGATCGGGGACTGGCCGGCGGTCAAGCCAGCTGGCATCGCACCTCGCGTCAAAACGCCTCTGCGGATTTTCCTACAGAGACTGGCTACGTGCTTGCCCCAGGACGACCATCGCCTGGGATCCCTTACCCTTCCCCGTCCCCCCATCGGTCATAACGGAATCGACGTGGTACAGGAATATCAACCTGTTGGCCATCGGCTACGCCTTTCGGCCTCGCCTTAGGTCCCGACTAACCCTGAGCAGACGAACTTTACTCAGGAAACCTTGGACAATCGGTGGAGGGGAGTCTCACCCCTCTATCGTTACTCATGCCGGCATTCTCACTTCCAGCCACTCCACAGGAGCTTACGCGCCTGCTTCACGCAACTGGAACGCTCTCCTACCGCGTGCAGAGCCCGCAGGCCTGCACACCCATAGCTTCGGAGACTAGCTTGAGCCCCGTTGAATTCTCCGCGCCCGAACACTTGACCAGTGAGCTGTTACGCACTCTTTTAAGGGTGGCTGCTTCTAAGCCAACCTCTTGGTTGTCTCTGCATTCGGACATCGTTCACCACTTAGCTAGTACTTAGGGTCCTTAGCTGATGGTCTGGGTTGTTCCCCTTTTGCGTACGAAGTTTATCCCCCGCACACTGACTCCCGCGCTAACCGTGACGGTCTTCGGAGTTTGCCTGAAGTCGGTAACCTGGTAGGGCCCCTAGTCCAAACAGTGCTCTACGGCCGCCACGCAATCACGCGAGGCTATACCTAAATATATTTCGGAGAGAACCAGATATCTCTGGGCTTGATTAGCCTTTCACTCCAATCCACAGGTCATCCGCCCAGTTTTCAACCTAGGTCGGTTCGGCCCTCCACGAGGTCTTACCCCCGCTTCAGCCTGCCCATGGATAGCTCGCCCAGTTTCGGGTCTACCGCCAATGACTATGTCGCCCTGTTCAGACTCGCTTTCGCTGCGGCTCCGCTCATCGCTTAACCTTGCCACTGACGAGTAACTCGCCGGCTCGTGATGCAAAAAGCACGCCGTCACACCCGAGGGTGCTCCGACCACTTGTAGGCTTACGGTTTCAGGTACTATTTCACTCCCCTTCAGGGGTGCTTTTCACCTTTCCCTCACGGTACTAGTTCACTATCGGTCACCAGGTAGTACTTAGCCTTGGAGGGTGGTCCCCCCAGATTCGGACCGCGTTTCACGGGTGCGGTCCTACTCAGGAACATCAGTCGGCAGATCAGTGTGTTTTCACCTACGGGACGATTGCCCTCTGTGGTGCGAGGTTCCACTCGCTTCGGTTAACACCTGATTTGGTAACTGCCGCCGAGCCAGGCACGGCTCGGGCGTGATGTCCTACGACCCCCGACAGACAACGCGTGCCCGCTTGCATCTGTCAGGTTTAGGCTGATCCCCTTTCGCTCGCCACTACTAAGGGAGTCTCGGTTGATTTCTATTCCTCGGGGTACTTAGATGTTTCAGTTCCCCCGGTTGCCTTCCGGTGACTATGAATTCACCACCGGATGACGCCGCATTACCGGCGCCGGGTTTCCCCATTCGGAAATCCGCGGGTCAATGGCTGTTCAGCGCCTCACCGCGGCTTAACGCAGCCGTCCACGTCCTTCATCGACTCCTGGTGCCAAGGCATCCACCGTAAGCCCTTACTATCTTGACGGTGAGCGACCCGTACACCTAAGTGTGCGGGTCGTATTAAATTACCCAGAACCTGCCTTGCGACAGGTTCTTATTATTGGCCTTGTACAGTTTTCAAGGTCCACCGAGGCACACGCAGCGGAGTACTTCCGCTGGCGGTCTCTCAAAACTGAGCAGCGTTCCCAGTGACACAAAGTCACTGGGGAGCCCGGTCGACGTTCTAGAGAAACTCCCTAGAAAGGAGGTGATCCAGCCGCAGCTTCCGCTACGGCTACCTTGTTACGACTTCACCCCAATCACAGGTCCCACCTTCGACGGCTCCCTCCAAAAGGTTAGGCCACCGGCTTCGGGTGTTACTTGCTTTCGTGGTGTGACGGGCGGTGTGTACAAGGCCCGGGAACGTATTCACCGCAGCATTGCTGATCTGCGATTACTAGCAACTCCAGCTTCATGAAGGCGAGTTTCAGCCTTCAATCCGAACCGAGACGCACTTTCTGGGATTCGCTCCACCTCGCGGTATTGCTGCCCTTTGTATGCGCCAATGTAGCACGTGTGTAGCCCTGGACATAAGGGGCATGATGACTTGACGTCATCCCCACCTTCCTCCGGTTTGTCACCGGCAGTCTCCCATGAGTCCCCAACTTAATGATGGCAACATGGAACGGGGGTTGCGCTCGTTGCGGGACTTAACCCAACATCTCACGACACGAGCTGACGACAGCCATGCACCACCTGTGATGGTGTCCCGAAGGAAAACCGTGTTTCCACGGCGGTCACCAACATGTCAAGCCCAGGTAAGGTTCTTCGCGTTGCGTCGAATTAAACCACATGCTCCGCTGCTTGTGCGGGCCCCCGTCAATTCCTTTGAGTTTTAGCCTTGCGGCCGTACTCCCCAGGCGGGGCACTTAGTGCGTTAGCGACGGCACGGGAGGAGTCGACACCTCCCACACCTAGTGCCCATCGTTTACGGCGTGGACTACCAGGGTATCTAATCCTGTTCGCTCCCCACGCTTTCGCGCCTTAGCGTCAGTACCGTCCCAGCGAGCTGCCTTCGCTATTGGTGTTCCTCCTGATATCTGCGCATTCCACCGCTACACCAGGAATTCCACTCGCCTCTTCCGGACTCTAGCCCTGCAGTATCCATCGGCTTTCGAAGGTTGAGCCTTCGACTTTCACAACGGACTTACAGGGCCGCCTACGCGCGCTTTACGCCCAATGATTCCGGACAACGCTTGCCCCCTACGTATTACCGCGGCTGCTGGCACGTAGTTAGCCGGAGCTTCTTCTGGAGGTACCGTCAGTCCGGACGGCTATTCACCGCCGAACCTTCGTCCCTCCTGAAAGGGGTTTACAACCCGAAGGCCGTCTTCCCCCACGCGGCGTTGCTGCGTCACGCTTTCGCGCATTGCGCAAGATTCCCCACTGCTGCCTCCCGTAGGAGTCTGGGCCGTGTCTCAGTCCCAGTGTGGCTGATCGTCCTCTCAGACCAGCTACCCATCGTTGCCTTGGTAGGCCATAACCCCACCAACAAGCTAATGGGCCGCGAGCCCCTCCCAATGCGGAGGCCGAAGCTTCCTTTAGCGAACAGGCTTACGCCTGTGCGCCACATCCGGTATTAGCCCGAGTTTCCTCGGGTTGTCCCGGTCATCGGGGCAGGTTACTCACGTGTTACTCACCCGTTCGCGGCTTTGCCCCAGGGCAAGCCCTGGTTCGTCGCACCACTTGCATGTGTTAAGCACGCCGCCAGCGTTCGTCCTGAGCCAGGATCAAACTCTCCGTGAAGAGTACTTCTACAGAGAGATGCCATGCCTGGCTGGCCACCGGGTACACATACATGGCGGCCGGCATGACGGGTAAATCAGACCACTCGACACGCTGACGAGTCGAGTGGATCGGGCTCAAACAATCCCACGAACACGAATGTTCGCGGGGTGCACGCTGCTCAGTTTTCAAAGACCGCTGCGCCTCTGCGGCGGGACTCGCCGTCTTTTGCGCATGGGACGGCACAGGGCCAATCCCAGAAGGACGCGGGAGTATAGCGCCGCGGCGGCGGAATGCAAGCCGGCGCCGTGCGTGGCTCAGGCAGGGGCCTTGAGGCGTCGAAAGCGGCGCTTGCCGGCCTGCAGCACTCGTCCGTCGAGTTTCCCGGCTTCCTCGTCGAGGAGGTGGCTGGGCCAGGTCTCGCCATCGAGCTTGACCCCTCCCTGTTGGATCAGGCGACGCGCCTCGCTGGCGCTGATCTCAAACGCCTCCGCCATGAGGTGCGGCAGGTGGACCGTGTCGCCGCCGTCGCCCAGATAGGTGGAGAGGTCGACCTCCTCGATCTGCTCGGGAGCCTCGTGGCGGACGAAGAGGCGGTCGAAGTACTTCTCGGCCTCGCTGGCCGCCTCGTCGTCGTGGAAGCGGGCGACGATCCGCCTGCCCAACTCCCGCTTGGCCTCGTTTGGCGGTCCCTTGGGCACTTCGGCGCCGAGCAGCAGTCGGAAGTACTCGGCCATCGCCTCGTCGGGGATCCGCATCAGCTTGCCGAACATCTCCTCGGGGGCCTCGGTGACGCCGACGTAGTTGCCGAGCGACTTGCTCATCTTCTGCGTGCCGTCGGTCCCGACCAGGATCGGCATCGTCATGATCGATTGCGGCTTCTGCCCGTAGGCACCCTGGATGTCGCGGCCGAAGAGCAGGTTGAACTTCTGATCGGTCCCCCCCAGCTCGACATCTGCTTCGACCGCCACCGAGTCATAGCCCTGCAGCAGCGGGTAGAGCAGCTCGAGGGCGGCGATCGGCGAGCTCGCCGCCAGGCGCCTCTGGAAGTCGTCGCGCTCCAGCAGCCTGGCAACCGTCGTCTGGGCGAGCAGGCCGAGCAGCGCCTCGGGCTCCATGCGCAGCCACTCGCTGTTGAAGCGCACCTCGGTGCGCTCGCGGTCGAGCAGCTTGAAGGCCTGCTCCTGGTAGGTAGCGGCGTTTGCCTCGATCTCCTCGGCCGAGGGCAGCGGTCGCTGGGCCGAGCGACCGCTTGGGTCGCCCACCCTCGCGGTGAAGTCGCCGATGATCAGGACGACCTGGTGGCCCGCGTCCTGGAACTCGCGCAGCTTGTTGAGCACGACCGTGTGGCCGAGATGGATGTCGGCGGTCGTCGGGTCGATCCCGAGCTTGACCCGCAGCGGACGCCCAGCCGCGAGCTGCTCGGCGAGCATCCCTTTCGGCAGCACATCGACCGCGTTACGCGTCAGGGCGGGCATGACGGCAATGCTAGACTGCCGCCTCCTCTTGGCGGGCCAACGCACCAAGCCGCGCCTGAAGAAGCTGCGCGTCCTCTTCGTTTTGCTGGGCCTAGGCGTCCTCGCCGTGGTCTCGATGGTCTTCGGCATGATGACCGCGGTCTCGCAGGATCTGCCGGCGATCTACAACTTCGCCCAGTACAGGGCGGCGAAGAACAGCGAGGTCTTCGACGCCTCCGGCGAGCCGATCGGGACGCTGACCAGCAACCAGAACAAGATCCTGCTCACCTCGGGCCAGATCTCGCCGAACATCAAGAACGCGGTGGTCTCGATCGAGGATTCGCGCTTCTACGAACACAGCGGCGTCGACTTTCAGGGCATCGCCCGCGCTCTGGTCAGGGACGTGCTCAGCCAGAGCGCGGCGCAGGGCGCCTCGACGATCACCGAGCAGTTCGTCAAGAACGCGCTCGAAGCCGAAGGCAGCCGCACGGTCCTGGAGAAGTTTCGCGAGGCGGCGCTCGCCTACCGGCTCGAGCGCCACTGGAGCAAGGACAAAATCCTCACCGAGTACCTCAACACGATCTACTTCGGCGAGGGCGCCTACGGGATCGAGGCGGCCGCCCGCACCTACTTCGGCAAGGCGCACCCCGGATGCGGCACGGAGGCCGAGCCCTGCGCCTCGGTGCTCGAGCCCTGGGAGGCCGCGACGATCGCCGCGATCATCGCCTCGCCCTCGGCCTACGATCCGAAGATCTACCCTGAAAACTCGCTGGCGCGGCGCAACATCGTGCTCGAAAAGATGTACGAACAGGGCTACATAACCGAGACCCAGCTCGAAGAAGGCACGGAGCAGGCCCTCCCCGCCCCCAGCGACATCCAGCCCCCGAGGTTGGACTCCAGGGCCCCCTACTTCACCTCCTGGCTGCGGCAGCAGCTGGTCGAACGCTACGGCGCCGCCAAGACCTTCTTCGGCGGGCTCAAGGTCAAGACGACGCTCGATCTCAAGCTTCAGAACGCCGCCGAAGAAGCGGTCAACTCCTATCTCGGCTACCTGCCCCCGACGGCGTCGGTGGTCGTGCTCGACAACAAGACCGGCGGAGTCAAGGCGATGGTCGGCGGCCCGAACTTCGAAACCAAGCCCTTCAACCTGGCCACCCTGGGGCGGCGCCAGCCCGGCTCCTCGATCAAGCCGTTCGAGTTGGTCACGGCGCTGGAAGAGGGGATCTCGCCCTACACGACCTACGAATCGGCGCCGCAGGAATTCCACTTCGGCAAGCACGGCCAGGAAACCTTCGTCGTCCATAACGACGAAGGCGCCTACCTCGGCTCCTGCGACATCGTCTGCGCGACCACCTACTCGGACAACTCGATCTACTCCCAGCTCGCGCTGGAAGGCCTGAAGGGCAAGACGATCGAGGACCGCACCCGCTCGATCGCGGCGACGATTCACAGGATGGGCTACTCGGGCTCGATATCGACCAACCCGGCGATGGTTCTCGGAGGTCTCAAGGAAGGAGTCTCGCCGCTCGGCTGGGCCTACGCGTACATGACGATCGGCAACGACGGCGCCCGCGTCAGTGGGACCCTGGCGCCGCAGCCCGGCGACAGCCCGGTCGCCTACACCCGGGTGACCGATCAGGACGGCCACACGATCAAGGGGGGCGACAACACCACGGTCCGCGAACAGGCGATCTCCGAAAGCACGGCAAGCGAGGCCAAGAGCATCCTCGAAACCGTGGTCAGCAGCGGCACCGGGACCCACGCCGACATCGGCGCCTCCGGCCAGTGGGGCAAGACCGGCACGACCGAGGAAAGCGGCGACGCCTGGTTCTGCGGCGGCACCGAAGAAGTCACCGCCTGCGTCTGGGTCGGCTACGCCGATTCGGTGACGCCGATGACGACCCTCTACAACGGCGGTCCGGTGATGGGCGGCACCTTCCCCGCCGAGATCTGGGCCAGCGTGATCTCCGCCTGGCAGAACATCAAAGCCGAACGCGCGGCGGAAAGCGCGAGCGAAAAAGCCGCCCGGTCGAAGGGATCGGGCGGGGGCTCCAGCGGCGAAGCCGAAGAAGAAAGCTACGTACCCGTCGAACCTGAACCCGAAGCCGAATCCGCACCGGAATCCGAACCTGAAGCCGCGCCGGAAGCAGCTCCCGAAGCGGTGCCGGAAGGCGGCGGCTCCGGTGGCGGGATCACGGCTGGGTGATTGGGCCCATCCGGGTAGGGCTTTCACTTAACTTTTTCGGTGTGGCCGAAACGAGCTGACGCCCAGGTCCCCTCGGCGAAAAAGTACAAGACGTTTCAGCCCTACCCGGATGGGCCCTACTCCGGACGGGGTCGAGACACGAAGGAGCTGCCTCTGAGGCTGAAGCGCCAGGGCTGCTCGACCGCTTTGGTGATGCCGATGCGTGGGCTGGTGGTCACCTCTCCGCTCCAACCGGGTTCGGGCGGGAGTAGCAGGAACGGGTCCTCGCTGAGGTCGGTGTCGTCGGCGGCGAGACCGATACCGAGCGCCTCGGTGAGCTTGCCCGGGCCTGAGCAGAGGTCGGTGTCCGGGCGGTTGCCGCGGCGGGCGCGCATCTGCTCCAGACCCTCGGTCGGCTCAAGAGCGCGGATCAGGACCGCTGCCGCGTCGCCCTCGGGTTCGCAGACGAAGTTGAGCAGGCTGTGGATGCCGTAGGAGAGGTAGACGTAGGCGCGGCCCGGGGGGCCGAAGAGCGGCTTGGTGCGTTCGGTCAGGCCGGCGTAGGCGTGGCAGGCCGGGTCGTCCCGGTCGTAGCTCTCGGTCTCGACGATCGTCCCCCCGCAACCCGCGTAGAAGAGGCGGCAGCCGATCAGGTTGCGCGCGACGACGTGCACAGAACGGGCAAAGAACTCGGTGTCCAGCCGCTCTCCCGCGGCCGTGCTCACGAGCGCTCGTCGAGCACCCGCGCTTTGACGGCGGCGAGGGTCTCGTGCGCAAGCGCGATCTGCTCGGCGAGCGCCGCCGAGCCGGTGCCCCCCTCGATCCGCTTCGACTCGAGCCAGCTCTCACGCTTGAGGACCGCGTAGAAGGAGTCGTCCAGCTGCGCGGAGCGCTCGCGCAGCTCCTCGGGCGTCAGCTCGGAGAGCGACCTACCGCTCTCGACCGCGTCGCGAACCAGGCCGCCGACGATCCCGTGCGCCTCGCGGAAGGGCACCCCCTTGCGGACGAGCAGGTCGGCGACCTCGGTGGCGGCCAGCATCTCGTCGCCGGAGGCATCCGCCAGGCGCTCGCGATCGAAAGCGATCCCGGCGAGCATCCCCGCCGCAGCGTCGAGGCAGGACTCGACCGTGTCGACCGCGTCGAACAGCGGCTCCTTGTCCTCCTGCATGTCCTTGCCGTAGGTCAACGGCAGGGCGTGCATGGCGCCCAGCAAAGCGAGGAAGTCGGCGGTGACGCGGGGGCTCTTGGCGCGCAACAGCTCGGCCGAGTCGGGGTTGACCTTCTGCGGCATGATCGACGAACCGGAGGAAAAGGCCTCGTCGAGCCGGCAGAAGCCGAACTCCGACGAGCTCCAGATGACGATCTCCGAGCCGAGCCGCGAGAGGTGCATCGCGCAGGTCGCCGCGGCGGAGAGGTAGTCGAGGACGAAGTCGCGGTTGGAGGCGCCGTCGATCGAGTTGTGGGTGACGTGTTCGAAGCCGAGGTCGTCGGCGACGGCGCCGCGGTCGATCTCCCAGTTGACCCCGGCGAGGGCCCCCGATCCGAGCGGCATCACGCTGGCGCTGTCGAGGGCGAACTGAAAGCGCAGCACGTCACGGGCGAGCATCCAGAAGTAAGCGAGCAGGTGATGGCCGAGGTAGACCGGCTGGGCGCGCTGCAGATGGGTGTAGCCGGGCATCGGCCAGTCCCGGTGGCTCTCGGCCAGCTCGAGCAGTCGCTCCATCGCCGCCGCGGCGAGGTCGATCGCCTGCAGCGCGTGAACCTGGACGACCATCGCCATGTCGGTGGCGACCTGGTCGTTGCGGGAGCGACCGGTGTGCAGCTTGCCGGCCAGCGGCCCGATCTCCTCGCCGAGCAGACGCTCGATCGCCATGTGGATGTCCTCGTCGGCCGGGTCGAACTCGAAGCCGTGGGCGCCGATCCGTTCCCCGACCCGGTCGAGGCCCGCGATCATCTGCTCCAGCTCGGCTGCGTCGAGGACGCCGATCCGCTGCAGCGCCCGCGCGTGCGCCTTCGACTGGTCGAGGTCGTAGACGGCCAGCGGCCAGTCGAACTCGAGCGAGCGGTTGATGCGCCAGAAGCGCGGGTCGGGGTCTTTGCGAAAGCGCGACATCAGCGGAGGGATTCGGCGAGAGCCTCGCACACCCGCGCGACCTGCGACTCCGTCATCGCCGGGAAGAACGGCAGCGCCAGCGAGCGGGCCGAGGCGGCTTCGGCGACCGGGAACTGGCCCTCGCGATAGCCGAGCTCACGCAGGTGCGGGAAGAGGTGGATGCAGGGGAGGTAGGCCTTGGAGGCGACACCGCGCTCGGCCAGGCGGGCGATTACGGCGTCGCGGTCGATCTCCTCGGCGAGGCGCACCGGGTAGATGAACCAGCTGCGCCGCTCCTTGCCGCGCGTGGCGATCGGGGTGGAGACGCCCTCCACCACGGCCAGGCCCTGCTCATACAGCGAGGCGACCGCGGAGCGCCGCGCGAGCATCTCGTCGAGCCGCTCGAGCTGGGCGACGCCGAGCGCCGCGGCGAGGTCGGAGAGGCGGTAGTTGAAGCCGAGCCCGCTGTGATCGAGCCAACCCATGTCCAAGGCGCGACCCTGATTGCGCTCCGAGCGCAACCGCGCCGCGACCGCCGGGCCGGACGGCACGATCGTCCCCCCCTCGCCGGTGGTCATCTGCTTGTTTGCGTAGAAGGCGAAGGTCGCAAGGTTGCCGCGGGTGCCGACCTTGCGTCCCTCGGAGTCGACCGCGCCGAGCGCCTCGCAGGCGTCCTCGAGGATGCCGAGGCCGTGGCCGGCGGCGATCGCCTCCAGCTCCGGCATCGCGGCCGGGAAGCCGAAGATGTGGACCGGCAGGATTCCGGCGCTGCGCTCACCGGCGGCCGCCTCGACTGCTGCCGGGTCGAGATTGAGGGTCGCCGGGTCGACGTCGCAGAAGACCGGGCGGGCGCCCTCGTAGAGCAGGCAGTTGGCCGAGGCGACGAAGCTGAACGGGCTGGTCAGGACCTCGTCCCCCGCGCCCCAGCCGAGCGCCCGCACTCCGAGGTGCAGGGCGCTCGTGCCACTGGAGGCGCTGACCGCGTCTTCGACGCCCAGCCACGCCGCGAACTCGCGCTCGAAACGCTCCCCGGTGGGCCCGAGTGAGAGGCGGCCCGAGCGCAGCACGTCAAGGATCAGCTCCTCCTCGCGCGAGCCGATCTCGGGCCTTGCCAGCGGAATCGTCTCGGTGTCGGCGCGGGCGCCCACGGTCGCCACCCTACCCGCGGGGCTGGAAGGCGTACTCGAGCGAGTCGACCAGCGCCTCCCAGGAGGCCTCGATGATGTTCTCCGAGACGCCGATCGTCCCCCACTCGCGCTCGCCGTCGGAGGAGTCGAGCAGGACGCGGGTGACCGCGCCGGTGCCGTGGCTCTCGTCGAGGATGCGCACCTTGTAGTTGGTCAGCTCGACGTCGGCCAGATGTGGATAGCGATCGGCGATCGCGCCGCGCAGGGCGCTGTCGAGGGCATTGACCGGGCCGTTGCCCTCGGCGACGCGCACGTAGCGCTCACCGTCAACCTTGACCTTGATCGTCGCCTCGGTTTCAACCTTGCCGTCGGCGCGCTTCTCGACCAGCACCTTGAAGCTCTCCAGCTCGAAAAGCGACTCGTAGCTGCCCGCCTCGCGGCGCAGCAGCAGCTCGAACGAAGCGGGCGCCGCCTCGTAGTGGTAGCCGCGATGCTCGCGCTCCTTGAGCCGTTCGACCGCGTGCGTCGCCTCCTCCTCGCCGAGCTCGAGGCCGGCCTGGGTGGCCTGGCTGCGGATCGTCGCCTTGCCCGACAGCTCCGAGGCGAGGATCTCACGCTGGTTGCCGAGCAGGGCCGGGTCGAGGTGCTCGAAGGTGCTGGCGTCGGCCTCGACGCCGGCGGCGTGCATGCCGGCCTTGTGGGCGAAGGCGTTGCGCCCGACATAGGGCTGGTCGGGATTCGGCGTCATGTTGCAGAGCTCGTCGAGGTAATGGCTTGTCCGGGTCAGGCCGGCGAGCTGCTCCGGCGCGACCACCTCGAAGCCCATCTTCAGCTGCAGGGCAGGCATGATCGTCGCCAGGTTGGCGTTGCCGCAGCGCTCGCCGTAGCCGTTGACGCAGCCCTGCACCAGCCGCGCCCCGGCTTCGACGGCGGCCAGCGAGTTGGCGACGGCGCAGCCGGCGTCGTCGTGGGTGTGGATGCCGATCTCCACCCCCTCTCCGAGCGCCTCGATCACGGCGGCGGTCGTCGCGGCGACGAAGGCCGGCAGGCTGCCGCCGTTGGTGTCGCAGAGGGTGACGTTCTCAGCGCCGCCCTCGGCCGCGGCGCGGACGCATTCGAGCGCGTAGGACGGGTCGTCGCGGTAGCCGTCGAAGAAGTGCTCGGCGTCGAAGATCGGGCGCTTGCCCTTCCCGCGGCAGAAGGCGATCGAGTCGCGGATCATCGCCAGGTTCTCCTCCTCGGGAACCCGGATCACCTTCTCCACATGCAGCTTCCAGCTCTTGCCGACCAGGCAGACCACCGGGGCGAAGGACTCGACCAGGGTCGTGAGCGCCGGGTCTTCAGCCGCCGCAACCCCTCCGCGCCTGGTCATTCCGAAGGCACCGATCGTGGCGTTCTCCAACTCGAGGCCGGCGAGGCGCTCGAAGAGCTCCGCTTCCTTCGGGTTGGAGCTCGGGAAGCCGGCCTCGATGAAGTGCACCCCGAGGGCGTCCAGAGCGTGCACCACCTTCAGCTTCTCGCCTACGGAGAGCGACATGCCAGGACCTCCCATGCCGTCGCGCAAGGTGGTGTCGTAGATCTTCACCTGTTCCATCCGATGCCTTTCGATACGAAGAGTCCGGGAGAGCCCGAAGGCCCGCTTGCGCGCGGGACCGCGCCAGCCGCTAGGCGGCAGGCGTAATTCGCCCGGCCGGCTCGTCGGCCCTTGCCGGGTCCTCGACGAAGTCGAGCCACTCGAGGTACTCCTCGGCGCGCCCGTGCAGCGCGTCCTGGAACCTGGCCTGGATCACGCGCGTGATCTCGCCCGGCTCGCCGAGCGGGTGGTCGTCAACCTCGCGCACCGGGACCAGCTCGGCTGCGGTGCCGGTCAGGAAGACCTCGTCGGCGAGGTAGAGCTCGGCGCGGGCGATGTCGCGCTCCTCGACCGCGTAGCCGAGGTCTTTGGCGATCTGCACCACCGAGTTGCGCGTGATCCCATCGAGGATCGCCGCGGTGTGCGGCGGCGTGCAGATGACACCGTCGCGGACGACGAAGACGTTCTCGCCGGACCCCTCGGAGACGGTGCCGTGCTGGTCGAGCAGGATCGCCTCGTCGTAGCCGGCGTTGGTCGCCTCGGTCTTGGCCAGGACCGAGTTGAGGTACTGGCCGGAGGCCTTGGCGTGCGGGATCAGGCTGTCGCCGGAGATCGTCCGCCAGGAGGAGACCTTGGTGCGGATGCCGTGGCGCGAGCCCTCCTCGCCCAGGTAGACCCCCCAGGGGAAGGCGGCGACGATCACGTCGATCGGCGCGTCGGTGGCGTATAGGCCGAGGTTGCCGTAGCCGCGGTAGGCCAGTGGGCGGATGTAGCAGGAGCCGAGGCCGCAGCGCCGCACCAGCTCGTTGGTCGCCTCGCGGATCTCCTCCGCCGTGTAGGGGAGCTGGAAGTAGTAGAGCTCGGCCGACTTCTCCAGCCGGGCGAGGTGCTCGCGATGGCGGAAGACGGCCGGGCCGCGCTCGGTCTCATAGCAGCGGATGCCCTCGAAGACGCCGGTGCCGTAGTGCAGCCCGTGGCTGAGCACGTGCGTCTTGGCGTCCTGCCAAGGCACGAACTCGCCGTTCTGCCAGATCAGCTCAGCCGTCTCCATCGGCGAAATTATGCCCGATGAGTCGAGGCGGGTCGAGTCAGAGCTCGGAAAGCACGGCCTGAGTCATCTCGGCGGTGCCGACCGTGTTCTCCTCAGCGAGATCCGGCGTGCGGAGGCCGCGCTCCAGGACTACGTCAACAGCCGACTCGATC
This sequence comes from uncultured Solirubrobacterales bacterium, assembly GCA_963702035.1. Taxonomy (GTDB): domain Bacteria; phylum Actinomycetota; class Thermoleophilia; order Solirubrobacterales; family 70-9; genus VRUE01. The sequence goes on from OY969700.1 coordinate 498,490, forward strand.
CGCTCGGCGTCCTCGGGCCGCTCGAGCCCGTGGCGCAGCATCATCGCCGTACTGAGGAAGGTCGCGAGCGGGTTGGCGATCCCCTGGCCGGCGATGTCGGGGGCGGAGCCGTGGACCGGCTCGAAGAGGCCCGGGGCGCCGGCCTCGCCGAGGCTGGCGGAGGGCAGCATTCCCAGCGAGCCGGTCAGCATCGCCGACTCGTCGCTGAGGATGTCGCCGAAGAGGTTCTCGGTGACGATCACGTCGAAATCGGCGGGGCGCGAGACGAGCTGCATCGCGGCGTTGTCGACCAGCAGGTGGTCGAGCTGGACGTCGGGGTAATCGGCGGCGATGCCGCTGACCACCTCGCGCCAGAGCCGCGAGGTCTCGAGCACGTTCGCCTTGTCCACCGAGGTCACCCGGGGAGTGTGGCTGCCGCCCTCGGCGCGGCGCCGGGCGACCTCGAAGCCGGTGCGGGCGATCCGCTCGATCTCGGCGCGCGAGTACTCGCAGGTGTCGTGGGCGGAGTCGCCCTCGCGGCCGCTGTCGCCGAAGTAGATCCCGCCGGTCAGCTCGCGCACGACCAGCAGGTCGGTGCCGGCGATCCGCTCCTCGCGCAGCGGGCTGGCGCCGACCAGTGCGGGGCTGGGACGCACCGGACGCAGGTTGGCGTAGAGGCCCATTCCCTTGCGCAGGCCGAGCAGGCCTTGCTCGGGACGGGGCGCATCAGGGTCGGTGGTGTCCCATTTCGGGCCGCCGACCGCTCCCAGGAGGACGGCGTCGGAGGCACGGCAGGTGTCGAGCACCTCGTCGGTGAGCGCGACGCCGTGGGCGTCGATCGAGCAGCCGCCCATCAGGCGCTCGTCGAATGCGAACTCGCCGAGCGCTTCGAGCAGCTGCGTCGCCGCGCCGACGATCTCAGGCCCGATCCCGTCGCCAGGCAGCAGCACTATGCGGGGCGCGTCACTCACGGGGAGGGCACTCTATTCGTACCCCCTTCGCCCCTCGTCATACGGCCCCGCGGAACCGCCTTGAGCCGCCCGCAATTTGCGACTTTCGAGGTTCTCTCGTCTGTCCGAAGACAGGCGTACTATCGAACATATGTTCGTAGAGGGAGGAGCAAGAGCAAGGGAGCGGGGGTCCGCCGGGGCTGCCCTGGACGAGGCCCCGACCGACTGGCTCGAGCGTGAGATCGGCGAGCTTGCGGCACATATCGCAGCGGCCACCTGTCGCTGGCTTGAGCTGGTGGCCGAGTTCGACCGCAGGAGAGCGCATGAGGCTTGGGGCTTTCACTCCTGCGGGGCCTGGGTCGCCTGGCGCTGTGCGATCGACCCGCGCTCTGCCAGAGAACACGTGCGGGTCGCCCGGGCCCTTGAGGACTTGCAGGCGGTCAGGGAGTGCTTCGGCCGCGGTGAGCTGAGCTACTCCAAGGTGCGGGCGATCACCAGGATCGCGACTCCGGAGATCGAGGACGAGCTGGTCGAGATGGCACGCTTTGCCACCGCGGCGCAGCTTGAGCGGCTCGTGCGCGGATACCGCAGGGCGGTGTCGCTTGAGAGCGCCGAGGCTGCCCACCGGGACCGCTTCCTCTCCTGCGAATGGGACGAGGACGGCAGCCTGATGATCCGCAGGCGGCTCGCCCCCGAAGACGGCGCCCTGTTCATGCGGGCGATCGAGGCAGGACGGGAGGCGATCCACGAGCGAGAAGAGGCCGATCCGGCGCCCACCCAAGGCGGTTCCGCAGAGCCGGAGCCGGTCCGGGTAAACAGCGCCGATGCCCTGATGGAGGTCGCCGAGCTCTCCCTCGCGGGCGGCTCCTCAACGCGCCCCGCGGGAGAGCGCCACCAGGTGGTCGTGCATGCGGAGTTGGATGCGCTGGCCGGCGCTGGCGCCGAGCCCGGCTGCCGGCTGGAGGACGGTCCGGCGATCTGTGCGGAGTCCGCCCGGCGCCTGGCTTGCGATGCCTCGCTCCTCTCGGTGCTGCACGGGCCGATGGGGGCTCTCGACATCGGCCGCAAGAGCAGGGTGATTCCATCTTCGATGCGTCGGGCACTCGATCTCCGCGACGAACGGCGTTGCCGTTTTCCGGGTTGTGAGAACAAGCGCTGGGTCGATGCCCATCACATCGTCCACTGGGCGCGCGGCGGGGAGACCAAGCTCGACAACCTGATCTTGCTCTGCGGGCGCCACCACCGGCTCGTGCATGAGGGCGGCTTCGGAGTATCCCGCAAGGCCAGCGGCGAACTTGTCTTCAGCCGCCCCGATGGCAGGGTCATACCGACGGTCCCCTCCCCCGCTCGCGGCAGCGCTGCGGAGCTTCGCGGCCGCAACCGCACAGCCCAGGTCGAGGTGCTGCCGGGGGCGTTGCACTCGCTTGGACGGGGCGAGCGCTATGACCGGGGGCTGGCCGTGGCGGGGTTGCTGGCGCGGGCCGGGCCTCAGGTCAGGTCGTGGCCTCGATGTTGAGGCGCACGTAGTCGAGGGTGAAGGGCTTTGGAGACTCCTCGAGCACGGCTTCGGCGAAGGGGCGGCGGAGGTTCTCTGGGAGCTGGGCGAGGATCGGGCCGAGCGTGACGGTCGAGATGAAGGCGAGCGGATCGGCCGGCGTGACCGGCTTTGGCTGCAGCCAGCAGCGGGCCTGCTCGAACCCGGCGCCGCGCAGGCGCTCCTCGGTCTCGTCGGGACCGGCGAAGTTCCAGATTCCGGTCAGCTCCGTCAGGTGCGGCGCGAACTCGGGACGGGCGCCGACCGCGGCGATCGCGTCGGTGTGTTCGGCGACGTTGCGCCGGCCGCCACACTGGGCGATCAGGCGCCCGCCTGGCTTCAGCGCTTGGCGCAGGCGGGCGAAGAGGCGGTCGTGATCGAGGATCCAGTGGAAGGTCGCGGTGGAGAAGATCAGGTCCACGGGCTCGCCGACCTGGAGCTCGGAGAGGTCGGCGACGAGGTACGTCGCCCTCTCTCCCAGGCGCTCCTCGGCCTTGGCGATCATCGCCTCCGAGCCGTCAACTGCGAGCAGCCTCCCATCGGGCAGGCGGTCGAGCAGCTTCTCGGTGACTTTGCCCGAGCCGCAGCCCGCGTCGATCGCCGACTCGTCGCCCTTCAGCTCAAGGCGCGCGAGCACCTCCGTCCCCCATTCGAACTGCGGGTCGGAGACCGCGTCGTAGGTATCGGCGTCCCACTCGCGCGGGCCGGTGTTGATCGAGCGGTCCATGCCGACTCCGCTCACAGGGCCGTGGTCACCGGGCCGGCTTCGGCGGCCTGGCCGGCCTCGAATGCCTCGATCGTCGCGGCGCTCTCCAGGGTGATCCCGATGTCGTCGAGCCCGTTTAGCAGCCGATGCTGCACGTCCGGCTCGATCGCGAACTCGAAGACTCCGGCGGCGCAGGTGACCGTCTGGTCGTCAACGTCGATCCGCGCCTCGCCGGCCTCGGCGACGGCGCGGCAGTGCTCCTCGTCCAGCTCGACCGGCAGCAGCCCGACCTTGGTGCAGTTGGAGTAGAAGATGTCGGCGAAGGACGGCGCGACGATCGCCTCGAAGCCGAAGTCCTCCAGCGCCCAGGGGGCGTGCTCGCGCGAGGAGCCACAGCCGAAGTTGCGGCCGGCGACGAGGATCGGGTTCGGCTCCAGCTCGATCTCGCCGTCGCGGATCCAGTCGTAGAAGAGGAACTCGCCGAAGCCGGTCCGCTCGACCCGCTTGAGGAACTGCTTGGGGATGATCTGGTCGGTGTCGACGTCGTGCCGGTCCAACACCGAGACCTTGCCCTCGATCACGTCTATCGGTCGCATGCCTAGCTCCAGTCCCTGATGTCGACGAAATGTCCCTCGACCGCGGCGGCAGCCGCCATTTTCGGGCTGACCAGGTGGGTCCTGCCGCCCTTGCCCTGGCGACCCTCGAAGTTGCGGTTCGAGGTCGAGGCGCAGCGCTCGCCCTCGATCAGGATGTCGGGGTTCATCCCCAGGCACATCGAGCAGCCCGCCTCGCGCCACTCGAACCCGGCGGCGCGGAAGACCTCGTGTAGGCCCTCCTCCTCGGCGGTCGCCTTGACCTGCTGGGAGCCGGGGACGACCATCGCCCGCACCGAGCTGGCGACGCGCCGCCCGTCGACCACGGCGGCGGCCTCGCGCAGGTCCTCGATCCGCGAGTTGGTGCAGGAGCCGATGAACACGCGCTCCGGCTTCACCTCGGTCATCGGCGTGCCGGGCTCCAGCGCCATGTAGGTGAGCGCCCGTTCGGCCGATTCGCGATCGGCGGGCGACTCCATCGCCGCCGGGTCGGGCACCGTGTCGGTGACCTCGACCACCATGCCGGGATTCGTTCCCCAGGTGACCATCGGCGAGATGCCGGCGGCGTCGATCTCGACCTCGGCGCCGAAGCTCGCGCCGGCGTCGGTCGGCAGCTCGCGCCAGCGCTCGAGCGCGGCGTCGAAATCCTTTGGTGCCGCATCGCGGCCCCGCACCCACTCGAAGGTGGTCTCGTCGGGGCCGATCATCCCCGCCCTGCCGCCGCCCTCGATCGTCATGTTGCAGACCGTCATCCGGCCCGGCATCGAGAGCGCCTCGATCGCCGGCCCGGCGTACTCGACCGCGTAGCCGGTCATGCCGCCGGTGCCGAGGCGGCCGATCGTCGCCAGAATCAGGTCCTTCGGGGTAACGCCGGCGCCGAGTTCGCCCGAGTAGAGAATGCGCATCGTCTTCGGCCGCTTCTGGACCAGGCACTGGGTCGCCAGCACATGCTCGACCTCGGAGGTGCCGATGCCGAAGGCCAGCGCGCCGAAGGCGCCGTGGGTCGAGGTGTGGCTGTCGCCGCAGACGATCGTCATGCCGGGTTGAGTCACCCCCAGCTCAGGCCCGATCACGTGGACGATGCCCTGCCGCTCGGAGCCCAGCGAGTAGAGCGGAATGCCGAACTCCTCGCAGTTGCGCTCCAGCGTTTCGACCTGGACGCGCGAGAGCTCGTCGGCGATCAGGCGGGCCGCCATCGTGCCGTCGGTCGGCACGTTGTGGTCGGCCGTGGCCAGCGTCCTGTCGGGCCGGCGTAGCGGCCGCCCGGCCAGCCGCAGGCCGTCGAAGGCCTGCGGCGAGGTGACCTCGTGGACCAGGTGCAGGTCGATGTAGAGCAGGCCGTCGGAGACCTCGTGCGCGCTCCAGATCTTGTCGAACATCGTTTGCGGCATTGCTCAGCTCCTCCTCAGTCCGGCGGCTATCACGGCGAGGAAGCGTGCCTGCTCCCCGCCGTCGTTCTCGAAGTGGTGCGGCAGGTCGGCGTCGAAGGTGACGCTGTCGCCCGCGTGCAGCTCGTGGCGGGTGCCGTTGACGGTCAGCGCCAGCACGCCGGTCAGGACGACGGCGGTCTCGCGACTGCCCGGCTCGTGCATCGGCGGATCGCCGGGGCCGCCGGTCGTCGCGCCGGCCTTCAAGGTGTGCAGGGAGACGTCGGCGCGCTGGCCCGGCAGCGGCGGCGTCAGCTCCTCGAAGCGGTGCCCGCCGCGCTCGTAGCGACGACGCTCGCCGGCGCGGCTGACCGCGACGTGCTCGCCCTCGTCGAGGCGCAGCAGCTGCGAGAGGGTCAGCTCCAAACCGGCGGCGATCTTCTCGGCGACCGCGAGGGTCGGGCTCGTCTCCCGCCGCTCGACCTGGGACAACATCGGCGCGCTGACCCCGCTGCGCTCGGCCAGGTCGCGCAAAGAGAGCCCCATCGCGTCGCGCAGCGCACGGATACGCGGGCCGATAGTAGGCGCCTTGGCGGCGCTGGGCGCGATCGTCGCGGGCATCGTTGTACGTTATCACGTACGGTCGTAAATCAAGGATTGATATAAACGAGGAGTGAACACCGACAGCCGCGCATGGGCCAGCTGGCCGCGATTCCCGACCAGCGGACAAGCCCGAGTCGGCGCTTTGATGGCCGGTCCCGGCGGGCTGCTGGCCCTGGCGCTCGTGGTCGGCATCGGCGCCGGCCTGGGCGCGATCGCCTTCCGCTATCTGATCGAGGGCTTCACCTACATCTTCACCGGCCACGAAAGCTACGGCGTCGATGGGCGCGTGCCCAACCCGCTCGTTCCCGGCCTGGGCATCTGGTTCGTGGCTCTGGTGCCGATCGTCGGCGGCCTGCTCTACGGCCCGCTGGTCGATCGGTTCGCAAGCGAGGCGCGCGGGCACGGTGTGCCCGAGGTCATGCTCGCGGTCGCGCGCCGGGGCGGGCGAATCCGCCCGGTCGTGGCCCTCGTCAAGTCCCTCGCCTCGGCGCTCTGCATCGGCTCGGGCGGCTCGGTCGGGCGCGAGGGCCCGATCGTGCAGATCGGCTCGGCACTGGGCTCGACCGTCGGCCAGATCGTTCGCGCACCCGAGGCTCGCATGCGGCTACTCGTCGCCTGTGGCGCCGCGGGCGGGATCTCGGCCACCTTCAACGCCCCGATCGCCGGCGTCTTCTTTGCCCTCGAGGTGATCCTGCGCGACTTCGAGACGCGCTCCTTCAGCGCCGTCGTGGTCGCCTCGGTGACGGCCGACGTGATCGGCCGCGCCGCGTTCGGCTCCGAAGCCTTCCTCGAACTCCCCCAAGTTGGCGTGGGCGCCGTGGCCGGCTACCCGCTCTATCTCGTCCTCGGCCTGCTCGCGGCGGTCGTCGGCGTCGCCTTCATTCGCGTCCTCTACGGGATGGAGGATCGGGCCGACCGCCTCTGGCGCTTCCCGGAGTCGTGGCGGCCGGCGGCGGGCGGCGTCCTGCTCGGGCTGCTGCTACTGGCGCTGCCACAGATGTATGGAGTCGGCTACGACGTGCTCGAAGGCGCGATCGACGGCCGCTACACGCTGCTCTTCCTGCTCGCCCTGCTGGCCGGCAAAGTCATCGCGACCAGCCTGACGCTCTCGATCGGCGGCTCGGGCGGCGTCTTCGCCCCGGCCCTGTTCATGGGCGCGATGCTCGGCACGGCCTTCGGCCTCGGCGCCAACGATCTGCTCCCGGGCCTTGCCGGGCCGGCGGGCGCCTATGGACTGATCGGGATGGGCGCGGTGTTTGCCGCCTCCGCGCGGGCCCCGATGACGGCAATCCTGATCATCTTCGAGCTGACCGGCGACTACCGGATCATGCTGCCGCTGATGCTCGCCGTGGTGATCGCGACGGCGATCGCGAGCAGGCTCTCCCCCGACTCGATCTACACGCTGAAGCTCGCCCGCCGCGGCATCGACCTGCTGCGCCGCCGCCCGACCGGCCCGATGGAGGCGATAACGGTGGCGGAGGCGATGCGGCCGATGCCGCCCCCGGTCGATGCCGCCGCGCCGCTGGCCGAGGCGGTCGAGCTGCTCAGCTCCGGCGATGAGCCCGCCCTGCCGGTCGTCGACGCGGACGGCGAGTTCCTCGGCGTGCTGCTGGCCGAGGAGCTCGAGCAGGCGCTCGGCGACGAGGAAGAGCCGGACGCCGGCGCGCTGGCCCGCCAGCTGCCGACCCTGACCCCGGGAGAGTCGCTCGCCGACGCGACCGGAACGCTGGTCCGGACCGACAGCGCCGGCCTCGCCGTGCTCGACGAAAACGGAGAGCGGGTGGTCGGCTGGCTCTCCCATCGCGACATCCTGCGTGTCTACGATCAGCGCATGAAGCTGGAACGGGCGCGACGCGGGAGCGTCAAACCGGGCGGGAAGCCGGTGCCCGCGGGCGGGGCCCAGTGAGAACGGGTCAGGGTCCCGGCGTGCGTTCGACCGCGGCCTCGGCGGTTGCCGCCTCGGCCTCGCGGATCGCGGCGCCCTCCAGGGCGTTGGAGAGCGCCCGCACGTAGGCCCTGGCCGAGGCCTCGAGGATGTCCGTGGCCACCCCCTGGCCGGTCGCCAGGCGTCCGGCGGCGCGCAGCATCACGGTCACCTGGCCGAGCGCGTCCTCTCCCCCGGTCACCGCCTCTACCGTGTACTGGCGCAGCTCGCACTCGGTGCCGACGGCTCTCTGGATCGCGAGGAAGATCGCGTCGACCGGGCCGTCGCCGCCCGACTCGCCGACCACCTCCTCGCCGGAGGGCAGGGTGACGGCGACACGGGCCAGCGGCTCGCGTCGCGAGCCCGCCGCGACCTCGAACCAGGCCAGCTCGTGGGCGTCGGCGCGCTCGCGCATCTCGTCGGAGACGATCGCCTCCAGGTCGAGCGCGGTGACCTGCTTCTTGCGGTCGGCGATCTCCTTGAAGCGCTTGAAGGCGGCGTTGAGCGCGTTGCCCTCGATCTTGAAGCCGAGCTGCTCCAGTGCGTCGCGCAGCGCGTGGCGGCCGGAGTGCTTGCCCAGCACGAGCGAGTTCGACTCCAGGCCGACTTCGGTCGCGTCCATGATCTCGTAGGTGGTGCGCTCCTTGAGCACGCCGTCCTGGTGGATGCCGGACTCGTGGGCGAACGCGTTGCGGCCGACGATCGCCTTGTTGGGCTGGATCGCGTAGCCGGTCAGGCGGGAGACCATGCGGCTGGTCCGGGCCAGCTCGCGGCTGTTCAGCCCGGTCGAGAGCCCGTGTACGTCCTCCCTGGTCTTGATCAGCATCACGATCTCCTCCAGCGAGCAGTTGCCGGCGCGCTCGCCGATCCCGTTGACCGCGCACTCGACCTGGCGGGCGCCGGCCAGGACGCCGGCGTAGGAGTTGGCGACGGCCAGGCCGAGGTCGTCGTGACAGTGGACCGAGATCTCGACCTCGCGCAGGCCCGGCACCAACTCGTAGAGGCGGCGGAAGTAGTCCGCGTACTCCTCCGGGGTCGTGTAGCCGACGGTGTCGGGGACGTTGATGACCGTCGCCCCCTCCTCGACCGCGATCGCGCAGACCTCGGCGGTGAACTCGATGTCGGCGCGGGTCGCGTCCATCGGCGAGAACTCGACGTCGTCGCAGTAGGACTTGGCCAGCGTGACGGCGGCGCGGGCCTGCCCCTTGACGTCCTCGCGGTCGGTCTGCAGCTGGTGCTCGATGTGGATGTCGGAGGTAGAGATGAAGGTGTGGATGCGCGGGCGGTCGGCGTCGCGGATCGCGCCCCAGGCGGCGTCGATATCGGCCTTGTGGGTGCGGGCGAGGCCGCAGATGACCGGTCCCTCGACCTGCCGCGAGATCGCCTCGACCGCCTCGAAGTCGCCGGGTGAGGTGATCGGGAAGCCGGCCTCGATCACGTCGACGCCGAGCCGCGCCAGCTGCTGGGCGATCTCGACCTTTTCCGCCTTGTTCAGCGAGATGCCCGGCGACTGCTCGCCATCGCGCAGGGTGGTGTCGAAGATGTGGACGCGGTTTGCGTCAGATGCGGTACTCGGCCTGGTGCTCACGGGCTTCCTCCTTCTCCGGTGCTCTCGAATGACCTCTGTCTCTCGCGGCTATCGCGCCGCCCAGCGCTATTCCCCCCGAAGGGGGAGGAGAAGGAGTAGCGCGAGGCTGTCAAAGCGGTGCGTCATTCGCCGCACCAGCTTAGCGTAGGCTGCCCGGATCGCAAGGATCGACCGCACCACCGTCCTGGCGCTGCTGGCGATGAGCATGAGCGTGCTCGTCATCGCCAACGACTTCTCCGCGATCAACGTCGCGATCCCGACGATGGAGAAGGACTTCGGCACCAACATCAACACGATCCAGTGGGTGGTCAACGGCTACGCCCTCACCTTCGGCGTGATGATCGTCACCGGGGGCCGCCTCGCCGACATGTTCGGCCGCCGCCGCGCCTTCTTCCTCGGCACCGCGATCTTCGCCTCGATGTCGGCGCTGGGCGGAGCCGCCCAGACGGAGACCTGGCTGATCGTGACCCGCGTCGTGATGGGAATCGGCGGGGCGCTGATGTGGCCGGCGATCCTCGGCATGACCTACGAGCTGCTGCCGGCCGAGAAGGCCGGTCTGGCCGGCGGGATCGTCATCGGCACGGCGGGGCTCGGCAACGCCCTCGGCCCCTTGATCGGCGGCGTCCTCACGGAGACTCTGAGCTGGCGCTGGATCTTCTTCCTCAATGTGCCGGTCGCCGCCTTCGCCGTGCTCGTCACCTACTACCTGGTCCACGTCAAAGACCCCGAGGAAGGTGAGCAGAAGATCGATTACCCCGGGATCGCGACGATCTCGGTCGGCCTCGTCTCGCTTCTCGTCGGGCTCGACCAGGTCAACGACTGGGGTTGGGGCGACCCGCGGGTGATCGGCATGTTCGCGCTGGCCGCGGCCCTGATCGCATCCTTCGTGCCGATCGAGCGGCGGGCGGGGCTGAGCGCGCTGGTGCCGCGGGCGGTGATAAGGAATGAGAGCTTCCGCGCCTCCTGCGTGGCGGTCACGCTGATGTCGGCGACCTTCTTTGCCGCCCTCCTCTACCTGCCGCAGTTCATGCAGAAGCATCTCGACTACTCGCCGCTCGAAGCCGGCGTCGGCATGCTGCCCTTCCTCGCCACCTTCGCCTTGGTCTCCTTCATCGCCGGCCCGCTCTACAACCGGCTCGGGGCGAAGCCGCTGGTGGTGGTCGGCGCCGCCTGCATCACGATCGCGCCGTTCCTCTTCTCGCAGGTCACCGAAAGCTCCGTCTACGCCGCCCTGGTCCCGGGGATGTTCGTGCTCGGCATCGGCATCGGCAGCTTCTACCCCACCGCGACGACCGCCGGGGTCACCTCGGTCGACGAATCGCAGAGCAGCCTCGCCGGCGGGATCCTCTATATGTGCCAGATCGCCGGCGGCGCGATCGGCCTCGGCCTGACGACGACGATCTTCTCCGCCCAGGAATCGTTCGTCAACGGCATCCAGGCCGCCTTCCGGCTCGACGCCGCGCTGTCCCTGGTCGGCTTCCTTATCGCCCTGTTCTTCGTCGGCGGCCGCCTGATCAAGCGCGGCGCCCCTGAGGAGACGGCTGCTTAGCGGCGGATCACTTGAACTGATGCACTTCGTTGCTGCCGGAGCCGCCGAACAGCGTGTCCATGCCGGGCCCGCCACCGAGAACGTCGTTGCCGGGCCCGCCGATCAGGACGTCGTCGCCGGGGCCTCCGTAGAGCACGTCATCGCCTCGCCAGCCGATCAGACGGTCGTTGCCCTGGCCGCCGACGAGCTTGTCGGGGCCCGCTCCGCCGATCAGGACATCGTCGCCGGCACCGCCCCGCATGGTCACCGGCACGGCGATGTTCTTCGCCACCGAGACCCGGTCTTCGCCACCGCCGGCATTTACTTCGAAGCCGCCAATCGAGGGTGCGGCGCAGACCAGCTCGTTCGGGTTGTCTTCGGGATGCGTGCAGACCGCGCCGCCGACTTCGAGCTGCACGAGCGAGTCGATCACGTATTCGCGCCCGTCAGGGCTGAGCCAGATCCTGATCGAGTTCGCTTCTTCGCCGCCGGCGAGCAGCACCGTGTAGGACTTTCCGCCCGCCTGTGCGACGCCGGGCGCGAGCAGCGCCAGGAGGGCAAGCGAGATGAGTAGGAGCTTCTTCATTCGAGGTCGTCCCCGCCACCGATCGGGTCGGAGCGTCTATGAAGGAAACAACACGACCTTGCCTACGTTGCGGCGCTCGGCGATGAATTTATGCGCGTCCCCGGCATGCTCGAAGGGAAATGCCTCGGCGACCACCGGCTCGAGCCTGCCCGCCTCCAGGTCCTCGGTCAGCGGGTCGAGCACCCGGTCGAGGCTGCCCTCGGCGTCCCACCACTTGAGCATGTTGAGCCCGAAGACCCCTTTGTTCTCGTTCATGACCAGCAGGCTCTTCCACCACGGCATCGTCGCGCTCGGCATCGAGACCAGGCTCTTCAGCATCGCGCCGATGTTCCGTTTGCCGTCCTTGGTGCCCTCGGAGAGCCCATACATGACCATTCGCCCTCCGGATCGGAGCAGGCGGTAGTCCTTGCGGAAGGAGGTGGGGCCGAGCGCGTCGATCACCAGGTCGACACCCTCGCCGCCGGTGATCCGCATGACCTCGGCCTCGAAGTCCCGCGAGCGGTAGTCGATCGGGTGATCGACTCCCTGGGCGCGGATCGCCTCGTGCTTGGACGGCGAGGCCGTGCCGAAGATCTCGGCGCCGGCGTTGCGGGCGATCTGCGTCGCCGAGATCCCCACTCCGCCCGCGGCGGCGTGGATCAGGACACGGTCGCCCCCGCGCAGGCTGCCCATCAGGATCAGCGCCGCGTAGGCGGTGCCGTAGTTGACCGGGATCGCCGCTCCCTGCTCGAAGCTGAGCCCGGCGGGCAGCGCGAACGCCTGCTCGGCGGGGACCGTGACCAGCTCGGCCTGGCCGCCGAAGCGCGTGCCCCCGACGACCCGGTCGCCGATCTTGAACTCGCCGACGCCCTCGCCCACCGACTCCACCTCGCCGGCGACCTCATAGCCCAGCACGCAGGGCGGCTTCGGCGCGTCGGGATAGAGGCCGACCCGCGCCATCGTGTCGGCGAAGTTGATCCCCGCGGCCTTCACCGCGATCCGGACGTCCCCGGGACCCACCGGCGGGTCGGGATGCTCCTGCACCTTGAGTACGTCGTATCCGCCGGTCCCCGTCAGCACCACCGCCTTCACAGGCACAAGATTAGCTCTAAGGTCGTCAGACCAAGCAGAGCAAGGACGCAGGGAGCGTGGCGTGCTCTGCACGCGAGCGACCGAGGACGCCGCTATGCGCCGGTCGGACGGCCTTAGAGATCGATTGAGCGGCCGATTGAGAACCCGTCGAGCTCGAGGATCTTGTCGATCGTCTCGGCCCGTACCGGCGCGTCGGTGGTCAACGCCATCACCGCGCGCTCCCCGCCCGGCTCGGCGCCGACCGCGGCGGAGATGATGTTGACGCCCTGCTCGCCGAACATCGTCCCGACCCGGCCGATCATCCCCGGCCGGTCCGCGTAGCTGAAGACGGCGAGGTGCTCGGCGAAGGGCAGGTAGAAGCTCTCGCCGAGGACGGAGACAAGGTAGGGCTCGTTGCGCGGTCCGACGCCGGTGCCGGCGACCTCGACCGCGTCCTCGCCGGAGCCGAGCCGCACCGTGATCAGCTCGGTGAAGTCCTTGGAGCCGCCGTCCTTGGTCTCGACCAGCTCGATCCCGCGCTCCTCGGCCATCTGGGGAGCGTTGACGAGGTTGACGGGCTCCTCGGTGTGGCCCGAGAGGATGCCGACCAGGACCGCGATGCCGAGCAGGCGCGTGTCGTAGGAGGCGATGCGGCCGCGGAACTCGACCGAGACGCCGCCGATCGAGCCATCCCCCAGGCCTTGAGCGAGGCGACCCAGCTTTTCGCAGAGAGGAACGAACGGGGCCAGGGCCTCCATCTCCTCCGGGCGCACGGCGGCGATGTTGACCGCGTTGGTGACGACGCCGCCGCTCAGCGCCGCGATCACCTGTTCAGCCGTGACCACGCCGGCGCGGTCCTGTGCCTCTGCCGTCGAGGCACCCAGGTGCGGGGTGACGACCACGTCGTCGCGGCCGAAGAGCGGGTGCTCGGTGAACGGCTCGGAGGGAAAGACGTCGAGCGCGGCACCGCCCAGCTTGCCCGACTCGAGCCCGGCCAGCACGGCGCCGAGGTCGACCAGCTCGCCGCGGGCGCAGTTGACGACGCGGGCGCCGTCCACCATCGCGGCGACCGCCCCGGCGTCGATCAGGTCGATCGTGTCCGGCGTCTTCGGCACGTGCAGGGTGACGATGTCGGCCCGCCCGAGCAGCTCGCTCAGCTCCTCGACGCCCTCGACGCCGAGCTCTTTGAAGCGCTCCGCGGAGACGAACTTGTCGAAGGCGACGACGTCCATCTCGAAGGCCTGGGCGCGTTTGGCGACGAGCTGGCCGATGCGGCCGAAGCCGACCACGCCGAGCGTCTTGCCGTAGAGCTCGGTTCCCTTGAACTTGGGCCGCTCCCAGGCGCCGCCGATCAGCGAGGCGTGCGCCCTCGGCACGTTGCGGCAGAGCGAGAGCATCAGCGCCAGCGTGTGCTCCGCGGCCGCGACCGAGTTCGATTCGGGCGCGTTGGCGACGACGATCCCGCGCCTGGTCGCGGCCGGGATGTCGACGTTGTCGACGCCGGTGCCGGCGCGGCCGATCACCTTGAGGCGGTCGGCGCGGTCGATCAGCTCGGGGGTCACCTGGGTCGCCGAGCGGACCAGGATCGCGTCGTAGGAGCCGATCGATTGCATGAGCTCCTGGTCGGACATCTCGAGGCCGAGGTCGACGTCGAAGCTCTCGCGCAGCAGCTCGACGCCGGAATCGGCGATCTTCTCCTTGACCAGGATCTTCACGGCGTCACCTCCGGGACGTTCTCGATCACCCAGTCGACGCAGGACGTGAGCGCCTCGACGTCGGCCGGCTCGACCGCGGGGAACATGCCGACGCGGAGCTGGTTGCGGCCCAGCTTGCGGTATGGCTCGACGTCGACGATTCCATTCGCTCGCAGGCTCGCGGCCACGACCGCGGCGTCGACCGAGTCGGCGAAGTCGATCGTGCCGACCACGAGCGAGCGCTTCGCCGGGTCGGCGACGAACGGGGTGGCGAAATCGCTCGCCTCGGCCCAGCCGTAGAGGTGCCCGGAGGACGTGCGGGTGCGCGCGACGCACGCATCGAGCCCACCGAGGCCGAGCATCCACTCGATCTGGTCGGCGAGCAGCAGCAGGGTCGCCAGCGCCGGCGTGTTGTAGGTCTGGTTCTTGCGCGAGTTCTCGAGCGCCGTCCGCAGTGAGAGGAAGGCGGGCTGCCAGCGCCCCTTCGCGGCGTCGAGCTGCTCGATCCGCTCGATCGCCGCCGGGCTCAGTGCCGCCAGCCAGAGGCCGCCGTCGGCGCCAAAGGCCTTCTGCGGGGCGAAGTAGTAGGCGTCAACCTGCGAGGCGTCGAGCGGCAGCCCGCCGGCGCCCGACGTGCCGTCGACCAGGACAAGCGCGTCGTCGGCCCCTTCTGGACGGCGCACGTCGACCATCACCCCGGTCGAGGTCTCGTTGTGTGCCCAGGCGATCGCGTCGGCCGCGGGATCGGCGACCGGTGCAGGCGCGTCGCCGGGCTCCGCCTCGACCACGATCGGGTCAGCGAGGAAGGGCGCGCCCGCGGTCACCTTGGCGAACTTCTGCGAGAACTCGCCGTAGCTGAGATGGAGGGCGCGGTCGCGGACGAGCCAGACGGCGGCCGCGTCCCAGAAAGCCGTCGTGCCGCCGTTGCCGAGCGCGATCTCGTAGCCACCGGGCAGGGCGAGTAGCTCGCCGAGGCCGGAGCGGATGCGGCCGACGAGGTCGCGCACCGGCGCCTGCCTGTGCGAGGTCCCCATCAGGTCGACGCGCTCGGCCAGCGCCGCGAGCGCCTCCGGGCGGACCTTCGAGGGCCCGCAGCCAAAACGGCCGTCGCCAGGCTTGAGCCCGGCAGGGATCTGAACTGAGGTCGAAGTGGGCATCGGGCAGCCAAGGTTATTGACCCGCGCGGGTGGACCCGGGCGAAGCTTCGCCCGGGCGTCTCGCGTACGATCCGGCCGATGTCAGAGACCGCCAAACAGGGAGTGACGAAAGGCGACGGCTACGCCGTCGCCAACCTCGCCGACCTCGGCGAGGGGCCCGGCTTCCGCAAGATTCGCAAGGAGCTCGGCGTGACCGCCTTCGGCGCCAACGCGATTGTTCTGCCGCCGTCGTATGAGACCGGCAGTCATCTGCACGAGGAACAGGAGGAGCTCTACTTCCTTCACAGCGGCCGCATCGCGATCGAGTTCGGCGATGGCACGAGCCACGAACTCACCGCCGGCGGCCTCGCCTGGGTCGACGCGCCGACCGTGCGCAAGATCCGCAACCTGAGCGACGCAGAGGACGCCGTCTACGTAGTCGTCGGCGGCAAGGACGGCTACGTCGGCCGCGACGGCAAGCTTCCCGAGGGCGAGACCCGCTTCGGCGCCGAAGGCCCTCCGGGGGCTTGAAGTCCTAGTACGGGTTCCAGGGGTTCTGAGGGCAAGCAGGTCGGGGGACGCAGGGAGACCGACGAGGGGAGCGCACTTTTGTGCGTGACCCGAGGAGGGCGACTGAGGACCCCGAGATGCGCCGTCCTCAGAACCCCTGGTCGATCCAGGGCATCATGTCGCGAAGCTCGCCGCCGACCTCCTCGACTTCGTGCTTGGCGCCCTCCTCGCGCATGCGGGCGAGGTTCTCGCCGCCGGCGCGGTTCTCGGCGATCCACTCCTTGGCGAACTCGCCCGACTGGATCTCGCCGAGGATCTGCTTCATCGCCGCGCGGGACTCCTCGCCGATCACGCGTTTGCCGCGGGTCATGTCGCCGTACTCGGCGGTGTTGGAGATCGAGTAGCGCATCCCCTGGATCCCCTTCTCGTACATCAGGTCGGCGATCAGCTTGAGCTCGTGCAGACACTCGAAGTAGGCGAGGCGCGGGTCGTATCCGGCCTCGACCAGGGTCTCGTAGCCGGCGCGGACCAGCTCGGAGGCGCCGCCGCAGAGGACCGCCTGCTCGCCGAAGAGGTCGGTCTCGCACTCGTCCTTGAAGGTCGTCTCGATGATCGCCGCGCGACCGCCGCCGATTCCCGCGGCGTAGGCGAGGACGAGGTCGTGGGCGTTGCCGGTGGCGTCCTGGTGGACGGCCATCAGGCAGGGGACTCCGTGCCCTTCCTCGTACTGGCGGCGCACCAGGTGGCCGGGGCCCTTGGGGGCGACCATGCCGACGTCGACGCCGGGCGGCGGGACGATCTGCTCGAAGTGGATCGCGAAGCCGTGGGCGAAGAGGAGCAGGTTGCCGGGGGCGATACCGTCGGAGATCTCCGTCTCCCAGACCTCGGCCTGTTTCTCGTCGGGCAGCAGCACCATGACGAGGTCGCCGCGACTTGCCGCGTCGGCGATGCCGAGCACCTCGAGCCCCGCGCCTTCGGCCTTGGCGCGGCTGGAGGAGTCGGGGCGCAGGCCGACGACGACGTCGACGCCGGAATCCTTCAGGTTGAGCGCGTGAGCATGGCCCTGGGAGCCGTAGCCGAGGATGGCGACGGTCTTCCCCTCGAGCTTCGAGAGGTCGGCGTCCTTGTCGTAGAAGATGTCGTCGGTTTTCATGGCTGAGGAGGCTAACGGAGGGCGCGCCGCAGCAGCTTGCCCGAGGGCGTGCGCGGTAGCGCGGCGGCCAGCTCGACCCGCTTCGGCACCTTGAACCCCGCGAGCGACTCGGCGCAGTGGCGGCGCAGCTCGTCGGGGGTCGTCGTCGAGCCGTCGCGGAGGACGACGACCGCGGTCACCGCCTGCTGCCACTCGGGGTCCTCGCGGCCGACCACCGCGGCGTCGGCCACCTCGGGGTGGCGCAGCAGCACCTGCTCGACTTCGGCCGGGACGACGTTCTCGCCGCCGCTGACGATCATGTCGTCGATCCGGTCCTCGACGTAGAGGAAGCCTTCCTCGTCGATCCGTCCCAGGTCTCCGGTGTGCAACCAGCCGTCGGAGTCGACCCGGCTCGGCGCCACGGTCGGCCCCTGGACGAGGATCTCGCCGTCGCGGATCCGCAAATGGGTAGTGAGCAGAGGCCGACCGGCCGAGCCGAGCCTGTGCTGCGCCTCTGCCGGGGAGAGCGTGGTGACTTGCGAGCAGGCCTCGGTCAGGCCGTAGGTCTGGACAACGGTGGCGCCGCGGGCGACCGCCTCTTCAAGCGGCTCCTTCGGTACTGGTCCGCCGCCGATCAGGATCGCGCGCGGGCCGGAGAGGTCGGCACCGGCCTCGAGCAACCGGGTCAGCATCGTCGCCACCAGAGAAACGACCGTGATCTGGTCGTCCCGCAGCGCAGCGGCCACCCGATCGACGTCGAAGCCGTCGTGCAGGACCGCGGTGGTGCCGTAGATCACCGAGCGCATCGCGATGCTGAGCCCGGAGATATGGCTCAGCGGCAGGCAGCAGAGCCAGCGGTCGGTCGGCTCGACGCCAATATTGAAGCCGGAGCCGACGGCGCTCCAGAGGAAGTTGCCGTAGGTCAGCTCGACCGGGTCGGGCGTCCCGGTGCTGCCGCTGGTCAGCACCCGGCAGCAGGGCGCGTCCATGTCGTGCTCGCCGAGCAGCGGCAGGTCGGCCTCGGTCTGGGTCAGCTCGCCGGGGTCGCTGAGCTCGACCGTGGGTTCCTCGGCAGCGATCACCGCGGCGCGCTCCCCCGCGGTGAGGCGCGGGCTGAGCGGCAGCAGCACGGCGCCGACCTTCATCAGCGCGTGGACGAGGACCACCTGCTCACGCCGCGGCTCCATCGTCAGCGCGGCGGTCGAGCCACGGCGGACGCCGTGCGCCTCCAGTCGCCGCGCGACCCAGGTCGCCTCGGCCTCGAGCTCGGCGTAGGTCACCTCGGTGCCGTCGGCGATCAACGCGATGCGGTCAGGGCAACTCTGGGATCTCTGGGCTAGCCAGTCGTCGAGCTTCATCGGGCGGATATCGTGCCCATCATGCCCAAACGCCACAAGGAAGCTCCGCCCGAGCAGGACCTCTACGCACCGATCGAGTGGAAGGCCGCCGCCGAGTACGGCGATATCCGCTACGAGAAGGCGGACGGGATCGCCAAGATCACGATCGACCGGCCCGAGGTGCTCAATGCCTTCCGCCCGCAGACGCTGATCGAGGTCTCCGCCGCGATGGAGCTGGCCCGCGAGGACACCGAGGTCGGCGTGATCGTCTTCACCGGCGAGGGACAGAAGGCGTTCTGCTCGGGTGGCGACCAGACGGTTCGCGGCGACACCGGCTACATGGAGGAGGGCGCTTCGGTCGGCCGCTTCCACGTCACCGACCTGCAGGTGCAGATGCGACGGCTGCCGAAGCCGGTCGTGGCGATGGTCGCCGGCTACGCGATCGGCGGCGGTCACATCCTGCATGTCTGCTGCGACCTGACGATCGCCGCCGACAACGCCTGCTTCGGCCAGACCGGACCGCGGGTCGGCTCCTGGGACGGTGGCTTCGGCGCTTCGCTGCTGCGCGATCTCGTCGGGACCAAGAAGGCGAAGGAGTTCTGGCTGCTCTGCCGCCAGTACGACGCCGAGGAGGCATTGGAGATGGGCCTCTGCAACGCGGTCTTCCCGGTCGACGAGCTGGAGCGGGAGACGGTTGCCTGGTGCCGGGAGATGCTCGCGCTCTCGCCCTTCGCCCTGCGCCTGGTCAAGGCCGGCTTCAACGCGCACGAGGACGGCTACGCGGGGATCCAACAACTGGCTCACGACACCAACCTGCTCTTCTACGGCAGCGAGGAGGCCCGCGAGGGCCGCGAGTCGTTCAAGGAGAAGCGCCCGCCGGACTTCTCCAAGTTCCCGAGGCGACCATGAGGATCTGGCTGATGGCGGCACGGCCGCGGACCCTGCCGGTGGCGATCGCGCCGGTCTTCGTCGGTACCGCCGCGGCGGTCGAATGGGCCGGGCGACTGCCGCGCGTCGGCGCCTTCATTGCCGCGCTCGTCGGCTCGATCTTCATCCAGATCGGGACGAACCTGGCCAACGACTACTCCGACGCCAAGCGCGGCGCCGACACCGTCGACCGCTTGGGGCCGGTGCGGGTGACCTCGGCGGGGCTCGTGACGCCGCAGCGGGTGCTGGTCGCGACCTGGGTCGCCTTCGGCGTCGCGATCGCCTGCGGCATCTACCTGACGATCGTCGCCGGCATCGTGATCCTGCTGATCGGCGCCTTCTCGATCGCGGCCGGCGTCCTCTACACCGGTGGCCCGCGCCCGTACGGCTACGCCGGCCTCGGCGAGGTCTTCGTCTTCCTCTTCTTCGGCCTCGTCGCCGTCAACGGCTCCTACTACGTCCAGGTCGAGCAGCTCGACGCGCTGCCGCTCGGGCTCTCGATCGCGGTCGGCTTCCTCGCCACGGCGATCCTCGTCGTCAACAACGTGCGCGACCTTGAGACCGACCGGCGGGCCGGCAAGAACACGCTCGCGGTGCGGATGGGCCGGGCCAACGCCGTGGCGCTGTACCGGCTGCTGGTGCTCGGGGCCTTCGTCGTCCTGCCGATCGCCCTTGTCGCCGGCGAAGCGAGCGCGTTGCCGATGATCGGCTTCCTCGCGCTGCCGATGGCGATCAAACCGCTGCGGGCGATGAGCAACCGCACCGACGGCCCGGCGCTGAACGCCGCCTTGGCCGGGACCGGGGCGCTGCTGGGCGTCTTCAGCCTGCTGGTCTCAGCGGGCCTGCTGATCGCAAGCTGACGCTTTCGCCGCTGTGGACTTTGTACGTGTTGGAGCACGTCGAAAGTCGCCTGCGGCATTCTGTGCCGTGATGAAGATCCGCGAAGTCGAGGTCGTCCCCTACGCGCTCCCATTTCGCGAGCCCTACGTGACGGCAGCTGGCACTCTCACGCGGCGCGAGATGGTGCTGCTGCGGCTGCACTCGGTGGACGGCCTGGAGGGACTCGGTGAAGCGGTGCCGCTCTCGCTGCGCGGCGGAACGGCGCTGAAGACGGTCGTCGCCGAGCTCGAGCAGCTGGGTGAACGGGACGCGCTGGATGAGCAGACCGTGCGTGGCGATGTGCCGGCTCTCTCAGCTCCCGCTCGCTGCGCGGTGCTGACCGCGCTTTTGGATCTGCGCGGGAAACGCGCCGCGGTGGAAGGGGGTGTGAGCACCGAGCCCTCCCCTCCCGTTTGCTGCAACGCGACCTTGACCGCCGGCGACCCCGCCGCCGTCGTCTCGGCCGCCGAACGCTGGGCAGCCGAGGGCTTCTCCACCTTCAAGCTGAAGCTCGGCGCCGAGACCGCAAAAACCCGTGTAGAGCCAGGGTTTTTGCGGTCTTGCGATGACGTGGGGGTGGTGCGGGCGGTGCGCGAGGCGCTTGGGCCGCGGGTGCGTATCCGGGTGGACGCGAACGGCGCCTGGGACGCCGAGACGGCGAAGCAGACGCTGAGCGAACTCGAGCCCTATGAGATCGAGCTAGCTGAGCAGCCCGTGGCGACGATGGAGGAAGCCATGGAGGTGGCGAGCTCCACCTCGATCCCCCTCGCTGCCGACGAGAGCGTCGAGAGCCGCGCCGATGCAGAGCGGGTTGCCGCTTCGGGCGCATTTGCCCTGACCGGGATCAAGCTCTCCAAGGTCGGCGGGCCCGAGGAGGCGTTGGAGATCGCCGAGGTTCTGCCGGCCTACGTGACCAGCGCCCTCGACGGGCCGGTGGGTATTGCCGTCTCTGCGCAGGTGGCACAATCGTTGGGCGATCTGGGCCGGTCGGCGGGAGAGAGCCTCACCCACGGTCTCGCGACGCAGCGCCTCTTCGCTTCGACCATCGCCGCCACCGAGTGCGAGCTGCGCGGCGACATGCTCCACCCACCTGAAGGCCCCGGGCTGGGCGTCCAGCTCGACGAGGCAGCCCTCGCCACCCACCGGCTCGACGCTTGTTGAAGCATTTGCCCACCCATCGTGTGGAAAAGGCTTCAACATCGGCCGGGCTCCTCTAGGTTCCCGGCGATGGAGTCGACCAACCGCAACACGGCGCTCGCCTCGGCCTTCGCCGAGGAGCTGGCGCGTTGCGGCCTGCGACACGCCGTCCTCTCCCCCGGCTCGCGTTCGACGCCGCTTGCCCTCGCTCTCTGGCGACAGGCGGAGATCGAGACGACTGTGATCGTCGACGAGCGCTCCGCGGCCTTCTTCGCCCTGGGTGCGGCGCAGGCAAGCGGGGCGCCGGTGGCGATCCTCTGCACCTCCGGTACCGCCGCCGCCAACTATCACCCGGCCGTATGCGAGGCTGACCACTCCGGCGTGCCGCTGCTCGTGCTGACCGCCGACCGGCCGCCGGAGCTGCGCGGGATCGGTGCCGGCCAGGCGATCGACCAGCTCAAGCTCTACGGCGAATCCGTGCGCTGGTTCTGCGAAGTCGGCACCCACGACGCGGATGACGACGGGCTACTCCACTTCCGCGCGACCGCCTGTCGCGCTTTCGCCGCGGCGCGGGGCGAGACGCGCCCCGGTCCGGTCCACCTCAACTTCCCCCTGCGCGAGCCGCTGGCGCCGCTGCCGGAGGAGGGCGCCGTGACCGCCTCCGATCCGCTTGCCCTTGAGGGGCGGGGTGACCATCCGCTCGCCGCGGTGACGCCGATCGATATGGAGCCCTCGCGGTTCCTGCTCGACGAGGTGGCGAAACACATCGCCGAGGCCGAGATCGGCGTGATCGTCGCTGGGCGACAGCTCGACCCCGAGCTGCGCGAACCGCTTGCCCATCTGGCCCGTGTCGCCGGCTACCCGATCCTCGCCGAGCCGACCTCGCAACTGCGCTGCGGCCCGCACGACCGTTCCCACGTCATCACCACCTACGCCCTGCTGCTGCGCGACGAGCGGTTCCGCGGAACCGCCTCGCCGGACCTTGTGCTGCGCTTCGGCGAGATGCCGACCAGCAAGCCGCTGCGCTCCTGGCTGGCCGAATCCGGTGCCGACCAGATCGTCATCGACCCACTCGGGGACTGGAACGAGCCCACCCGGAGGGCGGCGGCAATCCTCCGCGCCGACCCGACCGAGCTGGCCTCCGGCTGGGCAGCCCGACTCGGAGAGGATCGCCCGGCGCCGGCGATGTGGCTACAGGCGGAGCAGGCAGCTCGGGAGGCGATCGAGGCGGAGCTTGGCGCCAGCGACACTCTCACCGAGCCAGGTCTTCAGCTGGCGCTAGGCGCGGCCTACAACGACGGCGAGCTCGTCTATACCGCCTCGAGCATGCCGATTCGCGACCAGGAGGCCTTCCTGCCCTCCGCCGACACGGATGCGACCTTCCTCTGCAATCGCGGTACCAACGGGATCGACGGCCTGATCTCCTCGGGAATCGGCGCAGCCCACGCAACCGGTAGGCCGACCACCATCGTCACCGGCGACCTGGGGCTGCTGCACGACCTAGGCGGCCTGGCTGCCCTGCACGATGTCTCGACCCACGTGCGGATCGTCGTAATCGACAACGACGGCGGCGGCATCTTCCACCTCCTCCCTCAAGAGCAAGCTCTCGACAGCGCCGAGTTCGAGTCCCTCCTCGGCACCCCCCGCGGAGTAGACGTCGCCAAAGCCGCCGCCCTCTTCGATCTATCCCACCGCAAGCTCAAGTCACTTGACGAGCTACCGGAGGCACTCGCCGCGGGCACCGACCTGATCGAGGTCGAGACCGACCGCGAAGCCAACGCACCTCTCCACCTCAAGCTCTCCGAACGCGTTGCTGCCGCTCTAGGCAATCTGTAGCTCCCTCCCACCCCGCCTACTCAGCGACCAGCGGCAACAACGCCTGCAGCTTCACCTCGGTCTCCTCCAACTCAGCCGCCGGATCGGAACCGGCCACCACGCCCACCCCCGCGAAAAGACGGGCCTCGCGGTCGCGGAGCAGGGCGCTGCGCAGGGCTACGCAGAACTCGCCGTCCTCGGTGGCGTCCATCCAGCCGACCGGGGCGGCGTACCAGCCGCGGTCCATCTGCTCCAGGTCCGCGATCGTGCCCGCTGCCGCGGGCCAGGGCTCGCCGCCGACCGCCGGGGTCGGGTGCAGCATGCCGGCCAGCTCGACCGCGGAGCGCGGTTCGGCGAGCTGGGCGATCACCGGCGTCGCCAGGTGCTGGATGTTGGCGATCTTGACCACCTCCGGCTCCGGCGCGGTCTGCACCCAGACCGCGTGCGGGCGTAGCTTGCGGACGATGCGCTCGGTGACGATCCGCTGCTCGCGACGGTTCTTGTCGCTGCGTAGCAGCTGCTCGCCGAGGTGGTCGTCAACGGCGGGGTCGGAGCTGCGGCGCGTCGACCCCGCGAGTGCGACGGTCGAGGCCCCGGCTCCCGAGCGACGGATCAGCAACTCCGGAGTCGCGCCGAGAAAGGCTGCCTCCGGCGTGCCGCGGCAGAAGCAGAAGCAAGACGGGAACTGCTCACGCAGGGCGCCGAAGATAGCGGCCGGATCGTGGGCGGCGGCGGCCTCGACTGTCACCTCACGGGCAAGCACGACCTTGCTCATCTCGCCCCGGTCGATCCGCTCTGTGGCGGCGGTGACTGCCGTCTCGAAGTCGCCGGGCGGGCGCACGCTGCGAATCTCGGGGCGACCGGTCGGGTGCGGATCGAGCATCGGCAGCGGGTCGGATCGCAGCCCTGAAAGCCGCGCGCCGATTCTCTCGGCGGACCCGGCAGCATCGTCGCCCGGCGAAACGACCAGGTTGACCGTAAGGAAACACTCGTCTCCGACATCACAGATCGACAGCTCCGGCAGGATCAGCGAGGCAGGCGAGAACGACGACCAGGCCGATGACGCCGCGCCGTCCGGCTCGAAGGCGAAGCCGCCGGTCCAAACGGGACCCGCGCCGGACGGAAGGCCCGACGGCTCGTCCAACTCGGCGCCTTCGTTGAGGGCCAGGCACTCTCGCGCTATGTCCGCGAAGCGCGAGTCTCCCCGTGAGGTCGCCTCATGGGCAACACCCATCGCCGCTAGCGCAAACTCCCGGTCGGGCTGCTCCCAGCAGAACCAGTGATCCGAAGCGAGGCGCGACGCGAATATCGTCGCGCAGGGATCGACTGCCTCAACTGGCACGGTGACGCTGACAAGGGTCCTCTTTTCACGGGCGAGGGCGCGCTCGACCGTGGGTCGGAGGCCAGAGATCAGATTGTCAGAGACGACCACAGTCCCGACTCTTGGCCGTCTGGCTGGAAAATGACGCGGTCCAGGCGCTGCCAGACAAGGACGCAGGGAGCCGGAGTAGCAGCGCTACTTCGGCGACGGAGGACGCCGTATGGCAGTGATCTGGGCCCGTCATTTTCAGTCAGACCCGCGGGCGATTGCGATCTCGCCCGTCCGGACCATTTCGATCAAGCCGTGCGGGCGGATCATCCGCTCGAAGGCCTCGATCTTGTCGGCGGAGCCGGTCACCTCGATCGTCATCGCGCGCCGCGAGACGTCGATGATCTTGGCGCGGAAGATCTCGGCGAACTGGATGATCTCGGCGCGGCTCTCGACCGCGGCGGAGACTTTGAACATCGCCATCTCGCGGGCGACCGTCTCCTCGGGCTCCATATCGCGGATTTTCAGCACGTTGACGAGCTTGTGCAGCTGCTTGGTCACCTGGTCGATCGGGTGGACGGCGCCGTCGAGGGTGAGCGTGATCCGCGAGACGGTCGGGTCGTCGGTCGGCCCGACCGCGAGCGTGTCGATGTTGAAGCCGCGGCGCGAGAAGAGCCCCGCGATTCGCGCCAGGACGCCAGGCTTGTTCTCGACCAGGATCGAGAGGATGTGCTTGCGCCCGCTCAGTTGCCCGGGCACGTGCAGATCCTCGAGCCGCACAGTTTGAGGAGTTCCCGCCTCCATCATGGGGCCTCCACCATGTCTCGAGCTGCCTGTCCGGGCGGAATCATCGGGTAGCAGTTCTCCTCCTGGGCGACGCGCACGTCGAGCAGCACCGGGCCGTCGGTCTCGAGCGCCTGCTTCATCGTCCCCTCCAGCTCGTCGGCGTTCTCGCAGCGCATGCCGGTCGCGCCGAAGGCCTCGGCCAGCTTCACCCAGTCCGGGCTGTCCCCCATCTGCACCGAGCTGTAGCGGCGGTCCCAGAACAGCTCCTGCCACTGGCGGACCATGCCCATGTAGCCGTTGTTCATCAGGAAGATCTTGACCGGGATCTCTTCGGTGACACAGGTCGCGAGCTCCTGGCAGTTCATGATCAGGCTGCCGTCGCCGGCGAGGCAGACGACGTCGTCGTCGGGCCGGGCGACCTTGGCGCCGACCGCCGCCGGCAGGCCGAAGCCCATCGTCCCCAGGCCACCCGAGTTGATCCAGTGGCGGGGCTGCTCGAAGCCGTAGTACTGCGCCGCCCACATCTGGTGCTGGCCGACGTCGGAGGTGAGGATCGCGTTCCCGTTCGTCGCCCGGTGCATCGCCTCGACCATGAACTGCGGCTTGATCTCGCCGTCAACCCCGGGCTCGTAGCGCAACGGGTGTTGCTCCTGCCACTCGCGCAGCTGTTTCCACCACGGATCGAGGCGCGAGCTGTCGGTCTGCAGCGCCCGGTACTCGCGGGTCAGCTCCGGCAGCACCAGCTTGACGTCGCCGACGATAGGAATGTGAGCGCCGATGTTCTTGGAAATCTCCGCCGGATCGATGTCGATGTGGATGATTTTGGCCTGGGGCGCGAACTCGGAGAGCTTGCCGGTGATGCGGTCGTCGAAGCGGGCGCCGATCGCGACGATCAGGTCGGCGTTGTCCATCGCCCAGTTGGCCGTCACCGTGCCGTGCATGCCGAGCATCCCCAGCCAGTGCTCGCCCGAAGCCGGGTATGCGCCCAGCCCCATCAGGGTCGAGGTGAGCGGGAAGCGGTCGGCCGCGGCGAGCTCGCGCAGCTCCTCGGAGGCGTTGGCGTTGACCACGCCACCCCCCGTGTAGAGGATCGGCCGTTTGGCGTTGGCGAGCGCTTTGGCGGCGATCCTCACCTGTTTGATGTTGCCCTTGCTCATCGGTTTGTAGCCGGGCAGCTCGACCGGCTCGGTGCGCGGCGAGTAGTCGATCTCCGCCCGCGAGAGGTCCTGCGGGATGTCGAGCAGCACCGGACCGGGGCGTCCCGTGGACGCGACATGGAAGGCCTCGTGCACGTACTCGGGGATCTGGCGCGGGTCGGTGACCTGGAAGGAGTGCTTGACGAAGGGCAGCGTCGCGCCGAGGATGTCGGCCTCCTGGAAGCCGTCGGTGCCGATCAGCTCGGTCCGCACCTGACCGGTGACGAACACGGTCGGCACCGAGTCCATCATCGCGTCGGCGATCGCCGTGACCAGGTTGGTCGCGCCGGGGCCCGAGGTGGCAAACGCCACCCCCACCCTGCCGGACGCCTTGGCGTAGCCCTCGGCGGCGTGGCCGCCGCCCTGCTCGTGGCGCACCTGGATGTGACGGAAGCCCGCGTCGACGAGCGCGTCGTAGGTCGGCAGGTTGGCCCCACCGGGGATGCCGAAGATGTTCTTCACACCCTCGGCCTCGAGGCTTTTCATCAACGCGTCCGCGGCTCTCATCGGACTCGCGATGGTACCAGCGGGCCTATGCCTGGCCAGCGGGGGTTTTTGCGGCGCCGGCGGGGTTCCAGCGCGTGCGCGGGTCGATCGAGCTCTCGATCACGTTGCCCTTGTAGCGCTCGATCGCGTGGATGATCGACTCGACCAGCTCCTCGCCCAGCAGGGTCGGCTCGAGCCCGAGGTCGAGCAGCTTGGTGTGGATCGCGTTGTAGTAGTGCTCTTCCTTCTCGACCCGGGGGTTGTCGACGTGCTGGATCTCGACCGTGTAGCCGAGGTGCTCGGCGGCGTGCTTGACCAGCTCGGCCAGCTCGAGGACCGAAAACTGCTCGGTGAACTGGTTGAAGACGCGAAACTCGCCCGCGTCGGCGGGGTTGGCCACAGCGAGCTCGACACAGCTCAGCGTGTCGCGGATGTTGAGGAAGCCACGCGTCTGGCCGCCGCTGCCGTAGACGGTCAGCGGGTGGCCGATCACCGCCTGCACGCAGAAGCGGTTGAGCACGGTGCCGAAGATCTCGTCGTAGTCGAAGCGGGTGATCAGGCGCTCCTCGCCGGCGGTCTCCTCGGTCTCGATCCCATAGACGACGCCCTGGTTGAGGTCGGTCGCGCGCAGGCCCCAGGTGCGGCAGGCGAAGTGGATGTTGGTCGAGTCGTGGACCTTTGAGCAGTGGTAGAGCGAGCCGGGCAGCTTCGGGAAGGGCAGGGTGTCCTTGCGCCCCTTGTGCTCGATCTCGATGTAGCCCTCCTCGATGTCGATGTTGGGCTGGCCGTACTCGCCCATCGTCCCCAGCTTGACCAGGTGGCACTCGGGCACGTGGTCGCGCATCGAGAAGAGCAGGTTGAGGTTGCCGATCACGTTGGTGTGCTGGGTCTCGACCGCACGCTCGCGCGACATCATCGAGTAGGGCGCCGAAGGCTGCTCGCCATAGTGCACGACCGCCTCGGGGCGGGTCTCGGCGACGACCTCGTCGAGGAAGTCCCCGTCCTCGACCGCGCCGACGTAGCGGCGGATCTGCTCGCCGGAGGTCTCTCGCCAGACATCGATGCGCTGGTCGAGCTCGCCGATCGGGGTCAGCGAGGAGCTGCCGTGTTCACGATGCCAGCGGCGGCGGGAGAAGTTGTCGACGACGGAGACCTCGTGGCCGCGGGCCGAAAAACGGAGCGCAGTCGGCCAGCCCAGGTAACCGTCGCCCCCAAGAATGAGGACGCGCATAGGTCGCGGCAGGGTAACGGAAGGGGGCGACATAGCATCCCCTGGATGAGAGGACTGGCGGCGCGCAACGGCGGGCGGATCGGGCTCGCGGCGCTGGTCGCGATCCTGCTGCTCGGCCTGGGCCTGCGCGTCGACAATGCCTGGCAGGGACGAGCGCCCGTCTACGACGCTCAGGGTTACGCCAGCATCGCCGCCAACCTGGAGCGAGGCGAGGGCTTCAGCCTCGGGCCCGGCGCGACCCAGCCGGCGAGCAACTACTCCCCCGGCCTGCCGCTGTTCGTCAGCGGCGTCTACGCCCTGACCGGAGGCGTCCACGAACGCACGGCTCGTCTCGTGCTTGCCCTGCTCGGGACGCTCTCGGTGCTCTTCACCTACCTGATCGGGCGCCGGCTATCGGGACCGCTTGCCGGTCTGATCGGCGCGGGCGCTGTCGCCATCTACCCCGCGTTGCTCGAGTACCAGGGGATGCTGATGTCCGAGCCGCTTGCGGCAACTCTCTTGTCGGGGGCCGTGCTGGCGATGCTCTGGGCCGGTGGTTGGGAGGGACGGTGGGGGTCCCCGGACTCTCGCTGGGTTTTTCGCCTGGGACGGGGACGGCCGTCCGAGGGGGCGGGTGGGGCGAAAAACAGGACGCCGCGTTCGTCCGGGGACCCCCACCGTCCCTCTCTCAGATGGCTGGTTCCGGGGCTGCTGCTTGGAGCGCTGGCATTAACCCGCCCGGAGTACCTGGCGATTTCGCTTCCGGTAGCTGTCGTGGTGTTCGCGCGCGGTGGCCGGGACGGTTGGCGTGAGTGCCTATTGCAAGCCGTGATCATGCTTGTGGGGCTTGCATTGGTCGTCGCGCCCTGGACTGTTCGCAATGAGGTGGCGCTGGGCCGGTTCGTGCCTATTTCGACCGGCGGTGGGCAGGTGCTTTTCTCCGGCTCCTATATGCCGTCGGGCGGCGATCCCGAACGGGTTGGCGCCGAGGTGCTGGAACGGCATCCCGAATTGCGCCGGGAGCTGTCGCCGAACGCGAGGTTGGAGCAGATCCTTGCTGCTCTGGCCAAACAGCGGTATCCCGAGATGGAAAGCGATGCTGCGCTGGCGCGGATGGGGCGTGAACGGCTTTGGGATGACGTGAGCGAACGGCCCGTCGAATACGCCGGGTTCGTCGCCGCGAAGCTATGGTTGATCTGGGGGTATGGACCGCGTGAAGTGATGCGCGAGCCGGTCTGGGTGGCGCTGCACTGGCTGCTCGTCGCGCTTGGACTGGCGGGGCTCGGCGTTCTCGCTTGGCAGCGTCGCTGGGAGGCCCTGTTGCTCGGGGTGGTTCTGGTCGCCGTGACCGCCACCGGGGCGTTGCTGGTCGCGTCGCCGCGGCGGGCCCTGGTGACGATCCCGCTGGTGGCGGCCCTGGCCGGCGTGGGGGCGACTGCATGCAGGGATAGCCTGGCGCGACGATGGCAAGGCTGAAAGCGTGGGTGCGCTCGCTGCCCGAGCGCCACGGGAGGAAGACGCTGATCCTGCTGGCGACGATCCTCGTGCTCGGCTTCGGCCTGCGTGCCTACCGCGTCGTCGAGCCCCTGGCGACTCCAGGCGACGACGCCCACGCCTACTACGCGCTGTCCAAGTCGCTCTACGAGGAAGGCAGCTACGGCGGCGCGACCTTCCACAACGCGAGCGACTGGTCGCCGGGAGCACCTTTGCTCTACGCAGCTTCCTTCTACGCCACGGGCGGTCCCCGAGAAGGAACCGCAAGGATCGTCGAGCTCCTGCTCGGCCTCGCAGCGATCATCGTCGCCTACCTACTCGGCCGCCGCCTCAACTGCCGCCCAGCCGGCCTGATCGCCGCCCTAGGCGTAGCCATCTACCCATCCTTCATCCACTCCACGGGAGCCCTCTACAGCGAGCCCCCCGCAATCTTCACCTTGCCAGCCGCAGTGCTTGCGTTCCTGTGGGCAGCGGATTTAGGCACCTCTCGCGTGGGTGGCGTGGGGTGGGGTGTCCGGCGGGGCGCGGCGTCCTCTTTTTCGCCCCACCCACCATCTCGGACGGCCGCACCCTCCCCAGGCGAAAAACCCAGCGCTCCGCCGGACACCCCACCCCACGACAGGACCCGCGCGCTGAAATGGTCGGTCCCTGGCGTCCTCTTCGGCCTAACCGCCCTGATCCGCCCCGAGTACCTGATCGTAGGCGTCGCCTTCGCCCTACTCGCCGCAATCCGCATCGGCCGCGCGCGCGGCTGGCAGACCGCCCTCGCCGGCGCCAGCCTGTTCGTCGTCGCGCTGCTGATCCCGATCGTCCCCTGGACGATCCACAACCAGGTGACCCTCGACCGCACCGTGCCGATCTCGACCGGCGGCGGCAAGGCCCTCTACACCGGCACCTTCCTGCCCGCCGACGGCGAATACCAACGGGTCAAGGCGATGCTGGCAAGGCGCTACCTGCACCGCGACCTGCCGCCACACTCCGAAGCGCTCGAACGAGTCGATCCGACGCCGCTCTTCAATCGGGTGGCCGCCCGCTATCCGGACCTGCCGCGCGACTCGGCGCTGGGCAAGATCGGCAAGCAGAACTTCAGCAAGTACTTCGGCGAAGACCCGGTCGGCTACGCGGCGATGACCGTGCGCAAGGTCTGGCGGATGTGGAGCGCGGGCATCGGCGAAGCGATGGAATCGGGGGGCGGTCGCATCATCCAGGTGCTGCTGGCGCTGCTCGGCCTTGCCGGGCTTGTCCTCCTCGGACTGCGGTCCCGCTGGTGGGAGCTGGTCGCGATGGCGACCCCGATCGTCCTCGTCACCGCGGTCGGAGCGGCCTCGCTGGCGGCGCCGCGGCGCAACGAGATCCTGATGACGCTGATCTTTCCACTCGTCGGCGTGGCCCTGGCGAGGGCGGGTGCGGCCCTATCCTCCAGCAGCTCATGGTCCCCGCGGCAGGCATCTTCCCCTCCGAGCTGACGGCGCTGCGCGCCGCCGGCCTGCTGATCGCGGCGGCGATCGTCGCCTACGCGGTCCTGCGCCGCCGCAGCCTGCGCAACGTCGATGTGCTGATCCTGCTCGCCACCGGGATCGGTCTGGCGATCGTCTCGGGGACCGAGCTGACCGACAAGCTGCTCTCCGCCTTCTCCTTTGAAAAGGGCAACGGCGGCCGCATCCTCGGCCTCGCCGTCTTCTCGATCTTCATCCTCTTCCTGCTCGCCCTGCGAGCGCTGTCGCAGGGCGCGCGCAACGCGCGCCAGCTCTCCGCCGTGCTCGAGGGGCTCGCCTGGGAGGAGTTCCGCCAGGCGGATCTGCCCGAACGCTTCCGCGGCAAGATCGCGATCCTCGTCCCCGCCTACAACGAGGCCGAAAACATCGGCCAGGTGCTCGACCTGATGCCGAGCGAGGTCTGTGGCGTGCAGACCGCGGTGCTGGTGGTCGACGACGGCTCCCGCGACGGCACCGGCGACGTCGCCGCCGAGCACGACGCGGTCGTCGCCCGCCACGTGATCAACCGGGGCGGTGGTGCGGCCCTGCGCACCGGCTACCGGCTGATGGTCGAATCGGGCGCGGAGATCGTCGTCACCCTCGACGCCGACGGACAGCATCTGCCCTCTGAGATGCCGCGCCTCGTGCAGCCCGTGCTAGATGGCGAGGTCGACGTCGCCCATGGATCTCGCGTGCTCGGCGAGGCGGACGACAACCATTTCACCCGCGAGCTCGGGATCGTCTTCTTCAACCGCCTCGTCTCACTCATCACCCGCACCAAGGTCAGCGACTGCTCCAACGGCTACCGCGCCGTCCGCACCACGGTCCTCCCCCAGCTCGTCCTCCGCCAAGAGCAGTTCCATACCTCCGAGTTCATGATCGAGGCGATCAAGAGAGGTATTCCAGCTAAAGAGGTCCCAGTGACCGTGGCAAAGCGCCTACACGGCCACTCCAAGAAGCCCGCGGTCGTCCGCTACGGATTGGGCTTTGCCAACGCAATAGTCCGCACCTGGTTGCGCTAGCCAGACGAGGAAGCGGACACCCTCCCACGGAGGCTCCTGGATCCGCGTCACGGAGCAGAGTGGCGATCAGCTGCGCAACGGCCTCCGGGGGAGGGTGTCCGCTTCCTCACCTGACGCCGGGATGCCGGACTGCAGCTGGATCCGGCAGGTAGAGATCCGTTCCGCAGCGGGGACAGACCTGAACGTAGAGCTTGACCGCCTTGTGGCAGTTGGGGCACTGGCGTTCGGGTTCGTCCTTCTCGCGGCGGTAGAGGATGACGGCGATCAGGCCGAGTGGCGGCAGCACGGTTCCGATCAGCAGCCAGAGCCAGAACGAGCTGCCCTTGGCGCGGCCGATGATCGCCGTGGACAGGCCGAAGAGGCCCGCTATGAAGAGGTACTCGAAGCCCACGGCCCCATTGTCGCGCCCCGGCGGATCACTCGCCCAGCCGCTCGGGATGCCCGATCGAGCCGACCTCGGCGAGGTCGCGGCGGAAGGGCAGGCTTGCCGTCCAGTCGATCACCGCACGAGCCTTGCGGGCGGCGCCCGGGATCTGGCTCATGTGGTAGGTCCGCGCCATCCACCAGGCCGGGAAGCCGCGGAACGTGCGGCCGCCGACCCTGCCAACCGCCTTGTAGCGGCCGAGGTTGACGAAGGACGCGTTGCCGCGGTACTCGAAGGGGCGTGCGGTACCGACACCAAGCTCGGCGGCGATGTTGCGGGCCGCGGCCGGGCCCTGGCGGACGGCGTGCTGCGCCGTTGGCGGATAAAAGCCACCGTCAGGGGCCGGTGCCGCAGCGCAGTCGCCGACCGCCCAGACCGCATCGGACCCGCGCACGCGCAGATGGTCGTCGACCGGGACGCGGCCGCGCTCGTCGAGCGGCAGGCTCAACTGGCGCAGGCTCGGGTGCGGCGCGACCCCCGCGGTCCAGACAACGGTACGGGTCGGCAGGGTCTCGCCGCTGGAGAGACGCGCGCTGTCGGCACCGACCTCCTCCAGGGTCGTCTCGAGGCGAATGTCGATACCGCGGCCGCGCAGCTCGCGCAATGCGTACTCGGCGAGGCCGCTGTCGATCTCGGGCAGGACCCTCCCGGTCGCCTCGACCAGCACCCAGCGCATACCGTGCAGCCGCGCGCGCGGATAGCTCTCCATCGCGTCGGCGGCGAAGTCCTGGAGCTCGGCGAGCGCCTCGAGGCCGGCGTAGCCGCCGCCGACGAAGACGTAGGTGAGCAGCTCGTCGCGACGGGCCGGATCCTCGCTCGCGTTGGCCGCCTCCAGCGTCTCGACCACGTGGTTGCGCAGCCAGATCGCGTCGGCGAGGGTTTTGAAGCCGACCGCGTGCTCGGCGAGGCCCGGCACCGGCAGTACCCGCGAGACCGAGCCGAGGGCGAGCAGGAGCTGGTCGTAGGGAAGCCACTCGCTTTCGCCGTCGCGGGTGCGCAGCTCGACCGTGCGCGCCTCCGGATCATGGCCGGAGATGCTGCCGAGCCGCAGGTAGGCCCGATCGAGGATCTCGCGCAGCGGCGTGACCACATGGCGCGGCTCCAGCGTTCCCGCCGCCGCCTCGGGAAGAAACGGCGTGTAGAGCATGAAGTTGACGTCGTTGACCAGCGTGAGCCGCGCCGACTGCCGCGGCATGATCCGCTCCAGCTCCCGAGCCGCCATGGCCCCACCAAATCCACCTCCGGCGACGACGACGTTCCAGGCCATTGAGTGACCGTAGCACTTTGTAACAAGGTGTTACAAAGTGCTGGATCGCACTTGGGAGCGCGCCGCCGCCTGAAGCGCTAAAGTTTCGGCCAGGTCTTGTGTCCACAACGTGAACGGCCCCGGGTGTAGTCCCCGGGGCCGTTTCGTTTTGCGGTGTCTCCTCTAGCGACTCACGAGCTTCGATGCGAGTGCAATCAGCGCTCGCATGACGCCCGCGTTGGCCAAGAGGACCACCGCTGTCTTTGTATCCACGCCGAGATAAGCGCCCAGCGTCGAAAGCTCGCCCCCTTCAGGCCCCCAGCTTTTCCTTGATCAGGCGGTTGACCTCGCCGCCGTCGGCGCGGCCTTTGGTCTCCTTCATCACCGCTCCGACGATAGCGCCGATCGCCTTCTGGTTGCCGGAGCGGATCTGCTCGGCGGCCTCTGGGTTGGCCTCGACCGCGGCGGCTACTACCGACTCCAGCTCGCCGCTGTCGGAGATCTGGGCGAGACCGTCGCGCTCGACTATCGCAGCCGGCTCGCCACCCTCCTCGACCAGCGTCGTCAGCACCTGCTTGCCGCTGCCGTGCGAGATCTTCTTCTCGCCGACCATCGCGACGAGGGTCGCAAGCGACTCCGGCGCGACCTTTGAGTCGGCCGCGGTCCCACCATCAGCCTGGCGCAGTGCCGCCGCCAGCTCGCCGGTCACCCAGTTGGCGATCGTCTGCGCCTCGACCGCGGGCGCCTTGCCGCGGACCGCTTCGAAGTAGGCGGCCTCGTCCGGGTCCGCCGCGAGCTGGGCGGCGTTCTCGGCCGAGAGCTCCAACTCGCTTTCGTAGCGCCGCGTGCGCGCCTCGGGCAGCTCTGGCAGCGAGTCACGCGCCTCCCGCAGCATCGCCTCGGTCGGCGCCAGCGGCACCAGGTCGGGCTCCGGGAAGTAGCGGTAGTCGTGCGCCTCCTCCTTCGAGCGAAGCGCCGTCAGCGAGCCGTCCTCGGGGTGGAAGTGGAGCGTCTCCTGGACCACGGTCCCCCCCGCCCCGACCAGCTCCCGCTGCCGTGCCAGCTCGGCTTCGATCCCGCGTTCGAGGAAGCGGAAGCTGTTCATGTTCTTCAGCTCGGTCTTCGTCCCGAGCGCCTCGCTGCCCGCCGGCCGCACCGATACGTTGGCGTCGATCCGCAGGCTGCCCTCCTCCATGTTGACGTTGGAGACGCCGAGTTGGCTGACGGTGGTGCGCAGCAGCCGCGCCCAGGAACCGGCCTCGGCGGCGCTGCGCAGGTCGGGCTCGGTGACGATCTCGACCAGCGGCGTACCACCGCGGTTGAAGTCGACCAGCGAGGCCCCGGAGCCGTGGATGCGGCCCGACTCGCCGAGGTGGACCGTCTTCGCCGCGTCCTCCTCGAGGTGGGCGCGGTGGATGCGGATCCCGCCCAGCGTGCCCTCGATCGCAAGCGGCAGGTCGTACTGGCTGATCTGGTAGGCCTTCGGGTTGTCCGGATAGAAGTAGTTCTTGCGGTGGAAGATCGAGCGCGGCGCCACGTCGCACTCCAGCGCGGCGGCGATCTTCAGCGCGTAGCGGATCGCCTCCTCGTTGGGCACCGGCAGGACTCCGGGATGGGCGAGGCAGACCGGGCAGGTGTGGACGTTGGGCTCGTCGCCGAAGGAGAGCGCGCAGCCGCAGAACATCTTCGTCCGGGTCGCGAGCTGGACGTGGATCTCGAGCCCGATCACCGCCTCCAGCTCAGCCATCGGCCTGCTCCCTAGGCCTGGCGTCGAAGCCGATCGCCTGCTCAAGCGCGTAGGCAGCCTCGAGTAGCTCCTGCTCGCCGAATGCCGGCGCGGCGATCTGAAAGCCCACGGGCAGCTGTGGCCCGCCGCCATCGGGTTCGGCGAGACCGGCCGGGATCGAGATCGCGGGGATGCCGGCCAGGCTCATCGGCACGGTGAAGAAGTCGTTCATGTACATCGCCAGCGGGTCGTCGGTCTTCTCGCCGAGTTTGAAGGCGACCGAGGGCGAGGTCGGCGTGACGACGAAGTCGAAGCTACCGAAGGCCGCCGCGAAGTCCTCGGCGATCTTCGTGCGCACCTTCTGCGCACGCCCGTAGTAGGCGTCGTAGTAGCCGGAGGAGAGCGCGTAGGTGCCGAGCATGATCCGCCGCTTGACCTCGTCGCCGAAGCCGGCGGCACGGGTCGATTCGTACATCTCGACCACGTCGCCGTCCGCCTCGGCCCGCATCCCGTAGCGGACGCCGTCGTAACGGGCGAGGTTGGATGAGGCCTCGGCGGGAGCGATCACGTAATAGGCGGAGATGCCGTGCTCGGCGTGCGGCAACGCCACCTCGGCGACCTCTCCCCCCAGCTCCTCGATCCGCTTCAGCGTCGCCTCGAAGACGGCCCGCACCCCGGGCTCGATCGCGTCCTCCGCCAACTCGGCCGGAACGGCGAAGCGAAGTCCACTCAAATCCTCGCGGCTGGGCTCCTCGATGCCGCCCTCGATTCCCACCGACGTCGAGTCGCAGCGATCCCTGCCCTGCATCACGCCGAGCAGCAGCGCCGCGTCGGTGACGTCGCGCGTCAGCGGTCCGCACTGGTCCAGCGACGAGGCAAAGGCGATCATTCCGTAACGGGAGATCGCGCCGTACGTCGGCTTCAGGCCGACGATCCCGCAGAGAGCGGCCGGCTGGCGAATCGAGCCGCCGGTGTCGGTGCCGATCGCGCAGGGCGCTAGGCCTCCCGCGACCACCGCCGCCGCCCCCCCGGAGGAACCGCCGGGGACGCGGGTCCTGTCCCATGGATTGAGCACCGCCCTATAAGCGGAGTTCTCATTCGAGGACCCCATCGCGAACTCGTCCATGTTGGTCTTGCCGAGCAGCTCAGCCCCGGCCTCGGTCAGCCTGCGGACCGCCGTAGCCGTATAGAGCGGCCGGTGGCCCTCGAGAATGCGAGAGCCGGCGGTGGTCGGCACGGCCTCGGTGCAGAAGAGATCCTTGACCGCCACCGGAATCCCCTCGAGCGGCCCGTCGCTTTCGACCACTCGATCGTCCGCACGCCAAAGGTAGGCATTGAGCTCGTCGCCGGCCGCGGCATCGCGCCAAGACTCGAAGTACTCCTCGCGCGATAGCTCCACCGCCTGGATCCGCGTCGCCGCCTCCGCGACGCTCATCTCCAGCAGGTCCGACATCAGCCCTCGGCCCGCGGCGAAGGAACCCTGAAAGCGCCATCGACCGGATCCGGCGCCTGCTTCAGAACATCATCCCGAGGCCAGCTGGGCCGCGGCTCATCCGCCCGCAGCACGTTCTCCAAATCGACCACATGCGAGGTCGGCGCCACATCGTCCAACTCCAGCTCCCCGATCCGATCGACATGCCCCAGAATCCCCGAAAGCTCCCCAGCCATCCGCTCCACCTCAGCCTCAGAGAGACGCAGCCGCGCCAGCTTGGCCACATGAAGAACCTGCTCCCGCTCGATCATCGCGGGGATTCTAGGCAGCTACCGAAACCAGAAGCGGAATGCGGGTAAGGGGTGGAGCGTCTTGTACTTTTTCGCTGAGTCATTCACGGTCAGACTGACCACGTCACACCGAAAAAGTTAAGCGGAACCCCTTGCCCGCATTCCGCTTCCTGCCCCAAAAAGTTAAGCGGAACCCTCTACCCGTAGCCCGCGCTGGCTGACTGGCCAGTTATTGTCCCGCCGGCAATGCGGGGAGCGAAAGCAGAGGCCTTCGTAGTACTGAGCCTGCGGCTGCTGGCGGTCAGCTTCGCCGTAGTAGGCATCCTCTTCGTCGCCGTCCCAAGCGGCGTCCTCGACACGATCTCCGACGTCGGCGAATGGTTCGGCAACAGCACCAGGGCGCCGCACACGCAAGAGGACCTCTGGCTGGCGCTCGCCTTCGCCTACATGGTCGTGATCACCGGCATCTGCCTGGTCGCGCAGGCCGACGTCGTCCGCTACCGGCCGATCCTGCTGGTCCTGGCGGCGGGCAAGACCGCCTCCTCGCTCGGCTCGCTCGGCTTCTTCCTCTTCGACCAGCACGTCTTCATCTACCTGCTGAACTTCCTGGTCGACGGATTCCTCGCGCTGCTGGCGCTATGGCTCTGGTCGCTTGCCGGCCGCGTGGACCGGCTCGCCGCACCGGGCTGACAGCGTCCGCCGGGGTTGTCGGCCACCGAGCAACGCACCCTGAGCGCGATCTGCGAGGCGATGGCCCCCGCCCTCGACGGCCTGCCCGCCGCCGAGCGCGAGGTCGATGTCGCCGGGCCGGTCGGCGCTTTCCTGACCTCGCTCTCGCCCCGCGTCCTGACCCGTGTCCGCCTCGCCCTACACGCTTTCGAGTGGCTCCCCTTTCCTTGGCGCTTCAGCCGCCTCGGCCTGGGTGCGCGGGAGGACTTCCTGCGGCGCATGGAGCGCTCCCGCTTCGGCCTCTACCACGAGCTGATCCTGATGGCAAAGACGTTCACCACGCTCGGCTACGCGGTCGACCCGCGGGTCGAGGAGAGGTTGGGCCTGGAGACGAGCTGTCGTATCGCCGACGGCTCGCCGCCCGAGCCGGCCGGGTCGCTGGGCGAGACCAGGGCGCCCGCGGAGGGCGAGGAATGCGACGTGGTCGTCGTCGGCTCCGGCGCCGGTGGAGCCGTCGCCGCGGCAACGCTGGCCGAGGCCGGCCTGGACGTGATCGTGCTCGAGGCAGGCGACAGCTACAACCGTGAGAACTACCCCGAGAGCCGGCTCGACGCGATCGCTTCGCTCTACCGCGACGGCGGCCTGACGATCGCCGAGGGCCGCCCGCCGATTCCCGTGCCGGTCGCGCGCACGGTCGGCGGCACGACCGTGATCAACTCGGGGACCTGCTTCCGCGCCACCGATCCTGTGCTCGAGCACTGGCGAGACCGGTACGGGGTCGAGTGGGCCGACCGGCTCGACCCCGACTTCGCCGAGGCCGAGGAGTTCCTGCGGGTGACGCCGCTCGACCCTGAGCGGATGGGGCGCAACGGCCAGCTCGCGATGGAGGGCGCGGCGGCGATCGGCGCCAGCGGCGGACCGATATCCCGCAACGCCGGCAACTGCGTCCAGTGCAGCTCTTGTCCCTACGGCTGCCGGATCGACGCCAAGCGTGGGATGCACGTCAGCTACATGCCGCGTGCGGTTGCCGCCGGAGCCCGGTTGCGAACGGGGGTTGAGGCGCGTCAGGTCATCGTCGAGGACGGTCGTGCCGCCGGCGTCCGCTGCGTGGCCGCGCCCGACGGGGAGCGCAACGGCAACCGGCGCCCATACACGGTGCGGGCCCGTCGGGCGACGATCGTCGCCGGAGGAGCCTTTGGCACCCCGGAGCTGCTGCTGCGCTCGGGCCTCGGCGGCGACCAGGTCGGCCGCAACCTCCACATCCACCCCGCCTGCTGGGTCGGGGCGCGCTACGAGGAGGAGGTGCGCGGCTGGGACGGCGTGATGCAGAGCTACTACGTCGACGAGTGGGAGTCCGAGCGGCTATTGCTCGAGGCAACCTTTACGCCGCTTCCCTTCGGCGGCGCCTGGCTGCAGGGCTCGGGCCGTGAGCACCAGGAGGCGATTCTCGACTTCGGCCACGTCAGCTCGATCGGCGTCCAGCTCACCGACAAGTCCGCCGGACGGGTCGGGTTGGCTCGGGACGGCTCGATTCGCGCCAACTATTCGCTGAGCGACGACGATGTCCAGCGGGTGATCTTTGGCATCGCCCGCGCCGCCGAGATCCACTTTGCCGCCGGGGCGACCGAGGTCTACCCCAACATCGGCCGCGCGCCGGTGCTACGCCCGGGTGGAGTCGCCGAGTTCGAGGCGACCCGCTTCAAGGCGTCGGAGCTGCGGTTGGAGGCCTTTCACCCGCAGGGCACGGCGAGGATCGCCGCCGATCCCGCCGAGGGGGTCTGCGCCGCCGACGGCTCGGTCAACGGCCTCTCCGGACTGCATGTGGCCGACGCCTCCCTCTTCCCCACCGCCGTGGGAGTCAACCCGATGATGACCATCATCGCCTTTGCAAAGCGCGTAGCCGCCAAAGTCGCCGAAGCGACCCCGACGGCTTAACGCTCTTACTGCCCTGCGGGCGGTGGAGGTGGAGGCGGCTGCTGCGCCGGAGGAGGCGGTGGCGGAGGCTGCTGCGACGTCGGAGGTGGGGGCGGAGGCGGAGGAGGACCGCCGGTCGGGGGCTGGCCGCCGGGACCGCCGGAGAGGCGGTCGGCCTCGCCGCCGAAGGTCGCGCCTTCCTCGCGCATCGCGCTGTAGCCGCCGTAGGCGATCCCGGCGGCGGCGATCAGGCCGAGGAAGATGCCGAACTTGAGCGTCGCGTCGACCGAGACCCCTCCGAAGGAGCCGAAGTCGGGTGGGGAGATGATCCGGTAGAGGATCAGCAGCACGGCGAACCCGCCCAGCCCGGCGACGATCGCGTTGAGCGAGACCGGCGGCTCGAGGTCGGCATCGGTGAGGCGGACCACGGCGACGCCGATCGCGACCACGATCGCCAGCATGAGGAAGATCGGGATCACGTCGAGCGCGTCCCAGGCGCTGCCGCCGCTACCGGACACGTCACCCGAAAAGCCGGCGACTCCCGAGATCTTGACGCCGAACCAGTCGAAAAACATGAATATGAAGAGGAGGATCGCGGAGACCGCGGAGACCTTCTCGCCCGTGTTCAGCTTGTCAACTTCCATGTGCATTTCCTCCGGGAGTAGGGGTCGGGGCGACACTACACCCGGGCCCGGGCGGCAGCCAACGTATTTACGAGCAGCATTGCCCGCGTCATCGGCCCCACCCCGCCGGGCACCGGAGTGATCGCCCCGGCGCGCTCGCTGGCGGAGGCGAACTCGACGTCGCCGATCAGCTTGCCATCGACCCGGTTGGTGCCGACGTCGATCACCGTCGCGCCCGGCTTGACCATCTCACCCACGATGAGACCGGGTTGGCCGGCGGCGGCGACCAGGATGTCGGCCTCCAGGCAGATCGAGGCCAGGTCGCGCGTCCGCGAGTGGCAGTGGGTGACGGTGGCGTTCGCCGCCAAGAGCAGGGCGGCGAGCGGCTTGCCGACCAGGATCGAGCGCCCGATCACCACCGCGCGGGCCCCTTCGACCTCGACCTCCGCATGACGAAGGAGCTCCATCACGCCCGACGGCGTGCACGGCGCGATCGCCTCGCTGCGCCCCTGGGCGAGCAGGCCGGCGCTGATCGGCGTCAGTCCGTCGACATCCTTGGCCGGGTCGATCATCCCGATCAGCGGGTCCTGGTCGAGATGATCGGGCAGCGGCAGCTGCAGCAGAATCCCGTGCACGCGCTCGTCCGCGTTGAGCGACTCGATCAGCGTGGCGAGCTCTTCCTGGGAAACGTCGCCGCCGGGCTCGTGGTGAAAGGACTCGATGCCGACCTCGGCCGAGTCCGAGCGCTTCATCCGCACGTACACGGCGGACGCGGGATCGTCGCCGACCAGGATCGTCGCCAGGCCGGGCGGGGCGGTCAGCTCAGCGACCTCCGCTCGCACCCGCTCGCGCACCGCGGCGGCAACTGCTTTGCCGTCGATGATCCGCGCCGGCACCGCTATCGCCTCCGGATCGGGGCGTAATCG
Organism: uncultured Solirubrobacterales bacterium; assembly: GCA_963702035.1. Lineage (GTDB taxonomy): Bacteria > Actinomycetota > Thermoleophilia > Solirubrobacterales > 70-9 > VRUE01. The sequence goes on from OY969700.1 coordinate 539,693, forward strand.
GCCATCAGCTTGCGCTCGGAACCGTCACCGGCGAAGCGCACGATCACAACCCCGCCGGGCTCGACCGCGGTGACGACTCCGTCGCCGAAGCTGGCGTGGACCACGTCGTCGCCGATTCGCAGCTCCAGGGTCGGACCTGGATCGACCGGGCTCGCCGCTTCGATCGTCGAGCCGGCCCCCCAACTGGTACTCGCTCCCACGGCGCTGGAGCTGCGCTCGGTCAGCTCCTCCGGCAGCTCGTCGACGAAACGCGAGGGCAGGTTGCGCTCGGCCCGCCCGAACAGGCTGCGTTCGCGCGTCCAGGTCATGTAGAGGCGGCTGCGGGCGCGGGTGATGGCGACGTAACAGAGGCGTCGCTCCTCCTCCTCACCTCCCTCTTCAAGCGCTTTCATGTGAGGGAAGGAGCCGTCCTCGCAGCCGACGACGAAGACGGTCTCGTACTCGAGGCCCTTGGCGTTGTGCAGCGTCATCAGCGTGATCACCGACTCGTCGCCCAGATCGTCCTGCTGCGTGTAGAGGGAGATCTGCTGCAGGTACTCCTCCAGCGGCGGCACCTCGCGCTCCCCCTCCCGCTCACGCTCGATGTCGAACTCGGCGGCGCCGGCGATGAGGGCCTCGAGGTTCTCGGCTCGCCCTTCGGCCTCCACGGTCCGCTCCGCGGCCAGCGCCTCCAGGTACCCCGTCTCGTTGAGGACCGCCTCGAGCAGACCCGCGACCGCCCCCTCCGCATCGGCGCGTTCGCGCAAGCCGGCGATCGTCTCGTAGAAGCGCGAGGTCAACTTGATCGCCGCCCCGCCGAGTCCCGGCACCTCCTCGACCCGCTCGATCACCTCCCAGATCGTCACCCCGGTCGTGTTCGCGTGGGAGAGGAGCCTGCCCTGGCTGGTTTTGCCGATTCCGCGCCGGGGCGAGTTGACGATGCGCGCGAAGGAGACCTGGTCGGCGGGGTTGGCCAGCAGGCTGAGGTAGGCGACCGCGTCCTTTATCTCTGCCCGTTCGTAGAACTTGGTGCCGCCGATCACCTGGTAGGGGATGTCGAAGCGGTTGAGCGTGTCCTCCAGCACCCGGCTCATCGCGTTGGTCCGGTAGAAGACGGCGACGTCCTCGCGCCGCACGCTCTCCTCCTCGCCGAGGCGCTCGATCTCGCCCGCGACCCAGCGCGCCTCTTCGTGCTCGTCGGAGAGCTCGCGCAGCTGCAGCGGCTCGCCGCCGGCCAGCTCGGTCCAGAGCCGCTTAGGCCGCCGTTCCCGGTTGTTTTCGACGACCGCGTTGGCGGCGGAGAGGATCGTCTGGGTCGAGCGGTAGTTCTGCTCGAGCTTGACCGAGTCGGCGTCGGGGAAGTCCTTCTCGAAATCCAAGATGTTCCTGATGTCGGCGTGGCGGAAGCCGTAGATCGACTGATCCTCGTCGCCGACGACCATCAGGTTGCCGTGCTCGGAGGTGAGCAGCTGCAGCAGCCTGTACTGGGCGTGGTTGGTGTCCTGGTACTCGTCGACGAGGACGTGGCGGAAGGTGCGGCGCCAGCGTTCGCGCACCTCGTCGAAGAGCTCGAGCGCGTTGACCGTGCGCACCAGCAGGTCGTCGAAGTCCATCGCGTTGGCCTCGAGCATCCGTTTCTCGTAGAGGTGGTAGACGCCGGCCGTCGTTTCCTCGAAGGGGCCGCCCTGCGCCTGCGCGTAGGCATCAGCGTCAACCAGCTGGTTCTTGGCGCCGGAGATCTGCGAGCGGATCGCCCGCGGCGGGTAGCGCTTGGGGTCAACGTGGAGCTCCTCCATGCAGCGTTTGAGCATCCGCAGGGAGTCCGACTCGTCGTAGATCGTGAAGCTGCGCGAGTAGCCGAGCCGCTCGGCGTCGGCGCGCAGCATTCGCGCGCAGGCCGAGTGGAAGGTCGTCACCCACATCGCCCGGGTCGCACGGCCGACCAGGGATTCGACCCGCTCGCGCATCTCGGTCGCGGCCTTGTTGGTGAAGGTGATCGCGAGGATCTCGCCTGGCCGTGCTTGCCCCGTCGCCAGTAGATAGGCGATGCGGTGGGTGAGAACGCGGGTCTTGCCCGAGCCGGCTCCGGCGAGGACGAGCAGCGGCCCCTCTCCGTGGCGCACGGCCTGCTGCTGAGGCTCGTTCAGCCCGGCCAGCAGGCGCTCGGCGCGGTCCGCGCCGGCCTCGGTCGGGGCGCCGGCGACCTCCTCGAACGCGCGCTCGGCGCTTTCCCCGTCGGTCTCCTGAAGCATCGAACGAGCATAGAGAGGCGAGCGGCTGCCGACGCCTGGCGGATTACTCGCGCATACCGAGAGAAAAGCGCCAGTCAGCCCCCAGCTGAGGAGCGGCCGGTTCGCGGTCGCAGCTCCTCGCCGTTGCCGCTCGCGCCCTCGCCGCCATCGAGCTCGGCGAGGCGCTGCTCGAGCTTGGAAATCCGCTCCGAGAGCATCTTGATCGCCTCGGCTATCGGGTCGGGCAGGTGGATCCAGTCGGCGTCCGGGCCCTCGGGCCTCCGCCCTTCCACCTTGACGAGGTGACCGGGGTTGCCGACGACGGTGGAGGCGGGCGGCACGTCCTCGACGACGACCGTGTTGGCGCCGATCTTGGCGCCGTCGCCGACGGCGATCGGTCCGAGCAGCTTGGCTCCCGAGCCGACGGTGACGTTGTCGCCCAGTGTCGGGTGCCGCTTGCCGGGCTGGAAGCCGGTGCCGCCGAGCGTCACCCCCTGGTACAGGGTCACCCGCCGGCCGACTTCGGCGGTCTCGCCGATCACGACGCCGGAGCCATGGTCGATGAAGAGCTCGGGCCCGATCTTTGCCGCGGGGTGGATCTCGACCCCGGTGATGGCGCGGGCCACATAGGCGATCGCGCCGGGCACCACGGGCACGCCGGCCTCGCGCAACGCGTGGGCGAGGCGGTGGGCGAGCAGCGCCTGCACGCCGGCCCAGCCGATCAGGATCTCGAAGGACGAGACTCCCTGCGCGGCGGGGTCGCGGTCCCGCGCGGCGGCGACATCGGCTCGAATCTCGGCTAGCACTCGCTTGATCACGGTGCGAAGAAGGGTAGGGACATGTAGCGCTCGCCCGAATCGCAGACCACGGTAACCACGCGCTTCCCCTCCATCTCCGGCCGCGCGGCCACCTCCAGCGCCGCCTTGATGTTCGCCCCGGCGGAGATGCCGGCCAGCACGCCCTCCCGCTTCGCGGCTACCCGGGCGGTCTCCAGCGCGTCCTCGTCGCTGACGCCGATCGTCTCGTCGATCACCGAGCGGTCGAGCACCTCCGGGACGAAGCCCGCGCCGATCCCCTGGATCTTGTGCGGGCCGGGCGCGCCACCGGAGAGAACAGGTGAGGTCGCGGGCTCAACCGCGACGATCAGCGCCTCCGGCTTACGCTCGCGCAGCATGCCGCCCACACCGGTGATCGTCCCCCCCGTGCCGACGCCGGCGACAAAGGCCCCGACATCCCCGTCCGTGTCGCGCCAGATCTCCTCGGCGGTGGTACGTCGATGCACCTCGGGATTCGCCGGGTTGGAAAACTGCTGCGGCATGAAGCCCTTGCGCTGCTCGCGGATCGCTTCGGCCAGCTCGACCGCCTCGGTCATGCCGCCGAGCGAGGGCGTCTCCCGAACCTCGGCCCCGTAAGCACGCAGCAGCTTCGCCCGCTCGCGGCTCATCCCCTCGGGCAGGGTCAGGATCAGCTCATAGCCCCGCGCCGCGCAGACCATCGCCAGCGCGATCCCGGTGTTGCCGCTGGTCGGCTCGACGATCACCGATTTGCCCCGCTCGATCGACCCCGCCTCCTCGGCCGCGTCGAGCATCGCCACCCCGATCCGGTCCTTGACGGACCCGCCGGGATTGAAGTACTCCAGCTTCGCGCAAACCTCCCCGGGCAACCCCTCGCTGAGCCGCCGCAACGACACCAGCGGCGTCTCCCCCACGACGGCCGAAGCCTCAGCCCCGATCCTCACTTCGATGCTCCTTGCGCGCTCATGGACGCGACCCTATAGCCCATGACGAGCTATGAAACCTGCTTGTTGAACTTAGAGTTCCGGCGATGACTCGATCCGAGGCCCTGCCTTCATCTGGAGCGCTGGAGGAAGTCCGGCGGCTGACGGGCCCGTCAGCCGTGGTCCTGGGTGCCGCGCGCCTCGAAGGCGGCCAGCATGCGAACACCTGGCGAGTCGATACCGAGAATCCCCCGACCAGCGTTGTCGTCCGCCAGTTTCCGGTGGGCGACCCCGCACCCTTGCGTGAGCAGCGTGTATTGCGCGCCCTCGACGGACTCGGCGGCATGGCCCCGGTGCTGCTCGGCGGCGACCTGAACCGCCGATGGTCGAAGTACCCGACTTCTTTGATCAGCTGGCTTGACGGTCAGCCGGACATCACTCCGACCGACCCCAGGGGGTGGGCGCGCCAGCAAGGTCGCGCGCTCGCTGCGTTGCACACGGTGCCGACCGAGCGGCTGGCGGAGTTGCCGAGCGTGTTCGACCGCAGCGGAGGCTCTCGGGAGATATTGGCTGGTCCGCTGGCGGCGGAAGTCCGTTCTCGCTGGCCACAGGTTGTCAGGTCGCCGGAGGTGCTCACCCACTGCGATTACTGGTCGGGCAACGTCGTCTGGCGGGACGGAAGGCTCACGGGCATCGTCGACTGGTCGGACGGGTCACGCGGTCCACCTGGCTTCGACTTGGGCTGGTGCCGACTCGATCTCGTCCTCCTCTTCGACGAGCAAATTGCCGACGACTTTCTTGCGGCCTACGAAGCAGCGACCGGCCAGGCAGTCGGCGAGATGCGCCTTTGGGACACCTGGGCCGTCGCTCGGTCCGATCACGCGGTTGGGTCCTGGGCCCCGAACTACCTGCCGCTGGGCCGCGCCGACCTCGACGAAGACGAGCTTCGGCGACGCCATGCGCAATGGACGGCACACCTAGCACGCGTCCAGAATGCCCCCTCATGCCCCTGCTAAGCCTTGGAAGGCGTCGCCGCTAGAGACGCTCGTACTTCAAATCTAGAGCCGGACAAAGCAACTCGAAGCTTGCATCAGTCGTTAGAAGCGTCTCGTCCGCTGCGCACTCAAGCGCAATGCAGACATCCCCCCCAATGCCTCCGCCGCCGTGACACGCCTTGCCTTTCGTTGCTCGAGCATCCGAGTCCTCCAAGGCTTTCTTCGCCTTTTCTCCCATCACGCGATCAGCAGAACGATCCGACTTTTCGAGAGCTGCCGCTGCCGCGAGGACGCGGTCGCGCTGCTCTTGGAGAAAGCTTGGCTGGGCGCAGATGTCTTCCGACTTTTTGCACATCTCGTCGTAGCGCCAAGAACCGTTATGCAGATACGGCTCGCGTCTAGCGACGCCACAGTCGGTCCCATCCCGCAGAGTCTTAAGACCGGCTTTGAACTGAGCGCGAGCGCGAATGCGCTGGTAGTGCGCGACTCGCATCCGGACCGCTCTCAAGTCGCTGTCTCCGGCCATAACCCACTCGGTAACCTGCCAGCGCCGGACTCCATCGCGCCCGAACGCGCCCTCACGCATACGAGCCACGACATCAGTTCGGTCTTTGGCTACCGGTAGGACGCTTCGAAGTCGGACAAGGGCAGCCAAGACGATGCGATTCCACTCTCGCAAGACCTGAGTGGAGGTTGAATGCCCACCATCAGCGAGCAACTGCTCTAAGCGGGCTCGGGTCGCTGAACGCCCACCGATACGTTCCATCTGGGCCGACGTATCGAGGTAGAGCGTCGAGATGACTATGCCGGATAGTCGGCTGGATCAACGGCAGGAGCCAGGTGCCAACCCTGGGCCATTAGATCAACGAGAAACGCCTCCTCTGCTGGTTCGCCGATGAACGGCTCACTTAGCACCGAAAGACTACGCTCAAGAACAGCCATCGACTGGTCACTTGCGTTTGCAGGGTCAGTGAAGGTCAACGCGTCCGCCAGGACAAGCAAAACATCGGCATGGCGCGAAAAGGGGCTGCTTCGAAGCTTGACTGCATCTCGCTTCAGGATTGCCGCAGCCTCGATCCACGCACTAGCAGCGCGACTTCCTCTCAGCTTTGCAAGCGCTGCAAAGGAGGCGCTGAGACGGCCCGCTTTGCTTTTATCAGAGAACGGCGAGAGCGTCAGACGGAGCGGTCCTTCGGAGTCAGTATCGGACTTTTCTTCGTCCGCTGTTTCAGGGGGCTGAACTCGAATATCAATGGTCGACTTGGACATCAAGTCGACCGAGACGGTTCCGTCCCGATCAGGCCAGTCTTCTGCAATCCGAGCAGGCTCACGGACCTTTTCGACTGGCTCAGGGGGTTTTTCCATCACAAAGGGAGTCACGCGACCATCTCCGTCAGCCAAGCACCAGTCCGCTCGGCCATTCCTCGCTGTTTGGCAACGGCCCTCCGCCAACGCTCAACGGCGTCTTCATGCTCGTTGCCTTGAAATTTCGAATCGACAAGTAGAAAAAGCATATTGGGGGGAACCTCGATGCCTTCTTTGACTTGGAGGACCTCTTCCAGCTGCTCACTTTGCATCGGACCAAACTGTATCCGCCCCGATACGTTGGCGTCCTCGAATTCGAAGACCCAGGCAGAGTCGCTTAGAGGCACTCCGATTGCATTCCTAACTCCGCCTATTCCCGAGACCAGTGCCTCATTAAGTCGATCTCTTAAATCCTCGAACGACTCAACAGGCGCGATGTCGCAGGTTCGCACGTTGATTGCCTCGACCTTTGGGGGATCCAAATGCTCAACCGCCATCTGCAAGAACTCGCCGACCTTTCCCGACGCTTCCTCGAAATCATCGAATCCAGTCAGCAGCGCATATATCTGAACTAGCCCGATCCGATACTGCTCTCTGTTTTCCTCGCTGGCTACTTCCACCGCCGTTGGATGAAGAGAGAGACTAGGGAGCTTCAAGAAGTCCAGCATGGCGTCGGCGGTCTCACCCCGGCGATCGACAATCGAAGCCGCTGGACTAAAAGCGAGCCGCGAGTAGAACTGCTGCGGAGCAAAATCCTGAAGTTCCACCGGCCGAGATTCTAGGCAGACAACGCGGCAGATGACTTGAACGCGCCATCTGTGCGCCAGTCAGACCGGAAGCAACCGGATTCAGCCGGACTGAAAACCGCTTGAACAAGCGGAATGCCAGCAGCGGTGCGGCCCGATCTAGATGAAGTACATCCCGGAACCCGCCTCCTCGGCCTCGCGGCGGGCGACTTCGGCGATCGTCGTCTGGCCGAAGACCTTGCGCAGGGCGCCGACGCCCTCGGCCCAGATCCCTCCCGCCTCGTCGGCCTCCTGGCCGACCTTGCCGTCGAGGGTCTGGACCACCTCGAGCACGGTGATCTCGTCGGCGGCGCGGGCGAGCGTGTAGCCGCCTTTCATGCCGCGGTGGCTGGTCAGCAGGCCGGCGCGGCGAAGGGTCGAGAAGAGCTGCTCGAGGAACTGGTCGGGAATGCCCCGCCGCTCGGCCAACTCCTTGATCGGCACCGGTCGCTCTCCCGAGCGAGCCAGCTCTGCCATCGCGACGACGGCGTAGCGTGACTTGGAGGTGATGGAAATCACAAGCCCTTTCTACCGCACAAAGCGGATTTTGCTGGGTATAGGATCGAGTGGTTCCGAGCGAGCGCCCACATTGCCTTGTGATCGACGCCCAGCCGCTGGTTCGGTTGGGCATGCGCCAAGCCCTGACGGGCGATTTCGAGATCCACGAGAGCGAGACGCGCGGCGAGGCGATCGAGCTGATCCGCGACATCGGCAGCGTCAACGTCGCGGTCGTCGCACTGCGGCGCGAGCCGGCCGACGACGAGGAGCCGCTCTATGGCAATGAGGCAATCCGGGCCCTGCGCAAAACAGCCCCGGGAATGGGAATCGTCGCCCACGGCGAGCGTCCCGAGCGCCACCTCGCCTCGGCCGCCCTGCAGGCCGGCGCCAGCGCCTACGTCGCTCGCACCGCCGGCGCCGAGGAGATGGCCCGGGCAGTGTGGGCGGCCCTCGACCAAAGGCGATTCGTCGACCCCGCGGTACCGCCTAGCGGCAGTCGCGGCAAGCTGACCCGGCGCCAACGCGAGATCCTGCAGCTGCTGGCCGATGGCGGCTCAACCGTCGTCGCCGCGCGCGAGCTCGGCCTCAGCGAAGAAACGGTGAAGACGCACACCAAGAACGTCCTCGCCCGCCTCGGGGCGAGAAACAGAACCCACGCGGTCGCGATCGCGCTGCGCGAATGCCTGATCGATTAGGCGGCGCCTGTTCCTTAGATCCAGCCGCAGTCGCGCGCGGTGAGGACCGCCTGCGCCCGGTCGACGGCGCCGATCTTGCCGTAGACGTTGTGCAGGTGGGTGCGGATGGTCGAGACCGAGAGCTGCATCTCGCCGGCGATCTGCTTGTAGACCATGCCCTCCGAGAGATGGCGGAGGACGTCGAGCTCGCGGCCGGAGAGCGGGCACGGCTCGCTCACGCGGGACTCACGCTCACGCGGGTAGGGAAGCGCGTAGAGCAGCTCGCGCAGGCCGTCGGCGCCGAGGCCGCAGCGCTTCGCCGTCTCGCGCAGGCGCTCCGGAGTCACCGCCTCGCCCTGGGAGTAGTGGGCGACCATGTCGGCCGTCGCGACCACCGCGGCCAGGCCTTCGGCGTCCTCGGCGTGGTGGCGCTCGATCGCGACGGCGATCCGCTGCGGCACGTTCCAGCGCCGCGCCAGCACGCCGCCGACCAGCGCGTGGTCGATTCCGAGCTGGTCGCGTTCTTCGCGGATCCGCTGCTCGGGCGTGCGCGAGGTCGCGTCGAAGTAGGTCTTGCGTCCCGGGTGGAGCTTGGAGATGACCAGCCCCCCGATGTCATGGAGAAGCGCCGCAACCACCAGCTCGTCGCGGTCCTCCCAGCCGATCTCGCGCCCGATCCGGGCAGCAGCCTGCTGGGTTGCGAGGGCGTGGACGCGGAACTGCTCAGGGCGCAGCTCCCAGCCCCCGTTGGGCTCGAAGAAGTCGAAGACGGGCGCCGTGCCGGCGATCGCCAGCACGCCGGAAGGCTTCAGAACGTCGATGGCAGCCGGTATCCCGCCGATGTTGCCGAGGCTGCTTGCCCGGTTGGCGAAGCGCAGAACGGCGATCGTCAGAGCGACATCGGCCTCGACGGCCTCAACCAGATCGCCGACGCGGGCGGTCTCGGCCGTCGCCGCCTGCATGACGCGGGCGCGGGACTCGATCAGCGCGGGGAATTTCTCAACGGCCTCGAAAGCCGCCGCCAAGCGCGCGCCCGGCGCAGGCGCGGTGGCGCCGCGCGGCGCATCGGCCGAGGACACCTTTCCATTGCTTTGAGTCTTGCTCGTTGCCATCGCCAAGTCGCTCTGCCCCCCTCATCGGCAGCAGAGGACGCACGGTTTAGCTTTGGCCTCCCGAATTTTAGGTGTTGCTTTATGCGCGAAGGCGTACCAGCGCCGCGTCGATGCGCCGCAGCGATTCCTCGCGGCCCAGAACGGCCAGCGATTCGAAGATGCCGGGAGAGACGGTGCCGCCGCTGATCGCAACCCGAATCGGCTGGTAGACGCGTCCGGGTTTGAGCCCCAGTCGCTCCGGCAATGGCGACAGCGCCGCCTCGACCTCAGCCACGCCGAAGCCGTCCGTTGCGGCAAGTGCCTCGCGGGAGGCCTCCAGCGCCGCCGGAGCCTCCTCCTTCATCGTCTTCCGCCACGCCTTCTCGTCCTCGACCGGTGGCTCGAAGAGGAAGCGGATCAGCGGCCAGACCTCGGCCAGGGTCTGGGCTTTCTCCTGCACGATCTCGCAGGCCGCGCGCAGCCGCTCGTCCTCGGGGCGTCCCAGATGCGTCGCCACGACCCGCACGTACTCCTCCAGCGGCATCTCACGCATGTAGCGGCCGTTGACCCAGCGCAGCTTCTTCTCGTCGAAGATCGCCGCCGCCTTGCCGACGTCCGCGACCCGGAAGCGCTCGATCAGCTCCTCGGTAGGAATCAGCGTCGCATCGTCGTCAGCCCCCCAGCCGAGCAGCGCCAGATAATTGCGCACGGCCTCCGGCAGGTAACCCGCATCGCGCAGCTCCTGCACCGAGGCGGCGCCATGGCGCTTGGAGAGCTTACGGCCGTCGGGGCCATGCAAAAGCGGCAGGTGCGCGTAGCGCGGCGCCTCAAAGCCGAGCGCCTCGAGCACGAGCAGTTGCTTCGGCGTGTTGGAGAGATGATCGTCGCCGCGCACCACATCGGTGATGCCCATCTCCGCGTCGTCGACCGCGACGGCGAAGTTGTAGAGGACCGAGCCGTCGCCACGAGCGATGACGAAATCGTCGTAGCTGCGATTGGGGAAGCTGACCGGCCCGCGGATCAGGTCCTCGACCACGGTCTTGCCCTCGTCGGGGACCCGCAGCCGCACCGCCGCATCCGCCGCCTCGCTCGGCTCGCCCCGATAGCCACGACCGGAACCGTGCTCGGCCTTCCAGGCCTCGACGTCCTTCGCCGTGGCCTGATCGCGATAGGCGGCACCGCTCTCCAGCAGGCGCTCAAGCGCCACCTGGTGGCGATCCGAGCGCGAGGCCTGCGATATCGGTCCCTCGTCCCAGTCCAACTCCAGCCAGCGCAGCGCGTCGAGGATCTGCTCGACGTTCTCCTCGGTCGAGCGTTCGCGGTCGGTGTCCTCGATCCGCAGGACCAAGGAACCGCCATCGTGGCGCGCCGCAAGCCAGTTATAGAGTGCCGTCCTCGCCCCGCCGATGTGCAGCGCACCGGTCGGCGAGGGAGCAAATCTCAAACGGGGGTTATTGCTGGTCATGTTGATCGGAGCGCATGTCTCCACCGCGGGTGGGCTCGCCAACGCAATCGAGCGCGGCGAGGAGCGCGGTTGCGAATCTATCCAGATCTTCAACCAGAGTCCGCGGATGTGGCGGCCGACCAACTACGGCCCCGACGATTTCGCGGCCTTCAAAGAGGCGATGAACGCCTCTCCAGTCGAAGCGGTCGTGATCCACGCGGTCTACCTGATCAACTGCGCCTCGAAAGACAAGGAGCTGCGCAAGAAATCGCTCGCTTCGCTCACCCACGCGCTGCGGATCGGCGACAGCATCGGCGCCGCCGGCGTAGTCCTCCATCCGGGCGCGCAGAAAGGCGAGCCCCTTACTCCGTCGATCAAACGCGCCGCCAAAGTCATCGCGGCGGCCGTGAAAGACAGCGACAGCTGCCCGCTCCTGCTCGAGCAGACCGCCGGCCACAAAGGCCTGCTCGGCCGCGACTTCGACCAGACCGCCGAGCTGATCGACCTGGCCGGCGGCGGCAAGCGCCTCGGCCTCTGCCTCGACTCCTGCCACCTCTTCGTCCAGGGCTACGACGTGACCGACGAGGGCCATCTGAGCGAAATCGTCAACGAAGCCGACCAGAAGGTAGGCCTAGACCGTCTCCGCTGCCTGCACGTAAACGACGCCGCCGCCGCCCTCGGATCCTGCCGCGACCGCCACGCCAACATCGGCAAGGGCGAGATGGGCAAACAGGGCCTGGCCGCCTTCCTATCCGAGCCGAGATTCGATGGCCTGCCAGCGACGCTGGAGACGCCCGGGCCAGACAAAAAAGGCGCGGACAAGAAGGAAGTGCAAGCAGCCAAGCACCTCCGGCAGACCGGGCTCAAACTTCGCAAGAAGTGAGCGACAGCGATCCGCTCTCGCGGGAATTGAGGTCGCACGCGCTACGCGCTTAGCGACGGAGACCGAGCACGGCTAACGCCGCGCAATCACCAGATTGCATATCGCCGCTTCGCGACATTCCCGCGAGAGCGCATCGTCGTCGCTCATTCCCGTCGCAACTCACTGGCGCGGCTTAGCTTGGCTCGGGAGACCCATTCGTGCGGCCGTACCGATCATCCAGTCGAACGACATCGTCCAGCTCCGGAGTGGAGACCTCGAGCACGACCGAGTCCTCGATCGCCTCGATGGTGTGAACGACGTTCGGTTCGTTGCGCCAGGCGTCTCCCGGCCCGATCTCGCGCTCTTGAAGCTGCTCCTGAGATGCGCCCTGGCTAATCTTCGCTCGCCCCGAGAGCAGGTAGGACGTCTCGTCCTTTGCCACGTGGTACTGGACCGACAGGCGCTGGCCCGCTTTGATCCGCAGAATCTTGCCCGCGTATCGGTCCGTCTGGGCGTACCAAAGCTCACTGCCCCATGGCTTCGACACTTCGCGTGGGAGCGACTCGGACATTGGCGGGCGCGATGATCGCAGGCCGATCGGTTGAAGCTTCAAGCGTGAACGCCGTCGCTGGGAAGCCCCGCCGCAGGGGACTTTGTGGGGGCTACTACACGTACAAAGTCGACAACGGCGCCCGGCCGGTTGAAATGTGCAGACATCGTCTGTACGATTCCCGAATGAGCACGCACGCGAGAGCCTCCCGCTGGAACCTTCGAGTCGCATCCGACGATGACATCGTCGTGCGCAAGGCCGCCGATGAGGCAGACCGAGAGCTGAGCGATTTCATCCGCACGGCGGCAGTTCTGGAGGCCGAGCGGATCCTGGCGGATAGAACCGTCTTCACCGTGGATAACAAGCAGTGGGATCGCCTCCAGGAGATCCTCGACCGACCTCCCCACGTTCCGGCCGGCCTCGAAGAGCTCTTCTCTCGTTCAAGCGTCTTTGAGTAGCGCCCGCTCACAGTGGCCTACTCCAGTCCCGTACCGCTCGAGCGTAAACACGACCGGGGTGGCTTCTCCAGCGGCGAGCCGGAGCTCGATCGCTGGCTGGCGGATCACTCGCTCGCCGCCCAAGCCTCTGGCTCGGCAAGGGTCTTCGTCTCAACCGATGGCCAACGGGTCGTCGGGTACTACGCGCTCACCGCCGCCCAGATCCCGCCAAAGGACGCGAGCAGACGGGCGCGCAAGGGCCAGCCAAAACGACGGCCGCTTCCAGCCGTCCTGCTTTCCCGGCTGGCCGTTGACCTCGCCCACCAGGGGCACGGCCTCGGCCGGTCGCTTCTCCAGGACGCGATGCTGCGCTCGAACGAGGCAGCCGAGGAGCTCGGCATCCGTCTGATGCTCGTCCACGCCAAGCACGAGGCGGCCAGCCGTTGGTACAAGCGCTTCGGCTTCGAAGAGTCCCCCACCGACCCTCTTCATTTGATCCTGTTGATGAAGGACCTCCGCGCCCTCCTCTCGTCGGTCGAGCCCGGGCCGGACGGGACGGCGATCCACTCTCGCAGGAATTGACGTCGCACGCGCTGTACGGGAAGCCCGGTCGTCATCCGGGCGAATGTCGCGGAGCGGCGATATGCAATCTGTCTTCTGCGCGGCGCAGCCGCGCTCCAACATCGTCGCTAAGCGCGCAGCGCGTGCGACATCAATTCGCCCGGGGGACGACCGGGCTTCCCAGCGCTGCCGACTTTGTGGGGGCTATGACACGTACAAAGTCCGCAGCGGCGCAGCTCGGTGCTTGGCGCTGGGGCTATTTGATGTGGACGCCGGAGATCGCCCGGGAGATGACCAGGCGCTGGATCTCGGAGGTGCCCTCGAAGATCGTGTAGATCTTGGCGTCACGGTGCATGCGCTCGACCGGGAACTCGCGGGTGTAGCCGTTGCCGCCGAGGATCTGGATCGCCCGCTCGGTCGCCCAGACGGCGACCTCGCCGGCCTTCAGCTTCGACATCGAGCCCTCGGCGTTCTCGAACTTCTGCCCGGTGCGGCCCATCCAGGCGGCGCGCCAGACGAGCAGGCGGGCGGCGTCGATCTCCATCTTCATGTCGGCGAGGGCGAAGGCGATCGATTGGTTCTCGATGATCGCCTTGCCGAACTGTTCGCGCTCTTTGGCGTACTCGAGCGAGTACTCATAAGCGGCGCGGGCGATGCCGATCGCCTGGGCGCCGACGGTCGGCCGGCTGGCCTCGAAGGTCTGCATAGCCGCCTGCGATTTGGAGCTCTTGCCCTCGCGGACGCGGGCGAGGCGCTCGTCGAGCTTCTCTTTGCCGCCGAGCAGGCATGAGCCCGGGATGCGGCAGTCGTCGAGGTGGACATCGGCGGTGTGCGACGCGCGCAGGCCGTGCTTCTTGACCTTGGCGCCCTGCTCGCAGCCCTTCGTGCCAGGCGGGATGACGAAGGCGGCGTGCCCGCGCGAGCGCAGCTCGCGGTCGACCGTGGCGATCACGACGTGGACGTCGGCGATACCGCCGTTGGTCGCCCATGCCTTCTGCCCGTTCAGGACCCACTCGTCGCTCGCCTCGTCGTACTTGGCCGTGGTGCGGATGGCAGCCACGTCGGAGCCGGCGTCCGGCTCCGATGCGCAGAAGGCGGCCACCTTGGGGTCGTCCTCGCTGCCGAAGCACTGCGGAATCCACTCACCCATCTGCTCCGGAGTTCCCTGCCCGAAGATCGCGGCGACGGCCAGCGAGGTGCCCATGATCGCCATGCCGATGCCGGCGTCGCCCCAGAAGAGCTCCTCGTTGGCGATCGGCATGGTCAGACCCGTCTCGTCGGCGAAGAACTGGCCCAGCGCTTCGAAGCCGTAGAGGCCGATCTTGGCGGCCTCCTGAATAACGGGCCAGGGCGTCTCCTCGCGCTCGTCCCATTCGGCGGCCGCGGGCCGTACGACGCCCTCCGCGAAGCCGTGGATCCAGTCGCGGATGTCCTGCTGGTCCTGGTTCAGCTCGAGCGTGAACTTGGGGCCCTCAGCCCCGGCGTCACCTGCCGCCGCGTCCGCCGCCACCTGCTCTGCCTCTGCCACTGCCGAAGAATCGCTCATGCGACAAAGCCTACATGGAACCGTGTCAAATTAGCCTGAATCCACCGAGATCGGCGAGGCTCTCCGCTTCGCAGGCCGAGTCGGGGGCCGATTTCCGCTCACCCAGGTAGTGGTTCTACCTGGGTGGAGGGAATTGGGTCCCGGCGAAGGGATGCGGAGTGGAGAGGCCGTCGAGATCGGTGGATTCAGGCTTAGATGGCTGGGGGCTCTGATGCAAGATCGCGTAGATCAAACGCCCGCAGGCCTTCCGGACCGTCGTCGCCGCAGTCGAAGAAGCGGCGGTTGACACAGTCGTACTCGGGTCCCGAGCCCGCGTAGGCATGCTCGACGGAGAAGGGGCAGTGGGGAAGTGCCGCGCCGGTCATCTTGACCCCGCCGAAGCCACCTGGCCGCAAGACCGCATCGAGCTCGACCTTGGCGGCAAAGACCTCTTGCATGCAACCGACGTACTGCGTCCCCGTCAGGGTGTCGACGTAGCTGTAGAGGAAGCGGCAACCGAGCTCGACGCAGCTGCGCGGCTCGACCATCTTGTCGCAGAAAGAACGGCACTGACGGCACTCACCGGTCTTCTGGCGCGTAGCGGGCATGTACGAAGTCTAGGCAGCCAAGGCATCCGCGCCTAGGGCCTCGACCCCGGGCACGTGCCCGAGTTCGGCCTGCAGGCTGGAGGCCCGGACCCTGATGCCCTCGCCGAGCTCCAATTTGCTCAACGCGCCGTTGCCGTTGACGAACACCTGTACGGCGGCATTTCCCTTGTGGTGCTCGAACAGCGTCCGCAGCTCGTCGATCGCGTGGTCGACGCTCCGGAACTTGGTCGAATCGACCGCAAGGAACAGAGGCTCTGAGGGCGCCGCGGCGGCGCTCGCCCGGGCCATCTCCTCCACGTCGGGCTCGAAGCGCTCGGCCTCCTGCACGACGAGCTTCGTCTCGCCGCGGTCCTTGTGGTCGATCCGGCCGCGGACGAGGACGACGGCAT
The DNA here is from genome assembly GCA_963702035.1 of uncultured Solirubrobacterales bacterium. Taxonomy (GTDB): domain Bacteria; phylum Actinomycetota; class Thermoleophilia; order Solirubrobacterales; family 70-9; genus VRUE01. Next base: position 555,344 of record OY969700.1, read on the forward strand.
CGGTCTCGATCGCCCCGGCGCTCTCGGCCTGGTCGGCCTTGAAGACCAGCATCTCGACCTGCCCTTCGATGTCGTCGAGCGTCGCGAACATCATCTGGTTGCCGCTCTTGGTGCGGATCTTCTTGCACTCGGCGACGATGCCGCCGACGGTGACCCAAGCTCCGTCCGGCTTGCTTGCCAGACCCGCCAAGCCGCAGTCAACACGAGCCCGCAGCGCCTCGCGTACTTCCGACAGCGGATGCGAGGAGAGATAGGTGCCGAGCGTCTCCTTCTCCAGCGCCAGCAGCTCGCGGCGCTCGAACTCGACAGCCGAGATCGGCGGGCGGTGGTGGGAGCTCGAGGCACCCCCCTCTCCCCCGCTCGCCGCCGCGTCGCCGAAGTCAAAGATCGAGCCCTGGCCGAGCTGGGCGTCCTCCTGGGCTTTCTGCCCGGCCGACTGCGCCGCCGGCAGCGCCTCGAGCATGCCTTTGCGGGTCGCCCCGGTGGAGTCCAGGGCACCGCACTTGACCAGGCATTCGATCGCCCGTTTGTTGACCGCGCGGGAGTCAACCCGCTCGCAGAAGTCCCAGATCGAGGCGATCGGGGCGTCCTCGCGAGCCCGCAGGATCGCCTCCACCGCCGAGTGGCCGACGTTCTTCACCGCGTCGAGGCCGAAGCGGATCGCCTTCTCGGAGACGACGAAGCTGTGATCGGATGAGTTGACGTCGGGCGGCAGGACTTCGATCTCCATCTCCGCGCAGCGGTTGACGAAGAAGGGCACCTTGTCTTTGGTGTTCATCACCGAGGAGATCACCGCCGCCATGTACTCGGCCGGATAGTTCGCCTTGAGGTAGGCGGTGCGGTAGGAGATCAGGCCGTAGCAGGCGGCGTGGGACTTGTTGAAGGAGTAGTCGGCGGCCGCTTCGTTCAGCTTCCAAAGATCTTTGGCAACCGCCGGGGCGGTCTCGGATTCCGCCATGCCCTGCATGAATTTGTCCTTCATCGTCGCCATCAGGTCGCGCTTCTTCTTGCCGATCGCCTTGCGCAGATCGTCCGCCTCGGCGCCCGAGAAGCCGGCCATCGAGCGCGCGATCTGCATCAGCTGCTCCTGGTAGATGACGCAGCCGTGGGTCTCCTCGGTGATCGCCCGCAGCCGCGGGTCCGGGTAGCGCACGGTCGAGGGGTCCCTCTTGCCCTTGGCGTAGGCGGGGATATAGGCCATCGCGCCGGGCCGGTAGAGGGCACCGAGAGCGACGATGTCGGCGAACTCGGTCGGCCCGACCTTGCGCAGGGCGTCCCGCATCCCCTCCGACTCGAACTGGAAGACCCCGGTCGAGTCGCCCGCTGCGAGCATCGCGTAGGTCTTCGCGTCGTCGATCGGGATCTTCTCCATCTCGACCGTCTCGCCACGCGAGCGCTCGATGATGTCGATCGCGTCCTCGATCACGTCGAGGTTGCGCAGGCCGAGGAAGTCCATCTTGAGCAGGCCCATCTCCTCGATCGGCCCCATCGAGTACTGGGTGACGATCTTGTACTGGCGCTCCGGCTTGCCACCGCCGTTGCCGTTGCCGGCCGCCGGCGCATTGCGGTCCTCGGCCAGCTGCAGCGGCACCACCTCGTGCAGCGGCCGGTCGGCGATCACAACCGCGGCGGCGTGGATCGAGTTATTGCGAATGATCCCCTCGAGCCCCTGGGCGACGTCGATGATCCGCTTCGCGTCGGGCTCGGAGTCGTAGGTCCGTTTCAGCTCCTGGCCCGACTTCAGGCATTCCTCGAAAGAGGGGCTGCGGCCCATGATCGGCTCCGGGATCTGCTTGGCGAGGCGGTCGCCGCTGCCGTAATCGAAGCCGAGCACCCGCGCGGCGTCGCGGGTCGCAGCGCGCGGCGCCATCTTGCCGAAGGTGATGATCTGGGCGACCGACTCGCGGCCGTACTTGTCGCCGACGTAGCGGATCATCCGCTCGCGGCCGCGGACCGAGAAGTCGATGTCGATGTCGGGCATCGATTTGCGCCCCGGATTGAGGAAGCGCTCGAAGATCAGCCCCTCGGCGAGCGGATCGAGGTCGGTGATCTTGAGCACGTATGAGACGATCGACCCCGCCGCCGAGCCGCGACCGGGGCCTACGGCCACGCCGTTTTCCTTGGCGTAGCGGACGAAGTCCCAGACGATCAGGAAGTAGGAAGAGAAGCCCATCTCCTCGATCACGCCGAGCTCGAACTCCATCCGTTCCACGGCCTCGGCCGGAGCGGGGTCGCCGTAGCGGGCGCGCAGCCCCTCGCCGGCGATCCGCCGCAGCATCGCCTCGGGCTCCTCGCCGTCCTCGGTCGGATAGCGCGGCAGCAGCAGGCTGCCGAGCTCGATGTCCAGCGAGCAGCGCTCGGCGATCTCCAGGGTCGTCGGGATCGCCTCCGGCCACTCGGCGAAGGACTCGCTCATCTCCTCGTTGCTCTTGAGGAAGAACTCGTTGGTGTCGAAGCTCATCTTCGGCGCCTCGAGGGTCGACTTGGTCTGCACGCAGAGCAGCGCCGCATGGTTGTCGAAGTCCTCGCGACGCAGGTAGTGGACGTCGGCGGTGCCGACCAGCGGCCGGTTCAGCTCGCGAGCGAAGCGGACGATCCCCTGGTTGGCCTTCTCCTGCTCCTCGATGCCGTTTTTCTGCACCTCGAAGTAGACCTGCTCGGGGCCGAAGGCCTGGATCAGGTCGTCGAGGTGGCCGCGAGCGTCCTCGGCGCGCTCTTCGATCAGGCGCCGGCAGAAGCGCGACTGCAGGCAGCCGGTGAGGACGATCACCCCCTCGGCGTGGGCGGCGAGCATCTCCATGTCGACGTTGGCCTTGCCGCGCGAGAACCCCTGCAGGAAGCCGGCCGAGGTGAGCTTGACCAGATTGGCGAAGCCGGCGTCGTTCTCGGCCAGCAGGGTGAGATGGTTGCGCTCGTACTTGGGCTTCTCTTTGATCGTCTTGACGTCGTCGACGAGGTATGCCTCGAGGCCGGCGATCGGTTTGATCCCGTGCTTTTGGCAGGCCTTGTAAAGATCGACCGCGCCGTTCATCACGCCGTGGTCGGTCAACCCCAGCGCCGGCTGCCCCAGCTCCGCCGCCCGCGCCGCCATCGCGTCGATCTTGCAGGCGCCATCGAGCAGCGAGTACTCGCTGTGGGCATGCAGATGGACGGCGGCGGCTGAACTCATGACTGCGCTCGATCATGGCAAGCGAGGCAGATGGCAAGTGCCCCAGAAGCGGTGCCTTCCCCGCTATCTCCGTGCCTAAATTCGCACTAAAAGCACACGGGAACGTGTCCAAGCCGGGCTAACATCGCTGCGTGCTCGCAAACGAGACCGATCTGTCGGGGGGGCGTGTGCTGGTCGTCGAGGACGATCAGGAGATCGCCGACGTGCTGCGTCGTTCGCTGCGCAACGAGGGCTATGAAGTGCGCACCTCGGCCGACGGGGTCGATGCGCTCGACGTCGCCGCGGGTTTCGTGCCGGACCTGGTCGTGCTCGACCTCGGTCTACCGCGGATGGACGGGGTCGAGGTCTGCCGGCGATTGCGCGCCGACAGCGACGTGCCGATCCTGATCCTGACCGCGCGGACCGAGACCGAGGACCGGGTGGGCGGACTCGACAGCGGCGCCGACGACTACCTGGTCAAGCCGTTCGAGCGCAAGGAGCTGCTCGCCCGGATCCGCGCCCTGTTGCGCCGCCGGCCGCCACGCGGCTCGGCCTCGCTGCAGGTCGGCGATCTCAGCCTCAACCCGGATACGCGCGAGGTGCGGCGCGGCGAGCGCGAGATCGAGCTGACCAACCGCGAGTTCGAGCTGCTCGAGTACCTGATGCACAACGAGCGCCTCGTCGTCTCACGCGAGCGCCTGCTCGACGAGGTCTGGGGCTATGACCCGATGGCCGCCACCAACACGATCGACGTCTTCATCTCCAATCTGCGGCGCAAGCTCGAGGCGGGTGAGGAGACACGGCTTCTGCACACCAAACGCGGCGCCGGCTACGTCCTCAAGGCCTAGCAGCCCTGCGGCCGGGAAATTGGCCGGTGCGCTGGCGCCTCGCCGGCGTCTCCGCCGGACTGACCCTGGCGATCCTGGTGCTGTTCGGGGTGATCGTCGGCAACCTCGCCGCGCAGCGCATCCGCAGCGACTTCAACCGCGAGATGAAGGGCGCCGTCACGACGCTGGCCTCGCAGGTCCAGATCGTCGACACGATCACCAACACGCTGATCGTCCGCGAGCCCGATCTGGGCGATTTCGTCAGCCCCAACGACGCCTCGGTGCGGATCTACGACTCGCAGGGACTGGAACTCGACGCAAGCCCGAACGCCGCGGAACTCGGGTCCCCATCGCCAGGCATCCACGACACCGGGGAGATGCGGGTCGTGACGGTCGCCCTGCGCAGCCGCCAGACCGGGAGGATCGCCGGTTACGTCCAGTATGGCCGCGACGAGCAGCACATCGACTCGACCGTGGGCCGGCTCTGGCTCCTGATCGCGGCCGGCGTGCTGGGCGCCACCCTGCTCGCCAGCCTCGCGGGAGTGGCGATCGCCCGGCGGGCGATGCGGCCGATCGCCTCGCTGACCGCGACGGCGCGCACAATCGCCGACACCGGCGACCCGTCCAGCCACATGCCGCAGCCACGGGTCGACGACGAGGTCGGCGAGCTCGCCCGCACGCTGGAGGCGATGCTGCGCTCGCTCGACGCCGCCCGCGCCGAGCGCGAAGCGGCGCTGAAGCGCCAGCGCGAGTTCGTTGCCGACGCCTCGCACGAGCTGCGCACGCCGCTGACCAGCATTCTCGCCAACCTCGAGCTGCTCCAGGCCTCGCTGGAGGAGCCGGCGCAGGAGGACGAGCGGGCGATGGTCGACTCGGCGCTGCGCTCCTCCAGCCGCATGAGCCGACTGGTCGGCGACCTTCTGCTCCTCGCCCGTGCCGATGCCGGGCGCATCGGCGCCCGCACCCGCTGCGATCTGGCCGAAGTGGCGGGCAATGCGGCGGCCGAGGTCGCGCCGACGATCGGCGAACGCGAACTGCGAGTCGAGAACGAGCGCCCGCTTCTGGTCGACGGCAACCCCGATGAGCTGCACCGCATGGTGCTCAACCTGCTCGACAACGCCGCCCGCCACACCCCGCCGGGCTCGCGAATCGAGCTTCGTCTGGGCGCCGAGGGCGCAAGCGCCGTGGTCGAGGTCGGCGACGACGGTCCCGGCGTGCCGGCCGAGCTGCGCGAGCAGATCTTCGAGCGCTTCGTCCGTGGCGAGGGTCCCGCCGACACCGCGATCGGTGGCGGCAGCGGCCTCGGCCTGGCGATTGTCAGTGCCGTCGCCAGATCGCACGGCGGTAGCGCCGAAGCGGGCGAATCCGACCTGGGTGGCGCACTCTTCCGCGTCCGCCTACCCCTGCGAACGTCGAAATCTGAACGAGGAATTAATCCGGCTTTAGACCCGCTTTAGCGCTCCGACTTAGTTTTCCCCACGGACGAGACACAAAGGCCCGCCGGTTCTCCCCAACGCGACCGGCGGGTCTTTTTATTGCCGGTCAGACCTCGACGACGACCGGCAGGATCATCGGCCGGATGCGCAGCTTTTTGTAGACGAGCTTGGCGATCGCCTCGTGGACGTCTTCCTGGATCAGGTGGACCTCGCGCGTGCCCGCCTCGGCGGCGTCCTCGAGCGAGTCCTCGACCACGTCCTTGAGCTCGTCGACCAGCGACTCCTCGCCGTCGGGCAGGGCGACGCCGCGCACGATCGCCTCCGGGTCGGCGACGACGCTGCCATCGTCGGCGGAGATCGTCGCGACGACGATGAAGATCCCGTCGGCGGAGATCTCGCGTCGGTCGCGCAGGGCGACGTCGTCGGGCTCGCCGACGTTGACGCCGTCGACGTAGACGACGCCGGCGTGGACCTCCTTGCCGAAACGCGCTCCCTCCGCGTCCAGCTCCAGCGGCAGGCCGTTGCGGCCCTGGAAGACGTTCTCGGGGTCGATCCCGACCGAGTGGGCGAGCCCGGCGTGCAGGCGCAGGCGCTGGTAGTCACCGTGGACCGGCATCACGTAGCGCGGCTTGGTCAGGTTGAGCATCAGCTTCAGCTCCTCCTGCCAGCCGTGCCCGGAGGCGTGGATCGGCGCGTCCTTGGCGGTCACGACCGAGGCGCCGATCTCGTAGATGCGGTCGATCGTTTCGTTCACCGCACGCTCGTTGCCGGGCACCGGCGTCGCCGAGAAGACGACGGTATCACCGGAGTGCAACTGGACGTCGCGGTGGTCGTTGTTGGCCATCCGCCGCAGCGCCGAGAGCGGCTCGCCCTGGCTGCCGGTGGAGATCACGACAACCTTCTCGTCGGGGAAGTCCTCGATCTCGCGCGGCTGGATGAAGAGTCCCGAAGGCGCTTTGGCGATGCCGAGGTTGGAGGCGATGTTGTAGTTCTTGCGCATCGAGCGACCGACCAGGGCGACCCGGCGGTCGAGCGCGACGGCGGCGTCGATTACCTGCTGCACGCGGTGGATGTTGGAGGCGAAGGAGGTGACGATGACCCGGCCTTTGCAGGCTTCGAACGTCTCCAGCAGCGCCGGACCGACACTCGACTCCGACGGCGCGATCCCCGGCCGGTCGGCGTTGGTCGAGTCGCCGCAGAGCAGCAGCAGGCCGTCGCGGCCGAGCTCGGCGAGACGCGACATGTCGGCCGGGCGACCGTCGACCGGGGTCTGGTCGAACTTGTAGTCGCCGGTCATCAGCATCTTGCCGAGCTTCGTGCCGAGGATCACGCCGCGCGCGTCGGGGATCGAGTGCGAGAGGTGGACCAGCTCGAGCTCGAAGGGCCCGGCCTGGACCTTCTTGCCCGCGGGCAGCTCCTCGAGCGGCGCGTCCTTCATCTTGTGCTCGTCGAGCTTGGAGCGGACCATGCCGATCGTAAGCTGGCCGCCGTAGATGACCGGCGGCATGCCGATCTCGCGCAGCACGTAGGGCAGCGCGCCGACGTGATCCTCGTGGCCGTGGGTGAGGACGATCGCCTCGATGTCATCGACGCGGTCGCGCAGGTAGGAGAAGTCGGGCAAGACCAGATCGATGCCGAGCATCTCGGGCGTCGGGAACATCAAGCCGGTGTCGACGACGACGATCTTGCCGTCGTACTCGATCACGGTCATGTTCTTGCCGATCTCACCCAGGCCGCCGAGCGGCAGAACTTTCAGCTTCGCCGCCATCGCTAGGAGGCCACCGCGACGCCGACGGCGTCCAGGGCGTCGCGGATGATCGTCCGCTGCTCGGCCTCGACGGGGACCATCGGCAGGCGCAGGGCCGCGGACGGAATCAGGCCGGCGATCTCCAGCGCCGCCTTGAGCGGCATCGGGTTGGTGGTGACGGCGAGCGCGTCGTAGAGCGGTCGCAGCCCGGCGTCGATCTCACGCGCCCGCTCCAGCTCTCCCGCCTCGGCGGCGTCCCACATCTCCCGCACCTGATCGCCGACCAAGTGCGTGGCGACGAGGATCCCACCGGCCAGGCCGAGCTCCAGCGTCTTCAAGAAGATGTCGTCGTTGCCGGCCAGCACGTCGAGGCCCTCCACCGGGCCGATCTCGTCGTTGTTCGCCTGCTTGACCGCGACCACGCCGTCGATCTCGGCCAGCTCGGCGAGATCCGCCGGGGGCACGTTGACCACCACCCTGGAGGGAATGTTGTATGCGATCAGGGGGAGGCCCGGGACGGCCGCGGCGATCGCCTCGAAGTGGGCGCGGATGCCGGCCCGATTGGGCTTGTTGTAATAGGGGGTGACGACGAGCGCCGCCTCAGCGCCAGCCTCAGCCGCCGCCTCGGTCAGCTCGATCGAGTGGCGCGTGTCGTTGGTGCCGGTGCCGCAGATCACCGTCGCCTGCTCGCCCACCTCGGCGACGATCGCCCGCAGCAGCGAGATGTGCTCGGCGTCGTCGAGGGTTGCCGCCTCGCCGGTCGATCCAGCGACGACGACGCCGTGCGAGCCGTGCTCGACCAGATGGGCGGCAAGGCGGCGGGCCGCCACCTCATCCACTCCCCCCTGCCGATCGAAGGGGGTGGCCATCGCCGTTATGACGCCGCGGATCTCGCTCATCGCTGGCAGGGTATCGGGGCGGTCATATGGCAAAGGTGGGTGCCGTGCGGTCGGCCCATGGCACGGCCTGCTCCAGCTGAGAAGCGACCCGGAGCAGGAGGTCCTCCCGCCCTAGTGGCGCTACGAGCTGCACGCCGACCGGCAGGCCGTCGCCGGTCCAGTGCAGCGGCAGGGAGATCGCCGGCTGCCCGGTGGCGTTGAAGGCCGCGGTGAAGCAGCCCGCCAGGAAGGCCCGCTCGAAGGCGGCCATCGGGTCCGGCCCGGAGTCGTCGAAGGTTCCGAGAGGCGGCGGCGGCTCGCCCATGGTCGGCGTCAGCAGCAGGTCGAAACCGGACTCGTGGATGCCGGCGAACATCCGCGACATCACCTGGTGCTGACCGACCGCCGCCAGATAGTCGCCGGCGCTGCGCGTCCGGCCGATCTCAGCCAGGGCCCAGGTCAGCGGCTCGACGTCCTCGGGACCGATCGGCTGCCCGCCGATGATGCCGAACTGCTCGAGCACCTGGGCCTGACCGGCGGCCCAGCGGACGAGGAAGGGCTCGATGATGGGCAGGCTCGCAAAGGCGCTCATGTCCGGCTCCTCGACCTGGTGGCCGAGCCCTTCGAGCGCCTTCGCGCCGGCCCGCGCCGCCGCGACCACCTCGGGGTCGGCGTCCTGCTCGATGATCGTCTCGGTCCAGAGTGCGATCCGCAGCTTGCCGGGGTCGGCACCGAGCTCCTCGGTGTAGGGGCGCTCCGGGGGCGGCGCGACGTATGGATCGCCGGGCGCGGGCCCGTGAACGGCCTCGAGCAGGGCCGCGGTGTCCCTGACCGACCGTGAGACACAGAGCTCGCAGGTGAGTCCGGACATGATGTCGCCGACGAGCGGCCCCTCGCTGATCCGCTGCCGGCTCGGCTTGAGGCCGACGAGGCCGCAGTTGGAGGCCGGGATGCGGATCGAGCCGCCCCCATCGTTGGCGTGGGCCATCGGCACCATCCCGGCGGCCACCGCCGCGGCTGAGCCACCGCTCGACCCTCCCGGCGTGCGGTCGAGGTCCCAGGGGTTGTGGGTCGCGCCGTAGGCGCGCGGCTCGGTGGTCGGCAGGATGCCCAGCTCGGGGCAGTTCGTCTTGCCGATCGTGACCAGGCCGGCGGAGCGGAAGCGCTGCGCCAGGTAGGTGTCGACCGGGGCGCGGAAATCGCGCTCCTTCAGGTAGTTCATGCCGAGGTGCAGCGGTTGGCCGGCGAAGGCGGCGCCGAGGTCCTTGAGCAGGAAGGGGACGCCCTTGAAGGGTCCGTCGGGCAGCTCACCGCGCGCCGCCTCCAGCCCCTCCTCGAAGAGTGGATGAATCACCGCGTTGATCTCGCCGTTGGTTGCCTCGATCCGCGAGATCGCCGCTTCGACCAGCTCGGCCGCGGTCAGGTCTCCATTGCGGACCAGTTCTGCCTGCGCGGTCGCGTCGAGGCGCGCCAGCTCCTCCGTCATGGGCATGAACCTACAACAGCTTCTCGAGGCCGACCGTGAAGCGGTCGGGCAGGTCCGCCACCCGGCGCACGGCCAGGATGACGCCGGGCATGAAGGAGACGCGGTCGATCGAGTCGTGGCGGATCGAGAGCGTCTGTCCCTCGCCGCCGAAGATCACTTCCTGGTGGGCGACCAGGCCGGGCAGCCGGACTGAGTGGATCGGCTGGTGGACGTTGCCACCGGCAGCCTCGATCAACTCGGCGGTCCGCTTTGCCGTACCCGACGGCGCGTCCAGCTTGCGGTCGTGGTGCAGCTCGACGATCTCGCACTCGGGCATGTGCTCGGCGATCGATTGCGCGGCCTCCATCAGGAGAACTGCGCCGATCGCGAAGTTGGGGGCGACGAAGCAGTTGGCGCTCCCCGCCTCTGCGGCGGTGCGAAGAGCATCGAGGTCGAAGCCGGTCGTGCCGAGGACGACATGGACACCCGCGGAAAGGCAGGCCTTGGCGTTGTCCAGGGCCGTGTCGGGTCGGCTGAAGTCGACGACGACGTCGACCTCGCCGAGCACGCTCTTCAGCTCGGTGTCGAGTGCCGGGTCGGCCTTGGCCGCGAGCTCCATGCCGTCGGCTGCCTCGACCGCGGCGCAGACCGTGTTCCCCATCCTCCCGGCAGCGCCGGAGACGCCGACGCGGATCATGCCGCGACCAGACTCTCCGAGACCGGCGCCAACGCCTTGCGGAAGCACTCCTCGTCGCGGCCCACGCACGCGGCCGAGAGCCGCTCGGCGCCGTAGAGCTCGGCGGCCAGCTCGCTCAGCGCCTCCACCGTCACCGCGTCGACCTTGGCCAGCATCGTGTCGAGGCTTTCGATCGGCAGGTCGAACAGCGTCGAGCGGGAGATCCGCGACATCCGCGCCGCCGTCGACTCCGAGGAGAGGACGAGGCGGCCCTTGACGTTCTCCTTCGCCCGCGCCAGCTCCTCGCCGGAGACGGGCTCAGCGCGCAGCCGCTCCAGCTCGGCGCCGATCACGGCGCAGGCTTCCTCGACGTTGTCCTCACGCGTGCCGACGTAGGTCGCCACCAAGCCGGAGTCGGTGTACTGCTCGTTGTAGGAGCCGACCGAGTAGGCGAGACCGCGCTTCTCGCGGATCTCGCGGAAGAGGCGCGAGGAGGTCGAGCCACCAAAGATCGAGTCGAGCACGGCGAGCCCGTAGCGGCGCTCGTCGTCGCGAACGATCCCCGGCGCGCCGAAGCAGATGTGGTACTGCTCGGTGTCCTTCGGGTAGAAGCGCAGCCGCGCCTCGGCACCAAGCTCGCTCGCCGCCGAGGCGCCGTTCTCGCCCGCCGGCGGCGAAACCAGCCGCTCGGCCAAGGCGACGATCCGCTCGTGGTCGAGGTGGCCGGCCGCGCCGACCACCACGCGCGCGCCGGTGTAGCGCTCCTCGCGGTAGGCCTCGATATCCGGGACCGGAATCGAGGAGATCACCTCGGCCTCGCCAAGCACACGGCGGCCCAGCGGGTGCTCACCGAAGACGGCGCCGGCGAGGATGTCGTGGACGCGGTCCTGCGGCTCGTCCTCGTACATCGCGATCTCCTCCAGCACGACATCGCGCTCGGAGTCGATGTCCGGGTAGGTCGGCGCCAGCAGCATCTCGGCGAGCAGGTCGAAAACCTCATCGGTGTGCTCGTCGAGGAAGCGGGCGTGCAGGTGGGTGGTCTCCTTGCCGGTCGCCGCGTTGATCGAGGCGCCGAGCCCGTCGAAGAGCTCGGAGATCTCGATCGCCGAGTAGCGCGCCGTGCCCTTGAACAGCAGGTGCTCGAGGAAGTGCGAGACGCCGGCCTGGGCCGGCGTCTCGTTCCTGGAGCCGGTGCGAACCCAGAGCCCGAGCGCCACGGAGCGGACCGAGGGAACCCCCTCGGTCACGACCCGGACGCCCGAGCCGAGCTCGGTCAGCCGTGCGGCGCTCAACGAACTAGCTGCGACCCTCGCGCTCGCGCCGCCGACCGCCGCGCCCACCGCGATCGCGATCGCCACCGTTACGGCGCGGGCCACCATCGCCGGAGCCGACCGAAGCAAGCTCCTCGGCGGTTTTGCCCGCTACCGACGGGTCGTCGGAGAGGCGCAGGCCGATGCGACCGCGCTCGCGGTCGACCTCGACCACGGTGACATCGATCACGTCGCCGGAGCTGAGCACGTCGTCGACCGAGTCGACCCTCTCCCCCGGCTTCACGTTGGAGATGTGCAGCAGGCCGTCGGTGCCCTTGACCAGCTCGACGAAGGCGCCGAAGGTGGTCGTCTTGACGACTTTGGCGGCCGGGTACTTATCGCCGATCTCGGCCTCCTTGGTCATCGACTCGATTCGGGCCACACAGGCTTCGACCAGTTCGCCGGTCGGAGCGTAGATGCGGATCGTGCCGTCGTCCTCGACGTCGATTTCGGCTTCGAACTCCTCGCAGAGGGCGCGGATCGTTTCGCCGCCTTTGCCGATCACGGCGCCGATCTTCTCCTGGTCGATCTTGATCGCCTCGATCCGCGGCGCGTGCTTGGACAGGGACTCACGCGGGCCGTCGATCGCCTCGGCCATCTTGCCGAGGATGAACTGGCGGCCCTTGTTGGCCTGCTCCAGCGCATCGGTGAGGATCTCGAAGGTGACGCCGGTGATCTTGATGTCCATCTGCAGGGCGGTGATCCCCTCCGCGGTGCCGGCGACCTTGAAGTCCATGTCGCCGAGGTGGTCCTCGACGCCGGCGATGTCGGTGAGGACGATGTAGTCGTCACCCTCTTTGATCAGGCCCATCGCGACGCCGGCGACCGGTGCGCTGACCGGCACGCCCGCCGCCTGCAGTGCCATCGAGGAGGCGCAGACCGAGCCCATCGACGAGGAGCCGTTGGACTCGAGCGTCTCGGAGACGACCCGGATCACGTAGGGGAAGTCCTCTTCGTTCGGGATCGTCGCGACCAGGGCGCGCTCGGCGAGAGCGCCGTGGCCGATGTCGCGGCGCTTCGGACCGCGCATGAAACCGGCCTCCCCGACCGAGAAGGGCGGGAAGTTGTAGTGGTGCCAGAATTTCTTCGACGTCTCCAGGCCGAGCGTGTCGATCCGCATGTCCATGCGGGTCGTGCCGAGCGCGGCGTTGGAGAGGATCTGCGTCTCGCCGCGGGTGAACAGGGCGGAGCCGTGCACGCGCGGGGAGACGTCGACCTCGCACTCGATCGGCCGGATCTCGTCCTGGGCGCGACCGTCGGGGCGCTTCTTGTCAACGGCGATCGCCTTGCGGATCGTGTCCTTCTCGATCGCGCCGAAGGCGGCCTTGACCTCGGCCACGCGCTTCTCGTCGGTCTCTCCGTCGTCGGACTCGGGCGCGTACTGGGCTACGACCTCGTCCTTGACCTTGTCGATCGCCTCATAGCGCTCGAGCTTGCCCTCGGTGGCGATCGCGTCGACGAGCGCCTGGCCGTGGGAAGAGCGGATCTCGCCGAGCAGGGCCTCGTCGATCGAAGGCGCTTCGACCTCGATCTTCTCCTTGCCGGCCTTCTGCTGCAGCTCCTCCATCGCGGCGACGAGCTTCTTGATCTCGCCGTGGGCGATGTCGAGCGCGTCGAGGATCTCCTGCTCGGTGACGCCGTTGGCACCGGCCTCGACCATCAGGATCGCCTCGTCGGTTCCGGCGACGATCAGGTCGAGGTCGAGCTCGGCGTGATCCTCCTGGGAGGGGTTGACGACGAAGTCGCCGTCGAGCTTGCCGACGCGGACGGCGCCGACGTGGGCGGCGACCGGGACCGGCGAGATCGCCAGCGCCGCGGAGGCGCCGTTCATCGCGAGGATGTCGTAGGGGTGGATCTGGTCCACCGACATCGGGATCGCGACGAGCTGGGTCTCGTAGTGCCAGCCCTTGGGGAACAGCGGCCGGATCGGCCGGTCGATCATGCGCGCGGTCAGCGTCGCCTTCTCGCTCGATTTGCCCTCGCGACGGAAGAACGAGCCGGGGATTTTGCCCGCGGCGTACATCCGCTCCTCGATGTCGACGGTGAGGGGAAGAAAGTCCACGTCGCGCAGACTGCCGACGGTTGCGGTGCACAGGACCATGGTGTCGCCGGCCTGGACTACGACCGCGCCGCCCGCCTGCTTCGCGAGTTTTCCGGTCTCGAAGGAGATCTGGCTGTCGCCGACATCCGCCGAGACGCGCGTAACGTCAAACATGCTCATTAGTTGTCCTACCTCCGGCCGCCCGGATGGCGGCCATTTGCTTTCAGAACTCTCGTTCTCTTTCAGCTGGGAGAGTACAGGGCCGGCGTTCCAGTGACACCGGCGCGTATCCCGGATTCGAAATCGCGCCGAACCCGGGCGGCGACCTCGTCGGTCCGCCGGTCCGCCTCGAAGCGCTGCAGGTCGAGCCCGAACCGCTCCGCCCGCTCCCAGAGGTGCGGATCGTCGACCCGGCCGCGGTCGGCGTAGAGCGAATCGACCATCTCGAAGAACCGCCCCTGTCTGCCGGCTGCCTCGGCCGCGGCGTGTAGGGCGGGCGCCCGGGGGTGCTTGCTCGCGACGGGAAAATGACGGAAGACGACGCTCGCGCGTCGCGCGCAGATCTCCAGCCAGGCCGCCGCGCAGTGCGGGCAGCCGAGATCCGCGTAGACGATCAGGGTCTCGCCCTCGCCGCGCACGTGGTCCTCCGGGGCGACCGGGGGCACGGCGGCGCTGGTCAGCTCAGGCGTCAGACCCGACGGTCTCCAGGGCGTCGAAGATCAAGTTGGCGCCGGGGATCTCCAGCGGCGTCGGCGACTCGTGCACCCAGGCGACCGTGCCCTCCTCGTCGACGAGGACGAGCGAGCGGTTGGCGTGCCCCGTCCGCTCGATGTAGGCGCCGTAGGCGCGGGCGACCTCTCCCTTGGGCTCGAAGTCGGCGAGCAGCCGCATGTCGATGCCGAGCTTTTCCTGGAAGGCCTTGTGGGCGAAGCCGTGGTCGACGCTGATCCCGACCAGCTCGACTCCCTTGGCGGCGATCTCGGGCTTGACCTCCTGGTAGATCGAGAGCTGGTCCGCGCAGACCGGGCTGAAATCGAGCGGATAGAAGACCAGCAGAAGCTTGCGGCCGCGGTAATCGGAGAGCGAGACCTTCTCGCCGTCCTGGTCGCGCAGGGTGAAGTCGGGGGCGGGTTGCCCCGCCGCGATCATCGCCGCAGGCCGAGATCGGCGACCAGGGCGCGGTAGCGCTCGAGGTCGGTGCGCTCCAGGTAGCGGAGCATGCGGCGACGCTTGCCGACCAGCATCAGCAGGCCGCGTCGCGAGTGGTGGTCTTTGGCGTGCCCGCGGAGGTGCTCGGTGAGCTCGTTGATCCGCTCGGTGAGCAGCGCGACCTGGACCTCGGCGGAGCCGGTGTCGCCGTCAGCGCGACCGTACTTTCCGATCAGCTCGGTCTTCTTCTCCTTGGCAAGGCTCATGATGCGTGCGTGAAGCTAGCACAGACACGCTTCGCGTCCTCGACGTCGATCCGCATCTGGGCGATCAGCTCCTCGACGCTGGGGAAGCGCTTCTCGCCGCGCAGCCTCTCGACGAAGGCGACGCGCAGGGTGCGGCCGTAGAGGTCTTCGTCGCGGTCGATCAGGTAGGTCTCGATCAGCACCCCCCGACCGCTCTCGAAGGTCGGCCGTACGCCGACGTTGACGGCGGCGGGAACACCGTCGGCAAAGGCCGCGAAGACGCCGTGACCGGGGATCAGTAGGCGGTCGTCGGGGACGATGTTGGCGGTCGGGAAGCCGAGCTCGCGACCGCGCTGGTCGCCCTCGACGACGGTTCCCTCGACCATGAAGGGAGCTCCGAGGCAGCGTCGCGCGCCCTCCATGTCTCCCGCCGCGACCAGGGCCCTGATCCGGGTCGAGGAGACCGTCTCGCCGTCGACCTCGACCAGCGGCACCACGCGGGTCTCGAACTCGGTGCGTGCGGCCAGCATCGCCGGGTCCCCTTTGGCTTTGGCGCCGAAACGGAAGTTCTCCCCCACCGAGACCCGCTCGGCCCCGAGGCGCTCGATCAACACCCGCTCGATGAACTCCCCGGCGGATCGCTTGGCGAACCCGACGTCGAAGGGAATGACCACCAGCTCGCGCACGCCGAGCCCCTCGATCACGTCGCGCTTCACCTCGAAGGGCATGATCAGCTTCGGCAGCGCCGCCGGGTGGATCACCTCGAGCGGGTGCGGGTCGAAGGTGAGCACCGTGTCGGCGCCCTCGATCACCGCCTGATGACCGCGGTGCACGCCGTCGAAGGTGCCGATCGCGACCTGGCGGGGGCGCGGCTCCGCGTCGGGCAGGCTGGTAACACGCATCTTGGCCATCAGCGCATCGCCTCCGCGGCGGCCGGGATCAGCTCGCCGATCCGCTCGATGCCGACCTCTTCGCCCGCGTTCTCGACCCGGAAGGGGCCGATCGCGGTCCGGCGCAGCTCCGAGCAGTAGGCGTCGCCGAGGGTCTCGACCAGGGTGCGCACATAGGTCCCGCTGGAGCACTCGATCTCATAGCGGGCGCTCTCGGCGTCGTGGCCGAGCAACTCGGCGCGGTAGATCTCGACGTCGCGCGGCGGGGTCGCGACCGTCTCGCCGCGGCGGGCCTTGCGATAGAGCCGCTCGCCGCCCACTCGTACCGCCGAGGTCATCGGCACATGCTGGCGCACCGTGCCGGTCGGTAGCTCAAGCGCTTGCGGCGGCGTGCCGGTCTCGGTCAGCTCGCCTTCGGGATCGCCGCTGCTCGAACGCCAGCCGAGCCGCGCCGTCGCGAGGTAGGTCTTCGGCAGCTCGACAAGGAAGCGCTGCACGCGGGTCGCGCCGCCGAGCAGGACCAGCAGCAGACCGGTGGCAAAGGGATCGAGCGTGCCGGCGTGCCCCGCCTTGCAGCCGCGTTCGCGGCGCACCTGCCGCACCATGTCGTGTGAGGTGATTCCCGCGGGCTTGTCGCAGAGCAGAACCGTCAAGGACCGAGTTGAGCGGAGACCTCGCCGCAGAGGAAGGAGACCAGCGCCTCCAGTTCGAGATCGGTGGAGAAGCCCGCGGCCCGCTTGTGGCCGCCGCCGCCGTTGACGCGGGCGATCGCGGAGACGTCGACCTCGCCGTCGCTGGAGCGCAGGCTGACCTTGCGGGCGGCGCGGCCGCGGTCGCCGAGGTCGCGGATCAGCGCCGCGACGCGGGCGCCCTCGACCGAGCGCAGGTGGTCGATGATCCCCTCGGTCATCTCCTCGCCGGCGCCGCTCTCCTCGTAGTCCTCGGCGGCGATGTAGGCGAGCACCAGCCTGCCCTTGCAGTGATGCTGGATCCCGTCCAGGGCGCGGGAGAGCAGGCGCAGCTTCTCGAGCGGCACGTGCTCGTAGAGGCGGCGGTAGGTCTCGTCGACGTCGACCCCGGCTTCGATCAGATCGGCGGCGATGCGGTGGGTGCGCGCGTTGGTGTTCTCGTACATGAACTTGCCCGTGTCGGTGACCAGGCCGACGTAGAGCGCCGCGGCCATCGCCGCGGTTATCTCGACCCCGAGCAGGACCGCAAGCTCGTAGACGATCTCCGCCGTGCAGGAGGCGTCGACCTCGACCAGATTGACGTCGCCGAAGAGGGTGTTGTCGTGGTGGTGGTCGATGTTGATCGTGAAGACCCCGTCAGCGGAGAGGAAGTCGACCGGCATGCGATCGATGTTGCCGCAGTCGAGGAAGATCGCCGCGCGGTCCGCCATGTCAGCCGGGGCCTCGTGAAATACCTCCTCAAGAGGCAGGAAGCGGTACTCGATCGGCAGCGGGAACTCCTTCGCGGCAAGGAACATCACCGAGTCCTTGCCGAGCGCTGTCAGCAGGTGGTGCATGCCGAGCAGCGAGCCGAGCGCATCGCCGTCGGGCCCCTCGTGGGCGGTGAGCAGGAAGCGGTCGCGACTGCGGATCTCGTTGGCAACCCGCTCGATCGCTGTGGCGCCGATGTCGGTGGTCTCGGTCATTTCTCTTCCTCTTCGAGCAGCTGGGAGATTCTCATCCCCTGCTCGACCGTCGGGTCGTAGTGAAAGGACAGGGTCGGGGTGCGCTTCATCCTCGTCTCGGCGGCGATCTTGGCCTGCAGCACGCCGTGGGAGGAGCGCAGGCCGGCAAGCGCCTCCTCGCGGGCGTCGTCGTCGCCGAGCACGCTGACGTGCACCTTGGCGCTGCGCAGGTCTGGGCTGGTCTCGACCGAGGTCACGGTGACGAAGCCGATCCGGGGATCGCTCAATTCGGTGGTGATGGCCGCGCCGATCACCTCGCGGAGCACCTCGTTGATGCGGCGCATGCGAGGCGTGGCCATCCTAGTCCAGCGTCTGCTCGACCTGCTTGGTCTTGTAGAACTCGAGCACGTCGCCCTCCTTGACGTCGGCGTAGCCGTCGAGCACGACACCGCACTCCTGGCCCTCCTCGACCTCCTGGACGTTGTCTTTGAAGCGGCGCAGCGAGCCGAGCTTGCCGTCCCAGATGACGGTTCCCTCGCGGATCAGACGGACGTTGGCGTCGCGCGCAACCTTGCCCTCGTTGACGATGCAGCCCGCGATGCGGCCGACTTTGGAGGCCTTGAAGGTCTGTTTGACCTCGGCCTCGCCGAGCGTTTCCTCGACCTCGACCGCCTCCAGCAAGCCCTCCATCGCGTTGCGCAGGTCTTCGGTGATTTTGTAGATGACCGAGTAGGTGCGGACGTCGACGCCCTCGCGCTCGGCGGCCTTGCGGGCGTCGGCGAGCGGGCGGACGTTGAATCCGATCACGATCGCTTCCGAGGCTGAAGCCAGCATCACGTCGGACTCGTTGATGCCGCCGGTCTGCGAGTGGATGATGTTGATCGCGACCTGCTCCTGGGGGACTTTGGCGATCTCGTCCTGCAGTGCCTCCAGGGAACCGGCCACATCGGCCTTGAGCACGATGTTGAGCTCCTTGATGTCGCCCGCCTGGGCGCGGGAGAAGACCTCCTCGAGGCTGACCTTGCGCGCCTGGCGCCGGGCCAGGGCCTCGGTCTTGAGGCGGTTGCCCCGCTCCTGGGCGAGTTGGCGGGCGCGGCGGTCGTTCTCGACCACGCGCACGTGTTCGCCGGCCTCGCAGACGCCGTCGAAGCCGAGCACCTCGACCGGCATCCCGGGGCCGGCCTCCTGGACCCGGTCGCCGGTGAAGTCGTGCATCGCCCGCACCCGGCCCCATTGCGGGCCGGCAACCAGGGCGTCGCCGACGGCGAGCGTGCCGCGCTGGACCAGGATCGTGACGACGGGGCCACGGCCCGGATCGAGCTGGGACTCGACCACCGTTCCGGAAGCGGGAGCGTCCGGGTTGGCGCCGAGCTCCTCGAGCTCGGAGACGAGCAGGATCATGTCGAGCAGGTTGCCGAGCCCCTCGTGGGTCTTGGCCGAGACGTCGCAGTAGACCGTCTCCCCTCCCCAGTCCTCGGGCGTGAGGCCGTCGGCCGCCAGCTCGTTGCGGACGCGGTCGGGCTGTGCGCCCTCTTTGTCGATCTTGTTGACGGCGATCAGGATCGGCACGTCGGCGGCGCGGGCGTGGTCGATCGCCTCTTTGGTCTGCGGCATCACCCCGTCGTCGGCGGCGACGACGACGACGGCGATGTCGGTGACCTTGGCGCCGCGGGCGCGCATCGCGGTGAAGGCGGCGTGGCCGGGGGTGTCGAGGAAGGTGATCGTCTTGTCCTCGTGGTGGACCTGGTAGGCGCCGATGTGCTGGGTGATCCCCCCCGCCTCACCGGCGGCGACCTCGGTCTCGCGGATCGCGTCGAGCAGCGAGGTCTTGCCGTGGTCAACGTGACCCATGATCGTGACCACCGGCGGCCGGTCGACCAGGCTCTCCTCGGCGTCCTCGAATTCCGGCGCCTCGGGCTCCTCCTCGGCGGCGGTGACGATTTCGATCTTGCGGTCGTACTCGTCGGCGATCGCCTTGATCGACTCGTCGGTGAGGGTCTGCGTGAGCGTCGCCATCTCGCCCATCATCATCAGCTTCTTGATCACCTCGGCACTGCCGAGGCCGAGCAGCTCGGCGACCTCGCGCACGGTCGCCCCGGAGTTGACCCTGGTCGCCTCCGGCTCGGCCGGCTCCTCGGTCCTGACCGGCGGCTCCTCGAGCAGCGGCCGGCGGCGCCTGCCTCCGCGGCGGCGCGGCGGTCGCTGCGGCGGCGGTCCGCCCATCTGGTCGCGGCGGGCCGCCTGCGAATCGATCACGACACGGCGTTTTTTCGCCGCTCCAGCCTGTTTTTTCGCGGCAGGCGCGGGTTTAGCGGCCGGTTTCGCCGGCTCCTGTGGCGGTGCGGCGGGTTTGGCAGCGGCTTTTGGCTGGGGCTTGGCTGCCGCCGCCCCATTACCGGAGAGTGCTTTTAGCGCGTCCGCCTCCTCCACGCTCGAGGCTGCGGCTTTGGCTTCGACTCCGGCCTTTTTGAGCGCAGCGAGCAGCTCTTTGCTGCTCAACCCTTGAGCTTTCGCAATCTCATGGACGCGCTTTTTAGCCACTAGGCCTGCTCCGCCTCCTCGGCAACCGGCTCCGGCGCCTCTTCCGTGGGGGGCGTGGAGGGCTGGTCCTCCGGCGGGTGAGCCGGAGGAGCACCCTCCGCGACAGGACCCGCGGCTGAGGGCTCTGGATCTTCGGCATCGACTTCGGCGACGGTCTCTTCCTCGGGCTCCTCGACGGGCTCGACGAACTCGGCTTCGGCCTTGGCGACTATCTCGGAGACCTGACCTCCGTCGGCCTGGGCATCGGCGAGGATCGCCACCTCGGCTTCCTCCAGCGGAGCCAGCACCGCGATCTGGTTGGTCGCGAAGCGGCTCAGCGCCTGGTGGGTCGGCAGGCCGCAGTAAGAGGACTCGCCGATCGCCGCGTTGGGACAGCGGCGGCCGTTGGAGAGCACCGCCAGGCAGTGCCCGTCGGAGGCCTCCTCACCCGCGTACTCGACCTCCTCGTCGTCTTGGGCAAACTCGGTCTCGGACTTGATGTCAACCCGCCAGCCGGTCAGGCGCGCCGCCAGGCGGGCGTTCTGCCCGTCGCGGCCGATCGCCAGCGAGAGCTGGTCGTCGGGAACGATCACCGTCGCCTGGCGCTCCTCGTCGTCGACGATCACCTCGCGCACACGGGCCGGCGAGAGCGCCTTGGCGACGAAGCGGGCGGGCTCGTCGTTGTGGGGGATGATGTCGATCTTCTCGCCGCGCAGCTCGGAGACGACCATCCGCACCCGCGAGCCGCGCGGGCCGACGCAGGCGCCGACCGGGTCGACCCCGTCGGTGTGGGAGACGACCGCGATCTTCGAGCGGTAGCCCGGCTCGCGGGCGACGCCGACGATCTCGACCAGTTTGTCGGCGATCTCCGGCACCTCCATCTCGAAGAGGCTCTTGATCAGCTCGGGGCTGCGCCTCGAGACGACGATCGCCGGCCCCTTGGTCGAGTCGGAGACATCGGTGATCACGGCCTTGACCCGCATCCCGTGGTCATAGCGCTCGTTGTAGACCTGCTCGGACTTGGGCAGCAGCGCCTCGACCCGCTCGCGCAGCTGAACCAGCGTGTAGCGCTTGTCGGACTGCTGGATGATCCCCGTGATCAGCTCGCCGACCCGGTCCTGGTACTCCTCGAACATCATCATCCGTTCCGCCTCGCGGATCCGCTGCAGGATCACCTGCTTGGCGGTCTGCGCGGCGATCCGGCCGAAGTCTTCCGGGGTCACGTCGCGGGTCTCGATCTGATCCTCGTAGGGGGCGATCATCTCGGGGTCGAGCTCGGGGTCCTCCGGCTCTTTGAGCTCGCCCGTTTCAGGATCGATCTCGCGCTCTTCCTCCTCCTGGGCCTCGGCCGCCTCGGCCAGCAGCTTCTCCTCCAGCTCGGCCGGCAGGATCAGTTCGAAGACGAGAAAGTCACCGGTCTCGTGGTCGAGGTCAACGCGTGCGTATTTCGCCGCTCCGGGGGTCTTCTTGTAGGCCGACAGAAGCGCGTCGGCGAGGGCGTCCATCAGCTTGTCGGCCGCGATGCCCTTCTCCTGCTCGAGCGCCTTGATTGCTTCGACGATCTCTTTGCTCACGGCTGCTCCTTACGGTATTTGGGCCCCGGCGAGGAGACCTCGAGCGCGTACTCGGCGCGAAGTTGGTTGAGATGCTTGGTGACCCGTTCGCAGAGCGCCAGGTCGACCCCTGCCGGGTGGTCGATGAAGAGGCGCAGCGATTCGGTCGCCGGCTGCTCGATGGCAACGAGGTCGAGCTCGGAGTCGAGCTCGGCGAGCTGCTGCTGGATGTCGTTTTTGAGGTCTGGCATGCCTGGTTCCGCTTCGTTCTGCCTGGTTCGGGACGAAAAAAAAGTGGGCCAGGCCCACTTCTCGCTACTGCATAGGGACAAAAAGCTTGGGGTCAGTATAGCCCGGTGCGGTTGTGGGGAGGACAGGGGGTGTCCCCCACCTTGCCGATTGGGGGGACGGATAGGGGTGTCCCCCGCCTTGCTGGGTTTTTCGCCAGATGAGACTGCGGCACTCGCTGAGCCGGTGGGGCGAAAAAGAGGACGCCGCTGCGTCGGGGGACACCCCTATCCCTCCCTATGCGAGCGTGGATTAGCCCCGGTCGGCTGCGCCGAGATTGGAAGTGCTGCGGAGCTGGTCGACTCGCTTGAGGATCTGCTCGGCTATTACGTCCTTTGGGGCTTGCGCGAGAGTGGTCTCGCTGGTGGAGCTGATCAGGGTTGCGGCGTTTTCGGGGCTCTCGAAGCCGATGCTTGGGTTGGAGACGTCGTTTAGGACGATCAGGTCGAGGCCCTTTCGGGACAGCTTCTCTCGGGCGCGGGCGACGTCGTTGCCTTGTTCGGCGGCGAAGCCGATGATGGTTTGCTCGGGGGTGCGTTGGGCGGCGAGCCCCGCGAGGATGTCCTCGGTTGGCTCGAGGTGGAGGTCGAGGTTGCCCTCGCGCTTCAGCTTGTCGGTGGCCCGATCGCTTGCTTTGAAGTCGGCGGGGGCCGCTGCCATCAGCAGAACATGAGTCTTGGAGAACTCGGCCTGGGCCACCTCGGCGAGATTGGCCGTCGTCTCGACGTCGATGCGGCGGACTCCGGCGGGCTCGGGCAGGGCTACGTTTGCGGCGATCAGGGTTACGTCGGCGCCGCGGCGGGATGCGGCGGCGGCGAGGGCTATGCCCATGCGGCCGCTGGAGCGGTTGCCGAGGAAGCGCACCGGGTCGATCGGCTCGCGGGTGCCTCCCGCCGTGACCAGGACGCGGAGGCCGTCCCAAGGGCGCTCGCCCGTGGGCAGGACGGCTTCGACTCGGGCGAGCAGCTCGGCGGGATCGGGCAACCGGCCCTTGCCGAACTCGCCGCGCGAGGCGAGGCGGCCCTCTCCCGGGTCGATCACCTCGACGCCGCGCTCGCGGAGGGCCTTCAGGTTCGCCTGGGTCGCCGCGTCCGCGTACATGCGGTCGTTCATCGCCGGCGCGACCAACCGCGGTGCGGTGCAGGCGAGGAAGGAGGTGGTGAGCATCGAGTCCGCCATCCCCGCCGCGAGCTTGGCCAGCGTGTTGGCCGAAGCCGGCGCAACCAGATAGGCGTCGCAGTTGGCGACGACCTCGAGGTGGCCGATCGGATCGTGCTCGGGCCGTGGGTCGCCGGGGAAGGCGCCGCCCAGTGGGTCGCGCTCGAACTCGGAGCTGAGCACGGGGGCACCGACGATGCCCTCGAATGAGGCGGCGCCGACGAAGCGGCCGGCGGCCTCGGTCATCACGACGCGCACGCCGTGGCCGGCGACGGTGGCGAGGCGGGCCAGCTCAAGCGACTTGTAAGCGGCAATCCCACCGCTTACGCCGAGCAGGATTCTGGCCATCTCTCCTCCTTGAAGGAAGCGGGTGCGCTAGGCGCGGTACTCGTATTTGAGCTTGCCCTCGGCAAGCTCCTCAAGCGCCATCGAGAGGTAGTTACGGTCGCCGCGGGTCTCGACCATCGGCGGCGGGTACTCGCCGAAGCCACCCTCGCCGAGGTTGTGGAAGTAGCTGTTTATCTGGCGGGCTCGCTTCGCCGCGACGACGACTGCCGCGTAATGGGAGTCGGCGTGGTCGAGGAGCTTGTCTACGCTTGGTTTGATCATTCGGCCGCGGAGTCTAGAGGTAAGCCGAGCTCGGCGCGCACGATCCCCTCCAGATCGGCCGCGGCGCGCTCCAGATCGGCGTTGGTCACGCAGTGGGCGAACTCGCCCTGGGCGGCGAGCTCCTGCTCGGCGACCTCCAACCTGGCGTCGATCGCCTCAGCCGAGTCAGAGGCACGCGACTCGAGCCGCTGCCGCAGGACCTCCGGGTCGGGGGGCGCGATGAAGACCTGGATCGACTCGCGCATCGCCGCGCGTACTTGGCGTGCTCCCTGCACCTCGATCTCGAGCACAACCGAGTGGCCGGTCTCGAGCCGCTTGCGCACCTCGGAGCGCAGGGTGCCGTAGCGGTTGCCGCTGTAGGTGGCGAACTCGAGGAAGTCTTCTCGCGCGACCCGCGAGTCGAACTCCTCCCGGGTGAGGAAGTGGTAATCGCGACCGTCGACCTCGCCCTCGCGCGGCTCGCGAGTCGTCGCCGAGACCGAGAGCTCCAAGCCGGGCACACGCTCCAAGAGCTTGGAGATCAACGTTCCCTTGCCGACCCCGGACGGACCAGTTATTACGAATACCTTTGACATTGCGGCGAGCGAAAACCAAGCAGATCGGCCGGACGCAGGGAACGTGGCGTGCTCTGCACGCGAGTGACCGAGGACGCCGATATGCGCCGGTTTGCAGCCGCCGCTACCTGCGGAGTTGGGAGACGAGCTCCGCGCGTTGGCGCTCGGAGAGACCGCCGATCGTCTTCGAGGGCGAGATGCGGCACTGGTTGAGGATCCGGTTGGTCTTCACCCGGCCGTACTTGGGGACGGCGAGCAGCATGTCGAAGACCTTGGCGGTCATCACATACTCGGGCGGATCGAGGAGCAGCGCGTGGATACTCGCCTTGCCCGCTTTGAGGTCCTTCTTGAGCTTGGCGCGGGCGGTGCGGATGTCGTTTGCCCGCTTCAGCGCGTCCATTCGCTGGTCCAGCGACCTCTCGGGGGCCGCTGCGGAGGTCTTGACTGGGGCGGGCATGTGGGCGGCGAGTATAGCCGCGGCTCGCGGGCGTGCAAGGTCATCCGACCCCTTTTTTGCCAAATTCACCTAGACCTCCAGTCTAGGTTGAGGCTTGCTCGGCCAGCAGAGACCGCTCAGACAGCTCTGCGGCAATGCGCGCACCCGCTTTCGGGTCGCGAAAGCTCTCCGTCCCGACCGCGACCAAGGTCGCCCCGGCGACCAGCATCTCGAACGCATCGTCACCACAGCTGACCCCTCCCATGCCGATCACGGGCAGGCTTACCGCGGCAGCCACCGCGCGGACCTGGGCGACCGCGATCGGTCGGATCGCCGGCCCTGAGAGCCCCCCCTGCCCCACCCCGATGCCCGGCTCGCCGCTGACCGGATCGATCGCGCTCGCCTTCATCGTGTTGATCAATGAGACAGCGTCAGCTCCCCCCTCTTCGGCGCCAACGGCTACCGCAGCGGGATCGGCGACGTTGGGAGTCAGCTTCACGATCAACGGCTTCGACGTCAGCGGCCGCAGCGCTTCCAACAGGGCGACCGTCTCGGTGGGCTGCTCACCGACGATCAGCCCGGAGTGAACATTTGGACAAGAGACGTTCAGCTCGATCGCAGCCACCTCCTCGCGCTCATCCAACGCGCTGACCATGCGTCCGAAGTCCTCGTGCCCCGTAGCCATCACGGAGACGATCAGAGGCACCGGCAACTCCCCCAACTCCGGCAGATCGGAGGCCAGAAACCCATCCAGCCCCTTGTTCGGCAGGCCGATCGAGTTGATCATCCCCGCAGGCGTCTCCCAGATCCGCTGCGGCTCGTTCCCGGCTCGCGGCTCCAGCGTGATCGTCTTTGACACGAACGCCGAAAACGGGAAGTCCCCCAACAGCTGATCCCCGTACACGCGCCTCGCGGCTATCGCGTCGAACGTGCCCGAGGCGTTGATCACCGGGTGCGCCAACTCCAGGCCACAGAAATTGACGGCGGCGGTTCCCGTTGGAGGGAGGACGGGGGTGTCCACCCGCTTGCTGGGTTTTTCGCCAGGAGCCTCGTCGGCTGGCGCATTGGCAGGTGGGGCGAAAAACAGGACGCCGCTGCGCGGGTGGACACCCCCGTCCTCCCTTGGCCCGCGTACTACGGGGCCATCGACACAGAGGCGGGCGTAGCCGCCGTCGGCTTTGGGAACTGCGCAGCCGAAGCAGGCGCCGTAGCCGCAGGCCATTGGGGACTCCATGGCTAACTCGCAGGCAACGCTGCGGGATGCGCAAAGGGCTGCAACGGCGTCGAGCATCTGCGGCGGACCGCAGGCGTACACGGCGGCGCTACTCGTGTCGTCGCCTTCGAGCATCGCCGAGAGCAGGTCGGTGACGTAGCCGTGGTGGCCGATGTGACCGTCGTCGCTGGCGAGTCCTACCTCGCAACAGCGGAAGAGGTCGTCGAGACCACCCGAATGAGCTTGGTCGCGGAAGCCGAGCAGGACGCGGGCGGGGATGTTGCGCTCGGAGAGCTTGCGGCGCCAGAGGGCCAGCGGGGCGATGCCGATGCCGCCGCCGACGAGAATGGCTCCCGCAGCGCCTTCGGAAAGCTCGCGGGGCTCAGAGAAGCTGTTGCCGAGCGGGCCGTTTACCCAGACCTGCTCGCCCGGCATTAACTCACAGAGCCGGGCGGTGCCCGGGCCTATGCCCTCGATCAGGAAGCCGAGGCGGATGCCGCCATCGACGGGGTCAGTTTCGGCAACCGAAAAGGCCCGTGGCAGGAAGGGACGGCTGCCGCGCTCCTCCCAGTGCTGCTCCGTGGCGAGCATGTAGAACTGGCCCGGGAGCGGCTCTGGGCCCTCAGCGTCGAGCAGCGAGAAGAGCTGGTAGCCCCCGGACGGGCGGTTGTCGGTGACCTCGCAGAGCCGGCGTCCCCAGGGCGCGACTTGAGGCTCAGGCGCTTCAGCCATCTGCCGAAGCAGTGGAGGCGGTGGTGGTCTTGTGGATCTCCTGCAGGCTTAGAACCTCGGGCTCGCCTTGCATCTGGGCGGCGATCGCTCGTACCGCTGCCGAGGCGCCGGTCATCGTCGTCACGCAGGGGATGCCGTGGCGGACCGCCGCTGTTCGGATCGCCTGGCCGTCGGCTCGGGCGCCCGAGCCGGTCGGCGTGTTGATCACCAGGTCGCAGCGGCGCTCGCGGATCAGGTCGACGACGTGGGGCGAGCCCTCGCCGACCTTGTTGATCCGTGTCACCGGCACTCCCATCGAAGAGATCGACTGTGCCGTACCGCCGGTCGCGATCAGCTCGAAGCCTAGGTCGTGGAATCGGGCCGCCATCTGCGTCGCCGCCGGCTTGTCGGTGTCGGTGACGGTGATGAAGACGGCCCCCTTTGTGGGCAGCAGCACGCCGGCGGCGGCCTGCGCCTTGGCGAACGCGGTCGGGAAGTCGGCGGCGATGCCCATCACCTCGCCGGTGCTCTTCATCTCCGGCCCGAGCACCGAGTCGACCCCGGCGAAGCGGGCGAAGGGGAGCACCGCCTCCTTGACGCTGACGTGGCCGCTGGGCGGTGCGGGCAGGTCGAGGTCGGCCAGTTTCTCGCCCAGCATCAGCCGCGCGGCGACCTTGGCCAGGGACACGCCGGTCGCCTTGGAGACAAAGGGCACCGTGCGCGAGGCCCGCGGGTTGGCCTCGATCACGTAGAGCCGGCCACCGGCGATCGCGTACTGGATGTTGATCAGGCCGATCACGCCCAGCTCCAGCGCGATCTGACTACTCGTCGCGCGGATCTGCTCCAGCATCTCCTCGCCGATCGAGAGCGGCGGGATCACGCAGGCCGAGTCGCCGGAGTGGACCCCGGCTTCCTCGACGTGCTGCATGATCCCGGCAACGTGGACGTCCTCGCCGTCGGCGAGCGCGTTGACGTCGATCTCGATCGCGTTCTCGAGGAAGCGGTCGAGCAGCAGCGGGTGCTCCTGGTCGGCCTTGACGTGCGCCTGCAGGTAGGCGTTGAGGTTCTCGGTCGAGTAGCAGATCTCCATCGCCCGGCCGCCGAGCACGTAGGAGGGCCGGACCAGCAGCGGGAAGCCGACCTCCTCGGCGATCACCGTCGCCTCCTCGGCCGAGAGCGCGGTGCCGTAGGGCGGGTGCTCGATGCCGAGTCGGCGCAGCAGGGCGCCGAAGCGACCGCGGTCCTCGGCCAGGTCGATCGCGTCGACCGGGGTGCCGAGCAGCGGCACGCCCGCCTGCTCGAGGGCGCGGGCCAGTTTCAGCGGCGTCTGCCCGCCGAACTGGACGATCACGCCCTCGGGTCGCTCCTGCTCGCAGACGGCGAGCACGTCCTCGGCGGTGAGCGGCTCGAAGTAGAGCCTGTCGGAGGTGTCGTAGTCGGTCGAGACCGTCTCCGGGTTGCAGTTGATCATCACCGCATCGCGGCCGAGCTCGCGCACGGTCATCGCCGCGTGCACGCAGCAGTAGTCGAACTCGATCCCCTGGCCGATCCGGTTCGGGCCGGCGCCGAGGATGACGACCGAGTCGCGCTCGCCGCGGCGCACCTCCGAGGCAGCGGTGCCGTCCCGGCCCGGGCGCTCGTGCGCGGAGTAGTAGTAGGGAGTCGCGGCCTCGAACTCGGCGGCGCAGGTGTCGACCGCCTTGTAGGTGCGGACGAGCCCCTCGGTGCCATCGCCCTCGGTGGCGAGGGTCTGCAGCTCACGCAGGAACCAGCGGTCGACCAGGCAACGCTCGTGCACCGCCTCGACATCGAGGCCACGGCGGAAGCCCTCGAGGATCAGGTCGAAGCGCTCGGCGCAGGGCACGGCGATCGCCTCCAGCAGATCCTCTTCGGAGGCCGGCGGCTCGGCCGGGGAGTCGAGCTCGCGCGAGCGCATCGCCTTGGCGAAGGACTCGCCGAAGGTGCGGCCGATCGCCATCACCTCGCCGACGCTCTGCATGTGGGTGGAGAGGCGCCCCTCGGCACCGGGGAACTTCTCGAAGGCGAAGCGCGGGATCTTCGTCACCACGTAGTCGATCGTCGGCTCGAAGGAGGCGGGCGTGGCGCGGGTGATGTCGTTGGGGATCTCCTCCAGGGCGTAGCCGACGGCCAGCTTCGCCGCCATCTTGGCGATCGGGAAGCCGGTCGCCTTCGAGGCCAGCGCCGAGGAGCGCGAGACCCGCGGGTTCATCTCGATCACGACGATCTCGCCGTCCTCCGGATTGACGCCGAACTGGACGTTGGAGCCGCCGGTCTCGACGCCGACGGCGCGGATCACCCGGATCGCCTGGTCGCGCAGCTCCTGGTAGAGCCGGTCGGTGAGGGTCTGGGCCGGCGCGACGGTCACCGAGTCGCCAGTGTGGACGCCCATCGGGTCGACGTTCTCGATCGAGCAGATGATCACGACGTTGTCGTTGCGGTCGCGCATCACCTCGAGCTCGAACTCGCCCCAGCCCAGCACCGACTCCTCGACCAGGACCTGGTTGATCGGGCTCGCCGCGAGACCCTCGCTGACGACCTGGCGCAGCTCGGTCTCGGTATTCCCCACGCCGCCGCCCTGACCGCCCATGGTGAAGGCGGGCCGGACGATCGCCGGCAGGGTGATCTTGCCCTCGGCAAGGGCCGTCTCGACCTCGCCGAGGGTCTCGACCGTGATCGACCACGGGATCCGCAAGCCGGCCTCGGTCATCGTGCGGCGGAACTCCTCGCGGTCCTCGGCGCGGCGGATCGCTGCATGGTCGGCGCCGATCAGCTCGACCCCGAAGCGCTCGAGCGTGCCGTCCTCATACAGCGCCATCGCCAGGTTCAACGCCGTCTGCCCGCCGAGCGTGGGCAGCAGGGCGTCGGGGCGCTCCTTCTCGATGATCTTCCGCACCGGGCCGGGCAGCAGCGGCTCGATATAGGTCGCGGTGGCGAACTCCGGGTCGGTCATGATCGTCGCCGGGTTGGAGTTGACGAGGATGACCTCGTAGCCCTCCTCGAGCAGGACCTTGCAGGCCTGCACCCCGGAGTAGTCGAACTCGGCCGCCTGGCCGATCACGATCGGCCCCGAGCCGATCAGGAGGATCTTCTCGATGTCGGTGCGCTTAGGCATGGGCGAGCTCCAGGAAGTCGTCGAAGAGGTGTCGGGCGTCGTGCGGGCCGGGGCCGGCCTCGGGGTGGTACTGGACCGTTGCCGCGGCGACGTCCTTCAGCACGAGCCCCTCGACCGTGCGGTCGTAGAGGTTGAGGTGGGAGAGCTCGGCGACACCGAAGTCGGTCTCCCAGCGGACCGGCTCGTCGGTCTCGATCCGCGGCTCGCCGCCCGGCCCCTGCACGGCGAAGCCGTGGTTCTGCGCGGTGATCTCGATCCGCCCGCCGGCCAGCTCCTTGACCGGGTGGTTGGCGCCGCGGTGGCCGAAGGGCAGCTTGAACGTCTCCAGGCCGACCGCGCGGGAGAGCAGCTGGTGGCCGAGGCAGATACCGAAGAGGGGCTTGCGCCCGACCAGCTCGCGCACGGTGTCGACGACGTAGCCGAGGGCGCCTGGGTCGCCGGGGCCGTTGGCGAGGAAGACGACGTCCGGGTCCTCGGCGAGCACCTGCTCCGATGAGGAGGTGCAGGGGAGCAGGGTGAGGCGACAACCGCGCTCGCGCAGCTCGCGGACGATGTTGAGCTTGACCCCGGTGTCGATCCCGACCACGTGGGGACCATCGCCCTCGAAGCGGACCGGCTCGGGAGGCGTCACCGTGCGGGCCAGATCGGCGCCGTCCATCGCCGGCTCGGCGGCGACCCGTTCGCGCGCCTCGGGCTCCGCCGTGGCGGCGGAGAAGATCCCGCCGCGCATCGAGCCGCGGTCGCGGATATGGCGGACGAGGGCGCGCGTGTCGACGCCGCCGATCGCCGCGACGCCGCAGTCGCCGAGCCAGTCGAGCCAGCCACCCTCGGCGGTGGCGACGTCCTCGCGATTCTTCGGATCGCGCATCACGACTCCGCGGGCGTGGATCCGGTCGGACTCCATCGCCTCGGCGGAGACGCCGTAGTTGCCGATCAGCGGATAGGTGAAGACGATGATCTGACCGGCGTAGGAGGGATCGGTGACCGACTCCTGGTAGCCGGTCATCGCGGTGTTGAAGACGACCTCGCCGGTGATCTCCGCCTCCGCGGCGCACCGGGCGCCGTCGAAGCGGGTCCCGTCCTCGAGCAGGACGTAGCCGCCGGTCATGCCGCGACCCCGAGACTGAAGCTGCGCAGCCGGTAGGCGACCTGGCCGCCGGCGAGCGTCATCAGCACCCGGCCGGTCAGCACCCGGCCGGCGCACCAGGAGTTCTGCGAGCGGCTCTCGTAGCCGTCCTCGCCGACGGTCCACTTGGCGCTCAGGTCGCAGAGGGCGATGTTGGCCTCGCTGTCCGGCGCGAGGCTCGGGCGCTCGAGGTCGAAGGGGGCGGCGCCGCCGGCCAGCCGCTCGATCAGCAGGCCGAGGTCGATCGTGCCCGGCAGGACCAGCTCGGTGTGCAGCGCGGCGAAGGCCGTCTCCAACCCGGTCACCCCCATCGCGGCCTGCTCGAAGGGGACCTCCTTTTCCTCGGCTGAATGCGGAGCATGGTCGGTCGCGATGCACTCGATCGTGCCGTCGCGCAGGCCCGCGATCAGCGCCTGACGGTCTGCCTCCGTGCGCAGCGGCGGGTTCATCTTGAAGCGGCGCGGGTCGAGGCTGCGCAGCTCCTGGTCGGTGAGGCAGAGGTGGTGTGGGCTCGCCTCGGCGCTGATCTTCACCCCGGCGGCCTTGGCGGCGCGCACCGCCTCGACCGACTCGGCGGCGGAGAGGTGCTGGACGTGGATCCGCCCTCCCTCGTAGCCGGCCAGGGCGGCGTCGCGGGCGATCATCGTCGACTCCGAGACCGAGGGGATGCCGGCCAGACCGAGAGCGGCGGACACCGGCCCCTCGTGCATGACGCCGTCGCCGGAGAGCTCAGGATCCTCCTCGTGGAGGGCGATCGTGCCGCCGCAGAGCTGCTGGTACTGGAGGGCGCGGCGCAGGACGCGGGCGCTGCTGATCGGCAGGCCGTCGTCGCTGAAGCCGGCGGCGCCGGCCTCGCGGATCGCCCCCATCTCGGTCAGCTCCTCGCCCTCCATGCCGCGGGTGACCGTGGCCAGGAAGCCGACCGGAACCGAGGCCCCCTCACGGGCCGCCTCGCGCAACGCCTCGATGTCAGCCGGCGTGCTCACCGGAGGCTCGGTATTGGCCATCGCGAGGATCCCGCAGTAACCGCCGGCCGCGGCGGCGCGGCTGCCCGTCTCGATGTCCTCCTTGTGCTCTTGTCCGGGGGTGCGCAGGTGAACGTGCGGGTCGAAGAAGGCCGGGAAGGCGTGCAGGCCCTCGGCCCCGACCTCCTCGAGTCCCTCGACGGCGGCTCCAGGCGTGGCGAGCTCGGCGATCCGGCCGGAGCGGACGACGACGTCGTAGGTGCCGTCGATGCCCGCCACCGGATCGAGCACGGTGGCGCCGCGCAGGATCAGATCGGCGCCCTCACCGGAGCGCATCTCAAGCGCCTCGGCGAGATTCACGCCGGCTGTCCGATCGGGGTGGGGCTCTGCTCGGGCTCGTCCGCGACGCCGACCGGACGCTGTGGCCCGGCCGCGAGCAGCTCGTAGAGGATCGCCATCCGCACGACCAGGCCGGAGGCGACCTGCTCGGTCATCAGCGACTGCGGCGAGTCGATCACCTCGCCGGAGAGCTCGACGCCGCGATTGACCGGGCCTGGGTGCATCAGCAGCTGGCGTGGGCCGAGCCGGCGCGAGTCGATCTGGAAGTGGGCCACGTACTCGCGGATCGAGGGAACGAAGCTCTCCGCCATGCGCTCGCGTTGCAGTCGCAGCGCGTAGACGACATCGGCCTCGCCGAGCCGCTCGAGCGAGTAGGAGACCTCGCAGCCGAGCTGCTCGATCCCGCGCGGGATCAGCGCCGGCGGGCCGCAGACCGTCACCTCGGCGCCCATCGCCTGGAAGGCGATGAGGTTGGAGCGGGCGACGCGGCTGTGGAGGACGTCGCCGACGATCCAGATCCGCTTTCCCTCGAGCGAGTCGAGCCGGCGGCGCAGGGTGAAGAGGTCGAGCAGCGCCTGGCTCGGGTGCTCGTGCTTGCCGTCGCCGGCGTTGACGACCGCCGCCTCGCTCCAGCCGGCGACGAGCTGCGCCGCCCCGGCGTAAGGATGGCGGATCACGATCGCCGCTGGGTCGTAGGCGGAGAGGGTCGCGCATGTGTCCTTCAGCGACTCGCCCTTGTCGACCGAGGAGCCCGCGGCCTTGAGCGAGATCAGGTCGGCGGAGAGGCGCTTCGCCGCCAGCTCGAAGGAAGCGCTGGTGCGCGTGCTCGACTCATAAAAGAGGCTGACCACGGTGCGGCCGCGCAGGGTCGGCACCTTCTTGATGTCGCGGCGGCCGACCTCGGCGAAGCTCTCGGCGCGATCGAGGATCGCCTCGATCCCGGCGCGGTCGAGATCCTTGATCGCCAGGAGATGTCTCATACCGCCGCCTCCGCCGCCCGCGGCTCGGAGATCGTCACCTCGTCGACCTCGTCGGTCTCCTCGAGCCGCACGTTGACCCGCTCGGCGCGCGCGGTCGGCAGGTTCTTGCCGACGTAGTCGGGACGGATCGGCAGCTCGCGGTGGCCGCGGTCGCAAAGGACCGCAAGCTGCACACGCTGCGGCCGGCCGTAGTCGAAGAGGGCGTTGACGGCGGCGCGCACGGTGCGGCCGGTGAAGAGCACGTCGTTGACGAGGACGACCGTGCGTCCGGTCAGGTCGAAGTCGATGTGGGAGGAGTGGACGACCGGCTGCGTCGCCGGCGACTGGGCGCCGACGTCATCGCGGTAGAAGGAGATGTCGAGGTCGCCGATCGGCGTCTCGGCCTCGGTCAGCTCGCCGACGAGGGCATGCAGGCGGCGGGCGATGACGGCGCCGCGAGTGTGGATGCCGACGATCGCGAGATGCTCGGGCTCGGGATTTGCCTCGGCTATCTCATGGGCGATCCGCCGCAGCGTCCGCCTCAGATCGTCGTGCTCGAGCACGACCTTCTCGCTCACTGATTGCTCCTTACTGGCCTCACGGGACCGGGTTAAAGGACGGCGCCAGCGTAGCAGTCGGCTACGGATGGGTAGTCGGGGTGCCCATGTAACCCCGGGACTAACCCGGCCCGTCGTAGTCAACTTCGCCCGCGGCTATTGCACGGTTCAGCTCGAGCAGCCGGCGATTCGAATCGTCCGGAGATTCCAGAGTTGACGCTGGCCATCCGTAGGAGGCGATAACCGCCTTGTCGAGGTCGCGATGCAGCCCCTTCAGCTCTCGGTGCATTCCTTCGTTGACCTCGTTGTAGAGAGCCGTCAGGCCAATGCCCCTCTCTTCGCAAAGCTTCTCCCGCAGAACGAAAACGCTTCGGCAAGCCGCGGCGATCAGGTCGCGTTGCTCCGCGGGCGCAGCAGGCCAGGGAAACGTCTCAAAAACCGTCGTTGGCGTGTAGCGAAGATCAACCCTCATCGTTGAAGACTGTCCCCAAGCCCAAGCATCATGAGGTGCGGAGCACAGAACACCCATCGAGTAATCGTCATTCAAAGCGAAGACATTCATGGCGTTACTCGGACACGTTCGGGCTTCAGCCCAACAGAAAAAGAGGCGCTTCCCGGTAGCCGTCCCGCCGATGTATCGGTCCAGCGGCTCCAGAGCCGCCCTCATTGCCGGCACAAGCTCGCCGAGCAGCCACCATTTCTCTCGACGCGTCTTCCGTCGGTTCCGATCCCGGATCGGCTTCACCCTCTCTCGCACGAGATCAAGCGCGGCGGGCCACTCCTCTGCTTCCTCGAGCGAACGGGACGCGAAGTTGACGATCCAGCGAGACGGCCTCTGTGCCGGATCCTCGGCGATGTCCCGGCCAACCAGGTAAGGACGCACTATCTCGCTGTAGTCGGCCTCGGTTCGGGCGAGGAGCTCTGCCGCCTCGTCGCTCTCGAGGAGAAACCCCTGGCCAACGGGGATGGGGCCCTGAAAGGCTACCCCCGCATTCTGCGGCAACTTTGCAGCTATCGATACATCTGATCCTGCTGGCAACAGAGACGCCGTGATGCCGGGTACCTCGATGCCATCGAGGACGAGCCGACTCGGGGCGACGGGCGGCGTCTTCACCCAATTGATGATGGACACATTTACCGTGGCGTCTCCGGTCCAGTCCTGCTTTGAGATTGCGTCGGTTATCACCCCGCCGTTCTCGACAATCCACTCCAGACTCGGCTTCCTGTTGCGGTTCTGCGTCACCGAATTGGTCGCGACAAGGCCGCCTCGACCCCCCGGCTCGAGTCGCTCTTGAGCCTTGCGAAACCAGTAGACCGAGTAGTCCTTGACGCCGATCCCAAACTCTCCTTCGAGGAACTTGACCTCTTCGTCTCCCAGCTCTTTGCGCAGTCTCTGCGACCCGTGATAGGGCGGATTGCCGATGATCGCGTCTGCTCGCGGCCACTCGGTGCGCAAAGCATGACCGCGCTGAATGCCGGACATATTCACGAGCGGCAGGGTCGGCTCGCTGAGGCCATGCTTTCGCATCTCGTCGGCAGCGAGCTTGTGGCCCATCCACAGAGTTACCCGGGCCAACTCGGCCGCGAAGACCTCGACCTCGATCCCCTTCATGTTCGAGATAGGGAAGAAGGCCATCTCCTCTTGCGCGGCGATGCCCTCGGCTACTCGGAGCTGGGCCAGGCGCTCCCGTAGATCCAGCTCGATACGGCGCAGCTCCCGGTAGGCGACGTAGAGGAAGTTGCCCGATCCGCAAGCTGGGTCGAGAACCACGTAGGCCATCAGGTCTCGCCACGCTGCCTCTCCATCCGCGGCCGTGGACAAGCCTCCGATCCGTTCCGCCCACGGCTCGATCACGGTTGGCGCAACCACCTTCATGATGTCGGCCTCGGAGGTGTAGTGCGCACCAAGCGCCCATTGCTTGTCCTTGCCGAGGGCGCCCTGCAGAATCGATCCGAAAATCGCCGGCTCGACCTGGTGCCAATCGAGATTGCAAGCGTCGAGCAGGATCTTCAGCTCATCAACGGTGAGATGCACTTGGGCGGGGTGTTCGAATAGACCGCCGTTTGCAAATGGGGTTCCCTCGTAGAGACTGCCCTTGGCGGGACGCGGCGACCGCTCCGCCAGGTAGCGAAACAGTTGCCCGAGATCATCCGCGCTGGAGCGGTCCGGCTGCCGAATCAGGCCCTCGAGCAGGCGACTGAGGACATTGTTCGGCAACAGGTCGAGATCTTCGGCGAACATCGCCCAGACGATTTGCAGGATGAAGATCCGCAGCATGTCCAGATCGGCGGCACGACGCTCTCGCAGACCTGCGTAGAGATCGGTCAAAGCACCGACTGCCTCGCGGCTCAGGTCGGCCTGGGAGGCGCGAAAATACGGCTTCTCTTCGGCCAGGAACCCGAGGGACGCGTGGCGCTCCGGTAGTTCAGCCAACGGGAACTCGTTGACGGGCTTGTCCCAGCCCGCGTCTGGATCGAACACCTCGAAACGCTCAAACGCACAGAGGACGATCCATTCCGGGGCCCGCTTGCCGCTTTCCCCCGCCTGGCGACTGACCTCCTTCCAGTAGTCAAGCGCCTGCTCGCGATGCTCGGCGAGCTTCTCGGCCTCTCTGGGTCGCTTCATCTCGACCAGACAGATCTCGGGCCAGATCATGTCGATGAAACCCCCCGCAGCGGTGCGCTCCTCAAAGGTTGCTACGTCTTTGCGCTGCGTGCCATAGCAGGCCAGCAGCTCATTACAGAAAGTCTGCGCCTCCGCCCGCTCGGTCCCTCGATAGCCGCCCCAGTCTGCCGCGAACCGGGTCAGGTTGCGGCGGATCTCCTCACCGGAGAGCGCCATCTGTCTTGCTCAGAAGCTCGTCTGAGCCCTGGGGGCAGCGAAGTAGGTTCTGTGACGGTAATGACGAGCCAGATCGGCGACGTCATCGCGCACCTTCTCGGTCGCTTCAATCAAATGAACCTCGGCGCCGATTTCCCGCATCTCGGCGACGGCCCGGTCAGCTCGCGCTCGAGCCTCCTCGAGATAGAGCATCGTTGACTCGATCCTCTTGAAGCTTGCCTCGTCGACTTCGATGGCTGTTACGTGAGCGGCCTCCATTCGGGCACCGATCTTAGGTCTCCCGGCGGACGTCGCCGCAGGGCAGGTGGGCTATTCCTGCAAAGACGGAGAAGATTTGTCCTCGTCTCGCTCACGGGCGCCATTGGGAACAAGAACGGGCCCACCGCGCTCCGGAAATGGGAGTTCGATCAGGTCGAAGTCTTTCGGGGCTACCGATGGATCGAAGACCTCTTTCGCCTCATCGAGGACTTTGCCGACGTGGTAGCGGGAGGAGATGTGGACCAGGGCGAGGAGCTTGACTTCGGCCTCGCGGGCCACGGCGGCGGCTTGGCCGACCGTGGAATGGCCGGTGTCGGCGGCGCGCTGGGCCTCCTCCTCGGCGAAGCTGGCGTCGTGGACGAGGAGATCCGCTCCCTTGGCGGCCTCGACGGTTGCCCGGCAGGGCGCCGTGTCGCCGGTGATGACGATCGTGCGGCCGGGGCGCGGCTCTCCCACCACCTCGCCCGGCTCGACAGACCCCGAGGAGCCGGTGACGCTCTCGCCGCGCTGCAGTGCGGCGAAGTCGGGGCCTTCCTTCACCCCCAGCCGTTTCGCCGCCTCGAGGTCGAAGCGGCCCGGACGGTCGTCCTCGACCAGGGCGTAGCCGAAGGCGCGCACGCTGTGCTCGACCGGGAAGGAGCGGATCTCGCCTCCGTCGCAGGGAATCGCATCGCCGGCCTCCAGTTCGACCAGGTCGAACTTGTAGCCGACCTTGCCGATCACGCGGCCGAGGCTCTGGATCAGGTCGCGCAGGCCGCGCGGGCCGTAGATCGTCAGCGGCCGCTCGCGCTCGGTCAGGTCGTACGTCTTCAGCAGCCCGGGCAGGCCGAGAAAGTGGTCGGCGTGGAAGTGGGTGAAGTAGATCGCGTTGACCTGGACCAGCCCGAGCGAGCGCTGCATCTGCCGCTGCGTCCCCTCGCCGCAATCGAACAGCAGCCGTTCGCCGCCGCGCGAGACGAGCAGGCTCGCGGTGTTGCGCCGCGCCGAGGGCACGGCGCCGCCCGTGCCGAGAAAGGCAACCGAAAGGTCCATGGCCCGCGAGCCTACGCGAAGGCGGAGGGCGGCTTCGGCGACGGATAAGCTGGACCGTGAGCGCCCGTAGCTCAGCTGGATAGAGCGTCCGCCTCCGGAGCGGAAGGCCGCAGGTTCGAATCCTGCCGGGCGCGTTCCAAGAACCGGCGGTATTCCTTGAGTCGTGGGCCGTGCGGGAGGACCAAGTCGAGTTGTTCTATCGGGTCAACCTTCCGATACCAGGCAGGGGCGTCGAGATCCCCCTCCGTCTCGGGCCACTCGTAGGCGAACGCATCGCCATCGGGAGTCAGGTGGATGTATCGCCGGGTCCACCAGTGCTTGTATGCATGCAGTCGGCGACCGTCCGTCAGTTCGACTTCAAACATCCACATGAAGTCCTCGACCTGCTTTCCGGCAAGGTCGAGCAGCGGCTGCCAAACCGGTTGATCGGATGGGGGGAGCATTTTTCCTTTGAGACGCTTCTTGGTTGAGGCCATGTCCCGAGCGTGTCAGGCCACATGTAACGGAACAAGACGCGGGTGTGCCAATTCCCCGCAGCTCCTGAATCAGTTCGCCGCAGGACGTCCCTAGGTGGTGTCTAATACGGCCCTCGTGGAGCCGAACAAGGACAGCCGCCCGCCGCGGGGGGCGTTGGCGGTCGTGGCGATCGGACTGATCGCGACCGTCGCCGCCGCTTTGCTCAGCACGAGCGAGGCCGGTGGCGCCTGGGTGGAAGTCGAATGGACGGCACGCGGGGCGCTGCCGGACTCGAGCCCGGCCAGAATCCCTGGCGGCGGCTCGATGAAGCTGGAAGACGCGGGGCTGCGCGTTACCGAAGCGAACATCGAAGGCGAACGGCTCTTCCGCCTCGCGGCGGTGCTGCGGATCGACGCCGGTTCGGCGGTCGGTCAGGCCCGCGTCGATTGCACGATGCGAGGTGGCGGAGCCGAACTTGCGCGGACCGGCGACAACCGTGGCGCCTTTCCCCGCTCGACCAGCGAAGAGAGCCTCACCAAGCAGAGCGTCCCCGATCGCGTCGGGCTGAAGTTCCATATCGGCGGCGGCGAATTCGCCTCGCTCGAGCTGGGCGACGCCTTCGACGTCTACACGCCGCTGCAGGGTGTCGTCGGCACCTGGGAAAAGCACCGGACCAGGTCGATGGGCTGGCAGTGGGGGTTGCCCGAGGGGCGCCCCAACAAGCCCTTGACCCTGGGCTTCGCCTCCTTCTGGAAGACCACGCGGGCTCCCTCGGGAAGCATCGCCTGCACGCTCGAGAACGCCACCGGGGGCGCCGAGGTGCGTACCGCGGGCTCGCTCTCCTAGTCCGTCCTAGCCAGGCGCGACGAGCAGCTCGGGGCCCTCGATCCCCTTGCCGACCTTGTTCAGCTTCGGGTTGGCCGGGGCGCTGTCCATCCGCGCGGCCGGCAGCGGCCCGCACATCGCGATCGCGTCCTCGGCGCTGAGGTCGGGGCGCAACCAGGCGGCCTCCGCCTCGGCGTTGGGCAGGATCGCCGGCATCCGGTCGTGGACCGGTGCGACGACCTCGTTCGGCGTCGTGGTGACGATCGTGCAGCTGTAGAGCCAGCCGTCCTCGAAGCCGCGGTCCTCCTCGTCCTCCCACTCCTTGCGCGTGCAGAGGCCGGCGAAGGCGAAGGGCTCGCCGCCGTCGACGGTGAAGCGCCAGGGCTGGCGCGGCTGCTTTGGGTCCTCGGCCTTCATCCACTCGTAGAAGCCGTCGGCGACGATCAGACAGCGGTGGCGGAACTTGCCGACCAGCGGCGCGTAGGCCCGGCTCGAGTCGAGGTTCTCGGCTTTGGCGTTGATCATCCGGTAGCCGACCTTGAGGTCCTTCGCCCAGCGCGGCACCAGCCCCCAGCGCATCAGCCGCGCCTCGCGCTCGCCCTGGGCGGCCTCGTCGGGATCGGGTGAGGAGCGCACCGTCAGCACCTCCTGCGTCGGCGCGACATTGAAGCGACCGAGCCCCGATTCGGCTTTCTTCGCCCGCTCCCTCGAAGGCGGTGGCGCCTCGCCGGAGGAGTTCCGCTCCAGCGAGCGTTCGAGCTCGACCTGGAAGCGATCGGCGATCGTCTTGGTGTCTTTGGCCGTGACCGTGAAGCGCCCGCACATGGCTAAACGGACACCTTCGCGGGCCGGGCCTCGGGATGCTCGCGGTACCACTCGAGGGTGCGGCGCAGGCCGTCCTCGAGCGCGACCCCGGGGCGCCAGCCGGTCAACTCGCGCAGCTTGGCCGAGTCGACGAACTGGCGATCGATCTCTCCGTCGGGGTTGCCCTGGCCTTGAAAGTCGGGCTCGATTCCAGCCCCGGCCGCGCCGGCAATCAGCTCGACCACCTCGCGGACCGAGTGGGGCCGCTCGCCGCCGGCGTTGAAGGCCTCCCCCGCCGCGCCGCCGTCGAGCGCGCCTGCTATCGCCAGGTAGGCGGCGACGGCGTCATCGACGTGGAGGAAGTCGCGCTCGGGGCTGCCGTCGGAGCGGATCGCCGGCGCCCGGCCGTCCAGCAGGGCGACCACGGTCTCGGGAATCAGGCGTGAGAAGTTGAGGTCGCCACCGCCGTAGACGTTGGCGAAACGGGTCACGGCCAGCGGCAAGCCGTAGGCGGTCGCGTAGCTGCGCGCGATCGTGTCCGCCGCCGCCTTGCTGGCGTCGTAGGGATAGACCGCGCGCAGCGGGAAGTCCTCGCGATAGGGCAGCTCGGGGCTCGACCCGTAGGCCTTGTCGGAGGAAGCGAAGACGATCCGCTCGACCGCGTGCACGCGGCAGGCCTCGAAGACGTTCCAGGCGCCCTGCACGTTGACCTCGAAGGTCTCCAACGGCGAGTCGCGGGCGACGCCCACGATCGTCTGGGCGGCGAGATGGAAGACGGCGTCCGATCCCTCGACCGCCGCCGCGACCGCCGCGGCGTCGCGCAGGTCGGCCTCGACCAGCTCGACCTGATCGCGGATCCCGAGCAGGTCCAGGCCGGAGCGGCGCTCGCCGCCGACATCGGCGAGCCGTGGGGCGGGACGGTCCAGGACTCGCACCTCCTCCCCGCGCTCGAGCAGCGCTCGCGCCAGGTGCGAGCCGACGAACCCGTGCGCGCCCGTGACAAGCGCCTTCACCCCTTGGCCCCCTGACGCACTGACTGGTCACTTGTCCCCCTCATAGGGGGGTCAAGTGTCCATTCGACGGGCGTCGGCCAGGGAGCGTCGCCGGCGGCCCAGAGATCGTTGAGCACGACGGCGTCCTTGTAGGTGTCCATGCAGTCCCAGAAGCCCTCGTGGCGGTGGGCGCGCAGCTCGCCCTCGGCCGCAAGTCTGGCGAGTGGCTCGCGCTCGAGAACGCTCTGCTCGTCCAGGTAGCCAAGAGCGCCGGGCTCGAGACAGAAGAAGCCGCCGTTGATCCAGTGCTCGCTGCGCGGCTTCTCGGCGAAGCCCTCAACCCGGTCCCCTTCCCCCAGCTCGGCCACCCCCCACTGCAGGTGCGGCCGCACGACGGTCATCGTCGCCAGGGCGCCGTGTCCGGCGTGGAAAGACAGCAACGCGCCGAGATCGATGTCGGCGACGCCGTCCGCATAGGTCACGCAAAAGGTCCCTCTCCGCAGGCGATCGGCAAGGCGCGCGATCCGCCCGCCGGTCGGGGTATCGACCCCCGTGTCGACGCACTCGACCGTGACGCCATCAGGCCATGCATGGTTAGCGACGAAGTCCTCGATCGAATCGCCCAAGTACCCGGTCGCGAGCAGGAAACGGCTGAATCCCTGAGCAATGTAGATGCCCAGCACGTGCCAGAGAATCGGCATTCCACCGATCTCAACCAGGGCCTTCGGCACATTCTCCGTGCGCTCGCGCAGCCGCGTGCCGCGCCCCCCGCACAAGATGACGACTGGCGGTTTCCCCATCACTTCCTGATGGTGGCGAACTCAGGGGCCATCTCGATAGAAGTGGAACGTCTTGTACTTTTTCGCGGGAACTCGCCCGAGGCGTCAGCCATCTGACGATCCTCGAAAAAGTTAAGTGGAACCCCCGTAGAGATGGCCCCTAACCACCCGCCACTGCCGGGAGGATCGTTACCTCGTCGCCCTCGCTGATCGCCGTCTCCAGGCCTTGCTGGAAGCGGATGTCCTCGCCGCTGACGTAGACGTTGACGAAGCGGCGCAGATCGCCGTCCTGGGTGATCCGCTCACGCAGGTCCCCGTGCGCCTCGAAGAGGGCATCGAGGGCGTCGCCCACGGTCGAGCCGACGACCTCGACCTCGGCTTCCCCCCCGGTCGCGGCGCGCAGCTGGGTTGGAATCTTCACGGTGACTGCCATCAGACGGTTACCTCCCGGTGCTCGAACGCGGACTCGAAGCTCTCCAGATCGGGGTCGATCTCGTGCATGTGGAAACTATCGCGCGTCGCGTCCAGCGTCTTCAGGCCCTCGCCGGTGATGTAGACGACGACTCGCTCGCCGGCGCCGATGTCGCCGCGCTCGGCCAGCTTGGCGAGGACGCCGACGGTGACACCGCCGGCGGTCTCGGTGAAGATCCCCGTCGTCTCCGCCAGCAGGCGGATGCCGGCGCGGATCTCCTCGTCGGTGACCGAATCGATCGCGCCGCCGCTGCGCCGCGCCTGCTCGAGCGCGTAAGGGCCGTCAGCCGGGTCGCCGATCGCCAGGCTCTTGGCGATCGTCTCCGGCTTTTGCGGCCTGCAGACGTCCCAGCCCTCGGCGAAGGCGGTCGCGACCGGGCTGCAGCCGAGCGCCTGGGCGCCGTTGAAGACAGGCTGCTCGCCCTCGATCAGGCCCAGGTCGGTCCACTCCTGAAAACCGCGGGCGACCTTGGTGAAGAGCGAGCCGGAGGCGATCGGGCAGACCACCCGGTCGGGCAGCTCCCAGCCGAGCTGCTCAGCGGTCTCGTAGGCGAGCGTCTTCGAGCCCTCGGCGTAGTAGGGACGCAGGTTGACGTTGACGAAGGCCCAGGGCCGCGTTTCGGCCAGTTGCGTGCAGAGCCGGTTGACAGCGTCGTAGTTGCCGCGCACGCCGACCAGGTTGGTGCCGTAGATCGCCGTGGCGAGCAGCTTCTGCTCCTCCAGGTTGGCGGGGACGAGGACGTAGGACTCGAGCCCGGCGGCGGCGGCGTGGGCGGCGACCGCGTTGGCCAGGTTGCCGGTCGAGGCGCAGGCCACGGTCTCGAAGCCGAGCTCACGCGCCTTCGCCACCGCGACCGCGACGACCCTGTCCTTGAACGAGTGGGTCGGGTTGGCGGCGTCGTTCTTGATCCAGATCTCGGCGTCGAGACCGAGCCGCTCGGCGAGGCGGTCGGCGCGCAGCAGCGGGGTCAGCCCCGGCTCCAGGGGGTCCTTTGGGCTGCCGGTGAAGGGCAGGAAATCGGCGTAGCGCCAGATCCCCTGCGAGCCGGCCTGAATCCGGCGCTTCGCCTCGGTGGCGTCGAGCCCCGAGTGATCGTAGGTGACTTCCAGCGGCCCGAAGCAGTTCTCGCACGCGTAGCTGGCGCCGAGCTCGTAGGTCGCCCCGCACTCCTTGCACTTCAAGCTCTCGACTGACATCCGATCTACCTCTTTCCTTGACCTAGAAAAAAACCTCCGCCTTGTGGGGCAGAGGTCCGATCGGACGTCTCCCCACATCTTCCAGGTCCCGAACTTCCGGGAACCTGCTGGAGTTGGCACCTCTCCCGGACCAGTGGTCCGGGGCGGTTGCCGGGGCTTCTGCGGGCCAGTCCCTCCACCCCTCTAGATGTGGCGCTTATGTGCCCCTGACTATAGCAACGCTCAGATCGGCAATGGGAACCAAAATGGGAATCACAATGAGGCGATGACAGCGATCATGCTCGCCGCGCGGGGCAGCCGTTTAACCTGCACGTGACAATGCCCGCGAACGCCGACGAGAAGATGAGCCCGAGCGATGCCGAACCTTCCGAAACCACGGCTGCGACGGGCTGCCCGGCGCGAAGCGCTCGCCTCGACGGCATCGCAGCCTGAGCCCCAGACCCCGGACGTCGAGCAGATCGACTCCTCCGGCCTGCGCTGGGTCAACATCGAGCGCCCAGGTGCGCTCGAGCGCACCTGGCTGGAGGAAAACTTCGACTTCCACGCGCTCGACCTCGAGGACGTGCTCTCGCGCAACCAGCGGCCGAAGATCGACGTCTACGACGACTACCTCTTCATCGTCCTCCACTTCCCGGTCTTCGACCCCGCGGTCGGGCGGCTCGGCACCGGCGAGCTCGACCTCTTCGTCGGCCCCGGCTATGTGGTGACGATCCCGAACCAACCGCTGCAACCGGTCGAGTACCTCTTCGAGCGCTGCCGGACCAAGGAGGAGCTGCGCGATCAGCTCTTCGCGCGCGGATCGGGCTACCTGCTCTACCGACTCGTCGATGACAGCTTCGACTACTGCTTCCCGATGCTGCGCAAGATCGGCAACAAGCTCGACGCGCTCGAGGACGACATCTTCGAGGGTCGCTCCGAAGAGGTCGTGCGTGACATCTCCAACGTCAAGCAGGAGATCATCAACTTCCGCAAGGTGATCCGCCCGCAGCGCCCCGTGCTGCGCGACCTGGAGAAGGTCAAGCAGCGCTACCTGGCCACCGACCTCGACCTGGAGATCTACTTCGACGACATCGTCAACGCCCACGAGCGGATCTGGGACATGCTCGAGAACTACAAGGAGGTGGTCGACTCGCTGGCCGAGACCAACGAGTCGGTGATCTCGCACCGCGTCAATGACATCCTCCGCGTGCTCACCTCGATCAGCGTGATCGTCCTGCCGCTGACCCTGCTGGCGAGCATCTGGGGGATGAACTCGCACGTGCCCGGCGAGCAGAGCATCACCGGGTTCTGGATCGTCGTCGGCGCGATGGTCGCGATCCTCGTCGGCATGGTCGCCTACTTCCGCAAGCGCGGCTGGCTCTGAAATAAGACGCCGCCTCCTCTGCTCCCGTCGGGGCCAGAAGAATCAGATTGCGACTGGCCCCGACTCCCGCGTCCGGGGGCGGCTT
The DNA here is from genome assembly GCA_963702035.1 of uncultured Solirubrobacterales bacterium. Taxonomy (GTDB): domain Bacteria; phylum Actinomycetota; class Thermoleophilia; order Solirubrobacterales; family 70-9; genus VRUE01. Next base: position 600,014 of record OY969700.1, read on the forward strand.
GGCCGTAGGATGCGCGTCCTGTGGCCAACTTTCGGATTTGGGCGCCCTGGCGCCTCGCCTACGTGAAGGACGCGTCCAAGGACAACGAGGAGGAGTGCATCTTCTGCGCCAAGCCGGCGGCGGATGACGACGCGGCGAACCTGATCGTCCATCGCGGCCAGAGCTGCTTCGTGATCCTCAACCTCTTCCCCTACACCAACGGGCACCTGATGGTTGCCCCCTACGAGCACATCGGCCGCATTCAAGATCTGCCCGGCGAGACCGTGGCGGAGATGATGTCGCTGGCGCAGCGGGCGATGAGCCGCCTCGAGGACGTCTACGACCCGCACGGCTATAACGTCGGCTTCAACCAGGGCCGCGTCGCCGGCGCCGGGGTCGAGCACCACATCCACCTCCACGTCGTCCCCCGCTGGGGCGGCGATACCAACTTCATGCCGGTGATCGCCGACACCAAAGTGATGCCGCAGACGCTCGAGCAGAGCTTCGAGGCGCTGAGAGGAGCGTTTTGAGATGACCGAGGTCGCCCCACTGGCCCCGAGCCAGATCTTCAAGGCCTACGACATCCGTGGCCTCTACGGCGAGGAAATGGACGAGACGACGGCGCTCGCCGTCGGCCGCGCCTTCGCCCGCGTGCTGGCGCGTCTGCGCGGCAAGCAGCCGAGCGAACTGCGGGTCGGGCTCGGCCGCGACATGCGGCTGACCGCGCCCGCGATGGCGGCGGAGCTGCGCGACGGATTGATCTTCGAGGGCGTAACCGTGCTCGACGCCGGCATGGTCGCCACCGAGATGCTCTACCACCTGGTCGGCTCGCGGGAGCTGGATGGCGGCGCGATGGTCACCGCTTCGCACAACCCGAAGGCCTACACCGGCGTCAAGCTCGTCCGCGAGGGGGCGCTGGCGCTCTCGGGCGACGCCGGCATCGGCGACGTGCGGCGCGAGATCGAGGCCGGCCTCGGCTCCGCCCCCGGCGGCGGCTCCTTCGAGGAGGTCAACGTCTGGGACGAATACAGGCAGCACGCGCTCTCTTTCATCGATCCGGCCGCGGTGAAGCCGCTCAAGGTCGTCGTCAACGGCGGCAACGGCATGGCCGGGCCGATGGTCGGCCCGATCCTGCACAAGCTCGGCCTCGAGCTCGAGGAGATGTATTTCCAGCCCGACGGCGAGTTCCCCGACCACGAGCCGAACCCGCTGCTGCCCGAGAACCGCAAGCTGATCGAAGAGCGGGTGCGCTCCGCCGGCGCCGACCTCGGCATCGCCTGGGACGGCGACGCCGACCGCTGCTTCTTCATCGACGGCGAGGGCTCCTTCTGCGACGGCGACTTCATCTGCGCCCTGCTCGCCCGCGCCGCGCTGGCCAGGAATCCCGGCGCGACGATCCTCTACGACCCTCGCTCGAGCCGCGCGGTGCCCGATCTGGTCGCGGCCGAGGGCGGACGCTCCGATCTCTCACGCGTCGGCCACGCCTTCTTCAAGAAGCGCATGCGCGAGGAGGACGCCGTGTTCGGCGGCGAGGTCTCCGGCCATTACTACTTCCGCGACTTCTGGTGCGCCGACTCGGGCACGATCCCGGCGCTGCTGATGCTCGAGCTGCTCTCCGAAGACGGCCGCCCGATCGGCGAGCTGATGGCGGAGTTCCGCGCGCGCTACTTCATCTCCGGCGAGATCAACTCCGAGGTCGCAGACCAGGAGGCGAAGATGGAGGAGATCGCCGCGCGCTTCTCCGACGGCGAGCTGACCACCCTCGACGGGATCTCGATCGACTACCCGGACTGGCACTTCAACGTGCGCCCGTCCAACACCGAGCCGCTGCTCCGGCTCAACCTCGAGTCGCTCGTCTCGCGCGAGGACATGGAAGCCAAGCGCGACGAGCTGCTGGGGTTGATCCGGGCGTGACGCTCACGCCGGAGGAGGCGCTCGAGCAGGCCGCACTGGCCGGCATCCACCGCCTCCGCATCCCCACCCCCTTCGCGGTGGGGCGGGTCAACTGCTACCTGCTCGAGGACGAGCCGCTGACCCTGATCGACACCGGTCCCAACTCGGGCAAGGCGCTCGACGAGCTGCAGAGCCAGTTGGCGGCACGCAACCACTCGATCGACGACCTCGAGCTGGTCATCCTCACCCACCAACACATCGACCACGTCGGGCTGGTCGAGATCATCGTCGAGCACTCGGGCGCCGAGGTCGCGGCGCTCGGGCTCGCCGCCGAGCGGCTGGCGAACTTCGGCGAGGACTCCGAGCGAGAAGACACCTTCGCCGTCGAGCTGATGCTGCGCAACGGCATTCCCCAGGAGGTGGCGTTCGCCCTGCAGAGCGTCTCGCGCAGCTTCCGCGGCTGGGGCGCCCGCGCCGAGGTGACGCGGCCGCTCGAGGACGGCCAGTCGATGCCCTTCCGCGACCGCACCCTGCAGGCACTGCACCGGCCCGGTCACAGCCCATCCGACACGGTCTTCTGGGACGAGCAGCGCAAGATCCTGATCGCCGCCGACCACCTGATCGCCCACATCTCCTCCAACCCGTTGATCACCCCGCCCCTCGACGGCTCGTCGCGGCGCACCCAGGCGCTGGTCACCTACATCGAGTCGATGAAGAAGACGCGCGAGATGCCGGCCGAGATCGTCCTCTCAGGACACGGCGAGCCGATTGTCGACCACGTCGCGCTGATCGACGACCGCCTCGCCAAGCACGAGCGGCGCAAGGAGAAGATCTACGGCCTGATCGCCGAGCGGCCCCGCACGGGCTACGAGATCGCCCAGGCGATCTGGGGCGACGTCGCCGTCACCCAGGCCTTCCTGACCCTCTCGGAGGTGATCGGACACGCCGACCTGCTGCTCAACGAGGGGCGGGTGCGCGAAGTAGAGGACGGCGAGGTCGTCCGCTACGAGGCGATTACCTAGAGCGCTGGGGCCGCGGCAGCAGGGTCGCGGGCGAGCGGAAGCCGGGGCATTCGCTGGCGGCGTATGGCGCGGTCGGGATCTCTTCTTCGAAGACGACGTAGTAACGGCCCGTCGGGACGGGCTTGCGCTCGAACTTCCACACCAGCGTGCCGTTTTCCGGCGTCGCCCCGGCGGCGATGTCGGGTGAGATCGCCCGGTCGGGGCCGGGCAGGACGCGGTAGATCCGCAACAGGCGCGGGCCATCGGGGAAGTGGCGATTGCCGGCAAGGCAGGCAAAGCCGCCGGAGCCGTCCGTCTTCGCCGGCATCTTGGCCGTGCCGTAGAAGAAGCCGTGCGTGCGGTTGTAGCCGAGCGTGGTGTATTCAGCCCTCGGGCCGCTCGGCTTCGCCACAGCGCTGGAGAGCAGCAAGCACAAGGCGAGCGCCGAGAGCAGCGTCCCGACGGCAAGGACACGTGTCGAGCGGCCAGCGATGACCCGCACGATACCCAGGCCGCATAGATTGCAACGCTCGATGGTCAGGCTCGGCTCCGGAAAGGCACGCAAACCCGCCAAGAAGCGGATGCTGCTGATCGTCAATCCCTACGCGACGACGGTCTCCGACCGGCTCAAGAACCTGGTCGTCTACGCGCTGCAGGGCCGCTACGAGGTCGAGGTGGTCGCGACCGAGGCCCAGAACCACGCCACCGAGATAGGCCGCGAGGTGCGCGACCACGGCTACGACATCGTCGTCGCCTTCGGTGGCGACGGCACGCTCAACGAGGTCGCCAACGGGCTCGCCGGAACCGACGTGCCGGTCTCGGTCCTGCCCGGCGGCTCGACCAACGTCGTCTGCCGCACGCTCGGCATCCCCAACGACGTCGTCAACGCGACCGAGCACCTGCTCGCCGCGGTCGACGAGTGGGCACCGCGCAAGATCGATCTGGGCCGAGCAAATGACCGTTGCTTCGTCTTCTCCTGCGGCGTCGGCATCGACGCCACCGTGGTCAAGCGGGTCGACTCCCACCCACGCCTCAAGTCCCGTGCCGGGCCCTACTACTACAGCTGGGCGGCGATCTCGGCCTTCTACCGCGACTACATGGTCAAACCGGTCAGGCTGCGGGTCGAGATCGATGGCAAGGCGACCGAGGGCGTCACCGCCCTGGCCCAGAACTCCGACCCCTTCACCTACTTCGCCAGCCGACCGATCCGGGTCTGCGAGGGAGTCGAGATCGATGACGGCAGCCTCTCACTCGGCGTCCTCAAGCGCGCCGCGATGCGCGACATGCCGACGCTGATCCCACGCCTCTTCAGCGAGAAGCGGCCGGCGGCGCGCCACCGCCAGATCGAGCACTTCGAAGGAGTCACCAGCGCGAGCATCGCCTCGATCTCCCAGACCAAGGACGGCATCGACCGCCCTTTCCCGATCCAGGTCGACGGCGACTACATCGGTGAGCGCACCCGCATCGACCTGGCGGTCGCGCCCGGCGCGCTCACGATCGTTGCCTGATCAGCTGGTTGGCGTAATGCGGTAGGCGTCGAAGACGCTCTCGACGTTGCGCAGGCGGGAGATGCACTGCTTGAGCTGCTCGGTGTCGCCGACCTCGACGACGAAGCGGTTTTTCACCATCGGGTGCTTGGTCATGCAGCTGGCGCCGAGGATGTTGATCCCGGCCTCGGAGAAGGTGCGCGAGAGGTCCTCGAGCAGGCGAGTGCGATCGTAGGCGTCGATCTGCAGCTCGACTTTGTAGGTGAACTCGTTTTCCCCCACCCAGGAGACGTCCACGAAGCGTTCGGGCGACTTCATCAGCGCCTTGACGTTCTTGCAGTCGGCGCGGTGGATCGTGATCCCGCGGCCGAGCGAGACGTAGCCGGCGATCGTGTCGCCCGGCACCGGCCGGCAGCACTTGGCGAGGCGCACGGCGACGTTGTCGGCGCCCTTGACCCGGATGCCGTATTCGGAGGCGTCCTTGGTCCGCCGCGCCTTGTCCTCGCGCGCACCCTCGAGGCCGATCGGCTGCTCCTCCTCTACCGCCTCGCCCTCTTTCAGCCGCTGCATCAGCTTGTTGGCGACCGCCTTGGTCGAGATCTTGCCCTGGCCCAGGGCGATGTAGAACTCGGTCGCCTTGTGGAAGCCCATCTCGCGGATCACCTGGGCGAGCAGCGGCGACATGACCAGCTTCTGCATCGGCAGGCCGCGCTTGCGCAGCGCCTCCTCGAGCGCGTCGCGGCCCTTCTTCTCAGAATCCTCGCGCCGTTCCTCCCTGAAGAAGGCGCGGATCTTGTTGCGGGCGCGGCTGGTCCGCACCAGCTTCAGCCAGTCGCGTGAAGGGCCACGGTTCTGTTTCGCCGTCAGCACCTCGACGATGTCGCCTGAGCGCAGTTGGTAATGCAACGGCACGATCGAGCCGTTGACCTTGGCGCCGACGCAGCGGTGGCCGACATCGGTGTGGACCGCGTAGGCGAAGTCGAGCGGGGTCGATCCGGCGGACAGGTTCTTCACCTCGCCCTTCGGGGTGAAGACGAAGACCTCGTCCTCGAACAGGTCGACCTTGAGCGACTCGAGGAACTCAGCCGGGTCCTGCTCGCCCTCCGCCTCGACCAGCTGGCGCAGCCAGGTCATCTTCTCGCGCTTGGGATCGGCGCTGCCACCCTCTTTGTAGGCGACATGCGCGGCGATCCCGTACTCGGCCAGGCTGTGCATGTCGCCGGTGCGGATCTGGATCTCGAGCGGCTTGCCCTCCGGCCCGATCACCGTCGTGTGCAGCGCCTGGTACATGTTGGCCTTCGGCATCGCGACGAAGTCCTTGAAGCGCCCGGGCAGCGGCTTCCAGAGCGAGTGGATGACCCCGATCGCCCCGTAGCAGTCTTTGACCGAGCCGACGATCACGCGCATCGCGGTCAGGTCGAAGATCTCGTTGAACTCGCGGCCCTTCTTGGTCATCTTCGTGTAGATCGAGTAGAAGTGCTTGGCGCGGCCGGAGATCTCAGCTTCGATGTCGACAGCCTCCAGCTCCCGGCCGAGGAACTCGCCCGCCTGGTTGACGTAGACCTCGCGCTCGTCGCGCTGCTGGGCGACCAGTTGTTTGATCTCCTTGTACTTGCGCGGGTGCAGGGTGGCGAAGGCGAGATCCTCGAGCTCCCATTTGATCGCGTGGATCCCCAGCCGGTGGGCGAGCGGCGCGTAGATCTCCAGCGTCTCGCGCGACTTCGCCGTCTGCTTCTGCTTCGGCAGCGCGCCCAGCGTGCGCATGTTGTGGAGGCGGTCGGCCAGCTTGATCAGGATCACCCTGACGTCGGTGGCCATCGCCACCATCATCTTGCGGTAGTTCTCCGCCTGCCGCTCGTCGCGGCTCTCGAAGGTCATCCCGGTCAGCTTGGTGACGCCGTCGACAAGCTGGGCGACCTCCTCGCCGAACTCGGCGCGGATCTCCTCCAGGCTGGCGCTCGTGTCCTCGACCGTGTCGTGCAGCAGCGCGGCGCAGAGGGTCTCGGTGTCGAGCCGCATGCCGGCGCAGATCTGGGCGACGCCGACGGGATGGGTGATGAACTCGTCGCCCGAGCGCCGCATCTGATCGGCGTGACGGTCGCAGGCGAACTCGAAGGCGCGCGTCAAGGCGGCGCGGTCGATCGTCGCCACCGCTACGGCGGCAGCGCCGTTCGACCCGGCGTCGCCCACCGGCGCCGAATCGAACTCCTCGACCACGGCGAACAGATCGGCGAGAAGCTCGCGCTGCTCTAAGGCTGTTTGCGTCGTTTGAGGTATTTCACGCCCTCCTGGTGGCGAGCGCCGTAGGCGTGGAATGCGGCCGAGCGCTCCAGTTCTGTCTCCTCTGAGGATACGACGCCGACGCCGCCGTCACCTCCCGCGGCCGTTCCCCGCACCAGACCGAGCTCGCTCAGAACCCGCAGGCAGCGGGCCGCGGTCTCGGCGCCGCGGGGGTGCGGGCCGCTTCCCTTCAGGGCCGCGAGCAACTCGGGCCCGCTCGACTCGCCCGCCTCGCGCAGGTCCCTGAACATGGCGATCAGGACAACCCGCCGGGCCAGTTGCTCGTCGAGCATGGCGAGCGCGAAGCGATGCTCGGCCTCGCCCCAGGCCAGGTGGGCATAGCCGCCCTCGGCCGTGGGCCGAGTCGCCAGATCCTCATGCTGGGCGAAGGCGGGCGGGTCGACGAGCACGACGTGCTCGAAGCGGGAAGCGAGGTCGGGATCGGCCTCGAGCGCCGCGCCGTCGGCCAGCACCACCCCATCCCCCGCCAGCGCCACACGCCGCTCGCGATCGGCGACCACAGCAAGCACCTCACCCCCGCCCGACGAAGCCAACTCCGCCACCACAGCCGCCGGCGAGCTCCGCGGCCGCACGACCTCGCGGCCGATGGGCCGATAAGACAAGTCCGACTCGTCTTTTAGGCCCGTCGGCGGCGAGTTGGCGGGGTCCATCGCGAGCTCGGCCTCGAAGCGTTGCCACCACTGCTCGTCCGCGGCTGCCTCGGCGGCCGCGGACTCAAGCGGGTAAAGCTCGCGCAGGACCACGCGCGGCTCGACCGAGCCATTCCAGCGATTGACCTCCAGGCGCACGGTGGCGTCGACCGGATCGTCCTCCCCCACCCCCAGCTTCGAGCGACCGAAGGCGACCCCGAGAGCGCGATGGGCCCCGCTGTGCAAGCTGAAGCGAGCGTGCGTGCCCTCCTTCCCCATCGTCCGCACGTCGCGAACCCGCGCTGAGGGGACCAGCAGGCGCACGCCGGGGTTGCCCATCCCGAACGGGGCAAGCTGCCGCAGCTCCTCGGCCAGCTCCAACCCCAGCCCAGCTCCACCAACCATCGCATCGACCCGTTCCGTGCGCGCCAGATCCTCTGGGCCGAGCACCGAAGCGGCATGAGCCGCAAACGCAGCCCGAAACCCCTCCAAATTCTCTGCCCGCAACTGCAGTCCCGCGGCAGCCCGGTGCCCGCCAAAGCTCTCCAAATGCTCGCCACAGGCCTCGAGCGCGGCAAGTAGATCGAAGCCCGGAATACTCCGCCCCGACCCCCGCCCTCCCCCCTCGCCATCGAGCGAAATCACGACAACGGGCCGGTGATGCCGCTCAACCAGCCGCGAAGCGACGATCCCAATCACGCCGGGATGCCAGCCCTCGCCGGCCAAAACCAGACCCATCCCATCGCGCAACTCCTCAGGCAACTCCCGCCGCGCCGCCTCGGCAGCACTATCCACCTCCCGCTCAGTGGAACGACGCTCACTATTGGCCCGACTCAGCTCCTTCGCAATCTCAACCGCACGCCCCTCGTCCTCGGTGAGAAAAAGCTCCACCCCCGCATCGGCTCTATACAGGCGCCCCGCAGCATTGATCCGGGGCGCCAGCCGAAAAGCCAGATCCCCCTCGTCCACCTGAGTCGGCTCGCATTTAGCCGCCTCCAACAACGCCCGCATCCCCGGCCGTCGAGCCCGCCGAACCTCAGCCAACCCACGCCGAACCAGCGAGCGATTCTCCCCCACAAGCGGCACAACATCAGCGACGGTAGCGAGAGCAACGAGGTCGAGGTCGGCATCTGGAGCAGAGGGATCGGGTGTCCCTCTCCCGGAGGCTGCAGGGACCGCGCCTGGACCCAGATCCGCGACCGGCTGCGCAACGGTCTCCGGGTGAGGGACACCCGATCCCTCCCGCTGCGCGACGGTCTCCGGGGGAGGGTCCCCCGACTCCTCCCGCAGGGCCACGGCCAGCTTCCAGGCCACCGCCGTTCCACAAAGCTGCTCAAACGGATACCCGTCGACGGCAGGATGCAGAATCGGACAATCGGGCAGCTCCGATCCTGGCTGGTGGTGATCGGTGACCACAACCTCCATCCCCAGCGACCGCGCCAGGGCGACCTCCTCGACAGCCGTGATCCCGCAGTCAACGGTGATCAGCAGCTCGGTGCCACGCTGCGCCAGCTTCTCCATGTTCTCGGCGCTGAGCCCATATCCGTCGGCAATCCGGTCCGGGATCAGCCAGTCGCACTCGGCACCGAGCTCACGCAGCGTGCTGACCAGGATCGTCGTCGCACAGACACCGTCGACGTCGAAGTCGCCGTGGACGGTGATCCGCTTGCCGGGGCCGATCGCCCCGATGACCTTCTCGACGACGGCGCTCATCGAGTTGAACTCGCCTGGAGCGTGCGACTCGTCGGCGTCGAGAAAAGCTCGCGCCTCCGCGGGGGTCCGGTATCCGCGTCGAACCAGGGTTACCGCGACCGGCTCGCTGAGTCCCAGCTCCTCGCTGAGAGTGCGCGCCTCGGCATAGTCGTACGGCTCGGCCTTGTACGCGTGGATGGTTTCCGACACCCAGCCAGGCTAGGAAGTGCCTGGGACGGACTTTGGCGCGTTTCAGGCCGCTTGTTCCGAGCGAACGCCGATCGCCCAGACGACGGCGAGCCCGATCGCGACGCCGGGAACCGCGGTGAGTGCGGTCGCCACGTCGGTCGTGCCGAGACCGCGACCGGAGACGATCTCGACGACCGCGCCGAAGACGACCGCGCCGATCACCGAGCCGAGGAAGGCGCCGACGATGCCCTGCCAGAAGCGATCGGGCAGGAAGACCGTGAAGTGCCAGAGGGCGATCCCCATCGTGAACCAGACCAGCAGGGCCATGACCTAACGCTTCCTCCCGTGTTTGCGGCGTTGTTTGCGACGTTCGCGCCGCTGCGCGTTGCGTTCCTGCCGTGCCGCCTTCTCCGGGTCGACCGGTTCGACCGGTTCAGCCGGGACGGTGCTCTCGCCATTCGACGACGGGTCGCCGCCATCGGCGCGTGGCGGATCCGCCACGGCGACCGCGGCAAGCTCCCCCTCGAGCTCGGCTTCGGACTCGCTGTCGTCGCTCAGCTTTGCCAGCGCAACCTCGTCGGCGAAGGCGGGAACGGTGCCATCGACCTCGGCGATCCGCAACCGTCGCCGCGCGTAGCCCGGCTCGCGTTCCTTCCAGGCGGTCAGCACCGGCGAGGCGATGAAGATCGAGGAGTAGGTGCCGGAGATGATCCCGACCATCATCGCGAAGGCGAAGTCCTGCAGCGTCGCGCCGCCGAAGATCAGCAGCGAGACCACGGCGAGCAGGGTCGTGAAGCTGGTCGCCAGGGAACGGGTCAGCACCTCGCTCATCGAGCGGTTGACGATCTGCGAGAAGGCTGCCCGCGGCATCCGCGGCAGGTTCTCGCGGATGCGGTCGAAGACGATGATCGTGTCGTATAAGGAGTAGCCCAAGATCGTCAGGAAAGCGGCGACCGTTCCGCTCGTCACCTCCCGGCCGGTGAGCGAGTAGACACCCGCGGTGATCAGGATGTCGTGGAAGATCGCGATCAGGACCGGGACAGCGAACTTCGGGTCGAAGCGAAAAGCGACGTAGGCGCAGATCACCAGCAGCGAGAAGATCAGCGCATTACGGGCGCTGTTGGCCACCGTGGCGCCGAAGGTCGGGCCGACGCTGGTGCTGTCGAAGCCGTCCGCTTCGACGCCGTAGCTGCGCTCCAGTTCTTTCTGAATCTTGTTGATCTGGCTCGGCTTCAGCGTGCTCGACTGGATCAGGAAGACGTTGGGGCCGAGGCCCGGGTTGCTCTCTCGCTGGACCTCGGCTCCGGAGACCCCGGCGCTGTCGAGCACTTCGCGGACGCCTTCCTCGTCGGTCTGCTTGGTCAGCGCGACCTCGACCCGGGTGCCCGACTCGAAGTCGATGCCGAAGTTGAGCTGCTTGGTGGCCAGCGCCAGGGCGCCGATCAGCAGGATGCATCCGGAGAGGGTGAAGAACCAGCGGCTGGCCCCCATGAAGTCGAAGTGCCAGCGCATCCGCTCGCGCGACGCCCCCAATACGGCCGGTGAGCGCAGCAGTCGCGAGCGGCTCATGCTGAGCAGCAACGCCTGGGTGAAGACGACCGCGGTCAGCAGCGAGACGATCGTGCCGACACCGAGGGTGAAGGCGAAGCCCTTGACCCCGGCGGTCGCGAGGACGAAGAGGATGAAGGCGGTGAGCAGGGTGACGACGTTGGCGTCGACGATCGTCGCGATGCCGCGGCGGTAGCCCGCGGCGATCGCGGCCGCCATCGGGCGCCCGGCGCGCACCTCCTCCTTGATCCGCTCGAAGATGACGATGTTGGAGTCGGCCGCGACCCCGATCGTCAGCACGAGACCCGCGATCCCGGGCAGCGTCATCGTGATCGGGATCAGTTTGATCAGGGCGAAGAAGATCACCCCGTAGGCGCCGAGGGCGATCACCGCGATCAGGCCGAGGACGCGGTAGAAGAGCAGCAGGAAGATGGCGACGAGGGCGAGGCCGATGATGCCGGCCTTGATGCCGGCGTGGAGCGCCTGGCTGCCGAGCGTCGCCGAGACCTGAGACTGGCTGATCAGGTTGAGGTTGATCGGTAGCGCGCCGCGCTGCAGGAAAGTGGCAAGGTCCTGGGCGTCTTCGAGACCGTTGAAGCCGCCTGAGATCTGGGCGCCGGTGCGGCCGTCGATCCCGTCGGGGTTTTCCGAGAAGTTGATGATCGGCCGCGTCTTGACTTCGTTGTCGAGGACGGCGGCGAAGTGGCCGGAGAGCAATTCAGCCTGTTCTCCGGATGCGGGCCCGATCGCCCGCGCCTGCCCACGCTGGGCGATCTGGCGGGTGACTTCCTGAAATGCCTCGCGACCCTGTCCGCTGAACTGGAAGGTGACGGCGGGGCCAGAGGTTTCCCCCTGTTCGGCCTTCGGGTTGGTGATTTCCGTCCCCGAGAGCGCCGGATTGTCTTTGAACGGGTACCAGCCCGGCGCGGCGTCTTCGATCGTCTGGCCCTTGTTATCGCTCGGTTTTTCGGAGATCACGATCGTCCCCTGCGGCACCTTGACCACAGTGCCCGCGCTCTGGGGGCGCTTTTCGCCGTTGGGGTCGATGTAGAGGTCTTCCCGAGTGAACTCCGGGCCGTCGATCAACTTATGCGGGGGCAGCTTGGAGAAGAGGTAGTAGGTGGTCGACTGGCTGCACTTTTCGCAGTCGGGAACCGGCTTCTGTTCAGAGGCGACTTTTGCCGCGTTGTACTCCGAAGCAAAGGCGCCCGCCGCGACCAGCTGCCCGTTTTCCGCTTTGGAGGGATTGCGCCCCGCCGCTTTCCATTCTTCGGTGGCTTCTTCGATCGCCGCTTTCGGCGGTTCGCGACCGGGGACCCCGCCGATCGCCTTGGAGCGACCGATCAGGTTCGGTTCCCAGTCGAAGAAATAAAGACGGGCGGGCTTGGTCGCGCATTCGGTCGCCTTGCCGACGCTGGTCGCTCCCGGAATCCCAACCTGGATCTGGTCGTTGCCCACGCGGGCTACTTCGATCTCCGAGACGCCGAGCTGATCGCAACCCGAGCGGATGATGTCCACCGCCCGTTCCATCGAGGCGTTGTCGATGGTGGGCTGCTGGGGCGTCGGCCGCCCCTGCAGAACGAGCTGGACGCCACCCTTCAGATCGAGGCCGAGTTTGGTCGGCTTGCTGGCGATGACCAGCGCCGAGACGGCGATCAGCGCCAGTACGAAGAGCAGGATGAAGAGGTTTCTGCGCCGTTTCACCGGCTCAGCTCTCCGGCGTCAGGACGATCAGCAGGCCGCCGTCGTCGTCGTAGGCGGGGAAGACGTCGGCGACCGCTTCGGCGGGCAGGTCTCCCTCGGCGTTCACCGAGACCTTTTTGCCGAGCGAGCGAACCCCCCACTCGAGCGAGGTCTCGATCGGGTCGCCGTTGTCCTCGGCTTCCCACTGCAGGCCGAGGACCTCTTTGACGGGACGGCCGATCACGTCCTCGTCGGTCAGCCCGGTGAGCTCGAAGCTGCCACGCCCGGCGTCGATCACCCGCGCCTGCTGATCGCAGACGAAGAAGGCCGCGTTCGGCGCCGGGTAGTAGTCGTCGAGCAGCTCGAAGACGAAGCCGAAGCCGCATTTGGAGCAGCCCTTGGGACGGCTGCTGAAACCGGCTGTCCGGTCCGCGCTCAGCTCCCTGTTCCCGCAGTTGGGGCAGATGAAGAAAGGCATCCCACCACAGGCTACTGAGAGTCCGCTCAGAACAGACTGCGCGCTCGGTCCGGCATCGGAATCCCGAGGTGCTCGTAGGCCCGCTCGGTCAGCACCCTGCCGCGCGGAGTCCGCTTCAGCAAGCCCTGCTGGAGCAGGTAGGGCTCGAGCACGTCCTCGATCGTGTCCTGCTCCTCGCCGATCGCGACGGCGAGGGTCGAGAGGCCGACCGGGCCGCCGGCGAACTTGTTCGCCACCGTGTCGAGCAGGCTGCGGTCGCTGCGGTCGAGCCCGCCGGCGTCGACCTCGAGCATCTCCAGCCCCGCGGCTGCCACCTCGGCATCGACGCTGCCCGTGCCCTTGACCTCGGCAAAGTCGCGCACCCGCTTGAGCAGCCGGTTGGCGACCCGCGGGGTTCCGCGCGAGCGGCCGGCGATGATCCGCGCCCCCTCGGCGTCGATCTCGACTTCGAGGATGCCGGCGGAGCGCTCGATGATCTCGGCCAGATGAGTGGGCTCGTAGTGCTCGAGCCGGTGGCTGACGCCGAAGCGGTCGCGCAGCGGCGTCGTCAGCAGCCCCGCCCGGGTGGTCGCGCCGACCAGCGTGAACGGCGGCAGCGGCAGCGTCACGGTGCGGGCGCCGGCGCCCTGGCCGAGCACGACCGGCAGCTCACCGTCCTCCATCGCCGGGTAGAGCGTCTCCTCGACCGCCCGGCCGAGCCGGTGGATCTCGTCGACGAAGAAGACGCTGCCGGGCTCGAGCGCGGTGAGAAAGGAGGCGACGTCGGCCTTGCGCTCCAGTGCCGGGCCGGCGGTCTGGACGAGTGGCACCCCCATCTCGGCGGCGACGATGTGGGCCAGCGAGGTCTTGCCCAGTCCCGGGGGCCCGGCCAGCAGAACGTGGTCAAGCGGCTCGCCGCGCCGCTTCGCCGCCTCGATGAAGATCGCCAGCTGCTCGGTCACCTGTACCTGGTTGACGAAGTCGGCGAGGGACGGTGGGCGAAGGGAGCGGTCGAGGTCTTCGTCGGGGATGTCGGCGCGCGCGTCGTGGATGCGGACCTCAGGCTCGCCATCGTCGCCGTCGATGCCGGGCGTGCGGATCCGGTTCTCGCTCATGCAGCCTTTCTCCCGCTCCCGGCCCTGCGCAGCGCGCTGGCCAGCAGCTCCTCGGCGTCGCCGCCGTCGATCCCGTCGAGCAACTGCTCGGCTTCCAGCGGCGCGTAGCCGAGGTTGACGAGGCCATCGCGGGCGAGGGCGCGCGGGTCGTCGTCACCGGCGGCCAGGGTCACCTCTTCCTCCAGGGCTCCGGCGACCTTCTCGCGCAGCTCGACGATGATCCGCTCCGAGGTCCGCTTGCCGATCCCCGGTGCCGCCTGAAATCGTTTCGCGTCGCCGGCGGCGATCGCGCGCAGCAGCTCCCGCGCCGGGCCACCGGAGAGCACCGAGATCGCGACTTTCGGCCCGACGCCGCTGACCGAGACAAGCTGCCCGAAGAGGTCGCGCTCCTCCTCGGAGGCAAAGCCGAACAGGGCCAGAGAGTCCTCGCGCGAGACCAGCTCGGCGTGCAGAAAGGCCTCGCGACCGGTCGCCGGCACCGCCTTCAGCGTCTCGGCCGAGACCGTGAGCCGGTAGCCGACCCCGCCGGCGTCGATCACGACGTGATCGGGCCGCCGCACCATCACCTCACCGCGCACCGCCGCGATCACGGAGCGACTCCCTCCGCCATCTCAATGGCCTCGCGGCGGCCGCTGCCGCCGCCGTGGCAGATCGCCACGGCAAGCGCGTCGGCGGCGTGGTCGGGAGTCGGAAGCTCGGGCAGGCCGAGCAGGGTCCCGACCATCCTCTGCACCTGCTTCTTGCCGGCGGCGCCGCTGCCGCAGACGGCCATCTTGATCGCCTGCGGCGTGTACGTGAAGCAGGCGATGCCGGCCTGCGCGGCGGCGAGCATCGCCACGCCGCTGGCGCGGCCGACGGTCATCGCCGTCTGCACGTTCTTGCCGAAGAAGACATCCTCGACGGCCATCGCCTTCGGCTCGTGCCAGGCGATCAGCTCGGCGAGGGAGCCGTGGATCCGCTCCAGGCGGCGCTCCATCGGCAGCTCGGCCGTCGTCTCGACGACGCCGCCGTCGAGGGCGACCATGCGATTGCCCTCGATCCGGACGATGCCGAAGCCGAGGTTGGCTGCGCCGGGGTCGATCCCCATCACCACTTGCATAGGAAGTGATTCTGGGAGAAAGACCGGATGCCTTTAAGCCGCGAGCTGCTGCAGGACCTCGTCGGGGATGTCGAAGTTGGCGTGGACCTCGTTGACATCGTCGTCTTCTTCGAGGTCTTCGATCAGGCCGAGCAACGACTTTGCCTCGTTGCCTTTGACCTCGACCGTGCTCTTCGGCTCCATCGTCACGTCCACCGACTCGATCTCGACCCCGCCGGCCTCCAGCACCTCGCGGACCGCGCTGAGGCTGGCCGGCTCGCAGAGCACCCGCAGCAGATCCCCCTCCTCGCGCACGTCCTCCGCGCCGGCGTCGATCGCCGCGATCAGATCGTCCTCGCCGTAGCGGGCGCCGTCGACCGCGAGCACGCCGCGTTTCTCGAAGATCCAGGCGACCGACCCCGGCTCGCCGAGACTGCCGTTGTGCTTGCTGAAGGCGTGGCGCACTTCGGCGCTGGTGCGGTTGCGGTTGTCGGTCAGCGCCTCGACCAGGATCGCGGCGCCGCCCGGCCCATAACCCTCGAAGACGACGCTCTCGATCGCGGTGGCGTCGGCCCCCTCGCCGGTGCCGCGGTCGATCGCCCGCTGGATGTTGTCCTTGGGCATCGAGGCGTCCCGCGCCTTCTGGATCGCCGTCGCCAGGGCCGGGCTGTTGTCGGGGTCGCCGCCACCGTCGCGGGCGGCGACGGTGATCGCCCGCGCCAGCTTGGTGAAGAGCTTGCCGCGTTTGGCGTCGGCAGCGCCCTTCTTGTGTTTTATCGAGGACCACTTCGAATGCCCGGACATCGTTTGCCATTCTATGGATTGGAGAATGAGTTCAGAGACCGCAGCGCATCCACGGGCAACCAACGCGGCCACCGGGCTGGCAGCGAGCTTTGTCTTCGTCGTCATGCTGCTCACCGCCCTGGCGCTATGGACGGCGATCCCGGTGGGCTGGCTCTGGATCGGCTCGAAGGTCGCCTCGACCCAGTTCCCGGCCGCGGGTCCCTACGCCGTGGTGGCGATCGGGATCGTCCTGACTGTCGTGCTCGACGCCTGGCTGATCGGTCGCCTCAACGCCCTCTACATGCGGATCACCGGCACCAACCGGCTGGCGCCGATGCGGCCGACCTGGCTGAAGAGCATGCGCGACAGCGGTGGCGACGCGGGGACCACCACCGTGGTCGAGGCGGTGATGATGGGCTCGGTGCTGCTCGCCGGCGCCGTCTTCGTCAGCTGGTTCTTCCTGCTCGCCGGATCCCCCTTGCCGAACCAGTAGTCAGACGATGAACTTGCCGTCTTCCTGCATCACCGTGCCGTCGACTTCGAGCTTGCCGCCGAGGCGTAGGTCGCAGACCAGGTCGGTGTGCACGGCCGACTCGTTGACGCCGCCCGACTCGGGATAGCTCTTGCCGACCGCCATGTGGACGGTGCCGCCGAGCTTCTCGTCGAGCAGCACCTCGCGGGTGCCGCGGTCGATCGCGTAGTTGGTGCCGATCCCGAGCTCACCGAGGCGGCGGGCGCCGTCGTCGGTGTCAAGCAACTCGATCAGGAACTCCTCGCCGCGCTCGGCGCTCGCGTCGACAACCCTGCCCGCCTCGAAGCGCAGGTGCACGCCGGCGACCTCGCGACCGCCGATCGTCGCCGGCAGGTGGAAGGTCACCTCCCCCTCGACCGAGTCCTCGACCGGCCCGGTGAAGAACTCGCCGTCGGGCATGTTGTGGCGACCGTCGCAGGCGATGAACGTGCGGCCGGCGATCCCCAGCCTGATGTCGGTGCCCGGCGCCGTGACCCGCACCTCCTCGTGCCCCTCGATCCACCCGGCGAGCCGCGTCGTCTCGGCCGAAGCGCGCTGCCAGGCGGTCAGTGGGTCCTCGTCGTCGGCAAGACAGGCGCCGTAGTAGAAGTCCTCGTAGTCGGCCAGGCTCATCTCTGCCTCCGCGGCGTAGGCGTTGGTCGGGAAGAGCGTGTAGCACCAGCGGAACTCGCCCTTGGCGCTGCGCTCCATCGCCCGCCCGAGCAGCTCGCCGGTGGCGATCTGGCGGCGCGACTGGCGCTGCGGGGGCACCGCGGAGAGCTCGCGGGTGTTGGTCGAGGCGCCGATCGCGATCCGCACGTCGACGTTGTCGAGCAGCCATTCCGAGGTCGGTGAGATCCACTCCAGCTGAGCGTCCGATGCGTGCTTGAAGTACGCGGCGCTCTGTCCTTCGAGGGAGACGTTCATGACCGGGTTGGCACCCACCTTCAACACCTCCTCGTAGACCGCCAGGAGCAGCGGCGTCGCGGCGCTCTCGCCGTCGATCGAGACGACCTCGCCCTCCTTCACCTCGGTCGAGTAGCCGACCAGGATCTTCGCCAGCCGTTCCGCTCTCGGGTCTCTCAAGTCTCCGCCCTCTCACGCGCATCGCTTTGCGCTTTGGTGGTTATCGCCATGAACAGTGCGTGCAGCCTCGAGTCGTCGGTCAGCTCGGGGTGGAAGGCGCAAGCGAGCACGCTCCCCTCGCGCACCGCCACCGGATGCCCCTCATAGGAGGCAAGCACCTCGACTCCGGGACCGTAGCGCTCGACCCAGGGCGCGCGGATGAAGACCGCCCGCAGCGGCTCCTCACCGATCCCCTCGACGGGCAGATCGACCTCAAAGCTCTGCATCTGGCGACCGAAGGCATTGCGCCGCGCGGTCACGTCGAGCAGCCCAAGGTGATCCGCGTCGCAGACGATCATCCCGGCGCAGGTGCCGAAGACCGGCTTGCCAGCATCGTGATGGCCCCGAATCGGGTCTTCCAACCCAGCCGATGCGATCCCCTTCACGATCGTAGTGCTCTCCCCCCCGGGAATCACCAGCCCATCAAGCCCCTCCAGATCCCCAGCAAGCCTCACATCCCTCACCTCAGCTCCAAGCCCACGGAGCATCTCCAAATGCGCTTCGAACCCGCCCTGAATGGCAAGGACGCCGATCCGCAGCCCAGGAGCCTCAGGCACCGCGGTCCTGCAAAAGCGCATCCGCGGCGGCCAGCTCGGAGATCTCCAGGCCGGGCATCGCCTCGCCGAGGCCGATCGACGCCGCCGTCACCCGCTCGGGGTCGTTGAAGTGCGTGGTCGCCTCGACGATCGCGCGGGCGCGGCGCTCGGGGTCGGCGCTCTTGAAGATCCCCGAGCCGACGAAGTTGCCCTCGGCGCCGAGCTGCATCATCAGCGCCGCGTCCGCCGGCGTGGCGATGCCGCCGGCACAGAACATCGGCACCGGCAGGCGCCCCAGCCCGGCGACCTCGTGGACGACTTCGAGCGGCGCCTGGTGCTCCTTGGCCGCGCCGGCCAGCTCCTCCGGCCCGAGCTGCGCCAGCTGCTTGATCCCGCCGACGATCTCACGCATATGGCGAACCGCCTCGACGACGTTGCCGGTGCCGGCCTCGCCCTTGGAGCGGATCATCGCCGCCCCCTCGCCGATCCGCCGCAGCGCCTCGCCGAGGTTGGTCGCGCCGCAGACGAAGGGCACCTCGAAGGCGAGCTTGTCGATGTGGTGGCGCTCGTCGGCCGGGGTCAGCACCTCGGACTCGTCGATGTAGTCGACCTCGAGCGCCTGCAGGACCTGCGCCTCTGCGAAGTGGCCGATCCGCGCCTTGGCCATCACCGGGATCGTCACCGCCTCCTGGATCCCCTTGATCATCGCCGGGTCCGACATGCGCGCGACGCCGCCGTCGCGGCGGATGTCGGCGGGAACCCGCTCCAGCGCCATCACAGCGCACGCCCCAGCCTCCTCGGCGATCCGCGCCTGCTCGGGCGTGACCACATCCATGATCACCCCGCCCTTCAACATCTCGGCGAGGCCGGTCTTGACCCGGAAGGTTGCGCGCTCGGTCACGCCGCCAATATTACGGGGGCGGTCGTTACTTCAGTTTGTAGGCACGGATGCGGTCTTTGTGTGCTGCTTCATCACGTGCATACAGGCCGTGTGCCAATCCCTGCACGAGCGCCATCAGCGCCGTGTTCGAGCGGGCGAAAGATGGGCTGTTCGAAGAGAAGTAAAGGGTCTGTTCGGCGTGCTCGCCGACCTCGGACATCGAGGCGTCGGAGATCGCCAGCGTTTTGGCGCGGCGGTGCACGGCGAGCTTCATCGCCCGCAGCAGCAGCGGGTGGGCGCGGCCGCAGGACATCACGATGACCAGAGTTTCCTCGTCGATCCGGCCGAGCCGCTGCAACGACTCGCCGCCGGTGCTGGCGACGATTTCGGCGCGGATGTCGAGCAGGCTGAGGATGTGGCGCAGGTAGCTGGCGAAGAAGGCCATCTGGTCGACGCCGACGATCACCACGCGCTGCGCTTCGGCGAGCGCCGAGACGGCGCCCTCGATCTGCTCGCGGGTGAGATTGCGCGCGGTTTCCTCGAGGTTCGCGTAGTCGGCGCTGAGCGACCCCTCCAGCTCGGAGTGGTCGAAGGAGAAGAGCGCCGCCCCACCGGCGGTGGTGCTGCCGCCGGCCACGGTGGCGCTGCGGTACTCCTCGATCGCGGCCTGCTGAAGCTCCGGATAGCCCTCGAAGCCGAGGGCCTGGGAGAAGCGCACCACCGTCGATGACGAGGTGCTCGCTCTCCTGGCCAACTCCTCGGCGGTGAGGAAGGCTGCCTCGTCGAGGTGATCGACGATGTAGCGGGCGACGTCTTTCTGGGAGCGCGAGAACTCGTCGAAGCGCTCCTGGATGTACTCGGAAAGGCTTTTGAGCTGGGGGGATTTAGTTGCGGTCTTGGTCACGGCGGTCCATTTCGCCGATTCGGATGCTTTCCCTTCCGCTTGCCCTCCAATCTGGTTGGATGGAGGGTGAAATGACCGTTGAGCAGGCGCTTCGCCTCACCAATCGCAACATGATCGCCTTCGATCTGCTGCTCGGGTCGGCGGCCATCGCGGCGCCGGAGGCAACCCTGCGGGTGCTCGGCCATGACGAGCCCTCGCCCGACGCGGCCCACCTCTTCCGGCGCTGTGGGCCGATCTGGCTCACCTTCGCCGCCGCGCATGCGCTTGCGGCCGCCCGCGGCGAACAACGCGACTGGTGGGCGCTGGCCTGGTTGCGTGGCACCGAGATCGCGACCGATGCCCTCTGGTCGGAGTCGCCGGCGGTGAGCCGTCCCGGTGCCAAGCTGGGCCTCCGCCTCGCCGGAGTAGCCAACGTGGCGATGGCCGCCGGCTTCGCCTGGCTCTCGAAGCGATGAGCGAGAGCGCCGGGCTGCCCAGCAAGCGCTGGAGCCTGCGCGGCTACGACGACGAAGGCAACGAGGTCTGGCTGATCCGCAGCTTCGGGCAGAAGCTCTACCGCTGCCCGGGATGCCACGGCGACATCCCGATCGGCAGCGAGCACACCGTGGTGCAGTACGTGCTGCGGCTGGGTGGCACCGAACATCACCACTGGCACCGGCGCTGCGCCGAAGAACTGCTCGTGCCGGGCCTCCGCGACGTGAACCGGGTCCCCGCCGCGCAGTCCTCGCGTTCGAAGCTCGAGGAGCGCGGCAGGCGCCCGTCGGGCCGGCGGCGCCATCGGTAATGGACAGCCGTCTGAGCCTCTTCTCCATATACGCGCGAATCTGGCGCACCTACTTCGCCTGGGCCCGCACCCTGCTGCCGCTCGCCTGCTTCGTGTTCGTCCCGCTCGGCCTGATCCACGCGATTCCGGTGCACGTCGAGGCCACCTCGCTGACCATCGACAGCGGCCTCGAAATACTCGGTGCCGTCCTGGCCGTGCTGCTGCTGGTGATGACCGGGCTACTCGGCGAGATCTTCTACACCGGCGCGGTGGCGATAGCGCTGACCCATCCCCATGACGGCGAGCAGCCCAGCCTGCGCGAGGTCGCCGGTTCGGTCCGCTACGGAACGCTGATCGCCGTCGATCTGATCTTCGGCATCCTGGTCGCCGTCGGCGTGCTCGCCTTCGTCGTCCCCGGAGTCATCGTCTTCGTCTATCTCGGGCTCGCCGCTCCGGTGGTCGAGATAGAGCACCGTGGCGTCCGCGCCGCCCTGGTCCGCAGCTTCAGTCTGGTCCGCGGTCACTTCTGGCTGGTGCTGGCCGTACTGCTGCCGATCGAGATCGTCAGCGACGGGCTGACCGATCTGGCGACGGCGGGTGTCCATGCGCTGCTGGGCGACTCGCTGATCGCCGAGTGGGTGACCGATACCGCGACCAACATCGTGCTGACGCCCTTCTACGCGGTCGCGGCGGTTCTGCTCTCGATCGACCTGATCGCCGCCAGGGACGGGACGAGCCCGCGTCTACACTCGACTCCGCCCAGCCGATGACCACCGCGACGATCCTCAGCGACTTCTGGAACGACCAGATCCTCGCCGACGAAAAACAGGGCCTCTTCCTGGTCCTCGTCGGCTTCATCCTCTCCTTCGCCTTCATCCGGATGAGCACCCGCCTGATGCGCAGCCCGCGGGTGACCTGGTGGCCCGGCAGCGTGGTCAGCGACGGCGGCGTCCACGTCCACCACCTGGTCTTCGGGATCGTCACGATGATGATCGCCGGCACGCTGGGCCTGGCGGCGCTCGGCGACACCCCCTACGCGGAAATCTGCTCGTTCTTCTTCGGCGTCGGCGCGGGGTTGACGATCGACGAGTTCGCCCTCTGGGTCTACCTCGACGACGTCTACTGGGCGGAGGAGGGGCGTGCCTCGATCGACGCCACCGTGATCGCCGCGGCGGGGATGATGCTGATCCTGCTCGGCTTCAGCCCGTTCAGCTTCAACACCAGCTCGCTCGAGGAGACGATCGTCAGCATCCTCGGCGCGGCCTTCGTCTTCGGCCTGGTCGCCGCCTGTTTCGCCAAGCAGCGGGTCATGCACGGGGTCGTCGGCTTCTTCGTCTTCCCGATCGCGATCTACGGCGCCGCCCGGATCGGCAAGCCGGGGTCGCCCTGGGGACGCCGCCGCTACGGCGAGCGCAACCCGGCCAAGCAGGCCAAGGCAGAAGAGCGCTTTCCGCCCGACCGCCGTACCGAGCGCTTCAAGAACGCGTTCCGCGACATGGTCGGCGGCAAGCCGAGCGAGGGAGTCACCGCCGCGACCGAAGAGGCGCTGGCCGCGACCCGCGAGGCCGCCGAAGAAATCCGCCAGCAGGCGGAGCGGGTGACGCACCCCGGTGCCCGCAAGGGAGACGGACGCGAGTAGGAACGCCTAACCCGGGCTGGCGCTGCAGGTCTTCAGGCCGATCTCCCGGGCGAGTTCGTAGCGTTCCCGCTGCCCGTTGTCGCGGCGTTCGCGGGCGGCCAGGTATTCGCTCGTGTGTTCTGAGCGCGCGGCACGCAAGGCCTGCACGTCGTACTTGTGGACACGCTGCTGCGCCTGCGCGTATTTCTCGTACGGCTTGCGCACACTCGCCGGCGGGTTGAGAGCCGTGAAGCGCGCCACGGCCGGGGTCGAGATGGCGACCAGGGCTTCGGAGTAGCCGACGTCGGGCACTTCCTCCTGTGCGGCTTCGGGGAATTCCGCTCTGACTTCTTCGAAGGAGGTTTGGCTGTCGGCGCAGATCGCATCGGCCTTGGCGATCAGCTCGGCCCTCGACAGCGGCGGCGCCGATTGCCGCTTGCGTTGCTTGGGAGTCGAGCTCGCGACCTGGGTCGTTTCCGGATCGCCCCCTCCCCCTCCCCCGCTTCCAAGCGCGAACACGACGGCGACGATCACGGCAACCGCCGCCGCCACGCCCGCGAGCGCCAGCCAGGTGCGTCCGCGCCCGCCACGGTCGCCCGGCGGATCCCCGATCGCGATCGTCTCCGCCGTCCGCGTCGCTGCCGCCCCGGTGGCGACGGTGCGCTCAGGAAGGTCGGACCGCGAGCCGCTCAACGCCGCTACCGCGGCCCGGCCGAGATCGCCGGCCGACGGGTAGCGATCCTCGGGGGTCTTCGACATCGCCCGGATCGCAACGTCGTCGAGTGCCATCGGCACCGCGGTCGCATGCAGCGAGGGTGCCGGCGGCGGGTCGTTGAGGTGGGCATAGAGGCGCGCCGCCTCGCCGTCGCGCGGGTATGGCACCTCGCCGGTGAGCAGTTTGAAGAGCAGGCAGCCGAGCGCGTAGACGTCGGCGCGCGCATCGACCGTGCCGCCGGAGATCTGCTCCGGCGCGACGTAGTCGAGGGTGCCGACGAAGCGCCCCGTCTGGGTCAGGCCGGACTCGGTGGAGACGTTGCGGGCGACGCCGAAGTCGGTGATGTAGGCATGGTCCTCGCTGCCGGTCCCGCCGAGCAGCACGTTGGCGGGCTTGACGTCGCGGTGGACCAGGCCGGCGGCATGGATCGCATCGAGGCCGCTGCCGACCTGGGCGATCAGCGCCGCTGCCGCCGCCGGTTCGAGGCGGCCCTCGCGGGCCAGCCTGCGGCCGAGGTCGGAGCCCGAGACGTAGCGCATCGCGATGAAAGGGATGCCGTCCTCTTCTCCCGCCGCGTAGATCGGCACCACGTTGGGGTGCTCGATCGAGGCGGCGATCTTCGACTCCTCGGCGAAGCGGCGGGCGAAGACCTCGTCGGCGGCCGCCTCCGGCGCGATCAGCTTCAGCGCAACACGTCGCTCCAGTCCCGGCTCGATCGCCAGGTAGAGGACGCCCATGCCGCCACGTCCGAGTCTGCGCTCGATCCGGTAGCCCGCAAACTCGTCCCCTTCGGACAGCTCGATCCAGCGTCCGCTCGGCTCCATCGCGGGACTGTAACCCGCCTACCGCGACAAGACTCCCTTAACCCAACCACCGCGGGTTGAGTTAGGTCCCGGGAATAGAATTCCTCATAGAGGTGGGATGAAGCGGATCGCCGTCATAGGGCTGCTGCTTGCCACGGCGCTCTTCGGCGCCGCAATCGCCCGCGCGGAGCTCGCCGGCGAAAATGGCCTGTTCGTCAGCTTCGGCGGAGGGTTCAACCCCCGCTCACTGCCACGCGACCGCGATGTGCCGGTCACCGTCAACCTCGATACCTCGATCAAAACCTCGGAAGGAAAGCGGCCGCCGCAGCTTCGCCGGATCTCCTTCGAGGTGAACCGCTATGGCCGGATCTCCACCATTGGCCTGCCCGCCTGCGATGCCGGCCTGCTCGAGTCAACCAATACCCAGGTCGCCCTCGAACGCTGCCGTCCCGCCCTGGTCGGCCGCGGCCAGTTCGCCGCCAACGTCCAGTTCCCGGACCGGGCACCGTTCCCGGTGCACGGTCAGATGCTCGCCTTCAACGGCCGCTCGCATGGTCGTCCCGCGGTCCTGCTGCACATCCACGGCTCCAGCCCGGCCGAGGTAACCGTGGTGCTCGCCTTCACCATCCGGCATCCCGCCAAAGGCAAGTTCGGCACCGTGCTGTCAGCCAAGATCCCCCGCCTCGCTTCGGACCTCGGCTATGTCACCCACGTATCGCTCGTCTTCAGCCGCAGGTACCAGTACCGCGGCAAGAGCTACAGCTTCCTCAGCGCCCGCTGCGCCGCCCCTTCGGGCTTTCCGGGAGCGATCTTCTCCTTCACGCGGGGCACGTTTTCCTTTGCGAGTGGACAGCAGATCGTCACCACGCTGACCCGAAACTGCACTGTTCGCTAGACGCGCAGGCTTTCGACCAATCGTCCGTCGAGGCTGGCGT
Organism: uncultured Solirubrobacterales bacterium; assembly: GCA_963702035.1. GTDB lineage: Bacteria > Actinomycetota > Thermoleophilia > Solirubrobacterales > 70-9 > VRUE01. The sequence goes on from OY969700.1 coordinate 624,639, forward strand.
CGAGCCCAAATCCTGCCGATAGACGGCTCATGCGTGCAATTGGCTGGAGGCCGGCCGTCGGACCCACTCTCTTCGCGGTGATGGCTATCGCGCTGCTCGTCTACGACCACCTCAACCAGCGCGTTCCCCCGCTCGTCTTCTGGCTGACCCTGGGGCTGATCGTGGCGATCTTCGCGCGTACGATCAACACGTTGCTCCAACAGTCGACGGTGCTGGAGTGGCATGAGGAGAGCGCCCGCAGCGACCAGATCACCGGCCTCGAGAATCGGGAGAGGCTCGAGACGGACATCGACTTCACGATCGCGAGCGAAGCGGGCAACCGCGTCCTGGTCCTGTTCGAGCTGGAAGGCCTCCAGGCCTACAACGACCGCTTCGGCTTCGCCGCCGGCGACACGCTGCTGCGCAGCTTTGCGGTCAATCTCGTCTCCTCGGTGGCGCCGCTGGGCGGGATCGCCTACCGCAGCGACGGCGGTCGCTTTGCCGTGCTCGCCCCGGCCGGCAGCGGCCAGTTGGGCGAGATGGTGCTGGCCGCGACGGCGTCGCTGCGAGGAGACGGCAGCGCCATGTCGCTCGGGACGACCTATGGCGAGGTGGACATCCCGGGCGAGGCCCAGGACGCGGAGCTCGCCCTGCGCATCGCCGGACAGCGGCTCGCCGCCCACAAGCAGCGCCAGCACCGCTCGGCGCGGCGGCAGGCACACGCGGTGCTGATCGCGGCGCTGAGCGCGAGGCGGCCCGACCTGCGCGACCATCTGCGCGTTGTCGCCTACCGAGCGATCTCGCTCGGCCGCCGCTTGGGGATGGACCGCGAGGAAATCGACGACATTGCGCTGGCCGCCGAGCTTCAGGACGTCGGCCTGCTCGCGGTGCCGGAGTCGATACTCGAGAAGGAATCGCTGGACGACGCCGAGCGGGCGCTCGTGCGCAGCCACACGGCGGAGGGCGCAAAGATCGTCGCGGCGGCCCCCGGACTCGCCTCGGTTGCCCGTCTGGTCCGCTCCAGTGCCGAGCACTTTGACGGCAGCGGCTACCCGGACGGGCTCGGGGGCGAGTCGATCCCGCTCGGCGCGCGGACGATCGCCGTCTCGGTGGCCTTTGCCGCGATGACCGAGCGGCGCCCCTACCGCGAGCCGGTGGGCCCCGGCGAAGCGCTGGCCGAGCTGCGCCGGAGCTCCGGCAGCCAGTTCGACCCGCGCGTCGTCGAGGCCCTGGCCGTGGATCTCGCCGAAGAGGCGGCCCCGGCCGTGGCGCACGCCTAGGGCTGGTAGCCGCCGCTGTACTTTTCGGCTTCTTCGATCCCCTTCTGGGCCTCTTCCTTGCCCTTTTCGATCCCCTTCTGCGCTTCCCGCTTGGCCCTTTCGATCCCCTGCTGCGCTTCCTGAGAGCCTTCCTGGACCCCGTTCTGGGCCTGCTCTGAGCCCTGATTGACGCCCTGCTTGGCTTCCTTTTCGGCCTTTTCGAAGCCCTTCTTCACTTCTTCGGAGCCCTTTTCAAGTCCCTGCTTCGCTTCTTCGGCGGCCTTTTCGATCCGTTCTTGGACTTCGCCGGTGCTGGTGTCGCTGTTGCTGCTGCCCCCACAACCCGCCCAGGCGATGCCGGCGACCCCGATCGACAGGGCCACCAGGAACGCGGGAGCGCGCCGCCCCCAGCGTTGCTTCAGACCTTGATCCGACACTTCGACTCCTCTCGTTGGTGAACCGACACGAAGCAGAAGCGATATTCGCACCTTAGAGTCCATCCGGTGCCCGCCCTGCACGTCCTGCGCGTCTTCGTCAACGAGGAGAGCGAGTGGGGCAACCCGCTCGGCGTCTTTCTAGATGGGAAGCAGGTGGCGGAGCCCGACCGACAGAGTGTCGCGGCGGAATTGGGATTCAGCGAGACGGCCTTCGTCGACGACCCTGCCGCCGGACGGCTGAGGATCTACACCCCGCGGGTCGAGCTGCCCTTCGCCGGGCATCCGACGGTGGGCGCCGCCTGGCTGCTGGCGAGAGAGGCAGCGCCGGTGGAGGTGTTGCGACCTCCGGCCGGGAAGGTCGGGGTGCGCTACGCCGACGAGATGACCTACGTAGCGGCAAAGCCCGAGTGGGCACCTCGGTTCGAGTACCGCCGGCTGGGCTCGCCGGCCGAGGTGCGAAGCCTGTCCGCCTCCGCGCAAGAGGTCAATTCCTACGCCTGGGCCTGGATCGACGAGTCGGCGGGGACGATCCGCGCCCGCTCCTTCGTTCCCGAAGCCGGGATCGCCGAGGACGAGGCGACCGGCTCCGCCGCGATCGGCCTCTGTGCCCGGCTGGAGCGGCCGCTCGCGATCCACCAGGGCCACGGCTCGGTCCTGCTCTGCCGGCCGCTCGCCGACGGGCGGATCGAGGTCGGCGGCAAGGTCGTCCTCGACGAGGTCAAGCCGGCCGGCTAACCGGTTGGATCCATCGGGTGCAGCTCGCCCCTGACCAGGGCCTCCGTGCGCAGGTGTCCGATCGCCTGGTACTCGGCGGAGCCGATCATGTCGAGGAAGGCCTGGCGAGTGGGGTATTCGACGAGGACCACAAGGTCCCAGGAATCCTCGCCCAGGAGCGCCTGGGCCGGAGTTCCCATGAAGACGATCCGCCCGCCGACCTTCTCCAGCGACGGAGCCACGGCCTCGCCGTATTCCTCGTACCGCTCGCGTCCGCCGTCGGGCCTGAACGCCAACAGGTTCAGCATCACCACGGGCGCATCCTCCCCGGACCGCTCCGCGAACGCGGCAAATCCCTCCTTGTTCAGCGGCTCGGCCTGGGAGGACTCCACGGGCCGAGTATATGTTCGCGCGGGGGCTCCTATTCGAGTTAGAGACCCAAGCCCCCGACGCCTCGCTCGCCCCAGCCGAGGTGATGAGCGAGCTCGTGGCGCAAGGTCCGCTCGACCTGCCGGGCGAGCAGATCCCGGTCGTGGCCGAAGTCGCGTTCCAGCGTGTCGCGATAGATGACGATCCGGTCCTCATAGCGTTCGCGCGCGACGCCATCCCCGAAGTACTGGCCATACGCGTGCTCCCCCGCTCCAAGATCGGAGACGACCACAGCGACGCTGGCCAGCACTTTCTGAAATTCCTCAGGGAGCCGATCGATCGCATCGACGACAAGCGACTCGAAATCGTCGAGCTCGGAAGCGTCCGCCATGACACCAACGGTAGACACTCTCCTTAGGCGCTACTTCCTCATGCTCATTCCGCCTATAACGCCCTGCTTCGCCGGCTCGTCAGCTTCGAGCGAGCGGCGGCATGCGCGTCCCAAGGATCGAGCGTGGCCACGAGCAAGACATTCACGACGTCAAAGAGATGATTGCCGCCGGCCTGGTCAATCCGGCGGAGGCCCTGGTCCAATTCAACGCGATCGAGCCCCAGCTCTACCGCTTCCCAGCCATCGATCCAACCACCTTCCGCAAAGCCGTAGAGGAGTTGTTCTCGGAGTAAGTGGAGCGGGAAGGACTCGAGCCTTCGACCGACGGATTATGAGTCGCGCCGGAAACCCGTCTATAGAGCCGAATCTGGCTCGATAGAGCGAATTAGTCCAAGGAGTTCGGCTGAGTTCGGTGGAGTCGGGGACCAGTTTCGGGACCAAGTTCCGCTCCCTCTTTTCAGGGGGGATGCGCCGGGCAGGGCACCTATAGGCAGAGTCGTCACGGCCATGAGCTACCTTGGCGTAATGACTAGCGAGCATTTGATAGCCGAGGCGGGCCGACGCCTTGCCGAGGCGGCCCCCGATGCCAAAGTCATCCTGTTTGGCTCCCATGCTCGCGGCAATGCCCGGCCGGGCTCAGATCTCGATCTCCTCGTGGTCGAGCCAGAGCTCGGCAGCCGCGCAGACGAGTTCGTGCGACTCCGGGAAGCCCTTGGGGCAATGGGCGTTCCGATCGACCTGATCGTGGTCAGCACGGAGCACGTTCAGCGGTGGGGTTCTGTTCAGGGCACCTTGATGCACGAAGCGCTTCGGGATGGCCGGGTCCTCGCAGGAGCTTGAGCCGGACGAGTTCGCGGCCCTCCTGGCCCGCAAGGCCACGGAGGATGCAGTCGCCCTGCGAGAGTTCGCGGCCAATATCGAGATCGCGGACACCGTTCTCGGCTTTCATGCCCAGCAGGCCATAGAGAAGTGGCTCAAGGCAGTCCTCGCTCGCCACGCGGTCAACTTCGAGTACACGCACGACCTTCGTCACCTCATAGCACTGATTGAAGACACGCGTATCGACTTCACCTTCGATACACCGGCCGTGATTCGGCTCACCGAGTACGCCGTCCCCCTGCGCTACGACGAGCTGTTGGACGCGACCCCACTCGACCGCGATGCTGCCGTGGAACTCGTCAGCGAAGTCGGCGGCTGGGCAAATAACCTGCTCGACGCGTTCAGCGAGTAACGCTCGATGGGGCGGGAAGGACTCGAACCTTCGACCGACGGATTATGAGTAGACGCGGAGCCGGTTCACTCGTCTCGCTAGGCGTCGTTAGACGCGCTCAGTTCCGCTTGTGGCGCTGCGAATTGCGCGGTTCGGGACACGCCCGGTACACGCTCAGCCCGAGGCCCTCGACCGGCGGAGTGTTTGTCCGTCGGTCGAGGGCTCCGCAAGCTCGCCCTCGCCGGCGACTTCCGCCGCGACCGCCGAGCTGAGGGCGTCGGCGTCGGAGGTCTTGGGAACGTGGTGGACGTAGAGCATCGTCGTCTGAATGTCGGCGTGGCCCATGTAGCCCTGCACCTTCGGCAGCTCCCACGTCTTCGCGGCCAGGGTGCCGAAGGTGTGGCGCAGATCGTGAAAGACGATCGGATCCTCCTTTTCCCGCAGGTGGCCGAGGTCGGCTGCGCGCAGGGCGGAATAGAAGCGCTTGCGCTGCGCGGAGTCGTCCAGGTAGTCGCCGAGGGGCGAAGGGAAAACGAGGTCGCCAGGCTCCGTGAATAGCTCGCGACGAGAGAGGCCGTCGAGCGCCACGGCCGCCTGGTCGATCAGCGGTACAGATCGGACGCGGCCTGACTTCGGCGCCCGCTCCGACTCGGCCCCGTTGGTGTAGTTCGCACGGACGAACACCGTTCGCTTGGCGAAGTCGACGTCGCGCCAGCGCAGCGCACGCAGCTCCCCCATCCGCAGGCCGGTGAAAGCGGCCACGACGTAGAGAGGCGCGTCCTGCGCGTCCTCGGCAGCGCGCGACACGGCGTAGACCTGCTCGGGCGTGAGGACGTTGAAGTCGCCGGAGCGCTTGACGCTGACGCGCTCGACGTCCTCGGCGGGGTTCGAGTCGATCCACTTGCGGCGCTTCGCCCGGGCGAGGATGCCGTGCAGCAGGACCATCATCTTCTGCACGGTCCGCCGAGAGAGCCGGGCCTCGGCCAGAAGGCGCGAACGGTAGTCCTCGATCCGCTCGGTGGTGAGCTGATCGAGCTGGAGGTCCGCTCCGAACTCGTCGAGCAACGAGCCGTTGACGACGTTGCGGTAGTCGCGCAGGGTCGAGGGTGCCCGCTGGCGGTCATGCTCGACGTAGCGCAGCCACTCGTCGCAGGCATCGCCGAACGTCTTGCGACTCCGGTCGCCGGGATCGGCAAGCAGGCCGCGCCTGGCGTCGGACAGGATCGCCTCCAGGGCAGCCTGCGCCATCTTCGCCGTGTAGTGCCCCTCGGGTGGTCGACCGCGGCCTTTCCAGACGGGGCCGAGGCGCTTCTGTACCTGTCGGCCGGACGGGAGCCTGTACTTGACGTAGTACTGCGGCCCACGTCGACGATCGACGACGCGAACATGGCCCGACACCTGGCCGGCCATCAGGTGCCCTCCTTCATGTCGCGATCGACAAGCTCGCGCAGGTCGCTGCCCATCGAGTTGGCGAGGTCGGAATCCGGCCGGCCCTCGGCAAGTGCGTACAGCTCGTCGAGCTGTTCCGCGGCTGCGAGGATCGTCTCGACCTCGTCGTAGTCGAAGCGCCGGGTGCGGAACGGCCGGCGGGGCTCGTCGGGCCGCGGCATCAGCGACCCCCTCCCCAGAGGCGCCGCCAGAAGCCGGCGCGGGCGAGCGAGCGCCCGACGACGATGTTCTTGACGCGCCGGCCGGCGCGTCGCGGGTTGCCCGAGCCGAGGGCCTCGGCGGTGTTGACGCCGCGGGCGAGGCGGTAGAGAAAGCTCGTTAGGCTCATCGGCCGCTCGCCTCCCCGTGGTGCTGGCTACTACGCTTCGGGTGCATCAGGACTTACCTCCTGTTGCCGGGCCCCGGGGCGTTTGCGCGCTGCCGGGGCGTTTTGCGTGGTCGGGCCATCCTACCCCTCCCCGCCGGTCAACACGAGGTGCGGCTCGCGCCCCTCGTCGAGCGGCGTCGGCGATCGCCAGGTCAACGCGACGCGAGGGTGCGTTTGGCCGCAGGGGCACTCGACCTCGACGAGCTGCTTCGGCGGGTCGCCCTCGCCGGCCCAGAGGACCCGGACGATCCGGCCGCGGCCGGCGGCGCACCCGAAGGTGCCGATCTTGCCGGCGGTGTCCGGTGGCGCGACGCTTCGCCCCGAGCCGCTCATTGTGTGCGCCTCTGTGCGCCTTTCCCTGCCTCGCGCGGGGGAACACCCGACCAGAACCACTCGGGCGGCTCTACGCCTGCGGAGCGCTTGCGGCTGCCCTCAGCTCGGCAGGCTCCCGAGCAGTAGCGAGCGTCGCGCCGACGGTCGGCGAGCGAACGGCCGCAGGTACGGCAACGGCGCAGCGCAGCGGTCGCGGTTGTAGGAGTGGCCGGAGGAGCGCCGGCCGGCCGCGACCGCTGCGCTGCGCCGTTGCCGGTCGCAGCCGGGAGACTCACTCGGCGCCCCCCTCGCCGGGCAAGAGGCTCTGCGGTGCCGGCAGCGGGATACCGCGACCGGGATCGCGCTCGATCCCCTTCAGCGGGTGCGCCGGCAACTCGGAGGGCTCGATCCCGTTGGCCGCGAGGAACGGTCCCCAGCGGCCGACCATCGACTGCCAGCGACGGAGCTCGGCCTGGACCTCGGCCCAGCGCGCCTCGCAGACCTCGCGGATCTCGTCGCCCTCGGCGATCCACTCGGCGACCAGCTCGCGGTTGTCGCGCAGATACTCGGTCAGCTCGTGTTCGCGCTCCTCCAGCGCGCGCCCGGCGCCGGCGAGCTTCGCCTCGATCCGCTCGTCGACCCAATCGGCGCCGGAAACCTGAGCGGGATCGGTCGCCGCGCGACTGAGCCGCAGCGTCGCCGTCGAGCGCAGCTTGCCGACGTCGGCGGCGAGCTGCGCCTCCAACCCCTCGTCGGCCTCGCGTTCCCCCGCGCCGACTTCCTCGTAGTAGGAGCGAAGCGGCGCCGAGGCGCGCGCCAGCTCGCGACCCGCCCGGCTGCGCTCGCCCTCGATCGAGCGAACCCTGGCCTTCGCCTCCTCGACCGCGGCCTGTAGCTCGGCGAGGCGAACGCTCGCCGGTTTCTGAGTGGTGTCCATCGTTGCTCCCTTCATTCTTCGGGTGGTAGGTCGGGCGGCACGATCGGGTTCCCGTCCGCGTCTCGCGGCGTCAGATCGACCAGGCGGCCGTCCTGGCGGTGAACCCCGGTCGGCATCCGCTGCTCGGCGGCTTCCTCCTCGGGAGTGGTCGCCAGCAGCCCGATACCGGCCGGCCGTCCGTCAGGGCGGCGCGGCCAGTTCGGGTAGTTGCCCTCGGGGCCGGGATCGAGGGCGTCCTCAGCCATCGCCGCCCCCCTTCTTCTCCGCCGCCTTGCGCCGGCGCCCCTCGGCCTTCTCGTGGCCGCGCGCCATCCGCTGCGTCGGCGTCGGCTCGGACTCGGACTCGGCGGGCTTCCGGCTCTCGCGAAGCTCCTCGATCAGCTCCTCGCGCTGCTTTTTCTCGGCGTCGAGCTGCTCGCGCAGCTCGGTCACGAGATCGTCGTCAAGCTCGGGCATGGTCGCCCCCTCTCATCGTGATCTTGTCCTCGACGCTCTGGCCGGCGCAATCGCAACAGCGCGCGATCACGGCGACGGTCCCGTCGGGACGCTTGCGCTCGAAGACCTCGACGCGCTCCGGCATCTGCGGGCAGCCAGGTTTGTGCTGCCAGTCGGCCAAGGCCGCCTCGGATTTGGCTCTACTCATTGCTTCTCCTTTCGTGCGGCCAGGGCCTCGCTCGCGCTCTCGCGCAGCGAGTCCAACCGCGGGTTGATCGGCTTGGGATCCGGCGCGACTTCCGCGCCCGGTGGGATGGAAATCTCGATGCCGTTCACCGATTGCAGGGCCGGCCGCCGGTACAGGCTCAACCCGCCTCCGGTTTCGACCTCGGGCTCGGTCAGGCGGACGGGCATCGCCGGCGACAACGACCGGCGCGGCTCGGCGAGTGCCGCCAAGACGGACCGCCAGCGGCCGGTCCGGCGGTCGCGGGTCGGCAGGGTGGCGAGCATCAGCGCGTCGGCCAGGTCGTCATGGCCGGACCCCGCCTCGATCCGCTCGGTGCCGCTCGGGGTGAGGTTCACCCGCAGCATCAGCAGCTCGCGGATCAGCTCCTCGGCCGAGCGCGGCAGGATCAGCCGCTCCTGTTCGATCAGCAGCCGCAGTGCGCTGTAACAGGCGGCCTTCAGCTCGGCGGTCGAGTGGACCGGGACCCGGCGCGTGTAGAAGCCGGAGCGCTGCGGGACGCGCCCCCGGTGGCCGTCGCGGATCATCCGCTCCAGTTCGGCCTCGTCGACGAGGATCGCCCGGCCCGGAGCGTCCCCGCCTCCGCGCGATAGCGGCCGGGCTCGCAGCGCCCGGTCGAGCATCTGCGCGCACGGTCCGCCGAGCCCGTTCGTCTCGGGGGCGATCGCCGCGAAGTCGGCGGGCGAGGCGGCGATCTCGGCGACCACGTTGTGCAGCGGGTAGCCGGCGGCCCAGCGCTTCGCCGTGGCGACACAGAAGACGCGGCGCTCGGGGTGAGGCAGGCGGGCGATCGCGACCAGGGCCGAGCGGTCAGTCGTCTGCCCCCAGTCGACGCCGGCGGCGACCCGCGCCGGGCCCCGCAGCTCCGATAGCGGCAGCGGCAGGTAGTCGGCGGTCGCGCGATCGAGCACCTCCCGCGAGAACAGCGCGTCGGCGCTGCCGGCGAAGCGGCCCTCGTACTCGGCGGCGAAGCGCAGCTCCGACATCGACTCGCGCGCCGCGGCGACCGCGCTCGGGGTGATCCACTCGCAGTCTGCGAGCCGCCAGCGGTACGTGCAAATGTGCTCGGAGCCGCCCTCGCCGAGGGCGACGTGATCGTAGAAGCCGCCGTAGGCCGTGAGCGCCGAGGAGGCGAGGATGATCCGCGCGTTCGGTCTGGCCGCGGTGGTCGGGATCGCGGCGCCGAGCAGCAGGTCGTCGGGGACCAGCGCCGCCTCGTCAACGAGCAGGAGGTCGACGGTCCAGCCGCGGACCTGGCGCTCGGAGGCTGGCACCGATCGGATCTCCGAGCCGTTGGAGAGCGTGACGAGGCCGGCCTGCTCGTCGACGATCGAACCGCGCAGCAGGGGCGAGCTGGCCGCGACGCGGCGGACCTCGGCGAGCAGGCGGCGCGACGCCTCCTCCCCGGCGGAGACGATCAGCACCCGGTAGTCCGGGGTGCGGAACGCGGACCACAGGGCGAGCATCGCGAGGCTGCGGCTCTTGCCCCCCTGGCGGGGCGCGACGATTGCCGTGGTGCGGGTCGAGAGGTCGAGAGAGCGAGCTTGCCAGTCCGCGAGCGGGCAACCGACCTCAGCCGCGAACACGTCGAGGCGGGATCGCAGCTCGCGGACGTCAGGCATCGGTGGCCTCCCCCCGGGAGCAGTCGAGGCAGCGGACCTCGCCGTTGACGTCGGTCCAGCCCGGCGGCAGCGGGATCGACTGGCCGGCGACCTCGCGGTAGCCGTTCTCTGCCCCGCAGTCGTCGCAGCGCCACGCCTCCGGTGGCTGCTCGCGGCGCGCGTCGGCCGCCATCGCGGAGGCGAGGTCGAAGCCGTGCGCGAGGTCGAGCCCGAGCTTCGCCCGGGAGCGCGGCGTCATGCCGAGCGCGTCGAGGTAGTCGGCGGCCTCCTTCCGCAGCCGGCCCGCCAGGTCGGCCGCAGGGCGGACGCTGCCATCGTCGGCGAGGTAGCCGTGCGCCGTCAGGTAGCGCTCGACGTCCTCGACGCGGCAGAGCGCGGTCGCAAGTAGGTGGACGATCGCCGTGTCGGGCGCTGGCAGCTCGCCGTCAGCGTCGCGCAGCGGCGCGTCCTCGGCCAGGGCAGCAAGCAGCTCGCCGACCCGGGACTCGACCCGCTCGCGGGCGACCTCGGCGTAGCCTCCGTGGCTCAGGCGCCGCTGATTGCCGGCGGGCGCGGGCGCGGCTCCCGGTTGCAGGTTGGCGAGCTGCCGCTGACGGGCCTCGGGATCGCGGCTCAGCGGCATCGGTTCCCCTCCCCTCGACCGGGTTTCGAGGCACGTCTCGGGACGCGGTTCGGGACACGCTCCAGGCGTCCCGCTTTGCGATGCGGTTTGCGAGCGGTACGCAACGGATTACTCATCCGATCCGCCCTCCAGCTCGAACGCCTCGACCGCGCTCAGGCGGAAGCGGTAGTAGCGCCCGATCCGCACCGCTGGCAGGCGACCCTCGCGAGCGTGGCGGTAGACCTGCGCCTTCGGGACCTGCCAGCGAGCGGCCACGTCCTCGGCGGTGAGCAGGCGACCAGCGAAGGCGACGGGCGCCGAAGCCGCGTTGCCGTTCGACTAAACCTCGGCCCTGAATGGCTCGGGCGGACGGGCCGGTTTCGCAGCCATCAAGCACCCCCTCGATCGCGGGGCACGGTTGACGATCTCAGCCGACCCCCGGACACCGTGCCGGGACCCTGCCCCCCGTAGGGGAGGGGCAGGGGGGCACGGTTGCCCGCCACCCTGCCGGGGCGCGGTCGGGGCGCGGTCGGGGCAGGGGGGCACGGTTAGGCATCTTCGGACCCCCCCGGGACCTTCGGATCATCCGCTGCCGTGTAGAGCTGCTCGACGTAGTGACGCTGCGCCTGGCCCTCGCGCTCGACCCGCATGTAGCCCTCGGCGACCAGCAGGCGCAGCGCGAGATCCTTCGCGTCGTGCTTGCCGTTGACGGCGCGGCGCACGTCGCTCTTGCTCAGCCCGGGCTCGAACGCGACCGCCTCGCAGATCCGTTCCATCAGCAGCGTCGGGCGGAAGCCCTCGCCATCCTCCGGCGGGTCGAGGACGATGCGGACCTCCTCGCCAGTCGAGCGCAGCCGCAGGTCGGCAAGGTGCTCGCCCTCGGCGAGGCCACGCACGTAGCCCGGGCGGTCCTTCTTGACGTGGAGCTGGACAAGGCCGTCGCGACCTCGCGCGAACGGCTCCCTGACCTTCAGGGTGTAGGCGACGTCGACGCCGGCGAGCTTGTGCTGCGCGCCGATCGCCCAACGGCCACGCGTCTCGCGATCCTTGACCACGTGGTCGATCAGGACGACGGCGGCGCCGGTGCGCCCGAGGCGACGCGGGATCTGGAGCCACTCGGCGACCTCGGAGTTGTCGCGCAGGTCGAGGCCGTGCAGCGCCAGCGCCTCAGTCACGCCGTCGAGGACGATCAGCGAAGGTCGGCGGTCGAGCGCCCCGGCCATCTCGGCCCAGCCGCGCTCGTCCAGGGGCTCCTCGGGGCGGGCGTAGTGGAAGCGCTCGGCGATCGCGCCGTCCTCGACGCCGAGGGCGCGCAGCCGCTCGACGATCGCAGCGGGGCCGTCCTCGAAGTCAACCAGCAGCACGTCCTCTCCGGCCGCGAGCTGCTCGGCGGCGGCGTAGAGCGTCAGCCAGCCCTTGCCCGACTCGGGCTCAGAGGAGACGCTGTGCAGGCGCTCCCGGTACAGCAGGCACTCGCCGTCGGAGCGGGCAAGTAGCGCCGGACCCCTGACGGGGTTCGCCCCGGCCAGGACCGGCCCGAGGTCCATCGGCGCCCAGCTCGATCGCTCGCCCTGCTCCGCTGGCGCCGCGCCGTTGGCCTCAGCGCCCTGACCCTGCGCGATCGCCTCCAGCTCGGCCCGTTGCTCCGCGGTCAGGTCGGCCATCAGCTCGGCACCGCCATCCCGCAGAGCTCGCCGGCCAGGCGGCGGCGAAGATCGTGGTAGCCGCGACCGCGCGGGTCGACTTCCCACAGCGCCGCGCCGAAGTCGACCAGGCTGCCGCCTCGGCCGCAGCCGTAGCAGTACCAGCCGGCCTCCGCCTCCGGGTAGACGTAGCAGCTCGGCGTCCGGTCCTCATGGTCGGGGAGAGGGCATCGGATCATGCCGCCTCGGTCGGGGACGTCGGCGCCGGTCAGCAGGCGGACGTACACCGGCGGCGCGATCGTCGCCAACATGTCACCGTCCTCGAACTCCCGCCTCTGCGGTCGTCGCGCGCCGTCGCGGCCCGCCCCAGGCCCCCGGGCGGCGGGCGGATCGGGGAGCTGGCCGACTACCTCGCGGGCCGCGCACACCTCGACCTCCAGACGCTCGACCCGGACCGGCTGCGGCTCGCCCCGCTTGTGGTTGAAGGTCCCGGGCGGGCGCAGGATGCGGGCGGCGTCGGTGGCGCGCGAGTCAGCGCCGAGCGCATGTGCGAGACGGCGGTTCGCTCGCTCGACGTGCGTCGGCGAAAGCGGCTCGTGCAGCGGCCAGTAGGCGTGTCGGCCGCTACCAGAGTGGACGACGATCGCCGGTGCCGGGTCGAAGCCGCCGAGCGCGTCGATCGCCTCGGGCGAGTCGCAGTCGGCCCAGAGGACGTGCGCCCGCTCGATCGCGTCCCGGCCGCCGCGGCGCTCGCGGCGTGGCGCGACCCCGACGTAGACATCGGTCCGCTGGCCGAGGTCGAGGATCGACCTGGCGGCCCGCACCGACTCGCGGATGCCGTAGAACTCCTGCCCCATCCCGCGCCGCCCGGGCAGGCGGTAGCGGACCTCGACGAGCCCGCCCGGCAGCTCGGCGCCGTAGAGGGCGTTCCAGAACGCGGCCAGCTCGGCCCCTGCGGCGCTCACGTCGCCGCTCCCGCTGTTTCCCTGACGACTAGCGGGTGATGTTCGCCGTCAGGGTCGGAGTCGCCGTCGTCGTCAGGACCGGCCCGGGGGCTCCCCCGACTGGCCGATCGACGTGAGCCTCGCGGTCGCCCTTCCGACCGGCGAGCGCCGATCAGGCGGTCGCGGCGCGGCGGCGTCGCCCGGGCCTCGCGCCGGTTGGCGCGGAGAAGCGCCCTCGCGTGGCCCTTCGCTTCGGGCCCCCGCGGGTCCGGCGGCTGCCAGCCGCGCTCGGCCATGCGACGAAAGCACTCGACCTCGGCGGCGACACGGCGGCGTTCGCTACGGGCGCTCGCGAGTCCGGCCTCGATCCTCTCGCAGCGCCAGCGCCGGCGATCGTCATCGCGCTCGAACTCGCGGACCTCCTCCAGCTCGGCCAGGAGCATGTCCTCGCGCTCGCGCCAGAAGCCCAGCTCGCGCTCATAGGACGCGACAGCCTCTCCGGCCCGCCCGGTTCCGCTGTCTCTAGGGCTACGCTCCGGCATCTGGCCTCCCCGCCGACACGGGGGCGCCTTGAACGCCGCTCGGCCGAGAACCCGAGCGGCGTTTTCCTTCGGCGTCGATCGCCGCAGTCATGAGCCAACGCAGCTCCGCGGAGACGGTCCGGCCGTTCGACTCCGCCACGGCAGCGAAAGCCTCGGCCAGGGGCGCGGGTGCCCGGAACACGATCTGCGCGGTCTGCGTCGGCATCGCTTTGTAATGCACCACGCCCGCCGGACGGAACGCTCGCGGGGTCTTCCGCCCGCAACTTCTCCTGCACGTTTCGGGACACAACGGGTACATGCTTACCCGACGTAAGCGGCTCGGAGCAAGCGAAAACCCGCTGTTTCCAGCGGGTTTTCGATGGGGCGGGAAGGACTCGAACCTTCGACCGACGGATTATGAGTCCGCTGCTCTGACCAACTGAGCTACCGCCCCGGAGAGGGCGAGGGTAGCGCGGGATGGGCTGGCGTTGCTCGCTCAGGCGCTGAAGAGCTGGGCCAGGGAGCGGCCAACGTCTGGGGGCTCTTCCTTGCCCTCGGCGGCGGCGTTGGCTCCCTCGGAGAGGGCCTTGGCCGCGTCGGCGATCTGGTGGGAACGGCCGCCGCGGAGGACGCCGGTCTTCTTCGCTTCGGCGAGGTCGGATTCCATCAGGCCGGCGAGCTCGGCGAGGCGGCGGAGGCCGACCGCTCCCGCGGTCCCCCTCAGCGCGTGGGCCTCGGCCCGCAGAGTCTCGAAGTCATCGCTCTCGGTGGCAACACCCGCGGCGATCACGTCGCAGCGACGCTTCGCCTCTTCGGCAAACGACTTGAGCAGCTCTGGATCGGGTGCCGTTTTCTCGCTCATTCCCCCGTCACCTTTTCCACGATCTTCGTCATGCGCTCGACGCCGAAGGCCCCCTCGACCACCGCCTGGACCACTCCCCTGCGATTGATCGCGAACAGCCACGGCTCACTCGGCAGGTGGAACGCCCGCACCTGGGGCCTCACGCCTTTGCTCGGATCGTTGTCCTTGTAGATCTCCATATGGATGAACGCAGCCTTGTCGTTGAACTGTTCTTTGACCTGCTCGGCCACGTCGACGACCGGGCCGCATACCCGACTCTGGCAGAACTGGGGGGTCGCAAACAAGAGGAAGATCGGTTCCTTGCCCAGCACGTCCGCGTAATCGACCCGGTTCTGGGTATCGGGAGGGATGCGCGTGGTGATCTTGGAGAGGTCGCCGCCGACGTCCGCCGGGGTGGGCGTGTGGATCTTCGGCGCCTTCTCCCCCACTTTCGGGACGCCCTTGAACTCGCCGACCGAGGCGCTCGGCAGCAGCGTCGCGACGGTTTCGTCCCCCTGCTTGATCAGCGCCGCGATGCGCCACTCGCCATTGCTGGGGAAATCGATGTCGGTCGTGTAGACGATCGTCGCCGCGTCTGGGTCGCTGGTCGTGGTCTGGGCGCGGTAGGCCGGCTGGGTGGCGAGGCTTTCGATCGCCGCCGGGTACGGGCCCATGGCCGGCTGTTCGAGCGCTTCGGTGCGGGCACGGGCCACCGCTCCCTTCTTCTGGCCGCTCCCGCCGGCTTCTTCGCCACCTGGTTCCACATGGGGCACCCTTGCCACGTAGAGGGCGACACTGGCGTCGTCCACCTGGCTGCGGTCGACATGGAAGACACCGAACGGATAGCGGTTCTCGCCCTTGTAGAAGGCGAGGGCGGCCGGGGAGACGACCAGTTCGGCATGCGAATCCGCGGCTTTGACGATTTCCCCCAGGGTCCTGCCTTCGGTCTTCGGGAAGTCGCTCTTGGGCGGTGCGGGCTTGCCGGCCGCGGTCTTCCCGCCGGAAGTCGACGAGTCGGAGCTGCCGCAACCGGCCACGAGGAGAGCGGCGGCGAATAGGCAGAGGAAAGCGCTTGTGGCGAGGCGCCGGGGCATGCGGATCGGTCATGTTATTCGGCGAAGGGCCACGGGCGCCATATAGGGTGCGTGCGCCGACGAACGACGAGCATGAGGAGAGTGACGTGGCGGATCGAGCAGCACTGATCACGGGGGGCTCGAGCGGGATCGGGCTGGCGATCGCCCGCACGCTCGGCGAAGCGGGATATGCGCTTACGGTCTCCGCGCGACGGCCGGAGAAGCTGGAGGCCGCCGCCGAGGAGCTGCGCGCCACGGGGTTGGAGGTCCAGAGCGTCGCCGCCAACATGACCGCGGAGGAGGACGTGGTCGGCGTCTTCGCCAAGCACCGAGAAGCCTACGGCCGCCTCGATGTGCTCGTCAACAACGCCGGCGTGGGAATCGGCGCGCCGATGGAGGAGATCCAGACCAAGCACCTCGACATGCAGCTCGGGGTCAACCTCCGGGCGCTGATCATCGGCACGCGCGAGGGCCTGCCGATGCTGCGCGAAGCCGGCGCCGAGCACGGCAAGGCGCTGATCGTCAACACCGCCTCGATCGCCGGGAAATCCGGCCAGGCCTGGCTCTCGATCTACGCCGCGACCAAGGGCGCGGTGATCAACTTCACCCAGTCGACTCACCGGGAGGTCGGCAGCGCGGGCATCCAGTGCACGGCGCTCGCGCCGGGCTTCGTCGACACGCCGATGACCGAGTTCGCGAAGGAGCAGGTGCCCGGCGAGGAGATGATCCGGCCCGAGGACATCGGCGAGGCCGTGAAGTTCCTGCTCAGCGTCTCGCCCAACTGCCACGTGCCCGAGATTGTCTTCACGCGCCCCGGTGAGGGCCTCGATACCCCCTAGCCGGTTCCTGGTCGCCGCTTTCGGCGACCCGGGACACGTCTTTCCGGCGATCGCCCTCGGCCGGGCCCTGGCCGGGCGTGGTCACGCGGTGACCATTGAGACCTGGGAGGAGCGACGGGACGCGGTCGAGGGGGCCGGGCTTGGCTTCGCCGCGGCGGAGGAATACCGCATGTTCCCCCCGCCGGATCCCGACTCGCCAGAGGGAGCCCACGCGGCCGAGGCGGCTCGGGCGCTGTTGCCCCTGCTGGAGGAGATGCGCCCCCACGCGGTCGTCAGCGACATCCTCACCCTGGCGCCGGCGCTTGCGGCGGAGGTGGCAGGCGTGCCCCTGGCGACGCTGATCCCCCACATCTATCCCGTCGTCGAGCCGGGGCTGCCCTTTTTCGCGGTCGGCCTGCAGCCGCCGCGCACGCCGCTGGGTCGCGGCGTCTGGCGGGCGGGACAGCGGGCGCTGAACGTCGGCTTGGAGCAAGGGCGCGATGACCTCAACCGACAACGTGCACGCCTTGGCCTTCCGCCCACCGAGCGCTTCCACGGCGGGATCAGCCCCGACCTGGCTCTGGTCGGCACCTTCCCCCAGCTCGAGTACCCGCGCCGCTGGCCGGCCGGGGTGCAGGTGACGGGACCGATGAGCTTCGAGGTCCCCCACCCGGAGATCGAGTTACCCCCCGGTGACGATCCCCTCATCCTGGTCGCGCCCAGCACGGCTCACGACTCGGGCAACCACCTCGTGCGCACGGCGCTCAAGGCGCTGGCCGACGAGCCCGTGCGAGTCGTGGCGACGACCAACCGCGTCGTGCCGCAGGAGCCGATCGAGGTGCCCGGCAACGCGATCCTCGTCAACTGGCTCAGCTACAGCCAGCTGATGCCCGCGGCCTCGCTGGTGATCTCCCACGGCGGCCACGGCACCGTGGCCCGGGCGCTGGCAGCGGGCACGCCGCTGCTGACCAGCCCCTTCATCGGCGACATGAGCGAGACCGCGATGCGAGTCAGCTGGACCAAGGCCGGCCTTTCGCTTCCCTGGCGCCTCTGCCGCCCGTCGCCTCTGCGCTGGGCAGCGCAGCGCATCCTCGGCGATCCGTCGTTCGCGGCCCGTGCCGGCGAGCTCGCCACCTGGGCGCAAGACCACGACGGCGCCGAGCACGGCGCCGAGCTGGTCGAGCGGCTGGCAGCTGACCGTGCACCGTCAACCACGGTCGCCCAAACGCTGAGGTCGCCCAAGCTCCGGGGGTGGGATTCGAACCCACATTGAGCGTCTTAACAGGACGTTGCCTTACCAGTCGGCCACCCCGGATTAACACACCGTGCTAACCCGATTGGCTACTTCGGGTCAACGCCGGCATGTTGGACTCTACCGGTAGCTCAGCCGCACCAACCTCCAGCTCGGCATGGCAATTGGCGCAGAGCAGCACGCATTTCGCGGCCTCGGCGCGCAACTTCTCGATCGAGCGCGTGATCCCGCGCACGCCCAGCCCGAACGACTTGGTCACGGGATCGAGGTGATGGAACTGGAGGGCGGCCGAATGGCGCGCATAGCCGCAAAGCACGCACTTGCCGCCCGCCTCCGCAACCAGCATCCCCTTGACCTTGCGTCGCCGACGGGAGACCGCCTCGGCCCGACACGTCGCGCAGCGAAGCCGGCGCTCCGAAGCGACCGAGATGTGCCGGGTCAAACCGTGTATGCGGCACTCGAGTTGGATTTCCCCCTCGCCATCATCACGGAGACGGTCGAGCAGGACACGTCTCTGAGCGCCGCGCGTTCGCAGATCGTGCCGCTTCAGCCACTTCTTCACAGTCGAATCGCTGACTCCGAGGCTCTGGGCGATCTTCTCGATCGTCAGTCCCTCATCCACCAGCGGCTCGAGCTCAGCGCGCGTCAGTCCGCCCATGGGTGCGTGCTTGGTGTCAGCGGTTCGCAGGCCGCGCTTATGCATCCAATAGCGGACTGTCGAGGGGTGTTTGCCCGCGCGCTTGCCGATGTTCTCAAGTGACAATCCGTCCGCCAGGCATCTTTCGAGGAACTCCTTCTCCACGTGCTGAACCCTGGCAAATGGGTCAGACAGAATCCTGCGAACGCATGTTCGCCCAACCGGGCTCACACCCGCTCGGTGCGGGCTATGCGCTCCACCAGGGCGGCGCGCTCTCGGCTCAGGGCGGCGCGGCGCTCGTAGTCGTCGGCTTCGCCGGCGGCCGCTATCTGGGACTCGAGGCGGCGCTGCTCGAGGAGGAGATAGTTGAGCTCCATCGCCTCGGCCGAGGCGGGCTCGTCGTGGGCGAGGATGACGAGCTCGGCGATCAGGCCGGCGAGCTGGTCGTCGTCGTGCGGGAGGTTCGATGCCGGGTCCTCCGGGTGCTCGCGCAGCCAGGCGGCGACGCGGGCGCCGCTCGCCGACAGGTGCTCCTCGGTGAGGCGGCTCAGGTACCCCTTGCCCTCATCGGGTAGGGCGATGCACATCGCCAGCAGGGCCCGCTCGCGCCGTTCGCGCGAGGTCAGCTCGCCACCGCTGCGTACCTGGGGCGCAGCAGGTGCACCCCGCCGCGGCGGTTCCGCGGAACCGCCGCTCAGCGGCCGCGCCGACGTGACCCGGCCCATTACCAGCGCGGGCTCGAGGTCCAGCCGTCCGGCCACTCGCCGCACCAGGTCGTCGCGGCTTGCCGTCTCCCCCATCCCGGCCAGGATCGGCGCCACCTCGCTCAGAGCCCTGTCGCGCTCGGCCGGCGAGGAGACGTCGGTCCCGCCCAAGACCAGCCCGACCTGGAAGGCGGGCAGGTCGACCGCGCCCTCGACCAGCGCCGCGAAGCGCTCCGCGCCACCCTCCGCGGCCATCATCTCGGCCGGGTCGACCCCCTCGGGCATCGCCGCGACCCGCAGCCTCATCTTGCGCCCCGCGGCAACCCTTTGGGCGCGCAGCATCGCCTCCTGGCCGGCCGAGTCGGCGTCGAGCGCCAGCACCACCTCGTCGACCATCCCGGAGAGCGCCGCGACCTGCTCCTCGGTGATCGCCGTGCCCATCACGCCGACCGCCTCGCCGATCCCCGCCTGGTGCAGCGCCAGCACGTCGGTGTAACCCTCGACCACCACCACCCGAGCGCTCTTCGCGATCGCCTCTTTGGCCAGGTCGATCCCGTACAGCATCTTGCTCTTGTGGAAGAAGTCGGTCTCGGCGGTGTTGACGTACTTCGCCCCCTGGTCGGAGCGCATCGCGCGGCCACCGAAGCCGAGCGTGCGACCGCGGCGGTCGCGGATCGGGAACATGATCCGCTCGCGGAAGCGGTCGTACTCGCCGCCGCTGCGCCCCCGCTGCGCCAGCCCGACCGAACGCAGCTCCTCGACCTTGAAGCCCGCCCGCTGGCCGCGCAGCAACATCGTGTCCCAGGCGCTCGGCGCGTAGCCGACGCCGAAAGCCCGCAGGGTCTCCTCCCCCAGTCCCCGCTCAGACAGGTAGGCACGCGCCTTGGCGGCCTCCTCGGAGTCCCAGAGGTACTGCGCGTAGAAGCCGGCCGTGCGGTCGAGCAGGTCGCCCAGCCGGCGGCGCTGCTGGCGCCGCGCCTCGGCCCGCGGATCCTCCTTCTCGCGCTCCAGCTCGACCCCGTAGCGGTCGGCGAGCAGCTCCACCGCCTCAGCAAAGCCGAGCCCCTCCTTCTCCTCGACGAACTTGATCGTGTCGCCGCCCACGCCGCAGCCGAAGCAGTGGTAGAGCTTTTCCTGGGCCTCGACGGAGAAGGACGGCGTGCGCTCCTCGTGGAAGGGACAGAGCCCGACCCAGCGAGTGCCCTGACGGCGCAGGTCGGTGTGGGCGGAGATCACCTCGACGATGTCCGCCGCCTGCTTGACCCGCTCCAGGCTCTCCTCGGAGATCAGCGCCATCAGAAGCGGGCCGCCTCGGGGATCGTAAGTTCTGAGAAGCGGGCGATGCAGAACCGATCGGTCATCCCGGCCAGGTAATCGGCGACCCGCTGGCAGTCGCTTGCCCCTGGCTCTCCCTCGGGCACCTCGTCCGGATGCTCCATGTAGTGGTCGAAGAGACCGCGCAGGGCCCGCTGTGCCCGCTCGTGCTCGCCGCGAGCCGCCTCGCCCAGGTAGACGCGCTGGAACATGAACTTGCGCAGCCGCAGCATCGCTCCGCCCACCTCCTCACTCTGCGCGATGTCGCCGGCCGCGGCCGAGCGCTCGACGATGTCGCGCACCAGGGTGTCGATCCGCAGTGAGCCGGTCGGGCCGAGCAGCTCGATCTCGGCGGCGGGCAGGTCGGTGGGCCGCAGGATCCCGGCCCGTAGCGCGTCGTCGATGTCGTGGTTGATGTAGGCGACCCGGTCGACCAGCTTGACGATCCGCCCCTCCAGCGTCGCCGGCCGGTCCGAGCCGGTGTGGTTGAGGATCCCGTCGCGCACCTGCTCGGTCAGGTTCAGCCCCAGGCCGTCGCGCTCCAGCACGTCGACCACCCGCAGCGAGTGGACGTTGTGCTTGAAGCCCTGCCCGCAGCGCTCGCCCAGCGCCACGTCGAGGGCCTCCTCGCCGGTGTGGCCGAAGGGCGGGTGACCGAGATCGTGGCCGAGCCCGATCGCCTCGGTCAGGTCCTCGTTGAGGCCGAGCGCGCGAGCGACCGTGCGGGCGATCCCGCAGGCCTCGAGCGTGTGGGTGAGGCGGGTGCGGTAGTGGTCGCCTTCCGGTGCGATGAATACCTGCGTCTTGTGCTTCAGCCGACGGAACGCCTTCGAGTGGACGATCCGGTCCCGGTCGCGCT
The DNA here is from genome assembly GCA_963702035.1 of uncultured Solirubrobacterales bacterium. Classification (GTDB taxonomy): domain Bacteria; phylum Actinomycetota; class Thermoleophilia; order Solirubrobacterales; family 70-9; genus VRUE01. The sequence continues at coordinate 645,571 of OY969700.1, forward strand.
GGAACGGCGTCCGCAACGGGCTGTCAGCCTCCTCGACCTGCCGCCGCGCGGGGTAGGATCGGGTTGCCTCCGGCGCAAGGAACTCTTCCTCCCAGGCGGCGACGCGATCTTCAAAGCTGGCCGTGAGAGACACCCGTCGATCATAAGGAGACAGGGAGGGACTTGACGGAGCCTCCACGCTGTTGCTCCGTCAGGTCCCTCCCTGTCTCCTCTAAGCCGCGGAGCGAAGCTGCACATGGGCATGATGCTCGAGCGTCTCGCCGATCGCGCGCTCGGCCTGGCGCAGGGCGCGATCGTCCCCCTCGGGCGCCTCGGCCAGCGGCCGGGCTATCGACTCGACCATGAAGCGGTGCGCATCCTCGGAGAGAGGGAAGGAGCTCGCTTCGCAGCTCGCACAGACGACGCCGCCCGCCGCGCCGGAGAAGCCGACCAGGTGTTCCGCCTCCCCGCAGCCCGTGCAGGAGCCGAGCTCGGGCGAGAAGCCCGCCGCCAGGGCAAGCTTGAGCCGGAAAGACAGCGCCGTCGCCAGCGAGGCGGCCCCGGGGGCCGCCGGGTCGTCGAGCAGCGCGAGGTAGCGGCAGAGCAGGTTGTAGGCGGGCGGGTTGGGCTCGGCCGAGTCAAGCAGGCGCAGGACCGCGTCGCAGGCACGGGCGCCCGCCGTGAGCGCGGCGCCGGATGCCCGCAGGCGCGCGTAGCCGTCGACCGTCGCGGCCTGGGTCACGGTGAGCAGCTCGCCGCGCCCTTCGTGCAGCAGCAGGTCGAGCCGGAAGAATGGCTCCAGCCGACCGCCGAAGCGCGACTTGGGACGCCGCGCGCCCTTGGCGATCGCCCCCACTCGCCCCCGCTTCGCCGTGTAGAGGTGGAGGATGCGATCGGCCTCGCCGTAGCGGATGCTGCGCAGGACGATCGCCTCCGTCTTCAGCGTCTTGCTGGCCATAGCCGGACTACGTTGAACGAGGGGCCGGACGGCGACGGCGGCGTGGTTTGCGCCGCAGTCGCACCTGACAGGCCGGGCAGAAGTAGGTCGAGCGACCCGAGACGACGATTCGCTCGATCGTCCCGTCACAGCGGGGGCAGGGCTCGCCCTCGCGGGTGTGGACGAGGAACTCGTCCTGCATGCGGCCCTTCTCGCCACGGCCGTCGCGATAGTCGTCGATCGAGGCCCCGCCACCGTCGATCCCCGCTTCGAGCGCGGCGACGACCGCGTCGCGCAGGGCCGCGAGGTGCTCGGGCTTCATCGAGCCCGCCGGCGAGAGCGGATGCAGGCGCGCCCGGAACAGCGCCTCGTCGGCGTAGATGTTGCCGACGCCGGCGATGCCTTTCTGGTCGAGCAGGAAGGACTTGAGCGGGACCGTGCGCCCCGCCGCGATCTCGCCCAGCGCCGCGGGAGTGAAGTCCGCCGAGAAAGGCTCGACTCCAAGGCGGGAAGCGAAGTGGGCGTCGAGCGAGGCGTCGTCGAGCAACAACGCCTCGCCGAAGCGGCGCGGATCGGTGAACCAGACCTGGCGGCCGTCGTCGAGGACGAAGCGGGCGCGCAGGTGGCGCTCCGAGGTCGACCGCTCACCCTCGTACAGCCGCATCCCCTCCGAGGGGTCGAGCTTGTCCTCGCCCTCGACCAGAACCAGGTTGCCCGTCATCCGCAGGTGCATGACCAGCGTTTTCTCACCGTCCAAGGCCAACAACAGGTACTTGCCGCGCCGTCCCAGGCCTTTGATCATCTTGCCCGCAACCGCCTTCTCTAGCTCGGCCGGGGACGCGGGTCGACACCAGCGCGGATCGTGAATTTCGAGCCGCTCGATCCGCCGCCCTTCGATCTCGGGCTCCAACTGGCGACAGATAGTCTCGACCTCAGGCAACTCGGGCACGAAATGGAGACTATTTCCCTCGCACGGCCCCGAAGAGCAAGCCTGCCTAGGACGCAGCCCGATCGGTGAAGCGAGCGTACATACGTACGTGAGCGAGACGATCGGGCGAGGACAACGGCAGGCGCCGCTTTGCAGCGGCCGCCCCTGAGTCAGTCCAGCCGAGCGCGCGGATGTGCCTCGTAGTAGACCTCCTTGAGGCGCTCGCCAGAGAGGTGCGTGTACATCTGCGTCGTCGCGATGTCGGCGTGGCCGAGCATCTCCTGAACGGCGCGCAGGTCGCAGCCCCCCGCGAGCAGGTGGGTGGCGAAGCTGTGGCGCAGCGTGTGCGGGCTCATCTGCCCCGCGAGGCCGGCCTCGCGGGCGTGGCGCTGGACGATTTTGTAGAGACCCTGGCGGCTGAGTGGGCCGCCGCGGAAGTTGACGAACAGGCGCACCTCGTGACGTTCGCCGACCAGCTTCGGCCGACCGCCGCGCAGATAGGCGGAGATCGCCGCTATCGCCTTGCGGCCGAGCGGCACGATGCGCTCCTTGGAGCCCTTGCCGCGCGCCCGCAGCAGGCCCTCGCGCAGGTCGATGTCCGACATCTCCAGCCCGATCGTCTCCGAGGCGCGCAGCCCGCAGGCGTACATCACCTCCAAGAGCGCCCGGTCGCGCAGCGTCGTCGGCTCGCTGCCGCGCGGCGCCGCGAGCAGCTTCTGCACCTCGGCGTAGTTGAGGACCTGGGGCAGCTTCTTGGCGCGGCGGGGAGCGCTGAGGGACGCAGTCGGGTCGTCGCCGATCAGCTCGTCGCGGCGCAGGTGTTTGTAGAAGGAGCGCAAGCAGGCGGTCTTGCGGTGCACCGTGGCGGCTGAGCATGGTGGGCGGCCGTTGCCGGTCGCGAGGTCGGCGAGGAAGTCGCCGATATCGGCCGGACGGGCGGCCAGTGCGTCAAGCTCGTGAGCGCCGAGGAATTCGCCGTACTGGAAGAGATCGGTGCGGTAGGCGTTGAGCGTGTTGCGTGAGAGGCCTCGCTCCAGCTCGAGGTAGGAGAGGAAGTCGAGGACCAGGCCCTCGAAGCGGGTATCGGTTGCCGAACTCGGCGCTGCTACTGCTACGGCCATGGCGGGTGTTTCTCGCTGAGTTGCCGTTGCCCTTGGAGCGCAAGGGACCGTGCGCCTCAGCCGCGGGTCCTGTCGGCGCGGTGGGGGGTGCCCTCCTGGCACTGCGATCTGCTCCGGGCAGAGGGCCGAATTCCGGTGAAGGGATAAGCCTCGCCCTCCGCAGACTCCGTGCGGGCGGAGGACACCCCCCACCACACCGCCACCCGCGGAAGGAACGCTCAGGTCAGCGTTTGCCCGAGATACGTACCGGCGGCAAGGGCTGCCGCGAAGAAAAGACGATCCTCCTCAATGCCCCTGCCCATGACTCGGGCCGGTAAGCCGGAAGCGGCGTAGCCCGGTAGGTCGGGCTTAGCTTCTTGGAGCTGGTGGCGGTCGGGCGCTGCGCTGGTGAGCTGCGCTGCCACTTCGAGGTTGCCCGTTGGCACGGGTATTTCTACTCCACCCAGCAGCAGTTCGAGGACGGTGAGGGTGTGGTGGCTTACGCCCTGGTGTCGCTCGCGGGGGTCGGCTTCGGACAGGCGGGGTGAGAGCAGGGTTGGCAGGCCCAGGGCCAGGGAGGCGTGGGCGCTGTCGAGGGCTGCCATGCCGCCGTGGCCCAGGCGGGTCTCGGAGCCGATGATGCCTGGGCCCGGGCCGACGATCGCCGCGTCCCAACCCAGGCCGTTGGCGACCGCGTCGAGCGCTCCCGCGACCGAGAGCGCCTCGTGCTCGCCGCCGTAGGCGGGACCGGCCGTGATGTGCCCGCAGAGCAGGTCGCGCTCGCGCAGTTGAGCGACGTCACGGCTCAGTGCGCCCGGCAGTGCGCCGCCGCCCGTCTGCACGTAGCCGAGCTTCAAGCCGGGCGACGCCTGAGCCGCCGCCCAGGCCGCGGGTGCCAGGTGACCGTGCAATGGCAGGACCAGAACCGGCATCGTCCGTTCCGGTGCGCCTTTTGCACCGTCAGGGTCCGAAAGGCGCACCGGAAGCTCGACCGGCTCGACCGGGTGCTGAAGCGAGGTGTAGTTGAGCTTTATTACGTGCTCGCCGCTCTCGCCGCTCGCGCCGAGACCGCGCGTCAGGTTGACGTGGACCACGTCGAAGCCGCCCGAGCCGAGCCGCAGGTCGAGCGCGGTCACGTTGACGATGACCTCGTCGCCCCTGCGCATCTTCCCCAGCAGCACCTCATCGGCCCAGGCCGCTCGCCGCTCGCCGTCGATCTCGACCGTCAGCGGGTCCTCGTCGACGACGAGGCCGCGGCGCAGCTTCAGCCGGCCGCTCACTCCGGCGTGGTCTCGGCGACAGCGGTCACGATCGCCTCGCAGACCTCGAGCATCGCGTCCAGGTCCGCGGCCGCAACCCGCTCGTTCGACGTGTGGACCTCCTGCGGGCCATTGGCCAGCAGGACACAGTCGAAACCGTCCAGGCGCAGCGCGTTGGCGTCGCTGCCGCCACCGATCTCCGTGCGGATTGGCTCGTGACCGGCACGGCGCAGGCCCGCCTCGGCCAGCGCCAGCGCACGCGAGTCGGTCGGTATCCGGTAGCCGCGGAAGAGCTCCTCCACCCGCACGTCGACGTCACAGCCGTGCTCGCTGGCGCCCCAGGCACACGCCTCGGTGATCTCGCCGGCGACGGCCGCGGCTCGGTCGGTGTCGAGGCTGCGGGTCTCGGCGACGATGTCGCAGTGCCCCGGCACGACGTTCCCCGAGGTGCCGCCCGCGATCAGGCCGACGTTGGCGGTCGTCCCCGCGTCGATCCGACCCAGCTCCATCCGCGTGATCGCCGTCGCGGCGGCGGCGATCGCGCTGTTCCCGTCGTCCGGTTCGATCCCGGCATGGGCCTCGACCCCGACGAAATCCGCCTGGATCTTCTGTTGCGTGGGAGTCGCCACGATCACCTCGCCGACCGGGCCGGCGTGGTCGAGGACGAAGCCGCAATCGGCGCGCAGCTCGCTGGTGTCGAACGCCTTGGCGCCGCGCAGGCCCTGCTCCTCGGCGACGGTCAGCAGCAGCTCGATTCCGACCGGCGGGGCATCCTTCGCGTGGCGGGCGACCAGCTCGATGAAGACCGCGACCGCCGCCTTGTTGTCGGCGCCGAGGATCGTCTCGCCGCGACTGCGGAACACCCCTTCGTCGTTGACGACCTCGATCTGGCCGGCGTGCGGCACGGTGTCGATGTGGGCGCAGAACATAGTCCAGCGATCGGAGCGGCCGGGCAGGCGCGCGACGATGTTGCCCGCCCCGGCTTCGGCCGGCTCAGCGGCGTCGTCCTCGCTCACCTCGAGCCCGAGCGCGCGCAGTTCGGCGCGGATCGTGTCGGCAACCTCGCGCTCCTCGCCGGTCGGACTGCGAATCTCACACAGCCGAACGAACGTCTCGTAAAGTCTGGCGCTCTCTCCCACGACAGGGACAGGCTAAAGGTCCAACTCAGCCGGAGTGACGCACGCCGAGGTCACCGCTCTCCATGTCAGGCACGGAGGCATCACTCGACTCAATCTCGCCACCCTCGGCAGGGCGCTCGCCCGCATGGAGGGCCGCGGCGCCGAGGAACTCGCGGAAGAGCGGCTCGGGCCGGTTCGGGCGCGAGTTGAACTCGGGGTGGAACTGGGAGGCGACGAAGAAGGGGTGATCGGGCAGCTCGATCATCTCGACCAGGCGCTCGTCGGGCGAGGTGCCGCCGCAGACCAGGCCCTCGTCTTCGAGCCGGCGGCGCAGCTGGACGTTGACCTCGTAGCGATGGCGGTGGCGCTTGTAGATGACCTGCTCGCCGAAGATCTCGCGCGCTCGCGTCCCCTCGTGCAGTTTCACCGGGTCGGCGCCGAGCCGCATCGTGCCGCCCATCTCGGAGACTTCCTTCTGCTCCGGCAGCAGGTCGACGACCGGGAAGGGCGTCTCGGGATCGAACTCCGAGGAGTTGGCCCCCTCCATCCCGGCGACGGTGCGGGCGAACTCGACCACGGCGATCTGCATCCCCAGGCAGATGCCCAGGTAGGGGATCGAGCGCTCGCGGGCGATCCGCGCCGCTTCGACCTTGCCCTCGATGCCGCGCTCGCCGAAACCGCCGGGGATCAGCACGCCGTCGGCGTTCTCCAGCTTCTCGGGTTCGAAATCGTCCGAGTCGACCAGCTCGATCTCGACCTCGACACCGTGGTGGAAGCCGCCGTGCTCGAGCGCCTCGATAACCGACTTGTAGGCGTCGGCCAGCTGCACGTACTTGCCGACCAGCGCGATCCGCACCTTGCCGGTGGCGGCGTCGGCGCGGCGCACCATCGCCTCCCACTCGCTCAGGTCGGAGGCCGGCGCCTCCATGCCGAAGTGGTCGAGCACCAGGTCGTCGACGCCTTCGGCGCGGAAGACCAGCGGCACCTTGTAGATGTTGTCGACGTCGTGGGCCGAGATAACCGCGTCGACCGGAAGGCTGGCGAAGAGGGCGATCTTGCCGCGGATCTCGCGGTCGAGGCGGCTCTCGGAGCGGCAGACCAGCGCGTGCGGCTGGACCCCGATCCGGCGCAGCTCGTTGACCGAGTGCTGGGTCGGCTTCGTCTTCAGTTCCCCGGCGTGGCCGACGTAGGGCACCAGGGTCAGGTGGACGAACATCGCGCGTTTCGGGCCGAGATCGGTGTAGAGCTGGCGGATCGACTCGAGGAAGGGCAGCGACTCGATGTCGCCGACGGTGCCGCCGATCTCGGTGAGGACGAAGTCGACCGACTGCGACTCGGCGACGATCAGGATCCGGTTCTTGATCTCGTCGGTGATGTGCGGGATCACCTGCACGGTGGCGCCGAGGTAGTCGCCGCGGCGCTCGCGGTTGATCACCGTGTTGTAGACCGAGCCGGCGGTGACGTTGGAGGCGCGTGAGGTGTTCTCGTCGGTGAAGCGCTCGTAGTGGCCGAGGTCGAGGTCGGTCTCGGCGCCGTCCTCGGTGACGAAGACCTCGCCGTGCTGGAAGGGGCTCATCGTCCCCGGGTCGACGTTGATGTACGGATCGAACTTCTGCAGCTGCACCCGGTAGCCGCGCGAGACGAGGAGGCGACCGATCGAAGCGGCGGCGATTCCCTTGCCGAGGGCCGAGACGACCCCGCCGGTGACGAAGATGAAGCGCGTGTCTCCTGGCTTGGACGGACTCATTCTCTGCCGAGCGAGTCTAGCCAGCGCAAGGGCGGAACCGAGTCGACCGTCCGCGAGATCGAACGCAACTCGCCGAAAATGGTCAGTGCGACGACCAGCGCCAGGGCGATCAGCCTCCCCGTCCCGCCCAAAGTCGTCAGCAGCCAGACCCCGGCGATCGCCCCGGCGAGATTGGAGCCGGTGTCGCCCAGCATCGCCCGCTCGCGCAGGGTGAACCAGGCGCCGACCAGCACCGGGCCGGCAAAGATCCCAAGTAGATCGAGTGGCGCAAAGGTCCAGGCGCCGAGGCAGAGCCCGGCCCCGAGCAAGGCCAGGCCCTTCTCCGCCCGCCCGGGCCGCAGGTCGAGCAGGTTGAAGGCGTTGGTGGCGAGGATCAGCAGCGCCACGTCGGCCAGGTAGCGCCACGATTCGAGCCCCCGGCCAGAGACGACGTAGGCGGCGAGGGCAAGCGCCCCGATCGCCTTGATCGCCCCGGTCGAGAGCCGCCCTTGGCGAAGCGCCTCGGCGTGACCTCGCCAGCCGCGCGGCGAGCCGGCCGCCTCCCCCCGGCCCAGCGAGTCGTCGAGAAAGCCGAGGAAGGCGACGCCGATCACGTACGGCAGCCAGCGGCGCAATTCGGGATCGAGCAGTTCCAGATCGCCGCGATCGTCGAGGAAGGCCAGCGGCGCGAGCGCCACCAGCGCCGCGGTCGCCAGCACCGCGCCGAGCGGGAAGGCCAGGCGGGCGCCGCGGAAGTTCTCCCGCACCAGGCCGGCGTCGAGCAGCCCGCGGATCCCGGCCGGGACGACCAGCAGCGCCACGGCGATCGCCGCCGGGAAGCCGATCCAGGTCATTCGTGCGGTGCCAGCAGGTCGGGCAGGAGACGGTCGGCGCTGCCGTTGATGCCGAAGCTGCCCTCGGCGCCGAGCAGGGCGAAGACGGTCGCCAGTCGCCCGGCGACGAGGTCGACGTCGTCGACGCTGGAGAGGTCGTTGCCGGCGAAGAAGGAGACCGACGACGGTTCGGCTTTGCTGCTCTCGATCCCGACCGCCGGCGTGTGCGTCGCCGTGATGCCCTTCGCCATCCCGGACTCGACGCGGCCGACGACCGAGCGCTGGACCGGACCCATGTCCCGCGGCTGATTGCGGACGACGATCACCGCATCGAGGGCGCCGAAGTTGCCGCTGGCGCGCGAGAAGAGGTGGCTGCGCACCGGTTCCAGCAGCGTCCCGCCGCGGACCAGCTGCCGTCCCAGTCCGACCCCGAGAGCGGTCTGGACATCGGGGTCGCGGGCGACCTTGGCGAAGCGGGTCTTGGCCAGATCGCCGGCGAGTCCGTTGGTGTCGATCGGCTCGCGGACGACGCCGACGCCGACCAGATGCCCGCCGGCCGGCGCCAGGGCTGCCTCAATCGCACCGTAGACGCCGCCAGGCAGATCGCCGAAGGCGATCAGGCCGATCCGGCGCCCACGCAGCCGATCGCGGACGAGGACCGGGTAGACCCGGCTGGAGAACTCGTTGGCGCGGCCCAGTTCGCCGCTCAGTTCGCCGGCCTGCCGGCGCGCGTCCTGGAGGTTGCCGGTGAGGCTGTGCTCGAGGTCCTTGCGCGTGTTGGAGAGCGTGTCGCCGCCGAACTCGGCGCCGATCAGGATCCCGATCGCGATGGCGAGGAAGACGGCGATCAGCGACGTGGCGTGGTAGCGAGCGCTGTAACCCATCGGCCGGGAAGGCTAGACGCTCAACGCAAGGCGCACTAAAAGCCGAGCCAGATCTTGACCTTCAGCCAGAGCAGTTCGACCAGGTCGCTGAGCGCCGGCGAGCTGATCACGACGATCGTCAGCAGGATCGCGAAGGCGACGAGGAAGAGTGCGACCGGCGCGACCGTCGAGGGCGGGTTGTAGAGCCGGCTGACCCCCTTCGCGTCGACCAGCTTCTCGCCGATCCGCAGCCGGGTCAGGAAGGTCGAGGACATGCCGCCCCGCTTGCGGTCGAGGAACTCGACCAGGTTGAAGTGGGCGCCGACGCTGACGATCAGATCCGCGCCCTTCTCGTAGGACATCAGCATCGCCACGTCCTCGCTGGTGCCGGCGGCGGGGACGAGCGTGTGCTCCAGCCCCAGCTCCAGCAGCCGCTCGCGGCCCGGCGCCCGCCCGTCGGGGTAGGCGTGGACGATCAGCTCGGCGCCGCAGCGCAGCGCCTCGTCGCCGGCCGAGTCCATGTCACCGAGGATCACGTCGGGCTTCAGGCCCGCTTCGAGGCAGCCGTTGGCGCCGCCGTCGACCGCGACGATCAGGGGCCGGACGTCGCGTATGTAGGCGTTCAGCGCCTTTAAGTCGCGACGATGCCGGTCGCCCCGGACCACAATCAGCACCTGACGGTCCCTGAAGACCGTTTTCGTCGCCGGGTACTCGATCGCGCCGGTCAGCAGGTCGGTCTCCTGGCGCACGTGGGCGACGGTGTTCTCGGCGAACTCGGCCAGCGCCTCGTCGATCCGCTCGCGCTGTTCGACCAAGCGAGCCTCCAGCTCGTCGACCTCGAGCACCGTGCCACGCAGCGACTCCTGGCCGCCGCGGCTGATGACGCCGTCGGCAATCGATATCTCCGCCCCCTCGTCGAGCAACTCGAAGGGATCCGCGTCGATCGCGTCGACCAGGACGACCCCCGAGTGGACCAGCAGCAGCGGGCCCGCGTTGGGGTATCGGCCGTCGCTGGACGGCGCGGCGTTGATCACGGCGCCCACACCGGTGGCGATCAGCTCCTCAGCCGCGATGCGATCGATGTTGAGGTGGTCAATCACGGCGACGTCGCCGGGACGCAGTCGCTTGACCAGGTCCTTGGTGCGGCGACCGAGCCGCACGGTCCCGCGGATCGCCTCATCCGCGCTCGCCCCGTTACGGCGCGACAGCAGCGCGGGGAAGCGACGACGACTGGCGGTAGCCATCCACTGAGACTAGGACAAGTAGTGACCGACGGGCAAGACCTCAAGGTCGCATGACCAAGCAGATCAAGGACAAAGGGAGCGTGGCGTGCTTTGGCACGCGAGCGACCGAAGACGCAGATATGCGCCGGTCAGGCGGCCTTGAGGAGCTCGCGAGCATGCTTGTCCGCGGCCTCGTCAGCGCGCTCGCCGCCCAGCATGCGGCGGATCTCCTCGACCACCTCCTCGCCGTCGAGGCGCTGCACGGTGGCGGCGGCTCGCTCGCCGCCCAGGTCCTTCTCCAGCCGGAAGTGGGTAGGCGCCAGCGAGGCAACCTGGGCCAGGTGGGTGATGCAGAGCACCTGGCGCGCCTCGCCGAGGGCGCGCAGGCGCTCGCCGACGACGCGCGCGGTCTTGCCGCCGACCCCGGCGTCGATCTCGTCGAAGACCAGGGTCGCGGCCCCGGCCTCGCTGAGGCCGCTCAGCGCCAGCATCACGCGGGAGAGCTCGCCGCCGGAGGCGGCATCGCGCAGCGGTGCCGGCGCCATCCCGGGATTCGGTGAGATCCGCAGCTCGACCGTCTCGCGACCACCGGGGCCGAAACCTTCGGGGTGCGGCTCGAGCTCGACCTCGAGCTTGGCCCCCGGCATCGCCAGGCCGTCGAGCGCCGCGGCGACCTTCGCTTCCAGCGGCTTGGCCGCGGCGGCGCGGCCCTTGCTGAGGCGCTTGCCGAGCTTCTCACGCCGGGCCTCAGCCTCAGCGAGGGCGACCTCGGCCTCCGCGCCGCGGGTCTCGGCGCCCTCCAACCGCTCGATCTCGACCCGGCAACGCTCGGCATGGGCGAGCACCGACTCGACGCTGCCGCCGTGCTTGCGCTGCAGGCGGTCGATCGCTTCCAGGCGCTCCTCGACCGCGGCGAGGCGGCCTGGATCGGCCTCGATCCGGTCGAGATAGGCCCGCAGCTCCGCGGCGACGTCTCCAAGCTCGACCGCTACCGCCGCCAGGCGCTCGGTCAGGGCGTCGAGATCGGCGTCGACCCCGCCGACACCGTGCAGAAGGGATTCGGCGCCGGCCAAGGCGCTCGCCGCACCGCCGCCGTCCTCGTCGGCGCCGGCGGCACCGGCCAGAGCACCGCCCGCCGCCTCGCGCAGCCCCTCCGCGTGGCGCAGGCGCTCGCGCTGGCTGGACAGCTCGGCCTCCTCGGCCGAGTCGGGCGCCACCTCCTCGATCTCCGCGAGCTCGTAGCGATAGAGATCGAGGTCGCGCTCGCGGCTGCCGTCGCGCTCGCGCAGCTCGGCCAGCTCCGCCGCGAGCCGCGCGCACTCGCGGTGCGACTCGCGGTAGCCCTCGCGCAGCGCCAGGTGATCGGCGTCGGCGAAGCCGTCGAGCACCTCCATCTGCGCGGCCGAGATCGTCAGCTTGCGGTGCTCGTGCTGGCCATAGAAGGCGAGCAGGCGACCACCCAGCAGCTTCAGGTCGGAGGCGGAGGCGGCCCGGCCCGCCAGGAAGGCGGCGGTCCGCCCCGAGGCCGACACACGGCGCCCGAGGACGATCTCCTCCGCCCCCTCCGGCAGCCGCTCGGCGACCTCCAGCAGCTCCGGCTCGGCCAGCAGTCCCGGCGGAAGATCGAAGACCCCCTCGACCCAGGCCTCCTCAGCTCCAGGTCGGACGATCTGCGGTCGCGCCTTGCCTCCCATCAGAAGATCAAGCGAGTGGGCAAGCACGGTCTTGCCGGCCCCCGTCTCCCCCGTGATCGCGTTCAGCCCCTCCCCCAGCCGCAGCTCGGCTTTCTCTATCAGCAGCAGGTTCTCGATCCGAAGCTCGCGAAGCACGTCCTCTGTGTACCACCTGGCGCGGCGGGTCCTGTCACGAGGGGAGGGGGTGTTAGCGGACTCACCCGTCCGAACACCCCCTCCCCTCGTGCCACCCCCCGCGAGAGGCGTTTATGCGGCGACGGGCTCCGCGGCTTCGGGCTCTCCTTGAGATTGCACGAAATCTCGGGGGTGGATGAGGGCGAAGCCTAGGGCGGCGCCGACGAAGGAGAGGATCGCGCCGATCAGGAGGATCTCGTTGAAGCCGCTGACGAAGGCGACCTTGGCCGCGTGCACGATCTCGGGGCGCTGGGCGGGAGGGGCGATCCCGGCGGCGGCGCGGGAGCCTCCGGAGGAAACCGCTTCGGCGAGCCCCGGTGGCGCGCCCGGAAGCAAGGTTGAGAGCTTCGAGGCGACCTGGGATTGGAAGACCGCGCCGAGCGAGGCGACGCCGGTGGCGATCCCGACCTGTCGGAAGGTCGTGTTGATGCCGGAGCCCATCCCCGCTTTGGCCGGGGGCACTACCGCGATCGCTACCTGGCCGATGCTGGGGTTGGTGAGGCCGATCCCGATGCCGGCGATGAGGAAACCGGGCAACAGCGCCGAGATGTCCGAGCCGGCATCGAGGCCGTGCATCCAGAGCAGGCCGAGGCCGACCAACCCGAGGCCGACTCCGACGAGAAAGCGGATCGGTATCCGCTGGGAGAGCTTGCCCGAGATCGGGGCGACGACGAAGGAGAGCACCGTGAGCGGCAGGAAGCGCAGCCCCGTCTCCAGCGGCGAGAAGTCGAGCACGCCCTGCATGTAGATGGTCAGGTAGAGGAACATCGCGAACATCCCCGCCGAGAGGCCGAAGGCGACGGCCGAGACGCCGTTGAAGGCGGGCTTGCGGAAGAGGCTGAGGTCGAGCATCGGGTGGCTGCTGCGCGCCTCGATCGCGAGGAAGGCGAGCAGCAGCGCCGCCGAGCCGGCCAGGCAGGCGACAATCGTCGCGCTCCCCCATCCCTCGGGGTTGCCGCGGATCAGGCCGAAGATCAGCAGGAAGAGGCCGCCGGAAAAGGTCGCCAACCCCGGCAGGTCGATCCGCTGCGGGTCCTGGGCGGCGACGTTGGCGAGACGGAGCTCGGTCAGAGCGACGGCGAGGACGCCGATCGGGATGTTGACGAAGAAGATCCATTCCCAGCCGAGGTGCTCGGTGATCAGGCCGCCGACGAGCGGGCCGATCGCGACGGCGCCGCCGACGGTCGCGCCCCAGACCCCGAACGCCATCGCCCGGTCCTTGCCGTGGAACTCCTGGCCGATCAGGGCCAGCGAGGTGGCGAACATCGCCGCGCCGCCGACCCCCTGCAGGCCACGGGCCAGGTTGAGCAGGGTCGGATCGCCGGCTATGCCGCAGAGGAATGAGGCGAAGGTGAAGAGACCGAGGCCGAGCGAGAAGACGCGGCGGCGGCCCAGGCGGTCACCCAGCGACCCCGCGGTGAGCAGGAAGGCCGCGAGCATCAGCGAGTAGGCGTCGACCACCCATTGCAGGCTGGAGAGGCTCGCGTTGAGGTCGCGCTGAATGTCGGGCAGCGCGACGTTGACGACCGTGATGTCCAGCAGCAACATGAACGTCGCGATCGAACTGAGGACGAGGGTCCACCATTTGCGCTCCATCGGCTCAAACACTAGGGAGTCACCTTGTCGGCTGAGGTCGACTGGCCAAGCAGGTCAAGGAACTCGCGCTGACGCGCTCGCACCCCGCCTTCAGCGGGGGTCGCGTGGCGTGCTCTGCACGCGAGCGACCGAGGACGCAGAGATGCGCCGGTCAGGCGGCCTCAGACGGCGAGGTGACCGAACTTCTCGCGTATCCGTTGGTAGAAGCTCGTCCCGGGCAGCTGAGCGAGCCGCCCGGCGCCGTCGGCAAAGCTGACCTCGAGCGCCGCACCCGACTCGAGCGTGCCGGCGTGTTCGCCGTCGATCGCGACGTCGACGGGCTCGCGTCCGCTCGCATTGCCGACGTGAAGGATGTCGCCGGGGGCGACCACTAGGGCGCGCGCGGTCAGCGAGTGCGGCGCGACGTAGGAGACGACGTACCCCTTCACCCCCCAGGCGAGGATCGGGCCCTGGTTGGCGAGGTTGTAGCCGGTCGAGCCGACCGGGGTCGCGGCGACGAGGCCGTCGCAGCGGACACGGCCGACCTCCTCGTCGGCGATCCTGTAGCTCAGCTCAGCGACCCGCTCGTGCGGGCGGCGGATGAAGCTGACGTCGTTGAGAGCCACTCGCGAAACACCGTCCACCTCGATCTCGAGCCCGGGGAGGTCGACCGCCTCGGTCTCGCCGGCGAAAGCACGCCGCATCCCCTCCCCGGCGTCGTCGCGCTCCACGGCGGCGAGGAAGCCGACGGTGCCGAAGTTGACCCCGAAGACCGGCACGCCGCTGCGGGCGAAGTGGCGCAGCGCGTAGAGGATCGAGCCGTCGCCGCCGAGCACCAGGCAGAGATCGGCCTGACGCGGAAGCTCCGCGACGGTCTCGATCTGGTCGGCGGCATCGCCGTGCTTGGCGAGCTCTGCGGCGGTCGCGACCAGCCGCCAGCCGGCCTCGCCGGCGACGGAGATCGCAAGCATCACCGCGTCAGTCGTGGCCGGCGGGTGCCCATGGGTGATCAGGGCGGCGACCCGGTCGTTCACGGATCGACCTCGCGGACGGCGCCCGGGAGATCGGCGAGCGGCTCCCCTTCGCCCCCGCACCAGACGAAGGTCTCGCGGTTGCCCTTCGGACCGGGCAGGCCGGAAGAAGCGACACCGCGCACCGGCAGCCCCAGCTCGCCCGCGGCGGCGGCCACCGAGAGGATCGCCTCGTGGCGGTCGGCCGCGTCACGCACGACGCCCTTGTGCACCCGCGCGCGACCCAGCTCGAACTGGGGCTTGACCATCGCCAGGACCTCACCGCCGGGCGCCAGGCAGTCGGCGACGGCCGGCAACACCTTGGTCAGCGAGACGAAGGAGACGTCGACCGTGGCCAGCTCCGGCCTGAAGGGCAGGTCGGCGGGAGAAAGCGCGCGGGCGTTGAGCCGCTCGATCACGGTCACGCGGGGATCCTCGCGCATGCGCAGGTCGATCTGGCCGTAGGCGACGTCGAGCGCGGCCACGCGCGCGGCGCCGCGCTGCAGCAGGCAGTCGGTAAAGCCACCGGTCGATGCGCCGGTATCGAGGCAGTCGCGCCCGGCGACGTCGACGCCGAGGCTCTCGATCGCGTTGTCGAGCTTGATCCCACCGCGGGAGACGAAGCGCGGCCCCTGCTCGAGGCGAAAATCGGCCCCCGGGTTGACCAGCTGGCTGGGTCGAAGCGCGACGCGCCCGTCCTGGCCGACGCGGACCTCGCCGGCGCGGACCGCGCCGGCCGCGGCCGAGCGCGACGGAAAGAGGCCCCGCTCGGCCAGTACCGCGTCTATTCGGGCTTTGGAGCCGGTCTTCGCCACGGGGGAACGGTACAGCCGTCCATCTGCCAATTCATAAGAAGCCCTTGCCAGATGTTTAGCGACACCTTAGAATTGGGTAGAACAATCGCTTCAGACGGGCTCAAAAGAGAAGCCCTCTGTGACTCGCCTCACACACAAATCGCACGTATGTTCGTATCTTGATTCAAGGATTTACGAGAGAGGATCGATAAAGACTTACGAAGACTTCCTGGTCGGGCCTGGCGCCGTAAATACGGCAGTTGACTCCCATCGACTCGCCCCGCGGCACATAAGGGCCCACCTACCTCCCACGGATCCACATATATAGAGATACATATCTCTCCTCCCTGTAGTAACCCCAGAAACGCCCCGCCTCCCCGGTGGGGCGTTTTCTGTTGGAGAGGCCTCTAGCAAGCGGTTTGCGGGCGGTCGCGACCGGAGCGAGATCGGCGACCGGGATGCTCGACGGGCTCTCGTGCCACAGTCGGTGCCACAGTCAGACTGGCTCTCTGCGTCACAGCCGGGTCCCTCTCCTGCTCCATCAGCGGCGTTGGGATGCAGCGCAGGCCCGATCAACTGCCGTGGATCGATTCCAGACCGACGGCGCTATCCATCCTGCGAGTCGGTCCCCGCTATGACTTCGTCGGCTCCGGGGATTCCAGCGATGATCTCGCGGATTTCAGCCAACGCAGCCGACCGATCTTCGGTCGAAACCTCAGCAGCGATCCATCCGTTCCCCTCGTCCATCGCCTTCGTGTCGCCGAGGCGAAGACTGTGACCGCGCTTCTCCAGCTCATCGACAAAAGCAATGACGACTCGGCGAGCGACCTCTGGCGACCCCTGCACATGAATCTCAACTACCGTGGACGGCACGGTTTGAGGGTAACGACGGATGCGCGTCAACGTCGGCCAGCGGATTGCAGGTAGGCGTCCATACGCCGCCGGACCGCGTCGTGGCTGCCGGGGAGCAGATGGCCGTAGACATCGAAGGTCTGTGGATTTTCGAGTGGCCCATGAACTCTTGGATCGCTTTCGGGTTCGCGCCCGAGTCGATCAGCAGTGAGGCGAACGTGTGGCGGCACATGTGCAAGCCGATGGGCCGGAGCAGATCGGGCTCTCGCTCCTCGCGCGCGGCAAGCTCTCGCTCCCGCTCGTTCGCGGTCTTCCAGGCGCGCTTCGCGCGGCCATCGACCGTCGATGCGTAGAACGCCTGCTCGACGGTGCGTCCGAACGCCAGGTCCTCCCCTCTCCGCCCGACCCTGCCCGGATGCGTTTCGACCTTGAAGAAGCTCGAACGCTTTTAGGCTATGCCGTTCTCGGCTTCTCGGTCGGATCAACAGGGCTCCCGATCGGGAGCCCATTGTCGTCCGCTCTGCCCTGAGTTGGTCTAGCAGTCCGTGTACTGGGTGCTCTGTCCGGCACCGCAGTTACCGCACGGGGGCAGCTTGTCGGATGCATCGTCGAGATGCACCTTCCAACTGCAGTTCGTGCAGCAGTAGTCGCCTACCCCGGGCTGTTTACCGATGTCGTAAATCGCCATTTGCCCTTGATAGCAGCTTGAGCGCCAAAAAAGCCCCGTCAGGCCGAGCCTCCGCAGCGAACACTGGGTCCGCGAGTCGGTTCGGGGCCTGCTCGCGGCGACGGGGCGCTGAGATCTAGACGGCGGGCGCGGGGGCCTCGCGCCCGAAGAAGTGCCGCCGGGTTTCGGGCAGCAGCAGGAGCGTGAGCGCAAAGACAAACCCCGCGGCGAAATACACCGCGACTTCGCCGGTGGCGACGGACAGGAAGCCGAGGACGCACCCGACGATCGAGAACCACCAGAGCCACCGGACCCCCTTCATCATGAAGTAGGCGATCACCGCGTTGATGACAATGAAGGGCAGGTGGAAGTAGAGGTGTCCAGTCCCGGCAACGGCGGACGCCACGGGCCAGAGGACGATCAGGACGGCGTAGGCCCTCAGCGCGACCGGTGCTCTGGACCAGACCTGCTGCACGCGCGGGAGTGTACCCGCGGACTCCGAGGAAGCAGGACTTCGCGGAAGGCTCTACCGATCACCTGAGATGGGTAGCTCCCTAACTCGCAGACGATCTCTCGTCAGGCTGGCAATCGCGCCTCTTTCGAGGTCGTCCGAGATTGACGGGAGATTTGAGATTAGAAGCTCGGCCTGCTCGGCGGGGCGAAGGTGGTCGGCGGAGCGCAGGAGCACGACGGACGGCGTGGCGCGGGAGCCCAGGGCGAGCAGGGCGCCGAAATCTGCGTCGGCCGTCAGAAGGATGCGGCCTTCTTGGGCGGCGGCCTCCATGATCTCAGGATCAGGCGCGCTCAGCAGGCCGACCTCCGAGACGTGGATCGCGTCGTGCTCGGCCTCCTTCAGGAGCCGGGCGACCTCGGGCGACAGGTTGGCGTCGAGAAGGAACCTCACGCCGGTGCGGCTATGGCCAACTCGCGCTCCTGCGCCGCGGCGGCGGCGTATTCGAGCGCGGCGAGAACATCCTCGCGTTCGAGGTACGGGTAGCTCGCCAACACCTCATCGACGCTGGCTCCGGCCGCTAGCTGGCCCAGCACGGCGCTGACAGTCACGCGCGTGTCCCTGATGCACGGCAACCCGCGCATCCGATTCGGATCGACGGTGATTCGCTCCTTGGCCATGAGCCAAGGGTACCCCCTCCTAGGATTCTGTCGAGCAGGTCTTCGCGCGGACGTTGGGGCTTCGCCACAGCCGCCGACCAGTTCGATCAAAGCTTTCGAGGCGCGCTACGCACCAGAGACCGGCGACGGCGAAGGCGGCGTATCGGAGCCGCTTCAAGCCCGACCTCCTGGCCTGGCCGCCGGTCAAGCGCTTGAGCTTGATCGTTTCGACCGTGCCGCCGGGGCGCGTAGCCTCGACGTAGGCGGCACGCGGCGCGAAGACCATCGCCACGGCGGTCGTGGCGGCTTCAGTGCCGGTTTCATTCAGCTTGGAAGCCGTAACCCACAGTCCGCCCCAGCGCGGCGCGAGCCTCTGCGAAAAGACACACGCCGTCGCGCCCTCGCCGCCACCAATGCCCTGGGAGACGGCTCCAATGCAAGGCCGTTCTTTTCCTGTCGGTCCTTCTCCTGCGGCCCCTTGCTGGCGGCGCAGCGAAGCGGACCAGAAATCGCCTTCGATTTCACCGGAGCCCAGCGTCACCGCTTGTCTCTTGGAGCCGTTGCTGGCCGGTCGGCTCAAAGGACCGGCCGCGCACGCGGAGCTTGCCACGACGGTTGCCGCAACGACGACCAGCGCTGTGGCCAGTATCCCCCGCACATCTGGATTATCGCAGCCGGACCACGCCAACGGACGCGGCGGACTTCGTGCCACAACGGTGCCACAGTCAGGCACCGAAACGGCCGGTTACAGCCGGGGTCAGCCGGACACGATTTGGCTCTGCGAGCGGGATTCCGCTCTGCCATGCGGCTGTTCGGATGACTCTCCTCCCTGTAGTAACCCCAGAAACGCCCCGCCTCCCCGGTGGGGCGTTTTCTGTTGGGCGGGCTCTGGGGAGCGGAATGCGGGAGCTGGCCGAGTCATCCGCGCGTCCTTCTGACCAGCATGCGAGCGACCAATGCGGCAGGAGCTCGGGGAATCCCTAGGCGGCGACGTGCTCGCCTGCGGGCACGTAGTGCTCCAGATCAGCGTCGTGGCCAAGGGCGAAGGGCACGCCCTCTTCCACGAGCTTGACCAACTCTGCGTAGGTGTCGCCAGCAGCTGACCAGCCCTCGACATCGGGCGACTCGGCCCACCAGCCGTCGGCTTCGTGGTGATAGATGACGCGTACGGTTTCCATTCGATCCTCCACGTCAGAGTAGCTTCCGGGCCTCGTCCTCCGCAAGGCCGATGTCCTTGGTGAGGATCTTGCGGACGAGTCCCGCCGGAATTGTCGCCTTGTCGTGAAAGGCAAAGGAAAGCGGCGGCCTACCCGGTGCCTCCATCCTGCGATGCGAGCCAGCCTGGCGCACGACCCGATAGCTGAGCGGCTTGCGTTCCAAGACCGCCAGCAGGCGCTTCGCCTTCATTGAGCGAAATTGCGTCACGAGGCGGGCGACCCTATACCGGCTGCCAAATAGGCATCCGTCCGTTCGCGCACCTCGTCATGGCTCCCGAGGAGCAGGTGCCTGAACCGCGAGTTGCGCGGCTACCATTTGCGCGTGACCGAACCGCAGACAAATACAGTCGAGGTGGATGCCGCGCTGGCAAAACGCGCCAGGCGGGAGGCCGAGAGGCGTGGCATCACCCTGAAGGAATTCGTGGACGATGCGCTCAGGCGCTTCCTGGCGAACGAGGAGCACTGGCCAGAGGGGCGAGCACCCCGGCCTCGGCTGGCGCTGGGAAGGTCTACCGACGGTTTGAGCGCAGCGGACATGACAGCGGAGCCCGTCGCCCGCGAGGTGGAGCCATCACCATGACGATCGCCGACATCGAGTTCGATCGCGTCGAGTACGACGCAGTCGCCGAGGTTCTCTACCTCCACGTCGGCGACCCGTCCCGGGCGGTCGACTACGACGAGACGCCGGAGGGACACGCCGTTCGGTTCGACCGAGACGGCGAGCTGGTGGGACTTACGCTGGTCCGCCCGAAGCGCCTGCCGGAACGTGGCTAGCCGCGCAGAGCCCGCAGCGCGTTGAGAATGACCGCGAGGTCGATGCCCTCCTGCAGCAGGGCGCCTGCCACGGGGGGCAGATAGCCGAAGGCGGCGACACCCATCGCCGTCAGGCTCAGACCCATGCCGACGAGGACGCTCTGGCGCGCGATCAGCAAGGCCCGGCGCCCGGCATGCACGGCGTCGGCGACTCGATCCACCCGGTCGACCGTGATCACCGCGTCCGCCGTCTCCGAGGAGACCGTGGCGCCGGCTACGCCCATCGCCACTCCGAGGTCGGCGATGGCGAGGGCCGGGGCGTCGTTGACGCCGTCGCCGACCATCATCACCGGGCCGAGATCGGGATCGTCGCGCAGCCGACGCACCACCTCGAGCTTGTCCTCCGGCGACTGTTCGGAATAGACCCGATCGACGCCGAGCTGACGACCGATCCGCTCCGCCACGGATCGCCGGTCTCCCGAGACCATCGCCACCTGCCTCACCCCTTCCGAACGCAGCCGCTCGACGATCCCGGCGGCGTCGGGTCGCAGCTCGTCCGCCATCGCGATCACCCCGCCCACGTGTCCGTCGATCGCGACGAGTACCCGCGCCTCCCCCGACCCGCGACCGTCGATCAGCGCGGTGGAGGCGATCTCATCCGCGGGCACTCCCTCCGCCCCCAGGAAGGCCCGGCTGCCGACGAGGACGCGGCGGCCGCCGACCGAACCCGCGATCCCCTGCCCCGGGTCCTCGTGGATCTCGGTCGGGACCGCGAGCGTCAATCCCGCCTCCTCGGCTGCCCGCACCAGGGCCTCGCCGAGGACGTGCGCCGACATGCGATCGACCGACGCCACAAGACGCAGCAGCTCGGCCCGATCGACCCCCGGCCGAGTCGCGATGTCCCGCACCGCGGGGCTGCCGACCGTCAGCGTTCCGGTCTTGTCGAAGAGAACCGTGCGGACCTGACCGAGCGTCTCGATCGCTCCCGTGCCCTTGACGACGACCCCGGCGCGCGCCGCCCGCGACAGCCCCGAAACGAGGGCGATCGGCGCCGCGAGGATCAGCGGACACGGCGTCGCGACGACGACCACCGCGAGGGCCCGCACCGGGTCGCCGCTGAGCGCCCAGGCGGCACCGGCCACGAGCATCGTCGCGGGCAGGAAGAAGCCGGCGTACCGGTCGGCGATCCGGACCAGCGGCGCGCGCTCGCTTTCGGCGTGCTCGACCAGCCGCACCAGGGCGCTGTAGGCGCTCTCGGCGGCGGGCCGGTCCGCCCGTACCTCGAACGGCGATCCGGCGTTCGAGGTGCCGCTCAGCACCCCCATTCCGCGCTTGACGGTCACCGGCAACGGCTCGCCGCTGAGCGCGCTCGTGTCGATCACGGCCTCGGCGCTGAGGATCTTCCCGTTCGACCGGGATCACCTCCCCTGCGCGGACCAAGGCCACGTCTCCGACCACGACCTGCTCCACGGGGACGTCGCGAAAGCCGTCGGACACGCGCAGCCGGGCGATCTTCGGGGCCCGTTCGACGAGCGCGGTCAGCTCGCGCCGGGCGCGAGCCGAGGCGACTTCCTCCAGCGCCAGCCCGCCCGAAAACATCAGGCCGATGATCACGCCGGCGAGCTCTTCTCCCAACGCGAGGGCGCCGACCATCGCGACCAGCGCGATCATGTTGACCCCCATGTGCCGTTCGACCAGGACGGTCCGGCCGACCTCGAGCGCGAGCTCCGTGGCAAGCAGCGCCAGCACCGCGCGCCAGACGGCATCACCGGCGCCCGCATCGCCGGCGATGTGCAGTCCGCCGCCGATGACGATCGCGGCGAGGGCGATTCCGGCAAGGAGGCGGGCACGGTGGCCCACCAACCACCGTAGAGAGGCGCCGAAATCGCCGCGGTCCACCGGGGAATCGTCGTGGAGAGTCATATCGACGCGTCGTCGGGGTGGGCCGGTAAACGGGGCCGGTCAGGCCGTGCCGGCGCCGAGATCGCGAAATCGAAGCTGCTCTCGATCGAGTAGACCACCGCTAGCGCCGCTAGGCGTTCGGCCGGGGCTCGCCTGAGCCCTCGAACAGCTGCCCGGCGCGGATCCGCTTTGCCATGTCCGCCGATTCGTCGCGGTAGACGCGGCCGTCCTCGAACTCGATCGCCGGGTACTTGCGCTGGCCGGAGAGCTGCTCGAGGTCGTCGCGCCTACCCGGTCGCAGCGGCCCCTTGACCACCTCGTACTCGATGCCCTGCTCGTCGAGCGCCTTCTGGACCCGCCAGCAAGGGTGGGCATCGATCTTGACCCACATCGTCGAGCAGCGGTGGAGCTTTACGGCCATTGACCCCAGCCTAGTCGGAGGCGAGGAGAACGGCAAGGTTGGGCGGGCGACCTATGCCCTACCCGGGGGCATAGGTCCGCCTGCCCAACGGACCCTGCATATCCAGAGATACGCGCCTCCTCTCCCTGTAGTAACCCCAGAAACAGTTCCCAGTTTGGGACGAATCCGGTGCCTACCAAGGAGGCCGCCGGGCAGGCTAGCCGATTGAGCGCTTTGGTGCAAGCACAGGTAGAAATTTCGTTAACGGGTCGGGCTTCTACGGTGGATTGAGGCTTAATGCAGCGCCGGCTCGCCCGAGCGCAGTGCCGCAAGCACCCGCTCGGCCACCGACTCCCCCGTCAGGCCGACCTCCTCGCGCAGCAGCGCCGGCTTGCCGTGGGTGACATAGCGGTCCGGCAGGCCGACCCGCATCACCCGCGCCCGGTCGCCGGGGCGGTCGGCGAAAGAGTCCTCTAGGTGCTCGAGGACCGCCGAGCCGAAGCCGCCGGGGAGCACGTTCTCCTCGATCGTCACGACCAGGTCGTGGCCGAGCGCGAGCCGCTCCAGCAGCTCGGCGTCGAGCGGCTTGGCGAAGCGGGCGTCGGCGACCGTCGGGCGCAGGTCGTGAGCGGCGAGGATCTCCGCCGCCCGCAGCGCGACCGAGACTCCGTAGCCATATCCCAGCAACGCGACGCGCTCGCCACTCGCCAGCAGCTCGCCACTGCCGATCGGTATCTCTTCCGGCTGGGCGGGTAGCTCGGCCCCCTCCGCGGCACCGCGCGGGTAGCGCAGCGCCGCCGGTCCGTCGTGGGCGATCGCCGTGCGCAGCATGTTGACCAGCATCGCCTCGTCGCGGGGCGCCATCACCACGACGTTGGGCAGCGGCCTGAAGTACGAGATGTCGAAGACCCCGTGGTGGGTCGGGCCGTCGTCGCCGACCAGGCCGGCCCGGTCCATCGCGAAGGTGACGTCGAGCTCCTGCAGGCAGACGTCGTGGATGATCTGGTCATAGGCGCGCTGCAGGAAGGTCGAGTAGATCGCGCAGACCGGCTTCGCCCCCTGCAGCGCCAGGCCCGAGGCGAGCAGCACCGCGTTCTGCTCGGCGATGCCGACGTCGTAGTACTGCGCCGGCACCTCGTCGGCGAGCTTCTGCAGGCCGGTCCCCCCCGCCATCGCGGCGGTGATCCCGATCACGCGCTCGTCGCGCTCGGCCTCGGCGACGATCGCGTCGGCGAAGACCTGGGTGTACTGCGGCGGCGCCCCGGCGGCGGGCGGCTTCTCGAGCCGCTCGGGAGCGATTGCCTCCGGTGAGTCGGACTCCCTGACCGGCACCGGCTTCGGCGCGGGCGCCCCGTTGACGATGCTCTTCGGCTTGGCCGCGTGCCATTGCTCCATCCCCTCCAGGCCGCCCTCCTCGGCCGGCGCGAAGCCCTTGCCCTTGACCGTGTGGATATGGACGACGACCGGGCGGTCGGCCTCGAAGGCCTCGCGCAGGGCGTCGCGCAGGGCGTGCACGTCGTGGCCGTCGATCACGCCCATGTAGGCGAGGTCGAGCTCCTCGAAGAAGAGGCCCGGGGCCCAATAGGCCTTGATCGCCGACTTGATCTCCGGCCCCAGCCGTTCGATCCTCCCGCCCAGCCCCAGCGGCAGCTTGGTCAGCCGGTCCTCGACTCCCTCGCGGGCGTGGTAGAGGCGCGGGTTGAGCCGCACCCGGTTGAAGTAGCGCGAGAGCGCGCCGACGTTTGGTGAGATCGACATGCCGTTGTCGTTGAGCACGATCACGATCGGCGTCTGCAGGCCTCCGGCGGCATGCAGGGCCTCGTAAGCGACACCACCGGTCAGCGCCCCGTCGCCGATCACCGCGGCGACCTTGCCGTCCTCGCCGATCCCCTTGCGCATCGCCTCCTTGAGGCCGACCGCGTAGCCGATCGAGGTCGAGGCGTGTCCGGCGCCCATGATGTCGTGCTCGGACTCGAAGATCGAGCAGAACGGGGCCAGGCCGTCGTACTGGCGGATTGTCGGCAGGGCGTCGCGGCGGCCGGTGAGGATCTTGTGCGGGTAGGACTGGTGGCCGACGTCCCAGAGGACCTTGTCGCGGGGCGAGTCGAGCAGGCTGTGCAGGGCGACGGCCAGCTCGCAGGTGCCGAGGTTGGCGCCGAAGTGGCCGCCGATCTCGCCGATCGTGTCGATGATGTAGGTGCGCATCTCCTGCGCGACCTGCTGCAGCTGCTCGTCGTCGAGCTCGTGCAGGTCGGCGGGAGAATCGATCCCCTCCAGCAGTCTTGGTGGCTTGTCGCTCATTCGTTCCTGGTGAAGATGTAGTCGGCGATCCCTCTCAGGTCGCCGGTGTCGCCGCTCGCCTCGGCCAGCGCCGCTGTCGCCTTCGCGTGGGACTCGGCCGCCAGCTCGCGCGCCCGCTCGAGGCCAAAGAGGCTGACGTAGGTGAGTTTGCCATGTCGCTCGTCGCTTCCACGGGGCTTGCCGAGTTGCTCGTCGCTTCCGGTCACGTCGAGGATGTCGTCGACGATCTGGAAGAGGACGCCGAGCTCGCCGGAGAACCGGCGATAGGCAATTGTCTCACTTTCGGTCACGCCCTCAAGCGTAAGTACCACGCCGACCGCGGCGGCGATCAGCCGGCCGGTCTTCAAGCCGTGCAGCGCACGCAGCGCCTCGGCGTCGCCGGCCTCGCCGATCACGTCCACGTACTGGCCGCCGACCATGCCGTCGACGCCCGTCGCACCGGCCAGCTCCGACAGCGCGGCGAGCACCCGCGCCGGCTCGCCGGGCTGCGCGCAGAAGAGGCGGATCGCCTCGGCGAAGAGGCCGTCCCCGGCAAGGATCGCCACGTCCTCGCCGTACTTGACGTGCGCGGTCGGCAGGCCGCGGCGCAGGCCGTCGTCGTCCATCGCCGGCAGGTCGTCGTGGATCAGCGAGTAGGTGTGGATCAGCTCGAGCGCCGCCGCCACCGGTAGGTAGTGCGCCGGGTCGGCACCGAGGGCGCGCGCGGTAGCCAGGGCGAGGACCGGCCGCACCCGCTTGCCACCGGCGAGCAGCGAGTAGCGCATCGCCTCCTCGAGGCCCGCCGTCGCGGCTTGGTCGGCAAAGCGAAGGCGCTCCAGCTCAGCGTCGACCAGAGCGCGCAGATCCTCGGGGTAGCTCACTCCTCAGACTCGCGGATGCGGCGGTTCGCCTCCTCGACCGCCTCGGTCGAGAGCTCGGCCGCCTCGTGGGCCAACTCCGCGGCGCGCTCATCGCTCACCTCCGAGCTTTCCAGCTCGGCGGCGATCGCCTGTAGGCGGGCGGAGATCTCGCGCAACCGCTCCTCCTCGCTCACTTCACCGCACCTCCCTGGCGCTCGCGCACGATCGCGCCGAGGATCCCGTTGACGAAGCCGGGCGCGTCGGCGCCGCAGTACTCCTTGGCGATTTCGACCGCCTCGTCGATCGCCACCTCGTCGGGCACGTCCTCGCTGTGCTCGATCTCATAGAGGGCGACCCGCATCACGTTCAGCTCCAGCGGCGCGATCCGCTTCAGCTCCCAACCGCGAGCGTGAGCGCCGATCGTCGCGTCGAGCGCCTCGCGGTGGGACTCGATCGCCTCGGCCAGCTCGCGCGTGAACGGCCGGGCCTCACCCAGCAACTCGCCAAGCGGGCGCCCGGTGACGTCGCGCTGGTAGCAGGCGAAGACGGCGTCGCGTCGCTGGTCGGATCTGCGCATCGGCCTATTCTCGCGCTTCGGAGCGGCGGCGCCGTTAAGCGCGGGAGATGTACTTGGCGCTGTCGGTGTCGACCCGGACCGTCTCGCCCTCGTCGATGAAGAGTGGCACCTGCACGACCACGCCCGACTCCAGCGTCGCCGGCTTGGTGCCGCCGCCGGAGGCCGTGTCGCCCTTGACGCCGGGATCGGTCTGCGTGACCTTCATCTCGACCGCGCCGGCGACCTGCACGTCGCTCGGCGATTCGTCGACGAAGAGGACGTCGACCTCGTCGTTGGGCAGGACCCACTGCATCGACTCGCCGACGATCTCGCTCGGGATCTCGATCTGCTCGTAGTCGCCCGTGTCCATGAAGACAGCGGCCTCGCCGGAGTCGTAGAGGTACTGCATCTTGCGCGACTCGGTGTGGACCGGCCTGAACTTCTCCCCCGCCCTGAACGTCTTGTCCTGCACCGAGCCATCGCTGATCTTGCGCAACTTGGTGCGCACGAACGCCCCGCCCTTGCCGGGCTTGACGTGCTGGAACTCGAGGATCTTGAAGACGGACCCGTCGATTTCGACGTGGCTGCCGTTCTTGAACTGGTTGGTCGAGATCACGGCCGCGAATCCTAGAGACCTCTGGCTGCGGCCGGGCGGCGGGCGCCAGTCTTTAACCTAGGTCTTGCCTGGGAGATGAAGAGGATGCTGGGGACATTTGCCGCGGTTGCTATCGCGATGCTTGCCATCGCGCCGCTGGCGGCCGGCGAAGAACAGACGCGCGACAGCTACAAGACGCAGGTCGAGCCGATCTGCCAGGCGAACCGCGGCGCCAACGAAAAGATCATGGCCGGCGCCAGGCAACGGGTCAACAGGGGCAGACTCGAGTCGGCCGGGAAGCAGTTCATCCGGGCCTCGGGCTCTGTCGGAGGGATGATCAAACGTCTGGCGACGATCCCCGCGCCAACTGCCGACGAACGACGGGTCGAACATTGGCTCGGCTCCATAAAGCTGCTCAAGCAACGACTACGCGACGTCGGCAAGTACTACAAGGCCGGCGAAAAGATCAAAGCGACGCACACCGCGATCCTCGCCGAACGCGCCGGGCTCTCGGCCAACAACACCAGCATCGTCTTCCACTTCCACTACTGCCGCTTCAGCCGCATCGGCGGCTGAGCGCCGCCGCGCGGGCGGGCGCGACCACGCTCAATCGCTCGATTCCGCCCCGGTGCTCGTCGTCAGGCTCGAGGCGGCGCCGCCGGACAGCACGCGGCGGACCAGTCCCGGAAGGAGGATGCGGGCGACGGCGGCCAGCGCGTAGGGGCGCGGCACGTAGCGCTCCGCCTTGCCGCGCAGGCCGGTCTCGACGATCGCCTCGGCGACCTTCTCCGGCTTGGAGACCGTCCAGCGGGTCAGCGCCCGCTCGCGCAGCTCGGTCGCCGGGAAGCCCTCGGTCTCGATGAAACCGGGCAGCACCATGCCGACGTGGACGCCGTGCGGGCGCTCCTCGGCGTAGAGGGCGTCGGTCCAGCCGATCAGGGCGAACTTGCTGGCCGAGTAGGAGCCGGTCCGCGCCCGCGCGACCCGACCGGCGGTGCTGGCGACGTTGACGATCGCGCTCGGCGTCGAGGCCCGCAGCGCCGGCAGCAGGGCCTCGGTGAGGCGGGCGACGGCGTCGAAGTTGATCTCCATGTGGCGGCGCACGTTCTCGTAGCCCGCCTCGCCGAAAGAGCCGCGCCAGGAGGCACCGGCGTTGTTGACCAGCAGGTTGAGCCGGCCGCCGTGGCGCTCGGCGACGTGGGCGCGGACCCGCTCAGGGGCGTCCGGCGCGGTCAGGTCGACGGCGAGCCAGCTCGCCTCGCAGGGCAGTGCCTCGGCCAGGGCGCGCAGCCGCTCCTCGCGCCGAGCGACCAGGATCAGCTCGGCGCCCGGCTCGCGTGCGAGCCGTTTCGCCGCCGCCTCGCCGATGCCGCTCGAGGCCCCGGTAACCAGGTAGATCTTGGTCGCTTCGCTCACCGCGGGGAAAACTATTCCAATTGCCTCGTTGCGGACGTCTGTTCGACTCGACATACTGCTGCCTCTGCAATGGTCGAGATCCCTTCGCTGCTAGACAAACTGCTCCGCGCCGGCGCGCCCTCGGGGCACGAGGGCCCTGCCGCGACGATCTGGCGAGACGAAGCCTCTTTCGCGGAGCTCTCGGCCGACGGCCTCGGATCCTCGATCGCCCGCGTCGGCGAGGAGGCGCCGCTGCTCGCCGTCGTCGGCCATATCGACGAGATCGGCCTCGTCGTCACCCACATCGACGAGAAGGGCTTCCTCTGGTTCGCCCCGATCGGCGGCTGGGACCCGCAGATCCTGGTCGGCCAGCGGGTCGAGGTGCGCGGCCGCGACGGGCTCGTTCCCGGCGTCGTCGGTCGCAAGCCGATCCACCTGCTCGACCCCGACCAGCGCAAGAAGGTGGTCGAGCTGAAGGGTCTCCATATCGATATCGGCGCCGCCGACCGCGACGAGGCGGCCGGCCTGATCCGCATCGGCGACCCGGTCGTGATCGCGGCAGAGCCCGTGCGGCTGGCCGGCGACCGCCTGGTCTCACGGGCGATGGACAACCGGATCGGCGCCTACGTCGCGCTGGAGGCGTTGCGCCGCTGCCACGAGCGCGACTCGCTGAGCGGCAGCTTTGCCGCGATCGCCGCCGTCCAGGAGGAGATCGGGCTGTTCGGCGCGCGCACCTCGGCCTTCCAGGTGCGGCCGGACCTCGCGGTCGCGATCGACGTCACCCACGCCACCGATGCCCCCGGCGTCGACGAGAAGGAGGTCGGCAGCCACCCGCTCGGCTCCGGCCCGGCGATCGGTCGCGGCTCGACCCTCTCGCCGAAGGTCTTCGAGCTGCTGGTCGAGACCGCCGAGGAGGCGGGGATCGAGCACACGATCAGCGCCAGCGGCCGCGGCACCAGCACCGACGCCGACTCGATCCAGATCTCCCGCGCGGGAATCCCGACCGGCCTTGTCTCGGTCCCGCTGCGCTACATGCACTCGCCGGTCGAGCTCTGCGACCTCGGCGACCTCGAGGCGACCGTCGAGCTGATCGCCGCCTTCGCCGCGCGGCTGCGGGCCGGCGTCGACCTCAGCCGCTAGCCCGACCTGCATCGAGCCCCAAATAGGGGTCCGATGCAGGTCGGATGAGGGATCAGTTGGCGCAGACCATGACCCGGTCGCGCCCCGCCGCCTTGGCCGAGTAGAGCGCCTCGTCGGCCAATCCGACCAGCTCGTCGGTGTCGAGCGACCCCGGCCGCGAGACGGCGACACCGATGCTGATCGTCATCGCCACCCCGGCGGGGCGGCGCTCACGCACGGCCACCCGCAGCCGCTCGCCGACGGCGACGGCATCGGCTTTCGTCGCGCCGGGAAGGACGACGAGGATCTCCTCGCCGCCGACACGGTAGATCGAGTCTCCCGCGCGCAGAACCGAGCGCATCGTGTAGGCGACATCCTGCAGCACGGCATCGCCGGCGGCGTGGCCGAGCTCGTCGTTGACCCGCTTGAAGCGATCGAGGTCGCAGAGCAGAAGCGCGTGCGAGGAGCCCTCCTTGCCGCCGACCGGCTGGCCGTCCAGCTCGGCGAGGCGCTGCTCGAGCGCGTTGCGGTTGAAGAGGCCGGTGAGGGGATCTAGGGTCGAGCGGCGACGGTGGGCGCGGTCGGACTCGACCAGGGCGCCGGAGAGGATCACCGTGCTGAGCACCAGAGCGACGGCCGCGATCAGCTCCTGGTGGTGCGCCGAGGCCGCCGCGGAGTCGAGGCCGACCGTGCTGCCCAGGAGCAGGGCCAAGATGTACGCCGTGCCGATCGCGATTCCCCGCGTGGAGAAGCGGGCGCCGAGGGTCACCGCCGGCAGCGCGAACCACATCAGCACCGGGCTACCGGCGCCCCCGGTCACGACCACCGCGTCGGCGAGCAGCAGAGGCAGGATGCCCCAGGCGGCCGCCACCCAGACAGCCGGGTGCTCGCTGTTGCCCATGAAGCTGTCGGCGACGGCGAAGCCGCCGAGGCCGGCCAGAAGCGGGACGACCCACCACCAGCCGACTTCGGGGCCGGCCGAGGCGAGTGCCAGGCCGAGGATCGCGAAGCAGGCAAAGCGGTAGGGGCGCAGCCTCATCTCCATGTCGAGCAGGCGCTCGCGACGGGCGTCGTCGCGGGCGGCGACAAGCGACTCCTTGGCGGGCGCAGAGAAGCCTGAGCCGCCGCTGAGCCGTGCCGAAGGGGTCTTCAGGCCGTCGAGTCTCACCCAATGCGCATCGGGCTCCGCGACGCTCAGACTTAAGGTTGCACCTACTCGACCAGCTGAAGTTCTTTGGGCAATGCGCTCAGGTTGCGGCAGCCGCCGTCGGTGACGACGACGAGATCCTCGATCCGCACGCCGAGCTCGCCCGGCAGGTAGACGCCGGGCTCGATCGTCACCACTTCGCCCGCCGCAAGTACGTCCTCCGAGCGCGGCGAGACGCGCGGCGCCTCGTGCACCTCGAGCCCGACGCCATGGCCGAGTCCGTGGCCGAAGCGCTCGCCGTGGCCGGCCGCGACAATCGCCTCGCGGGCAACCGCGTCGAGCGCCTCGCCGCCGATCCCGGCGGCGACCGCCTCGAGCGCCGCCGCCTGCGCGGCCCGCACCGTCTCGTAGACCTCGCGGCCTCGCTCGCCCGGCTCGCCGACGGCATAGGTCCGGGTGCCGTCCGAGCAGTAGCCGTCGAGCTTTGCACCCATGTCGAAGACGACCAGCTCGCCCTGCTCGATCGGGCGCCCGCCCGGCTCGGCGTGCGGCAGCGCCCCGTTGGGCCCGGCGGCGACGATCGCCGGGAAGGAGGGATCGCCGCCCAGCTCGCGGATCCGCGCTTCCGCGGCGCGGGCGACCTCGCGCTCGGGACGGCCGCCGAGGCCGCGCTCGACGCTCCAGGTCCAGACCTCGTCGGCGAGCGCCGAGCTGGCGGCGATCGCCGCCAGCTCGTCCTCGTCCTTGACCCGGCGCAGCCTCTCGACCGAGCCGCCGGCCGCGACCGGCTCGACCCCCTCGGCGAGTTTCCCTCGCAGCCGCTCGAGCAGGCGGACCGATACGTGGTCGTCCTCGAAGCCGACGCGGCCGCTGAGATGCGCGGCGATGCCGCCCAGCCAGTCGTCGCTGACCGTAATCGTCTCCCAATCCTCGACCTCCGCCGCGGCCCGCTCGGTGTAGCGGAAGTCGGTCAGGAAGAGGCGCGTCTCGGGGCCGCAGACGCAGGCGCCGTTGGTGCCGGTGAAGCCGGTCAGGTAGCGGATGTTGACCAGCTCGGTGACCAGCATCAGGTCCAGCTCGCGCTCGGCCAGTCCGGCCGCGAGGCGGTCGCCGCGGCCCTTCATGCGCCGGGAGAGACGTCCAGATGGCGCGCCAGGGTAGCGAGCGCGTCGCGGTAGCCGTCGGGGCCCTTGCCGGAGATCTTCTCCAGCACCAGCCCGTCGAAGACCGACTCCCGGCGCCAGTCTTGGCGCGACTCGACGTCGGAGAGGTGGACCTCGACCGCGGGCAACCCGGTCAGCTCGAGCGCGTCGGCGATCGCGCGGCTGTAGTGGGTCCAGGCCCCGGCGTTGATCACGATCGAGTCGGCCAGCTCGGGAGCGCGGTGCAGGTATTCGGCAAACTCGCCCTCCGAGTTGGTCTGGAAGAAGAGCGTTTCGAGGCCGAGCTCACGCGCCATGGCCTGGATCCGCATCTCCAGCTCGCTCAGCGAGAGCCCGCCGTAGACCGCGGGGTCGCGCTTCTCGAGCACGTCGAAGTTGACCCCGTGCAGAACGGCGACGCGGTTGTGGGCGGAGGTCATCCGCACAACTCCATCACAGCATCGGTGACGTCGCTCGACTCGAGGATCTGTCCGGTTCGAGGCTCCCCGGGCTTCGAGAGGAGGACGAAGCCGACACCCTCAGCGGTGCGCTTCTTGTCATGCTCGATGAAGTCGAAGAGATCGTCCAGATCGGCGCCGCCCAACTCGGTCGGCAGATCATGCCTGGCGAGGATCGTCTCGACCTCGTCGCGAAGATCCGCTGCACCTGAGAGGCGCAACGCGGCGAGCAGACCGAGGCCGACCGCCTCGCCGTGCCGATACTCGTACTGACTCGCAGCCTCGATCGCGTGACCGACGGTGTGGCCCAGGTTGAGGACCTGGCGCAAACCGGAATCGCGCTCGTCGGCCGCGACGATCGCGCACTTGTAGCGGGCGCAGGCAAAGACGACGTCGTCGAGCTCATAGGGGTCGACCGATTCGATCGTACGCACCCGCTCCCACAGCTCCCCGCCTGCCAGCAAGGCGGTCTTCAACACCTCGGCGAAGCCTGCCGACAACTCCTCCTTCGGCAGACTGGCGAGCGTCTGCGTATCGGCCAGCACGGCGGCAGGCAGGTGATAGGCCCCGACGTAGTTCTTGCCCCCGCGCGTGTCGACCCCGGTCTTGCCTCCGTATGCCGAATCGACCTGCGCGACCAGCGAAGTCGGGACTTGGACGATCGGGACCCCACGCTGGTAGATGTGCGCGCAGAAGCCCGCCAGGTCTCCGACCACGCCCCCGCCGACGGCGACGAGGTGGTCCTCGCGGGTCATATCGGACTCGGCGAGTTGATCGAGGACGACCCCCACCGCGTCCAAGGTCTTCGAGCGCTCACCTCCGGCGAATTCGATCAGCGCATCCACCGGTTCGACTTCCTCCAGATAGAGGTGGCGGACCCCCGCGTCGCAGATGCAGAAGCGTCCCGGCTCAAGCGGCCACCAATCGGAGATCAACAGGCCGGGACCGACAAAGACCGGGTACTCGCCCGACGCGCTCGCGGCCCAAAGCAGCTTGGCGCCTGCCGGCAGCTTGTCCAGCGCCCGGATCGATGGCAGCGCCCGCCCGGCGATCCCACGGTCCCCCTGGGGGACGATCGCGTCGGCGAGCTGCTCATACAACGGC
This sequence comes from uncultured Solirubrobacterales bacterium, assembly GCA_963702035.1. GTDB lineage: Bacteria > Actinomycetota > Thermoleophilia > Solirubrobacterales > 70-9 > VRUE01. The sequence goes on from OY969700.1 coordinate 678,341, forward strand.
AGGCGCGTCTTCAGCAGCTCGGCCACGTCGGCGGCGCCGCGCGCCAGCGGCCGCTCCGTGCCCTCGATCCGCCGCCATGCCTCGGCCGCGCCGATCTCTAGCAGGACGACGATGTGGCGGTCGAGCGCCTCGCGCACCCGCTCGGAGAGGACACTGCCGCCGCCGAGGGCAATCGCGCCGCCGTCAGCCTGCTCCAACAACGACCCGACGACCTCGGCCTCTCGGGCCCGGAAGGCCTCCTCCCCGTCCTCCTCGAAGGCCCGGTCGATCGGCATCCCGAGGTCGGCCTCCATCAGCTCGTCGATCTCGGTCGTCTCCAGGCCGGCCTCGCGCGCGGCTGCGAGCGCCGTCGACTTGCCCGCGCCCATGAAGCCGATGAAGACGATCGCGGGCTCGGGCACCCGGCTCACCCGCGGAAGTCGATGCGCTTCTTGTAGGCATCGACGGCGGCATGGACGTCGTCGATGTGGTCGCCGCCGAACTTTTCGCGATAGCAGCCGGCCAGAGTGAGACAGACCATTGCCTCGGCGACCACGGCGGCTGCCGGGACGACGGTCGAGTCGGTGCGCTCGCGCAGCGCCTGCGCCGGCTGCTTGGTCTCAGTGTCGACCGAGCGCAGCGGCTTGGTCAGGGTCGAGATCGGCTTGATCGCGGCGCGCACCGAGAGCGGCTGGCCGTTGGTCATGCCGCCCTCAAGGCCGCCCGCGTGGTTCGTCTCGCGCTGGTAGCCGTGCTCCTCGGACCAGAAGATCTCGTCGTGTGCCTCCGAGCCGGGACGGCCGGCGACATCCCAGGCTTCGCCGATCGCGACGCCCTTGACCGACTGGATCGAGGCGACGGCGCCGGCGAGCCGGCCGTCCAGCCGCTCTTCCCAGGAGATGTGTGAGCCGAGGCCGGGGACGAGGCCGAAGGCGCGCACCTCGAAGCTGCCGCCGAGGCTCTCGTTGGCCTTGCGCAGGCGATTGATCTCGGCGACCATCGCCGCGCTCGCCTCGGAATCGAGGCAGCGCACCGGGTCCTCGTCGACAACCGCGAAGTCCGCGGGGCCGAGGTCGGCGCGCTCCGGTGCCTTGACCGAGGCGATCTGGGTGACGTGGCTGTGCACGCTGACGCCGAGAGCCGTGAGAAGGCCGCGGGCGAGCGAGCCCGCCGCGACCCGCGCCGCGGTCTCGCGCGCGCTGGCCCGCTCCAAGACGTTGCGGATGTCCCTGTGGCCGTACTTCTGAGCGCCGACCAGGTCGGCGTGGCCGGGGCGCGGCAGATGCACCTCGTCGGGCTCGAAGCCCTCGACCGGCCAGGGGTTCATCCGCTCCTCCCAGTTGGCGTAGTCGCGGTTGGCGACCAGGAGCGCGATCGGGCTGCCCAGGGTGCGGCCGTGGCGGATCCCGGAGCGCACCTCGACCGAATCCGTCTCGATCTTCATCCGCCCGCCGCGCCCGTGGCCGAGCTGGCGCCGCGCCATGTCGCGGTCAAGCGCCTCGCGCTCGAGTTCCAGGCCCGCCGGCATGCCCTCGACGATCGCGACCAGGCCAGGGCCGTGCGACTCGCCTGCGGTGGTGAATCCGAAACGCGTGCTCATTGGCGCCTAGGCTATAGGCGGCGTGGTGCCTGGGGCCTATCCCGGTAGGGGCTCCACTTAACTTTTTCGGTGGGTCGCCTGCGGTCGTCCCCCAGCCCATCGGCGAAAAAGTACAAGACGTTCCGCCCCTACCGGGATAGGCCGTTGGTGCGAGCCGCGGTCCGCATGAGGTCGAGGGGGGCAGATTGGCCGGTCCAGATTTCGAGAGAGAGCCCGCCTTGGCGGACGAGGATCTCGAGACCGTCGACAACGGCCGCCCCGACCGCCAAGGCGACGGTGAGGAGCTGCGAGGACCCTCCGCCGTAGACGAGGTCGACGATCGTGTGGTGCTCTTCGAGATGAGCCGGCTCGAATGGAAGTTCTGAGAAGGGGTCTTCGCCGTGCAGGCCCGCGGAGGTGGAGTTGACGACCAGCTCGTAGTTCCGTAGATCGAGTGCTTCGACCGGCCTGCCGCCGAGCTCGGCGCAGAGGTGTTCGGCGCGCAGCGCGGTGCGATTCCAGACCTCGACCGCCGCGCCCTCGCGGGCCAGCGCCCAGACGATCGCGCGGGCCGCGCCGCCGGCGCCCAGGACCAGCGCCCGCTTGCCGGCCGGCGACCCGGGCAGGGCGTCCAGCAGCCCCTGCGCGTCGGTGTTGTCGGCGCGGATCTCCCCGGCCTCGAAGCTGAGCGTGTTCGCGGCGCCGATCTCGCGCGCGGTCTCAGACAGCGAGTCGGCCAGCGCGAGCGCCGCGCCCTTGTGCGGCACGGTGACGTTGGCGCCGACGAAGCCCTCGCCGGGCATCTCCCGCACGCGGCGCTCGAACTCGTCCGGCGCGACGTCGATCGCCTCGTAAGTCCACTCGTCCGCGAGGCCGAGCTCGGCCAGCGCGGCGTTGTGCATCGCCGGCGAGCGCGAGTGGCCGACCGGGTGGCCGAGGACGGCGAGCCGCTTCATTCCGCGCAGGTGTCGGGCGATTCGCCGCCCGCCGCTTCGCGCGCTTCGTTGTATTCGGCCACGTCGGCTTCGAATTCGGCCGCGGTGGACGAAAAGGAGTCTTCCCCGCAGGTGCCCGGCTTGACCACGTAGTAGAGGTAGTCGACCTTTGCCGGATGTGCGGCTGCTTCGATCGAGGCGAGGCCGGGGTTCCCGATCGGCCCGGGCGGCAGGCCGGCGTGGGTGCGGGTGTTGTAGGGCGATTCGACCGCGAGTTCGGATTCGGTCAGCGGCTGGTCGTAGTTGCCCGTGGCGAAGCGAATCGTCGCGTCGATTCCCAGCGGCATCCCTTCGTGCAGGCGGTTGTAGATCACCGCCGCGATCAGGGGTCTCTCCTTCTCAAGCTGAGCCTCGCGCTCGACCATCGAGGCGATCGTCACCACGTCGCGCCTCGTCAGGTTCTTGGAGCGCGCGTAACTCATATCCACGCCCTTGAACCGGCGCTTGAAGTCCTCCAGCTGCAGCCCGACGAGGTCGGCCGCGGGCGCCCGCTTTTCCAGTTCGAAGGTGTCCGGGAAGAGGAAGCCTTCGTGTCCCTGGCTGGCCTTCATGTAGCTGCCGGTCAGGCCCACTTCCTTGGCGACCCGCGCGGTCTGCTCGCGGGTGTAGCCCTCCGGAATCGTCACCGTGGTCGTCTTGAGGACGACGGGTGGCGGCGGGGCGGGGTTGTGGAAGTGGCGGTAGGCGAGCGCTGCCGCCGCCGCACCGAGCACCAGCACCGCGAGCAGGGCGACGAGGCCCGCGCGGCGGCGGCGCTTCACCGTCACCGCTCGCCGATCGTCACGCTCCCGGCGGCGACGCTCCCGCTCGGCGACGGCGGTGTCGTCCCCGAACCAGTCCTCAGTCATCGTCCTCTGAGCCTTCGATCGCGGCCTGCCCGGCGAGGTATGCCTGCAACAGATGGGCGGCCGCCAGGGAGTCGGGCGCCGCTGCCGCGCCTTCGCGCTTGCTGGCCTCGGCCATCCGCGTCGTCAGCCGCTCGTCGTAGGTCTCGACCGGGATCTTGAGCAGCGCTTCCAGTTCGGTGCAGAAGGTCCGGGTCAGCGCCGCCTGCGATCCCTCCTCGCCGCTCAGGTGCAACGGTAGACCGACGACGACGCGCTCGACCTCGTGCTTGGCGACCAGCTCGACGACCGAGCGCGCCTCGGACGGTTCGATCACCGGCAGTGGCGTCGCCAGGGTCCCGCTCGGATCGGAGATCGCACAGCCGGTCCGCGCGGTGCCGTAGTCGAGGGCGAGCACGCGCACTAGCCGAGCGACCTCATCCGAGCTCCCGCTCGATTGCCTGCCTCGCGACGTCCAGTGCCTGGTCGAGCTTCGCCGCATCCTTGCCGCCCGCCTGCGCCATCTCCTCGCGGCCGCCGCCTCCACCGCCGACGAGCGGCGCGGCCTCGCGCACGACGGTCGCCGCCGAAACCCCGCGTCCGACCGCGCCCTTCGAGGCGAGGACAACCAGGCCGACCTTGCTTCCCTCGGCGCCGCCGAGGACGATCGCCGACTCGCCTCCGAGCTTCGACTGCACCCGGTTGGCGAGCTCGAGCAGCTGCTTCTGGTCGGCGATCGGCGCCTGGGAGGCGACGACCGCGACCCCATCGACCTCCTTGGCCGTTGCGACGAGCCGCTCCGCCTCATCGCCGAGCAGCTGCTTCGCCGCCTGCTTGGCGCCCTCGCCCGCCTCGCGCAGTCGCTCGGCCGCGCGGCGGGCGCCGGTCAGCGGGTCCTGGGGAGAGTCGAGCAGCTCGCCGACCTCGCGCAGCTGCTCCTCCCTGCCGCGGAACCAGTCGATCGCCGCGGGCCCGGTCACCGCCTCGATCCGCCGCACATTGGCCGCGCTGGAGCCCTCCGAGACGACCTTGAAGATGCCGACCTCGGCCGTGTTGGCGACGTGGGTCCCGCCGCAGAGCTCGCGCGAGACCCCGTCGACCTCGACCACCCGCACCCACTCGCCGTATTTCTCGCCGAACAGCGCCATCGCGCCGAGCTTTTCGGCCTCGGCCCGGTCCATCTCCAGCCAGCGCACCGGCCGGCTCGCCTTGATCCAGTCGTTGACCCGCTCCTCGATCGCGGCGAGATCCTCGGCGCCGAGCCCTTGGCCATGATTGAAGTCGAAGCGCAGCTTGTCCGGGCGCACGGCGGAGCCCGCCTGGCGCACGTGGTCGCCGAGCCGCTCGCGCAGCGCCGCGTGCAGAAGGTGGGTCGCGGTGTGGTTGCGCATCGTCGCGTGCCGGGCCTCATGGTCGACAAGCGCCTCGACGGCGGCGCCGGAGGCGATCGAGCCGTTGCCTGCCTCGACCTCCAGCGCCTGGTCTTCGCCGAGCCGGTAGACGTCGACCACGCGGGCCTCTCCCCCGTCCCAGCGCAGCACCCCCGTGTCGGCGACCTGGCCGCCGCCCTCGGCGTAGAAGGGGCTCTCCTCGAGCTTGACCAGCGCCCGGCCGTCGTCGCTCGCAACGGCGGCGAGCCCGGTCGTCGCCCTGAGCGTCTCGTAGCCGACGAAGCGGGTCGGCGGCGCCTCCGCGGCGAAGGCGATCACCTTTCCGTGGCGGTCCTCGGAGCCGTGCGCGGTGGCGGAGCCGACCCGAGCGCGCTGGCGCTGCTCCTCCATCAGCTCCTCGAACCCGCCGTCATCGACCGAGAGGCCCTCCTCGGCGAGCAGCTCCTTGGTCAGGTCGTAGGGGAAGCCGTAGGTGTCGTGCAGCTTGAAGGCATCGGCGGCGTCGATCCAAGAGGTGCTCGACTCGCGGGCCTCGGCGACCAGGCGCTCGAGCAGCTCGCTGCCGCGCTCCAGGGTGCGGCCAAAGCTCTCCTCCTCGTCGCCGACCCAGCGGGCGATCGTCTCCCGCTCCGCCGCCAGCTCCGGGTAGGCGGCGGCCATGATCTCTACCGTGCGCTCGGCGAAGCGGCCCAGCCACGGCGCCTCCAGGCCCAGGGTGCGGCCCTGCTGGATCGCCCGGCGCATGATCCGCCGCAGGATGTAGCCACGGTCCTCGTTGGAGGGGACGACCCCGTCGGCGATCAGGAAGGCGGCGCCACGCGAGTGGTCGGCGACGATCCGCATCGCCCTGGTCACCGCGCCGCCCTCGGCGTAGGAGCGCCCGGACAGCTCCTCGGCGAGGTCGATCAACGGCCGGACCAGGTCGGTCTCGAAGACCGAGGGGACGTCCTGGAGGATCGCCGCCATCCGGTCGAGCCCCATGCCGGTGTCGATGTTGCGCATCGGCAGTTCGGTTAGAGCCCCCTCGGCGGAGAGGTCGTAGGTCATGAAGACGTGGTTCCAGAACTCGAGGAAGCGGTCGGTGTCGTCGCCGGGCCGCTCGTCGGCGGCGCCGAAATCCTCGCCGCGATCGAGGTAGAGCTCCGAGCAGGGGCCGCAGGGGCCGCTCGGACCCGCCTGCCAGAAGTTGTCCTCGCGGCCGAGCAGGACGATCCGCTCCTCGGGCATGCCGACTCCCTTCCAGATCTCGATCGCCTCGGTGTCGGGCCCGAGGCCGAGCTCCTCGTCGCCGCCGAAGACGGTCGCCCAGATCCGCTCGGGGTCCATCCCGAACCCCTGCGTCGCCAGCTCCCAGCCCCAGGGGATCGACTCCGCCTTGAAGTAGTCGCCAAAGCTCCAGTTGCCGAGCATCTCGAAGAAGGTGAGGTGGCGGGCGGTTTTGCCGACCTCCTCGATGTCGGTAGTGCGGAAGCACTTCTGCACGTCAGCGATCCGCGGGGCCGGTGGCTTCTCGCGTCCGAGGAAATAGGGCTTGAAGGGCTGCATCCCCGCGGTCGTGAGCAGCACCGAGGGGTCGTGCACGGAGGGGACCAACGAAGCCGAGGGCACGATCCGGTGGCCCCGCTCCGCGAAGAAGGACAGATAGGTGCTGCGGATCTGCTCGGCATTCATCGGCAACGAAGCCTAAGCGACTGCAGGCGGCCTCAGGCCGTCGCCGCGATGGTGCCGTGGCCGACGATCGCCTCGCCGCAGAGCAGCACCGCCGCCTGGCCCGGCGCCGCGGCGTCGAAGGCCTCGCCGAGTTGGACGTCGAGCTTGGCGTGACGGCCCCTCTCCGCCCCCGCCACGGAGGCCGGGACCGGCGTGGCCTGGTAGCGCAGTTTGACCGCGTCGATGCGGTCGCTGCCGCGATGCAGGACAGCGTCGCGGACCCGGACCGTCTTCGCCGCCAACTCCACCCGCGGGCCGACGGTGACCGTGTTCGCCCCGGCATCGGTCGCCAGTACGTAGAGCGGCTCCGGCGCCGACACGCCGATCCCGCGCCGCTGCCCGACGGTGAAGTTGTGGTGGCCGCGGTGGCGCCCGATCGACCGGCCCGAGCCGTCGAGGACGGCGCCCTCGCGCTCGCCCAGACCGGCATGGCGGCGCAGGAAGCGCTCCTTTCCCTGGCCGGCGAGGAAGCAGAGGTCCTGGCTCTCGGGCTTCTTGGCGACCGAGAGGCTGTGGCGGGCGGCGATCTCGCGCACCTCGGGCTTGCTCAGCTCGGTGAGCGGGAAGCGCAGGCGGTCGAGCATCGCCGGCGGCAGCGCGGCGAGCATGTAGCTCTGATCCTTGTTGCTGTCGGACGCCGCGGCCAGCAAGGGGCCGTCGCCGTCATCGACTATCCGCGCGTAGTGGCCGGTGACCAGGTAATCGGCACCGAGGCGCTCGGCGAGGTCGACCATCGCCGCGATCCGCACCTCGCCGTTGCAGACGATGCAGGGGTTCGGCGTGGCGCCGGCGCCGTATCCGTCGAGAAAGGTGCCGACGACGCGGCGGCGGAATTCCTCCTCGAGATCGAGGGTGAGGTGGGGGATGCCGAGCGAGTGCGCCACGGCCCGCGCGCCGAGAACCGCCTCGGGCGAGCAGCAGGCCTTGGCCCCATCGGTCTCCGGATCGGCCCAGAGCTTCAAGGTGACGGCAAGCACCTCGGCGCCGCGCTCACGTTCGAGCAGAGCGGCGACGGCGCTGTCAACGCCGCCCGACATCGCGATCAGGACCCGGCCGCCGCGCGGCGCGGCGAGCGTCTGAGAGGACGCGGCGGCGCTCGCAAGCGCCCGGTGCAGAGCGTCGGCGGCAAGCTGCGCGGCATGACGCTTGGCGGGCGTCAGTCCCCCGACTGCCTCGTCCACCTCGTCGATCCCGATCCGCGCCGCCTCGATCACAGGCTCCCCGTCGACCAACTCGGCGACGGCCGCGGTCGCGGCCCGGGTCGCCCCACATCCCTCGGCGTCGAAGCTCACGCGGGCCACGCACCCGTCCTCGATCAGCAGCGACACCCGCGAGAGGTCCCCGCATGCCGCGCCCCCGGCCGCACCAGTGAACCCGCCATCGAGCGACGGTCCAAGCCGCGTCGCATCACGCAGGTAGTGCTCGAATAGCTCCCGACTCACGCTTCACAGCGTAAAGCGGCACGCAGGCCCTTTCCATCCGACCTGCATCGAACCCCTATTTGGGGCTCGATGCAGGTCGGATGGGGCTCCCGGCGGGGCATGGAGCGATGGTGGCGGGAGCGGACGCGCGCGTGGCGCGCTGAATGTCAAATCTCTCCCACGAAAAGAGGCTCCAACCCGCCGTTGCCGCCCCTGGCTTTGATCCCTTGAAGAAAAGGGTGGGCGCCTCCTCCGGATCCCACAGGACCAAGAGAGATCGGCCCCCGCGCCGTTTGTGTTGGGTCAAACGGTGGGACGGCTCTCGCACGGGCTCGAGCCTCGGCTCAACCGTACCACCGCGAGGGCTTGCCCGCGACCGAAGATCGGTGCAGACAGGAAAGCCCACGGGGCCCTTCAGTCGAGATTGGAGAGCAGAAACTCGGCCTCGCTCCAGTCCTCGCCCCTGACCCGCAGGGCGATGTCGCCGCGGCCAAAGCGATCGATCGGCCAGTCGGCGGTGAGAACGGCCTCTATTCCCGCCTCTTCCAGCGCCTGGTGCCAGGCCCGCGCCGTGCGCAGGTCGCCGAAGTCGCGCACGACCTCCCAGGAGTCGAAAGTCGGATCGTCGACCTGGACAGGCGTCTTCCCCGGGCCGGGCTGGCGGCCTCGACGGGCAAAGCGGAAGCGATCGAGGAGGCTCATGGTCATATCTTGACCGCTCACCGCCGCAAGGGATTCGACCTGGGCTCAGTGGCCGGCAAGACCGCGGCGGTGCATCGCGATGCCCAACTCCTTCAGCTGCAGCTCGCCGACGGGAGCGGGGGCGCCGGTCAGGGCATCGGTGCCCGAGGCGGTCTTCGGAAAGGCGATCACGTCGCGGATCGAATCGGCGCCGGCGAGGCGCTGCACGATCCGGTCTAGCCCGTAGGCGATGCCGCCGTGCGGCGGGGCGCCGTAGCGCAGCGCCTCGAGCAGGAAGCCGAAGCGGGCCTCGGCTTCCACGGCATCGATTCCGAGCGCGGCGAAGACCTTCTCCTGTACGTCGGCGCGATGGATACGGATCGAGCCGCCACCCATCTCCTGGCCGTTCCAGACAAGGTCGTAGGCCAGCGCGCGAGCGCTACCGGGGTCGGCGGGGTCGAACTCGCCGACAGGCGCCGTGAACGGGTGGTGCAGCGGGTCCCAGCGCTCCTCGCCGGGGCTCTGCTCCAGCAGCGGCCAGTCGACGACCCAGACCAGCCGGTGCGCGTCGGCGGGGATCAGGTCGAAGCGCTCGGCAAGGTCGACGCGCAGCTGGCCCAGCACCGCGTTGACGACCCGGGGCTGATCGGCGACCAACAGCAGCAGGTCGCCCTCCTCGGCGCCAAGGCGCCGGTTGAGCTCCGCCAACTCGCCCGCGGAGAGGAACTTGGCGGTCGGCGAGCGCCAGCCGTCCCCCTCACGGAAGGCCCAGACCAGCCCCTTCGCGCCCAGCTCCTGCGCGCGTGAGATCAGTCCGTCGAGCTCGGAGCGGGGCAGCTCGCGGCGGCCGGCGTTGAGACCGCGCACGGCGCCGCCGGACTCGATCACACCGCGGAAGACCTTGAACTCGGTCTCGGCAAGCGCCTCGGAGAGGTCGACCAGCTCCAGCCCGAAGCGCAGGTCGGGCCGGTCGGTGCCGAAGCGGCTCATCGCCTCGTCGTAGGGAAGCCGCTCGATCGGCAGCTCGATCTCCGGGCCGCCGACGCGCTCGAACACGTGCGCCAGCAGCCGTTCGTTGACCTCGATCACGTCATCGACGCCGACAAAGGACATCTCGATGTCGAGCTGGGTGAAGTCGGGCTGGCGGTCGGCGCGCAGATCCTCGTCGCGGAAGCAGCGGGCCACTTGGTAGTAGCGCTCGAAGCCGGCCACCATCAGCATCTGCTTGAACAGCTGCGGCGACTGCGGCAGAGCGTAGAAGGAGCCCTGCTGGAGGCGGCTGGGGACGAGGAAGTCGCGGGCGCCCTCGGGAGTGGAGCGGGTCAGCACCGGCGTCTCGACGTCGAGGAAGCCCTCGCGGTCGAGGAACTCGCGCATCGCCGCGGTCACCCGGTGGCGCAGGATGAGCGCCTCGCGCATCGGCTCGCGACGCAGGTCGAGGTAGCGGTGGCGCAGGCGGGCGTCCTCGCCGACCTCGCCGGAGAAGCCCTCGATCTGGAAAGGCGGCGTCTCGGCGTCGGCAAGCAGCTCGGCGTCGTTGACGGCCAGCTCGAACCCGCCGGTCGCCAGCTCGGCGTTGATCGTCTCCGGCGAGCGCCGGACGACGCTGCCGAAGGCGCTCAGCACGTCCTCGGCCCGCAGCTTGTGGGCGAGCTCGAACGCCGCCCCCGAGCTGTCCGGATGGAAGACGAGCTGGACGATCCCGGTGCGGTCGCGCAGATCGATGAAGATCAGGCCACCGTGATCGCGGCGGCGGTGAACCCAGCCCGCCACCCGCACGGTGGAATCGACCCGGTCGTCCAGCACCTGGCCGCACCAGGCGTCGCGGTACTCGTTGGCGCGCAGCGCCGGGGCGTCGCTCACGATCGCTCGCCGCCGATCGCTTCGACAGCTTGCGCCAGATCGACCGGACGCTGCTCGCCGCTTTGCATGTCGCGCAGCTGCGCGGAGCCGTCCGGGTCGAGGATCAGCACGCGCCGGGCGCCGATCCGGTCGGCGTGCTTGAGCTGCCCCTTCAGTCCCCGCCCGGCGAGGTCGACCTCCGCCGAAAGGCCGGCGTGGCGCAGCTCGGTCGCCAACGCCAGCGCCTGCCGCTGCTGGCCGGCGTCCGCGACGGCGATGAACGCGTCGCGGCCGACCTTCTCCTCGGCCTCGCCCAGGGCGAGGAGGATGCGCTCGATTCCGGCCGCCCAACCGACCGCCGGCGTCGGCGGCCCGCCCAGCTGCTCGATCAGCCCGTCATAGCGGCCGCCGCCGCCAATCTCGGATTGGGCGCCGAGCTCGTCGCAGACGAAGGAGAAGATCGTCCGCGTGTAGTAGTCGAGGCCGCGCACCAGGGTCGGGTCGATCTCGAAGCCGATGCCGGCCGCCTCGAGCAGCGCGCGCACCTCGGCGAAGTGCTCGGCGTCCTCCCCGTCGAGGCGTTCGACGAGCGTCGGGGCGCTCGCCATCACGCCGCGCGTCCCCTCGTCGTCCGCGTCGAAGGCGCGCAACGGGTTGATCTCGATCCGCTCGCGGACCTCCTTGGAGAGCTCCGCCTCGTGGGCGCGCAGGTGAGCCTTGAGCTCTTCCAGGTAGGCATTGCGCGCCCCCGGCGAGCCGAGGCTGCCGACCCGCAACTCGACGCCCGGCACACCCAGCTCGGTGAGCAGGTCGGAGAGCAACATGATCGCCTCGGCGTCGGCGAGCGGCGAATCGGTGCCGATCGCCTCGGCGCCGAGCTGGTGGAACTGGCGATAGCGCCCGGCCTGGGGGCGCTCATGACGGAAGAACGGGCCTACGTAGGAGAGCTTTACCGGCTGCGCCAGCTTGTGCATGCCGTGCTCGAGGTAGGCGCGGCAGATCGGCGCCGTGCCCTCGGGCCGCAGGGTGATGCTGCGGCCCCCCTTGTCCTCGAAGGTGAACATCTCCTTGCGCACGATGTCGGTGGAGCGGCCGACGCCCCGCTCGAACAACTCGGTGTCCTCAAACACGGGGGTGGCGATCGGCTCATAGCCGGCCCGCGCGAAGACGGCCGATGCCGCGGCTTCGATCCGCTTCCTGGCACGGGCGTCGGCCGGCAGGACATCGAAGGTTCCCCGAGGGGCCTGATACTTGCTCGCCATCGTGGCGCGACCTTACCTACGCGGCGCGCGGGTCAGCTTGCCAGCTCGGCGAGGAAAGGATTACTCGCCCGCTCGGCGCCAAGTGTGGTGACGCCCATGTGGCCGGGGTAGACACCGGTTTCCGGCGAATGGGAATCGAGCAGGCCACGGATCGAGCGCATCAACGTCGGCCCGTCGCCGCCGGGCAGGTCGACCCGACCGACCGATCCCTTGAAGAGCACGTCGCCGGAGAACATCGCCTCCTCGTCGCGGATCGAGTAGGTGACGTGGCCGGGGCTGTGGCCCGGGGTGAAGATGACGTCGATGGTCAGGCCGGCCAGCTCCAGCGTCTCCCCACCTTTCAGCGTCTCGTCGGCCTCGTAGTTCTCGTAGGGGCCGATGCCGGGCACCGGCACGTAGGCCATGATGTCGGCGAGCAGCGGCCGCTCGATTTCCGGGCAGTACACCGGGGCGCCGGTAACCGCCGCCACCGGCGAGACCGCGCCGATGTGATCGAAGTGACAGTGGGTGACCAGGATCGCGTCGACCTTGGTCCCCATCTGCTCGACCGCCGCGAGAATGCGATCCGGCTCCTCGCCCGGGTCGACGATCAGCCCGCTGCCCGAGCCTTCGCGCCGCACCACGAAGCAGTTCTCCGCGATCGGCCCCACGGTGAGCATCTGGACGTCGAGGCTCACTCCTTGCTCCCGGCGCGGATCCGGGCCCGCTCGCGCCGCCGCCACAGCATCGCGTCGATGTAATAGCCGGCCGGGATGTAGAAGACGAGCATAAAGGCGCCGAGGCCGAAGGCGGCACCGGGCGGCCGTTTGAAGATCAGCATCAGCAGGGCCGTGAAGATGACGGCGGCAACCCCGCCGCGGACGATCGAGCTGCGCCAGGTCGGTGGCGCGTCGGTCTTCTGTTGAGCCTTGCGGCCGGAGCGGGCACGTGCCTTGGCCTCCTCGCGGCTGCGCGGGCGGCCGGCTCGGCGATTCGGATCGACGCGGCCGCCCTGCGTGCCGCGGTGCTTGCGGCGGCGCTTCTTCCTCGTCTGGGCCATATCCGGAATCTAAACGAATGGCGGGGTTGGGCCACTCAGGGCAGTGCTGCCAGGCGCCGCTCGATCGTCTGCCGCTCGGGGTCGAAGCCCCTGATCGGCACGTCGTCCGGATAGCCGGCGAGGGCGGCGACCGGAATCAGCCCGACGAGCTCGGCCTCGACCGGCCGGGCGCCGAGCGGCTCGGCGAGCGAGCGAATCCTCTCCACCACCATGCCCAGCGACGTCGCGGCGAGGTCGTGGATATTGGTCGAGATCTGCACACGGCCGCCCGAGAGCGGCAGACCGACCGCCCGCACGCCGGCCAGGCCGCCTCCCGACTCACGCAGGCCGGCGGCGACAGCGCGCCCCAGGTCGAGGTCGCCGCTGTCGAGCTCGACGTTGAAGGCGCCGAGCGGCGGACGGGAGGTGACCAGAGTCGCGCCGGCGGTGGGGTGCGGCCGGGCCGGGCCGCGGTCGGGGAGCAGCTCGCCCGCGTCCATCTTCAGCTGGAGCCCGGTCAGCCCACCGTCGCGGAAGTAGGCCCGCTCGACTCGCTCGGGCGCGGTCGCCAGCTCTCCATAGAGAAAGATGGGAACGCCCAGGCCGGCGACCCGGTCGGCGACGTCGACGGCGGTCGTTCGTGCCCGCGCGCGACCCCCCGGTCCGATCCAGACGACCGGGGCGACGTCGAGTGCTCCGATCGCCGGGTGAACGCCCTCATACCCGGACATGTCGACCGAGCGGATCGCCTCGGCGGCGCCTCGGGCCAGCGCCGCGGTCAGCGCCTCGGGCTCACCTGCCAGGGTGAAGACGGTGCGGTTGTGGTCGGGGTCGCTGTGACGATCGAGCAGGGTCACGCCCGTGGAGAAGGCGCGCTCAAGGGCGTCGATCCGCCCCGCATCGCGACCCTCGGAGACGTTGGGGACGGCAAGCAGCGGTCGAGACAAGACGCTAGACAACCAGCTCGCCGGCCCGCACGATCGCCGCGCCGTCGATCTCGACAGTCGGCCGCAGGACCACGCAGTCGAGGTGGACCGGGACCTGGACCGTGCCGCCGATCGCCGCCGAGGCGCCGAAGGCGACGTGAGCGGTGCCGAGGATCTTCTCGTCCTCGAGGATGTTGCCGGTGAGAATCGCGCATTCGTTGGTTCCGATCCCGAGCTCGGCGACGTTGGTCCCTTCCGGGCTGTGTTCGGTGAGCAACTCCATCAGCCGCGCGCCCTCGGCCCCGCTCGCCGCCGTCAGGTGGCCGCCGCGAACGGTCAGCTCGACCGGCTCGGCGAGCCTGCCGATCGCGGCGATCGAGCCGTCGACGACCAGCGTCCCCTCGGCGGTTCCCTCGAACGGCGCGATGAAGGCCTCGCCGCAGGGGATGTTGCCGAATGCGCCGCGCATGTTCAGCGTCCCCGCGTCGACAATCGCGGTCCGGTCCACCAAGCCGAGGCGCAGGTCGGAGCCGTTAGCGCAGGTGATCCGCGCCTCAGCGCCACCGCCGAGTGCACGCCCGACCGAGGCGCCCCGTTTGCGCAACAGCTTCAGGTCCGCGCCCATCACCCGGGCGAGCATCTCGCCGGTCACGCCGGGCATCGAGGCGACCCGCACACCGGCTTCGGTGGCGGCGCGGCGCGCTTCGGTGTGGGAGATCGACTGGATCGTCGGGGCGACGACGATGTCGACGGCGAGCATCGCCGCGGCAACCGCCCGCGGCGGCTCCGCGGCGTGCGATTCCCGCTCGGAGATCACCGCCAGGGTCGCTTCCCCGCCCTCGCCCTGCGCGTTGATCCGCAACAGCGCGCCAAGCTCTTCGGTGATCGGGTTGCAGATCACCAGCATCTCTTCAGAAGGGTTCATATCCAGGCAATCCCGGATCAGCGTATTGACTGCCCTATCCAGAGCGCTGCCCATCAAGGACACAAGGCTATCCGCCATGGCGGCGCGCGGCACCGCCCACGCCCAAAGCCTCGCTACCATCCGCCGCCCCGCCGGAGTAGCTCAGCTGGTTAGAGCAGCGGAATCATAATCCGCGTGTCGGGGGTTCGAGTCCCTCCTCCGGCATGGCAGCGCAGAGCGAAATCAGCGCCCTAGTGGCCCTCTCTCAGGGCGAATGTGTCCCAAATGTGTCCCGAAAAGTGCCGGGCTCCAGGCGCTCTCGACCGCCGCGATGCGCAGCTTCCAGCTATGGCTGATCTTGTCGATCGCTTCAAGCATTCGTGCCGATAGGGTGCCTCTGAGTTCGACCGGCTTGCAGTGGCTAGCGGTGAGCCCACTGCCGCCCTTGAATTGCGACCCAGTTGGTAGCTTCGTCGGCGTGTGCCCCGTTCCAGTCGGCTCGGATCATTCCGTTGAGGACCTCTATATGCAGGGTGTCGGAAATCGACGGCGAAGCCGGTCCGCCTCCACGTACCGACACTTCAACATCGACTCCGTTTGACCACATCTCATAGCCGTTCAGCCCCGCTTCTCGGCTGCGACGGGTCCACTCAAAGACGCACGGATAGCCGTCGCTGAAGACGATCGCTACGTTCAAGAGGTGGACTTGCCCATTGCCTGGCAGGTCGATCCGGGTCACGACATCCTGGCCGTCTACGACCCACTCTCCCTGGGCTGGCTCGCGCGGGGAAAACGATCCATCGCGATCGTCTGGCATGAAGCGCAGCTCCGCGTACACGGCGGTTGCATCAGCGGCACCTTGAACATTGGTAACAGGCACTCGGATGATTCGGGCGGACTTGTATGGCGGAAGTTGAAAGCCGCTGATTGACCCATGCTGTGCCTCCCGGGGGAGATGAGCGCGTCCGAATGAGAGTCGCGGTACCGCATTGGTCGGCTCCATTTGCAGCTCGCGGAGTGTCGTCAGGGCGCGCTGGACCCCGTCAATCACCTGAGGCAAGTCGTCGCCCGCTTCGATCGTTGGTGTGACCATTTCAGCCATCGGCCCCTCAAATCGCCGCGAGGGATCACGAAGTCGCTGCCAAAGAATCTCGCCCGCAACGTAAGCGCGGTCAACAACTTCTCGAGTCTCATGTCTATCCCGGTCAGCAAGCTGGTCGAGCAGCGATTGGCGAGCAGCAGTTCCCAGCCTCCTACGGAGGCGCCCCGTCGAGGCCGACAGAGCCAGGAGCTGTTGGTTTGCTTCGAGCTCCGAAATCGCGTCCGCAATGGCCCGCTTCCAGAGATCGCCGCTCGGACCGGATGGTGGAGCTGTCGCAGAGCCAAGCGGCGGCGGACTCGCAGCCTCGCTCTTGTGCAGGGCATTGTGGAGATCGTCTGGATCTTGGGGTGAGTGGGCTCCCTCCCTGCTCTTTTTGCTGACGCGGAAACGCCAGAGCGAATATGCGAGGGCAATCCCTGCGAGAAGTGCCGTAAGCACCCACCAAAACAGGTAGGTGATGAATCGGTGACCGGACCCATAGGAGAGCGATATCGCCTGAGCCAGGGCAAGGAGCGACAAGGACCCCGGCACGACTCCCAGCAATCTGGACATGCTCCCATCCTAGGCGTCGCCTTGGCGGCAGCGAACAGTCCTCCGGGGACACCGACGCATACTCACGGCCGCCGGCCTGCCCCGCCATAGCGCGTGCGGTCATCGCGCGATCCCCAAGTCGATGATCCGCTCCTTCACCCGCGCTCGTCGCAAATCAAGCTCTCGCCGCAATCGTTCCAGGCGGTCCCTCGTCAACTGCTGCTCCCGCTGCCGCGCCCGGTCCTGCGGCTTTGTCCCGAGGGCGTTGTCTCTGTCCACCACGCCGTTTCTCTGGCGGTAGCGCTCGATCTCAGACACACCGCGATCCCATGCCTTCCGCTTCGCCGGGTCGCTCGGCATCTCCCCCAGCTCGCTCGTGACATAGGGAGGCGGGGCGATGCCGGCGGCGGTGATCGCCAACTGCCTCCGCTCCGCGAGAACCCGGTCCGCGACAGCGAGCTCCCGGCGCGCGGCGTCGCCGGGAACCTGCATCTCCGCCAACTGGTCTTCGAGGTGCGTCAGCTGATTGCGAGAGTGCGCTTCGAGGCTGTCGACGCGAGCCAGCGCCTCGGAGCGCTCGCGGCTGTCCTCGATTCGTTTGGCCAGGGCATCCCGCCTTTCCGCGAGTACTTGCTCCCGATCGGCGGCGCCGTAGAGACCGTCGCGCCGCGCGACCAGCTCCTCGGTCGGAAGGCGAGAGAACTGCGAACGCAGCGCCTCGTCGTGGGCGGAGAGCTGAGCGCGGTCGCGCTCGGCGGCTTCGGCGATATGCGGAATGCCATCACGCAGGTAGGGAGATGACGGGGCGATCTCCTCGCGGTGGACCTGGACCTCCGGCGTCGCGTAGAGGCGGGTCTCGCCGCGACTCCTCGAAGTAGCCACGTAGAGCTCCTGCTTGTCCATCGAGGGGTCAGCGGCGACGAAGGCGCGGTTGACGGTGCTCCCCTGGACGGAATAGGTCGTGACGGCGTAGGCGTGTTCGAGCGCCGGGGCATCGGAATGTGGGCTGGTGCGCGATAGGTACTCGGCGCCGACCTCTACTCGCTTCGCCTGATCGATCCCTTCGAGCGCAACCTTTCGTTGCTCGCCGTCGATCTCGGCGATCCGCCAGCGCTCGCGATTGAAGACCTCCGCCTGTCGGTCGTTGACGCGGGTGATGACCCGATCGCCGGGGGCGAACCGCGCATCGCCTACCTCGATCTCCTCGGCTCCAAGCCTGCCAGTCTCTTTGCGGACCTCGCGTGCCATCGCATTGAGGCGCGCCACCTCGACGTTTCGCTTGGCGACCATCACTGCGTCCTCGCCGCACTCGAAGGACTCGTGCCAGTCGCGGACCATCGCCTCGCGGCGGCCCTCGGCATTGGGAGCAACCGTGATTCGCTCGCCCGACTCGTAGAGGGCAAGCGCCTCGCGTCCCTCTCCCTCCCTGATCCGCTTCGCCGCAACGCGATCGAGCTCGTGCTCGTGGCGGATCACCTCTTCGAGTCGGATCGGGTCGGTGCGCTCCGCGACAGCGCGGAACAAGCCGCCCGCCTCGATCTCGCCGAGCTGCTCGGGGTCACCGAGGAGGACGAGCTTCGCTTCGGCTCGCTCCGCGTGTGAGAGCAGCCGCGCAAGGGTCGTCGAGTCCACCATCCCGGCCTCGTCGACCAGCAGGACTGACCTCCGTGCCAACCCCTCATCGCCGTCATGCTCGGCGCGGTCCAACTCGACCAGCAGGTTTGCGATGCTCGTCGCCGGCAGTCCCTCGTCGCGCAAGGCGTGGGCCGCACGCCAGGTCGGCGCGGTCCCGCGCGGCTCGACCCCGGCCTGCGCCCAGCCCTCGGCCGCAGCGACGATCGCATAGGTCTTGCCGGTGCCTGCCTCGCCGATCACGACAGCGACTCCCTCGGGGTTGGTGAGGAGACGACGGACCATCTCGCGCTGGTCTGCCTTCAGCATCGGGCGGGCGGCGATCACGCGGGCCGCAACCAGCTCGCCCGCTGGAGGCAATCTCTGGACTCGCATCCGCTCGACCGCCGCCAGCGCCTCGCGCTCAAGTTCCCAGATGCGCCGGATCGTGTAGCGGTCGCCTCTGGCGCTCTCGCCGATCCGGATCACGGCATCGGAGGCGAGATATTCGTCAGCCATGCGCTCGACGTGGACGGCCTCAGCTCCCTCGGGCAGCAACCCGGCCACCGCCTGGATCGCGTCGCGGCGGTCGAAGTGAGAGACCCCCGCCGTAACCGCACGGTCTACCTGCCAGGTAGAGACCGTGCGGGCTACGGCGGGGGCGCTGGGGTCGAAACTGCGGCTGATCTCATCGCGGTCCAAGCTGATCTCATTCGCTTTGTCGCGCCAACGCTCGCGCAGGGCCTCGCGGCTGACGCCTTTCTCCTTCGCCTCACGGGTCGCCAGGTTGGCGACCTGGCGGGCGCGGGCGGAGGCATCCGCCCCCGCCGCCTCGAGGATTTCCGCGCGGCGGGTGGAGAAGGCGCGCAGGTGCTCGTCGGCGAAGCCCCCGATCTCGGCGATGCCGTTGCGGACCTCCTGCCAGCGGATGCCAAGGCTGCGGCTCAGCTCGTAGCGAAGCTGGGCCTCGTAGATGTAGCCGGCGGTCTTGGCGTGGTCGTAGATCGCCGGGTGGTAGAGGCGGGTCCAGCGCCCGTCCGGGCCTCTGGTCGCGTTGGCGATCAGGACGTGGGTGTGGAGTTGCGGGTCGCCGTTTCGTGAGGAGCGATGGAGGTAGGCGGCGGCGAGGTAGCCGTTGCCCTTGATGAACTCCGAGCCGCCGGCCCCGCGGCGGGTCCAGCACGCCTCGCGCTGCATGTAGGCGAGGGCGGCTTCTACGGAGCGCTCATGGGCGCGGGAGACCTCGGCGCCGGTCTCTGCCCCGCCGAGCGCCCAAAGCAGGGGGACGGACTTCGGCGCGGAGAATGTGAGGTCGAAACCGGGGACCGCTCCTTTGGCCGGGACGCCGCGCATGCCGACGAGGGGCTCGCCGTCTACCGGGTTGCGGCCGGTGAGCATCGCCTTGAGCTGGTCCGGGCCGACCTCGCCCTCAAGACCCAGCTCCTCGGCGGCATCGCCCATCCAGCGGCCCTCCGCCTCGCCCTCGCCGGAGTAGTAGTCCTCGGCGCCTTCGGCGACCTTGTCGAGGTAGTAATTCTCCTGGCCGATGCCGAGCTTTCCGATCGTGAGCATCCACCCCGGTTGTCCAGGGCGGGCGCGTTTTGCATCGGTTCACGTGGCGACGTGATACTGCGTGAGGGGAGGGTGGTGGCTGTCGATGACTGGGGCGCTGCTTCGTAGTCGGGTATAGATGGTGCGTTTGGCGCCTGGGAGTTGATGGCGATATGGCTGGAGGTCGTGCTGCCGACTCTTGACTCGGGTAGCTGACCGTGCGGTGGGTCAGAGTGACCTCATGACCCGTAGCGGGGCCTCTATTTGAGCTGGCATACTGCGGACGCAGCCGTGAAAGATGTCGCCGAGATTCCAATTGCAGGTGAGGACGTTGTCTTCGCCACCCAAGAGCGGGCGCGAGTCGCTGCACTGCGAGAAGCAGAGCGAGCCAGCGATGAGGAGGGAACATTTGAGGCAATCTGCGTCGCCACTCATTTCTGGCAGGCCCAGATTTCTCAAGTCCAGAAGCTGCTTGATGAGGCTGGGGGCCGCTCCAAGTTCGACCCTGACTATCTCCCCTTCTCGGCCTGGCTCGAGGAGTGGATGGCGCAGGACTTCACCAGCGTTGCCGATCGACAGAACGCCCTCGTTGAGGCCCTCGGTAGAGATCGGGCGCAGCGCATTGCCGACGAGCGCGTAACGCCGCGCATTGAAAGCGTCATGGACGAAATCAAAGGACGGCTACGGCAGGCGGTCCGTGATGCGGAAGGCGACGGTTCGACTGTCGAAGGGTCTGCTGGGACTACAGAGTCAGATACCAAGACCTGTCCTGACTGCGCAGAGGAGATCAAAGCGGAAGCCCGCAAGTGTCGCTTCTGTGGCTTCCGCTTTGACGAAGCACCCTCTCCGGACTAGGCCCGATGTTCCGGCAAGAGCGCGAGGCCACGTTTATCACGTTGGAGCGCACCAAAGTCGTCGGGAGAAAGCTATTTGGCGTGGTGCGCGAGACACAGCCGTACTACGTATTCCACTCGGGGGCCAAGAGGAACCCCTTCCAGGTGTCATTCGAGTTGGAGCCATTTCGGACACTCATCCGAAAGCAGATGGCGGAGCCCCAGGAAATCGGCCGGGATGGCTCAAGGACGTGGTGGATGTTTCGAGATGACTTTTACGTCGAAGATGAAGGACACGACTCTGCAGACATAGAAGCGCTCGTGCTGGAAGTCCATCGCCGCCGGAACCGGCGTCTCTCACACGCGCGAGCGATGCGCGACGTGAGCGGCACCGCGCCTACCGCCCGCGAGCCCATTCCGGAGGATGTCAAAGCTGAGGTTTGGCGCAAACATGAAGGGCGTTGCGCCAACTGCGGAAGTCGAGAGAGAATTGAGTGGGATCACATCATCCCCCTCGCACTGGGTGGGAGCAATACCGCCCGCAACCTCCAAATACTGTGCGAGCAATGCAACCGCTCGAAGGGTGCCCGGATCTAACTCACTTCAATAACCAGATTGCGGTGCTAGGCGGTACGTAGCCAGAATCGGTAACCGAAATCTTGGAGATTTCGGCATTCATCGGAACCGGGATCGGCACGTAGCCGACCCGGGATTCCCCCGGCGGCAGGGAAAGCTGGGCGCCGTTCTTCGGGAAAAGGGGTGGGCTGAAGATTTCTCCCGTCACGGCGGGATACTGCTGATCTTCCGAATCAATTGCGCTGAATTTTTCTGGGCCGAAAGAGCCGCTTTCGGTTTCGCCAAGTTGCTTGACCTTGACCTGCAGGCGCAGAAACTTGTATCCGTCGGGAAGCGCCGACTTCACTTCGTAAGAGTTGCCATCTGGCACGGCGTCCTCAGACACGCTAATGAGCGTGAATTCCAGCTCGTCGTCCTTACCGACGCCATCTGATTCGTATTCATCAGTCAGCGTTAGCGCATCCCCGACACTGCCTTCTGGAGTCGGTGCCCGACTCGACGGTGCTTCAGACGTGGCCTCGGAGCCAGTGGTGACCGTGACGGTCGTCTCGCCGGCCGCCCCACAAGACGCCAAGATCGCCGCTGCTAGCACCGCAGCGGCAGCGACAAGTCCGTTCCGCGCCATGATCGCGCACCCTATCTCTTGGGAGAACGGCGCGACCATGATCCGACTTGCAGTTCGACGACGGCCCCTTCGCCCACTCGGGCAGACGCCGCATTCGCACACGGCCGGTCAGCCGGGACCTGAAGACGCTTTTCGGGACATACCCGATGCAAGACGCCGCCTCGCTGGACAGTAGAGATCGAAGATGTCCGCGCCCGATCTACTTGCCGAGCCGCTACTCAATGCCCGCGAGGCGGCGAAGCTTCTCCATGTGCCGCGGAGCACGCTCTATGAGCTGGTGCGCTCGCGTGGGCTGCCGCACGTGAAGGTCGGTCGCGGACTGCGGTTCACCCGCGCGGACTTGGGTTGCTGGGTCGCTGAGAACTCTTACGGCCGGGGGGCGCGGCGGCGTTGAGAATGATCGCCGGGAGAGCGATCCGCAGTTGCCATTCGCTCGGCCTCGGCGGAGAACTCGCGCCGTAGGTCACGAAGCTCGGCCTCGGCGGCGGGGCCTTTGGCTTTTGCCTCGGCCTCGATCTCCTCGATCAGTTTTCGGAAGTCATCACTCATCGCGCCCCTCCAGGTCGAGATCGAGAGCGGCGACGAGCATCTGCCGAGTCCGAGTTCTGACGGAGTGCTGACCGCTCTCAATCCGAGAAACCGTCGAAGTCGTCGTGCCGATCTGAGCCGCCAGCTCCGCCTGCGTCAGGCCAAGCTCGCCACGACGTTTGATGACAAGCCGGGCAATCGCCTCGTAGGGCGCGAGTCGTTCGTACTCGGCTCGGAACTTGGGGGCTCCGAGAGACTCTTCGATGTGATCGGACACGGCCGTCCCGATGGGGCTGATTCCCTTGCTCATCGTTGGAATGTTACGGCCGGCGCCGCCAGTGCTACCGGCGCACGATCTCCTCCGCGAACTCGACGAGGTGCCGGGCCTGGCGCAGGGATCGTTTGAGCTGGGCCGCGCTTACGTCGATGAAGCCGTAGTGGGCGGCGTCCTTGAGGTCGATCAACTGGCGCAGCTGGCTGGCCGCGCGTTTGCCGCCGGGGGTGATCTGTTCGAGCAGCAACTCGGCGTCGTGGTGATTCTCGGAGCGGGACCGTTTTCCAAGCTCCTGGCAGCAGGCCGCGTCGGCAGCCGCGATCCCGGCGAGGATCGCGACGGAGGCGGCCACGCTTCCGTACTCCAGCGAGGGATCGCTTACGTCCGCGGCCAGCTCGGCGACTTCGAGGAAGCTCCTCGCGTGCCCGAGACGCTGCCGCGCCTGGGGCTTGCCGCACGCCTGGGTCCGTGGTTGCTTGCGCGCCATTACAGCCGCCTGAGGAGCTTGCGCGCGTCTTCACCGGCGAGGTCAACGGCGTCCTCGCTGACCTCCTCCACGACGGGCGGACGGTCCTTGCGCAACCGCGGAAGCTCGTGCTCGGAGACCTCGGCGATGCCGGCGTTGTTGCCGGTCCAGCGGCGCACCGAGTCAGCGAGTTCGTCGAGCTGATCGCGCCAGGTCGCGTCCTCGGGGTCGAGATCGGCGGGCCGCACGATAAGAAGGTCGATATCACTGCTCGTGTCGCCGTCGCCGCGAGCCGCACTGCCGAATAGGGAGGCATGAACAGGCGGTGGCTCCCAAGCGCCGATTACCTTGCGAAGCCGGCGATTCAGCTCGGCTCGTGCCCCGGCCATCTGCTCGACGGTCGGGGCCAACAGGTGATCGCGGTTCAGCTCGTAGAGGAAGGTACGGCCCACCTCTTCCCGGTTGACCAGACCGTGCTCGACGAGGCGGTTAAGGACATGCTGAACGCCGGTGTTGGAGCGCCCCGCCCGACGAGCCAGCTCACGCCCGCTGCGGGGCTTGGTGGAGCCCGCCAGCACGACGAGCACGTCGGTATCGACGCTTGAAGATATGGCCGTGAAGGGTTTTGAGACATCCATCGCATGTGTCCTAAACATAGATCAAGCGGACTAAATATAGGCCACTCGGCCTACGTTTAGGTCAAAGCAAGCGAGGTGGCAGCAACCATTCATCACGCCGCCGAGCGCGCAAGCGGAGGCGTCGAGACATCCCTCAGTGCCGCCGATAGCTTTTCGGCGGCGTCCACCTGTGGGACGTGGTGAACGTAGATCATCGTCGTCGCTATGTCCGCGTGGCCCATGTACGCCTTGACGTCGGTGAGTGGGAAGACCTGGACGGCGAGGGTGCCGAAGCTGTGGCGGAGGTCGTGGAAGCGGATGTGCTTGAGGCCCGCCGCCCCCAGCGCGGCGTAGAAGCGGCGGCGCAGGGCGCTGTCCTCGATGTGCTCGCCGGCCGGGTTAACGAAGACGAGGTCCTCCTCCCCGGTCCAGCCGTTGCGGCGGCTGAGCTGGTCGAGCGCGACGGCCACCTGGTCGATCATCGGGACGCTGCGGACCCGGCCGGACTTCGGCGCGTCCTCGTTCCGCATCACGTAGGAGTGGCGGACGTGGATCAGGCGCTTGCCGAAGTCGAGGTCGCGCCAGCGCAGGCTGCGCAGCTCGCCGAGGCGCAGGCCGGCGTAGGCGGCGGTGAGGAAGATCGCCGCGTCCTGCTGGTCTTGCTGGCGAAGCTTCGCTCTCCATTCCAAGCCGGTCGGGTGCTTGGGAGGCGTGCGGTGGCGGCCCTCGCGTGCCGCCCGCGCCAACGCCTCGACCTCCGCAGCCGAGAGCACGTCGAAGTCCCCGGACCGCCTCACGGGCTGGCGCTCGGCCCAGGCGGCGGCGTTCGCCGCGAGCCCATAGGTCCGCTGCGCCCGCTTGAGGATGCTGTGCATGACCCCGAGGTACTTGTTGATCGTCCGTGCCGACAGGCCCTCGCCGTCGGCGATGCCTCCGGCCGTGACCAGCTCGACCCGCCAGTTGTCGATGCGCTGCGTCGTGATCGACTCCAGCGCGAGCTCCCCGAAGTCCGGCAGCAGCCGCCGCTCCACGATCCAGCGGTAATCGACGATCGTCGACGGCCGCCGCTTGCGGTCGTGCTCGACGTAGCGCAGCCACTCGCGCGCGGCCTCGGCGAACGTGACCGTGCTGGCGAGCCGCGGTTGGCTGGTGATCCTGTGGCGCCGCGCGTCAGCGAGGATCGCGTCGAGCTCGCGCTGGGCGCCCTGCTTGGTCAGGTACCCCTCGGCGGGCCTTCCCCGCTTCGTCCACACCTTGCCGAGCACGACCTGGTGCTGGCCCTCGGCGTCGCGCCACTTCGCCATCCAGCGGTCGCCCGTCTTCCGCTTCCTGCGGAAGACGTGGCCGCTGATCGGGGTTTCGCGGAAGACGACCGAAGACGAACTCATGCCTCCACGGTAGGCGGCTCTCCGGACCGAAAAATGTGTCCCGAAATGTGTCCCCAACTAGGCAAAAACGTACCCTTCGGGACACAACGAACTGGACCAAATTCGGCTCTACAAAGCCAACTGGAGAGACAAGACGCCGATCATAATCCGCGTGTCGGGGGTTCGAGTCCCTCCTCCGGCATCGCTTCCTAGAGCCAAACTCATCTGATTAGCAGGCCGTTCGCGGCCAGGGTGCCAGCGTAAGTGTCAGCAAGCCGGGATTACGCCAACGGATCGAGCAGAGGGCTTCAGCAACCCACGAAAAGGTCTCCGGGCTGCGCATCAAGCGCCTTCGCGATCCGAACGATGTTTTTCACCCGCGGTTCACGCTGGCCGGCCTCGATTCGACTGATTACGGCCGCGTCGAGACCAGCAGCGAGCCCCAGCTGCTCCTGGGTCATCTCTCGCTCCTTGCGCACGCGCTTCACGTTGGCACCGAATTTCCGCGCGGCCGACACCGCGTGGATGCTCTTTGACGCCGCCCCACAACTCTATGCCGTAAACGACAAAATAGACTAGGCTCCGGGCCGCATGTTCTCTGACCGACTTGAAGCGGCCCGCCTGACAGCATCATCGGTGCTTGCGCTTTGCGCCACGCTTGCAGTGTTGGCGCTGACGGGCTGTGGCGGGGGCGGCTGCTTGACGCCAGCGGAGGTCGAACGGGAAGTCAACGAGATCGCCTCGGGCATCGAGACCTCTCAAAGCGATGTTGAAGCCAAGCAGGCAGAAATCCAAGAGGTGCGCGAAAGGGTGTGCGAATGAGCGGCAATCACTTGTGCTTGCCGCGACCACCCGAATAGAGGCGATGTGAACCTCCTAGCATCCACCAAGATCGCCTGGCTGTTCGGTCTTCTGCCGCTTTGGCTGGCATCCGTCGCCGCTGCCCAGGCCCCCTGCGAAGCCGCCGAAGCCTTCCCGACGCGCAACGAAATCTGCTCCGCGGGGTGCTGGGAAGAAGGCAGTCCCGAAGAACAAGCCCGGGCTGCGGAAGCTAACCACGCCGACGAACTGCGCGAAGCCTGCGAAGCGCAGGAAGCTACCGAAGAAGCGGAAGAAGCTCGGCGGCGTCAGAGCGAAGCACGGGAACTCCACCGGCCATTGCACACGCTCACCCGCTTCCGTGCCGAATGGGATGTGCTCCACTCGCTACACCATCTCCACGGTTGGCGGCGACGGGATGCCTGGGATGTGACGTGCGCTGGGGGCCGGATCAGCCGCACCCGCTTCCGATGCTGGTTCCGCTGGATACGCGGGACCCGTTGCAACGTCGGACGCGGCCAGGACTGGGTTATCCACCACACCGGCAAGGGCATCTGGACGCTCTCGCGGCTCCGCTGGAAACTCGGCTGGGGCTACTCAGCGGAAGGGGTCGTGCATTGCCCGTTCTGGCGGTGAGGCGGCTGTTCTGGCTGGTCATCCTCTCGACCACCCTTGCTCTTGGTGTCCTCGCCGCGCACGCGACCAGCGGGACGGTTCGCTACTGCGGCAGCGTATCGCCCTGGCCCTGACGGCGCGCCTCGCGCCATACCTCGCGGCGGATCTGATCGAGCGCCTCGGTGGCGAGCTGAATGACGTGGAAGGGGTCGACGCAGCGCTTGGCCTTCGGGCAGCGCTTCGCCAGCACCGCCTCGATCCAGCCCGCCATGTCGCAGGAGACGAGCTTCAAGCGCCTGGTTCGCTTCTCACCGAGCGCATCGAAGAACGCCTCGACCGTCGCCTTGTCGCGCCCCGGCGCCGCCCAGACGAGCCGCCCGGTGTCGTGGTCGACGACCACGGTCAGGTAGCGGTGGCCCTTGCGGTGGGAGATCTCATCGATCCCGATCCGCCGCAGGCCGACGAGCAGGTCCACCTCGCGGCCCGCGTCCTCTGCCACCCGCTCGCAGATCCGGCCCACGCTGCGCCAGGCGATTCGCATCAGCTCGGCGACGGCGCTGCCCGAGGTGTTCACCGCCAGCCAGGCGACCTGCTGCTCGAAGGCGCGGGTGAAGCGCGAGTCGTGCCGGGCCCAGGGCACGGCGCAGACGACGACGCCGTGCTCGGGGCAGCGCACCCTGGGCGCGTCGGCCTCCAGGTAGGCGAGGGTTGTGCCCAGGTCCAGCGCCCGCCAGCGCCGCCGCCCTTCGCCGAGATCGAAGCCCGGGCAGCGACGGCCGCAGGCGCCGCAGCGGTCCCGTTCCCGATGGTGTGGCCGGACCGCCGCCACTACTTGCCCCTGATCGTCGATCTCCACGCTTTCGACCACCGCCCGCTCCAGCCCGAGCAGGCCTGCCCATACCCTTTCCTTGCGCACGTCGTTGCCGCTCCTTTCGATTTCCAGCCTTCGAGAAGCCGGAAACCTAGGCGCGGAGCGGCGTGCGCCTCTTTCTCACCTGCTTACGTGACCCACGGAAACGTCAGGAGAGCCCGAAAAATCATGAGGGGCGGCAGCCGTGGAGCGACACGAAGGTCAACCGGTGTATCCGAGACGGACGGAAAGCGTTGGCAGCAGGACGGGCGAGCGCAGTTACTCAGGCAGCCGCAACGACACCGAAGCGCTTATCGAACGCCTCTCGCTGCTCGACAGCTACCGCCTGTGCGAATCGGCTCGCCGTGACCGTGAAGCGGTTGAGGAAGCCGACGCTTCCAAGTAACACCAGGCCGTCACTGTGCCAGCCCTCGATGAAGCCGACTTGGGCCTCCCACTGGATGTACTCGGATTCATCGGCGTCGCTCGGGTGCAGGCGCAGGCCGATGGCCTTGTAGCGCGCTGTGACGACCCGTCCGCCCACGGCGTGCGTTGTCTCGCCATCGTGGTCGTCAAGGTCAACTTCGAGTTGGTCGGCAAGCAGGTTGCTGGCGAGCACGGAATCAGCGCCGGTGTCGATCAGCCCGGTGAGGAGCAATGTGCTTTGGTCGCCATGGACAAGGGAAACCGGAACAAAGGGACGGAAGACCGGTCCATCGATTCGGGTGGACTGAGCGTCCTCCCGGTAGGCATAGAGCCAGGGAAGAGGCTGGTCAGCCAAGGCCGACGTAGATCGGCTCGTCTGCAAGCGGGACCCGACCGTGCACGACAACGTGGTTGCGACCCTTGGCCTTCTCGAACACGACGCGCGGGTCTTTATCGGCGATCACGATCTCGCCGCTGCGGGCGTCAATAGCCACGTACTGGCCCTCATGGCCTCGAAAGTCGGTGCGGATCGGCTCCATATCTAAGACGATGATAGCCCTGGGTCTCCCGGCACCTTCTGCGTGCAACGCCTCGCCCTCACTCCGGCACACACGCCGTGCCGACCTAACTGCCAAAAGCGCCGCGAAGGCAGTCGGTCAAGGGCGCGAAGCGCCCGACCCCTTCAGGGGGCTGGCCAGTCTAACATATATGCTATAAATGTTGGGGTAGAGGGAGGCTGGTCTGCCACCGTGCCGCAACCGACACTTGCCCAACTTGGAGCTGCAATCCGCACCCTGCGTCAGGGACGCTCGCTGAGCATTGAAGCGCTCGCGGCCGAGGCTGGCCTCCATACGGTCTCGGTCTCCCGGATAGAGGGCGGCAAGCAGAATCCGACCTGGGTTGCCCTGACCAAGATCGCCGCTGGGCTCGACGTGCCAGTGGTCGATCTCGTCCGCTTGGCGGACGAACAAACCAGACCTTAGACAGGCTCTTAGCGCAAAGCGGCGCCGGCGCCGGTCTGACGGAACTGGGCGAGGGTCTCCTCCATCGCCTCTACCTCGGGGGCGACCATCGACGGCCAGGGCTTGTCGGGGTGCTCCTCGAGGGTCTTGTAGCCGTTGCCGGTGATCGCCGCGACCACGGTGTCGTCGGGGCCGATTTTGCCCTCGTTGGCGAGCTTGATCGTCGCCGCGATCGTGGTGCCGCCGGCGGGCTCGGTGAGGATGCCCTCGGTGGCGCCGAGCAGGTCCAGTGCCTCGAAGATCTCGGGGTCGGTGGCGGTCGCCGCCGAGCCGCCGCGCGAGGTCACCGCGTCGACGACGAGCGGGCCGTCGCCCGGGGCGCCGATCGCCAGCGAGTGGGCAGCGGTGTTCGGCCGCTGGGGCTCGATCTCCCCGCTGCCGTCGAGGATCGCGGTGGCGATCGGCCCGCAGCCCTCCGCCTGGGCGATATGGATCTTGGTCGCCGCCGTCTCGGCCATGCCCACCGTTTCCATCTCCCCCAGTCCCTTGTGGACGCGCGAGGAGAGGGTGCCGCCGGCGGCCGGGATCACGAAGTGGTCGGGCGAGACCCAGTCGAGCTGCTCGACTACCTCGAAGGCCATCGTCTTCGCCCCCTCGGCGTAGAACGGACGCAGCGTGATGTTGGCGAACTGGATGTCGGTCGCCAGGGCCAGCTCGCGACAGGCGCGGTTGGCTTCGTCGTAGTTGCCGTCGAGCTGGATCACGGCCGCTCCCAACGCCCGGCAGGCGCGCGCCTTGCCGCGCTCCATGTTGCTCGGGTAGAAGACGTAGGCGGCGACTCCGGCCTTGGCCGCCAGCGAGGCGACGGCGGTGCCGACGTTGCCGGTCGAGACGCAGCCGATCTCCTTCTTGCCGAGCTCGAGCAGGCGGGCGACCGCCATCGAGACGACGCGGTCCTTGTAGGAGAGGCTGGGACGCTGGGTGCTGTCGTCCTTGAGGTAGAGCTTGCGCAGGCCCAGCTCGGCGCCGAGCCGGTCGGCGTGGATCAGCGGCGTGCGGCCGCTGTAGCGCCCGACCCGGTGCTTTGCGCCGGCATCGACGATCGGCAGCAGCTCCTCGAAGCGCCAGATGTTGAGCTCGCGCTCACCGATCGGCAGCTCGGCCACGCGCGAGGTGGCGAGCTCGTAGTCGTAGTCAACATCGAGGGTCTGGCCGCAGCCGAGACACCTAAAGGTGGTATCGAGAAGGGGGAGCCGAAGCTCACAGTCGTGGCAGACCAGCTCCGTCGCGCAGGAGCGGGTGCGCTGGTCGGCCGAGAGGCTCATCGCCCCTCAACGCCCCCGGCTAGCGACGGCAGGCCGCCCGCCTTGGCAAATCTCCGTCTGCGCTTTCCATGCTGGCGCCTGATCATGAGCGGTTTTGTATAGCAGATACGGGCATATCGATCAATTATTACTGGCCATAGAGACGGAGATGGCCTCTCCTCCGGCCGGAAATCCTACAGAGGCGTCCCGACCGAGGGCGATCGACAGCTGCTCGGCGATATGCGGCGCGAACGGCGAGAGGGTCCTCGCCAGCAGCGCCAGCGCCTCGAGCTGGGCCGCATAGTCCTCGCGGCCGAGTTGACCGCGACGCTGGACGATCCGCTTCTCGTAGTCCTTGATCCGCTCCAGCAGACGCGTCACGTTGCGCACCGCCTTGTGCATCTGCAGCTCCTCGAGGTCGGCGGTGATCCGCTCGACGCCGTTGTCGCACCATTTCCCCAGCCGCTCGCGGATGAACGCCGTGTCGGCTGCCGCCTCAGCGTCCTCAGGGGCCTTGGCCGCGGCGGCGATGCTCTCGTGCGTGTAGTCCCAGAGGCCGCGCAGGAAGCGCGAGGCAAAGCGCAGCGCGCCGTCGGTCCAGTTGAGCGCCTTGGCCGGGCCGGCGGCGTAGAGAACGGCGAGCCGCACGGTGTCGGCGCCGTGCTCGGCGACCAGCTCGTCGGGGTCGACGACGTTGCCGAGGTGCTTGCTCATCTTGCGGCCGTCGGCGATCACCATCTCGTGGAAGAGGCAGCCGGCGAAGGGCTCGCCGTCCTCGAGGAAGGCAAAGGGGCCGATGTCGCGCAGCGCCTTGGTCACGACCCGCTGGTCGAAGACGAAGCCGCCGCTGTCGTTGCCGGCGACGAGTCGCTCGGAGGGCAGCCAGCGCCGCAGGTCGGGGTGGGTGAACATCTGCTCGTCGCGGTCGGGGGGCGGCACCGCCGAGGGCACCCAGAGCCAGAGGGCGTCGAAATGGCAGTCGAGCGTGTCGGTCTCACGCCGCGCCGCCCCACCGCAGGTCGGGCAGGTGGTCTCCAGGAAGTCGGGCCGCTCGGCCAGCGGGTTGCCTTCGCCGGTCGGCTCGACGTCGCGCGGCAGCACCACCGGCAGGTCCTCGATCGGAACCGGGACCACGCCGCACTGCTCGCAGTGCAGCACCGGGATCGGCGTGCCCCAGTAGCGCTGGCGCGAGATCGAGAAGTCATAGGCGCGGTAGCGCGTCGCCTCGCGCAACTCCAGACCGGCGACCGAACCGCCGCCGAACGGCTCTCCGGCCGTTCGCGGCATCCGCGCCGCGATCGCCTCGTCGGCCTCGTCAACGGCGGGGATGCCGAGCGCCGCGGTGGGGCCGTAGCGGGCATCGACGATCGGGGAGACGAAGAGCGGCAGGCTGCCGTCGCCCGCAACCTCAACCGACGCACCGGTGTCGATCACGGGAACGGCGGAGGCGTCGCGGGCGCTGCGCTCCCACCCCCCCGAGCGCAACTCGTCCAGCTTCTCGGCGACCGCCGGGTCGGCGGCCCAGCGCCCAAGCGCCGGATGGCGCGGCGAGAGCAGCACGAAACGCGCCTCGTCCACGACGCCCTCATGTGGAGTGAAGACCGTCAGGCCGTCGCCGTCGGGGCCGCCGAGGTCCAACTCGACCCCGTCGCTGCGGCCGAGGATGTAGCGCTGCGTTTTCAACGCGAGCTCGTCCCAGTCGGCGAGCCGCTCGAGGTTGCGGTCGTTCTCCTCCAGGTAGGGGGAGAGGCGCAGGAACCAGGTGGGGCGGCGGATCAACCGCACCTTGTTGTGGCAGCGCCAACAGCGCCCGTCCTCGACCTGCAGCGCGGCGAGCGTCGTCTGACAGGTGTCGCACCAGTCGACGGTCGCATCGTCGCGATAGATCAACCCGGCCTCGAAGAGGGTCAGGAAGAGCCACTGCGACCAGCGGTACTGGGCCTCGTCGGAGCTGTAGAAGGCGCGGTCGTAGTCGAAGGAGAAGCCGAGCCGCTTCATCTGTCCCAGCATCCGCTCGCCACAGCGCTCGACCCACTCCGCGGGCCGGGTGCCGCGCTCGATCGCCGCCATCTCGGCCGGCAGGCCGAAGGCGTCGAAGCCGAAGCCGAAGAGCACCGCGTCGCCGCGGGCGCGGCGAAAGCGCGCGTAGGCGTCCCCGATCGAGTAATCCCGGACGTGGCCCATATGCAGGTTGCCCGAGGTGAACGGGCTCGACGGCTTGATGTAGACGGCGTTCTGCCCAGGGAGGGGAACGGGGGTCGCAAAGGCGCCCTGCTCAGCCCACTCAGCCTGTCGCCCGGACTCGGTCTCGCCGGCGTCGTAGATCGGCTTCTCGCGGCTCATAGCCATCGCAGTCTGCCACGGACGTTGACCCCGGGACCCAGGGGTCTTATGCTGAGGGATAAATGATCAAGTACCTTGAAGTATTCGAGTGACATACGAAAGTGTGTCGGAAGTGTCAAATAAGTGGAAAAAGTGGCTGTTTGAGGGTATTTAGGCGCTTCGCCGTCCGGGCGTGGGCCTAGCGTGATTTGGGATGAGAAATAGGCGACCCCGGCGGTGCTTGCGACACCCCGGGGCCTGGCCGAGACCTTAAGAGGAGGTCCCAACATGAGAGAGGGTACGAGAACAGCCCTGCTGGAGAAAGGGCTATTCGACGAAGAGATTGTTAAGCGGGTGACCGCCACGGTTTCGGAGGCGCCGCCCGAAGACCGGGTCAGAGCCGGGCTGAGGGCATTGATCGATCTGGCCGAGACCGATCACGTCGCAGCCCGGTCTGCCCTGCGCGAGCTACGAACGGATCACAGCCGTCTGGGCCAGGTCGAGGCCTGGCTCGGCGGAGATCCCGATCGGGCGACATTCGGACTCGGCGCGGCGATACAACTCGCCCACACCGAGCTCGCCTCCCCCGCCCCCGACCTGGAGCGGCTCGCCCCGGAGCTGCTGGGCTGGCTCGAAGGAGACTGGTAGCCGAAAATGCCCCGATACCGCTACTGAGGGGCGCATAAACCAAGCAGTTCGGGGGATGCAGGGAGGGCGACGAGGGGAGCGCACATAAGTGCGTGACCCGAGGAGCCCGACCGAAGACCCCGAAATACGCCGGTTTAGGCGCCCCTCAGGCGAACGTCCAGAGCTTGTTGCCTAGAAAGTTGAAGGGCATCGCGACCGCGACCGCGATCGCCTGCGCGGTGAGGTCGCCCATCGAGCCGCTCGAGACGAGGACTTCGAGCACAACCAGGTTGATCAGCAGGGCCGCCACGCTGACGGCGAGGAAGCGCGCCGCCTGAAAGCCCGGGTGGCCGTGCCCCGCGTCGAAGGTCCAGTGCCGGTTCCAGAGGAAGTTGTTGGCGAGGGCGACGCAGAAGGCGCCGGTCGCGGCCAGCAGGTGGTGCAGGCCGAGGCCGCCGGCGAGCAGGGCGAAGACCGCCAGGTTGATCAGGTAGCCCGAGCCGCCGACGACGCCGAATTTGAGCAGCTGCAGCCAGCTGTCCGGGCGGCGGGCGGCGGCGCGGATGCGGTAGGCGAATTCGTAGGTGCCGCTCATCGACCGCTCCACGGAGCCGCTTTGGGCCCGTCGGCGACGACGGCATTGCGGCCGAAACCGGTCCGTGCGTCGCGCAGGACATTGAAGGGAACTTGTTGGATGCGTGGGGACACGTAACGGATCAGCGTGAGGCGCTCCAGCCTACGACGTTCGACCGGACGGAAGCTTGGTGGCAGCCCCGGTGGCTTGCGGGCAACGACCGGCTTGCTGACCACGTCGATCTCGCGAACCGGGATCACACCGCGGTAGGCGCGGCGCGAGGGACCGTCGAGATAGAACCGTATCGGGTCGGCGGCGAGTTTCCAGGCGAGGATCGCGCGCGGTCGCCGCGGCGGCCCCAGCTGCGCGGCGAGGTCGCGGAAGTCCGGGCGCTGCAGGTTGGGGGTGTGGGTGACGTAGACGTCGTAGGCGAGCCAGTAGGCGCAGAGGACGACGGCGCAGACGAGGCCGAAGCGGCGGGCCCGGGCGGCGGAGAACCCGATCGCCGCTACAGTCGCAAGGGGGACCAGGGCCGGCAACAGGTTGCGCTCGACTATGTAGTCCTTGCCGGCGAGCGCCGCGGCGGATGCGAGTAAAACGACGCCCAGGCCGACGACCAGGCCCGGCAGCGCCCCCCGCTTCTCGCGAGGCGAGCCGCGCAGGGCGACGAGCAGCAGAGCCACGCCGATCAGCACCGCCGGGATCAGCGCGTAGCGCTCGCGAGGGGGCTCGGCGATCACGTGGCCGGTCTCCCCCGCGAGGAAGCTGACCCCGGTCTCGAAGAGGCGCAAGGGGAGCGCGCTGTGGTCGATCCAGCCGATGTGAGTCGGGTTGACCTGGGCCGAGATCAGCGGCAGGAGGGCCAAGCCGACGGCGGCGACGACGCCCCCGGCCGGCAGGACCAACCGCCACCTCCACCTCAGCGCAACCAACAGCCAAACCGCCTCGATCGCCACCGCGAAGACGGCGAAATAGTGACTGCACAGTGCGAGCGCCGAGGCCAGCGCCCAGAGCGCCAGGTCCCGTCCTCGCCCGCTGCGCAGGGCCCGGACGAAGAACAGCAGCGCCAGCGTCCCGAAGAAGACCAGTACGGCGTAAGAGCGAGCCTCCTGCGAGTACCAGATCAGCATCGGGTTGACGGCGACCAGCGCGGCGGCGATCAGCCCGGCTCGGTTGCTCGCCAGCTCGCGGCCGATCAGATAGGCGACCGGGATCGTCGCCGCGCCGAAGAGCGCCGACAACGAGCGCAGCCCGATCTCCCCGGTGCCGAACGCCTTCGCCCAGGCCCAGGCGAGCACGTAGTACAGGGGCGGGTTGGACTCGCTGCCCTTGACCTGGCGCAGCATGTGCTCGAATTCGCCGGGGATGACGCGCGCGGCGGTGATCACCTCGTCGTGGTGGTAGCTCTGCACGCCGAGACTGGCGAAGCGGACAGCGATGCCCAGCCCGGTCAGGCCGGCAAGCGCCCAGAGGACGGTCGAGTGGGCTCGGTCGACCGTCAAGGGGCGCAGTGGTTCGGTGGCATCGGCCGTCCGGTGCCGAAGGAAGGCGGCAGCGCGGCAGTGGATGCGCCCCAGCCCCGGACCGGGCGGGCGCCGAGGCGGTAGGTGAGGGTCGCACCGCGCGCCAGCGCGCAGAAGGTCGTCCAGGGCCGTTCATAGGAGTGGCCGTTGACGCGCATCGACTGAATGTATGGGGCGCGGGACAGGGCAATCGGGATGAGGCGGGGCTTCTTGCGCAGGTTCCCGCGGCGGCGGGAACGCCGCCACGCAGACGCGAGGATGCGCAGCTTGCGGCCGCCGGCGAGGCGCACGGTCGCCCGCCCGAAGAGCGGGCTGCCGATCGCCAGCACGTCAGTACCGGGAACCTCCGGGTAGAGGCCGAGTGCGCCGAGCACGTACCAGGACGAGAGCGTGCCGAGGTCATCGTTGCCCGGATAGCCATCGGGGGCGGTGCCGTAGAGCCGCAGCGCCCGCCGCACGACCGCCTGGGTCCTGTAGGGCGCCCCCGCCCAGTCATACAGCCAGGGGACGTTGAGGTTGGGCTCGTTGCCGAGCAGGGCATGGTCGGCGTGGGTTGCGCCGGGACCGCCGTTCAGGGCGCGCAGGAAGCGATTGAGCCTGGTCACGGCAGCCGCCCGCCCCCCGATCGCGGCGAAGAGGCCGGCGGGGTTCTGCGGCACCAGCCAGCTGTACTGGGCGGAGTTGCCCTCGGCGAAGCCGGCGCCATGGAGGTTGTCGTAGTCAGGGGCGAAGGTCCCATCTTCGAAGCGGGGCTCGATCTGGCCGCTGAGCGGGTTGAGCAGATTGCGCCAGTTTCCTGAACGCAAGATGAAGGCGCGATACGCGGCCCGGTCGCCGAGCGAGCGAGCCGCGAACTGGGCGATCGAGAAGTCGTCGATCGCGTACTCGAGCGTGGTCGCCGCCGAGGCCCACACCGCTTCCGGATCGCCGAACAGCGAGTTCGCGTTGCGCCGCCTCGTGTCGAGGTCGAAGGGCACGTAGCCAAGCGCCTTGTACTGGGCGAGGCCCTGTCGCTCGACGTAGCTGCCGTCGGCGCCGCGGCAGCCTTCGTCGGCGCCGTTGAGCATCGCTTCCAGCGCGGCACCGGCATCGAAGCGCCGGGCGCCGAAGGCGGCGGCCGCGGCGATCATCGGGTCGGCCGGGTCGCCGACCATCGTCATGCTCTGCCCGTTGGCATAGGACCAGCGCGGCAGGCAACCGCTCTCCCTGGCGTCGGCCAGCATCGAGGCGACAATGTCGCTCGCGCGGCGCGGCATCAGCATCGCCAGCAGCGGGATCTGCGTGCGGTAGACATCCCAGCCGGAGAAATCCGCGTACTGGATACGCCCTTTGGCGCGGTGCACGGCGCCGTCCATGCCGGTGTAGCGGCCGTCGGCGTCGCTGAAGGTGCGGGGAGCGAGAAGCGCGTGGTAGAGCGCCGTGTAGAAGGTTTCGATGTCACCGGCCCCGCCACCGCCGATCTCGATCGAGGACAGAGCGCGATTCCAGCCGGCCTCGGCGTGGGCCTTGATCGCACCGAACGAAGCCCTCTTGCTCTCGGCGGCAAGGTTGGCGCGCGCCCCGGCGACGCTGACGAACGAGACCCCGACGCGGACGACGACCGTGCGGTTGTGACGGGTGTCGAAGCTTGCGTATGCGCCCGCCTGGGCCGTGTTGGCCGCGACGGTCGAAGGTTGCTTCTGGTCGACCGCGGCGGTGGACCCAGGTGCCAGCTTCTGGCGCGTCCAGGTGCCATATGCACCGAAGGGGCGACTGAAGGCCGCGGCGAAGTAGACCCGGTAGCGAGGCCGCTGGGCGCAGAAATAGCCGCTCGAGGCAGAACCGGAGATTTCGCGCCGGGCGGCGTCGATCCGCACTTCGGCGAGGTCGTCGGCCCTGGCGCTGCCGCCGGCGTCGATCAGGACGCTCGCGTGGGGCGAGCGGGGGAACGAGAAGCGTGCCATCCCGGTGCGGGTCGTCGCGGTCAAGGCCGTGTCGATCGCGCCGCCGCCGACCGGGTTGAGGCGGACCGAGTAGAAACCGGGGCGGGCGCGCTCGTGCGTGTGGGAGAAACCGGGCTGGAAGCGACCGGTCAGGCCGCCGCCAACCGCTGCCGGCGAGGTGCGAATCGGCTCGGTCGTCGGCAGAAACGGAAAGTCGCCGTAGAGCGCGCACCCAGCGCCGCTGAGGTGGGTGAGGCTGAAGCCGCGGATGTGGCGGTCGCGGTGGTCGTAGCCGCCGGAATGCCGTTCGGCGGGAACGGTGTCGGGGCCCCACTGCACCATCCCGAAGGGCACCGTGGCGCCGGGGAAGTTGTGCCCGCCGCCGAAGGCACCGCCGCCCGGCTCGGTGCCGGCGAAGACGCTGACCTCGTCGCTCGGCCCGGCCGCCGACGCGGCAACAGGGCCCAAGGCGAGCGCAAGCAGTGCCCCCAGCGTGATGGCAGCCGCACGCAGCATCCAGACAACTTAGGGGTCGGCCCCGCTGCGCCCGCCGTGCCAGGCTCCCCGGCACGTAACCTTCCGAACCCGATGCGGGCCGCGATCGCAATCCTTGCCGTCATCGCGGTCGCCGCCGCGGCCGCCGCCGTGGTCGCTCTGGCGGGCGGAAACGCCGGCGACAGCAGCGTGCGTCCGCCGCTCCCCGGCGAACCGAGCGTCGCGATTATCTCCCCGCGCAACGGCGCCAGGCAGACCAACCGGGCGGTCGTCGTCAAGGCCAGGGTGCGGAACTTCACCCTGGCGCCGCGGCACTTCGGCGGCGAACCGCAGCTCGGCGAGGGGAACATCCGTTTCGCGCTCAACCGCGTGCCCGACTGCGTCTATCCAGGCAAGCTCCAGCGCGCCGAGGAAAGCCCGCTGGGGCGCGGCCGGCTGGTCGGCGCCTCCTTCGACTTCCCCCAGTACTCCGGCCCCAACGGCGTCCTCGCCGAGCGGATCGGCGCCAGCGGCAGCTACTCGCCGGCCACCCGCCCGGAGATCTACTACCACGACCTGCGGGCCGGCTTCTACCGCCTCGTCGTCACCCTGGCCCGCAACAACACGGCGACGACCCCCTACCACGCCGTCACCAACTTCCAGATCCTGCCCCGCCCGGGCCACGGCCCGAAGTGCCCCGCCGGCAAGGTCTCCAGCGCCAAGGCCGCCGCCTTCAACTGACCCCAGGGGCCCTTACTTCACTTTGTATAGTGGCTTGATGCGGACCTATCGCCGTCTGATGGGCTTTTTGCGGCCTTATCGCCGCCAGCTCTGGGGCTCGCTCGTCTTTGCCTGGCTGGCGATGGGGATGACCGTGCTGATCCCCTGGCTGATCGGCCGTGCGGTCAACGCGATCGAGAAGGGGGAAAAGCCGGACCTGCTGCCGCTGGCGATCGCGATCGTCGTCGCGGGCATCCTGCGCCTGGGATTGACGATGGTGCGCCGGGTGGTCGCCGGCAAGGTCTCGCTGGCGGTCGAGTTCGACCTGCGGCAGCTGTTCTACGCGCATCTGCAGCGGCTCGAGCTCGGCTTCTTCGACTCCCAGCAGACCGGTCAGCTGATGTCGCGGGCGACGGTCGACCTGCAGTCGATCCGCTTCTTCCTCGGTTACGGCCTGATCTTCATCACCCAGAACCTGCTCACGATCGCCCTGGCCAGTGCCGTGATGTTCGTGCTCGAGCCCTGGCTGGCGCTGGTGGCCCTCGCTCCGGCCCCCTTCGTCATCTACGCCGCCTCGCGCTACAACCGCGTCTCCCGCCCAGCCGTGCAGGAGGTCCAGCAGCGCATCGCCGAGCTGACCGCCGAAGCCGAGGAGAACGTCTCCGGGATCCGCATCGTCAAGGCCTTCGCCCGCGAGGAGCACCAGCTGCACCGCTTCCGCCGCGCCGTCTCCCGCGTCTTCGACCAGAGCATCTACTCGACCCGCCTGCAGGCCTTCTACTCTCCCCTGCTCGGCTTCCTGCCCCAGCTCGGCATCGCCCTTGTGCTGCTGATCGGCGGCCGTCAGGTGATCGCCGGCAACCTCAGCCTCGGCAACTTCACCGCCTTCTACACCTACGTCGCGATGTTGGCGGGGCCGATGCGGATGCTGGGGATGACCCTGGGGATGGCCCAGCGCGCGATCGCCTCCGGCAACCGCCTCTTCGAAATCCTCGACCGCGAGCCGCGGATCGAGAGCCCGGCGGACGCACCGCCGCTGCCCGTGGGTGGCGGGCGGGTGGAGCTGCGCGGCGTGACCCTGCGCTACGAAACCAACCCCCCGGCGAGCGCTTCCGACATTGACCACACTGGGGTGGGGTCAGTGTCGGCCGCGGCGCTCGAAGGCGTCGATTTGACCGTTGAGGCCGGGCGAACCGTGGCCCTGGTCGGACCCTCGGGCTCGGGCAAGACCAGCCTGGTGGCGCTGATCGCCCGCCTCTACGACCCGAGCGCGGGCACGGTGGCGATCGACGGGGCCGACGTGCGCTCGGTCGACCTCACCTCGCTGCGCTCACAGGTCGCCTTCGTCGGCGACGACAGCTTCCTCTTCACCGCCAGCATCGCCGAGAACATCGCCTACGCGCAGTCGGGGGCGAGTCGCGCCGAGGTCGAAGCGGCGGCACGGCGCGCCCAGGCCGACGGGTTCGTCCGCGACCTGCCGGCGGGCTACGACACCCTCGTCGGCGAGCGCGGGATGACCCTCTCCGGCGGGCAGCGCCAGCGCGTCGCGATCGCCCGCGCCCTGCTGGCCGACCCGCGCATCCTGATCCTCGACGACGCCACCTCTTCCGTCGACGCGACGACCGAGGCGGCGATCAAGGCCGGCCTCGGCGAAGCGATGGCGGGGCGCACCACCTTCGTGATCGCCCACCGGCTCTCGACCGTCTCGCTCGCCGACGAGGTGGTCGTCATGGACGGCGGCCGCATCGTCAACCGCGGCACCCACGAGGAGCTGCTCGAGGGCTGCGGCTTCTACCGCGAGATCGCCGAGCACGGGCTCGCCGACTCGGTCTTCCTGCAGCGCGACCTCGAGCAACGCGAGGCGGTGGCCGGACTATGAGGAGGCTCTGGCTGATCGTCCGCGGCGAGGACCAGCGCGGTCGCAAGCTTCGCTGGATGGCCGGCCTGCTGCGCCCCTACCGCGGCCGGGTGGCGCTGACCGTGATCGCGATCCTCGCGGCCACCGGCGCCGGCCTCGCCCCTCCCTACCTCGCGGGACAGGCGATCGACGCGGGCATCGTCACCGGCGACACCGGCGCGCTGACCCTGATCGTGATCGCCTTCCTCGCCGTCGCCGCCGTCTTCGCCCTCGCCACCTACGCGCAGACCTATCTGGTCGGCTGGGTCGGCACCCGGGCGCTCCAGGACCTGCGCGAGCACGTCTTCGCCCACCTGCAGTCGATGTCGATCGGCTTCTTCACGCGGCGCAGCCCCGGGGTCCTGATCAGTCGCATGACCAACGACATCGAGGCGCTCAACCAGCTGCTCACCAGCGGTGTGACGACCCTCTTCTCCAGCGTCCTGACCCTGATCGGCGTGGTCGTGATCATGTTCGCGCTCGACGTCAAGCTGGCCCTGGTCACCTTCCTCACCTTTCCCCTCGTCGCCCTGGCCAGCGTCGTCTTCCGGGTCGCCTCGCACGGCGCCTACCGGGAAACGCGCGAGAAGATCGCCGCCGTCACCGCCTACCTGCAGGAGACGCTGAGCGGGGTACGGGTCGTGCGCAGCTTTGGCCAGGAGGCGCGCCACGGCGCGGCGATGACCGAGCTGAACGAGGCGAACCGCGAGGCGAACATGCGGACCGTCTTCCTCAACGCCTCCTACTTTCCGGCGATCGAACTGCTCACCGCCGCCGGCACCGCGGCGATCATCCTCTACGGCGGCACCCAGGCGATCGACCAGGCGATCCAGATCGGCACGATCGTCGCCTTCATCGGCTACCTGCAGGTCTTCTTCTCGCCGATCCAGGAACTCTCGCAGCTCTACACGACCTACCAGCAGGGGATGGCGGCGCTCGACAAGATCTTCGAGCTGCTCGACACCGAGCCCGACATGGTCGACGCGCCGGGCGCGATCGACCCGGGCACCTTGCGCGGTGAGATCGAGATGGAGGACGTGTCGTTCGCCTATGACGACGACGCACTGGAGCGGGAGTCACGCGGAGAGCGCGTCGAGTGGGCGCTTCAGGAAATCGACCTGCACGTGCCCCCCGGGCAGACCCTTGCCCTGGTCGGCACGACCGGAGCCGGCAAGTCGACGTTCGCCAAGCTCGTCGCGCGCTTCTATGACCCGCAGCGGGGTCGCGTGCTGGTCGACGGCCACGATCTGCGCGGGGTCGAGCAGCACGCCCTGCGGCGCCAGCTCGGCATCGTCCCCCAGGAGGGCTTCCTCTTCTCCGGCAGCGTGCGGGAAAACATCGCCTTCGGCCGGCCCGAGGCGAGCCTGGAGGAGATCGAAGCCGCGGCGGCGGCCGTCGGTGCGACCGAGTTCGTCGCTGCGCTACCCAAAGGCATCGAGACCGAAGTCGG
Source organism: uncultured Solirubrobacterales bacterium (assembly GCA_963702035.1). GTDB lineage: Bacteria > Actinomycetota > Thermoleophilia > Solirubrobacterales > 70-9 > VRUE01. The sequence continues at coordinate 719,439 of OY969700.1, forward strand.
CGAGCGCGGCGTGCAGCTCTCCGCGGGCCAGCGCCAACTCATCGCCTTCGCCCGCGCGCTACTCGCCGAACCGCGCATCCTGATCCTCGACGAGGCGACCTCGAACGTCAACGTGCGCACCGAGAAGACGATCGAGCGGGGCCTGGAGCGCCTGCTGAGCGGCCGCACGGCGATCGTCATCGCCCACCGCCTCTCGACGATCCGCCGCGCCGGCAAGATCGTCGTGCTCGAACACGGCCGCGTAGCCGAGAGCGGCACGCACGAGGAGCTGATCGAGGCGGGTGGGCCCTACGCGCGGCTTTACGGCAACTGGGAAGAGTCTTCGGCCGCTTAGCCCGGTCCGATGCCGCCGCTCGAACCGCCACCCGAGCCGCCCCCACCGCCTTCGGTGCCGCCGCCCGCTCCGGCACCGCCCCCGGCGCCTTCTTCGACGGGCGGAGCTTCTTCGACGGGCGGAGCTTCGGCTTCTGCTTCAGGCGCGGCTTCTTCGGCTTCCGCTCCACCGGTTTCTTCTCCACCAGCCGGCGCGCTTCCCGCGCTGCTCGGGGTCGGAGCCGCGGGAGCTTCGGCGCAGTCTTCGAAGCCGAAGGACGACGAGGCCGTTTGGAACGAGCTGAGCGCCGAGGAGGCTTCGGTTTCGGCTTCGCTCAGCGCTTCGCCTTCTTCTTCCCGTTCGGAGGCCAGCTTGACGTTGGCCTCCGCCTGCGCGAGCGCTTCGGCGGAGGAGATGAATTCGGGGTAGCCGGCGCTTTCGTCACTGGGCGCGCCCAGGTCCTTCAGCCTTTCGACCATGCCGCTATAGAGGCCGGCGACCTGAGCCGCCTGCCCGGCGGCGCCGGAGCTGGTCGAGCCGACGGTGCCGACCGCGGCGTTGACCTCGCCGCAGATCGCGTTGCCCTGGGCGATCAGCTCTTCCTTGGTCAGCGCCGTCGTTTCGGTCGTTTCAACCGACGCGGTGGTCGAGTCGCCGCCGCCCCCGCCGCCGCAGCCGGAGAGCACAAGGAGCACGACAACAACGGCCGAGAGATAGAGAACTTGCCTCCGCATCGGCGCCGAACGTAGCAAAGCCCCTGGATGGCTCACGCAGGCGTCCCTTCATCGGCACATACCGCCCGCCGACGCACGCCCCGACCACCCCAATTATCCGTCTGCGAGTGGCAATTGCCGCAGAGCAACTGGAGATTCTCCAGCCGATTGTCATCGCCGTCGCCGTTGACGTGATGAAGCTCCATGCCCAGCGGCCTCCCCCGCCACTCGGTGATCCCGCAGATCTCACAGCGGTTTTCCTTCAGCCCCTCCCTCATCAGCCGATTCTTGAGATGGGTGCGACTCGTCTCCTTGCGCCCGACCACCAACAGTTTCTCGATAGGCATCGCGGCGGGCCGCGGGACAACAGCGCCCCGCTTCACAGCATCGTGCCAGGTTGTCAAGCAGAAACCGAAGCGCCTCATGCATTGGCGGACCGAGAGCCCTGACTCATAGGCCGCTCGGATCTCTTGCCAGTCATATCGCCTGGCAGGGCCCGATTTGGGCTCGATTCCCAGTCGCCTGGCGTGATAGGAGACCGTGGGCTTGGAGATGCCCAGCTGCGCTGCCACCTCAGCCGGTCTCAACCCGCTGGCAAGAAGCGCGGAGACCTTTACCCGCGTCTCGCCTCGGGGCCGACCCTTCGTCGGCGGATCTCGCGGGACGACATCACCGCGACAAACCGCCGATTCCCAATTGCCGGCTGAGAATCCGAAACGGCGCTTGCAGTCCTCGATCGTGTGACCTTCTTCGTAGTGAGCGCGAATTGCCTCCCAGTCCAAAGCCGAGGGCCTGCGGGCAATTGACGGGAACCCGACCTTCGCCGCATACCGGGAAACCGTGCCCCGGTCAACACCGAGCCGCTGGGCCACCCTCGTCCGGGGCTCTCCGGCAACCAATAGCCCTCGAATTCGCCCCTCCAGTTCCTCCATCGAACGTATGTTCGCATCAAACTCGGACGACTCGCTTCTACTCCGGGGCGTGGAATCGAACCACGGCTTCCAGGATCAGAACCTGGCGGGCTGCCTAGCTACCCCACCCCGGACCAAAGTCAAACGATATCTAGACGAGCGGCCAGCCGGCAGTTCGCGGTCTCTCCGTGGAGCCCGGTCGGCTCGCTCGACCAGCTGGTTCGCAACGAGGGTTGGGTGCTCCTGTGCGAGGGGGCAGAAACCACTCCGCGGCTCGGCGGACGAGTCGATAGCCGAGCTCAGCCGCTTCGAACCACCACTGGGCACCAGCCGGGATGTCTTGACTGGAAGTAGCAGTAGTCGTTGACCCAACGCATCGTGTAGTGATAACCCCAAACCACTTGGGAGCCTTCCCAGGTGATGTAAATCGTGACGTATCCGTAGTAGTCGTTCGGGCGCTTGTACCAATTCACGCCGCACCTTCGAGACGTATCGCTGATGCGGTAACAACTGATTCGATATGAGGAACGCCCCTGGAAGCGCGAGCGCAGACGGCTGTCGGTGCTCAGGGCGCTGAAGGTGTCGGACGTCGCTTCCGGGTTCCTCAGGTGAGGCAGTTCCGGTGGGTGATTGGAGATTTCTCGGCGCACCCAACCGGCCTCGACATCGGCTCGCGTGTTGACCCGAGGCGCGTTCGTCGGACACCCTTCTTCGATTCCGAACGAGGTGATGCCGACCTCGACGTACTGACCGCCGATTACCTTCAACAGCGGACCGCCGCTATCGCCGTAGCAGGTAGCTGCGGCGTAAGTCGGGTAGTCGATCGTGCAAAGCTCCGCGACGAGATGGAACGATGGGCCAATCGCACTACGACACCAGTTGCTGGTCTGCACGACGGTACGCCCGATCTCTAGTTCCGGGGAAGGACCTTCTTGGTAAGGCGAAGTCATCCCCCACCCGGCGATGGTGCCAGCGGTTCCCGCTGACGGTGCCACCGTGGAAAGCGCGACGGCGGGAGCCGAGACCGGGCTGGTCAGCTGGACAATTCCGGCGTCGTGCCATCCGGCATAAGCCCCCGACGACCTGTAACTGGGGTCGATGGCGAGACGTTTAACGCTCGAAACCGTCCCTCCGGACAAGATGTTGTTGGTGCCCGTGAGGACACGGACCGCTTCGGGATCGCGAAAGCCAGTCTCTGCCGGGTTCAGCACGCAGTGCGCTGCGGTCAAGATGATGTTCGAGGAGACGCTCGTACCCGAGCAGGCGGCAACTTCCGAGCCTTCGTCAACCTCGATGTAGGCCATGAAAGGAAGCGCCCCTGGGACCACCGGGGTCCCGCCGACGACAGACGTGTCGGCGTAGCTATTCGCAAACGCGGGCGACACTATGGCGAGCAGAACCAGCCATCCCGAGGCAACCGCCGCGGCCCGACCGAGCATCTGCACCAGCTCCTACGCGACCAGATAACGACAGGCGTCCATTTGGGAATGCTATAGGTATCCTCCGTGACGTGAAGATGACACCCATGCTTTGCGGAAACTGACGCCGAGCTGGTCGTGTTCTACGGGATGTGAGCTAGGCAACCCCGCCCAGATCGCTGTCGGGTTCGGCAATCCGCTCGCGGGCGGCGGAGACGTCAACGGCGTCGGCGAGCATGCGGCGCGCTTCGGCCAGGTCTTCGGAGCGGCCGACGCTGAGCGCCCCGGCCACTCTGCCGTCCTTCAGGTACCAGACCGAGAACTCACCGCGGTCGCGGTCGCCCCGCCAGACCTCCTCGTCCCAGTCCGCCGCCGGGCCGACGTACTCGAGGCTCGCCCAGTCGGCCAGGTCGCTGAAGAAGTAGGGGACGACGTCGTAGTCGCGATCCTCGCCGAGCATGTTGGCGGCGACGTGCATCCCCTGCTGCATCGCCACGTCCCAGTGCTCGACCCGGATCCGCCTGCCGTGCACGACGCTGTCGTAGGAGCAGCAGTCGCCCGCCGCGTAGATCCCCTCGGCTGAGGTCATCAGCTTCGAGTCGCAGACGATCCCGTCGTCAACCTCGAGCCCGGCGCGCTGGGCGAGCATCGCGTCGGGACGGACGCCGGCGCCGACGATGACCGTGTCGCACTCGATCGCCCGGCCGCTCTTGGTCAGCACCGCCCTGACCCGGCCGTCGCCCTCGAAGGCCTCCAGCTCCTCACCGGCGTGGACGGCGATTCCGTGGTCTTCGATCTTCTCCTGGAACCAGCGCCCGGCGTCCTCACCGAAGACCCGCGAGAGCGCCACGTCCTCCATCATCACGATCGTGCACTTGACGCCCTTCGCGGTCAGCGAGGCGGCGACCTCGGTGCCGATGTAACTGCCGCCGATCAGCACAACGTGCTCGGCCGCCTCGGCGTCGGCGCGGATCGCGTCGGAGTTGCCGAAGGCACGCAGATAGTGGATGCCCTCGTTCTCGGCGCCCTCGACGCGCAGGATGTTGACCATCGCCCCGGTGGCGAGCAGGGCCTTGCCGAAGGCGACCTCCTCCCCGCCCTGCAGCTTCGCCGTGCGCGCCGCCGGATCGAGTGACATCGCGTTGACCCCGGTGAGCAGCTCGACCCCGTTCTCCTCGTACCAGCCGGGAGGGTTGACGTAGGCGTCGGCGCGGCTCGCCTCGCCGCGCATGTACTCCTTGGAGAGCGGCGGCCGTTCGTAGGGCGGCTCGGGCTCGCGCCCGGCCAGCAGGATTGAGCCCTCGGCGCCGCGCTTGCGCAGCTCCGCCGCGCAGTGCGCCGAGCCCATGCCGCCACCGACCAAGAGGAAGTCGACCTGGCGGTCGGCCACCAATCAGCCCGTCCCGTTGCCGCCGGCGGCCGGGCCGAAGAGCTCCTTGATGTCCTCCTCGTGCCCGGGATCGAGCACCGCCAGCACCTCGTCGCCGACCTCGAGCACGGTATCCGCGTTGGGCACGAAGCCCTTGCCTTCGCGCAATACCGAGATCAAGAGGCTGCCTTCGGGCATCGAGAGATTGCCGACGCGGCGTCCGGTCACCCGCGAATCCTTGCCCAGCAGCATCTCGATTATCTCCAGCTGCTCCTCCTGCAGGTCGAGCAGGTGGACGAGGCCGTAGTCGGGCACCTCGTGCTCGAGCAGGCGCAGGATCAGGTCGGTGGCGGAGACCGATGGCTTCACGCCGAGCAGATCGAAGTGGGGCCGGTTGCGCGGGTTGTTGACGCGGGCGATGATCTGGGCCACCTCGTACTTCTCCTTGGCGACCTGGCAGATCAGCATGTTGTCCTCGTCGTCGCCGGTGACCGCGATCACCATGTCGGCCCGCTGGATCCCGGCCCGCTCCAGCACCCAGAGCTCGGAGGCATCGCCGTAGGTGACGTTGTGCTCGAGCTCCTGCTCGACGGTCAGGTAGCGGCGCCGGTTGCTCTCGATCACCGTCACCTCGTGGTTCTTTTCGAGCAGCTCGCGGGCCAGGTTCCAGCCGACCTTCCCCGCTCCGACGACGATGATGTACACGGCTCAGACCGCCTCGCGCTGGGCGCCCTCGCGGACGGCGCTCTCGAGCATGTCGATCGCGACCCGCGTCGGGCAGATCGTGTGCATTCCCTGCTGGCGATACCACTCGGCGCGCAGCGGGTCGAGGATCCGCGCGATCACGTTCGGCACCTCGTAGCGCCGCTGGGCGATCTGGGCGATGACGATGTTGGTGTTGTCGCCGTTGGTGGCGGCGATGAAGGCATCCGCGGTCTCGATCCCGGCGGCCACCAGGGCGTCCGTCTCGAGGCCGGTGCCGACCGTGAAGCGACCGCCGAGGTCCTCCCAGCCCTTGTCGAGCCCGACCTCGAGCCGCGTGTGGGACTCGGGGTCCTCGTCGAGGCAGGAGACCTCGTGCCCCTCGCTCAGCATGCTCCGCGCGACAGAGGAGCCGACCCTTCCGCAACCGACGATCAGGATGAACACGCCGCGGATACTAGATGTCGTGCCTCATGCGGGCACCTCTGGGGGTGCGGTCAGCAATACCTGGCAAGGCGCCTTCTTCAGCACGTACTCCGTGGCCGCCCCGATCTCGGCGGGCCTGGCCGCGCCGATCCCGCCCAGCGTCGCCCCGCCGCGAATCTTGCTCGGCGGCTCGGCCCCGACCACGATCGCTTCGACGTTTCCACGCCGCGCCGCCTCGACGATCCCGGCGCCGACCTTTCGCGCCCTCGTCACCGAAGCGCTCACCCTCACGTCCTCGTACTCTTCGGCGATTTCGCGGGCTCGGTCGATCGCCTGCAGGGCCTCGTTCTCCAGCTCCGCCGGCAGCTCTGCGTCCAGGGGCAGGGTCAGCGGCACCTCGAGCACGTAGACGATCGCGAGGTGGGTCTCCTCGATTGCGGCGTCGCCCTCCTGCTCCGCCGCGGCGAGGCGTCCGGCGGTGGCGACGATGTCGTCGTCGAGCTCGGTCCCGAACACCGGCACGAGAATGTTGCCGTATTCGACCTCGGGCGCCTGCTTCGTCAGTGCCCTCTCGGTGACCGAGACGCGCCGGGTCAGCGAAGTCCCCTCGAAGACCTTGCGGTAGACGACGTAGAAGAGCAGGCCGAACAGCATCCAGCCGCCACCGACCCAGCGCGCCCGGTCGTGGAAGGCCAGCACGCTGAGGAAGGCGAGGAAGCTGAGCAGAGCAGCCAGCATGGTCGGCAGGGGAAGCTGCGCGCCGCGCCAGGAGACGTTCCAGGGCACCCGGAAGGGACGCGTCCGGTCGGGTTCGGAGATCCGCAGCCGCAGGATCGAGAGGTGGGCGATCGTGATCGCCAGCATCGCCCCGAAGGCGTAGAGCCCTGCCAGCAGCTTGACGTCGGTCGGTGCGACCAGGCCGATCGCGATCAGGCCGGAGAGCCCGATCGCCACGTGCGGCGTCGCGTAGCGACTGTTGAGCTTGCCCAGCCAGCTGGGGATCTGGCGGTTGATCGCCAGCGTGTAGATGTGGCGGGAGACGCCCAACATCGCGGTCGTCACCGCCCAGAACAGGACCGGCGCGGCGACCAGGGCCACCGCCCAGCGCATCGTGTGCGCGAGCCAGACCGGGTGGTAGGCGGAGACCACCCCCAGGACCGGCGCCTCGACGAATTCGTGGCCGAGCGCGGTTTCCGGGCCCTGCGGACCGGCGACGACCGGCACCGCCATCAGCGCGATCGCCGCCATCCCGGCGTAGACGAGCGGCACCGCGACCGCCCCCACCGAGACGATCCGCTTCAGGTCGCGCGGCCTGACGTCGATGTCGGGCGCCAGGTCGGAAGCGGCCTCGATCCCGGCGTAGGCGAGCATCGCGACCACCGACGCGTAGACGATGTCCTTGAGATTCGGGCTGGTGAAGAGGTGAATCTGGTCGGTGAGGCGCTCGGGGTGCAGGACCGCGAGGGCGCCGACGCCGATCACCGCGAGCTGCAGGGCGATGTCGGCGAGCGCCAGCACGCTGAGCGCGCGCGCTCGGCCGCGGCCGGTGATGTTGAGGATGTTGAGCGTGCAGGCGGCGACGATCACCAGCCCGGCGACGCCGATCTCCCAGCCCGGCTCGGAGAGGTCATGGGAGATCGGCTCCAGGTAGTGCGGGACCGAGATCGCCGCCAGCGAGGCGACGATCAGGTAGTCGATCAGGATCGCCCAGCCGGCGATGAAGGCGATCAGCTCGTTGAAGGCGTGGCGGGCGAAGCTGGAGGAGCCGCCGCGCTCGCGGATCATCGCGCCCCCCTCGACGTAGCTGAGCGTGGTCAGCACGAACAGCAGTCCGGCGGCGAGGAAGATCAGCGGGGTCAGGCCGAGGCCGCGGTCGGCTACCACCCCGAGCGAGAAGTAGATCGAGAAGCCGACCACCGAGTAGACGGCGGCGAAGAGGCCGGGGACGCCGAGGCCGCGGTTCAGGAGGGGTTCGAGGCGGGGGCGTTGTTCGGGCTGTTCTTCAGGGCCCTCGGCCGCGGGTCCTGTCGGGGGGGAAGGGGGGGTTAGCGGACTCACCCGTCCGAACCCCCCCTTCCCCCCCGCCACCCGCGGAAGATGCCCGTTAACCAGAGGCGCGCTACGCCTACGGCCAGGAAAGCCAAGCCTAGGAAGGTTCCGAGGGACAGGGGGCCGCCGCCGTGGGTGAGGGTGCTTACGAGGATCAGTAGGCCGAGGGCCAGGAAGGCCAGGGATAGGAGCTGGACGGAGCGGGCGTACACCGGGCGATTCTCTCAGGCTGGGACGGGCACCGGCTCTGGCTGCTGGCTGCCGCGGTCGGAGACGACGATTACCCGGCAGGGCCGCTCGCTGAGCACGGTCTGCAGGGTCTTGTCGTAGAGCGGCGCGCCGTTGCGGTAGCGCAGGCCGACGACGATCGCGGCGGCGCTGATCAGGTTCGCCTCGTCAGAGATCGAGTAGCCCGCCTGCGCCGGGCGGACCCGCGCGACGTGACCGGTGACGCGCTGCCCGCCGATCAGCTTCGCCTGCTCGATCTTGCTCTGCGCCTCGGCCTCCTGGTCGCGCAGGTCGGCGTCGAGCGGCAGGTCGGTCGGCACCGTCAGCATCGAGTGGATGTGAACGCCGCGACGCCGCTTGGAGGCGAGCTTGATCGCCGTCGCGACCATCTCCTCGGAGAACGGCTCGCCGTCCTCGAAGCCGACAAGGATGCTGCGGTACTCGATCTCCTCGACGCCGAGCGGCTCCGGCGTGACCACTTTGACGGTCTCGGTCAGCGGCAGTTTCTGGTTGCGGCGGTAGACGACGTAGACGACGATCCCGATCGCCATCCAGCCGGCCCCGACGGCGAGCGTGCGCGGGTTCAGCGCCATCACCACGATCCAGGCGGCGAAGGTGCCGAGGCCACCCAACACCGCGGTCAGCGGCACCTCGAAGCCGAAGGCCTGGAAGTTGAGCCGCGGTTTCCAGGGCCGCTCCTCACCGGCGTGCCTGCGGCGCAGCTGGATCACCGAGACGTGGGCGATCGTGAACGAGAGCATCGCCCCGAACGAGTAGAGCGTGGCGAGGAATTCGGCCTGGCCGGGGATCAGCGTGATCATCGCCAGGCCGGAGAAGACGAGGATCGCGATGTAGGGCGTCCGGTAGCGAGGATGCACGGCCCGCAGCGCCTCGGGAAGCTGGCGGTGCTGGCCCATCGAGTAGGTGAGGCGGGAGACCCCGATCAGGCCGGCGTTGGTCGCGATCAGCAGGATCACCGCGGCGAGGATGCCGACGTAGAAGCGCAGCGCTTCGGTCAGGCCTCCGCCGAGGCCGAGGTTCTCGACGATGCCGAGGATCGGGTCGTTGGCGAACTCGCTGCCCAGGGCCGTCGTGTAATGGCCGGCGGCGTTCTGCACGACCGGCATCGCCGACAGGGCGACGATCGGGATCAGCAGGTAGAGGCCGAGCACGGCGGCGACCGTGAAGCCGACGCTGCGCGGGATCGTCCGCGCCGCGTCCTTGGCCTCCTCGGCCATGTTGGAGATCGTCTCGATACCGGTGTAGGCGATCATCGCGACCGCGACGCCGAGGGCGAAGTCGCTCCAGGAGGGGGCGACGCCGAGGTGGACGTTGTCGACCAGGATCTGCGGGCTCAGCACCAGCACGACGCCGATCCCGACCAGCACGACCTGGGTGCCGAGGTCGGCGATCGCGAGGACCAGGTTGAGTTTTGCCGACTCCTGCGAGCCGCGGATGTTGAGCAGCGCCAGCCCCCCGATCAGCACGGCGCCGCCGATGATGTCGCCCGGGGCATGGCCGAGCGGCTCCCAGAAGACCGCCAGGTAGTGGGGCACGAAGTAGGCCGAGATCGCGACCGTGATCGTGTAGTTGAGCATCTGCCCCCATGCGGCGACGAAGCTGACCAGCTCGTTGAAGGCGTGGCGGGCAAAGCTGGACGAGCCCCCAGCCTCCGGGTACATCACCGTCGCCTCGGCGTAGGTCGCGGCGGTCGCGGCGAAGATCAGGCCGGAGATGACGAAGGCGACCGGGGTGAGGCCGAGGGCGAAGGCGGCGGTGACGCCGAGTGCGTAGTAGATCGAGGAGCCGACGTTGCCGTAGGCGGCCGAGAACAGCGCGCCGACGCCGTGCACACGGCTCAGCGATTCGTCTCTGGGGATTCGCTGCGCCATCGATCAGGTGGAGGGGCCGGTCACTCAGTCCGAATATACGGACGCGGCCGGTGCTCTCTGCACGTGGGCGCGGTTCAGGTCCGCGGGCGAGGTGCAACCGCAGAGGGCAAGCGTCAGCTCCAGCTCCTCACGCAGCAGCTCGAGCACGCGGCGAGCACCGGCCTCGCCGCCCACCGCAAGCCCCCAGAGCGCCGGGCGGCCGATCAGGACGGCGTCGGCACCGAGCGCGAGGGCGATCGCGACGTCGACGCCGCGCCGGATGCCGCCGTCGACCAGCACGGGGCAGCGACCGTCGACCGCCTCGACCGCCTCGGGCAGCGCGTCGGCGGTGGCAAGACAGCGGTCGAGCTGGCGCCCGCCGTGGTTGGAGACGACGAGGCCGGCAGCGCCGTGTTCGATCGCCAGAGCCGCGTCCTCAGCGGTGAGCACGCCCTTGACCAGGACCGGCACGCGGCAATCCGACGCCAGGTCCTCGAAGTCGGACCAGCTCAGCGCCGGCTCCATCAGAGCGAACGTCTCCTCGATCGTCACGGCGCGATCCGAGCCGAGCGCCGCTTCGACGCTCGGCACACCGAGCTCCTCCGGGATCGCGAACCCGGTCCGCCGGTCGCGCTCGCGATTGCCGCCACGCGGCGCATCGACGGTCACCACGATCGCCTCGTAGCCACAATCGACTGCCTCCTCGATCAGCGCCCGAGTAACCCCCTTGTCCTTGAAGCAGTAGAGCTGGAACCAGCGCCTGCCGCCGGGCGCGGCTTCGGCAACAGGTCGCGGCCGCCGCGTAGCCAGCGTGGAGAGGCACATAACCGTCCCCTCCGCGGCGGTAGCCCGAGCCATCGCCTCCTCCCCATCCGGATCGACCAGCCCCTGGTAGGCGACGGGCGCCACCAGCACCGGCATCGAAACGTCCCTGCCCAGCAACTCCACCCCGGTCGACCACTCACCCAGCCCGGCAAGCGCCCGAGGCCGCAACCGCCAGCCCGACCAAGCGGCAACGTTCTCCCGCAGCGTCAGCTCATCCCCGGCCCCACCAAAGAAATATCCCGCTACTCCGTCATCGAGCTTCTCTTCAGCAGCTCGCGCGAAGTCCGCGATGTTGATCAAGTCCTCAACCACGTCGGCGCATTATCCGCGCCCGTTCGGGCGGGGCGAGGTGCCCCTCCCACGAAGGCTGCGGGAACCACGTCCCGCACCTCCACCGGCGCCTCAGCTGCGCGACGGCCTTCGGGGGAGGGGCACCTCGCCCCTCCCCTCGCTAACGCCTAAAAGTGAACTATCGGGATGATCAGGATGGCGACGATGTTTGCGACCTTGATCATCGGGTTGATCGCCGGGCCGGCCGTGTCCTTGTAGGGATCGCCGACCGTGTCGCCGGTCACCGAGGCTTCGTGGGCCGGCGAGCCTTTGCCGCCGTGGGCGCCGTCCTCGATCAGCTTCTTGGCGTTGTCCCAGGCGCCGCCGCCGGCGGTCATCGAGATCGCCGCGAAGAGGCCGACGACGATGACGCCGATCAGCAGCCCACCGAGGGCGTTGACGCTGAGCAGGCCGACGACGACGGGGACGAGGATCGGGATCAGCGCGGGCAGGATCATCTCTTTCTGCGCCGCCAGGGTGACGATGCTGACCGTTTTCGCGTAGTCCGGTTTTTCAGTGCCCTCCATGATCCCGGGGTGTTCGCGGAACTGCTCGCGGACCTGTTCGACCACCTGGCCCCCGGCGCGGCCGACCGCCTCGATCGCGAACGCCGCGAACAGGTAGACCATCATGCCGCCGATGATCAGCCCGATCAGGACGTCGGGGCTGCTCAGGTTGAAGAGGCCGTTGAGATCGAACCCGGGCGGCGCCTCGCCGGCGAGTTCGCTCTTGAAGGCCGCGAACAGGACCAGGGCGGCGAGCGCGGCCGAGCCGATCGCGTAACCCTTGGTGACCGCCTTGGTCGTGTTGCCGACCGCGTCGAGCGGATCGGTGACGTTGCGGACGTCCTCCGGCAGGTTGGCCATCTCGGCGATGCCGCCGGCGTTGTCGGTGATCGGCCCAAAGGCGTCGAGGGCGACGATCAGGCCGCAGAGCGAGAGCTGTGCCATCACGGCGATACCGATGCCGTAGATGCCGGCGAGCTCATTGGCGGCGAGGATCGCCAGCGCCAGGACCAGCGCCGGAGCCGCCGTCGACTGGAAGCCCTGCGCCAGCCCCTGGATGATGTTGGTCGCGTGACCGGTCTCCGAGGCCTTGGCGATCGACTTCACCGGCCGGAAACGGGTCGAGGTATAAAATTCGGTGATGACAAAAAGTAGCGCCGTGACGGCGACGCCGATCACTGCACAGAGCCAGAGGTCGGTGACCGTGACCGTCTTGGCCGCGGTGCTGAGACCGTACTTCACCGGGTCGCTCATCAGCCAGTTGGTGACGGGGTAGAAGGCCGCGATCGAGAGGATCCCGGAGATGATCAGGCCCTGGTACAGGGCTCCCTCGACCCGGTCCGATTTGGTCCGCACCGAGAGCGCCCCGACGATCGAGGCGATGATCGCGACGGCGCCGATGACGAGCGGGAAGATCGCCACCTCGCGGGCGAAGTCGCCGCCCGAGCCGGTGAAGGTGAGGACGCCGAGCAGCATCACGGCGACCGAGGTGACCGCGTAGGTCTCGAACAGATCGGCGGCCATGCCGGCGCAGTCGCCGACGTTGTCGCCGACGTTGTCGGCGATCACGGCCGGGTTGCGCGGGTCGTCCTCGGGGATTCCCGCCTCGACCTTGCCGACCAGGTCGGCGCCGACGTCGGCCGCCTTGGTGAAGATGCCGCCGCCGAGCCGGGCGAAGACGGAGATCAGCGAGCCACCGAAGCCGAGGCCGACGAGCGCGTCGACGGCCTCCTTGTCGCTCGAGCCGGTGAGGACGAGCAGGCCGAAGTAGCCGGCGACGCCGAAGAGGGCAAGGCCGACGACGAGCAGACCGGTGACCGAGCCGCCTTTGAAGGCGACGTCGAGGGCCGGCGGCACGCCGCCACGGGCCGCCTCGGCGACACGCGAGTTGGCCCGCACCGAGAGGTTCATCCCGATGAAGCCGGTCGCACCCGAGAGCACGCCGCCGATCACGAAGCCGATCGCGGTCTTGTAGTCCTGCAGGAGCCAGAGCACGATCGCAATCGGCACCGCGACGGCGGCGATGATCGTGTACTGGCGGTTGAGGTAGGCCTTGGCCCCCTCCTGCACCGCCCCTGAGATTTCCTGCATCCGCTCGTTGCCTGGCGACTTCTTCAGCAGGCGTTGCGTGACGATCAATCCGTAGAGCACTGCCGCCCCTGCGCAGACAAGCGCAACGACGACTCCGTATTCGGTCAAGAAGCTGGTCAAGTTCGGTTCCTCCGGCTGGGTTTAAGCGGCGCGGGAGTCTATAAGGGGGCGCGGATAGGTGCGGTGCGTCTCCCTTACGGCATCCCGATAGACGTCCTCGATGGCGACTCCGGCGTCGAGCGCCTCGCGCGCGCGCTGGGCGCCGTTTTGCTCCGGCAGCCGCGGATCGATCCCCAGCGCCGAGCGCGCCGGCTCGCTCCATTCGAGCACCGCCTCCAGAGCCGCCCGCGCCTCGATCTCCTCGCCGCGGCGGAAGTCGATCAGCCTGCCGCTCATCCCGTGGCGGATCGCCCGCCAGAGGTTCTCCTCGATCTCGCGGTCGCGCAACGGCGCGCCGGCGCCGTCGTAGCCATGCTCGTCGTAGTCGAGCGCCGTCTGGGCGATGCAGGCGGCGACCAGGCCGGCCAGGGCGAACGACTCCTCGCCGCGCGTCTGCGCGTCGCAGATCCGCACCTCGACCGTGCCGAACTGGTGATGGGGGCGGACGCTCCACCAGAGCTGGGTCGCCTCGACCGCGCTGCCGGTCCGCTGCAGCATGCCGACGAACTCGGCGTAGCCGGCCCAGTCGAGAAAGGGGCTCGGGACGCCGCAGCGGGGAAACGTGCGGGTGAAGATCTCGGTGCGCACCGTGTGCAGGCCGGTGTCGCGGCGATCGAGGAAGGGCGAGTTGGCCGAGGCCGCCAGCAGCAGCGGCAGCAGCTCGCGCATCCGGTCGCAGACGGCGATCGCGCGATCGGCGCCGCGCACGCCCATGTGGACGTGCATGCTCCAGGTGTTGTTGCGCTGGGCGACCCAGCCCAGTTCGTGCCGCAGGCGGTTGTAGTGGGGAGTGTCGATGATCCGCTGGTCGAGGTAGTCCGCCCAGGGGTGCGTGCCCATCGCCCCCAGCGCCAGCCCCATCTCATCCGCCAGCGCGAAGAGCCGCCTCCGGCACTCGCGCTGCGCTGACATCGCCTCATCGAAGCTCTCCGCGCGCCCGGAGCGGATCTCGATCTCCGAGGCGATCAGCTCGCCCGCCGCCGAGCCGGCCAGCACGTCGTCCTTCTGGCAGGCGGCATAGAGCTCGTCGAAGCGGTGCTCGAGCTCGAGCGTGGCCGGATCGAGGAGCGCGAACTCCTCCTCGAGGCCGATCGTGAAGTCGGTCGAGGACTCGAATATCTCCCGAGCCAGGTCGAGGTCCAGGGACAAGGGGGCTCTCAGGTCAGGTAGAAGTAGAGCGCGTAGAGAAGGTTGACAGCGGGGCTGGAGGTATGCACCGTCACCTCCGGCGGCACCTGCAGCAGCTGCTCGGAGTAGTTGAAGATGATCTTCACTCCGGCCTCGACCAGGCGGTCGGCGACCGCCTGCGCCGCGGCGGCGGGGACGGCGAGGACGCCGACGACGATCTCCTGATCGGAGACGACCGCCTCCAGCTCGCCGAAATCGCGGATCCGCAAACTGCCGACCTCGGTGCCGACGACCTCGGGGTCGACGTCGAACATGGCGACGACCTCGAAGCCGTGGTCGGCGAAGATGTCGGAGCTGGCGATCGCCTGGCCGAGATTGCCGGCGCCGAAGAGGGCGATGTTGTGCTGGCCGGAGGTGCGCAGGATCTTGCGGATCTCCCCGACCAGCGAGTTGACGTTGTAGCCGACGCCGCGCTTGCCGAACTTGCCGAAGCCCGAGAGGTCGCGGCGGATCTGGGTCGGGTTGATGTGGGTGTAGTCCGACAGTTCCTGCGAGGAGATCGTCTCGCGCCCCATCTTCCGCGCCTGGGTCAGCACCTGCAGGTAGCGGGAGAGGCGCGCGGCGACGCCGAGCGAGAGCCGCTCACCGTCGCCAATCGGCCCACCGGACACCTCGACCTCCTCCACGGCCTGCTCAATCATCGGCCCCCACAGTATCGAGCCGCGACCGAACGGAGGTTTGGTCCAAGGTCAGCTCGGAGACGACCTCGCCGTTCAGCTCGAGCACGGGAATCCGCTCGAGCATCGCCCGCAGCAGGCTCTCGTCGCTCTCGATGTCGATCTCGCGCAGCTCGAAGCGGTAGCCCTCCTCGTGCAGGGCGACGAGCTCCTCCAGTGCCTGCTCGCAGAGGTGGCAGCCCGGGCGCGAGTAGAGGACGAGCTCGGCACTCATCGCGCGGGCACCGGCGGGCGGTTGCTGGAAAAGGCATCGTAGGAGAGGTAGTCGGGATAGGGAAGCGCCGTCGCGAAGCGGGCCGCCGAGCCGATCATCGCCGCGTTGTCGGTGCAGAGCTCCAACGGCACAAGCTTCAGGCGCACGCCCTGCTCTTCGCAGAGCGCCGAGACCGCCTCGCGCAGCGGCCCGTTCGCGGCGACGCCGCCGCCGAGCGCGACCGCGTCCCACTCACCCCGCTTCAGCGCCCGCTTCAGTTTCGCCGTCAGCTGCCCGACCGCGGCCGCCTGGAAGCTGGCGGCGAGGTCGGCTCGGCGCTCCTCGACCCCTTCCTCGCCGAGATCGCGACAGAGATAGGCCATCGCCGTCTTCAACCCGCTGAAGCTGAAGTCGAGGCCGGGGTCGCGGGCCATCGCAACGGGCAGCTCGAACCCCTCGGGATCGCCGTCCTCGGCCAGCCGCTGCAGCGCCGGGCCACCGGGGAAACCGAGGCCGAGCAGGCGGGCGACCTTGTCGAAGGCCTCGCCGGCGGCGTCGTCGAGCGTCTGGCCGAGCACCTCGTGGCCGGCGTGGTCGTGCACGCCCGCCAGCAGCGTGTGGCCGCCGCTGGCGACTAGGCAGAGGAAGGGTGGCTCGAGCGGCTCGGGGGCGAGGAGGTTGGCGGCGACGTGCCCCTGCAGGTGGTCGACCGGGATCAGCGGCAGCCGCCGCGGCGCGGCGATCGCCTTGGCGGTGCTGAGGCCGACCAGCAAGGCCCCGATCAGGCCCGGTCCGGCGGTCACCGCCACCGCCTCGATCTCGTCGAGCGAGACGCCGGCCTCGCTCAGCGCCGCGTCGACCAACGGCACCGCCAGCTCCAGGTGGTGTCGCGAGGCTACCTCGGGCACGATCCCGCCGAAGGCGGCGTGGGCCTCGTCCTGCGAGGAGATCAGGTTGGAGCGGATCCGCGCGCCGTCGAGGACGGCGGCGCAGGTGTCATCGCAGGAGGTCTCGATGGCGAGGATCAAGACCCGCTCAGTCCAGCCACATGATCAGGGCGTCCTCGCCGTTGTCCTGGTAATAGCGAGGACGCACCCCGGCAGAGCGGAAGCCGAGTTTCTCGTACATCGCGATCGCGTCGCGGTTGGAGACCCGCACCTCGAGCGTGAACGGGAGCTCGTCGCCGGCCTCGGCGATCAGCCGCGAGATCAGGCGACCGGCAACCCCCCTTCGACGGTGCTCCGGCGCCACGGCGACGTTCATCAGGTGCCAGACGCGGTCGTAGCGCGAGCAGACCAGGTAGCCGACCAACTCGTCATCGGCTGTGGCGGCGAGGCAGATCGCCGACGGCTTGGAGAGCTCGAGCACGAACATCGCCAGCGACCAGGGCGTCGGGAAGGAGCGGCGCTCGACCGAGATCACGGCGGGCAGGTCGCTGTAGGCAAGCCGCCGCACCGGCGGTTCGCCGCTCAGCTCACTCGGCTGCTTGGACAGAGTCTCGCTCACGCCACCGTTGCGCATCGGGGGGCCTCAGATAGATCGGGGCAATCGAGCCGGACTCGTCCTCATCCGTACCGGTCGCCGCGAGAGCGCAGATGTGCCGCGCGGCGACGCGGTGCACGGGGTCGGCGTCATCCGGGATCTCGACCGCCTGGCTCGTCAATTGCTGCCTGAATCGTACAGCGCCCGACCCTCCGCACAGCGGCGCTTCGGGCAGCGCGGGGATCCGCGTGGCGAGCTCCTCCGGAGCCCCGAGCCACGGTCCCCACAGCCGCTCGCCTGCCGCCGAGTAGACCGCCGCCGCGACCTCGCCGCGGCGCGCGTCGAGGACGGTGAGGCAGCGTCGCTCGCCGGCGACCTCGCCGAGGCCCCGCGCCAGCGCGTCCAGGGTGCCGACGCCGCTCAGCGGCAGCCCGCGACTCAGCCCCAGCGCCCGCGCCGTGGCGATGCCGACGCGCAGACCGGTGAAGGAGCCCGGTCCGATCCCGACCGCGATCCGGCCGACCGCCTCCCAGCCGCCGGCAGCCCCCGCCGCCCGCTCGACCTCGGCCAGGAGCGCCGTGGTGTGCTGGGGCCCGCCCTTCTCGGAGAGCCCGATCAGCGCCTCGTGCAGAACCTCGCCGTCGCGCGTCGCGGCGACGGCGGTATCGGCGGTCGCGGTGTCGAAGCCGACGACGACCACGGCTTGCAGTCGACTACTTCCCGTGCTTGGACTTGCCGCCGGACTGCTCGACGACAAAGCTGAAGAGGCCCACGCGCTTGCCCTTGACGAACCAGGAGACCTTGTGTTCGCCCGGGATGTTGGAGGTGATCTTGTTGACGTAGAGCGTCCCCTTTTCCGCTTTCTGCTTGGGGGCGCAGAGGTTTTTCTTGGTCGGGAATTTGACGCATACCGTGTAGAAGACGTCGCCCTTGTTGCTGCGGAAGAAGGCACCCTTGTCGCGCGCCGCCTGGCAGCGGTGCGCCGGTTTCGCTTTCTGGGATAGACCGCAGGCGACGTAGTGCTTGAACGCGGCGCTTTTCTTTGCCGAGGCGGGAGCGGCGCTCGCCAGCAGCGCGATCCCCACTACCACTGCCGTCAGCGTCTTCGGTCCCTTCATCAAGCGCTCTCCTCGTTCGGTTTTGCGTACGCGGGCGATGCTACAGGGCAGCATCCCCCTCCGAAACACGCTTATTCCGGGACCGATGCGCTGTCCACCTCGATGCGTCGGCTATCGCCGCCGGCATGGTCCAGACGGACCGCCAGGACGCGGCGCCCCGCCAGTTGCGGCTCGGCCAGGGCGGGCCACTCGAGGAATGCGACCGAGGCGGCGTCGAGGTAGTCGTCGAGCAGCGCCGGATCCTCGTCCTCGAGCCCGCCGAGGCGGTAGAGATCGAGGTGGGAGACGGGCAGCCGGCCGCGGTAGCGCTGGCCGATCGTGAAGGTGGGCGAGGTGACCGGACCCTCGACCCCGAGCGCCCGACAGGCGCCGCGGATCAACGTCGTCTTGCCGGCCCCCAGCTCGCCGCTGACGACGACGACGTCGCCAGGACCAAGCTGCGTCGCCAGCCTGGCGCCAACCGCTTCGGTCTCGACCGCGGACTTGCTCTCGACCGTCTCCACGGCGTCGCTCAACCGAACATGTCGAGCTGGTCGGCGGGATCCACGGGCGGGGCCGCCGCCGGCTCCTCCGCGAGCTCCTCCTCCACCGCCTCTTCGGCCCCGACCGGTGGCGGCCCGGCGAGCAGTTGCGGCAGCAGCTCCAGGTCTGCCCGCAGCGTCTCCTTGACCGCCGGCGTGCGCAGCGCCGCCGCGGGGTGAAAGAGCGGCAGCAGGAAGACCGTGCGCCCGCCCAGCTCGTGCACCTGCGGGGTCCCCCGAACCCTGGTGATCCCGGTCGGGTTGCCGCTCAGCAGCTTGGTCGCGAAGTTGCCCAGCGTGCAGACCACGCGCGGCTCGATCAGCCGCACCTGCTCGAACAGGTACGGCTTGCAGGCCTCGATCTCCAGCGGCGCCGGGTCCCGGTTGCCGGGCGGCCGGCTCTTCAGCACGTTGGCGATGAAGACCTCCTCACGCGAGAGCCCGATCCCTTCCAACAACTGGTTGAGTAATTGACCGGCACGACCGACGAAGGGCAACCCCTGCCGATCCTCTTCGGCCCCAGGCGCCTCGCCGACGAACATCACCTCCGCATCGGCGTCCCCCGCCCCGAACACAGCCTTGGTCCGCGTCTCGTGCAGCGGGCATTTCTCGCATGCCTTGACCTCTTCATAGAGCTCCACCAGCTCAGCCCGCCGCTCCGCAGCCGTCATCGAAGCAATGCTAACCGCGACCGGGGCCTATCCCGGTAGGGCTGAAACGTCTTGTACTTTTTCGGTGTCGGCCCCCGGGCGCCAGCCCACCGGCAACCCACCGAAAAAGTTAAGTGGAAGCCCTACCGGGATAGGCCCTCAGGGCAGAGGCTCCCAGTCCCAAGACGCCGCCGAGCCGATGCCGTCCTTCTGCTCCAGATAGCGCTGGAACTCGGCCAGCTCCTCGGGCTCGACCGCGTAGACGTGCTCGGGCTCGGGGAAGCGGTGGCTGCGCACCTCCTCCGCGTAGCGGCTGACGCCGTCGACCATCGCCGCGTGGATCTCGGCGTAGCGCTTGACGAATTTGGGCGAGCGGCCGGTCGTGATCCCGAGCAGGTCGTGGTAGACGAGCACCTGCCCCGCGGTGGCGCGGCCGGCGCCGATCCCGATCGCCGGGATCTCGAGCCGCTGCGCGATCGCCTCGGCGATCGCCGCCGGGACCGCCTCGAAGACGACCGCGAAGCAGCCGACCGACTGCAGGGCCAGCGCGTCCTCGAGCAGCTGGATCGCGCCCTGGGCCGTCTTGCCCTGGGTCTTGTAGCCGCCCAGCGCGGTCGCCGTCTGCGGCGTCAGGCCGATGTGCCCCATCACCGGGATGCCGGCGCGGACGATCGCCCTCGCCCGCTCGACCGAGGTCCCCCCCGCCTCCAGCTTGACCACCTGGCAGCCGGTTTCCTTGACCAGGCGTTGAGCGCTCCGCACGGCGAGCTCGTTGCTCGCCTCGTAGCTGCCCATCGGCATGTCACCGACCATCAGCGGCGTCTTGACGCCGCGGCGGACGGCTTTGCCGAGCATCACCATCTCGTCCATCGAGACCGACTCGGTGCCGGGATAGCCGAGCACGACCATCGCCGCCGTGTCGCCGACGAGGACGAGATCGACGCCGGCCTCCTCGGCGACCCGAGCCGAGGGGTAGTCGTAAGCGGTGACCATCACGATCGGTTCGCCGGCCTGCTTCATCTCGGCCAGGCGGGGCAAGGTGACGGGCTGACGGTCGCTCATCAGACGACCTCCTGGGCGAGCAGTACCTCCGGGTGGCTGTCGACGGCGACGGTGGCGTTGTCGTCGTTGACGTGGACGACGACCGGCGAGTAGGCCTCCAGGTCGCTCTCGTCGTAGGCGCCGAAGGAGGCGACGATGATCTTGTGGCCGGGGCGGGTCAGGTGGGCGGCGGCGCCGTTGACCTGCATCGTGCCGGAACCGGGCTCGCCGTCGATCACGTAGGTGACGAAGCGGGCGCCGTTGTCGATGTCCCAGACGTGGACCTGCTCGTTGGTGATCAGGTCGGCGCTCGCCATCAGCTCGGTGTCGACCGTGATGCTGCCGATGTAATCGACGTCGCAGTCGGTAACCGTAGCCCGGTGGATCTTGGACTTGAGCATCTGCCTCTGCATTGAGTCTCCCCTTGGGTTCAGGCCGTCATGGCCGGATCAAGACGTTGTCTATTAGGCGGGCGCCGCCGAACCGCGCGGCGAGCGCTACCAGCACCGGGCGGCCATCCAGCTCGGCCACCGGCTGCAAGTTCTCCGCGTCGCGGGCCTCGAGGTACTCGGGCTCGATCCCCGCCGCCTCCAGCTCGTGCCGGCCGGCGGCGAGCGCCGCGGCGAGCGAATCGACGGCGACGACGCGCTCGACCTCGCGCAGCGCCCGCGAGAGCGCCGTCGCCCGCTCGCGATCCTGGGACCCGAGGTAGGCGTTGCGCGAACTCATCGCCAGGCCGTCGGCCTCGCGCACGATCGGCAGCGCCTCGATCCGCACCGGGATGTCGAGGTCGCGGACCATGCGGCGGATCGCGGCCACCTGCTGAGCGTCCTTACGGCCGAAGTAGGCGACGTCGGGGCCGACCGTGTTGAAGAGCTTGGCGACGACGGTGGTGACGCCGCGGAAGTGCCCGGGGCCGCGCCGCGAGGGGTCGCCGCAGAGGACCTCGGTCAGCCCGCTGACCTCGACGCTGGTCGAGAAGCCGTCCGGGTAGACCTCGTCCACCGGCGGCGCGTAGACCAGGTCGACACCGGCCTCGCCGGCGAGCTCGGCGTCGCGCGACTCGTCGCGTGGGTAACGGTCGAGATCCTCGCCGGGGCCGAACTGGGCCGGGTTGACGAAGAGGCTCATCACGACCAGGTCACACTCGGCGCGGGCGGCGCGCAGCAGCGAGAGATGGCCCTCGTGCAGGTAGCCCATCGTCGGAACCAGGCCGATCGAACGGCCCTCCGCCCGTGCGGCGGCAAGCAGCGCCCGCAGCTCGTCCTTGCGGCGGACGAACTTCACGCCTGCTCGTGCATGCGGAGACTCGGTCAATGCGAGGTTCATGGGAAGGTCCATGCCCTTGAGGGGTCACGGCCGACTTCCGAGTATAGGCACTCAGGAACGGAACTCAATGGCCTTGATCACACGGGCCGGGGCGCCCGCGGCGATCGAGCCCGCGGGCAGGTCTTTGGTGACGACGGAGTTGGCGCCGATCACGCAGCGGTCGCCGATCGTGACGCCGCTGGTAACCGCGCAGTTGACCCCGAACCAGCAGTTGGCGCCGATCCTGACCGGGCCCTTGCTGGTGAAGCCCTGCCAGGTGATCGGCGTGTCGGGATCGTCGAAGCGGTGCTCGGCGTCGCCGACGAAGCAGCCGTTGGCGAACATCGTGTGGTCGCCGATCTCGATCGACTCGTGGGCGGCGAGCATCGTGTTGCGGTTGAGGAAGCAGCCGGCGCCGATCTCGATCCGGGCCTCGGGGGCGAGGGTCAGCCAGCAGCCCGGCTCGAGCAGCGTCCCCTCGCCGATCCGCATGCGGCCCTCGTCGAGGGCCTCGAGCAGCTCGCCCTCGACCGGCGGGCGGATGAAGAAGCCGCCGCGGGCGGCGTGTCGCGCCAGCCGCCAGCGCCGCAACGGGCGCCGGTTGCGCTCATACCAGCGCCGCTTCGCCCACCAGTGTCGCCAACCTCGCAGCTCACTCACGGGCGTAGCTTCCCAGACGCAATGCAGGCATAGACTGGGCGAGATGAGCGACCTGCGCGGCGGCATCGACCTCGGCGGCACCAAGATCCAGACGGTGATCGTCGATGGGGGCGGCGCCGTGCGCGGCGAAGCCCGCCAACCCACCCCGACCGAGGGCGGCCCGGGCGACGTGGCGCACGCGATGGAGGACGCCCTACGCGAAGCCGCCTCGGCGGCGGGCACCAAGCCCGGGGACCTGAGCGGGGTCGGGGTCGGCTCGCCCGGCGATGCCGATGGCAAGACCGGCGTCGTCTCCGGCGCCCGCAACCTGCCGGGCTGGGACGGCAGCTTCCCGCTCGGCGAGGAGCTCTCGAAGGCGCTGGGGACCGAGGTCAAGATCGGCAACGACGTCCAGGTCGCGGTCGAAGGCGAGTACGCGCTCGGGGCGGGTAGGCAGCACGGCTCACTGCTCGGCGTCTGGTGGGGCACCGGCGTCGGCGGCGGGATCGTCCTCGACGGCAAACCCTGGCTCGGCCGTGGCGCCGCCGGCGAGATCGGCCACATGGTCGTCAAGCGCAACGGCGCCCGCTGCCCCTGTGGGCGGCGCGGCTGCATGGAGGCCTACGCCGGCCGCGCGGCGATGGAGGCGAAGGCCCGCCACGAACACTCGCAGGGGGTCGAAACGGACATCTTCAAGATCATGGAGAAGCGCGGCAAAGACCGGCTCACGAGTTCGGTCTGGGAGCACGCGCTGCGCGAGGGCGACGCCCTCACCGAGAGCCTGCTGCGCCGAGCCGTCCGCTACCTCGGAACCGGGATCGCCTCGGCGGTCAACCTGCTCGACGTCGAGGCCGTCGTGATCGGCGGCGGGCTCGGCGTGCGCTTCGGCGACCGCTTCATGGACGATCTGAAGGCGGAGATGCACAAGCACCTCTTCGTCGACGACAACCCACCCCACATGCAGGTCGCCGAGCTGGGCGACCTCGGAGGCGCGATCGGCGCCTCGCTGCTGGTCAGCCGCTGAAGGCCCGTCAGGCCGGCCGGGCGACCGCCAGCCCATTTTCTTCAGCGGCGCGACCAAGACGACCGTCATAGGTGAAAAAGGCGCCGACCTCGTCGCCGAGCGACATGGCGGTCGCCAGATGCAGCGCGTCGAGACTCCGTAGCCCGGCGGGCTCCAGTTCGGCAGCTATATCGAGCACCCCATCGTCAATGGGTAACAGCGATAGCCCGTCCATCCATTCCCTGGCGGCACGTTCGTAGTCGGCGCCATAACGAGCACAGGCGCGGAGCGACTCGACCCCCAGGAGACTGCTCGAAACAAACCCCTCCCACTCGACCAGCTCGCGAAGCAGGGCGCCTTTCTCCGCCTCGTGAAGCGGCAGCTTCACATATGCGGAGGTATCCAGATACGCAATCCGGCTCGCTATAACCGCTCTTCTCGTAGTTCGTCGAGAATCACGCTGCTCGGCGGTCCCACGGCGGGCGGCAGCTCAGACGCCTTCGCCAAAGCCAGTAGATCGACCGTCGGCATCGTCGCGCCCCGCTCGGCGACCAAGCGGGCAATCGGCGAGTCGGCGGGGCCGGATGGCACGAGCCGAGCCACCTCACGCCCCCGCTCGGTAACCCGAAAGCTGTCGCCCTCCTTCACGCCTCTCAGATAGAGGGACAGGTTCTGCCTCAGCTCTCGCACGCCGACCGACTCCATGTGCGTCAACGTAGCACATCTGGTCCGGAATTCAACCTGTTGTCTGCAGCTACGCGGCAACCGGCTCGCGGCGTTTGCGCGAGCGTTTTGGCTTGGCCGGCTCGACCAGCTCGGCGAGGAAGCGGCCGGTGTGCGATGCCTCCACGGCGGCCACCTCCTCCGGAGTGCCGGTGGCGATCACCTCTCCGCCCTCTTCGCCGCCGTCTGGGCCGAGGTCGACGAGGTGATCGGCGGTCTTGATCACGTCGAGGTTGTGCTCGATCACGACCACGGTGTTCCCCGCGTCGACGAGGCGGCCGAGCACGTCGAGCAGGCGCTGCACGTCGGCGAAGTGCAGGCCGGTGGTCGGCTCGTCGAGGATGTAGAGGGTGTCGCCGGTGGCGACTTTGGAGAGCTCGGTCGCCAGCTTCACCCGCTGCGCCTCGCCGCCGGAGAGCGTCGTCGCCGCCTGGCCGAGGCGGATGTAATCGAGGCCGACATCGTGCAGGGTGCGCAGCCGGCGGGCGATCTTCGGCACGTTCTCGAAGAAGACGACCGCCTCCTCGACCGACATCTCAAGCACGTCGGCAATGCTCTTGCCCTTGAAGCGGACCTCGAGCGTCTCGCGGTTGTAGCGCCGGCCGTGGCACTGCTCGCAGGGCACGTAGACGTCGGGCAGGAAGTGCATCTCGATCTTGATCTGGCCGTCGCCGCGACAGACCTCGCAACGCCCGCCTTTGACGTTGAAGCTGAAGCGGCCCGGTTTGTAGCCACGTGCCCGCGACTCCTGGGTCTGGGTGAACAGCTGGCGGATGTGGTCGAAGACGCCGGTGTAGGTCGCCGGGTTGGAGCGCGGCGTGCGGCCGATCGGCGACTGGTCGATGTTGATGATCTTGTCGATCTGGCTGAGCCCGTCGACGCCGTCGTGGGCGCCGGGGCGCAGCTTCGCCTGGTGCAGGCGGTTGGCGACCGAGTGGTGCAGGGTCTCGTTGACCAGGGTCGACTTGCCCGAGCCGGAGACGCCGGTGACGCAGCAGAAGACGCCGAGCGGGATCGCCACGTCGATCCCCTTGAGGTTGTGTTCGCGGGCGCCGCGGACGAGCAGCGCGCCGCGCGGCTTGCGGCGCTCGGCCGGCACCTCGATCATCCGCACCCCGGAGAGGTACTGCCCGGTCAGCGAGGCCGGGTCCTTGGCGACCTGATCGGGCGTGCCGGCGGCGATCACGTGGCCGCCGTGTTCGCCGGCGCCCGGACCGAGGTCGACCAGGTGGTCGGCGGCGCGCATCGTGCCCTCGTCGTGCTCGACCACGATCACCGTGTTGCCTAGATCGCGGAGGCGATCGAGCGTGCCGATCAGCTTCTCGTTGTCGCGCTGGTGCAGCCCGATCGAGGGCTCATCGAGCACGTACATCACCCCGACCAGGCTGGAGCCGATCTGCGTCGCGAGGCGGATCCGCTGCGCCTCGCCGCCCGATAGCGAGCGCGCCGAGCGGGCCAGCGAGAGGTAGCCGATGCCGACGTTCTCGAGGAAGGCCAGCCGTTCGGAGATCTCGCGCACGATCAGTCGCGCGATCGCCCGCTCGGTCTCGGTCAGCTCCAGCCCCTGGATCCACTCGCTCGCCGCCCGCGCCGAGAGTGACGTGTACGCGGCGATGCTGAGCCCGCTGACGGTGACCGCGAGGCTCTCCGGCCGCAACCGAGCCCCGTCGCAGTCGGGGCAGGGCTGCTCGGCCATGTAGCTCTCGATCCGCTCGCGGTTGGTCTCCGAGTCGGTCTCCTCGTAGCGGCGCTGCAGCTGGTTGACGATCCCCTCGAAGCGGACCTTGTAGGAGCGACGACGGCCATAGCGGTTGGTGTAGGTCACCTGGTGGCGCTCACCGCCGGTGCCGTAGAGGAAGACCTCTTTCTCGGCTTTCTTCAGCTTCGCCCAGGGCTTGTCGGCGTCGACCTCGTAGTCGTCGGCGACCGCGCCGATCAGCCGCCGCCAGTAGGCGGTGACGCCGCGGTTCCAGGGCTGCAATGCGCCCTCGGCCAGCGAGAGGGTCGGGTCGGGGACGACCAGCTCGGGATCGATCACCCGTTGGAAGCCGAGCCCGTGGCAGCGCTCGCAGGCGCCGTGCGGCGAGTTGAAGGAGAAGATCCGCGGCTCCAGCTCGGGGATCGAGGTGCCGCAGGTCAAACAGGCGAACTGCTCGCTGAACAACATGATTCCGCCGGCGTGCTCCGCTTCGCGTCCGCCGCCGGCGGGCTTGCCGTCAATCAACTCCACTTCGACAAGGCCCGCGGCGAGGCCCGCCGCGGCCTCGACCGACTCGGAGAGGCGGCGGCGCAGGTCGGTCTTCATCACCAGCCGGTCAACGACCACCGAGATGTCGTGTTTGTACTTCTTGTCGAGGACGATCTCCTCGTCGAGGCGGAGCAGCTCGCCGTTGACCTTGACCCGCGAGTAGCCCTCCAGCCGCATCTGGTCGAGCAATTTCCCGTACTCGCCTTTGCGCCCGCGCACGACCGGCGCCATCACCATGAATTTCGTCCCCTCGTCGAGGGTCATCAGGCGATCGACGATCTGCTCTTGCGTCTGGCCGGTGATCTGCTCACCACAGGTGGGGCAGTGCGGGACGCCGATCCGCGCCCAGAGCAGGCGCAGGTAGTCGTAGATCTCGGTCACCGTGCCGACGGTCGAGCGCGGGTTTCGCGAGGTCGTCTTCTGATCGATCGAGATCGCCGGCGAGAGCCCCTCGATCGAGTTGAACGTCGGGCTTCTCCATCAGGCCGAGGAACTGGCGCGCGTAGGCGGAGAGCGACTCGACGTAGCGCCGCTGCCCCTCGGCGTAGATCGTGTCGAAGGCGAGGCTCGACTTGCCCGAGCCCGAAAGCCCGGTGATCACGATCAGCGCGTCGCGGGGCAGCTCGACGTCGATGTCCTTCAGGTTGTGCTCACGCGCACCCGAGATGACGATTCGCTCAGAGGCAGCCACTCAGCCGAGTCTACCCAGACGAACAGATGTTCCCCTGCCGAGCGGGGAAATAGGTAATCAGAGCACGTAGCGATGCACCCGGCCGAGCCGGGAGACACCTATCTGCACGACGGCCTACATAGCCGTCTGGCATCCGACCTTGCGGTGGTGGTCACGGAGCCGATGCACTGCGAGGGCGGCCGGGGTGGTCACGCCAACCACGGTGAATGGTGGTGGCGCGACCCGATCCCGCCCGACGTAGAGGCCGACCCCTACTTTCTCAAGCAGGGTCAGCCGCAGGGCTAAAGGGTCTTACATTTCGAGCAGAGCGGATGACCGCCCGTGCCCGAGACTTTGTTGTACGACTCGATGTTGTTGCCCTCGGTGCAGGCGTTGTTGTTGTGGTGCCTGTTAGTTCCGGACTTCTTCGAGTGGTACGGCGCAACCTTCGCCTGCTGCTTCTCCTAACTCCGATCAGGTCGCCTGCGGGCACAGGCAATTAGGAACCGGATCGGTATGAGCGGATCTTCACAATTGAGTCGGACGTAATCCGACGCGATTGCTTTGATGGGTCCGCTTCCCGCTGTTCTCCGACGAAGTTCCGGCGACCCAGGGCGGGCACCCTGGGTCGCCATCTACTCCAACTCGTAGGAGAGCGGCGATAGGGTCGGCTCCAGAGCATGGCCGACCCCGATCTCAACGAAAGCGCCTGGCGGCGAGCAACCGCTTCCGCACGGCGCGTCTATCCATCTACCGAGTTCGAGGTGGCGGCTGCGCTTATGACGATCATTGCTGGCTCCATCGCGGCCGTTGCATCGGCCAGCGGCGATACCACGACCCAGATCGCAATTCCGATCCTCGGCGGGGCGGTAGCCCTGCTCATGACCTTCACGGTTGTGCTGGTCTTTGAGCTTGTCGCTGCGCCGCTTCGCCAGCGAAATGAGCTTCGCCGGGCATGGGAGCCGGCCCCGGCTATTGAGACGGTCAACGTCGATCTCACGCTGCGGAACGCCCATCGCCGGGGCAACGAGTTGGCTCAGCGATTTGAGCAACGAATAGCCAACAAACGCGGGATCGGCGTTGACGACCGCGAAGAAGCAGAAGCGTGGACCGAGGAGGTTGTCGCCTTGCTTGCCGCGCATGTTCCGGAGTCGATGGGGCAGCGGTTCATTGCCGCAGGCAGCGACGAACCGAAACTCGTCGCGCGTCTCCGTCGGCGCGTTGACACCTTGCAGGGACTGATCAACGAGCGCCCGAGCGCTGACTAAAAACGCGTCACATGTCCGTACGTGCTCTGACTACCTATTTCCCGCCGGGCGGCTTGGTAGCAGAACTGCTACCTTGAGTCCCATGGCCACGATCCCCCAGAAAGAGCTGCGCAACAACGTAGCCGAAGTCCTCCGCCGTGCCGAAGCCGGTGAGGAGTTCACGATCACCGTCTCCGGCCGCCCCGTCGCCGAGCTCGGCCCGAGCCACGGGCGACAATGGGTTGACAGCGGCAGCTTGAAGGACCTCTGGGCGCTGCCGCCGGACCCGACCCTGATGGCCGACCTGGAGCAATTCGGCGGCGATCTGCGGGACCCCTGGGCCGAATAGCGATGCGCTTCGTCCTCGATACCTCGGTCCTGATCGACGGCAAAGAGCTGCCGCCCGGCGTCGAAGCATCGATCAGCACGGTCTCGATCGCTGAGCTGCACTTCGGGCTTCTCGTCGCACCCGACGACGAGACGCGCGCCAACCGGGTAACCCGGATGGGCCTGATCGAGGCGCGCTTCCCCAACCCCCTCCCCGTCGATGACCGCGTCGCCCGCGAGTGGGGCCGCCTCAAAGCCGCCGTCTCACAGCGTGGTGGCAAGCCCCGCAAGCGCATGGCCGACCTCGCCATTGCGGCAACCGCCAACGTCCACGGGGCCGAACTGATCACCGACAACGCCAAGGACTTCAAGATCATCGAAGACATGGTCCATCTTCGCGCTCCTTAGCGTTCTTAAGCTGCCGACGGTCTGCCGATTCTGTAGAGCACGTGCTGTCTCAACGGGTGGGTAGTGGGTAGGCCGGGGTGTTCGAAGTCGTCGTTCGGGTTGCGCGTCATTCCGATCCTCTCCATGACCGCGCGCGACCGCACGTTCTGAGTTGAACGTGAAGGAAACGATCTCGTCGAGGCCAACCTCCCCGAAGCCGAATGCGAGCGACGCCCTCGCTGCCTCGGTTGCGTACCCCTCGCCCCATGCCGTGCGCGCCAGACGCCAGCCGACCTCAACCGCCGGGGTGAAGTGGGTCTCAAGCGAAGGCTCGTTCAGCCCGGTGAATCCGATGAAGGTTTCTGTTGCACGAACTTCGACGGCCCAAAGACCGAAGCCCCGTTGCTCGAAGCCGCTTTCGATCACCTCGATCAGACCATCGCTCTGTCGCCTGGTAAGCGGATCGGGGAAGTACTCCATGACTGCTGGATCGGCATTCAGCGCGGCGAACTGCTCGTGGTCGGCCTCCGTCCAACGGCGGAGCCTCAGGCGGGCGGTCTGTAGCTCAGGTCTAGCGGCCAATCGACTGCTGGTACAGGGTGAAGCCGATTCCCGAGCAGACGGCGGCGATGATCCAGAAGCGCAGCATGATCTTGGTCTCCGACCAGGCCATCATCTCGAAGTGGTGGTGCAGCGGCGCCATCAGCAGGACGCGGCGGCGGAAGGTCTTGAAGGAGAAGACCTGGATCGCGACCGAGAGGGCCTCGATCACGAAGATGCCGCCGATGATGATCAGCAGCACCTCGGTCTGGGTCATCACCGCCAGGGCGCCGATCGCGCCGCCGAGGCCGAGCGAACCGGTGTCGCCCATGAATATCGAGGCCGGGAAGGAGTTGAACCAGAGGAAGCCGACGCAGGCGCCGACCAGGCAGGCGGAGAGCAGCGCCAGGTCCTGCTGCTGGTTGGTGACGAAGGCGATCGCCGTGTAGGCGAGCAGGACGATCGCGCAGGAGCCGGCGGCGAGGCCGTCGAGGCCGTCGGTGAGGTTGACCCCGTTTGAGGTGCCGGCGATGACGAGGAAGACGAGGACGAAGTAGAGGACCGGCCCGAGGTCGAGGCTGGCGTCGCCGATGCGGAAGTAGAGCGTCGGTTCGAGCCCGACCTCGTGCCGCGCCACCCACCAGAGGCCGAGCGCGAGCAGCAGCTGCCCGACCAGCTTCCAGCGCGCCGAGAGTCCGAGCGAGCGGCGTTTGACGATCTTGATGAAGTCGTCGGCGAAGCCGAGCGCGGCACAGCCCATCGCCACGCCGAAGACCGCGAGGCTCTGTGCGTCGCGGTTGGAGAGGACCAGATACGGAACGCAGATCGCGGCGAAGACGATCAGGCCGCCCATCGTCGGGGTGCCCGCCTTGGCGTGATGCTCCTGCGGCCCCTCCTCGCGGATGTGCTGGCCGAACTCCTTGACCCGCAGGTACTCGATGAACTTGGGGCCGAGGAAGATGCAGATCAGCATCGCCGCCATGCCGGCGATCAAGACCTCACCCATCAGAGCAGCTCCGCCAGGGTCGCGGCGACTGCCTCGAGACCGGCCGAGCGCGAGCCCTTGACCAGGATCGCGTCGCCGGGCTCGAGCCGGGCGGCAAGCAGTTCGGCCGCCTCGGCGGGGTCGCCGACGAGCTCGTCGGGGTCGTAGGCACGGGCGGGCTCGCCGATCCCGATCAGCAGGTTGACGCCCTCGGCGCGCGCGTGGGCGCCGACTTCGCGGTGGTAGGCGGGCGCACCGGTGCCCAGCTCGGCCATCTCGCCGAGGACAGCGATACGCCGGCTCGCCTCAATCGAGGCGAGGTGGTCGAGCGCCGCGCGCATCGACACCGGGTTGGCGTTGTAGCAGTCGTTCACGAGCAAAATCCCGTCGCCGAGCTCGAGCCGCTCGCCCCGGAAGCGGGAGAAGCCTATGTTCGCAGCGCGGTCGGCCATCTCCTCGAGCGACGCGCCGAGCGCGACCCCGGCACCGACGGCGGCGAGCGCGTTGGTCAGGTTGTGACGCTCGGTGAAGGGGAAGTGGAAGCGGGCCCGGCCGGCGGGCGTGGCGATCAGGGCCTCGGTGACGCCGTCCACCACGCGCCGTTCGACGACGTCGATATCCCCGCCGGCGCCGAAGCGCAGCAGGTGCGGGGCGGTGTCGAGGTGAGGCTCGAGCTCGCCCGCCTCGGCCGGGACGACGGCGGTTCCGTCGGTGGGCAGCGCGGCGAGGATCTCGGCCTTCGCCGCCGCGACCGCCTCGATCGACCCGAGCAGCTCGACGTGGACCGGGCCGACGTTGGTGATCACGCCGATCCGCGGCGCGGCGATCTCCGCCAGCTCGGCGATCTGCCCAGGCCCCCTCATCGCCATCTCCAGGACCAGCAGCTCGGTGTCCGCCGGTGCTTCGAGCAAGGTCAGCGGCAGGCCGATCTCGGTGTTGAGGTTCTCGCGGTTGGCGTGGACGCGACCGGGCAGTAGCGCCCGGGCGATGTCCTTGACCGAGGTCTTGCCGACCGAGCCGGTGACGCCGACAACGGGCGCGCCGAGCTCGCGACGCCAGGCACGCGCCAGCGCCTGCAGGGCCGCAAGCGGATCGTCCACCGCAAAAACCCAGCCCCCGAGAGGAGTGCGTTCGTCTTTTGTACCGCTATTCGGGACAAAGGACGAACGCGCGACCGTCGTCCCCACGACCGCGCCCCAGGCACCGTCCCGGAGAGCCGCGGGCGCGAACTCGCCGCCATCGACCCGCTCGCCGCGCAGGCCGAAGAAGAGGTCCCCCGCGCCCGCCTGGCTGGAATCGATGATGCCGCGCCGCGGAGAGCCCGCCACCCCGCGGGCGACGATCTCCGCGCCCATCGCCTCGGCGATCTGCTCGGCGGTCAGGTTCACAACCGGCGCAGCTCCTCGCGAGCCACATCGCGGTCGTCGAAGGGCAGCTTGCGGCCGTTCTCGAACTCCTGCCCCTGCTCGTGGCCCTTGCCGGCGATGACGACGGTGTCGCCGGGCTCAGCCCGCGCCAGCGCCAGCGCAATCGCGGCACGCCGGTCGACCTCCTCCACCACCCCGTCGCGATCCTCGATTCCGGCGAGGATCTCGGCGACGATCGCCTCCGGGTCTTCGGAGCGCGGGTTGTCGGAGGTGACGATCGCCAGGTCCGAGAGTTCGGCGCCGGCGCGACCCATCCGCGGCCGCTTGCTCCGGTCACGGTCGCCGCCGGCGCCGAAGACCGAGATCACCCGCCCCTCGCCCAAACGCCGCGCCGCCCGCAACACGTTCTCCAGCGAATCGGGCGTGTGCGCATAGTCGACGAGGACCGTGAAGTCCTGCCCCTCGTCGATCGGCTCGAAGCGCCCCGGTGGAGCGGCCGCCTGGGCCAGTCCGGCCGCGGCGATCTCCGGCTCGACGCCCATCGCCATTGCCGCGGCGAACGCAGCCAGCGCATTGGAGACGTTGAAATCGCCAGGCAAAAGCGTTCGCACCGCGACCTCTCCCACGCTGAACTCCGCACCGAGGGGGGTGATGCCGACATCACCTGCCACGAGGTCGGCATCGCCCCCCTCGGACGAAAACGTCACGCACTCGAATTCCTCCGCCAAGCGCCGCCCGTACGGGTCATCGACGTTGACGATCGCCGTTTCCGGCGCCATCTCGAACAGCAGTCGCTTCGAGCGGAAGTAGTCCTCCATATCGGCGTGGAAGTCGAGGTGATCCTGGGTGAGATTGGTGAAGAGGGCGACGTCGAAATGAATCTCCCCGGCCCGGCGCAGGGCAAGCGCATGCGAAGAGACCTCCATGACGCACGCCGCGTCCCCCCCGTTGACCATCCGCCGAAAGGTCCGCTGAAGATCGATCGCCTCAGGCGTGGTCCGCTCAACCTCCTCCTCGACTCCCCCGACGACCTGCTTGACCGTCCCCAACAACCCGCACCGCACCCCCGCCGACTCCAAAATCTCCCGCACCAGAAAAGCCGTAGTCGTCTTCCCGTTGGTCCCGGTGATCCCGGCCACCTTCAACTCCGAGGTCGGATCCCCAAAGAAGCGCGCGGCAAGCGGAGCCATGGCGGCCCGAGCGTCAGGAACCACCACCTGCACCACATCCAACTCCAGCTCCCGCTCAACCACCAGGCCCACAGCCCCGGCCTCAACAGCCGCGGCAGCAAACGCATGCCCATCGACCTTCTCCCCCGGCACGCAAAAGAAAAGCGTCCCGGACTCCACCCGGCGACTGTCATAAGCAAGCTCGCGAATCTCGGTCGCTGTGTCGCCAACCAATCGGGCGTCCCCGGCCGCGGCGACTAGCTCATCCAGTCTCACGCAGGCGATTCTAGGTCGGGGGGCCCCCCGACCACCTATTCCTGCGGCACACCGAGATACGGCAGAGCAAACGCCGCGATTTTGCCGAAAGCCGGCGCCGCCACCGACCCACCGTAGATTTCCCCCTGCGGCTGATCGACAACCACCGCGACGAGCAGACGCGGATCCGCCGCCGGCGCGAAGCCGATGAAGGAAGCGATGAACTTCGTTTCGGAATAGGTGCCGTTTTCGGCGACCTGGGCGGTGCCGGTCTTGCCCGCCAGCGTGTAGCCGGGCACGCTGACCTCGGAAGCCGTACCACCCGGTGCGAGCACGCCCTCGAGCATCGTCCGCACCTGTTCGGCGACGAGCGGTGAGATCACCCGGTGCCCGTGCGGCTCTTCGACCGCTTCCTCGCCGACCTTCTCGACCAGCTGCGGTGGGCGCAGCATGCCGCCGTTGGCGATCGCGGCGTAACCGGCGATCATCTGCATCGGCGTCACCCCGAGGCCCTGGCCGATCGGCAGGTTGCCCATCGTCGAGCCCGAGTATTCGTCCAGCGACGGCACGAGGCCCTGCTCCTCGGCCGGGTACTGCACGCCGGTCGGCCGGCCGAAGCCGAAGCGGTTGATCCAGCGGGAGAATTTTTCGGAACCGACCTGCAGGCCGATCGTCGCGGCGCCGACGTTGGAGGAGTGGGAGAGGATTTCGGCGACGCTCAGGGTCACCGTCCCGCGCGGCTCGGCGTCTTCGATGACCCGGTCGGCGACGTGGAGCTGGGGCGGCAGCGTGAAGGTCGTTTCCGGGGTGACCAGCCCCTCTTCCAGCGCCGCCGAGACGGTGAACGCCTTGAAGGTCGAACCGGGCTCGTAGGTGAAGCCGGTGGCACGGTTGATCAGGTCTTCGGGGTTGGCGTTTTCGAGGTCGCTCGGATCGACCGGCGGCCAGTTGGCCATCGCTAGGACCTGCGAGTCGCGCGGGTCCATCACGATCGCGGTGGCGCCCTTCGGCGCGTAGGTTTCGCCGATTTCGGCCAGCGCCTGCTCGGTCTCCTTCTGGATCGCCGGATCGAGCGTCAGCTGCAGGTTTTCGCCGTCGCTGGCTTCCTTCACCGTTTCCAGCCGGATCGGTTCGCCGAGCGCGTCGTTGACGACTCGCCGTTCGCCGTCGGTGCCGTGCAGGACCGATTCCTCGCCCATCTCGAGCCCGGTCAGGCCCTGGTTTTCATCGCCGACGGCGCCGATCGTCT
The DNA here is from genome assembly GCA_963702035.1 of uncultured Solirubrobacterales bacterium. Classification (GTDB taxonomy): domain Bacteria; phylum Actinomycetota; class Thermoleophilia; order Solirubrobacterales; family 70-9; genus VRUE01. The sequence continues at coordinate 753,836 of OY969700.1, forward strand.
GCGCCGCCAGGTCCCCCTGCGGGTAGGTGCGCCTGCTGTCCGGCAGCTCGCCGATGCCCGGCAGTTCGAGCCGCGCGACCCGTGCCGCGGTCGGCACGGCGACCTTGCGCGCGACGTAGGCAAAGCCCGATTCTTCGCCCAGGCTCTTCAAGACTTCGGCTTCTTCGAGACCGAGGATCGAAGCCAGCTTCGCCGCTGTCTGGCGCGGCTTTTTGACCTGGTAGGGCGTCGCGTAGATCGTTTTCGCGTCTTCGGAGACCGCGAGCGGGTTGCCGAAGCGGTCGAGCACGCTGCCGCGCAGGCCGGGGACGGTGACGACGTCGGTCTGCTGATAGGCCGCCTCGGAGGCGAGCTTGGCCCCCTGGACGCCCTGCAGCCAGAAGGCGCGCCCGGCGATCGCCAGGAAACAGAGCAGAAAGCCGGCGAAGAGGAGACCGATCCGGCGCTCGATCGTGCGCATCCGGCCTCAGTAAGCCGTTCCGGCAGCGGCCAGGCGCCGCGCCGCGGCCACGATGTCACGCGGGCTCGCCTGTATCGAGCCGACCTGTTCGACGGCAGCGGCGCTCAGGCCGAGTGCGGCGGCGTCGTGAGCGATCCGCCCGGCGCCGGAGAGCTGCGCGTCGCGACTGCGCGCGACCGAGTTGTCTTCTTCCAGGGCCTGGATGTTTTGGGAGATGTGCCCGGAGCTGGCGGCAAAGCTGAGCGTGACCACGTTGAGCGCGACGATGCCGACGAGGAGCACGCCCAGCACCGCGATCCAGGCGCGGCCGCGGGTCATCCGCACCATCAGGCTCGAGTCGGGGAGGTTGCGGACGGCGGTCGCGGTGCCGACCGCAATCGGAATCAGCTGGCCGCCGGGACGGCGGACCGGCGCCGGCTTGCGGGCGGGCGCCTTGCGGGCCGGGGCGGTGCGACTTGAGGCTACGACGAGGGGGCGTTTGCGGCGTGGGGCCCGAGTCGGAGCCGAGGCGGTTTTACGGGCGGTCGCGGCGGCGGCCATCAGGCGGCGCTCCCGGCGCTCTGCGCCTCGGCGATCTTGACCGCGGCGCGCAGGTGGGCCGATTTCGAGCGCGGGTTGGCGGCCATCTCGGCCGCTTCCGGCGCGATCGCCCGGCGGGTCAGCAGCTCGGCTTCGGGCTCGCGTCCGCAGGTGCAGACGGGAAGCTCGGGCGGACAGACGCAGCCGCGGGCGCGATCGGCGAGGAAGCGCTTGACGGGGCGATCCTCGAGCGAGTGGAAGGAGATCGCCGCCAGGCGGCCGCCGATCGGCAGCATCGACCAGGCGGTCGGCAATGCGTCGTCGAGCGCGTCGAGCTCGCCGTTGACGGCGATGCGGATCGCCTGGAAGGTCTTCTTGGCCGGGTGGCCGGCGCCGAAGCGGGCCGAGGCCGGCATCCCGGCCTTGACCGCGTCGACCAGCTCGGCGGTGGTGTGAAGGGGGCGACGGCGGCCGATCTCGCGGGCGATCCCGCCGGCGTAGCGCTCCTCGCCGAAGCGCCGCAACGCCTGGGCGATGCGCGACTCGGGCCACTCGTTGAGCAGGTCGGCGGCGCTGAACTCCTGCCGCGTGTCCATCCGCATGTCGAGCGGGGCGTCGTAGGAATAGGAGAACCCCCGCTCCCTGGCGTCGACCTGCATCGAGGACATTCCGAGGTCCATGAACACCATGTCTGGACGGATGCCTTCGCCGCGCAGGGCGCGAAGACCTGCCGAGTAGTCGCCGCTGAGGAAACGGGTCCGGCAGGGGACCTCGGCGGCGAAGCGCTCGAAACGGGCCTGCGCGGCCGGATCGCGGTCGATTCCGATCAACGTCCCCTCCGCCCCGATCGCCGCGGCGATCCGGCGCGCGTGGCCGCCGCCGCCGAAGGTGCAGTCGACGGCGATCTGCCCCGGCTGAGGTGCCAGCAGGGCGGTCAGCTCGGGGGCAAGGACTGGTTCGTGCTCGGTCGGCATGTAGATAAGGGTTGCGCTCGGGACGGCGGACCCACCACCCGTACTGCATCGGACCCCTATTTGGGGCTCGATGCAGTACTCGTCGAGCGGCGCGGACACTCGGTCGGGGCGAGGACCCATGTCAGGCCGCCGCTCCGCTCGAGGCGAGGCCCTCGGCGATCTCGGGGGCGGAGGCGTCGAGCTCCTCCTCCTGCTTCGCCCACGCCTCGGCGTTCCAGATCTCCAGGTACTCGCCGGCGCCGATCACGACGCACGGGCCGGCGAGGCCGGCGTGCTCGATCAGCGGCTTGGGCACGCGGATGCGACCGGCCGAGTCGAGCGTCTCGTCGAACGAGCCGCCGTGGAAGCGGCGGCGCAAGCTGCGCGCGTCCTTGCCAAACGGGCTGTGCGGCGAGAGGAAGCGGTCGGAGAGCTGCTCGAACTCCGCGGTGGTATGCACCCACACGCAGGGGTCGAAGCCTTTGGAGAGAACGATCCCGTCGGAGAGAGCGGCCCGGAAGCGAGAGGGAACCGTGAGGCGATCCTTGGAATCGAGACTGTGCTCGTAGAGACCCCGAAATGCCATCCCCGTGGTCCTTTCTGCGGGCGGAAGAAAGAGTTAGGACCGGAGTGATGAGGTGGGAGGAGCCTCACCACCCCGGTCCTGGGCTTCAACTCGAGCGCCACAGTACCCCACTTTCTCCCACTTTGCAACACAACCTCAAACAGACGTCCCATTCGCAACCTCGATTGCAGCGGCTAGGCTCGCCACCTCGATGAGTGCGACAGACGAGAAAGCCACCCGATCCGCCGGTGCCGCCGTGCCCGACGACGCCGACGACCTGCGCGGCTTCCACTTCAAGCGTCTGCTGGGCAAGCCGCTCACCTGGGTCCTGCTGGCGATCTTCGTCGTCGGCGTCGGCGTCGCCGGGGCGATCCTCGTCGGCCCCGTCATCGGCACCGCCGCCGCGGGCGCCGTCTTCCTGATTGGACTCCTGGTCGTCTTCGCGATCGCCGACTCGCGGGCGGAGGACGCCTTCTTCATTACGTATGCCGAACAGCGAGGCCTGGCGCTGGCGGGCAAGGGCCCGCTGCCGCCGGCCACGCCGCTGCTACGCAAGGGCGACAGCCGCTATGCCGAGCGCTCGATGAGCGGCCCCCTCTCCGAGGGAGTCGACGGCCTCCTCGCTCTATATACGTACGAGGACGAGACGACCGACAGCGAGGGCAACCGGCAGACCAACTACTACCACTACACCGTCGGCCTCGCCCAGGTCCCCGAGTGCGCCGGCTTCGTCCCCGAGCTCTACTGCCGGCGCAAGTCAGGCCTGCGCGCCCTGGAGAAGTTCGAGGACGTCTTCCGCCGCTCCAAAGAGCGGGTCAAGCTGGAGAGCGAGGCGCTCGACAAGCGCTACGAGATCTTCGCCGCCAAGGGCCAGGACGCCAACCACCTGCGCCAGCTCTTCTCCCCCACCTTCATCGTCTGGCTGACCGACTCGGCCCCGGACAAGTTCGCCTTCGAGCTGGTCGATGGCACCCTCTGCTGCTACGTCAAGGGCCACAAGAAGAAGGCGGCCGAGCTGGACACGATCAGCGCCGCCTCGGCCGCGGTCGCCACGCGGCTACGCGACGAGTCCACCGAGTAGCAGCTAGAAGCCGCTGAGCAATACGTCGGCGTTGGCGATTAGGGCGGCGGCGATCATCAGCAGGACCGAGGGGACGAGGATCAGGGCGACGACGAGCTGGATCTTGGGGGCGGCGCGGGCGGCTCGCTCCTCGACCGCGCGGCGCTGGTCGCGGCGCAGCGCGGCGGCCTGGCGGCGCAGCTGATCCGCCAGCGGCGAGCCGAGCCGGCGCGAGCGCTCGATCGCGGCGCAGAGGGTGGCGATCTCCGTCCCCGGGATCCTTTGGCGGAGCGCGACGAGGGTCTCGGCCAGCGGCTGGCCGCAGCCGAGCTCGGCCGTCGCGATCCGCAGCTCGTCGGCGAGCGGGCCGTTGCCGGCGCGGGCGATCTCGGCAAAGCTCGCCGCCGGCGCGCGGCCGGCGGCCGAGCCGACCGCGAGCAGGTCGAGCGCGTCCGGCAGCGAGGCGATCAGGCGACGATGGCGTCGCCGTGCCCGGCGCTCGAGCAGGGCATCGGGGAGGACGAAGCCCGCGGCGGGCAGCGCTACGGCGACCAGCCAGGCGAGCCGGCCCGGGGCGGCCGGCGCGGCGAGCAGCGCCGCCGCCGCGCCCGCCGCCGCGCAGGCGAGCTTGGCCGCGAGCGGAGGGCGGCGGCCGCTCTCCCGGGCAAGCCTCACTCGGCCACCCGGGAGAAGCGCCGGATCGCGACGAAGCCGGCGAGCTGCAGGACCACGGCCAGCGCAAGCAGGACCGCCGATGCCGGAGCGGCCAGCACCCTGGCGAGGAATCCGGGCTGGATCAGCTCGGCGAAGAGCGCACCGCCACTCGGCATCGCGACGACGAGCAGCCCGGTGAAGCGCGCCTGCGCGGTTGCCGAGCGGGCGTCGTCGGCGGCGCGGTCGCGCTCGGCGGCCCCTTCGGCGAAGCGGCGCAGAAGGCCGGCGAGGTCGCCGCCGGCACGCTGCTGGCTGAGCAGCGCCATCGCGAAGGCATCGACCCTTGCCGAGCGCATCCGGGATCTCCAGCTCTCGATCGCCACCCCCGTCGGCGCCCCCAGCTCGAGCTCCGCCCCCAGCCGGGCCAGCTCGACCGTGGCTGGACCGTCTACCGATGACGCCGCCGCCGGTAGCGAGGCCCGCAGGGAACGGCCCGCGGCAAGCGAATCCGCGATCGCCGCCGCGACCTCGGGCAGGGCGCGCTCGAGAACCCGCCGGTAGCGACGGCGGCGATTCGACACCGCCCATCCCGCCACCCCAGGACCGGCAATCGCCAGCGGCACCGCGACCATCGCCCCGGCCAGGAACCAGCCGCCGAGCAGCGCTGCGCCGGCACCGACCGCGGCGAGCCGGCGCCGCTCCACGGTCGAGGGGACATAACCCTCCTCCCCCGCCCGGCGCAATGGCTCCAGCGCAAGCCGTAACCACTGAGCGACCGCCGGAGTGGCGAGCACGGCTTCGCGAGCCGCAAGCGCCGCCAGGCCCCCCGCGGCGGCACCGACAATCGGCACCAGCGGCCCCGGGGCGCCGCTCATCCGGCCGCCGCCACATCGGCGATCTCGGTGACGCGGCGGGAGCCGTCCTCGCGCCGCTCGAGGTGGACGACGAGGTCGATGCCGCGGCGGACCTGCGTGGCGATCGCCTCGTGCGGCAGCCCCAGCCCGGCCATCAGAGCCAGGGTCTCCAGACGCGCGAGGGCATCGGCCGGCGAGTTGGCGTGCACCGTCGAGAGCGCGCCGCGGTGGCCGGTGTTGAGCGCCGTGAGCAGGTCCAGCGCCTCGGCGCCGCGCACCTCGCCGATCACGATCCGGTCGGGTCGCATCCGCAACGCGTTGCGCAGCAGATCGCGAATCGTCACCTCTCCCCTTCCCTCGACCCCGGCCGGGCGGCTCTCCAGCCGCACGACGTGGCGTCGCCGCAGGCGCAGCTCGGCCGCGTCCTCGATCGTCACCAGGCGCTCCTCCGGCGAGACGAAGGCCGAGATCGCGTTGAGCAGAGTCGTCTTGCCGGAGCCGGTGCCACCGCTGACGAGGACGCTGCGTCGTTCGCCGACAGCCCGCTCGAGCAGCTCGACCTGGGGCTCGGTGAGGGTCCCGAGCTCGACCAGCTCGCGCGCTCCGGGCCGGCTGGCGCCGAAGCGGCGGATCGAGAGGGCCGGTCCGTCGATGGCCAGCGGCGGGATCACCGCGTTGACCCGCGAGCCATCGGCGAGACGGGCGTCGACCATCGGGCTGAGCTCGTCGATGCGGCGGCCGAGCGGCGCGAGGATCCGCTCGATCGTGTTGCGCAGCTCCTCCTCGTCGGCGAAGCAGGCGTCGGTCGCCTCGATCCGCCCGCCCCGCTCTACATACACCTGGCCCGGCCCGTTCACCATCACCTCCTCGACGCCGGGGTCGGCCAGCAGGTCCTCCAGCGGTCCGAGACCGACGGTGTCGCGCAGCACCCGCGCGACGAGCGCTTCCCGATCGGCGGAGGCGAGCAGCGCCGCTTGCCGCCGCACGAGGCCAGACACCTCCGCGGCCAACTCCTCGGATGGCGGCGAGCCGGCAGCGGCGGCTTCGCGCCGCGCGTCGATCAGCCGGCCGCGCAACGAATCGGCGAGGTCCTCCAGATGCCTTTGCCGCGCCTCCACGTGGAGTCAGTCCTCCGGCAGGAGGGTCACCTTGCGGGCGAAGCTCTCGGCGGCGATCAGCCGCAGCGCCTGGCTCTTGGTCAAGCCCAGCGTCGCCGCGGCGGTCGTTCCAAGACCCGGGCCTTCGGAACCCGGCCGCAGCGCCAACAGGGGGACGCGGGGCGCGGCGACATAGGTCCGACCCGGACCGCCGGCGGCCGGTTCGCTCGTCACCACGACGTCGACCCTCGACCGAGGCGGAGACGGCCCGCCCGCCAGCAGCGCATCGGCGCCGCTGACGGCGATCTCAACCGGCCGCCGCCCACCCGTGAGGCCCGGGGCCGCGCGACTCGCCTTGCGGGCGACGCCGAGTTGCGCGCCGAGCAGGTAAGACCCGGGTGGCAGCGGCGCGCGGGCGACCAGGCCCAGCGCTTCCCCCGGCGCAAGCAGCGCTCCGGGCGGAACGAACCGGGCCGGGACGCGCCGCACGGTGAGGGCCGAGCCGATCTCCTCCGGCCCGACCCGCCGGCCGGCCGCGATCCTTGCGCCGAGCACCACCACAGGCCGCAGCGGGCCGTAGCCGCTGACGGCACTCGCTCCGTAGCCCGCGGCGATCGCCGCGGCGCCGGCGGCGGCGAGGAGCGCCAGCAACAGGAACGCGAGCGCTCGCCTGCGCCGGCTCATGCCGCGAGAGCGCCCCGGTCGCCGGCAAGCGGAAGCTCGAGCAGGGCGAGCGATCCGGCCTCGGAGCGCCGCAGCGCGAAGCGCCCCCGGTGTGCCGCGGCCACCTGGCGGACGACGGCTAGCCCATGACCATGGCGCCGGCGCCCGGAGAGACGCGCGATCACGTCTGCCGGGTTATCGCGACGAGCAGCCGGGCGCGCGGCCCGACCCGAATCGGCGATGACGATCCGCACCCGGCCCCGGTGCGGCCTGGCATCGATCGAGATCTCCGGCCCTCCGTGCTCGATCGCGTTGACGATCAGGTTGTCGAGGGCCTGGGCGAGTTCGACCCGGTCGCCGATCACAACCGCGTGCCCGGCGCGCCAGCGCAGGCCCAGCGAACCGTCGCCGAGGCTCGCCCGAGCCCGCCAGCGCCGCACCGCGGCTTCGAGCAGCGGCCGCATCTCCACCGCCTCCGCCGGCCGCCGCAGCGAACTGCCGCCGTTTACCTCGTGGTCGAGACGATCCAGCGCCGCCGCGGCGAGGCGGACCGAGCTCTCGATCGCCGGCGGCGAGCCGACCGGGCCGGCGCCCGCGAGGGCGATCGCCTGCAGCGGTCGGCGCAGCTCGTGCAGCGCCTCGTTGAGAGCGCCGCGCCGGCGACCGTTGCGCAACCCCTGCGCGGCGGCCACCGCCGCCATCGTGGTGGCGAGCGGCCAGCCGACGGCGATCTCAGCCAGCTCGATCATCCGTCGAGGAGGCGATATCCGACGCCCCAGCAGTTGATCACGAAACGCGCCCGTTCGGGGTCCAGTTTGCGCCGCAGACGGCTTGCGTGCGAGTCGAGCGTGCGGGTCTTGGTCGGCATCCGATGACCCCAGACCTCACCCAACAGCTCGCGCTTGGAGAAGACCCGGTGTGGGTCCACCGCGAGCACCCGCAGCAGCGAGAACTCTTTCTTGGACAGCCGCACCTCACGCCCACCGACCCAGGCGCGGCGCCGGCCCGGGTCGACGACGATGTCGCCGACCCGGATCGGACCGCTGCTGCGCTGGTCCACCCGCCGCAGCACCGCGGCGATCCGCGCCCGCAGTTCCGAGTAGACGTAGGGCTTGACCACGTAGTCGTCGGCGCCGAACTCGAGACCGCGCACGCGATCCTGGTCGGAACCGCGCCCGCTGAGGACGATCACCGGCAGGCGCGGGTCGAAGCGCGAGACGATGCCGTCCGCTTCGCGGATCTCCTGGAGCACGTCGAGCCCCGAAGCATCGGGCAGGGTCAGGTCGAGCAGCATCAGATCCGGCTGCTTGTAGCGGCAGAGCCGCAATGCATCGGAAGCGCTCGGCGCCGGCAGCACGCCAAAGCGGTCGGCGACCAGGTTGTCGCAGAGCAGCTCGAGGGTCTCGGTGTCGTCCTCGCAGACGACGACGCTGGCGATTTCTCGTCTCTGGGGAAGCATGCACCCCTTAAGGGCGCCGAGACGAAAACTCTCCCCCCCTTCACGGGCGATCGAGAGGCCAAAGCCCGGAGTTAGCGGGCAACTCGAGCACGGCGCTCGCCCGTCGATCCCAGGCAAACCGACGCGGCGGCACTCCTCGCCTCACCGAGCAGGGCCGACCGTCGCGGTCGAGGAAGACGAGATCGAGCGCGAAGCGCATGCCGAAGGTGTGGACGCCGCGGCAGCGCGGGATCAAGAGCCCCGGCCCCGCCTCGTCGACGTGCAGGTGGGAGAGACCGAGCAGGCGGGCGCGGCGGGTCGAGGCGACCGGGAAGTCGCGGGCGAGGACGGTCGCGGACGGGAGATCTCGCAGGCGTCGAGGGGGCACGCTGAGTTAAGTCGTCAGCCGACGATTTCCTCCCCCCTCTAGCCTCCCTGCATGCGCCCCGCCGGCAAGGTCGCGATCTTCGGTCCCCACCCGATGCTCTCGACCACGATCGAGGCGTTGACGGCGGAGGGCGGCGACGACATCCACCTGCACGCCGCCGGCCAGGGCGTCTGGGTAGCGCGGATGGCAGCCGAGCTCGGCGCCGAGGCGACGCTCTGCGGTTTCATCGGCGGCGAGAGCGGCACCGTGCTGCGGCCCCTGCTCGAACAGCTCCCGATCGAGCTACGCCTGGTCGAGACCGCGGCCGCGACCGGCGCCTACATCCACGACCGCCGCGGCGGCGAGCGCGTGCCGGTCGCCCAGAGCGCCAGCCTGCCCCCCTCCCGCCACGAGATCGACGACCTCTTCTCGATCGCCTGCGCGGCGGCGCTCGACGCTGACGTGCTCGCCCTCTGCGGCCCCTACCCCGGCGAGGCTCTGCCGCTGGAGATCTACGGCGACCTGGTCGCCGACGTGCGCGGCAACGGCACTCCGGTGGTCGTCGACCTCTCGCCACCGCGGCTCGACAGCGCCCTCGAGGGCAAGCCGGACCTGGTCAAGATCAACGACTGGGAGCTCGCCACGTACATCGAGGGGCCGGTCGATACCCCGGCCCGGATGCGCGCCGCGATCGAGCGCCTGCTGGACGCGGGTGCCGGCGCGGCGATCGTCACCCGCGCCGAGCAGCCGGCGCTGGTGGTGCGCGGCGAGGAAGCCTGGGAGCTGATCCCACCGCGCTTCGAGCGCGGCGCCCGCGAGGGATGCGGCGACTCGATGATGGGCGGCCTCGCCGCCTGCATGGCCGCCGGCCTCGAGTGGGAGGAGACGCTGCGGATCGGCGCCGCCGCCGGCGCCGCCAACTTCCTCCGCCACGGCCTCGGCAGCGGCGACCGCGCCGTCGTCGACGACCTCGCCAAGCGGGTCGAGCTGCGCCTGCTTTAAAAGGGAGGCTCGAGCTCCTCGCCTTCGACGATCGCGCGCGGCGCCTCGTCTCGCATCCAGGCCAGATGCGAGGCCGGCGGCTCTACCTCGGCCAGCCGCTCGAAGGCCGCTGCCATCTTGGCCGGGCGGCCGCCGTGCGAGGAGTGGGCGTCGCTGCTGAGCACGTGGACCAGGCCGGCCTCGGCGAGGGCGAGCATCCCGGCCGCCGTCTGCTCGCGCAGGAAGAAGTCGGCGGTCGCCTGAACCAGGGCCCCGGCGGCGACCAGGCCGGCGATGCGCTCGTACATGTCCTCGGAGAGGTGACGCTCAGGATGGGCGATCAGCGCCCGGTGGCCGCGTTCCGCAAGGTGCTCGACCCGGCCCCGCAGGCTGTCGCCTAGCGGCCCCGGCGCAGGCTCCAGCAGCACCCAGCGACCTTCGCCCAGCGCCACCTTGCTCAGTTCCTCCTCGCTCAGGTCCTCGACCGCGGTCTCCGCCACCTCGCCTCCGGTCAGCACCGTGACCGGGATGCCCTCGCCGCGCAGGTGGCGGTTGAGCGACTCGACCCGACCCGCCAGCTCGTCGATGCGAACGTCGTGGTCGTGGCGGATGTGCGGCGTCGCGCAGATCGCCTCGATCCCGTCCCCCGCCGCCTGGCGGGCCAGCCCGGCGCTGTCGCGGATGTCGAGCGCCCCGTCGTCGACGCCGGGAAGGATGTGGCAGTGAAGGTCGATCAAGGCACGCAAAACCTCGTTCAGTGGTAGCCGTCTGAAGGCACGCGGCTACGATGACAGGCATGATCCAGCACCTGCCGTTCGCTGGGCTTGCGACGGCTGGATTGGCTTCAACTCAATGAACAAGAAGACGACCCGCAGAGGGAACTACGAGTCTGGCTCCGATTACGTACTCGAGTACGGAGAGCTCCGCTTTGCCTTCAACGAGGGCGACTTCGGCCAGCGCGTCGAGCAGGCCGCGGTCAAACTCGGCTTCGTTCAGCAGGGGCTGAGCCGCGAGGAGCTCGAGGATCTGCTCGACCTCGCCGTCAATGGCGAGATCTCCGAGCCCAGCTCAGAGCTCGGCGAGCACATCAACGTCAACTGGGAGGACCTGGTCGGCCCCTCCAACCGCAGCCTCGTCCACTGGCTGCGCCGGCTCGTCTTCCGCGGCGCCTGGCTCGACCAGCGGGTCAAGGAGGGCGAGCTCGACGTCGTCTTCGACGACTCCACCCAGACCTTCGGCTACGTCCAGCCCGATCGCAGCAACGAGCTGATCGAGCTCTCCAAAGAGCCGTCCTGGCGCCGCATCGCCTACCGGCGCTGAGGTCGTCTGACCAAGCAGATCAAGGACGCAGGCCGTGTGGCGTGCTCCGCACGCGAACGGCCGAGGACGCCGAGATGCGCCGGTCAGACGGCCTCAGTCAGTTCTCTCTATTACCGCGCCGTGCGGCTCGACGATTTGCTCCGTCCCGTCGGCGTAGATAACGACGATCGGCTTCTCTCCGGCAAGCCGAACGTCCATGATTTCCTCGAAAGTCGGCAGGTCCGCGGGGATGAAGACCGCGCCGTTCGGCACGTCGATCTCCTCTGCCAGCATCAGCTCGGTAACGCGATCGAATGCCAATTCGGTCGCCTCGCTGTTCTTCCTCGTCATCGCTCCCATCGCTCCACCATTCTTCGCCAGTTTGCCTTTATCTCACCGATCATGGCCGGCAGATCCAGTGAGCACACGATGCATGTGCTCGATACGAGGCTTCATCCAGCCCAGGTAATGCTCGATACCGCCCTCCCAGCGGTCCATAAAGCTGCGGATCTCTGCCTCGTCGCCCCAGATGACCTCGTAGTTGCGGTTTGAGAAAAACGGCGGGTCAAGGTAGATCAGGTCGATGCTTTCGCCGGGCATCTGCTGGAGAAGGTCCAGGTTGTCACCCCGGTAGAGCACCTTCGGCTGCTGGAAGTGCCTTGGATTCACGCTGCCGGGTTCGCCCACGCTCGCACCTCCCTTTTCTTGAGAGAACTTTCGCGGTACCGAGACAAGAGGCACCACCGACGGCCAGTCAAGGGACGCCGAGGAGTCGGGCCACACAACCGAATCCCGTTCCTGAGCCCGAAGCCAACGTCTCGTAGCCAGTCCGATTTGCTCCGAGAGATCGGCAAGCCGGTCATTCGGATCGTCCTCGATCTCGGTATCGAGGTCGAGGAACCGCTCGACCCTCACGGGAAGCGCCTCGATCAGCATCTTCTCGGCGATCGGTTGGTGTGGTATCCACGCGACACGTACTGAGCGGTTCCGCGGAACCGCCTTGAGACGACCAAAAGCACACGGTTTCAGGCCTGCGGTCGGTTGTCGGATGCAATCTTCTGTCCGACCCCTTCCGTACTATCGAACATATGTTCGTGGAGGCAGGCGCAAAGGCTAAGGCGGTCCCCATTGGAGCGGAGACGGAGCTCGAGGCCGCCCCCACGGAATGGATCGAGCGGGAGATCGGGGAGTTGGCCGCGCACATCGCAGCAGCCACCTGCCGCTGGCTGGAGCTGATCGCCGAACTCGACCGGCGGGGCGGCCATGAGGCCTGGGGCTTTCATTCCTGCGGCGCATGGGTTGCCTGGCGCTGCTCGATCGACCCGCGCTCGGCGCGTGAGCACGTGCGGGTGGCGCGGGCCTTGGGGAATCTCCCTCTCGTCCGCGAGAGGTTCGGCCACGGAGAGTTGAGCTACTCCAAGGTGCGGGCGCTGACGCGCATCGCAACGCCGGAGATCGAGGTGGAGCTGGTCGAGATGGCACGCTTTGCCACGGCGGCGCAGTTGGAGCGGTTGGTGCGCGGCTACCGGAGGGCGGTTTCGCTTGAAAGCGCCGAGGCCGCCCATCGCGATCGCTTCCTCTCCTGCGAATGGGAGGAGGACGGCAGCCTGCGCATCCGCGGGCGCCTCGCGCCCGAGGATGGGGCTTTATTCCTCAAGGCAATCGGGGCGGGACGAGATGCGATTCGCGAGCGCGAAGAGGCCAACTCGGCCGGCTCCCAAGGCGGTTCCGCGGAACCGAAGCCCTCCCAGCGTGTCAACGATGCCGACGCGCTGATGGAGGTCGCCGAGGGCGCCCTGGCGGGGGGCTTCCGCCCCCGCTCTGCCGGCGAGCGCCACCAGGTGATCGTCCATGCCGACGCGGAGGCGTTGTCAGGCGCCGAGCAGGCCCCCGGCTGTCGCATCGACGACGGCCCGGCGATCTGCGCCGAGACGGCGAGACGGTTGGCCTGCGATGCCTCTCTCCTCACCATCCTCCATGGCGAGGGCAGCGTGCTCGACGTGGGGCGAAAGACCCGGGCGATCCCGGCCTCGATCCGCAGAGCCATCGACGCCCGCGACGAAGGCCATTGCCAATTCCCCGGATGTGAGAACCGTCGCTGGGTCGATGCCCACCACATCGTTCACTGGGCACGGGGTGGGCAGACCAAGCTCGACAATCTGGTCTTGCTCTGTTCGCGCCACCACCGACTCGTGCACGAGGGCGGGTTCGGAGTGGCTCGAGCCGCCGAAGGCTCGCTCGCCTTCCGCCGGCTCGACGGCAGGCCCGTTCCCGCCGTTCCCTCCCCCACTCGCGGCAGCGATGCGGAGCTACGAGCCCACAACCGGCGAGCGAAGCCGCGGATCGATCCTAACTCCGCGATGCCGCTCGGCCGAGGAGAGCCCTTCGATCGCGAGCTGGCGGTGTCGGGGTTGCTGGCGAGGGCTGGGCCTTGAAGCCTGAGTTGCCCTAACTCCCAGAACGCTCGACCGCGGCGACCACGGTCAGCGAGCCCGCTCCCGCGCCTAGACCGGCGTCGAAGAGCTCGCGGGCCTCGTCGCCGCCGCCGAAGGTCTCGGCGAAGCGACTCAGGGAGTCGATCAGGACGATCACGTCCTCGCCGGCGCCGGCCCGGGAGCGAGCCTGGGCGAGGGCGTCTTCGGCGTGTTTCGCTTTGCCGGCGGAGACGATCTCGGCCTTGGGCGCCTCGCGCTTCCAGTCGGCGAGCTCCTCCGGTGTCGGGTCGACGAGCAGGGCGATCGGGTCTGGGCCGCCGGAGGCACCGGACAGCTCGGCCGCAACCTCGCGCAGCAACGCCGTGCAGGCGGCGCGGCTCTCGGCGTAGACGATCGCCTGACGGCCGGAGGCGGAGGGCAGAAGCAAATCGTGAAGGCGGACGCCCTTGGGACGGCGGCCCCAGCGCCGGCGGCGGCGTTTGCGTTTGGGGCGCTCGCCGGCGGGTGCGGCGTCGGCCGGCGGCGCTGCGACAGGCTCGCGCGGCGGAGCCGGTTGCTGTCGCTCGCTTTTCTGACCCTCGCGCGGCTTGCGCTCCTGGCGCTCCCCGCGCGGCTCGCGGTCGCCGCGCCCCTCGCGAGGTTTGCGGCTGCGATTGCGCTGCCTGCGCTGACCGGAGTCCCCCCCGGAGCGCTCGCGTTTCTGTTTCGGCGCTCCACCGCCGCCACCGCCGGCGAGCTTGTCGATCAGCTCGGCGCGGGGCAGCATCCGGTAGCGCTCGACGCCGGCGTCGGCGGCGAGCTCGTGCAGCTCGGCAATGTGCTTGGACTCGAGTTCGGCTTTCGTCATCGTCGTTGCAGGCTATTCAACCGGGCCGTCGCGATGCACTTCCGGCCGCGGCGACGTCGGTTCCGGCCTCGGCGAGCGCCGCCGGCCAGGCCTCGGCCTCGCGCTTGACCTGCCGTCGCGACCAGCCGAGCTCCTCGCCGAGCACGGCGGCAACCGAACGGGCGACGTCGGTGCCGCGCAGCCGCGGCGCCGCCAGGAGCCCGAGCCGGGTGCGCCGCAGGAGCACGTCGGCGACGCAGCGCGCCTGCTCGAGCCGCGCCGCGATCGCCACCTCGGCGAGCAGGTCGGGGCGGCCGGGGACGATCGGCGCGGCCAGCTTCGGGTCCTCGCGGGCGAGACGCAGCACGGCCCGCGCCGCGTGTCCGTAACGGAACTTGAGCTGGGCGACGCTCTCCTCCCCCACCCCCTCCGGCGCCTCCAGGTCCTCCGGCCGCGCCTCCATGCCGAGCGGGATCTCCGCCGTGTGGCAGGGCGCCTCGCGGCCCTCGCGCTCGACCAGCCGGTCGACCGTCTGCTTCGCCATCCGCCGCCAGGTGGTGAGCTTGCCTCCGGTGATCGTCAGCATCCCCGACGAGGTCTCATACAGCTCGGCTTTGCGCGAGATGTTCGACCGACTTCTTCGGGTCGCCGGTCGAGAGCAGCGGCCGCACGCCGGCGTAGGCGCCGACGAGGTCGGCCTCGCTCAGCGCGGTACCGAAGAAGGCATTGACCGCGTCAAGCAGGTACTCGACGTCGGCCTCGCCCGGCCGGGGGTGGTCGATGTCGCCCGCGTAGTCGTTGTCGGTGGTGCCGATCAGCGTCCTGCCGTACCAGGGCAGGGCGAAGATGTGGCGGTCCTCGCCGGCGGGGACGATGCAGGCGGCGCTGCCCGTGGAGAGGTCGGCGCGGTCGACCAGGACGTGGGTGCCGCGGCTGGGCGAGATCCGCGGCACGTCCTCCTCGTCGGCCACCTCGGCGCCGATCCGGTCGGCCCAGACGCCGGTCGCGTTGACGACGCTGCCGGCCTCGACCTCGAAGCGCTCGCCCGACTCCGCCTCGACCGCGGCGACGCCGACCGCGCGGGCGTCCCGGGTCAGCACCTCGGTCACCTCGGCGCCGTTCAGCATCACCGCCCCGAAGCGCTCGGCCTCGCCGAGGATCGTCAGCACCAGCCGCACGTCGTCGGTCTGGCAGTCGTAGAAGAGGTAGGCGTCGTTGGGATCGCGCGACTCCAGCGAGGGGACCATCTCGAGGAGCTCGTCGCGGCCGATCGTGCGGTGCCGGTCCGGCGACCAGTAGAAGTCCTCGTCCTCGTCCTTGGAGGAGCGCATCTCGCGACGGCTACGGCCGACCCGCGTGGTCGCCATCACGTCGTACATGTTGAGCCCCATGCCGAGTTTTCGGTCGCGCCGCTCCTCGGCGAAGGAGGGGACGAGGAACGGCGTCGGGTAGACGAGGTGCGGCGCCAGCTGCACCATCAGCTGGCGCTCCAGCAGTGCCTCGCGGACCAGGCCGAGGTCGAAGTTCTGCAGGTAGCGGAGGCCGCCGTGGACCATCTTCGAGGAGCGGCTGGAGGTGCCGACGGCGTAGTCGCCGCGCTCCAGCAGCGCCACCGAGTAACCGCGCGAGGCGGCGTCGAGGGCGACGCCGGCGCCGGTGATGCCGCCGCCGATCACGACCACCTCGAAGCGCTTGCCGGCGATCTCCCGCAGGGCCGCGGCGCGGGTCAGCATCCGGTGGCCATCAGTCGAGGTAGGTGGTGGTCTGCGCCACCGGCGGGCGCTCCGGCGGCTCTTTCTCCTGCCGCCGGCGGCCGAGGTGGAGGAGGGCGACGAAGCGCTCGCCGTCGGGCAGGCCGACCGCGGCGCGGCCCGCGGCCGAGCGCAGCAGGCCCGGCGTGCGCCAGTAGCCGGCGAGGCCGCGGGCGTGGGCGGCGAGCAGGACGATGTAGGAGGCGACGGCGGCCGTGTGCAGGTCCTCCTCGTCTTGCACCGGGTCGCCTGAGAGCAGGCAGGAGACGACGATGAGCGTCGGGGCGCGGTCGAGCTTGGCGGCGCCCTCGGGCCCGGCGGCCTCCTTCAGCCGCACCAACGCCCCCGGCCCGACGACGCGAAAGCGCCAGGGCGCGGTCAGGTTGTGGTTCGGCGCCCAGCGCGCCAGCTCGAGCAGCTCCTCGATCTGCTCTCGCGAGAGCGCCTCCGGCCCGAAGGCCTTGTGGGTGCGGCGAGTGCGAATCGCGGTCTCGACATCCATGTGGCGAGCGTATAGCCCGCCGGCTACCAGCTGAAACGGCGGCCCAGGAAGAGGACGCTGCCGAGGGCTACGCCGGCGGTTGCGAGGCCGATGCCGAGCGGCGCCCAGGGCTCGGGACCGGGGTTGTCGCTTGCTTCGAAACGGGGCGCGGCGGGCTCGGTGGGAGCCGGTTCCGCTTCGTCGCCTTCGGGGATGGCTTCTTGGGGAATGCCGGGAATGACGCCACCGCCCCCTGAGGGCGGCTTGGTCGAGGGACTGCCGCCGCCACCGCCGGCGGCCGGCGGGGCGCTGCCGTTACCGCCTGCTTGATTGAGCGATTCGAGCAGTTCCTGGGTCGAGCCGGTGGAGGGTGGCACGACCGGTGCCGCCGAGGCCGAGTCACTGCTTTCACTGCTTGCCGGCGGATTTTGCGCGGCGCGTGGGACCGGGGGCACCGGGAAGGAGTCGCCGGCCGTCGCCGCCAGCACCTGGCCGGTGACCCAGACGGGCGTCTGATCGCTCGACGCCGAGTAGCGGTAGTGGCCGTCGGCGTCCTGGCGGGCGGCGAGGTATTCGAGCGGGCTCTTGCCCTGCTCATTCACCGAGGCGGGGTCGGTGCCCACCGCCACCATCCCCTGCACGGCCCAGGCGGTCGACTGGGCGTTGACCGCTCCCGAGGCGCCGGTCGCAAAGCCGCCGCTCGGCCGCTGGACGTTGCGCAGGTAGCCGAGGCCGTGCTTGGCGACGCTGCTGGTGGGCATCGCCTGCATCGCGGCACCGGTGCCGTCGGCCGTGCTCGGCGAGCCGGGCACGTCGCCCCAGCCGCCATCGCCGTTCTGGACCTTGGCCAGCCAGGAGATCGACTGGTCGATGCCGGCCCCGCCCGCGGCCCGCAGCGCGATCACCGCGAACGACGTCGAACCGGGCCAGCCTTCATAGGAGCCGTTGTTGCGGCGCTGGTCGATCAGTGCCGAGACCAGGTCGTGGCCGCCGAAGCCGCGTGGGTCGACGCCGGCACCCTCGAGGGCGAGGATCGTGCGGGCGTAGTCGCCCGGACTGCCCAGCTCGTCGACGTGGCCGCGCAGGTAGCCGACCGCGTTGTGCCCTTCGCGGGATACATCGAGCGGGTTGCGCCCGGACGCCTCGAGGCCCAGCATCGCCCAGGCGGTCATATCGGTCGCCGAGCTGTGGCCGGGCGAGGATCCCCAGCCGCCGTCGGCGTTCTGCGCCGCGACCAGCCAGTCGGCGGCGCGACTCGTTTCCGAGGCCTGGGCGCGGGCCGGCAGCACGCTGGCCAGGGCGAGCGCCAACAGCAGCACCGAGGCGACGGCCGGAGCGCGCCACTCGAAGCGCTCGCGGAAGCGGACCAGCATCCGGATCATCGCCGGCCCGGCGACCAGGGCAAGGGCGGCATTGCCGATCGCGTGAGCGGCGTCGAAGGGCACGGCGCGGGCCTCCAGGGCAAGGAAGCGCTGCCATGAGAGGTCCCCTCCGTAGGTCGCCATCAAGGAGAAGTTCAGCAGAGCGCCGTACGCGATGCCGGCCAGGGCGCAGACGACGGCCAGGGTGAGGCGGCCCGCACGCGGGCGCACGACCGCCAGGCCGGCGCCCAGGATCCCGCACATCCCCCACCCCGCCATCTGCCACGGGGTCCAGGGACCCTGCCCGAACCAGAAGTTGGAGACGAGCGCGGCGAGGCCGCCGACGGCGAAGCCGGGCGCCGGACCGAGCGCATAGCCGGCGAAGATGACGATGTCGGTGGTCGGCTTGACGTTGGGCAGCGCGGCGAAGGCCAGCCGGCCGGCGACGGCGAGCGCCGCCAGGGCGGCGACCAGGGCGACGACCTGCGAGGTCGGCCGCGAGCGCTCGTACCAGGCGAAGCCGCCGAGCAGGGCGGCGCCGAGGATGAGGAAGCTGGCCAGCTCCCAGCTCATTGCGGATGCTCCCGGTCGAGGGCGGCGGCGCCCTGCTCCGGGGTGATCGTGCCGGGCAGGTCGAGGATACGCGCGACCTCGGTGGCGAAGTACCAACCGCCCGAGAGGATCTCGGCGGCGCTGCCGTCGGCGATCACTACCCCGTCGCCCATCAGCACGACGCGCCGCGCGAAGCCGGCGGCGAACTCGACGTCGTGGGTGGCGACGAGGACGCCGGTGCCGCGGCCGGCAAGGCCCTCGATCAGGTCGATCAGGTCGCCGCGACGGGCGCGGTCCATGCCGCGGGTCGGCTCGTCGAGCGCGACGAGGCCAGGCATCTCCTCGCCTTCCATGCGGCCGGCCAGCGCTATGGCCAGCGCAAGCCGCTGCCGCTCTCCACCCGACAGGTCGCGCGGGTCGCTGTCGATCGCGTGCTCGAGACCTACTACCCGCAAGGCCGCCAACCCATCGTCACCCGGCAGCTCATCCCCCACCCGCTCGCGGACCAGATAATCGCTTGGGTTCTGCGTCAGCAGGGCCATCTCGCCCGAGATCTCGGTCTTCCCCCGCGCCGGGTTGACGAGGCCCGCCAGCGTTCGCAGCAGCGTGCTCTTGCCGGCGCCGTTGCGGCCCATCAGAGCTACGCGCTCGCCGCGGTCGATCGTCAGGTCGATTCCCTTCAGCACGTCGTGGGGCTCGTCTCCTTGGCGCAGCTCTACCCAGAGGTCACGGGTGGCCACAGCGGGCGGGTCCTGTCGGACCCGGGGGGGTGTCCCCCGCTTGCTGGGTTTTTCGCCGCGTTGTTTTTCGGCCGTCCGAGGTGGCGGGTGGGGCGAAAAACTAACGCCGCTGCTCGGGGGACACCCCCCCGGGTCCGCCACCCGCCCGAGCTGCGCATCGGTTGAGCTGAGGATGCTGCGAGCGTCGCGGACGCCGACGGGGAGGGGCTCGATTCCCGCGAGCGAGAAGAGACGTGCGGCTGGGGTCTCCAGGGCCGTGTCGGCTTGCTGGGCCCAGGCGAGGAAGTCTCTTGGAGGGCCGTCGAAGGAGATGGCACCCGAGTCCATGGCGATTACTCGGTCGGCGGCGGCCAGGCAGCGCTCCAGACGATGCTCGGCTAGGAGGATCGTTACGCCCCACTCCTCGTTGAGGCGGCGCAGGAGCCAGATCAACTCGTCGCCCGCCACGGGGTCGAGTTGCGACGTCGGCTCATCTAGGAGGACGAGCTTGGGGCGGTTGACCAGGGCTGCCGCGAGCGCCACTCGTTGGAGCTCGCCGCCGGAGAGGGTGTCGACGGTGCGGTTCAGGAGGTGTGGGATCGCGAGGGCGAGCGCCACCTCCTCCACAGCGCGGGCGCGTGAGGCCGATGAGTCGCCCCGCATCTCCAATGGCAGCTCTATCTCGGCGGCAACGGTGGTCGAGACGATCTGGGTCTCGGGGTCCTGGGCGACGTAGCCGACTACGGCAGCGAGCTCTCCTGGGCCGCTGGCGATCGCGTCGAGGCTGGCGACGTGAACGCTGCCCTCGATCTCACCGCCGTGGAAGTGCGGGACCAGGCCGCAGGCGGCGCGCAGCAGCGTCGTCTTGCCACAGGCCGAGCGTCCGGCCAGGAGGGCGAATTCTCCTGGTGCCAACGTCAGGGAGACATCGCGGAGAGCGCTGTGGACTTTGTACGTGCTACCGGCCGTCGAAAGTCCCCTGGGTTGGTCGGCGGAGGGATAGGCGTAGGAGAGGCGCTCGATCGCGAGCGCCGACGCGGCGCGTGGCGGGGTGGAAAGCTCAGGCATCGCGCCTCCTCGGGGCGAGGCCGGAGAGGACGACCAGCGCGGAGAGGGCGACGGTTCCCAAGCCGAGGCCGACCTCAATCGTCGGGTAGGCGTGGAAGCTGTCGGCACCCAAGACCATCCCGGCGATCGCGGCGCCCAGCACCAGCGCCCCGGTCAGGTAGAAGCGCTGGTCGAACCGGGAGCGCAGGATGGACGATTTTGTCCCCCCCAGGGGCCACAAGCGTCCAACAAAGCTCTTGGGGGGCTGGAGCGCGTAGCCCCTCAGCTCTAGGGTGGCCGCTACGTCCACGGCCCTGTCGAGCGAGCCGGCCATCAGGCGACGGAGCAATGCGGTGCGGCCTACGGGCGCCGCTGCCGGGCCGCGCAGCCGGCCGGCGTCGCGCAGGCGGGCGGCGTCGGCTACCGCGACCGGGACGAGCCGGGAGATCAGCGCCGCGGTCAGCGCCGAGCGCCCGGCAATCGGACGCAGCCCGCGCAGCACGCGATCCGGGTCGACGCAGGCCGAGTAGACGGCGAAGGCGATCATCGCCACACCAGCGCGCAGGCCCAGGATCATGCCTTCGACCATCGCCTCGGCGGTGACGTTGACGCGGCCCAGCAACGGTGCCTCGCCGAGCCGCAGCAGCACGGTCTCGCCGCGGTCGACGACGAGGGCGTTGACGACGACGATCAGCAGCGCCAGGGTCAGGCCCATCCGCAGGGCGACGCGCACGGCGCTGCCGGCCCCGGCCGTGTAGCCGGCCAGCGCCGCGGCGACCCCCACCGCCGCCAGCACCAGCGGGTTCGAGTAGAGGAAGGCGACGGCGACGAGGGCGCCGAGATAGGTGACGGCAGCGCTCGGCGAGGCCGCCTGCAGCGGGCCCGGTCGCGGCGTGTAGGCAAAGGGCGACCTCATGAGACCGTTGACTCCGCGGCTGCGTGCGACTGGGGGCGTGCGTGGCCAAGCAGATCAAGGACGCAGGGTGCAGCCTTTGCTGGTTGCAAAGGCAAACCCGAGGACGCAGAGATGCGCAGTGCCACGTGCGTCATCCAGGCGTGCGGGGCTGTGGGGTTGACGGTCTTACCGGCAACGGCGTCTCCCGGCCGCCTTCGGTTGCCACCGCGTAATGGTCGCGCAGGTGGACGGTGTCGAGCAGACCGACCGCGGCCAGCGCGCCGCCCGCGGTCGCGCCGGTGACGAGCCAGACCGGCGGCGCGTCGAAGCGCCGCGTGGCGGCGACGAGGCCGGCGCCGGGGCCGAAGGCCCGGGCCGGGTCGCCGGCTTCGTCGAACCCCTGCAACTCGTAGCCACCGTCAGACCGGGCGAAGCCGGCGAAGACCCCGCTCACCCGCGGGCCCTGCTCGAGCTGCGCCGCGGCCGGATCGCCTTGCAGCCGTGACCAGGGCCCGACGAGGACCCGGATCGCATCGTCGGATGAGTTCGTCGCCAACTCGATGCCGGCCGCCCCGAGCCGGCGACGAACCGCGGCGCAGGCGGCGCCGGCCCCATCGCACTCAAGCGCCACCGGATGCGCCTTCCCTTCGTAGCCGCCGAGCAGCGGCCGCGGCCATGAGCCGACCACTGCCGGGACCCGCTCGGCGGCGGACCAGTTGCGGTAGTCCCACCAGATCGCCTCGCCGCCGCGCAGGGCGAAATCGGCGGCGCCCACCGGGGACTCGACCCCGTTGACGTAGAAGAACCAGTCGAAGGAATGGCCGAAGCGCTCGTCGGCTTCGAGCCCGTCGATCGTCTGCACGAAGCCGCCGCTGTAGCGGGTCGAGATCTTCGCTTCGCGATCGAGCACCCGCATCACCGTGTCCGATTCCGAGGCCGCGCTGCTCGCTGACGGCTGCACCCGTTCGGAGCCGTAGTCCCGGGTCACCGTCAGCGAGACCTCGCCGACGCCCGAGCCGGGGCCGAAACCGCAGCCGGCGGCCGCGAGCGCCGCCGCAAGGAGCAGCGCGATCGCGACCACCGTGCCGCGGCCCGGCCTCACGGGGTCAACCGGCGGGGCACGCCCCGCTCACGCAGACCGCGGCCTGGTTGGACGGGATGTCTTTGCCGTGGGTGGCGACCAGCGTGGCCGCCCCGGTCAGGGTCACGGTCGTCCGGCCGGCGGCGTCGGTCGGCGCCGCCCCATCGGTAACCGTCACCCCCGCGGCCGGCTTGCGCTTGCCCTTTTCGTCGAAGGAGAAGACGCGCACGCCGAACGGCACCCCAGGGCTCGCTTCGCCCGGCGCGACCAGCGACAGCTCGTCCGGGTAGGGGTAGGGCTCCAGGGCCCAGAGGACTTCGTCGCCGGCCTTCAGCTTGACCATTTCGCCGCCCAGTTCGGGGTTCTTGTGGTTGACCTTCAGGTACCAGGAGAGCTTCGAGGTCGCCTTGAAACCGCCGACCCCGCAGATCCCCAGGCCGAAGTCGAAGGAATCGGTGAGCAGCAACGGCTTCAGCGCGCCCGTCGACTTCGCCGCCTGGCCGAGCAGGCCGAGCGCGGTCGCGCCCTTGATCTTGACGGCCCTACCGCTGCCGCCGGTCCCCTTGCCGAAGCAGGTCGCCTTGCGGCTGGTCGGCACCGACGTGGTGCCGGTCTTGAGCGTCGCTTCGGCAATCGTCTTGCCACCGCCGACCACGCGCAGCTCGGCCGGGACCTTTGCCGCGGCGAGCGCGGCGGTCGAAAGCACCAGGGTGAAAGCCAGCGCGCACACGGCGGCCAGCCGGAATGGAATGAGTCTTGGCATTTAAGCCACCCTTTCCTCGAGGGTTGTCATGGCTGGCCGGGGACAGGTCTCCTGGCTTCCGGGAATCGGCCTGCCGCGCCTTCCCGGGGACTCTGTGTCGCCCCCAGTGGCCGGCGCAAATCGCGCCCGCGGCATCCTTCTCCCGGTCACAGTGGCGGGACCGCGCCGGTTTCACACCGGACTTCCCTTGACCACCGACCGTATGTACGCGGCGAGTCTATCCCGCCGCGGGACCGCCGGGAGGCTACGGGTGCTTCTCGGTGTCCTCGGGCGACTCGAAGGCCGCGAGCGCGACCGTCATCGGGATTCACGGCATTTGGTCACAGCATTCGATGTGAAAACGGCGCTAAATATTCCTACACTGCCGCCGAAACTTCTTAACGCCCGGTTCGTTTGGGCCGATCTGGATTGAGAGAGGGTGCGCTAGATGACAGATGGACGGGGCGAACGGGGCCGGAACAGGCGCGCCCGGAAGAAGGGCAGGCCGGGCAAACGGATGCGCAAGGCCGAACAACCCCGGCCGCCCAGGAGACCGAGTTGGCGGCGCAACCGCTCGATCCTTCTCAAGGCGATAGTGCACCCCGTGCGCCGGCGCCTGCTGCGTGAGATCGACGCGGGGAGCGCACCGCTCAGCCCGGCGCAGCTGGCGAAGACGCTCGACCTGCCGCTGGGCGTGGTCATCTACCACTCCGACGTGCTGCAGCGATGTGGCGCGCTGGAAGCGGCAGCCCCGGAGGACGGTTAATCGAGCCCTCCTGAACGTTCGTCCGTTTCGCTTGGCTCGGCGCGAAGCTCCGGCTTAGGCTCGCCGCGGATCTGGAAACCGGAACGTTTACGGAGGGGACATGAGGCAGGGAATCTGGCGGCACTCGCCGGCGTTGACGATCGCCGTCATCGCGCTTTTCATGGCTCTCGGCGGCAGCGTCTACGCGGCGAAGAGGGCGAAGCTCAACGGCAGGGCGATCAGGGCGAAGTCGATCCCCGGCAACCGGCTGAAGCCGCACTCGATCGCGGCCAACCGGCTGATGCCCGGGGTGATCGGCGGCGGCGGCGCGAGCGGTCCGCTGACCGGCGCCGACATCAACGAGCTGACCCTGGGCCAGGTGCCGAGCGCGACCCACGCCGACTTCGCCGACAGCGCGCAAAGCGCCGTCGACGCCCAGACCGCGCTCAACGCCGTGAACGCCGTCGACGCGAAGACGATCAACGGACACAGCGTCGGCTGCCTGCCCGGCACCCAGCCCTTCGCCGGCGCCTGCTGGGATACCTCGGCGAGCAGCGCCGTCGACGCCCCCACGGCGGCGCGCAAATGCGCCGCCCGCGGCGGCACCCTGCCTGAGGCATTGGAACTCGCGGCGTTCGCCGAAGAGCCCGGCGTCAACCTCAACTCGGGCGACGAGTGGTCGGGGGACTTGACGACTTTTTCGGGGCCAAACGCTTATGGCGTGGTGGCAGTCTCCGCAAGTTCCGTACTGGACGACGACCTCTCAACACTCACCCACGCATACCGCTGCATCATCCCGCTGCTCACCTAGCTCTATCCTCCCTTCGATGCGAATGGGCCCGCACAGCGCCTGGTCTCGCGCTGCCGGCGCGTTGGCGATGCTTGGCGTCCTGCTCGCGGTGCTCGCCGTACCCGCGGGCGCGGGCGCCGCGGCAGCAACCCGCCTCCACCCCGCCGCCGCGGCGAGCCCCGGCGAGGCTGCGCGCATCGCCAACTACTGGACGGCGGCGCGGATGCGCGCGACGCCGCCGCTCGACGCCGCGCCCGGCGCCGGCATCACCGCGCTCGCCAGCTTCGCCAACGTGAGCGAACCGACGGTCGCCCCCTTCGCCGTCAACGGCCGTCTCTTCGTCCGCCAGGGAAAAAACGAGGGCTTCTGCTCGGCGACGGCGATCGACAGCGCCAGCCGCAAACTCGTGCTGACCGCCGGGCACTGCGTCAACTCCGGGCCGCAGGCACCCAAGGGGCGCGGCACCTGGTCGAGCCTGCTCGAGTTCGTCCCCGCCTACAGCGGCGGCACGGCGCCTTTCGGCGCCTTCATCGCCCACCGCGACGCGGTCTTCGCGCCCAAGCAGTGGGTCAAGTTCGGTAACCCCAACTTCGACGTCGGGGCGATCCTGACCGCGCCCAACGCCGAAGGCGTCAACGTCGCCGACGCGGTCGGCGGTGGCGCCACGATCGCCACCGACCTGAGCCGCAGACAGGACTTCCAGACCTTCGGCTATCCCGGCAACTCGCGCTGGATGCAGAGCTGCGACTCGTCCTACATCGGCGACGACATCGTCACCTACCGGATCCCCGGCCCGCCGACGATCGCGATCGGCTGCCACTGGGTTCCCGGGGCCAGTGGCGGCGGCTGGCTGATCGAAGACGGCACGGCGATCGACGGCCTGACCAGCTACGGCAAGGCGGGCGACAGCCACCACACCTTCGGCCCCTACTTCAGCAAGCGCAACGTCGGCCACCTGACCGCCGGCCTCTAGGACTCAGGTGCCGAGCAGGTCGCGGTAGAAGCGGTAGTCGCGCCGGTCGGGGCGCAGGTTGGCGGCCAGCGCCAGGTGATGGCGAGCGCGCTCGGTCTCCCCCGTCTTGGCCAGCGCCCGGCCGAGGCAGAAGTGGGCGAAGTCGTTGACCTGGTGGGTGTCGACGACGGCCTCGAACTCGGCGGCGGCGGCGGCGAAGCGCCCGCAACGGAAGTAAGCCCGCCCCAGCGCCTCGCGCACCGAGGACTTCTCTGGCGCCCGCCGGGCGGCCAGCTCAAGCGCCTCAGTCGCCTCCTCGAAGTCCGCATCCTCCAGAAGCTCTATACCTCGCCGATACAAGACGAAGGTCGACTCTCTCTCATCAACGGCCACGCACCGATTTTAGAGACCCCCGGTAGGGCTGAAACGTCTTGTACTTTTTCGGTGCCGGCCGCGGGCGCCAGCCCACCCGCACTCCACCGAAAAAGTTAAGTGGAAGCCCTACCGGGGGTCTCTACGACCCAGCCCGCACCGCGGCGATCGTTTCGCGCAGCGTCTCGCGGGCGTCGTGGTGCGGCATCCAGTGCAGCTTGCGGCGTGCCCGTGAGGTGTCCATGAGGACAGGGCGGCGCACGGTCTCGATCCAGGCCGCCTCGGCCGGTAGGTAGGGCAGGAAGGGGGCGACCGCCTCGGCGGCGACGCCGACCGCGAGCTGCGGGGCCGGCACCGAGTGCCAGCCGAGCTCGTGGGCGAGGTCGGAGACGGTCAGCTCACCCGGCCCGGCGAGGTTGTAGGTGCCCGGCTCGCCGTGGCCGAGCACCGCGGCGCAGAGCGCGGCGGCGACATCGTCGTGGTGGACGAGCTGGAAGGGCACGCCGGGATCGGGCAGCACCGGGCGCAAGGAGGGCGCCTTGCCGAGCGCCCAGCGAACGGGCCCGGGCAACCGCTGGCCGACGCTGAGCAGCGGGACCAGCTCGAGCAGCAGCGGCGCCCGCGGCCCGGCGACGATGCAGGGCCGGAAGACGTAGGCGTCGGTGGTCGAGCCCGCCAGCGCCGCGTGCAGCTCCGCCTCGACCTCGGCCTTGTCGGCCGAGTAGGGATGGCGAGCGGTGCCGCGCACCGGCTCGTCCTCGGTCAGCAGCGAAGGCAGGCTGCGGTGGAAGCCGTAAGCCGCGACCGATGACGTGTAGACGAGGCGCTTGACGCCGGCCGCGGCGGCGGCCTCGAAGACGTTGCGCGAGCCGGTCAGGTTGATCTCACGGCTCTCGCCGCCGCCGGCGACGATGACGAAGGCCAGGTGGACGACGACGTCGGCCTCTGAGACCAGCCCCTCGACCGCCTCGCGGTCGAGGATGTCGCCGCGCCGGTATTCGGTCTTCTCCCAGCCCTGCGCACCGAGGTCGAAGGGCCGCCGCGCCATGCCGATCACCCGCTCCACCTCGGGAGCGCGCTCGAGGGCGGAGATGAACGACTTGCCGATCTCGCCGGTCGGGCCGGTGACTGCGACGGTGAGCATGCGATCAATTCTCCCGAAACTGCGGCAACAAATGTCTCCTGTCCGTGCAGATGTCTACTTTGTCATGCAAAGTTCACGTGATTAAGCAAAGATGTCTGATCGAGAAATTCCATCTACAACATTCAGCGCATAGAGGAGAACTCGTGCCAACCAAAGAGATGAGAGCGCTCTGGCATCCGCTCAGAGCGCGAATCCTCGAGCTCCTGAACTCGGCGCCCGCGGCCAGGTCGTACCTGGTCGAGTCCGCCGGTGCCCCGTTTGCGGAGGTCGCCTATCACTGTCGCGCCCTCTGCGGCTCCGGCTGCGTCCAGTACGTCGAGGGGTCGGGGCCCGACTCCGACGACCCCCTCTACGAAGTCGCCTAGTTCCGCGACCGCGAAGCCTGTCCCCTCACTGGGGGGACGAGAAGCGCGATCCATTTTTGCCGAATGAACATGGGTTGCGTTCCGTTGTTACACTCCAGAATTATTGAATGGTTGCTCAACCGTTCGATAAACAAATACGCACCAGTACCTCAATCGGTTAGAGGGTCGGGTTTGTAAGCCGAAGATCCGGGTTCGAGCCCCGGCTGGTGCATCGGCAATGGGTTGCCGGGACTATGGACATCAATCTCTTCGACTACTTCGACGGAGCGGGAGGCGGGGCTGACGCCCAGTCGCACTGGGCCCTGCGGGCGCCCTATCGGCCTCACCAGCGCTTCGATCTGATGCTGGTGCCGCAGGTGGAGGGATGGCGGCAGGACCGCGGCTCGCTCGCCGCGCTCGAGGAGATCGGCGGGCGTCCCTGGGTGGCGGCGATCAAGGGCGAGGGCGACCAGGTCTGGCTGCGCCTCGACGACGAGTGGGTGGCGCGGCGGGGGGCGGCGTTGGAGCAGGGCGAGGAGGCGGTGGCCGGCTGCCGCGAAGTGGCCGCCGGACGGCGTTTCGCGCTCAACTTCTGGGACGCCAACTCGACCAAGGCGCTGCACATCGGCCACCTGCGCAACCTGGCGCTCGGCAACGCGCTCGGCAACGCGCTCGGCGAGACCGGCGGCGAGGTCGAGCGGCGCAGCATCATCTGCGACGTCGGCCGCAGCATGGGCGAGGCGATGGCGGGGGTCGTGCGCAGCGGCAAGTACCCGCAGGGCTCGGCCGAGAACGGCGTCAAGTCGGACCACTTCGTCGGCTACTGCTATGCCGATTACGTCAAGAACGGGGCCTCGCTGGGGCTCGCCGCCGACCACCCCGCCGACTCGCTGACGCGCGAGGTCAACGTGCTCGACGACAGCGCCGACGAGCTATTGCAGCGGGTGCTGAACGGCGATCAGGCGGCGCTCGAACTGTGGTCGCAGACGCGCGCCTGGGTGATCTCCGGGCAGCGCAAGACGCTGGCCCGGCTCGGCATTCACTTCGACCGCGTCTTCTTCGAGTCCGACTTCCTGCCCGAGGTGGCCGAGCTGGCCGAGCTCGGGCTGCAGGAGGGCACCCTGGAGAAAAGGGTCGACGGCACGGTGATCTACATGACCGGCCGCGAGGAGCTCGAGGAAATGCCCTTGGTGCGCTCCGACGGCGTGCCGACCCAGCACATGCGCGCGCTCGCCTACTGGCTCGCCGACACCGGCCTCGACGGCACGACCTCGGTCCAGGTCTGCGGCCAGGAGTGGTTCGCCCACGTCACCTGCCGCCGCCAGCTGATGGCCGAGCTGGTCCACACCGACAGCGGCAACGGCTTCCATCCCTACCACGACATCTTCCACGGCATGGTCGCGCGCGAACGCGAGAAGATCGCCTCGAGCAAGAAGGACGCGCTGCTGATCGACCACCTGATCGAGTGGATCGACGAGCGGATCGAGTCCGACCCGGCGCGGGAGGCGATCAGGCGCGGTCATCCCTCGCCCGACAAGGTCGCCTCGCAGGTCGCGCTCGGCTACTTCCTCCTCCACACGGCGACCAAGCGGGTCGACTTCGAGCCCGAGAAGCTGCTCGCCGAGGACAAGGCGCTCGGCTGGGACCTGGTCCGGGCGCGTTCGCGCAGCGGCGACGGCGCGGCGCCCGCCGACGCGCCCGAGCTCGACCCCGACTACCGCTTCGCGGTCGTCCAGGCGGAGACCTACGGGCGCCTGCTGGGGCGCGTAACGGAGACCCTCGACGTCGCGCCGCTGGCCCGCTACGCGTCGCACCTCGCCCGCTGGCAGCTGGAAGAGAGGCGGGCGCCGCACGTGCGGCGCGTCGTCAACTCGACCCTCGACCGGGCCGCCCGCGGCCTCGGGCTGGAGGCACCGGCATGAGGACCTTGCTCGTCGACAACCACGACTCCTACACCTACAACGTCTTCCACCTGCTCGCCGGGGTCAGCGGCGAGGAGCCGATCGTCGTCGACAACGACGCGGTCTCCTGGCGGGCGCTCTCGCGCTGGGACTTCGACGCGATCGTCCTCTCCCCCGGCCCCGGCAACCCGCGGCGCTGGCACGACTTCTGCGTCTGTAACGACATCCTCCGCTACAGCGAGATCCCGGTGCTGGGCATCTGCCTCGGCCACCAGGGGCTCGGCCAGATGCTCGCCGGCAAGGTCTCCAGCGCGCCGGAGGCGATGCACGGGCGGCTCAGCCGCATCCACCACTCAGAGGACGGGCTCTTCGCCGGCATCCCGCAGGACTTCCCGGTCGTCCGCTACCACTCGCTGGCGATCACCGACATGGGCCCGGACGGCAACGTCTCCGCCTGGGCCGACGACGGCGTCGTGATGGGGATCGAACACCGCCGCCGGCCGATGTGGGGCGTCCAGTTCCACCCCGAGTCGATCGCCACCGAGCACGGCGCCCGCCTGGTCGAGAACTTCTACGAGCTCGCCCGCCGGCAGCGCTCGCCGCGCTGGCGCGGCGCCAAACGGCCCCTGCAGCCGGCCTCGCGCAGCGTCGCCCGGCGCGTCCGCGGCGGCGGCGAGAGCGAGCTGCGGCTGCGCACGATCCCCGGCGAACCGGCGACCGAGCCGCTTTTCGAACGCCTCTTCGGCACCGCCGAGCACGCCTTCTGGCTGGACAGCGCCGATGCGCCGACGCGGCTCGCCCAGCGCTCCTTCCTCGGCACCAGCGCCGGTCCTGGCCGCTGTGTGCTCGAATACGACGTCGAGACCGGAACGGCAATCCGGCACGGCGCCGGCGGCGCGACCGAGGAGCGCGCCTCGATCTTCGACTTGCTCGACCGCGGGCTCGCGGGGCACGCGATCGAGCCACCCCCGGCCGACCTCCCGCCCGGACTGATGGGCGGTTTCGTCGGCTATCTCGGCTACGAGCTGAAGGCGGACTGCGGCTCGCCAAACGTGCACCGGTCAGACATGCCCGATGCAGTGATGATGCTCGCCAACCGCCTCGTCGCCGTTGACCACGTGCGTGGACGGACGCATGTTGTCGCGCTCTGCCATGGCGACGAGGCGGAAGCCGAGATCTGGCTTGAGAAGGCCGAGGAGGCGGTGCGCGAGATCATCGCCGACCCGCCCGAGCCGGCGACGCCGCTGGCGCTCAGCGAGGGCCCCGGCGACTCCCACGTCAGCTTCCGCTGCGGTCGCGGGCGCGAGCAGTACCTCGCCGACATCGAACGCAGCCAGGCCGAACTCGCCGCCGGAGAGTCCTACGAGGTCTGCCTGACCGACCAGATCTCGACCGACGCCGGCCCCGACCCCTTCGACCTCTACCGGCTGCTGCGGCGGCGCAACCCGGCCCCCTTCGCGGCCTACCTGAAGCTCGGCGAGATGGCCGTCGTCAGCTCCTCGCCGGAGCGCTTCCTCTCGGTCGACCGCGAGCGCCGGGTCGAGGCGCGCCCGATCAAGGGCACGACGTCGCGCTCGGCCGACCTCGAGCGCGACGAGGCGCTGCGGGCCGAGCTGACCGAAGACGAGAAGACCTACGCCGAGCACCTGATGATCGTCGACCTGCTGCGCAACGACCTCGGCCGCGTCTGTGAGGTCGGCAGCGTCGGCGTCCCCGAGCTGATGATCGTCGAGGACTACGCGACGGTGCACCAGCTGATCTCGACGGTCAGCGGCGTGCTCGACCCGAACCGCGGCGCCGCGGAGTGCGCCCGCGCCTGCTTCCCGGGCGGCTCGATGACCGGCGCGCCCAAGGAGCGCACGATGGAGATCATCGACGACCTCGAGGACGAGGCGCGCGGCGTCTACTCGGGGGCGATCGGCTGGTTCGGGGTCGACGGCGCGATGGACCTCAGCATCGTCATCCGCACGATCGTGATGCGGCCCGGGCGGACGACGATCGGGGCCGGCGGCGCGATCGTCATGCAGTCCGACCCCGAGGACGAGTTCGACGAGATCCTGCTCAAGGCGAGGGCGCCGATGGCGACGATCGCCGAGGCGGTGACCGGCAGGGCCGCGCCGGATGCCTGGTCGGTGGAGCTGGAGCCGCAGGCGGAGGCCGCCGGAGTCCGATGAGCGTGCGGACGGCGACGGTCGACGATGCGCCGGCGGTGGCGAGCGCGGTCGAAGCGCTGCTGATCGAGCTCGGCGGCGAGCGACCCTCGGCGATGGCGCTGGAGGAGGGGGCGCGCCGGCTTGCCGAGGACCCGAGCGCCGGGGCGCTGCTCATCGCCGAGGACGAGGGCCGGGTCGTCGGCGTGCTCGCCGCGAGCTGGCAGTACGCGATCCACGTGCCGGGGCGCTACGGGACGATCCAGGACCTCTGGGTCCACCCCGAGTGGCGCAGCAGGGCGCTCGGCCGCGAGCTGATCCTCGCCCTGGTCAGGCATGCGGCCGACGCCGGCGTGCCGCGGCTGGAGGTCGGGCTGCCGCGGGAGAGCTTCGCCGGGCTCGGCGCGACCGAACGTTTCTACCGCGAGAACGACTTCACTCCCCTGGGGCCGAGGATGAGGCGGCTCTTGTCATGAGCGAGGAGCTGCTGATGATCGAGCAGCGCGGCGGCCATCGCAACGGCGCCCCTTGGATCCTCGAAGGCGGCCGCCAGCTGCCCGGCATGGACGACCGGCGGCGGATGACGGAGGTGCGCAACGGCCTGGTCTGCCACGCGCGGGTGCGGGCCGCCGATGCCGACGCGGCGACGGCCGAGGTCGAGCGGACGCTGGCCGAGCTGCACGACGACGCCTACCTGGAAACGCTGCGGGAGATCCGCTCCGAGGAGCCGGTGATGATGCCGGAGCTTGCGGCGCCGGGGCTGCCGCCCGACATCCCCGTCTGCGCCGGCCTCGTCGCCGCCGCCCACGAGGGCGTGCGCACGGCGATCACCGCGGCGGCCCGACTGGTCGGCGGCGCGCGCTTCTCTTACGCGCTCTGCCGTCCGCCCGGCCACCACGCCGGCCCCGGCTGGTTCGCCGGCTACTGCTACCTCAACTCGGCCGCGGCGGCGGCGCTGACCCTGCGCGAGGGCGGCCTCGGCCCGGTCGGCATCCTCGACCTCGACCTGCACTACCCGAACGGCACCGCGGCGATCGTCGAGGGGATGGACGGCGCCAGCCTGCACTCGCTGCACGCCTGGCCGGTGACCAACGTCGCGGCGCGGACGGTGACCCCGAGCAGCGAGCGCGAACGGGTGGTCGAGTTCACCGGCAGCCCTGACGCGGAGACCTATCTGGACGCGGTCGCGCGCTCGATCGACTCCCTCGCCGAGACCTGCGAGGCCCTCGTCGTCTCGCTCGGCTACGACACCGTCGCGGGCGACCCGCACGGGAGCTGGGGCTTCTCGCCGACGATCTTCGCCCAGATCGGCCGCCTGCTGGCCGCCTCGGGGCTGCCGGTCTGCATCGTCCAGGAGGGCGGCTACGCCCTGCACACGCTGGCCGCCTGCAGCTACGCCTTCGCGGCCGGGCTGCTCGACGAGGACCAGGCGGTGGTCCCCGTATGAGCTTCCGGTGCGCCTTTTGGACCCCACAGGTGCGTAGAGCGCACCGGAAGGGACAGCGATGAGCCAGAACGGGCTGGATCCCTACCGCCGGCGCCTCGACGGGCTCGACGACCAGATCGCCCGCCTGCTCGGCGAGCGCTTCGAGGTCTGCCGCGAGATCGCCCGCTACAAGCTCGCCCACGAGATCCCGATGATGCAGCCCGACCGGGTGGTCGCCGTGCGCGAGCGCTACCTGACGCGGGGCGCGGAGGCGAACCTCCCGCCGGAGTTCGCCGCCGGCCTCTTCGAGCTGCTGATCGCCGCCACCTGCAAGGAGGAGGACGAGCTGATGGCGGCGCTGGAGACTTCCTCAGAGGGTAGGGACGCATGAAGGGAGATGGGAGGCACATCCGCCGGACCGGGGGAAGCAGGGGGCTGCCCCCCGGTCCGCGGATGCCCAGCGCATTGCAGGCGGTCGGCTGGGCACGGCGGCCCTACCCGTTCATGAAGCGCTGCCAGGAGCGCTACGGGGACACCTTCACGCTGCGCATCCTGCACTCGGGCACGTGGGTCTTCCTCTGCGACCCGGACGATGTGAAAAAGGTCTTCACCGCCCCGGCCGGCAGCCTCGGCGTCGCCCTCGCCAACCCATTGCTGCTGCCGGTACTGGGGCCGCGCTCGGTGATGCTGCTGGAGGAACCGGGGCACATGACCCGACGGCGCCTGATGCTGCCGCCCTTTCACGGCAAGCGGATGGGCGCCGACGCCGAGATGATGGCCGAGGTGACGCGCAGCCGGGTTCGCGGCTGGCCGGCCGGCGAGCCGTTCGAGCTCTGGCCGCACATGCAGGCGATCACGCAGGAGGTGATCATGCGCTCGGTCTTCGGCCCCGACCACGAGGGCCGGCTCGGGCGGATGCGCACCTTGCTGCACGAGCTGACCGCGGCGCTCAACGAGCCGCGGCGGCTGAGCATGGCGGCGGCGCTGGGCCCGCGCCGGCTCGCCCGCGGCGGCGGCTTCCGCGCCGCGATGGCGCCGGTCGAAGCGGCCCTGCTGGAGGAGGTCGACAGACGGCGGCGCGCCGGCGAGAGCAGCCCGCGGGACATCGTCTCGATCCTGATCGAGGCCCGCTACGAGGACGGCTCGCCGCTCGGCGACGGGGAGATGCGCGACGAACTGATGACGCTGCTCACCGACGGCCCGACCTCCTCCTCGCTGGCCTGGGTCTTCGAGCGCCTGCTGCGCCACCCCGAAAAGCTGGCCAGGCTGCAGGCGGAGGTGATCGCGGGCGAGGAGGACGTCTACATGGACGCGGTGGTCAAAGAGACGCTGCGGCTCTGCCCGCCGGTGCCGGTCGTCGTCCGCCGCCTGCTGGAGCCGATGGAGCTGGGCGGCTACGAGCTGCCCGCCGGCACCGTCGTCGCCCCCTGCGTCTATCTGATCCACCGTAACGAGGAGATCTATCCGAACCCGCGCCACTTCCTGCCCGAGCGCTTCCTCGGACAGCCGCCCGGCACCTACACCTGGATCCCCTTCGGCGGCGGCACGCGGCGCTGCCTCGCCGCCAGCTACGCGGAACTGGAGATGAAGCGGGTGCTGCGCACGGTGCTCAGCGAGGTCGAGCTGCGCCCCGCGGATTCCGATTCCGAGCGGGCGCGGCGCAGCGCGATCTCCTTCAGCCCCGACAAGCGCGGCCGCGTCGTCGCCGAGCCGCGCACTCCCGTCCCCGTCCCCGCCCCGGCCGAGCCATGGCAGCCGAGTCCGATCTACTCGTAGTCGGCGCCGGCGCCAAGGCTGCCGGCATCGCCGTCAAGGTGCACGCGTTCAACACGCTCGGCCTCGGGCCGGTCTCGCTGAAGATCGTCGAGGCGACCGAGGTCGCCGCCTCGTGGAAGGGGCGCAACGGGATGACCTCGGGCGAGGAGCCGCTGGCGGTGACGCCGATCAAGGACGTCGGTTTCCCCTACCAGAGCTTCCGCGAGTTCGGCGAGGCCGGCGAGGCGATCGACGAGGGGGCGATGGGGTTCTCCTGGCAGCGCTACATGGTCGCCAGGCGCCGCTACGCGCGCTGGATCGACGCCGGCTCGCCACAGGTGCGCCACCGCGACTACGGCGAGTACCTGACCTGGGTCCTCTCGCGGGCGACCGAGGGGGTCAGCCACGTCGAGGGCCGGGTGACCCGGGTCTCGCTGGAGGGTGGCGAGCGCTGGGCGGTCGAGGTCGAGGAGGCGGACGGGAGCTCGCGCCACACGGCGGCGGCGCTGGTCCTGACCGGCCCCGGCGTCCACCGGGCGTTCCCGCACGAGCCGGACATCGCCTCGCGGGTCTTCCACTGCGACAGCCGGCGGGATGAGTTCGCCGAGCTGCCGGAGGAGGGCGACTGCGACGTCGCTATCGTCGGCGGTGGCGAGAGCGCGCTGAGCTGCATGATGTTCCTGCGCGGCTTCCGCCCCCGCTCCCACTTCACGATCTACACGCCGATGCTGCCGATGAGCCGCGGCGAGAGCTTCCTCGAGAACCGCGTCTTCTCCAACCCCGACGAGGTCGGCTGGAGCGAGCTCGACCAGACGACGCGGCGGGACTTCGTCAAGCACTCCGACCGCGGCGTCTTCGACCCGCCGAGCCTGTCGAAGATCGCCTACGACGACCGCTGCCGCTTCGTCACCGGCCGCATAACCGACGTCGCCGTGGCGCGGGGCGGCGCCGGGGTGCGCCTCCGTCACGAGTCGCACGTGGGCGTCGCCGGGCCCGAGCACGACTACGTCGTCAACTGCACCGGGTTCGACCTGCTCGCCCAGCTCAGCGACCTGTTCACGGCCGAGACCAAGGCTGAGATCGAGGGTCGCGTGGGGCAGATCTGGGAGACCCCGACGGGCACCGAGGTGCCGATCGGCCGCCACCTGGAACTGCGCGGGATGGAACCGCGGCTGCAGATCCCCGGGCTGGCCGGACTGAGCCAGGGACCGGGCTTCGCCAACCTCGGCGCCCTTGGGCTGCTGTCCAACAGGGTGCTCCAGCCGCTACTCGAAGCGCGGAAGCCATCGTCTGTCACCGCTCACGTCTCTATAAGTACTTGACAGAATTTTATCTATCCAATAGGGTCGCGAGATGATGGTTGGAACCGGCGGGCGGGGGTACGGCGGGGTTATGGCGGCTCTGGTCGCCATGCTCGCGGCGGCAGTGCTGGTGGCGGGCTGCGGCGGCTCCTCTTCGGGCGGGGAAGTGAGCTTCAACGGCTCCGGCTATCCCAACACCGACCTGGCGAACACCCGGGACGTCAAGGGCCCGATCAAAGCCGCCAACGTGAGCGAACTGCAGACGGCCTGGACGGCCCCGATCAAGGGCGAAAGCTCCTTCGGGAGCTACGCGTCCTCGCCGATCGTCAGCAAAGGCGTCATCTACTCCCAGGACCTGGCCTCGAACGTCCAGGCGATCGACCTCGAAAGCGGCGAAGTGCTCTGGACGAAATCATTCGAACTGCCGAGCCTCGGCCCCAACGGCCTCGTGGTCCAGGAAGGCAAGGTGTTCGGCGCCACCTCCAACGAAGCGTTCGGGCTCGACGAGAAGACCGGGAAAAAGCTCTGGTCGACCGTGCTCGTGCGCAACGAAGTCGAGGGGATCAACCTGGCCCCGGGCTACGACAAGGGCATCGTCTACGCCTCGACGGTGCCGACCAACGCCGCCTCGCTCTATGAACCGGGCGGCGTCGGCATCCTCTGGGCGCTGGACGCGAAGACCGGCAAGAAACTCTGGCACTTCGACACCGTGCCGAAGAGCCTCTGGGGGCATCCCGAGATCAACTCGGGCGGCGGCGTCTGGTACACGCCGGCCTTCGACGGCAAGGGCGGGATGTATTTCGGCGTGGGTAATCCGGCTCCGTTCCCGGGTACCGAAGAACACCCCTGGGGGTCGAGCCGGCCGGGCCCCAACCTTTACACGAACTCGATAGTGAAGCTCGACGCGAAGACCGGCAAGATGCAGTGGTACTTCCAGCTCAACCCGCACGATCTCTATGACTGGGATCTGCAGGGCCCGCCAATCCTGATCGACTCGGGGGGCAGAGAACTGGTGGTGGCGGCGGGCAAGGTCGGCTTCGTCATCGCCCTGGACGCGAAGACCGGGAAGCTCGTCTGGAAACGCGCCGTCGGCAAACACAACGGCCACGACGACGACGGACTGCTCGCAATGCGGGGCGAAACCTCGAAGCTGAAGACGCCGTTCGAAATCTACCCGGGCAACCTGGGTGGCGTAATCGCGCCGATGTCAACCGACGGGACGCACGTTTTCGCGCCGGTTGTAAATCATCCCGTGACCCTGGCGTCGGGTGCCGAAATCGAAGAAAGCAGCCCGGTCGACGCCGGCGAATTGGTCGCACTGAACGTGAAGGACGGCTCGGTGGCTTGGAAGCACGGATTCGCCTCCGCCCCGG
The DNA here is from genome assembly GCA_963702035.1 of uncultured Solirubrobacterales bacterium. Lineage (GTDB taxonomy): Bacteria > Actinomycetota > Thermoleophilia > Solirubrobacterales > 70-9 > VRUE01. The sequence goes on from OY969700.1 coordinate 790,889, forward strand.
CCTTCGGCGCGACGACGGTCACCAACGACGTGGTCTTCGCCACCACCTACGACGGCAAGGTCTACGCATTCGATACCGGCTCCGGCAGGCAGGCCTGGCAGACCCAACTGCCCGCCGGCACCAACTCCGGCGTCGTGGTCGATGGCGACATGATGATCGCGCCAGCCGGCGTCGCCGCCGCCGAAGGCCAGACGCCGCAGCTCGTCGGCTACCGCCTCGGCGGCTGACGCACCTGCGACCTTCGCCCCTTTGGAGAGGTTCGGGACCTCGAGTCTCGACCGATGAATGCAGAGGAGACGACGGATGTCCTCTAAGGTTCTGACGTGGCCGTAGCCCAATCCGAGACCGGCTCGCTCGCCCGCGCCTACTTCGAAGCGGTCGCCGCGCGTGACCTGGACGCGATGACCGAGTTCTACGAGGTCGGCGGCACCGGTGAGATCCACGGCCTGGTCGAGCTGACCGCGCCGCACAGCTACCGGGCCTGGTTCGCCAACCTCTTCGCGGCCTTCCCCGACTTCCGCTTCGAGATCCTCGACGTCGTCGCCGAGGGCGACCTGGCGGCGGTGCGCTGGCACGCCAGCGGGACCTTCGACGGCAAAGTCAGGTTCGAGGGCATGGATCCGACCGGGGCCAAGGTTGACATCACCGGCTGCGACGTGCTGAGATTCCGCAACGGCAAGATCCACCGCAACGACGCCTACATGAACGGCGCCCAGATGGCCCAGCAACTCGGCGCCCTGCCGCCGACCGGCTCGCTGCCCGAGCGAGCGATGCTCGCCGCGCTCAACCTGAAGACCCGGCTGGCCCGGGCGCTCGGGCGCTGACCCGGCCCCCGCCCACTCGCCACCGGCTCGACCCTTCCCGGCTTTCACGTCGAGGCCGCCGAGCCAGAGCGCGAGCTGGCGCTCGCCGGCAGCCACCGCTTCTCCAACTACCAACTGATCTTTCGCCTCGATCGGTTGGACGCCAATCGTTCGATCTGGTTGGACTCGCTTGACGAGATATGCGCCCGCCGGGGTTCTGAACTCGAGCTTGAAGCCGTGGGACCTCAGAATCCGTATCGCGACATGGCGGTCCGCGATCACCGCGCCGATGCGGAGGCGACGCACATAGGGCGTCGGGTCGCTCGCGCGCCCGTCGAGGATGGCATAGGTGCCGCGCAGCTCGGCCGGGGTGAAGTGTTCGAGCCATCCGTCCAGCTCGACCGGCGCTCGTGGCGAGCGCCAGAGCATGTAAGAGCCGATGCCGGCGTAGGCGGCGATGTGACCATTGCGCGGCGGGTGATGGAGGGCGTAGTCGATCAGCCTCCGTTCCAGGATCGGCTCGTTGCGCGGGGGCCCTACCGCAATCGCCCAGGTCGCCGCCGCTCCGACCGAGCCGGCGAGGGCGAGGGCGATCAACGGCAGGGGAACGCTCGTCCGCCTGTCAGGGGCGAGCGTGGCGATCGCCAGGGCGATCACCGGCCCGACGAAGACGATGTTGCGCAGCGAGACGATCGCGAGGGCGAGGAAGGCAAGGGCGACGAGGGCGGGCGTCAGCGCGGGCGAGGAACGCCTCCTCATCCAGAGCCAGGCGAAGAAAGCCGCCGCAATGCCGAGATAGGCGATCGCAAGCGGCGACTGGAAAGCGGGGCGCCACTCCGAGCTGGCCACCGAGATCGCGGAGTTGCGGAAGCTCGCCAGGTAGGAGAAGAGCTCGTCGCCGAGCGGCGTGACGAACAGCGCCGTGCACGCTGCGAGGACGCCGGTCATCGCCAGCAGGCCGATGCGGTGCGGGGGGACGGCGTGCAGGGCCCCCAGCTTGCGCTCGAGGACGAGGCCGCCCGCCACGATTCCGAGCAGCAGCAGGCCGGCCACGAAACCAGCGTGCAGGTTCGCCCACAGCGCGAACAAGGCCAGCGTCACGGGCACCGCCCAGCGAAGCCGCACCCGTGGCGCGGAGTGCGACCCCCCTAGCCAGGCGAGGACGAGGATGACGACGAGTGCCGAGAAGGCGAGCACGCTGAACCCGGCCGCACGGGGGTGGACGATCCCCCAAAGCCCCGGGCAATAGAGGATCGCGAGGGCGATCATCATCCCGATGCCCTTGCGGCGGCAGAGCCAGAGCAGCAGGCCCAGCGGCGCGGCCAACAGCCCGGCGTAGGCGACGGTCATCCCGGTCACGCCGACCCAGCGGGCGAGCTGGTAGACGAAAAGCTCGCTCAGCCACTGCTGATTCAGCCAGGGCTCACCGTGGGCGATCGTCTGGAAGGGGTCCACGCTCGCGAGCCCGTGCCCGGCGATGAAGCGCCCGCTCGCGAGTTGAAGGTAGAGGTCGCCGTCGCGGGTTCCATCGAGGCAGAGCATCAACGTCGCCGCGAGCAGCGTCAGGGCGCCGATCAGCGCCTGGGTGCGACCGATATGCGGAAGGTGGATGCGAGGCAAGCCGACCAGAGGCGCGGACTACTATCAGTCAAGTCTCACGCCGCGTTTAGAGAGGCCTCCTACCCTGTCGAGACGGATCGACCCGAGGCAAGGTGCAACTTGACGCTCCTGCGACGCATCTCAACCCGCCAACTCCTTGCGCTGACCGCCGCATTTGTGGCGGTAGCGGTGGGGATGACCGCGGTCGCGATCGCCGCCACCGGGGGCGGCCCCACGCCGTCGCCGAAACCGCTCGACGAAGCCGTCCACGACGCGCTGAGCGCGCCGCCGCCCGCAGGCGTCAGCGCCCGTGTCCACTTCACCGACAACCTGATCGGCGAATCGGTGCTCGAAGGTTCCGACCCGCTGCTCGGCGGCGCCTCCGGCAGGCTCTGGGCCTCGGCCGACGGCCGCCTGCGACTGGAGCTGCAGGCCGATGTCTCGAAGAGCAGCGGCGGCGACTTCCAGGTGCTGGTCGACGAAGGGAGCTTCACGATCTACGACCCGGGCACGGAAACCGTCTACCGGGGGGCGCTGCCCCAGCATGAACAGGGCGCGGGGGGTGAAGCCGGCAAGGACGAACCGCCGTCGCTCGCCAGGGTTCAGGAAGGGATCGAAGAAGCGATGAAGCATGCCGACCTGAGTGGGGCGATCCCATCCGACGTCGCCGGCCGCGCCGCCTACACGCTGCACATCTCGCCGAAGGCCAACGGCGGCCTCGTCGGCGCCGCCGAGCTGGCCTGGGACGCGGCCAACGGGGCGCCGCTGCGGGCCGCGCTCTACGCAAAGGGCGAAAGCTCTCCGGTACTCGAACTGAGCGCGACCGAAATCTCCTTCGGGCCGGTCGCCGGGTCGGTCTTCGAAGTCTCGCCTCCACCCGGGGCGAAGGTCGTCGACCTCAACCCGCCGGCCGGTGGCGAAGGCCAGGGGAGCGGCGACTCCGCTCCGGTCACTGGGCTGGAAGCCGTCCAGGCCAAGACCTCGTTCCCGCTCAGCGCCCCGCCGAGCCTGGCCGGGATGGCCCGCGACCAGGTGCGGCTCGTCTCCAGCGGCGAAGACGCGGGAGGTCTCGTCACCTACGGCAAGGGACTCGGCGGGATCGCCGTGCTCGAGCTGCCGGCCGGCGAAGGCGGCGAAACCGGCGGCCTGCAGCTCCCCAGCGTGCCGATCGAAGGCGCGGGCCGGGCGCAGGAGCTGGAAACGCCGCTCGGCACCCTGGTCCGCTTCCGCCGCGCCGGCGTCGAGTACACGGTCGTGGGGTCGGTGACCCCGGCCGTCGCCAGGGAAGCCGCGCAGGGCCTGTAGACGTGGCCGGCTAGCTGGATGCCCGAGGCGGCGCCGATCGAGGTCCGCGGCCTGGTCAAGCGCTACGGCGACCTCGTCGCCGTCGACCATGTCAACCTGACGGTCGAGCGCGGCGACGTCTTCGGCTACCTCGGCCCCAACGGCGCCGGCAAGACCACCTCGCTGCGGATGATGCTCGGTCTGATCCGCCCCGACGCGGGCTCGGTGCGGTTGTTCGGCCGCGACCCCCAGCTCGGCGTCGCCGCCCTGGAGGGGGTCGCCGGATTCGTCGAGGCGCCCGCCTTCTACCCCTACCTGAGCGGACGCGAGAACCTGCGGCTCTGCGCCGCCCTCGACGGCGGCGACGCCGCGGCTCGGATCGACGAGGTGCTCGACGTCGTCGAGATGAGCGGCCGGGCGAAGGATCGGGTCGGCGGCTACTCACACGGGATGCGACAGCGGCTGGGGATCGCGGCGGCGCTGCTGCGGCGGCCGCGGCTGCTGCTGCTCGACGAGCCGGCGACCGGGCTCGACCCCGGCGGGATGCGCGACATGCGCGAGTTGATCCGCGACCTCGCCGCCCGCGGGATCACGGTGCTGCTCTCCAGCCACCTGCTGTTCGAGGTGGAAGAGCTCTGCAACCGGGTGGCGATCGTGCGCCGCGGCCGCGTCGTCTACGAGGGCGCGCTGGCCGAGCTGCGCGACCGTGCCGGCGTCAGCTACCGGCTGCGGACTGGCGACGACGAGCGGGCGCGGCGGGTCTGCGCCGCGCAGGCGGGGATCGAGGAGGTGCGCGAGGCGCCCGGCGGCGGGCTGCTGTTCCGGGCAGCCGGAGAGGCGGCGGTCGGCGAGCTGTCGCTGGCGCTGGCCGAGTCGGGCGCGCCGGTGCTGGAGCTGAGCCCGCGCCAGGCGAGCCTCGAGGACCTGTTCTTCCAACTGACCGAGGGCGACGACGGGGCCGCCGGAGCCGAGCGGATCGCGGCCGCCGCCGAGGAGCTGGCCTGATGCCGGGCGTACTGACCGTCTACCGCTGGGAGCTGCGCAAGCTGCGCGCCCAGAAGCGCACCTACTTAGGGCTCGGCGCGGCGGTGGCGGTGCCGATCATCTTCGTCACCGCGCTGGCGCTCCGCAACGGCGAACCGCGCGACGTCGCCTTCGGCCGCTACGTCCACGACACCGGCCTGGCGATCCCGCTGGTCCTGCTGCTGTTCGGCTCGGTCTGGCTCTTCCCGCTGATCACCGCGCTGGTCGCCGGGGACATCGTCGCCGCCGAGGATCGCGACCGCACGTTGAAGACGATCCTCACCTGCTCGGTCGAACGGCAGCGGATCTTCGCCGCGAAGGCGCTGGCCGCCGCCACCTACGCGACCGCGGCGATCGTTCTCAGCGGCGTGGTCGCGCTCGTCGCCGGAATCGTCGCCTCCGGCTTCAACCCGATCGTCACCCTCTCGGGAACTCGTGTTTCCGCCTCCCACGGGCTCGCCCTGGTCGGCGCCAGCCTGCTCGTCTACCTGCTGCCGATCCTCGCCGTCGCCTCGATCGGGCTGCTGTTCTCGACCGTCTTTCGCAACAGCGCCGCGGCGATCGTCGGCACGCTGATGTTCTCGCTGCTGCTGCAGCTGGTCGGCATCCTGCCGGGACTCGGCGGCCTGCAGCCCTACCTGCTCAGCACCCAGTTCCAGGACTGGCAGGGCTTCCTCCGTGTCCCGGTCGACTGGGCGCCGATTCTGCGCGCTCTCTGGGTCTGCGCCCTCTACGCCGTGCCCGCGCTGGTCGTCGCGACGCTGGTCTTCCTGCGTCGCGACGTCGCCGGGGAGTAGCAGATGCCCACAGGCGAGGTCTCAGCCCGTGTATGGGTGCGTCGGCGTCGTGCCTTCGGGGCCGAGGAAATCGAAGCCATCGGGGATCTTGAGGTGGTCGTGACCGCGACCGGGCGAGCCGGTGCGGCCGTACTGCCAGACGATCTTGCGCGTCTGCGGGTCGATGATGACCACCCGGTGGCGGTAGTCGTCGTTGGCGCAGATCAACCCATTCGGAAGGCGCTCGGCGAGGCTGGGGTGATTGAGCATCCCCCGACCCGAGGAGGGACGGTAGGACCAGAGGATCTTGCCGGCGCGGTTGAATTCGTAGATGCCGCCGGGGCTCGTGTAGTCGGCGACGAGGTAGCGATCCGGGCCGAGCTGTTGGGGATCGGAGGGGTATTCGATCGGCAACTGGACGCTCCAGACCAGCTTGCCCGTGGGGGTGATTTCGTCGATGTAGGAGCCATTCACCTCGGAGACGAGGATGTTGCCGTCCGGTAGCGGCGTGTCGCCGTTGGGCGAGCCGAGTGCGTGCGGCGGTTCGTGTTCGCAGCGCGCCGGTTCGCCGAACTGCTTGAGGATCTTCTTCTGCGGGGAGATCAAAAGCACCCGGCAGTTCTGCGCGTCCGCTACCGAAATCGTGCCGTCCCGCCACAGGTAGGCGTCGTCGGGCTCATGCAGGTAGCCGGCTTCGGAGCCCGCGATGCCAGGGTGCCCGTAGGACCACAGCAGCTTGCCGGAGGGGAAGCCGAGCTGCACGATCCGCTCGTTCTGCTCCTCGTTGGAGATGATCTGCGTGCCACCGTGGGTGAAGAAGGCGTCGTCGGGGAAGTAGAAGCCGCCCGGAGGCGCCGGGTGTCGCTTGGAAGGGAAGCGCCAGAGGATCTTCTTGGCGGCGTTGACCACGAGCAGCCGATCGTTGCCGCGGTCGGCGATCAGCAGGCGACCCGCAAACGGCGGCGGGGACCCGGAGGTCGCACTCGGCCGCGTCGGCGCGGTCCCGGCTTCTTCTTCGGGCGCGGCCCGAACGATGTGCTCGCGCAACAGCACGACGCTGGACACAGTGCTGCCATCCGCCCCCTTGCCGCCGATCAAGTACGCGGTCGAGCCGACGACGGTGGCGGCGCCATAGGCGACCGGCAGGGGGAGCCGGCCGGCCGGTACAACCGTGCCCTTCGCGGGATCGAAGCGCCAGATGCGGTCGCTGACGACACCGTTTGCTTCGCCGCCGAGCAAATAGACGTGTCTTCCGAGCTCCACGGCGGCCGCATGCGAGGTCGGCTGGGGCAGATGGCCGATGACGTGAGCGGCGCCCTTCCGCGGGTCCACTTCCTGGATCGCATCGCTGGGCCGGCCGTTCGCCAGCTCACCCCCGAAGGAGTAGATCTTGCCGCCGCTCGCCGCGACGGCCATGTACCGGGCCGGCGCGGGCAGCGTCGCGACTTCGGTGAAACCGCCGCCGTCCGCGGTCGCCAGCACCGAGCCCAGCGGCACCTGGCCGTCGTAACCACCGAGCAGATAGGCACGAGCGCCGATCGCCGCCGCGCTCAGATCGGAGCGCGGGGTCGGCAGCCGTCCGACGACGCTCGCAAGCGCGCCGGCGGACACCGAGCCGCCGGGCGCGGGCAGCGCCTGGACTTCGTCGCTGCTCGCTTCAGCGCCACCGCCGAAAACCAGCACCCGATCGCCGATCGTCGCCGCCGCGGCATCGTGCAGCGGCCCCGCCAGTTCTCCCGCCTGCTTGAGGTGCGCGCCCGTGGCGTCGAGCTGGAAGACACCGCTGACCGAGGTTTCGGCAGAGTCGAGTCCGCCAAGGATCAGCGGTCCGCCGGGCAGCCCCACCACCGACTCGCCCGAGATCGGCACCGGCAGGGGAGGCGCGCGGCGCACGACGAGCACCGTCTTCGCCGGTGCTTGCCCCGGCGAGGAATGTCCACCCCCGGCGAAGATCCGCGCGACGAGCACGGCGACGAGCAACGCGGCGGCCACGAACAATGGGATCCTCCGGCGACGTGCCCGGCGGGAGCGGGAGATCGGCATAGTGGGCAAGCTTGTCAGGAGGCCGCTACGTCTCCTCCGGCGCCAGGCCGGCCTCCCCGATCGCCGGGGCGGGGTGAGATCGCTCACGAGGCCGCGGAGCGCGGGCCTCCGCGGGCGTGTCCTTGCCGGTCGCGGTCAGATAGGCGACGAAGCCGGCGATCATCGCGGCGAGGAGAAGGCTGACGACGCCGTTGCCGAGGCCGAGACCCCCGCTTTCGGATGGTTTGCCGAGCCAGTCGGCAAAGGAGGCGCCGAGCGGACGGGTGACGACGTAGGCGAACCAGAAGGCGAGGATCGGGTTCATCCGGTAGCGGAAGTAACCGAGTGCCGGGATCGCGATCACGGCCGCGAACAGCAGGCCCGAGGCGAAGTAGCCGAGGCCGAAGGTGATCGCGGTCAGGTCGCCGGCGGCGGTGCCCATCGCGAAGGTGGCGACCACCGCCGCCCAGTAGAAGAGCTCGCGGCGCGGCGTGCGGATGCTGTGGATCGAGAGCGTGCCCTCGCTTGCATGCCAGGTCCTGAAGACCACGAAGAGGGCGATCGCGAAGAAGATCGTCGAGACGATGTAGGGGACGCCGAAGCCGACGTGCAGGACATCGGCGCACATCGTGCCGAAGACGCCGACCATCGCCACCGCCAGCCAGTAGGCCCAGGGCACGTAGCGATCCTTGGAGAACTGGATGTAGAGGGCGATGAGGAAGGCGATGCCGCCGAGCACGACAGCGACCTGGGGGATCAGCGTGTGGACGAGGAAGTCGGAGGTCGACTCCCCCATCCCGGTCGTCAACGCCTTGACGATCCAGAAGTAGGCCGTTACCTCCGGCACCTTCGAGAAGCGATGCCGGCGGCCTTCGCCGGCGCCTGCCGGCGCAGAGGTATCGAGATTGGAATCCATGTGAATGGCAACGGCGGGGAGCCGTGCGGCGTGGCAAGCTATGGAGAGCGTCTAAAGACAGGATGAAAGGCGGGCGGCCTTGCATCCCGGCCCGCTCATCGTGCCGGCCCTCGTCGTCCCCGGGAAGTTCGACTCCGTTCGACAGAGTTCGGTGGTGAACCGCCCCGGCTTCGATGGAGACCAAATCCCATTGGGAAGGAAAGAGGCGATCGCCTGAACCGCAGGCAGGTGACTCCTTTCTTGACGGTTGACGAGGTTGACGCTACCTTTGGCGTCAATGGCAGCGAAACCAGCCCTCCTAGATCGCACTGTCGAAGAGTTTCGGCGCACCCTCACTGAGATCGGTGGGCAGCCGAGCTCGGCTGATGATGCTGAGGTTCTTGGCCGGCGGGCGGCGATGGTCGTGCTTGCTGGTGGGGCTTGGGAGCGGGCGCTTGGGGAGCTGCTTACCAGCGCGGAAGCACGCATCCTGCTCGGTGGGATCAGCCGCGAGGCGCTGCGCAAGCGGGTACTCAGCGGCTCGGTGCTTGCTCTGCGCGATGACGCCGACCTGATCCGCTACCCGCGTTGGCAGTTCGATGCCGGTAACAGCGCTCCCTTTAGAGCGATCAAGAAGCTCAACGAGATCTTCGGCGATGCGGGGCTCGATTCGTGGACGCTTGCCTCGTTTGCCACCACCCCCCAGCCGGAGCTTGGTAACCGGGCGCCGGCTGATTCGTTCGCTGACGCGGACATCGAGCCCTTGATTCTCTCGGCCCACCGCACCGTGGCCGACCTGAAGCGTTGACCCCGCGGAGCCTTCCCGCTCCTCCGGACGACCTGCCCGAGCTTCCCAGCACGAAGCTCGGGACGAAACCTCTGTGGCGAATCCATTCCGCCGATGTCGCCCCCTGGTTCTTCGATGTCGGCCCCGATGGCAGGTTCAACCTCGCTGAGGCAGGCACTTGCTATCTCGCTGAGGAGCCGATTGGCGCCTTCGTCGAGAAGTTCGGGCGCATACTGCGACCAGGCGGGGTGATCCCAGAGCCGTTGGTCGACGCGCAACGGCTATCCAGGCTGCGCCCGCCCAAAGCAAAGGTCGTTGACTTGACCGATCCAACAGTCCTCGGACTCATCGGCCTTACCGCTGAGATCCACTCAACCTCCGACTACAACCTGACCCAGGGCTGGGCGCTCGCCCTGCGGGAAGCCGGCTATGACGGCATCTGCTACAAGGCCCGCCATGACCCGCGCGGGCAGCTGGTCTCCATCGCCCTCTTCGGCTCCGACAAGCCCCCGCGGAGCGCCGCCAAAACGACGGCCGTCCCTGTCGATCTGATCCACGAAGCCTCGACCACTTTCGCGATCGCGATCCTCCCCCGCCGCCACTCAAGACGCCGGTAGGGCAAGTACCGCTACAGCGTTTCGTCCCTAACGGAGAGATCATCGTGCCGGTTGAAGCGGCGCTGGATTTGGCTCCACAGGCGAGAAAGCAGCGTCCTTCCTACGGACAGATCAGGGTGCCCCGAAGGGACATCCCGAAAAAGTCGCCTTGACTTCGGCCCCAGCGGAGCTACCTTCGCCGACGCCAAAGACATAAGTGGCCCCGGCGGCGCGCTAACGCCCCGGGGCCTGGCACCGAAGAAGACACCTTCGATGCGCGACCGAGTCTCCCAGAGCATCTTGGGTATTGAGGAGATCGGCGGCCACTGAAAGAGGCGGCTCTTCGGTGCCCTACCGAGAGGAGGGCACCATGCCCAGCACCACCTGCACGATTGACGGCGACCAGCGCGACGGCCTTTACGAACTGGTGCGCAATCACGTGGGCGCTGTCGGCGATCTATGGATCGCGCTGGAGATCAACAAGGACTTCGCCACCGCGGAGCGGCTCGGCCTGGAGTTCGGCGAAGACTTCCGGCTGCTGGAGGACATCGGGTGGAACGGGCGCGACGGCCGCAAAGCGTTCGAGCTGACCATGCCGCCGGAGGATCTGATGGAACTGCTCCAACGCCTCCACGGCGAAGCCGAACGAGTCCTCCTCGAATCGGTCACCGAGCGCGAGTCGAGGGAAGAAGACGCCGCGACCGACGAGCTATTCCGGCTCGGCTTCGATGCCTGCGAGGAACTGCTGGCCGACCTCGACCCACGGGAGGCGACCTGACGATTCGCCGCGAACTCGTGCGGCTTCTCGGGGGCCGAGGCGCAGGCCACAGGGAGGTTGCGGAACCGCCCGCTCGGGGCGGCCCGCACCCTGCCTCGGCCCCCGAGAAGCCGCACTGGTCCTTGTGACGCCTTGGCCGTCCAGATACCCGACGCACCCATTCAGAGGCGCGGGCTATCCCTCACCGTCTGCTGCCAGGAACGGGCCGAATGCCGCTGCGATAAGTGCGACCTCCTCATCGGTCGCGTCGCGCTCACCCTGTCCGAGCATCGCTGCCCATGAGATGCCAGGAGCGATCACAAACTTGTCGCGACCTTGCCCATCAGAAGTAGACATGGGCCTGTCATAGCAGGCCCTGAATCGAGGCGACCAGTCTCGTCGTCCTGGTCACCTCGATTGGGCGTGATTTTGGCTGTCTCTAACCGCGCGGAGGGAATGGGTCATGCCCAGGCGGCACAGAATCCTTCTGGCGAATCTGTCCATTGCGGCCCTGAACGTTCAGCTCCCCGCCCCCTCCGTTATGGAGGTAGCTGCGCGCCGCGTCAATGGCCTCACCCTGAGTGCCATGGCGGGAGCTAACCCGAGAGGCACCAGGCCAATCATTCCCGTCCGGTGAAACAAACCGGCTGTTTTGATTGCTCATGCCACGGAGCATCCCAGCTCAATCGGACGAACAAACGTTCGCAACGGCCTAGGGCAACTATGTCTTCAGAGCACGTAGGGCCTGAGTCGGTGAACTGGCGCCAGGCGCCGCCGAATGCACCGAGGAGGCTCATCCCCTTGATGCAAGGTCGGATACGCTCGCAAAATGGCCGGCAACTGGCGGAGTCGGACCCTCGGACTTGGTGGCTGGCTCATTCCTCCGACCCTCGCCTGGGGTGCTTTGACGGGCGCGGCCGGATTCATCTGGGCTGCGCTTGCTGGACTCCCAGCCGTCGTAGTCGCCCTTATCGCCTTTGCGGCACTGACCCTCGGGGTGACGCTGGCCCACTACGCCCCATCGCTGCGTAAGTATCTGCCCAATCACGAGCCGCCACCCGAGCTCAAAGCGGAGATCGTCGCTATCCAGCGCGAGTTGATCCGTCTCCGTAATCGCCGCGAGATCAACCGCGGCTCTATGTGGCCGGTCCAGCGGCCATACCAAGACCTTCCGGCCAAAGAGTGGAATACCTACGGCGAAAAGCTTCGGCTAGGCCGCGAGGACCGAGAAGCAGTTGCGAAAGCCTACGAGCTTGCGGGGCATTTCAACGACAAGATGCTGGTCGGGGAAACGACGATTGGCAGTAGTCCGGCGGTCGAGCCCGACCTTGACGGCCTTCGGAACGCCTTCGACAGGGCGGCGGCGGCGCTGGGGCTTCCTCCCGCGCCAGCTACCGCAGCGCCGCCCGCTTCCAATCACGATCATCCTCGCCGGGATGACCGGGGAGAACTCGCCCAGAAGTGCCACATGCTCGCCGGCAGCATTGAGCGGTGGGTGCAGAGCTATGAGCGCCAGCAAGCTGAGACCGTCGAGAAGATGATGGAGGAAGGGTTAGAGGCTGAATCAGATCTAGACCCTGCTGAGGCTCGCAGGAGGGCCTACGACCTCTACGACCGGAACTGGCAAACCGAGTACGCGATCAAGTACCGCCCAGAGGCCAAAAAGCTCTTTGACGAGGCTTGGGAGATGCACGTGATCGCCAAGAGCCTTGAACAACTCGCGGTGCAGCCTGTACCTATTGAGTTCGGGAAGGTGCCCAAGCTTTTCAACGACATCGCGGATCGCCTGTACGGCGAAAACTGATCTGAAGGCCGCCCCGCCGATCGGTTCTGCATCGGGGCGGTGGTCTCACTCCTCAGCCACCCTTGTGGACGGAGGTAGCGGGGTAAGCCACGCCGCAGGCCGCTAGACAGTCGCAAGAGCGACGCCGCGGGCTGGCATCTCGTCCCAGGTACGGCCATCTAGCAGGCGCCCGCCCGACTTTGGCCGGTGGCCTCCCCACTGCTTGAAGAAGAAGGCAACGTCCTCTGCGATACAGCGGTCTCGAAGTTCACGCGCCCACTCGACCCGCATCGGCCGATGCTTCGGTCCTGACTCCCCGCCTGCGATAAGCCAGTCCACGCCAGTCAGATCAAGGTTGTCCAACGAACCGAGGAGGGGCTCGGCGGAAATGAAACGGACCGCCGCGTCTACCTCTCTCAGGTAGTCAACACGATGCGTGAACCGGCGATTCTCGACCGATACTCCAATCCAGATATTGGGATGCCAGGACAATGAAGGCGCGAGCTCGGCAAGCCGCTCGTGACGCTTGGTCAGAATCTGGAAGGTGTGCTGATCGGCTTGTCCCATCACGTCAAACACCGCCTCGAGGTACTCAAATGGAATGTCCTCGTGGAAGAGATCGCTCATCGAGTTCACGAAGATCATCCGAGGGCGCGCCCAGCGCAGCGGCTGCTCTAGGCGTTGCGGCCAAAGCCGAAGCTCGAACCCCTGCTCGTAGGGGTGACCAGCAACTCCGCGCCAGCGTTCGGCGAACGTCTTGGCGTAGCAATGCGCGCATCCGGGAGACACCTGCGAGCAGCCGGTGACCGGGTTCCAGGTCGCCTCCGTCCACTCAATCGCGCTGTTATCCGCCATGCTCACGCTCCTTTCGCCAGCCGCCGGGAGTCCCCTTCAGCCATACGAACAAATGTTCGCATACAATCCGGACACCTCGGTCAACCGATTATGCGCGGAAACGCAGGGTGGCGCTTTTGAATCCGTGGGTCCCAGGGCGCTGAACCTCCAGTTTCCCCTCGCGCTCTGCCGGCTGGAGAGTGAGTTTTCGGAGGTGGCCTTTGCGAAACGGCGTATCGACCAAGGTGCAGTGCTCGGCCTGATCGATCGTGAACCACTCGGTTCCGAATCGCGAGCGAAGCTCGTCAAGTAGCGGCATCGTATCCACCGTGTCGCTAGGGCTAAAGAGAACCTCCTGCCCGGACTCGGTGGTCGCGGTGTAAGACGTACCGGCCACGGGGTCCACCTTCCACATTGCATCCTTGGCCTTCTCAAGACCGGTGCGATGCCCAAGGCCAAACACCAGCCGGTAGTCGTTCCCGTCCTGAGTGCGAAGCTGAAACGACCGGACGTACTCAACTCCGCCGCTCTGCTTGAGCCGACGTTCGAATAGCTCTAGCAAGTAAGCCGTTCGCGCCTCGCCTTGCAATGGAATCGCCCCCCGCCATTCATCGGTTCCGAAGAGAGAGGTCAGAGCCGCCTCCTGTCCTTCCCTCCCTACGAAACGATGGATAAAGGACATCGGCAAGAAAAAGAGCGTCTCGCAGCGAGGAAAGTCAAGTAGCCGTCCCGTGGTCGACATCGACGCGCTCGAATATCCAAAGGGGTCAATGAAGGCAAACGTTGGAATCAGATGAGCGCCCTTCTCGACTATCGGGTCGATCACCGCAGAGAAAACGCTCTCAAACTCTCCAGGCTCGACGCTCACAGACACGTTCTTGGGCAGCTCCCCAAGCGCAGCAATCTCTCCACGGAGATGCTCCACTCGGCCTTCATCGTGCTCGATGAACAAAAAGATGAACTGAACGCCTGCCCATTCCTCGAAGCCCTTATGAGAGAGAAGTGCGTCGAGCATGATTAGAGGGGAGCCGGGCTCCCCTGTTGCGTATCGCCCCGGACCTGCAAAGCCGTCCACGAGCAGAAGACGCGGATTGTCGTCCCCCACACGCTGCGCCTGATGACCCATGACCGGGAGCCACGCGTCAAGGTAGGCGCGGAGGACGCGATGCTTCGCGGCGGTATGAGGGTCTAGGGACCAGAGAACAGAATCCGTCATTGGGCGAGCAGCATTTCACTCCATATCGGACGGAGCCAGGCCTCGCTTTGGCAGGTGACAGTGTCGTTACACAAACGTGGCAGTTCCACTGCTATCGCTCCAGTGCGGGGGGCCAGGGCGCCACCGCTCGTCAGCCCATCGACGCCCGTAGAAGAGACGCGAGCATTGGATTCGTCACATAAGGGGGTCCACTTTTCCTGCTCGGTGCCCTGTAGGTATATGGGGACCGAATCGAAAGCCCGATCACGGCCAGCCGAACCCGGCCCGCGCTGCCTCAAGAAAGTTGCCGGATTTGGCTGGCTCGCTCGACAGGTATGTAGATGATGAGCCTGCCGAGAACCTGTTTGCGCCCGCCCGGCCTTGCCAATCGCCCTCAACCCGATTGGCAAGGTGGGGCGGCGCTCATTCCGCGTCGTGGTGCGGAATCCGTACCCCTCCCCCGCGCCCGAGTCTCTACCACCATGTTCGGCGCTCGGTGATGGCTGGCCGTTCTTCCTCTGGCATCGGGCGCCGTGCCGGGGCGCGTTCCTCGGCGGGGAACCCCTCGCTCTCCGATCTCGACCATCGCATCCTCGGCCTGCTCTCCTCTCTCCGGGTTCTGACCCTTCCTCAGCTCGCCACTATCTCGCCCGAGATCCCCTCACGTACCTTGCGCTATCGAACCGCCCGCCTCGCCAAGCATGGCTTCGTCGGGCGATCACGGCCATACCGCGAACGCGGCTCAGCGCCGCATCATCTGTGGCCGACGCGCAAGGGCGAGGCGATCGCCAAAGGTGAAGCGCCGCCGCGCGGAGGCGAGCGGCGCGAGCCGAACCCGCTGTTCCTCGCTCACGCCGCTGGGCTGAGCGAGCTGTACGTGGTGCTGAAGACCGGGCTGCCCGAGGGAACCCGGCTCGCCGCCTTCGACCGCGAGGCCGACGCCCGCGAGACGTTCACCACCTACGCCCGCGAGGAGCGGGCGATTGCCCCCGACGCCTGTATCGACGTCGCCGAGGCTGACGGCCGGAGGCTGTTCGGCTTTGTCGAGCTGGACCTCGGCACGATGTCGCACCGCCAGCTCAAAGCCAAGGCAGCGGGCTACGGCGAGTACGTCCAACTCGAAGCCTGGCGCCACCGCAACCCGATCTGCCCGGCGCTGCTGTTCATCACCACCAGCGAGAAGCGGGCGCGGTCCTTCCTCGCCGCCAGCCACAGGGAGATCGGCGCCGGGATGCTGGTCGCCTGCGTCGGACTGGCTCGCGACCTGCGGCGCTGCATCGTCACGCCCGAGTGGCTGGTCGGCGACGGCGAGCAGGCCGCCGACCTGCTCGGCATCCTCCGCGCTGCGCGTCGCCCCTACGACGAAGAGAAGGCGCGCGAGGAAGCCCAGCGCCGCGAGGAAGAGGCCGAACGGGACCGGCTGCGCTCTGACCCCGAGGCCCTCGCCGAGCGCCTGCGGGGGGAGCTTCGCTATGGCTGGGGGAGCGACCAGCTGGGGCAACCGGCGACCGATGCCCTTCGGCTCTCGCTCGAAGGCGAGGGCAGCGCCCTCAACGAGACTGAGCGCGCTGCCCTGGAAGCGGTCGCCGGGATGCTGGCCGAACCGATTGACGCCCGCCTCGCTGACCGCGAGCCGACTCCCTCTGAGCGCGAGGCGCTGACAGCCTTGGTCGCGCACCACCGCGCGGGCCAGCTCGCGCGCCTGGACGAGGTGGCGGGGCGATTCGGGGAAGGGCCGAAGGTGCGCCAGAGCCGCCGCTGGCTGGAGAGCGGCGAGCTGCTGAGTGCTGACAGCCTGGACGGGCTGCTCCGCGACGGCGAGCAAGACCGCGAGAGCGCGGTCGAGCAAGAGCGCCTGCGGGGCGACTACCTGCTCTGGCGCGAGAGGGAGGCCAAGCGGCTCGCCAGGTTGCAGGGCTTCATTGCCCGCCACCGCACCGGCCACGATGCCTTCCTCGCCGAGGTCGACCGGGGGGCGCTGCGGCGCTGCTCGCGCTGTGAAGCGATCGCCTATCCCGACCCCGAGCTCAAGCCCCGCCCTGGCGGTCGGCGCCACGTTGCCGGGCGCTGCCATTTCTGCGGGACGGGGACGCTGAGCGAGCTGCCAACCGAGCCGGTGAGATCGACTTGAGATCCGCGTGCGACGGAGCTAAACCTGATGGGCGGATCGCGGCCCGGCGACGCCGCGATCACGAAGGCAGGCAACGCAAAGCGACGCCGGTCGGCGACCTCGAGGCCACCATGTCAATTGAACAGACCAAGCCCGAATCAGCTCTGGACGACCAGCTTCGGCGCGAGCAGGCGAAGGCGATCTTCGACTTGCTTCGCTCGACCTCGCGCCCCCGCCCCACCGAAGGCTGCGACTGATGGTCGGCGGCGCCCTACAGCTCGGACGGGGTGACGACGAAGCCCAGGCGGTCGGCCCCCCTGCGCAACCTGCCATCGACGGTTACGAGGCGGCAGTCGCTGATCTTCGCCAGCGCCACGTACTCCGCGTCGTAGGTCTTCGCCCAGCCGAATTCCTCGGCGACCTCCCATGCCGCCATCGTGAGCCCATCAGGCCGCTGCTCGCTGATCGAAAGCTTCCCGGCCAGGAACCGCTGCAGGGCCAGCTCGGCAAGGGCGTTGGAGATATCGCCGCGAAAGGCCATCTCGTGAAGCACGGAGGGCACCTCGCTCCACAGCAGCGGCGGTGCGATGAGTTGGCCTCCGTCATCGAGGGCAGCGCTTGCCTGCTCCCCGGCCCGGTCGAGCGACAGCTCGATCGCCAAGCTCGCGTCTACGACCAGCACGCTCAGTGCGACTCGCGGGAGCGCCGTACGGCGGCAGCGACGTTGGGCATCGGCTCGCCGGTCAGGGTCTCGCCCCAGCCTGTGGGCAACGGAGCCATCTCCGGCTCATCGGCCGGTTCGTCCGGAACAACGATCCGCGCACGCGCCGCCCTGGCCTCATCGAGGTCCAGCACCTCACGCAGCAGCTTCTCCTTTGCGGTCACGGTTCAAGCGTACCGGCCGCCCCCACGTAATTCCGAGGAAAGGAACCCATGATGCGACGCTTCGCCTGGTACGGAAGGCTCTCGACCAAGGACAAGCAGGACCCGACGCTCTCTTTCCCTTCTCAGCGGGAGATATGCGCGACGAAAGCGGCCGAGCTGGGAGGCGAGATCGTCTGCGACTTCACCGATCAAGAGGCTGGTCGAAGGGACGACCGAGCGGGATGGGCCGACCTGTTGCGCGAGGCCAAGGAGCGGGATGCGCGGCGCTTCAACGCGGTGATCATCTACTCGACCTCGCGCCTCAGCCGCGATCTGTTCCATGCGCTCACCTACGAGCGCGAGATGACGCGGGCCGGGATCGAGGTCTTTTACGCGCTCACGGCTGGCGATCAGACCAGCCCGGAGGGGCGACTGATCCGCCACATGTTTCAGGCGCTCGACCAGTTCGAGGTCGAGAAGCTGGGCCGGGAAGTTCGGCGCGGGCAGAAGGAGAACACGCGGCAGGGTTATCGCAACGGCGGTCGGGCGCCATACGGGTATCGGCTGCGCCATGAGCAGCATCCCGATCCCGCGCGGGCGAAGGCTGGCGATAAGAAGTCCCGCCTCGTTGCCGACCCCGAGCGGGCACCGGTGATCGCTGAGATTTTCGAGCGCTTCCTTTCCGGCTCTGGCTACAAGGAGATCGCCAACCACCTGAACCGGCCCGGTGGACCACCGCCGCCCAACCACGTCGATTCCAAGCGCAATACCTCCGGCAAGTGGGCGAAGACGACGATCAAGTCGATGCTCGAAAACCCGACCTACACCGGCCGCCTCTATTGGAACCGGCTCGACTCACGCGCCCACAAGCAGGGCGTCGGGCCGGTGGTTCGGCGCAGCCCCGAGGAATGGGTCGAGGCAGACGAGCGCCACGAGGCCCTGGTCACCGACGATCTGTTCGAGCGCGTGCAAACGGAGATGAAGCACCGCAGCAACGGCCACGGCAGTCGCCGCCGTCGCCCGCAGCAGCGGCCCTTCCTCCTGCGCGGCATCGTCCACTGCGCCACTGGGCACAACCCCCTCCGCATGCAGGGTCGCGCTCGAAAAGAGGAGCCGACCTATTACACCTGCGGCTACCGAACCTCCTACGGCGACAGGGCAGCGGAGGCAGTCGGCCACGGCAAATGGCAGTACGTCCGCGAGGACAGCCTCGTCAGGCTGATCGACAGCTTCTTCGCCACGCGGATCTTCGGCGCTGACCGCCTGGATCACTTCCGCGCTCAGAGTTCGACCTTGGCGAGCGACCTACAAAACCGCAACGGCGACAAACGCAAGCGGATCGCCAAGCAGCTCGGCGAGGTCGACCAGCGAATCGAGCGGCAGCTTGCCGCAATCGAGGCGGGCGTTGATCCAATGGTGGTCGGCAAACGAATCGGCGCCCTCAAAACCGAGCGCGAGGAAGCGGAGGTGGCCCTTGCCCAACTCGAAGATTCGCGCCGTGACAGCACCACCGCAGACCCCGATGACGCCCTTGCCGTCCTCGGCGCTCTACATGACTTCGGCAAGCGGCTGGCCGCCGCCGATCCCGAGGTACGGCGCGCTGTTTTCGACGCCTTCCGCCTGCGAGTCGAGATCGATCGCAATGCCGGTCAGATACGCCTGAAAGCGCTCGTTTCCAGCGCATTCGGCGAGGTAACAGACCTAAGTGACCTGGGAGATGCTGGTGATCCCGCTCTCTCCGATAAGGCCATACCGCTACGGGGATTCGAACCCCGGTTTCCGGACTGAGAATTGGCTCTAGCAAGCCATTTGCGGCCGATTTGTGCCTGAGAATTATTAAGAGTTCGATGTAGCTCGATCTAGATCGGTGGAGTCGGGGACATTTTCCGGGACATGTCCTCCACCTGAAACTTCATGACCTCCGGTGCCCCTGGCGGACCGCTACCTGATGAAGCAGCCTGAGACTAGATGCCGTCCTCGGTCTTGACCTCATCAATGGCAAACCCATAGGTCGACATCAGTTCGCCATATCGATCAAGACTCTCGTGGTCGCTCAAGAGTCGATTCTCTAGACCCTTTCCAATCACAAGCTTCGTGAGATCTACAACACCAATGCGCTGTCCGAGTCGCATGAGCCTCTCCTTAACGGACAAATCGCGTGGAGACCCAAATGCAGAGAGCAAGGCGCCCCTGGCGGAACGTAGTGGAGCATACGATGCGTTCGCCCTCTGCTCATCGCCTGGTGCTGGCCCGTTTCTGTCGTTGACCAGCTCAATTGCCTCGAACACTTCGTTCCAAGGAACGCGGAAGGAGGGATAGTCGGGATATCCACCGGCCAACCTCAGAACCTCGATCACTTTGCAGCAAAGCCCCTTTTTACTTCTATGGCAGAGAAGATCTCCGCGAAGCGCCAACGACGCTAGCTTCTCAAACACCAAATGCTGAGGATATCCGTGAGCCTGGCCACGACGCGCCAGGTCGCGCAGGGTTATGACCGGACCGGGAACGCAACCAGGAAAGTCTCCCTCGACAAGCCCATCGACCAAATCACCTTCGTCCTCTATCCACTCGACTCCGTGGCGTAATTGATCAGATTGAAGCCAGAACCTGATAGCGAGTTCCAGCTCCATTTCTTCAAAGTCATTGCCGTCAAGCAGCCCCTCACAGATACCACGGAAGGTGCTTGCGAAAACCGGGCGACGCATAAGTGCTGCGCCAACATCATCAATAGCAAATTGAATCTGGCTGATTCTCTCCGCCAAAAGAGTCCGATACAGGCCGCATCCAGCAGCGACGACCGCAAGCGACACCAAATATATACTCAGTATTGGACTGGACATTGGACCCACTGCCTTTAGCAAGGCAAGTACGCCAGCTATCACCGCAGCAACCACAGCACTCGTTGATGCTCTCCGTTGAAGCCGCCTGAGTCAACCGATCTGGAACGTCGCCGTAGCCGCGACCAGATCCCGACCCCTTTCTTGGCTTGCTTCGCGTTCGTCGCGACGAAACTCCAAGTCTCGAATCTGTCGTAGAACGAGCTCGTGAGAAGATCCTTCATTCGCATGCTGAAGAGCGATATCTCGCGCCTCATTCAAGCTTTGCATGCTGTCGATATCTCCATCAAGGTCAGGATGACGTTCGAGGGCCTTCGCCCTGAATGCCTTTCGGATCTCATCGGGCGACGCATCAAACTCAAGATCAAGCTCCTGAAATGCCTCTATTCGCTCCATCGGACCTTTCTTACACGAACGCTGAATGCTCACACTCAGGTTTACAATTCCTAGAGTCCCAGATTTCGTGCATGCTTGAATGACTCCACCCTCTGCAACGACCGTTGATCGAACTCAAGCTCTCCCATTGTGTTGCGATCAGTCCAGTAGTAGCCCTCCAATCGATCCACTGGCTGTCCGCCGATATCCAACTTGAAACTCCCGTGATGCACCTCGCTTCGCTCCCGAACGGATGCCCGAGGCGTATTTCTGTACTGAGCCACAAACTGATACTGCCCACACCCATCATCCTCAATCGTGGCCGTAGTTGAGCATGACTTTGACTCTTTAGTCATTAGATTGCCGCTCACGCTCCAGAAAGTCTGCCGGATCACCAGGTAGACCTCGCGGTCAGGGTCAATACGGTTGCCAGTCTCTGGGTTAACCCAATTCGAGGCCAGACGGCCACGCCAGGTGCCGCGGATGTCGGGACGCTTGCTCAACATGCGCCCGATCTTGGGGACGCGCCACAGCAGGTGGTCGAAAGCGAGAACAAACAGGCTCACGACCGCACCTGCCGCACCAATTGGAGCGAAGAGTTCACTCGTCGGAAGACCCCGAATCAGGTACGAGACGAGGTACACCCCAGCGACGACGAGAACGAGCGCTTGGATGAAGATACGTGACGGACGCATCTAATCAAATCCTATGTAACTCCATGCTGCGCTAGCAAACGTGTGGGCGTGATCGTAGGTCCAGTTTTGCCCGTCGAAGAAAAGATACTTGAGCGCATTCGCCTCAAGCCAGTCCTCTGAGCGCAAGCACTCATCGTTTCGAGTTCCATTAAAGATATGGGCGAGTGCGTTCCTAACGCGACCAGCCCAGCTATCTACATCGAAATGCCCGTTGGGCACGTTCCACACCGATGACTCGATCAAAAATGAGGGTACTTCCTCAATTTTCCCCTCGTCCACCATCTCATTCTCAAGCCGCTTCAAGATACGGACAACGCGCTTGTAACGCCGAGTGGTCTTGTCGTTCTTGCTAGTGCCCTCTTCGAGATGTTGCTTGGGGTAGTTGATGATCCGCTCTCCAGGAAGTCGGTCGTTGCGCAAACGGATACCCTGCCTGTAGGTGCCACGATCCGTCCAAGTCCGCTCTGTCACGCATGGCACCACATCGGCGGGCAGCCGACCAGTGTTCTCAGCGACACGGATCGCCTTGCTGCCGCGATCTATCGCCTCTGCGCCGAAATGCGCAATCAAAGCGCGCTCAACATCATCCTTAAAGCCCGCCAAGCTGGCGTCCCCCTCGTATGGAGTCACGCCTACGTCCGAGAGAGTCAAATCTTTTGCAGCGTGGACGAAGTTGTTTTCAAAGAACGTAGTCAGCTCAATGGCTATGTCAACGTCGCTGTCTCGGACGACATTGGTGAAATTTGGATAGGACCCCTTGGCGTAGACCGTGAAGCTGTACTCATTCAAGATGCCGGTTCCGCGCAAGGCTTCATCGACGGCGCGACAGGTGCGCTCATAGCGATCCTGCTCACTATCGCTTGCGCGCCCAATCCAACCTGAGAATGCGCTCTCCCAGTCGCGCGTCATTCCAACGCTGCTCATTCGATTCCGCCGATGCCGTCGCTAGATTCTATGAACACTGCGGTTCCTCCATCGTGTTTTTCCGTTCAACGTCGCAACGACGTAGCGTACGGTCGGGCGGAGGCGGAAAAGGTGTATGAATTTGAGCGGAATTTGAGGCTTTTTGGCGAACGTTTCAGCATCTGGGACGGTCCCGCTCGCTTAAAGCAGGCTTGCTCCTGCATTCACCGGACACCCCTTACAGGCCAAAACGCACGGCGAAGCCGTGCCACAATTTGGCCGTCGGGTGCCCCGCTCGCGCTCCCTTACCGGCCGATTCCGCGCCCGATCCCTCGCTCTGCCCGCCGCGCACGCGCGAGCTGACGTTTTAGGCCGAGTTCCCGCTGAATCCGTCGCAGGCTTCGCTCTGCCGCTTTTCGCGCGGATCGCTCCTGCGGTCGAGTTCCGAAGGCACGGCTCTTGTCGGTGACGCCGTGCTCTTGGCGGTAGCTCTCGATCTTCCTCACTCCGCTATCCCAGCACTCGCGCTTGACCGGATCGGCTGGCCTCTCCCCCAGCTCCCTGACGATGTATGGGGGCGGGGCGACCTGAGCGGCGGCGACCTGCGGCGCTCGCCGTTCGGCGAGGACGCCATCGACTGCCGCCCGCTCGGCCCAGATGGCGTCGCGGTCGCTGCTTCTCTCCATCGCCTGCTGCGTGAGAGCAGTGCGGCGCTCGACCAGCGCAGGGGTGGACAACTCCGAAGGCTCGAAGCGCCGCGCCTCGTCGTGGGCGGCGGCCTGGGAGCCGTCGCGCTGAGTGGCTTCTGCGATGTGCTCAAGCCCCTCGCGCAGATACGGCGAGCGCGGCGCGTACTCCTCCCGCTGCGTCTGAATCTCCGGCGTCGCGTACAGGTAGGTCTCCTCTCGACTGCGCGAGGTCGCCACATAGAACTCCTGCTTGTCCATCGAGGGATCGGCCATCACGTAGGCGCGATCGACAGTGGTTCCCTGGGCGCAGTAGGTGGTGACGGCGTAGGCGTGTTCCAGCGCTGGCGCATCGCCATACGGGTTGGTTCGCGAAAGGTAGGCAGCGTCAACCTCGACCTGGCGAGGGCTGTCGATGCCGCTCAGGACGACCGTGCGGTCAGTCGGGTCCACCTCGGCGACCGTCCAACGCTCGCGGTTGTAGATGTCGAGCGTGCGGTCGTTGACGCGGGTGATGACCTGATCGCCAGCGGCGAAGGCGTTGCCGCCGACCTCGATCTCCTCGGGGCCGACCCTCCCCCGCTCCCGCATCACGGCGCGCGCCAGCTCGTTCAACTTCTCCACGTCGGCGTTTCGCTTCGCCACCATCACGGCGTCCTCGCCGCCGGCGAATGCCTCCTGCCAGTCGCGGACCATCGCCTCGCGCCGCGCCCCGGCATTGGGGGCGACGATCACCCGCTCCTCGGAGCGGTAGAGCGAAAGCGCCTCGCGGCCCTCTCCCTCGCGAATGCGCTTCGCCGCCTCGCGGTCGGTCTCGTGATGGTGTCGGATCACCTGATCGAGATAGATCGGCTCGGCGCGCTTGGCGAGCGCCCCGAACAGCCCGCCCGCCTCGATCTCGCCGAGCTGCTGCGGATCGCCGACCAGGACGAGCTTCGCCCCCGCATCGTCGGCGTGGGCGACCAAGCGGGCCAGGGTCGCGGAGTCCACCATCCCGGCCTCATCGACCAGGAGAACCGAGCCGTCAGCCAATCCCTCGGTGCCAGCTCGCGCCGCGCGGTCAAGCTCGCCGAGCAGGCTGGCGATGCTGGTAGCCGAAAGGCCCTCGGAGCGCATGACGTTGGCAGCGCGCCAGGTAGGAGCCGCAGCCCGCAGCTCGATTCCGGCCTGCGCCCAACCTTCGGCCGCGGCGACGATGGCGTAGGTCTTGCCGGTGCCGGCCTCGCCGATCACGACCGTCACTCCCTCGGCACTGGAAAGCAGGCGGCGCACCATCTCGCGCTGGTCGGCCTTCAGCGTGGGACGAGAGCGGATGACCTGGGCCGCGATCAAGTCGCCCGCCGCCGGGACGCCCTGCGTCCTCATCCGCTCTGCGGTAGCCAGCGCCGTGCGCTCGATCTCCCAGACTCGCCGCGTCGTGAAGCGCGGCTCCCCAGGGCTCACGGTCATGACCGACGACGAAATGCAGCGTGTCGTCCTGGCCGTGATCCTTCGCGAATACCCGGTGCTTCTGATCTTCCCGGCGCTCGCCTGCGAGCTGTTCGAGAACCCGAACGATCTTGCTGGCGGCATGGCGCTCGCCCGCGCCGTCCGCGATCTGGTCGAGGAGGGGTTGCTGTACAGCAACGGCTTACTCGTCCTGCCGAGCCGTTCGGCGCTCCACGTCAGGCGACTGAGCGGGGGTGGCGGCTGGGCAGCGTGGCGGTGACAGCGGTTTCTCGGGGGTCGAAGCGCTCGGGGGGTGCTTGCTTCCCCAATAGGGTGCAAGCGCAGGCCACAGGGACTCCCTAGGTGTGCTTCGGCCCCCGAGAAACCGCTGTCGCGAGCAGAATTGCCATCTGGCCGGACGCAGCCGGTAGAATCGAGCCAATGGCGACTGCGGTAAAGAAGCTCGACCTAGAGGTCGGGGAGTTGGTTGAAGTCGGCGGGCGGCGCTACGAGGTCGTGCCCTCCCGCGAGGGCGGTCTGACGCTTGAGCCCCCGATCACGCCGGTCTCCGAGCTGTACGCGGAGCGCGGTTGGAAGCCAGCATCCGAGGAGGACTTCGAGCGGCTGACCGCCGACGACTTGCCTCCCGACGGCGAGGGCTGAGGCCCGGTCGATCCGGCCGGTTCCCGCACCGCGTCCAGGTTGCGGGATCGGTTCGCGCTACGGCCTATGCTGCCTGCGTGAGTCAGTCAGGGGAGAAAAAGCTGCCTCCCGCTTCAGTCGAGTTCGGCGGTCGGGAGTGGGTCGAGGAGGTCGAGCGCTTTGAGCCTGGCGCGGTTGCCCGAGCACGGGCAGAGAGTGCCCGTAGGGCAATCGAGGCCGGAGGTCGCAAGCTCCCCTGGCGGCGGTGCGAACCCGACCACGAGAGCGGCGCGCATCTGCCGGGGTGCCGGAAGCTCTACTTGCCGCTGGATGCTGAGGGGGCCTCAGCTGCCCCCTACGGCTTCGTCTTCCAGCTCGTCAAGACTTCCAACGACACGCTGATCTGGAACTTCATCGCCTTCGGCGAGCGCCACCCGGACAACCCGAACACCCGCACCGTCTACGAACGAGCGCACAAGCGCCTTCATGGCCGTTACCCCTAACCCGCTTACTACTGCCTGACGCGAACGCCCCAGCCATACTCATGTGCAAGTCTGGTCAAAATGAGCAGTCCGACTACTTTTCGTTCAGCACGTACTTGCTCACCAAAACAAGAATGATCAAAGCCTGAATTGCTAGCGCAACTTCCATGACGTGCCTCTCGGTCGGGCGACGACGTGGCGACGTGGCCATGCGTCTCTTGCCCATTACATACGGCACGCCAAAGCCGATGTCAATTCTCTGACATCGGCTTTAGAGAACAAAGCTATTGGGTGCCGCCGACCGTGACAACCCGCCTGAACAAGGTACCACTGCAAAATACTAAAAATTATATAAGTAAAAGGCCCAGAAATAAAAAAAAGTGGTTTCTTGATCTTATTTTTTGGCATCACCTCACGGGATTCACACGCAACCAAAATGTTAAGCGTGTGTGTATCAACCACGGTACCCTCTGTCATCAAGCCATCAAGCGATCGACTCCCGGGTCGCGTTGCCGTTCCGTTTCGCGCGAGAGCCGGCGCCGCGCGCAGGCCGAGGGGCCAGCGCGATGGCCGCGCTACTCCAAGCGTCTTCTCAGGTCGAACGCTTGCGCCTGATGCTCCCGGCAAATTGTTAAGAAGGCGGGGCGTTCGGCCGGTTTCTTGGACGTATAGGGCAGAGAACCGATGCCCGACTCCCAACTGCTCGCCGAACCTCTGCTCGATGCCAACGAAGCGGCGCGGCTGCTCAGGGTGCCGCGCAGCACGCTCTACGAGCTGGTGCGCTCGCGAGGATTGCCGCATGTGAGGATCGGGCGGCGGGGGCTTCGGTTCACTCGGGTCGACCTCGCCCGCTGGATCGGCGAGAACAGCTACGGGCGTTAGCCCGACTTGTTGACGAGGTCCGGAGCGGCGCTGTCGATGAAGGCGGCGGAGATTCGCCGGGCGGCGTCCTGCCTCGGCTTGAACTGAAGGTAGCGCTGGGTCGTCGCCAAGTCCTGGTGGCCCATCCACTCCATGACCTCGCGGGAGTCGGCCGTGCGGATCGCGTGGGAGCCGAAGGTGTGGCGGAGGTCATGGAAGCGCAGCTCGCGCAGCCCGGCCTTCTTGAGCGCCGCCTTGTAGCGGTCGCGGAGCTTGCGCCCGGCGAGGTGGCCTCCCCTGGCTCCGGTGAAGACGAGATCGTCGTCGCCTCGGAACTCGTCGCGGCGTCCGAGGCTGGCGAGCGCTTCGGCGACCTCGTCGGCCATCGGCACGGTGCGCTCCTGGCCGCTCTTGGGCGTATCGACGCGGCCATTGGTGAAGCTCTGGCGGACGTGGATCGCGCTGTTGACGAAGTCCACGTCGCGCCAGCGCAGCGCCAGCAGCTCCCCCAGGCGCAGGCCCGTGAACGCCGCCGTCAGGTAGACCGTGCCGTCCTGCTTCGAGGCAGCGGCTCGGACGAGCGCCAAGACCTCCTCGCGGGAGAACACGTCGATGTTGCCGCGCTTGGCGTGAGGCCGTCGCTCGACGTTGGCGACGGGATTCGCCGGTAGCTTGTAGCGGCGCTGCGCCCAGACGAAAAGGCCGTGGAGCACCGTCAGGTACTTGTTGACGGTTCGATCCGAGAGGTCTTCGGCGACCAGGGCGTCGCGGAAGCCCTCGACCATCTCCGGCGTCACCTCCTCCAAGCGCACCTTCTCGCCGAACTGCTCACGGAAGACCTTCTTCATCCGGTCGGTCATGTGCTCGTAGTCGATCTGGGTCGAGAGCTTGATCTTGCGGTCGCGCTTGTAGTCGAGCCAGTCGTCGCAGGCGACGGCGAAGGTCGTCCCGGTGCGGACCATGCCGGGCAGCTCGCCGCGCCGGGCCTTGGCGAGCGTGTCGTCCAGCCAGGCCCTCGCGGTCGTCTTCGTGAAGTAGCCGGCGGGCGGCTCCTGCTTGCGGTCGGTCCAGTGCGGGCCGATCCGCCGCTGGACCTGGCGGCCGTCCGGCAGCCGGTACTTCGCGTACCACTGCGGCCCGCGCTTGCGCTCGATCTTGAAGACGTGGCCGCTGATCGCTTTCGTCGCCTGGCGTTGCATCGCTACCCCCTACGTCCAGAGCTGGGACGCTTTGCCCCGCTCGCCGGAAACCTCGTGTCCCAGGTTTCTAGCACGACTTCGGGACATATTCTGGGACACGAGCATCGACTTCAACCGGCCCCAGATACGAAAAAACCCCGCATTTGCGGGGCTTTCGTGGAATACCGCTACGGGGATTCGAACCCCGGTTTCCGGACTGAGAATCCGGCGTCCTAGTCCCCTAGACGATAGCGGCGCGGAGCGACAGTCTAGCGAGACGGCTCGGCGGTGTCGGCCGGTGGTTCCGTCCGGGGGCGAGGCTAGCTTACGAACATGTGTTCGTACGGACGGTGCCCTCGTCAGGCCAGCCCAAACGATAGATTTGGGCTCCTAGCGGGCGTGCTGGAACTGGTATACAGCATCGGCTCAGAACCGGTGGCGCGGAAGCGCATGAGGGTTCGACTCCCTCCGCCCGCATTTCGCCATGCACTCTAAGGCGATCGTCGCCGAGGCGTTGCGGCTTCGGGATGAGGAGGGACTCGGGGCTCGGCGAGTTGCTCGTCGGCTCGGGATTGCCCTGCCGACCGTGCGGGATTGGCATTCGGGGAAGGTGCCGCGCCGCTCGCGCCTCAAGGCTGGCGATACATGCTGTCCGCCTGAGTGTTCCGCGTGTGGGCAGGATGAACATCGCTTGGACGAACTCGGCCCGGCTTACGTTCATCTCTTGGGCCTCTATCTGGGCGACGGCTGCATCTCAAAGCACCCGCGCGGCGTATATCGACTTCGCATCTTCTTGGACAAGAAATATCCACGCATAGTCGCGGAATGCGTCGACTCGATGCGGGCCACGGTCCCAGGCAACAAGGTCCACACATTGCTCACACCGTCCAATTGTTTCTCGGTTTCCGCCTACACGCGTTCGTGGCCGTGCCTGTTCCCGCAACATGGACCGGGCAAAAAGCACGACCGACCCATATTCCTTGCCGAGTGGCAACAAAAACTCGCTGAGCGCTGGCCCGAGCAACTACTCAAGGGATTGATCCAGTCGGACGGCTGTCGCTCGTACAGCACCGGCAAGGGCGGCTGGACCCAGCCTCGCTATGCCTTCTCAAACGTCTCCACTGACATCACGAGCATCTTCTGCTCCGCCTGCGATCGCCTTGGGCTGCGTTGGACCGCTTCCTTTCCGACGAATGAGGCGGCGGCGGTTTCGATCTACGTGTCGCGCAGGGCCGACGTTGCCAGGCTGGACGAGTTCGTCGGGCCCAAGCGCTGAGCGGTTGCGCTGATCTCCTCGACGAAGTCGGGCCATAGCTTGGGCGGGAGGTCGTGGCCCATGCCGTCGAAGATGCGCAGGTGGGAGTCGCGGATCGCGCGGGCGGTGGCGCGGCCGGCGAGGGGGCGGATCAGGGGGTCGCTCGCCCCGTGGATGACCGTCGCCGGCAGGCGCAGCCTTTCGAGCGCCGCGGTGCGGTCGCCCGAAGCGATGATCGCGTGCAGCTGGCGGGCGATGCCGGCGCGGCTGTGCGAGCGGTCATAGGAGGCGCCGGCCATCTCGCGAAAGCGCGCCTCGTCCATCGGGTATGCGGGCGAGCCGATCGTGCGGAAGGTCTTCACGGTGCGCTCGATCGCCGCCTCGCGCCCGGCGCCCGGACGGGCAAACAGCGTCCCGAACGCCTTCCAGGTGGGCATCCCGAGCCAGCGGTTGCCGGTCGAGGACATCATCGAGACCAGCGAGCGGACCCGCTCGGGGCGGCGGATCGCCACCGTCTGGGCGATCATGCCGCCCATCGAGGCACCGACCAGGTTCGCCGACTCGATGCCGAGGTGGTCCATCAGCCCGGTCGTGTCCGCGGCCATGTCGCGCAGCAGGTAGGGAGCGGTGCGGCGACGGCCGAGCAGCATGTCGGTGCGCTTGGGCACGCCCGCCGCCTCGATCTTGGTCGAGCGGCCGATATCGCGGTTGTCGAAGCGGACGACGCGGAAGCCGCGCTCGGCCAGCATCGCGCAGAACTCCTCGTCCCAGGCGAGCATCTGCGTCGCCAGACCCATGATCAGCAGCAGCGGCTCGCCGCCCGGGTCGCCGATCTCCTGGTAGGCGATCTCGATCCCGTTGACGGGAGCCAGACGCTCCTCGCTGAGGCCGCTCATCCAAGGGAGCTTAGACCGGACAGCTAAGTTTGCCCTCAGTGCGAACCGCGATCGTCTCCGACCTCCACCTCGGCAGCGCCTTCGGCGAGGACCTGCTGCGCGACGCAGAGATCCGCCGCGTCCTGCTCGACGAGCTCGCCTCGGCGGACCGGGTGGTCCTGCTCGGGGACGTGCTGGAGCTGCGCGAACTGCCACTCGCCAGTGTGCTGGAGAGCGCCCGGGCCTTCTTCGAGGAGTTGGGCGAGGCGATGGCGGGGCGCCCCGTGATCCTGGTGCCCGGGAACCACGATCACCGCCTCGCCGAGCCCCTGCTGGAGCAGCTCGCCCTCGCCGGCGAGCCGATCGGACTGGAGCACCACGCCGAGCCGGCCGGCGAGGCGGCGTCGCGGATCGCTGGCTGGCTCGGCGGCGCCGAGCTGCGAATCGCCTACCCGGGAATCTGGCTGCGCGAGGACGTCTACGCCACCCACGGCCACTACATGGACTGCCACATGAGCCTGCCACGGATGGAGTGCGTCGCGGCCGCGGCGACGATGCGGACCCTGCGCCCGCTGCCCACCCGCCCCAAGCCCGCCGACTACGAGCATGTCCTGCAGCCCGTCTACGGCTTCACCTACGGCTTGGCGCAGGGGGGTTCGGTCTGGGGCAAGGCCCGCCCCTCCGAACGAGCATGGCGCTCACTCTCAAGCAACGGCAATCGCGGCAGGGTCCGCCGCACCGCGTTGCGCGCCGCGGTGCCCGCGACCGTGTGGACCATCAACCGGCTCCTGCGGGCGGGGTTCGACGCCGACCTCAGCCCCGCCGCAATAACCCGCAGCGGAGTCGATGCGGCCACCGAGATGTCTGCGCGGCTGGACCTCGACGGCGTGCACGTGATCACCGGCCACACCCACCGGGCCGGGCCGGAAGAGAGCGAGGAGGCCTGGGGGCTGCCCGGCGGCGGGCACCTCCACAACACCGGCAGCTGGGTCTTCGCCTCGGCCTTCCATCGCCCTGGCACCCCACCGGGCCCCTACTGGCCGGGCACGATCACCTGGCTTGGCGACGACGGCCCCCCGAGCCGGGTGAAATTGCTGCTCGGCCGCAGCAGAGATCAACTTACGAAAACCGGGCGAGGCTCCCGGGGCGCTCCCTAAAGCCAGTCGGCGATGATGCGGCCGATCTCCTCGCCGGCGTCCTCCTGGAGGAAGTGACCGGCGTTCTCGATCACCCGCGGCGCCGGGAAGTTGAGCCGCGAGGAGACCTGCTCCCCCACCGAGAGCGGCAGCGCCGGGTCGGAGTCCGCCCAGAGGACAAGCGCCGGGCGCCCGTCCCCCCGCAGCGCATCCGCGACGCGCCTGCCCTCGGCGGCGCCCGGAGCGTCGGGCTCGGTCGGCAGGATCAGCGGGAAGGCGCGGGCACCCGCCTTCGACTCGGGGCTCGGAAAGGGAGCCTCGTAGGCGGCGATCACCTCGTCGCCGGGGTCGTTCTTGCAGCCGGCCTTGACCAGGAAGCCGGCCGGCACGTCGGGATTGCGGCGGACGTAATCGCGGAATTTGAGCCAGGTCTCGCTCATCTTCTGGTGGCCGGTGAAGGGGCCGGTGTCCATGATCACGAGGCGCGAGAAGCGATCGGGGTGCTCGACCGCGAGCCGCAGCCCGATCGGCCCACCCCAGTCGTGGACGACGGCGGTGGCGTCGCGCACGTCGAGCTCCTCGAGCAGCGCCGACATCGACTCGACGTGGCGGTCGTAGGTGTACCAGTCGAGATCGGTGGGCTTGTCGGAGCGGCCGAAGCCGGCGTAGTCGGGGGCGATGCAGCGGTAGCCCGCGTCGCGCACCGGCGGGATCACCTTGCGCCAGAGGAACGACCAGGTCGGCTCGCCGTGGAAGAAGACGACCGGCTTCCCCTCACCCTCGTCGAGATAGGCCAACCGCAGCCCGTCCACCTCGTGGTAGCTCGACTCGAAGGGAAAGTCCGGCAGCCCCCGCAGGCTCTCCTCCGGCGTTCTCACCGCCTCGACGCTCACGCCGCGATCATGGCAGCTGCCGCAGGAAGGCGCCTATTTCGGGCCCGAAGTAGGGCGAGAAGAGCTGGGTCGGGCGGCCCTGATAGCTGTAGCTGGTCACGCCGCTGACGAATTCGCCGTCGAAGAGCCAGGCACCGCCGCTGGAGCCGGCGGCCATGTCGCAGGACGCCGGCATCGTCGGCAGGCCCGAGAAGCGATCGGTGAGAGGGTCGAGCCCGAGGCCGTGGGCGCGGCAACTGCGCAGCTCTTCCCCCCCGGCGCGGGCCGCCGGATAGCCGAAGATCTGGAAGGCGGCGAGCCGAGATTTCCCGGTCGCATAGCCGCGGCCCCCGACGACATCGGTGAGCGCGCCGAGCTCGTTCGGCTTGACCCGCAGCGCCGCAACGTCGAAGTCGGGATTTTCCCGATGGCGCCATTGCGGCATGACGTATATGGACTGGGCATCGAAGGTCCCAAAGGGACGGCTGCCGTGGTCGTAGGCGGGGACGAAGACGAGCTTTCTGCCCTCGACTCCCTTTTCGATCGCGCAGTGCCCCGCCGTGAGGACGATCGAGTGACTCGGCGTGTTCAGGGCCGTGCCCGAGCATGAGTAAGGCCCGGTGACCGGGTCGATGCCGAGGATCTTGCCGTTTGTGCGGGTGCCGTCTTCGGCCGCGTTGAGCACGCGGATGCTGCTGGCCCCGGCCCGTGGGCTTTCTCTGAAGGGCGGCGCCGGGGGCCGTGCGGGCGCGCGCAGGGGTTGAGCAAGAGCAGGGAGCGACGCGCTCAGCTGATGAACCACCGGCGGCGCGGCCCGCGCGGCGGCCGGAAGCAATGCGGTGAGCGCCGTCAAAGCGGCGAGCGCTCCTCGCGCCAGCGGTCTCATCGCCCCGTTCATCGGCGTAAGGGTGCCAGAAGGATGACTTTTGCAAGCGAGATTGGCCGGGCGGTCATTTGTTGCAGGAAACACTTGATAGAGGCAGAAGCTGCTCCCTGGCATTCCTGTCTCTCCTCTTCACCGAAAGGGTTACTCATGAACGAAGACAGCCTGATCAGCGGCTGGTGGGTCTTTGCCGGCGTGCTGCTGCTCATCGCCGGCGTGCTCAACATCGTCTACGGGATCGCGGCGATCGGCGATTCGAAGTTCTTCACCGAAAACGCGACCTTCATCATCAGCGGGCTGCACACCTGGGGCTGGATCAGCCTGATCATCGGCGTGCTCGAGCTGATCGCCGCGTTCTCGCTCTTCTCCGGGGGCGAATTCGGCCGCTGGTTCGGGATCTTCGTCGGCTCGCTCAACGCGATCGGCGCGCTGCTCTCGATCCCCGCCTACCCCTTCTGGTCGCTGGCGATCTTCGCCCTCTCGATCATCATCGTCTACAAGCTGGCCGAGGGCCCGGAAGGCAACCCCGTTCCCAGGGGCTGAGCGGCAAGGGTCAGCCGCGCAGCGGCGATCCAGAGACCTGCTGTGGACGAAGGCCCCGGGAACCCGGGGCCTTCGTCGTCTCGGCGGCGAGCGGTGCCTCCGCGTCGAGGGTCGACCACGGCGCCACGGCCGGCTCGCGGCTCTCGTAGAGGACGTCGACGCCGGCGAGGCGGTCCTGCCAGCCGCGGCGCCGTTCGTCGAAGAGCACTCCCAAGAAGCCGAGACCGAACGGGATCGCGGCGAGGAAGAGCCCGACCAGGCGCCGCAGCGACTTGCGCGGCGGCAGGCCGCGGCCGTCGGTGCCGAGCCTGACGCCGAAGAAGCGCATGCCCGGCGTCTGTCCCGCCAGCGACCAGAAGGCGACCAGATAGAACGACCCGAGGGCGATCCAGGTGACGCTGCCGACGGCGAGGGCGAAGCCGGAGACGCCGTTGCCGTTGCCGGAGAAGAAGGAGCCGATCAGCGCCACGATCGCGGCCAGGCCGGAAAAGGCGAGGTTGACGATCAGCAGGTCGAGGCCGAAAGCAAGGCCTCGGGTGAGCGCACCGGCGCGCTCGGTCGGCTCGGTGCGGCGCTTGCGGAAGACGACCCGTCGCGCGATCCGCTCGATCACGCCGTCCAGGCGCCTGGTCACGTCGCCGATCGTGTGGCCGATATCCTCGATGAAGCCGACGCTCTGGGCGCTGATCGCGGCGCGCAGCTCGGGCGCCTCGGCGATCCGCTCGACCAGCCGCTGCGCCTCGTCGCTGGCGAGCAGGCGCCGCCAGACCTCGTCGACCATCTCGCTGTCGAGCGCGTCGATCAGGGCTTGCTTGACCGTGTCGCTCTCCAGCGCACCGCGGGCCGCTTCCTCGACCAGCGGCCCCTGCAGCACCCGCACCAGCGCCCGCTCTACCGCCTCGCTCTCGACCGCGGCGACCATCGCCTCCTCGGCGGCGGCCTCGACGGCGCGGTCGATTCCCGCCGCTTTGCCGACCGAGCGGGCGCCGCGCACGCCGGCGCCGAGCAGCCGCACCGAGAGCGGCAGCGGAGCCTGGGAATCGGAGCCGTCGGCCATTGCGGGCGAGTATAGGTCGCTTTGGTCAGTCGCCGAGCACGCCGAGCAGCACCCCGGCGCTTTCCTTCGCCGCCACCTGGGAGCCTCAGGCGACGGCGCGCAGCCGGCTCTTGGCCTGCTGGGCGATCACGGCGGCCCACTCGGAATCGTCGATCCGCACGGGTGCCGTCGTCGCGAGGAAATCGGCGAGCGTGGCGGCGAGTCCCTCCGGGTCTTCGAGAAGTGGGAAGTGGGCAGCGCGGGGCAGCGTCTCGAAGCGGCAGTGCGGGATCGCCTCGTGGGCGGCGCGCCCGTGCTCGATCGGAATCGTGCGGTCGCGCTCGCCCCAGACGATCAGGGTCGCCATGTCGCCGAGCAGGTAAAGCCGGTCGGCGGCGCTGACGTGCTGGCCGTGGACATCGATGACCGAGCGCAGCGTCTGCAGGAACGCCCGCCGCGAGCCCGGCTCCTGCAGCGGCCGCAGCGCCCGGGCGACCGCCTCGAGGTAGACGCCCTTCGAGCTGCCGCGGGCGCGCAGCCGCTCCCCGGCGGCGTCGATCGCGTCAACCAGCCGCCGCTGCGTGGCGAGGCGGAGCAGCGGTGAGGCGCCGGGCAGAGCGGCCCCGCGCAGCAGCGGGCTCACCTCGCGCCCGAGGCCACCGCTGGAGATCAGCACCAGCCGCTCGGTGCGCTGAGGGAATTGGTAGAAGAACTGCATCGCGACGCCGCCGCCGAGCGAGTGGCCGACGATCGTCGCCCGCTCGACCCCGATCGTCGTCAGCAGGTCGCGGATGCTGGCCGCGTGGGCGCCGAGCGAGTAGTCCCCCCGCGGCGTCGCCGAGTCGCCGTGCCCGATCAGATCCGGCGCGACCACCCGGTAGGAGCCGGCGAGCCGCTCGGCGACCGCCTGCCAGTGGCGCGAGGAGTTGACCATGCCATGGATCAGGACCACGGTCGGCCCGCTGCCGGCGACGCGATAGACCGCGCGGTGACCGTGCAGGTCAACCTCGTGGGCCTCGAAGCTGATCGCCGCGTCCACGCGCAGACCTTAGATGATCGATCTAGCGCTCCGACCGCCGGGCGTGAGAGGGTCGGCCGATGCAAAAGATCCGCGTCGCCACTGTCCTCGTCCTCGCCGCCCTCGCCTCGCTCGCCGCCGGCTGCGGCGGCTCCAGCTCCGACAACAGCGGCTCGGACACCTTCCGGGTGGGGCTCGAGGCGCCGCTCTCCGGCGAACAGTCGGTCCTCGGCAAGGGCATGCTGATGGGCGCGGAACTGGCGGCGACGCAGCTCAACGCAGCCGACGGGATCCTCGGCAAGCAGGTCGAAGTCGTGCCGATCGATGACGCGGCCGACCCGGCAACCGGCGTGAAGGCGGCGAAGTCCGCCATCGCCGCGGGCCTCGACGGCATCGTCGGCCCCTACAACTCCGGTGTCGGCGTCGAAACGCTGCCGCTCTACCTCAAGGCCGGCCTGGTGCCGATCCGCCTCACCTCCGACCAGTCAACCAACGGCCTCGGCTTCACCCTGCAGCCGATGAGCTACCAGATCGCCCCGGTCGCCTCGCGGGCGCTGACCGACTGGCAGGGGGCCAAGTCCGTCGCGATCGCCTACGACCCGACGCAGAACTACACCGTCTCGGTCTCGAAAGCGGTGAAGGCATCGCTGGAAGAAGCCGGCGTCACGGTGACCGCTTACGAGAAGGTCCAGCCCGGCAAGAAGTCCTACGCCGACGTGGTCGAAAAGCTCGCCGCGACCGAACCCGACGTCATCTACGCCGCCGTCTACTTCCCCGAGGGTGGGCTGATCGCCAAGGAGATGCAGGAAGGCCAGGTGAAGGCCCAGTGCATCGCCGACTACGCCTCCTATGACACCGGCTTCGTCGAAACCGCCGGCGTCGCCGCCGCGCGGGCGTGCCCGGTGGTCGGCGTGCCGGCACCGCGGGACTTCACCGGCGCCGCCGCCAAGGTCGGCGAGTACGAAGAAGAATTCGGCAGCGCGCCGGGCACCTGGAGCCCCTACACCTACGACTCGCTCAACTTCCTCGCCGACGGCGCGAAGAAGGCCGGCGGCACCGCTTCAGGCAAGCTCACCAAAGCCCTCGACGCGGTCAAAGACTGGAAGGGCTGGACCGGCTCGATCACGATCGACCCGAGCAACGGCAACCGCCGGCCGGCCACCGTGGTGATCGTCAACACCGACAAGAGCGGGCAGCTCCACGTCGACGAGGACTGGGCCAAAGCGGTCGGCGCCCCGTACACGGGGTAGGTGCCCTCGGCGAGGAGGGGCAGGGCAGGGGCGGCCATAGTCAGCTTCCTTACACCGCCAACGCAACCACGGAGTTCGCACCGTGTCGCCGATATGAACGGCAAATCGAGACGACAGGGGGAGAACCATGCTTCGAAGGATCGCGGTGAGCGGAGCGCTTGCCTGCCTGATGGCGGCGGCGATTGCGGTCACGTCCGCCGATGGGGCAGCCAAAACGCTGCTTCGAGGGCACACCGGACAGCAGCACGTAGTGAAGCTGAAGAAGTGGAACCACGCGCTGCAGATCGTTCGCTTCAACATCGAGCTCCGCTGCCGGGACGGCAGCGCCCTGATCGATGAAGAGAGCGGCTTCGTGCGAACTCCGATCCACAGCGGCGGGCGCTTCAGCGATGTGCAGACCGGCTCGACCGACACGGTGCGGATTCGGGGCCGCGTTCAGGGAAAGAGGATCAAGGGCCGCCTGCGTGTGAACGACCGGCTCGGCAAGGTGCGATGCGACTCCCACTGGGTGCGATTCACGGCGAAACCTTGAGGCGAGTGCCGAGTTAGAGGTGGAGAGCATCTCGTCGTCCACCACTCGGCTACCGGGGAGGATGTTTGAGCAGCGGCAAGGACAGCGGCGGACAGCTGCCTGAAATCAGCTTGGAGCCGGGTCCCTGGGCGCTGCCGGAGGGGGGCAGCGCCGAGATCGGCTACCTCGTCGTTTCCGGCATGCTGCTGCGCCGGACGAGGGTCAACCGAGGGCGAAGCGTGGAGCTACTGGGGGTCGGCGACCTGCTCCTGCCGTGGCGCGAGGAGCGGGCCTCCTTCTCGCACTGGGAGTGGGAGGTCGTCAACCGCACGCGCCTCGCCGTTCTCGATCTCCGCTCCGGCTCGCCGCTTGCGCAGTCACCGACACGCATCGCGGCACTTGCCGGCCGGGCGATGGACCGCACCCGGGCGCTGGCGTTGCAGTCGGCGATCATGAGCATCGTCGGCATCGAGGAGCGCCTGCGTGCATTGCTCTGGGCGTTCGCCGAGCGCTGGGGCACGGTCGTCCCGGGGGGCGTCGAGATCGAGGTCAACGTGCCGCAGGCCGTCCTCGCGGAGATGGTCGGGGCGCGACGGCCGACGGTCAGCCTGGCACTGAGAGACCTCTGCGACAGCGGCCAGCTCGTCGCGCCCGAGCCAGGCCGCTGGGTCCTGCAAGGCGAGCCGCCCCCGATAGTCACGCCCGCCGGCGCCGACTGAGCGGGCGGCCGCGCAACCGCGCAGAGCCATCCGGTTTCGCCAAGATCGAAGCGGGTAGCGTTGTGCGACGGCCGATTTCCAGAGCCCCCAGGGACCTGAAGCACAATCGGGGCCCGACCGCCGACCCGGAGGCCTTTGCGCGCAAAGCGACCCTCGTCTGAGCGGAAGTCAAACGGGAGCGCGGCCGAGCAAACAGCGCTTTCTGGAACGGCTACGGAATGTCGGCCTAACCGGACGGTATTTGAACCATGAGGCGTCGGCAAAGCGAATCCGCGTCTTCCGTCGCGTCTGATCGGACCGGCGCGGCGCCTTCAAGCCTGATGGCGGTGGGCGCGCTGGCGCGCTTCAGCCTTCTGCTCAAGCGTCATCGCGCCTGGATGGCCGTCGCCGGGCCACGGGGTGAGGATCAGCAAGAGGCGGGCATCGGACCGCGCAGCGATCGTGTGGCGCTCGCCGGGGTCGAACTCGAAGAGGTGGCCGACACTTGCCGCGACTGTCTCCTCACCGGGTGCGGTGACGTCAACCTCACCGTCGATGACGACAACCCGTGCGCGCTCGTGCACCTCGTGCTCTTGCAGCTCCTCCCCCGCCGGGAGAAACAACACGATCGTCCGCGCGTCCTCGGCCGAGGCGAGGATCTGCGGCTGGTGCGGCTCCGCTTCAACTGTCTTCAGGTCCCAGCTCTGCATCCTTCACCTCCGTGAGCCTCGCAGCCATTCCGTTTCACACCGAATCCCTTCCCCGCCTGGCCTCTGCCTCCATCTTTTCCAAGCGAGCGTAGTAGTCCGGGAACTCGTTGAGATGGGCCAGCGCGATCTTGCCGGTGACAACCGCGTCATCGTTGGTGACGTTGGTGGCGAGATCATGGATCCCATGCTCGAGCTCCACATCCATTCCGGCCCGGAATTCGTCGAGGTCGAACGGAGCGGATGACCAATCGATGCCGATCTGCTCGCCGATCCGGCGTGCCTCCTCAGCGGTGAAGCTCTTGCGACTCATCGCTCCAGCCTAAAGGCCGGTGGGACCGAGCGCCAGATCCGCCGCGCGGGCAACCAAGATCCTTTTCTCGATTGCCGGAGCCGCAATCGACTCCAGAGGCGCCGTCTTGTCCGTCAACTCGGCCGTCCGAACAGAGTGGCAATGCGTTGGATGTTTTTGTCTGCGGAAAATCGGCCTAACCGGACGGTATTTGAACCAGGAGATCGCCACGAGTATCCGGGCGATCTACAACAAAGCCGTGGCCGCTGGACAAGCTCAGACCTACTGCGGCCGGGAGAGGATCTCGTGACCGCCGACGCGCAGCCATTCGACGTGCGTCTCGCCGGGCTTGACCTCGGCCCCGTAGCGGAATGTGGCGCGGCCGTCGCCGGAGTAGGACATCTCCCAGATGTCCTCTGTGCCCTGTACCCGCTTGACCCGGAGCGAGTTCGGCGGCTCGCCGCCTTCGCGCAGCGCCTCGACCAGTTTCCCGACTGCCGCCTGAAACGCGCGCCGCTGCTCGCGCGGCATCCGCGCGAACTCGCGGGCGAAGCCCGGAGGCAGCTCGTACGTGGGGCTCACCGCGGGGGCTGCTGAGAAGCGGCGACGTCCAGGCGCGCC
This sequence comes from uncultured Solirubrobacterales bacterium, assembly GCA_963702035.1. Taxonomy (GTDB): domain Bacteria; phylum Actinomycetota; class Thermoleophilia; order Solirubrobacterales; family 70-9; genus VRUE01. Next base: position 830,001 of record OY969700.1, read on the forward strand.
AGCGCGTCCATGAACTCATCGCCATTGAGAGGCCGCTCGGCGGTCTCCGCGATCACCTCGTCCACCGACTCAGGTGCGAGCAGCAGAGAGCCGTCGTCGTGGCGCTCCACGACCTTGTAGCGGCCCAGCCGCCCTCCGGCGGCATCGGTTGCGGTGATGTCAACAACCAGCATCTTCATCTCCTCCTAAGTGTCTCAGGCGGCCAGTGCAGGGGCAAGGTGACGGCGGTCGATCCGATTGTGCCCGCGTCCGCAAGCTACCGCCCCACCATCTCAAGCAGGATGGCAGATCGACCGGATGCTGTTGTCGTCAATCGGGGAGACAGGATTTGAACCTGCGACCGCTCGGCCCCCAGCCGAGTGCGCTACCAGACTGCGCCACTCCCCGTGGCTGCTCCGCATTCTGACGGATTCGGGCAAACTACCTAGGCGACGCGGATCCCATGTGAAGATGACTCGTGCACGCGGTGGTAGCTCAACGGTAGAGCCTCGCCCTTCCAAGGCGATGATGCGGGTTCAATTCCCGTCCGCCGCTTCCAGTCCAGGTCTCACGTTTCCCCGCATACGCTCGTTGTAATGGGTATGGAGAGGCGGGATCTCAGCTTTCAGGTCGGTGGCGACGCCTGCGCGGCCTGGCTCTATCCGGCAGCGGGCGACGAGGCCGTCACGCCGATCATCGTCATGGCCCACGGCCTGTCGGGAACCCGGCGGGACCGGCTCGGGCCCTTTGCCGAGCGCTTCGCCGAGGCTGGCATCGCCGCGCTCCTCTTCGACCACCGCGGCTTCGGCGACAGCGGCGGCGAGCCGGACCTCTTCCATCCCTCCCGCCAGCTCGAGGACTGGCGCGCCGCGATCGCCTTTGCCCGCTCGCTGCCGAGCATCGATCCCGATCGAGTCGCCACCTTCGGCTCCTCGATGGGGGGCGGCAACGCGCTCGCCGCCGCCGCGGACGACCCGCGAATCGCCGCGGCAATCAGCCAGGTTCCCTTCCTCGATATGTGGCGCCAGGCCCATCGCCCCTCGCCCCTGGTCACCGCGCAAGCGGTGCTTGCGGCAATCATGGGGCGTCATTTGCCGGCGGTCGGACAGCCGGACGAGGCGGCGTTCATCAACGCGCCGGGCGGCGAGGAAGGCTGGCGCCGCGTGGTCGCGAGCGGCGAGGACTCGCGCTGGCGCAACCGGGTCTCGGCCCGCTGGCTGCTCGGCCGTCCCTATCGCCCGGCCCGTCACGCGGCCAAGCTGCACTGCCCGTGGCTCGCCTGCGTCGGCGAGGCCGACCGGGTCGCCAAGCCGGGGCCGGCGATCGCCGCGGCGCGTCGCGCGCCGCGGGGCGAGCTGCACACCTACCCCGGCGTCGACCACTTCGACATCTACGACGGGCCGCAGCACGAGGCCGTGGTCAGCGACGAGGTCGAGTTCCTGCGCCGCCACCTCCTCTAGTGGTGTGACCGGGAACGTTGCCGGGAATCTGGCGAGACTCGGTGGTCGTCGGGCCAGGACGCAGGGAGGCCGAATGGCAGCGCCATTTGGCCGACTGAGGACGCCGCACGGCGATCATCCGAGGCCGCCAGAAACCGGTAAACGTTGCCGGTCACACCACTAGCACCGCATCATGGAGCTTTGTGTCCCCTCCAGGGGACACAATCGTTCACCAGGCATCGACGAAGCGGCAGCCCGAACGAGTCGCAGAGCCGCAGGAAGCGGGCAGCGCCTTCCGCCGCCGCAGCTCGGCGAGATCGTCCCGCTCCCCTCCCCCGCTACATCGAGGTGAAACCGCGGCTGTCAACGCCGTCTCGCGTCAGCTCCTGTCCCTGACCGCTGCTACTACCGGCCGCGTCGGGACGGTAGGGCTCGCCGGCTCGCCGGTCGCCGCCTCCCCGCCCGCCGATCCGTGCCCGAAGTGCACGTCGGGCAGGATCCGGTCGAGCCAGGGCGGCAGGTACCAGGCCCGCGCTCCCGCCAGCCGCATGAAGACCGGCAGCAGCAGCAACCTGACCAGGAAGGCGTCGAGCAGGACGGCGACGCCGAGGATCGTGCCCATCTCCTTCGGCGGCAGCGGCCCCGAGAGGGCGAAGGTGAAGAAGACCGCGACCATCACCCCGCCGGCGGCGAGGATCACCCGCCCGGAGTGGGCCAGGCCGCCGACCATCGCCTCCCTGGCGTCGCCTGAACGCTCCCAGTGCTCGCGCGCGGAGGAGAGCAGGAAGACCGTGTAATCCATCGCGATCGCGAAGATCATCGCGAAGAAGAAGATCGGCCCCCAGGCGTCGAGGAATCCCTGCGATTCGAAGCCGAGCAGGCCGGAGAGGTGTCCGTGCTGGAAGATCAGCGTCGCGACGCCGAAGGCCGCGGCGGTGGAGAGCAGGTTGGCGAGCACCCCGATCGCGGCGATCAGCGGTGCCTGGAAGGCAAGCAGCAGCAGCAAGAAGCCGAGTATGAGGATGACGCCGATCGCCAGCGGGGTCTTCGACGCCAGCGAGGTTTCGAGGTCGTGGTTTTCGGCCGAGGGGCCGCCGAGCTTCGCCGCCGCGGGAAGGTCCGTCCGCAGCCTGTCGATCGTGTTCGCGCCGGCGTCGGTCGAGGGACCGCTGTTCGGCACCGCCTGGATCAGGACCTGGCCGCCGGCGCCGGTCACCGGCGGAGAGACGCTGGCGATTCCGGGGTCCCCGCGCAGCACCGCCGCGCTCGCCGCGGCCTGCGCGCGCGGCGACGTCACCTGCAGCGTTCCCGGCGCGCCGGGACCGAAGGCGGCGCTGATCTGCTGGTAGCCGACTCGCGAGGAGTCGCTCTTGGGCACCACCTTGATCGAGGGCATCCCGGTCTTCATGCCGAGGATCGGCAGCGCCAGGGCGAGCAGGACGACCAGGGCGAGTCCGCCGAAGACGAAGGGCCGGCGCCAGAGCAGCTCCCCCCAGCGCGCGAAGCGCGGCGAGCGGTGCTCGCCGCTGTGGGCCCAGGGGAGGGCGAGCTTGTCGATCCGCGGCCCGAGCTTGGCGAGGACCGCCGGCAGCAGGGTCATCGTCGCCGCCAAGACGAAGAGGACCGAGACCATGATCCCCAGCGACATCGAGCGGAAGGCGGGGCTGGGGACCAGCATCACCGCCGAGAGTGAAATCAGCACGGTCAGCCCGGAGAAGAGGACCGCCTTGCCGGCGGTGTCCATCGTCTCGCCGACGGCCTCCTCGGTCGTCTCGTGCCGGCCGAAGAGGGCGCCGCGGAAGCGCATCACGATGAAAAGCGCGTAGTCGATGCCCAGCGCCAGCGCGAACATCAGCGCGAAGTTCATCGCCCAGATCGAGATCGGCGCCAGCTTGGTGCCGAGGTAGAGGACCCCGGCGGAGGCGATCAGGCCGACGATCGTCAGCATCAGCGGCAGCCCGGCGGCGACGAGGGAGCCGAAGGCGAGGACGAGGATCGCCAGCGTCACCGGCCAGGAGATCAGCTCCGACTTCATCATCGCTTCGCGGTTGGCTTCGTTGAAGTCCGACCACATGCCGGGGGCCCCGGTGAGGTTCGCTTGCACCTCAGGCGTGGAGACGGCGGCGACTTCGGACTTCAGGTCGTTGGCGGCAGCGACCATTTCGTTCGGGTTCTTGGCGGCGGTGCCGGCGACGATCGCGGTGTGGCCGTCGCGGGAAATCGAGGCACCGGGGCGGGGCGCGAGGACGCTGCCGACCGCCGAGTCGGCGCCGAGAACGCGTTCGACCCGGGCGACGGCACGGCGGAAGGCCGGGTCGGCCACGGTCAGTTCCGGCGAGTAGACGGCGACCTGCAGCGCGTAGGCGCCGGCGCCGCCGAAGTTGGCGTCGAGCTGTTCGCGGACCTTGACCGACTCGGAGCCGTTGGCCTGCCAGCCGGCGCCCGAGAGCGCCGTCTCGACCCGCGGCGCCAGCACGCCGAGGCCGACGGCGATCACGGCCCAGGTGATGAAAACGGCGCGCCTATGGACGGCGGCGAAGCGCCCGAGCCGCCCGATCGGTCCCAGGGCGTTCATCGCTCGCAGGCGGCCTTGACGCCGAAGACGTGCCGCAAGATCAACGAGGCCGGGCAGTTGCCGACGCTGACGAAGAGCAGCTGGTTGACGGCGACGAACCCGGTCAGCAGCAGGAACCAGGGGCTGACGAGGGCGCTGAGCAGGGCGCTGAGGCCGGTCATCGTCCCCGCCAGCGCGAAGAGGATGCGCTCCAGCGGCCAGCCCCGCGAAGAGGCCCGTAGGGGTGGATCGGCGGCGGTGGCTACTGGCATCGCTATCCTTCTTTCTGATGGTCTACAGTTAAACAACTTAACAGTTGTGAAAGAGAGTAGCAGATGCTGAAGAGACCCCTCACTCCCGACACCGCCGAGCTGATCGCCCGCCGCTTCCGCGCCCTCTCGGACCCGACCCGGCTGCGGATCATCGACCTCCTGCGCAGCCGCGAGGAGGCCTCGGTGGGCGAGCTGACCGAGGCCCTGGGCTCCTCCCAGCAGAACATCTCCAAGCATCTCGGGGCGCTGCTTGCCGAGGGCTTCGTCGCCCGCCGCAAGCAGGGGACCAGCTCGCTCTACCGGATCGCCGACCCGGGTGTGCACGAAATCTGCGAGGGCGTCTGCACCGGGATCGAGTCCCAGCTGGCCGAGCTCGAGGCCGTGCTCGGCGACTGATTCGGGAGCTTCTTGCTCCACGGGCCAGATCAAAGCGGGGCAGCCAGGACTCGAACCTGGAATCGCCGGTTTTGGAGACCGGTGCCTTAGCCAGTTGGGCCACTGCCCCAGGCGGGTGATTCTATGCGGGCGGAGGGACTTGAACCCCCACGGGCCGAAGCCCACCAGGACCTAAACCTGGCGCGTATACCAAATTCCGCCACGCCCGCTTGCGGTGCTTAACCAGCGGCCAATGCCGCATTGTCGCCGATAGATTCTATGATCGTCGGCGTGGCGGTAGGAGAGGTAACGCCGGGGTACGAGCTCTGGCACCCGAATCGGGAGAAGGCCGACGTGATCACGACCAAGTTCGTGATCGCATTTCTGATGCTCGCGACGGCCGTGATCGCGGGCCTGGTGACGATCGGCGGCTTCTCATTGCTCAGCGGCGGCGGCGCGATGGGCGCCCTCTGTCTGCTCTTCGCCCTGCTCTACGCCTTCTTCTCCTATCTCGTCGCGCGGCGCTGGAGCCGCGGCATCCTCCCCGTCGCCGCCTCGCTCTCGACGATCCTGGCGATCTTCTGCGCGGTCGGCGCCAACAGCTGGTTCGCCCGCGACAAGGCCGGCTTCGAAGACGCGCTGATCCCCGTCTCGCTGATCGGCCTGCTGGTGATCATCCTGATGCTGCTCCAGATCGTCCTGGTCGTCGCCTGCTTCTACGGCTTCAGCCAGAACTGGCATGTCGAGGAGGAGCGCCCGATCGGCTCCGGCGAGGACTACGGCGCCGGCGCCCGGCCGAACCCCGACGCTCCGCAGCCAGCTTAGACTCTGTCACCGTTCGCGGCGGTGTCCAAACTGGCAAAGGAGGCGGTCTCAAAAGCCGCTGCCCGCAAGGGCTTGTGGGTTCGAGTCCCACCCGCCGCATTAGACTCGCCCGCGATGAAGGTCCACCACCTCAACTGCGGGTCGCTCTGCCCTTATGGGCGGCGCCTGATCAACGGCGACGGCGGGCTGCTGGAGAAGGGTCATGTCGTCTGCCACTGCCTTGCGATAGAGACCGGCGAGGGGCTGGTCCTCGTCGATACCGGCTTCGGCATCGAGGACGCGCGCAACCCGCGCCAGCTCGGCGCGATCTTCGGCCTGATGAACGCCGAGCCCAAGGCCGAGACCACGGCGCTGAGGCAACTCGAGGCGCTTGGCTTCGGCGCCGCCGACGTGCGCCAGATCGTCGTCACCCATCTCGACCCCGATCACTCCGGCGGGCTGCCCGACTTCCCGGACGCCGAGGTGCACGTGCTCTCGACCGAGCTCGACGCGGCCCTCCACCCCGTGCTCAAGGACAAGCTGCGCTACCTCAGCGTGCACTGGCAACACGGGCCGAACTGGATCAGGCACGATGCCGATGGCGACGAGTGGTTCGGTTTCGAGAGCGTCCGCATCCTCCCCGGCCTCGACGCCGAGCTGCTGCTGATCCCCCTCTTCGGCCACTCGCGCGGCCACACCGGGGTGGCGCTGCGGACGGGCGAGGGCTGGCTGCTGCACTGCGGCGACGCCTACTTCAACCACGGCGAGATCGAGACGCCGCCGAGCTGCCCGCCCGGGCTGCGCCTCTTCCAGAACCTCAACGCCGCCGACGGCAGAGCACGCAAGCGCAACCAGGAGCGCCTGCGCGAGCTGGCCGCGCGCCACGGCGAAGAGATCACCCTCCTCTGCTCCCACGACCCGCACGAGCTGGCGCGCGAGCAGGCCAGGGCCGCCGCCGCGACCGCGACCGGGTGAGCGGCGCCGGGCCCGAAAAGCTCTGGGAGCCGCCGGCCGAGCTGGTCGAGCGCGCTCGCCTGACCGAGTACATGCGCTGGCTGGCGGCCGAGCGCGGGCTCGAGCTCGACGGCTACGACGCGCTCTGGCAGTGGTCGGTCGACGACCTCGAGGGCTTCTGGGCCTCGATCTGGGACTTCTTCGAGGTCCAGGCCGACGGCGGCTACGACCGCGTGCTCGGCAACCGGGAGATGCCGGGCGCAGAGTGGTTCTCCGGCGCCCGGCTCAACTACGCCGAGCACGTCTTCGCGGGCAAGGAGGACAGCGAGCCGGCGATCCTGCACGCTTCGGAGCTTCGCGAGCTGGACGAGCTGACCTGGGGCGAGCTGCGCGCCCAGGTCGCCGCGGTCGCCGCCGGCCTGCGCGAGCTCGGGGTCGAGCGCGGTGACCGCGTCGTCGCCTACATGCCCAACATCCCCGAGGCGATCGTCGCCTTCCTCGCCAGCGCCTCGATCGGCGCGGTCTGGTCGAGCTGCTCGCCCGACTTCGGCCCGGCCAGCGTGATCGACCGCTTCGCCCAGATCGAGCCCAAGGTGCTCTTCGCCGTCGACGGCTACCGCTACGGCGGCAAGGACTTCGACCGCCGCGACACGATCGCCGAGCTGCAGGCGGCGATGCCGAGCCTGGCGCGGACCGTCGTCCTCCCCTATCTCGATCCGGAGCCCGACCTCTCCTCGCTGCGCGACGCGACGCGCTGGGACGCGCTGCTCGCCGCCGGCGAGGGCGCCGAGCTCAGCTTCGAGCGCGTGCCCTTCGAGCACCCGCTCTGGGTCCTCTACTCCTCCGGCACCACCGGCCTGCCGAAGGCGATCGTCCAGGGCCAGGGCGGCATCCTGCTCGAGCACCTGAAGAAGCTCAACCTCCACGTCGACGCCCATCCCGGCGACCGCCTCTTCTGGTTCACGACGACCGGCTGGATGATGTGGAACTTCCTCGTGTCCGGCTTGCTGACCCGTGCCGCAATCGTTCTTTACGACGGCAGCCCCGGCCACCCCGACATGAGCGTGCTCTGGGACCTGGCGGACCGCGCCGGGGTGACGATGTTCGGCACCAGCGCCGCCTATATCGCCGCCTGCATGAAGGACGGGGTCGAGCCCGCGGCGGGCCGCGACCTCAGCCGGCTGAAGGCGGTCGGTTCGACCGGCTCCCCCCTCTCCCCCGAGGGCTTCGACTGGATCTACGCGCAGCTCGGTGAGGACACCTGGCTCTTCTCGACCAGCGGCGGCACCGACCTCTGCACGGCCTTCGTCGGCGGCACGCCGCTGCTGCCGGTCTACCGCGGCGAGCTGCAGGCGCGGGCCCTCGGCGCCGCGGTCGAGGCCTGGGACGAGAGCGGCAACTCGGTGATCGACGAGGTCGGCGAGCTGGTCGTCACCGAGCCGATGCCCTCGATGCCGGTCTACTTCTGGGGCGACCCCGACGGCAGCCGCTACCGCGCCAGCTACTTCGAGCACTACCCCGGCATCTGGCGCCACGGCGACTGGATCGAAATCACCTCGCGCGGCACCGCCGTCATCTACGGCCGCTCCGACTCGACCATCAACCGCGCCGGCATCCGCATGGGGACGAGCGAGATCTACCGCGCCGTGCTCGGCATCGACGCGATCGTCGACGCACTCGTCGTCGACATCCCCCGCCCCGGCACGGAGGGCTGGATGCCGCTCTTCGTCGTCCTCCGCGAGGGCACCGAGCTGGACGACGAGCTGCGCCGCGAGGTCGCCCGGCGCGTCCGCGAGCGCTGCTCCCCCCGCCACCTCCCCGACGAGGTCTTCGCGATCGCCGAGGTGCCGCGCACGCTCAGCGGCAAGGTGCTCGAGGTGCCGGTCAAGCGGATCCTGATGGGCACCCCGGCTGAGCAGGCGGCAAGCCGCGACTCGCTCGCCAACCCGGCAGCCCTCGATTACTTCACGGAGTTCGCCGCCGCAAGGTAAGGGCGCCGAGCGCCAGCAGGAGCAGCGTCGCGCCGACGATCACGCTGACATCGAGGGTGCCGCGCGAGCCCAGCGAGCCCTCGGTGGTGACGCTGTTCAGCGCCTCGAAGGCGTAGGTGAGCGGCATCGTGTCGGAGACGATCTGCAGGATGCCGGCCATCTGGTCGCGAGCGACGAAGAGCCCGCAGAGCAGCAGCTGTGGGAAGACGATCGCCGGCATGAACTGGACCGCCTGGAACTCGGTGCGGGCGAAGGCGCTGACGAAGAGGCCGAGCGACATCCCCAGCAGCGCGTTGCCGACCGCCAGGGCCACCACCGCTGCGGTCGAGCCCGCCACGTCGAGCCCCAGCAGGCCGAAGGCGACGGCGCTGGTGACGACGGCCTGGACGACCGCGACCGCGGCGAAGGCGACCCCATAACCGAACAGCAGGTCGAGCTTGGCCAGCGGCAGAGACATCAGCCGCTCCAGCGTCCCCGTGGTCCGCTCGCGCAGCATCGTGATCGAGGTGACGACGAACATCGTGCTGAACGGGAAGAGGCCGACCAGCGGTCCGCCGACGTGCTGGAAGGACGCCGGGTCCTGGTAGAAGGCCCCCTTGAGAAGGGTGAGCAGGAAGGGAGGCACCGCCAGCAGGAGGGCGATCGTGCGCGGGTCGCGCCGCAGCTGAGTCAGCACGCGCAGCGCCGTCGCCCAGGTGACCCGGGCGCTCACGCCGCGCTCCGTTCCTCGATCAGCGCCAGGAACGCCTCGTCCAATTGCCTTCGCCCGGTGCGCGCCCGCAGCTCGTCGGGCGATTCGGCGGCGAGCAGCTCGCCCTCGCGCATCAGCAGCAGCTCGTCGCAGTGCTCGGCCTCCTCCATCACGTGGCTGGAGACGAGCAGCGTGGCGCCTCCCTCGGCAAGCGAGCGGAACGTCGCCCAGAGGTCGCGGCGCAGCACCGGGTCAAGCCCCACCGTCGGCTCGTCGAGCACGAGCAGGTCCGGCTCGCCGAGCAAGGCGGTGGCGAGGGAGGCCCGGGCGCTCTGCCCGCCGGAGAGGCTGGAGACGACCTGATCCGCCTGCTCGCCGAGCGCGACCGTCTCGATCGTCTCCTCGATGCGCTCATGGGGAGCATCGAGCACGCGGGCGAAATAGCGCAGGTTCTCGCGCACGCTGAGGTCGCGATAGACCGACGGCGCCTGCGTCACATAGCCGACCCGCGCCCGCAGCGCCGGCGAGCCGGCCGTCTCGCCAAGCACCTCCACCCGACCGGACTCGACGATCTGGACGCCGACGACCGCCCGCATCAGCGTCGTCTTGCCGCAACCGCTTGGTCCGAGCAGGCCGGTCACCGTCCCGGTCGAGACCGCGAAGGAGAGCCCCTGCAGGACCGGCTTTCCGCCGCGCTGTACGCGCAGTCCCTCGGCGGCGATCGCCGCGTCGGCCACTACGCCGGCGTGACCGGGTTGCGGCGCTCGGCGAAGCGTCGGTCCTTGCCCGAGGCCATCGCGAAACGGCGGACGATCTCGGCGCGCAGGTCCTCCGGCTGGACCACCGCGTCGACGACCATCTCCGACGCCAGGTGCAGGATGTCGATGTCGGCCGCGTACTCCTCGCGTTTATGGGCGACGAACTCGGACCGCTCCCCCTCGTCCTCGATCTTCTGGATCTGGTTGTAGAAGACGGCGTTGATCGCCGCCTCGGGCCCCATCACCGCGATCGAGGCGCTGGGCAGGGCGATGCAGCAGTCGGGCTCGAAGGCCGGCCCGGCCATCGCGTAGAGCCCGGCGCCGTAGGCCTTGCGGATGATGACGCTGAGCTTGGGCACGGTCGCCTCGGAGACGGCGCTGATCATCTTCGCGCCGTGGCGGATGATCCCCTGGCGCTCGACCGCGGTGCCGATCATGAAGCCGGGCACGTCGGCGAGGAAGAGCAGCGGTACGTTGAAGGCGTTGCAGGTCTGGATGAAGCGCGCCGCCTTGTCGGCCGAGTCGACGAAGAGCACACCGCCTTTCTGGCGCGGCTGATTGGCGACGACGCCGATGACGCGGCCGTCGAGCCGCCCGTAGCCGACGATCAGCTCTTTGGCCCAGCGCTTGTGGACTTCGAGGAAGGAGTCGGCGTCGAGCAGGACGTCGAGGACCTCGCGCATGTCGAAGGGCTGGTTCTCGTCGGCCGGGACGATCTCTGCGATCGGCGCCTCGGAGGCGGGCACGACCGGCTCGGCTACCGGCGGCTGCTCCCGCCAGTTGCCCGGCATGTAGGAGAGATAGCGCTTGGCAAGGTCGATCGCCTCCGCGTCGCTCTTGACGAGGAAGTGCCCGCAGCCGGAGACGCCGGTGTGCATCTTCGCCCCGCCCATCTCCTCCAGAGTCACCTTCTCGCCGATCACCATCTCCGCCATCCGCGGCGAGCCGAGGTACATCGAGGCGTTGCCCTCGCGCATGATCACGACGTCGCAGAAGGCCGGGATGTAGGCGCCACCGGCGGCGCTCGGCCCGAACAGCAGGCAGACCTGCGGCACCTGGCCCGAGAGCCGCACCTCGTTGTGGAAGATCCGCCCGGCGCCGCGGCGGCCGGGGAACATCTGCACCTGATCGGTGATCCGCGCCCCCGCCGAGTCGACCAAATAGACCATCGGCAGCTGCAACGAGAGCGCCCGCTCCTGGATGCGGAGGATCTTCTCGACCGTCTTCGGCCCCCACGAACCCGCCTTCACGGTCGGGTCGTTGGCCATCAGCGCGACGCGACGGCCGTCGATCGTGGCCAGCCCCGTGACGACGCCGTCGGCGCCGAGGCCCTCCTCGTTCCAGTTGGCCAGCAGCGCCTCCTCGGCGAAGGAGCCCTCGTCAACCAGCCGCTCGACCCGCTCGCGCACCGGCAGCTTGCCCTGCTCCTCGGTCTTCTCGTGATGGCGCTGCGGCCCACCGGCGAGCGCCGCCTCCAGTGCCTTGGCGAACTCAGTCATGGCGGGGAGCCTATTCGGACGGGGCGCGATGCCAATCGACGGGGCCAGCCGTCAGCAGGTGGGCGCCGAGCCGGCGACCGAGCGCCTCCTGGGCGGCACGCGCGGCCCCGATCAGACGCGGCAGGTCGATCCCGGTCTCGATCCCCATCTCGTGCAGCATCGAGACGACGTCCTCGGTAGCGACGTTGCCGGTCGCCCCCGGCGGCACCGGGCAGCCGCCGAGCTCGCCGAAGCTCGACTCGAAGGAGTCGATGCCCTGCTCCAGCGCGGCCAGCACGTTGGCAAGGCCCTGGCCACGGGTGTTGTGGAAGTGGGCGGTCAGCTCGGCGCCGCCGAGCCTCCGCCGCGCCGCGGCGAAGAACTCGCCGACCTGGCGTGGGTTGGCCATCCCGGTCGTGTCGCCGAAGCCGATCTCCGCACAACCGGCGGCGGCGAGCCGCTCGGCGATCGCGAAGACCCGCTCCGGCGGGACCTCGCCCTCATAGGGACAGCCGAAGGAGGTCGAGATCACTCCCTCGCAGCGCAGCCCGGCCTCGCGTGCGGTTGCCAGCGTCCGCTCCAGCCCGGCGAGCGACTCCTCGATCGTGCGGTTGACGTTCTTGCGGTTGTGGGTCTCCGATGCGGAGACGAAGACGTTGATCTCGTCGAAGCGCTCGCGCAGGCCGAGCGCCCGCTCCAGCCCGCGCTCGTTGGGGATCAGGACCGAGAAGGCGACACCCTCCCGCCGCTGCACGGCGCCCAGCACCTCCTCCGCGTCGGCGAGCTGCGGGATCACGTCGGGACGCACGAAGGAGGTCACCTCGATCCGCTTCAACCCGCTGCCGGAGAGCAGATCGACCAACCGCACCTTCTCCGCGGTCGGGATCGTCTCCGGCTCGTTCTGGAACCCGTCGCGAGGCCCGACCTCGCGGATGCGGACGCGGCCGGGCAGCTCGGCCATCAGACCATTCCGAGGCCGCCGCTGACGCCCAGGGTCTCTCCCGTCACGTAGGCGGCGTCGTCGGAAGCGAGGAAGGCGACTGCCGCGGCCACCTCGTCGGGCTGGCCGAGGCGCTTCATCTGCGTGCCCTCTTTCATGTTCTCGATCAGCTTCTCGCCGATCTCGCCGAACTCCTTGGCGCCCATCAGCAGCGGCGTCTCGATCGGCCCCGGAGCGATCGAGTTGGCGGTGATCCCGTAGCGGGCGTTCTCGCGGGCGATCGCCTTCATGAAGGCGACGATGCCGCCCTTGGCGGCCGAGTAGACGGCCGAGCCCTTGGATCCCACCCGGCCCGCCTCCGAGGAGAGGCTGACGATGCGGCCGTAGCCGGCCCCCTGCATCCCCGGCAGGGCGGCGTGGGTGCAGTTGAGCACGCCGCCGAGGTTGACGTCGAGCACCTTCTGCCACTGCTCGGGCGTCGTGTAGGTGAAGAAGCCGAACTCGTCGGTGCCGGCGTTGTTGATCAGGATGTCGAGGGTCCCGATCTCCCCCACCGCCGCCCTCGCCGACTCCAGATCGGTCACGTCGAGTGCCAGCGAATGACCGTTGACCTCACCGGCGATGCGCTCGGCGCCCTCGCTGTCGATGTCGCCGACCCAGACCTCGGCGCCCTCGGCGGCGAGCCGCGCCGCGATCGCCGCGCCGATCCCGCTGGCGCCGCCGGTGACCAGCGCCTTTCGTCCCTCCAGCCTCATACGCCGGTGAGCATAGACTGGCGCGCCTGTGAGCGAACCGATCCCGATCGTCGGTGGCACCGGCGCCCTTGGCGCGGGCCTCGCCCTGCGCTGGGCAAAGGCGGGGCGATCGGTCGTGCTCGGCTCGCGCTCGGCGGAGCGGGCCGAGGAGGCAGCGGCGAAATTGCGCGAGGCAATGCCCGGCGCGAAGGTCGAGGGCCTGCTCAACGAGGAGGCCGCGAAGCGCGCCGAGGTCGTCTTCCTCACCGTCCCCTTCCGCGCCCAGTCGGAGAACCTGAACAACCTGCGCGAGGCGTTGCGGCCCGGCCAGATCCTGGTCGACTGCACCGTCCCCCTCGCCGCCGCGGTGAGCGGCAAGGCGACCCGGACGCTGGGCGTCTGGCAGGGGTCGGCGGCGCAGCAGGCGCAGGAGATGGTGCCGGACGGGGTCACCGTGGTCGCCGCCCTGCACACCGTCGGCGCGCCCAGCCTGGGCGATCCCGAGGCCGAGCTGGACGAGGACGTGCTGGTCTGCGGCGACCGCAAGGCCGACAAGGCGCGGGTCGCGCGCCTGATCGAGCTGATCCCCGGCCTGCGCGCGGTCAACGCCGGCCCGCTGGAGACCGCGCGGATAGTCGAGCAGCTGACCCCCCTGCTGATCTCGGTCAACATCCGTTACAAGACCCACGCCGGGATCAAGCTCACCGGGCTCCCTGGGGGAGACCACTGGGCGTGAAGGTCGCGCTGCTCGCCGGCGGCACCGGCGGCGCCAAACTCGGTGCCGGCATGCAGGAGGAGATCGGCGCCGATCTGGCCGTGATCGCCAACACCGCCGACGACGTCGAGGCGCTCGGCGTCCACGTCTCCCCCGACCCCGACCTGGTCACCTACTGGCTCAGCGGCGAAATCGACGCCGAGCGCGGTTGGGGCATCCGCGACGACAGCTTCACCGTCTTCGAGCGGCTCTCGCGACTGGGCGCGCCGGACTGGTTCAGCCTCTCCGACCGCGACCTCGCCGCCTGCCTCTACCGGCGCCAGTTCATCGACGAGGGCGGCCGGCAGACCGACGCGCAGGCGCAGATCTCCCGCGGGCTCGGCGTCGAGGCCCGGGTGCTGCCGATGAGCGACGCGCCGGTGCGGACCAGGGTGCTGACCGAGGCCGGGTGGCGCGGGCTGCAGGAGTACCTGATCCTCGACGGCGGCGCCACCGACGTGCGGGGCGTCGAGCTGGGGGGAATCGCCGAGGCGGAACCGACCGCGGAGGTGCTGGCGGCGCTTGTGGACGCCGAGGCGATCGTGATCGGGCCGTCGAACCCGGTGATCAGCATCGGGCCGATTCTCGCCGTGCCCGGCATGCGCGAGGCGATCGCCGCGTCCGAGGCGCCGGTCCTCGCGGTCAGCCCCTTCGTCGCCGGCGCCGTCGTCAAGGGACCGACCGAGCGCTTCATGGCAGCCCTCGGCCGCCCCTCGACCGCGGCCGGCGTCGCCTCGCTCTACGCCGGCCTGATCGACGCGATGGTCGTCGACGCGGACGACCCCGATCCGCCGCCGGAGGAGATCCCGACCCTGGCCGCGGCGACGCTGATGGACGGCGCCGCGGGCCGCGCCCGCCTGGCGCGGATCGTGCTCGACTACGCGGCCGAGCTCGCCGAAGGGTGAAGGCGACCGCGATATTGCCGGTGAAGCGCTTCTCCGGGGCGAAGCAGCGCCTTGCCGGGGGCATCGACGACGAACGGCGCGAGGCGCTGGTCGCGGCGATGCTGGAAGACACCCTCGAGGCGATCGCCGGGGCGCGCTCGATCGAGCGGACGATCGTGGTCAGCGGCGACCCGAAAGCGCAGGAGATCGTCGCCGCGAGCGCCGCGGAGGTGCTTCCCGACCCAAGCGACGAGGGCCACGTGCCGGCCGCGCTGGGGGGGATCGCCCGGGCCGAAGCGGACGGCGCCGAGTGCGTCGTCCTCCTTCCGGGCGACTGCCCCCTGCTGGACCACAAGGAGCTGGACAGCCTGCTCACCGGCCTGCCTGCGCACTTCGTCGCCATCGTCCCCGACCGTCACGGAACCGGCACCAACGCCCTCGCCCTGGCCCCACCCGGAGCGATCCGGCCGGCCTTCGGCGAGGGCAGCTGCGCCCGCCACGTCGCCGCCGCCCGCGAGGCCGGCGTGCCCTATGCGGTCGAGGAGCTGCCCTCCCTCGGCCTCGACCTCGACACGCCGGGGGACGTCGTCGCCCTGACCCGCGCGCTGGAGAGCGGGACAAAGCGCGCCCGCCGAACCGCCAAGGTGCTCGGCATATGAGCGTCTGGCGACTTACCGTCCATCCAGGGGGGCTAACTCGCCATGGGGGACGGCGATGAGCGAGTTGCAGGTGATCGGCGTCGCGGGAATGCCCGAGGTCACGGAGGGAATGGCCGTCGGCGAGCTGATCGCCGAGCGCGCAAGCCTCGCTGACGGCGACGTCATCGTCGTCTCGCAGAAGATCGTCTCCAAGGCGGAGGGCCGGATCCGACGACTCTCCTCGGCGATCCCGGGCGCCGAGGCGCGGCGGCTGGCCGCGGTGCTCGGCAAGGACCCGGCGCTGGTCGAGCTGATCCTCGCCGAGAGCCGCGAGGTGCTGCGGGCCGAGCGCGGCGTGCTCATAGTCGAGACGCACCACGGCTTCGTCTGCGCCAATGCCGGAATCGACACGTCCAACCTGCCGGAGCCGGACACGGTCTCCTTGCTGCCGGAGGACCCGGACGCCTCGGCGCGCCGCATCAGGGCCGAGTTAGTGGGGGAGTCGGAGGTAGGGGTCGGCGGACGAACAGATGGAGTGTCCGCCGACCCCTACCCCCGGCTCCCTGCCATCGCGGTCGTGATTTCCGACAGCTTCGGCCGCGCCTGGCGCCTCGGCCAGTCGGAGGTGGCGATCGGCTGCGCGGGACTCACCCCGCTGGACGATTGGCGAGGTCGCACTGACTCCATCGGCCATGAGCTGGAAGCAACCCAGATCGCAATAGCCGACGAGGCAGCCGCGGCCGCCGACCTCATACGGGACAAGGTGAGCCGCGTCCCGGCAGCAATAGTCCGCGGCCTCACCCGCTATGTCAGCTCAAACGACGGTCCCGGCGCAGCCGCTCTGCGCCGTCCTCGGAACGAAGACCTCTTCCGCTGACGTCGGTCCATTCCGGTAGGGCCGGAACGTCTTGTACTTTTTCGCCGACGGCATCGAGCGCCAGTCCAACCCCACTCCACCGAAAAAGTTAAGTGGAGGCCCTACCGGAATGGACCGCCCGAAATACGCAACACAGCCGCACCTTTGAGGCTGCCGTCGCGAATCGAGTCGAGCGCCTCGTTGGCTGCCTCCAGCGGGTGGACCTCTACCTCGGTCCGCACCGGCACCCGCGGCGCCAGCGCCAAGAACTCCTCGCCGTCGCGGCGGGTCAGGTTGGCGACCGAGCCAAGCGTCCGCTCGCCCCAGAGCTGCTCGTAGGGGAAGGAGGGGATGTCGCTCATGTGGATGCCGGCGCTGATGATCCGCGCCCCCTTTGCGCTGATCCGCAGGGCCTCGGTCATCAGCGACCCGACCGGGGCGAAGACGATCGCCCCATCGAGCTGCTCCGGCGGCGACTCGCCCGAAGCACCGGCCCACTCGGCGCCGAGGCTACGGGCAAACGCCTGCCCCTCCCGATCTCCCTCGCGGGTGAAGACGAAGACGCGCCGCCCCTGGTGCACGGCGAGCTGGCAGAGGATGTGGGCGGAGGCGCCGAAGCCGTAGAAACCGATCCGCTCCGCGTCGCCGAGGAGGCGCAGCGCCCGGTAGCCGATCAGCCCGGCGCAGAGCAGCGGCGCCGCTTGCTCGTCTGGATAGCTCGCGGGCAGCGGCAAGCAGAAGCGCTCGTCGGCGACCGCGAGCTCGGCGTAGCCGCCGTCGATGTCATAGCCGGTGAAGCGGGCGCGGTCGCAGAGGTTCTCGCGGCCGCCGGCGCAGTAGCGGCAGGTCCCGTCGGTCCAGCCCAGCCAGGGCACTCCGACCCGTTCTCCCAAGGCGAAGCGCTCGGCGCCCTCCCCGGCCCCAGCCACCGTGCCGACGATCTGGTGGCCCATTACCAGCGGCAGCTTCGGCTTGCTCAACTCGCCGTCGACGATGTGCAGATCGGTGCGGCAGACCCCGCAGGCCGCCACGGAGAGCAGAACCTGGCCGGCGCCCGGCTCCGGGTCGGGCAGCTCGGCGAGCCGCAGAGGCTCGCGCTGCCGCTCCAGGACCATCGCCCGCATCGACTCAGGGTACGACGGGCTCCGACACTTCGCCGAACGCCACCGCTTCGACGTGGATCTCGGTCCCGGCTTCGATCGGTTCGCCAAGCAGAGGCCCGAGGTCGATCCGCGCACAGCTCTCACCCGTTTCGGCCGGGACGGTGTCTTCTCCTATTTCGACCGGCTGACCGTCGTAGAGAACGACGTGGAAGCCCGCCCCTTCGCCCGGGCTGCCGAAATAGACGGTCAGATCGTGGGAAACGACGGGCAACGGGGCTTCGCCCCCTTCCGCACCTTCCACTGGCGAGAGCGGCAGCGTGTAGTCGTCGCCTTCGCAAACGTCGAGGATCCCGGCGCTCCCGCCTCCTTCGGCACCGCCGCCCGCACCGACCGGTCCGGGCGTGCCGCCACCCGCGCCACGGGTGGGCGGCGCGGCGACCGGCCCGACCGACGGAGGCGCCGCGGCGACCGGAACGGCCACCGGCACCGGAACAGGCTGCGGCGTTGGCACCGGTTCGGGCTGGGACGGCGACGGCGATCCCCGCGAAGGGCCACCGGGCCGGGGGCTCGCCACGACGCGAGCGGCGGCGACGCCCAGCCGCGGCCGCGGCTCGCCCTTGTCGACAGCGACACCGGCGGCGATAAATCTCGGCGTCGCGCCGGTGGCGGGCTGAGCGGGCGCGACGGCAAGCTGCCGGTCCCGCGAAACGACCACCGAATCGCCCAGCCCGACCCCCAAGCCGGGGGCGACGCTCAGTTGCGGGGCCACCGTGTCGGTCGCCCAGGGCTGAAGGATTGCCAGCGCTCCGACTCCGAGCGCGACAAGCAGGGCGATCGCGGAGACGACCGCCAACCCCGGGAACCCATTCCCCACCGCTGCAGAACGCGAAGCGATCCGAGCACGATACCGCTAGAACAGATGTCCAGCCAGCCCTGTCTCTAATAGGTCTCGACGACCTCGTACAGCGTCGTGCGCTGGGCGGGGACGCGGCCGGCCGCGCGCGCCGCCTCGATCAGCTGCTCGGGCTCCAGGCGGACGCCGTGCTGGGAGCCGGCCATGCGGGAGATGTTCTCCTCCATCAGCGTGCCGCCGAGGTCGTTGACCCCCCAGCGCAGCGCCTCGGTCGCGGCCTCGAGGCCCATCTTCACCCAGCTCGCCTGCAGGTTGGGGATCGTCCGCCCCAGGGCGAGGCGAAAAGCGGCGGTGTGCTTGAGGTTCTCGCTCGCCGAGATCTCCTCGATGCCATGGGTACGGCCGAGCATCGTGTTGAAGGGGATGAAGCTGAGCGGCACGAACTCGGTGATCCCGCCGGTGCGCTCCTGTAGCGCCCGCACCACCCGCATGTGGCGGGCAAGCTCGCGCGGCTCCTCGATGTGGCCGAACATCACGGTCGAGGTCGAGCGCAGCCCGGCGCGATGGGAGGCTTCGATGATCTCGACCCAGCGATCGGCGGGCAGCTTGTTGGGGGAGATGCGCTGGCGGACGCCGTCGTCGAGCACCTCGGCGGCGGTGCCGGGCGTCGAGCCGAGCCCGCACTCGAGCAGGTACTCGAAGACCTCATCGGGCCGCTTGCCCGAGCGCTCGCACATGTAGTGGACCTCCATCGGCGAGTAGGCGTGCAGGTGAAGCCGCGGCGCCACGTCCTTTGCCAGCCGCAGCCACTTGCCGTACTCCTCCAGGGTCAGGTCCGGGTGGATTCCACCCTGCATGCAGAGCTCGGTGGCGCCGAAGTCGACCGCTTCGGAGATCCGCGCGGCAAAGTCCTCCTCGGAGACCTCATAGGCATCGGGCGACCGCTTGCCCTGCCCGAACCCGCAGAAGGCACAGCCGACGACGCAGATGTTGGTGAAGTTGATGTTGCGGTTGACGACGAAGGTGGCCGTCTCCCCGGCAAGCTCCTCCCGAAGCTCATCGGCAGCGCTTCGCATCTCCTCGATCACCTCGGGCCGGGTCTCGGCGAACAGCGCCGTCAGCTCATCCTCCGTCAGCTCCGCCCCATCGCGCCCCTTCTCGATCGCCTGTGGCGCAAGGTGCCCGTCGATCGTCTCCTCACTCCGCCGCCCCGAGCCCTTGCGAGGAATGAAGCTCCAGTACTTCAGCTTGATCACGTCAAGAACCCCCTGCTCCATCCACTCGGAATCCATGTACTGCGGGTAGACGCACAGCCGCTCCGTCAACGCATAGCCCTTCGGAGCCAAGCTTTTGCGCACCTCATGGGGACTGGGAAACGCGTGCTCAGGCGAGATGTGATCTCCGTTCGCGGACAGCCCCCCGAGGTCGGTCGCTCCTGCCTCAACAAGCTCAGCCCAGGCGTCAGACAGATTCGGCGGCACCTGAACCCCAACGTCGGGCATCAGCCGTTTGCACTCAAGGATCAGGCGCTTGATATCCCCAACGCCAACGGGGCTAGCCCACTCTGGCAGGGAGGACGGGGGTGCCCCTCCGGGCAGCGGCGTCCTCTTTTCCGCCCCACTAGCGCCCGCGGACGATGACCCAGCGCCACCGGCGGAAAACCCAGCAAGCGGAGGGGCACCCCCGTCCTCCCCCCACCGCAAGCGCGAAGCCGAATCGGCAATCTCGGCGACCTCTTGCCCGTAATAGCGCGGGTGTGGAACGAAGTTCTGCAGGATGATCTCCTGAAGGTGGCCGTACTCAGCGTGAAGTGCGGCCAGAGCTTCAAGCGATTCGATCCGCTCGTCCTGGGTCTCGCCAATGCCTACGAGGATGCCGCTCGTGAAGGGGATCTTGAGTTCGCCAGCAGCTTGGATGGTCGCCAAACGCTTCGCTGGATGCTTGGTCGGGGAGCCGGCGTGGACGGTGTCCATCAGGCGCTCGGAGGTCGACTCGAGCATCAAGCCCTGAGAGGCGGTCACCTCGCGAAGACGGCTCAGATCATCAGAGCTGAGCACGCCGATGTTGGTGTGCGGCAGGATGCCGCGCTCCAGAGCCCGCTCGCATGCCCAGACGACATAGGACGTGAAGTCGTCGTGGCCCCACTCGGCAAGCTTGGCGGCGACCTCAGGGTTGACCTCGGGACGCTCCCCGGTCAGGACTAGGAGCTCCTTGGCATTGCGGCGTTCTGCTTGATCGAGGCGAGCTTCGACCTCCTCGGGCGAGTAGATGTGAGCTTTGCGAGTCGCGAAGGCGCAGTACTTGCAGTAGCACTGGCAGGTGCGGGAGAGGGAGAGCGTGTAGTTCCTCGAGAAGGTGACCCGGCGCACGAAGCCCAAGCTACTGGAAGCATGCCGCCGCCGGACCAGTCGGCCCGGCGGCTATGCGACTAGAGGAGGTCGGCGCTCAGGCGGGGGAGCCGGCGCTGGGCTTCGGCGCGGCCGGCGCCTTGACGCGCTCGGGCGGTTCGGTCGGCGCGGGACCGCCGGGCTCGAGCACGAACTTGTAGACGAGCGCGGCGAGCAGCGAGCCGACGATCGGGCCGACCAGGTAGGGCCAGACGCCGCCCCACTCGTTGCCGACCAGGGCGGGGCCGAACCAGCGGGCCGGGTTGAAGGAGCCGCCGGTCAGCGGACCGCCGACCATGACGATGAAACCGAGCGTGGTGCCGATCGCCAGCGGCGCCCAGTCCTTGACGCTCTTTTTCGAGTAGACGGCGGCGAGGATGACGAGGACGAGGCAGAAGGTCCCGACCGCCTCGACGATCGAGCCGGCGAAGTTGCCGGCGAGCAGAGGGCTGACCGTGGCCGCGCCGTAGTGCGTGGCCCTGCCCTCGTCGAGCAGCAGGCCCTTGGCGAGCAGCGCCCCGAGCACGCCGCCAGAGAGCTGGGCGAGCATGTAGATCACCGCATCGACCGGGGCGATCCGTTTGATCGCCGTCGCGGCCAGCGTCACGGCGGGGTTGAAATGGCCGCCGCTGACGACGCCGAACATCACGATCAACCCGAACAGCAGGAAGGCGTGGACGAGGCCGATGACCGCGAAGTCCGTTCCGAACTGGGGCTGTTGGCCGGTGGCCAGGAACAGAATGACCACGCTGCAGATGAAGAACACCAACAGGAAAGTGCCGATCAGCTCGGCGAGATATGCCGAAAGTCCTCGTTGCTGCACTGGTTATGCCTCCTCTAGTCCCGTATCCCTGACACTCGATTTCGGGGCGGGAGTCTAGCCGGAATGAGGATCGAATAGTTTTCCCTGTCGAATGAGACGTGCTGTCGCGCTGCTGGCGGCCGTCCTGCTGCTCGTCGGCGCGGCCGGTTGCGGTGGGAACGGTGCGGAACCGGGCGCGCCGAAAGGCGTGACGCTCGTGCTCGATTTCGTGCCCAACGCGGTCCATTCGGGCATCTACGCGGGGCGGCGCCAGGGCTACTACCGTGAGGCCGGGATCGACCTGACGATCCGCCGGCCGGGCGAATCGACCGATGCGCCGAAGCTGCTCGAGGCGGGGCGTGCCGACTTCGCGATCCTAGACATCCACGACCTCGGGATCGCCCGCGAGCGCGGCCTCGACGTGGTCGGGACGATGCCGATCGTGCAGCGCCCGCTCGCCGCGGTGATCGCCCGCGGCAACGGGCCGGTGCACCGTCCCCGCGAGCTCGAAGGACAAACGGTCGGCGTCACCGGCCTCCCCTCCGACGAAGCCGTGGTCGACTCCGAGGTATCCGCCGACGGCGGCGATCCGGCCCGCGTCGACCGGGTGACGATCGGCTTCAACGCCGTCGCCTCGCTGGCCGCCGGCAAGGTGGACGCGGCGACGGGGTTCTGGAACGCCGAGGGCATGGCGCTGCGCCGTCAGGGCGTCCCGGTGCGGATCTTCAAGGTGAACGAATACGGCGCGCCGTCCTACCCGGAGCTGATCCTGACCGCGTCCCGGCAGACGATCGAGAGCTATCCCGAGCTGGTCGAATCGATCGTCGCCGCGACCACGCGCGGCTACGAATTCGCCTCAGATCACCCCGGCAAGGCGCTCGACGACCTGCTCGCCGAAGTGCCCAGCCTCGACCGGGGCGACCAGGCGGCCCAGCTGCAGGCGCTGCTGCCCGACCTTCGCCCGGCTCCATTCGATCCCGGCGTGTTGCACGAATGGGCGGCGTGGGATCTGGAGCATGGGTTGCTTGAACGGCCGCTCGACGTGAATGAAGCGTTCCGGCTGAATCCGTAAAGGGGGTGGGGAGTCGGGGTGCCGGTCCGCGTGCTGCCTTTTTCGCCTTTAAGCGTGCAGCACTCGCTGAGCAGTCTGTGCGAAAAAGAGACCGCCGCACCCGGACCGGCACCCCGACTCCCTTTCCAGGGACGGTTAGGACGGCGAGAGCAGCTGATCTACGAGCTGCGGCAGTTCGCGAGCCATGCGGGAGCGAGGTACAGCTAGATCGATGCCTGCGGCCTCAGCGGCTTCTTTGGTCTCGACGTTGACGTGCGAGTAGTAGCCAAGGACCGGGATGCCCAGTCCGGCCAGAGCTTCCGGCTTCTCCGCGTCCAGGTCAGCTACGACGAGATCGGCGTCGTCGAGGGGAGCTGCCGTCACCGTTGGCGAGAGCGTTACGTCATGGCCGGCCGCAACGAGCATCGCTTCGACCTTGCTGCCGAGCAGAAGGTCTGCCGCGACAGCGACGACTCGGGCCACTAGATCGAGCGGCGCTGGCGGAACTCCTCGCGCACGCTCTCCGGACGGCCCCACATCTGCACGACCTCGGACCGTCCCTCGCGCACCTCGCGCACCTGCATCTCACCGGCGACACCGTCCGCATCGAGCTTCTCCAACACGCCCATGACGCTCTCGGCGGCGGCGGCGTGCCCGAAGCTGTGAGCAACCAGCAGCCGCCAGTGCCAGTCGGCTTCCGAGTAAGGCTGAGCATTGACCTGGCTCAGCGCCACGGCGCTGTCGACGTACTGGCCCTCATCCTCGATCCGCAAGTCAAGCTCCAGATCCGTCCAGTCGGACGGCATCGAGTCGAGGACCTGCTTGAAGTCACCAGCCAAGCTCACGGGCGGAAGCGTATCTGCCTAGAGGAACAGGTCGGCGATCAGGAAGACGTTCAGCCCGATGATCAGCGCGGCGATCGCTCCCGCCAGCGCCGTCAACCAACCCGGGTTGGCCAGCGCGCCCATGATGTCGCGGCGCCTGGCGATCATCAGTAGCGGCACCAGGGCGAAGGGGATGCCGAAGGAGAGGACGACCTGACTGAGCACGAGGGCGTCGGTCGGATTGAAGCCGATCGCGAGGACGAGCAACGCCGGCGCGAGGGTGATCGCGCGGCGCAGGAAGAGCGGGATGCTGCGGCGGATGAAGCCCTGCATGACGACCTGGCCGGCCATCGTCCCGACCGAGGACGAGGCGAAGCCGGAGGCGAGCAGGGCGACGCCGAAGACCGTTGCCGCGTTGCCGGAGACCAGCGTCTTCAGCCCGTCGAAGGCGCCTTCGATCGAGTCGATGCCGGTCAGGCCGCTGCTGTGGAAGAGCGCCGCGGCGACGATCATCATCGAGAGGTTGACCATGCCGGCCAGCGAGAGCGCGATTACCACGTCGACCTTCTCGAAGCCGAGGATGCGCTTTTTCTCGGCCTCGTCGCGGCCGACGATCCGCTTCTGGGTGAGTGCCGAGTGCAGGTAGACGACGTGCGGCATGACCGTCGCGCCGATGATCCCGGTGGCGAGCAGGATGCTCTCGGTGCCGGCAAAGCCGGGGACGAAGAGGTGCTTGGCGATTTCGCCGCCGGCAGGCTTGGCGTGGAAGAGCTCGACCACGAAGGAGGCGACGACGACGCCGACCAGCGCCGTTATCCCCGCCTCCAGCCGCCGGAAGCCCATCTGCTGCAGGCCGAGGATCGCGAAGGCGCCGGCGCCGGCGATCAGCCCGGCCGGGAAGAGCGGGATGCCGAAGAGCAGGTTGAGGCCGAGCGCGGCGCCGACGACCTCGGCGATGTCGGTCGCCATCGCGACCAGCTCGGCCTGCAGCCAGAGGCCGATCGAGGCCCGCCGCGGGAAGGTCTCGCGGCAGAGCTCGGCGAGGTTCTTGCCGGTCGCGATACCCAGCTTCGCCGACTGGGTCTGGACCAGCATCGCGACCAGGTTCGCCCCGAGCACGACCCAGAGCAACAGGTAGCCGAACTTCGCCCCGCCGGCGATGTTGGTCGCGAAGTTGCCGGGGTCGATATAGGCGACGGCGGCGACGAAGGCCGGCCCGAGGAACGGCCAGACGCGGCGCATCCCACGGCTTTCTCCAGCTAAAGATCGCCGAGCCGCGGCAGCAACCGCGGCCTCGCCAGGGAGAACGTCCTCGACGGTGGCCCCCCGAGAGACAGGAGCGCCGGGTGTCGCCCCGGAGGAAACATTGGAGCCCTCCCCCGGTAAGGACCCTTGAGGCCGCCTCAATGCGGGTTTCCGTAGGGGCGACACCCGGCGCTCCTAAGCCTCAGGCAGTTCGAGGTTTGGGCCGGGAATCGCAGAGCCGTGCGGATCGTGGCTGGGCTCGCCCAGCTTGGCCGCGATCAACGCCTCGAGCTCCTCGGAGATGTGGTGCTCGAGCACCTCGGCCTCGGCGTGGACCATGTCGTCGGGCATGCCCAGCGCCTCGGAGAGGTAGGCCTCGATCAAGCGGTGATGGCGGATCACCTCGAGGGCGACCTTCTCGCCCGCCGGGGTCAGGGTCACCCCCCGGTAGGGCAGGTAGTCGACCAGGCCCAGGTCGCCGAGCTTCTTCAGCATCGAGGTCGCCGTGGCGGGGGCGACGCCGAGCCGCTCGGCGACCTCGCCGTTGAGGACCGGGCCGGGCCGGTTCCGCGAGAGCGCGTAGATCGCCTTCGCGTAGTCCTCGATCGCCTCGGAAGGTTTAGACACGTCTAAATGATTTTGGCACATCTAAAAGCTGGGTGGGTGGGGCGATGGGGATGACCCCGACCGAGCAACAGCCGTGGAGGCTCGGTCGGGGTCATCCCCATCGCCCATCACGACCGCTTCCTAGAATCGAGTTATGACTGAAGCGGTGACGGTCGAGCTCGATGCGCAGTACCGCCAGCTGCGGGAGGAGTGCGGGTTGCTGGATCGCTCCGAGCGGGGCAAGCTGATCGTCAGCGGTCCCGAGGCGGCCGAGTACCTGCAGGGGCAGCTGACCAACGATGTCGAGGCGCTTGCTCCGGGCGAGGGGCAGTACGCGGCGCTGCTCGATCGCAAGGGGCACATGCAGGCCGACATGCGCGTCCTGCGCACCTCGGCCGAGGAGATCTGGGTCGACACCGAGCCGGAGGCGCTGGAGGCCGCCCGGCGCCACCTCGAGATGTACAAGATCGGCCGCGAGGTGGCAGTGGTCGACGTCAGCGCCGAGCGGGCGATCCTCTCGCTGATCGGCCCGCGCGGCGTCGAGATCGCCGGCACCGCGGCGCTCCCCGAGCATGCCAACGAGACCGCAAGCGTTGCCGGCGTCGCCTGCCTCGCCGTCGGCACCGCCACCGGCATCGACCTGATCGCGAAGTCGGGCGAGGCGGCGCGCCTGCGCGAGGCCCTCAGCGGCGCCGGCGCGGTCGAGGTCGGCCCCGGGGCTGCCGAGATCGTCCGGATCGAGGCCGGCACGCCCCGCTTCGGGGCCGAGATGAGCGCCGAGACGATGCCCGCCGAGGCCGGCATCGTCGAGCGCGCGGTCAGCTTCACCAAGGGTTGCTACATCGGCCAGGAGCCGGTCGCCCGCCTCCACTACAAGGGCCGCCCCAACCGCCACCTGCGCGGCCTCGAGCTGAGCGCCCCGGCCGCCCCTGGCGCAAGCCTGCGGCTGGGCGAGAAGGAGGTCGGCCGGGTCGGCAGCGCCTGCGTCTCCCCCGCTCGCGGCCCGCTCGCGCTGGCGATCGTCCGCCGCGAGGCCGAGCCCGGCACCGAGCTGGCCGTAGGTGAAGATGGCGTTACGGCTCGCGTCGTCGACCTGCCGTTCGGCTAGATTCCGCCCGATGGGGAGTAGACGGGTGATCACAGCCGCCCGCTTGGCGCGTTTCTCGGAAATAGTCCGACAAAAGCGCCAAGGGGCAATGCTTGGCGTCGCGCTGAGCGCGATGGCCCTGCTCGGTGCCGGCTGCGGCTCCTCCGGACACGCCAACGAACCGCGTCCCCAGCCGCCGACCCGGATCAGCGTCACGATCGGCGAAGGCGCGGTCACGGTGCAGCCGCCGCGGATCGCGATCGGCCCCGAACCAACCCAGCAGATACCGCAGAACCAGCACGCCGGACAGCCGCGGGTCCGCTCCGACGCGCCGCTCAACGTCGTCTTCGTCGCCGCCAACCTGACCGACGTCGACTCCCACCTGCGGGTGCGCGGCAACGGCAAGGACCTCACCTCGCAGCCGCTCTACGCCAACGCCGGCGTCACCCTGCAATCGATCCTGCCCACCGGCGTCTACCGCGTCAGCGCCGCCGGCATCCCCGCCGCCAAGCCGGCAAAGCTCGTAGTCGGCCCGTACCGCACGTCGTCAGAGAACGATCTGCTGCTGCCCTGACGACGCGTCTATCTGTCTGTCAGCTAGAATACCTCGTACGGAGGGTCGAAGCAGACAGGCGTGCTGCGCACGGTTGACAACCGTTGCGTCCCGCTCGACCAGCGGGATCCGGTTCGAGTCCGGTGCCCTCCGCAGATGCTCTGGTCGGCGCGGGTCTCGGTTGCTGATGCGGTCCACCGTGGTAATCTCAAGGTGGTTGTCAACCGTGTGCGGGGTGGTTCCCGCTTTCGCAGCACCGACCCGCTCCGGCGGGTCGTCTGCTTTTTAGGGCCGGAAATTCCGACGAAGGGCCGGCGCAGTGGCGTCTGCTCCGTTCGTCACGATCGGTGAGTGACCGCTGCGCTGGCCATAGCCGTCGTCCTGCTCGCCGCCGGGCTGCTCTTCGCGCTGCTCTTCCGCCCGCGTCAGGAGCCCGCCGAGGCACCCGACCTCGGGCCCGCGATCCAGGCGGCGACCTCGAAGGCGGTCGCCGACCTGCAGCGGATGAACTCGGAGTCGCGCAAGGTCAACGCGCAGGCCGCGGAGGCGACCCTCGACAAACGCCAGGCGGAGATAAAAGCCCTGGCCGAGCGGATCGCCAAGGGCCAGGAGAAGATCGAGAAGGAGGTGCAGCGGCGCGGCGAGACCGACCTGCAGACGCGCACCCTGCTCGAGCAGATGGGCCAGACCGTCGGCAACCTCAACTCCGAGACCGCGGGCCTGAAGAAGGCATTGCGCCAACCGCAGACGCGCGGGCAGTGGGGCGAGCTGCAGCTGCGCCGCTGCGTCGAGATCGCCGGCATGACCGAACACGTCGACTTCGAGCTGCAGGAGACGATCCACACCGAAGACGGCCGACTGCGGCCCGATGCCCGCTTCCTGCTGCCGGAGGGGCGCAGCTTCGTCGCCGACTCGAAGGTCCCGCTCGACGCCTTCCTCGACGCCCAAGAGGCGGAGATCGAAGCGGAGCGCCTCGTGCAGCTCGACCGTCACGCGCGCCAGGCGCGCGAGCACATCCGCGCCCTCAGCTCCAAGGACTACCAGGGGCAGTTCAAGGCGGGCGAGATGCCCGACCTGGTGATCTGCTTCATCCCCAACGAGCCGGCGATGCACGCCGCCTTCGCCGCCGACCCGACGCTCTTCGACTACGCCCTGGAGCGCAACGTGCTGGTCGTCAGCCCGACCTCGCTGATCGGCCTGCTGCGCACGATGGAGCTCGGCTGGCGCCAGGAGCGGATGGTCGCCGAGGCGGCCGAGATCGCCGAGGCGGCCGGCACGATGCACGCCCGCTTCACCAAGTTCCTGACCGACTTCAACACGGTCGGCAAACGGCTCGGCTCGGCGACCGGCGCCTACAACTCCGCTGTCGCCTCGATGGAGGGCAGGCTGCTGCCGCAGCTGCGCAAGGTCGAGGAGCTCGGCGTCGCCCCGGGCAAGGAGATCGAGCCGCCCGAACCGACCGAGATCACCGTCAGGGCGATCACGGCGCCCGAGCTGGAAGACGCCGACGCCCCCGCGCTTGACTAGGATTCGCCGCCCGTCCCAAACGATCCGCGGAGGAGCCAGTTGGCCGTCGATACGAGCGCAGTCGCGAAGTTGGATGTAGAGCCCGGAACGCTGCCGGAGACGATGGCGGCGTGGGTGATCCGCCAGGAGCGCGAGGGCGAGCCCACCGACGCCTTCCAGCTCGAGCAGATCGAGGTGCCCGAGCCCGGCGCCTTCGAGGTGATCGTGCGGGTGATGGCCGCGGGGGTCAACTTCAACAACGTCTGGGCGGCGCTGGGTAAACCGGTCTCGGTCTTCGGCTACGGCGACCATCCCGAGTACGGCCACCACATCGGCGGCTCCGACGCCTCCGGGATCGTCTGGAAGGTCGGCGAGGGCGTCACCCGCTGGAAGCCCGGCGACGAGGTCGTCGTCCACTGCAACCAGGCCTCCTACGAGGACGTCGAGGTGCACGGGCTCGACCCGCTGGCGGCACCGAGCCAGCGGATCTGGGGCTACGAGACGACCTGGGGCTCCTTCGCCCAGTTCACCAAAGTGCAGGCCCAGCAGCTCCTCCCCCGCCCCCAGAACCTCTCCTGGGCCGAGTCCTCCGCCTACGGGCTCACCTACTTCACCGCCTACCGGATGCTGATCGACCAGTGCAAGCTGCAGCCCGGCCACAACGTGCTGATCTGGGGCGCCGCCGGCGGGCTCGGCGTCTTCGCCGTGCAGCTCTGCAAAGCCGCCGGCGCCAACGCGGTCGGCGTCGTCTCCTCCGACGAGAAGGGCGAGCTGATCAAGCAGCTCGGCGCCGTCGACTACATCAACCGCGGCGAGTTCGCCGAGATGATGCGCACGCCGGAGAACCTCGCCGACAAGGCCCTCGACAAGGAGCGCTTCAAGGCCTCGCGTGGCTTCGCCAAGCGGGTCAAAGAGATCCTCGGCGACGCCCCCGACATCGTCTTCGAGCACGTCGGCCAGGCGACCTTCCCGACCTCGGTCTTCGTCGTCAAGCCGTTCGGCAAAGTCGTCATCTGCGGTGCCACCTCGGGCTTCCAGCTCGACTTCGACGTGCGCTACCTGTGGATGCGCCAGAAGCAGATCATCGGCTCGCACTTCGCCAACGCGTACGAGTGCATGCGCGCCAACCAGCTGATGGCGGAGGGCAAGGTCCGACCCGTGATCTGGAAGACGATGGGCTTCGAGGGCGTCGCCGAGGCGCATCAGCTGCTGCACGAAAACAAGCACCTCGGCAAGATCTCGATCCTGGTCGGGGCCGAGTCCGAGGACGAGGGCAAGAACGAAGACGGCGCCGGCGCGATCCGGGCCGAGGTGGGAGCGTAGAGATGGCCGAGGTATGCAGGCTTGACTGGCACATCGCCCCCTTCCGGGCGGACCGCTGGCTCGACCTCTGGGAACCGGCGGCGGCGCGGATGCCCGCCTTCGGCGCCAAGAGCTGGTCGCTGACCCGCTCGATCGACGACCCGCTGGCCTTCCAGCAGACCTCGGTCTGGGAGAGCCGCACCGACTTCGAGCGCTACTGGTACTCGGAGGAGATCGAGCAGGCGCGCGCCGCCGCTATCGACCTCTACGACCTGCCGATCCTGCCCGCCTGGCACACCCTCGTCGCCGCCGAATGATCAGGCGCCGCCTCCTCCGCTGACGCGTCCGGGGGCGGCTGACAGACCTCGGGCCGCTCAGGCGCGCTCGAGCGGGGCCAGCGTCAAGCCCGCCTCGTTGAGCTGCTCCCAGTAGTGCTCGGCGGGCTCGCGGGCGCCGGACCAGACGATCGCCTGGCCGGTCGTGTGGATCGCGTCGGCGATCTCGTGGCCCTGAGCGAGGGTGCAGCCCGGCAGCACGCGGGCCAGCGTTTCGGCGACGTGATCGAAGGTGTTGTGGTTGTCGTTGCGGACGATCACGCGCCACTCGCCGCCGAGGCCGGAGCCCGGACCCGCCTCCCGCGGTTTCTCGATCGTCGTCGACATCGCCGGGCCATTATGCGAGAAATCCCGCCCATCGGCGGCTCAGTATGGGCTGGGGACCCGAACCACGACGTCGTCGAAGCTACCGAGGGCGCCCTTGGCGTTGCCGACCGCGCCGAGCGAGAAACCGGCGGTGCGGCCCTGCAATTCACCCGCGGCAGGGTCGGTTACGTCGGCGACGAGCTGATGCCCGACCCAGGCCATGATCCGAGCGCTGCCCTTTTCCGGGCCACTGGTGACGTTGAAGGCGCGCAGGCGCAGTTCGTTGGCGCGGTTGATGCCGTTGGTCTTGATCGAGCGCGCGATGTGCAGGTACTTGACCTGGCTTTCGCCGGAATAGCGGAGCAGCTGGGCCTTTTGCTGCAACGGGAAGACGGCCAGCTGGTAGCGGGCACCTGCCCCGCCCGCGCGCAGGTTGAGCGCCAGGAAGGCCTTGCGTTGGACGGGTTTCGGCGTGCCTTCGAGCAGTCGGCCGATGGCCGCCACTTCGAGGTCACGGCCGATCACGGGGGTGCGGTAGGCGCACTCCTTCGTTTCCTTGCCGACAAAGATGCGAAAGGCGTGGCCCGAACCGCCGCGTTTGCAGCGCTGGCCGGAGAAGTTGGCGATCTGGGCCTGCAGGCCGGTCGACTCCATGTTGTTGCGGTAGAGGCCGATCACGCCCGCGCCGGCGTCCGCCGTCAGCGCCAGGGCAGCGACCGTCGCAATGCAGATAACCGTGATTCGCCATCTCATCGCTCGCAGCCTAAACACGGAATCGGGAGAAAGGTGCGCAGCGTGACCGATGAACGCCGTCTTTCCCGCCTACCCGCATAAGATTGAGGGGATGTCCGAGCACCGACTGCCCGAGCGCGACCGCCCTTGGGTGATGCGCACCTACGCGGGGCATTCTGACGCCCGCCGCTCCAACGAGCTCTATAAGGGCAACCTGGCCAAGGGCCAGACGGGCCTCTCCGTCGCCTTCGACCTGCCGACGCAGACCGGCTATGACCCCGACCACATCCTCGCCCGCGGCGAGGTCGGCAAGGTCGGCGTCTCGATCGCCCACAAGGGCGACATGCACCAGCTCTTCGACGGGATCCCGCTCGACGCGATGAACACCTCGATGACGATCAACGCGACCGCCGCCTGGCTGCTCGGCCTCTACGTCACCGTCGCCGAGGAGAACGGGGTCGGGCGGGACGAGCTGACCGGGACGACGCAGAACGACA
The DNA here is from genome assembly GCA_963702035.1 of uncultured Solirubrobacterales bacterium. GTDB lineage: Bacteria > Actinomycetota > Thermoleophilia > Solirubrobacterales > 70-9 > VRUE01. The sequence goes on from OY969700.1 coordinate 861,291, forward strand.
TCATCAAGGAGTACCTCTCGCGCGGCACCTACGCCTTCCCGCCGGAGCCCTCGATGCGGTTGATCGCCGACATGGTCGCCTTCACGGTCAACGAGGTGCCGAGCTGGAACCCGACCAACATCTGCAGCTACCACCTGCAGGAGGCCGGAGCGACCCCGGTGCAGGAGATCGCCTACGCACTCTCGACCGGGATCGCCGTGCTCGACGAAGTCAAGGCCCGCGGCCAGGTCGCCGAGGCCGACTTCCCGCGCGTCTTCGGCCGCATCTCCTTCTTCGTCAACGCCGGCATCCGCCTGATCGAGGAGATCGCCAAGCTGCGCACGATGGGCCGGCTCTGGAACGAGATCGGCCGCGAGCGCTACGGCGTCAGCGACGAGAAGATGCTGCGCTTCCGCTACGGCGTCCAGGTCAACTCGCTCGGCCTCACCGAGGCCCAGCCGGAGAACAACATCCAGCGCATCGTGCTCGAGGCGCTGGCGGTGACCCTGAGCCGCGACGCCCGCGCCCGCGCCCTTCAGCTGCCGGCCTGGAACGAGGCGATGGGCCTGCCCCGTCCCTGGGACCAGCAGTGGAGCCTGCGCATCCAACAGGTGCTGGCCAACGAGACCGATCTGCTCGAGTACCCCGACGTCTTCGCGGGCTCGCACGTCATGGACGGCCTGGTCGACGAGCTCACCGAGGGCGCCAGGGCCGAGATGGCGGTTGTCGAGGAGCACGGCGGCGCCGTCGCCGCCGTCCCCTACATGAAGGCGCGCCTGGTCGAGTCCCATCGCGAACGGGTGGCGCGGATCGAGAGCGGCGAGCAGAAGGTGATCGGCCAGAACAGCTTCACCGAGACGGAGGACTCTCCCCTCACCGCCGGCGCCGACGGCGGCATCCTCACCCCCGACCCGGAGGTCGAGCGCGAGCGGGTAGAGGCATTGGAGCGGTGGAAGGCCGAGCGCGACGACAACGCCGTGCGCGCCGCCCTCGAGGAGCTGCGCAAGGTCGCCGCCGAGGAGAGCGCCAACGTGATGCCGGCGACGATCGCGGCGGCGAAGGCAGGGGCGACCACCGGCGAGTGGGCCGAGGTCCTGCGCGATACCTTCGGCGCCTACCGCGCGCCGACCGGAGTCGACGGCGCCGCGCCTCCCGGCGACCGCGAGGCGCTGACGGAGATCCGTGGGCGCGTCGACGAGGTCTCCGCGCAGATCGGCCACCGGATCAAGATCCTCGTCGGCAAGCCCGGCCTCGACGGCCACTCCAACGGCTCCGAGCAGATCGCCCTGCGTGCCCGTGACGCCGGCATGGAGGTGATCTACCAGGGGATCCGCCTGACCCCCGAGGAGATCGCCGAGTCGGCGCTGCAGGAGGACGTCGACGTGGTCGGCCTCTCGATCCTCTCCGGCTCGCACCTCGAGCTGGTCCCCGACGTGGTCCGTCGGCTGCGCGAGGAGGGCGTCGACGTGCCGGTCGTCGTCGGCGGGATCATCCCCGTCGCCGACGCCGAGCGCCTGCGCAAGGCCGGTGTCGCCGGCGTCTACACGCCGAAGGACTTCGACATCAACAAGATCATGGGCGAGATCGCCGCCCTGGTCGAGCAGCGCGCCACAGCCGGCGCAGCTGCCTGAGCGCCGCTCAGCCCAGGCTTAAGCGCACTTTTTCGCCCAGATCAGCTAGTTAAGCGCGCTTTTTCTACACTGAACCCCTGGATGAAGGCCACTAAGCGCACTTTTTTGCTGGACGAGCAGCCCGAGGTCTTCCCGACGACGACGGAGACCTCCCCCGCCGTGCAACGCGCGGTGGCCGACGGACGCGCACGCAAAGTAGCCGGCCGCCTCTACACGCGCAACGTCAGCGAGCCGCTCGATCGGGTGGTGCGACGCAACTGGTCCCGGGTCGCCGCCCATCACTTCCCGGAAGCGGTCATCGTCAACCGCAGCGCGATCGAGGCGCAACCGTCGGCCGACGGCTCTCTCTTCCTCGACGCCGGGCCCGAGTACGCGAGACGGCGACCGGTCCGCCTGCCCGGCCTCACCCTCCTACCCCGACGTGGGCCAGGGCCCGTGTCGGGGGACATGCCTCATCTGGAGGGCCTGCACTTCTCGAGCCGCCCGCGAGCGTTCCTGGACAACATGCGCGGTTCGAGAGCGCGGGACGGCGTCTCACGGACCCTCTCCACCGCGGAAATCGAGGATGAGCTGACACGGACCGCCACCATCCGTGGGCGCGACGCGCTCGGCGAACTGCGCGACCAGGCGCGCGATATCGCGGAGGCGATCGACGCGGCGGGGGAGATGGTGGCCCTAGATGGCCTGATTGGCGCGATCCTCGGCACGCGAAACGTCGAGCTGGCAACCCCGGCGGCTCGCGCCGCGCAGGCCGGCCTTGGCTTCGACCCGCGCCGCATCGAGTTGTTCGAGGCACTGCATGCAGCGCTGCTGAAGGACCCGCTTGAAGGCCGCAGTGGCCAACCGGGCTCGCTCCCGACGCTGCCCTTCATCGAGGCGTACTTTTCGAACTGGATCGAGGGGACCGAGTTCGAGCTGCGAGAAGCCGAGGAGATCGTCTTCAAGCGTGCCGTGCCGGACGACCGGTTCGAAGACGCGCACGATGTCCTCGGCACCTTCGACCTCGTCAATAACGAAACGAAGCGCAAGCTGACTCCAGACGGACCGGAGGATCTGCTCGCCCTGCTCCGCTCCCACCACGCGCTGATGCTGGAGCGGAGACCGCAGGTGCACCCCGGCGCCTTCAAGACGCGGGCCAACCGCGCGGGGAGCACCACCTTCGTGCACCCGGACCTGGTCGTCGGCACCCTGGTCGAGGGCTACCGCTACTACGAAGCCCTCCCGGCCGGTCTCGCGAGAGCGATCTTCATGATGTTCCTGATCGGCGAGGTGCACCCGTTCACCGATGGCAACGGCCGCGTCGCGCGCGTCCTGATGAACGCCGAGCTGAGCGCCGCCGGGGAACAGCGGATCGTGATTCCCATCGTCTACCGGGACGATTACCTGCAGGGGCTGCGGGCGCTCTCGCGCAACGCCAACCCGCGACCGCTGATCCGCGTGCTCGACTTCGCCCAGACCTACACCGCGGCGATCGAGTGGAGCGACCTGCCGAGTGCCGAGCGGATGCTCGAGCGGACCAACGCCTTCCTCACGCCCGAGACCGCGGAGGAACGCGGCGTTCAGCTCGAGTTGCCCGCGTAACTCACCAGATCCTTGAACTCCGAGTCGTACGGTACCTAGACTCCGACTTATCCGGCTCGTGAACTCCGAGTTGCCCGGATTAGCTGATTGTCCGACTGCTTGGTCTGCTCGTGGCGCGCTCAGGCGCGCTGACGGCGTTCAACCGTCTCGCCGGCGAGCTCGAAGTCGACGGCAAGACGGTCAAGGCCCACACGGGGATACTCGAAGAGCTCTTCCTCGTGAGGCGGCTCCGTCCCTGGTCGCGCAACCTCGGCTCACGCCACGTCAAGACGCCCAGACTCTTCCTCACGGACACCGGGCTGATGTCGGGATTGCTCGGCGTCAACGCCGGCCGCTATTCCGCAATCGATCAGGGGGAGCTGGCGGGGATGCTGCTGGAGACCTTCGTGACGATGGAGCTGATCAAGCAGCAGACGTGGGCCACCGCGCGCACCGACCTCTTCTTCTACAGAGACGCCCAGCAGCGCGAGGTGGACATCGTGATCGAATCGGCGGCGGGCGACGTGGCGGGCGTGGAGGTCAAGGCGGCGGCCTCGGTCGCGACATCCGACAGTCTCGGCCTGCGCTTCCTGCGCGACAAGCTGGGCGCCCGCTTCAAGGCCGGCGTTGTGCTCTACACCGGCTCGAACACTCTCGAGCTGGGCGATCGCGTCTGGGCCGTCCCCCTCGCCGGGCTGTGGAACGCCAAAGCCGGCTAACGCGCTGGCGACCCGCAGACGGGGCGGAGGCCAAACCCGCGGAGGACGACCGCGACGCCAAAGGTCTGCATTGCGATAGTCAAACGTTAATTCAGGTAATTTCTGGCTTTCTTACCCCAATAACTGACCCCCGGCTACGTGCGCTTCCAGCGCTATGCGACGATCAGCTCCTCGGGGCCCAGCTCGACGTTGAGCTCACTCGTTGCGAAGCCGGAGCGGGACACGCCGACGAGGCGCGTCCCCTCGTCGGCCCCCGGCACCTGAGATCGGGCCGCGACGAGTGCGGCGAGGTCCCGGCGGTCGAACGGTCGCCGCTCTCGCCACTTGACCGACCCGACGAAGTCGATCGTCTCGCTCCGGTCCGGCTCCCGTCCTCCGACGAGGTCAACCTCGAGGCGACCGTCTCGCGTCCAGTAGCCGCCAACGAACCGTGCGTCGCCAAAGCCCGGGTCCGGTAGCCGCCGCTCGATCGCCGTCCGCACCAGCGGCTCGATCGCCCGACCGCGGTAGGAGTCCCAGGAGGCGCGGACCTGCTCGGCGACCACATCACCGCGCCCTCGCTCTATCAACTCCAGATTGGGACCGATGAAGCGCAGCCAGAAGCGCAGGTATGGGTCGGCAACCAGGTACCGCGGAGGGCCGCCGCGCTGCCGCGACGAGTAGGGCGTCTGCTTGGACACCAAACGCTTCTCCTGCAGGGCCTTCAATGCGCGGACGAGGGAGGTGCGCTCCACGCCCGAGCGCCGCTCGATCGTGGAGTAGGCCCGCTCGCCCGCTCCGATCGCCGCCAGCACGCGGCGCCCTTGCATGTCGCCCGGCAGCTCCGCGTTGACGCTCCGCTCTCCGATTACGACCAGAGGGCTGGTCGGGTCGGCGAGCTCCCGTGAGAGAAACCGCCAGATTCCCTCGCTGCGGCGCCGCAACGAGGCGAGCCGAGGGAAGCCGCCGATCGCAAGGTATGCATCGAGCGCCGCGGGGGCGTCGAGATCGAGCAGCTCGCCGACCTCGACCGGGGCCAGTGGCGGGACCACGATCTCCCGCAGACGCCCGTATAGCGGGCGCCCGTGCTGTCCCAACGCCTCCATCATCGACAGATCGGAGCCGACCAGCACCAAAAGCACATGCGCTTTGGCGAGAAGCCGGTCCCAGGCCTTCTGCAAGGTGCCCTCGATCGCCGGTTCGGATTCGACCAGATAGGGAAGCTCGTCGATCACGAGGATCAAGGGGTGCTCGGCGGTGGCGTCGCGGGCGAGCAGGGCAAGTGCCGCGTCCCAGGACCCAAGCGGGCCGGAACGAGCGATCTCGGCAGCCGGCGTATCCGAGGCGGCGATCGCCTCGCCGAACAGCTCGAGCTCGCGAGCCGCCGGCTGGCGCGAGGCGACGTAGAACACCGAGGGCACGCCCGCCCGGCCGATGAACTCCTCCACCAGGGTCGAACTTGCCGACCTGCCTGCGGCCGCGAATCGCGAGCGCGCGCCCAGGCTTGCCCACGCCCCCCCGCGCCTGCTCCAATTCCGTGGCGAGGGTTCGCAGTTGATCCTCACGGCCGACGAACGTCTCCATAGCCTGGAAGCTTAACAACCAAGATCGGTACTCACAATTTTGGTACTCCTCTTAAAGGGAGCTAGATGGCGGCCCTCTTCGTTCGAGGGTGAGATCGCGGCCCTGGTCGAGCAGCGGGCGACCCCCCTCGAGCAGGTGGTGCGCCGCAACTGGCAGCGGATCGCCGCGCTCTACTTCCCCGAGGCGGTTGTGGTCGATCGCAGCGCCGTCCTGGCCAAACCGAGCGAGGACGGGGTTGTCTTCGACGCCTGGTCGCACCTGCACCTCGCCCGGCGGCGGCCGTGGCTTCTCGACCATCTCGATGCGATCATGGCGACAATCTCTGAGCCGGACTGGCGCCAACCAGATCCCCGGCCAGACCGCGAACGCTTTTATCGAGAGCATCTCGACCTGAAACGCTGGATGCGTGTCGTCGTCAACTTCGGCGCCGACCCGGCGTGGGTCGTGACGGTGGCCATCCAGCGCTACGATCCCAGGGGCAAGCCATGACCGTCACCATCGCCGACATCCGCTTCGATTACCACGACTACGATGCACGTGGCGACACGCTGTTTCTCAGCGTCAAAGCCCCAGAGGACCAGGTGCCTTACGACGCCTACGAGACCCCCGAGGGGCACATCGTCGAGCTCGACGACCACGGCGCGGTCATCTCGATCGAGTTGCTGAACGCCCGCTGGCTCATAGCGAGGGACGGCGAGCTACGCCTGACCCTCCCCGAGCATCGTGCCGTCGCCGACTCGCATGAGCTGAAAGCCGTACTGGCGTAGCGCCGATCGCGGGGGCGCGCCACAATGCATCCATGAGCGAGCTGAACGGAGACCGCTCGGCCTGGCTGCGCTGCTATCGCTGCTGGTCCCGCAACCTCGAGATCCAGATCCACTACGACGCGATCCGCCGCGTCAACCCCGAGACCGGGATCCCAGCCGAAGGGATCGACGAAGTGCAGGAATCGGTCGTGCAGTGCCTCGACTGCATGCACGACCAGCCCCACCTCACCTTCCAGGACGACCGCGTCGTGCCGATCGAGGACCGCTGGGAACGGATGGTCGCCGGCACTCCCTGGGTCGCCTCCTGCACGGTCACCGTCGACCAGGACCGGGTCGAGAGCTGCGCCGGCCCCGAAGCGGCCGAGCTGCTCGCCTACGGCGCCCTCGGCGAGGCCGGGGTGCGCGAGTTCTTCGCCCACGTCCGCTTCCACAAGCACGACGAGGAGCGGATCGTCGTCCACATGCTGGTCGAGCTATACGCCCGCTCGGCCGAAGAGGCGACCGAGGTGCTCGAAGAGGCCGCCAACGGCCCGCTCGAGATCACCTCCCTGGCCGAGGAGTCGCGGCCGCCGGCACATGCCTCGGGTGAGGCGCACTGAGCCGCGGGGGCGACGACCAGATCGCATATTTGAGAGCTTTCGACCAGCGCTTCCCTAAAAAAACTCAAATATTCGTCCGATGGCATCCGCGAAGTTCGCGCTGCAAGCGCGATTGCCGGCTTTAGCCCGCCACACTTGTTGCCGATCTGTTGTGCCTAGTGGAGTTTTGCCCACATCATCTTTATTTTGACCTCACCCCCTGCCCTGCCACATGACCTACCCCCACTGACCTAGACAATATGGAGAGCTCAACCGCAACCCGCGCCCATGGGGCATCTGCCTTGGAGGCAGACGAGAACGGCGCGACTCCTCTGCGCGGTACAACCAGCCGGGCTCGCCGTCGCGGAGCCGTACTAGCCAGGATGCTCTTCACCGCCGATTCCCTGGCGGCCTGCTTCGCCGGAGCGATCGCCGTCCTTGCCCTCGGCCTGACCTCGGTCGAGGCGGGCGGGGTGGCGTACGTCGCCGGCACGACGATCCTCTGGCCGCTCGCCGCCTTCAGTATCGGCCTCTACCGCAGCGACCAGCTGGCCAGCTGGGCGTCGGCCGTGAGCGAGATCCCGCGTGCCTTCGTCACCCTGATGCTGATCACCTGGCCCCTCTTCGGCCTGGCGTCGATCCTCGGGCTCGACAAGGTGGTGGCCCTGACCTTCCTGACGGTCGCCGGGATCGCCATCCTGACCGGCATCGCCCGCACGATCGTGCGGGCCGGCCTGCACCGTGCCCCCGACCTGCGCCAGCGCACCCTGATCCTCGGCTCGGGCTTCGTCGCCGGGCACGTCGTCAAGAAGCTCCGCAACAACGTCCAGTTCGGGCTCGTTCCCGTCGGCATCGTCAACGACGAGGTGCACGACATCGGCAGCCCCGACCTGCCCTGGCTGGGACGCTTCGCCGACCTCGACGCGATTATCGAGGCGCAGGGGATCGACCGCGTGATCATCGCCTTCTCGAAGGCCAGCCACGAGCAGCTGCTGGAGTCGATCCGGGCCTGCCGTGACGCGGGCGTGACGGTGGACGTCGTGCCCCGGCTCTTCGAGTTCCTCGACGGCGTACGGGCGCTCGACCAGGTCGGCGGCCTGCCGCTGCTCTCGATCGGCACGCCGATCCTGACCTCGGCATCGATCGCGGCAAAGCGCGTGCTCGACGCGGTGGGATCGTTCGCCCTGATCGTCCTCTTCGCGCCGCTGATGATCGCGATAGCGATCGCGGTGAAGCTCGAGTCGCGCGGACCGGTCTTCTTCCGTCAGCCACGCGCGGGCCGGGGCAACTCCAGCTTCCAACTGGTCAAGTTCCGCTCAATGTACCTCGACGCCGAGAAGCGCAAGGCGGAGATGGGGGAGCTCAACGAGGCCTCCGATGGAGTCATGTTCAAGATCCGCGAGGACCCACGCGTGACCCGCGTCGGCCGCTTCATCCGCCGCTTCTCGCTCGACGAGCTGCCGCAGCTCTTCAACGTGCTGACGGGCCAGATGAGCCTGGTCGGCCCACGGCCGCTGATCTTCCCGGAGACCGCCGCACTGGAAGAACAGTGGCATCTGCGCCGGCTCGAGCTGCGGCCCGGCATCACCGGCCCATGGCAGGTCTACGGCCGCTCCCAGAGCCCCTTCCAGGAGATGGTCCGCTTCGACTACCAGTACGTCGCCGGCTGGTCGCTGGCCCGCGACGTCGAGATTCTGCTCGCCACGCTACCAGCCGTGATGTCTGGGCGTGGTGCCTACTAAACGCTAGTCAACTTCCACTGCGGGCGATGCGGGAAGGATGTCGTAGCTGCGCAAGATCACGCCCCTGGGCCAACCGCGCCAAAAGCTGTGCTTCCACTCCTTGCGAACACGAATCCTGTCGATGTCCATCAGTCGCCGGTGCTCAGTCGGATTGCGGTAGATGATCTGCACCTCTCGCGGCGCCCGATCGACCGACGCAAGCACCCTGGCTATCGCCTGGTCGAAGATCTCGCCCCCAAAGGAGTTGTAGATGAAAATCGTGGTTACGTCGTCGGGAAAGTCGTAGGCAAGCACATCTGAGCAGACGAGCTCAACGTCACCGCAGCGCCACCGATCACGACAGGCCTCGAGATTCTTCACCGCAATCTCGTGTAGCTCGAGGGACATCTCGACACCGATGACCCGCTTGAACGGGTATTCAGCGGCGCGCAGGACGATTCGCCCCATGCCTGATCCGAGATCGATGAAGACGTCATCGCTCGAGACCGAGCGCTTCGGCAACGCCTTCTGAAGGGTCCGCCAAGATGAGGGCTCGTAGTGATTCAGGCGCTCGTCCGCATAGCCAAGCTCCTTGCTGTCCAGGCGCTCGGAGGTCCGAACGCCTATGCGCCGCTCGAAGGCCAGGTTGCCGAAAACCCGACGCACGCGACGCAGCGAGCGCTGGAGACTTGACGTGGGCTCAGCCATCGACCCATCTTTGCATCTGCGGAGGTCGCACCTCTACCTTGGCAACTCGCGGCATTCCGCTACCGCCCGAGTGACTTTTCCGGCCGCGGAACCTGCCGGGGGCCGAGTAGGGCCGTCCGGACCGCCTCGACCAAGGCCTGCGCGCTCACACCGGTTTCGTCCACCCTCACCGCCGGCGACCCCCTCTCCACCGCTTCCACGAGATCGTCGTCCCGCCACACGGGCTCGACCTCACCGCGCTCGGCCAGCGCTCGCGTAAGTTCGACCTGATGGTCGTCAACATGCTCTCCGAGGTCGCGATACCGGGGCACGACGATCGGCCGGCGACCCGCCCTCCTGGCACAGAGAATGCTCCCCACTCCGGCATGGGTGACGATGACGTCTGCGGCTTGGAAGTACTCCTCCATCTCACCGAAGGACATGAACGCAGCAGCCCGCCGGATCGCCCGCGGTGGGGATCCGACACCGTACTGGAGAACCACCTCATCGGGGTTCGGGAGCCGTTCCACCTCTTTCAGGATTCGCTCGAAGGGCTGGCCATGGGTACCAACCGTCACGAAAATCACAGGATGCTCCCCACATAACAGGCGCGTCTCCGGGTGGTGGTCTTCGGCCACTGCACGAAGAACTCGCTGGAGATACTGTAGACAAGGCGCCCCGACAGCGACAGGGAATCGGTGCGAGTCAGGCTCTCGACGTAGACCGCGCGCCGGCCGCGCAGCCTGGCCACGACGAAACAAGGCACCGCGACCCCGGCGCCGGTGGAGAGAACAACGTCGGGGTCGGCCTCGGTGACCATCCGCCAGGCCACCGCCAGGTTGCGAATGAAGTTGATCAAGCTGCGGTTGGTCGGACCGTAGGCACGGTAGACCTTCTCGCCCTCCAATAGATAGTCCACGTCCGGGCCGGTCAGCGTCACCCAGACCCGGTCGAGGTCTCCCCAGGCATCGCGCAGGGCCAGCATCTGCTGCAGGTGGCCGCCGGGAGAGCAGGCAAGAGCCACTTTGGGGACCGCGCCGCCCCCTCCGGATGAGTCGGCATCGCCTCTTGCACGCTGCGGATTCATACCTAGACGTATATACGACCTCACTGACGGAATCCTTTACCGGGGTCTCCCGATGCCGACTGGGGAGTAGCGAAACCGCTCCTGCTGACGGCATATGAGACTCCCTCGAAACACTTCCGCACACGCTACCCGGATCTTCACTCCGGGGTTGCTCGCGATCCTCGCGCTCTGTGCACTGTGGCCCGCCGGAGCCTCGGCGTCCTCCTCGGCGCCACGCATGGAAGGCATCGGAGATGCCCAGGCGGTCGGCACGTTCCCTCGTCGGCGGAAACTGCACGACCACGCTCGCCGCACCTCCAGGGCGCAGAACTCCTCTGGCAAGACCCCGGTCCCCACCCCGTCACCCACCCCTGCCCAGAAACGGCTCTTCTACAGCGACTTCTCCAATGGCCTGAATGATTGGAGTCTCGGCGGGGTTGGCGACGTCGTCCCCAAGGTCGCCTCAGGGCCGGAAGGGCCCTACTGCGAAGTGACCCTGACCGGCACCCAGGGCCGCTCGGAGCTGATCATGGGGGACAACCTGCATATCGTCAACGGAGAGACGGTGCTCTACGAATTCGAAGAGTTCATCGTCCCGGGCTTCGCCTACGGGTCCAAGTCGCTCGGCTGGAACCTCTTCACCCAGTTCAAGTCCGACGGCGAAGGCTCGCCGCTGCTGGCGCTCGACCTCTGGGACGAAGGCGGCAAAAAAGGCATCTGGGTCGAACCCGACCCGGACCCCAACTACTTCGTTGCACCGATGGCGGAGGGCGTCTGGCACAGGATCGCCCTGACGATCACCGGCTCTTCTGAAAAAGCCGGCGGCTGGGCCCTCAGCCTCGACGGCAACGAAATCGACCGACAGACCGGCCGTGACACGATCCTCCCGGGCAAGACCTTCGCCTACATCAAGAACGGCCTCTACCGCTCCGGACCGACGATCAACGCGACCAGCAAGCTGCGGGTCCGAGACGTCAGCCTCTACGAACTCTCAAGCTGAGCTTCTTCCGGCCGCGCCACACGACGTTCGTTTGACCGCGGCAATACATGCGTCCAGCTATGGGGACCACACTCGGGACTGATTGTAATTAGCCGAACTGATCTCCATGAAGACTTTGGAGATCGGAAGACCAAACACCGTCACCGCCCTGGTGTGCATTTCCGTACTGTCGGCAATAGGCCTCCTCATGGCCCTGTTCGCAACGGGAGCCCATGCCCATATCAAGATCGTCACCCCTCACAACATCAGTTCCAGCCAAGGTCTCGAGTTCAGGGTCGATGCCCCAGTGTCCACCGAAAAGGTCTCCTTCTTCATCGACGGAAAAAAGCATGGCGCGGACCTGAAGCCCGCTTGGCAGCTGCCGAGCCGGCAGCCGGTCACCCTCAGTAGCGGTCGTCACGTCCTCAAAGTCCGAGTACGAAGTGGTGGCCACGCGAAGGCGAAGACCCGCCCGATCTACGTACAACCGCCGGCATCGACGCCGGCCCCCAGTCCTGGCCCCAGTCCCAGTCCGACCCCGAGTCCGAGCCCGACCCCCCCGTCTACGGAAGTCCCACCTTCGGAAGTACCAGAACCCGGCCCGACGCCGGCTCCGACCCCCGCCCCTGAAGTGACGCCACCCCCGGTCCCCACCCCGTCACCCACCCCTGCCCAGAAACGGCTCTTCTACAGCGACTTCTCCAATGGCCTGAATGATTGGAGTCTCGGCGGGGTTGGCGACGTCGTCCCCAAGGTCGCCTCGGGCCCGGAAGGGCCCTACTGCGAAGTGACCCTGACCGGCACCCAGGGCCGCTCAGAGCTGATCATGGGGGAAAACCTCCACATCGTCGAAAACGAGACGGTGCTCTACGAATTCGAAGAGTTCATCGTCCCCGGCTTTGCCTACGGGTCCAAGTCGCTCGGCTGGAACCTCTTCACCCAGTTCAAGTCCGACGGCGAAGGCTCGCCGCTGCTGGCGCTCGACCTCTGGGACGAAGACGGCAAGAAAGGCATCTGGGTCGAACCCGACCCGGACCCCAACTACTTCGTCGCACCGATGGCGGAGGGCGTCTGGCACAGGATCGCCCTGACGATCACCGGCTCTTCACAGAAAGCAGGCGGCTGGGCCCTCAGCCTCGACGGCAACGAAATCGACCGGCAGACCAATCGGAACACGATCCTTCCGGGCAAGACTTTCGCCTACATCAAGAACGGCCTCTACCGCTCCGGACCGACGATCAACGCGACCAGCAAGCTGCGGGTCCGGGACGTCAGCCTCTACGAACTCTCGAGCTGAGCGCGGCGCGGCGTGCCCGGGGCGGGCAGCCAGGGAAATATCAAGCAGACCGGTGCCGAACGACACGGGCGAGCCTGCCCGCGCCGGAAAGCACAGGGCGGGCGAGGGGGAGCATCCCGAAGCTGCGACTGCGGCTCCTCAACCAGATGCGCCGCGCCGAGTCCCCCCGGTAGACCCCGACCCGCGGCCAGAGCAGCGGCAGCGGCGCGGTAGCCGTGGTCGGCACCGTTGCCGCCGCCGTGTAGCCGGCCAATCTCGCCTCACGGGCCGCAGTCGAGTTCGACTCCCCATAGGGATAGGCAAGGGTCAGGCAGGGGGCTCCGAGATGCAGTTCGCATTCCTGGCGCGACTCGCGCAGCTCAGCGCGCACATCCTCGCGGGCGAGGGCGCTCAGCCGCGGATGGGTCCTCGTATGGGAGCCGATCTCCCAGCCTCCCTCCATCAGGTTGCCGAGCTGCTCCCAGTTCATGCAGGCGAGATCACGCTCGTGCTCGGTGCCGAGCCAACGGGACAGCCCCTGCCAGGAGGCGGGCTTGCCTTCGCTGGTGAATTGGGTCGCTACGAAAACGGTCGCCGGCACGCCGAGGTCGTCCAGTATCGGCGCCGCCTTCTCGTAGACCGACAGCGGCGCATCGTCGAAGGTCACAGCCATCACCCGGTCGGATTCGGGGGCGGCCAGCGCTGCTCCGAAGGTCTGGCCGCGGTAGCCGCGACCCAACATTGCTTCGATCTGCGCGGTGAAGTCGGAAACCCTTACCGCGGTCGCATCCGGCCAGGTGTCGCTGATCCCGTGGTAACAGAGGACGACGACGTCGGTACTCACCGGGCCGATCCTTCTTCGTCAATCCCCAGATGGCGACAGGCCAGCTTCGCCACGGCCTTCCAGGTGGTCCCCGCTCGCTCCGCCGCGCCGCGTCGGCCGGCCTCCTCGGCGAACCCGGGATCGGCGAAACGACGCATCGCCGCAAGCAGCGCCTCGTCGTCGCCGGGATCCACGCAGAGGCCACAGTCTCCGACCGCATCCCTGGCGCCGCCGCTCGTGGTGCCGATGCTCGGCACTGCCGCCGCGGCCGCCTCACGGTAGACGATGCCGTAGGGCTCGACATGCGACGGCATCACGAAGCACGTCGCCTCCTCGAACAGCCGCTCGAAACGGCGCTTCTGGGCGGGGTCGCGAATCGAGATGGGGCCGAGCGCACTCACGCCGGGCTCTGCGATCTCCGGATGGTCCCCAACAAGGGTCAGCCGGGCCGTCGGAACTTCCGCCCTGAGACTGCGGAAAGCCCGCAGCACGCCATCCCCGTTCTTGCGAGTCCAATCGAGACCGGCGAACAGGTAGCGCGGCGGCGACCAGGCCCGCCTCACCGGCTGCGGGTCGGCGTTGCGACCGGCGCCGACCGGGACAACCCGCTCGGCAGGCACCCCATAGTCCTCGACGATCGAGGACGCGGCCCAGGAACTCAGGGTCAGGCAAGCTCGCGCACCCTCGTAGCACCTCCGCTGGCGCTCGATCCAAGTCCGGCGCGCTCGTGCCGAGAGTGTGTCGTAGCTGCGGTCGGCCCTCAGCGCCTGGACGACCGTCATATCCTCGTAGGTGGCGAGGCGGGGATGGGCGGCCAGCGTGAAGTTGGTCGCCATCTGCAGGACCGCGTCGAACTTCCCCTCTCTGGCGAGCCTGCGCCGGACGATCCGGCTGCGCAGCCGTGCGATCTCCGGATCGAGACTGCCGACGGCCGCGACGCGAGCACCGGCCGCGACGCGAGCTCGTTCGATTCCCCGCGGCGCCGAGGCCCTGATCATCACGGCCTCGTGGCCGAGTTCGATCATGCCCCGGGACATGCCCCAGGGAATGCCGGACCACGCGATCTCCGGCGGCTTCACTCCCTCGAAGACAACCGCGATTCTCACCGCCTCGCTCCCGGGAGCACGACCCTGGCTCCTCGAGCCCACTCGCCCAGCTCGGAGAGCAGTAGCTGCCGGCCGAGACCGCTCAGCTTGAGTGCGAACCGCCAGCCGGTGTCGCGATTGTCGACGTTGATACGGGGTATCCCGAGAGGATCGGCGCTCACCGCCGAGTGCGGTCCCTGAGGGAGCGTGAACGCGAAGCTGTAACCGACGACACGAGCGGCTCGCCGTACCACTGAACTCCACTCCCCGAAAGGGTAGGCGAGCGTCGGGCAGTCGCCGAGGCGTTTCTCGATCAGGGCTTTCGACTCGCCGAGCTCGGTTGCCAGCTCGTCCTCGCCGAGTTCGACGAGATGTGGGTGGGTCATCGTGTGACTGCCGATCTCAGCGCCTTCTCCGATGACCCGCTCCACCATGTCCCAGGTCATTGCACGCATCACGTCCGGGTTGGCCGCATAATCGCCGGCCAGCTCGGACCAGTCGAAGCCGCCGCCATGCTCCAGGTGTCCGGGGAGTACGAAGATCATCGGCCTAAACCCGTACTTCCTCATCAGCGGCATCGCCACCTCAGCGTTGTCGAAGTAGCCATCGTCGAAGGTGAGGAATGCCGTCATACCCGGCAACCTCTCACCTCGGTCGAGTCGTCTCAAGTCGGCGATGCCGCCGGAACGAAAGCCCCGGCGGGAGAGATGCGCCAGCTGTTCCTCGAAGATCGACGGAGCCAGCGCCAGGTAGTGTGAGCCGCGGTCGGCTATCGAGTGGTAGCAGAGGAATACAGCTTCGCGCGAGCGGTTTGCGAAGGGATGATTCATCGCGAGGCGAGCCTCGCATAGATCCGGTCCAGCTGTCCGTAGACATCGTCGGAGGCGAGCGCACTCATCCGCGCGGCGCCGGCGTCGCCCAGCTTCGCCCGTCGGTCCGGCTCGGAGGCGAGCTTCGCGAGAGCGGAGGCGAGGCTCTCGGGCCGACCGGGCTCGACGAGGATCGCGTTGACACCGTCGTCGAGGATCTCCGCCATGCCGCCGACTCGGGTCGCAACGACCGGGATCCGGTTCGACATCGCCTCCAGGAGAGCGATCGGCATTCCCTCCGAAAGGGAAGGGATAACGAAAATGTCGGCCAATTCCAGCACCTCCTGCTTGGCGCTCGAACTGAGCCAACCCCGCCATTCCGACCCTGTCGGCGGCTTCCCCGGAGGGGAGCCGGGGCCGGCCATCATCACTTCGATCTGAGGATTGCCGGCCAGCAGCGACCCGAGCGCCTCGAAGAGGACCGCGCCGCCCTTCACCGGATTGGCGAAGCCTCCGAGGAAAAGCACCCGGACGATTCCGTCGTCCCGCCTCGGTCGCCTTGGCGCGATCGGAGGGGGGGCGTTGGGGACCACCGCTATCTCGACGTCGATGACCGCCTGGCGGAGAACCGCGGCGCTCTGCGCGGAGACGGAGATAACGACGTCAGCGGCCGCGAAGCAGCGACGCAGGGCCGCAAGGCGGAGCGAGCCGAGTCGGCGCAGAAACTCCTCGAGGTCGACCGGCCCCGCATGCACGTGGAGAATCACCGGGCGGCGCAGCCCCTTGGCGACTGAGACCACGGCCGCCTTGCGATACATGCTGCCCCGCGCCGCCATGTGGACGTGAGCCACCCTCGCCCCAGGACCGAGGCACCAGCGACCCAGCCTCAGAAGAGAGTACGCGAAGAACGCCAGCCGGCGCAGCGGACGGGCACCGCCGTAAGTCGGGATGACGTCGAAGACGTACCGGTCGATCAGCGGTGAGGCGACCAGCGCCGATATCGCAGCCGCCATTCCGCCCTGCCCATCGGGGTCCGGCCCGAGCACCGCCACATGGGTCTTTCCCCCACGGGGGAGAGGATCCGGCTCCTGTAGTCTTTTCGATCGATCCATCGTCGGCATCAGGCTCGCTCTCCCCAGGGGCTCGCCGCTGTGAACGTCGGCGCTGGACTGTAGAAATTAAACCCGAATGTGCCCCGCGCCGATAAGCCCCGCGATGGCTGGAGCCTACCCATGAGCACCCCGAGGAGAGAACCCTCCCTGAGCACGCAAGGCGGTGCACCGAGTGACCTCTTGGGGCGCGAACGCCTCCCTGGCTACCCGCCGCAATCCGGCGGCCCGGGCGCCGGCTCGACGATCCTTTCCTTCTTGCACCTGTTGCGTCGACGCTTACCGATCTTCCTCGTCTGCGTGATCGCCGTGCCTCTAGTCGCGCTGCTCTACTCGCTTCACCAGGAATCCGAATACAGATCGACCGCGGCGCTCCTCTTCCGCACCGCCGCGCTCAACCAGAACGTGCCTGGGTCTTCACTGCTGAACAACTCCGAAGACCCGACCCGCGCTGCCGAAACCAACGTAAACCTCGTCTCCCTCGGAGCGGTGGCTGCCCGCACCGCGAAGAAGCTGGACGAACCGGGATTGACGCCGGAAGCGGTCGCCGGGTCGGTCAGCGTCTCGCTCAAGGGCGAATCGGAAATCGCAGACGTCAGCGCGACGACCCCCTCGCCGGATCTCTCCGCTCGCATGGCCAACGTGTTCGCCGCCGAGTACGTCAACTTCAGCCAGGTAGCCGACAGCAATCGCGTACTCCAGGCCAAGAACCAGGTCGAAAGCCACCTCGAAGGCCTTACCCTCGAAGAAAGGGAAGGCCGAGAAGGCCAAGAACTCGAACGCCAGGCCCGGCAGCTCGGCGTCCTCGCGGCGCTGCAGACCGGCGACGCCGAAGTTGTGCAGCAGGCGGTTCCCGATACGACCGCGGTGACTCCGCAGACCACCCGCAACGTCGTACTGGGAATCATGGCCGGCCTCCTGCTCGGGATCGGCCTGGCCTTCCTCGTCGATCAGCTCGACACCAGAATCAAGGACGAGAAAGGCATCGAAGCGGCCTATGGCCTGCCGATCCTCGCCCGCATCCCGCAGGTATCCGACGCCTCGGGGGGCAAGAACTCGGTCGACCTTCCCATGCCGCTGGCGGAGTCCTTCAGGATGCTGCACGCCAACCTCCGCTACTTCAACTTCCACCGCAAGGTCGATTCCCTGGCGATCGTCTCAACCGCTTCCCAGGAGGGCAAGTCAAGCGTCTCCTGGGGGCTGGCACTGACCGAGGCGCGCGCTGGAAAGTCGGTGCTCCTGATCGAGGCGGATCTGCGGCAACCGACGCTGAGGGCGAAACTCCCCCAACAGCCGGAGTCCGGCCTCAGCCTCGTCCTCGCCGGCCTCGACACCCTGGAGGACGCAACGGTGGCGGTCCAGTTCGGAGAGGCGCCGACCGCCGATCTGCACGTGCTGCCCGCCGGCCCGACCCCGCCGAACGCCGCCGAGCTGCTGGAGTCGCCCGCAATGTCCGCGCTGCTCGAGGAGGCACGGGAGCACTACGACCTCCTTGTAATCGACACTCCGCCGGTGCTGGTCGCCGACGCAATCCCGATCATGTCGCAGGTCGGCGGCGTGGTCGTGGTCGCCCGGCTGAGAGCAACGAAATCGGATGCGGCCCGCGATATGCGTGAGCTACTCAGCCACGTCGGTGCTTCGGCGCTTGGCGTGGTCGTCAACGGTGCTCCACTGGCGCGCGAGGGCTACTACATGCCCCGCGCGGCAGACGCCAGAGCAAAGGTCTAAATGCTCGGGCCGCGCGTCCTCCGGGCCCCGGACACGCTTTTCCTCGGGGCGGCGCTACTGATCTCGCTGGTGGCCGCTGGAATGGTCGTCAAAGCGCCGCCGCTGCTTGTCGTGGGCGCAGCCGCCCTCTTCATCACGATCGTCAGCCTCGGAATGGAGGCGCTGATCGCAGTCAGCTTCCTCGGAGGCTGCGGGTTGATCCCCTTCGTCAACCCTAACCACTTCGTCACCCCTCAAATCAAATCGTACGCGTTCCTGTTCCTGATCTCGTTCGGGACGATGATCGTCACCTGGGCCGGTCGAGAACTGGTGGGCAGGAAGAACTGGGCCCTACCCGTCAATGCCCTCTCGCTCGGCCTGGTCGCCCTGCTCTGCTACGTGCTGATGGCCGCCCTTGCGACCCACCCCCTGCAGGTTCCGGCCCTGACCACGCCGTTCTTCATCCTCCCCCTCTCCGGCCTGGGCGTCATCCTCTGGCTGTCCCACGAAGAAGCCCTCCAGGGACTGCGCAAGGCCATCCCGCTCGTCGTCTTGATTGCCGCCGCATGGGCGCTCGCCTATGACGCGGGCGCCGCCGGCTGCGGGCCGTGCCGCGCCTGGGTCGGGACCGAAGTGACGAACGTCGGCTTCTTCGGAGCCGGCAGCCGGCTCTACACCTCGGGGCAAAACTCGCTGCTGGCGCTCTTCGTAATCTGCTTCGCCTACACGCTGTACCGCCCGGGGCTGCTGCCCATTTCGCTGACGACCCTCGGGGCGATCACCATCGCCCTGCAATCCTCGCGCGCGCAGTACATCGGCGTCTTCGTCGCGCTGGCGGTGCTGATCGCTTGGAAATTCCAGCAGCTGCCGAGCGGCGGCCGCGTCGCGCTGGTCGTTCTCTGCGGCCTGATCCTGCTGAGCCTCGCCTTATCCCCGGTCGGCCATCGAGCCGTCAGCGCCTACAGCGAACTCCATCAGGGCCAGGGGACCGGGACCTATCGACTCAAAATTATCGATCAGACGGCCAAGAACTGGACGATATTCGGTCACGGCTTCTCAACGCGCAGCCTCGGCCTCGGTTACGACGTTAACCTTGGCCTGCCCAACACGATCCTGATCCTCGGCTACGTGGGGGCGATCCTACAGCTGACGATCCTCGGCGCCGCCATCTGGCGAGGACTCAAGGCCAGCACCTTGGTGGGCGTTACCATCGCGGCAATCCTGTTGATGGTTCTGGTCACGAGGCCGTCGCTGCCGCTGCTCGAGTACGGGCACAGCGCCGTCATGTACGGCGGCATCCTCGGAGCGGCAGCCGTATTGGCGGTAAGACAGCGATCCCGCCCGACCCGGAGCCGGTACATATGACCTCAGCCAGAAGCGCACCGACGCTGTCGGTGATCACCGTCTGCCACAACAGCATGAATGTGCTTCCCGGCTGGCTCGAGTCGATGGAGGCCAGCGGCGCCAGGGATCAGATGGAGATCTGCGTCGTCGACAGCGGCTCGGCGGCCGCTCAGGTCGAACACATCGAAAGCGAGCTCGCGGACAGGATCGACGTCTTCGCCAAGCGCCCCAACATCGGCTTCGGCGGCGCAAGCAATGTCGGTGCGGAACTGACCAGCGCCCCGGTGCTGTTCTTCACCAACCCCGACCTCGAGTTGCTCTCCCTCCCCGTTGACGCGCTCCGCGGAAATGTCGGCGAACGGTTGATCGGCGCCTTCCGCAAAGATCCCGATCGCTCGGGCGGCTACGCAGACTTCCCTTCGCTGCGCGACGAGGTGCAGAAGCTCGCTGTGGGAGCCTGGTCCCGGCGCTACGTCCGAGAGCCCCAGGACCCGGCGTGGGTGACCGGAGCGGCGATGCTCATCAACCGCGAGGCCTTCGACAGGATCGGCGGCTTCTCGTCGCGTTTCTTCATGTACTTCGAGGACGCCGACATCTGCGCCCGCCACCGCGAGGCCGGCGGCACGGTGGAGGTTGCGCCCGACTTCGTGATCAGGCACGGGAAGGGCGAGAGCACCGACGAGGACGGACGGCACGCCCTCGTCGCGCCCCTCGACAGCCTCAACCGACTCAGCGCCCGGAGGTTTGCCTCCGTCCACGGTGCCAGGTGGCAGGGTCCCTTTCTCTACCTCGTCCTCGCCATCGCCTATGTGCCCCGGAGGGCCCTGCTGGAGCTGATTCGGGAGCGCCACTCGCCCGCACAGGTGGCCGATTACACCGCCTGCCTGCTGAATCCGCGGCGAGCCCTGCGAAGGCTTAACGCCGCCATTCCGGGCCGGCCGTGACTCACGACCACGACCCGGGAAGGGCCGTTCGGGCCAGGCTGAGCAGCGGCTTCCTCGTCATTCGCAACACGTTCATCGTGATCGGCACCCAGGGGATCATCGCGATAATGGGCCTGGTTTCGGTGCCGATCCTCGTCGATCGACTGGGGACGGCCCGCTTCGGCGTCCTCGCGCTTGCCTGGGTGGTGATCGGCTACGCAAGCGTCCTCGACCTTGGCCTAGGGCGTGCCCTGACCAAGGTGACTGCCGATCGCCTCGGGGCGGGTAAGCCCGGAGAGATCCCGAAGCTGTTCTGGACTGCCGTGGCGATCCTCTCGCTGATCGGCATCGTCGTCGGAGGGTTCGTCGTGCTCCTCTCCGGCCCCCTCACCGAGAGCGTCCTCGATATCCCCAAGGACCTCATCCCCGAAGCCCACGTGACCTTCGCCCTGCTTGGCTGCACGATCCCCTTCGTGCTACTCAGCACCGCCTTCGCCGGCAACCTCGACGCGCACCAGAGGTTCGACCTGACCAACGGAATCGCGGTACCCCTCTCGATGCTGTCCTATTTCGGTCCTGTCGTCATCGCGCTGTTGACGACGAATCTCGCCCTGGTCGTCTCCGCTGTTTGCGCGAGTCGTGTCGCCGCAAGCGGGATCTACCTCTATTTCTGCATGCGGGTCGACTCCGGCCTGCGCCACGAACGCCAGGCGGAACGATCGCTCGCCGGGCCCCTCTTGCGTTACGGCGGCTGGGTCACGGTCGCCGCAGTCGTCGTCGGCGCGATGCTAGCGATCGACCGCTTCGTGATCGGGGCAACGCTGTCAGCCACCGCCGTCGCCTACTACGCGACGCCGTTCGAAGCGTCCCAGCAACTACTCCTGATCTCGACCGCCTTTGCCAACGTCCTCTTCCCGGGCTTTGCCGCAAACGTCGGACGCGACCGCGAGCGAACGGAAACGCTGTTCAGCAGGGGCGCGCGCGGAACCCTGATCGGCCTCTTTCCGATGAGCCTGATCACGTCGGTGCTCTCCTATGAGATCCTCTCTGTTTGGATCAATTCCAGCTTCGCCGAGCACGGCGGGCCAGTCCTGCGGATTCTGGCGGCCGGCGTTCTGATCAACGGCCTCGCATTTGTGGCGTTCGCGTTGATCCAGAGCGTCAGGCCGGATGTCATCGCCAAGCTGGCACTCGCCGAGATCGTCGTCTATCTGGGCGTCCTCTGGGTGCTGCTCAAGCTCGACGGGATCGAGGGAGCGGCGATTGCCTTTTCTTTGCGAGCCCTTGCCGACACCAGCATCCTCTACTACTTCGCACGCCGCCTAGACTTGGCGAACTCCGCCCTCGTCCTCAGGATCGGCAGGCTCGCCGCAATCGCAGTAGTCATGATCGGGGTTGGCGCGTTGTTGCCCAGCACCCAAGCCCGAGTGGCGTACCTGGTGGTGGTCATCGCTGCGTTCATCCCCCTCGCCTGGTTCAAGATCTTGACCGGCGTGGAGCAGGAGCGACTCGAGGTGCGGCTGAAGGCGCTTTTCACAGAAGCACTTCTGCGGCGTAAGAACTCGGCGGCGGATCCGGCTTGAGCCGCAGTCAAATGGATCGGGAGGCGGCATGCGCATAGGCATCCTCGCCGAGGCGTTTGGCGGAGGCGGCGCCGAGCGTCAGGCGGCCATCTGGGCGACCCTCCTCGCCAGGCGGGAGCATCAGGTCGTCGCGATCGAGACCCGCCTGACCGAGGCCGCCTTCACAGACAATTCGGTGCGTCACATCGTGATCCCGAAATCTCGTCCCCACGACTTCGTCCCGGTAGCGCGGGCGTTGCGCCAGCTGGAGAGGAAGGTCAACGTGATCGTCGCGTTCCAGCCCTACCTCGCCCTCTGCTGTGCGCTGGCCGGCTTGCGCAAGCCGTGGATGATCGTCAACGGTAAGGTGCCTTCCGTGCTCCGCGAAGGCTCGCGGATACCCGTCTGGGTCTATCGCTGGGCATTCGACCGCGCCCGTCTTGCGGCCGCTCCCTGCCAGGGAATGGTTCGACTCCCATCGCGACTTCCGCATCCGCCCGACCCAGCCCTGGAGGGTGATTCCCAACATCGCCGACAACGCCGCGTTCGTCTCCGCCGATGGCCCGCGCGAGGGAGCGCTTTTCGTCGGACGACTGGCGGCGGTGAAGAATCCACTTCTCGCGGTCGAGAGCGCGGCTCGGGCCGGAGTTCCGCTCACCCTGCTCGGCGACGGAGAGATGCGAGGCGAGGTGGAGGCGAGGATCGCCGCCCTGCACGGAGCCGAGGTGACGATGCTCCCTTACGATCGCAACCCTTGGCCCGTGTACGCCCGGCACCGGGTGCTCCTCGTCACCTCGCAGGTCGAGTCCTTCGGGAACGTCCTGGTGGAGGCCCTGGCCGCAGGAACGCCGGTGGTCTCGGTGGATTGCGACTTCGGGCCGAGGGAAATCATCGGGGGTGCAAAGTACAGCCACCTGACTTCGAGGTCAGCGCACCAGATAGGGGAAACACTCGCCCGGGTGATCGAGCGGCCCTACGGTCGGGACGAGGAAGCCGAGTGCCTGTCGATCGCAGAGTGCTATGCGGAACAGGCTGTGGCGCCCCTGATAGAGGAAACCGTCAAGGACCTGCTCGGCTAGAGCGCTCGGCAATGTCTCGTCAGACCCAACCCGACCCCGCCGAAGGAATCGAGTACGTCAGGTTCTCCGACCTGCAGAGCAGACGCGAGTTGTGGTCGAAGCTCGCCGAACGAGCGGGCAACATCTTCGCCACCTGGGAGTGGGCCAACACCTGGTGGCAGGAGTTCGGCTCGACCGTCGAGCCCGCCTTCGTCGAGTGTCGCGACCGGCACGGACGGGCGTTTGCCATTCTGCCTCTCTGCATCGAAAGGCGAGGCGTGAGGCTGGTGAGGTTCCTCGGCCACGGGGTGAGCGACGTTCTCGGCCCGATCTGCGATCCGGACGACTCCCCGGCGGCGGGCCGGGCGCTGCGGGGCGCCGTCGAGTTCCTCGGAACGCCGTCGCTGCTCTTGGCGGAGCACCTGCCCGGGGGGGGCGTCGCGGAAGCCTTCGGCGGTCGGCTGCTCGTCCGCGAAGCCAATCCGTTCATCGAAATCGAAGGCGAAACCTGGGAGGCCTACCTAGGCACGCGAAGCAAGAACCTGAGGGAAAAGCTCCGCCGCAGCACGCGCAAGCTGGAGGGCTCACACCAGGTCACGTTCCGGCTCTGCGACGAGCCCGGCCAGGTCGAGAACGATATGCGCCAACTGGTCTCGCTCCACCGCATGCGGTGGAGCGAGGGCAGCAATTTCGGACGACAGAGCGTCGTCAACTTTCACCTCAGACTGGCTCCGATCCTCTTCGACCGCGGCTGGCTGCGACTCTGGACGATGGAAGTCAACGGCGAGCCTGCCGCCGCCTGGTACGGCTTCCGCTACGGGGGCGCCGAGAGCTTCTTCCAGTCCGGGCGAGACCCTGGCTTCGACCGGTTCTCGGTCGGCTTCCTGCTGCTCACCCGGACGATCAGAGCCGCCTTCGACGACGGCCTCGACCGCTACGCGTTCCTGCGCGGCGACGAGCCCTACAAGGACCGCTTCGCCGGCGTTGACCACGGGCTGGAGAGCCGCATCTACGGCCGCGGCCCGATCGGCGCCCCGGGCATGGTCGCCGCCTCGTTGGCGGTCCGGTCGAAACGCGTGCGCAGCGTGGCGGCGGCCGCCCTGGGGCGACGCCGTACCGCAGGCTGAGACGCCTCAGGGACGGCGCGGCACGAGAACCAGGCGCTTGAACTCGGCGACGAGGACGCCATCCTGGTTCAGCACGCGGGTGTGGACCTTGACGATGCCGCGATCCGGCTTCGATTTGGAGGGCTTCACGTCCAGCACCTCCGTCTCGCAGAAGAGCGTGTCGCCGTGGAAGACCGGGTTAGGGTGGCTGAGTTCTTCGGTCGCGAGATTGGCGATCGCCTTGCCGGAGACATCGGAGACCGACATGCCAAGGGCCAGCGAGTAGACCAGCGGGCCGACGACGACGTTGCGGCCTTGCTGGGAGTTGCTCGCGTAGATGTCGTTGATGTGCAGAGGGTGGTGGTTCATCGTGATCAGGCAGAAGAGGTGGTCGTCGGCCTCGGTCACGGTCTTCGCCGGCCAGTGCTTGTAGACGGCGCCGACCTCAAACTCCTCGAGGTAGCGGCCGTAGCTGTGCGCGCCGGACGCCTCGCGCTCGGCCTGGTCGGTGGTCAGCTCGTACTTCTGCTCGCTCATCTGGTCTTCATTCTCCTCTTCGTTTGCGGCGCGGAATCCTAGTCCTCTCCGGCCTCGGACAATCGCGTGGGCCTCAGCGAGACCGGCGGAGGCGCCGATAGGCACGGCGCAGACGTGGTCGCAGCGCCGTCCTATACGTGTAGCGGGCGAGTCCGGCGGGATTCCGGCGGTAGGTTCGCAGGCTCACGTGAGGGCGCGAGGACGTGGCGAATTTCGCCTTCCAGTCGCTCTCCGCGCCGAGCAGCTCATGCGAGCGCAGGCCATGCTCGAAGCAATGTTCGATGATCGAGAGGCGCATCACCAGACCGGGCGAAAACCCTCGGAAATCCTCGTCGAAGCCCGTCTTCAGCAGGTACAGGCGGTCCTGGCTGAGGATGCAGAGGTCAAAGGCGATCGTGCGGCCGTCGAGAACGACCCGGCTGAGCCGGAGCTCATCTCGAGCCTGGAACGAGCGCGCCACCGCTCGATAGAAGACTGCCGTGGCCGGATCGGAGTTGATTGCGGTTCCGGCGTGGCCCTTCCAGCCGCTCCCCTCGACGCGAAAGCCGTCCTCCAATTCCGCCTCGAGGTCCAGCGGC
This sequence comes from uncultured Solirubrobacterales bacterium, assembly GCA_963702035.1. Lineage (GTDB taxonomy): Bacteria > Actinomycetota > Thermoleophilia > Solirubrobacterales > 70-9 > VRUE01. The sequence goes on from OY969700.1 coordinate 886,458, forward strand.
CTGACGGCGGTCGGGAACTCGGCCTCGTGCTCACGGCTCATTTTGCGTCGCAGCCGCTCCAGAGCCTTCCAGCGGCGCTTGTTCTCCGCGTACCAGACGTCGAAGTCGCCGTCGGTCTCGACGAACGGCGAGGCGTAGGAACGTTCGACCTGGGACAGCATCGCTGCCCCGTCCGCCCCGTCTCGAAGGGCGTCGATACCGGCATCGTCCTCGCGAAGGGCGGTCAGCTCGACCCCGGATCTGCCGCGCTCCATCGCCGCCGCGACCAGGCAACGCATCGCGTCGTCGTCGCCGGCCAGCGGGCGGAACGACGGGGTATGGGCGTTGGCCAGCGACCTCAGCCAACCCCCGCCGTCAAGCAGGGGCAGGACACCGGCCAGCGCGCCCCCGCGGCGCACCGTGCAGACGGCAAGCTCGGCATCGGCGCCAAAGGACCGCCACCAGGCCAGATACCAGCAGTGCAGGTCGAAGGGGCGTGGATCTGCGGGAAGGACCGCGTCCCACTCGCCCGCCAGTTCCTCGAAGCGGCTCGGCTCCTCGATCCACTCGACGTCCAGGCTCACGCGACTAGTGCGCTTTCCTCAGCCGCAAGCGCTGCTCCTGTCGCTCGACCACCTGGACGACGAGCTTCTTCACGTTGGAGTCGCCGGTGGCCTTGATGTGACCGGTCTCGACCGCTTTGCGGTAGCCCTTTAGGGTGCCCCGCTCGGCCAGCTCGTTGAACTGGGCCCGGTCGATCTGGACCAGGATGCGCTCGTCCTGAGCCAGGTCCTTCTTGATCTTCGGACCCGGCAGCTCTACCCGGTAGAGCTGGATGTCCCCCCGACCGCGCAGCTCCAGCCCGAAGACCAGTTTCAGTTTCTGCAGCGCAGGGACCTCGGCCTGAAAGCGCTCGACGGCGACGCGGATGAGGTCGGCCGTCGAGGCCAACCTAGATCTTGTGCCTCTGCAGAAGCTTTTTGCCTATCACCATGCGCTGGATCTCCGAGGTCCCCTCGCCGATCAGGAGCAGCGGCGCGTCGCGGTAGAGGCGCTCGATCTCGTACTCCTTCGAGTAGCCGTAGCCACCGTGGATGCGGAAGCACTCCTCGACGCACTCCTTGCCGGTCTCCGAGGCGAGCAGCTTCGCCATCCCCGCCTCCAGGTCGGAGCGCTCGCCGGCGTCCTTCATCCGCGCCGCCTTGCGGGTGACGAGGCGAGCCGCCTCGATCTTGGTCGCCATGTCGGCGAGCTTGAACTGGATCGCCTGGTGCTGGGCGATCGGCTTGCCGAAGGTCTTGCGCTCCTGGCTGTAGCGGAGGGCCAGCTCGAGCGCCCGCTGGGCGATGCCGACGCCGCGGGCGGCGACGTTGACCCGGCCGACCTCGAGCGCATCCATCATCTGCACGAAGCCCTGCCCCACTCCCGCCTCCTCGCCGCCGAGCACCCGCTCGGACGGGCAGCGGTAGCCGTCGTAGACGAGCTCGGTGGACTCGACCCCCTTGTAGCCCATCTTCTTGATCTTGGGCGGGACGGTCAGGCCGGCGTAGTCGCCATCGTTGACTTCCTTCCAGGGCTCCTTCTCGGTGATGAAGCAGGTCATCCCCTTGTACGCGGGCTCCGCTTTGGGGTCGGTCTTCATCAGCACGAAGACGACGCTCGAGCCGAGCCCGTTGGTCACCCACATCTTCTGGCCGCTCAACTCCCACTTGCCGTCGTCGCCCTTCTTGGCGGTCGACTTGATGCCCTGGACGTCGGAGCCGACCTCGGGCTCCGAGAGCGAGAAGGCGGCGCGGATCTCACCGGTGGCCATCTTCGGCAGGAAGTAGTCCTTCTGCTCGTCGGTGCCGAACTTCATCAGCAGGTAGGAGCCGATGAAGTGGGTGTTGACGACGCCGGAGATCGAGATCCAGCCGCGCGAGAGCTCTTCGACGATCATCGCGTAGGTCGTCAGGTCGAGCCCCATGCCGCCGTACTCCTCGGGAATCGTCACCCCGAAGAGGCCGAGCTCCTTCATCTGCTCGACGATCGGCTCCGGGAAGGAGTCCTCGTGGTCGTAGCGCTCGGCGTTGGGGATGATCTGCTCGTCGGCGAACTGGCGCACCATCTCGGTGATGTCGCGCTGGATGTCGGTCTGCTCGGTATAGGCGGCGGTGTCTACGGCCATGGCTCCTAGCTCATTTCGGTGAATTGACGGCGCGCGTCGCGGCGACGACCTCGCTCCGGAGAAGGATATCGACGCGGTGGCGCGGTCAGACGCTCGGCCTCGCGCCGCGCGCGAGACCGATAAGCGGCTGCAGCGCACGGACCCCGAATGGCAGGGGATCGTGCCAGCGGAAGTAGGCATGCGCCACCCCGCGCCTGGGCCATAGGATCGAAGCGGCTCTCCTCGGATGGCCCTCGCGCAGGCCATGCAAGGCATTGCGCAGATCTGCGTCCTCCCAGCGGTAGTAGATCCCGGGTCGGGCCGCGAGGCTCGCGTCCTTGCCTTTGAGCAGCCAGTCGCACCAGACGGCGGGCAGCGGCGCCCCGGCCTTCACCGCAAGCGCGATCGAGCCGTAGATGCGAGGGTTGAAGTCGAGTACCGCACAGTCACCCTCACCCCGCTCGATCAGCTCGAGCTCGAAGATCCCCTCCCAGCCCAGCAGTCCCAGCAGCCGAGCGACCCGATCGAGCAAGGAGTCCGGCGCCTCGATCGAACGCGAGAAGGAAACGGGACCGGCCTCCGGGGGCCACGTCCGCACGTAGCGGCTGCAGCCGGCGGCGAGGAGCCGCGCGTCGGCGAATACGCCGCCGACCGAGACGATCGACCCGCGCTCGCGGCGCTGGACCAGGCACGGCGTTCCGCTTGCAACGAGCTGCTCTTCGAGCGCCCGGCGGTCGTCGACTAGCGCGCTCGCCAGGTGGCGGGTCTCGCCGCCCTCGCGGAAGACCGTGCGGCGGGGCTTCAGCACCACCGGGAATCCGAACCGCTCCGCGGCCGCAAACGCTTCGTCTCGATCGCCACAGACGACCGTCTCCGGCGCTGCAAGACCCGCCTCGACGGCCCGCGCGACCAGCTCGGCCTTGTCGGTGCACCGCTCGACCGTCCCGCGGTCCACCATCCCCAAAGCCAATCCGGCGCCGTCGAGTTGCTCCCGGTTGTTCGAGAGCGCCCACAGCGAGCCCTCACTACAGGGCAGCACCGTCAGGTAGCCGCGATCGGCCGCGATCGCCGCCACCCGGGAGGCGAACTCGCCCGGCGCCGCACGCGGGTTCGGGAGCCGGAACCAGTGCTCGGAGAAACGCGACCATCCGGCCGGGATGGGGCGCTGGCGGCTCGCCGTCCCGACCCGATAGCCGGCTCGTGCGAGACTTTCGCAAGCCGCCACCGCAGAACGTTCCCCGGCGTCGACGATCAGAACGCCCGGCGATGCGGTCAACGCGGCGTGCTCTGCCGTGCAGCAAGCCGCCGCGCCACTCGCAGCGCTGCGAACCTAGCGCCGAAAACGAACCGCATCAGCGGGCCGAAGCTCGGCGCGGCCAGGTACCCGACGAAGTAGAGGCCGGGCACGTTGCTCTCGAACGAGCGGGTCAGCACTGGCGCGCCGGCGACGGTTGCGATCTCCGCCGTCAGCTCCGGGTCGAGGAATCCCAAGCCGTTCAGGTCGGGCCGGTAGCCGGTTCCCGCCACGACCTGCTCGGTCGTGATCTCCTCAGGACCGGCAGGGCCTTCCAAGCGCAGGCGGACTCCGCCGTTCTCGGCCTGCGCCTCGACGACCCTTCGCTGCAGGTGGACGTCCACATGACTCTCGAAACGGCGGCGAAGCCACCAGGCCCCGGCCGGCCCCAGCACCGAGAAGGCCTTCTCGACTCGCCAGTCCTCCCGCATCGCGTGGTAAGCCAGCGGGAAATTCGAGCACACCCACTGCGCCCGCCCCTCGCCCAAGCCGGACTCCGGGTAACGCAGCTTATGTCGCAAAGACCGCTCCTCCCCCCCTGGCCTGGAGAGCCAGCTGAGCGCCGGAGCGCGCGCAAGGAGGCGCACCGGGCGACCGCTCTCGCCAATCAACGCCGCAGCCTCGAGCGCGGATTGGCCAGCTCCCAGCACCACAGCGTCCGACGGCGGCGAGCCTGGGTCACGTTGGTCATAGCTGTGCAGCAGCACCTGCTTCGAGAGGCCTTCCAGCTCCCGCGGCACGTATGCCTGCCCCTGGATCCCGGCGGCCAATACGACTCGGCGCGCCGACAGGCTTCCGCCGTCGCGCAACTCCAAGGTGAATTCACCTGAGGTGAGGCTCAATCGCTCGACCAGCCTGGTGTCCAGCTGGGGAACCGCTCGCTTCTGAAACCAAAGCCCATAGCGACAAAACGTGTCCAGGGCGATCGGCAGGGCGATCCGCGCATACTCGATCCCGGAGTCGCGACAGAAGCGCTCGAGCGTGTGCTCCCCGTCCGGGTCGGACAGGTTGGACGCAAAGCCCTCCGACTTCAGGTACATGCCGGCGGGCATGTGGCTGCACCAGCTGTCCATCGGGGTTCCGAAGATCTCGTGGCTGACGCCTCGGCGGGTCAGGTGTGCGGAAACCGACAACCCATACGGGCCGGCGCCGATCACGGCGACGTCGGTGTCGGCGTTCCCGGGCACCACGCTATGGCAGGCGGACGTCGCCAACGATCTCCTCATCGGTCCAGGGGCGGGCACAGAAGGATATAGGCGCGGGACGCCACGTGACCCCCTACGGAACCGGCTGCACGTCACCCTTTGCGGCGAGGCGCAGCGCTTCGCCCGGGGCCGGGCTGAAAACCTCGATCTGGAGGTTCGCGCCCGGGTAGGCGAGGTGGGCGTTGTCGGGCGAGGAGGGATCGATCAGCAGCACCGCCCCGTTCTTCGTGCGGCCCAGCTTCCCCCCTTTCTGCCCGTGCGCGGCCAGCCGCAGGGAGGCGACCCCGTTCGCCGCCGGGTAGGTTGCCACCGTGATGAAGTCGGCCCGCTTGTCGCCGGCCTGCGCATCTCCCCGCAGGTAGCGGAGATAGACGCGACCGCCTTCGGTTTCGGTCAGCTCGTACCTGGCGCCCGGGCGCACGCCGAGCCAGTAGACCGGCCTGCCGTGTTCAGCGGCGAATTCGGACAGTTCTCCCGCGGTGACGACCTCCGGTTCGCCCAGAGCAGGCCCCGAGGAATCGCTGCCGTTGCCGATCCAGACGATGACCGCCGCGACCAGCGCGACGGAGAGGACTACGAGGAGCGTGGTGAGCCAGCGTGAAGGCATCGGCACTCGATTGGCGCAACCCTACAACCCCTCAGACGCCTAGAGCGGCGATCTCCTCGCGACTACGAACTGACCAGCGCGCAGACCGCAGTGGCCTGGATCGACCAACTGGCGCCGGGGGTGTTGTCTTCGTCCGCGACGATGGTCCAGGTGGCGTTGGACGTCGCCTGGCTCTGGATGATGTTGATCTCGGCCGGGTCTCCACCCGAGCCCATGTTGATGTTCCAGCCACCGCTGAGGACGGACCGGCCTTCGGGGCAGGTGACGGTCGCCGTCTTCGGGGCGGTCGCATCGGTGGCCGAGACCGTGCCCGAGACCCTCAGGTATCTGGTCGCACCGGCGGGTCCGGTTTCGCCCTGGATGCCCTGTGGGCCGGTCGCGCCGGTTTCGCCCTTGGGTCCCTGGATGCCCTGTGGGCCGGTGTCTCCCTTCTCTCCCTTGTCGCCCTTCCGTCCGGCCGGCCCCTGGGGTCCGGCTTCGCCGCTGCCTTCTTCGATTCCGAGAACGCCCTGATCAGAGCCGCCGACGAGCTGCACACGCTCCTCCGACCTCCGGCAGGTTGCGCTCGACACGAAGCGGATGGTGCCCTTTGCGGGGCCTGACCGCTTGATACAGAGGGTGATCGGCTTCGCGCCGGCGGCCTGCGTGGGCGTCGAGACGGCTGCGGTCCCGGCAATCGCAAAGCACGCCACAAGGGCGAGCGACAGCCGACGGACCTTGGGCAATGCGAACTTGGAAGCAGCCATCGAGCGCGTCTCTCTACTGGTGGGTTGAAGCCCTTTGGCGCCGCCCATCGACTTTCCGAACGGGCGACGAAGAGCGACCCAAGGTACCCACCTACTCGACGTTTGACCAATTTATTCAGTCATACATATGGCCAATCTAGGTACTTTTGCCTAAAGGGTCGCCAAAAAGTGTGTGTTGCTGCGTGAATTCCTGCCCAAGCGGGACAGCCCGCGTCGTCATCCCTACGGGATAGCGCATAATTCGCGTGTGCCTGAGACCGGCCCGGCATCGCGCCGGCTTTCCTTGATGCCTCATCGCCGCCGTCGATGCCCGTCGACGGCTCTGCTCGCCATCGCTCTGCTCGCCTCGCTGGTCGGCATCCAGTCACTGAACCTGACCGGTACCGCCGATGCGGCCGCTCCAAGCTGGTCCTCGGCGCCCCCCATGCCGGTGGCTCTCGGCGAGGTGGCAGGCGGCCTCATCGCCGGCAAGCTCTACGTCGTCGGCGAGGGCAGCACGGCGACCCTCGCCTACGACATCGCGACGGAAACCTGGACCAGCAGCGGTCTGGCAACGCGACCGTTCCCGGGGAACCACCATGCCGCCGAGGTCGTCAACGGCAAGCTGTACCTCTTCGGCGGTCTCGGCGGCGGCTCGGAAGGCAAGGTCCAGATCTACGACCCCGCGACCGACAACTGGACCGAAGGTGCGCCGATGCCCTTCGCCGCCGGTTCGAGCTCGTCCGCGGTGATCGGCAACCAGGTCTACGTCGCCGGTGGAATCGTCGGGGCCACGACCACCACGCAGGCGGCCCGTTACACCCCGGCGACCGACACGTGGCACGCCATCGCCCCCATGCCCCAGGGCCGCAACCACGCCGCCGCCGAGTCGGACGGTGCGAGGATGTACGTCTTCGGCGGGCGTGGACCAGGCAGCGGTGACGGCAACGTCGTTGCCAACGGATTCGACACCGTGCAGATCTACGACCCCGCCACCGACAGCTGGGTGTCGAGCCTCGACCTCGGATCCACTCTCGCGCCCCTCCCCCAAGCGCGGGGAGGCATGGGCACCGCCGTCCTCGCCAACGGCGAATTCTGGGTCATAGGCGGCGAGACCCTCGACGGGCCCGGTGCCACGGCCGACCACGTCTATAACAGGGTCGACATCTACAACCCGGTCACCAACAGTTGGCGGGCCGGCTCGCCTATGCCCACTGCCCGGCATGGCATCTACCCCGTGTTGGACGGCACCCGAATCCATGTCGTCGGCGGTGGGGTGGAATCCGGGGATTCGTCATCGACCGTGCACGAGGTCCTTGATTTAGAGCCGGCCAGCGCGGCGGCCTTCTCGAAGAGCTCTCTCGCCGGGGAGACGTCAAGCCAGCCGACCTCCCTTCAGTTCGGCCCCGATGGCAAGCTGTACGTGGCTCAGCAGGACGGCGCGATCAAGGTCTACGACGTGGCGCGGAACGGCAAGGACAGCTACGCCGTTACCAGCACCGAAACGATCACGTCGATCCAGGCGATCCCGAACCACGACGACGACGGCACGCCGAACCCGAGCGTCACCGATCGCCAGGTCACGGGCCTGCTCGTCGTCGGTACGGCGGCCAATCCGGTCATCTACGTCGGATCGAGCGACCCGCGCATCGGCGGCGGCGAATCGGGCACGACGACCGGGCTGGACACCAACTCCGGGATCGTCAGCAGGTTGACCTGGGACGGCGGCTCCTGGCAAAAGGTCGACTTGGTGCGGGGGCTCCCGCGGTCCGAGGAGAACCACTCCACCAACGGGCTGCAGCTCGACCCTGAAACGAACACCCTCTACGTAGCGCAGGGCGGCAACACGAACATGGGGGCGCCGTCCAACAACTTCGCCAACCTCCCCGAGTACGCCCTCTCGGCCGCCATTCTGTCCGTCGATCTGGACGCCATCGGCAACACCACCTACGACCTGCCCACCCTCGACGACAGCGCCCGGCCAGGCGTCAACGACACCAATGACCCCTTCGGGGGGGACAATGGCAATAACCAAGCCGAGCTCGTGCCGGGCGGCCCGGTGCAGGTGTTCGAGCCCGGGTTCCGCAATCCCTACGACCTGCTCCTCACGGAAAGTGGGCGGCTCTACACGATCGACAACGGGGCCAACGCCGGCTGGGGCGACAAGCCGGTGAACGAGGGCCCCGGCGGAACCTGCACGAACGAAGTCAACGAGCCGGGAACGACTGACGTCGACACGCTCCAGTTGGTCACGGAGAACGGTTACGGCGGCCACCCGAACCCAACCCGGGGCAACACGGCAAACACCTTCAGCAGCCCGGCGCAGTCGCCGGTGTCGCTCGCCAATCCCGTTGAGTGCGAATGGTGGGACGCCGGAGCGGAGCGGGGCAACATCACCGACTACCCGACCTCGACGAACGGGCTGACCGAGTACACCGCGTCGAACTTTGGCGGTGCGCTGAAGGGCGACATCCTCAGCGCCAGCTTCGACAACAAGATCTACTGGGCCCAGCTGGACTCTGCGGGCACCCAGCTGGTGGCAGGCGGTCCGCTGTTCCAGAACGTCGGCGCCACCCCCCTCGACGCTGTCGCTCAAGATGACAACAACGTGTTCCCGGGGACGATATGGGTTGCCGACATCGGCAACGGCAATATCACGGTGTTTGAGCCGGACGATTACGGCGGCTCGGGAGGCAGCACTTGCTCTGGCGTGGATAGTCCGACGCTGGACGAGGACGGTGACGGCTTCACGAACTCCGACGAGATCGACAACGGCACGAGCCCCTGCTCGTCGGCCGACGTCCCTCCGGACTGGGACGGCGACAAGATCTCCGACCTCAACGATCCCGACGACGACAACGACGGTCTTCCCGACACCTCCGACCCCTTCGCCATCGACCCGCACAACGGCAAGACGACCACGACGCCCGTCCGCCTCACCTGGGACAACGACGCCCCACGCCCCGGCGGGCTCGCGAACCTGGGGTTCACCGGGCTCATGACCAACGGCACCAGCAACTACGCATCGCTGTTCGACCCCGCGAAGATGACGGCCGGGGGCGCCGCCGGCGTAGCCACCGTTGACGAAGTCTCAGAGGGCGAGGCCTTCGGATCGCAGAACACCCAGGAATACGGCTTCCAGCTGGGCGTAATGCCACCGGCCGACCGCTTCACCGTCCACACCCGCATCCTCGGCCCGTTCAAAGGCATCACCCCGCAGGACTACCAGTCGATGGGAATGTTCATCGGCACCGGGGACCAGGACAACTACCTCAAGCTCGTGGTAGCCGCCAACGGCGGCGCCGGCGGCATCGAATTTCTGAAGGAGGTCGACGGAATACCGACCTTCTGGCCGCGGGCGCCCGTGGCGCTCCCAGGACCTAGCGCCATCGACCTCTACCTCACCGTCGACCCCGCCGCGGAGACGGTGCAACCCAGCTTCACGGTGACTACCGCAGGCGCCACCGGTCCGCGCATCACGGTCGGAGAGCCCGAGCCGATCCCGGGCAGCTGGCTCAGCGGCACCTCGGCGCTGGCGGGGGGTCTCATCAGCACCTCGAACGCCGCTCCCCCGTTCGCGGCCACCTGGGACCTCTTCGAGATCATCAGCGAACCCGCGCCAAAACCGCCCGGCAGCCCCGGCAGCCCCACGGTGACGCCAACTACGCCTGACCAGCCCGGTCCACCCCCGGTCGTCTCCAACTTGTTCAGCATCGGCAAGCCGAAGCTGAACAAGTTGTTGGGCACCGCCAAACTGCCGGTCACCATCCCCGGCCCCGGCACCTTGGTTCTCAGCCACCAGGGCGTCGTCAAGCAGAAAAAGACCCTGACCGCGGCGGGTACCGTGAAGATGCTGGTCAATGCGAAGGAGAAGGCGAAGAAAAAGCTCTTGGCGACCGGCAAGGTGAGCGTGAACGTGAAGGTCACCTTCGCTCCCACCGGCGGGACGGCGAACAGCAAGAGCAAGATGCTGGTTCTCAAGTGCGCCCCAACTAGGCGGCGTCATCCGTTCAAATCGAGTTCGAGCAGGAGTTTTCGGAGCAGCGGATCGACGCCCCGCCAGCACCGCGGCGCGCTCTGCTCGACGATGAGAACACGCAGTCGTAGCCGCTCAGGCGGAGAGCGGCATGCGCTGCAGGCGCCGCAGGCGCTCGGCGACGCGGTCGGCGCGGACGCTGAAGCTCTCCATCCCGCCGTCCCCCGCCGCGACCGGCACCCTGTTCGGGGACGTCACGGCGACTCGCCGTGACGCTGGCCCTCGATTCATCGCGGCGCTCGCCCGCTCGGCAAGCTCCGCCGCCCTCCTTGCCTGCTCAGCGGCATCGAGGGCGGCGGCGCCGACGGTCATCACCGCGGCCTCGGAGGCGCGGGCCGTTGCCAGCGCCTCGTCGATCCGTTCGACCAGCTCGCCCAGCAGCGGGGGTCGGGACCGCTCCGGCAGGGTCCAATCCTCAACGCTCTCCCGCGCTTGATCGCTCATCCCCTTCATTTACGGCGACAAGGCCCGGATCCCTGCCCCCCGAGTGCCGTCGAGGTTCGGTTCGCAAAGCGCGCCAAACCTATACCGCGCCGCCTGATTAGATTCCAACCGACCGTCCCCGACCCCCGAGGAGCAGCTTGAGAAACCCCAGAGACTTCTTCCAGCCGATGGCGATCGGCGCCCCCGAGCCGCTGACTGAGATCCCCGTCAAGCCGTCCCGGATGATCCACTTCCTCGACTTCTCCAACGAGAAGATGGTCGAAAAGGCCGCCGGCATCGCGGCGAAGACCGACATCCTGCTCGGCAACCTCGAGGACGCGATCCCGGTCAACCGCAAGGAGGCGGCGCGCGCCGGCCTGATCAAAGCGGCCAAGGAGTCCGACTTCGGCCAGACCGCACTCTGGACCCGGGTCAACTCGCTGGAGAGCCCCTGGGTGCTCGACGACCTGACCACTCTCGTCACCGAGATCGGCGATCAGCTCGAGGTCGTGATGGTGCCCAAGGTCGAGGGCGCCTGGGACATCCACTACGTCGACCGCCTGCTCGCCCAGCTCGAGGCCAAGGCCGGCCTCGACCGCCCGATCCTGATCCACGCGATCCTCGAGACCGCCCAGGGCGTCGTCAACCTCGAGGAGATCGCCGCGGCCAGCCCGCGCATGCAGGGGATGAGCTTCGGCCCCGCCGACCTCGCCGCCTCGCGGCGGATGAAGACGACGCGCGTCGGCGGCGGCCACCCCGGCTACCGCGTGATGGAGGACCCCGCCGACCCGGAGAGCCCCGAGGCCGACCGGGTCAGCGCCCAGCAGGATCTCTGGCACTACTCGATCGCGCGCATGGTCGACGCCTGCGCCTCGACCGGGATCCTGCCCTTCTACGGGCCCTTCGGCGACATCAAGGACACGGCGGGGTGCGAGACCCAGTTCCGCGCCGCCTTCCTGATGGGCTGCGTCGGCGCCTGGTCGCTGCACCCGGTGCAGATCGACATCGCCAAGAAGGTCTTCAGCCCGCCCCCGGAGGAGGTCAGGTTCGCCAAGAAAGTCCTCGAGGCGATCCCCGACGGCCGCGGCGTCCACATGATCGACGGCAAGATGCAGGACGACGCCACCTGGAAGCAGTGCAAGGTGATGGTCGAGCTGGCCGAAATGCTTGCGGCGAAGGACCCGGAGTTGGCGGACGCCTACGGGATGTAGGCGCCGCAGCGCCTGGACTCAGCCCAGGCGCTGCTCCAGATCCTTCAGCTGCTCGTGCAGCTCGTCGGGCAGGTGCTTGCCGAAGCGGGCGAAGTGCTGGTGCATCCCCGGCAGCTCGACCTTCCACTCGGCCGGGTTGACGGCCAGCAGCGCGGCCACCTCGTTGACGGAGATCTCCAGGCCCTCGGTGTTGAGCGCGCCCGCCGCCGGCACCATGCCGATCGGCGTCTCCTCCGCCTCGGCGGTGCCGGCGCAGCGGCGGAAGACCCACTCGAGCACGCGGCTGTTCTCGCCGAACCCGGGCCAGAGGAAGTTGCCGTCCTCGTCCTTGCGGAACCAGTTGACGTAGAAGACGCGCGGCATCCGCGCGCCCTCGCGGGCGCCGACCTTCAGCCAGTGGCCGAAGTAGTCGCCCATGTGGTAGCCGCAGAAGGGCAGCATCGCCATCGGGTCGTGGCGCAGCTTGCCGACCTCGCCCGCAGCCGCCGCGGTCGTCTCGGAGGACATGATCGAGCCGAGGAAGACGCCGTGCTCCCAGCCGAAGGCTTCGCGCACCAACGGCACGACCTTAGAGCGGCGACCGCCGAAGAGGAAGGCGTCGATCGGCACCCCGGCGGGATCCTCCCACTCGGGCGCGATCGAGGGACAGGCCGAGGCCGGCGTGGTGAAGCGGGCGTTGGGGTGGGCCGAGGGTTTGTCGGACGCCGGCGTCCAGTCCTCGCCGTGCCAGTCGATCAGGTGCTCGGGCGCCTCCTTGGTCATCCCCTCCCACCAGACGTCGCCCTCGTCGGTCTTGGCGCAGTTGGTGAAAATCGAGTCGCTGGCGACCGTCTCCATCGCGTTCGGGTTGGTCTTCTCGCCCGTCCCCGGCGCGACGCCGAAGAAGCCGGCCTCGGGGTTGATCGCGTAGAGGCGGCCGTCCTCGCCGAACTTCATCCAGGCGATGTCGTCGCCGATCGTCTCGACCTTCCAGCCGGGCAGAGTGGGAATCAGCATCGCCAGGTTGGTCTTGCCGCAGGCCGAGGGGAAGGCGCCGCCGACGTACTTGACCTCGCCCTCGGGCGAGGTCAGTTTGAGGATCAGCATGTGCTCGGCCAGCCAGCCCTCGTCGCGGGCCATCGCCGAGGCGATCCGCAGCGCGAAGCACTTCTTGCCGAGCAGGGCGTTGCCGCCGTAGCCCGAGCCGTAGGACCAGATCTCGCGGCTCTCGGGGAAGTGGACGATCCACTTGTTCTCGGCGTCGCAGGGCCAGGGCACGTCCTCCTCGCCGGCCGCCAGCGGCGCGCCGACCGAGTGCAGGCAGGGGACGAAGTCGCCGTCTTTACCGAGCACGTCGAGGGCGCCCTTGCCCATCCGGGTCATGATCCGCATGCTGGCCGCGACGTAGGCCGAGTCGGTCAGCTGCACGCCGATATGGGCGATCGGCGAGCCGAGTGGGCCCATCGAGAACGGCACGACGTACATCGTGCGACCGGCCATCGAGCCCTCGAAGAGGCCGCGCAGCATCGCCCGCATCTCATCCGGCTCACGCCAGTTGTTGGTCGGGCCGGCGTCGGCCTCGTCCGGGGAGCAGATGAAGGTGCGGTCCTCGACCCGGGCGACGTCGCCGGGGTCGGAGAGGGAGAGGTAGGAGTTGGGCCGCTTGGCGTCCGAGAGGCGCTCGAAGGTGCCCGCCTCGATCAGCGCCTCGGCGAGCTTGTCGTACTCCTCGGCGGAGCCGTCGCACCAGTGAATGGCGTCCGGCTGGGTCAGATCCGCGATCTCCCCGACCCAGTCGAGGAGCTTTGTGTTGGTGGTCGGCGCGTCGGCCGCGATGGTTTGGCTCATTCGGGGCACTTTACTTATTGGCCTGGAGGTCGGTTACTTCGACGTCGGCGTCGCTGTTGACGATCTTCAGCGTCGCCGTCTCGCTCTTGCCGTCGGCCAGGCTGACGTTGCAATCGAAGGTCTTGCCGGTCTCGACCTTGACCCCGGAGGGGCAGTCGACCGAGGAGACCTTCTGCCCGACGGACTTCTGCAGGTTTTCTTCGAGCGTCGCCGCGGTCTTGGCGTCGTCGATCACCGTTTCCCCGCAGCCGACCGCCAGAAAGACGGCAAGAGACAGCGCGGCAAGCGCGCAGATTCGGGACAGCAAGCTCATCTGACTCCTTCCGAAAAGATCTGGCGACGGATTATCACAGTCGCCGCGGCCCTCCCGGGCTCAGCGTTCGAAGAGCGAAGAAAGCCGGTTCAGCGACTTCGCTTGGCGGTAGTCCCGCACGGCAGTTTCGGCCTGTCCGTTCTCGGCCTCAATTCGCGACAGCACCAGCCAGGTTCTCCAGTTGGTCGACTCCCGTTCGGTGGCAGCCCGCGCGGCTTGGACGGCGGCCGGGAACTCCCCCAGAGCCTCCAGGACGAGTGCCTGTTGGAGCCGAGGCGACGCGGCGCTGGGTTGAACGTTTTGGGCGGTGCGCGCGGCCTCGAGGGCTCCAGAAAGATTGCCGTCCCGCGCGTCCGCCTCACTGCTGCGCACCAGGCTCGTTGAGGCAAGGGGGATCGCAATCGCGACAATCGCAGCGAGGGCCGCCGCCGCGCCTGCGACCCGCAGCGGGAGGCGGAGTGACGTGCTCTCGCCGCCGCTCCGGCCGATCCTTCCATCACAGACGAGGGCAGCGCCGAGCAGGAGCAGGGCGACGGGCAGGACCGGGAGTTGCCACATCCAGTCGAAGGTCGCGGTGATGCAGAACGCCGCGCAACCGGCGAGCGCGGCTGCCAGCGGCGCTCGAACCGCCGGCTCCGTGCCAAACAGCCTGACGGCGCCACCGCCAAGAACGGCCAAAAGGAACGCTACGAGCACGACCAGCCCGACGATTCCCAGCTCGCCAAGCGTCTGCAGGTAAAGGGAGTGCGTGTCGCGGACGACCTCGGGCACGTCGGCAGTGCGGTCCCACCAGTACTCGTAAGTGCCGGAGCCGGTGCCGATCAGAGGGTCGGTTGCGTTCTCCTTGACCGCCCCGCTCCAGAGCTGGTAACGGTTTTGGCCGGCTGCGCTACTCAGTCTCCCGGTGCCCCGGCCAGGGCTGCTCTTCTCCTTGAATTCCGCCCAGGCGTCGGAGGCGCGGCCGGGTGCGCCGGCTGCGATCCCGGCGATCAGAACCAGCAGCAACGCAGTCGCAGCGGCGATCGACGCTCGGCGGCGGTTGACCTGAGCCCAGGCGGGCAGGCGACGCCTTTGCATGACGACTGAGATTCCGGCGTAGAGCGCACCGACAGCGGCACAAACGACGAGCACGATGACAAGCAGCTGGTTGCCCTGGTGGTCCGCGGTGGCATTTTGGAGGCCGTGCTGGAGGGCGTCGCGATGATTGGCCGCGACGATCAGGACCGCGCCGCCGACAGCCGCGAGCAGCATCGCCGGGACCAGCGAGAGACGGCTAGGGGCGAGGGCGACGAAGACCGCAAGGGCGATGGCCGCGGCCACGATTCCACCCCGCGAGAGGGTGAAGAAGACGGTCAGCGCCAGCGCCGGCAGCGACGCCGCGGCGGCGGCGCGGAAAAGCGTGCTGCGGGCGCTGGTCGCAACCTGCAACATCAGCGGGATCCCCATCGCAATCAGCGCGGCCAAGCCGTTCCAGTAATGAAGCGGATAGCCAAGGCGTTCGCGGTTGCTGGTGAGGAAGTGCGCCGTCTGCTCCGCCGCCGGGAACCAGGCGGAGTGCAGGCGGGAAAGCAAGGCGATGGCCGCGACGAAGACGATCCCGGCCCCTACTGCGGCAACGACCCGACGAGCCCCCTCGGCGTCGCGAGCGAAGATCGCCAGCACGAAGACCCCGAGATAGCCGGCGACGCGGGCGAGGTCCGCGGAGGTCCTCTCCACGCTCTCCGTCCAGATCAGGCTCAGCCCGGTCCAGACGACGAACGCGGCAAGCAGGCCGGCGGCGGCAAGCGCCAGGGTCCCCGGGCGGCGATTGGGCAGGGCGCCGACCAGAACGCCCGCGAGCACGGTCCACCAGACCGCAATTCCGACCTGGTCGTGCACGAGAGGGTCATAACCGCCTCCCTTCAACCCCAGGTAGGCGATCAGGCCAAAACAGAGAAACCAGGTCCAAATTCCACCCCAGTCGACCCTCTGGAGAGATTCCAACCCTGCCCTACGGGACCGCATCGAAGGCGTATCCATCTGGTTTATCTGGGAAGCTGGGCCGGAAGTCACACGCTTGCCGGCCATCCTAGTCTCGGCCTGGGACCGAATCCACAATGAAGCCACTGACGACAGCAATCGGGTTGATCGCGGCTATCGCCGTCTGCCTCGCTCCGCCTGCGGCGAGCGCGGAATCCGCAGAATCCGTGGTCCCACCCGAAAACTCGGCTGCGACGCAGTACACGGAGGCACTGCCGACCGCGGGCGGCAACAAGGAGTCCGGCGGGGGAGGCGCCAAGAGGCATCGCTCGCCGGCGAATGTCCTAGGCGCCCATAACGCCCACCGGCTCGAATCGCATGGCAAGCAGGGTCGAGAAGTCGCCGAAGTCGTGGCGGAAACGGCTCCGAGCACGAGCCCACCGCCCAGGCAACAGCAAACCCCCAGACACGGAAAGACGCCAGGGGCCGGCAAGGCGAAAGGGGCATCGCATCCGTCACCCCACGCGGCCCACCCGGGCCTCCGCGACGAAGCGCCGGCATCCAACCGACCCGCCGCGGAAGACCTGCCAAGCGGAGCCTACGGCCCGAGCGAAGTGCTCGCGGCGGCTACCGGCGCCTCCTCGTCGGGTCAACTCGGGCTGCTGCTGCCACTCGCGATCGCCGCTGCGATCGCCTGGGCGATCGCCTACCGCTCGCGGCAAAGACGACGGGCCGGCTGACCGAGTCGTGAGGGCATTCGAATTTCCGACTAGGCATCGCGCTCGAGCCGGCCGGGCACTGATCGCCTTGCTGTTGACGGTCCCACTCGCACTCGTTTTGAGCGCATCCGCAGCAGGGGCCGGCCTGCGCCCCCTGCATACCGGCATCTCCTACGTCTATGACAACGATACGGCGGCATTCGAAAACACCAAGAAGGCCGGCGCCCAGCTAGTCCAGACGCCGTTGCGCTGGCCGTCCGTCGCCCCTGGCCAACTGCCTGCGGCCTGGAACCCAGAAGACCCCTCTGACCCGCACTACGACTGGGAATCGACCGACCTTTGGGTCACTCGTGCCGTCGCGGCCGGACTGGAACCGATACTCCAGGTTCGGGGCGCGCCGCTCTGGGCGCAACGCTGCCCGTCGAACGAACCGGACGCACCGTGCAACCCGAACCCGGACGCCCTGGCCGCCTTCACGACCGCGGCGGCACGCCGCTACAGCGGCCACTTCGGCGGCCTGCCTCGAGTCCGATACTGGCAGGGGCTTAACGAGCCGAACCTGAGCCTCTTCTTCAATCCTCAATACGACGGCGACAAACCGGTCTCCCCGTTCCTCTACCGGACGCTGATCAACCGCTTCTATGCCGCAGTGAAGGCGGTCGACCCAGCCGATCTGGTAATCGCGGCGGGCCTCGGCCCGATCGCCGTGCCGAAATACACGATCGGCCCGATGCGATTCGCCCGCCTTCTGCTCTGCATGAAGGGGCATAACGACCCCCGCCCCAGCGCCGGAGATTGCGAAGGGGGCGTTCACTTCGACATCTTCGACATCCACCCGTACACGACCGGGGGACCTACGCACGAAGGCGGCATCAACGACGTCGAGCTAGGGGACCTCGCCAAGCTGAAGACGCTGCTGGCGGCGGCGGATCGTGCCGGCCGGATCAAAGGGGTCTTCAAACACACGCCGCTCTGGATCATGGAGTTCTCGTGGGACTCGAATCCGCCCGATCCCGGCGGCCTGCCGATGAAGATCGAGAGTCGCTGGACCGCCGAAGCCCTTTACCGATCCTGGAAGGCCGGGGTCAATTACTTCTTCTGGTACAGCCTGCGTGACGCCGAACC
The DNA here is from genome assembly GCA_963702035.1 of uncultured Solirubrobacterales bacterium. Taxonomy (GTDB): domain Bacteria; phylum Actinomycetota; class Thermoleophilia; order Solirubrobacterales; family 70-9; genus VRUE01. The sequence continues at coordinate 904,027 of OY969700.1, forward strand.
GGAACCCAAGCTGCCCTTCAGCCAGACGCTCCAGTCAGGTCTCTACTTCCGCGGCGCGACGGTCGAGCAGGACCAGCCCAAGGAAGTCCTATATGCCTTCAAGTTCCCCTTCGTCGCCTATCCGACGAAGCAGGGGCTCTCCTTCTGGGGACGCACTCCCACCAGTGAAGCCGGCAAGGTTGCGATTCAGCTCTGGAAGGGTGGGCGCTGGTCGGGCGCGGGGAGCATCCGATCCGACTCGGGCGGAATCTTCCAGGGCCTCTTCCGACGCAGCTACGGACGCAACAAGCGGGGCCTGGTGCGAGCGGTGTTTCAGGGTCAGCCCAGCGTGCCCTTCTCGATGCATCCAGTCGCGGACTTCCTCCAGCCGCCCTTCGGCTGAGCCGCCGACCCGAATCCCCCCGCCCCGCGACCTAGACTCTCGACGATGAAGATCGGGATTGTCGGGCTGGGGTACGTGGGGCTGCCGCTGGCCGTCGCCTTCGCCGAGGCCGGCCACGAGGTGGTCGGGCTCGATGTCGACGCCCGCAAGGTCGAGGCGCTGAACGAGGGGCGCAGCTACATCGAGGACATCTCCGCCGCCAGCCTGGCGCCGCTCGGCGACCGCCTCCGCGCGACCGCGGACGCCGGCGAGCTCGCATCCTGCGCGGCGGTGATCGTCTGCGTGCCGACGCCGCTGACCGGCTCGCGCGAACCCGACCTCACCTACCTGACCGACTCGGCGACGACCGTGGCGAGCGTCCTGCGGCCGGATCAGCTCGTCGTGCTCGAGTCGACCACCTACCCGGGGACCACGCGCGAGCGTCTGCAGCCGATCCTCGAGCAGGGGTCGGGGCTCTCCGCCGGCGACGACTTCCACCTCGCCTTCTCGCCCGAGCGGATCGATCCCGGCCGCACCGATTACACCGTGCGGACCACGCCCAAGCTGGTCGGCGGGATCACGCCGGCCTCCGCCGAGCGCGCCCGCGAGCTCTACGAGCTGGTCTGCGACGAGGTCGTCGTGCTCTCGACCCCGGAGGCGGCGGAGCTGGCGAAGCTGCTCGAGAACATCTTCCGCTCGGTCAACATCGCCCTGGTCAACGAGCTCTCCCAGCTCTGCGACCGACTCGGGATCGACATCTGGGAGGTCGTCGAAGCGGCAGACACGAAGCCCTTCGGCTTCATGCGCTTCGATCCCGGCCCCGGCATGGGCGGCCACTGCCTGCCGGTCGATCCCTTCTACCTCGCCTTCAAGGCGCGCGAGCACGACTTCTACCCCGAGTTCATCGAGCTCGCCGGCAAAATCAACCGCGCCCAGCCCGGCTACTGCGTCGATCGGATCGCCCGTGCCCTGAACGAGGCGGAGAAGGCGGTCAAGGGATCGAAGATCCTGATCCTCGGGGTCAGCTACAAGCCGGGGGTCGGCGACATCCGCGAGTCGCCGGCGCTGGAGATCGTCGCCACGCTGCGCGAGCTGGGAGCAGACCTCTCCTACCACGACTCCTTCGTGCCCGAGCTGCGCGAGTTCGACCTCACCTCGGTCGACCTCGACGAGGCGCTGGGCTCGGCTGACGTCGCCGCGATCGTCACCGCGCACCCGGGGATCGATTACGGCGAGGTCGTCGCCACGGCGCCGCTGACGATCGACTTCCGCGGCGTCACGCGGGAGATCGACGCGGCGAACCTGATCCGGCTGTAGCGTCTGTTCGAGCGCCCTCGCGCACGCCTGGCGGCCCGATCAGGCGTGGCGCCGGTGCGGGCGCCGTCGGTGGCGTGCGGGCGCCCCGAAGAGGCCCTCGCGCATAGCGACGATGACGATCACCGTGCCGACAGAGAGACCGACCCCGTAGATCAGGCCGGTGCTCCAGTCCATGACGTTGGCCAGCGCGCCTACGATAGCTCCGGCGAGCGCGGCGATTCCCATGTAGAAGAGAAAGTGCCTGAGCGTGTACATCTTCAAATCCTCGCGGGGTTTCATGGCATCAGGGTATCGCGGTGAGCAGCGTGAGTAGAAGGCCCAGCGAAAACAGCGCCAAGGCCGGATAGGCGACATACACAGGCCAATGGTCCAGCTCGCCGGTGCGGTGGTAGCGGATCAGCGCGGCCAGCATCCCCATCGCGGTGCCGAGGGCGAAGAACTGGATCGGCAGATCCAGGGCGTCGATCGAAGAGGCCATGGATCTATAAGGCAACAGCGCCGCAATGTCTCCCCCCACGCTGGACGTTCAGGCAACCGCTCGGCACGTCACCGCCTAAACGGGGGCCGGCCACCCTGACAAACGCGCAGGTCTAAGTTCCGACTGTAGATGGGCTTCCGGAGCGCAGCGCTCGCGCCGAATCGGCGCCTGGATCGAACGCCCGCAGCGGGGCGCTCGCCTTGAGCAGCATCTCGGCGAACTCCTCCTCGGGATCCGACTGGGTGACGATCGCGCCGCCGGCGCCGAGCCTGGCGCTGGCGCCGTCGAGCACGATCGTGCGGATAGCGACGCTGAGATCGCAGCCACCACCGAGCCCGAAGTAGCCGATCACGCCCGAGTAGACGCCCCGCGCTTCGCCCTCCAAGCGGTCGATGATCTGCATCGTGCGTAGCTTCGGCGCGCCGGTCATCGAACCGGGTGGGAAGCAGGCGCGGACGCAATCCACGGGGTCGAGCCCTTCGCGCAGCAGGCCGCGCACTGTGGTGACCAACTGATGCACCGTCTCGTAACTCTCGACCTGCATCAGGGACGGCACGTGCACGGTGCCGATCTCGCAGACGGCGCCGAGATCGTTGCGCAACAGGTCGGCGATCATCAGGTTCTCCGCCCGGTTCTTCTCGTCGCCGCGCAGGCGCTCGGCGAGGCGCACGTCCTCGGACGGGGTCGCGCCGCGGCGGCTCGTCCCCTTGATCGGCTTCGCCTCGACCCAGCGGTCGCGGCCGACGCGCAGGAAGCGCTCGGGCGAGGAGCTGAGCACGGCCGCATCGCCAAAACGCACGAAGGAGGAGTACGGCGCCGGGTTGACCCGGCGCAGGGTGCGGTAGAGCACCAGCGGCTCCGGCGCGGAGTCGGCAAGAACCGAGTTCGTCAAGCAGACCTCGTAGGTCTCACCTTCGGCAAGCAACCGCCCGCACTCGGCGATCTCCTCCAGGTAGCGCTCGCGTGAGCGAGCGAGCCGAAACTCGACCGGATCGGCGGCAGCCTCCGCTGAGACCGGTTCCGTGAGGGCGGGCAGCGTGTCCAACCGGCTTACTGTTGTCTCGATCCAAGCTTCCGCCTCCGCCTCTCCTCCGGACTCGACGAGACAGAGCACGTATGTCTTCCCCTCCGCGTGATCGAAGCCGATCATGCGGTCGGCGAAGACGAATGCCGCGTCCGGCAGCGGCGACTCGTGCGCGGCGTCTCCCCCGCACTCGACCTTCAGCTCATATCCCAGCCACCCCGCGAAGCCGCACGCGAAATCGAAGGGCAGCTCGGGCCCGTCGGGCCAAGGTCGCGCCAGCTCGCCCGCCAGGTACTCAAAGATCGATTCGCGCCGTATCTCGACCTCGCCCCCACGCTCGACCTTGACCTCGCCGTCAGCCACGCGATAGGTGACGACAGCACCGAGCGGGCCTGAGCTGTCGCCTATGAAAGAGAAACGCGCACCCTCATCCACGCGACTGCTGTCAAGCCAGAACGCGTTCTCACTCTCCCCATACAAGCTCACGAAAGCCCGCTCGGGATCGACCAGCTCATCGAGTCGCTTCACGGCGAGTCGCCGGGGAGAGCCGTCGGGGTGTCCCCCTCGCTTGCTGGGTTTTTCGCCAGGGACGCCGGTCGCGGTGACGCTGATTCCGCCGGGGCGAAAAACAGGACGCCGCTGCGCGAGGGGGACACCCCGGCGGCCCTTTCGCGAGGCGCCTGAAGCACCTCGCAGAAACCGCTTGCTGAGGTCACGGAAGTTCTCAAGCAGCTTGCGGCCGTGGTCTGTGCAGATCGACTCGGGATGGAACTGGACGCCCCAGAGCGGGCGGTCGCGGTGTTCGAGCGCCATCAGCACCCCATCGGTTGTCCAAGCAATGCCGTGCAACTTGTCCGGCAGCGGCTGCTCGACGCAGAGCGAGTGGTAGCGGACGGCCTGGAACTCTCGGGCGATGCCGGCGAAGAGCGGCGAGTCGTCGTGCAGGATGGCACTGAGGCGACCGTGTATCGGTTCGGGCGCCGCGACTACGGCGGTGCCGAACGCCGCGCCGAGGCCCTGGTGCCCAAGGCAGACGCCGAGCAGCGGGACAGCCGAGTGCCGGATCGCGTCCGCGCAGACGCCGAAATCCTCGGCCCGGTCGGGACGCCCAGGCCCCGGCGAGATGACGACGTTGTCGAACTCCAGCTCCAACAGGTCCGCCCAACTCGCCTCGTCGTTGCGGACGACGAGCGGCTCCTCACCGTTCGTCTCCGCCAGCAGCTGGAAGAGGTTGTAGGTGAAGGAGTCGTAGTTGTCGATCAGCAGCGTCTTCAACCCGGGCGAGGTTGCCACAATGGCCGCGTGCCCGATCCGCGCCAAGGCGTCTTCGAGACCCTGCTCGTCCTCGACGGCCGCCCGGTCGAGCTCGATGCGCACCTGGCCAGGCTCCACGCCAGCCTCGCCGAGCTCTTCCCGGATCACGAACCCCCGCCCCTGGACGTGCCGTCGCTAGACCTGTCCGGACCTATGAGCGACGGCACGTCTGCCCCACGCGGCATGACCGCGTTGCGGATCGCGGTTGCGCCCGAAGCGGGCGGCGAGCTCGCGGCGACCATCGAACACCGGCCGGCGACTGGACACTTTGCCCCCGATAACGGGGGTCGATCGTCCACTCGAGCGGTCTCGCTCCGCAGTCTGCGACTCGCAGGCGGCTTGGGGTCGCACAAGTGGGTCGACCGAGCGCTGCTGGACGAAGCACAAGCCACTCTGCCCGAAGGCACGCTTCCTCTCCTTGTCGATGAGCGCGGCTCGGTGCTGGAGGCCTCGCGGGCGAACGTGTTCGCGGTGCGGGACGGTGCTCTGCTCACCCCCCCGCTCGACGGCCGCATCCTTCCCGGGGTCACACGCATGCGGCTGCTCGAACTCGCCGCGGAAAACGGGATCGAGGCGCGCGAGTCCGCCCTCACGCGCGACGATCTGTTCGCGGCCGACGAGGTCTTCCTCACCGGCTCCGTCCGCGGGATCGAGCGGGTGCGTGCGCTCGACGGCGTGCCGCTCCCCGCCAACGGCGACATCGCCGCCCACCTCGACGCCAAACTCCGGCGAGCCTGGGTGGGCGCGCCGACCGTGGCCTAGCCCTTCGGATAGATTGCGCGGCCGCAATGCGCTTCTACGAGTACGAGGCACGCAAGATCGTCGAGCTGGCGGGGATTCCCGTCACCAAGTACGGCTTCTGCCAGACCGCCGACGAGGCCCGCAAGGCCGCCGAAGACATCGGCGGCCCGACGGTGATCAAGTCGCAGGTGCTGAGCGGCGGCCGGATGAAGGCCGGCGGGGTCAAGTTCGCCGACACGCCCGATGAGGCCGCAGAGCACGCCGAGGCGATCCTGCGGCTGGAGATCAACGGCCACATGCCGCGCGGCGTCCTCGTCGACCCCAAGGCCGAGGTCAAGCAGGAGTACTACGCGAGCGTCGTCTGGGACGGCACCGCGAAGCGCCCGCTGATGCTCTTCAGCGACATGGGCGGCATCGACATCGAGGAGGTCGCCGAGACCCATCCCGACCACGTCGGCCGCGGCCACGTCACCAACCTGATGCCGATCCCCGACTTCGAGGCCAAGCAGACGATCGCCGCGACCGGCGTCACCGGCTCGCGGCTCAACCGCGCCACGCCGATCCTCGCCAGGCTCGCCCGCCTCTTCCGCGACTACGACATGACGCTGGCCGAGATCAACCCGCTGGCCGAGCTGACCGACGGCAGCTTCGTCGCCCTCGACGCCCACATGGAGATGGAGGCCGAGGCGGTCGGACGACAGAAGGACCTGCTCCGCAAGCACCTCGGGATCGCCGAGGAGGACACGCGCGAGACGTATGAGCCCTCCGCCTTCGAGCGCAATGTCGCCGCGATCGACGCCGCCGACCACCGCGGCGTCATCCAGGGCAAGGACCACGGCTTCGAGGGCAACCTCGGCTTGGTGATCGGCGCCGGCGGCGGCTCGCTGACGCTCACCGACGCGGTCCGCAGCCAGGGCGGCAAGCCCGCCAACTACTCCGAGATCGGCGGCAACCCCTCGGTCGCCAAGGCCTGCGGCCTGGCCAAGCAGGTGCTCGAAAAGGACGGAGTCGAGAAGATCGCCGTGATGATGTCGATCGTCTCCAACACCCGCGTCGACATCGTCGCCCGCGGCACGATCAAGGCCTGTCTCGAACTCGGCAAGGACCCCGGCGAGACGATCGCGATCTTCCGCATCCCCGGCGCCTGGGAGGACGAGGGCTTCAAGATCCTCGATCGCTACGGGGTCGAGTACTGCGACCGCTCGGTCTCGATGTGGGAGGCGGCGGGTCGCGCCGTCGCCAAGATCCAGGGAGATTCATAATGCGCCGCCTCCTCTGCTCCCGCGAATCCCCGAAGAATCAGATATGGACGGGGATTCGCTCCCGCGTCCGGGGGCGGCACAGCTAGTCCCATGTCGATCCTGCTTACCAAAGAGACCACCTTCATCGTCCAGGGGATCACCGGGCGCGAGGCGGTCAACCTGACCCGCGAGTGCCTCGACTACGGCTCCAAGGTCGTCGGTGGCGTCACCCCGGGCCGCAAGGGCCGCGAGGTGCACGGCGTGCCGGTCTTCGACACCGTCGCCCAGGCGGTCGAGAACTACGGCGGCCCGATCGACGGCTCGGTCGTCACCGTCCCCCCGGCCTTCACCAAGGATGCCGTCTTCGAGGCGATCCTCAACGGGATCAAGCTGATCGTGATCGTCACCGAGCGGATCCCGCGCCGCGACGTCGCCCAGATGGTCGAGCTGGCCGACATGCACGACGCCCGCATCATCGGCCCCAACTGCCTCGGCCTGATCGTCCCCGAGGTCTGCAAGATGGGCGGCATCGGCGGTCCGGCGAAAGACGCCGCCAAGGCCTACGCCCCGGGCCCGGTCGGCGTGATGAGCCGCTCCGGCGGGATGACCACGGAGATCTCCTCCTCGCTGACCCAGGCCGGCCTCGGCGTCTCCACCGCCGTCTCGATCGGCGGCGACGCGATCATCGGCTCCACCTACGCCGAGCTGATGCCCTACTTCGAGGCCGACGAGCAGACCCAGGCGATCGTGATCTACACCGAGCCCGGCGGCCGCATGGAGGCGCAGCTCTCCGCCTGGGTCAAGGAGAACGACAGCCGCCTGCCGATCGTCGCCTTCATGGCCGGCAAGTTCATGGACGACGAGGAGATGAAGGGCATGAGCTTCGGCCACGCGGGAACGATCGTCGAGGGCGTGGAGGACACGGCGACGGAGAAGATCGCCCGCCTCGAAGCCGCCGGGATCCGCGTCGTCGAGCGGATCGACGAGATCCCCGACGCGGTCAAGGAGAAGCTGGGGGTGACCGCCTGATGGCCGAGACGCTGGACAAGGTCTTCATCGACGTCGAGGTCGACGCCTCGGTCGCGGGCGACGCCGAGCTGGCCAAGAAGCTCGCCGAAGTCTGCCCCGTCAACATCTTCGCCGCGAGCGACGCGGGCGTCGAGATCGTCGCCAAGAACCTCGACGAGTGCGTGCTCTGCAACCTTTGCGTAGACGCGGCACCCGACGGCGCTGTCCGCGTCGTCAAGCTCTACGAGTAGCTGGAGGGCGCCCCGGACGGGACGCCCTCCAATCGATCGTCGGCTGCTTCAGCCGCCGTGCTTCTTCTTGGGCTTCGGCTTGACCACGAGCTTCGCCGCGGCCCGCTTCGCCTTGAGCCCCTTGGCGCGCACGAGGAACGTCGCCTTGTAGAGCCCATTGGCTGAGCCCATGCCCTTCAGCCTGGCCTTCAGCACGCGGCTCTTGCCCGCGGCGATCGAGCCGGACTGGTGGCATTTCGGCGTCTTCACCGCCTTGCGCGTCTTCTTCGGCTCCTTCACGCAGAGGCTGAGCTTGGTCAGCGCGAAGTCGCCGCTGTTGCTGACGACCAGCCTGAACGTGGCCGGCTTGCCGACCTTGCTCTTCAGCTTGCGCTTGCGGAGCTTCACGTTCAGCGCACCGGCGACCAGCGAAACCGGGGAGCTGGTCTGGGTAACCGAGCCATTCTGGTTGGAGCCGGTCACCGCGCAGGTGTAGGCGCCGGGCTTGGTGGCCGTGAGGGTGCTCGCATTGGCACCTGCGATCGCCACTCCGCCGAGCAGCCACTGATAGCCGTAGCTCCGCGGCGCCTGGTAGACGAAGGAGCCGGCGAAGTCGGCTGCCCAGCTTCCCTGCGAGCAGGAAAGGTTCACCGTTTTAGGCGTCCTGGTGATCGTCGGAGCGCCGGTGCCGCTCGGGCCCTTGAGGATGATCGGGTTCTGGGGGCCGTAGACCGGGGCCGTCGCGATGTCGATACCCCCGGTGCCGCCGCCGATACCGATGAACCCGAAGGCTCCGGTCCCGACTTTCGCGTTTTTGTAGTTGCCCCAGTAGATCCTGCCGGTCGTCGGGTCGAAGGCCATCCCATAGGGTTCGTTGAACGGGGCGGTTCCGTAGTCGAAATCGCCACCCCCGCCGCCCGTCAGGTTGGCGTGGGAGATAGTCGCCGTGTCCCTGCTGATCCAGTAGATCTGCCCCAAGGCCGGGTTGATCGAGAGACTGGTGATGGTGTTGGGCAAAGTGGCGCCGCTCAAGTCGAGGTTGCCACCACCACCGCTGTTGTTCATGTTGGCGTAGCCGATGGTGTCGTCGGCGTAATTACCCCAGTAGATCCTGCCACTGGCCGGATCGATTGCGATCTGGCCAGGATCGTCGACAGTGGCGCCCGCGGTATTCAGATCGCCCGCGGCGCTGCCGTCAAGCTTGGCGTAGGAGATCGTGCCTTTTTCTTCGGTTCCGCCGTCGGCGTTGGCCCAGTAGATCGTCTCCGTCGCGGGATCGATCGCGATGCCCACCGGTTCGTTCATGGTGGCGCCGCCGTTGTTCAGCCGCCCACCGTCGCCACCGCCAAGACCCGCGAAGAAGATGCCGCCTTTGTCGGTGGGGCTGTCTCCATAGGTTGACCAGTAGAGCCTGCCGCTGGCCGAGTCGATTGCCAGGCCTTCGGATCCAGTCACCTGCTGCCCGGCGGTGTCGAAGTTACCGCCCCCGGTCCCATCTAGGTTGGCGAAAGCGATGGTTCTGCCGGTGTAGTTGCTCCAGTAGATGGTTTCCGACGCCTGCGCCGGCACTGCCCATAGAAGCATCGCCGAGAACACGGCGATGCATGCTGCGAACGAAGTTCGCGCTTTCATCCAACTCCTCCTCGAAGGTCAAACAAGCTGATTGGGTCAGGTCTCAGGCTATACCCGACACCAAGCTGGACCTGCGAGAACAACGCGTGTGCGACCGGTCACACTGACCTGGACATAGATCCGTGTCTCGGTTAACGTTACATCGATCCATGTAGCCGGTAATCGCGGCGGGAGGCTCTTGCGGCCCCTGCACGCTCGTATCGCACTTCAATCGAAAGGCATCGACGTTGACTGACGGTCCCCGTCGGGTCGCCATCGTCGGCGGCAACCGAATCCCATTTGCGCGCTCCAACTCGGTCTACTCGCGCGCCTCCAACCAGGACATGCTCACCGCCGCGCTCGATGGCCTGGTCGAGCGCTTCTCGCTCGGCGGCGAGGCGCTCGGCGAGGTCGCCGGCGGCGCCGTGCTCAAGCACTCGCGCGACCGCGACCTGACCCGCGAGAGCGTGCTCGGCACCCGGCTCGCCCCCGAGACCCCCGCCTACGACGTGCAGCAGGCCTGCGGCACCGGCCTGGAGACGACGATCCTGGTCGCCAACAAGATCGCCCTCGGCCAGATCGACGCCGGCATCGCCTGCGGCGCCGACACCACCTCCGACGCGCCGATCGGCGTCAACGAAGACCTGCGCGAGGTGCTGCTCGACGCCAACCGGGAGAAGTCGACGGCCGGGCGGCTCAAGCAGCTCGCCCGGCTGCGTCCCGGCCACATCGTCCCCTCGATCCCCCGCAACGAGGAGCCCCGCACCGGCCTCTCGATGGGCGAGCACTGCGCCCTGATGGCCGCCGAGTGGGACATCGGCCGTGCGGAGCAGGACGAGCTCGCCGTGGAGAGCCATCGCAACCTCGCCGCCGCCTACGAGCGCGGCTTCATGGACGACCTCGTCAACCCCTACCTCGGCCTCGAGCGCGACCAGAACCTGCGCCCCGACTCCTCCGCCGAGAAGCTGGCCAAGCTCGGCCCGGTCTTCGGCGGCGAGGACGGCACGATGACCGCCGCCAACTCGACCCCGCTCTCGGACGGCGCCTCGGCGGTGCTGCTGGCGAGCGAGGAGTGGGCCAGGGAGCGTGACCTCCCCATCCTGGCCTACTTCGTCGACGGCCAGACCGCGGCGATCGACCACGTCCACAAGCGCGAGGGCCTCCTGATGGCGCCCGCCTACGCGATGCCGCGCATGCTCGACCGCAACGGCCTCGCCCTGCGGGACTTCGACCTCTACGAGATCCACGAGGCCTTCGCCGCGCAGGTGCTCTGCACGCTGCGCGCCTGGGAGGACGAGCGCTTCTGCCGCGACCGCCTCGGTCGCGGGGAGCCGCTCGGCGCGATCGACCGCGACAGGCTCAACGTCAACGGCGGCTCGTTGGCCGCCGGCCACCCCTTCGCCGCGACCGGCGGGCGCATCGTCGCCTCGCTGGCCAAGGAGCTGCACGAGCGCGGCTCGGGCCGCGGCGCGATCAGCATCTGCGCCGCCGCCGGCCAGGGCGTCGTCGCGATCCTCGAAGCCCCGGGAAAGGACGGGAGGTAGATGAGCGACCTCTACGCGCAGCTGGTCAACTCGCCACCCGGGAAGCTGATCGCCCCCAGGGTCGGCCTGCCCCGCCCCACGGAGCTGCGGCGCCACGGGGCGGGCGAAACGAGGGCGACCAATGTCGTACTGACCGGCTCAGCACCGGGAGGGCGACTCGAGCAGCCGCTCGAGCGCCTGCTTGGAGACCTCGGCTCAGCGCGGCCGGAGCGCTCCGACAGCCCGGTCGGCGCACTGGTCTTCGACGCGACCGGCATCGCCGACTCGACCGAGCTGGTCGAGCTGCAGCGCTTCTTCCACCCCAACGTGCGGCGGGTCGAGCGCTCCGGCCGCGTGATCGTGCTGGGCACGCCGCCGGCCGGCCTGCCGCCCCGCGCGGCGACCGCGCAGCGCGCGCTGGAGGGCTTCACCCGCTCGCTCGGCAAGGAGATCGGCCGCGGCATCGCCGTCCAGCTCGTCTACGTCGCCGATGGCGCCGAGGACCAGATCGAGTCGACCCTGCGCTTCCTCCTCTCCCCCCGCTCGGCCTACGTCTCCGGCCAGACGATCCGGATCGGCGCCGGCGTCACCGAGGCCCCGAAGCTCGAATGGCAGCAACCCCTGGACGGCATGCGGGCGCTGGTCACCGGCGCCTCGCGCGGGATCGGCGAGGCGATCGCGACCGTCCTGCACCGCGACGGCGCCGAGCTCGTCCTGCTCGACGTGCCGGCCCTCTCCGCCGATCTGAAGGCCGTGGCGGACCGGCTCGAGGCGGAGACGATCGAGCTCGACATCACCGACGACGACGCGCCGGCGACGATCGCCGAGCGACTCGCCGACGGCGTCGACCTCGTCGTCCACAACGCCGGCGTCACCCGCGACCGCACGATCGCGAAGATGCCCGAGGATCGCTGGACCTCGCTGATCGAGATCAACCTCTCCAGCGAGGAGCGGATAAACGACGAGCTGCTGCACCGCGGCCTGCTGCGCGGCAACGGCCGCATCGTCTGCGTCTCCTCGATGAGCGGCATCGCCGGCAACTCCGGCCAGACCAACTACGCGACCTCGAAGGCGGGCGTGATCGGCATGGTCGAGGCGCTGGCGCCGGAGCTGGCCAAGCGCGGGGCGACGATCAACGCCGTCGCGCCGGGCTTCATCGAGACCCGGATGACCGACGCGATGCCGATCGCGATCCGCGAAGCCGGTCGCCGCATGAACAGCATGTCGCAGGGCGGCCTGCCGGTTGACGTCGCCGAGACGATCGCCTGGCTCGCCGGCCCCGCCTCGACCGGCGTCAACGGCAACGTCGTCCGCGTCTGCGGCCAGAGCCTGCTGGGGGCCTGATGGCGTCGCGGACGCTCGACAGCCCGCCCAGCATCCTGCCGCTCTACGCCCGCGCGGCGGCGCCGCTGATCCCCGGCGCCTCGCTGCTTCCCTTCGTGCCGGGTCGGGGCAAGGACGTGCCGGACCTCGAGCTCAGCCTCGCCGAGGTGCGGCCCGACCCCAAGGCAGTCGCCGCCTACAGCCGGGCCTGCGGCTTCACGCTGCGCGACCAGCTCCCTCCCACCTACCCGCACGTGCTCGCCTTCCCGCTGCACATGGCGGTGATGGCCGACGGCGGCTTTCCGTTCAGCGCGGTCGGCCTCGTCCACGTCGAGAACCGGGTCGTCCAGCACCGGCCGATCGGGCTCGGCGAGGAGTTGAAGCTCATCGTCCGCCCCACCCCCCTGCAGCCGCACAAGCGCGGTCAAACCTTCGGCCTCCTCACCGAGGCCCGCGCCGGCGAGGAGCTCGTCTGGGAGTCGACCAGCACCATGCTCCACCGCCAAAAGCCCCCCGCCGATGGGCCGATAGGTCAAGTCGGACTTGACCTATCGGCCCATCGGCCCGAGGGATCCGAGTTGACGCCTAGCGCTGAGTGGCGGCTCGGCGGCGATCTTGGGCGGCGTTACGCGGCTGTCTCCGGCGATCGCAATCCGATCCATATGCACTCGCTGACGGCGAAGCCGCTCGGCTTCCCCGGCGCGATCGCGCACGGGATGTGGACCAAGGCGCGCTGCCTGGCGGCGCTTGAGGGGCGCCTGCCCGACGCCTTCGCCGTCGAGGTCAGCTTCCGCAAGCCGATCCGGCTGCCGGGCAGGGTCGCGTTCCTCAGCGACATCGGCAGCGAGGAGATCCACTTCGCCGTACGCGATGCAGAGCGGCAGACGCCCCACCTCGACGGCACGGTCAAGCCGGTCGAGGCGAAGACGAGACCAGCGACAGCACACAAGACGAGCGGGAGGGATTCAAAGTGAACGGCAACGGCAAAGGCAGTGCGGGAGTCGCCGAGCGCAGCATGGGCATCGGCCTGCGAGCGCTCAACTGGCTCGCCGGCACGGACCTGCTCGACCGCATCCGCGCCCGCAAACAGATCGAGCGGGCGCTCTTCCAGGGCACCAAGAACGGCTTTCGCTCCGCCACGACCGCCGGACGCGCCTTCAAGGCGGCCCAGAAGCTGACCCGGCCGGCGCGCCAGGCGACGGGCAAGCCCCGCGCCCTCTTCGACATCAGCCCCGACGACGAGCAGGAGATGTTCCAGGAGGCGGTGCGCGACTTCGCCGAGGCCAAGGTCCGACCCGCCGCCCAGGAGGCCGACGCGGAGCGCTCGACCCCGGCCGAGCTGCTGGCCCAGGTCAACGAGCTCGGCATCAACACGCTCGGCATCCCCGAGGAGCTGGGCGGCGTGATGCACGAGCAGGCGGCGACGACCAGCGCCCTGGTCGGCGAGGCGCTCGCCCACGGCGACATGGGGATCGCCTACGCCGCGCTCGCCCCCGGCGCGGTCGCCGGCGCGATCGGCCACTGGGGGACGCCCGAGCAGGAGGCCACCTACCTGCCCGCGTTCAGCGGCGAGGACGTTCCCGCCGCCGCCCTGGCGCTGCTCGAGCCACGACCGCTCTTCAACCCGTTGAAGCTGGAGACGGCGGCGCGCCGCGACGGCGAGGACTGGGTCCTCAGCGGGGCCAAGTCGCTCGTCGCCCGCGCCACCGATTGCGAGCTCTTCCTCGTCGCCGCCGCGGTCGAAGGCAAAGAGCCGGCACTGTTCGTGATCGAGTCCGGCGCCAAGGGCCTCTCGGTGGAGGACGAGCCGGCGATGGGGCTGCGCCCCGCCGCCACGGGCCGCCTGCTGCTCGAGGACGTCCGCCTGCCCGGCACCGCCCTGCTCGGCGAGGGCGACCGCGACTCCTACGTCGAGTGCGTGCAGCGGGCGCGGATCGCCTGGTGCGCGCTCGCCGTCGGCGTCTCGCAGGCGGTCCTCGACTACGTGATCCCCTACGTCAACGAACGCACCGCCTTCGGCGAACCGGTCTCCAATCGCCAGGCGGTCGCCTTCGGCGTCTCCGACATCGGCATCGAGAGCAGCGGCATGCGGCTCGCCACCTACCGAGCGGCGAGCCGCGCCGACCAGGGCCAGGAGTTCGGCCGCGAGGCCGCCCTGGCACGCAAGCTCTGCGCAGCGAAGGGCATGGAGATCGGCTCCGAAGGAGTGCAGTTGCTCGGCGGTCACGGCTTCGTCAAGGAGCACCCGGTCGAGCGCTGGTATCGCGACCTGCGCGCGGCGGGCGTCATGGAGGGCGCCCTGCTCGTCTAGCGCCCCCCGGCACTCGGCTCAAGCGAAAGGCAGACGATGATCAATCTCGAGATACCGAAGAAGTTCAAGCCACTGGCCAGCCAGGCCAACCAGGTCGCGACCGAGGTCTTCCGGCCGATCTCCCGCAAGTACGACGCCGAAGAGCACTCCTATCCCAAGGAGCTCGACATGCTCGCCTCGCTGATCGACGGGATGAACGAGGGCAGCGACAGCGGCGCCGGCGCGGCCGGAGTGCGCCGCGAGTCCAACGGCGACGGTGACGCCGGCAATCGCAACGGCTCCAACCTCTCCACCGTGCTCGGCATCGTCGAGCTCTGCTGGGGAGACGTCGGCCTGCTGCTCTCGATGCCGCGCCAGGGCCTCGGCAACTCTGCGATCGCCTCGGTCGCGACCGAGGAGCAGCTCGAGCGCTACGGCGGCAGGTGGGCGGCGATGGCGATCACCGAGCCCGAGGCCGGCTCGGACTCGGCCGCGATCCGCACCACCGCCAAGCTCGACGGCGAGGAGTACGTGCTCAACGGCGAGAAGATCTTCGTCACCTCCGGCGACCGCGCCGAGCTGATCGTCGTCTGGGCCTCGCTCGATCCATCCAAAGGCCGCGCGGCGATCAAGTCATTCATCGTCGAGCGCGACAACCCCGGTCTGAAGCTCGACCGGCTCGAGCACAAGCTCGGCATCCGCGCCTCGGACACCGCCAACTTCATCCTGCAGGACTGCCGGGTGCCGAAAGAGGCGCTGCTGGGCAGCTCCGAGGTCGAGGACAAGCAGGGCTTCGGCGGGGCGATGCAGACCTTCGACAACACGCGGCCGCTGGTCGCGGCGATGGCGGTCGGTGTCGCCCGAGCCTCGCTGGAGCGGGCCGGCGAACTGCTCGTCGAGGCCGGGGTAGAGATCGACTACGCGCTGCCGGCCCTGTCCCAGCCGGCCGCGGTCGCGCGCTACCTGGAGATGGAGGCCGACTACGAGGCGGCCCGCCTGCTGACCCTGCAGGCAGCCTGGATGGCCGACAACGGCAAGCCCAACTCGCTGCAGGCCTCGATGGCGAAGGCCAAGGCGGGACGCACCTGCGTCAACGTCGCGCTCGGCTGCGTCGAGCTCTGCGGCGCGGTCGGCTACGGCGAGGACGAGCTGCTCGAGAAGTGGTCGCGCGACGCCAAGATCCTCGACATCTTCGAGGGCACGCAGCAGATCCAGCTGCTGATCGTGGCACGCCAGCTGCTCGGCAAGAGCTCGGCCGAACTGAGGTAGGCCCGACCTGCATCGGACCCCTATTTGGGGTCCGATGCAGGTCGGATGCTCTAAACGGTGGCGGGCTCGGCGACGAGCGCCGCGGCGGCCTGGCGCAGGCGCCCGGGCAAGACGACCATCGCGCGCAGCTCCTCCAGCGCGCCGCGGTCGCCCTCCACCTCGATCAGCCGCTCCGCCGCCTCGCCCACGACCAGCGCCGCCAGCACGTCGGCGGGCTCGCCCGTCAGGACCAGGTCGGGATCCTCCGCCTCACCACGCGAAGCGGAGATCCAGCCGTCCTCGACCCGCAGCCGGTAGGCCTGCCCGCCGCTGCGCAGCCCGATCGTCAGCCGCGCGTCCGGCGGCGGCTGGGCGAGGACGCGGATCGCGTTGGCGAGCGACGTCGGTGCCAAGCCGGCCACGTCTTCGGCGCGCTCGAAGTGCAGGCCCCAGCGGCTGAGCTCGAGTATCGGCCGCTCCAGTCCCCAGCCGAGCTCGGTCAACTCGTAGGCGACGCCGGTCGCCGGGGGCTCGAGCTCGCGACGGCGCACTATGTCGTGGCTCTCGAGGTCGCGCAGGCGCTTGGTGAGGACGTCGGTCGGGGCGTTGCCGACGTTGCGGACGAGATCGGAGAAGCGCAGCGGGCCGAGGCAGAGCTCGCGCACGATCAGCAGCGACCAGCGCTCGCCGATGCGGTCGAGCGCGCAGGCGAGGCTGCAGGACTGGTCGTATTCGCGGCGGCGGGACATCGTTTCGATGGTAGCGATCGTAACAGCGTTAATTTGTATTTCAAAGTGAGTACTTTGATTTCTGGTACGGTCCGCCCCGAATTGTCTCGTCCCTTCGCCCGTTAGGACTCCCGTGACGCGAATCGCAGACCTCACCTGGAACCATCCGAAGCGGGTCCTCATCGCCGTGGCGATATTCGCCGTGCTGGCCGTCGCCGTCGGCCACAACGTCGAGCAGCACCTCAAGGCGGCCGGGTTCACCGACAGCGCCTCGGAGAGCGAGCGGGCGACGAAGCTGCTCGACGAATCGCTCGGCTACAACCCCAACCCCGCGATCGCGCTGGTCGTCCGCGCCCCCGGCGGCGGGCAGCTCGAAACCGGCAAACCCGCCGTGCGCCGCGAGGTCGACCGGCTGAGCCGCGGCATGGCGCGGGTGGAATATGTCGGCCGGGTCGTCAACCCGCTGCGCGACCGCCGCGCCGGCGCCGAGCTGATCGCCCACGACGGCGAATCGCTGGTGATCACCGGCTACCTCTCGACGACGGACATCGAGGACAAGGGCGGCATCGCCGCCGAAGGCGTCGAACCCCTGATCGCCGCCAGCCCGCTCGACGTCCAGATGGGCGGCTTCGCCGCGGGCTTCAACGAAACCAACGACCAGACCAAAACCGACCTGACCAGGGCCGAGCTGATCGCCTTCCCGATCCTCGCCCTGCTGCTGCTGTTCGTCTTCCGCGGCGTCGTCGCGGCGGCGATTCCGCTGCTGATCGGGGGTGTCTCGATCGTCGGCACGCTGTTCGTGCTGCGGATCATGGCCGGAATCACCGATACCTCGGTCTTCGCCCTCAACATCGCCACCGGGCTCAGCCTCGGCCTCGCGGTCGACTACGCGTTACTCATGGTCTCGCGCTACCGGGAGGAGATCGGGCGCGACGGCGCCTCCAGGGAGGCGCACCGCCGCACCGTGCTGACGGCGGGCCGCACCGCGATCTTCTCCGGCCTCACGGTGGCGGCGGCGATGGCGGCGCTGATCTTCATGCCGCAGCGCTTCCTCTACTCGATGGCGGTCGCCGGCGCCTCGGTGGCGGTGCTGTCCTCGATCATCGCGGTCCTCGTCGTGCCCTCCCTGCTGCGCCTGCTGGGCACGCGCATCGACGCCCTCTCGATCCGCCGCGGGCCGGCGGTGTCCGACACCTCCGACGGGTGGTACCGCCTGGCCCGCGGCGTGATGCGCCGACCGGTCGCCGTCGCCCTGGCCAGCTCGGCGCTCCTGCTCGTGGCCGCGGCGCCCTTGCTGTGGACGACCCTGACCGGCCCCAGCGCCGAAGCGGTGCCCCCTGGCAAGCCCTCCCACGAAGCCTACGATTACCTCGAAGCGCACTACCCGCGCGACGTAACCGAGGCGGTCACCGTCACCGTCGACGGACGCGCAAGCAATGCCCAACTAGCCGGCTTCCAGCGTCAGATCGAAGCCGTCGACGGGGTTGCCGGCGGCTCCCCCTTCGTCCGCGCGCCCGGCCAGGTCGCCTTCGCCAACTTCGCCCTCACCGAACCGGCCCTCCATGCCGGCGCCCAGGACTCGGTGCACGCGATCCGCGACCTCTCCCCGCCGGCCGCCTCGACCACGCTCGTCTCCGGCAACACCGCCGGCTTCATCGACCAGAAGCAGAGCCTGATCGAACACGCCCCGCTCGTCGTCGGAATCATCTGCCTGACCACGCTGGTCCTGCTCTTCCTGCTCACCGGCTCGGTCCTGCTGCCGATCAAGACCCTGCTGATGAACTCGCTGACCCTGGGCGCGACGCTCGGCATCCTCGTTCTCGCCTTCCAGGACGGCTGGCTCGACAGCCCGCTCGACTACACCGGGCCGGCGGCGATCGAGGTGACCAGCCTCGTCTTCCTCTTCGCCGTCATCTTCGGCCTCGCCACCGACTACGCGGTCCTGGTCATCTCGCGGATCAAAGAGCAGCACGACCTCGGTGCCGACAACGAAGAGGCAGTCGCGATCGGGATCGGCCGCACCGGCCGGGTGATCACCGCGGCGGCGCTGGCGATCGCGATCGTCTTCCTCGCCTTCGGCGTCAGCAGCGTCTTCTTCGTCAAGCAGATCGCGATCGGGATGGCGTTCGGGGTGATGATCGACGCGACGATCGTCCGCGCCCTGCTCGTCCCCTCGCTGATGCGCCTGCTCGGCGAGTGGAACTGGTGGGCGCCCAAGCCCCTGCGCCGCATCTACCTGCGTCTGGGCATCTCAGAGGCCTGAGAGCCGATCCCGGTAGGGGTTCCACTTAACTTTTTGGGTGGACCGCGGTTGCGCTGGCGCCCGGTGCTCTCGACCAAAAAGTACAAGACGTTCCACCCCTACCGGGATCGGCTCGTGAACCGCCGCCGTGCGACAGACTGCCGCTCGTGAACTTCGTTGAGGACGTCATGGAAGGGGTCCCGGCTTCTCGCTTGGGGATCGTTGCCGTAGATGCCGAGGGACGGCGGCGTAACTGGCATTTTGGCGAACTGGTTGCGCACTCGGCCGGGCTCTCGGGGGCCTTTGCGGCGCGCGGGGTGCAGCGTGGCGACGTCGTGATGACGCTGCTCGGCAACCGGATCGAGTGGGCGCTGACGCTGCTCGCCTGCTGGCGGATGGGCGCGGTGGCGTTGCCTTGCAGCCCGCAGCTGCGCCGCCACGACCTCGAGCAGCGCGTCGCCGCCGCGTCCCCGGCGCTCTGCGTCGCCGACGAGGAGATGCTCGGCGAGCTCCCCGACGGCGTGCCGGCGATGACCCTGGAGGAGGTCGCCGCGACCCTCGACGAGGACCTGCCGCAGGAGACCCCGGCGGCGATCGAGGCGATGGACGGCGAGGACCCGGCGCTGATCGTCTTCACCTCCGGCACGACCGGCGAGCCGCGCGGCGTCGTCCATGCCTACCGTTACCTGGCCGGGCAACAGGCCCAGGCCGAGCACTGGCTCGGCTCCCGCCCCGGCGAACTGGTCTGGTGCACGACCGCCCCCGGCTGGTCCAAGTCGGCCCGCAACGTCTTTCTCGCCCCCTGGCTGACCGGCGCCGCGGCGGTCATCCACGACGGCCGCTTCGACCCGGCCGAGCGACTCGACATCGCCGAGGCGCTGGGGGTCAACGTCCTCTGCCAGGCGCCGACCGAGTACCGGATGCTGGCCAAGCGCACCCGGCTGCGCCCCCTTCCGGCGATGCGCCGCATGGTCTCCGCCGGCGAGGCGCTCGAGGCCGAGACCGTCGCCACTTTCCGCGCCGAGATGGGGCTCGAGCCCGCCGACGGCTACGGACAGACCGAGACGGGTCACATCTCCGGCAACCTCGCCGGCGAACCCGTGCGCCCCGGCTCGATGGGCAGGCCGCTGCCCGGGATCGAGGTTCGCGTCCGCGAGGGCGAGCTGCAGCTCAGGGCCTCCTCCTCCCCCACCTTCTTCTCGCGCTACCTCGACGGCGAGCGCTTCGAGGGCGAGTGGTGGCCGACCGGCGACCTGGTCCGCGAGGACGACGACGGCCGGCTCTGGTTCGAAGGGCGCAACGACGACGTGATCGTCTCCTCCGGCTACCGGATCGGTCCGGTCGAGGTCGAGGCGGCGCTGCTCGCCCACCCCGCCGTCGCCGAGGCCGCGGCGGTCGCCGCCCCCGACGCCGAGCGGGGCTCTGTCGTGCGGGCGATCGTCGTCCCGCGCGACCGCGAGCCGAACGAGGAGCTGGCCCGCGAGCTGCAGGAGCACTGCAAGCGCGAGACCGCGCCCTACAAGTTCCCCCGCATCGTCGAGTTCGCCGCCGAGCTGCCGAAGACCGCCAGCGGGAAGATCAAGCGGGCCCAGCTCCGCTAGACGGTTTTTGCGAAGGCCTCGTCTAGACCGACGGGGCGGCCTAGGTGGAAGCCCTGGGCCATGTTGACGCCGTATTCGCGCAGCATTTCTGCGGTCTGGTCGTCCTGGACGTACTCGGCGATCGTCGTCTTGCCGAGGCCGCGGGCGATCTGGACGATCGCCTGGACGGTGAGCTGGTCGGCGTCGCTGCGCGGCAGGTCGCGGATGAAGGCGCCGTCGATCTTGATCAGGTCGAAGGGGATCGACTTGAGGTAGTGGAAGGGGCTGAAGCCGGCGCCGTAGTCGTCGATCGCGACCTGGCAGCCGAACTCGGACAGCCGGTCGGCGAATCCCGAAGCCGCATCGAAGTCGTACACGTTCGCTGTCTCGGTGATCTCGAACGTGCATTTGGACGGATCGGCGTCACCTTCGTCGAGTCGCCGTTCGATGAACTCGAGCACCGAGATATCGGCCAGCGAGGCGCCGGAGAGATTGATGTGCAACGACAACGGCGCCCCCGTGCGCTGCCGCTCTCCGAGCAGCTCCAGAGCCTGCGCGACGACCCAGCGGTCGAGCTCCTGAACCATTCCGGCACGCTCGGCCGCCGCGATGAAGGACGCCGCCGGCAGCAGCTGCCCCTCCTCGTTGGTCATCCGCAGGAGCAACTCGTAGCGCTCGATCCCGCCGGAGGCGAGGCTGCGGATCGGCTGGGTGTGGAGGCTGAGGCGATCGTCGGTGAGCGCGTCGCGGATTTTCGCCGCGGTCGTCTGGCGGCGCTCGGGGTCGCGCTGTGGCTCATTCGGGTCGCGGAAGAGGGCGATCTGGTTGCGCCCACCCTCCTTTGCCCGGTACATCGCCTGATCGGCGGCGACAAGCACCGCTTCGGAGCCGGTTGCCTTCTCACCGCCGCCGAACATCGTGATGCCGACGCTGATCGTCGCCGGCTCCGAGTCGGAGGTCGGCTGGACGCTGTCGGCGACCTGGGCGCGCAGGTCCTCGCCCAGCTGCATCGCACCCTCGACGTCGGTCTGCGGCATCAGGATCGCGAACTCGTCGCCGGAGAGGCGGGCGACGATGTCGGTGGCGCGCACCCTTTCCCGCATCACCGCGGCCACCTGGCGGATCAGGTTGTCGCCGGCGTGGTGGCCGAGCGAGTCGTTGATCCCCTTGAGGCCGTCGATGTCGACGATCATCACCGCGCCCCGGCCGCCGTAGCGGGCGCTGAAGGAGACATACTGATCGAGCTCGGCACGGAAGCGGCGACGATCGAGCAGCCCGGTCAGCGAGTCGTGATCGGCGAGATAGCGAAGCTCGGCCTCGGTCCGCTCGGCACGCTCCAGCGCCGCCAGCACCACCGCCCGGTCTTCGCCCTCGAGCTTCTCCAGCACGGCCTCGATCGCCGGCTCACTCTGAGCGGGGGGTTTTTTGCTTGCCACCGTAGGAAGGTAGATAGATCCGCCTGTCCATTTCCTAAAAACACACTGGTAATCGACATTGGAACCTAGTTTCGGCGACCCTCGCCACCCAATAGTTGGCCTCTCCGATCCGCGGGTAGTGTGAGCGCATGAACCGCTTGGCGGAGGAGACCAGCCCCTACCTGCTCCAACATCGCGACAACCCCGTTCGACTGGTACCCGTGGGGGACGGAGGCGCTGGCACGCGCGCATGAGCTCGATCGCCCGATCCTGCTCTCGGTCGGCTACTCGTCCTGCCACTGGTGCCACGTGATGGAGCGCGAGTCCTTCGAGGACGACGAGACCGCCGCCTACATGAACGAGCACTTCGTCAGCGTCAAGGTCGACCGCGAGGAGCGACCCGACGTCGACGCCCTCTACATGGAGGCGGTGCGGGCGATCAGCGGCCACGGCGGCTGGCCGATGACGGTCTTCTGCGACCCCGACGGCGTGCCCTTCTACGGCGGCACCTACTTCCCGCCCGACGAGAACCGCGGAATGCCGAGCTTCCGGATGGTGATGGAAGCGGTCCTCGACGCCTTCGAGAACCGCCGCGAGGAGCTGCGCGAGCGGGCTCCGGAGACGCGGGTGCGACTGGGGGCGATCGGCGCGATCGAGCCCGCCGGCGAGGCGCCCGGCGCAGAGCTGCTCAAGGTCGCGATCGCGACCCTGGAGGAGGCGGCCGACATGGAGCGCGGCGGCTTCCGCGGCGCCCCCAAGTTCCCGCCCGCCTCGGCGCTGGAGCTGCTCATGGCCCGGGGCGTCACCGAGCCGGTCGAGCGGACGCTCGACGCGATGATGGCCGGGGGCATCCACGACCAGATCGGCGGCGGCTTCGCCCGCTACTCGGTCGACGCGAGCTGGCTCGTCCCCCATTTCGAGAAGATGCTCTACGACAACGCGCTGCTCGCGGGCGCCTACCTGCACGGCTGGCAGGCGCTCGGCCACGAGCGCTACCGGCGCGTCTGCGAGCGCACGCTCGACTGGGCGCTGGCCGAGATGCGCGGTCCGGAGGGTGGCTTCTACTCGGCCCTCGACGCCGACTCCGAGGGCGAGGAGGGCCGCTTCTACGTCTGGACGCGAGACGAGATCGACGCCGTGCTGGGCGACGGCGCGGAGGCGGTCGCCGAGTTCTACGGCGTCAGCGAGGCCGGCAACTTCGAGGGCAGCAACATCCTCCACCTGGCCGGCGGAGCGGCGTCGACCGAGCCCGCGGGGCTCGACGCGGCGCGCCGGGCCCTGTACGGGGCACGGGCTGAGCGAGTGCGACCGGGGCTCGACGACAAGCGCCTCGCCGCCTGGAACGCGCTGATGCTCGGCGCGCTGGCCGAGGCCGGCGCGGCGCTCGGCCGTGAGGACTACCTCGACGCGGCCCGCGGCTGCGCCGAGTTCGTCCTCGGCGAGCTGCGCGACGCCGACGGCCGCCTGCTGCGCACCTACAAAGACGGCGAGGGGCGGCTCAACGCCTACCTCGAGGATCACGCCTTCCTCCTGGAAGCGCTGCTGACGCTCTACGAAGCGACCTTCGAGCAGCGCTGGTTCGAACAGGCGCAAGCACTCGCCGACACAATGATCGCCCGCTTCGGCGACCCCGAGCGGGGCGGATTCTTCTCGACCTCCGACGACCACGAGGAGCTGATCGCGCGCCGCAAGGAGATCGGCGACCACCCGATTCCCTCCGGCAACTCGGCCGCCGCCCTGGGCCTTTTGCGGCTCGAGGCGCTGAGCGGCGAGCGCTCCTACGGAGAGCTGGCAGACGGCGTCCTGCGCCTCTTCGCCAAAACCGCCCCCCGCCAACCCGACGCCTTCGCCCACCTCCTCCGCGCCCTCGACTTCCAGCTGGCCCCGACCAAGGAGGTGGCTCTGATCGGCGACGACCTCACCGAGCTCTCAGCCCTCGTCCGCTCCGAGTATCGCCCCCACCTGGTCCTCGCGGGGGGACCAGAGGGCAGCAAGGCCCCTCCCCTCCTCAGCGACCGCCCAAGCATCGACGGCAAGCCCACCGCCTACGTCTGCGAGCACTTCAGCTGCCAGGCGCCCACCACCGGGCCGAGCACCCTGGCGTCCCTCCTCTGAAGGGGACGGCCGGGTGGCAGCGGCGTCCTCTTTTCGCGCGACGATCGGCTCCTCGCCGCCCTCCCGCATGCGCGCGCTCCTGCTCCCTGGCGAGCTCGAAGAAGAGCGAGTCAAGCCGTCCGATCGGAGCGGCGTCCAGGTCAGGTGCGTGTCCGGGCGCGCGTAAAGCGTCCCCGCCTTCATCGCTTCCCTCGTCCGGGCGGCTATAGACCGAAATTCAGTTGAACGCTTTTTCGTTGTAAACTTCGACGCTTCCGCTACACTCCGCGGATGAAGTTCGTCGGCCGGGACCGGGAGTTGGCTCTGCTGGAGAAGCGGCTCGCCGCCGTGAGGCGCGAGGGACGCGGCGAGCTGATCGCGATGCGCGGGCGGCGGCGGGTCGGCAAGTCGCGTCTGGTGGAGGAGTTCGCCGAGCGCTCCGGCTGTCCCTGTGTCTACTACACCGCGGTGCAGGAGGAGGGCGAGGTCGAGCTCCTTCGCTTCGCCAGGGCGATCGAGCGCTCCGGGGCGCCCCGCGCCGCCGAGGTCGCCGCCGGGCTACGTCCCGAGAGCTGGGAGGCCGCGCTGGCGCTCGCCGCGGGCGGGGCAACGAAGGGGCGGCCGGTCGTGCTCGTGATCGACGAGCTGCCTTACCTCGCCGCCAAGGAGTCGAGCATCGAGGCCGTCCTGCAGTTGGTCTGGGATCGCACCCTGCAGAGCGCCCCCGTGCTCGTCGTCCTGATCGGCTCCGACGAGGCGACGATGAGCGCGCTCACCGAGCAGGGGCGGCCACTGTACGACCGCGCGCGGGGGATGCGGATCGACCCACTCAGCCCCGCCGACGTCGGCGACCTGCTGGACCTGGCGCCGGCGGACGCCCTTGACGCCCACATGGTGATCGGGGGCTTTCCGGTGCTGGCCCTGGAGTGGGGAAAGGGACGCAGCCTGGCCGCCTACCTGCGAGATGCGCTGACCGACCCGACCTCGTTCCTGGTGGTCAGCGGGGAACGAACCCTCAGCGCCGAATTCCCCACCGAGGTGCAGGCGCGCACCGTGCTCGGCGCGCTCGGCGAGGGAGTGGCGGCCCATTCGCGGATCCTCGGGCACACCAGCCTCGGCGGCACGACGGTCAACGAAGCGCTGCGCCTGCTGGCGGGCAAGCGGGTGCTGCGGCGGCTGACCCCCTACTCGGGGCGGGTGGCGCCGAAGACGGCGCTGTGGGAGGTCGTCAACCCCTACATGCGCTTCTGGCTGCGCTTCGTGAACCGCCGCGTCGACCTGATCGAGCGCGGGCGCGGCGCGCTCCTCGTCGACGAGTTCCGGGCGGGCTGGCCGAGCTTCCGCGGACGGGCGGTCGAGCCGCTCGTGCGCGACTCGCTCGAGCGGCTGCTGCCGGACGGCGAGCGCTTCGGCGCCGCCCGCTACGTCGGCGGCTACTGGAACCGGACGGGGACGATCGAGGTGGACCTGGTGGGGGGCGACGCCCGGCCGGTGGCGAAACGGGTCGCCTTCGTCGGCTCGGTGAAGTGGCGCACGCGGGGGCGGTTCGGACGGGCCGATGCGCACCAGCTGGCGGCACGCCGCGCGCAGGTACCGGGGACGAGCGAGGAGACGCTGCTCGTCGGAGTCAGCTCGCGCGGGTTCGAGCCGAACGTCCCGCTCGACGTGCGCCTGGAGCCGGCCGACCTGGTCGACGCCTGGCGGAGCGGTACTAACCACAAACGATGACGCGGCCTGGCGGCGGCGGCGCGGCTTCGCCGTAGGCATGTGGCGCCCGCGCGCCACATGCCGCATTTGCAAGGATGCCCACAGTGCGTGACTCGTTCTTCACTTTCGCGGCAGGTCGTCGGGCGAAGTGGATCGTCTTCGCCGTCTGGTTCCTGGCGATCTTCATAGCGGCCGGCCCGGCCAACCTGCCGGCCAAGTTCGAAGACGCCGAAAACAACGAGGCGACCTCCTACCTGCCCGGCTCGGCCGAATCGACCGCCGCGCTGAAGGCAACCGAGTCGTTGCAGGACGGCGAAATCGCCCCCGCCGTAATCGTCTTCAGGCGCGAGTCCGGCCTGACCGCAGCCGATCGCCGCACGATCGTCGAAGACGTCGGCAAGATGACCGAGGAACGCTTCCCCGGCGTCGTCGCCGACGGCGAAACCGCGGCGGCGGGGGGCAAGAAGGGCGACTCGACGCCGAAAGCGGTCCCGGGCCAGCCGGCCGCATATGCCCCCTTCGTCGGCCCGTTCCTCTCGCCCGACGGCAAGGCGGCGATCGTCACCGCCTACATCAAGGGCAACGGCGAGGGCGAACGGATCCTCGACCCGGTCAAGTACTGGCGCGAACAGATCGACGACCCGCCGCCCGGGCTCGCGGTGAAGGTCACCGGCGGCGCCGGCTTCTCGGCCGACGCGATCGAAGTCTTCGAAGGCATCAACGGCACCCTGCTGCTGGCCGCGGTCAGCCTGGTGATCTTCCTGCTGATCGTCATCTACCGCTCGCCGATGTTCTTCCTCATCCCGCTTGCCGCGGTGCTGTTCGCCGAGACGCTCTCGCGCTCGATCGGCTACGGGGTCTCCGAGCTGGGGGTGACGATCAACGGACAGTCGAGCTCGATCATGTCGGTGCTTGTGCTCGGCGCGGGCACCGACTACGCATTGCTGCTCGTCGCCCGCTACCGCGAGGAGCTGCACAAAAACGCCGATAAGCACGAGGCGATGCGCACCGCGCTGGCCTCCGCGGGGCCGGCGATCTTCGCCTCGGCGGCGACCGTGATCGCCGCCCTGCTCTGCCTGACGATCGCCAAGGTCAACGGCACGTCGGGCCTCGGCCCGATCGCCGCGATCGGGATCGCCTGCGCGGCGCTCTCGATGCTGACCCTGCTGCCGGCGCTGCTGACGATCTTCGGCCGTCGCGCCTTCTGGCCCTTCGTGCCGCACACCGAGCAGACCGCGCCACAGGCCTCCGAAGTCTCCGAGCGGGCCCGGCGCCGCATTGTCGACGGGTCGGCGTTGGGGGCGATAGTCCGCGTCGTCCTCGCCTCTCTCCTCGTCTTGATCCTGCTGCCGCTCGTGTTGCTCAACTGGATCCTGCGGCTGCTCAGCGGCAGGCGCCTTCCCTCATTGGTCGTCGGCCCGCTCGACCGCGCCGTCTTCAAGCCCTACGAGATCCGCCGTCACGGCCTCGAGCACACCGCCGACGCGACCCACGGCTTCTGGGCGCGGATCGGCAACCGCGTCGCCGTCTCGCCGACGCGGATCATGGGCGGGGCGATCGTCGTCCTGCTGATCTTCTGCTGCGGCTTCGCCACCTTCTCGACCGACCTGACCAGCGAAGACAGCTACCGCACCGAAGTCGAATCGGTCGAAGGCCAGCACCTGCTCGAAAAGAGCTTCCCCTCCGGCGCCACCGCCCTGACCGACGTGGTCGTGCGGAACCGGGCCGACGTTCCGGCCGTGCGCCGCGCCGTCGCCGGGGTCGAAGACGTCGAGGCGGTCTCCGGCCCGGTGAGCGAAGGGCCGCCGGGGACGCTGATCCAGGCGACGCTGGCGATCAGCCCCTACTCGACCGAGGCATTCGACCTGGTCGAACCGATGCGAGAAGCCGCCCATGAGGTGGCCCCGAGCACCCTGGTGGGCGGCCCCACGGCGGTCGAATTCGACGTCCGCGATGCCGCCGGCTGGGACTCGATCGTGATCCCGCCGATCATCCTCGTCGTCGTCTTCCTGATCCTGATCGGACTGCTGCGCGCCGTGGTCGCGCCGCTGATCCTGATCGGCACGGTGATCCTCAGCTTCCTCGCCGCCCTCGGCGTCGGCTACTTCTTTTTCGACGTCGTCTTCGGCTTCCCCGGCTCGGACCCCTCGTTACCCCTCTTCGCCTTCGTCTTCCTCGTCGCCCTGGGGGTCGACTACAACATCTTCCTGATCGCCCGCGCCCGCGAGGAGACGATCAAGCACGGCTCGCGCGAAGGAATTCTCCGCGCCCTGGCGGTCACCGGCGCGGTCATCACCAGCGCCGGCATCGTCCTCGCCGGCACCTTCTCCGTCCTCGCCGTCCTCCCCCTCACCTTCCTCACCGAGCTCGGCTTCGTGGTCGCCTTCGGCGTCCTCCTCGACACCTTCCTGGTCCGCAGCATCCTGGTGCCGGCCATAGCCCTATCCCTAGGCGACCGCTTCTGGTGGCCCTCGGCGCTGTCTAGAGCACAGGAAGGAAGTTCTCGATCTCAAACGGGGTGACCTGGACGCGGTAGTCGTCCCATTCCTGGCGCTTGATCTCGACGAAGCGCCGGAAGGTGTGCTCGCCGAGCGTGCGCAGCACCAGCTCCGAGTCGGCGGCGATGTCGATCGCTTCGCCGAGCGTCTCCGGCAGCTGCTCGATGCCGCGCTGGGAGCGCTCCTCGGGCGAGAGGTGGTAGAGGTTCTGCTCCATCGGCTCGGGCAGCTCGTAGCCGTGCTCGATCCCCTCCAGGCCGGCCTGCAGCATGCCGGCGAAGCAGAGGTAGGGGTTGCAGGCGGGGTCGGGGCAGCGCAGCTCGGCCCGGGTCGCCGCCTCCTTGCCGGGGTGGTAGAGCGGCACGCGGATCAGCGCTGAGCGGTTGCGGCGCGACCAGGCCAGGTAGACCGGCGCCTCGAAGCCGGGGACCAG
Source organism: uncultured Solirubrobacterales bacterium (assembly GCA_963702035.1). GTDB lineage: Bacteria > Actinomycetota > Thermoleophilia > Solirubrobacterales > 70-9 > VRUE01. The sequence continues at coordinate 932,433 of OY969700.1, forward strand.
GCGCTTGTAGGAGTTGACCCACTGCGCGAAGAGCGGCGATATCTCGCGCGCGTGGCGCAGCTGGCCGGCGATGAAGGCCTTGGCCGTGGCCGAGAGGAAATACTGGTCGTCGGGGTCGAAGAAGGCGTTCTTGCCGTCTTTCACCAGCGACTGGTGGACGTGCATCCCGGAGCCGTTCTCGCCGAACAGCGGCTTCGGCATGAAGGTCGCGTGCCAGCCGTATTTCATCGCGTACTCCTTGACGACGATGCGGTACGTCATGCAGTCGTCCGACATCCGCAGCGCGTCCTTGTAGCGCATGTCGACCTCGTGCTGGGACGGGCCGACCTCGTGATGGGCGTACTCGACGTGGATGCCCATCTTCTCCAGCGCCAGGATCGTGTCGCGGCGCACGTCGGAGCCGGCGTCGAGCGTGGTCAGGTCGAAGTAGCCGCCCTCGTCGAGCACCTCTGGCACGCCGCCCTCGGGCTTGGCCGAGCGGAAGTAGAAGTACTCGAGCTCGGGGCCGATGTTGTAGGTGTCGAAGCCCATGTCCTCGGCCCGTTTGAGCGCCCGCCGCATGATCCACCGCGGGTCTCCCTCGTAGGGATCGCCGCCGGGGACGCGGATGTCGCAGAACATGCGCGCGACCGCGTTCTCCTCCTCGGGGCGCCAGGGGATGATCGCGAAGGTCGAACGGGTCGGGCATCGCGATCATGTCCGACTCCTCGATCGGGTTGAAGCCGGTGATCGAGGAGCCGTCGAAGCCCATCCCCCCCTCGAGCGCATCCTCCAGTTCGGCGGAGTTGATCGAGAAGCTCTTCAGCTGGCCGAGCACGTCGGTGAACCAGAGCCGGATGAAGCGCACGTCGCGCTCCTTGACGATCTCGGCTACATCGGCTGCACTCGTTGGCTGCTCTGCCATTCCCGGTCTCCTTCTTGGCTGGTCGGCGCGGTCGGGAGGCAAAGATAGGCGAACTGAACCGCCGAGGCCTAAAACCCCGTATTACGGGTATGTGACGTTGGACGCAGAAGGGTTGCGGGAGCGTCCGGATCCAGGTATAACTTACTTCCTGTAAGTTAATGGCTTAAAGTAAAGTAAAGGCCACGTAAAGGCTCTGTGAAGCGGAATTCCGTCAATCCGAGCCAAAGGCGGGATGCAAGTGACCGTAAAAACGGCAGTAAGCAGATTCCAGATCCACGACGAGTTGACGGCCCCTGACGAGAGTGCTCCCCTGATCAAGAGCATCCAGGCGGCCGGTGGCGCGGTGACCAAGTTCGTCGGCGTCCTCGCCGGCGCCCCCTCCGTACTGCGCGCCTACACGCGGATGCGCTCCGAGCTGCGCGGCGGCGTCTTGCCGCAGGCGACCCGCGAGCGGATCGCCCTGGCGGTCGCCGAGTACCGGCACGACTCCTACAGCACCGCCCAGCACGCGAAGTCGGCGCGCCGCGCCGGTCTCGGGCTGGACGAGGTCTCCCGAGCGCGGAGCTTCAGCTCCGGCGACGCCAAAGAGGCGGCGCTGCTCGCATACCTCAAGGCGACGCTCGCAGCCGAAGCCCCTCCCCCGCACCACCTTCACGAGGAGGCGCGGGAGATCGGCTGGAGCGACGAGGAGATCCTCGAGGCGGTCGCGCACCTGGCGCTGAATGAGTTCCAGAGCCTGATCGCCAGCGCGGCTGCCCTGCCAAAAGATCAGGCGACGCCCGAAGTACTGCCTTCGGCGGCTTAGGCGCGCGGGTCCTGTCACGAGGGGAGGGGGTGTTAGCGGACTCACCCGTCCGAACACCCCCTCCCCTCGCGCCACCCGCGCGATAAGCGCAGGAGGCAGAGCTTTTAGTCCTCTACGACCGTAGCGGTGTAGAGCAGCCGCGCCGTGGAGTAGCGGCAGCCGTAGATTGCGCGGGTGCCTACCTTTTGCTGCGGCTGCCCTTGGCGGACGTCGGTGGTGTTGGTGCATTTGCCCACTTCGCGGCTGGCGCGCCAGGCGTTTTTCGACGAGAGGTTCTGGGCGAAAGCCGGGGCCCAGGTCGGAATCGTGATGCCGACTATGTCGCCCTTTTCGACCTTCAGCGAGGCGCCGAACTTGACCGTCTGGCCGAGGTAGGGGCTGAGCACGTGGATCGAGCCCTGGCTGCGCAGGTTGTAGCGCGGTGGCTCGGTGCCTGGGACCCGGCGCAGGATCGCCAACCGCGCCTCGGGCGGCGTGCCGAAGAAGCCGTTGAAGAAGGAGCGCTGCTTGCTGGTCGGCTCGGCGAGCGTCAGCGTCCACGCCTTCACCTTGCCGCTCCGTCGCACGTTGAACGGAAGTCCTCCCTGGTCGGTGCTGACCTGAAAGCCGGTGACGCTTCCCACCGCCTGGCAGGGCAGGTCCGGACAGGACGGGTCGGGCACGGTCGCGGTGGCGCCCAGCACGACGGTGGTGCGCGAGTTGGTCGCGGCGCCGGCGCCGGCGACCGTCAGGACGAGTGCGAGCAAGCATCCGGACAGGGCGGCCACCACAGCGAATCGTCCGCGTCCCGCGAATCGATCGGCGACTCCGGCCTTCTGGAAAAACCTCGACATGCCCGTGCTCCTCTCGTAGAAAAGTCCTGCTGGGACGGGAAGATTAGCGGCGTCAGCGGCCGGCGTGGCCGGTCGAGCGCCAGCTTCCCGCATATTCGAGCGGGACGGCAAAGCGGAGCCGATCGGCGCCGGACTTTTCAAATTGGAGCGCGCGTGCGGCAGCCTGGGTCAGGTCCCAGGCATTGCCGCGGCTATACGGGCCGCGGTCAATCACCCGCGTGACAAGCGCGTGGCCGTGGTAGACGAACTTGACCGCGGTGCCACAGGGAAGGTTGCGGTGGGCGACACCGATCGTGTTGGGGCCGAGCAGCTGACCACAAGCGGTGTGGCGACCGTAGAGGCCGGGGCCGTACCAGGTGGCGCCGGCCCACCGCATCGGAGCAAAGGCGATTTCGCTTCCCGGCTGCGCTTCGGACGTGGCGACGGCCGAGGCCCCGCCGGTTGTCGCCTGGGCGGGCGTGGCGGACACAGCGAGCGCCGCCACTAGTAGCAGCAGGGGAATCCAGAACGGAGTTTTCCGCCAGGGGCGGTTTGCGTTTGTCTTCATAGCTCTTTCGAACGCTTACGGGGTTAGCTGACGGGCTCGCGCTGAAAGAGCTGCGCTACGCCGGCGGACGCCGGCGACTCGCCCCAACTTGTGGGTCCCCCGCTCCCCGCGATATGTGGCGGAGATTCAGCGGAAGTTGGCGGCACGTTAGCAAACGCTAAGACAGAAAATTGTGAAGAGATTGGAAAGGCCCCCTTTCGAGGGCCTTTCCGTAGCGGGCCTGTAAGCCGGATCCTGTCGAGAGCGACCATCTATCTCATCGGGACCGAGGTCCCGAAGGGCCGCCGAAGCGGTCCTGCGGCCTACCTGGATCTCGCCGGGCTGGGTCGACGATCCTGTTTGGCCTTGCACCGGGCGGGGTTTGCCTGGCCGCCGCGTCACCGCGGCGCCGGTGCGCTCTTACCGCACCATTTCACCTTTGCCTGTACGCAACTCACGTGTGGCTGCGCCATCGGCCGTATGTTTCTGTAGCACTTTCCCGCGGGTTTCCCCGGGTGGGAGTTACCCACCGCCTTGCCCTATGGTGTCCGGACTTTCCTCGAGGGGTTTTCTCTCCCCCCGCGGTCGCCTAGCCCGCTTAAGCATGGTAGTACCTGGGCCGCCCGCTGCAAACCGGCGCATCTCGGCGTCCTCGGTCGGTCGGATCGGGTCACGCACGAACAGTGCGCTCCCCTCACTCCCTCCCTGCGTCCACCGACCTGCTTGGTTTTCGCGGGCGTGCGAAGGGATTGCATCGAATATCCTGCGCGGATGCCGGTAGCCGTCGTCACTGGAGCGGGCGGTGGTCTCGGCCGTGCGATCGCCCTCGATCTCGCCGGCCGCGGCTACCTGATCCAGGCCACCGATATCGACGCCGCCGCCGCGGCGGCAACCGCGGCTGAGATCGGCGCCGGCGCCAGCTCCTCCGAGCTCGACGTCACCGACCAAGAGGCCTGCCACGCGATCGCGACGGTCGCCGCGACCAGGTCAGGAACGCTCGATCTCTGGGTCAACAATGCCGGTGTGCTGGCTACCGGCCAGTCGTGGGAGCAGGGCGAGGCGACGCGCCGGGCAATGCTCGACGTCAACGCGCTGGGGACGATGAACGGCACGGTCGCCGCACTGGAGAAGATGCTGCCCGCTGGACGTGGCCACGTGATCAACGTGATCTCGCTGGCGGGACTTGTCGCGGCGCCGGGAGAGGTGAACTACTCGGCGAGCAAGCACGCGGCGATGGCCTTCACCCTCGGCACCCTCTTCGACCTGCGCCGATCCGGCGTATCGGGCGTGCGGCTCTCCGCCGTCTGTCCCGACGGCATCTGGACGCCGATGCTCGAGGACAAGCTCGACGACCCCGCGGCGGCCGGCTCCTTCTCCGGCCGGCTGCTCACCCCCGGGGAGGTCGCGACCGCGGTCGGCAGGCTGACCGAACGCCCGCGCCCGCTGCTAGTGCTGCCACGCTGGCGCGGCCCGCTGCTGCGCCTCTTCGACCTCTTCCCCCGGCTCGCCCTGCGGCTGCTGCCGCTGGTGATGCGCGACGCGCGGAGGCGTCAGCGGCGCTACAAGCGACTCATAGAGTCGGGAAAGTGGCCGTAGGCCGGGTCAAACTTTTCTTACGACGCCGATCACGCGGCCGATTACGGAGACCTCGGCGCTGCGGATCGGCTCCATCGTCTCGTTCTCGGGCTGCAGGCGGATGTGATCGGCTTCGCGGAAGAAGCGCTTGACCGTCGCCTCCTCGCCGATCAGCGCGACGACGATCTCGCCGTCGCTCGCGTCTTCGGCGGGGCGGACGATCACGTAGTCGGCCTCGAAGATGCCGGCTTCCTTCATGCTTTCGCCGCGGACGCGGAGGACGTAGTCGCCTTCCTCACCGCCGACCACGTCGGGAATCTCGATGTATTCCTCGATGTTCTCTTCGGCCAGGATCGGCGCGCCGGCAGCGACGTGGCCGAGCAGCGGAAGACCGGACTGGTCGGGCCGGATCGTCTTCTTCGCCTTGTCGATGAGCAGCTCGATCGCGCGCGGCTTCGTCGGATCGCGGCGCAGCAGCCCGATCTTCTCGAGGTTGGCGAGGTGCGCGTGAACCGTCGAGGAGGAATGCAGCCCAACCGCCTTGCCGATCTCGCGAACGGTCGGCGGGTAGCCGGTTTTCTCCGCGTAGCGGCGGATGAAGTCGAAGATCTCCTTCTGCCTCTTGGTCAGGTCCAGGTCCACCGGGCAATCCTCCTCGTCGTCAAACAAGCGAAGGCGTTCGAACACTTGTTCGCAGCGTACCGCCCGATCCGGACGCGTGCAAGCCGAACCCGCCGGCGCAGCGGCCCACCCAGGACGCCGCACGCCCCGGCATCGCCAAACATCTAGAATCGCCACCCCCACGCGGCTGTGGCGGAACTGGTAGACGCGCAAGCTTGAGGGGCTTGTGTCCTTTACGGGACGTGATGGTTCGACTCCATTCAGCCGCATGAAAGCCCCCGCGTCGCGGGGTTGGCCTACGCAGCGGTGAGCGGGCGATCCGTCAGCGTCGCGGTCGCAACGTGGAGCGGGCCGCCCTGCTCCCCCTCGTCGGCGAGGTAGAGGGCGACACCCTCTTGCAGGGACTCGAACAGCTCGTCCAAGGTGTCGCCGGAGGCGAAGCAACCGGGTAGCTCTGGGACGTCTGCCCAGTAGCTGCCTTCCTCGATGTGGATGCGGGCGGTCAACTCCATAGCTGAATCTCCCTCATTGTAGCCCCGCCTGTTTGAGAATCGCGCTGGTGAGCCCAGGCTGGTAATCGCGGCCCTTGTGCTGCGGAAGCGTGATCGGACGGCGGCCCTTCTTGGTCATCTTGACCTGGTGCTTGCCACCGCGAGCCTGCGTCCAGCCGTTTTCCTTCAGCAGCTTGATCGCCTTCTTCTGATTGAGTGACATCGCCGCTCAGGCTAGCCGCACCAGCGGCGTGTCTTGTCTGAGGTTAGGCGGCAGCAGCGTGCGACGAGCGCTTCTTGCCGGCGCGCTTCACGCGGCCTTCGACATCCCGGCCTTCTCCCGCAGCTCATCCAGTTATGCATCCAGATTTCGGGCGCGACGTGATCACTAAAAGTGGTCGGCCTCGGCCACGTAGCTGGTGCCGCCGTAGGGGTGCACGATGAAGCCGTCCACGTAGCTCTGCCAGTCGGAGGTGTACCAGGCCTTTGCCGAAGCTGAGGCCGTTTGAGCCGTCCAAGGGTGCGAAGGAGACGGTTTCAGAGACGCCTCACGACGGGCCTCAAGATCCCCTCTGCGCGGAGAGGAGGGGCTATCCGCGCAGGGAGAGCGCCTGGTCGAGATTGTCGAGAAGAGCGTCGACGATCCGCGGATCGAAGTGCGTGCCGCGCCCCTCCCTGATCACCGCGACCGCATCGTCGACCGAGAGGGCCGAGCGGTAGCAACGATCGCTGAGCAGAGCGTCGAAGACGTCGGCGACCGCGGTGATGCGACCCTCGACCGGAATCTCCTCGCCGGCGAGCCCGCGCGGATAGCCGGCGCCATCGAAGCGCTCGTGGTGGGTCAGCGCGATCATCGCCGCGAGCTGCAGCAGCTCACTCTCGGAATCGGCGAGGATCTCGTAGCCGACTGTGGTGTGGAGCTCCATCTCCCTGCGCTCCGCGGGCGTGAGTGGGCCGCGCTTGCGGAGGACGCCGTCGGGGGTCGCGACCTTGCCGACGTCGTGCATCGGCGCCGCCGTGCGCAGCAGCAGCACACGGTCGCGGTCAAGCCCGACCTGGCCGGCGAGGAAGGCCGCGATCGTCGCCATCCGGTTCACGTGCCTACCCGTCTCTTCATCGTGCAGCTCAAGCGCCTTCGCCAGGCGCTCGACCGTCTCCTGACGCGACGCCGTGAGCTCATCGATCGCTTGCGCCTGAGCGGTCGCCAGCTCCTCGCGCAGCCCTTCGGCCTTCTTCTTGTCCGTGATATCAGTGGAAATCCCCGAGATGCCGGCGATCTGCCCCGTGTCGTTGACGTAGGGGAACTTGACCGTGAGGAAGGTCCTCTCTTCGCCGCCGACGACAAGCGTTTCCTCCGCCTCGTAAGCGCCGCCCCCCTCGAGGATCCGTTTGTCGGCCTCCGCGACGTGTCGCTCGGCCTCCGCGGACATGATGTCCTTGTCGGTGCGACCGATGAGGTCATCCGGCCTGAGCCCGGCGACCTCGTGTGCGACCTCGTTGGCAATGAGGTAGCGCCGCTCGCTGTCCTTGATGTAGATCGGGACCGGCGCCCGGTCCATCAGCATCTGCAGCCGGTCCTCGAGGGCTTTGCTGTGGGCGCGCTGGGCGATTTCCAGGTCGCGCCGGCGCAGCGCGTTCATCGCCGTGATCAACAGCTGACCGGGCCAGAACGGCTTGACGAGATAGCCATGTGCGCCCATCTCGAAGGCCTGCGTGGCGACCTCGTGGTCATCGACCCCGGTGACGAGGACGATCGCGGTATCGGGGTGGTCGCGCACAATCTCTTTGACCAGCACCAATCCCGACTCGTTGGGCATCTGGATGTCGCAGAGAGCGAGATCGAACCTGCTCTCGGCCAGTCTCTTGCGCGCATCGGCGACGCTGCCGGCGAACACGCACTCGTACGTCTCGCTGAAGGTGCGCTCGACCAGCCGCAGGATCTCGGGCCGGTCGTCCGTCGCCAGTACCCGGGCGAGCTTACGCTCGCCGCCCTCGTTCGAGCCCGTCAGTGATGCCGGCGTCCGCGCGGACATCGTCAAACCCGGCTGGTCTCCTTTGTGCCCGCCTCGCCGGCATCGAGCAGGTCCTGGACGGTCCGAAGCAGGTCGACCGCGTTGAATGGCTTCCCGATGAAGGCATTGGCCCCTTGCTCTTCCAGCGCCCCTGGTGCGAGCACCTCGTGGCTGTAGCCGGACATGAACACCACCCCCAGCTCGGGTCGGATCCGCTTGATCCGCTCGACCAGTTCGGTGCCGAGCATCCCTGGCATGATCACGTCGGTGAGAAGCAACTGGATCGGCTGGTCCTGCCGTTCGCAGATCTCGACCGCCTCCTCGCCGCCGTCGGCTCCGATCACCGAGTAGCCGCCCTTGGCGAGGATGCGCTCGGCCATCCTGCGCACGTCCGGCTCGTCCTCGACGACGAGAATCACCTCGCCGCGGCCCAAGGGCAGGCTCCGCGTCTCGGTCCTGCTCCGGGTCGGAGTCTCCGCGCTTGCCGGAAAGTGGATCTTGACGGTCGTACCCATGCCGACCTCGGAGTAGATGTCGATTCGGCCTCCCGAACCGGTGACGATGCCGTAGACGGTGGCAAGCCCGAGCCCGGTGCCTTCGGCTTTCCCCTTGGTGGTGAAGAACGGCTCAAAGGCCCGTCGCGCGGTCTCCTTGTCCATGCCCTGGCCGGTGTCGCTCACCTGCAGCCGAACGTAGGTCCCGGGCTCGATGTCCGGGTGCATCTCGACGTACTCGTCGTCGAGCATGGCCCTGTCGACCTCGATGATGAGGCGCCCGCCGTCGGGCATCGCGTCGCGGGCATTGACCGCGAGGTTTACCAGCACCTGCTCGATCTGACCGGGATCGGCTTCGAACGCGCAACGGTCCTCGCCGAAGCGCGTCACCAACTCGATGCGCTCGCCCAACGCCCTGCGCAGCAGGTTCTCCAGCTCCGTGATCACGTCGCGCAGGTAGAGCAGCTCCGGTTTGACCACCTCGCGGCGGCTGAAGATCAGCAGCTGACGGGTGAGCGCGGCGGCGCGCTCGGCCGCACGTCGTATCTCCTCGACGTCCTGACCGGCCCGCGAGCCCTCCGGCAGCTCGTCGGCGACGAACTCCGCGTAGTTCATGATCACGCCGAGGATGTTGTTGAAGTCGTGAGCTATTCCTCCGGCGAGCTGCCCGACGCTTTCCAATCGTTGCGACTGGGCAAGCTGCTCCTGAAGCGCCCTTTCCCGCGCGCTCGCGGCGCGCTCGCTGACATCGCGGATGGCGGCCATGGCAAGAACCCCGTTTTCAGTCCCGATGCTGGAGAGGCTGATCTCGACAGGGAACTCGGTGCCGTCGCGGCGAAGCGCATAGAGTTCGGAGCCGATGCCCATCGGGCGGGTCCGAGGCTCCTCGAAGTAGTCCTTGCGGTGATCGGGATGGGCGTCGCGAAAGCGCTCCGGCACGAGCACCTCGACCGCCTGTCCGAGCAGGTCGTCCCGGCGGTAGCCGAACAGCGCCTCGGTCTGGCTGTTGACCAGGACAATCTTGCCCTCGCGGTCGACCCCGACGATGGCGTCCGGAACCGCTTCGAGCAGCTGCTCAAAGGTGGAATCGCCGCTGTTTGACTCTGCTGGATCGCCTGGAGGCACTGCCATACTCCCCGATCCCCGCTCGCTCAGCTACCTCGACTCTAACACTCATATCCAGCATGAGTAAAAGAAACAAATCGGTACTCAACGCACGAGCAAAGCGGCGATTTGGGGAACCTGATGGAGGATCAGGTCACGGTTCGGCCATCGCCTCTATGCGACCCGCATCGACCGCCGCCTTCAGCGCCTCGTAGTCGCGTTCGCTCTGATCGGCGTAGGCCTCGGCGAACTCGGCCATCGCGACGTCGAAGACGTCGCTCTTGCCGAGATAGGAGCCGATCGCGATCCGGTCGCCGCCGCGGGCGTGGGCGTGGGCCAGGGTCATGCCGCAGATCTCGGCGTAGGCGATGAGGCCGCGGGTGTCCATCGACTCGACCCCCACCGAACCCTTCCAGTCCCAGAGCTGGCGCACGTAGAAGTCGCGCAGCTCGCCGTCGACTCCCTTTGCCCGGACCCAGCCGAGCATCACGTCGCTTGCCGCCTGCATCAGCCGCTGCCCGTGGACGACCCGCTCGCCCTGCAGCTCGAACTCGCTCGGCGCCGAGTAGGGCTCGAGCACCGAGCGCTGCGCCTCCTTGATCTGGAGGAAGAGCGGATCGCGGCCGTCGCGGCCGAGCAGCAGGGCGATCCAGGCCCGCGTGCCGACGCTGCCCACGCCGACGACCTTGAAGGCGATGTCGATCAGGCGGTAGCCGTCGAGCAGGGCGCGCCGCTCGACCGGGAGCGAGTCGCGGTAGGCGGAGAGGACGTCGCGCACGAGCGCTTCGACGTCCACCCCCTGCGCCTCGTCGGCCAGCTCCTCGATCGGGACGATCAGGGGCGGGTTGCTGAGGATGCGCAGCTTCCCGTCGACCTCCACGACCAGCTTCGCGAAGGCTCGCTCGCTGTCCTTGGCGCGCGCCTTGGCCACGTTGCGCGCAAACGTCTTGCGCTGCTTGCCCCCCACCGCCGTCGCCCAGCGGGCGGCGATCGCATCCGCGTCGAGCTGCTGGTACCAGGACTCGAGGTTGCCCATCCGCGCCAGCCGCCGCATCGTCTCGCGGTATTCCCGCGCCGCCGCCAACACGATGTCGCGCCGCTCGGAGCCCTTGCAGCCACGGTCGCGGCCGGCCAGGGAGAAGCTGGCGACAAGCCGCTTCACGTCCCACTCCCAGGGACCGGGCAGGGTCTCGTCGAAGTCGTTGAGGTCGAAGACGAGGCGGCGCTCCGGCGAGGCGAAGGCGCCGAAATTGGAGAGGTGGGCATCGCCGCAGAGCTGCGTCGCGAGCCCGGTGCGCGGGGTCAGGGCGAGGTCGGCCGCCATCACCGCCGCGGCGCCCCGGTAGAAGGTGAAGGGCGAGACCAGCATGCGGCCGTAGCGCAGCGGCACCAGTCGGCCCACGCGCGAAGCGGCCTGGCGCTCGAGCAGCTCGACCGGGTCGGCGCGATCGCTCGCCGGCGTCCACTCGGCGTGGCTGGAGCGCGGCGCGGCGGTGCGAGCGGCCTTGCCCGCCGCGGCCCGCTCGTCGGGCGACCCGGGGTGGTCTTGGATCGAGTCGGACACCGACTCAGGCTACGGCAGGCTCGGCGCGGGGCGGGTCGGGGCCGGCCTGCAACTGGTCGAAGCGCTGCGTCGGCAGGCGCCGGGTCGTCCAGAACGAGGCGAGGACGAGGAAGGCGGCGAAGAGGAAGGCCGTCTTCAGCGCCTTCAGCTGGGCGTCTTCGTAGTGGCCGACCACGGCCTCGACGGTCGCGGTGTCGAGGCCGGCCGCTTCGGCGGACGCCTTCACCTGCGAGGAGGCGACGAAGCTGCCACCGGCGCTCATCCGCTGCTCGACCTGCTTGCTGACGTCACCGGCGATCGCCGGATCGCCGGTGACGTTGGCGCTGAACGCGGCGATCAGGCCGCTGATCACGATCGCGCCGAGCACCGCCGTGCCCAGCGAGGAGCCGAGCTGCTGGGCGGTGTTCTGCAGGCCACCGGCCTCGCTGCGGTCGTCGTCGCCGACCGCGGACTGGACGACGTTGCCGAGCTGGGAGACGATCAGGCCCATGCCGATCCCGAGCACGCCGGTGGCGACGAAGAAGGCTCCACTGTTGAGCTCGGGCTCGATCGTGCTCAAGAGGATCACGATCGCAACCAGCACGACGAGCAGGCCGACGCGCACCAGCGGCCGCGGCGGGAAGCGCTTGGCCAGGGCGGAGCCGGCGATCGCGGCGATGAAGAGCCCAGCCGAGGCCGGCAGCATCTGCACTCCGGTTTCGAGCGCGTCGAGGCCCTGGACGATCTGCAGGTAGAGCGGGATCGTGAAGAAGATCCCCATCAGGATCAGGTTCTGGGCGAGCAGCATCGAGATGCCGCCGCGCAGCGCCCGGATGCGCAGCATGCCGAGGTGGACCAGCGGCGCCAGGCCGTGCTCCTCGCGGCGCCGCTCCCAGGACGCGAAGCCGGCGAGGACCAGCACCCCGGCGGCGACCACGAACGGGGTCAGGGAGAAGCCGAAGGGCTCGATCGGCGAGGCGCGCGGCGCCAGCCAGCCCCAGTTGCTCGCCTGCAGGACGCCGAAGACGATCAGCGCCAGGCCCGAGGCGGAGAGCACGCTGCCGACCCAGTCGAGTTCGGACGCCCCCTGCTCGCGCTCCGGCTCGCGGATCATCCGCGAGCCGAAGAGGATGCCGAGCGCGACGACGACCTCGCCGACGAAGACGAGCCGCCAGGTGAAGTCGGTGGTCATCCAGCCGCCGAGGATCGGGCCGACGGCGATGCCGGCCCCGGCGACGCCGCCGAGCACGCCGTAGGCGATCGCCCGGTCGGCGCCCTTGTAGTTGCCGGCGACGAGCGCGACGAGCGCCGGCATCACCAGAGCGGCGCCGATCCCCTCGAGGATCGACCAGCCGAGCGTCAGGCTGGGCACGCTCCAGGAGGCAGCCGTCAGCGCCGACCCGGCGCCGTAGATGACCAACCCGATCGTGAAGGCGCGCCGCCGGCCCCAGAGGTCGCCGAGCTTGCCGCCGGTCAGCATCAGCCCGGCCATCACCAGGGCGTAGAGGGCGATCACCATCTGGATCGTCGTCACCGTCGTGTCGAAGTCTTCGACCAGCTGCGAGATCGCGACGTTCATCACCGCCTGGTCGAGGACCATCAGGAACTGCGCGGCCCCAAGGACGACGAGAACTCCCCACTTGGCCATCGACGAAGACTATGCCGCGGCAGGTGTAGTTTCCACCGATGCCGCGGGGAGATCGATGAGGGCGCTCGTGCAGCGGGTCAGCCAGGCCGCGGTTGACGTCGAGGTCTGAGCGATGCGCCTGCGCTTCGAGAGCACGGAGGAGGAGATCGACGCGGTCGAACCGATGTGGAACGCGCTGCAGGAGCACCACGTGCGGGTCACTCCCGAGCTCGACCCGCGGACCCCCGGGCGCGACCTCGCGGATGCCTGGCGAATGCGCCGTTCCAAGTACGTCCGCTGGCTCGAAGACCCCGACGCCTTCTTCGTCATTGCCGAGGACGACAGTGGCCCGATCGGCTACGCCTTCGTCACCGTCGGGCCGGGGTACGCCTCATGGCAGACCGGTGATCGCGCCGCTGCTTTGGAGACCCTTTCCGTGCTGCCGGACCACCGTGGCGGCGGCGTCGGCGAGGCGCTGATCGAGGCTGCCTGGGAACGCCTGGGAGAGCTCGGCATCGATGACATGGCGATCACGACGACCAAGACCAATGTCGGCGCCCACCGCTTTTACGAGCGCCTGGGATTCAGACCAGGTTTTGTCATCTACCACGGCAAACGGCCGCGGGCCTAGCCTTCGTCGAGGAACCGGAACTCGACGCCGCAGAGCTCGTAGATGGGCTTCGCGCGTCGATCGAGGCTGATCAGCGTCGCGTCCGCGTCCCGCGCGGCCAGGGCTATGAGGGCATCGAAGACGGGTGCTCCACCCCGGCCGTCGCGAGAGAAGCTCGAGAGCTTCCCGATAGGACGCTGGACGAGGCTGAATCGGAAGCGAATCGCCAAGGAGCCCCTCAAGGTAGTCGACCACCACCCCCGGTTCCACTCTGTAGACGCCCGCCGGAGCGCTCAGCACCGAATAGGCCTCGGCCATGGTGTGTGCCACCAGGCGACCTTCGGCCCGCACCTCGGAGACGGCAGACCTGACGACGGCGTGAAAGCGGTGGTTGACGACGCAGCCCGCCACCAATACCGTGCTGTCCGGAACGGTCATCGCCGAATTCGTTCCAGTTCTTCGCGAATGTCCTCGGGTCCCTGCTCCGGAATGCCGAGCTCAACCGAGAGGATGCCATCCGGCCCCCGACGCACCTTCGCGTGTCGCGGTGCCGGCGTCAGCGTGAGCCTTTCTCCATCCAGCTCTATATCGACCTCGTCTCCTCCAAGGAGGTTCAGGGCACTGCGCAGGTCCTTTGGCACGACAATCCTTCCGGCATTGTCAATGGTAGTTCTCATACCATCAATAATACCATCAGCATTTCCAGTCGCTGTCGTATCGATCAGGAGCATTGCCATTCCAAGGCTCTAGCGGCGGAACCTCTCCCCCAGGCACCTCGCGGAAGCGCGCTATTTGCGGCCCAGAGCCTCGTCGACGAAGGGGCCGAGCAGCTCACCGGTCTGGGTGGCGGTGGTCTTGGGGGGGTCGCCTGGGGCGGTGATGTGGCTGATCGCGAGACGGACGAGGTTCTCGGCGAGGAGGCGGGCTTTCGGCGGTGGCGCCTGTGGCCAGCCCGCTTCGATCGTCGTCGTCAGGCGGGAGGTCGCCCACTGGACCACCGGCGCGCCCCGCGTGGTCACGAAAGGAAGCAGTCCGGCGCTGCCGTCGTCGCTGAGCAGGATGCGGACGAGCGGATCCTCGCCGGCGGTGCGCAGGAAGGTCTCGAGCGCGGCACCGATCGCGGCGCGGGGATCGTCGAGGTGCTCGAGCACCGCCGTGTCGACGGCGTCGAGGAAGCGTTCGCCCTCGTGGATGACCAGCGCCTGGGCGAACTCGTTGCGGCTGCCGAACTCCTTATAGAGAGTCTGGCGGCTGACCCCCGCGGCGGCGGCGATATCGGCCATCGTGATCTCCGGCCAGGGGCGCTGCTGCACCTCGTCGCGGCCGGCGGCGAGCAGCGTGTCGCGCAGCAGTTTCCGAGCCGCCTGCGGATATGGGGTGCGCGCCTCCACGACGCCGCCAATCGTGCCAGCGGAGGCGGTCACTCGCCCGTGTCGCCGATCGGCTCAAAGTCGACCTTGTCGCGAACGCCGCAGTCGGGGCAGTGCCAGTCGTCCGGAACCTCGCTCCAGGGGGTGCCGGCCGGGAAGCCCTCGCGGGGATGACCGACCGCCTCGTCGTAGACGTAGCCGCAACCGGGACAGCGAAACGCACTCACGCCCCCGCACTCCCGTAGCGGGCCAGCACCCTGCGCTTCGCCCGTGGCTGGATGTTGGCCCGGTCGAGGTCGCCGCCGTAGTGGTCGAGCAGGCGCCCGTCCATGACCCGGCGCCAGACCGGCGGGAACCAGGCGAGGACGATCATCCCGGCGTAGCCGGTGGGGAGCTGGGGGGCCTCCTCGACGTGGCGCAGCGCCTGGTAGCGGCGGGTCGGGTTGGCGTGGTGGTCGCTGTGGCGCTGCAGGTGGTAGAGCAGCACGTTGGAGGCGACGTTGTTGCTGTTCCAGCTGTGCCGCGGCAGGCAGCGTTCGTAGCGCCCGTCCTCTTTCCTCCCGCGCAGCAGGCCGTAGTGCTCGAGGTAGTTGACGACCTCGAGCAGTGAGAAGCCGAGCACCGCCTGCAGCAGCAGGTAGGGCAGCACGACCGGGCCGAAGACGATCGCCAGCGCAGCGAACAGGCCGACGGTCATCGCCCATGCCTGGAGGATGTCGTTGTGGATCGACCAGACCGAGTTGCCCATCCGCTCCAGGCGGGCGCGCTCGATCCCCCAGGCCGAGCTGAGGCTGCCGGCTACGGTGCGCGGCAGGAAGGCCCAGAAGCTCTCCCCCAGGCGCGAGCTGGCCGGGTCCTCGGGGGTGGCGACGCGGACGTGGTGGCCGCGGTTGTGCTCGATGAAGAAGTGGCCGTAGCCGCTCTGCGCGAGGGCGACCTTGCTCAGCCACCTCTCCAGGTCGGCGCGCTTGTGGCCGAGCTCGTGGGCGGTGTTGATCGCGATCCCGCTGACCATGCCCATCGTCAGCGCCAGGCCGATGCTGTCGACCGTTGAGAGGCCACCGTCGGCCCAGAGCCAGCAGGCGAAGATCAGCCCCGCGTACTGGACCGGGATGAAGAGGTAGGTGCACCAGCGGTAGTAGCGGTCCTGTTCGAGCCACTTGATGATGCTGTCGGGTGGGTTCTCGGCGTCCATGCCGATGAGCACGTCCAACACGGGGAAGATGACGAAAACCAGCATTGGCCCGTAGAACCAGAAGACCCCGAGCCCGGTGAGGGTCACCAGGCCCCAGGCGAGAAACGGCAGCGACGGCACGATCAGTCCGAGCAGCCACGCGTAGCGCTTCGGGTCGGTCCACGTCGCCGGATTGAGATCCAACTCGTCGTGCGAATGAGCGTGCGCAGCAGCCTCCATGCAATCTCCTTGCAAGTGGGAACCTTGTCGTTGACAAACTAACATAATTTGTCAACTATTGAGACAACTGCGCGAACTTTGTCTGCGGGCAGGCCAGGCGAACGATTTGCAATTGACGTGCACGCGGGGACGTGACTGGCCAAGCTGGGCGCCGCACGCCGACGAGCGAATAGCAGAGCTATTCGTGAGGAGGTGGGTGGCGATCCAGCGCCGCGCCAGGCGCGTCATCCGCGGGTGCGGCAATTCGAATCGGTCGTCTAGACTGCCTCATGTGTACACGCTTCTCGCCGTCCTCCAAGTGATCATCGCCGGCATCGTGATCTTCCTGATCCTGCTGCACTCCGGCAAAGACGCCGGGCTCTCCGGCGCCTTCGGGATCGGCGGCGGCGGCAGTTCCTTCGGCGGCGGCTCGATGGTCGAGCGCAATCTGGATCGCGCCACGGTCTTCTTCGCGGTCCTCTTCGCCGTCAACACCGTCGTGCTGCTGAAGATCTAGCGATCTTCGCGCTGCGCCGGCTACCAGCCGCGCGCGAGCCGGGCGACGAACAGCGGGCCGGTCAGCGGCACGTGCGGCGCGCCGAGAAACGAGACCGCGAGCGAGCCGGTCCAGCTCTTCGCGTTGCCCGGACCCTGCTCGTAGGCACCCGTGCCGCTGAACGGTGCGGGCGGCTCGATGCTCGCGCTGGAGAGGATGCCGTCGACGTTGAAGACAGACGGGTCCGCCTGGGCCTTGACGAAGCGGATGACGCCGATCGAACCTTCGCTGGCCGACTCGAGGGCGAGGAGGCGCACCTTGCCCCGACCGCGCACCTGCGCGGCGAAGACCGTTCGGGTCAGCGGGGTTTTGTGGTCGGCTAGCAGGGCCGTGGGCTTGGGCCCACGGCTCGGATGCGTCCGCACGCCCGGCGTGTCCAGGATCGCCTGGCGGACGCCCGCCTCGGCGCCCGGTAGATGAAGGCCCCAGGGGAGCTTCGGCGCCGGCAGCACCGCCCGCGGGCTCCGAGGCGTCGCGCCGAAGAGGCAGGCGACCAGCGCATTGAAATCGACCGACCGCCCGGCAATGCGGTGAACCTCGGCGGAGGTGAATCCGCCCTCGCCCTGGAAGCGCAGCTCGCCCGCAAAGGTGCCGAAGCGGGCCAGGACGCCGCCGCCAGGCCTCTTGCAACCTGCTTTATGCGTGGCGCGGAGCTTCCCGCCCGACGGCCGGAAGCGGACATCGATCCTGCCGCGGTCGCCGAAGGAAGCCGCGATCGACGTCGGCGTGACCTTGCCATGGGCGAGATAGGTCACGGTCGAAGCGGGGCCGCGGCCTTTCCGCTGACGATGAGCACGGTTGACGCTGAGGGCGACGGTCTGGCCGTAGGCGACGACCGTGATCGCATAGCCGTCGCTGTTCTCGAATCTGAGTTCGGAGAAGGCCTGGTCACGTGGCAGGCCAAGAGCGCTCGAACCCTGACCCAGGAGCGCCAGCTCGTCGTTCAGCCGGGAGGCCCCGGCCAGGAGCGCGGGCGCGGACGGAGGGGGCTCCGCGGAAGCGGGCTGCGCAACGACGAGCGCCGCGACCAGCGCGAGGCAGGCGCATGCGGGGCGAGCTTTCATCGCACCCTCGCGGCGCGCGCGTATAGCGCGTGCACCGCCTCGCCGAAGTAGGCGCCGAAATCGGTGGTCGAGTCGTCGCCGTAGCCGTAGTTGGTGACCCCATTCAGGACGTCGCCGTGGATCGTCCAGCCGCCCCCCGAGGCGCCCCCCGTCACGTCGCAGGTCAGCGCCAGGTTGAGCGGGCCGGGCCAGAGAAACGACGCGAGGTCGTGGCCGAGGAACGGGGCGCCGGAGCAGAGCCTTTGAGTCGCCCCGTCGAAGGGCTTTTCAACCGGGTAGCCGTGGACGTCGAAGACCTGGTTCGGCGAGAGGTTCCAGGCGATCTCGTCTCCACCGACGGCGGCGCCCAGGCGCTGGCCACGTTCGTTGCGCGAGACCACCGCGGCGCCGACGTCGGCGTTCTCGCTGCCGCCGTTGACCCAGGGCGCGGTGGCGCCGAGCCACTTGGCGACGAAGACGCCGAAGGGCCGCACGCCGTCGTGGTAGCCGGGCACGAAGACCCAGTCCCGGTTGAACCAGTGGCCGGCGCCGCCCTCGTTGACGCAGTGCCCGGCGGTGATGACCACACCGCGATTGGGGGCGTTGACCGAGGTCCCGGAGCAGCGGGCGAGGCCAAAGCCTCCCGGCAGGGCGATGAAGATCACGCCGTTTTGCCTGTATCCGGGCGCGGTGGGGTCGGCGACCGCGGCGAACTCGGAACGTGCCCGCGCGTCCCCTTCCAGGCCCCGCACCGGGTCGGCCCCGGCTTCCGCCGCGGATTGCCTTGCCAGGCCGCTGCCTTCGGGCCTTGGCATGTCCAGCGGTCGGGCCTGCCGCATCCGGGCCGGCGTCCAGAAACGCAGCGCCTCGCGGGCCGTCGCGTCCGCGGCCGATGCCGTCCAACTCGCTGCCGCCTGAGCGGAGGAGCCGACGACGAGGACCACCACGAATACGAGGAGCACGCACAGGGCCGAGTCGCGCGGATGCCGTCGAGTGCTCATATTTGTTCCCAGACTAAACCGGTTCGGCCGGCTGCTCCGCGTCGAGGATCTCGACCGCCTCCTTGCGCAGCTCGGCGTCGAGCAGGGCGAAGTCCTCGTCAGAGAGCTTGCCGGCGGCGTGATCGAGTTCGGCGTCGCGGATCTCGCGGTACTTGGCTTCCTTCAGAGCCTCCAGCTCCGTATCCGCGGCCGGGCGGCGACGCGCCCCACGGGCCGGCCAGATCGCGATCAGCCCGCCGGCGAGGGAGATCAACCCGCCGATCCAGATCCAGGTGACGAGCGGGTTGACGATGACGCGGAAGGTGGCCGTTGCGTCTTCGGCCAGATAGCCCTGGGCGATCCGCTGCGCCGTCGCCACCTGCAGGCTTTCAATCTGGGCCAGCGCGGTGGGACGCAGGCTGGGATTGGCCGCCGCCGCCCGCATCAGCTGCGATACAGCCCGGCACTGCGACGGCGTGCCGGGCGCTCCCGAGACGCACGCTTCGAAGCCCTTGTCCGCGGCGCGGGCGTGGCGCTGTATGCCGACGATGCTGGGCTGCAGGGCGGTCCAGAAATCCCTCAGGAAGCCCGCCTGCAGGCCAATGTCGCTGTCGGATTCGCCGGCGAAGTAGTTGGAGATCGTCCCCCCTTCCACCCCGGTCGGGCGGTAGAAGCGGCGGTCGGGGTGCAGCAGGAAGCTCTTGCCGCCCTTCTCGATGCGCAGGACCGCACCGGCGGTGAAGGCCAGGGGGTCGACCTTGGCGGTCGGCCGCACGTAGGTCACGGTGTACCCGTCGACGACGGCGCTCTGCCCCGGGCGCAAGCGCACGTCTTCCTTGGTCTGGAAGCTCGAGGAGGCGGCGATGCCGATCAGCAGCACGGCGACCCCGGCGTGGACGATGTAGCCGCCGTAGCGGCGGCGGTTGCGGGCGACGACCGCGACCAGGGCGGCGGGCAGCGAGCCGCCGTGCAGCGAGCGCCGCGCCGCCGCGCCGCGCCAGAACTCCTGTGCCAAGCCGGTCAGGGCGAAGGCGGCGAAAGCGAAGAGGCCGAGCGCCCAGGGCTTGGCGGCCGCGTCCGTAAAGAGCGCCAGGCCGAGGCCGGCGAGAGTGGCGACGATCGCCGGCACGAGGAAGACGCGCTTCGCCGAGTCCCAGCTGACCCGCCGCCAGGCGAGCAGCGGGCCGATCCCGGTGAAGAGCACGAGCACGATCGCCAGCGGCGTCGTGTAGCGGTCGAACCACGGCGCCGCCAGCGAGGACTTGTCGCCGGTGAACAGCTCCGAGATCAGCGGGAAGAAGGTCCCCCAGAAGATCGCCACGACGAGCGCGACGAGGAGCAGGTTGTTGACCAGGAAGACCGACTCGCGCGAGGCGAGCGAGTCGATCCGCTTCTCGGCGCGCAGGTCGTCGAGGCGCGAGACGATCAGCGCGGTCGAGCCGATCAGGACGACGCCGATCAGGCCGAGGATGTAGGGGCCGACGGTGCTGTCGCCGAAGGCGTGGATCGACTGCAGGACGCCGGAGCGGACGAGGAAGGTGCCGAGCAGCGCCAGCGAGAAGGTCGCGACGATCAGGCAGGCGTTCCAGACTTTCAGCATCCCCCGCTTCTCCTGGACCATGATCGAGTGCAGGAACGCGGTCCCCATCAGCCATGGCATCAGCGCCGCGTTCTCGACCGGGTCCCAGGCCCAGTAGCCGCCCCAGCCGAGCTCGGTGTAGGACCAGCGGGCGCCGAGCAGCAGCCCGAAGCCGAGGAAGGCCCAGGCGATCAGCGCGAAGCGGCGGGTCGAGCGGATCCAGGCGGCGTCGAGACGGCGGGTGATCAGCGCGCCGATCGCGAAGGCGAAGGGGATCGTGAAGGCGACGTACCCCGAGTAGAGCATCGGCGGGTGGATCATCATGCTCGGGTGCTGCAGTAGAGGGTTGAGGCCGATCCCGTCGAGCGGCGCCGGGCTCAGCTTGGCGAACGGGTTGACTCCGCCGGCGAACAGCATCAGGCCGGTGAAGAAGGCGGCGATGCCCGCCATCACCGCGGTCGCGTAGGGGACGATCTCGCGCAGCTTGTTGCGGGTCGCGTACAGGGCCAGCGAGGCGGCGATCGAGAGTACCCAGGCCCAGAGCAGCAGCGAGCCCTCCTGGCTTGACCACATCGCCGCCAGCTTGTAGAAGGTCGGCGTCTCGATCGAGGAGTGCTGCTGGACGATGTTGAAGGAGAAGTCGTCGCTGGCGAAGGCGATCTCGATCATCACCACGCAGAGGGTGAGCAGGACGAAGAGGCCGTAGACGGCACGCCGCGAGATCTCGACCCAGCGGCGGTTGCCGTCGCGCCCGATCAGCGCCGCGACGGCGGCGAAGATCGCGGTGAGGAAGGCCAGCGCCAGGACGGCGCTGCCGAGGCCTGCGCTCATTCGCCGGAGCTACCGGTGGTGAACTTCGAGGGGCACTTGGTGACCAGGGTGTCGCGTTCGCCGACGAAGACGCCGCTTTTCATCGTGCCCGCCAGGACGATCTCGCGACCGCCGCGGAAGGGATCGGGGATGGTGCCGGTGTAGGTGACCGGGATGCTTTCGCCGGCGTCGTCGCGATCGGCGACGCGGAAGCTGATCCCCTCGCCATGGTGGCGGACCGAGCGCTTGACCACCCTGCCCGTCACCTCGTAGCTGCCGCCCGAGGAGACACCGATCAGCTGCGAGGGTTCTTTCGCCTCCGAAGATGCGCTGAACGAGGTGTAGACGAGCGCAACGGCAAGCAGCACGGCGACGCTGAGCGCCACCACGAGCCGGATCTTTCGCTTGCGGCCGGGATCCACGGACAGGGGATTATCGCAAGAGCACGCACACGACTCGCCAGTAAGCGCGCAGAGCCGAGCGCACCGGCAGCGATCGGGCCATCGCCGGGATGAAGGGGGAGTCGAGATCGGGGGTGAGCGAGCTGGCGAATTCTGAGGCGCTGATGGTGCGCGTGGCTTGAACTTGGCGGCGCTCGCGGAGGAGGCGTGGTAGCCAGCGAATCACTTCGCCGATCGCGGCAAGTTTCTGCCGCCCCCAGCCGGCGGCGATCGCGGCTGGAATCAACGCCAGCTCGGTGAGGAGCAACGCGGGTGCGAGCAGCAGCAGCAGGCCACCCGGGTAGACGCGGATCAGGAAGGCCCAGCGGTTGCGCTCGAGCCAGCGCCACTTGTGCTCGCGGGCGCCGAACTCGTAGTCGTGGTCGACTACCGCCGCCGGTTCGATCCCGAGCGCCCCCCCGGCAAGGCGCAGCCGCAGCGAGAGGTCGAACGTCCTCGTGGTAGAGGAAGAAGCGCTCGGGGAAGCCGCCAGCCTGCTCCCATCCGGCGCGGGGAATCGCCAGGCAGGCGCCGGAGAGGGCGGCGACCTCTCCGGCCGCCGGCGCGGTCGCGATCGGGTTGCCGTGCCCACCGGCCCAGACGATGCCGGTGAAGTGGACCGGGTTGCCGGCCGAGTTGATCGTCGTCCCACCCCCCTCGGCGACGAGGGCCTGCCAGGCGGCCCAGCCGCGCTCTTCGAGCCAGGGGCGCCGGATCGCCTCGCCGAAGCCGGGGCGCGGCGCCGCGTCGGGATTGAGCACGACGAGAAGGTCGCCGCGCGCCTGCGCGGCCCCCTCGTTGCAGCCAGCGGCAAAGCCCGCGTTGCGGCCGGTCTGGACGACCTTCGCGGCGGGCGCCAGCAAGGCCACCGCGTCGGCGGTGCCGTCGCTGGAGTCGTTGTCGACGACGATCAGCTCGTCCCCCTCCTCCAGCTCCGGCAACAGCGCAGGCAGCGTCCGTGCCAGCTCCTCGCGGCTGTTCCAGGCGACGATCAGGACCGAAAGCGTCGGGCGCACCGACGCGGGAGGCTATTTGTTCTTCTTGGCGCCCCTGTGCTTCTTGCCGCAGGAGAGCAGCAGCCGCGGCCGCGTGTTCCGCTTCTTGCCGTTCTGGCCCTTGAGCCGCACGAACACCCGCTTGCCGCGTACCTGCTTGCGCTTGTGCGCCTTGCTCGCCCGCGCGCCTTTGCCCCCGTGTCGCTTCTTGCGCGGGCACTGGTTCCGCGAGTTGACCAGCAGGCCCCGTTTGCCCCCCCGCAGGGTGAGGACGAACTTGGTCACCGGCACATCGGGGACGATGTCGAAGGTGTTGCGGATGCGGCCGTGGGAGCTGTCGGTGCGGCTGTCGAGCTCGACTTCGACCTGGCCGCGGAGGTCGGCGACGAGGTCGGGTAGGACGTTGTCGGAGGAGCGCAGGTAGACAGGCCCCTTGAGCGGATCGTCGAGCAGCGGCGAGGTCGCGACGGCGCTGCCGTAGATCGAGTTCTTCGGACAGTCGTCGGCGGCGAACTGCACGCGCGTGCAGACCTTCGAGAGGTTGCCCTGGTCGAGAATCAGCGAGCGCGGCAGGATCGTCTGGGCGCGGGCGATGTTCGCGTCTCCCGGCCGCGCGGTCAGAACGGCGCGCAGCCGCGGGTTCTTGGCGCGCCGCATGCCGCCGGTCAGGCGCAGCGAGAGCTTCGGCCGGAAGCCGAGCCTGTCGCAGCCGCTCGCTTCGAAGGGCGCGGAGATGGGCGCCCGGGTGAAGGCGGCGGGATCGCCCGGGTCGGCGCCGCCGCCGAGCAGCGCCCCGCCGAAGCTCAGCTTGGAGCAGTTCGTCGGGTTGAGCGTGAAGTTGTCGCGGTCGAGCTTGACCGAGACCGAGCGGACGTCGAGCAGGGAGCCGCCGTAGACGTGCGGGATCGGGTCGGAGACGGCGTGCACCCGCGCGGTGCGCGGCTCGAGCGAGAGCGCCACCCGCACCACGACCGTGCCGAGATCGAACGGCCCGGCCGTGGCGGGGGTGACGACTGCCAGGGAGAGGGGCGCGCCTTTGTAGCGCCCCGAGAGGAAGACCTTGCCGCTGACGTGGAGCGGCGAGGGGCCGCTGCCGGCGACGATGTCGGCGTGGCCGATCAGGCTCGAGCCGGGGCAGCTCGGGTCGGCGGCCTCGGCCGTGCCGCTGTTGGCGGCGGCCGCGGCCAGCACGCTTCCGGGGCAGTACTTGACCCCGGCCAGCTTCGCGACCAGGCCCGGCGGCAGGGTCACGTCGACCCCTTTCAGCTCCTGGTTGCCGTCGCTGCGGGCGATGTTCATGTGCAGCGGGCTGAACTCGCCCGCCGCCGGCTTGTTCGTGTCCGCGGCGAAGCTCGGAGCGAAGGGGCGGTCGGCGAGGGTCTTGGCGCATTTGCCGCCGCCCGGAGCGGTGCTGAGCGAGAACTCGCCGGAGGGGGTCGCCGCGGCGTTCCCCGTCCATGGGGTCATCACGGCCGTGGTCTTGTTCGGCCCACACGCGCCGGGGCTGGTCAGCACCGCGTGCGGCCCGTCGTCGAAGTCGAGCTTGAAGGAGCTGAAGGGGACCTGCGGCAGACCGCCCAGTTCCTTGTCGTCGAAGCTGGTCGTCAGCTGCCCGGTGGTCGGGTCGGCGCTGACGTTGCCGACGAGGCGCGCCGAGATCCCGTACCGCGACGACTCGACGTCGACGAAGATCCGGTACTCGAGGCCAGAGGTCGGGTCGCGGCTTTCCTGCTTGCCGACATAGACCGTGCCGGTCAGCGAGCCATTGGGAAGCGGCGGCGTCTCGATCGAGGCAACGCCGACCTTCGAGGCCGGTGGACAGGCGACCGGTCGCGTCGACCCCTTGCCGAACTCCGTGTCGGTGCAGGTCTGCAGCCCCCCGGTCGCCGCCGAGGGGTTGATGCCCATGCCGAGCGGCAGCGTGACCTTGGCCTGCTTGGTCTGCGAGCTTTCGCGCGAACCGCCGCCGAGGATGTGGGGGATCGTGACATCGGCGCTAAGACCGGCCGGCGAGTCGGTCTGCGCAGTGCCCGGATCAACGCCGAGCGCCGGTTCATAGGGCACACCGGGGCAATCAATCGGCAGCTTCCCTTCGGGCAGCGGCGACTCGAATGGCGGCTGGGCGCTCTGCGGAAAGACGTAGCCCGGCTGCGCCTCTTCGGCGATCGAGCCGGCGAGAAGGTAGGTCGAGTAGACGTGTTCGTGGGGCGGGCGTTCGGGATCGAAACAGGTGCTCGGGGTGGTGATGAAGGTGCCGTCGCCGGCGCGGCCGTTGAAGACGAGGCGATTTTTCAGGATCAGGCCTTCGACGAGGGGGACGGCGGGAACGTCGATCGTGAAGCCCTCGTGGTAGTTGCCGTCCCAGGCGACGTCGGCGCGCAGGTAGATGTTGTTGCCGGCGAGGTTGAAGCCGAACCTCGCCGGCTCGCCAAAGGGGGGATCGATGTTGTAGACGGTCGCGGTGAGCGGCACGGGCGACGGCACGCCCAGGACCGAACCCGTCACCTGGCTTTCCCCCACGGCCGCCCCGGGACAGAGGATCGTCGGATTGCTTTCGAAATCGGCTTGGCTGCACTGCGGGGTCGCCTGCGGGTTGACGCTCAACCCGGCAGGAAGATCCACCCGCACCGTCTTGAGCGCCCCGACCGGTTCTTCAGGCCCGACCAGGCCTGGTTTGTTCTTGACGATGAACTGAGTGAAGCCGACCTGCGGATGCCCGGCGGCTTCTTCGAAGAACTGGTCAGGCGTGGCGACCGAGCATTTGGTCGGGGCGTCGATCTTGCACGTCCCGGCCTGCCAGCCACTGTCCACAGTCGGATTCTCGGGGTCGGACGGGGCGATTATCCCGGCGGTGTCGCCGCGGGCCGCCGCCGGCAGGCACGTCATGCCCAGAGCCAAAAGCACAGCTGCAAAGCTGCTCCGCGTCCTTGCTCCCCCGCTCATCCGATTCCCCTTCCGCTGAGTAACCATGAAGCTAGATTACCCGATTTTGATGATGTGAGCTATTATTTTTAGGTATTCCCCAGTCAACGAAAGTGAGGTAGTTGTGAATTGGGAACGCCTAGCTCGTGCCAATACCCACCCACTCCGCGTGTCAATCCTCGAAGTGCTGAGCATCGATAGGGGCCGCACGCTGTCGCCGAAGGACCTCAGCCTGGAGCTGCAGGCACCGCTGAGCACCGTCAACTACCACGTCACCGAGCTGCGCCACTCCAACCTGGTCAAGGTCGTCGACGAACGCCAGGTCCGCGGCGCGATCGAGCACTTCTACCGCGTGGTCGAACCAAGCGAAAACGGATCGCGGCGGAAAAAGAGCCGCAAAGCCGCGAGCAAGGCACGCGCCTGAAGGAGAATCCCAACCCACAAGATGGGAAAAGCGGGGTGGTCTCCGGCCCTCCTCCCGCATGCCCTTGCATCAAGACTTCGCTGGGGAACCTTTTGGCGCCGTCCACACCGCGTCCCTATAGACAATTCATTGCGGCCGATCCGCCTGTCAATCTTCGGTGATGCCACTGGATGAGACGACCATCGCAGAGCAGACAGCAGCCGTCCCAGCCGCTGCTATCCAGGCTCGCATCTTCATCATTCAGGGTCGCCAAGTCATGCTCGATCAGGATCTTGCAGGGCTGTACGGCGTTGAAACCAAAGGTCTGACCCGAGCGGTGCGACGCAACGAAGACCGCTTCCCGCCCGACTTCATGTTCCGACTTACGGCAGAAGAGTTCACGGACTTGAGGAGCCAATCTGGCACCTCAACTGACGGACATGGAGGCCGTCGCTACCGGCCATATGTCTTCACGGAGCAGGGCGTTGCGATGCTCTCAAGTGTCCTGCGCAGCAAACAAGCAGTTGCAGTCAACATCGAGATCATGCGTGCGTTTGTCGAGATCCGCCGGGCGGCAGCTGGCTACAGAGAGCTCGAGAAAAGGATCAGCGACCTCGAGAAGAGTGCCGCAGGCAAGTTCGGTGAACATGAGAAGCATCTCGATGCCCTCTTCAAGGCCCTGAAGAAACTTGCAACCCCTCCCCCGCCGAAACCAAAGCATCCGATTGGGTTCAGCCCGCCTCAGACCAAAAAGTAGCGACCGAAAAAGCGGCGGACGGGGTTCGAACCCGCGACCTCGAGCTTGGGAAGCTCGCGCTCTACCAACTGAGCTACCGCCGCATCAGCGCTGATTCTACGGCCAGGCCGTACCCTGGCGACGGCTAGTGTTCCCTCCCCCGTGAGCACTCGCGCCTTCCTCGCCTTCCTTGCCGTCTGTGCCGTGATCGGCCTGCTCACGTTCGGGCTGCTGAGCAAGGGCGAGGCGAAGATCGCCGTCGGCGAACCGGTGCCCGATAAAGAGCTGCCGGTGCTCGGCGACGAAACCAAGCAGGGCTCGATCGCCGACTACCGCGGTCGCTGGGTGCTGGTCAACCTCTGGGCCTCGTGGTGCATCCCCTGCCGGCAGGAGGCCCCCGTGCTCGACCGCTTCGTCCGCGAATACCGCAAGCGCGGTGTCAGCGTGCTCGGCATCAACGTCCAGGACAACAGCGACGACGCGCTCGCCTTCGTCCACGACTACGACATTCGCTACCGGCAGCTGCGCTCGGTCGGCGACGAGCGCAGCGCCGCCTTCGGCTCGACCGGGGTGCCCGAGAACTTCCTCGTCGACCCGCACGGCCGCCTGGCGCTGATCTGGCGTGGGCCGGTCGACCAGAGGTTCCTCGAAAAGCAGGTCGTGCCGATCGTCGAGGGCCACCCGTGAGCCGGCGGGGCGCCTTTCTATTGCTATGCGTGAGAAACGCGCCCCGTGCACTGCTGGTGCTGGTGCTCGCCCTGGCGATCCCATTCCCTGCCCTGGCCGCGACGCCACAGACCAGCGTCAACGACGTCGAAGGCGAAGTGATGTGCCCGATCTGCGGCACCCTGCTGGAGCTGGCCGAATCGCCGCAGGCCCAGCGCGAGCGCGTCCTCGTCAAGCGCCTGATCGCCGAAGGCAAGAGCAAGGCCGAGGTCAAGGACGCGCTGGTCGCCCAGTACGGCCCGGCGGTGCTCGCCCTGCCCGAGGGCTCGGGCTTCGACCTCTCCGCCTACCTGGTGCCGGTGATCGCCTTCATCGTCGCCGTGCTGGCGCTGGCCCTCGGAGTGCTGCGCTGGCGGCGGGCCGCAAAGCCGCCGGGGCCGGGCGGCACGACGGCGAACGGCCCGCAAGGCGAGGACGCCGAGCGGCTCGAGACCGACCTGGCCCGTTACGACCTGTAGCGGGAGGTATTCGTGGGGCCGGTTCAGCCTTGGATGACCAGGCCGGTCACGGTGATCGGCAGATCGCGAGGCTCCGACGGCTCGAGGCAGGCGACCGTCGCGTCCGCCAGGCCGAGCAGGGTGGCGAGCGAGAGCTCGTCCCTGAGCGGCGGGCCGGCGATCACGACGAGCTCGTAGGCGGCGCGCAGGCCATCCACAGCGGCGGTCATGGCCGGGGAGGCGAGTAGCCGCGGGCCATCGGCTGACGGTCGCCCGGCGACGATGCAGACGAGCGGCTCGGTCGCCTGCGCCGAGCCGGGGCCGGCGAGGATGAGCGGCTTGAGGATCCCCCCCACCTCGGCCGCGCCGCGCAGGTGCTCGTGCAGCCCCGGGGCGACGGCCAGCCCGAGCGCCTCGGCCAGCCCCGGCTCGACCAGGTCGCACTCGAGCAGCGCCGTGCGTGTCCCAGCGGCCGCCGCGGCGGCCGCGAGTCCGGCTGCGACCTCGCGCCGGCCGGTGCCGGTGCCGGTCATCAGCACGACGCGGGCAACGCCCAGCTCCCGCCGCAGGTCGCCGTACACCGCGAGGTCGGCGCGGCGCAGCGTCCCTGCTCGCAGCTCCGACGAGGACCGGGCGGGGATCTCCGCCAGGACCCTCACATCTGCTCGGGGGCGGAGATGCCGAGCAGGCCGAGCGAGGCGGCGATCGTCCGCTGGGTGAGCCGGCAGAGGCCGAGGCGCGAACGCTCGACCCCCTCCCCCTCGGCGCCGACGACCTGGCAGTCGCGATAGAAGGCGTGGAAGTCGGCGGCGACGGCCGTCGAGTAGGCACAGATGCGGTGCGGCGCCCGCCGCGCCGCCGCCTCGCGCACCTCGTCGGGAAATTCGAGCAGGCGCTTGACCAGGTCGCGCTCCGCCGGGACCAGCGGCGTGCCCGGAGTCGGCGCCCCCGCCTCGCCCGCCTCGCCCGCCTCGCCGCCCGCTTTGCGCAGGATGCTGGCGATCCGCGCATGGGCGTACTGGACGTAGTAGACCGGGTTCTCGCTGGACTCCCGCCGGGCCAGCTCGAGGTCGAGGTCGACGGTGGTGTCGTGGCTGCGCCAGAGCATGAACCAGCGCGCCGCGTCGACGCCGATGTCGTCGATCAGCTCGTCGAGCGAGACGAAGTCGCCGCTGCGCTTCGACATCTGCGCCCGCTCGCCCGATTCGACGATGTGGACCAGGCGCATGATCAGCGCCTCAAGTACCTCCGGGTCGGCGCCGAGCGCGGCGATGGCCGCGCGCAATCGCGGCGCGTAGCCGTGATGGTCGGCGCCGAGCACGTTGATCAGGTGCTCGAAGCCACGCTTCAGCTTGTCGCGGTGGTAGGCGACGTCGGCGGCGAGGTAGGTCGGCTCGCCGCCGGCCCTGATCAGGACGCGGTCCTTGTCGTCGCCGAAGTCGGTGCTGCGCAGCCACAGGGCGCCGTCGGTCTTGTAGGTGTGGCCGCGCTGCTCCAAGCGCTCGAGTGCGGCCTCGACCTCGCCCTTCGCGTACAGGTCGCGCTCGGAGAACCAGCTGTCGAAGCCGACTCCGAAGCGGTCGAGGGTGGCGCGCACGCCGTCCAGGATCAGCTCGATGCCGCGGCGACCGACGGCCTCGGTATCGGTCGGATCGACTCCCTCTTTCTTCATCTGCTCGGCGAGATCGGCGACATAGGCGCCTTCGTAGCCGTCCTCGGGCCCCTCGGCGCCGGTCATCGCCGCGGCGATCGAGGCGGCGAAGCGCTGCACCTGTCCGCCGGCGTCGTTGACGTAGTACTCGCTCTCGACCTCGTGCCCGACCGCGCGCAGCAGGCGGACGACCGCGTCGCCGTAGGCGGCATGACGGCCGCCGCCGACGTGGAGCGGACCGGTCGGATTGGCGGAGACGTACTCGACCAGGATCCGTTGCGGGGCGGAGACCGGGGCCGGGCCGAGGTCCCGTTCGGTCGCGGCGAGCCGCGCCATCGCCTGCCGGTACCACTCGTCGGCGAGAAAGAGGTTGACGAAGCCGGGCCCGGCCACCTCGACCCGGTCGAGATGGTGCGCGGCGCCCAGCTCGCGTTCGAGCTCGGCGCCGAGCCGTGTCGCCACGTCGCGCGGCGCTTCGCCCAGCGGCGCCGCCAGGAGCATCGCGGCGTTGGAGCTGTAGTCGCCCAGCTCGGGCTTCGGCGGGCGATCGAGGGTCGGCTCCGGGCCGGTCGGCTCGCCGTCGCGCAGGGTCAGCGCCGCCCGCTGGACGGCGGCGCGCAGCTCGGCTATCGAGTCGGTTGCACTCACGGCCCCATCGTATGGACCGGAACCTTGCCCGGGTACGCTGGCCGCCATGCGCGTAGCCGTAATCAGCGACATCCACGCCAATCTGCCCGCGCTCGAGGCCGTCCTCGGGGCGATCGACCGCGCCGGAATCGAGGAGATCTGGTGCCTCGGCGACGTGCTCGGCTACGGCGCCGAGCCCGACGAGTGCGCCGACCTGGTGCGCGAACGTTGCGCCATCTGCCTGGTCGGCAACCACGACCTCGCGGTGTTCGGCAGCATCGACATCGCCGCCTTTTCCGAGGCTGCCGCCGAGGCGGTCGCCTGGACGCGGGAGAACGTCTCCGAGCGCAGCCTGGCGTCGTTGCGCGAGCTCGAGCCGGCGGGAGAGCGAGAGGGGATCGGCCTCTTCCACGCCTCTCCGCGCGACCCGATATGGGAGTACGTGCTCTCGGCCGAGCAGGCGGATGCCTGCCTCGACGTGCAGCAGACCCGGATCGCCCTGATCGGCCATTCGCACGTCGCGCTCTACTTCGCTCGCCCCACGGTGGAAGAGGAGGGCGAGGAAATCCGCGGCTCCCAGGCGAGCGACGACACGCTGCTCGACCTCAGCGCGGGCCAGTGGTTGATCAATCCCGGCAGCGTCGGCCAGCCACGCGACGGCGATCCGCGCGCCGCCTGGCTCGAGCTCGACACGAGTGAGCAGGCGGCCCGGTTCCACCGCACCCGCTACGACATCGATCGGGCTGCCGCTTCGATCGTCGCCGCCGGGCTTCCGCGCCGCCTGGCGGACCGCCTCCAGGTCGGCTCATGAGGGCCAGAGTCATGCTCAGATGCAGGGATATTCTGCGCTTAAGGCGGTTGTCTAGACTCGCCCGAATGCCTCGCCTTCGTCTACCCTTGCTCGCCATCGGGTTTACCGCCATCGCGGCACTCACTCTCGGCGCCTGCGGCGGCGAAGACGC
Source organism: uncultured Solirubrobacterales bacterium (assembly GCA_963702035.1). Classification (GTDB taxonomy): domain Bacteria; phylum Actinomycetota; class Thermoleophilia; order Solirubrobacterales; family 70-9; genus VRUE01. Next base: position 963,208 of record OY969700.1, read on the forward strand.
CAAGCTGCTGCCCGGCGAGACCGCGCGGGAGATCACCGCGAATCTCGACACCGTTCAGCAGCTCTCCGACGAAGGAGACTGCCTTGGCGCCGAAAGCGCCGCCCAGCAGGTCGGCGAACAGATCGAAGCGCTGGAAGGCGTGGACGTCAAGCTGAAGCGGGCGCTAGAAGAAGGGGCGGTGCGGCTCGAAGAAGTGATAGCGAGTTGCGAAGAGTTCGACCACCGAAGCGATCGCCCCCGCGGAAATCCCAACCGAACCGAAAGGCGAAGAAAAGGCGCCGAAGGAAAAGCCGGCCAAGGAAAAGGCAGAAAAGCCGAAGGAAGAAGAAGCGGCGCCGGAAAGCGCTCCGCCACCAGCGCCGCCCGCCGAAGAAGAAGGCTCCGAAGAAAGCTCTGGCGGAGTCGGCCCCGGTACCCCCGCGGAAGAAGGCGAATGATGGAGGCCGGGACCCTCTCGGGCCGCTACGAGCTTGGCGACCGCCTCGGCTCCGGCGGGATGTCGAACGTCTACCTCGCCACCGACCTGACTCTCGAGCGCACCGTAGCGGTCAAGATCCTCGCCGAGCACCTCTCCGACGACGAGCGCTTCGTCGCCCGCTTCCGCCGCGAGGCGCTGGCCGTCGCCAAGTTGATCCATCCCAACATCGTCCAGGTCTACGACACCGGGATCGACGACGGGCGCCACTACATCGTCATGGAGTACGTCGACGGACGCTCCGGAGCGCAGATCCTGCAACGACAGGGGCCGATCGGCCCCGAGACGGCGGCCGAGGCCGGCATCCAGGCCTGCGCCGGCCTCGACTACGCCCACCGGCGCGGGATCATCCATCGCGACGTCAAGCCCGGCAACCTGATGATCGTCGGCGGCCCGGTCGGCGGCGGCGCGATGACGGTCAAGCTGACCGACTTCGGCATCGCCCGGGCGCTGGCGCAGACCCGGATCACCCAGGTCGGCTCGGTTGTCGGCACCGCCGCATACCTCGCGCCCGAGCAGGTGCGCGGCGAGGAGGCGACCCCGGCGACGGACGTCTATGCGCTCGGCGTCGTCCTCTACCAGTTCCTCACCGGGCGCCTGCCCTACGAGGGCTCGACCCTGGCCGAGCTGGCGGTGCGCCAGCAGAACGAGCGCCCGCTCGCCCCGAGCACCTACAACGACGCCGTCCCCGGGCCTCTTGGCGGGGCCGTCCTGCGGGCGCTCGAAGGCGACCCGGCGCGGCGCTACGCCAGCGCCGACGAGCTGGCCGGCGGCCTACAGCTGGGCCTGCAGGGCGAGGACGTCACCCTTCCCCTCGACGAGGGCACGGCGGCGACCGGCGTGCTCGGCGGAGAGACTGCGACGCGCCGCCTCGACCAGACCGAGCGCACCGAGCTGCGCCCACCGTCGCCGAGCCGCCGCCCGGTAGCACGGGCGCCACAACAGGACCCCTATTCATCACCGCCGCCGGCCGCGCCCCCGGCTGCCAAGAAACGCGGCGCGTTCTCCCGCTTCGTCCGCTTCGTGCTCGCCGCGGTAGCGCTCGTCCTCATAGCCGCGGCGGTAGCGGCGGCGGTCATCCTCGCCACCGACAAGGCAACCGGAGTTCACGCGACTGAAGTGGCGGGGAACTCCGTGGAAAAGGTCGTCGAAGAGTTCAAGGAACTGGTCAAGAAGAACACCGAATAGGACGGCGCATCAGGGAGAGGACCGGGGGTGTCCTCCTGCTTGCTGGGTTTTTCGCCTCTTCGATTGCGGCCGTCCGGGGATGTTGTCGGGGCGAAAAACAGGACGCCGCTGCGCCGGAGGACACCCCCGGTCCTCTCAATCGAGCGCTTGCCAGGGTGCAGCGCCCTTCAGAACGGAAGCTGAGTAGGAGCTGAAGGAACCGGCCGCAATGGCGGTCCGGGCGTGAGTTACAAGCTCGTTCATGTATGTGAGGTTGTGGAGGCAGAGGAGGCGGACGGCGGTCAGCTCCTCGGCGCGTGAGAGGTAGCTGAGGTAGTCGCGGTCGTGGTGTTGGCAGGCGGGGCAGGGGCAGCCTTCGGCGATCGGGTCGCGGTTGCCCTCCCAGCCGGCCTTGCGCAGGTCGAGGCGGAAGCGGTTGGCGGGGTCGGGGACGAGGGCGGTGCCGTGGCGGGCGAGGCGGGTCGGGATCGCGCAGTCGAAGACGTCGAGGCCGAGGGCGATGCCGCTGAGCAGGCCGTCAACGTCGCCGATGCCGAGCAGGTGCTTGGGAGCCTCCGCGGGCAGCAGCGGCGCGGTCATCTCCAGCACGCCCCGCATCTCCTCCTTGTCGCGGCCGAGCGTCCCGCCGATCGCGATCCCGTCGACACCGGCCGCGGCGACTGCCTGCGCCGACTCACACCGCAGATCCTCGTGGACTCCACCCTGGACGATGCCAAACACGGCCTGCCCCGCCGGACCGTGCTCCCCGTGCCACTCCAGGCAACGGTCCAGCCAGCGATGCGTGCGCTCCATCGAGCGCGCGGTGTAGTCGCGGTCGGCGTGGTAGGGCGTGCACTCGTCGAAGACCAGGGCGATGTCCGATCCCAGCTTCGCCTGCACCTCCATCGAGACCTCGGGCGAGATGAACAGCGCCTTGCCGTCCCTGTAGGACTTGAAGCGCACCCCCTCCTCGCCGATCGAGACAACCGACCCATGATCTCCCCCGGGCCGCCCCTTCCCCTTGACCTCGTCAGCCACCCCGCCGTGCGCCAGCGAGAAGACCTGAAACCCGCCCGAGTCGGTGATCAGCGCCTTGTCCCACCCCATGAACCCATGCAGCCCCCCGGCAGCAGCAATCCGATCCGGCCCTGGCGAGACGAACAGGTGGTACGTATTCCCAAGGATCAGCTGATAGCCCATTCCAGCTACCTCAAGCGAGTCCAAACCGCGCACCGTCCCCTTCGTCGCGAGCGGAATGAACGCAGGCGTCCGAACGTCTCCGTGTGCGGTATGAAGCATCCCGGCCCTGGCTGCCCCGTCCCGCGCCTCGACCTCGAAGCTCAACCTCTGCGGCTCGACCCTCATCGAGTCACTGAATCCTGTCGAAGGACGAGCGGGGGCAGGTCTGACGGTTCCTCCCCCGGCACCGCGGAGTGATTCTTGCGCCGGAGGCGCAGCATCTTGCAGGCCGCGAAGCGGCCGTTGGGAATCCGGCAGGCCTGCCCCCGCTCGTCCTAACCGACAACGAGCGACTCGCCGGTCATCGCTTGAGGTTTTGGAATTCCGAGCAGTTGAAGAGCGGTGGGAGCAACGTCGGCCAGGATCCCGTGGTCGCGCAGCTCGACGCCCCCGGCGGTGACGATCAGGGGCACCGGGTTGAGCGAGTGGGCGGTGTTGGGGGAGCCGTCGGGCTCGAGCATGTGGTCGCAGTTGCCGTGATCGGCGGTGACGATGCAGGCGCCGCCGCTCGCCTCGACCGCCGCGACGACGTCGCCGAGGCAGCCGTCGACCGCCTCGACCGCCTCGACGGCGGCCGGGATGACGCCGGTGTGGCCGACCATGTCGGGGTTGGCGAAGTTGATGATGCCGAAGCGGTAGTCGCCCCCGGACCAGTGCGAGACGAAGGTGTCGGCGGCGGCGCGGGCGCTCATCTCTGGCTTGTGGTCGTAGGTGGGCACGTCGCGGGGGGAGTCGACCAGACAGTGCTCCTCTCCCTCCCACTCCTCCTCGCGGCCGCCGTTGAAGAAGTAGGTGACGTGCGCGTACTTCTCGGTCTCGGCGACGTGCAGCTGGCGGCCGCCGGCCTCGGAGACGACCTCGGCCAGGGTCGTCGTCGGGCGCGCCTCGGGAAAGGCGACCGGGTACGGCCAGCCCTTGCGGTACGAAGTCATCGTCGTCAGGTCGAGCACCGGACCGCCGGCGCGGGAGAACTCGTCGAAATCGGGATCCGCCAGGGCGCGGGTCATCTCCCGCGCCCGGTCCGGGCGGAAGTTGATGAAGATCGCCACGTCGCCCTCCACAGCGCCGTCGTAGTCGCCGATCACGGTCGGCTTGACGAACTCGTCGGTCTCCTCGTGCTCATAGGAGGCGTCGATCGCCTCCGCCGAGCCGCTCGCGTGCTGGCCACGGCCGTGGACGATCGCGTCGTAGGCGAGCTTGATCCGCTCCCAGCGCGTATCGCGGTCCATCGCGTAGTAACGGCCGCTGACAGTGGCGACACGACCCGCCTGGCGCAACCAGCGCTCCAGCTCGCCGAGATAGCCACGGCCGCCGTGGGGCAGCGTGTCGCGGCCGTCGGTGAAGGCGTGGAAGACGACGTCGGGGACGCCCTCCTGCGAGGCCAGCTCGATCGTCGCCTCGATGTGCTCCCAGCCGGAGTGGACGCCGCCGTCGGAGACGAGACCGAGCAGATGCAGGCGCCCGCGCGGGCTGCGGCGAGCGCGTTCGCAGGCCGCCAGCAGAGCCTCGTTCTCGAAGAAACTGCCGTCGGCGATCGAGTCGTCGATCCGGGCCAGATCCTGCTTGACGATCGCGCCGGCGCCGAGGTTGAGGTGGCCGACCTCCGAGTTGCCCATCTGCCCGTCGGGCAGCCCGACGTCGCGACCCTGGGCGGAGAGTTCGGTATGCGGGAATTGCGCCCAAAGACGGTCAAAGACTGGAGTGTTGGCAAGGGAGATTGCGTTGCCAGGACCGGGACGGGCGATCCCCCATCCATCGAGGATGACCAAGGCAACCGATTGACTCATCGGTCCGTCATGCCGCTTCTACGATGGCGGCGAATTCTTCGGGGTCCAGGCTCGCGCCGCCGACCAGGGCGCCGTCGATATCCGGCTGCGCCATCAGCTCCGCCGCGTTGGCGGGCTTGACCGAGCCGCCGTAGAGGACCCTCACGGCGTCGGCGACTGCGCCGCTCTCGCGCAGCACGTCGCGGATGAAGGCGCATGCCTCCTGGGCCTGCTCAGGACTGGCGGTGCGGCCGGTGCCGATCGCCCAGATCGGCTCGTAGGCGACGACGACCTTCGCCAGGTCGATCGACTCGACCGCGGCCAGATCGGCCTGCAGCTGGCGCTCCAGCACTCCCTTCGTCTGGTCCGCGTCGCGCGCCTCCCCGCTCTCGCCGACGCAGAGGATCGGCTCGAGGCCGGCGGCGAGGGCCGCGGGCACCTTGCGCGCCAGCGCCTCGTCGGTCTCGTTGAAGTACTGGCGCCGCTCGGAGTGGCCGAGGACGACCGCCTCGACATCGAGCTCGACCAGCATCGGCGCGGAGACCTCGCCGGTGAACGCCCCCGAGCCCTCCTCATGCATGTTCTGGGCGGCGATCTTCACCGCGGTGCCGTAGCGCCGCTCGACCACCGCGGTCAGGGCGGTGAACGGCGCGCAGATGACGACGTCGCTCTGGGTCGCCGCGATCCGCGGCAGCAGCACGTTGACGAAGGCGGCCGCCTCGGCGACGGTCTTGTGCATCTTCCAGTTGGCGGCGATGTAGGGGGTGCGGTCAGGCATCTCTCAGGGCCTCCACGCCCGGCAGTTTCTTTCCCTCCAGCAGCTCCAAGGACGCTCCTCCCCCGGTCGACACCCAATCCACTTTCTCAGCCAGGCCAAACTGGTGCAGCGCGGCAACCGAGTCGCCGCCGCCGACGACGGTCGTCCCGGGCGCGGCGGCGACCGCGTCGGCGACGGTTCGCGTCCCGGCGGCGAACGGCTCCAGCTCGAAGGCGCCCATCGGACCATTCCAGAGCACGGTCCCGGCGGCGGCGATGCGCTCGGCGTAGGCTGCGGCGGTGCGCGGGCCGACGTCGAGCCCCATCCAGCCATCCGGCACCTCGACCGCGTCGCTCTCGCGCCGCTCGGTCGCCGCGTCGAAGCTCTTGCCCAGCACCAGGTTGACCGGCAGGATCAGCTCGCAGTCGGATCCCTCCGCCTTGCGCAACGCCTCCTCGGCGAGCTTCACCCCTGCCTCCTCGACCAGCGAGTCGCCGGTGGCGATGCCCTGGGCGCGGAAGAAGCTGAAGCACATCGCGCCGCCGATCAGGATGCTGTCGGCGACTTCGAGGAAGCGGTCGATGACTCCGACCTTGTCGCTCACCTTGGCGCCGCCGAGCACGACGACCAGCGGCCGCTCCGGCGATTCGACGACCCGCATCAGCTCATTGACCTCGCTCTCGAGCAGCAGCCCGGCGTAGCCGGGCAGCAGGTGAGCGACCCCCTCGGTGCTGGCATGAGCCCGGTGGGCGGCGCCGAAGGCGTCGTTGACGTAGACGTCGGCCAACCGCGCCAAAGAATCGGCCAGATCTGGGTCGTTCTCAGTCTCGCCGGGCTCGAAACGAACGTTCTCGAGAAGAAGAACATCGCCGGACTTGAGTTCATCCGCCATGGCTTCGACCTCTGGACCGACCACCGCGGGCGCCTGCTGAACCTCACAGCCAAGCAACTCAGCCAACCTCTCGCCGACTGGCTTCATCGAGAGCTCCGGCACAACCTCGCCCTTGGGGCGTCCAAGATGGGACGCGAGGATTAGGGAAAAACCGCGGTCACGCAGTAGTTCCAGCGTAGGAAGGGCACCGCGAATGCGCGTGTCGTCGGTTACACGACCGTCCTCCAGGGGGACATTGAAGTCCACCCGAACCAAGACACGCCTCCCCCCATTTACCAAATCCTGAACAGTTCTGGGGAAGGTTCTGGCGGCCATTTCCGTGTGATCAGTCCGGAAATGACGCGGTCCAGGCGTCGTCAGGCAAGGACGCAGGGAGCCCGAACAGCAGCGCTATTCGGGCGACTGAGGACGCAGCATGGCGGCGAACTGGGCCCGTCATTTACGACTGAGCGCCGGAAATGTCCGTCAGAACCTTCACGAAATGTTCGCCTACACCTTCCCGGCAAGCTCTACGCACCTATTGCTGTAGCCCCACTCGTTGTCGTACCAGGCCAGCACCTTGATCATCTTGCCCTCGCCGATCGCCATCGTCTGACCGGAGTCGAAGATCGAGGAGTGCGGATCGCCGACGATGTCGGTGGAGACGATCGGGTCCTCGGTGTAGCTGAGGATCCCCTTCATCGGGCCTTCCGCCGCCGCCTTGACCGCCGCGTTGACGGCGTCCGGGTCGGTCGGCGTTGACGGCGTGAAGACGAGGTCGACGATCGAGCCGGTGATTACCGGCGCCCGCATCGCGCAGCCGTTGAGCTTGCCGTTCAGCTCGGGCAGGACGAGGCCGACGGCCTTGGCGGCGCCGGTCGTCGTCGGGATCAGGTTGACCGCGGCTGCGCGCGCCCGGCGCAGGTCCTTGTGCGGCATGTCCTGCAGGCGCTGGTCGGCGGTATAGGCGTGGATCGTCGTCATCAGCCCCTGCTCGATCCCGAAGGAGTCGTTGAGGACCTTGGCGACGGGAGCCAGGCAGTTCGTCGTGCAGGAGGCGTTGGAGATGATGTGATGGTTCTCCGGGTCGTAATCGCTGTCGAAGTTGACGCCGAGCGCCACGGTCACATCGGGTTCCTTTGCGGGGGCCGAGATGATCACCTTCTTGGCGCCGGCGGCGAGGTGCTTGGCGGCGTCCTCGCGGCCCGTGAAGAGCCCGGTCGACTCGATCACCACGTCGACGCCGAGGTCGCCCCAGGGCAGCGCCGCCGGGTCGCGCTCGGAGAGCACCTTCAGTGGCTTACCGTCGATCGTCAGCAAGCCCTCCCCCGCCTCGACCTCGCCCGGGAAGCGGCCCAGGATCGAGTCGTACTTGAGCAGGTGGGCGAGCGTGCCGGTGTCGGTGATGTCGTTGACGGCGACGAACTCGAGGTCCGCACCGGCCGCGTGGGCGGCGCGGAAGAGATTGCGCCCGATGCGGCCGAAGCCGTTGATGCCGACCTTCACTGCCATGAAGTCACGTCCTCCTGGATCGATTCGTTGTCGTCTTGAAAGTTAGTCACTGCCGATCGTCACCTCTATTTCGTACCCGTCCGGGTCCTGCAGGAACGCCGAGTAGGAGCCGGAGCCGTGCGAGCGCCGCTCACCGGGCTCGCCGACGGGGTTACCGCCCGCCTTAACCCCTTGTTCCCAGGCCGCCTTGACGGCGACGATCCCCAGCCCCGAGAAGCTGAGCAGGCCGAAGCCAGGTTTGGCCGGATGGTGCGCGGCGATGAAGAAGACTGGCTTGGCGATGCCCCAGCCGATCGTCTCGTCCTGCTCAAAATGGCGCCGCCAGCCAAGCGGCGCGAGCAGCGCGTCGTAGAAGGACGCGCTCCGCTCGAGGTCGGAAACCTCTAGAAGAACGTGGTGCAACATCGGGCTGGGGAGGCTATAGGGGCCACCGGGCGCCCCGTCGCCCGCCCCAGTCACCCCTGACCTGCATCGAACCCCTATTTGGGGCTCGATGCAGGTCAGGTCAGCCGCTGCGCGGGGTCCAGCGGAAGTAACGGATGGCTAGCAGCAGGCCGACCACGCCCCAGATCGCGACGACCGCGAGGTTGCCCCAGGAGACGGCGGCACCACCGGGGACGTAGGCGTCGAAGAAGGCCTCGAAGAAATGGCGGATCGGGAAGGCGTCGGCGAAGTGGATGACGCCGCTGGGCAGCTGGTCGTCGGGGATGAAGACACCGGAGAGGAAGTAGAGCGGCAAAAGCAGAGCGTTGACGATCGGCGCGGCCGCGTCCTGGCTGGGAATCGCCGCCGTCAGCGCGATGCCAAGGCAGCAGAAGGACGCGGCGCCGACGACGAGCGTGAGCACGATCGCGGGCAGGCGGTCCCAGGGGATCGCGACGCCGTAGGCGAGCCGGCCGAGCGCCGCGAGCAGGACCAGCATCATCAGCGCGACGACGATCGAGTTGCCGATCCGCCCGGCGATGAAGACCCAGGGCGGCATCGGCGTGCCGCGGCCGCGCTTCAGGCGGCCGTCCTCACGCGCGATCACCAGCGACATCGCCAGCGACTGCATCGTCGCCGAGATCACCGAGAGGGTGATGATCGCGGGCACGTAGTAGGTGGTCGTCTTGATCCCGCCCCGGACGTCGACCGTCTGGTTGCCGAAGACGGTGGCGAAGATCAGCAGCAGGACGACCGGGAAGGCGACGGTGAAGAAGACCGAGGCCGGATTGCGCCAGAAGGCCTTCTGGTCGTAGCGGAACTGATGCAGGACGAGGCTCATGTCTGGTCGGTCAGCTCCAGGTAGACGTCCTCGAGACTGGGCCTGACGACCTCCAGCCCTTCGAGGTCCCTGCCCTCCGCCAGCGCCCTGCCGGTCAGCTCGTTGAGGGTCTGGACCGGCGTCGTCGTCTCCAGCTCGACCTCGCGCCCGCCCTCGCGCCAGGTGATCCGCGCCGGGCGGTTCTCGCGGTCGCCGAGATCCTCGGGGGTGCCGCGGGCGACGATCTCGCCGGCGGCGATGACCGTCACCCGGTCGGCGAGCCGCTGCGCCTCGTCCATGTAGTGGGTGGTGAGGAAGACGGTCTTGCCGAGGTCGCGCAGGCCGGCGATCGTCTCCCAGGCCTGGCGCCGCGCCGAGGGGTCGAAGCCGGTCGTCGGCTCGTCGAGGAAGAGCAGCTCCGGGTCGCCGATCAGCGCCATGCCGACGTCGAGCCGGCGCTGCTGGCCGCCGGAGAGCGAGCTGGCCCGGGCGTCGGCCTTGCCGGCGAGGCCGACCTGCTCGATCGTCTCCTCGATCGGCCGCGGCGCCTCGTAGTAGCCGGCGTAGAGGGCGAGTGACTCGCGCACGGTCAGGTAGGGATCGAGGCGGCAACTCTGCAGGACGATGCCGATCCGCTCGCGCCAGGCGCGGCCGGCGTGCTCGGGGTCCTCGCCGAGGACGCTCACCTCGCCGGCACTGCGCTTGCGGTAGCCCTCGAGGATCTCCACCGTGGTCGTCTTGCCCGCCCCGTTCGGCCCGAGGAAGGCGAAGACTTCCCCCCGCTGCACCTCAAGGTCGATCCCGCGCACCGCCTCGACCTCGCCGTAGCTCTTGCGCAGGCCACAAATGGAAATGACAGGCTCGGCCAAAGTCCGGCGATTCTAGGTCGACGGGCCTAAAACCGGTCTATGCCTCCGGTTTTAGGCCCGTCGGCGGCTAGTCGAGGTCGCGGTGCTTGACTCGGACTACTACGCCCTCGCGGCCCTCCAAGGCCCGGCGGATGCGGTCGGCTACGGTCACCGAGCGGTGGCGGCCGCCGGTGCAGCCGACGGCGATCGTCAGGTGGCTCTTGCCCTCGGCGACGTAGGCGGGGATGAGGAACTCGAGCAGCGGCAGCAGCCGGCCGTAGAACTCGCCCGCCTGCGTGCCCGACTCGACGTAGGCGCGGACCGGCTCGTCGAGGCCGGTCTGCGGGCGCAGCTCGTCGATGTAGTGGGGGTTGGGCAGGAAGCGCACGTCGAGGGTCAGGTCGGCGTCGCGCGGCGGCCCGTTCTTGAAGCCGAAGGTGAGCAGCGTCAGCGCCAGCCTGCCGCCGTCCTGGCCGCCCAGCATCTCCTCGGCGATCCGCCGCCGCAGCTGCCCTCCCGTCAGGCCGCTGGTGTCCATCACCATGTCGGCGCGGGCGCGCAGCGGCGAGAGCAACTCGCGCTCGGCCCGGATCCCGTCGACGATCCTGCCCTCCGGAGCGAGCGGGTGGCGGCGGCGCGTCTCCTTGTAGCGGTCGAGCAGCACCTCCTCGTCGGCCTCGAGGAAGAGCAGCTTCGGCTTCAGCCCGTCGGTGCCGAGCTCGTCGAGCACCTGGATCAGCTCCTCGAAGTACTCGCCGCCGCGCACGTCGGAGACGACGGCGGCCTTCTCGACGCCGCTGCCCTCGTGGCGGAAGAGCTCGCCGAGGCTGCCGATCATCCGCGGCGGCAGGTTGTCGACGCAGAAGTAGCCGCCGTCCTCGAAGGCCGCGATCGCTTCCGACTTGCCAGCGCCGGAGTGACCGGTGATCAGGATCAGCTCGACTTCGCTGCCCATCTCTACCCGCCCGTCCTGTGCAGCTGCTCGTGGATCTCCCGGGCCAGCTTGCCGGGCACGCCGGGCACCGCCTCCAGTTCCTCGCGACTCGCGCCGAGGAAACGCTCCGGCGTGCCGAAGTGCTTGAGGAAGGCCCGCTTGCGGGCCGGCCCGACGCCTTTGAGGTCGTCGAGCACCGAGCCGGTCATCGCCCGGTCACGGCGCCCGCGGTGGTGATCGATCGCGAAGCGGTGCGCCTCGTCGCGCACCCGCTGCAGCAGCTTCGAGGCCTCCGAGTCGGCGGCCAGCTCGATCGGCTCCGGGCGGCCGGGGACGAAGACCTCCTCCTCGCGCTTGGCGAGGGAGACGACGGTGACGCCGCGCTCGACGAACGGGGCCAGCACCTTCATCGCCGCGCCGAGCTGGCCCTTGCCGCCGTCGATCATGACCAGCGAGGGCAGCGCCGCGAAGCTCTCGTCGCGCTTGCCGTCGTGGGGGGAGAGGTCGACCTGCTCCTCGTAGCGTTTGACGCGACGGCTCAGCACCTCCTCCATGGAAGCGAAGTCGTCGGACCCGTTCGCGCGCTCGCCGCGCACGCGGAAGCGGCGGTAGTCCGACTTCTTCGTCGCGCCGCCCGCGAAGACGACCATCGAGGCGACCGTGTGCTCGCCGCCGAGGTTGGAGATGTCGAAGCCCTCGATGCGGATCGGCAGCTCCTCCATCCGCAGCGCCTCGCGCAGGTCGGCAAGCGAGTCGACGCGGCGCTGGCGGCGGTGCTCGCGCCGCAGCCGGTCCTGGTCGAGGGCGAGGCGGGCGTTGCGCTCGGCCAGCTCGCGCAGGCGGCGCTTGTCGCCGCGCTCGGCGACCCGCACCTCGACCGGCGAGCCGCGCTTCTCGCCCAGCGCCGCCGCCAGCAGCTCGGCCCGCTCGCGCAGGTAGGGGCCGACGACGATCGTCCGCGGCATCGCCGGCGAGGCCGAGTAGTACTGGCCGATGAACTCCTCGGCGACCTCGGCCAGGTCGCGTTCGGCCTGGTTGTCGAGGTAGAAGCTCTGCCGCTCGGCGAGGATGCCGTCGCGTACCTGGAAGACCTGGGCGTTGGCGTCCGCCCCCTCGGCCGCGACCCCGATCAGGTCGGCGGTGCCGACCGAGCCGCCGGCGACGCGCTGGCGCTCGAACAGCGACTGGATCGCCTTTAGCCGGTCGCGGTGCAGGGCGGCGCGCTCGAACTCGCGCGCCGCCGCCGCCTCCTCCATCTTCGCCTGCTCGTCGGCCTCGACCTGGCGGTAGCGACCGGAGAGGAAGTCGACGATCGCCTCGACGTTGCGCCGGTACTCCTCCTGGCTGACGTAGCCGACACAGGGCGCCCCGCAGCGCTTGATGTAGTAGTCGAGGCAGGGGCTGCCGGAGCGGCGGCCGGGCTCGGCCCCCTCGCAGGTGCGGAACTGGAACAGCTTGCCGAGCAGGTCGAGCGTCTCCCGCACCCGCTTGGCGCTGGAGAAGGGGCCGAAGTAGGCGCGGCCGGAGCGATGCTTCTCACGCGTGAAGTAGACCCGCGGGTAGTCCTCGTCGAGGCTGACGCAGACGTAGGGGTAGGACTTGTCGTCGCGCAGGCGGATGTTGAAGTGCGGCCGGTGGCGCTTGATGAAGCTCTGCTCGGCGAGCAGCGCCTCGGCCTCGGTCGTGGTGACGAGGGTCTCGATGCGGTCGACGCGCGAGGTCAGCCGGGCATTGCCGCCGGAGAAGTGCGAGGCGACGCGTTTGCGGATCGAGCGCGCCTTGCCGACGTAGAGCAGCTCGCCGTCGCCCCCGTAGAAGAGGTAGACGCCGGGCGAGTCGGGAAGTTCACGGATCCTGTCGATCACGCGATAAAGGGTAGGCTGCGGGCCGCATGAGCCCACCCGAGCTGAGCACGCTGCGGATCGAGGTCGACGGCGAGATCGGCACCCTGACGCTCGATCGCGCCGAGAGCTTCAACGCGATGAGCCCCGAGATGATCCTCGAGCTGGGTACCGCCTTCGCCTGGCTCGCCGACCAGGCGCCGCTGCGGGCGCTGATCGTCACCGGGGCCGGCAAGGCCTTCTGCTCGGGCGGCGACATCAACGGCTTCAAAGCCGGGGTAGAAGACGACTCGATCGACCTGCCGGCGCAGGTGCGGCGCGGCGCCGAGGCGCTGCACACGGCGATCGTCAACCTGCGGCGGATCCCCTACCCGGTGATCTGCGCCCTCAACGGGCCGGCCGCCGGCGCCGGCTTCTCGCTGGCGCTCGCCTGCGACATCAGGATCGCCTCCGAGGAGACCTTTCTGGCCTGCGCCTACGGCCGCATCGGAGCCTCGCCCGACGGCGGCATGACCTACTTCCTGCCCCGCGTGGTCGGGCCGAGCCGGGCGCTGGAAATCCTCCTCGAGGACCCCAACCTGAAGGCGCCCGAAGCGCTCGAGGAGGGACTCGTCTCCGCGGTCGTCCCGGCCGACGCGCTGATCGACACCGCTCGTGCCAAGGCTGAGAAGCTGGCCGCGATGGCGCCGCACTACGTGAAGATGTCGAAACGGCTGGTCGGCGTCAGCATCGAGAACAGCATCACCGAGCACCTGCAGCTGGAGCGGCACGGAATCGCCGACAGCATGGCGACCGAGGACCTGCGCGAAGGCGCGATCGCCTTCTTCAGCGGCGAGAAGCCCGAGTTCAAGGGCCGCTGAACCGGCTGGCGCTCCCAGCCGTATCCGAGCTATAACCGTCTAAAGTCTCCCTGAGCATTCCTCCCAGGAAAGGATCCGGTCCGATGAAGAAGCTTGCTGCCCTGCTCGTACTCGCACTTGCATCCGTCGCCCTCGTAGCCTGCGGAGGAAGCGACTCGTCCACGACGACCTCCGGCGGCGAAGAAGCCGGCGGTGGCGCAGCGGCCGAAAGCACCAAGGAATCCGGCAGCGAAGGCGGTGGCTCGACGGTCGAAGTCGAAGCCGACCCGAACGGCGAACTCGCCTTCACGACGACCAAGGCATCGGCCAAGGCCGGCGAAGTGACGATCGACTTCAACAACCCGCAGAGCCTCACCCACGACGTGGCGATCGAAGACTCGAGCGGCAAGGAAGTCGGCAAAACCGAACTGATCGGCCAGGGCGAAACCTCGGCCACGGTCAACCTCAAACCGGGCACCTACCACTACTACTGCACCGTGCCAGGCCACCGCGAAGCAGGCATGGAAGGCACGCTCACCGTCAAATAGCCGGCCCCTGACCGGCGCATATCGGCGTCCTCGGTCGCTCGCGTGCTAGCGCACGCCACGCTCCCTGCGTCCTTGATCTGCTTGGCCAGGAACCGCCTATTCGGCGGGGCTTGTTACTTCTCGACTTCGTAGGTGAAGTCGTACTCGGTTTCTTCGGGGTTGCGGGCGTGCAGCTTCATCTGCCCGCTCGCTTCCTTGTATTCGTCGGTGCCGCCGGTGATCGCCAGGGTCGAGTCTTTGGCGTCGTAGAACGGCCCCTCGACGGTGATCTGCCCGCCGTCGAGCGAGACGGTCCAGATGCACTCCCAGGCCTTGCCGGGCGCGGTGCGGACGCACTGCCCGTTGTCGGTCCCGACCTGCTTCTTGTTGGACGAGTCGAAGACCGGGTTGGCGAACGCGAGCACGTCGCCAGCCGAGTCTTCCTCGTTCGCCGGACCTATGTGCTGGACGGTGTCGGTTTCGGCGTGCTCGATCAGTTCGATGGTTTCCGGATTGGACCCACCGCCGCAGGCGCTGAGCAGGCCGACGGCGCAAACCACCGCGATCGGGACGAGATACTGAACCTTCATATTTTCTCCTCGGCATCGAGCTGCGCGGGCTTCGGTCGAGTCTCCCCCGCATTGCCCGGCAGAGTCAACGGCCGCGGCGGCCTACCCGATTGTCCAGCTTGGCCGATACGTCGAGTCCCACCGCCCTGGCGCGGGGATGTCGCTCAGATATCGCTACCAGTAAGCGCCCGTCTCCCCGGCGATAGCGGTTCCGCGGAACCGCCTTGAGCCGACCGAAGGGACCGCAACCTTCTGTCCGATCCATTCCGTACTCCAAGGTACGGGCGCTCACACGCATTGCCACGCCGCAGATCGAAGTTGAGCTGGTCGAGATGGCGCGCTTTGCCACGGCCGCGCAGCTGGACCGGCTGGTACGCGGCTACCGAAGGGCGGTCTCGCTTGAAAGCGCCGAGGCCGCCCATCGCGACCGCTTCCTTGCCTGCGAATGGGATGAGGACGGCAGCCTTTGTATCCGCGGGCGGCTCTCACCTGAGGACGGGGCTCTCTTCCTCAAGGCGATCGGGGCGGGACGAGATGCCATCAGCGAGCGCGAAGCGGCCGATTCGCCCGGCTCCCAAGGCGGTTCCGCGGAACCTCAACCGCCCCGGCGGGTAAACGACGCCGACGCGCTGGTGGAGATCGCCGAGGGCGCCTTGGCGGGCGACTTCGGCCCGCGCCCGGCCGGCGAGCGCCACCAGGTGATCGTCCACGCCGATGCGGAGGCTCTGGCGGGCGCCGAGGAGGCCGCCGGCTGTCGCATCGACGATGGCCCGGCGATCTGCGCCGAGACGGCGAGACGGTTGGCCTGCGATGCCTCTCTCCTCACCATCCTCCATGGCGAGGGCAGCGTGCTCGACGTGGGGCGAAAGACCCGGGCGATCCCGGCCTCGATCCGCAGAGCCATCGACGCCCGCGACGAAGGCCATTGCCAATTCCCCGGATGTGAGAACCGTCGCTGGGTCGATGCCCACCACATCGTTCACTGGGCACGGGGCGGGCAGACCAAGCTCGACAATCTGGTTTTGCTCTGTTCGCGCCATCACCGACTCGTGCACGAGGGCGGGTTCGCAGTGGCTCGCGCCGCCGATGGCTCGCTCGTCTTCCGCCGGCCCGACGGCAGGCCCGTTCCGGCTACTCCCTCCCCCACTCGCGGCAGTGCCGCGGAGCTGCGAGCGAGGGCTGGGCCTTGAAGCGCTACGCGGCCGGTGCCATCACGCGGGTGACGCTGTCGCCGACGAAGCATGGCTTCTCGTTGCCCTCGACCTCGAGGGTGAAGCGGGTCACTACCTCCCACCAACCGCCGCCCTTCTCGTCGATCGAGACGACCTCGGCGCGGCCGCGGACGCGGGCGTCGACCGGGACCGGGGCGGGGAAGCGGATCTTGTTCCAGCCGTAGTTGACGCCGAGGGCGAAGCCGGTTGAGGAGATCAGGTCCTTGCGGAAGCCGTTGACCAGCGAGAGGGTGAGGTTGCCGTGGGCGATCGTCGTGCCGAAGGGGCTCTCGTTCTTCGCCTTCTCGACGTTGACGTGGATCCACTGGTCGTCACCCGAGAGCTCGGCGAAGGTGTCGATGTCCTCCTGGGTGACGGTGCGCCAATCGCTCGGGCCGATTTCCTGCCCGAGCAGCGCCTGCATTCCCTCGACTCCCTGTACCTCGACGGTGGCCATCGGGACGGAGTCTAGGCAACCATTCCCTACGCCGCCACGAGGCGCAGCGGTGCGTGGCGGGCGATGACCTCGAAGTCCGTGTCGCAAGAGAGCAGTTCCGCCTCGTTACGCATCGCCACGATCGCGATCAGGCAGTCCGTCAGTTGACGCGGTGTCTCACCTCCTCGTCGACAGAGCCGGTATAGCTCCGCGGCGCTCTCGTAGTCAGCCGGGCCGTTCACTCCCAGGAAGCGATTCCCGTAGAGAAGGCGCCTCAGCCAGTCACGCTCTGCCCGGTCCTTGGCCCCAGCTAGGACCTCCATCATCACGACGTCGGTGGTGGCCAGCTCGGCGCGCTCGTCCAGGGCAGTCTTCAGGCATCGATGAACCGGGCTTCCAGTCGCTCGCAGCAACTCGATCCATGCGGAGGTGTCAGCGAGGATCACAGCTCCGGTATCTCTTCGCGCGAACGAATCTCGTTGAGGTCGCCGCCCCAGCCGACTCCCTCCATTTCGAGCATTTCCCGGCGGCTCATGGGTTCCCCCGCGAGTTTTCGCAAAGCCAAATCAACGGCCTCCCGTTTACTGGGGAGGCGATAGATCTGCATCACGCGCTCGATCAGCTCGTCGTCAATCTCGATGTTGGTTCGCGTCATTACCCCTTTATACACCTTAAGGTGTAGAGAGGTGGGATCGGCGACCGAAGCGGCCGTTTCGGTCGACATCAGGACACCAGCCTCACTTCGAAACTGGGGACGGCGAGGGCGCCCGCTCCGCCGAGCAGGGCGAGGATGCGGGTCACATAGGCCTGGGTCTCGGGATAGCCGGGCACGCAATCGCAGGCTTCGACCGGGGCCGGGCCGGCGTTGTAGGCGGCGAGGGCGAGCTGGGGCGAGCCGAACTGGCGGATCAGGTCGGACATCAGGTGGGCCTGGGCGTCGATTGCTTCGTCGGGGTCGTAGGGGTTGCGCAGGCCGTAGGCCGCAGCGGTCGAGGGCATGAACTGGGCGATGCCCTGGGCGCCGGCGGGGGAACCGGCGTAGGGGTCGAAGTTCGACTCGGCCATCAGTTGGGCCGCGAGCAGAGCCGCCGAGACGTTCCAGTGGGTGGCGGCACGCAGGAGCGGGGCGCGGAATTGCGACGGGACGAAGGACGGAAGCGCGGCGCCGGCGAAGGCGCCGTCGCCACCGCTACCCGCCGCCCCGGCTCCGACGGTTCCATCCGTTGCGCCGACCGCGTTGCCGGCCGCGGAGCAGGGCGCCGGGCCGGCCGTAAAACCGTAATGCCAAGCCTCCCACGAGTAGCGTTGGACGAAGCCGAACCTGGAGGCGTTGGCGGCAAGCCAGCCATAGGCGGATTCCGGGCCGAGGTCGAGCTCGGTCGCGCAGCGATGCAGCGAGTGGCCCGGCGGCGCGACCCAGGTCGGGTCCGGGTGGGCGGCGAAGAGCGCCGCCTGTTCGGCATCGGAGCGGAAGCCGGAATTGACGACCAGGGTGAGGCCGGCGTGGGAGGCCGCCGCAGCCATCCGGTCGAATGCGGCAGCGACGTCGGGGCGCATTCCCTCGCCGGTCCGGTAGACGAGCGGGCCGCTGTAGCCGCCCCCGCTGGCCGTCGCCGGCATCGAGCCGGTGCCGCTGGCGGCCGGTGCGGCCGCTTCGGCCACCGCCGATGCCTCGACGCCGGCGCTACCGGCCTCGCCCAGATCGAGGCTGCCGGTCACGACTGCCCTGACGCGGACCGGGGCGAACGTGTGGGCGTCGGGGAAGGAGACCTTCAAGCGCTCGACTCCGACTCCGTTCGCTCGGGCCGCTTCGGACGCGGCTGCACGGGCTCGGACGAGGTACTCGGGCTTCTCCATGCGGGCCGGGTTCGGCAGGCCGTTTGGCAGCCTGGGCGGCGCCAGCAGCCGCGGCAGGTCGTCGCGCATCGAGCGCGCTGCCGAGATCGCGGCCAGATCGGCCGCCCGCTGCGCTCGCCCCTTCCCCGTCACCGCGCCGGCGATCGCGACCAGCGCCAGGGCGGCGGCGATCAGCGCGAAGGCACCCCCGAGCGCCAGCAGCAGCGCTTGACCATCCTCCCTCCTAGCGTCCATGTGCCGACGCTGACGGACGCTGACGCGCGTGTGGTGCGCTCAAACGAAAATATCTGCGATCGAACCGTCACGCGATTGTGTCCGTAGACCGGGCAACCCGATTTCGACCCGAGGAGCGTTCATGCCGCAGTCACCAAGCCGTCGCCCACGTCATCTGAGCATCGCGATCGTCGCCGCGGTCGCCGCCCTGGCCATCGCCGCGCTCTTCAGCTCCCTTGCGGCGGCCGGCACGAGCAAGCGGGTGGTCAAGGAGGGGCACAGCGCTTCCCTCGGCAAGACCGTCCTCACCGCCAACAACGGCCTCACCCTGTACACGCTGAGCGCCGAGAAGCACGGCGCCTTCATCTGCAAGGGCTCCTGCCTGAAGGACTGGCACCCGCTCGTCGTGGCGAAGGGCGTCAAGCCCACCGGTCCCGTCGCCCTCGGAACGATCAAGCGCCCCGACAACGGCCTGCGCCAGGTCAGCTTCGAAGGCCGGCCGCTCTATACCTTCGACGACGACCACAAGAAGGGCGACGCCAACGGCGAGGGCTTCAAGGACGTCGGCACCTGGCACGCCGCCACTCCGTAGGGGCGGCGGCTCAGATCTCCTCGGGAACCATCTCGATCGCTCCGCAGGGACACTCGGCGACGCAGAGGCCGCAGCCCTTGCAGAAGTCGAGGTCGATCCTGAATGGCTCGTCCGGCTCGCCGAGCTTGATCACGGCGTTGTCGGGACAGACCGCGTAGCAGTTGTCGCAACTGAAGCAGGTGCCGCAGGAGAGGCAGCGGCGCGCCTCGAAGAGGGCGTTCTCCTCGTCGAGGCCGCCGACGACCTCGTCGAAGCCGGAGGCCCGCCGCGCCGCCTCGAGCGCCGGCTGCTCGGTGCGCGGCGCGTCCGAGTAGTACCAGGTGTTGAGCGTCTCGAAGCCGGCCAGGTCGTGCTTGGGCGGCGGCTCGTAATCAAACCCGCTCAGCCACCTGTCGATGTGGCGCGCCGCCTTCTTGCCGTGGCCGACGCCGACCGTGACCGTGCGCTCGGCGGGCACCATGTCGCCGCCGGCGAAGATCCCCTCGTGGCCGGTCATCATGTTCGGCCCGACCGCGACGACGCCGTCTTCGACCTCGATCCCGGGGACGCCCTCGAGCAGCGAGAGGTCGGCTTCCTGGCCCAGCGCCAGCACCAGCGAGTCGGCCTCGAGCTCCTCGACCTCGCCGGTCGGCCGCGGGAAGCCCGACTCGTCGAGCTCCATCCGCTCCAGCGCCAGCTTGCCGCCCTCGAAGTGCTTGACCGTCGAGAGCCAGCGCATCTCGATGCCCTCCTCGACCGCCTCCTCGACCTCGAAGTCGTGGGCCGGCATGCGCTCGCGGGTGCGCCGGTAGACGACCACCGCGTCGGTGGCACCGAGCCGCTTCGCCGTCCGCGCCGCGTCCATCGCCGTGTCGCCGCCGCCGTAGATGGCGACGCGGCGGCCGAGCTGGGGACGCTCCTCTCCCTCCATGCTCTCCAGCAGCGAGACCGCGTCGACGATCCGGTCGGCCTCGCCGGCCGGGACATAGGCACGGCGGCCGATGTGGGCGCCGACGGCGAGGAAGGCGGCGTCGAAGCCCCCCTCGCGCATCGCCTCCATCGCGTTCTCGACCTTGGTGTTCAGCTTCAGCTCGACGCCGAGGTCGAGGATCCGCTGGACCTCGGCCTCGAGCACGTCGCGCGGCAGCCGGTACTGGGGAATGCCGAAGCGCATCATCCCGCCGGGCAGCGAGCCCGCCTCGTAGATCGTCACCGCGTGGCCGAGCCGGGTCAGGTGGTAGGCGGCGGAGAGGCCCGAGGGCCCGGCGCCGATCACCAGCACGCGCTTGCCGCTCGGCTCGGCCCCGACCTCGACCCGCCAGCCGTGCTCGATCGCCGCGTCGCCGATGAAGCGCTCGACCGAGTGGACGCCGACCGCCTCGTCGAGTTGGGCCCGGTTGCAGGCGGTCTCGCAGGGGTGGTAACAGACCCGCCCCATGATCGCCGGAAACGGGTTGTCCTCGATCGCCTTGCGCCAGGCGCGCTCGTAGCCCGCCTCCCCTTCCTCCGCCTCATAGAGCCAGGCCTGGATGTTCTCCCCCGCCGGGCAGGCGTTGTTGCAGGGCGGCAGCCGGTCGACGTAGACGGCGCGCTCGGTGCGCCAGCTGCCGGTCTTGTTGGCGAGGCTGGAGCCGACGTCGAGCGTGATCGCGTAGGGCTTGTCTTTCACTCCGCCTCCCCGTCCAGCAGCCCGTAGCGGCGGATGTTGGCGTCGGCGATCGCCTGGAGGCGCTCGATCACGTCGCTGCGGGGCGGGTCGGCGAAGAGGTGCGCGTAGCGGCGCTGCGGTCGCAGGTACTCCTCGACCGGCACCTGGCGGCGGATCTTCGACACCGAGACGACCTCGCCGCCTTCGGCCTCGAAGACCGGGAAGAAGCCGCTCTCGGTGACCAGGCGGGCGAGCTTGATCGTGTCCGCCGCGGCCGCCCCCCAGCCGAGCGGACAGGGCACGAAGACGTGGACGTAGCGGGGGCCGCGCAGCTCCATCGCCCGCTCGACCTTACGCTCGAGGTCGTGCAGGTCGGCGACCGTCGCGGTCGCCACGTAGGGGATCCCGTGCGCCATCGCGATCCGCGGCATGTCCTTGCCCTGGCCGAACTCGTTGCCGGGGTGGTCGTGACCGATCGGCTTCGTGTTCGCCGTACGGGCCGCCGGCGGCGTCGCCCCGGAGCGCTGGACCCCGGTGTTCATGTAGGCCTCGTTGTCGTAGCAGACGTAGAGCACGTCGTCGCCGCGCTCGAACATCCCCGAGAGGCAGCCGAAGCCGATGTCGACCGTGCCGCCGTCGCCGCCCTGGCCGATCACGCGGATGTCCTCGCGCCCCTTCGCGCGCAGCGCCGCGGCGACGCCGCTGGCGACGGCGGGGGCGTTGCCGAAGAGCGAGTGGATCCAGGGAAGCTGCCAGGAGGACTCCGGGAACGGGGTCGAGAAGACCTCGAGGCAGCCGGTCGCGTTGGCGGCGATCAGCTTGCCGCCGGTCGCCTTCATCGCCGCGTCGAGCGCGTAGCGGGCGCCGAGCGCCTCGCCGCAGCCCTGGCATGCGCGATGGCCCGAGGTGAGGCTGTTGGAGCGCTCGCTCCGGGCCTGCACGGTGCGCTGCTCGGGGTCGAGCAGGCGGTTGCCGGCGGCGAAGCTGCCCACCTGGTAGAAGCGGACGCGCTGCTCGTCCATCAGTGCGGCCCCGCGGCGACGATGCCGGTTTCGCGCAGGATGTTCTCGGCATGGGGACCGCTGCGCCCGCCCGCCGCCATCCGGTCGAGCTCGGCCTCGACCCGCTCGCGGTCGAGGTCGAGGAAGGTCAGCGGCTCGAGCCGGTCGGCGATCGCCTCGGCGAAGAGCGCCAGCAGCGACTTCCTCGTGATCGGCCGGCCGCCGAGGCCGGCGATCACCGTGTAGCCGTGCAGCTCGATGCCGGAGAGCGCCGTGCGGACATTGGCCGAGACGATCCCGCCGACGCCGACGGCGAGCGCCTTCTCCAGCACGACGACCCGCTCGGCGCCGGCCAGCGCCGCCCGCACCTCCTCCAGCGGGAAGGGCCGGAACGACTTGATCGCCAGGGCGCCGATGCTCGTACCCCGCTCGCGCAGCTCGTCGATCGTGTCCTCGATCGTGCCCAGGACCGAGCCCAGCGCGACGACGATCGTCTCGGCGTCCTCGGTGCGGTAGCCGCGGACGAGGCCGCCGGAGGGGCGGCCGAAGTCGCGCTCGAACTCGGCGGCGACTTCGGGGATGACGTCGAGCGCCTGCATCTGCTTGGCGTGGGCGAGGTAGCGGACCTCGGTGAACGCCTCCGGCCCGACCATCGCCCCGATCGTCACCGGCGCGGCGGGGTCGAGCACCTGGCGCGGCTCGAAGCGGGGCAGGAAAGCGTCGACCTGCTCGGCCACCGGCACGTCGACGCGCTCGTAGGCGTGGGTGAGGACGAAGCCGTCCATGCAGACCATCACCGGCAGGGAGACCTGCTCGGCGATCCGGAACGCCTGCACGTGCAGGTCCGCGGCCTCCTGGTTGGTCTCGGCATAGAGCTGGATCCAGCCGCAGTCGCGCTGGGACATCGCGTCGCTGTGGTCGTTCCAGATGTTGATCGGGGCGCCGATCGCCCGGTTGGCGACGGTCATCACGATCGGCAGGCCCAGCCCGGAGGCGTTGTAGAGGGCCTCGGCCATGTAGAGCAGGCCCTGGCTCGCGGTGGCCGTGTAGGAACGGGCGCCGGTCGCCGAGGCGCCGATGCAGACCGAGAGCGCCGCGAACTCGGACTCGACCGTGACGTACTCGCAGGGGGACAGGGTGCCGGCGCGGACGAGGTCAGAGAGGCCCTCGACGATGTGGGTCTGGGGGGAGATCGGGTAGGCACAGACGACCTCGGGCCGGCAGAGGCCAACCGTCTCGGCGACGGCGACAGAGCCCTCCAGCTGCCTAAGCACTCGGCACTCCGGACAGCTCGCGTTCGACGTGCGCGCAGCAGGCCCGCGCCGCGGCGGCGTTGCCCTCGCCGGCGGCGCCGGTGAAGCGCTCGCGGATCGCCGCCGTCACCGAGCGCAGTTTCAACGCCCCCGTCAGCGCGGCGAAGCCGCCGAGCAGCGCCGCGTTGGGCAGCGGGCGGCCGAGGTGCTCACGGGCCAGCTCGGTGGCGGGGACGCTGAGCAGGCGCTCGGCGCGGAAGCGCTCGCGGAGCTCGCCGAGGCCGAGCTGGTCGAGGTCGCGGCTGCTGTTGATCAGGACGTAGCCGTCCGGCCCCAGGCCGCTGAAGAGATCGACCTGGTGCAGCAGGGTCGGGTCCTGGACGATCAGCGCGTCGGGCTCGGCGATCGGTTCGCGGGTGCGGATGGGGGTGTCGCCGAAGCGGCAGAAGGAGACGACCGGGGCGCCGGTCCGCTCGGAGCCGAAGCTCGGGAACGCCTGGGCGTGAAGACCCTCGTCGAAGGCGGCGACCGAGAGCATCTCGGCGGCGGTGACCACCCCCTGGCCCCCACGGCCGTGGATGCGAACCTCGAACGTCGGCCTCAGCCCCTCCATCGACTCAACGTAGAGCCGCCCGGGCGGCGCTTCATCCGTGGTTCGCGGCAATCCCGGCGCGGCTAAGTACGGAGGGGGAACGCGGCTCGAGAAGGCGCTCGATCCGTCGCGCGGGAAGTAGGCTGTTGCCCCGCGGCGCCAGCCCTTGCAGGGCGACGCGCGCCGGCAGCCGGCCGAGCGGGCGCTTGAGCGCCGCTACGCGCAGGCCTCGCGCGATCAGGTCGCGCACCGCAAGCGCCGTCAGCGCGCGGTCCTCGCTGAGGTCCGCGCGCAGCAGCACGCCGGTGGAGCGGATGCGGGCATCGCCGAACACCGCCCGCAGCAGGACCGGCGGCAGGTGGACGACGGCCGCCGACTCGCGAGCGAGCGGCAGGACGGCGGCCAGTGCGTCGATCGACTCCGGCTCGGGTGAGAGCTTCAGCAGACAGATTCGCCCGCGCGAGGCGACCGTGGCATCCGGCAGGTGCGCCGCCAATCGCTCCTCCAGCGCTCGTGCTCCCGCGGTGGCGATCAGGGTGGGTCGAAGTACCCTGCCATCTTCCAGATCGACCAGCAGCGCCGCCCGGTCGGACTCGGATGCGGCGCAGGCCAGAGCCGCGGCCGCGGCTCGCGAGCCCTTTGCCGCGCCAACCCGGCTGACCAGGACGACCGGGCTCATTTCGGCCTCGCCGCGGCGGAAGAGGTGACGGCGAGCCCGTCGGCAACCGCGGGCAGGAGCGACGGCGGTCGCAGGCGAACGGTGACGCGGCCGCCGTTGACCGAAACGTCGATGTCATCCCTGGCCCAGCCGGGCAGCGCCGCGCGAGCCGCATCCCCCGCGGGCCGCCCGGAGGCAAGCGCCAGCGCCCCCGCCTCAGCGGCGCCGTCGGCGAGCGTCAGCGCGTAGCCGGCGGCGAGCAGCTGCAGGGCGAGCAGGCCGGCCAGCAGCAAGGCCGGCAGGGCCGCGACGAGCTCGACGGTGGATTGTCCCGCTTCCCTACCCATCGCCGGGCCCCAGGGCGGCCTTGGCCGCCACCATCGCCTTCGGCAGCAACGGCAGCAGGCGGGGTATCGCCACACGGACCGAGACCGCATCGCCATCGCTCA
The DNA here is from genome assembly GCA_963702035.1 of uncultured Solirubrobacterales bacterium. Classification (GTDB taxonomy): domain Bacteria; phylum Actinomycetota; class Thermoleophilia; order Solirubrobacterales; family 70-9; genus VRUE01. Next base: position 987,685 of record OY969700.1, read on the forward strand.
CCTCCGCCCCGCCCCGCAGCAGGCTCGGCAGCGCCCCGATCGCCGCGTCCCGCGGATCTTTCCCTACAAGCTCAGCCCGCGCTCCCGCCCGCGCCGCAATGCCCGCCGACCACAACGCCTCACCGGCGAGCCCTATCTGTGCCGCGACCAGGACCGCCAGCAGCAGGAACGGGACCACAGCGACCATCTCGACCGAGGCGGTCCCGTCCTCCCTGTGAGCGCTGCCGGCGGCCTGGTGCGACACACGCCGACCGTCCCAGGCCCGAGCGCGCGTGTGGCGCGCTCAAACAAAAAGTTGTGTGACAGCTTTGTCCCGAGACCGGGTCAGTAGGTGTTTGCTTCCGTCCAGACCTTCCAGATCGCCGCGACCGCCGCGCCGAGCAGAAAGATCCAGGCGAGCGTGCCGCCGCCGCTGGCGAACATCTCGTCGCTGCCGGCGACCAGCAGCGCGATCAGGCCGAGGCCGCCGTAGAGGATCGCGCGGCGACCGTCGCTCAGCGCCGCCAGGGTCAGCTGGTTCTGGCGGCTCAGCACGAACACGGTCCAGGCGATCGCCGCCAGGAAGCCCATCGTGATCGCGGTCAGGATCGCGTCCGCCGCGTTGCCGCCGTGGGGGGCGAAGGCGACGATCAGGGCAAGCACCAGCACGATCGCGGTATTTCGGAGCTTCCGCACAGGAAAAGCTTACGCTCCGAGCCCGAGGAGCCAGGCGATTCCGTAGGCGGCCGCCCCGATGGCCGCGGCTGCCGGCAGGGTCAGCAGCCAGGCGACGACGATGTTGCCGGCCACGCCCCAGCGAACCGCCGAGATCCTTTTCGCCGCGCCGGCGCCCATCACGCCGCCGCTGATCGCGTGCGTCGAGGAGATCGGAAAACCGAGGAACGAGGCGGCCAGAATCGTCGCCGCCCCGGCGCTCTGAGCCGCGAAGCCCTGCGCGGCGTCCATCTCGATGATCCGTGTCCCCCGACCCCGCATCACCCGCAGGCCGCCGGCCCAGGTGCCGAGAGCCAGTGCCGTGGCGGCCGTGACTATCACCCAGAACGGCGGGTCGGCGGTTGCGCCAAGGCTGCCGTTTGCGATCAGCGCCAAGGCGATCACGCCCATCGTCTTCTGCGCGTCGTTGGCGCCGTGGGCGAGCGCGAGCAGGCTTCCGGAGAGCAGCTGGGCACGGCGAAACCCGCGCGTGACCGGCCCGGGACGTCGCTGACCGAAGAGACGGTAGACGACGGCGATCGCGCAGACGGCAACCAGGAAGGCGGCAAGCGGCGCCAGCAGGGCGGGGATCAGCACCTTGTCGAGCACCCCGCCGCCGACCAGCGCGTCCGTCCCCGCAGCCGCCAGCGAGGCCCCCAGCAGGCCGCCGATCAGCGCGTGCGAGGAGCTCGACGGCAGGCCAAGCCGCCAGGTCGCGAGGTTCCAGGCGATCGCCCCGAGCAGGCCGGTGAGGACGACGACGGGAGCGATCGAGGCGGCCTCGACAACATCGTGGGCGATCGTCGCCGCCACGGCGACGGAGATGAACGCGCCGGCGAAGTTGAGCAGGGCAGCCGCCGCGATCGCCGCCTGGGGTGGCGCCGCCCCAGTGGAGACGGCGGTCGAGATCAGGTCGAAGGTGTCGTGAAAGCCGTTGCTGAAAGCGAACGTCAACGCAGCGATCACAGCCAAAACGAGGGCCAAATCACTCATGACGCGATCATGCGTTCTTGATTACTATGCCCTCGAGTATCTGCGCCGCGGTCTCCGTGGCGTCGATCGCGTTCTCGAGCACCGCGAACATGTCCTTCCAGCGGATCACGACCATCGGGTCGATCCCGTTCGAGAAGAGCGATGCGACCGCGTCGCGGGAGATCCGGTCGCCCTCGTTCTCGAGCCGGTGGATCTCGATCCAGTAACGGTCCAAATCCTTGAAGCCGCGCAGGTTCTCGAGCCCAGCGGCGAGCTGCTCACACGCTCCCACGAGAACCTTGGTCAGCGCCTGCGACTGCGCCATCGGCGCCTCTATCTGGTAGAGACCGAGGAAGTCCGCCGCCTCCTCGGTGTAGTCGACGATGTCGTCCATGCGGGTCGCGAGGCCGTAGATGTCCTCGCGGTCGATCGGCGTGACGAAGGTCGAGTTGAGGCGTTTGATGATGTCGTGGGTGATCCGGTCGCCCTCCTGCTCGGCCTTGAGGATCTCCCTCGAGAGGTCGGTCTCGTCGGGCCAGATGCCCATCATCTCGTCGAGCAGGCGGGCAGCGTGGAGGGTGTTCTGCCCGGCCTCGATGAAGAGCTCGAAGAAAATGCTGTCCCGGGGCAGGAACGAGAGGCGTGCCATCGGGGAATCCTAGTCGTCTGCGCCGGCTCAGCCAGGCGCCGCCGCGAACTGCTCGCCGGCGCGGGCGCTGTGGCGCCGGCGCAACTCCTCCTGCACGCTGTGCCGCTCCCCTGGGGGCGTCTCGAGCCGGGTCCAGACACCGTCGCCGTCGAGCTCCCAGGCGTTGGCGTTCTCGGCGAAGCAGAGCTCGAGGACTTCGAGCAGTTCGGCCCGCAACGCCTCGTCTTCGATCGGGGCGACGAGCTCGACCCGGCTGTCGAGGTTGCGCGGCATCAGGTCCGCCGAGCCGGTCAGCACGCGAGCCTCCTCGCCGCGCAGGAAGGCGTAGATGCGCGAGTGCTCGAGGAAGCGGCCGACGATCGAGACGACGCGGATGTTCTCCGAGACCCCCGGCACTCCCGGCCGCAGGCAGCAGACGCCGCGCACGTTGAGGTCGACCCGGACCCCCGCCCGCGACGCCTCGTAGAGGGCCTGGATGCAACGCGCGTCGACCAGCGCGTTCATCTTCAGCGCGATCCGCGCCTCTTCGCCGGCGCGATGGGCCGCAACAGTCGCCTCGATCTCGCCGAGGATGCGGTCGCGCATCGTCGTCGGCGAGACCAGCAGCTTGCGGTAGCCGGCCGGCCGGCCGTAGCCGGTGAGGAAGTTGAACATCTCGGCGACGTCGGCGCCGATCTCCGGGTCGGCGGTGAAGAGACCGAGGTCGGTGTAGAGGCGAGCGGTGGTCGGGTTGTAGTTGCCGGTGCCGATGTGGACGTACTCGCGCACCCGGTCGCCCTCGCGACGGGCGACGAGGATCGCCTTCACGTGGGTCTTCAGCCCGGGGATGCCGTAGACGACGTGGACCCCCGCCTCCTCCATCGACTTCGCCCAGTGGATGTTGGCCTCCTCGTCGAAGCGGGCTTTCAGCTCGACCATGCAGACCGCCTGCTTGCCGCGTTCGGAGGCGCGGATCAGAGCCGGCACCAGCGGCGAGTCGTCGCTGGTCCGGTACACGGTCTGCTTGATCGCCAGCACGTCGGGGTCGGCTACCGCCTGTACGACGAAGCGCTCAACCGAGCTGACAAAGGAGTCATAGGGATGGTGGACGAGGATGTCGCCCTGCCGGATCGCGGCGAACATGTCAGCCGGCTCGTCGTCCTCGCCCTGCAGGCGCGGCTGCGTCACCGGGGTCCAGGGCTCGTAGCGCAGCTCGGGGTGGCTGCCGGCGGCGTCGACGACGTCGCCCAGATCGGCGAGGTCGATCAGGCCGTCGACGTCGTAGACCTCGCGGTCTTCGAGCCCCAGCGCGTCGATCAGCTGGCCACGCAGCTTCGCATTCATCCCCGCCGCGACCTCGAGCCGCACGACCTCGCCGAAGCGGCGGCGGCGCAGCTCGTCCTGGACCGCCTGCAGCAGGTCGTCGGCCTCGTCTGAGATCGTGAAATCGGCATCGCGGGTGACGCGGAAGTAGCCGTGGTCGATCACCTCGGCGCCAGGGAAGAGCGCGTCGAGGTTGGCCGCGATCGCCTCCTCCAGGGGCACGAAGACCTCGTCGCGCTCGCCGACCCGCAGGAAGCGGCCGAGCAGCTCCTTCGGCACCTTGACGCGGGCGATGATCTCGGTGCCGCTGTCGGGGTCGCGCAGCAGCACGCCGAGGCTGAGCGAGAGATTGGAGATATAGGGGAAGGGGCGTCCGAGCCCGACCACGAGCGGGGTCAGGGCCGGAAAGACCTGCTCGTGGAAGCGGGCGTCGATTTCGCGGCGCTCCTCCTCGCTCGCTGTCTGCAGCGAGACGATCCGCACGCCGTGCTCCTCCAGCACCGGGCGCAGCGTGCCGTTGAAGACGCTGTGCAGGCGGGTGTCGAGCTCCAGCACCCGCGGCTGGATCGCGTCGATCTGCTCTCGCGGTGGCAGCCCATCGGGCCCGTGCGCATCGATCCCGGCGTCGAGCTGGTCGAACAGCCCCGCGACGCGGACCATGAAGAACTCGTCCAGGTTGGAGGCATAGATCGCGCAGAACCTGACCCGCTCCAGCAGCGGCACCCGCTGGTCCTCGGCCAACTCGAGAACACGCTGGTTGAAGTCGAGCCAGGAGAGCTCGCGGTTGGAATAGAGGGCGGGATCGTCGATCGGCCAATCGTACTGGCGCACCCCTTCCCCTCCCCCATGCCTCAGGCCGCTCGGGAAGGAGCTTGCCTGCTCGCCGCGGGCTCGGCGAGAGCCCGCCGGTAGCCATTCCCGAGCTGCTCCATGGCCCGCTCCCAGGAGCGGGTCGCGACCGCGCCCCGCGCCGCCTCGCCGAGGCGGCGGCGCAGCGCCGGAGACGCGGTCAGCTGCAGCACCGCCCCGGCCAGGTGGTCGGGGTCGGGCTGGCAGAGGATGCCGGTGTGGCGGTTCTCGATCAGCGCCGCCGGCCCCCCTTCGCCGACCGCGACGACGGGCAGGCCGCTGGCGCCCGCCTCCAGCACCACCTGGCCGTAGGTATCGGTGCGCGAGCAGAAGAGGAAGAGATCGGCGCTGGCGTAGGCGCGAGCGAGGTCGTCGCCCTCGAGCCAGCCGAGGAAGGTCGCGTGCTCGCCAAGCCGGGCGCGCAGCTCGCCCTCCTCGGGGCCGCCGCCGGCAAGCAGCAGGTGCAGGCGCGGCTCGACGACGCGCGCCCGCAGGAAGCTCTCGGCGAGCAGATCGACCCCCTTCTCGCGGGTCAGGCGGCCCGCGTAGAGAACCCGCAGCTCGCCCGGGAAGGCGCTGCGCTCGGCCTTCTCGGGGCTGAAGCGGTCAGTGTCGACCCCGCGCTCCCAGCGGTCGATGCGACCCTCCCCGGCACCGAGGCCGAGTAGCGAGCGATCCGCCGCGGGACTCGGCGAGAGGACACGCGAGGGCGCCTTGTAGAAGGCGCCGAGGGCGGCCCTGGAGATTGCCTCCAGGCCGTCGTCACCGCTGCGCACGCCGGTGTAGACGGCGAGCTCGGTGTGGTAGCTGGCGAGCAGCGGCGTCGCGGAGATCCGGCTGAGCAGCGAGGCGGCGACGCCGGCCGGACCGGGCGCGGTGACGTGGACGAGGTCGTAGCGGCCCTCGGCGAGGGTCTCGGCCAGATCGGGCAGGCCGGGAACCCCGAGGGTCATTCCCTCGTAGAAGGGGACCTGCAGCGACGTCGCGGCGGGGAGCCGCCGGTCGACCCCGGGATCGGTGCCGACCACCTCGACCTCGAAGCCGGGCACGCCGCGCTCGCGGATCTGCTCGATCGTGTGGGTGACGCCGTGCATCGCCTCGATTCCGTCGGCGATCAGCGCGACCCTGGGCCGCTCGCCGGAGCGCCCCGCCAGCTTCGCCTTCTCGGCGCCGAGGAAGACGGTCGGCGGCGCGTAGGGGATCGCCGGCAACAGCGCCTCGAAGAGGCCGCCCACGGCGGTCTGCACGTCGCCGCGGGCGACAGCCCCAGTGCCCGCGGCGATCGCGCCGCGCAGGCGCCGGTCGTGGATGCGGCGGGCGCGGCGGTAGAGGTCGGCGTGCGAGAACTCCTCCGCTTGGAGATGGTCGATCAGCTCGCGGCCGCGCTGCTCGATGCCGATCGAGCGAAGCCAGGAGTCGAGCAGCTCGCGGGCGTCGTCGGGGCCGACATCGGCGGCAATCGCCCCCTCGCGGGCGGCGCCCTGGCCGACCACGCGCTGGGCGATCTTCAGCACGACGGCCGGGTCGGGCGCTGTGGACTTTGTACGTGCGCTGGCACGTACAAAGTCCACAGCGGCATCCCCGTGGTCCGCGATGACGAGCGCTCGGGTCGCCAGCGCCATCGCCGCGTGCGCCCACTTGGCGGCACTGCCCTGCTCGCCACCCGCGGTGGCCTCGCCGGCTCGCATGCGGGCGAGAAACTCTTCCGGCGTGGAGGCGGCCGGCACCTCGGTCCAGGTGCGGCCGATATCCACGCCGGCGTGATCGTCGGAGCCGCCGATCCCCGTGCTGCCGTTGGTCTCGACGTAGACCACCGCGGGCATGTTCAGCTCCGCGGCGCGCGAGCCGTTGCGCACCTCCCAGATCGGGAAGAGCTCGGCAAGACGGCGGCGGTGGCGCGGTGTCAGCGGCGCCGCGACGTTGTAGAAGGGATGCGCCAGGGCGCAGGCGATCTCCTCCTCATGAAGGTATGCGGCGCAGGCGTTGACGTCGCCGGCGTGTGCCTGCAGCCACTCGTGGTCCCCGGGATCGATCCCGTAACAGAGGATGTGCACCGCCTGGGGCTCGCCGGCGAAGCGAGCGGTCAGCTCCTCGGAGACGAAGCAGTCGGGACGGCCGGCCAACTCGAGGCAGCCGTCGATCGTGTCGTGGTCGGTGATCGTGACGAAGGCCATCCCCCGCCGCTTGGCCAGCGCGTAGACCTCCTCGGGCGGCGTCGCGCACTCGGGCAGGCCGAGGGAACGCTGAACGCCGAGCCGCGAGAACTGCGAGGCGGTGGAGTGGCAGTGCATATCTACACGGGAAGTCATCGGTGCCTTCCTCTCTATCTATCGTTCAGGTCACCTCCAGATTCGCCCCTGAGCAGGGAAAAGGTGTGAAGAGTCGGTGAAACCTCTCGCCAGAGGTCGCCGAACTGGCGGAAGAGCAGCTCGCGGCGGGTGCGCAGCAGGGTGTGCAGTGACTCGATTCCTTCCGCGCGGGGCAGCATCACGTCGCAGTCGTGGATCTCGCCGAGCACGCTCTGCAGCCGCTTGGCGGCGTCGCGGACGGCGGCCGCCTCGGGCCCGAGGCACGGCCCGGTGATCTCCAGCACGTAGCGCAACCGCTTGGCGGCGATCCGCATGTCGTGCTGGGCCGTCGCCGCGGAGGGCTCGAGCGCGGCCGGGGCCAGCGAGCGCAGCTCCTCCAGCCGCGTGCGCACGATCCGCTCGGCGTTGAGGCGCAGCGGCGCCGCCGGGTCGAGGCCCTCCACCTCGCGCGGCCTCATCGCTTCGCCGCCTTGACCAGCTTGCGCAGGCGGCGGCGCAGCTTCTTCAGGCGCTTGGCGGCGAGATAGGGCGCCAGTTCCTCGTTGGCCCGCTGTTGCTCCCGACGCAGACGCTCGATCAAAGCCTCGATCGCCGCGCGATCGGCCTCAGGCACCTCGCCGGCAAACCCGACGAGGAACTCGATCGCCACGTCGCGGTCGCGACGCTCGCCAAGCGCATCGGCCAGCCTCTTCACCCGCTTCAGCGCCTTGCGATGCCGCTTCGCCGGAAAGGCCGGCGCAAACACCTCAAGCGCCGCCCGCAGCCGCCGCGTAGCAACCCGCATGTCATGCAGCGCCTCAATGTCCTCAATGTCGAGAACCCCCTCCGAGTGCTCAAAAACCTCCGCAGCCCGCACCGCCACCACCCGCTCAGCCGAAGCCGAGAACGTCTCCTCGCAATCGAACCCCGGAACGTCAAGCGCACGCGCCACGCACTGAGGCTAACCACTGTCGCCGGTCCCGGTAGGGGTGGAGCGTCTTGTACTTTTTCGGTGCCGGCACTCCGGGCGACAGCCCACCGGCGCCACATCGAAAAAGTTAAGCGGAACCCCTGCCGGGATCGGCGACTACGCCGCTAACCGCGCCGGCGAAGAACCATTGGCGTTGCCGTTGAGCTGATCGAGGACGACGCCCTCGCGCAGGCCCCCCTTGCCGATCTGCAACGGCTGCCCAAGCAGCTCGGAGAGTTTCTCCAGCAAGAGCACGCCGGTGGCGAGGATGCGCACCCGTTCGGGGTCGAGCTCGAAGCGGCGCGCCACGTCGGCGGCGGGGTCGCTGCAGAGGACGCGCACCCCCCGCTCCAGCGTCTCGTACTCCAGCACCGCCCCGACCAGGCGGCGCAGCGAGGTCGCGCTGCCGCCGACCGCGACGGCCTGGGTGGGCTGCTCGACCTCCACATCGGCGAAGAGGTCGTCGATCCGGTCGCGAATCTTGCGGATCTCGGCCGCCGACGGTGGGTCGGAGGCGATCAACTCGTCGGCCAGCACGCCGGAGCCGACCCGCCAGGAGCGGACCTCCCGCACACCGCCGGGGACGGTGCCGAGGATGACCTCCGAAGAGCCGCCGCCGACGTCGACGACGCCGACCAGCCCGTTGACCGGGTGGCCGAGCGTCTTGGTCGCGCCGATGAAGGAGAGGCGGCCCTCCTCCTGCTCAGAGAGGATCTCGACGGGAACGCCGGCACCGTCGCCGATCTGCTTGGCGACGACAGCGCCGTTGCTCGCTTCGCGGACGGCCGCGGTCGCAACCGCGCGGATCGTCTCCGCGCCCAGCTCGCGCGCCAGCCGCACCTGCGTCGCCACGACCTCGGCGACCTCGGCGGCCTTCTCGACCGGAATCTCCCCCGAATCGCGAATCGCCTTGTTGATCCGCGTATAAGCCCGCTGCTCCATCACCTTCTTCAACTGCCCATCGACCGGCTCGGCGACGAGCAGGCGCGTGGTGTTGGAACCAATATCTATAGCCGCACAAAGCATCCGGGACTCGTCCCCCATGTTCCCAGACGGCTCGGATCGTCAACCGGGGACCTAGCAAGGCCAGGGACGGGTGGCTCTGTTGGATGTGCCTCGCGAAGCGGCTCCGCAGAGTAATTCCACCGCGAAGCGGTCCAACATAGTGAGCGAAGCGAACCCCGGCACATCCGGCAGAGCCACCCGTCCCTGGCCCCTACGCGCTCGGGTGCGAGGCGTCCTCGAACTCCCGAAAGAGCCCGGTGACGACGAAGGCGACCTGCTCGCCTATATCGACCGCGTTGTCGCCGATGCGCTCGATCGCACGCGCCGCGAGCAGCATCGTCATCGCCCACTCGCGACGGTCGGGGTCGTCGCCGATCTCCAGCGCCAGGCCGAAGCATTCGCGGTTGAGCTTGTCGACCACGTCGTCCTGGCGGACGAGGTCGCGCGCCATCTCGACGTTGCGGTCCTCGAAGGCCCGCTTGCACTGGCTGATCAGGGTGCGGGTCTGCTTGCCCATCGCGAGGATCAGGCGCACCATCTCCTCGTCGGCCGGCGGCTCGTTGCCGCTCAGCGGGATCACCTTGCAGATGTTCACGCACTGGTCGCCCATCCGCTCGACGCTCTTGAGCACGTGCAGGAGGGCCGAGATCAGGCGCAGGTCGGTGGCCACCGGCGACTGCGTGGCGAGCAGCGTGATCAGCGCCTGGTGCACCTCGAGGTAGCGGCCGTCGATGCGGTCGTCGTCGGCGATCACCAGCTGAGCCAGCTCGACGTCCTGGTGCTCGACCGCCTCCAGGGTGCGCCCCAGCGCTGTGCTGACCAGGTCGAGCCCGTCGAGGGCGCTCGCCTCGAGCGCGTCCAGGTCCTCCTGATACTGGCTGCGGGTTTCGGTTGCCATCAGCCGAACTTCCCGGTCACGTACTGCTCGGTGCGCTCGTCGTCGGGGTTGGTGAAGAGCTTGTCGGTGGGCCCGACCTCGACCAGCTCGCCGTCGAGCATGAAGACCGTGGTGTCGGCGACGCGCGCCGCCTGCTGCATGTTGTGGGTGACGATGACGATGGTCACCCGCTGCTTGAGCTCGGCGATCAGCTCCTCGATGCGCAGCGTCGCGACCGGGTCGAGCGCCGAGCAGGGCTCGTCCATCAGCAGGACCTCAGGGTCGACGGCGAGCGCCCGGGCGATGCAGAGCCGCTGCTGCTGTCCTCCCGAGAGCCCGGCCCCCGGCTTTTCCAAGCGGTCCTTGACCTCCTCCCAGAGACCGGCCCCGACCAGGGCTTCGCGCACCCGATCCTCCAGCTCGCCGCGGCTCGTGCCGATAAAGCGCAGGCCGGCCGCGACGTTGTCGTACACCGACATGGTCGGGAACGGATTCGGCTTCTGGAAGACCATGCCGACGACGCGCCGCACCGCAACCACATCGACATCGGCGGCGTGCAGGTCGATGTCGTCGAGCAGCACGCGGCCCTCGAACCGCGCGCCGGGAATCTCCTCGTGCATGCGGTTGATGCAGCGCACCATCGTCGACTTGCCGCACCCCGACGGGCCGATGATCGCGGTCACCTCGCCGGCACCGAAGGTCATGCTGACGCCCTTCACGGCCTGATGCTCGCCGTAGAAGGCGCTCAGCCCCTCGAGCCGGATCGAGTGCAATTCGCCGCCGGGCCGCGTCGCGGCCGAGGGGGCCTCGGGCGGGCGCTCAGGGCGTGGCACGACCGGCTGCGCCCGGTCGGCGGCGCTCCCGGGCGTCCCGGCGCCGGTATCGGGATCGTTGAGGTCGGACATCGGCGAGGCCCCTCCGTTCGGGTGCATTATCGGGCTCCCAGCGCTTGACTTCTTCGCTGGATCAGTTTGGCGATCAGGGTGACGATCAGGATCATTGCAACGAGGGTAACCGCCGACCCCCATGCCCTCTGCACCAGTTCGTCGTTGGGCTGCTTCAGATCCTGGAAGATCTGCGCGGGAAGCGAGTTCATCGGCTGGTTCAGGTTAAGCGTCGTCGCCTTGACGATCGTCGCGGTGAACAGGAGCGGCGCCGTCTCGCCGGCGGCCCGCGCGATCGAGAGCAGGGCTCCGGTGACGATCCCCGAAGCCGCGCTCGGCAGCACCACGCGGACGATCACCTTCCAGCGCGGGGCGCCCAGCGCCAGGGCCGCCTCCCGCAGCGAGTCCGGGACCAGCTTCAGCACGACCTCGGCGGAGCGGGTGACGATCGGCAGCATCAGCAGCGCCAGCGCGGCAGACCCCTTCCAGCCGGCGAAGCTGGAGCCGCCGGTCCCGGCGAGCACCAGCGTCAGGTAGATGAAGAGGCCGAAGACGATCGACGGCACCCCGGTCATCACGTTGACGAAAAAGCGGACCGCCTGGGCGAGCCTGCCCTCGCCGCCGTACTCGGTCAGGTAGAGCGCCACGCCGATGCCGAGGGGGACAGCCACCAGGGCGGCGAAGCCGACGATCTCGATCGTGCCCAGGATGGCGCTCTTGACGCCTCCTTTGGCGCCGAGGAAGTTCCCGGTCGGGTCGGTGGTGAAGAATTCGACGCTGAGCGCGCCGATGCCTTTGCTGAGGATGTAGAAGATGACGAGGACGAGCGGCACGATCGCCAGCAGCGTGGCCAGCCAGAGCAACGCGCGGGCGGCCCGGTCGACGCGGCGGCGACGCGGGCTCACGGGCGGAAGGATGCCGCGCGGGTCGAGCGACGCCGACTCCACCTAGACCCCCGCCGCCGCGATCGGCTTCGATCCCTCGCGCTCGCTGCGGATCACCAGCAGGCGAGCGATCGAGTTGACCAGCAGGGTGAGGACGAAGAGAACCAGGCCGGCGCCGATCAGGGCGGCTTTGTGGAGCGGATCGGAGGCCGCCTCGCTGAACTCGTTGGCGATCACGGCGGCGAGCGTGTAGCCCTGGTCGAAGATGCTGTGGCCGAGGATCGGGTTGTCGCCGATCACGATCGTCACCGCGATCGTCTCGCCGATCGCCCGTCCCAGGCCGAGCATCGAGCCGCCGACGATCCCCCGCCGGGCGTAGGGGAGCATCGAGGTGCGGATCATCTCCCAGCGGGTCGCGCCCAGCGCCAGCGAGGCCTCCTTCTGGTCGACGGGCACGGTCGAGAGGACCTCGCGGCTGATCGCGCTGACGATCGGCAGGATCATGATCGCCAGGATCAACCCGGCGATGAAGTAGTTGGGGCCGGCGACGTTTTCGGTCGCGACGAAGGGAATGAAGTGGAAGGTGTCGGCAAACCACTGCTCGGCGGGTTTCAGCTTGGGGATCAGGAAGTAGAAGGCCCAGAGGCCGTAGACAACCGAGGGCACCGCGGCCAAAAGGTTGACCAGCACGGTCAGGGACCCTCGCACGCGGCGCGGGCACAGCTCGGTGACGAAGAGGGCGACGGCGACGGCGACCGGGACTCCGATCACCAGCGCCAGGGCCGAGGTGATCAGCGTGCCGACGACGAGCGGCAGGGCGCCGTAGATCCCTTTCGAGACGTCCCAGTTGTTTTCGAAGATGAAGCCGAGGACGCCGAACTTTTCGAAGACCGGCCTCGCTTCGAGGGTGAGCTTGATGAAGAAGTAGAGAAGGAGGACCAGGATCGCGGCGGAGATCGCGGTCAGCCCGATCCGCACGGCGCGATCGGGAAGGCGCGAGAGGGGCGAGCGATCCAGCGATCGCCCGCCCCCCCTGGCCGCTGGCGTACCGGCCCCCACCTCTACGCTTCGGTCGGCGCAGCTCGCACTAGGGCGCTTCGATCGTTTCGCCGTTGCACTTGAGGCCGTCGACCTTGGCCTGCGAGGCTTCCAGCAGTTCCGGCGGGAGCCCGGCGTAGTTGAGCTTTTCGGCCACCTTCTGGCCTTCGCCGAGGCCGTAATCGAGGAAGGTGACGACGTTCTTGGCCGTCTGTTCGCTCTTGCCCGCCTTGCAGAGGTCTTCGTAGACGATGACGAAGGTGCCCGAGGCGATCGGGTAGGCGGCCGGAGCGGTCGAGGCGTTGATCGCGCTGAAGCGCAGGTCCGGCGGGAACTTCACGCCTTCGCCGGCGGCCGAGGTCGATTCGAGCGTCGGCGCGACGAACTTGCCGGCTTTGTTCTCGACGGCCGCGGTGGTGAATTCGTTCTGCAGCGCGTAGGCGAGCTCGACGTAGCCGATCGCGCCTTCGGTCTGCTGGACCGATCCCGCCACGCCTTCGTTGCCGTTGGCGCCGGTGCCGGTCGGCCACTTGACCGTCTTGTCGGTGCCGACCTGTTCATGCCACTGGCTGTTCGTTTCGTCGAGGAACTGCGTGAACAGGGCGGTGGTGCCCGATTCGTCGGAGCGGTGGACGACCGTGATCGAGGTGCTCGGCAGCTTCACGCCCGGGTTGAGCTTGGCGATCGCCGGATCGTCCCACTTGGTGATCTTGCCGAGATAGATGTCGCCGATCGTTTCCCCGTCCAGTTCAAGTCCGGATTCGACCCCGGGCAGGTTGTAGGAGACGGTGACGGCGCCGAAGACGATCGGGACGTGGACAGTCGTGCCGTTCTTGTCGGCGACTTCGATTTCTTCGTCGGTCATCGCCGAGTCGGTGTCGCCGAAATCGACGGTATTCGCCTGGAACTGAGCGATGCCGCCGCCGGAGCCGATCGCGTTGTAGTTGACGACGATGCTGTCGGTTTCCTTCAGTTCGGAGCCCCACTGGCTGATGATCGGCTGGGCGAAGGTCGAGCCGGCACCGCTGATCGTGCCGCCTTCGCCGCCACCGCCGCTGCTGCTGCTCCCGCAGGCGGCAACGCCAAGCGCAAGGGCAGACGAGCAGACGACGACCGCAATCCATCTCGAGCTAGTCACTCTGTCTCCTTCTCGTTGGTCTAGTCACACTGCGTGCGGCTTCGGGGCCGACGCAAGGGCACACTCTCAGCGGCTCCCGGACAGCTTGTTGCCCGCCTGTAACGAAGATGTGAAAAAGATGTGAAGAGGAGAAACAGATCGTCACGCAGCGGTGAGACCGGGCTGAAGCGGCTGCGGCTCGGGGACGCTCTCGACAGCGGGAGCAGCCAGGGCGGCACCGTCGGCGGGCTCGGGATCGAAGCGGTAACCGACCCCGAAGTGCGTGTGGATGTAGCCCCAGTTCGGCGAGAGCTTCTCCAGCTTCTGGCGCAGCTTGCGGATGAAGACGTTGACGGAGCGGTCGCCGTGGGCCATCGCGTACCCCCAGACGCGCTGGTAGATCGCCTCGCGCTCCAACACCTGCCCGGGCGAGTCGGCGAGCAGCTGCAGCAGCTCGAACTCGCGCCTGGTCAGGTCGAGGCTGATTTCGCCGACGAAGGCCTGGAAGCGATCGGAGCGGATCTCCAGCTCACCGGCGACGACCGGCCCCGCCTCGACCCGCGGGCGGGCGCGGCGGCGGCGGCGCGAGACCGCTTCGAGGCGGGCGATCGCCTCTTCGGGATGGCACGGCTTCGTGATCCAGTCGTCGATCCCGAGGCGCAGGCCGCGGACCCGCTGCGCGACCGTCGAGCGGCTGGTGCAGACGACCACGCCGAGGTCCGGGAGCATCCCGCAGACGCGCTCCAGGTACGCCCACGCCTCTTCGCCGAGGACGGCGGGGTTGACCAGCAGCGCGTTCAGCTTCATCGCCACCAGCTCCTCGGGCGGGATCGCGCCGGCGAGCGTGCGCTGCTGCCAGCCGGCGGCCTCGGTGCGCTTGGCCAGAACCGTGACGAAGCCGCTGTCGTCGTCGATAACCGCGAGCCTGATGGTCTGCTGCTGGTTCACCGGCGAGGCGATTGTATGCACTTGGTCGGCCGAGCACCGGGACGAAATACCTGCTTTCACAGGTTTTTTACAACTCGAAGTGCCTAAATTGCGGAAACGACGCCTGAAATTCGCTCCAGGGTTTATCGAAATGTTCACCCATCGCCCTCGGGCGGCGGGCAATATCCGCCCTACGAGACTCCTCTCTCGTCGCAAGCGGCCCACCTGCCCTGGGCCGCTTGCTCTTTCTTAGAGCCCCTCCCGGAATTATCGCGGCCCGGATGAGGCCGAGTGACGCTGCGCCAGACGGCCCCGTCCCGGTGTCCCGCGTAGCGCTGCTACGCGGGAACCGTGCCGTGACCGTCTCGCTTGGTCATCGACCTCCCCGGTCTCGCGCTAATTCCGGTCGGGACTCTTGATTTGGGTATTTAAAACGTGGCCGGGCGCAGGCCGGTGGCGATGATCAGGAGGACGATCACGCCGACGGCGTAGCGGTAGTAGACGAACGGCGCGTAGCTGGACGTGCGGACCAGGCGGAGGAGAAAGGCGATCGCCAGGTAACCGGAGACCGCGGCGGCGATCGTGCCGACGATCATCGGCCCGGCCACACCGCTGGGCAGGCCTTCGTGGGCGGCGCTCGCCCCCTTGAAGACGGCGGCACCCGTGACCACGGGAATCAGCAGCAGGAAGGAGAAGCGCGCGGCGGCGTCGCGGTCGAGGCCGAGGTAGCGCCCCGCGGTGATCGTGATCCCCGAGCGCGAGGTGCCGGGGGCGAGGGCGAGGATCTGGGCGAGGCCGATGTAGAGGCCGTCCTTGACCGTGGACTGCTCGAGTGACTTGCGCTGCGGCAGCTTGTCCGCGTAGAGCAGCAGGGCACCGAAGAAGATCAACTGCAGCGCGATCATCCAGGGCTCGCCCAGCGTGTCTTCGAAGAACTTGGCGCCGAGGCCGCCGGCGATCGCGGCCGGGATCGTGCCGATGGCGATCGCCACCGAGAGTCGCTGCAGCGGCGTCTCGATCGCCCGGGCACGCACCACCTTGATGAAGGCACGGGTCAGGGCGACGACCTCGTGGCGGAAGTAGCCGATCGCGGCGACCAGCGTGCCGACGTGAAGCGCCACGTCGAAGGTCTTGTTGAAGTGAGGGTGTTCGATCAAGAACGTGTAGTCCTGCAGCCACGGCACCAAGATCAGGTGGCCGGAGGAGGAGATCGGCAGGAACTCGGTCAGCCCCTGGACGATTCCCAGCAGCAGGGCCTCTAGCTCAGACATTGGCGGGGCATCCTATGTGGCAAGAGCCGGGTGCCCCCCTGCCGGAACCCGCCGACGGACCGATGCGGGGGCGCGTTTCCCAGCCGGCTCACAAGTTCCCGCAGGGGGGCACCCGGCTCTTGCGCTAGATTTCGCGCCGTGAGCTTCCCTTCGCGCAAAGGTCGTGCTGTCGCTGCGCTGTTTGCAGCGCTGACGATGCTGTTGCTTGTGGTTCCGGCTGCTTTTGCCAAGGACGGGGTTGGGCTTGCTGGGCCGACCACCGACAAGACGGTGACCTTTTTCTGCTTTGGCGTGATCGCGTTCTTTGCTGTGCTGGTCATCGTGATGTCCTTGATCCAGGGACGGCTCGAGAAGCGCAAGGAAATGCGCAAGAGCACCCTGAGCCGACTCGGCTAGTCCAGCCGGAACCCGGTCAGCAAGCGTTTCTCGGTCTCGCCCTCGATCTTTGCGGCGACTTCTACCCTTCCCTCCAGCGGGGTGCCGCGGATCTTGGTCGCGAGCAGGTCGTCTACCTGGAAGATCCCGGCCGAGTTGTTGAGCTCGATCTCGATCCGCACCGGCCGCTCCTCCCCCGCTTCGATCCGCACCTCGTTGACGGCGGCGGCGGAGATCGAGTGGATCCCCTCCTGTCCCGCCTCCAGCGGGATCCGCGTGCGACCTTGGGCCATGTCCAAAGCGTCGGCCACCCGGACCACACCGGCTTCGACGGTGTAGGGCTCGCCCCGCCGTCTATGCCCGATGATCGCGTGCAGGATCTCCGCCGCGACGATCGTCCGCTTCGGCTCCTTGTAGGAGCTCGCAAGCAACCGCTCCAGGGCACCGTTGGCGAGAAAGAGGCTGTACTCCTCGTGGTCGGCCCGGTGGATCGACATGCCGACGTCATGCAGCAGCGCCCCACCGGCGACCACGACCTCGGCGTCGCGAGGCGACATCCCATGATCGGCAACGACAGCCGGCTCGACCCCGCCCTTGACCAGCAGTCGCAGTAGCCGCAGCGAAATGTTGAGCACGATCTGGGTGTGCACCCAAGAGTGGTCGGACATCCCCAGCCGTTCGGCATGGACCTGCGCCATGTACCACCAGGTGCGCACCTGCTCGTCCCCGTTGACCGCATCCAGGAACTGCTCCAGCTTCCGATTCCCCCGCGTCGGCGCCCGAACCCTCGCCTCAGCTATCGCCTCCTCCGGAAGCTTGCGAGTCGGCCCCGTCGGGTCGGGAGCCGGGACGGCCTCGTCGTTCATGGGGTCATCGTAGGAGGGCCGTCGGGCGTCCCCTGCCGGAACCCGCCGACGGTCGCTGGTTGAAATTCGGGAGGCCGCCGGGCTCACAAGTTCCTGCAGGGGACGCCCGACGGCCCTCCCCTAAACGCCTCAGCCGCAGACAGGCCAGGGACTGGAGCCCGACTGAGCGTAGAGAAGAGCCGCGCGATAGTCCTGCTCTTGTTCGGGAGCTGCAGCCGGGTCGCCGGAGCCGCCGACCGAAGCCCAGGTTCCGTAGTCGAACTGGTACTTGCCCCGGTAGCTGCCGTCCGAGGAGACCGCGGTGGGGTCGCCGCCAGACTCGCAGGCGCCGATCGCGTCGAGGGTTGCCTGCGAGACGCCGCCCGGGAGAGTTGCGAAAGCTTCGCGGTGTTCGCGACGCAGCCGGGCGCGGCGGGCTGCGCGGATGCGGTGGGCTGCTTTTCGCATCTCGGCCTGCAGGCTCTTACCGGAGCTGAACACGGGCAAGGCCGGCGTCGAATCGGCCAAGCCGATCCGGGCAGGAGCTTCCTCTCCGCTTGGGGCTGCGATCGCCACCGCCGGCACGGCGAGAGCTATCAGTAGGACAGGTATCGAATATGTGCGTTTTGTGAGCAAGCGCGGCACCGTGGCGAGGTTTCGGCCCGCGCAGGGTGATCGCGCTCACAAAGCTCACATAGTTCGTGCGAATCTGCACGAGTCCAGGCACGAATCGCAATTTGCGGATCGGCTGTTGAAAGCAATCCTGCGAGCGCGTTGACGATTGCGGCAGTTCCCGGATGACCGCTGAGGGCAAACAACGGATGCTCCCTGTCCCTCCCGTGTGAGTAGATGACGCTGTCCGAGTGACGCGGAGCGGCTCGTCTGCCCGGCGTCTCGTCCAGTCTCGATCCAAGGTGGGTAAATGAGAGCTTCGATGCGGGGTCTTTTCACGGTGCTGGCGCTGAGCGCGGTTGCGGCGATCTTCGCCGCCGGCTGCGGCAGCGAGGGCGGCACGACGACCACTACCGAGAACGAGAGCGAGGCCGCGGAGACCGGGGGCGGCGGAGAAGCCGGCGGCGCGACTCTCACGATCAAGATGGGCGAGTTCTTCTTCAACCCGGACAACGCCACGGCGCAGGCCGGTCCGACCACGATCGAAGCTCCGAACGAAGGCTCGGTCGAGCACGAGCTTGTGGTCTTCAAGACGAACATGGATCCCGCCAAGCTGCCGACCGAAGCGAGCGGCGAGGTCAACGAGGAGAAGATGGACAAGATCGCCGAATCCGCCGGTGAGATCCCGGATGTCGAGGCCGGCGATGACAAGTCCGCTCAGTTCAAGCTGACCCCGGGCAAGTACGTGATCTTCTGCAACCTGCCGGGCCACTACGCCGCCGGGATGTACGGCACGCTCACGGTCACCAAGTAGGGCGGGCGACGCCCCGCGGCGGGGAATTCTTGGCGTGCCGCATTGCGGGGCGGCACGCCAAGCGAGATCATGCCCGCATCGCCGCCCAGCCCCCCACCTCGCGACTGCTGCTCGCCTGTCCCGACCAGCCCGGCCTGATCGCCGCCGTCAGCGGCTTCCTCGCCGACGCCGGTCGCAACATCGTCGACGCCGACCAGCACTCGAGCCAGGAGGGTCGCTTCTTCATGCGGATGGCCTTCGACCCCGCCCCCGAGGACGAGCGCGAGGCGCTCCACCTTCGCTTCGAGGAAGAGCTCGCGGGGCCGCTGCGGATGGACCACCGCTTTGCCGAGTCGGGCGAGCGCAAGCGCGTCGCGATCATGGTCTCGCGCGAAGACCACTGCCTCTCCGATCTGCTCTGGCGCTGGCGCAGCGGCGAGCTCGGCGCCGAGGTCGCCGCGGTCGTGTCGAATCATTCCGACCACGCCGACCAGGTCACCTCGCTCGGCCTCCCCTTCCACTACGTGCCGATTGCCGGAGACGACAGGAGCGCCGCGGAGGAGCAAGTCCTGGAGCTGCTCGGTGGGAAGGTCGACCTACTCGTCCTCGCCCGTTACATGCAGATCCTCTCCGCCGGCTTCCTCGCCCGGCTGGGAGTCCCGGCGATCAACATCCACCACAGCTTCCTGCCCGCCTTCGTCGGCGCCGACCCCTACGCCCGCGCCCACGAGCGCGGCGTCAAGCTGATCGGCGCCACCGCCCACTACGTCACCGAGCAGCTCGACGCCGGCCCGATCATCGACCAGGACGTGACCCGGGTCAGCCACCGCGACGAGGTCGGCGACCTGATGCGGATCGGTCGCGACATCGAGCGTCTCGTCCTCGCCCGCGCGGTCATGGCGCACTTGGATGACCGGGTGCTCCTCGACGGGGCCAGGACGATCGTCTTCTGATGGCGTTCCCACCCGGCCCCAGGCTTCCCGCCTTCGCCCAGGTCGGCCTCTACGCGCGCGACCCGCTCGGCTTCCTGATCCGCTTCCAGCGCCGCTACGGAGACGTCTTCACCGTCTCGTTCCCCTTCTACGGACGGCTCGTCTACGTCGCCGAGCCGGCCCTGGTCAAACAGCTCTTCACCACCTCTGCCGAGCAGGCGCACGCCGGCGAGGCCAACGCGACCGTGCTCGAGCCGGCGCTGGGCCCGAACTCGGTCCTCACCCTCGACGAGGGGCCGCACATGCGCCAGCGCAAGCTGCTGCTGCCGCCCTTCCACGGCGAGCGGATCGAGCGCTACGGCGAGCTGATTCGCGAGGTCACCCTGGGCGAGATGGAGAGCTGGCCGGTCGGCGAGCCGTTCGCGCTGCGGCGCCATACCCAGCGGATCACCCTGACGGTGATCATGCGGGCCGTCTTCGGCGTCCACGACGAGCGGCGCCTGGGCCGCTTTGAACACCTGATCGAGAACTTCGCCGGGCGCCTCACGCTGGTCACCGCATTCCCGCCGCTGCGCCGCAACCTCGGGCGCTGGAGCCCCTGGTCGCGCTTTATGGCCGCCCGGGCGGAGCTCGACGCCTTCATCTACGAGGAGATCGCCCTGCGCCGCGCCGAGCGCAGCGGCGCAGACGGGGAGGCAGACGATGTGCTCTCGCTGCTGATGGCCGCCCGCCACGACGACGGCAGCCCGATGAGCGACGCCGAACTGCGCGACGAGCTGGTCACGATCCTCGCCGCCGGGCACGAGACGACGGCGACCGGCCTCGCCTGGGCGATCGAGCGGCTGCTGCGCAACGCCGCGGTGCTCACGCGGCTGCGCCGAACCCGGAGGAGTTCCGCCCCGAGCGCTTCCTCGACGGCAAGCCCGACACCTACGCCTGGATCCCCTTCGGCGGCGGCGTGCGGCGCTGCATCGGCGCTTCCTTCGCCGAGTACGAGATGCGGATCGTCCTGCGCGCGATCCTCGAGCGGGCCGATCTCAGCGCCCCCGATGAGAAGCCGGAAAAGGTCAAGGTCCGCAACATCACCATGGCCCCCGGCAAGGGAACGCTGGTCAGGCTCGATCGGCCGTTGAGCTAGCGGCTTCCTCGACCTCGGCTTCGGCAACCTCCCACTGCTCGGTCAGCTCGGCGACCGCCCGCTTCGCCGCGGCGTGCCGCACTTCGGCCCGCTCGGCGCGACCCGGGCTCGACCAGGCTGCCGGGTCGGCGAGCTCCTCCTCCAGCTTGCGCAGCTCGGTCTCCGCCTGCTCTATCCGCTCGGCGAGGCGGCCGGCTTTGCGCGCCGCTTTCTTTGCCGCGCGGCCGGCGTTGCGGTTGGTCGCCGCCGGGGGCGGCTTGGCCGCTTGCGCCGCCGTCTCGCCGGCGGCTTCCTTTTCGTCGCGCTCGCGCTGGTAGGTGGCCCAGCCCGTCGGGTAGCTGTTCAGCGCACCGTCCTCGCAGACGAGCGTGCGGGTCCCGACGGCCTCGAGCAGGGCGCGGTCGTGGGAGACGAGGACGACCGCCCCTTCGAACGCCGAGAGCGCGTCCTCGAGCGCCTCGCGGCTCTCGATGTCGAGGTGGTTGGTGGGCTCGTCGAGGATCAGCACGTTGGCCCCCGAAGCGACCAGGATCGCCAGCGAGAGCCGCCGCTGCTCGCCGCCGGAGATGTCGCTGAGCTGCTTCTGGGCGTCGCTGCCGGAGAAGAGGAAGTTGCCGAGCAGGTCGCGTGCCTTCTGGCCGCTGAGCCCGGTCTGGCGCTGCGCCGCGTCGAGCACGGACCCCTCCCCCGCCGCCGTGTCGGCGTGCTGGGAGAGATAGCCGACCTTGACGTTGTGGCCGAGCCGCACCGAGCCGGCGGCGGGCTCGCGGCGTTCGGCGAGGGTCTCGATCAGGGTCGTCTTGCCGGCGCCGTTGGGGCCGACGAGGACGACGTGCTCGCCGCGCTCGACTTCGAGCCGGGCATCGGCGAGCAGGGTCCTACCGGGCACCTCGATCCGCGCCCCGACCAGCTTGAGCACGGTCCGGCCCGGGCGCTCGGGCTGGACGAAGGAGAAGCGCAGGTTGCGGCGGTCGCGCTGCTCCGCCGCGACCCCGTCGCGCTTGATCTTGTCGATCTGTTTCAACCGCGACTGCGCCTGGCGCGCCTTGGTCGCCTTGTAGCGGAAGCGCTCGACGAAGCGCTCCATGCGCTCGATCTCGGCCTCCTGGCGCTCGATCGCCTTGCCACGGGCGATCTCACGCGCCGCCTGCTCCTTGCGCCAGGCGTGCCAGGGGCCGGCGAAGAAGCGCGCCCGCTGCGCCTCCAGCTCCAGCACCGAGGTGCCGACCGCCTCGAGGAACCAGCGGTCGTGGGCGACGAGGACGACGGCGGCGTCGAGGTCGCGGAGGTAGCGCTCCAGCCACTCCAGCGAGGGGATGTCGAGATGGTTGGTCGGCTCGTCGAGCAGCAGCAGGTCCGGTCGGGTGGCCAGCGCGCGGGCCAGCGAGGCCCGGGTCAGCTCGCCGCCGGAGAACGTCGTCAGGGAGCGCTCGGCCTCCGCGCCGCCGAAGCCGAGCCCGCGCAGCACGGCGAGCACGCCGTCGCGCCAGCGATAGCCGCCGCCGTGGTCCAGCCGCTGCTGGGCGGCGGAATAGGCGTTCAGTGTCTCCTCGCCGGTTTCGCCGGCCGACATCGCCGCCTCCAGCCGCTCCAGCTCTGCCTCGGTTTCGAGCATCTCGGCGCGGCCGGAGAAGACGTACTCGCCAAGTGAGATCTCTGTTTCGCGCGGCGGGCGCTGATCGTGCAGGGCGACGCGAGCGCCTTTCTGCAGGACGAGGCTGCCGGCGTCCGGGGCGAGCTCTCCCGCCAGCATGCGCAGCAGGGTCGACTTGCCCGCGCCGTTGCGTCCGGAGAGCGTCATCCGCTCGCGCGGCTCGAGCTTGAAGGAGACGCCTTCGAAGAGCAGCTTGCCGCCCATGTGGACGTCGAGCGAGGTTGCGGTGGCGATCGCCATCGGGGCTTACGTTACGAGAATCGGTTTGAGACCCGCCCCGGTAAGGCTTTCACTTAACTTTTTCGGTGTGGTGCAGTTGGGCTGACGCCCCAGGGTTGGTGGCGAAAAAGTACAAGACGTTTCAGCCTTACCGGGGCGGGTCTACGTGAGCAGCGCAAGTACTCCTCGGGCGATCATTAGGAGACCTAGAGCTGCTGAAACGCGGATGCCCCAGATGCGGCCGCGTTCGCTCAGCTTGTGCTTGACGCGCTCGATCGCCTTTGGGGTCCAGTCGGGGGCGAAGGTGTAGGCGAGCAGGGGGATCTCGAGCAGCATCAGCATGATCAGATTGAAGGCGAGCACGGTGAGGACGGTGAGCGGGTCGGAGATGTTCTCGTCGGAGATCCGGTAGAGGGCGGTGATGTAGGTCGCGCCCGGCAGGGTCAGCAGGGCGCCGACGACGAAGGTGGTCCGGGCCGAGCCGCGGCCGAGGGCCTGCTGCCAGCGTGGCGGGCCCGTCTTCTCCTTGCCCTTTGCCGCTTTGCGCTCGCGGCGGCGCTCGGCCAGCCTCCGATCGCGCCCCGAATGGAGCACGAAGGCAATCACCAGCGCCAGGCAGCCGAGGACGATGTCCTCGCCGGGCCCGAGCGTGGCCTGCGTCGTCTTCGTCGGGTCCGCGTCGCGCAGTGCGAAGACGATGAGGAGGCCGAGCGTGACGCTGGTCATCGCCGCGCCGCACAGGTAGCCGAGCAGCAGCCGCTTCGGGTGCGGCAGCAGCAGCATCACCGTCGTAGCGGCAAGCAGGCTCGGGTAGAGCGCAGCGAGGAATGCGAGAAGGAAGATGTCGCCCATAGTGCGATGACCCTACTTCGCGACAAAGTCGCGGCAAAGATTTTTCGTTCCGCGCGCCACCCGCGCGCCGCGCAGGTCTAGCGTGGCACCATGGCTCCCGCCGACCCAGAAAGCGCCCGCGGACTCCTCGAAGCCGTCGTCGCGGCATTCTCCGTTCTGGGCGGTGGAATGGCCTATTTGAGCGGCTATTACGCCAGTCGGGCGCTCGCCGAAGGACAACCCTCGGAATTCATAACCCAGCGAGTCAACGAAGGGCTTGCCATCGGATTCAGGACTGGCTCACCAGCCTCGATCGTCGCCCTTATCATCATGGTGTGGAACTGATGAGTCGCCTAACAGGCACTCCGCGAGGTGCGTCGATAGCGGGCATCCTCATCGCCCTGATAATCGCCCTTGCCGTCTTTGTCCTTCGCGCGCCGGGCTGGGTGCTCGTACCCATCCTCCTGGGCGGGATCACCGTGTATGCAGAGCTGGGCTCTGTGGGTAGATCGCCGCCTTGGTCGGCGGCACTGACCCCACCTAACGGAAGTGCTTGGCGGCGATCTGGTCGATCGTGCCCTTGGTCCTGATCGTCATCGATCCGAGAATCGTGGCGACGGCCTTCAGGTCGAGCTCGGAGTCCGACATGCGCCCCTGCGGCAGCCAGTAGAGCTCGCGACCTTCCACCGCCAGGCGGTCGGCCTCGGTCGAGAGTGCGTGCGCCCTCTCCCCCGCCTTCGCCGTCGGCCTCTTCGTCAGCAGCGCGATCTGGAGCTTGCCGGTCGAGGCGTCGAGAGCCTCGGCATCGAATGGCTCATACGCGGCGATCGCGAGCAGTTCCTTCGCCGAGCGCAGGAAGACCGGCACCGCGTAGCCGAGCGCCTCGGCGAGGCCGTCTTCGAGCCGCACGGCCAGCTTCGCCGGCGACTCACCATCCGCCGCGAAGACCACGTTGCCGCTGGCGCGAAAGGTGGCGACCTCCTCACACCCCAACGCCTCGAAATGCGAGCGCAGATCGTCGTTGGTGATCCGGCGCCCACCGAGGTTCATCCCCCGCAGGAATGCGATGTGGCGGTTCATGTTCGATGGAGGCGCCGAGAATCGAACTCGGGTCTCTGGCCGTAGCGCGAAGGTTTCTACAGGTTTAGCCGGCGCTTGATTCTCGTCTCCCGGGGTCCGCGCCGGCGGGCACTGCGGGAGATAAAGCCCTCTGAAATGTCCCCTTGCGGACGGGGCGATCCGCCTGGGTAAGCCCGCAATTGAAGCCGGTGCCCCCCTCCGCGGGCGGGAGAGGGCCGACTCTCACTCACCTAGATCTAACTAGGCAGCGAGGGCGAACTCATGGTCCGCACGTATTGGTTGGTGCCGGGGTTTAACGAGGCCTCCGGCAACCTCGACCTGCAACCGTTCGCACGGATCGACCAGATCGAAGCCTGTCGCCCCCGTGCTATGTGGCATCGATTGTACGGTGCCGGTTAAGGATGACCAAATGAGCACGAAAGAATTCGACGCGATCGTGATCGGCGCCGGCGCGCCGGGCGAGGTCTGCGCGGGCCGCCTGGCCGACGGCGGGCTCTCCGTGGCGATCGTCGAGAGCCACCTGGTCGGCGGCGAATGCTCCTACTACGCCTGCATGCCGTCGAAGGCGTTGCTGCGCCCGGGCGAGCTGCTCGCCGAGGCGCGCCGCGTGCCCGGCGTCAACAGCGCCGTGACCGGGGAGCTCGACCCGCAGGCGGTCCTCGACCGCCGCGACGAGGTGATCCACGACCTCGACGACTCCGGTCAGCTGCCCTGGCTCGAAGAACGCGGCATCGAGCTGTTTCGCGGCGAGGGACGGCTAGACGGCGAGCGCCAGGTCGTCGTCGGCGAGCAGACGCTGATCGCTCGCCAAGCGGTCGTGGTGGCGACCGGCAGCGGCGCGGCGATGCCGCCGATCGAGGGGCTCGACTCGGTCCGGACCTGGAACAACCGCGACGCGACGACCTCGAAGCGGGTCCCGGAGAGCATGATCGTGCTCGGCGGCGGCCCGGTCGGGTCCGAGCTGGCGCAGGCGTGGTCGACCCTCGGCACCGAGGTCACCCTGATCGAGGGCGGAGAGCGACTGCTGTCGCGCGAGGAGCCCTTCGCCGGCGAGCAGGTCGCCGCGTCGCTGCGCGACTCCTACGGAATCGACGTGCGCACCGGGGTGCTCGCCGAGCGGGTCTCTTCAGACGGTGGCGGAGTCATGGTCGAGCTCAACGACGGCAGTCAGGCGGAAGCGGAGGAGCTGCTCGTCGCGGTCGGCCGTGTCCCCCGCACCAAGGGCATCGGCCTCGAGTCGGTCGGGGTCGAGCCGGGTGAGCACGGCTTCCTCGAGACCGATGACCGCCTACGAGTCAGCGGGCGCGAGTGGCTCTACGCCGTCGGCGACGTCAGCGGCCGCGCCCTCTTCACCCACATGGGCAAGTACCAGGCCTGGGTCGCCGCCGAAAACGTGCTCGGCGGCGAGGTCGAGGCGATCGCCGAAGCCATCGGCTCCCCCCGCGTCACCTTCACCGATCCCCAGGTGGCGGCGGCAGGCAAGACCCTCGCCCAGGCCGAAGAGGCGGGAATCGACGCAAGAGCCATCGACGTCCCCACCGACGGCACGGCCGGCGCAAGCTTCCAGGGCAAGGGCACGGGCGGAACCTCCCGCCTGGTCATCGACCAGAGCAAGCAGACGATCGTAGGCGCCACCTTCACCGGCTTCGAGACCGCAGACTTCCTCCACGCCGCAACCGTCGCAATCGTGGGAGAAGTACAGCTACCCCGCCTCCGTCACGCGGTCGCCGCCTACCCCACGCGCTCCGAGATCTGGCTCAAGCTGCTCGAGGCATACGAGAGCTGAGTCGGTGAGGCGCCCGCGGCAGTCTTCCGCGGGAGCCTCGCGAAGCGGCGCACCGGCGAGAGACCCTTGCCGCGAAGCGGCAGCAACATAATGAGCGGAGCGTCGCGGAGCGAATCTGGGCTCCCGCGGGAGACTGCCGCGGGCGCCAGTAGCTAGACCCGTGAACGCCGCTTCAGGTCTTCGGCAAACTCACGCGGCAACCCCGGAATCTCGTCCAGTTCGTCAACCGACTGAAAACGCCCGACCCGCTCGCGATGGGCGAGCAGGCGGGTTGCCTGGGTCACAGAGAGACCGTGAGCCCTGAGCTGCTCGAAGCTGACGTTGTTGAGTTCGATCGTCTCCCCGGTGGGTGGTGCCGAAGGCGGCGCCTGCTCGGGCGGCGCCGGCGGGCCAGGCTGGGGCGCGGGCTGCGGTGGCGTCAGAGGCGGACCGGGCTGGGGCTCCGGTGCGGGCGGCGGTGGCTCGGGAGTGGGCGGCTGAGGCGTGGGCACCGGGGGCGGCGGGGTAGGCAACTGCACTGAGCGCTCGGGCGGAGGCTCCGGCGGCAGAGGCTGTGGATTCAGCGAAACCGCGCCGCCCTGCACCGACCCGAGCACGGCCTGCTCCGCGGCTTCGGCGCGGCGCTCGGCCTCGCGGGCGCGCTCCTCGGCCTGGGCGACGCTCTGCTCGATCTCGCGCAGGCGCTGCTGGCGCTCGGCCTCCTGCGATTTCAGCCGCGAAAGCCGCTCGGCCTCGGCGGCGCGGCGCTCCGCCGCTTTGGTCCGCTCCTCGATCTGGCGCAAGCGCTCCTGTGCTTCGGCGAGCGAGCGCTCCTGCGCTTCGCGCTCTTGCTGCAGACGATGTTCGGCCGTCTGCAGGTCCGGCGCCGGCGCGGCTGCAGGCGGGGGCGTCGCGGCGGGCGGCGGCGGGACCGCGGCCATGCTCTGCGTCGTCCCCGCGGTCTCGGCCTGCACCCGCCGTGCCTCGGCCTCGCGCTGGAGCCGCTCTGCCTCCTCGATGCGCTGGTCGGCCTCGGAGCGGATCCGCTCCTCCTCACGCTGGATTTCGGCCACCTTGTCCTGAACGCGCTGTTCGGCAACTGCTGGGTCGTATCCACCTGGCGCAGGGGGCGGTCCGCCCGGCGGTGGTGGCGCCTGTGGGGGCGCGACGGGCTGCGGCGGCGCGGCTGCGACCGCGGGTGGAATCGGCGGGACGGGCGGCGGAGTCAGCGGCGGAGCCGGCGCGGCGGGCGGAGGAACAACCTGGGGCTGTTGCGGCTGGGCGGGCTGTTGGGCCGGCGGAGCCGGCGGCTGCTGAGCGGTCGCCGCGCTCTCCTGCTCGAACAGCGCCCGCTCCTGTGCGGCACGGGCGGCGGCAAGCTCACGCTCGGCCTTCGCCGCCTCCTTCTTGCCGCGGCGCCCGCCTCGACCTCCCCCGCTCGGCTTACCGCGGCGTTCGGCTCGCTTTTTCGCCCGCTCTTCGCGGCGCCGCTTCGCTTCTTCCTGGCTGCGTTTGCGGTGCTCGGCCCGAGCGGAGCGCTGCTGCAGGCGCGCCTGCTTGCGCTTCTCCCTGGCGCTCAGCGGTTTGCCCGACGCTGAGGGCGGGGGTGGCGGGGGCGCCGCCGCTTTCGGAGCCTGGGACTGCGGCGCGCCCGGTGGGGGCGAGGCGGGCGCCGCAGGCGCCGGAACCGGCGCCGGGGCCTTTTTCTCCTTCTCCTTGCTGCGCCGCTGCACGACGCTGATCACCAGGAGGAGAAGCAAGATCGCCACCACCAGACCGGCGACGAGGTACTCCACATGGTCGCTGACGAAGTTGGCTATGACCATCTGACTTCGACGCTACCTCATTCGGCCCTTGAATTCCCGCTCGACCTCGCGCCGCACGTCACGGTCCGCGATCTCGCGGCGCCGGTCGCGCCCCTCCTTGCCCATCGCCAGCGCCAGCTCGACCTTCGCCCGTGCGCCCTTGAAGTAGATCCGGGTCGGGATCAGGGTCAGCCCGCGCTCGGCGGTCTTGCCGACGAGGCGCTCGATCTCGGCCTTGTGCAAGAGCAGCTTGCGCGGCCGCTCCGGCTCGTGGTTCTCGCGGCTGGCCGGCTCGTACGGCGGGATATGAAGGTTGCGCAGCCAGACCTCGCCGTCGTTTATGACCGCGTAGGCATCGGTCATCTGCGCCTTGCCGTTGCGCAGCGACTTGACCTCCGAACCGCGCAGCACCATGCCGGCCTCGACCCTCTCGATCCACTCGAATTTGTGCCGGGCGCGGCGGTTGGTGGCGACGTCGCCCGAGGCCGGCTCGCGTTTCTTCTTGCCCTTCTTGGCCATGGCTCAGTCTGGCGCCGGCTCCAGATCGGCGCGCCCGCGTGCCGCTTCGACTCCGCTCACCTGGACGGATATGGGATCGCCAAGCCGCAGCTTGCGCTTGGACTCCTGGCCGACCAACGCCGTCTCGCTCTGGTCCAGCTCGAAGCGCTCGGCGCCGCCGAGGCGGCGTGCGGGCAGAAAGCCTTCGTAGACGTCGCCGAGCTCACCGCGGAAGGCGACAAAGGCACCGGCCCGGATCAGCCCCGAGACCTCGCCGGCGAAGGCCCGACCTGCATCGAGCCCCAAATGGGGGTCCGATGCAGGTCGGATGGATGCGCCGCGTTCGCGCAGCTCGCGCTCGAGCAGGAAGGCGGCGCAGATGTCGTCGGCGCGGCGCTCGACCCGCATCGACTCGCGCTCCCGCTCGCTGCAATGCGCCGCCACCGCGCGGGCTTCGGCGGCACTCGGCGCCGGCTCGCCCTCCCCCAGCACCGCCAGCAGAGCACGATGGACGATCAGGTCCGGATAGCGACGGATCGGCGAGGTGAAGTGGCAGTAGGCGGCGCTGCCGAGCCCGGCGTGGCCGCTGTTGCGCTCGCTGTAGGAGGCCTGTTTGAGGGAACGCAGCACGAGCGATGTATACGCGGCGCGACCGTGCCCGCGTCGCGCCGCCTCCTTGGTCACCAGCCGGCTCGCTTGCGCCGCCAGCTCGGCCGCCTGGGCCGGCGCCGGCGCACCGCGCAGCGGCGGGGTCGGGATCTCGAGCGCGTGCAGCTTGGCGATCAGGCTTTCGATCCGCGGCGGATCCGGCCTGGCGTGGACCCGGTAGATCGCCGCCACCCGCTTGCGCTCGAGGAGTTGCGCGACCTGCTCGTTGGCGAGGATCATCAGCCGCTCGATCAGCCGGTGGGACTCGGTCTGGGCGACGCTGTGCGCGCCGATGACCTCGCCGCGCGAGTCGAAGCGGAACTCGGGCTCGAAGGACTCGACGTCGAGGCTCGTGGCGCCGCGCCGTTCGCCCAGCGCCGCCGCTGCCTCGCGGGCTACCGCCAGCGGCTCGGCAACCGCCTCCGGCGCTTCCGCCCGCCCCGAGAAGACGACGTCGAGCTCGTCGTAGTCGAGCCGCGCGTCGGAGCGGATGCGGCTGCGGTAGAAGGCGGTGCTGCCGGGATGCCCATCCGCGTCGAGCTCGACCTCGGCCGTCACCGCGAGCCGCTCGACCCCCGGCGCCAGGCTGCAGGCTTCCTCGCTGAGCGCGTGCGGGAGCATCGGCTCGACCGCGCCCGGGGCGTAGGTGCTGTTGGCGCGGCGCAGCGCCTCAATGTCGAGCGGCGAGCCCGGGGGCACGTGGGCGGCGACGTCGGCGATGTGAATCCAGAGCCGCGTCGTCCCGCCCTCGCGGTGGGCCGAAACCGCGTCGTCGAAGTCGCGTGCCGTTGCCGGGTCAACCGTGAAGGTGGGTAGATCGGTCAGGTCGCGGCGCGGACCGCTGCGCGACTCCGCCACGGCGCTCGCCTCGGCCGCTTCGAGCTCGAGCGAGGCACGGAAGCCTCGGCCACCCAGCTCTTCGCGCAGCAGCGCCTCGACCGCCTCACGGGCGTTCTTCGGCTCGGCCCGGCGGCGCCCCCGCCCCCGCTGCCGCTCCCGGTAATAGCGCCAGTCGCGCTCAGCCATCGCAACACCTTCCGGTGCGCTTTATCCACCCATGCGGTGGGAAAGGCGCACCGGAACTCATTGTTCTTCGACCGAGAGCACCGCCAGGGCCCTTTCGAGCCCCTCGTCGCGACTCGTCCCGGGTAGATCGGGGGCTCGCACGTCGGGGTGGATGCCCTTGCCGGCCAGGTTGGTCCCGTTCGGGGTGAAGTACTCGCCCACGGTCAGCTTCAGCGCACCGCCGTTGGAGAGGTCGATCTCCTGCTGGAAGACGCCCTTGCCGTAGGAGCGCGTGCCGACCGTCTTCGCGCCGGCGTCGTCGGCCAGCGCCGCGGTGAGGATCTCCGCCGCCGAAGCGGTGTTGCGGTCGATCAGAACGACGATCGGCAGCGACGCCAGGTTGTCGCCCTTGGTCTTGTATATGGCGTGGCCCTGGCTGCGCGAGCTGGTCGAGACGACCGTTTCGTCCTTGGGCAGGAAGATGCCCGCGTTCAGCACCGCCTCCTCCAGCAGGCCGCCGCCGTTGCCGCGCAGGTCGAGCACCAGCCCTTCGGCGCCCTGCCCCTGCAGCTTGCGCACCGCCCGCCGCAGCGCCAGGCTGGAGCCTTCGCTGAAGGTCGCGAGGCGCGCGTAGCCGAGCTCGCGCCCGTGCGCGGTCTCGAGTTTGCCGCTCACGACCGGCAGCGAGATCTGGGCACGGGTGAGGCGCACCTGCCGCGTCTTGCCGCCCTTTGGAGCGCGTACCCCGACCGTCACCTCCGATCCTTCGGGACCTTTGATCAGGTCGGTGGCGGCGTTCGAGTCGAGGCCGGCTATCGAGCGTCCGTCAACCGAGACGACCGTGTCGCCGACCGCGATCCCGGCAGCGTCGGCCGGCGAGCCCTTGAAGACGCGTTCGACCCGCAAGCCCGCTTTGACCCCGGTCACGCTGAGCCCGATCCCGGAGAAGCGCCCCTCGATTTCCTCGTCGAAGCGGGCCAGCGCTTCTGGCGAGAAGTAGTCGGAGAAGCGGTCGCTGTATTGCCGCCGCAGCCCCCGCACCATGCCCTGCAGCGAGGAGTCGATCAGCTTGCCCTGCGAGACCGGGCGGTAGTAGTTGTCTTCGATCAGCTCGGTCGCTTCCGCGGTCAGCCCGGCCGATTCGTCGACGAAGAGGTCGCGCAGCGAGGGCGGCATCTTCGCCGGGTGGCCACCGATCCAGAGCCCGGCGGCGAGCACGGCGAGGAACGCAACCGCGAGGCCCAGCGTCCGCGCAACCCTCACCCGAGAGGCCTCAGACCTTGAGGAAGCGACGCAGGGTGACGCCGGAGCCGACCGCCGAGACCAGCACCGCGGCGGCGAAGAGGATCGCGACCAGCGCCGGGAAGGAGAGCGTGGTGGCGT
This sequence comes from uncultured Solirubrobacterales bacterium, assembly GCA_963702035.1. Taxonomy (GTDB): domain Bacteria; phylum Actinomycetota; class Thermoleophilia; order Solirubrobacterales; family 70-9; genus VRUE01. Next base: position 1,018,994 of record OY969700.1, read on the forward strand.
TCTGCGCGGCGAGGAAGCCGATGCTGTTGCTCAGCGGGTCGACGATCGTCAGCTTGCCCAGCCACAGGATCAGTATGGCCACCAGCCCGCCGAAGAAGCCGACCACGACCCCCTCGATCATGAAGGGCCAGCGGATGAACCAGCGGGTGGCGCCGACGAGGCGCATCACCTCGACCTCGCGGCGACGGGTGTAGATCGAGAGCCGGATCGTGTTGCCGACCAGCATCAGCGAGGCGATGATCAAGAGCGCCGTAATCACGGTCAGGACGATCTTCAGCGCGCTCGTCACCTGCTCGATCTTCTTCGAGTCTTCCTGGCGGTCGAAGACGTCCTGGACGATCGGCGAGATCGGCTGCGGCTTGCCGTTCGCGCCCGGCGGCGTCACCGCCGCCCGCACCGAGTCGAGGTTGCTCGCGTCGTCGGCCTTGACTTCGAAGTTCGCCGGCAGCGGGTTCGAGTGAAGCTGGGTCAGCAGTTCGCCGCTCTTCTTCTTGCCCAGGTCTTCGGTCAGTTCGTGCAGCGCCTCGGACTTGGTGATCAGCTTCACCGAGCTGACGTGCGGTATTTCCCGCAGCTTGCGCTCGAGTGAGTTGATTTCGGCGCGGGTCGCGTCGTCGAAGATCGCCACCCGGAACTCGAGGCTGTCGCGGACCTGGTTGCTCTTCGCCTGCGTCGTCTGGAAGATCGGGATCAGGACGCCGAGCAGGATCACGGTGACGACCGTGGTCACGATCGCCGCCATGCTCGGCGCGCCGTTGCGGCGCAGCGCCCGGAATGCCTCCTGAGTGAAGAAGAGAAGTCGCGACATGGTCGGTTAGAAGAGCGAGTCGTGGGCGTGGCCGTTGGTCTGCCCCTCGGGGCCGACACCCATCTCGGCCCGCATGCGCAGGCCGAACTCGGACGTCGACTCCTCGGTGTAGCCGCCGCTGACCTCGTCGCGGACGACGCGGCCCTCATACAGCTCGATCACGCGGCGGCGCATGTTGTCGACCATCTCGCGGTCGTGGGTGACGACGACGACGGTCGTGCCGGTCTTGTTGATCCGGTAGAGCAGCTGCATCACGCCGATCGAGGTGACCGGATCGAGGTTGCCGCTGGGCTCGTCGGCGAGCAGGAGGGGCGGGTGGTTGACGAAGGCGCGGGCGATCGAGACGCGCTGCTGCTCGCCGCCGGAGAGCTCGTCGGGGTAACTGTGCAGCTTGGTCGAGAGGCCGACGAGGCGGAGGATCTCCGGCACCTGGCGGCGGATTTCGCCGCGGTGGGCGCCGAGCACCTGCAGCGCGTAGGCGACGTTGTCGTAGACCGTGCGGTCGGGGAGCAGCTTGAAGTCCTGGAAGACCGTGCCGATGTTGCGCCGCAGCTGGGGGATTTTCTTCTCCGCCATCGCGCCGATGTCGCGGCCGGCGATGCGGACGCTGCCGTCGGTCGCCTCGAGCTCGCGGATCAGCATCTTGATCAGCGTCGACTTGCCGCAGCCGGTCGGGCCGACGAGGAAGACGAACTCGCCCTTGTCGATCGCGAGCGAGACGCGGTCCAGCGCCATATGGCCGCCGGGATAGACCTTGGTCACCTCGCGCATCTCGATGATCGGCGCACCGCCCTTGCGGTTGCGCGGAGCCAGCGGCTCGCCACTCGTCTTCTTGTTCTTCTTTTTGCGCAGGGCCATCTCGTCGCGGGGTCCCTTCTCCAGCCACAGGGTGACTCCTGCGCGCCGGTTCGCGCGCAACAGCCCGCCCACGCAGAAGGTTTGCGAAAGACTAGCGAAATGTCAGCATTCGCTCATAATCCCTCCACCCGCCTGCTTGAATGGCGTCGTGGGGACACTCGCCGAGCTGCGCCGCACCGTGTCCCCGCAAGTCCTCCGCGCCTCGGTGACGCCGCTGGCCTCGATCTTCGGCAGCGGCTTCCTGATCATCGTGCCGCTGCTCGAGCGGTCGATGGGCAGCCTGGCCGTGATCGGCGTGGTCGCGATCTGCGCCGTCGCCTGGTTGGTCGGCAGCGCGATCCGCCACAACATCGTCGCGATCGAGCCGCGGGCCGAAAGCGGCACGCTCGACAAGGGCGATCGCCGCCTCGAGCGCGCCGGCGATGTCCTGATCGCGATCGCCTACGTGATCTCGGTCGCGCTCTACCTGCGGATCATGGCCGAGTACCTGATCCGCTACGTCGCGCCGGGGACCGGGTGGGCGGTCAGCGCCGTGGCCTGCGCGGCGGCCGCGGGCATCGTCCTCGTCGGCGTCACCCGCGGCTTCCGCGGCCTCGACCTGACCGAGCGCGTCGCGCTGATCGCGGTCCTGGTGCTGACCACGGCGCTCGGCGTGACCTTTGTCGGCGCCGACGTCAGCCAACTGCTCGGCGACGGGCTGGAACTGCCGGCGGCGGATGGCCACGGCGTCTGGGAGACGCTGCTGCTGCTCGGCGGGCTGGTGATCACCGTGCAGGGCTTCGAGACGGTCCGCTACCTCGGCGACGAGTACGACGCGCGGACGCGGATCTGGGCCTCGCGCGTCGCCCAGGCGGTCGCCGCCTCGATCTACGTCGGCTTCGTCGTCGTCGCCACGCCGCTGATGGGGATCGGCACGCCAGACGGGGCCGACGCGACGCTGGTCAACATCACCGAACGGGTCGCGCCGCTGCTGACCCTGCCGCTGGTGCTCTGCGCGATCCTCAGCCAGCTCAGCGCCGCCACCGCCGACACGGTCGCCGCTGACGGGAACCTCCGCGAACAGGCGCCAAGCGCCCTGCGCGGACGCCGCGCCTACCTGCTCAGCGGCACCGCGGCGGCCGGTTTGATCCTGACGATCCCGACGCTGACGATTGTCACCGTCGCCTCGCGCGCCTTCGCCGCGTATTACTGCGTCCAGTGCCTGATCGCGCTGCGCACCTCACGAGCCGTCCCGGCCAAGCTCGGCTTCGCCGCGCTGGCCCTGCTCCTCGCCGGGATCGCCCTGCTCGCCCAGCCGGTCAGCTGAGCAGTCGGCTCTTGTGTTTCGCGGAGCAGGAGCACTCTTCGAGGAAGCCAGAAGGGCGCCTGCGGGCGCCCTTCTGGCGGGTTCCCAGGTATCCCGTGCTCAGCTGTTCGGCGCGCACTCCTTGAGACCGAGCGCGTGCAGCTGCTTGCCCGCGGCGGCGAAGGTGTCGTTGTTGCCGAAGGCCAGTTCGGGGTTCGCTTCGATCTTTTCCAGGGTCTGCTGGGAGAGTTCCAGCGCCGAGCTCACCTGCTGTTCCTCGCCGCTTGGCGCGCCGAGGGCTTTGACGCCGTCGATCTGGGACTGGACGTTGGGGACCAGGACGGCTTCCACGAGTTCGGCTTCCTGCGCCTTGCTCGGTTTCTTGTTCTCCAGGCCGTGCTTCTTGACGTAGGCATTGATTTCGGCTTCCTGCGCCTTTTCGCCCTTGACACAGACGGCGTTGCCCTTGGCGACGAATTCGGCCTTACTGATCGCGGCCGTCGTTTCGGTAGAGGTCGAGTTGCTGCTGCTGCCACATCCAGCTACGCAGACCCCGACGACAAGGGCGGCCATCAAAACCAGCCCACAGATCATCCTTCTTCGCATCAAACCCTCCTTGGCCGTTTTCGGACTCCGACCACCCTAACCGCGAATCGCCGCCCGATGGCCGGCGCGAAACGGGTCCCGCGTGCAATGCGGACAGCGCCCTCTGGTACGCGGAGCGGGAACGATCCACACAGGAGAAGCGCTGCCTGTGAACCTCGAAATACACGGCTACGGCGGGCCGAGGGCTAGCCCGATTAACCGCATCAAACCCAGAACCGGCGGGTTGGCGGGGAGATGGGATCGACGCCGAGCAGAGCTTCCGCGCTGAGCGCCCTTCTCGTCGGGACGCTGGGGCTGCTGGCGATTCTGGGCACGACAACCGCCGGCGCTTCGTCGGTGCGCTGGTCGCCGCCTCCCACCACCGCTCCCTGGCAGTGGCAGCTGCAGGGAAAGATCGACACCAAGATCCAGGCCCCGGTCTACGACATCGACGGCTTCGAAACGAAGCGCAGCACGGTGCGCCGCCTTCACGCGCAGGGCCGCAAGGCGATCTGCTACCTCGACGTCGGCAGCTGGGAGAGCTATCGCCCCGACAAAGGCGAGTTCCCGCGCTCGGTGATCGGGCGCCGCTACTCCGGCTTTCCCGACGAGCGCTGGCTCGACGTCGCCCACTTCCATCGCTTCGAGAAGCCGCTCAAGCAGCGCTTCTCGATGTGCGCGCGTAAGGAATTCGACGCGGTCGAGCCCGACAACATCGCCGGCTGGGAAAAAGAAAACCACACCGGTTTCAAGATCACCAAGGCCGACCAGCTCCGCTTCAACCGCTGGGTCGCCCGCCAGGTCCACGCGCGCGGCATGGCGGTGGCGCTGAAGAACGACGGCCGCCAGGCCGACAAGCTGGTCAACACCTTCGACTTCGCGATCGTCGAGCAGTGCTTCCAGTACCACGAATGCGGCTACTACCGGGAATTCATCCGTGATGACAAGGCGGTCTTCGAGGCCGAGTACGAACAGAAGCCGAAGCAGTATTGCGAGACCGCGCGGGCGATCGGCTTCAGCGCGATCCACAAGTCTTATGACTTGTTCGCACGACCTTGGCACCCTTGCGTGCGCTGATCGGCGACCCCAGTCAGGGGTGCCATAGGATTGCGCCGTGCCATTCACGCTCAGGAACCTCAAGGAGGATCTGGAGGATGTCGGATCCAACTTCGACGGCGCCCCGGACCTGGAGTTCCGCTTGGCGACCGAGGCGCTAGAGCTCGAGCAATCCGGCCTGGGCTACCAGCGCGTCCCACCCGGCTATCGCTTTCCGTACGGCCACACGCACAAGAAGCAAGAGGAGGTGTACGTGGTCCTGCGCGGGAGCGGGAGGATGAAGCTCGACGACGAGATCGTCGAGCTCAAGGAATGGGACGCGGTGCGCGTCCCGCCCGGTACGTGGCGAGGCTATGAGGCCGGGCCGAAAGGCCTCGAGATCCTCGTCATCGGCGCGCCCAATCTCGGCGAGGCTCCGCGCGAAGATGTCGATGGACAGCGCGACTGGTGGGCTGACTAGCGCCAGATGGCGGAGAAAGCCGTGGCTGAGCCGCTCGTCAGCCTCGAGGGCGTCGAGAAGTCCTACGGCAGCGGCTCCGCCGCGCAGGTCGTGCTCGACAACCTCTCGCTCGAGATAGCCGAGGGAGAGCTCGCCGTCGTGCACGGCCCCTCGGGCTGCGGCAAGACGACCTTGCTCAACCTGATCGGCGGCCTCGACCGCGTCGACAGCGGGCGAATCCGCTCCTGCGGGACCGAGCTGACAAACGCTTCGCGCCCTGAGCTGACCGCCTACCGCGCCCGCTCGATCGGCTTCATCTTCCAGTTCTACAACCTGCTCCCCACCCTGACGGCGCTGGAGAACGTCGAGGCCGGTGTGCGGGTTGCCGGGGTCGAGCGGGAGGAGGCGCGAGCCCGCGGCAGCGCGCTGCTCGACCGGGTCGGCCTGGCGGAGTTCGCCGGGCGCTTCCCCGCGCAGCTCTCCGGCGGCCAGCAGCAGCGCGTCGCGATCGCCCGCGCCCTCGCCAAGCGACCGCGCCTGCTGCTCGCCGACGAGCCGACCGGGAACCTCGACGAGGAGACCTCCGCGGCCGTCCTCGAGCTGATCCGCGAGCTCAACCGGGAGACCGCCGTCACCTTCGTGATCGTCAGCCACAACCCGGCGATCGCCCGGGCCGGAGACCACGTGGTGCGGCTCTCCCACGGGCGCCTTGCCGAGCCGGGGACGGCCTCCTCCGGCCCGGTGGCGCCCTGATGCTGGCGCGCAAGGCAATCCGCGACCTGCGCGCGATGGGGCTGCGCGCCGTCCTGATCGTCGCGGTGATCGGAGCCGGCCCGGGAACGGCGGCGGGCATCTCCCTCGCCATGCACGACGTGGGGCAGACTCGCGACGCCTTCTACTCGCGATACGCGCTCGCCGGCCTCGACCTGCGCCTGCGCCGTCCTCTCACCCAGCAGCTTCTGCTGGCGCGGGCTCGGGGGGCGGGGGCGACGCGGACGGCGCTGCGCCTCATCCTCGACGGCGCCGCCTCCCAACCGGGCCGCCGCGGGCGGAGCTCCGCCGAGGTGGTCGGCATGCCGGTGGGCGCGTCGCTCAACCGCCTCGCCGTCACCGCCGGCCGGGGCCTTGATCGCGCCGCGGGGCGCGGGGCGGTGATCGACACCGACTATGCGGATCGCTTCGGCATCCATCCGGGCGATCGCCTCCGCCTGTGGATCGCCGGGCGCACGATCGCCGTGCGCGTCCGGGGCCTGGCGCGAAGCCCCGAGTACCTGCTTGCCACCGCCAACCCCGACTACCTGGTGCCTCAGCGGGGCTCACTCGCCGTTGCCTTCCTGCCCCGCGCCTCCCTGCAGCGGCTGACCGGCCTTCGTGGCCACGTCAACGACCTTGCCGCCGACCTCCCCGGCGGGGGGACGGGGCGCCGCGCCGGCCGGTTGGCCGCGGGCCTGCCGACCGCGCGCGTCACTCCCCGCTCCCGCCAGTACGGACTGCGCCTGACCGAGGCCGACGTCCACAGCTTCTCGATCTTCGCGCCGGTGATGGGGGTGGTGTTCGGGATCGTCGGCCTGCTGCTGATCGCGCTCAGCCTGCGCCGCCTGGTCAGCTCCCAGCGCCGCGAGCTGGGCGCGCTGCTGGCGATCGGCTACCCGCCGCGCACGGTGATCGCCTCGGTACTGCTGCCGGCGGCGTCGCTCGGCGCGCTCGGCGCCGCGCTCGCCGTCGGCGTGGCGATCGGCGTGGGGCGGCTCGTCGCCGACGAGTACTCCAGCGCCGTCGGCTTCCCGGTGACCCAGCACCCGCTGGCGGCCGGGCCGCTGGCGCTGGCGGCCGGGCTGGCGCTGGCGGCGACGCTGCTGGCGGCGGTCCTTCCCGCCTACCGGCTTGCTCGCCTCGACCCGATCGAGGCGCTGCGCGGCGAGAGCGTCGGCTCCTTCGAGCTGCCCCGCTGGCTACAGCGGCTCACCTCGATCGGACCGCCGGCGCTCACCTACGGCCTGCGAGGACTGCTGCGCCGGCCGCTGCTCAGCGCCGCCACCGTGGTCAGCATCGCCGGCGCGATCGGCCTGGCGGCGGCGCTCAACATCCTCGTCTCCTCGACCCACAGCTCGGTGGACGCCGCCTTCGCCAACCAGGGCTGGACGCACTCCGTGGACCTCGCGCGCCCCCTGCCGCTCAGTCGTGTCGCCACGCTCACCAGGCAGGCCGGAGCCGCTCGTGCCGAGCCGGTCGTGGAGGGACCGGCGGAATTGCGCGTGGTTGGGGCCGCGGGCTGGACGGGTGCCCAGCTGGCCGGGCTGCCGCGCCGCCCGTCGCTGCTGCGACTTGACCTGACCTCCGGCCTGGGTCCCGAGCCGGGCCGGATCGTGCTCAGCGCCCAGACCGCGCGCAGGCTCGGCGCGTCGCTCGGGGACCGCTTGTCGCTGCACACCTCCGGCCGCGGGGCAGTGGTCGGCGTCGGCGGCATCGCCCGCACTCTCGCCGGAGAGCAGACCTACCTGCCATCGGGCGAGGCCTCCCGCCTGCTCGGCCTCCCCGGCCGGGCAACCAGCGTCCTCGTCGACGGGAGCGCGTCCGTTGCACGCCGCCTGCGTGGCGATCCCGCCGTGGCCCGCGTGACCTCGAAGGCCTCCGCCCTGACCGCGGAGCGGGAGCTGCTGGGCGAGCTGACGGGGCTGATCTCCGTCCTACAGGCGATCAGCCTCGGCGTCGGCGCCCTCTTTCTCGTCTCCACCCTGGCGCTCTCCTACCTGGACCGGCGCGGCGAGTTCGCGACGCTGGCGGCGCTCGGCTACGGGCGGCGCCAGATCGGCGGGGCGGTGGCCGGCGAGGCCCTCAGTCAGACGATCGCCGCGGCGGCCCTCTCGATCCCCCTCGGCGTGCTGATCGCCTCGCCCCTCTCGCAGCGGATCTCCGAAGCCTGGTTCGAGATCGGCCTGCATCCCGAGCCCCCGAGCTTCCTGCTGGTCATCCTCCCCGCGCTCGCCCTGGCGCTGCTCGCCGCCGCGCATGCGACCCAGCGCGCCCTGCGACTCAACATCGCCGCCACGGTCAGAGCCCGCCTGATCGGTTGAACGGCGACACGATGGCACTTTGGAGCGGCTGCTCTTCGTCAAGGCGAGAGCGTGATTTGCGCTGGCTGACGTGCTCGCAACCACGCAAGAGCAGTTGTGTCAGGATCGCCGCATGGCAGATAAATCGGTCGCGGACCAGCTCCGCAAGCTCGGCGTGAAAAATGCAAATGTCCTCGTGCGGATGGCCGAGCGTGGACAACTCCTCGAGCTGAAGTGCGAGATGCCGCAGTGCTACCACCGCAAAGGACGCCGCGCGTTCGATCCGCTCACGACGAAGCGCACCAAGTGGTCGCCCTCGCGCGACCACTACCCGATCCTCAAGTCGGCCGGCGGGAAGCTAGGTCCCGAGAACGTTCGACGTCCCATACGGAGTGCAATCAGCAGGACTACACCCGGCGGAAGCAAATCGGGGCGCTGCTTGCGGCAGACAAGTCACTGGAATACATCGCCGACACGCTGAACCGCAAGCGTGTCCCCCCGGGCCACGGAAGAAACCAATGGACGGCCGCCATGGTGCGCGAGGCCTACGTGTCCTAGTCCGGGTTCGGTGCTGGGTGCCGCTTCGCGCGAAAGCCGAAAGTCTTTTGGCCCGCGTAGTTGACGCTTGCGTTTCGCGCGGAGCAAGAGTGCCGCAGCGTAGCTATGTCCCAGGCGGGGAGGGCGAGCCTCCGTGGAACTTGGTGCCGCTCACCCAGGTTCACGCGATCTCGAGGGCCGTGCGGCATCAGCAGACGGTTTGCGCGCTTGCAGCTTCGCCCATCAACAGCTGTCTGCCGGGCGGGCGCCGCCTCCGAGTCACACTCAAGATTCGCGTCCACCGATCGATTAGACCTCTCTTACCGCGACGTTAGAGTTGCGTTAGGCAGCCAACATAGCTTCGTGCGCTCTGATCAACCGACCAAGGGATAAAACTTGAACCGGATATTCATGAAGTGCATGGTGGGATCGCTCGCCATCGCGGCCGGCGTGCTCGCGCTCGCGGGATGCGGTGGCAGCTCTGGGGCTGGTGCCTCGGCGGCAGCGAGCACGGCAAGCGGGACCCCGGCCGCCGCGAAGGCGGCGTCGTCGCTGGTCATCGGGACCTATAAGACTCCTGAAGATGGCACGCTCATCACCGGCGCCAAGAACAGGACGCTCTATGTATTCAAGCCGGACGAAAAGTCCACGTCCGCGCACGAGAAGTTGAGCACCTGCAAAGGCGGCTGCGCGGCGGTGTGGCCACCGGTTCTCGCCTCCAACACTCCGGCGGTGGCTGGTGAAGCCAACGCGTCCCTCATCGGCTTGACGACGCGCAGCGACGGCACTAAACAGGTCACTTACAACGGCCTCCCCCTGTACTACTACACGGCCGATACGAAGGCCGGCCAGGCCACGGGCAACCATCTCAAGGACGGTTTCGGTCTCTGGGTCGGAGTGCTTCCGAGCGGCAAGCTCGCTCCGGACGGCACCTCTTGATGTAGGGCGCAAGCAAGCAGCGGTTCGGGGGTGCCGACAGGCCCCCCGGCGCTGCTGCCATGAAGTGGGCCGAACCGGGTTTGACGGACGCCGCGATCGCACCAGAGCGCCCCGCCCTCGGCCTTTGCCTGGCCCCCAAGGCTCCTCTCCCTTTCGCGCGAAGCGGGAGCGTCCGCAGTGCCCAAGACCGGCTCGCGACTCCACTCGATACCCGCAAACTGAGCGACAACCTCGTCGCCCCCGCCGCTCCAAGTGGAACCATATGCACGTGCCGTTGGCGTGACCCCTAGGGCGTGCTAATACGGCCTTGACGTAGTGGAGGCGGAAGTTCGTTCATCGCCAGTCAGGCCGGAGAGAGGACAGCTATAACCGGGATGTGACTCATGGAACGCATTGACGATCCCCAGCTTCTCGGAATCCTTAACCAGCGCATACTGCGCACCGCCGAATTATTCGATTTGAGCCCCGCAACTTTTCCGAGCCCAGCGGAGCTGGTATGGCGCCCCAATAGATCTCCCCAGTTCGAACTTTTCGACCCCGGAATTCGCATCTTCCTGACGAACAAGAACTACCCGCAGCAAGCGCGATACCAGATTGCCCATGAGGTCGTACATGGCACGCTCAGCCCGACCCGCGTCGTCTTCGATTGGGTGCAGGAGATGTTCGCAGTTCTTCTGGCAGTGTGGGCGATGGAGGAAGCTGGGATGCAAGAGTATGCGGACGGTGAGAGGGAAGTGCTTAGGCGTAACGCCACTGACCTCGACGTTCAGGCAATGCTCCAAATGAAAGTCGCGCTTCCCATCCCGCCCCCTCTTTATGGGCGGGCATTCCTTGTGGGGACCCAACTCAACGAAGCGATTGGCTGGGAGAGGTTGAAGCTGCTGGGAGCTTCATTTGACGTCGAGACCGGAAAACACGACGTGCGCACTTGGCTGGCTGGCCTGGAGCGAAGTGATCGTTCGGCGGCGGAGTGCATATTGAAAGGCCAGGCCGCGCTTCAACCTGATTGTGGTTGACACCCTCCCAGCTGATAATGCTCGACCTCGCGCGAAGCGAGAGCAGGCTTGTCCTTCACCGATCCGGTGAACGTGGCTCAGTGAACGGCCAGGTACTCGACGCGAGTCGCCCCAGCCCGGCCAACGAAGTCCCCGAAATACGCCGATCCAGCCGTCGAGCGCCAGCTGCGCCGCTTCCCGCCGCGGGTCGGCAGCTTCTCCCTGCCGAGCTGGGAACCGGACCCCGACTTCGACATCGCGACCCACATGCGCCATGCGTCCCTGCCGGCGCCGGGCGGGGAGGCCGAGCTGCTCGAGTGGCTCGGCGACTTCTACTCCCACCGCCTCGACCGCGCGCATCCGCTCTGGGAGACGACCCTCCTCGACGGGCTCGCCGAGGGGCGCTGGGCGCTGGCGACGAAGGTGCACCACTGCCTGGTCGACGGAATCGGCGGCGCCTCGGTGACGAGCGCGCTTCTCGACGCCGGGCCCGACCCGGCCCCCGGCTCGAAGGGCCTCGCGGCGGCTCTCGCACCGCCTGGCGAAGACGAAGAGGCCGAGCGCGGCACGATCTCGAAGCTCTTCGGCGTGGTGGGCGACGGCGTCGACGCGGCGCTGCACCCGCGCAGGCTCGCCTCGGCCCTGTCCCGATCCCGGGCGCTGGCCGAGATGGTCATCCGCGAGGAGCTGATCGGGGCTACCCACACCAGCCTCAACGAGCCGATCGGCGGCACGCGGCGCCTTGCCGCCGTCGATGTGCCGCTCGACGAGCTGAAGCAGGTCAAGCGCGAGCTGGGCGGCACCGTCAACGACGTCGTCCTGGCCGCCACCGCCGGCGGCCTGCGCCGCATCTTCGAGCACCGAGGGGAGGGCCCAAGCGTGGACAGCGTCCGGGCGATGGTCCCGGTCAGCGTGCGCGAAGCGGGCGAGGCGCTCGCGCTCGGCAACCGGGTCTCCTCCCTGTTCGTCGAACTGCCGGTCGCCGAGCCCGATCCACTGCTCCGCTACCGCAAGACCGTGGCGGCGGCGAAGGAGCTGAAGAGCGGCAACCAGACGGTGGGGACCGAGACGCTGATCGAGGTTGCCGGCGCGGCGCCGCCGCTGATCCAAAGCGTGGTGGCGCGGCTGGCCTTCACGCCGCGGCTGTTCAACCTCACGATCACCAACGTGCCGGGGCCGCAGACGACCCTTTACGCGCAGGGTGCGCCGCTGCGCCGCATCGTGCCGCTGGTGCCGATCTTCTCCGGCCACGCGGTCGGGGTCGCCGCGGTCAGCTACGACGGCACGGTCACCTTCGGGCTCAACGCCGATCGCGCCACGGTCCCGGACCTCGACGTGCTCAGGGACGGCATCGAGGCCGCGCTGGGGGAGCTGCGACACCTCGCCGGCTCCGATCCCGGACCGGCCTAGGACAGCAGCCGTCCGCCGTTGACGACGATCTGCGTGCCGGTCATGTAGCTGGAGAGCTCGGAGGCGAGGAACAGCGCCGTACGGCCGATGTCGTCGGGGTCGCCCATCCGCCCCATCGGGATCATCGCCTCGAAGCCTTCCAGGGCCGCCCCGCCGATGTCACCGACGCCAGGCGTCGCGATCCCGCCCGGCGCGATCGCGTTGACCCAGATGCCATGCGGCGCGAGCTCCAGGGCGACGTTTTTGGTGAAGCCCCAGGCACCGTGCTTGGACGCGTCGTAGTGGGCGAGCCCGACCATCGACGGATGCAGCGCGTCGATCGAGGTGACGTTGACGATCCGGCCGCCGTTGCCCTGGGCGATCATGCGCGCCGAAACGGCTTTCGTACACAAGAACAGGCCGGTCAGATTGACGTCGATGACGCGCTGGAAGGTCGCGAGATCGAGGTCGCTCAGCGGCAGCATCGGGAATATCCCGGCGTTGTTGACGAGGATGTCGACGCCATCGAACGTCTCGACCGCGGCGTCCACCATGCTCTCGGCGCTCTCGGGATCGCTGACGTCGCAGCGCACCGCGAGAGCGCTGTCCGCTCGCCGGGCCCGCAGGCCCTCGGCCTCACGCTCAGCGACGTCAGCGTCGAGATCCGCGACGACGACGCTCGCACCCGCCTCGTGCAGGCGACGGACGATGCCAAGCCCGATCCCCATCGCACCGCCGGTTACGATCGCGGTGCGATCGCTGAGGTCGATCAGCTCGGGCAACGAGGTGGCCTCTGGCGCGGCGATCGTGGGGCTCATGGCATTGAGGTTCGCATGCGCGCGGGTGACGAACATCCGTGATCGTCCGCCGGCCGGAGCGGAGGACTACCTACACGGAAACTCCCTGTATCCGCTTGCTCGAAGTGGACGCAATCAATCGAGGTCGAACGCGGCCGCGATCGCGTCGCTCAGGGCCGACTCTTGACTATCGAGCAGCACGCCGATCTGCTCTCCCACGGCATCGGTGGGAATGGTCGTGATGTTGTCGCAACTGACCACCGACGGCTCGGTGAGGCCGTTCGCGGCATCGACGCCCACCTCGCTGGAGAGCCCGCGGACGGTTGTGGTGATCGGAGCGACGGTCACCGTCCTGAGATGGGGCCGCACGAGCTCACGCGTAAGGATCAGCACGGGTCGAGCCTTGTCGAGCTGTGCGACATGAATGGCCCGCATCAGGCGAGCTCGTGCGGAAGGCCGGCCGCGTGCTCAGCCAGCCCCGCGAGCTCTGGGTCCGGGCCGGTGCGGGCAAGGATCCGGGCATCGCGTTCGGCAAGGGCGCGCCGCCGCTCGCGCTCGAGCGCACGGGTGACGACAATCGCCCGGCTGCGCGCGGTGCCGGAGTCGACGATCTCGTCAACGAAGTTGACAAGCTCGTCTGGAAGCCGGACGGCGATCTGCTTGCTCATCCCAAAATGGTAGCAAAATGGGACCCACCGTCTCTGCGTCTATTCACGCAAGGCAGAAGCTCGGGGAGGTTGCGACAATCGGATCTCGATGAGCCGGGAAGAGGCGTCTCCATCGTGGTCGGGCTCTGGCGAGGGCGAGCAGCTGTGGTTCCTTGGAACCCTGGCGACGATCCGGATCCCGGGAGAAGCGGTGGAGGGGCGCTTTGCCCTGCTCGAGTTCCTCTTCCCCCGCGACGCCTCCCCACCCCTGCACACCCATCCTCAGGACGAGAGCTACGTCGTGCTGGAGGGGAATCTGACCATCCAGGCCGCAGACCAGCGTTTCGAGCTGTCCCCCGGTGGTGCCGGCGCGGTGCCGATGGGAGTCGCGCACACCTTCCGGGTGGATAGCGACACGGCCCGAGTGCTGGTGCTGAGCACGCCTGCCGGCCTCGAGCGCATGGTGCGCGACGGTTCGGTGCCCGCCGATGCCTCAATGCTGCCCCCGGCAGACGCACAAAGGCCCAGCATGGAGGAGCTGGAGGAGATATTTCGTCGCCACGGCCAGGTCAACCTCGGTCCACCCCTCGAGCCCGCTCGGCGGTAACTGCTTTCCGTTCCCTTCGCGCGTTCGGAGCGCGATGCTGGATATCGCGCGAAGGAGAACACTTCGCGCCCCCGCGGAATAAGCGGCTCCAACTCGGGCGCACTGATTCACACTCGATGCCCCCGAAGACTGTCGATATGGTGAGGCGATGATTCCAATTGCCATGGCGTCTTCTGGCTGGGTTTCGCTTGTAGTCGCCGCGATGGCGCTTGTGACGAGCGGAATCGCAGCCTGGTTCACGGCCTCGCGCGAGGGCTCGCGCACTCTGTTTGCGGACCAGACGGCTCGCAACGCCGAGTTCCAGATGGCAAAGCGGGAGGTCTACGCCAGTCTTCTTTCGGCAAGTCGCGCCTATAGCGAAGAACCACAAAATGGCACGAAGCGAAGCGAATTCCACCGTGAGTTTGCGCGTGGGCTGATGCATGCGCGCCCTGATGTCGTGGAGGTCATCGAAAATGAGCTGGGACGGGGCTTCCCAGGCCGCGCGCCAAACTGGCATCGGTTGACCAACGTACTTCGAGACGACATCAACTGACGTCCAGTCTCCGTGTGGCTGCAGTGCCGGACTTCGCGCGAAGCGGGAGCGATGGACCGAACTAGCGATTCTTGGCTGCAAATCTTGATCCGGCTTCACGATCTGCTGAGTTAGCCTCCCAGGCATGTGGCGCCAGCGTGGACCGTTCAGCACCGAGGAGCGCGCCAACCTGCACCAGCATGCGCTGCTCTCCACCAGACGGATAGCCCGTAGGGATGTCGATGCATTTCGAGATGTTGTGAACTCAGCCCCTGACGAGCGCGCAATTCAGACGCATCTGTCGGAGCATCCTCACCTCTGGCAGTCTCTTTCGGGCGGGGAGCAGCCGTGGGTTCTGCCCAAGGTTCGATTCGGAGGACGTTACGAGGCCGACTTTCTCGTCGCGTCCGAGAGTTCTTTGGGCATTGAGTGGAGGTCACGTCGGTAGAAGTGGTGTAACTGGCGCGTAGGGGCCGGAACGAAGTTCCGGCCACCGCGGGCCCCAGACTCGTCGTTGAAGGACCAACCTCAATGACGAAAGGAACACCACGATGGCCGAGAGCCAGAGCATGACGACCCCCGAGGTCGTAGCCAAGACCCTGATCGCCGAGCACTCCGACTTCCTCCGCGAGGCGGTCGCGATGGTCGCCGCGCAGCTAATGGAGGCCGAGATCGCCGGCGAGATCGGAGCTGGGCACGGCGAGCGAAACGCCGATCGGGCCACCCATCGCAACGGCTACCGGGGGAGGCTGTGGGAGACCAGGGTCGGGGAGATCGAGCTGGCTGTGCCGCGCAAGCGATCCGGCGCCGCCTACTTCCCGAGCTTCCTGGAGCCCCGCCGGCCCTGCGAGCAGGCGATCGTCAGTGTCGTCATGGAGGCCTACGTCAATGGCGTCTCCACACGCAAGGTCAACCGCCTGGTCGAGCAGCTGGGCATCTCCTCGATGAGCAAGGACCGGGTTTCGGCCCTTTGCCGCGAACTCGACGAGCGGGTCGACGCCTTTCGCAACCGCCCTCTGGAAGGCGCCTTCCCTTACCTTTGGCTCGACGCCAAGCACCTGAAGGTCAGAGACCGCGGTTCGGTGCGCTCCAAGGCGCTTGTAATCGCATATGCGGTGCACGAGAGCGGCTGCAGAGAGGTGATCGGGATCGACATCGGCGAGACCGAGACAGAGGCCTTCTGGGTCGAGTTCCTGCGCGACCTGGTAGCCAGAGGGCTCTCGGGAGTGCGCCTGGCGATCTCAGACGAGCACAAGGGACTGAAGGCGGCGATCGAGCGGGTCCTCGCCTGCCCCTGGCAGCGCTGCACCGTCCACTTCGTGCGCAACATGCACGGCCATTGCCGACGGGATGAGCGGGGCCTGGTCTCAGCCGCTCTGCGCGAGATATTTGACGCCACCGACGCCGAGACCGCCAGAGATCGCCTCGGTTCGGTGCTGGAGCGGTTCCACGGAACCGTGCCCAAGGTCGCCGAGCTCTTGGAAGAGGCAGAGGAGGACCTGCTCGCCTTCTACCGCTTCCCCGCGCCTCACTGGCCCAAATTGCGCTCCACCAACCCCCTGGAGCGTGTCAACCGCGAGGTCGGGCGCAGAAGCGACGTCGTCGGGATCTTTCCAAACGACACCTCGGCGATTCGTCTCGCCGGCGCTCTGCTGATCGAGCAAAACGATGAGTGGCTCGTCGCCCGCCGCTATCTGTCGGCCGAGTCGATCGCCTTGGTCCTCGAGGACCAAGGCGACGAAGGCGGAGAGGAGGTGCCGGCGCTACAGGCGGCATGAAGAGATCGACGAGGAGTTACACCACTACCGCCGACTTGACTTGAGTGGATATATGTGGAGCTTGAGAGCCCCCAAGCGGCTGCCTTCACCAAAGCGGGTCAATACGCGGAGAAGGCTCGTACCGGAATCTTTCAGATTCAGTCTTGGCGAGAGTTCATCCGTCAAAATGGCGGTTACGCTCGTCGGTCTCTCTCCGACGGAGGTCTTGGTCTTCCAGGCCTCCGGCCAAAGGACGGCGGTCTCGTTCTGATTGGTCGTAGAGGCCCGTGGAAGGACCCGGCGGAGCTGCGGCGTCAGTCTCAGGAGAACGACCGGATCGCCGTGCGCTCCTACGACTGGTTGCTGGAACGGATGGAAGTCCTAGCTTAATCCTGCTGCCCTCATTGCTCTCGCGTTTCTGCTCCTCGCGCGGAGCGACAGTGGAGGCCCGCATAGGCACGATCGGCCCCATGAATAAGTGGACCCTTTGCGCGGCTAAGATGCGGCACCTGGCGAAGGGATCGAGGGAACGTTGCTTCGGGTAATAGTCGTTAGGCCTTTGGGATGCGGCGGCTTCCTTGGACTGGTCGTGCTGGGATTGATCGTCCTCGTTGGCATGAAAGTCGGGCGCCTTCTCGAAGGTCTTGCCCCCAAGCCAGACAAGGCTGACATCGCTGTTCATCGGGCCAAGCTGGAGGCCGAAAGGGCTAATACCCCTCAGCAAGCGATCAAGATTGTTGTCCATGCCTTCGGGGCCGCTGCAACGGTAGATGCTTCCTGCAAGCTGCTCACGACCTCCGGGAAACGCGAAGAATGGACGGGAATGTGCGGTCATGGTCTCGACCGTGGCAGCCACGATCTCAAGGTTGAATCGATCACTCTCCTCGGTAGCCATCGAGCCCGCGCGAAGGCAAAAGACGAGCAAGGAAGATTGCTCTTATTCGATTTGCGCTCAAAGGGCAACGAATGGCTGGTGGAGTCCGAGCATGAATGCGAACAAGGCTGTTGAACCAGCAATGATCGGCCACGCCAACCGGTTGGCTGAGGGTTACCGCTGATTTCGATATTCGCGCAAAGCGGGAGTCCCGGGAAAGTCAGCATGTTGCTTCCGCTCCTCGTCCGCAGCGAGCATGCATTCTGCCGTGACATAGACGCCCGCATTCCGACCAGCGCACGTTTGCGCCATCGGCGTTCTCGCGCGATTCCATTCAAGCGTCAACTTGAGGAGCCAGTCCTCTGCCTCTGACCGAGCTTGGGCATAGGCATCTTGGTCTGAGAAGCTTGGCTGATGGCTGGCCGGAGCCAGGATGAGTCCGACATCTCGCGTCGCGCTGACCAGATAATTGAGTGGGGGGTGGCCATCGTGGGCGGCACCGCTGCTGTCGGCGCCGGGCTCGCACTCACGCCCTTCGCTGGCCCTCCTGTAGCCATCGGCGTGACAGCCGCGCTTCGACGCGTTGCCATTGACCTGACGCAGAGAGTCCTTACGTGGCGACAAGCACAACGAATTGAGATCGCGTGGGACGCCATGGGCGAGCGTGGCCAGAGCTTGGTCGAAGCGGGCCAACGCTTGCGGACCGACGACTTCTTCACCAGCGAGGGTGACTGGCCATCCCCTGGCGAGGAATTGCTCGAGGGCACGCTCCTTCACGCGGCCAACCAGTACGAGGAACGAAAGGTCGCATGGCTCGGTCGGCTCTATGCGGGCTTCGCCTTTACCCCGGATCTGACTGCTGCGGACGCGAACTACTTCCTCAAGATCGTGGAGCTCCTTAGCTACCGACAGCTCGTGTTGCTCGCGATATTTGGAGGCGACGAGCATCGCCACGCCCTGACGGCAATTGCAGCTGAGCGATCTGCTGGCAGGCGGACGGCTGAGCCTGGAGTCATCGCCGAGGTTGACGGTCTGGCCAATGCCGGGTTGCTAGGTATTCGGCAGGACGGCAGATGGGCAGGGCGGGCAGCTGCAAACCCAACGGAATTGGGGCGGCGTCTGTACGCGCTTATGGACCTCTCGGAGATCCCCCAGAAGGACCAGGAGGCTGCTCTCGATGCTCTGGGTCAACGTCAGTGAGTCAACGGTGTCGCAGTCCCCGGGACTTAGCGAACTGCTCCGACGATGCAGAGTGCGCCAAGTGACCAGTCGAGGAGTCGGCTTCTCCAGCAGATCGCAGACTCCAGCGTGTCGCCGAGCGCCGCACCCATGAGGCGACTTCGCCTTCATGGGACGGGTGGCCACGACTCACGCAGGATCAGCCACCACCTTGAGGTGGATGCCTTGGACGATTGGAAAGCGCGAATGACCATACCGGTCGCGCTGTCGGATCTCGTCCAACTCGGTCGGCTCGCTGACCGCCCCCGCGGCGTCCCGCTTTTCGCGCAAAGCAGCACGCTGAAGCAGGCTGGTCGCCACAAGTCCAAGCTGAACCTTGGAGACGATGGGCCGCGAATACAACCGGCAGGCACCGTCAATGCGAGAGAGTCTTGAGTATGAAAGAGTTCCAGAATGGGTATAGAGCATGTTTTGCCGCTTGCCGTAGAGAGCCAAGTTGTGACCGCGATCGCGGGAGTTCTAGGGATAGCAATTGGCGCAGTCTCTACTGGTCTTTTCAAGGCATGGACGGACCGCGTCGACCGCAAGAACAAGTGGCGAGAATTCGAGCGTGGTAATGCGAGAGGGTTCATGCAGCATATTGCGGTGCATTGTCGAGACGGAGAGATGAACGATGCCGACGAGCGGCTCCTCGGGCACTACTACACGCTTGCCCTAGCCGTTTCGGATGACAAGGCAGCCGCTGCACTCTATGCAGAGCTTCCAGAGCACCTCCGGGGTCGCGTCCATGATCCTTCGCAGGAACCGTTTAGGAGCCTTCGTTCCGAGGTTACGCCCGGCCGCAAACATTTGGCCAGCGCTTTGGCTCCCCCAGGGAATACGCAGGCATAACCTTAAAAGGAAATCATGCGACTTCTTGCGTAAGAACTGGTCTTCGCGCAAAGCAGAAGCGATCCGCTTGCCTCTCGGCCTACACCGGATCTAGCCGAGGTTGTGGATGATCTGGATCAGATAATTCACTCCCCCTGCGGTGCCGCCGAAGATTCCGGCGTACAGTGAGAGTGTTTGTAGCGGAGTGAGTCCTTCGCCCCCGGGCAGCTTCATGCGACCTGTCCTAGTGCTGCGCCGTTCACCGTCGGTCGTAAAGCTTGGCTAGCTCGGCCGAGGTTAGAAAGAAATAGAGGGTACCGATAAGGAAAACCCCGACGAAAACCCAGGCGGGAAACCATTCGGCGATGCCGTTGGCAATTCCAGCCGCGACACCCAGCAACGCAGCAATGAGCGCGTCGCGTCCTCCCCCTGTCCCAGTTGTTCCATCCGCTCGGGATGTTGGAACACGGGGTGGCTCGGACGGTGACATCATCTCCATCGCAGCAAGGCTCTCATACTTACGCGCTGTCAACAACCCCAGAGCTTTGGGGATGCACGCCGGTCACGCACTGCTTCCGACGACTTGTGATCTTCGCTAAGCGTCATTCCGGACGCTCGGGTCGGGCGAAAAGGAGCCGTCCCGACGGGGTGGCGTGGCGCTTCTCCTTCCGCGTGAAAGCGAGTCCATCAACTCGCGATCCTGGTCGTAAAACCTGCGGCCAATAGCGCGACCTGACCAGTTGCAGATCTGCATCGATGCGGTGGGGGCACAGCTCAAGCGCAGAGGACGAGACTCAGGTTCGACCAGCCGGCGGGCGAGTTGCGGTCTGCGGCTCGACGGAATGCGCGCTCCGCCTCGGCCATTTCGCCGCGCTGGGCGCAGATGCCAGAAAGGCGCCTGGGGCGCCTTTCTGGCCGGTTTTGAGATATCGCGTACTCAGCTGTTCGGCGCGCACTCCTTGAGGCCGAGCGCGTGCAGCTGCTTGCCCGCGGCGGCGAAGGTGTCGTTGTTGCCGAAGGCCAGTTCGGGGTTCGCTTCGATCTTTTCCAGGGTCTGCTGGGAGAGTTCCAGTGCCGAGCTCACCTGCTGTTCCTCGCCGCTTGGCGCGCCGAGGGCTTTGACGCCGTCGATCTGGGACTGGACGTTGGGGACCAGGACGGCTTCCACGAGTTCGGCTTCCTGCGCCTTGCTCGGTTTCTTGTTTTCCAGGCCGTGCTTCTTGACGTAGGCATTGATTTCGGCTTCCTGCGCCTTTTCGCCCTTGACACAGACGGCGTTGCCCTTGGCGACGAATTCGGCCTTACTGATCGCGGCCGTCGTTTCGGTAGAGGTCGAGTTGCTGCTGCTGCCACATCCAGCTACGCAGACCCCGACGACAAGGGCGGCCATCAAAACCAGCCCACAGATCATCCTTCTTCGCATCAAACCCTCCTTGGCCGTTTTCGGACTCCGACCACCCTAACCGCGAATCGCCGCCCGATGGCCAGCGCGAAACGGGTCCCGCGTGCAATGCGGACAGCGCCCTCTGGTACGCGGAGCGGGAACGATCCACACAGGAGAAGCGCTGCCTGTCCGTCACGTCTGCCGATCGCCGCACCCTGCGGCTCGTCGGTTCGGATGGGATAGCCTCCCATCGGTCTCGTCCAGCGGCCACCGAGCCGCCACACGTTGAGCGAGAGACAGGAGAAGCACCATGAATGTCCGCCACAGCCCCCGAGCCGCGGTGTTTTGCGGTCTGGTCGTCCTGATCGCCGCACTCGCCCTTGGCGCCGCCGGTGCCGACGCGGCCCACCCGGCCAAGGGCAAGACCTACTCTGGGACGATCAAACGCCTCGGCAACGTCACCTACACGATCGGCTTCGAGGTCTCCAAGAACGGCAAGAAGGTTCACGACTTCAGCCTGCCAAGCGGCTATCCCGTCTACTGCGAAGGCGGCGGCTTTGGCGAAGTCCAGGACGCGACGGCAAAGATCTCCAGCAAGGGCACCTTCACGGCGAAGCTGCCGATCTACTTCGCCCCGACCCACGACCACCAGGGCTTCGTGAAGATCACCGGCAAGTTCGGCAAGAAGGGGCATGAGAGCGGCAAGGCGATCACCGAATTCACCACCTCCAAGACCTGCAACGGAACCTCGAAATACACGGCTACGGCGGGCTGAGGGCTGGCACTTTGATTGTCGAGCAGCACAACGATCTGCTTAACCGCATCAAACCCGGAACCGGCGGGTTGGCGGGGAGATGGGATCGACGCCGAGCAGAGCTTCCGCGCTGAGCGCCCTTCTCGTCGGAACTCTGGGGCTGCTGGCGATTCTGGGCACGACGACCGCCGGCGCTTCGTCGGTGCGCTGGTCGCCGCGCCCCACCACTGCTCCCTGGCAGTGGCAGCTGCAGGGAAAGATCGACACCAAGATCCAGGCCCCGGTCTACGACATCGACGGCTTCGAAACGCAGCGCGGTACGGTGCGCCGCCTCCACGCGCAGGGCCGCAAGGCGATCTGCTACCTCGACGTCGGCAGTTGGGAGCCCTATCGCCCCGACAAAGGCGAGTTCCCGCGCTCGGTGATCGGGCGCCGCTACTCCGGCTTTCCCGACGAGCGCTGGCTCGACGTCGCCCACTTCCATCGCTTCGAGAAGCCGCTGAAGCAGCGCTTCTCGATGTGTGCACGCAAGGGCTTTGACGCGGTCGAGCCCGACAACATCGCCGGCTGGGAAAAAGAAAACCACACCGGTTTCAAGATCACCAAGGCCGACCAGCTCCGCTTCAACCGCTGGGTCGCCCACCAGGTCCACGCGCGCGGCATGGCGGTGGCGCTGAAGAACGACGGCCGCCAGGCCGACAAGCTGATCAACACCTTCGACTTCGCGATCGTCGAGCAGTGCTTCCAGTACCACGAATGCGGCTACTACCGGGAATTCATCCGTCACGACAAGGCGGTCTTCGAGGCCGAGTACGAACAGAAGCCGAAGCAATACTGCGAGACCGCGCGGGCGATCGGCTTCAGCGCGATCTACAAGTCTTATGACTTGTTCGCACGACCCTGGCACCCTTGCGTGCGCTGATCGGCGACCCCAGTCAGGGGTGTCATAGGATTGCGCCGTGCCGTTCACTCTGAGGAACCTCAAGGACGACCTGGAGGATGTCGGGTCCAACTTCGACGGCGCGCCGGACCTGGAGTTCCGCTTGGCGACCGAGGCGCTCGAGCTCGAGAAATCCGGCCTGGGCTACCAGCGCGTCCCGCCCGGCTATCGCTTTCCGTACGGTCACACGCACAAGGCGCAGGAGGAGGTGTACGTGGTCCTGCGCGGGAGCGGGAGGATGAAGCTCGACGACGAGATCGTCGAGCTCAAGGAATGGGACGCGGTGCGCGTCCCGCCCGGTACGTGGCGAGGCTACGAGGCCGGTCCGAAGGGCCTCGAGATCCTCGTCATCGGCGCGCCCAATCTCGGCGAGGCTCCGCGCGAAGACGTCGATGGCCGGCGCGACTGGTGGGCTGACTAGCGCCAGATAGACAGTGCACTCTTTCCTTCTCCCCCGACTCAGCCCCCGCTGCCACCGGCCGCCGCCGGCTTTGCCGCAGCCGCCTCGCGGGCGCGCTTTGCGCGGGCACCGGGTGAGGACGAGGGTCGGTAGCGCAGTACGAGCAGTACCGCGATCGGGATCGTGCTGAGGACGACCAGGGCGGTGAACCAGGTGCTGGCGCCGTCGGTGCCCGAGCCCAGTGAGTGGAGGACGGCGAGGACATAGACGACGACGGTGAGGCGGTGGAGCTGGCGCCAGCGCTTGGTCCCGATCGTCCTTCTGCGCACGAAGTAGGTCGGGCCGAGGAGGGCGGCGAGGTAGCCGCCGAGGATGCCCAGTCCCACCCAGAGCGGCCGGTAGGCGATCGTGAAGGGGATTGCGATCCCAGAGATTCCCGGCTTCAGCCACCTGTCGCCGAGCAGGCATACGCCGTGCAGGGCGATCATCGTGAGACCGGCGAGCGCCAGATGCTGGTGGACCTTGAGCAGATCCCGCTTCAGGCCGGGCCGCCGGTATACCCCCGAGGCCATGAAGAGGCCCAGGGTCACCGACGCGGCGATCAGCACGAAGGCGACGATTCCGGCCGAGCGCGAGGCCAGCCACCAGGGATATTCGGCGGGGTCGGGCTGGGTCATCTCTCCCCCTCCCCACCCTCCTCGCCGGCCGGCGGTGGGGCCGTGCGGGCGGGCGCCCCGTGCGGGACGGTCGTCGTGGGGATCGTCGTCGGGCCCGAGAACATCGCGTAGGCGGCCAGCGCGGCGAGGCAGAGCAGGACCAGGATCGCCGCCAGCTTCGTCCGCCGGCTCGGGCCCACGCGCGGGAGAGGTCTGGGAAGGGTCTCGGGGCTCACGGCGGCGGCGCCGGCGAGGTGCGGGTGACGATCGAGGTTGCGGTGGCTTCGGCGCCTTTGGCGCCGGGCTTGACCACCGCCGGCACGACCGGGCCGGGTCCGAGCGCCGGGTCCCTGCCGTTGCGCACCTGGATGACGAGCAGGGTCAGCACGACCAGGAAGAGGCCGAGCGTGACGACGATCACCGCCAGCGGGCTGGGCAGCGACCTGCGCGGGGGTCGCGGTTTTGGCGGCGGCGGCTTCGCCGGCTCGCTCGCCACCGGGCGTTCGTCGGCCGTCACTCGCTCTCCCCGCAGGCGCGCCAGCCGTAGCCGCGGGCAAAGGCCGAGAGCGCTCGGCTGATCTCGTCCAGCTGCGCTCGCAGCGCTCGCAGGCGCGGCAGGTCCACCGCCGCGTAGGCGGAGCGGACCTGCGCCCGCAGGGCAAGCTGGCGCCGGACCGGGTTGAAGACGTTGGCGCGCAGCACGGCCGCGTCGCCCGGCGGCGGCGAGACCGCTTCGAGGCGCTTCAGCTCTTCGCTTCCGAGCACGGTGCCCCGCCCGTACGCCTTCTCCGCCCCCTGCAGGTCGGCGGCCTCGCGCACCCGTTCGCGCTCGGTGCTCCGCTCGGAATCAAGGCCGCGGCAGATCCGGTCGGTGCGCGCGACGTACGCCCGACGGCGGGGATCGGCGATCGTCGCCACCGGAGGGTTCGCCGCGGTGCCCTGCCGGGTGGGAGCCGGGGTCCTAGCGGGATTCGCCGCCGTCGCCGCGGTCTCCGTCTCGCCGCGACGGGTGTCGCCGCCGCAGCCGCTCAACCCGACCAGGGCGAGGAATACCCCGATACCGGCCAGACACAGCGATCGCAAGGCGGGCAGCTCAGTCTTCGACTTCGCGGTAATGGTCTCGCCAGATCCCGCGGTAGACACCGAGGTGGCGAGGGAGCGTGCGCAGCCCGGGGATGAACGGGATGCAGATGAAGGCGAGGCTGAGCACGCCCATCAGAGCAAAGACGAGAGCGTCGGCGTTGGGCGATTCGAGGAACGGTTCGACCTGGTACCAGAAGGTGTAGAGCCAGAGCCACACCTGACCGGGGTAGCTGCCGGTCTCGTTCATCATCCCCCACTGCGTGCCGAGCAGATGCTGGCCTTCGGCGCGTTCCTCGAAGTAGCCGCCGCCGGAGAGGAAGAGCAGCGGCTTGGTGTAGTTCGTCTGGTAGAAGGTGTGTTCGCTGGCCAGCAGGTCGCCGTCGAGCCCGCCGCTCTGAGCCAGACCCAGCAATGCCGCCATCATCGGCGCGACCGGGTTGTAGTGGGCGCGGGGGAGGATCGCCGCGACTCCGCCCGGCGATTCCGCCTTTTCGAGGGCGGCGGCGAATTCTTCGCTCCAGGCTTCCTGCACGGCCGGCGGCGAGCCTTCGTACGCGGCGAGCGCCGCAGTGAGCCGACGGCTACCGGGAATCGTCTTCAGCGGGCCGAGCACGAAGTCGTTCGCGGTGTCGATCGGGATGTTGACCCCGGCGGCGCTCTGCAGGTCGAGCGGGCCGATCTTCTGCGTCGCTTCGGGGGTGTGGTTGTAGGGGGGGCCGTATTCCGCCAGCTCGCTCGTCCCGTTCAGCTCGGTGACGGCGGTGGCGACGAAGTCGCCGGGGTCGGCCTTGGCCCAGCTCTGGATCGTCGTCGGCGGGTCGTCGGGAGAGGAGAAGAGGATCGTCAGCGCGACGGTCAGCGCGGTGACCACGACGAGCGCGACGACGAGCTCCTTGACCAGGTCATAGCGGACGAAGGGCCCGGGCCAGGGCGCGGAATCGTCAGGGGTCCGCGGGTCGGCGCTCATGAGGAGCTACCCTCGCCCGCCGCCGGAGCGGACGCCGTGGCCGCCTTGACCCTGGCGGGATACGGCGGAACCACACCGTGACGGCGCACCAGCAGGACATGCCAGACGACCAGGGCGACGACGACGACGGGAAGCAGGATCACGTGGAACGTGTACATCTGGCCGAAGTTGGCGACGTTGAAGAAGGCGCCGATCCCGACCGAGTTGAGCCCGTCCTTGCCCTCGCTGGCGATCCACTGGGAGTCGAAGTTCTGCTGTGAGAGATAGCCGGTGAAGGCGGCGCCGATCGCGACCAGGAACGTGATCGCCCCGGTGACCCAGGTGCGCCCCCGCCCACCGCGCCAGGCGGCCATGAAGAACTTGCCCCAGAGGTGGACGACCATCGCGAAGAAGAACAGCTCGACAGCCCAGAGATGAATGCTGTTGAAGAAACGCCCGAGGCTGGAGATGTGCCACCAGGTCGGGCCCTTCAAGCCGAGGACCATTCCCGAGACGACGATCACGATCAGGGCGGCGATCGTGGCGACGCCGAACACGTATATCCAGGAGGAGACGTAGGCGGGCTGGCGGTCGGGGAGGAGCTTCTCCGGCGGCAATGCGCGGACCGCCCGCTCCCGTACCCAGGTCGTCCACATCTGCCGCTCCTCGGCCGACACCGGAGCGCCTTTCTCGTCGTTCAAGGGGTGCGCTCCCGCTTCGGGAACGGGATCAGGATCGCCGCGGCGAAGACCGCGATCATCAGGACGATGACGATCACGTTCGCCACCGACATCTGAAAGAAGTGCCAGTGCAGATACCGAGCCGGATCGCTCAGGTCGAACAGCGCTGCGAAAACGATGGGTACCGCCGGTGCTATCGCGCCACCTCCAGCCGACATCTGGGCATTGAGGCCGACCGTATAGCCCAGATATGAGCTGGACATCCGGAATAACTACGTACGCCCGTAAGAAAATCCTTATGGAAAGACGGTCTCCCCCGTCTCGCTGTCGACGATCGTGATCGCGACCGCCGGACAGGCTTCGGCAGCCTCGAGCATCAGATCGTCGGGTCCGCTGCCGATCACTTCGGCGATGTCGCCGAGACGGAAGACCTCGGGGGCGATGTCGACGCAGTCGCCGTGGATGCTGCACTCGTTGGGATCGATGGTGGGGACGTAGGTCATGCTGCTATTTCCTCTCGTTCGGCGGCGGGAAAGTGGCCGCGGTCGATTTGCTTGCGAAGCGCCGGGATGGCACGCGGGCGGCCGACGGTCAGGCCGGCGACGGCGACACCCGACTGGGTGAAGACCGCTTCGAAGTCCCGTGACGCCGGGTCGCCGTCGAACGCGACGGCGTCCGAACGGTGGGCGTGGCCGACGTACTGGATCCGCAGCCCGTACTGGTCGCTCCAGAAGCTCGGCAGCGGGGGCGTGCCGGGGTACTCGCCGAGCATCGATTTGGCGACCGCGGCGCCCTGCCAGGCGGCGGCATCCCAGTGCTCGGTGCGGGCATGCACGCCGAAGCGCGGGTCGAAGGGCACCGAGGCGTCGCCGGCGGCGAAGACAGCGGGCAGCTTGGTGCGGCCGGCGGTATCGGTGGGCACGCCACCGGCCTCGAAGCCGCTGCCCTCCAGCCAGCCGGTTGCCGGGATGGTGCCGACGCCGACGACGACCGCGTCGCAGGCAAGCACCGTGCCATCGGCGAGGACGAGCTCCTCCACCCTGCCGCTGCCGCGGGCGCCCTCCAGCATCGCGCCGGTCAGGACCCGGACGCCCTCGTCCCGGTGCAGCTCGGCGAACCAGGCGCCCAGCTCGGCACCGAGGATCGGCGCCAGCGGCATCTCCAGCGCCTCGATCATCGTCACCTCCACGCCCAGCCGGCGCGCCGTCGCCGCCACCTCCTGGCCGATGAAGCCGGCGCCGACGATCGCCAGGCGGGCGCCGGCGGTCAGCTCGCCGCGAAGGCGGCGGGCATCGGCCAGGGTGCGCAGGTAGTGGACGTTCTCGAAGCCCTCCAGGAACGGCAGGCGGCGGGCGGCCCCGCCGGTGGCGATCAGCAGCTTCGCGTAGGAGAGCTCCGAGCCGGAGTCGAGCCGCAGCCGCCGCCCCGCCGGATCGAGTCCCTTGGCGCGGACGCCGAGCAGCAGCTCGACCTGCTTCTCCTCGTACCACCCTGCCGGGCGGTAGGCGACCGTCTCCTCGCTCACGTCCCCGGCCAGCAGCTCCTTGGAGAGCGGCGGCCTGTCATAGGGCGGCTCGGGCTCGGCGCAGACCATCCGCACCGGACCTTCGTAGTCGCGCCGCCGCAGGGTCTCGGCGCAGCGCTGGGCGGCAAGACCGCCGCCGACGATGACAACACCGTGGTTTTTCATCATGCCTCCTCCAAGGCTGGGGTTCGGGAAAGGGAGCCGCCGCGCTGGTGAGCGACGGGAAGCGGGTGGTGGTCGCGCCCTCCGGCGTGTTCGCGTTCCTCCCGGCGTGAGCGGCTGCGCTTGGCCCCGCCAGAGAACACGCGGTAGACGAAGAGCCCGCCGATGACCGGCGCCGTCATCAGCACCCACCAGCGGAACCAGACGGTGGAAGCGTCGGTGCCGGAGCCGAAGGCGTGGGCCAGGCCGAGCACGTAGACGAGGATCGTCGCCCGGTGTGCCTTGCGCCAGAGCTTGGCGCCGATCCGTTTGCGCAGGTAGAAGCTGAGGCCGAGACCCGCGGCGAGGTAGCCGCCGAGCACGCCGAGGCCCGTCCACAACGGCCGGAAGCCCATCGTGAAGGGCACGGCGATCCCGGCGGCTCCGGGGTTCAGCCAGGGGTCGCCGAGCAGCGTGATGCCGTGCACGGCGATCGCGATCAGCCCGGCGAGAGCGGTGTGCTCGTGGATCGCCAGCAGCTTGCGCGAGCGCCCCGGGCGGCGCATCACCTTGCCGGCCATCATCAGGCCAAGGCCCACCGAGATCGTCACCAGGACGAGCGCGACCAGGCCGGAGGCGCGGCTCGCCAGCCACCAGCCGTGGGTCTGCAGCGTGGTCGAAGCGGCGGCGTTCATCCGGCGCTCCCTCCGACTGAGGGGTCGGGGATGCGGATGCGGGGACGGCCGACGCTGAGCGGGCCGACTGCCTCGATCCGGCCGCTGTCGTGGATCAGAAAGCCACCCCGTTCGGCAAGCACGTCACGGCCGCCCTCGGGTCCGGAGAGCAGTGCCGCCTTGGAGAGGGTCTCGGCCTCGACCGCCGTGTCGCCGAGCGCGGTGACGCCGATCAGCCCGGTCCAGGCAGGTTCTCCGCTCGCCGGATCGAGCAGGTGGTGGGCGTAGCGGCCGCCGGCATCGCGCCAGATGCGCACGTTGAGGCCCGAGGTGGCGACACCGCCGGTGCCGAGGCGAAGCACATGGGCGCGCTCGCCCGTCAGAGGGTGCTCGACGTGCACCTCGTAGGGGTTGACCAGGGCATCGGCGCCGCCGATGCGGATGTCGCCGCCGCAATCGACGATGAAGCGCGAGTAGCCGCGCAGTTGCGCGGCTACTAGGTCGGCGGCGAGGCCCTTGCCGGCTCCGCCGGTGTCGAAGCGGACGCCGGGTGGGCGGGAGATCGTGCCGGCCGCGTCGTCGACCTCGAAGCGCCGCCAGCGCGCCGCCGGATTGGGGCTCGCGGGGTGTCGCGGAGGCGCCTCGCCGAGGGCCGAGCCGAGCGGGGCGCCAGGCATCCCGGCGCGCGAGGCGACGTAGCCGGCCGACTCGATCTCGTCGGCCAGGGTGGGGTCGACGAGGCCGCCGCTGCGCTCGGCCGCGGCCAGCCCCGCCTTGACCGCGGCGCGGAGCAACTCTGACGCCGGCACGCACTCGCGCGGATCGGCGTTGAGCGCGCTCAGCTCGCTGTCGGGTTTGAACCGCGACAGCGCCGCGTCGAAGGCGGCGATGAACTCCCGCGCCCGCTCGGCCGCCGCCGGCGCCGGAGCCATCCCGGGCCCCGGCTCGCCGATCAGCAGCCGGACATGGGAGCCCATCGCGTCGAAGGTGACGTCGTGCTCGCCCATCGTCAAGAGGCGCTGGTCGTGACGGGGGCCGCGCCGGAAGCCGAGACGGCCGCCGAGCTGGTGGTGACGGGACCGCTGGTTACGGTCGAGGCGCCGGGCGTCGGGACGAAGGTCGTGACGACTCGCCGTTTTATCACCTTGCGAACCAGGACCGGCTGGGAGGCCGGAGCGCCGGCGGCGCTGAGCTGGTAGGTGAGCAGGGCGAAGAGCACCGCGAAGAGGGCGACCGACCCCCAGAGCACCAGGGCGGGACTCGGGCGGCGGGCGCGAGCTCGCTCAGTCATCGCCATGCTCGCTCTCGTGCCCGCCGCCACCGCCGCCGCTGCTGGAGGTGACGACCGGGGTGCCGGCGCCTCCGCCCGAGCCGGCGCTGGCGCCGCTCGAGTGGGTGACGACCGGCGTAGTCGGAGCCGCGCCGCCACCCGAGCCGGCGTGGGCGCCGCTGGAGTGGGTGGTGACCGGCGCGCTGTGCCCGCCGCCGCCGCCGGAGCCGGCGTGGGAGTGCGAGCCGCTGCTGTGGGTGACGACCGGCGAGCCGTGCCTGCGGCCGCCGTGCGAGTGAGAGTGCCCGCGTGAGCCGCTGGTGCGGGTGACGACGGGCCCGGAGCCCGAGCCGGTCGTCGCCCCGGCGGAGCCGCTGGGCGCGCTCGACGATCCGCTGGAAGAGGTCGAAACGGGCGAGGACGAATAGGAGGAGGACGGGGTGGATCCCGCCGACCCGGTCGAGGAGGCCCCGGTGGTGGCGCTGGCGCCACCATAGCCACCCGCGTAGCGGCTGCCGGCACTCCCCGCCATCGGAGACGAGCCCGCCGGATAGTTCGGTTTGGCGTGCTTGGTGACGTGGATGGTGCGGCGGATCACCTTGGTGCGGACCAGCGGCTTGGCGGCCACCGGTTCGGATGCCTGCTGGTGATTGGCGCTCAGCGCCAGACCGGTCAGCCCCCCCAGGCCGAGAATGGTGATGCCTGCCGCGATTCTCGTCTTGACTCTTTTCACGTCGATGTCCTCCTGGCCGAAGTTGTAGGCGCAGTGTGGACAGGGTGGGTTGAAGGCCGGCCAAGGCGCGGGTAAAGGGTTGGCAAAACCTCACCGACACCTCGTGCCGTCCCGAATCCCGCCGTTACAGTTGCCGCATGACCACCCCGGCGCCGAGCGGACGCATCCTCGTCGTCGAGGACGAGGACTCGATCTCCGAGCCGTTCGCCGAAGCGCTGCGCCGCGCCGGCTTCGAGGCGCTGGTGACGGGGACCGCGGCCGGGGCGCTGCGGATGGCCGAGGAGTCCGAGCCCGACCTGGTCATGCTCGACCTCGCCCTCCCCGACGGCGACGGGCGCGACGTCTGCCGCGAGCTGCGCCGCCGCTCCGACGTGCCGATCGTGATGCTGACCGCGCGCGGCACCGAGATGGACAAGATCGTCGGCCTGGAGCTGGGCGCCGACGATTACGTGGTCAAGCCGTTCAGCGCCGCCGAGGTGATCTCGCGAATCCGTGCCGTGCTGCGCCGCAGCACCCCGCGCGACGGCTCCCCCGCGGAGCCGATCCGGGTCGGCGAGCTGGAGCTCGATCCCGCCGCACGGATCGCCAGGTTGGGCTCGGCCGAGCTCGAGCTCTCGCGCAAGGAGTTCGACCTGCTCGCCGAGCTGATGCGCCACGCCGGGCACGTGGTCACGCGCGAGGACCTGATGGCGAAGGTCTGGGACGTCAACTGGTTCGGCTCGACCAAGACGCTCGACGTCCACGTCGGCTGGCTGCGGCGCAAGCTCGGCGACGACCCCAACCACCCCACATACATAGAGACGGTGCGCGGGGTCGGCTTCCGCTTCGCCGCGCCGACGACGGAGTGAGCGCTGTCGAGTTTGAACGTGCCATGACACGTCAAAAGTCCACAGCGGCGCTTCGGCGATGAGTCTCCGGGCCACCCTGCTGCTGGCGTTGGCCTATGTCCTGCTGCTGGCGTTGATCGCGCTCGGCGTGCCGCTCGCGCTCAGCCTGCGCGACCGGGTCGACTCCGAGGTCAAGGGACAGGCGCGCAGCCAGGCCGACGTCGTCGCCGCGACCGCCTCGGAGCTGCTCGACCCGGGCCGGCGCGCCGGCTTGAACCGCCTGGTCCGGGTCTCGGCCGACAGCGTGCGCGGCAGGGTGATCGTCGTCGACCGTCGCGGCCTCCTGCTGGCCGACTCGGCCGGCGCGCCGGCCGGGCGCAGCTACGCGAGCCGGCCCGAGATCCGTGCGGCGCTGCGCGGGCACGGCGAGCAGATCACCCGCAACAGCGACACGCTGGGCGCCGAAATCCTCGCCACCGCGGTGCCGGTGCTCGAACACGGCCGGCCGGCCGGCGCCGTGCGCGTCACCCAGAGCGTCGCGGCCGTCAACCACGCGGTGAGAACGTCGCTCCTCGACCTCGCCGCGCTCGCCGGCATCGTCCTGCTGCTGGCGCTTGCCGCCGGTGCGCTGATCGCGCGGCAGATCGCCCTGCCGATTCGCCGCCTCGACCGGGCGGCGCGGCAGGTGGCCCAGGGCGACCTCGACGCCGCCGTCACCGTCGAGGGCAGCTCCGAGCAGCGCTCGCTGGGGCGAACCTTCAACGAGATGACGCAGCGGATCAAGCGGCTGCTGCGCGTCCAGCAGGATTTCGTCGCCGACGCCTCTCATCAACTCCGCACGCCGCTCACCGGCCTGCGCCTGCGCCTCGAAAACCTCGCCGACCGGCGAGCCGACGACGAGCGGACGACGGCCGAGCTCGAGGCCTCGCTGCACGAGATCGATCGGCTCTCGCAGATCGTCGACGAGCTGCTGATCCTCAGCCGGGCCGGTGAGCACGAGCTGCCCGGCGAAGAGGTCGACCTCGCCGACGCGGCCAAGCGGGCGGGGGAGCGCTGGCGCGCCACGGCCGGGGAGCGCGGGATCGAGATCGAGACCGACGGCGCCGGCACGGCGACGGCCTGGTGCGCGCGGCCCGACCTCGACCGCTCGATCGACGCGCTGCTGGAGAACGCGCTGCGCTACTCGCCGCCCGGCTCGACCGTGTGGATCGGCGTCGCCCCTGGCCGGATCGAGATCCTCGACGAAGGCCCCGGCCTGGCGCCGGGCGAGGAGGAGGCCGTCTTCGAGCGCTTCAGCCGCGGCAGCGCCGGCCGCCGCGGGCCGAGCGGCACCGGCCTCGGCCTGCCGATCGCGCGCGAGCTGACCCGCCAGTGGGAAGGCGACGTGGCCCTCCACAACCGCGACGGAGCGGGCCTCCGTGCTGTCATAACACTGAGACGATGAACTCAAGAGCGACGATCAAGTGGGTGGGCCTTGCCCTGGCGGGCCTGCTGGTCGCGGCCGGAGTAGCGATCGCCGCCAGCAACCTCGCCAGCCAACAGATCGGCCTAGCCTCCGAACCGATCTCGGCTGGCGATGCCCTGGCGCCGGCCACGAGCCAGAACCACGGTCACGGCTCCCCGAACTCAGGGCACGGCCACGGCAATCGCACGACGCCAACCACCTCCACGACGACCCCGGAACCGGAAGCCACGACCCCAAACCCCACGCCCGAACCGGAAGCCACGATTCCGACCACGCCGGAAGGCGAACCCACGGCCCCGACGAGCCCCTCAAACGGCCCACGAGACGATCACGGAGGAGGAGGCCACGGAGCCGACGACTGAGCGCCGCTCTCATAACCCGAAGGTCGCGGGTTCGAATCCCGTCCCCGCTATGCGGCGAAAGCCCTGCAAATCGCAGGGTTTTCGTAACCGTTCAGTCCCCGGTCACCCCGCAGCCAGGCGCGAAACACGGTAGGCACGGTTGACATAACGCAGGGTCCGCCAGGCCCGCGTCGAACCGCCGGGGCATGGAGCGCGCCGAGGCCGAAGCGATCTATGACGCCGGCCGGGAGAGCTGCGTGGAGTTCATGCTCGAGTTGGCGCAGCGCTTTGAGCATTTTGCAGAGCACTCAGAGCGCGAGCTCGCCCGTCTCCAGACAAGAATCGAGCGGCTCGAAGAGGAGCTGCGCAAAGACTCGCGCAACAGCTCCAAGCCGCCCTCCTCCGATCCGCCCAAAACCCGCCAGGAGCGCCGCGCCGAGGCGCGGGCCAAGGCCAAGGAGCTGCTGCGCGGCGAGCGCCAGGCGGGCGGCCAGTCCGGCCACCGGGGCGCGGGCCGCAAGCTCGCCCCCGAAGACCAGGTCGATGAGATCGTCGAGCACTACCCGGATTCCTGCCGACGCTGCGGGCATGGCTTCGGTCTCTCAGAGCGCCACCCTTCTTCCCGCTTCGGGCGCCATCAGGTGGCCGAGCTGCCGCCGGTCGCGGTGAGGCTGACCGAGCACCGCACCCACCGTCTGCGCTGCCCGGAGTGTCGGGCAAAGACGACCGCCGAGCTGCCCGACGGACTGCGGGACTCGGCCTTTGGCCCCCGTGCCCAGGCGGCGGCGGTGACGATGAGCGCCCGCAACCGCATCTCGCGCCGCGACATGGCCGAGCTGGCCCGTGACCTGTTCGGCCTGCAGATGTCGGTGGGGACGGTCGAGGCGATCTGCCGGCGCGCCGCGGCGGCGCTCGCAGAGCCGCACGAGCGGCTCACCGCATCGGTGCTGGGCTCGCCGGCCATAAACGTTGACGAGACCGGCTGGCGCACTGCCGGCGAGGGCCGGGCTCTGTGGACGGCGACCACACCGGCCGCGGCGGTCTTCCGGGTCGGCGCCGATCGTCACCGCGACCGCCTGGTCGAGTTGATCGGTGACTACAAAGGCATCGTCTGCTCGGATCGCTGGTGGGCCTATGACCACCTCGACCCCGAGTGCCGCCAAGCGTGTTGGCAGCACCTGTTGCGCGACTTCACCCGCCACTCTGAGGGGCTCGCCGAGCAGAAGGCCTTCGGCGAGGCTGGCCTGGAGCTCGCCAAACGGCTGTTTGGGACCTGGCATGCCTTCGGCGAGCACGGCGACCGTGATCGCCTCAAGCGCGAGATGGCGCCGGTCGAAGCCGAGCTGCGGGCGCTTTGCGAATGCGCCGGGCGCAAATCGAAGCGCACCCGCCTATATCGCGTCTTCGCCAACAACCTGCTGAAGATCTGGCCCGCCCTGTGGACCTTCGTCACCGTCGAGGGAGTGGAGCCGACCAACAATGCCGCCGAGCGCTCCCTGCGCGGGCCGGTCATCCACCGCAAGCTCTCCCATGGCACCCGTTCGCAGGATGGCGAGCGCTTCGTCGAGCGAGCGCTCTCGGCTTCGGTCACATGCCGCCTGCAGGGTCGTTCGCTCTTTGCCTATCTGGCCGAGCTGCTCACCGCCCGCTCCCGCGGGCAGCCGCTTCCCGCGCTCGCCTGAGCCGCAGCCCGCCGCCGATCTCCATCGCAGCCACGCCTGAGGGGTCAGGGGACTGAACGGTTACGGGTTTTCGTAACCGTTCAGTCCCCGGTCACCCCGCAGCCAGGCGCGAAACACGGTAGGCACGGTTGACATAACGCAGGGTCCGCCAGGCCCGCGTCGAACCGCCGGGGCATGGAGCGCGCCGAGGCCGAAGCGATCTATGACGCCGGCCGGGAGAGCTGCGTGGAGTTCATGCTCGAGTTGGCGCAGCGCTTTGAGCATTTTGCAGAGCACTCAGAGCGCGAGCTCGCCCGTCTCCAGACAAGAATCGAGCGGCTCGAAGAGGAGCTGCGCAAAGACTCGCGCAACAGCTCCAAGCCGCCCTCCTCCGATCCGCCCAAAACCCGCCAGGAGCGCCGCGCCGAGGCGCGGGCCAAGGCCAAGGAGCTGCTGCGCGGCGAGCGCCAGGCGGGCGGCCAGTCCGGCCACCGGGGCGCGGGCCGCAAGCTCGCCCCCGAAGACCAGGTCGATGAGATCGTCGAGCACTACCCGGATTCCTGCCGACGCTGCGGGCATGGCTTCGGTCTCTCAGAGCGCCACCCTTCTTCCCGCTTCGGGCGCCATCAGGTGGCCGAGCTGCCGCCGGTCGCGGTGAGGCTGACCGAGCACCGCACCCACCGTCTGCGCTGCCCGGAGTGTCGGGCAAAGACGACCGCCGAGCTGCCCGACGGACTGCGGGACTCGGCCTTTGGCCCCCGTGCCCAGGCGGCGGCGGTGACGATGAGCGCCCGCAACCGCATCTCGCGCCGCGACATGGCCGAGCTGGCCCGTGACCTGTTCGGCCTGCAGATGTCGGTGGGGACGGTCGAGGCGATCTGCCGGCGCGCCGCGGCGGCGCTCGCAGAGCCGCACGAGCGGCTCACCGCATCGGTGCTGGGCTCGCCGGCCATAAACGTTGACGAGACCGGCTGGCGCACTGCCGGCGAGGGCCGGGCTCTGTGGACGGCGACCACACCGGCCGCGGCGGTCTTCCGGGTCGGCGCCGATCGTCACCGCGACCGCCTGGTCGAGTTGATCGGTGACTACAAAGGCATCGTCTGCTCGGATCGCTGGTGGGCCTATGACCACCTCGACCCCGAGTGCCGCCAAGCGTGTTGGCAGCACCTGTTGCGCGACTTCACCCGCCACTCTGAGGGGCTCGCCGAGCAGAAGGCCTTCGGCGAGGCTGGCCTGGAGCTCGCCAAACGGCTGTTTGGGACCTGGCATGCCTTCGGCGAGCACGGCGACCGTGATCGCCTCAAGCGCGAGATGGCGCCGGTCGAAGCCGAGCTGCGGGCGCTTTGCGAATGCGCCGGGCGCAAATCGAAGCGCACCCGCCTATATCGCGTCTTCGCCAACAACCTGCTGAAGATCTGGCCCGCCCTGTGGACCTTCGTCACCGTCGAGGGAGTGGAGCCGACCAACAATGCCGCCGAGCGCTCCCTGCGCGGGCCGGTCATCCACCGCAAGCTCTCCCATGGCACCCGTTCGCAGGATGGCGAGCGCTTCGTCGAGCGAGCGCTCTCGGCTTCGGTCACATGCCGCCTGCAGGGTCGTTCGCTCTTTGCCTATCTGGCCGAGCTGCTCACCGCCCGCTCCCGCGGGCAGCCGCTTCCCGCGCTCGCCTGAGCCGCAGCCCGCCGCCGATCTCCATCGCAGCCACGCCTGAGGGGTCAGGGGACTGAACGGTTACGGGTTTTCGTCTTTCTGGGGTGCAGACAGAAGGGTGCAAAATCGGCCCTGGGGCAAGCTGTGGGGCAAGATGAGGTCTGGGAGAGGTCGTTTCTGACCCTTACAAAGGGGGGCTCCGGTCCACCTGCTCGCCGCCGAAAATTGCAAAAGCGCCCGCGCTGGCTCAACATTCGGGAACGTGGCGCAGGAGGCAGAGCTCCGATGCGCGAGCAAGCTGAGGGTGGGGCGACTAGGTCAGATGAGATGCCTCAGCCCCTTGACCGACCGCCTCTGCGTTTGCCTCGTCTGCGGCGCTTTGATCGCTTCCTGCGAGGCGGGGGTGGTGGCTTGGTGGCGCGAGATCTTTCGATTCGCTCAAGGAGCTTGGCGGGCGAATCGCCCTCTGGGGTGAGGCGAATTAGGTGGTTGCCCTGCGAATCAGTCCCCAGTTCCTCGTAGGTGTAGCCGGGGACGTCGATCTGGGAGGTGCCGAGGTCGATTGCCTGGCCGAGCACGTTGACCCTGAGCTCACGCCTAATCACCATCGGGCCGCCAGAGCGGATGTTCTCCATATTCTCCGGTGGGACGGAGAGCTGGGAGTCGTGGAGGAGGATGTTGAAGCCGCCGCGACGGAGTGCGGCGGTGACCGTCGCCAGCTCTAGAAAGTTCTCGGTGGTGAACTTTTCGGAGTCGATCGGGATTTGCTTGCCGGTCCAGACCTCGACCTCGACGACGCTCTCGAGGAATGCGGTTAGCGCTGCCAGCGGCTCGACATCGTCTGGGGCGCCGGTTTGCAGAGTCATCTCACGCTCGCTCCAAGTGCGATCTACAACCGTCATCGTGCCGCCGGGGCGAGCGATCTGGTCCATGAAGCGGAGGGCCTTCAATTGTTCGCGCGCCGGGGCGCTGCCGAGGGTGTAGTGGTACTTGATGCTCACCTCACCGCCGGTTGCATGGCGGCGGAAGAGCATCCGCATGGTCAGGCCGGCGAAGTGCCCCTCAAGGCATCCGTCCCACTCGGGCGGGGGCTCAGTCGGCCTCAGATTCAGCTCGATGCTTGCCCGCTCGCTGCCATGCTTAGCGATGACTCGGGCGTCCCAGGGATTGGGCGGCGGAGGTCGCTCGGAAGGCCCGATCGTGACCGTGCCTCGGAAGGTCTTGCCCACATCGTCCTGCAGGGCCGGCGGCAGTTGCTGCCAGCTGAGCTCGATGTCCTTAGCGCTGAAGCTCTCTCCTCGCTTGAGCGCGGTGCCGATCTGGCGGTACTGATCCGCGCTGAGGATCATCTTGCCCTCGGGGGCATAGAGCTCCATCGCCTCCTCGTCGTTGGGAACGACGTCCAAGCGCGAGACGATTCCGCCCTCGGATTGGGTGATGCTCATCACTGCGTCCTCGGCCACCGGCATCTCCGGTCCGCCCTCCCGATAAACCGCTGCCGGGTAACTGAAGTAGGGATCGCTGCTGGCCAGGAGCTCTCCGGCCGGGCGCAGGTGCTCAAGGGCATCGCTGGGGGTGTCGAGCGAGCGCTTGGCGATCGCCGCGCGCTTGATCGCCTCCAGCTGGTCGGAGTCGTCGGCGAAGAAGTGGCGGGCGATCACCAGACCCTCAGGCGAGCGGCCGAGGCGGATCGCCAGCTCTTCGCTATTCCAGTGGTTGACCGGGATCGGACTCTCCGCGTTGCGGAAATGTTTGTCGAAGGTCCCCAGCTCGCGCTTGGTGAGTGGGCGAGGAAAGCAGAAGGTGTAGCGATCGGGGTGGTAGTTCTTCAGCGCGTCGGCTAGGGATTTCTTGCATTCACCCCACTTGATCCGCGCGGGATAGTGCTTTGCCTGCCAGGCTCGCGCATAGCCACCGCCCGGCTTCGGCAGCAGGGCGTCGGCGCCGCCGTCACCGACCTCGGCGGGCTTGATTGCATCAGGGAACTCAAGATGGATGAGGCGAAAGCACATCCGATCGAAATCGGCGTCGGTCATCGCCTTGAAGTCGTAGGCGGTCGAGCCGCGAGGTTTCAGAGGGGGCTCGGAGTCATTCACGGCGTGCCTCGCTGCCGTCAATCGGAAGCTATCCGCTCAGCAGGTATGTCCCCCTCGGCGCTGAAGGGCGGCGTCGGCAGAGTTTGCCTGGCTAGCTCGCAGAGGCGCTCGAAATCGAGCGGCTTGTCGGGTACGGCCTCGAGTACGGCATTGGGGATGAAGCGCTTTCTCAGGTCAGAGAAGGTGAAGGGGTGATCGTGAGTCTCGCTCTCTCCGGTGAGGCGCGCGAGCTCGGTGATCTGCTCCTCGTCGAAGCCGGCGCCAGCCAGGTCGCGAGCGAGGACGGCGGCGCGCTGGGCTTGATCGGGGCGGGCGAATGTGAAGGTGTCGGCGGCGCGGCGGCGGATCGCCGGATCGATGGCGCCCAGCCTGTTGCTGCACATCACCGTGATCACGGGGCGGCGCTCGTCGGCGATCGAATCGATGCCACGGATCATGGCGTTTACCCCGGCGCGGTCCTCATGGTGCATCTGAGCAAGCTCACGCGACTGGACCAGCGCATCGGCCTCGTCGATCAGCAAGACCGCTCCGCGCTTTGGGCGCTGGCCCTGTCTGAGCGGCTTGATCTCCTCTTCGACATAGGCAAACGCGGAGGTGATCAGCTGGGTCATCTCGCCGACTGAGCCCGAGCCGCGGGAGCGCAGGCTGAGCGGCATCAGCAGGAGCTCGATGTCGAGGTCGCGAGCGACGGCATCGCCGAAGGTTTCGGCCAGTTGGGTCTTGCCGGTGCCGACGTCGCCGGCGAAGATGAAAAAGGGGGCGCGGTCGGCGAGGACGCTGGTGGCGGCGATCATTTCGTTGTAGTGATGCTTGCTCCAGTCCTCGAGAAGGCCTGGATCGATCAGAAGCTCGGCCTCCTTGGTCAGCCGCTCCTTGACCTGATCGAGCGCCACCAGCTCCTCGTAGCGGCGTTTGGCGGTGTCGTTGCGGAGGATCTGAATCGGGTCGAAGAGCCCGGCGAGTCCCTCGTTGATCAAAGCGGCCGCCAGACCGAGCGCACGGCACCGACCCCGCCGCTTGCGTAGCTCTTGCCGGTTTCCCAATAGCCGTTGACGTGGCTGGGCTCTGAGCCAAAACCGCGTTGGAATGGAAGGCTTTGCTTAATGTCTTGGCGCTCGGAAGGGGTGAGGCCTTCCCATGTACTAGTGTAAGTCAAGAAACTGTAGAAAGAGGCACCCTCGATGTCCGCCCGGGCGTAAAGGTCGCCGGTGCCAGTGTCGGTCACGGTGCCATCGGAGCGGACCTCGTAGCGGGCGCTGACCACCCAGTCGTCGTCGCGCTTGAAGCCGTACTCGACCGTGTGAAGGTAGCGGCCGACAAGGAGCTCGACGAACTCCTCGATGTATTCCTGGGTCGAGGACTCCGACGGCTTGTCGTAGAAGAGCCGCATCTGGCGCAGATCGGCCGCGACCTTGCTGGCGATGTCGCGCGCGTGGGTGCGGGTGAAGCTGCTGGAATGGGTGCCGGCCATCAGCCCTTGAAGGTCGGGCCGAAGAGCCGTTTCCAGCACTCGACGGCGCGGCCCTTGCCTTCGGCGTAGGCGGCCTCGTTTAGCGCGTTCAGAGCCTCGCTGGCGGAGGTGAGGATCCGGTCGCGATCCTGGGTCATGTAGCCCGCGGCAACGTTGTTCTCTGCGTTGACCGGATCGTAGATCTCGATCACAGCGATCGGCGAAGGCTCGGGTAGCTCCGAGGCTTCGTAGTAGTCCTCGAAGGCGATCCTCTCCTCAAGACCGGTCCTGACGATGTAGGCGAAGAACCGCTCGAGCGCATCGGGGTAGTCGGTCATCGAGAGACCCCCGTCGGCCAGATGGGCGCAGATCAACTCGGCCATGAACGACTTGAAGCGGAAATTGTCATCTTTCATCTTCGTCTCGCGGATCCACCACTTGACCAGGCGGACGATCTGGGCAAAATCGTTCGGCTGGGCACTCTTTCGCTTGCGGATGAACTCGAGGTGTTGGGTGACACTGGTCTTGACCCGCGCGCCGGTGTCCTTACGGATCAGGTAGCCGACATCGTCGTCCTCCCCCTCATAAATCACTGGCACCACGTTGACGTTGAGGCCGCTGCCGCGGTATTCGATCTTGATGCAGTGGTCTTGGCGGACGAATTGGTCCTCCCCTAGGCCAAGTGGCATCAGCGCCTCCTTCAAGCGCTCCTCCATCCAACGCAAGAGATCCGCCTCGACCGCTGACGCCTCCCCTGCTTCGACGTAGACGGCGACATCTATGTCGTTCAAGGTGCTGAGCGCAGTGCCCTTGGCGAGGCTTCCCGAGTGGCGGCTTTTGACGAAGCCGTAGTCGGGGTGCTCGTCAATGTAGGTCTTCAACCGCTCCCGGAGCCGAGCGACCTGTTCGCGGTACTCGGTCGCCGAGGCCCGTTTGAGGTTTACGGTGTCTTCGGCATAGGCCTTGACGATATTGTGAGTGATATAGCCCTGCACTTTTAACAACACCCTTCGAAGCTTTGGACAAGCAGAAGTATATGGACTGTAACTTGGCGGCGAGCGCGGAAATATGACCACATTGCACGATCTTCTCCTGCAAAAGCAGGAGGAATTGAAGGCAGAGCTCAGAGCTGGCGAGCTAATCGATCACCCCGGGGCAAAGGGGGATGTGGCGGAGCTCGATTGGGTCAAGGCCTTGAACGACTTCCTCCCCGCTCGCTACCAGGTGGCAAAGGCGTTCGTGATCGATTCAAAGGGCAACCGCAGTGAGGAGATCGACCTGGTCATCTACGACCGCCACTTCTGTCCGCTGCTCTTCGAAGCTGGCGGACGTAGCTTCATCGCTGCCGAGAGTGTCTATGCCATCTTCGAGGTCAAACAGTCACTAAACCGTGAGCATGTGATCTACGCGATGAAGAAGGCGGCGTCGGTCCGCGCTCTGCATCGGACGAGTGGTCTGATCACCGACTTCAGTGGCAAGCAGGGTCAAAAGACGCTCTTTCCGATCCTGGCCGGGATCGTGGCCACGCGTTGCGACTGGACCTCGGGACTCGGCGGGCCCTTGCAGGCCGCTCTGGCCGAGGATCCACAGGAGGGCCGCCTGGACATCGGCTGCGCGCTCGAGACTGCTGGCTTCGAAGTCATCAGCTACGACGGCGAGGCGCCAGAGCTGGCGGTAAGCCAAAATGATGCGTCCCTGGTCTTCTTCTATCTACGTTTACTGGCCAGACTGCAATTGCTTGGCACCGTCGCCGCGATTGATTTCGACGCCTATAGCGAGAACGTGCGCGAGCATTAAGACAGTGCGTCAGTCGCGGGCCGGATGACGAGCGTCTTCGGAGGCAGGGGCAGGAGCTCGGAATCGATATCCCCGAGATAGTCGAGACCCTCCAATGGCCGGACCTTCAGGCGCACCATCCTCGTGTAGTTGTCATCGTCATCGAACGTTGTCCTGGGGCAAGAAATGGGGCAAGGTGCCCCACAGATTCCAGCCGATCTCCACGTAGCTCGATCTCCCGAATTCCGCTTGAAACCTAGCTCCACGTAGTCCAGCCGATCCAACGGATCAAGCTCATAACCCGAAGGTTGCAGACGACAACAAGTTGAGTCCACACTCGCGGCTAAGGCTCAACCGAAGAAGACCTTTGATGCGCTCGTGGCGGAGGAGCAGTTCGCTGATCCCAGCTTTCGGGCGGAGTGGCAGAGGCTCGCGCCTGCTCGAGAGTTCGCGGCGACCTTGC
Organism: uncultured Solirubrobacterales bacterium; assembly: GCA_963702035.1. GTDB lineage: Bacteria > Actinomycetota > Thermoleophilia > Solirubrobacterales > 70-9 > VRUE01. The sequence continues at coordinate 1,061,098 of OY969700.1, forward strand.
TGCGCTACCGCGCTGAGCACAAGCTGAGCCAGCGAGCCTTGGCGAAGGAGCTCGGCGTTTCTCAGCCGCGTGTCGTCAAGCTCGAGTCTGGGGAGCACAATCCCGAGGTCGACACGATTATCAATGCCGTCAGGCGCCTCGGGATCGAGTTCGTGCTCGACGTCGCCCCCGCGAGTAGACGGCCGGCGCTTGTGACCGCCCGCGCGCAGAAGCACGGGGCGATCGCTCACGACGATGTCTCGGTCGTGGCCGCCTCTTCGGTGTAATCACAGCTGGGCGCCAACGGCTAGCCCAAGGGGGCGAATTGCTGTCGCTGTGCCCTTAGAGGGCCATGGATACGACGTGGAGTACCCGTCCAACGGTCGAGGCGGAATTTACCCTGCAACACAACAGATATGTTTTGTTATGATTCCACCCTTCGACGAAAGGGGAAACCTGCCACCGGGGATCCACAAGGCGGACTGGGACGAAGTTGAAGCCAGACTGGGCGGAACGCCGTGGCGAAACTTCCTCCTCCTGGGATTGCGGGAAGCGCTCGAATCCCTCCAGCGGGCCAAGTGCCGCACTGTCTATATCGATGGCAGCTTCGTCACCACAAATGCTGCACCCGATGACTTCGACGCCTGCTGGGAGTCCGACGCCGTCGACTTCGCCGCGCTCGATCCAGTGCTACTCGACTTCTCCAAAGGCCGACGGACCCAGAAGGAACGCTTCGGGGGCGAGCTCTTCCCAGCCGACAAAGTCGCTGAGCCGGCTGGCATCAGCATTCTCGACTTCTTCCAACGCGACCGCGCATCCCAGCCCAAGGGCATAGTCGAAATAGACCTGGGGACAGGGCTGTGATCTCCAACGAGCGAGAATACAAGATCACCAGATCCGAGTTGCGCAAGTTCGAGCAGGCCGCCGCCGAATACGTACCAAGCAGCGGCGTGGATCCGGGGATGAAGAAGGTGATGGAGGATGCGCTTGGCAGCATGGCCGCGACTCTCCGCGAGGAAATCAAGCGCTATGAGGATCTTCGCGATGGCCGTGTTCGTCAACGCGAGCTCGACGGCCTTGCCGACCTCCCCTCCGCCCTGATCGAGGCGCGGATCGCAGCCGGACTCACGCAGAGGGGTCTGGCCGAGCGCCTCGGGCTCAAGCAACAGCAGGTCCAGCGCTGGGAGGCGAGCTCATTCGAAGGGGTCGGCCTGAAACGCCTACAGGAAATCGCCGACGCCCTCGGCATGCGGATCCGCGAGACGGTGCGCTACGCCAGGGCCGCCTGACCGGAGGACGACGCTGTCTCGGTCGTCCACTTCGGTGTAGTCACGGCTGGACGCCGACGGCCTCGCGGCGGGGAGAAGCGGTTCTCGCCGGTCGGGGATGTGCGGTGACGTGGGTGACCGGTAGGTCGGTTAGCCGGCGCAGGCGGTGCGGGAGGCTGAGCCGCAGCCAGCGGGAGACGCCGCGCGGAAGGGTGGAGACAACCACCTCGTCGAACCTCTCGCTGCCGAGGACGTCGCCCGCGGCCGCCAATGGATCGGGATCGCCGATCAGGGCGACATCGATGTCCAAGCCGGACATGCGCATGCGGGCGGCCCCGTTCTCGGCTCGCGACGCGGCCTCCGGCCGGCCCGCCTTCATGTCCGCGGCCCAGGCCAGGCCGTGCGGAACCGCTGGGACCAGCAAGGTGAAGCGGGTGGGCGTTCGCGTCGCCCGCTGCCGCAGCGCCGCGATCAGCTCGGGTGAGTCCGCGGTCCGGTTCGCCACCACCAGGATCCTCGTCTTCAGTGCCATCGGTCCTCCTCTCGAAGTTGCATCTTGGCCCCAGGTTGCAGCGGCTTGGTAATCGGCTCGTAAGTCCTCGATGAGACTTCTCTGAAGCGCGAGTACCGCTCGCTCAGTCGTCGAACTGCACACCGCGAACGGCGCCCCCTCCGCTGGCGCGGGTGACGATAGGGGCGCGGGTTCTGGTTTCGCTGCGCAGGGCGATCGGCTGACTGGCGGCGGTGGCCCCGCTGGCGCTGGTCACGATCGAACCCGAACCGCCGCCCGCGGCAAGCTGCTGGCCGGCGCCCGGCGCGCCGGGATTCGTCCCGAGCGCGACCCCGCCCAGCGCACCCAGCCCCAGCACGGTGGCGGTCGCGGCGATCTTGGCTCGTCTGTTGCTCATGGCTCGCTCCTTGGTTGGACCGAACCATTCTGCGCCGCGGCGGGCAAGGCACATCCCAAAGCCACACCAAGAAAGGGTGAAGCTTTCGAGGCGACCTCGAAACGGGGTCCTTATCCGGCCACAGGGTGACTCCTACGCGCCGATTCGCGCGCAAGGTACGTGCCAGCTTAGCGAATTATGTGCAGATGCACATATCTAGTCGATCAGGTCGATCAGACCCTTGCGCGAAAGGCTCGCCTTCACGTCGCCCAACTCGTCGATATCGACCACGTCGAAGTTGGGAAACCCCGCGAGGCCGCGGACGAGATAGGGCACAGTCTGGCTCCGCCCTATGAAGATAAGCATCCGCTTGTTGTGAGCCATCGCATAGCCGAGCTCCATCTGAACCCCGGGCGACGGCGGATTGCCGACGTAGGCGATCACCATCTCGCTCTCCCGAAGACCCGTGACGTCTGCTCTCAGGGCGGGCTCGGGCTCGTCGATGTCGGCACCCCATGCCTCCCGTCGGTGCGCACTGAAAACCTCGTGCCCGCTCCGTTCAAGCGCCTCCGCCACCCGGCCCCAATGGCCTCTGAAAGCTTCCATCTCGACGGGATCATCTGCTTCCACATATTGAGTCAGCGGCGCCGAGAGAAAGACCTTCAGAGGATCACCCGGATGCCACTTCTTGGTGCTCGAGGGAAAGTAGAAGCGCCAGTTCAGGGTGAAATCGATGATGGTGGTCGCTGCCAGCACGGCGACCGCGGTGTCTAGAGCCCAGGCACGGTCGGTATGCGCCTTATAGACACCGAGGTAGAGGATCACCAGGATCGCCGCCGCGCCAAGATTGTTCAGAAGCCACATACGCTGAGGCGATGCGGCGAGTTCCCCATCCGTCTGCTGCGAGTAAACCGTCCAGATGACGTCGAAGACCAGCAGAATGATGAACAGAGAGATGTAGGTGGACGGAGAGTTGATGTAGAAGCTAGCGATAGAGAACAGCAGACTCTGGGTGAAGATGATGAAGAAGTCCAGCCCCATGCCCCCACGTGGTTCGACGTGGCGACCCGAGGCTGCGCGGGCGATGCTCTCGTTTCCGTAGGCGGCGTCCAGATGCCGGATGTTGCCGTGATAGAAGCGAACGATATTGGCCACCAAGACCACGGCAAAGATGATGCTTTCCGTACTGAGTTCGCCTATCGGTATGACCCGCGAGTAGTGACCGCCGGTGATTAGGACCAGCAGCGTGTTGGTCAGCGTCAGGCCGTTGACGATGGCGAAAACGCTCTTGGCCGAAGTGAGCGCCGACGCTACGTCAGGATTGATTCTCTGTTCGTCCATGCGGTAGGGGCGTGGCACGTGTTCTCGGGGCTGTGACGCGAACAACTCGTAGAGTCAAGGCCACATTCGCCGCATGGCCGAGAATGAAACATGACCCTAAAAGAGAGTCCGGACGTAATTTCTCGATCTTCCCAGCGAACAGTGAATGGACTGATTTACCAACAATCCGCCGATACATACTCGCTGCGGAGACCGCCTGACTCTGGAGCCGCCGATGACTAGCTGGCTCTACAGCGCCTGCTCGACCGCGGTGACGATGCTCGCGGCGTCGATGCCCGCCGCTGCCAGGAGCGCCGCGGGGGGGCCGCTGCCGGGGCGGCCGCTGACCGCGAGGCGCACCAGCGGCGTGCTTGCGGCGGCTTCGGCGAGGACGCCGGCGACGGTCTCGCCGATGCCGCCCTCGGGCCAGTGGTCCTCGACGGTGATCAGCGCCTTGGTCTCCCCCGCCGCGGCGAGAATCGCGTCGGCGTCGACCGGCTTGACCGAGTAGAGGTCGATCACCCGCGCCTCGATTCCCTTGCCGGCGAGCTCGTCGGCGGCGGTGAGGCATTCGCGCAGGGTGATCCCGGCGCCGATCAGGGTGACGGCATCCGAGTCGCCGGAGCGCACCGTGCGGCTGCCGCCGATCTCGAAGCTCTCGTCTGCCTCGTAGAGGACCGGCGTCGCCTCGCGGGTCGTGCGCATGTAGCTGATCCCGCGGTGCTGTCGCATCGCGTCGAGCAGGGCGACCGCCTGGTTGGCATCGCTCGGGTAGAGGACGACGCTGTCGAGGACGGCGCGCAGCGAGGCGATGTCTTCGAGCGCCATCTGCGAGGGGCCGTCGGGGCCGATCGAGACGCCGACGTGCGAGCCGCAGAGCTTCAGGTCGGCGTCGGAGATCGCCGCCATGCGGACGAAGTCGTAGGCGCGGCTTAGGAAGGCGCCGAAGGACGACGCGAACGGCTTCCAGCCGCGCGTCTGCAGGCCGACGCCGGCGGCGACCATCTGCTGCTCGGCGATGTACATCTCGAAGAAGCGGTCCGGATGCTTGGCGGCGAAGCGTTCGGCGTAGGTCGAGTTGCCGACCTCGCCGTCGAGCGCGACGACCTTCTCGTCGACCGAGCCGAGCCAGGCGAGGGCGTCGCCGTAGGCGCCGCGCGTCGCCACCTTCTCGCCCACCTCATAGGTGGGCCGCTCGACCGGAGCCTTGGCGGTCTCATACGACTGCGCCTCGGGTGGGGACTGCACCTCAACCCGCAGCGAGCGGATGCCGCCCAGCTCCTCGACCGCCGCCTCGGGGTCGGCCAGCGGCTTGCCGTGCTGGTTGGGCTGGTCCTCCACCGCGGCCACCCCAGAGCCCTTCTTGGTGCGGGCGAAGATCACGGCGGGCTTGCCGGCGGCGAGTGCCTGCGCGTAGGCGGCATCGATCGCCTCGATGTCGTGCCCATCGATCTCCTGCACGTCCCAGCCGCAGGCCGCGGCACGGGCCGCCAGCGAGGAGGTGTCCCACTCGTGCATCGTCGGGCCGCGCTGGCCGAGCCGGTTGACGTTGACGATCGCGATCATGTTGTCGAGGCCGGCGACGCCGGCGTGCTCGAAGGCCTCCCACATCGAGCCCTCGGCGAGCTCGGAATCGCCGCAGAGCACCCAGACGCGGAAGTCAGCCGACTCGAGGCGCTTGCCGGCCAGCGCGATCCCGACCGAGATCGGCAGGCCCTGGCCCAGCGAGCCGGTCGCCACGTCGACCCAGGGGATTTCCGGCGTCGGGTGGCCCTGCAGGCGCGAGCCGAACTCGCGGAAGGTGAGCAGCTCCTCGTCGTCGATCGCCCCGGCCAGCTTGTACATGCCGTAGAGCAGCGGCGAGGCGTGGCCCTTGGAGAAGACGAGGTGGTCGTTTGCCCGGTTCTCGGGCGCGTCGAAGTCGTAGCGCAGGTAGCGCGTCAGCAGGACCGCCATCAGGTCGGCGGCCGACATCGAGGAGGTCGGGTGGCCGGACCCGGCAGCCGCCGCCGAGCGCACCGAATCGACGCGAAGCTGCTGCGCCAGCTCGTGCAGCTGCTCGCGATTCATCGTCTCCCCAGCGCTCGCCTGCTCCATGTCCCGGACTTTATCTGGGACTAACCGATCGCGACCATGCGCTCGATCGGCAGCCGCGCCCGTGCCGCGATCTCGGCCGGGACGCTGACCTCGAACTTCATCTCGCGCAGCGCGTCGCGCAGCTTCGGCAGCGTGATCATCTTCATGTACTTGCAGTAGGCCATCCGGTTCGCCTCGATCAGGCTCGCCCCAGGGGCGGCCTGCTGGAGCGGGTGCAGCATGCCGTTCTCGGTGGCGACGATGTACTCGCCGTCGGGCCGCTTCCGCACGTGGTCGAGCATCTGCCCGGTGGAGAGCATGTGCACGCCCTCCTCGTCGACTTCGCCGGCGGCGACGAACTCCATCACCTGGGTGACGCAGCCGCACTCGGGGTGGACGAGGAACTCGGCATCGGGATGGGCGGCGCGCTGCGCCCGTATGTCGTCCGGCCGGATCCCGGCGTGGACGTGGCACTCGCCGGGCCAGACGTGCATCGAGCGGCCGGTCTCGCGCTCGACGTAGGCGCCCAGCCACATGTCGGGGCCGAAGAGGATCTCGGTATCGGGGCCGTGCTCGCGGCGGATGTGCTCGACGACCTTGACCGCGTTGGAGGAGGTGCAGCAGTAGTCGGTCTCCGCCTTGACCTCGGCCGAGGTGTTGACGTACATGACGACGACGGCGTCGGGACCGTGGCGACCCTTCCACTCGCGCAGTTCCTCGGCGGTGATCGCGTCGGCCAGCGAGCAGCCGGCGTCGGGGTCGGGGATGAGGACCGTCTTCTCGGGGGAGAGGATCGAAGCGGTCTCGGCCATGAAGTGGACACCGCAGAAGGCGATGACCGAGGCGCCCGACTCGGCGGCCTTGCGCGAGAGGCCGAGCGAGTCGCCGGTGTAGTCGGCGACGTCCTGTACCTCGGGCACCTGGTAGTTATGGGCGAGGATGACGGCGTCGCGCTCGCGCGCCAACTCGCGCACCTCGCGCGCCAACTCCCCGACCTCCTCTGGCGAGAGGTCGAGCATCGGAACCGGCTCGTTGATCGTCGGCAGCTCTCTCATTATGTTCGCTGGCATGGCCTAGGCCTGAGTCCAGTCGAATGAACTGAACGGAAGTCTACTCTCTCGGCATGCCCGAGCTGCCGGAGGTCGAGATCACCGCGAGGAGGCTCGATGTCGCATTGAGGGGAGCTTCTGTGGAGTCGGCGCTGGCGCCCGGGATGAACGTGATGAAGACCTTTGAGCCGCCGCTCGACGAGCTGGCTGGGCGCGAGATCACCGGGATCCGGCGCGTCGGCAAGATGCCGGTGGTCGAGTTCGGTGCCCTGGCGCTGCTCATCCATCTGATGTCCGCCGGGCGGCTGCGGATCTTCGACAAACGGGCGTCGCCAAAAGACCGCGCCTCGCGGGTGCTGGTGCGGCTCAAGGACGGGCGCGAGCTGCGCCTGCGCGAGTTCGGCACCAAGCAGCGCGCCTGGGCCAAGCTGCTGGCGGCCGAGACCGTCGAGGCGGACGAAGCGGTTGCCACGCTCGGGCCGGAAGCCTGGCCCCCACCCCCGCTCGACACCTTCGCGGCAGCGATCGACCAGCCTCGGCATCTGCACCCACTGCTCCGCCACCAGCGCGACATCGCCGGCATCGGCCGCTCCTGGGTAGACGAGATCCTCTGGGAGGCAAAGCTCTCCCCCTTCAGACAGGGCTCCGAGCTGAGCAAAGCAGAGGTAGAGCAGCTACACGTCGCCCTCCACGTGCTCGACGACGCAATCGAGCACTACGAGAAGACGATCGGCCCGGACCTTCCCGACAAACTGCCGATGCCCCTACAGGTCCACAAGCGCGAGGGCCAACCGTGCCCCCGCTGCGGCACGACCATCGAGGCCGTCTTCTTCGCCGAACACCAGACCAACTACTGCCCAAAGGAGCAGACCGGAGGCCGCGTGCTCAAAGACCGTCGATTGTCGCGCCTGCTGAAGTGAGGTGGCGGGGGCGGGTGCCCCTCCGACGGAACTTGTGAGCCGGCAAAGCGCCCGCACCCAGGCAAACTGCGGGCGGCGGGTTCCGACGGAGGGGCACCCGCCCCCGCCTCACACCGCCTCGAGCAGCATGCTGAAGTCGAGCACCGGAGCCGAGTGGGTCAGGGCGCCGATCGAGATGTAGTCGACACCCGTTTCCGCAATTGCACGCACGGTCTCCAAGCTGACGCCGCCAGAAGCCTCGAGCTGAGGGCCATCGGCGCCGCGCTCGGCATCGCGCAGGGCGACGGCTTCGCGCAGCTCGTCCGGCGTCATGTTGTCGAGCAGCAATCGGTCGGCGCCGGTGCCCAAGGCGTAGCCGGACTCCAGGACGGTGCGGCACTCGACCTCGACCGGCAGATCCGGATGTGCACTGCGAGCCGCAAGGACCGCCTTGGCGAGGCTTCCCGCCAGGGCAATGTGGTTCTCCTTGATCAGGATCGCGTCGTAGAGACCCATGCGGTGGTTCTGGCCCCCACCTCCAGCCACCGCAGCCTTCTCCAGCGCCCGCAGCCCCGGCGTCGTCTTGCGCGTGTCGAGGATGACCGCGCGCGTCCCAGCGACCGCCTCGACGTAGCGCGCGGTCAGCGTCGCGATCCCGGAGAGATGCCCAAGGAAGTTGAGCGCCGTCCGCTCCGCCGCAAGCAAGCCCGCCGCCGATCCGCTCGCCAGCAACACCTCAGCCGGCACGTCTTCTCGCCATTGCCCCTCGACAACCAGCTTGTCAACGTCCTCCACCCCACACTGGCGCATCGTCTCGGCGACCACAGCAAGCCCGAAGACAACGCCGGCCTCCTTCTGCACGATCCGCGCCCGCGCACGCGCTCCCTCCGACACAGTCGCCGCCGAAGTCACGTCACCCTCGCCGACATCCTCCGCAAGCGCCCGCATTACGACCGGCTCGATTTCAAGTAGATCTCTCAATTTCCAGGGGTATTTCAAGTCTTATTGCAAGGAGATGCAAGTAGATTGCAAGTAGCGACAAGCTAGAGGCGGAACTCTTCAACCGTCGAGATCAACCATCTCAGCACCCTAACCAGGCAAGCGCGGTCGAGGTTTGCTCCGGATAGCGCACCAAACCGCGACCGCGCGCCTCGCAGGGAGAGACGGATATCCCCTCCAGCGGAACTTGTGAGCCAACCAAGCACCCGCGCCCTGGCAAGCTGCGGGCGGCGGGTTCCGTCGGAGGGGACATCCGTCTCTCACGCCTTGTGCTCTTGACGCGTTTAATCCCATAGGTGACTGCCTTGCCGCCCTTCCAGACCCTCCTAGACGACCACGCCGCCGACGTGATGGCGGTGCTACGCGGCGCGGTTGGCCGGGGTGACGCCGAGGACTGCTTCCAAGAGACCTTTCTGGCTGCCCTGCGCGCCTACCCGAAGCTGGGCGACGACGGCAACCTGCGCGGCTGGCTGCTGACCATTGCCCACCGCAAGGCGATCGACCACCATCGCGCCAACGGGCGGCGGCCGCTGCCGGTGGCCGAGCCGGATCGGATCGCCGGGACAACCGCCGAGCCCGAGCTCGACGAGGGGATCTGGGCGCTGGTCGGAGCGCTTCCGCCGAAACAGCGCGCCGCCGTGGCCCTGCGCTACGCCTGCGATCTCCCCCACGCCGAGATCGCCGCGGCGCTCGGTTGCTCGCCCGACGCGGCCCGACGCAGCCTCCACGAGGGAATCAAGCGATTGAGAAAGGAGCTGGCATGAAGGCAAGCCTCGAACATCTCGCCGCGCGGGCGGCAGCCGAGGGCCTGCTCGACGTCGCCTACGCCAGCGCCGACTCCCCGTTCGGGCCGCTGCTCCTCGCCACGACGCCAAAGGGCCTGGTCAAGGTCAGCCTGCCCAACTACGACCCCGCGGAGACGCTGGAGGATCTGGCGGCGCAAATCTCCCCGCGGATCATCGCGGCACCGGCCCGCCTCGACGATGCCCGCCGCCAGCTCGACCTCTACTTCGAGGGCCGCCTGCATGAGTTCGATCTGCCGCTCGACTGGCAGCTGAGCAAGGGCTTTCGCAGGCGCGCCCTGCGGGCGATCGATCGCATCCCCTACGGCAGGACCCGCAACTACACCGAGATAGCCCGCAGCGCCGGCAATGAGCGCGCGGTCCGGGCGGCGGGGACGGCCTGCGGCTCCAACCCGATCCCGATCGTCGTCCCCTGCCACCGGGTCCTGCGCAGCAGCGGCGGCCTGGGTGGGTACGGCGGTGGAATACCGATGAAGGAAGCTCTATTGCGGATGGAGGGCGCGGGAATACACTGACTTGGCTAAAGGGGGCGCCATGGCAAGCCGATGAATGCGCGCATGCCCGCAAGACTCCCCCTCCTCAGACTGCCGATCCTCGTCCTTCTGCTCGTCCTCTCCGCCCTGCTCCTCGGGGCGGGCCTGGCACGGGCGGAATCCCCCGGGCCAACTCCCATAGCGGCCTTCGAAGGCTTCTCGGAAGAAGAAGAAGGCGAAGAATTGGGAGAAGAAACGGAATGCGAAATCGCCGAGGAAGAAGTCGAAGAAGGCGAACTCAGCCAGGACGAAGCCGATGAAATCTGCAAGGAAGAGGCGCGTGAAACCAGAAAGAACGCCGCGAACCCCGTCGGCGCGGAACCGGAAGAGTGCATCCTGCGCAGCGCCCACGCCCAGGTCTCGCTCGTCTCTCACGACGAAAAGCTGAAGCTGACGATCGGCTACACGACCTATGAACCGGTCACCGCCAAGCTCGAGATCGGCCACCTGGCCACGATCCATCGCCACCTGGGACGCAGCGGCGTTCTTCGCCAAGTGGAGAGCCTGCACGGCGACAATCCCCCCAAGCAGATCGCCGTCCAGATCGACATTCCGTCGACGAAGAAGGCCGGGTGCCCCTCCCGGCGGCTTGTACTTTTCCCGCGCTGAGGGCTACTTCGCGGACGAAGCCGCGGTCTTGTTCAGGTAGTCCCGGATGAAGTCGTCGATGTCGCCGTCGAGGACCCGTTGGGCGTCGCCGACCTCGTGCCCCGTGCGGTGGTCTTTGACCCGCTGGTCGGGGTGCAGGAAGTAGCTGCGGATCTGCGATCCCCAGGCGACTTCCTTGACCTCGCCGCGCTCCTTGGCGAGCGTCTCCGCCCGTTTGCGCTCCTCCAGCTCGATCAGCTTCGAGCGCAGCAACTGCATCGCGACAGCCTTGTTCTGGGTCTGCGAGCGCTCGTTCTGGCACTGCACGACGACGCCGGTCGGTAGGTGCGTGATCCGCACCGCCGAGTCGGTCTTGTTGACGTGCTGGCCGCCGGCGCCCGAGGCTCGATAGGTGTCGACACGCAGGTCGGCGTCGTCGATCTCGACCTCGACCCCCTCGTCGACCAGCGGCCCGACGTCAACCTGGGCAAAGCTGGTGTGGCGCCGCGCCGAGGAGTCGAAGGGAGAGATCCGCACCAGCCGGTGGACGCCGCGCTCGGCGGCGAACAACCCGTAGGCGTTCTCGCCGCGGGCGATGAAGGTCGCCGACTTGAGACCGGCCTCCTCCCCCGGCGAGGCCTCCTTCATCTCGACCTCGAAGCCGCGGCGCTCGGCCCAGCGCAGGTACATCCGCAGGAGGATCTCGGCCCAGTCCTGGGAGTCCGTCCCCCCGGCACCGGCGTGAACCGTGACCACGGCGTCGCCGGCGTCGTATTTGCCGCTGAACAGGCGCGCCTCTTCCAGCTCCGCGAGCCGCCTTTCGACCGAGGCCATCTGGGTGCCCAGCTCGGCGGCCATCTCCTCGTCTTCGGCCGCCATCTCGGCCAGCTCGCCGAGGTCGCCGGCCTCCGATTCCAGCTCCTCGAAGGTCTTCAGCTTGCGCTGGGCGCGGGCATGGGCCGCCGAGACGCCCGCCGCCTTCTCCTGGTCGTCCCAGAAGCCGGGTCGGCCCATCTCCTCCTCCAGCCGCTCCGCTTCGTCCCGCAGCGAAGCCGGGTCAAAGGTAGTCCGAGAGCAGCTTCAACTGCTCGCGGATCTCGGCGAGCCGCGCGGGAACCGATTCGGTCGGGGCGGCGTCGGCCATGTCGCAAGGTTATTGATCGGCGGGGGCGGTGGCGCCGATGATCCAGGTCGATGCGGGCGCGAACACGCCGTCGGGGCCGACGAACCCGGCGAGCGTCTCGCGCAGGTCGGCGGCGATCTTCGGCCGGATCTCGTCGATCCGGTCTTCCCAGAGCCGCAGCACCTCGCCGGCCGGCCCGAGCGACATGTTGAACTCGACCGCGTGGTCGAGGTCGTTGCCGATCTTCAGCGGCAGATCGCAGCGCCGCAGCGTGATCTCCTCGAAGCCGGCGATCTTCAGCTGTTCGGTGACGGTGTCGGCGTTCGCCATCGAGAAGGGGCCCGGTCCGCAGGTCGGCTCGTCGGTCGCTTCCGGATGCTCGAGGTACTCCTCGACGACCCGCTCGGCGTGGCTCACCCACTCGTTGTCTTCCTTGCGCCGCCAGACGACAGCGCAGAAGCGCCCGCCCGGAGCCAGCGCCTCGCGCACGTTGCGCAGCGCCTGCACCGGGTTGGCGAAGAACATGATCCCCATGCGGGAGAAGGCGTAGTCGAAGCCGTCCCCCAGGTCCATGACCTGCACGTCGCCGCTGAGAAAGCGCACCATGTCAACGCCGGCCGCCTCGGCCTCCTCACGGGCAGCGGCGACAAACGGCTCGGAGACGTCGACACCGACGGCCTCGCCGCCGGGACCGACCAGAGCGGCGAGCTGCTGCGTCGTGTCGCCGAAGCCGCAGCCGACGTCGAGCACCCGGTCCCCGGGGCGAGGGGGATGGGTCTTCATCGCCTGGTTCCCGTGCGCACCGAGCCCCGCGGTGGCGAGGTCGCGAAAGCGCACGAACGTGTCGAACAGCGGCCCGCTCCAGGCCTCAGCCGCTTCTCTGTTGGTCGCCGCGACCTGCTCCATCGCGTAGATGGTACGCCCGCCAGGCAGCCTCGCGGTCATCGAACGGCCGCCAGCTGCGCACCCGGTGGTCGTGCAGCTCGAACAACCAGGCCATCTCGTCGGTGCTGGCGTGCGACCCATCCTCTTCCCAATGCCACACCCGCCTGATCAAAGCCAGCGCCGCCCCACCCCCGGACTCGGTCCCATCCTCAAAAAGCTCCTCCACCTCAATCGTCTGCTGCACCCCCCCGGGCTCCCGAGTAGCCCAAAGCCGCGCCGCCTCGCGACCCTTCCGCAAACCCTTCATCGAGTGAAGCTCAACCTCAGGGTCCAGGGCAGCTACGAAAGCATCAAGGTCCCGCTCGTTGAACGCCCGGATGAACGCCCTGACAGGGTCGTGAGTCATAAGCCCCTCCCGGTAGGGATGGAACGTCTTGTACTTTTTCGGTGCCGCCCTTGGGCGCCAGCACTACTGCGATTCACCGAAAAAGTTAAGTGGAATCCCTGCCGGGAGGGGCTTATGCCCCGTGGCACTTCTTGAACTTTTTCCCCGACCCGCACCAACAGGGGTCGTTGCGACCGATTTCTTTCTCGCGCTCGTCCTTGACCACCGTCTCGATCACCTCGGGCGCCGCGGCCCCGTTGCCGCCGCCACCCGGCACCGCGGTCCCTTCGGTGACGCTGACCCCCGCGGCCACCTCCTGCAGGGCCGACGGCTGGGCGTCCGGGGTGCCGCCGGAGTAGTCGAGCGCGGTCAGCCCGCCGCCGTTGCCGGCAAACGCGCCTTCCTGCACCTGCGAGGGGTCGATTTCGATCTGGGCGTTGAAGACAAGTTTGCTGAATTCCTCCCAGATCGAGTTCATCAGCTCCTCGAACATCGCAAAGCCTTCGTTTTTGTAGGCGACGAGGGGGTCGATCTGGGCGAAGCCGCGCAGGTGGATGCCCTCGCGCAGGTAGTCCATGTCGTAGAGGTGCTCGCGCCAGCGGCTGTCGATCACCTGCAGCAGGATCGAGCGCTCCAGGTAGCGCATCAGCTCCTCGCCGAGCGTCTGCTCGCGATCGTCGTAGGCGCTCATCGAGTCTTCGTCGAGGGCGTCCTTGAGCTTTTCGCGCTCGACCGTCTCCGGGGACATCGAGCCGACCTCGATCCCGACCGGCCAGATCTGGCGCAGCTGCGCCTCCAGCCCAGTCAGGTCCCAGTCTTCGAGGTCGTCGCCGGGGGTGTACTCGTCGACCAGGCGCTCGATCACCCCCTCGAGCTCGTCGCGGGCGATGTCGGACATGTCGCGGCCTTCGAGGATCTCGCGGCGGTATTTGTAGACGACGCGACGCTGCTCGTTCATCACGTCGTCGTACTCGAGCACGCGTTTGCGGATCAGGAAGTTCTGTTCCTCGACCTTCTTCTGCGCCCCCTCGACCGTTTTGCTGAGCATTTTGGCCTCGAGCGGCATCTCGCCGCCCTCCTCGTCGACGGGACCAAGGCGGTCGAGGATTTTGTAGATGCGGTCGCCGGCAAAGAGGCGAATCACGTCGTCTTCGGCAGAGAGGAAGAAGCGCGTCTCGCCGGGGTCCCCCTGGCGACCTGAACGGCCGCGAAGCTGGTTGTCGATGCGGCGCGATTCGTGGCGCTCGGTACCGCAGATGTAGAGGCCGCCGAGCTCGCGCACCTGCTCGGCCTCGGCCTTGCACTGCGGCTCCATCTCGACGATCTTCGCGGCCATCGCCTCCTCGTAGCCCTCGTCGCCGTGACCGATCCCCTGCTTTTTCAGCTCTTTCATCGCCAGGTGCTCGGGGTCGCCGCCGAGCTTGATGTGAACGCCGCGGCCGGCCATGTTGGTGGCGATCATCACCGCGTCCTTGCGCCCGGCTTCGGCGATCCGCTCACCCTCTTTTTCGGCGTGCTCGGGCTTGGCGTTGAGCACGGCGTGCTCGATCCCGTGCCGTTTCAGCTCGCCGGAGATCATCTCCGAGACCTCGACCGAGACGGTGCCGACGAGGATCGGCTGGCCCTTTTCGTGGCGGGCGAAGATCTCCTCGAGCACGGCCTTCCACTTGCCGTCTTTGGTTTTGAAGATCTGGTCGTTGTGATCGGCGCGGACCATCGGCCGGTTGGTCGGGATCTCGACCACGGGCACTTTGTAGATTTTCATGAACTCGGTGGCCTCGGTCAGCGCCGTGCCGGTCATCCCGCCGAGCTTGTCGTAGAGGCGGAAGTAGTTCTGCAGGGTGATCGTCGCAAGGGTCTGGTTCTCCTCGCCGATCGCCACCCCCTCCTTCGCCTCGACCGCCTGGTGCAGACCCTCCGACCAGCGCCGGCCCTCGAGGATGCGGCCGGTGAACTCGTCGATGATCATCACCTCGCCGTCGACCACGGCGTAGTCCTTGTCCTTCTTGTAGAGCGACTCGGCCTTGAGCGCCTGGCCGAGGTGGTTGACGAGCGTGCCGTGCTCGCTCAGGTAGAGGTTGTCGACGTCGAGGAACTCCTCGGCGCGTTTGACCCCGCGCTCGGTCGGCGCAACGGTCTTGTGCTTCTCGTCGTATTCGTAGTCGTAGTCGGCGTCGGAGGTGTCTTTCGATTCGCCCAGCGATTTCAGCTTGTCTTTGGCCTGGACGCCCTCCATCTGCCGCGCCAGGCGGGCGAACTGGTAGTAGATCTGGGCCGCCTGTTCGGGGGCGCCGGAGATGATCAGCGGCGTGCGCGCCTCGTCGATCAGGATGTTGTCAACCTCGTCCACGATCGCGAAGTGGTGGCCGCGCTGGACGCATTCCTCCAGCGACCCCGACATGTTGTCGCGCAGGTAGTCGAAGCCGAACTCGGAGTTGGTGCCATAGGTGACGTCGCAGCCGTATTTGACCTGGCGCGCCGCGTGATCGTCGGAGTCCTGGATCGAGGCAACGGTGACGCCGAGCGCCTCGTAGACCGGCGTCATCCATTCGGCATCGCGGCGGGCGAGGTAGTCGTTGACGGTGACGAGGTGGACGCTGTCGCCGGCCAGCGTGTTGAGGAAGACCGCCAGGGTCGCCGTCAGCGTCTTGCCCTCGCCGGTCTTCATCTCGGCGATCGCCCCCTCGTGGAGCGCCATGCCGCCGATCAGCTGGACGTCGAAGTGACGCTGGCCGATGCTGCGCCGCGCCGCCTCGCGGGTCAGCGCAAAGGCCTCGGGCAGAAGATCGTCGAGCGACTCGCCGCCGCGGGCACGCTCGCGCAGGGAGTCGGCCTCGGCCCGCAGCTCCTCATCGGAGAGCAGCTCCATCTCGGGCTCGATCGCGTTGATTTTCTGCGCACGCTTCTCGTACGCCTTGAATTTGCGCCCCTCGCCGACACGCAGCGCTTTGGTGACCATGTCCCTGGCGTTCGCCATTGCTCAAGGGTAGCTGTCTCGGGGCTGAGGGCTTGGCCCGAGGGAGGCGGGTGCCCCCTCTGTGGAACCCGCCGCCGGTTTCCGGGCGGGGGCGCGATTCACAGCTGGCTCACAAGTTCCCCAGAGGGGGCACCCGCCTCCCCCGTTCAGGCGATGTAGCTCAAGCTTCGGCGGTGCGGCCGCGGAGCTGGTTGACCAGCTTCCGCGTCCGGCGGCGCTTGCGCCGCAGGGCACGGTGCTTCTTTACCTGGCGCCTTATGTCCTCGGCGAGTTCATGGACGCTGTGAGCCATCTCGGGGGAGCACTCCTTTGCGTGCAGGGTCACGCGCTTCAGCCGCAAGGTGGCCTCCGCAACCTGGCGATCGACGATTGCGGGGTTGCGCTCCTCCCAGACCGTCACCTCGAGAGTCGCAAGCTCAGAGACCTGCCTGCCGACACGACGGAAGCGCTGGAAGATGTGCTCCCTCAGCTCGTCGTCAACCTCGACGTTTCGCCCGCGCACCTCGATCCGCATCTGTGGCCTCCTCTGTCTGGGGTCTTATCCGATGCTACGCCGCTACCCGGTCCGCGACAAGGGGAACTTCTACGGATGTTGCGGGGGCGAGGGGATCGGGTGCCCCCTCGACGGAACCCGCGATGGTTTCCTTGCGGAGGCGCCGTTCCCAGCGAGCTCACAAGTTCCTCTGAGGGGGCACCCGATCCCCTCGCTTCTCACAAGCGTCTTGTGAAAGTGATTGCAACAACGCGAATGGCGCCCGCCGCCCTGAGAGCCCGAGCGCAGGATGAAAGGGTGGCGCCGGTGGTTAGAACATCATCGATTAAGAGAACGCTGCGAGGCACTTGGCCGCGAGCTTGAATTACCGGTGGGTGCCCTATGCGCTGTGCTCGACGCTTGCCGACCTGACGGCCCCCGCCGCGGCGGACAAGGCAGGCCTCCAGCGGCAGCCCGGTTCGCTGCGCGAGAGCTGCCGCTATCTCAGCCGCTGGATCGAAGCCGCGTAGGGCGGAGCGTAGGGGTGCGGTCGGGACGGGAACGATCGTGCCGCTCAGGATCGTGCTGGGGGCCAGCCACTGGATGCGGTCGGCGATCAGGTCGGCGACGGGGAGGAGGCGACGGAACTTGAGCGCTGTGACCAGGTCGCGGGCGACGCCCTCATGGGAAGCTGAGGACCAGGATCGATCCAGGCCCGGGGCCCCACTGCCTTCGAGCGGATCGGCCTCGGCGAGCCTTCGTGAGCAGCGGGTGCAGAGCGTCGCCTCGGGGCGGCAGGTTCGCCCACAGGCGGCGCAGAGCGGCGGGACGATGGCCGTGGCTACTGCGTGAAGGAGCTTCATGGCCCGATCGTCCGGGCCCGCGGCGCGCGTGTGGCGCGCCAAATGTCAATTCTTCGTCAAGCCTCTTGCGCGTGAGCCGCGATGCCGCCTATTAAGATCGACTTCGGCGGCAGTTCGGCCCCTTCGAGCAGGATCGAATCGCGGATGATCGAACCCGCGCCGATCCGGCAGCCGTCGCCGATGATCGCCGGCCCCTCGAGCCTCGTCTCCGCCCCGATCTCGACGCCGGAGCCGACCAGCGCCGGGGCGGTCACCTCGACGCCGTCGAGCGAGCTTGCCGCCCGCACGCCCTCCGCCACTTGCGGTGCGCCGGGCTCGACCTCTACCGCGCCGTGCAGCGCGTCGAGATTGCCCTGGCGCAGCTCGTCGAGGTTGCCGATGTCGTTCCAGTAGGCGTCGATCTCGTGCGAGTAGAAGGGCACGTCGGCCTCGAGCAGGGCCGGGAAGACGTCCTTCGCCCAGTCGGCGAACTCCGGCGGGTCGTCGGGGCCGGCGTCATTGCTCGTCCCCGGTGCCGGGAAGTAGTCGAAGACCTCGGCGCGGAACATGTAGATGCAGGTATTGGCGAGGTCGGAGAGGGCTTCAGCTGGGTCGGGCTTCTCCTGGAACCCTTGGATCCGCCCGTCGCCGGCGGCGATCACGACGCCGAACTGGTCGGTGTCGGCAACTCGTTTGGTCGCCATCGTGACCAGGCCGTCGTGGGATTCGTGGAACTCGCGCATCGCGGCGAGATCGATGTCGGTGAGAGCGTCGCCGGCGAGGACGAGGAAGGAGTCGCCGAGGTAGCCGGCCGCCTTGCGCACCCCGCCCGCCGTCCCCAGCAGCTGCTCCTCATAGCTGTAGGAGAGATCGAGGCCGAAGGCCGAACCGTCGCCGAAACGGTCTTCGATCGTCTCCGGGAACCAGTGCAGGTTGGCGATCGCCTCGCTGAAGCCGTGGCGGACCAGGAGCCGCGCGCCATGCTCCATCACCGGCCGGTTGAGCACCGGCACCATCGGCTTCGGCATCCCGTAGGTGATCGGTCGCAGCCGGGTGCCGAGCCCGGCGGCGAGGATCATCGCCTTCATC
Organism: uncultured Solirubrobacterales bacterium; assembly: GCA_963702035.1. Lineage (GTDB taxonomy): Bacteria > Actinomycetota > Thermoleophilia > Solirubrobacterales > 70-9 > VRUE01. The sequence continues at coordinate 1,079,272 of OY969700.1, forward strand.
GGGCTAGTAACGGTAGTGATCGGGCTTGTAGGGGCCCTCGACCGGGATGCCGAGGTAGGCGGCCTGCTCCTCGGAGAGCTCGCTGAGGCTTACGCCGAGCGCCGCGAGGTGCAGTCGCGCGACCTTCTCGTCGAGGTGCTTGGCCAGCACGGTGACCTCCTTGGCCGTGAACCCATCGGGCTGACCGTAGAGCTCGATCTGCGCGATCACCTGGTTGGTGAACGAGTTCGACATCACGAAGCTCGGGTGTCCGGTCGCGTTGCCGAGGTTGAGCAGGCGGCCCTCGGAGAGGAGGATGATCGAGTGGCCGTCGGGGAAGCGCCACTCGTCAACCTGCGGCTTGATGTTGATCCTCTCGGCGGGAGACGCTTCGAGCCCGGCGACGTCGATCTCGTTGTCGAAGTGGCCGATGTTGCCGACGATCGCGTTGTGCTTCATCCGCGCCATGTGCTCGGCGGTGACGATGTCCTTGTTGCCGGTCGCGGTGATGAAGATGTCGGCCGTCTCGACGACGTCGTCGAGCGTCCGCACCTCGTAGCCCTCCATCGCCGCCTGCAGGGCGCAGATCGGGTCGATCTCGGTGACGATCACGCGGGCGCCCTGGCCGCGCAGCGACTCGGCGCAGCCCTTGCCGACGTCGCCGTGGCCGCAGACGACGGCGACCTTGCCGCCGATCATCACGTCGGTGGCGCGGTTGATCCCGTCGATCAGCGAGTGGCGGCAGCCGTAGAGGTTGTCGAACTTCGACTTGGTGACCGAGTCGTTGACGTTGATCGCCGGGAAGAGCAGGTCGCCGGTCTCGGCCAGCTGGTAGAGCCGGTGCACGCCGGTGGTCGTCTCCTCGGTGACCCCCTTGATCCCCGCGGCGATCCCGGTCCAGCGCTGCGGATCGGCCTCGAGCGAGCGCTGCAGCGTCTCGAGCACGATGCGGAACTCCTCCGAGTCGGCCGAGGCCGGGTCGGGCACTGCCCCCGCCTTCTCGAACTCGACCCCTTTGTGGACGAGCAGGGTGGCGTCGCCGCCGTCGTCGAGGATCATGTTCGGACCCTCGCCGTCGGGCCAGACCAGGGCCTGCTCGGTGCACCACCAGTACTCCTCCAGGGTCTCGCCTTTCCAGGCGAAGACGGGAATGTCGGCGGCGGCGATCGCGGCCGCGGCGTGGTCCTGCGTCGAGAAGATGTTGCAGCTTGCCCAGCGGACCTCGGCACCGAGGGCGATCAGGGTCTCGATCAGCACGGCGGTCTGCACCGTCATGTGCAGCGAGCCGGTGATCCGCGCCCCGCTCAGCGGCTGCTCGACCGCGAACTCCTCGCGGGTCTGCATCAGGCCGGGCATCTCCACCTCGGCGAGGGCGATCTCTTTACGCCCGAAGTCGGCGAGGCCGATGTCGGCGACTTTGTAGTTTGAGGTGGCGGTTGCCATCGATTCCTTTCGTCTATTTGGTCCCGGCGAAGGATAGGGCGAATCGCGCCTACGGGGCGACCGACAAAAGGCGAGGTCAACGTTTGTCTCGGCAGCAACGCGGTCGCCGCCCCGGGAAAGAGACGTCCGAATGGTTAGCGAACATTTGTTCGTATAGACAATCGGTCTAGGGTAGTTGGTGGATATGGCAGATCGAAGCGCAATCGAGTGGACTGAGGCAACGTGGAATCCGGTTACGGGCTGTGACAAGGTTTCGCCCGGCTGTGCCCACTGCTACGCCGAGGCATTTGCGGAGCGGTTCAGGGGGGTTCCCAACCATCCGTATAAGCAGGGCTTCGATCTCCGAATGTGGCCCAAGCGGCTTGACCAACCGCTCCGCTGGAAGCGGCCGCGGATGATCTTTGTCAACTCGATGAGCGACCTCTTCCATGAGCGCATCCCTCTCCATTTCATTCGCAAAGTCTTCGCATCAATGGAGGAGGCTAGCTGGCACACCTTTCAAATTCTGACCAAGCGACCCGAGCGGCTTGTAGAGGTTGCGGATTCTCTTTCCTGGCCAGCAAACGTGTGGATGGGCGTCAGCATCGAGAACCGCCGATTTGTCAAACGCGCTGATCTTCTTCGTGAAATCAACCCGGCGGTCCGGTTCATATCGGCCGAGCCGTTGCTTGGTCCGCTCAGCGATCTTAATCTCGAAGGGATGGACTGGCTAATTGCCGGCGGCGAGTCGGGCGCCCGTAATCGTCCGGTCAAAGCGGAGTGGATTCGTGAATTGCGAGATCGTTGCGAGCTGGAAGGCGTTGCCTTCTTCTTTAAGCAGTGGGGTGGCCGGACCCCCAAGGCAGGAGGGCGACTGCTCGACGGCCTAACCTACGACGCCATGCCAATCGCCGGGAGGCACGAGTTAGCCCTCACCTAACCGCTTGCGGCGAGGAGCGTCTTTAATCGCAAAAAGCTGGGCCTGCCCAAGCTCCTCCTGGACTCGAATTCGAACCTGATCAAAGCAATGGTTCATGATGCGCTCGCCCGCATCATGATCAGTCGCGAATATCAGGAAGTACATGGGCTGTCCCGTCAACTTAAAGATTTGACGGTCGAGGACGATCTTGTAGCCCAGCCGCCTCAATCCGTCGGCGTAGAGGCCCACATACTCGCTGCGGGCGTCGTCGGCAGATAACTGACCCGCATGGCGGCGCTCGTAGGTTTTCCGCCAATCTTCGTTCCCAAAGATTCGGGTTACAAGATCGGGATGGCCGGGTGCGAGGCGCATGAATCCGGTATCGGTTGGAAAGAGGATTAGCTGCTCAATCTTGGTCGGGCTGTGGCCACGCTTGTGACTAGCGAGGGCCTCAACGGTTTTCCAGTCCAGCTCGGAGCCCTCGGGGTCAAGGAATGCAAACGTGGGTGCAGCCTGCGGGATGGCCGCAAGCATAGCGGCGACGATTCGGTTGGCATCATCATTGAATAGCTGGATTCGATCGCCGTATCGCTCAGTGCGACCTAAGAGCGCTTCATATGCTTTCTTGAAGCTCTCGGCCGCAACGACTTTGATGGCCCTCGGCGACTTTGCCTCCAGGGCAATGATGGGGGAACCGTTCCTCTCGCAATCCCGCGTTTGCGACCAGTTCAAGCCCGGGCCGGCAAACAGGTCCACGCCGTACCAACCTCCGGCTTTCTTGCAGGCACTCGCAAACGCGGCGAGGTAGGACTCGAGGATCATCAACTTTTCCTCCGTCCACGACTGCGCGACCCGGGAAGGTAGGCCGTCAGAGGCGATATGAATATTGGCGCGACCCACAGACCGTGACAATAGAGCTGCGAGCGGCGGTAACCCGGTACTTAAGCGTACCCATTTGCTGGGCCAGATCGTGATCCCGCCATGAGAAGCAAGGATGTACCGGCTGACCAAGATGTCTGGCGCTGGCGCTACATTCACCGCCATGGACCTGACGGATCGGATCTCTGAGCTCTCCGAAGAGGAGATCGTGCAGATCCGCGGCGCCGCGACGTGGTACGCGAAGTTCCATGCGCGAATCATCGCTGAGCGTGCGGATGATCCGTCCGCGATGGCGGTTGCGCAGCGGGATCGCTATCTGACCCTGATCGCGGGGCTGCGCAAGCTCGGCGCCCGGATTGTCGACCCGACGATACCGGTGACCTCGTTGATCCCGGCGCGGGATAAAGATGAGGATCGCCCGGCCGACACGCAGCGCGCTGCCTAGCGACACCTAATCGCGTTCGAGCGAGGCCTTGAGGCGGTCGATCGCCTCGATCGGCAGCGGCTCGACCCCGTGGATCGCGGCTAGCTCAAGCGAGACCAGGTCGCCCAGCATCACCGTCCAGAGCAGGCGCTCGGTGCGGCTCTCCCCTGCCGCCTCAATGCGGACCGCGGTCGCCCCGTCGCGTTCGACCTCGGCCGCGGTCAGCTCGAAGCGCAGTTGCTCACGTGGATGCTGGTCGCGGTCTTCCAGGAGCACGGCGGCAAGCTGGGCGGCGCTCGGCGCCTCCCAGATGCAGATCTCGTTGTGGTTGGCCTCCGGCAGCTCCGAGTTGAAGGCCGGCAGCTTCGCGTTCTCGTTGATCTGGGTCTTCCAGCGCCGCGCCGCGGCGGCAGTCGGGCCGGCACCGTAGACGACCGGCGCGCGGTCGCCGATCGCGGCGGCGACCTCGCCGGCGCGGTGACGAAGGTCATCTCGATGAGTCTCGAGGAAGGCTGCCGCGGCCTCGATCTCCGCGGCGATCCGCGGTGCGATCCCACTCGCGGCGGCGACCTCGGCGGCGCAGACGAGCATGTAGGCGACGGCGGTGCGCGGCGCGGGCAGCAGGCCCGGCAAGCCGATGACCGGGTCGCCGGCGGCGCGGGCGCGCTCGACCAGGGCGCCGCCGGTACTGGCGACGACGCGGCGGGCACCGAGAGCCTCGGCGGCGGCAAAGCAGGCGAGCGTCTCCTCGGTTTCGCCCGAGTAGCTCGAGCAGAACACAGTCCACTCGGCGCCGGCCCAGCTTGGCAGCCCGTACCCGCGTACGGTCAGCAGTGGCCCGGTGAGGCGCTCGCCCAGCGCTGCGGCGGCTAGATCGCCGCCGATCGCCGAGCCACCCATGCCGCAGACGAGGAGGCCGGCGGACTCGCCCGACTCCAGTCGCGCCGACTCGACCCTCCAGAGGGCATCGCGAAGGTGGTCGGGGATTGCCAGGACGTCGTCGAGCATCTCTACGAGGAGAGTCTTTCGCCCTCGGCCGCGACCGCTCCTTCAACGACCGCGCCGGGCGGCACCTCGGCTCGCGGCGAGAGGATCGAATCGACGACGCGCGCGTTCTCGCCGACCGTGCAGTCATTGAGCACGACCGAACCGAGGATCTGCGCCCCCGGCCCCACCCGGCAACCCGGCCCGACCACCGCATTTGGCCCAACCTGAGCCGCGCTGTCAACCTGCGCACCGGAGTCGACCAGGACGCCCTCGCCGGTGGGCTCGACCCGGGTCTCCACGCGACCTTCGAGGATGTCCCAGCTCGCCTGTCGGTAGCGCTCGGGGGTGCCGATGTCGACCCAGTAGCCGTCGAGAAGCAGGCCGTACAGCCCGTTGCCGACCAGGCGAGGGAACACATCGCGCTCGATCGAGACGTTCTCACCGGGGGCGATCAGGTTGAGTACGGCGCGCTGCAGCACGTACATCCCGGCGTTGATCTCCCCCGGCTTCCGCTCGCCCGTCTTCTCGAGGAACTCGAGGACCGCGCCGCCGTCGTCGCTCTGGACCAAGCCGAAAGCCGAGGAGTCCTCGACGGGGTGAAGGCCGATCGTCGCCGCCGCGTTCCAGCCCTCGTGCGCGCGCAGGAGCGCGCTCAGATCGAGGTCGGTGAGCACATCGCCGTTGAGCGCGAGAAAGCGATCGTCGAGCTCGTCCCCCAGCGCGTCCGCGGCGAAGCGGATCGCCCCGGCGGTGCCCAGCGGCTCGGGCTCGGCGACGTAGCGGATCCGCACGCCGGCGCGCTCTTCCTCGCCACTGAGCGCCGCCTGCAGCACGTCGGGTAGGAAGCCGCAGGCAAGTACCACTTCGGTCACCCCGTGCCCCGCCAGCCACTCGATCATGTAGGCGAGAAAGGGCCGGTCAACCAGGGTCAGCGCCGGCTTCGGCACGTTCTCGGTGAGGGGCCTCAATCGAGTCCCCTCACCACCGACTAAGACAATCGCCTGCATGGTCCTAGCGCGCCTGGCCGGCGCATATCGGCGTCCTCGGTCGCTCGCGTGCAGAGCACGCCACGCTCCCTGCGTCCTTGATCTGCTTGGCCACGCACACTAGGACGGGCTTTTCTCGTACTTAACCCCGACTGCCCGGCCAATGCCCTCATATTCGAAGCCCGCCGAGATCAGAGCATGGGGATCGAGGAAGTTGCGCCCGTCGACAACCAACGGTCGCGCCATCTTCTTCGCGACCTCGGACCAGTCGAGCTCGGCGAACTCGGGCCACTCGGTGACAAGCACCGCCGCGTCGGCACCATCGAGCGCCTCAAGTGCCGAGTCGCACAACTCGACGCCATCGAGCAGATCCCGCGCCGCGTCCCCGGCAACCGGGTCGTATGCCACGACCTCCGCCCCTTCCCCTGAAGGCGGGGCGCCAGTACGAGGCTCGAAGCCTCGCGCATGTCGTCGGTATCGGGCTTGAAAGCGAGGCCCAGCAAGGCGACCTTCTTGCCGACCAGCGAACCCAGGTGGCCGTTCAGCTTCTGCACGACACGGCGCTTCTGCAGCTCGTTCACCTCGATCACCGCGGTGAGCAGCTGGAAGTGGTACCCGGTATTACCGGCAAGTTGCTTGAGCGCTTTAAGATCCTTAGGGAAACAGGAACCCCCGTAGCCGATCCCGGCACGCAGGAACGAGGGGCCGATGCGCTGATCGAGGCCCATGCCCCGGGCGACCTCGCCGACATCTGCGCCGACCTCCTCGCAGACGTTGGCGATCTCGTTGACGAAGGAGATCTTGGTCGCGAGGAAGGCGTTGGAGGCGAGCTTGATCATCTCGGCGCTGGCGACGTCGGTGTGGACGATCTCACCCCCCAACGGCTCGTAGAGCGCCGCGACGGCATCGCCGGCCGCGCGGTCGCCGGCGTCGGCGCCGATCACGACGCGGTCGGGGTGGAGGAAGTCGGCGACCGCCGAGCCCTCCTTGAGGAACTCGGGGCAGGAGACGTAGGCAAGCCCGGGGCGATCGCGGCGGATCGCCTCACCGGTGCCGGCCGGCACGGTGCTCTTCATGATCAGCACGTGCTCGCCGTCGGGGGGCAGCTCATCGACCACGGTGCGGACCCGGGAGAGGTCGGCGTCGCCGGAGCGGGTCGGCGGCGTGTCGACGCAGACGAAGAGCAGACGCGCCGAGCCGAGCAGCTCGTCCATCTCGGTGGTGAAGGTGAGCCGCTCGGCGTTGCGCCTGAGCAGCTCGTCGAGCTCGGGCTCATGGATCGTCGTCTCGCCCCGCGAGAGCGACGCGACCTTCTCCGGAAGGATGTCGCGGGCGACGACCCGGTGACCGAGATCGGCAAAGCAGGCAGCCGTCACCAGGCCGACCCAGCCCACCCCGATCACGCCGATCGGCTCTCTGCTCTCCATCATGGTTGCGCGCTCCCTCGCTTCTTCGTTGGTTTCTTCTTCGGAATTATCACCCTGGCCGACCGCGCCATGCCCAGCATCTGGTCGTTGGTCAGCGACTGCAGCAGGCTGTTGGAGATCCAGTACGTGTTGTCGCCCCGGTGCCAGGCAATCATGCTGACGCGATCGCCGTCGATGTAGATGTCGTACTCGCGGCCGTGGATCGTCCTCGTTTCGCTCGGGTTGTCGAGGATCGGCGGGTTGCTCCAGCCCTGGATGCCCTGCACCCCGAAGTACTGGGTTTCGTATTCGGGCCCGTACTCGGCGACCATCCGGTAGGCGGCGTGGCGCTTGCCGTCGGTGTCCTTGAAGTGGTACACGCGCGGGTCCTGCACGTGGTAGTAGCTGTTGCTTTCCACGTATGACGCTTCTGCGGGAAGGCGGCTCGCGTAGAAGACGGGGAACCCGCTGCTGACCTTGCGAGCGACCGCCTTCCCCTCGAGCTCGCCCGTTTCCCCGGCGGCGACGAGGCCGTCGCTCCCCGGCGGCTTCGCCTTGACGCGGGGCTTCTTGTGTTTGGGCTTGCTCTTCTTCCCCTTGCCCTTCTTCTTCGACTTCGCCTGTGCATGTTCGCTTGCTTCGAGCGAACCGCGCGGTCCGCCGCTGGCTTCGATCCCGAGAAACTTGTCAACGGCTTCCCCGATCGCTTCCTGACTCGCGTAGACGAAGCTGGGGCCGAGTTCCGCCGGGAAGTGGATCTCCTTGATTTCCGCGTTGCGCGAGGCGATGAACAGCTTCAGCACTTCGAGCATCGTCTGCGTGTCGCTGATGTCGGAGGTCGTGTACTTGGTGAAGATGTCGATCAGTTCGTTGCGGCCGAGCACGAGCTGGTCGATCGGGACCCGCTGGCGCGCGGCGCTGAGGAAGTCCTGCTGGCGCGCCGCCCGGACCAGGTCGGTGTCGGTGTGGCGGTAGCGCACGTACTGCAGCGCTTTTTTGCCGCAGAGCAGCTGGTAGCCCGGCTGGATGTCGATTTCGGAATATTCTTCGGAGGGCGGCACGCCGACGTTGGAGTGGTAGTAGCGGCGGTCAACGTCGACGTAGACGCAGTTGATCGCGTCGACCGCGCGGACGAAGCCGAGGTAGTCGACGTTGACGACGTGGTTGATCGGCAGGCCGGTGAGTTCCTTGACGACCTGCAGGGTCAGCTTCGGCCCGCCCCAGGTGTATGCGGCGTTGAACTTTTCGGTGCCGAAGCCGGGAATTTCGACCTTGAGGTCGCGCGGGATCGACATCAGCGCGATCGCGTTCTGTTCGGGGTCGAGGCGCAGCAGCAGCGTCGTGTCGGAGCGGCCGGGGTCTTCGGGTTCGCTGGCGCGCTTGTCGGAGCCGATGATCAGGATGTTCTCCGGTTCGCCCCCGTGCGTCTTGGCGAGAACGCGCTCGACCTTGTTCTGCAGTTTGTTGTTGTGCGAGAGCGCGGTGGCGATGCTGCCGATGTAGAGGAGGATGCTGGCCGCGGTGGCCGCCGCGACGACGGAGACGATCGTGACCGAGGCCAGGGTGAAGCGCCACCAGTAGCGCTTGCGCTTCGGCGGCGGCTCGTGGTCGCCCTCGGGCGGCGGTTTCTTGAATACGGGCTCGACCATCAGCCGGAGATCAGCCCTCGAGCCGGCCCGGGATCGCCCTGAGGAAGCTTTCGAGCGCCTGCCGGTAGGCGACCAGCGATGGCACCGAGACCCACTCGGCGGGACCGTGATGGCCTTCGCCGGCCGGGCCGAACTCGACCGCCGGCACGCCCACGCGGAGGAAGGAGACTGCATCGGAGGCGCCGTCGCGACCGACGCTCATCGGCTCCCCATCGTGGTGCTCCGATGCCGCCTCCCTCAAGCCCTGGACGAAGGGCGAATCGCGGTCGACGACCGCCGGCGGCCTTGTGAAGAGTGGCGTCACCTCGGCGTCGGGAAGACCGCGCACCTGCTCGAGCACGACCTCGGGATCCTGGTCGGGCAGGTAGCGGATGTCAACGTCTATTGCGCATCGGTCAGGCACCTTGTTGAGCGCGTCGCCGCCCATGATCCGGCCGAGATTGATCGAGGGGCGGTCGAACAGCTCCGAGCTGTGCCGGGCAAACGGTAGCGACTCGATACTGCGGAAAACGTCGTGTGCCTTCAGCACCGCGTTATCGCCCAGCCACGGCGTCGCTCCGTGGGCGGCGACGCCGCTCACCTCCAGGCGCAGCGCCAGCACCCCCTTGGCCTCGACGCCGATCTGCAAATCGGTCGGCTCGCCGGTGATCGCGAAGTCGCCGACGAAGCCACCGTCAACGAGATGATCGCTGCCGCGATCCGCCTCCTCCTCGGACTCCTCATCGCCGACGATCCCCAGCCGCACCCGCACCTGCTCCGAATCCCTCATCGAGGCAGTGGTCAACAGCATCGCCGCCAACGCCCCCTTCATGTCATAGGCACCGCGCCCATAAAGCCGCTCACCGTCGAGCTGCGGGTCGAACTGCCCCGCCCGCCCCGGCACGACATCCAGATGCCCATGCAGCACAACAGTAGGCGCCTCCTCAGGCCCGACTTCAGCCTTCAGCACCGGCAGCCCCCGCACCTCTTCCGTAGCCACCGAGATCCCCCGAGCTTCCAGCCACCCCTCGACGAATCCAGCAGCTTCCAGCACCCCGTCCGCCCCAGAAGTGTCGTACCCGATCAACCGAGTAGCAAGCGCAACCAGCTCCTCACTCATCGGCGCTCTCGCAGGGCAGGGGATCCGGTCATCGTGTGGGCGAATTTAGTCGCGCGCGCTTCGCGCGCTGCTCCGGAAGATGCTGCGCGCCTATGGCGCGCAGGAATCAGATTGCATGTCGCGGCCTTCGGCCACATTCGCCCACACGACAACCGGATCCCCTGTGCCGAGGAGCCTCCGCCCTCGTCGCCAAAAGCTTGCCTCTCTCGGAGAGCTGACGAGAAGGAGCCGGTGCCCCTTCGCGGGAATGTCGCGAAGCGGCGATATGCAATCTCATGTTTGCGCGGCCGCAGGCCGCGCAGCATCATCGGGAGCGGAGGCCGAAGGCCGAGCGACCTAAATTCACGCGAAGGGGCACCGGCTCCTTCTCTCATCCCTGCGCGATTGCAAGAAATGCTTCTGCTCGGTCACGATCTTTCTGCGCCCGCATCTGCGCCCCACTCTTGTCCTCCGCCTCAGAGAAACGCTGTTCGGCGTCGGCCAGCTGCTCTTTGAGCGTGCCGGTGTCGAGGTCCTCGGGCGCGATCGCCTCCTCGACCAGCAGGCGGGCGTGATTGCCGAAGACCTGCAGCCAGCCGTGTGCCTGGGCGAAGCGCTTCGGCTCGGAGTCGCCCGAGAAGAGCCGCAGCTCGGTCGGCCGCAGCGCCGCCAGCAGCGGCGCGTGGTTGGCGAGGATGCCGATTTCGCCAGCCGCGGTGCGGGTCGAGACCTGGCTCACCTCGCCGCCCCAGACCTCGCCCTCGGGGGTGAGGATCTCGACCTCGAATTTGCTCTCGCCGGCCAAGCTGGATCCTTACGCAGCCGCCGCCGAGGAGGCGTTCGCGGTGACCTGGTCGATCGAGCCCTGCATGTAGAAGGCGCCCTCGGGGAGGTCGTCGTGCTCGCCGTCGAGGATCTCGCGGAAGCCGCGCACCGTCTCGGCGACCGGCACGAACTCGCCGGCGCGGCCGGTGAACTGTTCGGCGACGAAGAACGGCTGCGAGAGGAAGCGCTCGATCTTGCGTGCCCGCGAGACCGTCTGCTTGTCCTCGTCGGAGAGCTCGTCGATACCGAGGATCGCGATGATGTCCTGCAGCTCCTTGTAGCGCTGCAGCACCTCCTGGACGTCGGTCGCGGTGCGGTAGTGGTCCTCGCCGACGACGTCGGGCTTGAGGATCGTCGAGCTCGAGTCGAGCGGGTCGACGGCCGGGTAGATCCCTTTCTCGGAGATCGACCGCGAGAGCGCGGTGGTCGCGTTGAGGTGGGCGAAGACCGAGGCCGGCGCCGGGTCGGTGAAGTCGTCGGCGGGAACGTAGACCGCCTGCACCGAGGTGACCGAGCCGCGCTCGGTCGAGGTGATCCGCTCCTGCAGTTCGCCCATCTCGGTCTCCAGCGTCGGCTGGTAGCCGACCGCGGAGGGCATGCGGCCGAGCAGCGCCGAGACCTCGGAGCCCGCCTGGACGAAGCGGAAGATGTTGTCGATGAAGAGCAGCACGTCCTGGCCACCCTGCTCGCGGTAGTACTCGGCCATCGTCAGCCCGGAGAGGGCGACGCGCAGGCGCGCGCCCGGCGGCTCGTTCATCTGGCCGAAGACGAGCATCGTTTTGTCGATCACGCCCGACTCTTTCATCTCGAGCCAGAGGTCGTTGCCCTCGCGCGAGCGCTCGCCGACGCCGCAGAACGCGGAGAGGCCCTCGTGCTCCTCGGCGATCGAGCGGATCAGCTCCTGGATCAGGACGGTCTTGCCGACGCCGGCGCCGCCGAAGAGCCCGACCTTGCCGCCCTTGGCGTAGGGCGCGAGCAGGTCGATCACCTTGATCCCGGTCTCGAGGATCTCCTGGGTCGGGGCGAGGTCGGAGGCCTGGGGCGCCGAGCGGTGGATCGGCCAGCGCTCGCCCGCCTCGATCGGCTCGCCGTTGTCGATCGGCTCGCCGAGCAGGTTGAAGATTCGTCCCAGCGTCACGTCGCCGACCGGAACCGAGATCGGGCCGCCGGTGTCGATCACCTTGTCACCGCGCTGGAGGCCGTCGGTCGCGTCCATCGCCACCGTGCGCACGCGGTCGTCGCCGAGGTGCTGCTGGACCTCGCAGACCAACTCGGTCGCCTCGCGATCCTCGTCGCCGGCCATCTCGATCTTGACCGCCGAGTAGATCCCCGGCAGCTGCTCGGGGAAGACGGCGTCGACGACGACGCCGGTCACCTGCTCGACTCGCCCTACGTTGCTTCCGTTGCTCTCAGCCATTGGTTCCTTTTCCTGACTTTCTTTTTGAAGTTCTCTAGCCGAGCGCCTCGGCGCCGGCGACGACCTCGAGGATCTCCTGGGTGATCTCCGCCTGCCTGGCCCGGTTCATCTCCAGGGTCAGGTCGTCCATCATCGTCTCGGCGTTCTCCGCCGCGTTGCGCATCGCCGTCATCCTCGCCCCCAGCTCCGAGGCCGCCGACTCGAGCAGCGCCCGGTAGACCGAGATGTTCACGTACTCGGGGATGAGCCGCGCCAGCAGCTCATCGGCGTCGGGCTCGTACTCCCACAGCGCTTTGCTGTGGGCCTGCTCGATCTCGGTCTCCTCGCTGTCCTCTTCCTCCTCTTCGGCGCCGGAGCCGATCACGTCGGCCTGCTGGAGAGGAAGCAGCGTCTGCCGCCAGACGTGCTGGGTCAGCGGCGAGACGTAGCGGTTGTAGACGAGCTCGACCCAGTCCAGCTCCTCGTCGACGTAGCGGGCGGTCAGCTCCTCGCCGATCTCACGCGCGTTGGCGAAGCCGGGCCGGTCGGTGAAGCCGACGTAGGAAGTGCGCACCTCCTGCTTGCGGAAGGTCAGCGCCGAGACGCCCTTGCGGCCGACCGCGGAGAAGGCGGTCTCGGCCCCCTTCTCCCGCCACTCGTCGCGCAGCCGCAGGCCGTCGCGGATCACGTTCGTGTTGAAGGCGCCGGCAAGGCCGCGGTCGCCGGTGACGAGGACGATGCCGACGCGCTTGACCTCCTCGCGCTCGGTCAGCACCGGCACGCGCGGCACCCCGCCGGCCTGCTCGGCCGCCCGCCGGGTCAGCTTCCGCATCCCCTGGGCATAGGGCCGCAACTGCGCGATCCGCTGCTCGGCCCGGCGCAACCGCGCCGCCGCCACCATCTCCATCGCCCGCGTGATCTTGTTGATGTTCTTGATCGAGGCAATGCGGTTCTTGACGTCCTTCTGCGAGGCCATGGCGCTGGCCGCCTACGCGGCGGCAGCCTCCTCGAGCGGATCGCCGTGCTCGTCGAAGTCGGCGCCGAAGTCGTCGACGAAGGCGCGGATCGAGGCGCCGAGCTCCTCCTCGTCGGCCTCCTCGAGCTTGCCGGTCTCCGAGATCCGCGCCAGCAGCTCGGACTTCTCGCTGTGCAGGTGGAGCTTCAGGTCGCGCAGGAACTCGCCGACCCGCTCGGTCTTGATCCGGTCGAGGAAGCCGCCGGTGCCGGAGTAGATCGCGGCGACCTGGTCGGCCATCTCGAGCGGTTCGCGCTCTTTCTGTTTGAGCAGCTCGACCAGCCGTTCGCCGCGGTTCAGCGTTTTCTGGGTCTCCGGATCGAGCTCGGAGCCGAACTGGGCGAACGCCTCGAGGTCGCGGTACTGGGAGAGGTCGAGGCGCAGCTTCCCGGCGACCTTCTTCATCGCCTTGGTCTGGGCGTTGCCGCCGACCCGCGAGACCGAGATGCCGACGTTGATCGCCGGCCGCACGCCCGAGTTGAAGAGATCGGACTCGAGGAAGATCTGACCGTCGGTGATCGAGATCACGTTGGTCGGGATGTAGGCGGACACGTCCGAGGCCTGGGTCTCGATGATCGGCAGCGCGGTCAGCGAGCCGCCGCCGAGCTCGTCGTTCAGTTTCACCGCGCGCTCGAGCAGCCGCGAGTGCAGGTAGAAGACGTCGCCGGGGTATGCCTCGCGGCCTGGCGGACGCCTCAGCAGCAGCGACATCTGGCGGTAGGCGTAGGCGTGCTTGGTCAGGTCGTCGTAGACGCAGAGCGCCGCTTTGCCGTTGTAGAGGAAGTGCTCCCCCATCGCGCAGCCGGCGTAGGGGGCGATGAACTTGATCGGAGCCGCCTCGTCGGCGGGGGCGGCGACGATGATCGTGTTCTCCATCGCGCCGTTCTCCTCGAGCACCTCCTTGAGCTGGACGACCGTTGACATCCGCTGGCCGATCGCGACGTAGATGCAGATCATGTCCTTGTCGCGGTTGTTGATGATCGTGTCGATCGCGATCGCCGTCTTGCCGGTCTGGCGGTCGCCGATGATCAGCTCTCGCTGGCCGCGGCCGATCGGGATCATCCCGTCGATCGACATCAGCCCGGTCTGCACCGGCTCGGTGACCGGCTGGCGCTCGACGACTCCCGGCGCTTTGAACTCGGCCGGGCGCGTCTGGTCGGTGGCGATCTCACCCTTGTTGTCGAGCGGGCGGCCGAGCGGGTCGACGAGGCGGCCGAGCAGGTGGTCGCCGACGGGGATCCGCAGCAGGTGGCCGGTGCGCTTGACCGTGTCGCCCTCGACGACCTTGTCCCACTCGCCGAAGAGCACGGCGCCGACGTTGTCGGCCTCGAGGTTGAGGGCGAGGCCGGTGACCCCGTGCGGCAGCTCGAGCATCTCCAGCGCCATGCAGTTGTCGAGGCCGTGGATGCGGGCGATCCCGTCGGCCACGGATAGCACGGTGCCTACCTCGGAAAGGTCGGCGCTGCCGGTGTCCAGTCCCTCGATCCTCTCCCTGAGGATTGATGCGATCTCGTCGGGCTTGATCTCCATTGGGGTGCTCTACTCCTCCTTACGCCGCTTGGGCGACGCTCTTTCTCAGTTTGTCCAGGCGGCTGCGGATGCTCGCGTCGAGCACCATGTTGCCGACCTGCAGGACGATGCCACCGAGGATCTCGCCGTCGACGCGGCTGGCCAGCTCGACCTTCTGGCCGGTCTGCCGCTCGATCTCCTCGCCGACCTTGGTCACCACGGCCGGGTCCAGCTCGACCGCGCTGGTCACGGTCACGTCGATCCGCTTGTTCTCCTTCTTCCACATCTGCTCGAACTCGCGGCGCATGCGGAAGACCTCCGTCATCCGCCCCTTCTCGATCAGCAGCTCGAGGAAGTTGACCAGCTCCGGATCGGCGCCACTGAGCGCCCGCCCGAGCCCCTCGACCTTCTCGGCCGAGGCGAAGTGCGGGCTGAAGAAGAAGACCTGCAGGTCGCGGTTGGCTTCGACGGCATCGGCGAACTGGCCGAGATCGGCGCCGATCGCGTCGAGCTTGCCCTTCTCCCTGGCGACGTCGAAGAGCGCCTCGGCATATACGCGAGCTGCCTCGGACATCGCTAGTTCTCCGCCCCCGAGAGGCTGGTGAAGTCGACCTCGCTGAGCGCCTCCTCGACCAGACGACGCTGATCGTCGGCGGTGAGGGTCTTGCGCGTCACCTTCTCGGTGGCCAAGACGGTCAGGTCGGCGACCTCTTTGCGAATCTGCTGCAGCGAACGCCGCGTCTCGGCTTCGATGTCGCGCGTCGCGGCCGCGACCAGCTCCTCGCGCTTCTCCTTGCCGGCCGCGGTCGCCTCCGTTTCGGCGGTCTCCGCCGCCTTGCGGGCACGGGCCATGATCTCGTCGGCCTGCTCGCGGGCCTCGGCGAGGCGCCCGCGGTACTCCTCAAGCAGCTCGTCGGACTCGCGCCGCTGCCGTTCGGCCGCGTCGATCGACTCGGCGATCGTCTTGGCCCGCTTGTCGAGCGCCTCCTGGATTTTCGGGAAGGCGACCTTGCTCAGCACCCACATCGTGAAGAGGAAGAGGACCAGCGTCCAGATCATCAGGCCGAGTCCCGGCGAGACCAGGAAGCTGCCGCCTTCTTCCCCCGCGGCCTCCGCCGCAAGTGGGATCAAACCCGCTATATGACCGAAGGGCTCCACGTGAGCGGCCTAGAGGAAGAAGGCGATCAGGCCGAAGATGAAGGTGTAGAAGGCGACCGCCTCGGTCAGCGCGAAGCCGAGCCAGCGGATGCTCTGCAGCTCGTCTTTCATCTCGGGCTGGCGGGCAACCGACTCGATCTCCTTGCCGAAGATGAAGCCGATGCCGATGCCGGCACCGATCGAGCCGAGGCCGGCACCTACGCCGAGGGCGATTGCCTTGCCGGCTGATTCGATCCCTTCATCGGAGATCGCGGCGACTACAGGGGACAGATCCATTGAGTACAGGCTCCTTTTCTGATCATTTAGTGACTGGCGGAGGTCGCTCCGCCAAGGTAGATCGCGGTGAGGGTCGAGAAGATAAATGCCTGAAGGGTCGCGATAAGACCGACCTCGAGCACGAAGAAGAAGAATGCGAGCGGGAAGGTGAGCGCGCCGAGCGCGGCGATCCCGAGCAGCACGGCGAGCCCGCCGCCCATGAAGAGCAGCAGCAGGTGGCCGGCGAGGATGTTGGCGAAGAGACGCACGGAGAGCGAGATCAGGCGGGCGAAGTGCGAGATCGCCTCGATCACGAAGATGAAGGCCTTGCCGATCGGGTTCATCTCCTCCAGTCCCGGCGGCAGCCAGCTCGCCAGGTAGGGGATCAGGCCCTTGGAGCGGACTCCTTCGAAGTGGTAGGAGAGCCAGACGACCAGGGTGAGGACCAGCGGGATCGAGAGGTTGGCGGTCGCCGCGTAGATCGCGAAGGAGGGGATTTCCAGGCCGAAGACGCTGACCGTGTGCTCGGTGTTGGTCGGCAGCGGCAGGAAGCCGAGCATGTTCGAGAACCAGATCCAGAAGAAGAGCGCTGCCAGGAAGGGGAACCAGCGTGCCGCCATCTTCGGCTCGAGGTTGCCGCCGGTGATCGTGTTCTTGGTCATGTCGTAGGCGACCTCGATCGCCGTCTGCACACGGTTCGGCTTCTGCGCCATCCGGCGCGATATCCAGACCATGACGAAGATCGTCAGCGCGCTCGCCAAGACCAGGTAGAGGACCGCCTTGTTGATGCTGAGGTCGATGCCCGCGAGGTGGATCGAGATCCACGGTTCGAGCTTGAACTCGTTCTGCGGCTGGAACGATTCGTCTTTGCCCGAGCTGCCGAAGATCAACAGCATCAGGATCGCGACGGCGAAGTAGGCGCCGATCCCGATCAGGACTTTGGTTTTCGTCTTCACTCCGCCTGCCCTTCCGGCTCGAAGAGGTGGACGAGGCCCTGGGCGGCAAAGGAGATCGTGAAGAGGACGAGCAGGAGGACGGCGGCGGAGAGCCCGGCCTCGCGCTCGGCGAGGCCGCCGAGCAACACGGCGGTGACCATCAGCCAGACGCGGCCCAGCGTCGTCGCCGCGACGATCCCCATCGCTCGCTGACGGTTGCCCGCGCCGAGCTCGGCCGCGACACGGCGCCCGGCGAGCACCTGGATCCCCCGCTGCGCGAGCCAGGCCCCGGCGGCTACCGCGTAGCCGAGCAGGGGCAGCCCACCGAGCGCGAACACGGCGAGGGCGGCGGCTAGCACCAGGAGATCGACATGCTTGGGAGGAGACATAATTCCGCAATAGCCGCCCGTCTGCTGGGCGTGCGAGCGGACGAGCGACTATATCCGAAAGGGCCGACGATCCGCTTTCTAGAGCCAGTTCGTGAGGCTTGTCACAACCTCGCACAAAGTCTGGCGGGCCGTCTTATCGGTCCGGTTCGACCGCCTCGAACTCGCCCGTCTCCGGGTCGATCGCGGGGAAGCTACCGGTCTCCAGCTCGCGGGCGACGGCGAGGTCGACCTGCTCGGCCTGTGGGACCGGGCGGCCGGCGTCGCGGCGCACGCTGACCAGCTGGCGCAACCGCATATGGCGCAGGTTGAGGATCTCGAGCACCTCGACCAGATAGACGCTCGCCCCCAGGGCGAGCAGCCCGAATGCGGCCATCACGGCGGTCCAGAAGACGTTGAAGTGGCCGTGGTTGTCGCTGTAGGGGACGAAGCGCAGGGCGAGGGCGACGATCGCCATGACGAAGGTCCAGCCGTAGAGGTAGGCGAGCGTGCGCCGCTGCGAGAAGCCGATGTCGGCCATGCGGTGGTGGAAGTGCCAGCGGTCGGCACGGTAGATCGGGCGGCGGTATTTGAGCCGCTTGGCGACGACGAAGCCGGTGTCGAGGATCGGCACGGTGAGGATGATCAGCGGCAGGAAGAGGGCAATCACGGCGTTGGTCTTCAGAGCGCCCTGCACGGCGACGACACCGAGCAGGAAGCCGAGCAGGTTGGACCCGGTGTCCCCCATGAAGGTCTTGGCCGGCGGGAAGCCGTGGCGGAGGAAGCCGAGCGAGGCGCCGGCGGTGAGCGCGGCGAGGATGCCGGCGGCGTTGCGCTCCAGCGAGAGGGCGATCACGGCAAGCGCGATGCCGGAGATGACGCAGACCCCGGCGGCGAGGCCGTCGACGCCGTCGATCAGGTTGATCACGTTGATCACGGCGACGATGCCGATCACGGTGCCGACGTCGCCGAGCGAGATCGTGCCGCCGCCGGGAAGGCCCAGCAGGTCGACCGAGCCGGGGTTGAGCTGGCCGAGGAAGGGGAAGGTGAAGCTTTCGACCGTGGCCCCGGCCGTGACCGGGATCACGACCGCGACGGTCTGGCCGAGCAGCTTGGTCGCCGCGCCGAGGTCGTAGATGTCGTCGAGGACGCCGACCGCGGTGATCGCCGCGGCGCCGACGAGGATCGCCCGCGTCTCGGCGTCCCAGGGGAGCCAGATCAGGGCGGAGATCAGGACCCCGGCGAAGATTGCCAAGCCGCCCAGTTTCGGCGTCGGCACCTCGTGCAGCGAGCGCACCCCGGGCAGGTCGATCGCGCCGGCGCGACGGGCGAGGCGGATCGTCGCGGGCACCAGGAGCAGGGTCACGATCCCCGCGACGAGGAAGGCGAGGAGGGCTTCGACGCCGCCGGGCACGGGTTCAGGCTATTGCGCGTACCTGTCGAACCAGAGGGTGAAGGCGATCAGCCCCCAGAGCTGGCGGCTGAGGTCCTCGCGGCCGGCGCAGTGGTCGTCGAGCAGTCCGGTCACGGTCGCGGGGTCGAGCCAACCCTGCCGCGACAGGGTCTCCGCCGAGAGCGTTTCGCGCGCGAAGCCCTGCAGCGGCCCGCGCAACCAGGCGGCGACCGGGATCGAGAACCCCTGCTTCGGCCCGCGCAGGACCTCCCTCGGCAGCAGCGGCGCCAGCGCCTGGCGCAGCAGCCGCTTCTTGGCCAGGCCGCGGACCTTGAGCGGCGTCGCCAGACCGAGCGCCATCGCCGCGACCTCGTTGTCGAGAAAGGGCACGCGCAGCTCCAGCGAGTGCGCCATGCTCGAGCGATCGGTCTTGGCCAGCAGGTCGTCGACCAGGTAGATGCCGAGGTCGACGTCCTGCAGGCGGGCGAGCGGCTCCGCGCCGGCGGTCTCGGCGTAGCGCTCGCGGTAGACGTCGACCGGGTCCCAACCGGGATCGCGATCGCCCAGCAGCGAGGCCTGCGACTGTCGCGAGAAGATCTCCTTCCAGGCGTGGTGGCGCTCCAGCGGCGCCAGGCCGGCGCCCCGCGCGAAGCGCTTCGCTTTGTAGTCGAGGCTGACCTTGGAATCGGAGCTGGGCAGCAGCTCGGCGAGCGGCGCGGCGAGGGCGGCGAGGCGGCCGACGCGCGGCGCGAGCAGGTCGGCGACGTAGGTGTAGTAGCCGCCGAAGAGCTCGTCCCCCCCTCCCCCGAGAGGGCGACCTTGACCTCGCCGGCGGCCAGCTCGGAGACCAGGTAGGTCGGCAGCGCCGAGGAGTCGCCGAAGGGCTCGTCGAAGGCCTCGACCAGCTTCGGAAAGAGCTCGACCGCATCGGGGCGCAGGACGATCTCGTGGTGGTCGGTGCCGTAGCGCCCGGCGACCAGCCGCGCCCGGTCGAGCTCGTCGAAGCTCGCCTCCTCGAAGCCGACCGAGAAGGTCTTCACCGGGGCGGACTGCTCGCCGGCGGCGAGGGCGACGATCCCGGCCGAGTCGACCCCGCCGGAGAGCAGCACGCCGACCGGGACGTCGGCGACGAGGTGGGCGCGGATCGAGTCGCGCAGGGTCTCGCGCAGCTCGTCGGCCAGGGCACTCTCGGGCCGGCGGCGGGTTTCCCCCGCGCGAACCGGAGACGGCCTCGCGTACCGCGTCTGCGTCAGCTCGCCGTCCCGCCAGACGGCCAGCGTCCCCGGCGGCAGCTTGCGTGCCTCGGCGAAGATCGTCAGCGGCGCCGGGATCGAGTTGAAGGCGAGGTAGGCGGCCACGGCTCGGGGGTCGATCTGGCGCGAGAAGCCGGGCTGCTCCAGCATCGCCTTCAGCTCGGAGGCGAACGACAGGGTGTCGCCGGCGAGCCGGTAGTAGAGCGGCTTGATCCCGAAGCGGTCGCGGGCGAGGAGGAGGCGGTGCTCGCGGCGGTCCCAGAGCGCGATCGCGAACATCCCCCGCAGGCGCTCGACGAAGGAGTCGCCGTGCTCCTCGTAGAGGTGGACCAGGACCTCGGTGTCCGAGTGCGTCGCGAAGCGGTGGCCGCGCCGCTCGAGCTCGCCGCGCAGCTCGCGGTAGTTGTAGATCTCGCCGTTCTGGACGACGGTGACGCTGCCGTCCTCGTTGGAGATCGGCTGGTCACCGTGCTCGAGGTCGATGATCGAGAGCCGCCGAATCGCCAGCGCGACCCCGCCTTCGTGGAACAAACCGTCGCTGTCGGGCCCGCGATGCGTCAGCCGCGAGTTCATCGCCCTGACAGCCTCGACGTCAACGGCCCCAGGCCCGGCCACACCACAGATCCCGCACATGGCGCGCAGTCTCGCAGGACGTGCCGGTGGTCAGCCGGGGGCGGCGGGGCCGCGGCCGAGGACCTTGACCACGGTGGCCAAGAGGACGCTGATGTAGAGCGGCACGGAGCGGTCGGCGATGTACTCCATGTCGTGGGCGAGCTTGTCCGCCCAGGACTCCTCGCGGGTCATCCGGGTCTGGGCGAAGCCGGTCACGCCGGGGCGGACGACCAAGCGCTGCCAGTACTGCGGGATCTCACGGCAGAGCTCGGTGAAGAAGGCCGGCCGGATCGGCCGCGGGCCGACCACCGCCATGTCGCCGCGCAGGACGTTCCACAGCTGCGGCACCTCGTCGAGGTGGATCTTGCGCAGCGCCCGCCCGATCCGCGTCACCTCTTCCTCGGTGCGCCTGGTCAGCTCCTCCCCGAGGTAAGGGCCGAGGCGGTCCTCGGCGTCGGGCTTGAGAGTGCGGAACTTGTACATGCGGAAGAGTCGCCCGCCCCTGCCGACGCGGGCGCCGTGGTAGAAGAGCGGCCGTCCCGAGGTGAGCACGATCGCCAGCGCGGTCAGCGCCAGCAACGGCGCCAGAATCAGTAAAAAAGAAAATGAAATAAAGATGTCCAGGCCCCTTAGGAGAGGATCTACGGGGCGCCTCTCACCATCACCGGCGAGCGCGATGAAGTGCTCCAGCTCCTCCTGGACGTCTGCGGGAAGAGCGAGCGAGTCAGCTCGTGATGTTGCTTGCCGCGGGATGGTCGGCTCCGACGGTACCGAGAATGGTCTCGACCAGCGGACCAGGGTCTCGCCTGGTCGGGGTCGCGTCGGCGGTGCGTTTCTCGAGCTCGATCGCGCGCGGGTCGGTCAGCGGCCGCAGACGGCCCGAGCGGATCAGCGCTTCGTCGACGCCGCCGAGGCGCCCTCCGTAGGTCGTGTACACGGGGACGCCGAGCGCCGCCGCCTCGCGGTTCATCGTGCCGCCGGCGGAGACGACGAGGTCGGCGAGGGCGACGAGGCTCTGCGCCTCGACCGCGCCCGGCGGCAGGATCAGCGAGGGCAGGGCGAGGCTCTCGACCAGCTTGCGCTGGGCCTGGGTGCGCGGCAGGACGATCGCGTGCACGTTCTCGTCGGTGCCCAGCCGTTGCAGGACTTTCGGGAAGAGCGGGTTCGACTTGCGGTGGTAGAGCGAGACGTCGGGCGGCGGACGGACGACGACGACGACCCGCCCGGTGTCGACCGAGAGGCGGGCGAGCGCATCGGGGTCGGGCTCGAAGTCGTAGAGGTAGTACTCCTCCTTGAGCCCCGGGTAGGGAAAGAGCTTGTCCGGGCCAACGCCGAAGCGGCGCAGGCGCTCGGCCGGCACCGTGTCGGGGAACATCACCCGCTTGGCGAGCCGGCAGCCGATCCGGTGCTGGGTGA
The DNA here is from genome assembly GCA_963702035.1 of uncultured Solirubrobacterales bacterium. GTDB lineage: Bacteria > Actinomycetota > Thermoleophilia > Solirubrobacterales > 70-9 > VRUE01. The sequence goes on from OY969700.1 coordinate 1,101,133, forward strand.
CCGCGTACTCGTAGTCGTGCATGTTGGCCTCGGGCACGCCGAGCAGCTTCGCCGCGATCGCCAGGTCGTTGGAGCCGTGGGCGAGCGCGAGGTCGAAGGAGCGACCGCGGCCGAAGCGGACCATCGCCGTCGTCCGCGCGCCGAGCCGCGCCGCCTTGAGCAGCCGCGAGGCGCCGCCGTGGCGCCCGATCGGCATGTGCTCCATCCCATGCAGCTCGAGCAGCGCCTGCGTCTGCGCGTAGTCGCGCGAGGTCACCTCGACCGTGTGGCCCTGCTCCCGAAGCCGCTCGATGATCGGCCGCAAGACCAGCACATGCGCCGGCGCCGACATGTCAACCCAGATGTTCAGCGAGTCAGACAGCTGCCGCGGCCAGCTCGGGATAGAGCGGGTAGCGCTCCATCAGCACCCTGGTGCGCTCGGCGAGCGCCGCCTTCTCGGCGTCGAAGTCGTCGCTGAGGGCGGTGGCGATCACCGACGCGATCTCGGTCAGGTCCTCCTCGACCAGGCCGCGCGTGGTCAGCGCCGGGGTGCCGATCCGCAGGCCGGAGGGGTTCATCGGCGGCCGCTCGTCAAAGGGGATCGCGTTGCGGTTGACCGTGATCCCGACCGTCTCGAGCCGGTCCTCTGCCGTCTGGCCGTCGAGCCCGCTGGGGGTCAGGTCGACGAGGACGAGGTGGACGTCGGTGCCGCCGGTCAGGACCGGCACGCCGCCGGCTTCGAGCCCGGCGGCGAAAGCCTGTGCGTTGGCGATCGTCTGTCGCTGGCGGGCGGCGAAGGGCTCACTGGCGGCGATCCGCATCGCCACCGCCTTGGCGGCGATCGTGTGCATCAGCGGACCGCCCTGCTGGCCGGGGAAGGTCGCTTTGTCGATCGCTTTGGCGTGCTCCTCGCGGGCGAGGATCATGCCGCTGCGCGGGCCGCAGAGGGTCTTGTGGATCGTCGTCGTGACGACATCCGCGTGCGGCACCGGGTTGGGGTGCTCGCCCGCGGCGACGAGCCCGGCGAAGTGGGCCATGTCGACCATCAGCTTGGCGCCGACCGAGTCGGCGATCGCGCGGAAGGCGGCGAAGTCGAGCCGGCGCGGGTAGGCCGACCAGCCGGTGACGATCAGCGCCGGCCTATGCTCGTGGGCGAGCCGCTCGACCTCCTCCATGTCGACCAGGAAGTCCTCGCGGCGGACGTGGTACGGGACCGGGTTGTAGAGCGTGCCGCTGACGTTGATCTTCATCCCGTGGCTGAGGTGGCCGCCGTGGTCGAGGGCGAGGCCGAGGAAGGTGTCGCCGGGTTCCATCAGCGCCATGTAGGCGGCGTTGTTGGCCTGGGCGCCGGCGTGAGGCTGGACGTTGGCGTGCTCGGCGCCGAACAGATCCTTGGCCCGGTCGATCGCGAGCTGCTCGGCGACGTCAACCTCCTCGCAGCCGCCGTAGTAACGCCTGCCGGGATAGCCCTCGGCGTACTTGTTGGTCAGCACCGAGCCGACCGCTTCCATGATCGCCCGCGGGACGAAGTTCTCCGAGGCGATCATCTCCAGCGTGCCCTGCTGGCGGCGCAGCTCGGCGTCGAGCACGGCGGCGATCGCCGGATCGACCTCGGAAAGGGGGGCGCTTTGGATGCTCTCTGGCAACTCGCTCACGGTTCAGCGACCTTACCAACGCATCGGGATAGCCTGACGCCGATGAAGGCCCGCATGCCCCTGGCACTCGCCGCCCTTTTCCTCGCTCTGGCCGTACCGACCGCATCCGCCGCGGTCGTCAACCCCTGCGAAGGGCCTGAAGCCCGCGATCTGCTCTGCCCCAACCTGAGGATCGGCAAGCCGCGCGAAATCTACGAGACCACCGGCTACGACGGCAAGCTCCTGCTGCGCGCGACGAGCGACGTCGAGAGTCGCGGCAAGGGCCCGATGGAGCTGCGCGGCCACCGCGACGGCTGGCACAGGATGCGGGTCAACCAGCGGATCCGCCGCAAGGGCGGCGGTCGCCTCGTCCTCCGGACCGGGGCCAGCCTGCACTTCACCGACGTCGGCACGTACTTCGGCGGCAGCTACTGGAAGGTCCACCAGCTCGCCCGCTTTGAGCTGCGCCGGGTCGGCCCAGACGGCAAAACCGGGCCGGTCCTGCGCACCGGGCCCAAGCTCAACTACTGCCTGCGCGACCTCGAGCGCACCCGGCCCGGCAAGCGCTCGCCGAGCGTCCGCCACTACCCCGGCTGTGACCAGGACCCCTACACCAGGGCGGTCACGCTCGGCACCTCGGTCGGCTGGTCGGACATCTACCCGGCCGACTACGACAAGCAGTGGATCAACGTCAGCGGCCTGCGCGGCTGCTTCGTCTTCACGATGACCGTCGACCCGAAGGGGCTGCTCTTCGAGTCGAACGAGCACGACAACACCTCACGACGGCTGGTCCGGCTCCCCTATCGCGGCCAGCCGGGCTGCTAGGTCTCCGAGGGAGAGCCCTCCCTCGCGCAGGACGGCCCACTCGCCGTCCACGTCGAAATCGGTGAGATCGACGACCGTCGAGGGCAGGCCGGTCAGCTCACCGCCGTCGATCGCCAGGTCCGCCGCAGCGACGATCTCCGCCGGAACGTCCCCGAAGCGGGATGGCGCCGGCTCGCCGCTGAGATTGGCCGAGGTCTGGAACAGCGGGCACATCGCGCCGGCCAGCGGCCCGCCGATCAGGCGGACCCCGAGGCGGGCGCGGTCCTCGGGACAGGCGAGCGGGTAGCGCCCTTCGGGGTTGGCGACCACCAGCGTCACCGGGCCCGGCAGGAGAGCGGCGACCGCGAGTCGGGTCCGCGGCCCGAGTCCCTCGACCAGCTCGCGCATCGCCAGTGGCGAGAAGTACATGACCGCCGAGGGCTTGCCGTCATCCCGGCCCTTGATCTCGTGGATGCGCCCGATCGCCGCCGCATCGAGCGGGTCGCAGGCCAGGCCGTAGAGCCCGTCGGCGGGAAAGACCGCGACCCCGCCCGAGGAGATCGTCCGCTCCAGCGCAGCCCGCGCCGCCTCCGCCCCATCGCGCGGGATCGAGACAACCCGCGTCATAGCCCCATCCGACCTGCATCGAACCCCAAATGGGGGCTCGATGCAGGTCGGAGCCTCATTGTTGGCCCCAGACGACGCGGGGGATGCCGGCGAGGTCGGGGCGGGTCTCGACCTTCGCGAAGCCGGCCTCGAAGAGCAGCTCGCTGACCGCCGGCGCCTGTCCCGCGCCGACCTCCAGGGCCAGCGACGGCGCCGCCGCCGCGGCAACCGGAATCGCCGCCCGGATCACGTCCAGTCCGTCGGGCCCGGCGAGCAATGCCTCGCGCGGCTCCCACTCGGTCACCTCGGGCTCCAGGCCCGCCCATTCCGACTCGGCGACGTAGGGCAGGTTGGCGACGATCAGGTCGAAGCTCGATCCTCTATCGGCCGGTGGCTCATCCCCAGCCAGCGCCGCGGACGGCAGCATCCCCTCGACGAACCGGACCCGCTCGGCGAGACCCAGCCGCTCAGCGTTGTCCCGCGCCACTTCGAGCGGGGCCGGCGAGGTATCGGTGGCGACGACCTCGCACTCCGGCATCTCGTCGGCAATCGCCAGCGCGATCGCGCCCGAGCCGGTCCCCATGTCGAGCACCCGTCGCAGTTGCAGCTCCAGCGCAAGCTCGACCAGCAACTCGGTCTCCGGCCGCGGGATCAGCACACGGGAATCGACCGCCAGCTCAAGATGCCGAAATCCCTTGCGACCGAGGATGTACGCCACCGGCTCCCGCCTCAGCCGCCGCCGCACCATCTCCCCAAACCGCCTCGCGGCAGCCGGCGGCACCCCCGCCTCCGGCTCCACCACCAGCCGCGCCCGCTCCCACCCGGTCGCCTCAACCAGCAACAGCTCAGCATCCAAGCGCGGCGTATCGACGCCAACTGCCGCGAGTGCGTCAACGGAAGCCTCAAGGGCTTCACGAACGCTGCCGGAAGTCGCGGCGGCGGCCACCACTGGAGCCTATCCCGATAGGGGTGGAACGTCTTGTACTTTTTCGGTGTGGGCTCTCGGGCGACAGCCCAACCACACCACATCGAAAAAGTTAAGTGGAACCCCTATCGGGATAGGCTCTCAAGCGAAAAAGTTAAGTGGAGGCCCTACCGGGATAGGCTCTCAGACCGCTGCGGCCTCCAGCCTCTGCCTCTTCTCCTCCGCGGCAAGCGCATCGCTGAACTCGGCGAGGTCTCCCGCCAACACCCCTTCGATGTTGTGCGAGGTGTGCTTGATCCGGTGGTCGGTGACCCGCCCCTGGGGGAAGTTGTAGGTGCGCACCTTCTCCGAGCGCTCACCGCTGCCGACCTGCGCCTTGCGCTCTGCCGCGACCTTCGCCTGCTGCTCGGCGAGCTCGCGCTCGTACAGCCGCGCCCGCAGCACCCGCATCGCCTTCTCGCGGTTCTGCAGCTGCGACTTCTCGTCCTGCATCGAGACGACGATCCCGCTCGGTTTGTGGGTGATCCGTACCGCCGAGTCGGTCGTATTGACCGACTGGCCACCGGGCCCCGAGGAGCGGTAGACGTCGATCTGCAGGTCATTCTGGTCGACCTCGACCTCGACCTCCTCGGCCTCGGGCAAAACGGCGACGGTCGCGGTCGAGGTGTGGATGCGGCCCTGGGACTCGGTCTCGGGCACGCGCTGCACGCGGTGCGTGCCACCCTCGAACTTGAAGATCGAGTAGGCGCCCTCGCCCTTGATCGCGAAGGTCACCTCCTTGAAGCCACCCACCTCGGCCGCCGACTGCGAGAGCACCTCGGTGGCAAACCCACGCTCCTCCGCGTAGCGGGTCAGCATCTTGTAGAGGTCGCCGGCGAACAGCGCCGCCTCATCCCCCCCGGTCCCAGCCCGGATCTCCACCAACACGTTCTTGTCGTCGTTCGGATCCCGCTCGACCATAGCCAGCCGGATCTCCTCTTCAAGCTCCTCCAACCGCGCCGGCGCCTCATCCGCGACCGTGCGCAGCTCAGCGTCCTCCCCCTCCGCCAACAGCTCCCGAGCCCCCTCCAGATCGTCCTTGAGGGTCCTGTACTCGCTCGCCAGCCTTCGAGCGGGCTCAAGCTCGCGGTATTCGCGCCCCACCTCCGCATAGCGCTGCCGATCCCCAATCACACCGGGGTCCGACATAAGCCCCTCCAACTCGGAGAAACGGCTTTCGATCTGCTCGACAAGCGCTTGGATCATGGTCGTGAACCATAGGCGCAACTCGCGCGGGTGGCGCCGAGGTGGGGGTGTCCAAGCGGGAGCGGCGTCCTCTTTTTCGCCCACCGCTCAGCGAGAGACGCCCCACCCACCTGGCGAAAAACCCAGCCCCGCTTGGACACCCCCACCTCGGCGACAGGACCCGTGCGCCATCAGCGCCGCAGGCGAAAAACCAGCAACGCGAGGACACCCTCACCCGACGACAGGCCCCGCCCGCCGCTACGCGACGATCTCTATGGGCGCCTCGCCGGCCTCAAGCGGCTTCTCCTCGGCCAAAACCTTGTCCAACGCCGCGATCGCCACAGCAAGCTGCTCTTCGTCGGGCTCCCGCGTGGTCAGGTTCTGCAGCATCAGGCCCGGCCACATCACCGCCCGCACCCAGCGTTTGCGGCGGTGCTTGCCGGCCCACTTGATCACCTCGTAGGAGAGGCCCGCGATCAGCGGGATGCCGAGGATCCGCGAGGCGACCAGCCAGTACCAGGCCGGCAGCCCGATCGGGGCGAAGACGAAGATCGCCAGGACCATCACGATCAGCAGGAAGCTGGTGCCGCAGCGCGGGTGCAGGCGCGAGTAGAGCTTTGCCCGCGCGGGCACCAGTTCGTCTTCGGCCTCGTAACAGGAGATCGTCTTGTGCTCGGCGCCGTGGTACTCGAAGACCCGGCGCAGATCCGGCAGGCGGCTGATCGCGGCGATGTAGGCGATGAAGATCGTCGTGCGCAGGACCCCCTCGATCAGCCAGAAGAGGAGCGGCGAGCCGAGCTGGTCCTTGATCAGGCTGGTCAGCCCGACCGGGACGACGAAGAAGAGCCCGATCGCCAGCACCATCGAGAAGACGATCGTCAGTCCCCAGACCCAGCCGCCGATCTCCTCTTTCTCGCCCTCCTCGTCCTCCTCGAGCTGGGCGTTGGCGGATATCGCCAGGGCGCGGAAGCCGATCTTCAGCGACTCGCCGAGCGCGACGACGCCGCGCAGCACCGGCACCCGCCAGAGGCGATGGCGCTTTGCCCAGGGGACCAGCGGCTCGGAGCTGAGCTCGACCTGGCCCTCGGGATTGCGCACGGCGACCGCCCAGGTCGAGACGCCGCGCATCATCACGCCCTCCAGTACCGCCTGGCCGCCGACCGGCGCGTCGCGTTTCGCGACCAGGGCGCCGTCGGGCATGCGCAGCGGGTCTGCCCCGTTCGAGGAGGAGACGGCTTCAGCCCGCGGAGAGACTGTCTCCGCGCCCATGGCCTACTTCGATGCCTTGGCGTGCTTGGCGGCGCGCCGCTGGAACCGCTCAACCCGCCCGCCGGTGTCGACGAGCTTCTGCTTGCCGGTGTAGAAGGGGTGGCACTCCGAGCAGAGCTCGACGTGCAGATCCTCCACCGTGGAGCGGGTGTAGAACTGGTTGCCGCACGAGCAGTGCACGTGAGCGAGTTTGTAGTCGGGGTGAATTCCTGCCTTCATCGTCACTCAAGTCTAGAGAAGTGCGCAAACAGTCTGTTCGAGGCTTGGGAGATGGCCTCGAACTGCCGATAACCAGGCATGACCGCGAGGGACCCCGCGACAGGCGACAGCGCGCTCGCACGCGCCCTGCGCTCCTCCCTGGCCGTCCTGCTGCTCGGTGGCACCGTCCTTGTCGCCCTCCACTCCTGGCTCGGCATCGCCGGCGGCCTCGACTTCGCGATCAGCAGCGTCGTCTACGACGCGGTCGTGCTGGGCGCCGGGGTCGCCTGTCTGGTCAGGGCCTCGGCCTTCGGTCCCGAGCGCCGCGCCTGGCTCCTGCTCGGCGCCGCGATCCTCTGCTGGGGCACCGCCGAGGTCTACTGGGCGATCTTCATCGAAGGCAACGCGAACGCCCCCTACCCCTCGCCGGCCGACGTCGGCTACCTGCTCTTCTACCCGCTCGCCTACGCCGGGCTTGCTCTCCTCGTCCGCGCCAGGGCGCACGAGATCAACTGGCGGCTGTGGATGGACGGGGCGATCGCGGCGCTCGGCACCGCCGCGCTGGGCGCCGCCTTCGTCTTCGACTTCGTCGCCGGCCGGACCGAAGGCACGCCAGTGCAGGTCGCGACCACGCTCGCCTACCCGCTCGGCGACATCCTGATGGTGGCGATGGTCGTCGGCGTCGTCGCGCTGACCGGCTGGCGGCCCGGCCGGACCTGGTCGCTGCTGCTCGCCGGCCTCTCGGCCCTGGTCATCGCCGACATCGCCTTCACCCTGCAGGCGACCGGCGAAGCGCTGCCGGAAGGCGGCTGGGTTGACCCGATCTACCTGATCGCCGCCGTATGCCTCAGCGCCGCCGTCTGGCAGCCGGCCGCCGCGGCCGAAATCACCTCCCCCGGAGAAGGCGCGGAGCGGCGGGAGATCATCGTCCCGGCGGTCTTCGCCAGCGTGATGATCGGCCTCTTCGCGATGCAGTACTACAGCGCGACCAGCGGCCTCTCGACCGTGCTCTGGGCAGCGACGATGACCGCCGTGATCCTGCGCCTGGCGATGAGCGACCGCGAGAACAAGGCGCTGCTCGAGCAGGTGCGGACCGACCCTCTCACCGGGCTCGCAAACCAAGGCCGGATGCAGGTTGACCTGCCGCTCCGGGTCGAAGGGGCGAGCGCGGAGGCGCCGCTGCTGCTACTGCTCTTCGACCTCAACGGCTTCAAGCACTACAACGACACCTTCGGCCATCCCGCCGGCAACGAGCTGCTGAGGCGGCTCGGCGGGGGGCTGCGAGACGCGGTCGGCGGGGACGGCACCGCCTATCGCATCGGTGGCGACGAGTTCTGCGTGCTGCTGACCTGCGCGCCGGATCGCTTCGAGGCGGTGAGCCGCGCCGCGACGAGCGCGCTGACCGCGACCGGGCCGGGGTTTGACGTCACCTCCGCCTGGGGGGCGGTCGAGGTGCCGTCGGAGGAGCGCGATCCCTCCGCTGCCCTGCAGCTCGCCGACGTGCGGATGTACGCGCAGAAGGAGTCGCGGCGCATTGCCCACGACGACTTCCTAGAGCCGGTTGACCAACCGGTTAAGGTCTCTGAGTGGCCGCGGCCGACCAGCGACGCGAAGTAACGCTTCCGGCGGGGACGATCCGCTACCGCGAGGCGGGCGAGGGCAAGCCGGTCGTCTTCGTCCACGGCTACCTCGTCGACGGTCGCCTCTGGGACGGCGTCGTCGACAGCCTCTCCGATCGTTGTCGCTGCCTCGCCCCCGACTGGCCGATCGGCGCCCAGCAGATCGCGATGAAGCCGGATGCCGACCTCTCCCCCTACGGCATCGCGGCGACCATCGCCGGTTTCCTCGAGGCGCTCGACCTCGACGACGTGACGATCGTCGGCAACGACTCGGGGGGAGCGATGTCGCAGGTCCTCGTCACCCGCCACCCCGAGCGGATCGGCCGCCTTGTCCTGACCAACTGCGACACGCACGAGAACTTCCCGCCGGGGATCTTCAAGGCGATGCCCCCGATTGCCAAGCTTCCCGGCGGGATGACGCTGCTCTCGGCGCCGTTCCGGATCGGCGCACTCGCCCGCGCCGCCTTCAAGCCCTTCTCCAAGAAACCGATCCCGGCCGACCTTGTCGCTTCGTGGATGCGACCCGCACTGCACGACTCGGGCGTCAAGCACGACGCCAAGAAGGTCACGGCAGGCATGAACAAGCGCTACACCCTCGAGGCGGCGGAGAAGCTGCGCAACTCCGACCTGCCGATCCTGCTTGCCTGGGCGCCAGGCGACAAATTCTTCCCGCTGAAGTACGCACAGCGCCTCGCCGCGGACACCCCGAACGCACGCCTGGTCGAAATCCCCGACGCAGCCACCTTCGTGCCGCTCGACCAGCCCACCCAGCTTGCGGACTTAATCGCGGATTTCCGCTAATTGCACCTTTTCTCGTCCGACGGAGGATAGAGGGTGTGGGGGTGGCGATTTCTGAGATCCACGTGCGTGGCTGGCGAGCGCCGGACCAAGCGAGGCAAGGACGCAGGGAGCCCGAATAGCAGCGCTATTCGGGCGACTGAGGACGCCGCATCGCGCAGGTCCGCCGCCGCCAGGCGCGTGCGAGGGCTCTGAAATCGTCGCCCACACACCCGCTACAGGACGAGGAGATTCATGCCCCAGGAAATCTTCGACCAGGATCGGCCCACGAGGAGAAGCGCGATGGCGAGGCGCCTCGACGAAGCCTTTGCCGGCTGCGAGCAGTGGACGCTCGCACCGCCGACTCAGCGGCGCAGCGAGGCGGTCTTCAGCCCGCGACCGCCGAGTTCCTCGAGGATGATCGGCAGCGCCGCCACGGTGCGCACCCAGGAACCGGGAGCGCTGTAGTAGTCGGCGTCGTGTAGGAGGACGATGTCCCCGTCGCGGGCCGAGCCCGTCGCCAGCCGGGCGATCGAGCGTGCCGTCGCGCGGCCGCGCCAGTCCCTCCCCCACCGCGACCAGAGGACGGGCCGCCAGCCGCGCTGCCGAACCGTCCGCAGCGCGGTGCCGCTGTATATGCCGTAGGGCGGCCGGTGATCGGCGATCGCCTGTCCGGTCGCCGCCTCGATCGCGGCGCGGCCGCGCTCGGCGTCCTCGGCGAACTGCCGGCCGGTCAGTCGCAGCGCGTTGCGGTGACGATGGCAGTGCAGCTCGACCCGGTGGCCGGCGGCGACGATCTCCGCCGCCAGCGCCGGGCGGCGCTCGACCTGCTCGCCGGCGAGGAAGAAGGTCGCCGGCGCGCCCGCCTCGCGCAGGATCTCCAGCACGATCGGCGTGCCCTGCGGGTGGGGGCCGTCGTCGAAGCTGAGCGCGACGCCCTCGACCCCCTCCTGGCGGCGCACGATCCCCAACCGCGCCGCGACGCGCGGCGAGACCGGAGCCAGGGCGGCTCCGATCAACGACCTTCGCGGGCGGCGGTGCCGGGCGCGGCGGCCGGGCGCGCTTCCTGCACCGCTGGCGTGGCTTCGTCTTCGTCCTTGCCGAAGTGGATACGTCCCTCCAGCGGTTTGGCGACCACCTTGTAGGGGGCTTCGCGATCGATCACGGTGAGCAATAGGACGACCGCCAGAGCGGCGACGCTGACGGCGGCGGCGACCCGCTCCATGCGCAGCCGCCATACCGGCTGCGGCTTGATCCGCGGGCGGGCCGTGAGCACGCGTGAGGCGATCGACGGCAGCGAGGCGAAGCTGGAATCGGGCGAGCGGCGCTCTTTGGTCAGGTGCCTCAGCGTCGAGGTCAGCTCGTGCTCGGAGCGCGCCACCTCGGCCAGGCCAAAGCGCTCGAAAGCGGCGTTGTTCGCGCGCAGGTGGCCGGCCGAGAAACCGTAAGAGACGACCGGGCAGCCACGGATGTGGGCCTCGAGCACGGTCAGCCCGGCGGTCGAGTGGACCATCGCGTCGGCGGCCGCCATCCAGTCGCTCATCTGCTCGGTGAAGCCGAGCACCCGGACCCGCTCGTTCCCCGCGTAGTGCTGTTCCAGCTTCTCTCGCGCGGACTCGTTGCGACCGGCGATACAGACGACCAGCGTGTCCTCGCCGGCCAGCGCCGCGTCGATCGCGCCTTCGAGGTCGCCGATCCCCCAGCCTCCGCCCGAGACGAGAACCATGCGGGCGTGGGCGGGCACGTCAAGCGCCTCGCGCGCGGCGGCGCGCGTGCGCGGCATCAGGAAGTCGCGGGCGATCGGCGGGCGCATCCACTCGACGCTGCCCGGCCCGACCAGTCGCTCGACCTCCTCGATCGACTCGGGGTGGGTGACGAAGTGGAGGTCGACTCCGGGGTGCGCCCAGTAGCGCAGCCCGGCGAGGTCGGTGATCGCCGAGTGCACCGGCACCAGCAGGCGCCGGTGCTCGCGCAGCATGCCCAGCACCGCGGTCACACCGGGGTAGGTGGAGACGACGACGTCGGGCTGGTGTTGCTCGACGACGCGCATCAGGCCGCGGGCGCCGACCAGGTAGCTGAGGTGGTGCATCAGCCAGCGGGTGGGCGCGAACTTGGTGATCAGCCAGTACTGGAGATCGAACAACCAGGGCATCCAGCGGAAGGTGAAGCGGGATCCGTCGCGCGCCACCGAGGAGGAGATCCGGCCCATCGCCTTGAGCCCGTCGACGATCTCGACCGTCGCGCCGGGAATCTCCCGCTCGACGTCCTCCTTGATCATCCGCGCGGGGAGGTCGTGGCCCTCGCCGATGTCGGCGGTCAGCACCAGCACTCGCGGCGGGCGCTCGCCTGTCTCCTCGCTGGCCCCCTCCAGCAGCGACCCCGCGGCGCGACCGTTGCCGTTGCCGTTGCCGTTGCCGTTGTGGCTCAGAACCGGCTTCAGACTGGGGATCGGGTCGGGTGGCCGCGTCGTGTTGCGCACCCACTCGACGTAGCGGCGGACGCCCTCGCGGAAGCTCGTCTCGGCCTTCCAGCCGATCTCCTCGAGCGCGCGCTCGTTGGAGATCTCCTTGCCGGGGAAGTCGCCCGGGCGCGGCGGCGTGTGGACGATCTCGCAGTTATCGGTGTTTTCCTGTACCCGCTCGGCGATTTCGAGGATCGTCACGACCTCGTCGCCCGAGAGGTTGTAGGTGCGCCCCGCCGCCGCCGGGGCAAGCGAAGCCACGATGCCGTCGGCGAGGTCCTCGACGTAGATGAAGCTGCGGGTGGTGCTGCCGTCGCCGGCGATCGTCAGCGCCTTGCCTTCGAAAGCAAGGTCGGTGAACTTGGCGACCACCCCGGCGGCGCGGGCGCGCGGGCCGTAGGGGATGCCGAAGCGCAGCACGGTGTACTCGAGGTCGTAGAGCTCGGCGTAGCCGGCGCAGTAGGTCTCCCCCGCCAGCTTGGTCGCCGTGTACAGGTGGCGCGGCGCCGGGATCGGCGTCTCCTCGCTGACCGCCTGCTCGGTGCAGTCGCTGTAGACCCAGGTGGTCGAGCCGTAGACGACGCGACCGGCCTCGGCGCGACAGGCGGCCTCGAGCACGTTGAGCGTGCCACGCGTGTTGACCTCCTCGGCCAACACCGGGTCGGCGAGGACGTGGGCGACGTCGGCCACGGCGGCCAGGTGGATCACGGCGTCGCAGTCGCGCATCGCCAGGTCGAGGTTGGCGGGGTCGGTGATGCTGCCGGTGAAGGTCTCGACTTCGAGCGGCGAGTGGTAGGGCGAGGCGCTGAGGTCGAAGATCCGCGGTGTGTGGCCGTCGCGCATCAGGCGATCCACAACGTGCGAGCCGATGAAGCCGCCGCCGCCGGTTACCAGGACTCTCATGCTTCCTCCTTTGCGAGGACATCGTCCCGGCTCTCCGGGCGGTAGTAGAGCGGCACGCACCAGTGGTTCTCGGCCACCCAGCCGGTGTTGGGAAGGTCGTCGTCGCGGCCCATGATCCGGTGGCAGGGTTCCTCGTAGACCCGGCCGGTCGACTTCTCGATCGGCTCGAAGACTATGTACTTGTAGAGGCCGGAGGTCATCCCGTCGGGAAGTTCCGGCCGGGCCGGGTGCAGGGCGTCGAGGTGGTCGCGGGCGTAGGCGTTCTTCCAGGCGACGATCTCCTCCATGCGGTCCGCCTGGACGAGGCCGAGGGCGGCGGTGAACTCGCTCATGCGGAAGTTGAGCCCGTCGACCTCGTGCTCGAACTTGCCGTAGTTGCGGAACTTGGCGGCGAACTCGATCAGCTCCGGGTTCGAGGAGACGAGCACGCCCCCCTCCCCGGTCGAGACGGTCTTCGTCGCGTAGAGCGAGTAGACACCGGCGTCGCCGAAGCTGCCGGGCCGGCGCTCGCCCCACTCGGCGCCGTGCGCGTGGGCGCAGTCCTCGAGCAGGAAGATCCCGTGCTCGCGGCAGTAGGCGGCGATCCGCTCGGAGTCGAAGGCGATATGGCCGCCGATGTGGACGAGGATCGCGGCCTTGGGCTTCAGGCGCTCCGCCTTGCGCTCGAAGTCCTCGAACGACATGCAGAGGTCGCCGCGGTTGCAATCGACGAACTCGACCTCGGCGCCGGCATTGATCGCCGCCAGCGGCGAGGCCATGAAGGTGTTGGACGGGCAGAGCACGGTCTCGCCCCGCACGCCGGCGAACTCGAGCGCCGCGAGGGCGCCGCCGGCCCAACTTGACAGGCCCAGGCTGGGTAGGCCGTTCCACAGCGACCAGCGCTGCTCGAAGGCCTCCAGCATCGCGCCCTCCGACCACTGCTCGGAGTCGAGCACCTGGGTCCACAGCTCAAAGAGACGAGCGCGGTCGCGATGATCGAACCCGATCGCGAAGCGGCTCGCGTCGAGCGGAGGGCTGACTGGGGAAGCCAAAGCTGCGCCAGGCTAGCAGCGAAACCGGTCAGTTATCTAAAGACAGGCCCTTAATGTGCGCTATCGATCACAGCGCCGACCGCCTTGGACCCGGCCAGGAGAACGGTCCCCGCAACGGCCAGGCCCATGAAGGCGACCAGGGCGACGCCACCGAGCGGCGTGTCGCCCCAGGACTCGCCAAAGATCAGCGGCGCCAGGATTACCGGGACGAGGATCTGGACCGCGAACATCGCCGGCGCCACGTGGGTCGCGGCGCGCCGCTGCAGGGCGCTCATCTCACTGAGCAGCGCCAGGCCCTCGGAGGCCGCGGCGGTGCCGAGCCAGAGGGCGGCGACGACTATCGCCCCGGCGGCAAGCTCGTCGGTGAGCAGCTTGCTGGCGATCGCGGTCCAGGCGTAGCCACAGCCGGCGCTGATCACCATCAGCACCCCCAACGCACGCGCCCATCCGACTTCGACCCCCCCTGGTGTGGTGAATGTCGGATACGCAAGCGCAGCAGGTACGGGGCGGCGATCGGGAGTGCGACCAGCGCCAGGGCCGCGGCGATAGCCACAGCTCCGGCGTGGTCCGTGGTGCGCTCCGGCGCCGCCCAGGCGACTCCGCCGACACCGGCGACGATCGCCGCGACCGCGACGAACTCCCGCCGCCCCGGCGCCTCGCCCAGCCGCGTCGCCCCGAGCCACAGCAAGAGGATCAAGCCACTGGCCAGGCACGGCTGCACAACCGTAAGCGGCGCCAGCAGCAGCGCCACGATCTCCAGCGGCCACCCAACCAACCCCAGCGCCGTAGCCCCCAACCAGCGCCGATTCCGCACCAGCCGCCCGATCAAAGACAACCGCAGCGAATGCTCCCCCGGCACCTCCCGAGCCTCCAACGCCTGCAACGCGATCGAGGCGTTGTAGAGCAAAGAAGCTCCAACCGCCGAAACGATGCCGAGGGCAACCACAAACCGACCCTATCCAGCGGATCCGAAGGCCTTCCACTGGAGGGTCGGGTGTCCCTTGCCAGGAGGCTCCTGGACGCGCGATCGAACCCTGACCCGGGACCAGCTGCGCAACGGCCTCATGGCAAGGGACACCCGACCCTCTTGCTGCGCAACGGCCTCATGGGGAGGGACACCTGCTCCCCCCTCCCCGAAGGCTCAGGTCTCTTGGTAGAGCGGCCCGTCGCCGCCCTCGGGCAACGTCAGGCGGCCGCCCTTGGCGGTGATCGCCCCGCACTGGACGCAGTTGGAGGCGGTGACGTGGACGTCGACTTCGGCGGCGCCGTTCTCGAGCTGCTCGTCGGGGATCTCGTAGACCTGGGCCGGGCACATCGAGACCCAGGTCTGGGCGATCTCACGCGGAACCCTGGTCTGGATGCGGACGTGGTTGGGCGCGTCGTCGCGGGTCGCGTTGCCGGAGAGGAAGACCGAGTCGAGCTTGTTGAAGGTGACCTCGTTGTCGGGCTTGGGGTAGCGGCTCGCGGCCGTGCCGAGGTGCATCGCCGGCTCGGCGTTGTCCTCGACCTTCATGTGGCCGGGTGGGAAGTTGCCTTTGCTGGCGACGAGCATGTTGGCGACGATGCCGCCGCGGATCAGCCCCTTGGTCAGCGGCTGCTTCATGTTGCGCGACTTGTAGAGGTCCTTCTCGATCACCGAGTTGCGGATCGCCTCGTCGTAGGAGGAGAAGTTGACCGACTCGATGTCCTTCTTCAGCGACTCGACGATCGCTTCCGCCGCGTACATGCCGGCGTGCATCGCGTAGTGGACGCCGGCGAGTTCGGCGATGTTGACCATCCCGGCGGCGTCGCCGGCGACCAGCATGCCCGGCACCGAGAAGCGCTTGGGCAGTGACCAGTAGCCGCCCGAGGGGATCGTCTTCGCGCCCCAGCCGACCCGCTTGCCGCCCTCGATGATCTTGGCGATGAAGGGGTGGGTCTTGAAGCGCTGCAGCTCGTCGTGGACCGAGAAGGTGGCGTCGGTGTAGTCGAGGCCGACGACGAGGCCGAAGCAGACCTTGTCCTCGCCCATCGGGTAGATGAAGCTCCCGCCCGCCTCCTTGTATTTGCCGCCCCAGCGCAGCGGCCAGCCGAGCGTGTGGATCACGCGGTCGAGCGGCTTGGGGACCTCCCAGATCTCCTTCACGCCGAGCTCCCAGGCCTGCGGGTCGGATCCGTCGCGCATGCCGAAGTAGTCGAAGGCCGAGTAGGTGAGGTGGCCGATCGTGCCCTCGGCCAGGACGGTCGCCTTGGCGACGACGTCGGAGCCGGGCTCGAAGTTGCCGAGCTCCTCGCCGTCCTTGCCGCGGCCGCGATCGCCCGAGCGCACACCCTTGACGATCCTGTCCTCGACCAGCAGCTTGGTCGCGGCGGTCTCGGAGAGGATGTAGACGCCGGCCTCTTCGGCTTTGTCGGCGAGGAAGCGGCCCAGTTTGGAGACCGACATCGTGTAGGTCCCCTCTTTGCGGAAGTTGGGCGGCGGCGGCTTGATCGGGATCGCCGCCTTGGAGGTGAGAAAGTAGGTCGCGTCCTTGGTCACCTCCTGGTAGACCGACGGCCAGTCGCCCGGGTCGATGTCCGGGAACAGCCGCGTCATCGCCGAGGGGTTGACGTTGGCGCCGGAGAGCAGGTGCGCGCCCGAAACTTTGCCCTTCTCGATCACCGCGACCGGGACTTCGCCGAGCTTCTCGGTCAGCTCCGGCTCGTCCTCGAGCAGCTGCATGACCTTGTTGGCGCAGGCGAGGCCCGCCGGGCCGCCGCCGACGATCGCGATGCCGACCTCGATCCGGTCGTCGACCGGATCGGTCGGCGGGCCGATCACGTCGGCGGAGTCGAACGGGGGCGGGTAGTCGATCGGCTTTGCGGCGGGCATCGCTTGCTCCTTTGCGGCAGCCGAGCTCTCGCTCAGCTGCCCTTCTTCGCTTTGATCGCCTCGGTCAGCTTGGGGACGATCTTGTGCAGATCGCCGACCACGCCGAGATCCGAGAACTCGAAGATCGGCGCGTTCTGGTCCTTGTTGATCGCGAGGATGTTCTCCGAGCTCTGCATCCCGACCTTGTGCTGGATCGCGCCGGAGATGCCGGCGGCCAGGTAGAGCTTCGGCGCGACCGTCTTGCCGGTCTGGCCGATCTGCGCCGCGTAGGGGTACCAGCCGGCGTCGACCACGGCGCGGGTCGCGGCAACCGCCCCGCCCATCGCCTCGGCCAGTTCCTCGCACTGCTTGAAGCCCTCCGCGGCGCCGAGCCCGCGACCGCCGCCGACGAGGATGTCGGCATCCTCGATGTTGACGTCGGCGCCGCGCTGCTCGCCGCGCTGGACCAGCGTCGCCTTGGTCGACCAGGCCGAGAGCTCGACCTCGACGTCGACCACCTCGGCGCTTCCGCCGCTCTCCTTGGCGTCGAAGGCGTTGAGCCGGCCGATGATGATCCCCGGCTCCGAGACGTATCCGACGTCGGCGATCTGCGAGTCCTGCAGGATCGGGCGCTCGACGACGAGCTTGCCGTCCTGCACCTTGACCTGCGTCACCTCCATCGTCACCCCGGCGTTCAGCCTCGCGGTCAGCCCGGCGCCGATCTCGAAGCCGAGCAGGCCGCCGCCGAACAGCGCGTAGGAGAAGCCCTCGTCGGAGATGACCTTGGCCATCGCGTCGACGATCGGCTGGGCGAGGCCCTCGGGCACGCTCTTGGCCCGGTAGACCTTGGCCGCGCCCCAGTTGCCGAGGCCGGCACAGGCGTCGTCGGCGATATCGCCGACCACCATGACGGCCGCCTCGCCGCCGATCTCACCGGCCAGCCTGGCCGCCTCGGAGATCGCCCCGAGTGAGTTCTTGTTGAAGTTGCCCTCGTCGTCGTGGAGGGCGTAAGTCAGGATGCCTGCCATCTAGATCAGCTTCCTCTCGTCGAGCCAGGCGACGATCTTTTCGACCGTCTCATTGGTGTCCTCGTCCTCGATGATCTCGCCCGCTTCCTTGGGAGGCGGCGGGTTGAGCGCGAGCACATTCGTCTTGGAGCCGCCCTCGCCGACCATGCCGGCTTCGATGCCGACGTCGCCGGTGGCCTTGCCGTCGAGCGGTTTTTTCTTCGCCCCCATGATCGCTTTGAGGCTCGGGTAGCGGGGCTCGTTGATCGCGTCGCCGACGCTGATCACGGCCGGCAACTCGATCTCCACCGTGTCGTAGCCATACTCGGCCTGGCGCTCGCAACGCAGCTTGCCGTCGCTGACGTCGATCTTGATCACCTGGGTCAGCGAGGGCATCTTCAGGTGGTCGGCGACGACAGCGCCGATCGTGTAGCACTCGCCGTCGTCGGACTGCTGGCCGAGCAAGACCAGGTCGGGGCTCTCGGACTCGAGTACCTTGGCCAGCGAGTAGCCGGTGGCGCAGACGTCGGAGCCCGCCAGCGCGTCGTCGGAGAGGTGCACCGAGCGGTCGGCGCCGAGCGCCACCGCCTTGTGCAGCGCGCGGACCGCCGAATCGGGGCCCATCGTCACCGCGACGACCTCCTCGACCGGGATCGCGCCGCCCTCCTTGATCTGCATGGCGGCCTCAATGGCGTGGGTATCGAAGGGGTTGAGGTTTTTCTCGCCGCTACGGTCCAATCGCATCGTCGTGGAGTCGATGCGCTTCTGGACGGCGGCGTCCGGAACCTCCTTGACCAGGACGCAGATCTTCAACTTTCAAGCCTCCTTGGCTGTTGCTTCGCTCTTGCTTCGGGCGGGTTGACTGACCAGTCAATCAGTCTATCGATTACATACGACGATGTGACGATCGGCGGTGATCGATATCACACGACAACCGCAGCAGGTTGGACGATTCGTGCCCCTATAGGGGCCACAAAGCTCCACAATCGGCAAGCTGGCGCTTCAACCTTCCCGCTCGTGGCGCTCTTCGGCGCCACCGCGGATGAAATCGACGATCTCGTCGGTGCCGGCGCCCGGCGTAAAGACGGCGGCGACCCCCAGCTCCTTGAGCTCGGGGATGTCCTCGGCCGGAATCGTCCCCCCGACCGTGACCAGGACGTCGTCGACGCCCTGCGCCTTGAGCAGCTCGACGACCCGCGGCACCAGCGTCATGTGGGCCCCGGAGAGGATCGAGAGGCCGACCGCGTCGGCGTCCTCCTGGATCACCGTCTCGGCGATCTGCTCCGGCGTCTGATGCAGGCCGGTGTAGATCACCTCCATCCCCGCGTCGCGCAGCGCCCGGGCGATGATCTTCGCCCCCCGGTCGTGCCCGTCCAAGCCGGGCTTGGCGACGACGACACGGATCTTGCGGGCGGTAGCTGCCTCCATCGAGCCGGAAGACTAGTGGACCCACGCACGGCTCCGAAAACCAAGCAGGTCGGGGGACGCAGGGAGTGAGGTGAGGGGAGCGCACTGTTAGTGCGTGACCCGATCCGAACGACCGAGGACCCCGAGATGCGCCGGTTTGCAGGAGCCGCGCTTAGAAAACTGGCGACTCGGTGTAGGTGCCAAAGACCTCTTGCAGGGCCGCGATCATCTCGCCCTCGGTGGCGCGGGCGCGGGCGGCCGCGATGATCGGCGCCATCAGGTTGGCGTCGGTGGCGGCGGCTCGCTTCAGCTCGGCCAGCGCCGACTCGACCGCGGCGCCGTCGCGGCGGGCGCGCGTCGCCGCCAAGCGGTCGGTCTGCTTGCGTTCGAGGCTCGGGTCGATGCGCAGGATCGGCGTCGCCTCTTCGCCCTCCTGGACGAAGTCGTTGACGCCGACGACGATGCGGCTGCGCTCGTCGACCTCGCGCTGGTAGGTGAAGGCGGCGTCGGCGATCTCGCGCTGGGGGAAGTTGCGGCGGATCGCCTCGACCATCCCCCCCAGCTCGTCGATGCGGGCGAAGTAGTCGTAGGCGGCCGCCTCCATCTCGTCGGTGAGCTTCTCGACGAACCAGGAGCCGCCGAGCGGGTCCGGCGTGTTCGGCGCGCCCGACTCGAAGGCGATGATCTGCTGCGTACGCAACGCCACCCGTACCGCCTCCTCCGTCGGCAGCGCCAATGCCTCGTCGAAGGAGTTGGTGTGCAGCGACTGGGTGCCGCCGAGCACCGCCGCCAGAGCCTCCAGCGAGGTGCGGACGACGTTGTTGAGCGGCTGCTGGGCGGTCAGCGAGACGCCCGCCGTCTGGGCGTGGAAGCGCAGCCGCATCGACTCCTCGCGCTTGGCGCCGTAGGTGTCGCGCATCTCGCGTGCCCAGATGCGGCGCGCGGCGCGGTACTTGGCGATCTCCTCGAAGAAGTCGATGTGGGCGTTGAAGAAGAAGGAGAGCCGGGGGGCGAAGTCGTCAACGTCGAGGCCGCGCTCGAGCGCCCGCTCGACGTAGGTGAAGCCGTCCTTGAGCGTGAAGGCGAGCTCCTGCTGGGCGGTCGAGCCGGCCTCGCGGATGTGGTAGCCGGAGATCGAGACCGGATGCCAGCGCGGCATGTGCTCCGTGCACCACTCGATCATGTCGGTGACCAGGCGCATCGCCGGCTCGATCGGGAAGCACCACTCTTTCTGGGCGATGTACTCCTTGAGGATGTCGGTCTGGATCGTGCCGCCGAGCTTCTCCGCCGGCACCCCCTGCCGCTCGCCGACCAGCACGTAGAAGGCGAGCAGGATCGCCGCCGGCGCGTTGATCGTCATCGAGGTGGTGACGCCGCCGAGGGGGATCCCGTCGAAGAGCTGCTCCATGTCGTCGAGGCTGTCGACGGCGACGCCCTCGCGCCCGACCTCGCCGAGGCTGCGCTCGTGATCGGAGTCGTAGCCCATCAGGGTCGGCATGTCGAAGGCGGTCGAGAGGCCGGTCTGGCCGTGATCGAGCAGGTAGTGGAAGCGCTCGTTGGTCTCCTCGACCGTGCCGAAGCCGGCGAACTGGCGCATCGTCCAGAGCTGCCCCCGGTGCATCGACTCGTAGGGGCCGCGGGTGAACGGGTACTCGCCCGGCCGGCCGATCGACCCCTCGGGATCGGCGGGCGCCTGCTCGGGCCCGTAGAGCGGCTCGATCGGGTGTCCCGACATCGTCGTACGTTCCGCCTCGCGCTCGTCCAGCGGCCTCTGCCGCGGCTCCGTAGCCATGCGAGCAGTCTAGGCGCGACGCCCGCAAACCGGCGTGGATCGGCGTCGCGACGGGCTTCGATCTGCGGGTTTCCACCGAGCGAGATCCGCTCTATGCACGGAAGTTGGAGGCCCAGTCGGCGTGAGAACGTCGCCGTCGTAGGTTCGGAACGTCATGCAATTCACCACAACGGAGGAGCCAAGAAAAATGCGCAGAGGACTGGAGCTCGGTGGAATCGTCGCGGGGATCGTGTTGATCGCCTTCGGCGTCGTCTCCATCGTGATGGGTGCGAACGGCAGCGACACCGTCTCGACCGAACTCGGCCGGCAGAGCATCGTCGGCACGCCCGACATGAGCCCGGAAGCGATCGCGGCCGAGGCGAGCGAAGCCGGCCTGCCGGCCAGCGTCGGCCTGCCGACCTGCGACGTCGCCGAAAAGCCGGTCGACAACGGCGAAAGCGCCCGTTGCTTCGCCGACTACATGCGGATTCACGCGCTGGAGGCGACCGGCGGCTTCACCTACTCGGAAATGGGCCAGTTCGAAGCCAAGCCGGGCACGCCGAAGAGCGAACTGTCGCCGGGTGGCGGCACGAGCAACGAACAGTTCGCCGCGATCGATCGGGAAACCGGCGAACCGGCCGAGAACGGGGCACGCGAAACCTGGATCACCGAGACCGCGCTGGCGACGGCGCTCAACACCGGCTACATGGCCGAACGGCTTTCGCTGTTCGGGATCGTGATCGGGATCGCCCTGCTGCTGATCGGGGTCGGCTTCCTCGTCCTCGTCGCCGGCGGCGCGGTGCACAACCCCGACACCATCCTCAAGTTCCTCCGCTCGCACAAACGGCACTCCGGCCACAGCAGCGAAACGACGCCCGGCCCCTGAGATTCAGGCTGAGCCACAGCCAGCTCGCCCGCCACCCACCGAGGCAAGGGAGCCCGGTGGGTCGGCGGGCTCCCTCCTCTACGACGAGCCGTCTTCGGCGGCCAGCACTTCGAGGTCGTTGCTGACCCAGGTGGGCAGGAAGGGGTAGACCATCCCGGCCCGCTCGTCGCCGTGCGAGTCGATCAGGTAGATCGCGTCGGTGTGTTCGATGTCGCCGCTCGCGCGCCGCACTTCGATCCCGTACTTGCGCCAGACCGGCGCCAGCTGCGCCTTCGAGCCGAGCAGCCAGCGCCATTCGAAGCCGGCCAGGCCGAAGCGCTTCATCGCCCGGCGCGCCGAGCCCGGCGTGTCTTCCCAGGGGTTGACGCTGACCGCGACGACGACCGGGCGCTCGGCGCGCGGAACCATGCGGAAAGCGGCGGCGAGCGCCCGGCCCTCGAGCGGGCACTGCTGGTGGCACTGGGAGTCCATGAAGGCGAGGATCGCCGGCCGGCCGCGCAGCGAGGCGAGCGCGAAGCGCGCTCCCGCCTGGTCGCGCAGCGAGAATTCCGGCGCCTCGCGCAGGCCCGCCGGCCAGACCGCCTGACCCCGCACCCGGGCGCCGGTCGTGCCGCCGGCGCCGGAGCCGCCGCCGCCGAGCTGGTGCACGACGACGCCGATCGCAACCCCGCCGAGCGCCGCGAGGGCGATCGCGACCGCGGCGAAGCGGCGGCTCAAGGGTGCTTCCGGCTCACCACCGCATAGGCGGTGAGCACGGCGATCAGCACGACCAGCGGGAAGACGGTCGAGAAGACCCCGGAGAAGCTCGTCCAGCCGGCGGCTGCGATCAGTATCTGTATCGGTTGCATCTCATCCAACTCCAGTCGGAAGCGGTTTTGCGGGGCCGCCGCGGCCCCGCGCCTCGCGGGACCCCAGCCAACGGTAGGCGATCAGCACGATCGCGATCGTGTAAGGCAGCGAGGCGGGCACCCACATCACCCCGGCGGCGAACTGCTGGTCGGTCAGGGCGGAGATGTGGCCGGGCCGGGTCAACTCCTCCGCGTAGGCGGCGTACAGCGGCGAGGTGGCGAGCGCCAGGACGATCGCCAGCACCCAGCCGACGACCAGCGTCCCGCCCAGGTAGGCGAGCTTGGCCGGCTCGCTGAGGCGCGAGCGCCACGGCGGCGAGTAGATCACCCGGGTCCAGAAGAGCAACGCCGTGGCGAAGAAGATGAAGTGCTCGCAGGCGTGGACGGCGTCGGAGCGCAATGCCGCGTCGTAGAGGACCGGCAGGTGCCAGGCGCAGAAGTCGAGGTTGAAGATCAGCCAGGAGACGAGGCCGCCGCCGAGGAAGGCCGCCAGCCGCCGCGGCGGCGACCAGCGCGGCGCCGAGGTGAGCCGGCGCGAGACCGGCCGCCGCCAGCGGCCCGGGACGCCGCGCCACATCCGCGTCCAGGGCCGGGCCAGGGCCAGCAACGGCGGCGCCACCCCGATCAGCAGCACGTGCTGGACCATGTGCACCCAGAAGAGCTCGTCGGCGAGCTCGTCGAGCGGCGAGTCGAGCGCGACGAGGATCGCCGCCAGGCCGGCGAAGAACGAGGCGGTGCGCCAGCGGTCGACCGTCAGCGGCGCACGCCGGCCCCTGCCGCCGAGCAGGTAGAGGGCCGCCGCGCCGAGCACCCAGATCAGCGCCGGCCCGCCGGTCCAGTCGAGGGGCGTGGTCAGCGCCGCCGTCACGGCTCACACCAGGTAGAGGACGATCCAGGCGAGCACGCCGATCGCCGCCAGCAGCGCCCAGTAGTAGGCCGCCGGGGCGAAGCCCTCGGGCAGGTCGTCGCCCTTGCCGCGACCGCGCAGCCCGGCCGCGAACACCGACTCGACCCGGTAGATCGCCAGCAGCGCGACGACGACGTAGAGCGCCGTCCAGCCGAAGAAGACGCTGGCGTAGCCGCCGCTTTCGGGGCCGAAGGAGAGGTGCGCGTACTCGACCCCCTGGGCGACGCAGGCGAGCAGGCCGAGCGCCACAGCGACGCCCGCGGCGGCGACCCAGGACCGCTCGTTGCGCGCCGCCCGGGCGGCGTAGAGAAAGGCGGCGGCGCTGAGCACCAGCGCGGCGGCGATCGCGACGCCGTAGCCGCTCGGCGGTTCGACCCCGGCCGGGCGCCAGAGTTCGTTGTTGTCGAGCGAGCGCAGGTAGAAGTAGGCGAAGACGAAGCCGAGGAAGAACATCACCGTCGCCCCGGCGATCAGCGCGAAGCCGACCCGGTCGATCCGCTCGTGCAGCTCGGGCGACTCGATGCTGGTGTCGATCCGTTCTCCTCTGGCCTCGCTCACGATCCCGCTCCTATCCCGAGGCCGGCGCCTCGGCCGGCTGCGGCGGGCCGGCCGGGATGCCGTATTCGTAGGGGTCCGAGTCGATCACGGGCTGACGCTCGTAGTCCTCGACCGGGATCGGCGTCGGCGTCTGCCACTCCAGCGACTTCGAGTCCCAGGGGTTGGCGGGCGCCGGCTTGCGCGCGATCACCAGCGAGTAGACGACGTTGGCGAGGAAGACCAGCATCGAGGCGCCGAGCACGAAGGCCGAGACCGAGACCCAGATGTTGAGCGGCTGCAGGTGCGAGGGGTAGGTCACCACGCGGCGCGGCATCCCCATCAGGCCGAGCGCGAAGAGCGGGAAGAAGGTCGAGTTGAAGGCGATGAACATCATCCAGAAGTGGATCTTCCCGAGCCGTTCGTTGAGCATCACGCCGAACATCTTCGGCACCCAGTAGTAGATCGCGGCGAAGAAGGTGAAGACCAGCCCGCCCATGATCGTGTAGTGGAAATGGGCCATGACGAAGAAGCTGCCGTGGGTGGCGACGTCGCTGGGCACGTCGGATAAGAACACGCCGGAGGCGCCGCCGACGAAGAAGTTGAAGAACCACGCCAGGCAGAACAGCATCGGCACCCGGTAGCGGATCTTCGCCCGCCACAGCGTCCCCATCCCGGCCAGGAAGACGAGCCCGGTCGGCACCGAGATCGCCTCGGTGGAGAACATGTAGAAGGGGCGCAGCGAGGAGTTGAGGCCGCTGACGAAGAGGTGGTGCTGCCAGACGAAGAAGCTGAGCAGGGCGACGCCGACGATCCCCGCCACCGCCACCCGGTAGCCCCAGAGCGGTTTGCGCGCGAACACCGGCAGGATCTCCAGAACGACACCGAACCCGGGCAGCGCCAGCACGTACACCTCGGGGTGGCCGAAGAACCAGAACAGGTTCTGGAACAGGTAGGGGCTGCCGCCGGCGGCGGCGAGGAAGAACGACGTCTGCACGCCGCGGTCGAAGGCGACCATCAGCAGCACGGCGATCAGGACCGGCGCCGCCAGCACCATCAGGATGCCGGTGCTGAGCGCGCCCCAGCAGAAGATCGGCAGCCGCCGCCAGGTCAGCCCGGGCGCGCGCATGCTGACGATCGTGGTGATCATGTTCACGCCCAGCAGGGTCATCGAGATCCCGACCAGGGCGAAGAAGAAGATGTAGGAGTCGAAGCCCCAGTTGGCCTGGTCGCCCAGCGGCGCGTAGCCGGTCCAGCCGGTCGGGAAGCCGCCGAAGAAGAGCGTCGTCATCAGGATCGCCCCGGCCGCCATCAGCAGCCAGAAGGTCAGCGACTCGATCCGCGGGAAGGCCATCCGCCGCGCGCCGATCATCAGCGGCACGAAGTAGTTGGCGAACGGGCCGAGCACGCCCGAGGTCATGATCCCCATCATCATCGTGCCGTGCAGGCCGACCAGGGTCAGGTAGTTGCCGGCGCCGAAGACCTGCGGCGATGGCTGCAGCAGCTCGGTCCGGATCAGCATCGCGTTGAGGCCGGCGATGAAGAAGAAGAGCCCGACCCCGCAGAGGTACTGGATCCCGACCACCTTGTGATCGGTGCAGAGGCGGAAGTAGCGTCCCACCCCCTGCGTCTCGCCTTCGACGTGGGTGCGGCCGCGGCCGAGCATCCGCGCGAGCGGGTAGTTGGCGAAGCCGAGCCCGGTGAGGAAGCCGAGCACGGCGAAGACGTAGCCGAGCATCAGCGCGACGTCGTTCTGGTTGGTGTCCGCGAAGAAGTCGAGGCTGTCGGCGTGGATCTGGTGGCCGAGCCACCAGCCGACGTAGAAGCCGACGATCCCCAGCACGATCCCGCTGAGCAGGTTGAAGCCGATCAGTCGCCGCCAGGCCGGCGCCCTCGCCACCCCTTCGTTCATCCGCCCCTCCTATCGGGTTCGGGGAAGTAGTGGGTCGCGTACTTCGGCAGCACCTTGGCGGCCGGCGCGAACACCTTCTGCTGGTTGTGGATCCAGCCCAGGAACTCGGCGTCGCTGACCACCTGCCCGGTGTCGAACATGTAGCCGTGCCAGAGGCCGCAGAGCTCGTTGCAGTGGATTTCGAACGCCTCTTCCTCGTCCGGCTTGACGTAGGCGACGTTGTCAACGCCGGGATTGGCGTCGGCCTTGACGCCGATCTTCGGCGCCCAGAAGGAGTGGATCACGTCGAGCGAGGTGACGTGGAAGGCGACCTGGCGGCCGACCGGCAACTCGAGGTGCGCGGTCTCGATCCCACCGAAGGTCGGGTAGCGGTAGGTGAACTCCCACTGCTGGGCGATCACCTGCACCGGCATCGCCCTGCCGTCGGGCTTGAAGGCGGGGTCGGGGCCCTGGCCGCCGCCCGAGCCGGCATCGGCCAGCTCGACCGTGCCGAAGGCGGCGAGGAAGATGACGATGACCGTCGTCACGCCCAGCCACCAGGCCGAGACGCGCTCATCGCCGCTGACCGCGACCCCTTCCGCCGGGCCCTCCTCGCGACGGCGGAAGACGACCAGGCTGTAGGCGAAGAAGACGAGGATCGAGGCGGCGATCGGGGTGACGATGCCGAACAGCACCGTGTTGTCGTAGACCTGACCGGTGGCGGCGCTGCTGCCGTCGCCGGGCGGCAGGTTCGGGGCGATCACGGCGACGACGATCGGCGTCGCGATCGCGCTCAGCACGATCGAGGCGATGACGATCCGGCGCAGGTGGTTCGGCTCGTTCACCTTCGCCTCACGTCACCTGGAGGAAGCCGTCCATATAGCCGATCGTCTGCATCGGCCCGCCGAAGCCGGCGAGGAAGCCGGCCGCGCAGGGCACGAAGCACTGCCAGCGGAAGCGTCCGGGGTCGCCGGTGCGGATCGTGAAGTCGATCCGCTCGTGCGCCTGGTGCAGGCTGCACGGCCCTTCTTCGCACTGATCGTCCTCGTCTTCGGGGACTCCGCGCAGCGGCACGATCAGACCGATCTGCGGCACCGCGAAGGTATGCGAGGCCTCTTCGGGCGGGATCGTCTTCATCGGCTTGCCGTCAACCAGCATCGTGTTGCCGACGGTGCCGTGGACCTGGGAGAGGAAGGGGTTGCGCAGGCCGCTGTCGCCGTCGAACTGGTAGACCGTGAAGTGGACGAGCGCGTGGGCGGGGACCTTGAAGTTGGTGCTGTGGATCCATTCCCCCTGCGGGTTTTTGATCAGGTAGGAGACCCAGCTCGGGTTGGCGCCCTGCGGGCCGACCGCGGCCTCGGTCTTGAGGTACACGTGGTAGACGCCGCCCTTGCGGCTCGCTTCGACCGGCGGCGGAGAGCGGACGAGATCGGCGACGTAGAAGCCGATCAATCCGGCGACGACGATCACGGCCGCGCCGATCGCCACGAGTCTTCCAGTCAGGGAACTCAGCACTCCCCCTTTCGGCCGAGCCGCCGGCACCCACGCCGCGCGGTCTCACTGCGCTCAATCTACCCCCGTGATCGGCGCATCGCAAGGCGGCCTCGGAGACTCCTATGCTCGGCGGTGAGGGAACTCTCACGATGAGCCGCCGAAACCTTGCCTACGCGATCGCCGCTGTCGCCGTGATCGGCGCCCTGGCGACGCTCGTCCTGCTCGACGGTGGCGGCGGCGTAGCCGATAAGCCGGCCGCGGCGCTACCGCGCGAAGTGCTGGTCCCCCCGCGGGCGACGCTCGCCTTGCTGCGCGGCCGGCCGGCGGCGATCAACTTCTGGGCCAGCTGGTGCGAGCCCTGCCGGCAGGAGGCCGCCGGTTTCGAGCGACTCGCCCGGCGGCTGCACGGCCGCGCCTCGCTGGTCGGCGTCAACTGGGAAGACGACCGCGACGCGGCGCTCGGCTTCATCCACCGCTACGGCTGGACCTTCCCGGTCCTGCGCGCGCCGCGCGGCAGCGACGGCGGGCGCTACGGGGTCATCGGCCTGCCGACCACGCTCGTCCTCGACCCGAGCGGCCGCGTCGCCGCCATCCTCCGCGGCCCGCGGAGCGCCGCCGACCTGGCCCGCGCGCTAGCCGTCTGGCCCCAAAGCCGGCTACCGTCGCCAGCAGGGTGACGCCGAGCGCGACGAGGCGGCGGCCGAGCTGCTCGAAGCGCATCGTCTGCCAGCCTTCCTCGCGGGCGATCTCGGCCAGCGGCGGGTCGGGGTTGACGACGACCGGGCTGCCGACGGCGCGCAGCATCGGCAGGTCGGAGATCGAGTCCGAGTAGGCATAGGAGGCGGCGAGGTCGATCCCGTGCTCGCCGGCGAACGCCTTCATCGCCTCGACCTTGCCCGCGCCGTAGACGAAGGGGCCGTCGAAGCGGCCGGTGAAGGCGCCGTCCTCGCCGACCTCGTAGCGGGTGCCGATGCCGCCGTCCATTCCCAGCACGGCGGCGAGCGGTTCGACCACGCCGTTACCCGCGGCGCTGACGATGAAGGTGGCGCGACCGGCGTCCTGGTGTGCGTAGACCTCGTCGAGCATCCGCGGATAGACCCGCGGCAAGATCGCCGCCATCACCTCCGGGTTCATCCGCTCGAGACTGCGCGCCGGGACGCCCGCGATCGTGTCGCGCGCGACCCGCAGGACCTCCGTCGTGCGCTCGTCCGTCGTCCCCCGCAGGCGGTAGCGCAGGTGCTCGACCCCCCAGCTCGCCAGCAACCGGCGGGAGACGAGCCCGTGCCTGGTGGCGACGCGGGCGAACTGCATCCCCGAAGACCCCGCCATCAGGGTCTTATCCAAATCGAAGAATGCGGCCGCTCGACTCATCGTCGATCAAGCGGGTCCGAAAACCAAGCAGATCGGTGGACGCAGGGAGGCCGGTGAGGGGAGCGCACAGTTCGTGCGTGACCCGATCCGGCCGACTGAGGACGCCGATATGCGCCGGTTTGCAGGAGCCGCCCTACTGCGAGGCCACCTCTAAAACGATCGCATCCCCCTGGCCGCCCCCGGAACATATGGCCGCCACACCCAAACCCCCGCCCCGTCGGCCGAGCTCATAAACCAAAGAGCCGACGATGCGGGCACCGGAGGCGCCGATCGGGTGGCCGAGGGCGATTGCGCCGCCGTTGACGTTGACCTTGTCCTCGTCAACGCCGAGCATCCGCATCGAGTTGAGGGCGACCGAGGCGAAGGCCTCGTTGATCTCCCAGAGATCGACGTCCTCGGGGCTCTTGCCGATCTTCTCCAGCGCCTGCCTGGCGGCGCCGGCGGGGGTTTTGGCCAGGTAGGCGTAGTCATCGGCGACGGTGCCGTAGGAGAGCACCCGCGCCAGAACGGTGCGGCCTTCCTTCTCGGCCCACTCGTCGGAGGCGACGACGATCGCTCCGGCGCCGTCGTTCACGCCCGGGGCGTTGCCGGCGGTGTGGGTCGCGTCATCGCCGCCGATCGCCCGCAGCCCGGCCAGCGTCTCGACCGTGGTCTCCGCGCGGATCGCCTCGTCGGCCTCGATCGTGTTCTCGCCCTTGCGCGACTTGACCGTGACGCCGACGATCTCGTCGGCGAGACGGCCCGCGTCGGTCGCCTCGGCGGCGAGCCGGTGCGAGCGCTCGGCGAAGCGGTCCATGTCGGCCCGGGTGATCTCCAGCTCGTTTGAGACCTCGCTCGCCTCGTTGATCATCTGCTTTTCGGTGAAGGGGTTGGTCAGGCCGTCGTGGACCATCGAGTCGATCGTCTCGACGTGGCCCATGCGGTAGCCGAAGCGGGCGCCGGGCAGCAGGTGGGGCGCGCCGCTCATCGACTCCATGCCGCCGGTGACGGCGACCTCGGTGTCGCCGACCCGGATCGCCATGTCGGCGATCCCGAGCGAGCGCATGCCCGAGGCGCAGACCTTGTTGATCGTCTCCGAGGGGACCTCCTTGGGCACGCCGCCCTTGATCTGGGCTTGGCGCGAGGGGATCTGACCCTGGCCTGCCTGGAGAACTTGGCCGAAGACGACCTGCTCGACCTGGCCGGGGTCAACGCCGGAGCGCTCCAGGGCGGCGGAGATCGCCTGGCCCCCGAGGTCGGTGGCGTCGAGCGAGGAGAGGGTGCCGCCCATCTTGCCGAAGGGCGTGCGTGCGGTTCCAAGAATGACGGTGCTGGGCATCTGGCGGCCTTTCTGTCTTGTTTGTGCCGGGTCTCGGCTCGTACAGGGCCGCAAGGCCCTGCCAGGAACGATAGCGGGCCACTCCCGCCAGGCTGTGGTTCCTTGTCACGTAATAGTTGACTAAAGGAACCCCGCGGCGGGAGTTCATAGACTCGCCTCCATGAGAGTCGAAGTCAGCCAGATCGAGATCGCCGAAACCGACGCCGACCTGCTCGCCGTCGGCCTCTACGAGGGCGAGCAGCTGCCCGCCGAGCTGGCGCCGGCGCCGGGCGCCGGCGACGCCAAGGGCGGTTTCCAGAAGCTGACCCTGCTGCGCCCCGAGCATCCCGCTCGCGTGCTCGTCGTCGGCCTCGGCAAGCGCGACGACGCCGACGCCGAGCGGATCCGCCTCGCCGTCGCCGTGGCCACCAAGGAGGCCGCGAAGCTGGAGACGACCTCGCTCGCCTGGCTGCTGCCGGAGCCGGAGGAGGACGCGGCGACGGCCGAGGCGCTGGTCACCGGCACGATCCTCGCCGCCTACCGCTTCGATCGCTACCGGAGCGCCGACCCGAAGGACCCTCCCCCACCGCGCCTCGAGTCGCTGACCCTGCTCGCCCCGACGGGCGCGGCCGACGCGGCCGAGGCCGCCCGCATCTGCGCCGAGGCGCAGAACCGCGCCCGCGACCTGCAGAGCCTTCCCTCCAACGTCGCCACCCCGTCCTTCCTGGGCCGGCGGGCGCGGGAGATCGCCTCCCACCACGAAGGGGTCAGCGCGGAAGTCCTCGGGCGCGAGGAGATCGCCGCCAAGGAGATGGGTGGGCTCGTCGCGGTCAGCCAGGGGACGGCGGAGGACCCGAAGCTGATCGTGCTCCGCTACGCCGGTGGCGGCTCCGGCCCCACCCTGGGCCTGGTCGGCAAGGGCGTCACCTTCGACACCGGCGGCATCTCACTGAAGCCGTCGGGGTCGATGCACGAGATGAAGATGGACATGTCCGGCGCCGCCGCGGTGCTCGAGGCCGTCGGCGCGATCGCCGAGCTGGGCCTCGAGCTGGACCTGATCGCGGTCGTCCCCTCGACCGAGAACATGCCCTCCGGCACAGCGATCAAGCCCGGCGACATCATCACCCAGTACAACGGCAAGACGGTCGAGGTCAACAACACCGACGCCGAGGGCCGCCTGATCCTCGCCGACGCGCTCGCCTACGCGGTCGAGCTGGGGGCGGAGCGGATCGTCGATATAGCGACGCTGACCGGCGCCGTGCTGATGGCGCTCGGCTCGACCTACGCGGCGGTGATCTCAAACGACGACGATCTCGCCTCCGAGGTCACCCGGGCCGGCGAGGCCACCGGCGAGCTGGTCTGGCGCCTCCCCCTCCACCCCGAGTACAAGGAGCTGACCAAGGGCACCGTCGCCGACCTCACCAACGCCTCGGCGAAGCGCAAGGCGGGAACGATCTACGCCGGCTCCTTCCTCGAGGAGTTCGTCGGCGACACCCCTTGGGCCCACGTCGACATCGCCGGCACCGCCTGGGACGTAGGCCGCCCCTACACCGGCAACGACGCCAGCGGCTTCGGCGTGCGCCTGCTCGTCGAGCTCGCGCGCGAGCTTTCGAGCGCCTGAGCCGACAGCGAGCTACTCCCCGCCGCCCGCCTTCCGCCGCTCGTCGGCGATGGCGATGTACTCCTCAACCATGAGCTGGTCCTTGGGCCGGTTGGCGGCCCGCTTCATCGCGATCAGGTGATCGAGAGAGGCAACCTTTACCGAGTGGCCGGAAACGTCCCGCACCACGGCGGCTGAGCTCAAGCCCTCGTACGACGGCATGCCATCGGCGAAACCCAGCACGTCGAGATCGCCGTATGGCGTGACGAAGGTGAAGTTGGCGCCGTTCTCGATCGTCCTCGTGTCGAGTTGGAAGGGGAGATCCGCGGGCACACCGCGCAATCGCACCCCGATCTCCTCGAGCGCGGCAACGAGTCGCTCGATGTTCCCCCCGTCGCGTGCGTAGATCACATCGAGATCGAAGCTCGGATAGTTGGAGCCGTGCGAGATCCCGGCCATCCCACCGATCAGGATGAAGTCGACCCCGCGACGAACCAGCGGCTCCAGCAGGGCGCTGAGATCGGGGGCCTTGGGCGGTAGGGAGCGATCGGTCATCGCGCTTCAACCGGTCGCACGTTAGGGCTGTTTTCGATCACCTGGTTCGCGAACGCGATGCCGTAATCGAGCCGCTCCGACGGGGTCAACCCAAACCGCTCGCGGATCAGCGTTCGATCGATGCCCGAGTCGCGCTGCTCAGCGTTCAGCGTCAGATCCTCGCCGAGGAGGAAGAGCAGCTCGCGCAGGGTCTCGACTGAGGGGGAGACCCGGTCGCGCTCGATCCGTGAGATTGCCGATTGGGTCGTTCTCGCCCTTATCGCCAGGCTTTTCTGGCTGACCCCATGTCCGAGACGAGCCTCACGAAGCAATTTCCCCGGCGTTTTCACCCCTAAAAAATAGCAAATATGTGCTTATAGCTGATCTGCTATTAGAACTCCAGGATCATGCTCATCGCGCCCCGCGCCTGCCGTTTGCCGCCAGGCCTCCGCTGTCGGGACGGCGATTCGCCGGGTAGTGCAGGTCGGCGGCGATCTCCGCCTGGCTGATCGAGATCCGCGGAGCCTTCGCCCGTCGCTGATGCCTGTGCCGTGAAATCAGCCTCATCCTGTGCCTCCAGTCGGCCAGGGTTGCTTCAAGCAACCGTTGATTGGGACCACCCTAGCCGACTCGGTTGCTTCACGCAACCTAGTGTGCCAAGATCACTCTCGATCCAATGCTCGGCCACGAATACCCGGGGCAGGTCTGCTCGATCGCCAAGGCGCTCGAGGTCGTCGGCGAGCGCTGGAGCCTGCTGATCGTCCGCGACGTGATGAACGGCAACCGCCGCTTCGGCGAGCTGCAGCAGGGCCTCGGCATCGCCCGCAACGTGCTCTCGGCGCGGCTGCAGCGGCTGGTCGAGGAGGACATCCTCGAGCGCCGCCCCTACCAGTCGAGCCCCGAGCGCTACGAGTACTTCCTCACCGAGAAGGGGCTCGACCTCTGGCCGGCCCTGGTCGCCCTGCTCGCCTGGGGCGACCGCCACTCCCCCGAGCCGGGCGGCCCGCCGATGCTGATCGTCCACAAGCAGTGCGGCGGCGAGGTCAGCGACCGCGGCATCTGCGAGCGCTGCGGCGAGTTGCTGCACGCCCGCGACGCCCGTGCCCTGCCCGGCCCAGGGGTACGCGCCGAGCCTGCCGCAGTGTGAGTTGCTGCCTTTTCCCCACTATCGTGGGGACAATCGCGCAAGAAGTTGACTCGAGGAACCAGGAGGAGAACTGATGGCGACGGCGGCTGAGGTTCAGGCGAAGGACAAGGTCTTCATCGGCGGCGAGTGGGTCGAGCCGCGGGGCTCAGACACGATCGAGGTGGTCAACTCGACCACTGAGGAGACGATGGCGACGATCCCGGCCTGCACGGCGGCGGACGCCGACCTCGCGGTGCGCGCCGCCCGCGACGCCTTCGACTCCTGGTCGCGGACCTCGCGCGAGGAGCGCGCCGGCTACCTGGCGGCGATCTCCGCCGGGCTCGGCGAGCGCAGCGACGAGATTGCCGCGACGATCTCCCAGGAGCTGGGGATGCCGCTGACGCTGAGCCGGATCATCCAGGCCGGCCTGCCGATCGGCCAGTTCGGGGCGATGCCGGGGTTGATCGAGGAAGTCGCCTGGGAAGAGGAGATCGGCAACTCGCGCGTGCTGCGCGAGCCGGCCGGCGTGCTCGGCGCGATCACCCCGTGGAACTACCCGCTCAACCAGATCGCCGCCAAGGTCGCGCCGGCGCTGGCCGCCGGCTGCACGGTCGTGCTCAAGCCGAGTGAGGTCGTGCCGCTCAACGCCTTCATCCTCGCCGAGGTGATCGAGGCCGCCGGGCTGCCGGCCGGTGTCTTCAACCTCGTCACCGGCACGGGCCCGGTCGTCGGCGAGGCGATCGCCGGCCACCCCGGCGTCGACATGGTCTCCTTCACCGGCTCGACCCGGGCCGGGCGGCGCGTCTCCGAGCTGGCCTCGGCGACCGTCAAGCCGGTCGCGATGGAGCTCGGCGGCAAGTCGCCGAACGTGATCCTCGACGACGCCGACCTCGCCAGGGCGGTCCCCGACGGAGTCGGCAAGTGCTACCTCAACTCGGGCCAGACCTGCAGCGCCCTGACCCGGATGCTGGTGCCGCGCGAGAAGCTGGCCGAAGCCGAGGAGCTGGCCAAGTCCGCCGCCGAGGCCTTCACGCCGGGGGACCCCTTCGAGGAGTCGACCCGGCTCGGCCCGCTCGTCTCCGCGGTCCAGCGCGAGCGCGTCCGCGGCTACATCGAGAAGGGCGAG
This sequence comes from uncultured Solirubrobacterales bacterium, assembly GCA_963702035.1. Taxonomy (GTDB): domain Bacteria; phylum Actinomycetota; class Thermoleophilia; order Solirubrobacterales; family 70-9; genus VRUE01. The sequence continues at coordinate 1,135,192 of OY969700.1, forward strand.
GCCGAGGGCGCCAAGCTGGTGACCGGCGGCGCGGCGCCCCCCGAGGGGCTCGAGCGCGGCTACTTCGTCCGTCCCACGGTCTTCTCCGACGTCACCCCCGAGATGACGATCGCCCAGGAGGAGATCTTCGGCCCGGTGCTCGCGATCCAGCCCTACGACGGCGAGGACGACGCGGTGCGGATCGCCAACGACACCGTCTACGGCCTCGCCGGCGGAGTCTGGTCGACGGACCAGGACCACGCGATCTCAGTCGCCAAGCGGATCCGCACCGGGCAGATCGAGATCAACGGCGGCGCGTTCAACCCGCTGGCGCCGTTCGGCGGCTACAAGCAGTCGGGGCACGGGCGCGAGAACGGTCGGTACGCGATCGAGGAGTTGCTGCAGGTCAAGTCTTTGCAGCTGTAGGTAGGGGAGGCGGGTGGCCCCTCCCCCGGAAACCGTCGCGCAGCTGGATCGTGGTCGGTGGTTCAGGCCGAATCCCATGAGTTTCCGTGGGAGGGGCCACCCGCCTCCCCTCGTCGGCGCAATAGGCTCCCGGCCGTGAATTTCGAGCTTTCAGACGAGCAGAGGCTGATCCAGGGCACCGTTCGGGATTTTGCCCGAGGTGAGGTAGCTCCCGTTGCCGAGGAGCTGGATCGGACCAAGGCCTTTCCCTATGAGATCGTCGAGAAGCTTGGCGGGCTTGGGCTTATGGGGATTCCGTTTCCCCAGGAGTACGGGGGTGGCGGGGCCGACACGCTCTCTTATGTGCTGGCGGTGGAAGAGCTGGCTCGGATCGACTCGTCTGTTTGCATCACCATGGCCGCCCACACCTCCCTCGGGACGATGCCGATCTATCTCTGGGGGACCGATGAGCAGAAGGACGAGTGGCTGCCTGTGCTCTGCGGCGGCAAGAAGCTCGCATCGTTCGGGCTGACCGAGCCTGAGGCCGGGTCCGATGCCGGCAACGTGCGCACGCGGGCGAAACTTGCCGATGGCGAGTGGACGATCGACGGCGCCAAGCAGTTCATCACCAACTCCGGCACCGAGATCTCCGGTTGCGTCTCTATCACGGCCGTGACCGGCGAGGCCGATGGGCGCAAGGAGATCTCCAACCTGATCGTTCCCACCGGCACGCCCGGCTACGAGGCCGGCGAGCCCTACCGCAAGATGGGCTGGAACGCCTCCGACACCCGCCCGCTCTCCTTCGAGGACTGCCATGTCCCCGAGGCCAACCTGCTCGGCCGCCGCGGCGATGGCTTCAAGAACTTCCTCCATATCCTCGACGGCGGCCGCATCGGCGTCGCCGCGATGGGCGTGGGGCTCGCCCAGGGCGCTCTCGACGAGGCGATCTCCTACGCCAAGGAGCGCCAGGCCTTCGGCCAGGCGATCGCCAAATTCCAGTCGATCCAGGCGAAGATCGCCGACCTCTCGGCCCAGATCGAGGCCGCCCGCCTGCTCACCTGGCGCGCCGCGCTCGAGAAGGACGCCGGCCAGTCGTTCACGCTCACCGCCGCCCAGGCGAAGCTGATCACCGGCCGCCTCGCCGTCCGCGCGACCGAGGAGGCGGTGCAGATCCACGGCGGCTACGGCTACATCGAGGAGTACCCGGTCTGCCGCTTCTACCGCGACGCCAAGATCCTCACGATCGGCGAGGGCACCGACGAGGTCCAGCAGATGGTCATAGCCCGACAGCTCGGCTGCTGAAGCCGAACACATTCAGCGCCCACGGCCCTCCTCAACTTCCAGCGGTCAGCTCGCCCGCAAGGTGAAACGGACCCGGGTGCCGGGCGCCGCCGGCTCGAGCCAGATGCGGCCGCCGTGGGCCTCGACTATGGCGCGCGAGATCGCCAGGCCGAGCCCGGCGCCATCGTCTCCGGGGGCCGCTTCGGCACCGCGGTAGAAGGGGTCGAAGACGTGCTCTCCATCGTCGGAGGCGATGCCGTCGCCGTCGTCGGCGACCTCCAGCTCGACCCCGCCCGCGGCCGTCCGCGCCCGCACGGTGACGCTGCCGTCGGCGGGCGTGTGGCGGATCGCGTTCTGGATCAGGTTGAAGAGGACGCGCTGCAGCTTCTCGGCGTTCGCCCGCGCGACCAGCTCGCCGGCGGGCAGATCGGCGGACAGGGCGACGCCGCGCGCCGCCGCCGGCGCCCGCATCGCCGCGACCGTGTCGCCGACCAGCTCGTGCAGCTCGACCTGGCTCATCGTCCAGGAGATCTCGCCGGCCTCGATCCGCGAGAGCTCGAAGAGGTCGTCGATCAGCGCGCTGAGCGCGGCGACGTGGGTGCGGATCTCGCCCAGGTAGCGGTCGCGCGTCTCCCCCGTCACCACGCCGTCGTCGATCGACTCGACCAGCAGCCGCAGTGAGGCGAGCGGCGTGCGCAGGTCGTGCGAGACGGAGGCGACGAGGCGGCGCCGCGCCGCCTCGACCTCGCGCCGCGAGCGCTCCTCGACGACCAGGCTGGTCGCCAGCCACGCGGCGAGCGCCCCACCGGCTATCGCCAGCAGCACCAGGGCGATCTGCGGCCAGCCCATTTTGTGCGGCACGGTGACCGCGGCGGCACCGGCGAGGAACGCCGCGATCGCGATGACGGCGGAGCGCTTCACGGCCGCAACCTGTAGCCGACGCCCCACACCGTCTCGATGAAGCGCGGCTCGGAGGGATCGTCGCCGAGCTTGGCGCGCAGGCGGCGGACGTGGACGGTGACGGTGCTCGTGTCCGTGAAGAAGGGGTATTCCCAGACGGCCTCCATCAGCTGGTCGCGCGAGAAGACGCGCCCCGGATGGGCGGCGAGATAGGCGAGCAGATCGAACTCGCGCTGGGTCAGCGAGATCTCCTCGCCGGCCAGGGTCACGGTGCGGGTCGCCGGATCGATCCGCAGCGGACCGTGCTCGATCGGCTCGGGGTCGGCATCGGCGGGCGGCGAGACCCGGCGCAGCACGGCGTCGACGCGCGCGACCAGCTCGGCCGGCGAGAACGGCTTGACCACGTAATCGTCGGCGCCGTCGCGCAGCCCGACCAGCCGGTCGGACTCCTCGCCGCGGGCGGTGAGCAGAATCACCGCCGTGCGCTTGCCGTCGCCCTCCTGCAAGCGCTTCATCGCCTCGATCCCGTCGATCCCCGGCAGCATCACGTCGAGGACGACGAGGTCGGGCCGGTAGAGCCTCGCCAGGCGCAATGCCTCGGGCCCGTCCTGGGCGCCGCGGGTCTCATAGCCGGCCCGCTCCATGTAGCGGGCGACCACCTCGACGATGGTCGGCTCGTCGTCGACGACCAGCACGGTGCCGCGCGATGAATCGCTCACAGCGGCAATCTTGACGGCCGGGCTAGCCGAAGGTGAAGGCATAGCCCATCACCCCCGCTTCGGGAATCAGGCGCAGCGTGTGGTTTTCGACCTTGGCCAGGTTGACGAGGTTGTAGAGGCGCTGGGCCGTCACCTCGACGACGCCGTTCTTGACGTCGGAGCCGGCGAGGCTGTCTGGGATCGGGCGGCCGTCGAGCAGCACCCGCATCCGGCGGCTGTGCCCGGGCGATCCCAGGACCAGGTAGACGCGGCGCGCGCCGAAGGAGAGATCCAGTGCCGCCCCGCGCTGCGCCGTCGCCGAGTCGAGCGCGATCTTCCATCTGCCGTGGTAGGCGAATTCATTCGCCGGCGGCGACCCCGGGTCGCCGAAGTCGTGGCTGCCGGGCGAGAGCATCGGGTTGACGAAGCGTTCGGCGCGGGCAGCCCCGAGGTAGGTCTCGGGCGTGGTCAGCGTCGGCGATGGCGCCACCGCGCTGATCCGCGCCGGGGCGTTCTGCGGGGCCTTCCCCGCTTCAGCCAGCAGCTCGCGGATCACCTTTTCTTTCTCGCCGTATTCGCCCTCGCCGAAATGGGCGAAGCGGACCCGCCCCTGGGAGTCGATGAAGTACTCGGCGGGCCAGTACTGGTTGCCGTAGGCGTTCCAGGTCGCCAGTTCGTTGTCCTGCGCCACCGGATACTCGATCCCGTTGCGTTCGATCGCTTCTTCGACGTTGCTCGCGTCTTTCTCGAAGGGAAACTCCGGCGAGTGGACGCCGACGATCGTCAGGCCGTCCTTGCGGTAGCGCTTGTCCCAGGCGGTCAGGTAGGGCAGCGTGCGCAGGCAGTTGATGCAGCTGTAGGTCCAGAAATCGACCAGGACCACCCGCCCGCGCAGCGAGCGCAGCGTCAGCGGGCGATCGCCCGGAGTGTTGAACCAGCGCTGGTTGTCGACGAATTCCGGCGCCTTGCCGTACACCGGCAGCCCCGAGGCCGGGCCGGCGGCGCGCGCACCGGCGGGTGGCGGAGGCGGCGCGGCCTTGGCGACGGCTTCGCCCAGGCCGCCGCTCGACCCGCGCACGTCCGCCAGGGCTTCGCGGGCGGAGGCGGTGTCCTCCAGCGACTTCGAGGGGTTGACGAGGAAGCTGGGCAGGCTGCCGGCGATCTGGTTCTGGAACTTGATGTCGTAGTTGCCGAGCATCGCCAGGGCGATGAAGACCATGACCGCGCCCATCGCCACCTGGAAGCCCGTGCCGCGGCGGGCGAGCGGCGCGATCACGCGGCGCCCGCCGAGCATCAGGAAGTAGAGGACGACGGCCGAGCCGATCCCGTAGCTGAGCGCGACGGCGAGGCGGCCGGTGCTGAACGACTGTGAGGCCGAGACGGTGATCACGCCGGCGAGAATCGGGCCGGCGCAGGGCGCGTAGACGAAGCCGAGGCTGCCGCCGACGGCGACACCCGACCAGAAGCCGTCGCCGCCGCCGGTGCGCGGGCCGCCGGCGATGCCGGCGAAGCGGCTCATGTAGGCCTCCAGCCTGGCCGCCACCGGCGGGATCATCAACGAGACGCCGAAGCCGAACAGGACGAAGATCGCCAGCTTGCGCAACAGGTCATCGGGCAGGCCGAGCGCCGAGATCACGTAGACCAGGGCGACGGTGGCGAAGGTGAACGAGACGGCGAGGCCGGCGACGATGCCGAGCGGCCGCCGCCGGCCGCCGGTCGCGCCCGCGGAGAGCGCGATCGGCAGCACCGGCAGCACGCAGGGAGACAGCGCGGTAGCCGCGCCCGCCACGAACCCGAAGAGGATCAGCAGTGCCATCTGGGTGAGCTTGGCAGCTCCGGATTACGTGGAGATGACGCTCAGCCTTCGTTCTTCATCGCGCCGTCGTGCTTCATCGCTTCGTCTTCGTGCTTCATCGAGTCGCCGCTCGAGTCGTGCTTCATCGCCTCGTCTTCCTTCTTCATAGCGTCGCCGTCGTGCTTCATCGCGTCGCCGGAATCGCCCTTCATCGCTTCGTCGTGCTTCATCGCTTCGTCGCTCTTGCTGGTTTCGGCGGCGTTTTGCGACTGCAGGGTGGTGTCGCTGCTGGATGAGTTGCCGCTGCCGCCGCAGCCGGCGACGAGCAGGCCGCCGGCGACGGCGAGGACCGCGATCAGCGGTAGGGCAAGCGATTTACGTGCGCGCATCTGATTCTCCCTTTGGTAGAGGACTTCGGTCGCACGCTAGGGAGCAAATGTGACAGGGGAATTACGCCGGCTGCGCGGTCACGGAGCCCTGCGGCCGGGCGATGACCTCGGCGTGGCGACCGAGCTGCTCGCCGACGCCGTAGTGGGCGCAGATCGCCAGCTCGTGCTCGCGCAGCAGTGGCCGCGACGGGTCGACGGTGGGCGCCGCGAGCATCGCGTCCCGGCCCTGGGCGGTCCAGACACGGCCCGGCATCGCGGCGCACTCGCGCAGCGGCACGACGATCGTCTTGGCGCGCCTGCGGCGACCGGCGGCGACAACCAGCCAGACCGGGTTGCCCGCCTCCGCGTCGGCGAAGGCCCCCTCGACCCGGCCGACCGCCCTGCCGTCGCTGTCGTCGAGCTCGAAGCCGCTCCAGCCGAGCGCTTCGGCGAGGCTCGGCGGCGCCCCGGCCTCACTCACCGGACTGCCGCTCCATCAGCTCGCTCGCCGCGCTTGCCGGATCGAGCTCGCGGCGAACGACCCGCTCCAGCAATGCCGCCGTCTCGGGGTCGGCCGCGGCGGTCGCCTCCATGCGGCGCCGCGTGCGCGAGGTCGCGATCCCCAGCACCTCGTTGCGCAGGTTGCGGGCGCGGCGTTGCTCGAGCGTGCCCTCCGCCTCGATATGCGCGCGGTGCTCGTCGATCTTCGTCGCCAGCTCCTCGACGCCCTCGCCCCGCGCCGCCTCGGTGCGCAGGATCGGCACCTGCCATTCGCCGGGCTGGTGCGAGAGGGCGAGCACGCCACGGACCTCGCGCACCATCGTGTCGGTCATCGGGTGGTCGGCCTTGTTGACGACGATCACGTCGGGGATCTCCATCACCCCCGCCTTCAGCGCCTGGATCGAGTCGCCGGAGCCCGGCATCAACGCGAGCACGATCGTGTCGGCGTGGTCGACGATGTCGATCTCGGCCTGGCCGACGCCGACGGTCTCGATCAGGATGTCGTCCTTGCCGGCGGCGTCCATCGCGAGGGCGACCTGCAGCGCTGCCTCGGAGAGGCCGCCGAGCGCGCCGCGCGAGGCCATCGAGCGGATGAATACGCCCGAATCGAGGAAGTGATCGGAGAGGCGGATGCGGTCGCCGAGCAGGGCGCCGTGGGTGAAGGGGCTGGAGGGGTCGATCGAGAGCACGGCGACCTGGCGATCGGCCTTGCGCAGCTCGGCGGTCAGCGCCCCGATCAGGGTGCTCTTGCCGACCCCGGGCGGCCCCGTGAAGCCGACGATCCGCGCCCTGCCCGTGCGCGGGTAGACCTCGCGCACCAGCTCCCAGCCGGCCGGGTCGTCGGACTCGATCAGCGTTATCGCCCGTGCCAGCGCCCGCTTGTCGCCGGCGACGAGGCGCTCGGCGAGCGACTTGGATTTCGAATGATCCTGGGCGGCGTCGGGCATTGGTGCGCCAGTCTAAAGTGCGCCCCGCCGTGATCCGACTGATCCGCTTCTGCGCGCGCAACGGGATGCTGAGGCCGGGATACGCCCTGCTGGCGCTGCGCTACCTATGGCGTCGCACGCTCACCCGCGCCGGCTGGCGCTGGCGCACCGACGGGCCGCTCTTCCTCGGCAGCGGCCTCGAACTCCAGGTCGGCCGTCGCGGGCGGGTCGAGTTCGGGCGCTTCGTCTGGATCGGCGAAGGGACCAAGATCCGCTGCCACGAGGGCGTGGTCGAGATCGGCGCCAAGACGGTGATGGGGCAGGAGTGCACGATCTCCGCGTACAAGCGGGTGAGGATCGGCGAGCAGTGCGTGATCGCCGACCGGGCGATGTTCATCGACTTCGATCACGGTGTGGTCGAGGTCGAGCGGCCGATCCGCCAACAGGGCATCTACACCCGCGAGGTCGAGGTCGGCTCCAACGTCTGGATCGGCTACGGCGCCTGCATCCTGCGCGGCGTCAGCGTCGGCGACAACTCGATCGTCGGCACCAACTCGGTCGTCACCAAGGACGTGCCCGCCAACGCGGTCGTCGCGGGCGTCCCGGCGAGGATCGTGCGCATGCGCGACGCGCCGGAGCAGCTCAAGTGGCCCGATCCGGTCGAGCCCGACCCGACCGCATGGACCACGCTGCAACAGCCTGATTGAGCCCGGACTCCGCGTTCGCCATTAGAGCCTTGGTCGGGGACCGGCGACCGAGTCCGACGCTCAACTCAACGCCGCGGGAATGTCCGTCTGGGCGAAGTCGTTGCCGGTGAAGAGCAGCGGATGGTCTGCGACTCTGGCCGTGGCATAGGTCATGCAGTCGCCGTAGTTCAGGGCAGCTGGGTGGCGGCCCTTGCCGTAGCTGATGAAGGCATCGGCAGCCGCGCGTCGCTGCGCCTCGTCGAAGGCAATCACCTCAACGTCGTTCCGCTCCAAGAACTGTGCGACGAGCGACCGACCCTGGAAATCGGAGCGACCGATCATCACCATCTCGACCTCCACCAGGGTCGGCGCCCCAATCGCGACCTCCGCCGCATCAGCGGTTGCGTCGAGTAGGCGCTCGTGACCCGGCTCCTCGATGATCATCGACACAACTGCGGAGCTGTCGAGAATCAATATCCCTCCGGTCCGTAGCCAAGAATCTCTTCTCGTTCAGCCTTGGTTATCGATTTGCCTCGCAACTCAGCCGGGATCTGCGGCCAGATCTCGGTCTCCATGAACCGGCGGAGATCCTGACGCCGTTTCTCTTTGCTCCCTCCCTGCTGGAGCTCCAGCCGGTCACGTTTCTCCCGCAGCGCGTTGCGCACGGCCCCGGTCTTGCTGTCCCCCGTGAGCTCTGCCACCTCCGCCGCCAATTTCTCCGTCTCCTGGTCCTTGATGTTGAGCGCCATGGCGTAATCGTACGCCGATTACACCAGTGGCTTCTTGTCTGCAAGCTTTATATCAGACCCGCGCGCTATTGTCTGTGACACAATGAACCTCCACCGTAGAGACTCGGCTTCTCCCGACTGGCGGCTGTAGATACTCGAGCTCGCAGACAAGAGAATCCCGGCGATGGACGTCGCCCGACGCTTCGGCGAGAACCTGCGCCGATGCCGGCGGCGCGCCAGCCTGTCCCAGGAAGAGCTCGGCCTGCGCTCCTCGCTGCACCGCACCGAGATCGGCCTGCTCGAGCGCGGCGCCCGCGTCCCCCGCATCGACACGCTGATCAAAATCTCCAGCGCCCTGAAGATCCAGCCGGTCGAACTGATCGAAGGCATCGAGTGGACGCCGGGCAACACGACAAGCGGCAGCTTCTCGATCGCCCCCAAAGGCGACCCGCGGTCGAACTAAGCCAGACTCGGATCGCCTGCCAAATCTGAGTAGACCGCCGCGGTCCGCTCGGCGACGTCGCCCCAGTCGAAGCGGCGCAGGTGCTCGTAGGCTTCGGCGACGAGGCTCTGGCCGAGCTCGTCGTCGCGCAGCACGCGGATCGCGACCTCGGCGAGGGCTTCGGCGTCGTGGGGGCGGAAGCGCAGGCCGACCTCATCGTGCGGGACGACCTCGCGCAGGCCGCCGGTGTCGGCGACGATGCAGGGGCATTCCGAGGCCATCGCCTCGAGCGCGACCAGCCCGAAGGGCTCATAGATCGAGGGCACCACGGTCAGGTCGGCGATCCGGTAGAGCGAATGCAGGACGTCGTCGCCGATCCAGCCGAGGAATGTGCCGTGCTCCATCAGGCCCAGCTCCTGCGCCTGGCGATGCAGCTCCTCCTCGTGGGTGCCGGAGCCGGCGACCAGGAAGCGCGTCCCCGGCGCCTCCTCGATCACCCGCGGCATCGCCTCCAGGGCGAGCTGGAAGCCCTTCTCGTAGACGAGCCGCCCGATCAGCAGCACCAGCTTCTCCTCGGGCGCGGCGAACTCGGCCCGCATGCGCCTCAGCTCGGCCGGGTCCTGGACAGGGAGATCGTCGGGATCGATCCCGTTGGGGATCACGCTGACCCGCTCCTCCTCGACCCCGAAGATGTCGACGATCTGCTCGCGCATGTAGTGCGAGCAGGCGATCGTGCGCTCCGAGCGGTTGGTGATCCAGCGCTCGACCCCGTGGATGTAGCTCTGCGGGTGCTTGTCCACCCAGCCCTGGTGGCGGCCGTGCTCGGTGGCGTGGATCGTCGTCACGAGCGGCGCCTCGAAGCGCTTCGCCAGGTGGTCGCAGGCGTTGGCGACCAGCCAGTCGTGGCCGTGCACGAGGTCGAAGCTGTAGCGGTCGCCGAGCTCGACCCCCGCGGCGAGCATGTCCGAGTTCATCCGCTCGACCCAGGCGACGAACTCGCCCAGCTCTGTGGGCCGCTGCGGCTCGCGGATACGGTGGATGTGGACGCCGGCGCGACGCTCCTCGGCCGGCGACTCCTCACCGCCGCGGGTCAGGACATGGACCTCTACGTCGCGCTCGACCAAGGCCTCGGAGAGCTTGCGCACGTGCCGTGCCAGTCCGCCCTCGATCAGCGGCGGGTACTCCCAGGAGAGGATCAGGACACGGGTCATGGAGTTGGCCGGACCCTGCGCTCAGGGCTCCAACAGCGGTGCGAGGCTCAGGTCCGGGGCTAGGGCACGCATACACGGATCGGTGACGGACCGGGAGTCTATGGCCTCCAGCAAAGCCTCGGCGTGATCGGTCACGCGGCGGAAGGGGTAGTCGCCTGCCTGGCCGCGCTTGTCGAGGAAGGCCCAGTCGCTTGCCTGGACGGCGAGCAGCTCGCGCGCCGCCCGCGACGCGGCGGGCCCGCGCAGGCCCTGGGCGAGCGCGCGCAGCAGCCGCAGCTCAAGCCGTCGAGCGCCCCAGGCGAGGTCGGCGACCGGTGGCGAGTCCCACGTGCGCAGATCCTTGTCCTCGCCCCAGGTCGAGGCGGCGAGCGGCCGTGCGAGCGGCTCGTGCTCGGCGATTGCCTGCGGCGCGGTGAGCAGGCGGACGCCGGCCGCGGCGGCGCCGGTGAGCACTTCGCGCAGCCAGACCGCACCCTCCGACCACCAATGCCCGAGCAACTCGGTGTCGATCGCGAAGACGATCAGGCCGCGGCGCCCGCGCTTCGCGGCGAAATCGCGCAGGCGCGCCGCGATCGCGGCGAGGAACTCCCCCGCCTGGCGGCGGGCCGCGGCCGCGGCGGCGACGGGCTCGTAGGCCCCGCCCCCGACCTTCCAGATCCGCACCCCGCGCAGCGATTTGCCCGCGAACTGCGCGTGGGCGGGGTCGGAGGGGTAGCCGTCCAGCGACCAGAGCCACTGGATCGCCTCCCAGTCGATCGGCAGGGCGACCGGGCCGGCCCCGGTTGCGATCGGATCCAGCGCGTCCAACGGATCCCCGTCGTGAGCGCTCTGATCGACACAGAACCACCGCACCCCGTGCTCCGCCAGCCTGTGCTCCAGCCCCGGCCCGTAAGCGCACTCGGGCAGCCAGAAGCCGCCGTCCCAGCCAAAGCGGCGCCGGTGCGAGCGGATGCCGGCGTCGATCTGCAACCGCACTCCGGCGCGCGTCGCCAGCATCGGCAGCACCGCATGGGTCGCCGCCGAGGCGGCCAGGGCGATCCGCCCTTCCGCCGCCGCATCCTGGAAAGGCCGCAACGGATCCCCCCCGACCGCATCCAGCAGCTCCAGCGCACGCCGGTAGCGGACCAGCTCCGCCTCACAGGCGTCCCGGCACTCGGGCGCGACCTCGGGCGCGTCCGCCTCCGCCGCCCCGATCCGCCACTCGATCAAGAACCGCCGCAATCGCTCAGCCGCCCCCGCATCCTCCAGCTGATCGGCCAGCACCGGCGTCACGGTCATCGTCAGATCCCGCGCCACCTCAAGCACGGGCAGGTAGGACCGGATCACGGCGTCGAACAACCACTCCTCGCCGAACGGATAGGTCCCGAACCCCTCGACATAGGGCATATGCGAATGAAGAACGATCGCCAGATCGCCGGCACTGCCTCCAATAGCGGGAGGGACGGGTGTCCCAGTCGCGAGCGGCGTCATGTTTTTCGCCAGAACCGCTCAGCGAGAGAGGGGCAGCCGCCCGGCGAAAAACCCAGCACGCGACTGGGACACCCGTCCCTCCCGCCCCCGAGGCACCCAGCGAAAAACCCAGCGCCCGAGTGGGACACCCGACCCTCCCCCCTACGCATGACAGACGGCGAGGAAGTCCAGCGCCCGGTCCAAGTCGTCACCACGCAACGAGAAGTCCGAGGCGGCGATCGCCGGGGTGAAGCGATCGTAGAAGGGCTTGGTCAGCCGCAGCCCTTTGTGGACGCGGTCCCAGCCAAGCCCGATCGCGATCTCGTGCACCCGCAGCTTGCGAGCGTGGAAGAGCCCGAGCAGCTCGACCCGCTCGAAGTGGTCCTCGCAGAGCGCCCGGAACTCCGCCGCGCGGTACTCGCGCACGTGCCAGGGATTGTCGGACTTCTCCGCTCCGGCGGGCGCCAGCGTCAGCAGGTTGGGGGTGGAGACGTAGGCCACACCGCCCGGCGCCAGCATCGACTTGAAGTGCTCGAGGATCGCGCCGGCGTCCTGGACGTGCTCGATCGTCTGCAGGAAGACCACCGCGTCGCAGGGCTCGGCGAAGCTCTCGACCAGGTCGCGCTCGTAGCGCAGGTTGTCGCGCAGGTAGCGCAGCCGCGCGTGCTCGTGCGCCTCCGGGTTGGCGTCAACCCCGACCACGCTGGCCGCGCTCCCGGCCAGCACGTCGGAGCCGTAGCCCTCGCCGCAGGCCATGTCGACGACCCGCCGGCCGGCGACCCGCGCCGCGATCCATTCGTAGACGGCGAGGTGGCGACGGAACCAGTAGTTCTCCTCGGGCACGTCGGGCAGCGTCCGCTCGCCGGTCAGCGGCAGCGGCGGCACCCCCGGTGGCTGGTTCTCCTGGACGAACTCCCGATTCATGACCGGCACCGTATTGTTCCCGCCCCCATGCCCCCCTCTTTCCCCTTTTCCCAGCGTCCATCAGGAGACTCAGCGTGTGCGGCTGGCGAGCGCCGGACCAAGCGGGGCAAGGACGCAGGGAGGCCGAATAGCAGCGCTATTTGGCCGACTGAGGACGCCGCACCGCGCCGGTCCGCCGCCGCCAGACGCGCGCGGGGAGTCTCCTGATGGACGCTGCACACATCAAGGACGTCAACACGCGCTACCACGACGCGGCGGCGGACGAATATGACGCCAAGTGGGGCATCGACTTCGGCGCCACCGGGCAGAAGCAGGTGCACGGGAAGCTGGCCAAGGCGCTTGGCGGGCTTGACGGCGAGCGCTTCCCCGACGCGCTCGAGATCGGCTCCGGCACCGGCTATTTCTCGCTCAACCTGCTGCAGCTGGGGACGATCGAGCGGCTGACGGCGACCGACATCTCGCCGGGAATGCTGCGGCGACTCTCCGAGACGGCCTCGGGCCTGGGCCTGGAGGCCGAGACCGTGGCGACCGAGGCGGAGGAGCTGCCCTTCGAGGACGAGAGCTTCGACCTCGTCTTCGGCCACGCCGTCCTGCACCACATTCCCGACCTGGAGCGCGCCTTTGCGGAATTCCGCCGTGTGCTGAGGCCGGGTGGCGCGATCGCCTTCTGCGGCGAGCCCTCCCGTTACGGCGACCGCCTGGCGGCAGCCCCGAAGCGAGCGGGAATGATCGCCGCGCCCGCCTGGCGCCGCCTGGTCGGGGCCAGCCCCCGGGCCGTCGCCGAGATGGACCTCTCCCACGGACACGCCCTCGAGGGCGAGGTCAACGTCCACGCCTTCGCCCCGGCCGACCTGCGACGGCTGCTGCGCGACAGCGGCTTCGAGCAACGGCGGGTCGGCGGCGAGGAGCTGCTCGCCAACGCCTGGGGCTGGGGCCTGCGCACGGTCGAGTCGAGCGCCGAGCCCGACTCGGTCTCCTGGGGCTGGCGCCGCTTCGCCTTCAACAGCTACATAGCCCTGCAAAAGGTCGACACCCGCCTCCTCGAGCCCCACCTCCCCGCCGAGCTCTTCTACAACCTCCTGCTCTCGGCCCGCAAGCCGGCCTGAGCCAGCCCGTCCCCCGCTCCCGGCCGAGCCCACCTCGCCGCCGATGTTGCAGCATTGGCCCACCCATCGTGGGGGAAAAGCTGCAACATCGTGGGTCGGCTGTCAGCTGGCGGCGGCTTTTTCGAGACGAGCGATGATTACGGCCAGAGCGCGCCGCACTTCGTCGGGCCTGTAGCGGATCTGATCTTCGCCGAAGCGCACGGTGGTCAAGCCAGAGGTCGTGTGCGCCTGGTCGCGGCGATGGTCGCTTGCCTGCTCTCCCGGTGTTCGGTGATAGCGCCAGCCATCCGTCTCGACCACCAGCCCAAGGTGCGGCCAGTGGAAGTCGACCCGGTAGCCGTTCACGACGACTTGTGTCTCGGGCAGAGGCAGGCTGGCTGCGCGCACGATGGCTAAGAACCGGGACTCGAGGCCGGTGTCGGTGAGGGCATCAAGGTGGAGCAACCGGCGCATACAGGCCATGCCGGGCCGCGGTCCAAGCCCGGCAACAATGCGACGAAGAGCCTCGGGGTTGACCAGGTCGAGTCGATCAGCATCGTTGATAGCCCGTTCCACCCGCCATGCCGGCGCGCATGAAGCGAAATCGACAAGGGTGGAGATCGGGTCCGTCACCGGTATCCCCGCCACGTCGCGTCGATGCTCCGAACTCAGATCCCGGCGCCTATGCGACTTGATTCCCGGCCGCTGGAGAAATCGCCCTGGAGGCAGGGTGACATGGATCGCAGTCGCGTTGAGAACCCGCGTGAGACCCCAGAGCGCAGCCGCGCTGCTGTGGCTCAACAACGCTTCCCGACCACAAGCGAGGACAGCCCCCATCCAGCGTCCCTTCTGGTCAACTTCCGGTCGCCCGACCGCATATACACCGCGCCAGAGTGGATGCAGGCGACCCTTGTTTACGCGGTGTTCGATCGAGCGAGGGCCGATCCCGAGCGCAAGCAACTGTGCCCGTGAAATGACACCGTGCTGCTCGCGGACCAGATTCCAGACTCCAGCCGCTGGATCTTGCCGCTTTTCCCCCACGATCATGGGACAAGGCTGCAACTTGCCGAGTTCGCCCCCCCTGGCGCGGGCGGAGGGTTGGTATTGGGCGCTATTTGCGGTCTTGGCGGCGGGCTCGGTGGAGCTTGGTGCGGGAGTCGAAGCCCTTGAGGTGTTTTTCGCCGGCGTAGGAGTAGTCGAAGCCCTCCCCCGCCGCGGCCTTTGCCGCGGCGTCGAGCAGGACGCTGCCGGGTTTGGCGATCGCGGTGAGGCGGCTGGCGAGGTTGACCGGGCGGCCGTAGTAGTCGCCGGCCTGGATGTGGACCGAGCCGTGGGCGACGCCGGCGCGCAGGCGCGGGAACTCGTCGCCTTCTTCGTCCGCCGCCTCGACCATGCGCAAAGCCGCCTCGACCATCGCCGCCGCGTCGGTGGAGACGAGCATCGCCGCGTCGCCGATCAGCTTGACCAGCCGCACCGGCGGCTCGGCCACCGCGGTCGCGAGCTCGTCGAGGCGACCGGCGATCAGGCCCAGCTCTTCGGTCTCGACCTGCTCGCCGAGCTTGGTGAAGCCGACCAGGTCGGCGAAGCAGACGGCGATCTCCGTCGCCGTCCCCGGCTGCCCCGCGGCGATATCGCCGGCGCCGATCACATCGCGGCGGATCTGCTCGAGCATGTGGGCGCGGAAGGCGTAGGAGAGCGTCGGCTCGAAGACCGGCAGCATGTACTCGGCGGCGGCGGCGAGTCGCAGGGCGAGGTCGCGCTCGGTGTCGCCCGGCTGCATCAGCGTGCGCACGACGAGGTCGCGGTTGGCCTCGGCGATCCGCGCCGTCGCCATCCCGATCGTGCGCGCCACCTGCACGATCCCCTCCTCGGGCAGGCCGGCGTCGCGGAAGGCCTTGATCCGCTTCGCCTCCTCCAGGTCGGAGGCGGTCAGCGAGCGCTCGTCGGGGTCGGGGTAGGGGATCCCGACCGCCGCCGTCGCGCGCTGCAGCAGGTCCAGCCCCACCTCGGCGATCTCGGCGATTTCACGCGGGGTGTAGCGGGGGCCGTCGCCGGCCACGGCACGCTCGACCGGCAGTAGGACAAGGCGCCCGCCTTCGACCGCCTCGCGCAGCTCCTCCAGCGGGACGCCTTCGCCGGCGAGGCGTTCGAGCAACGCAAGCCGCGCCTCGCGCGCCTCGCCCTCGACGCCGTCGAGCAGCCCCTCCGCCTCGAAATCGATCATCGGGAGTTCCGACATGGCGGCATTCTCCCCCCGGATGCGACCCTGTGTCGCCTTGGTGTCGCCATGCGGCACAAAAGCGAGACAGCCATGACTACGCCGTGGCTACGGCGCCGCCGCGGCGCGGGTCGCCGCCGCCGCTCAGGGCGCCCGTGGTGCGATCGCGGGCGACCGCCTGCACGCCGCCGAAGAAGAGGTTGATCCGCGGCCGGCGCAGGACCGGGATGCCGCGGGCCTCGATCCGCGCCAGCGCCCCCTCGTCGATCCCGGGCTCCGCCTGGACGACGCCCCCCTCGAAGTGCAGGCGAGGCGCGCGCACGGCGTCACCGGCGCCCATCCCCTGCTCGACCGCGCGCACCACCGTCTGCAGGATCGCCGAGCGGATCCGGTTGGAGCCGGCGCTGCCGAGGCCGAGCTCGATCTCGCCGTCGCGGCGCACCACCGTCGGCGCCATCATCGACGGCACCCGGCGGCCCGCGGCGATCGCGTGGAACCCGAGCGGGTTGAGGTCCTCCTCGCCGAGCATGTTGTTGAGGATCACGCCGGTGCCGGGGACGAGGACGCCAGAGCCGGAGCCGTTGGAGCAGGTGACGCTGGCGCACATCCCCTCGCCGTCGAGCACCGCGATGTGGGTGGTCGAGCCGAGCAGATCGCCGGGCGCGGGCGGCATCGCGCCGCTGAACGGGGGCGCGCTGCGCGCTGCCGCGGCGGTGGCGTCGAGCGCGGCCGGGTCGAGCAGGGCCGCGTGCGGCTCGTCGCCATAGAGCGCCTCGGCGAACGCCTCGTCGCGCGCCGCGTTGGCCGCGCCCATCGCGGCCACCAGCTGTTCGGGGCCGCTGCCCTCGGCCAGCCGCTCGAGCAGGCCGAGCGAGTGGGCGATCAGGATCCCGCCCGCCGATGGCGGGGGGTTGGTCAGCACCTCGGCCCCCCGGAACGGCACCGCGACCGGCCTCCGCTCGATCGCTTCGTACTCGGCCAGGTCGGTCGCGCCCAGCGTGCCGCCGTGCGCGGACACATAGCCGCTCAGCGCGGCGGCGACCTCGCCGCGATAGAAGGGCTCGGCGCCCTCGGCGCCGAAGCGTTCCAGCGCCTCGGCCAGCTCCGCGAAGCGGAAGACGTCCCCTTCGCCCAGCGGCCGCCCCTCGGGTGCGTAGAGCTGCCTGGTCTCGGCGAGCCGCCGGTGGATCGGCCAGAGGATCTCGAGGATGTAGGCCTGCTCGGCGTTGACCGGGGCGCCCTCACGGGCGAGCTTCACGCCGGCCCGCGTCAGATCGGCGAGCGGGGCCGTGCCGAAGCGCCGCAGCGCCAACTCCAGGCCGGCCGCCGTTCCCGGCACGCCACAGGACGCCGGCCCGACGTAGAACGTCTGCACGGTCTCCTCGTCGAAGTGGACCGGGACGGGGGCAAGCTCCACCCCACGCTCGGCCCCGTCCTTGCCGGGCGCGGCGACGAAGAAGTCGATCAGGACCGTCTCCTCGCCGCGGCTGACCATCATGAACCCACCGGCGCCGAAGCCGGTCAGGGGACTCTCGACCGCGAAGGAGGAGAGGACGGCCGCGACCGCGGCGTCGACGGCGTTGCCGCCGGCGCGCAGGACCTCGGCTCCCGCCTCGGCGGTAAGCGGGTGCCCCGCCGCGACGACGCCGGTCATGGCGTCGAACTATCCAGGGAGGAACTCAGGCACGTCCAGCGAGCTCAGCTCGCCGGCCTTCTCGTTGCGCGGCGCGCGGCCGCGGCCTGCGTCTTTGGTGCGGCGGATCGTCGGCTCGGCGGCGCGGCGCGGCGTGGCCTGTCCATCGAAGCGGGTGGCGACGACGGTGACCCAGATCTGGTCGCCCAGCTCCTCGTCGATGTTGGCGCCGAAGATGATGTTGGCGTCGGGGTGGGCAGCCTCGCCGACCAGCTTCGCCGCCTCGCTGACTTCGACCAGGGAGAGGTCGGGACCGCCGGTGATCGAGAGCAGGATCGCCCGCGCACCCTCCATCGAGGTCTCCAGCAGGGGTGAGGAGATCGCTTTCTCGGCGGCGAGCAGGCCGCGGCCCTCGCCGCTGCCCATGCCGATCCCGAGCAGCGCCCGGCCGGCGTCGGACATGATCGTCCGCACGTCGGCGAAGTCGAGGTTGATCAGCGCCGGCAGGGTGACCAGGTCGGAGATTCCCTGCACGCCCTGGCGCAGCACGTCGTCGGCGACCTGGAAGGCCTCGACCATCGAGGTGTGCTGGTCGAGCACCTCGAGCAGGCGGTCGTTGGGGACGACGATCAGCGTGTCGACCTCCGCCGCCAAGTCCTCGATCCCCTTGCCGGCCTGGTCGCCACGCCGCGAGCCCTCGAAGCTGAACGGCTTGGTGACGATGCCGACGGTCAGCGCGCCGACCTCGCGGGCGAGGCGGGCGATGACCGGGGCGGCGCCACTGCCGGTGCCGCCGCCCGCGCCGGCGGCGACGAAGACCATGTCGGATCCCTTCAGCAGGCGCTTGATCTTGTCCTGCTCCTCAAAGGCGGAGCGGTGGCCGACCTGCGGGTCGGCGCCGGCGCCGAGGCCGCGCGTCTGCTCGTCGCCGATATGGACGGTGACATCGGCGACGCAGAGCTGCAGCGACTGAAGATCGGTGTTGACAGCCATGAACTCGACCCCGGGCACGTTCGCGTCGACCATCCGGTTGACCGCGTTGACCCCGGCTCCGCCGACGCCGACAACGCGGATAACAGGCTGATGCGGCTCGCCCGAGCCGGGCGGCTCATACGCAGGTTCCTCGCGGCCGTAGCGCGGAGTGTCAGACCGCTCGTCGCGAATCTGAGGCTCCTCGGAGAAGACCCTCTTCAATCTTTCAGGCGGCGTCTCAGCGGATCCAGCTCCACCCGAAGCCACCTCGTCCCGCGCGCCTCCGGGAGCTGCTTCGCCCGATCCCTCCCCGGTCAGCCCCTCTCCCGTGGGTGGCGTGGGGGTGGGTTCCTCCCCCGTAGCCTGCGAGGGGGAGGTGCCCTCCCCCGCGACAGGACCCGCGGCTGAGGGCTCAGAGCCCTCAGAAGAATCGCCCGAGGCGTCGTCAGACGTACTGCGAAAGAGGTCGGCGAGGGGACCCTCGCGCATGCTCGCCCGCTTACGCCGACTCATCTGCCAAAACCTCCTCGGCCAAGTCTCGATAGTAACCCGCAGCGTTGCTCTGCGGATCGTACTTGAGCACGCTGGCGCCTTTCACGGGGGCCTCGGCGAATTTGATCGCCTTTTTGATCCGCGACTTGAAGACGAGGTCGCCGAAGTTCTCCTCGAGGATCTCGACCGCCTCCTTGGCGTGGACCGTGCGCGAGTCGAGCATCGTCGGCAGGATGCCCTCGATCCGCACCTCGGGGTTGAGGTTCTCCTGGATCATCGTCAGCGTGTTCTGGAGCTGGACCAGTCCGCGCATCGACAAATACTCGCACTGGACGGGGACGATCACCTTGTTGGCGGCGGTCAGCGCGTTGATCGTCAGCAGCCCGAGGCTGGGCGGCGTGTCGATGCAGACGAAGTCGTAGTCGGCGATGACCTCTTTCAGCGCCTTCTCCAGCGAGCGCTCGCGGCCGATCTTGGTGCTCATCGCGATCTCCGCGCCGGCCAGGTCGATCGAGGCGACGGCGATGTCGATCTCGCGGTGCTGGATGATCTCGCTGATCGGCATGTCGTTGACGAGCACGTCGTAGAGGCTCTTTTCGACCTTGTCGGGATCGATCCCCTGGCTCATCGTCAGGTTGCCCTGCGGGTCGAGGTCGATGCAGAGCACGCGGTGCCCGGACTCGGCGAAGGCGACGGCAAGGTTCAAGGTAGTGGTCGTCTTCGCGACCCCACCCTTCTGATTGGCAAAGGCGATCACGTCGGCGTGCTTGGTCGGCACCTCGGCGACAGGCTCCTCCACGACAGCCTCATGACGCGAGGGGGCAATCAGGTCGCGAGGCATGAAGCGCTCGGGCTCACTGGGCTCATCCGTGGGTTGTGCCTCTGCCACTGGCATAGGGGCAGGGGCAGGGGCAGGCTCTGGCGGCGTCTCCGGTACCGCCTCCTCCATCTGCTCCAGCTCCTCCACAATAGGATGGGGCTCGTCGACGGGCACGGGCGCGATTTTGGTCTTGCGGCTAAGAAATCCCATTGCGCGAGTATTCGTATAGGCGCTTGCGTTTCCTCCCCGAATCAGAAATTGCTACCAATTGCCCGCAATGACAGATTCCAAAGCCAGGTGCGACTGGGGGCGTGCGTGGCCAAGCAGATCAAGGATGCAGGGCGCCGCCTTTAGCGGCGCTAAAGGCAAGCCCGAAGACGCAGAGATGCGCAGTGCCACGCGCGTCATCCAGGCGTGCCGGGATTTGGAATCTGTCATTGCCCACGCCTGAGCTATTAGACAAGCGACTGGTCTTCGTGACCGGCAAGGGAGGAGTCGGCAAGACCACCGTCGCGGTCGCGCTGGGAATCCGCGCGGCCGAGGAAGGCAAGCGCACGATCGTCTGCGAGGTCTCCTCACAGGAGAACGCCTCGCGGATCTTCGATCACACCGAGGTCGGCTTCCACGAGGTCGAGATGGCGGAGAACCTCTGGTCGATCTCGATCGACCCCGACGAGTCGATGCGCGAGTACGTCCTGCTCCAGCTCAAGGTCCGGGCGATGCGCGACCTGCTCTTCCGCAGTCGCATCTTCTCCTACCTCGCCGCCGCCACCCCGGGGCTCAAGGAGCTGGTCACGATCGGCAAGATCTGGGAGCTGGCCCAGCTCGACCGCAAGGTCAAGAGCGGCCGCAAGTACGACCTGGTGATCGTCGACGCCCCCGCCACCGGCCACGGGATCGGCTTCCTGCAGACGCCGCGCACCTTCGCCGCGATCGCCCGCGTCGGCCCGATCCACTCGCAGGCACAGCAGCTCAACCGCCTGATCACCGACCAGGAGCACACGGGGACCGCGATCGTCGCCCTGCCGGAGGAGATGCCGGTCAACGAGACCGCGGCGCTGGAGAGCGAGCTGCGCGCCGAGGTCGGCGTCGCCGTCGACCGCATCTACCTGAACGGGCTCTACCCCGAGCGCTTCTCCAAGCAGGAGGCCGAGCGGCTCACCGAGCTGGCCGAGGGCGAGAACGGGAGCGTGCGCGCCGCCGCCCGCGCCGCCGTCTCCGAGCACGGCCGCGCCCGCTCCCAGCGCGCCCAGCTGGCCCGCCTGCGCCGCCGGGTCGAGGCGCCCGTGAAGACCCTCCCCTTCCTCTTCGAGCCCGAACTGGGCGTCGAGGCGGCGCATACGCTGGCGAAGAGGCTGGGCTGATGCCGGCCATCGACGAGATCCTCGCGGGCAAGGACATCTGCATCTGCGCCGGCTCGGGCGGGGTCGGCAAGACGACGACCTCGGCGGCGATCGCCGCCGGCATGGCGGCGCGCGGGCTGCGCGTCTGCGTGCTGACGATCGACCCGGCGAAGCGGCTCGCCGACTCGCTCGGCCTGCGCGAGCTGGGCAACGAGGCGACGCGGGTCGACCCGGAGCTGTTCGAGCGCCACGGGATCGAGATCAAGGGCGAGCTGTGGGCGATGATGCTCGACGCCAAGGCGACCTTCGACGAGCTGGTCGCCCGCCAGGCGCCCGACGAGGAGTCGCGCGACCGGGTGCTGAACAACCGCATCTACCAGCAGATCTCCAACGCGCTGGCCGGCTCGCAGGAGTACATGGCGATGGAGAAGCTCTTCGAGCTGCACACCAGCGGACGCTTCGACCTGCTCGTCCTCGACACGCCGCCGACCCGCAACGCGCTCGACTTCCTCGATGCCCCCAAACGGCTCACCCAGTTCATCGAGGGCCGCTCGCTGCGCATGTTCATGAAGCCGACCGGGTTCGCCGCGAAGGTCGCCGGGCGCGGCGCCTCGGTCGCCCTCTCGGTCTTCAAGCGGATCGTCGGCTTCGACCTGCTCGCCGACCTGGCCGAGTTCTTCAACGCCTTCAGCGGCATGGTCGACGGCTTCCAGGCCCGTGCCAAGAGGGTCAACAGTCTGTTGGCCGACCCCCACACCTGCTTCCTCGTCGTCTGCGGGCCGCAGGGCGAGCCGATCGACGAGGCCGTCTACTTCCACCGCAAGCTGGTCGAGGCGAAACTGCCCTTCGGCGGCGTGATCGTCAACAAGGTCCACTACCCGGCCGAGCGCCTGCGCGGCGACGGGGCGGACCTCGAGGGAGCGCTCGGCGAGAAACTGGGCGATGAGGACCTCGCCAGGCGCGCCGCCGAGAACTTCGCCGACTACCAGGCGCTGGCCGAGCGCGACGCCCGCAACATCGAGCACCTGGCCAGGGAGCTGCGCACGCGGGGCGTGATCCGCGTCCCCTATCTGGACGAGGACGTCCACGACCTCGGCGGCCTCGCCGAGATCAACCGCTACCTGTTCGCCTCGAACGAGGAGCGGATAGAGATCGCCGCTGGTCGCGCCTGAGACTGCCGGTCAGCTGGCGCCGCGGCCCTCGTAGTGGTCGTAGCGAAGCTCTTTGACATCCCAGTCGGCGTTCTCGGGGACCGGGAAGAGGTGGCGCACGCGCGGGGTGTCGATCCTGTCGCGGTGCGAGACGTCTCCGTCGATCGCCGGGAAGTCGAGCGTGCTCTCCTCGACCTCGACCTCGTCGAGCCAGTGGGTCGCGGTTATGCGGATCTCGTGCTCGGCCGGAACCGGCTCGAGGATGCGGGTGTCCTGGTCCATGTCGTGCTCCTCCGTCGGCTCGATTTTCGGCGCTGTGGACTTTTGACGTGCTGTGGCCTGTTCAAAGTCCACAGCGGGCTCGGGAAGCGGGGCGGGTTCGGGGGCGAGGTCCTGCGCGACGACCGCGATCGCGGCGTCGCCCGTGTCGAGGCCGGTGGCGATCAGGGTCTCGTCGGCGGCCTCGTTGAGATCGGCGCCGAGCTCTCCAAGAGCGGCTTCGCGGAGGATCCGGCGCACGCACTCCTCTGCCCAGCCGGCCAGCTCGCCGGCGCTCTCGGCCGAGGCGCCGGACATCTGCGCGCGCTCCAGCTCCAGCGCCGCTTCGACCCGCTCGCGGGCGCCGAGCCGATCGGTCGACCCGTCGGCGATCAGCGCCGCGGCGCGCATCGGCAGCGAGGCGCCGACCGGGCCCTGCCCGTCGAGCACGGCGCGCAGGGCGAGAAGATGGTCGCTCAGCCCCTCCGCGGGGGAAGGCCGCTCGCAGCCGAGCTCGAAGCGGCGCACGGCCCAGGCGAGCGGGCCGGCCGGGTCGGGCCTGGCCTCGAGTGTCGCGGCGAGGTCGACCAGCCGCGCCGCCTCCTCCTCGTTCAGCTTGTAGTCGTCGGCGCGGGGCGCCGGGGCGCCGGTCGCGATGCGGCGCCAGCGGCCCTCTCCGGTGGGCGCGAAGGCGTGCGGCCCGAGCCCGACCCCACCGGCCTTGAAGAGGCGCATGACGCTGATCAGGTCGGCGAGCTGCTGGAGAGCGGCGGCGGCGCTGTCGGCGCCCTCGGCCTGCTCGGCGATCGCCAGAAACTGCGGCTCCCAGGCGGCGCGGCCCATGCCCTCGCTGCGCATCGCCTCGATCGGCGCCTCGAAGCTGTCGGCGCGGACCAGTTGCATGCCGTGCGGCAGCCGCAGCCGCGCGAGCGGCATCCGCAGACCGACCAGCGGCACGACGACGATGTCCGCCTCGTCGACGTCGCCGGCCTCGGCGTCGAGCACCGCGAGGGCGCTCTCGAGCCGCTCGCGGTCGAGCGAGAACTCGGTGCAGCCGTCCCAGAGCCCGGCAATGAAGATCGTCAGCATCCGCGCCGCCCGCTCGCCGGGATCGGCGGGAACGGCCTCACCGCGCTGCTCCATATAAGGAGCGGCGACGCCGGCCAGCGCCACGGCCTCCCGCGCCGGCTCAAAAGCAGCCAAGGACCGCAGCTCCCCCTCCCGCTCAAGCACAAAGCGCGAGGTCAGCGGCACGTAGCTATGAAAGAAGGCCTCATCCGGACCGGCGGACTCAGCAACATCAAAAGGAATCTGCTCCCCACTGGCGACCAGCATCGAGAAGCGCGTGGCAGCCTCAGCAGCCAGCCGCCGCAGAGCCTCATTTAGAAGCGGATCACGCACGTCCCAGCCTTCCTCCCGTCCCTACCCGCTCCTGCGCATGCAACACGCCTTGCAGGACAGCTACGCGGGTACCGCGGCCGGCTCTTCGAACAGCCAGCGAGTGCCGTAGCGCCGCATGTCCTCGATCAGCGGCACCAGCGCCTCACCCTTCTCGGTCAGCGCGTACTCGACCCGCGGCGGCACCTCGGGGAAGGTGTTGCGTGTGACGATCCCCTCCTCTTCGAGCGCCCGCAGGCGCAACGAGAGGGTGCGCGGGCTGATCCCCTCCAGCGAGCGCTCGAGCTCGCAGAAGCGGCTGCAACCCTCGGCCAGGTCGCGGATGACGAGGAGCGTCCACTTACCGCAGACGACGTCGGCGGTGCGACAGACGGGACATCGGGAGTTGCTTTCGGCGCTCATTCTCAAGGCCCTTCGGGCGTGCCGGGAACGTTGGATCGGCTCGCCAGAGCGAGTTTAGCGCCAAAGCTTCACTTACTGAAGTTATGGCTGCGAAGGGGCGGCGCCGGCGGGCACCGAAAAGTCCGCGCGGGAGGAGCGCTGATCGCCGGCCTTGCCCGCCCAGACCGTGTCGATATTCGTCACCTTGACCCGGTAGAGCACCTTGGCCGGCCCGTAGACGAGTTCGAGCGGGAAGCCCGGTTCGACTTCGGCCAGTTCGCAGGTGCCGCTCGGCGCGCGGGCGATGCAGTCGAATTCGCCGTCGAGGGACTGCACGTCGTTGGAGACGAGCCAGACGACCTTGCCGGTGTGGAGGTTGATGCTCATCGAGGTGACAACCGGCGCCTTCTTCCCGGGCAGCTGCGTCAGCGAGCGGACGTTATGGCGGAGTTCGGGGTCGCTCATCTTCTGGCCGCCGTCGGCGGTCGTTTCCGTGTGGGAGATCTGCACGTCGAGGACGAATTCGAAGAGGCGGACGCCTTCGGTCTGGCCGCTGCCGGGGGGGCTCCCGCCGGAGCCGTTCGAAGAGCCGCCGCCGTGGGAGCCGCCGGAGGATCCGCCGCCGGCTTCCACTTCGACCGTGGTGCTTTCGGTCGTCACCGATTCTTCGCTGAAGGCCCCCGACGAGGACGATTCAGCGGAGGACGATCCTCCGCCCGAGGAGCCCGTGGCGGAGCCCCCTGCCGATTCGGTGTAGTGCTGCACGAACGGGTCGGTCGCCGAGCGGCCGCGCAGGCGCTTGCGGTAGTCGCGCAGCCCCGGCGTCGCCTCGACGACGGTCAGCTTCGAGGTCTTTTCGGGAGAGGCGCCCAGCGCGGCGGCGCCGGGCGAGGGCAGCGCCGGCTGTTCGACTTCGCCGCCGAGCAGGAAGGGCACGGCGGCGATCGCGACCACGGCCAGGGCGACCAGCGGCAGCAGCCGGCGGTCGCGCAGGTCGTAGTAGAGGTCCGAGAGGAAGTCCGGCACCTTCAGCTCGGGCATCTTCAGCTCCGGTCCCTTCAGCTTCTTCATCGCGCCACACCTCCGGTGGTGGTCGAGGCCGGGGTCGCTTCGGTCGCGGGCGGGCTTTCCGGCAGGCCGCCGCCGGCGAGGCCCTGGCCGGGCGGGGTCAGATAGGCGGTGACGGAGAAGCTCGCTTCCAGGGTCGGGAATTCGGCTTTCGGCGCCGCCTGCAGGGAGAAGCCGTTGACGGTCAGCAGGCGCCCGTCGACGGTCACCTTTTCGTTTTGCGTCTTGACCATCTTGTCGAGGCCCTTGATGAAGTCGGCGACGTGGAAGAAGCTGCCGGTGAAGGTGAGCGTGTAGGGCATCACGCCGAGGCCGGCCGGGCCGACGGCCGCGCCCAGCGGCATGGTCGAGGCGGCGACCTCGGTCGGGGAGATCGGCGCGGCGCCTGCTTCCGCCGCCGAGGGCGTGGTTTCCGAGCTTTCCCCCGACCCTTCGGAGGAGAGCGCGAGGTTGCTGAAGCGCACCTGCGAGCGGTCGGCGATGTGGTTGACCTGGACCAGCAGCGAGGCGGTTTCGTCGCCGCCCGGCACGGCCTTGCCGAGCACGACGAGCTTCTGGTATTCGACCGGGAAGTCGGCCTTCGCTTCTTCGGCGCCGGCGATTTCCGCTTCGTGCTGGGCGAGCGAGCCCTTGACCCGTTCGACCTGGGCTTCGAGCTTGCTCGCTTCGTCGCGCTTCGGGCTGAGCGCCATCGCGTAGAAGGCGACGCCGAGCACGACCAGGGCGAGCACCGCTACGACGGCGGCGTTGGATGAGCCGAGTTTCGCCTTCATCTCATTCGCCTTCCGTGCCTTCGGACGATTCCGAGGAGGACGTGGATTCGGCCGTTTCGACCGGCGCCGAGACCGTCGATTCCGAGGATTCTTCGGTCGGGACCGGTGCGGCGTCGAAGGCGACGACGAGGGCGAATTTGGCGATGAACGAGCGGGTGCGGCATTCGTCGCCGCTCGATCCGGTGTTGGCGCCCACTTCGGTTGACGCGGCTTCTTCGGCGTCTTCTTCTTCGCCCAGTTCGGAGGATTCGACCCCGACCCGGGTGACGCCGTCGATGTCCTTGAGCGCGATGACGAAGCCGGCGACCGCGTTCTGCCCCGAGGCGCAGCCGACCAGTTCCAGCGCCGGGCCCGGCGCCTGAGCGCGCAGATTCCCCGACGACCCGCCGCCGCCTTCGAGGCTGACGTCGGGCGAGGCGGTCGCGGTGAGGGTGGTGAGCCAGACGTCGCCCGGCAGGACCAGCGCCAGTTCGCGCATCACCCGTTCCCAGTCGAAGCGGCTGTCGGCGAGGCTCTGCACGGTCGCCACCCGCTGTTCGCTCATCTCCTGGAACTGGGTGTAGGAGGCGAGCTGCTGGGCCTTGGCCGCGGCCGCGGCGTCTTCGCTTTCCAAGGTCGCGACTTCGCTCTTGCTTTCGGAGATCTGGTTGTCGACCAGGACCAGCGCGCTGACGCCGATCAGCACCGCCACCAGGGCGGCGAGGACGATGTAGGGGAGCGGGCCGGTGCGCAGCGGCGCCTGTTCGCCGCGGCGGTCCTCGGGCGGGATCAGGTTGACGGGGCGCATCCCTCAGTCCTCCAAGGCAAGGCCGAATGGGACGGTGAGGCGCGCGGCCGAGGGCTCGTCGAAGCTGCCGAGCGCCGCCGGGCGGGCGACGGAGATCGGCATGCCGAGGCCGGCTTCCATCCGTGCCGGCAGGCCGGGGATGGCACTGCCGGGGCCGCAGAGGACGATCCTCTCGACCGGCAGAACGGCCTCCTGGGCGCCGTAGTAGTCGAGCGAGAGGCGCAGCTCGTCGGTCAGCGAGCCGACGCCGTCCTCGAGCGTGCGCCGCGCCTCGGCGATCGTCTCGGCGTCGCCGTCGAGATCCTCGATCGGGGTCTCGAGCCCGACGTAGGAGAGCCACTGGGCGGTGTGCTCGGGGGCGAGCCCGCGAGCGGCCGCCAGGCGGGCTGAAAGAGCCTCGAAACCGACGTGGGAGACGCGGGTGAAGAGGCAGGCGCGGCCTCGCGCCACGGCGAGGTTGGTGACGTCGCCGAGGCTGCAGTAGAGGACGGCTCCGGCCTGGCCCTCCCCCGGCTCGGCGGCGCCGTCCGGCTGCGCACCGGCGCCGGCGAGGGCGCGGATCATGCCGAAGGCGGCGAGGTTGACGCCGACCGGGTCGAGGCCGGCGCGGCGCAGCGGCTCGACGAAGGAGGCGACCATCTCGCGGCGAGCGGCGGCGACGACGACATCGACCTGGGCGGTGCCGCCCTCCTCGGCGGCGACGCCGCCGACGACCTGGTGCTCGAGCACGGCCTGGTCGAGCGGCATCGGCATCTGCTCCTGGGCCTGGAAGCGGACCGCCGCCTCCATCTCCTTGGCGTCCTCGATCGCCGGCAGGCGCATCATCCGGACGACGAGGCGCTGGTTGCCGATCCCGACCCGCACCCGCTTGGAGAGCTTGTGCTCGGCGAAGAACGACTTCAGCGCCGCGGAGAGGAGGCCCGGATCGAGCACCTCGCCCTCGTGGAAGGCGCCGGCGTCGAGAGCGCCGATAGCGGAGGCGGTCACCTGGACCGAGCCGTTGACCGCGACCTCGGTCGCGGCGATGCTGCCGGCCTCGATGTCGAGGCCGACGACCGGTCCGAGCTTGGGCTTGGTCAGGGAGAACTTGGGCTTGGTCAGGGCAAAGGAAGGCACGCCCTCCCTGCATCGACAGAGATGCCCCAGACCTTTCGCCCTGCAACTACCCAGTTATAGGAAAACCTGGACGGACCTACGAGTGGGCGGGCCTAGAAGGTGCCGAGATACCAATCGACGATCTGTTCGCCGGCCAGAAGGCCGATCACGCCGCCGAGGGCGAGGAACGGGCCGAAGGGAACGGCCTGCTTGCGAGCCGCCGCCCCGTGGCGGGCGATCAGCGCCAGGCCGAAGAGCGAGCCGGCGGCGAAGCCGATCAGCAGCGCCGGCGCCACCGAGCGGCCCAGGTAGAGGCCCATTACGGCGGCGAGCTTGACGTCGCCCATCCCCATCCCGCGCGGATAGGCGAGCGCGACCGCGAAGAGCAGGCCGCCCGCCGCCGCCGCGGCGATCGCCCGTTCGGGCAGGCTCGAGGGGTCGAGGCCGGCGGCGAGCGCGACTCCGGCGAACGCCGAGACGAGCAGGATCTTGTTCGGGATCAGCCGCAGCTCGAGATCGGTCAGCGTGATCGCCGCAAGGGTGGCGACGAAGACCAGCCCGAGCGCCAGCTGCGCCGGTTCGTCCCGGAAGACCAACACGGTCACCGCGAAGAGCAGCCCGGTGCCGATCTCGATCAGCGGATAGCGGGCGGAGATCCGCTCGCCGCAATGCCGGCAACGCCCGCGCAGCAGCAGCCAGGAGACGACCGGGATGTTGTCGTAGGCGGCGATCTGGGCGCCGCAGCTCGCGCAGCGCGAGCGCGGCCCGACGATCGACTCGCCCCGCGGCACCCGGTGGGCGACCACGCTGAGGAAGCTGCCGGTCACGGCGCCGCCGATGAACCCGAATGAGGCTATAGCCGCCATCTGCACGGTGTGGGATCGGCGCCGTGGGGCCGATCCTTGAGGTTCAGGCGAGGGCGCCCGCCGGACGGATCAGGGGTAGTCGAGCGTCTCGCGCTGGATGTGCCAGGCGGGCTCCACCGGATCGAGGAAGTTGGGCGGCTCCATGTAGCGCAGGCGGTCGTCGTATTCGTAGCTCTTTTTGTAGCCCGTTCCGGAGGTGACGCCGACCGCCCCGCGGAACTTCTGCGAGATCGCGCCCTTCACTTTCAAGGTGCCCAGCGAGCTGCCACAGTCGTAGTGGTCGACGATGAACGAGTGTTCGATGGCGAGAATCGCCGCTTCGATCGTCGGGCTCGAAAGGGTCCCGGTGGCGTTTTCGCCGGAATGGCATTCGTTCTTGCCGGTCTCGGCGGGCACCATGTTGCTCGGACAGCCTTCGACACCACCGGTCTCACCGCTTTTCTTGTTGCGACAGAACGGGTGCTTGACCCGGACGAAGTTGTTGGCGATCAGGCCCAGCAGGCCCTGGGTTCCGGAGTTCCTGGTGATGTTGCCGTTGACGATGATGTCGTTCTCGGCGGCGATCGTCAGCTGGCTCGAGTAGTTGCCGCTGACGTAGGCGATCCCGCAATCCAAGCCTTCGGGATAGCTCGAATACGTCGCTTTGAACGGCGAGTACTGCGGGCACTGCGGCCAGGGCTTGATTTTGCCGCTTTCGACCAGATCCGGGCAGGAGCCGTTCTGGATATAGATGACGCCGCTGGTCGGAAAGGGCACGTTGGCGACTTTGCCTTTGTTGGTCGTCACCGTCATTTTCGTGCCTTCGAGTTCGATCTTGGTCTGGCAGGAAAACGTGTATTCGGGCCCGGCGATTTTCTTCAACCGTTCGTTCGTCGCCGGCGGTTTCAGAACCGGTGCCGTGGTCACGAGCGGCCCCGCGAAAGTGGGGTTCGCCGTGCCGTAGCCATAGCAGCCGGCGTCGAGCCAGCCTTTGGGCGGCGCGCTGACCTCGATCAGGTCGGAGCTGTCGCGTCCGAATTTCGGCGTGCCGCAGATCGCCAGGTCGTCGTTCGTGTGCAACGGGCCTTTGATTTCATCGCCGCTGATGAAGACGATCGTGTCGCACCAGGAAATCCGCCCTTCCCGGCGGAATTTTTCGCAGTTTTCGTAGGCGTAGTTGACCGAGGATTCGCTGCCATAGGTGACTGGGTCCGAGGTCTCGTACTGGGTGAAGTAGATGTAGTCGAGCAGGCTCGCCCGCTTATAGGTCGCGACCAGGGAGGCCTTGGCGCCGCCTGCGTAACCGGTCGAGCGGATGCGGAAGGAACCGGTGTTGACGCCACCGGACTCGAGCATCGATTCGGTCGGATGGGCCGTTTCGCACGTCGAATGGCCGGATTCCGGCCAACCGGCCGGCAGCAGTTCGATCGCGTAGGTCTCTCCCGCCGGACCCGGCACCGAGCGACGCCTCGCGGTCGAGCCCGCCTGGTTGACCGCGTTCGGTTCCGGCACTTCGGCGCAGCGTGCCCAGTAGCTGTTGTCGTTGTTGAGGTGGAACGAGTAGTCGGCGATGCCGGCCTCCGCCGCCGCATGCGCACGGCGGTGGTTGAGGTCGAACTGGACGAGGTTGACGTCGCCGTTGGTCGCCGCCAGCGTCGCCGCCGCCAGCATCGAGACGAGCGAGATCGCGCCGATCACGGCGATCATCGTGTAGCCGCCCTCCTCGCGGAGGCGCTTGCGCACGGCGTTCAAAGACATGGCAGGTTCACCTGGGCGCTGTCCTCGGAGGCCGGTTCGATGCGCAGCGTCGCCGAGTCGGTGAGGGTGACCAGGGCGCTCGGGTCGGAGACGGCGCCCGCGCGGGGCGCGACCGTGAAGGCGATGTTGACCTCGACCGCCCTCGCCGCGTCTTCTTTGCTGAGCGGAGTCACAAGCGGCGTCGTCGCAACCTGGCCGCCTTCGTAGGCGAAGTAGCTGAAGACCGGGACGGTAGCGGGCGGTTCGCCGGCCTTCGCGGTGGCGATGCCATCGACGAGCTGCACCGGGGACGAAGGGGTGCCATAGGTCCAGTCGGCGGGTTCGCTGCCGCTGCCCAGGGCGGTCGTTTCCGTCAGCGCCCCTCCCGAGAAGGTGAAGACGTACCTGTTGGGAGTCGGGCTGACGGCGGATCCGCTCTTCGAGAGGAGGATCAGCGAGCTGTCGCTGCTTTCTTCCTGCACCGGCGCGAGGCCCGGGGAGACGCAGGCCGAGTGGAGCCGGTCGATGATCCGATTCATCGTCGGCCGGCCGCGCTGGTTGGCGATCACGTGCTCGGAGACCCGGTTCTGATTGCCGGTGGCCACCTGAACCATCGCCATGATCGCGGCCAGCACGACCAGCGAGATCATCATGCCCACCAACAGCTCGACCAGGGTGTAGCCGTGCTCGTCTCTCATGGGCATGGGCCCGCCAGAGCCCCCGGGTCGCTGAGGTAGACCGGCAGAGGGGTGCCCGCCTCCATTTTTTCCGGTTCCAGCGGGACTTTCACCCCGCCGCCGACGACGACGTGCTTTTTGCCGTCCGAGACGCAGACGTCATAGGTCCCATATGGGAGGCCGGGATCCGGCAGTTCTCCTTGAGAATTCGTCGTGAGCGTGCGCACGACCGGTTCGCCTTCTTCGCAGCTGGTGTCGGCCAGCTTCACGGTCGCGCCTTCGACCGGGATGTTTTCGGGGTCTTCTCCGCTCGCCCCACTCCACGCCGTCAGGTGCAGCGCCGGCAACTCGATCGTGACGTCGGTGTTCCCACTCGGCGAAACCAGGGCTTCCGCTACCGGGCCGGGTCCGGTCAGTTCGCCGGCCGGCAGTGGTTCGTTGCCGACGCAGGTCCCAGCGTAGACGGCGTAGGTCGAGGAGAACGGGAAGAGCGGCTTGGCCGTCACTTCCGCCTGGGGAGCGCCCGGCGTTCCGAATATGCGGGCCACTTTCATGCCGCTGTTGTAGGCGACGATGGCGTCGGCGCTGGAGGGGGTCAGTTTCCCTTCCACCATGGTTTCGAATTTGGCCGTCACTTCGCCGGGTTTGGCGTACTGGAGCGCCAGCGTGTTGGTGCTCTCTTCGACCACGCTCGTTTTCAACGGTTTCGGCGCCTGGCCGTCTTTGTTGACCAGCGTCGGGCCCGAAAGCGTCAACGAGTATTCCCCTTTTGGCAGATCGCCGAAGATCGCGCAGCCGTCGAGACCCGTGTAGCCAAAGAAAGTGCCGGCGCCGGTGCCGGTCAACCCGACTTTTTCGATGCCGGCGCTTTCTGCATCGACGATCTGGATCGCCAGCGAGCCCCTGCTGGCCGAGATCGATCCGTTCGGCGGCGCGACGAGGCTCTGGGCGACGACCGGGGCGCGAGTGCCGATCGAAGGCCAGGTCACCGTCGAGCGGATCTCGACGTAATCGGCAGAGGCTTCCCCTTCTTTGCAGGAGGCGGTGCCGGCTTTATCGGTCTGGAACTCAGCCGCCGATTCCACCGTGTAGGGGGTTTTTTCGATCGTCACGACTTTCGTCTGCTGCAGGTTGGCGAGGGCGGAGATCCGCATCGTCCGCA
This sequence comes from uncultured Solirubrobacterales bacterium, assembly GCA_963702035.1. GTDB lineage: Bacteria > Actinomycetota > Thermoleophilia > Solirubrobacterales > 70-9 > VRUE01. The sequence continues at coordinate 1,167,380 of OY969700.1, forward strand.
GCCGCGCCAGGTCGGCCTGAGCCAGCCCGTCCGCCTGCGCCCGGTGGCGCTCCTCGGCGCTGGCGCGCGTGCCGGCCTCGAAGGCGCCGAAGACGCCGACGGCGGTGATCACGAGCATGATCGCGCTGACCAGCACCTCGATGATGATGCTGCCCTGCTCGCTCTCGTTCTGATTCACGCGGGGACGCACCCACTCCCTATCGGCGCGCCGGGACGGCTTCTATAGCCGAAAAGACGAGCTTCGTGGACGTTTGATGAGGAGTTGACTGGGCCGGCGGTACCGACCGAGGCGTGGGCATGCAAAGGGCGGGCCCGAAGGCCCGCCCTTTGTCAAGCTCGCTGGCCATTTCGCTGGCCAACGCTCTCTTGCTATGCGAAACGACTATTTACTCCAGTCGCCAGGTTCGGCCGGACAACCGCCGGATTTGAACGGCAAACAGCTGAATTTCACAACTCCACCCGCTTCGCGGCTGATGGTGAATTCGTGGACAGGGCTGGTTCCGGAGACCGCGGTAACGCTGAACGTAGTGGCGTTGCTGGTTACCTTGATTTCGTTGGCCCCACCTTTTTCTTCCACGAGCGTCGGCTCGATGGTGTGAAGGTCCGCGGAGGTCGCGGCGGCGTAGCTACCGCCGTTTTCGGTGGCAAAGGTCTCCATCGCCGTCTCAGCCGTCCGCGCCGCGGACTTGGCCTGGGCGTCGGTGGCCTTTTCCCGCTGGTTGAAGAAGGCGGGGATCGCGATTGCGGCAAGGATGCCGAGGATGAGCATGACGACGAGGAGCTCGATCAGCGTGAAGCCGGCCTCACCCTTCTCGCCACTGAGCCGGGCGCCTACTTTGGCCCGGAGATTCTGGAGAAACATTAGTGACCTCCTATGGTCCTAATCGTTTGCGCCAGAGCCCCGTCGCTTGAAGCCACGTGGTGTCTGTCGACCCCGGTGGTAGCCCGGCCGGCTTCCGGATGGAAGCCCCGCAAGCTTTGCGCCCCCGCCTCACAGCGGGTTTGCCTTTTGCACCGAAGCACTGGCAGATTCATCACCCTCCCCTCTTCGACAGCAACCCGAATCCCTTAATCCCCGAAATTTGGGCTTCATCCGCCAAAAACTCAGGCCAGCGGCAATATGCGGACCGAAGACCTACCGGATAACCCGTAAGCCCGCTACCGATGGTCTTCGCGCATCTCGTCCAAGACCTCGATGCTCGAACGGGTCTCCGGCATCGCTCGGCGGATGTAATCGGCGCAGAGCGGCACGGTGAAGTCGATCTCTCCCCTGCTCGGCGCGTAGATCAGGCCCGCCTTGAGGAGTCGCCCCCGGATCGTCGAAACGCTCCCCGGATCTTTCCCCAGCGCGCGGGCGACATCGGCAGTGCGCTGCGGGCCGTCTCCCTGCCAGGCGATCGCCGAGAGATAGCCACGCTCGGTGGTCGGCAGCTTGCCGATGCGCTGGCTGAAGAAGTTCTGGTCGAGATACTCGCCGGCGACCGCCTCGGCCGCCTTGACGTCATCGAGTCCGATCGAGGCTCCGGCTGCGATTCGCCAGACCGCACGTCCGTACTCCTGCAGGAAGTACGGGTAGCCCTGGGTGAGGTGGATGACGCGCTCTACGGCGGGTCGCTGCCAGGAAACGCCCTGCCCTCGCGCGGGCTCCTCCAGCGCGGCACCGGCGGCGGCGTGGTCCAAGGCGTCCACCGGGCGGAACTCGAACCCCCTCTCGGCATAGCTCTTGGCCTCAGCCGTCAGCTCGGGGAGAAGAGGCAGTCCGCCGCCGACCAGCGCAACGGGCAGGTTCTTCTGCTTCGCCCTGTGCAATCCGACGATCAGCGCCCCCAGGTCCCGCCGGGAGAGGTTCTGCATCTCATCGAGTATCAGCGCAAAGCCGCAGCCGTTCTCCCGCGCCGCGATCCCCACCTCGACCAGCAGGTCGCGAAGATCCTCGGCCAGATCGCCGGAGTCGGCGACACCCTCCAGCGAGTTGACGTCGAACCTGAGCGTGACGTCACCGAGGGTCAGGGTGAAGGCGTTCAACACCTGAAGCGCCCGACGCACGGCACTCCCGGCCCGCTTGGTCGCGCTCATCCGCAAAAGGCCCTTTCGCGCCGACTTCGCCACTACGTGCCCGATCTGCGAGCCATCCGCCAGCTCGCGCACCTCCCCGGGCCAGCCGGCGGCCTCGCAGGCGGCCTCGAACTCGTTGAGGAGTGTCGTCTTGCCGACCCCGCGCAGACCGGTCAAGATCAGGTGCTTCTGGGTTCCGCCGGCCCGGAGCTGGGCGAGCATCTCGTCGAAGTAGGCGAGCTCCGCATCCCGGCCCGCCAGAAACGGCGGGCGCGCACCCATATCGGGCGTATACGGGTTGCAAGTATCCCTTTCTCTCATCATTTATCGGCAATATAACAAGTTCTGTTATATAGTAACGGCCATACAAATGCCCTTATAACGGCCACACGATGCACTATCCTCGTGAAGATGGGGCATCTGCAAAAGCTGGCTTGGGAAGTGGGTGTGCCGGAGCGGTCGTTGCGGCGCGCAGTCAGCGCAGGCACGCTTCGCTGTAGGCGCCCGACGCCGCGGCGGTTGGAGGTCGATGCGGCGGAGCGGGCTTACCTGCGCAGCCACTGGGAGTTGCTCACCCGACTTCGGGCCGTGTTGCGGACCGAGCCGAACGTTCGCTTCGCTGCCATCTTCGGGTCCCTGGCTCGCGGGGACGAGCGCGCGGACTCCGACCTCGACCTCGTGGTCGAGTTCAGACGGCGCGATCGCCGCGGTCGTATTCGGCTGGCGGGCAAGCTGGAGGCCGCTTCCGTGCGCCAGGTGCAGATGCTCCATCTGCGCGACCTGGAGGAGTGCGCGCCCGATCTGCTTGGCGAGATCGTCCTCGAGGGCCGCGTTCTTGTCGATCGCGACGAGTGCTGGCCCGAGTTGCTCGGTGAACGACGCCGGATCCTCCAGCGGGCAAAGCAGGCAGATAAGCAACTCCAAGCCGCCGAGCGCAAGGCCGTAGCACGGTTCGAGCGGGCCGCGGCGTCGAGTTGATGGCCCGAAAGGCGGACAGCCCAGACGCGGGGAGGTCCGTGAGGCGAAAACGACTGTCGCAGCGTCTTACGCTCATCGAGAGCAACTACGACGACCTCAAGGAGTCCATTCGCCGCCACTACCCCGACGAGGACTCCTTCGTCGCCGACTGGACCTCAACCGAGTTCGAGGCCCAGGAGCGCATAGCCGCCCTCGAGCGCTTCTATGAGCGGATCGTCAATGCGCTCAATCAGGTCGTCAACGACGCCGAGGAAGCGCTCGGCAAGCACGGCGAACTGCCGGAAACGTCGCCGGTGAAACGAGGGCAGCCACCCGGCCGCTGGCAACGACTTGCGGACTACGGAGCACTCCGAACCGAAGACGTGGATCCGATGCGCCGGCTGATCGGCAAGCGCAACATCTTTCAGAAGGAGTACGACACCCTGGGAGCGGAGGCTGGCGCGGATATCTTCGGCGAGGCCAAGGAGTTCGCGCGCCTGCTGCCCAAGGTCATCCCGTCGATTCGCGAATGGGCCGCTGCGACGATCGAGTGACCATGGCTTCAGTGCCCTGGCCCGGTCGACTCCTCGGGCTCGCAGGGCTGGCCGGTGTGGTCGCAGATCACCTTCAGGGCGCGGTCGAAGCACCAGAGGGCGACCTCTGGCCCGGCCGCCTCGGCGGCGGCGGCGATCAGGAAGTCGATCGCGGGGCGGCGGTGGTTGCCGTCGGATGCCTCCGCCAGCTCGCGCTGCACCGCGAGGGCGCGCTCGACGCCCGCGTCGCCCAGCGGCATCCGCTCCAGGGGCGCGAACAGACCGTCGAAGCGCTCTTTATAGAGACCGGAGGTCTCGGGGCGATGCATGGCCTCGAGCACGACCGGGACGCAGGTGACGACTTCGCCCTGCTCGTAGCGGGTCGCGAGCTTCTCCCTTATGTCGGGTCGCTCGGTCTTCTGCGCCCACGCCCAGATCGAGGTGTCGGCGAGATAGCGGAGCACTAGATGCGCGGGCTGCGCTGCTCTCGCAGTTCCTCCGGCGTGATCACGTCCAGCTCGCCGGCGCGAATCCGTGCCGCCCCCCGACGCAGCTGCTCACCGCGGCTCACGACCCGCAACGCCTCGTTGACGGTCTCCTTGTATCCCGTCGTTCCGAGCACCCCGCGCGCGCCCTCGAAGGCCGGGACATCGATGTCGATCGTCGTCCGGTGCGTTGCCGCTGGATGATTCACGCCACGCAATATATCAAGTCAGCGCTCTTTTATATGTCAGATGAGGGCCAAGAAATATAGATAGAAGACGCTACCCCCACCTCCCTCCTCCCCGGGACGCGGAAATCTCTCCCTAGCAAAAAATGAGTGTCTCCCTAGCAAAAAATGCTAGGATGCTTATGTATGAAGAGAATTCCCTCCGGTGAGCTGTTTCCTACCGACGACCCGATCCCGGCCGGAGAATTGATCGGCCGTGCGCAAGACGTCGAAGAGATCGCCGCCGCGCTCGAGGCCGCGACGAATCTGATCGTCGCGGCCCCCCGCCGGACTGGAAAGACGACCGCTTGCGATGCCGCGATCGACCGACTGAGGAGTCGAGGGATCTACACGGCATCGATCGACCTCTGGGAGGCGACCGACCTCACCAATCTCGCCGAAGCCATCGTCACCCAGACCATTGCGAACAGGCCGACGCTGAAGCGCCTGCTCCACGAAGTCCGCTCGAAGGGCCGGCGCGCGCTGAGCAACGCGCAGGTCCGCGCGATCGCGACCGTGAGCGGCGAACTGGGCGACGACATCGAGATGGCCTTCGAGCCCGGGTTCGCCAAACGGGACCCGGAGCGCTACTGGGAGTACGCGCTTCGCCTGCCGCAGGAAGTGGCGCGGAAGGATGGAAAGCGGCTCGTCCTCTTTCTCGACGAGTTCCAGAGCATCCTCGACTTCGAGGACAGCAAGGCGCAAACGCGTCAGCAGCAGATGAGAGCCGTCTTCCAGCGCGCGTCGCAGGTCTCATTCCTCTTCGCCGGCTCGATCGAGCACCTGATGAAGGACATCTTCGGCGAGAACAAGCGGCCCTTCAGCAACTTCGGCGGGTTTTACGACCTGGCGCCGATCGACGCGGCGGACTGGGAGGGCGGAATCCAGGAGCGCCTGGACAAGGACGGCTGCACGATCGACGACACGGCCATCGGTCGTCTGATCGATCTCGGCGAGCTTCACCCCCGCTCGACCATGCTGATCGCCCAGCAGGCACACCTGGCTTCGATCTTCACTCAGACGAAACGGATCGACTCGAGCCTGATCGAGGCCGGCTTCCAAACCGCACGCCGGCGCGATCGCGGCAAGCACGAGCAGACGATCGACCGGATCAAGAAACTCAAAGGCAGGGTCACCAGCCGGCGGGCGTTGAAGGTGGTCCACGCAATAGCTCAAGAGGAGCCCATCTATACCGGCGGCGACAACTCCGACGCCGAGGTAAAACGGGCGGTCAGCGCCCTTCACGACGCAGGCATCGTCGAGTCGAAGGGCGCGGGCAACGGCTGGAGGATCACCGACCCCCTCTTCCGCCGCTACGTCGCCGAGCTGAACCCCGCTCGCGTTTAGCGGACCCCGCTACCAGGAGACACGGCGCGAACGGGCAGCGTGGCAGTGGTGGCCCGCGCCGACGGTGGCGCCGGGGCCGAGCAGGAAGAGCTCGGCCCGGTCATTGGCGGGTTGTGGGCCGGGGTGGCGGACGATCGGGCAGCTCTGGCCGTACGCGCGGAGCAGCACAGGGACGGCGGCGCTTCCGTTCAGAAGCGGCTTTTCATCGGGAGGTCTCGGCGTCTTCGTCGTCTGTCTGTCGGGGGCTTCGGTCCCGCCGGTCTGTCCCGGTTTCTGGTCTTGCTTGGCTTCATGCGGGGCGAAGAGGAGCCTGCGCAGCCGCTCGGCCTCCGCCAGGGAATGGCCGACATTGCCCTGCTTAAGGTCAGCGTGACCGTCGAGCTCGATCGCGACGGGCTGCTCTTTGCTCGTCTCTTCTTCGAGGGAATCGCGAATTCGGCGCTGGTACTCCTTGCGCCTGGCGCGCCTGGCCTTAGGGCCGAGGAAGCTCCACGACGGCAGTCGCCAGATATGCAGATCAACCCTGTCGGAGAGCCCGCTCTTGTCGCTGATCGTCAGGCTCACGTCGTAAGGGGCGAGGCGAGGCGGCAGCTCGGGCGAGACCACTTCTTCTTTGCTCAGGCGACGATGGCCCACAGTCCACACCCGGGTCGGCGCCGATTTGCTTTCGTCGGTGGACCGACTGCTGTCGAAGGTGAGTCGCTCGCTGCCGGGATGCACGCGTACGGAGACCCGGGCGACCGGCGGGTGGACGACGTCGAGCACCGGCTGGCCGCCGAGCTGGCCGCACCCGACGCTGACGACGCCGCCCTGGGCATTGTCGGGCACACGGAACTTGATCCTGGTCGGGCTCCAGGAGCGACGGAGGAGTACGTTTTCGAGCTCTTCTTCCTCGCCGGAGTGCAAGATGACTGCGGGCGGTTCGCCTTCGTCGTCGCCGTCGGCTGGCGGCAGAAGAGCGAGCTTGCCGCCAGGGGCTAGCCTGAGAGTGAAGTTGCCCCGGCCCGGTTCGGCGTCGGTGACACTGTGCACCGATTCGGGATTGACGCGGACGAACTCGGTCGGGTGCTTGCCAGATCGATCGGTGAAGTAGGACACAAGCGGCAGCACCTTGCCGCCGACAGTCTTCACGTATTCGGCCTGAGCCGGTTCCTGTGCCGAAACGCGCAGGACCGCCAACCGGACGCCGTTGAGGCGAAGATCAAGGCCATCCCCCGGTTTGCCGAAGCCGTCGACGCCGTTTTCGGTGTTGGGGGCGCTCATCCGCAACTCGACCACATCGCCGGGCTCGGCGGTGGCGGGGACGAGTTTGAGCCCGGTGCCGAAGCTGGGGCGGATCGCCGGACCTGCTTCGGCCAGCCGTCGGTCGAGTCTCGCCGTTTCCGCCTCCTTCGCTTTGGCGGCTTTTTCTTCGTCAGCGGCGACTTTGTCTTTGGCGGCTTTCGCTTCCTCTTCTTCGCCTTTACCTTCCTCGCTGCCGTTCTGCCCTTCGGTGCCTTCATTGCTCCCGCCGGCGCCCGTTGGCGCGGTGGCCGAACTCGGCTCCGTCGTCCCACTGCTCACTGCTGGTTCGTCTTCTGCCGGCGCTTTTTCGTCTTTCTCTTCTTCATTCGCAGCGGGTTCTTCTCGTGCGGGCAGGCTCACCTTTTCCCCGGTCGGCGTCTCGATGCTCGGCGTCAACGCTTCGGCCATTTCCAGCGCCGCCTTGCCGGCCTTGTTGACATCCTGGAGCGGACCGACCGACATCGCGACGAGTTCGCTCTTCGGCACCCACTGCAACCGGCCACTGTCTGGAGTCAGCTTGTTCTGGCAGCCTTCAGTGGCGATGCTGGCGAAGTAGACGCGGTCGCTGCCTTCGGTGACGTAGATGCCCTGGATCGCTTCGTCCGGCCCGTCCGTGTTGCGGATCAGCGCCATCGGCTGTACCTGCGGCGCCGCCACGTTGCGAGCCATCAGGGTGCAAGTGCCGAAGAGCGGCACGGAGATGAACGCTGCCAGTCCGAACCAGGTGAAGCTGCGCTTGGAGAGAATCGCGACCCTCCAGACTCCGGTCGCGAGGATGAATGCGGCAGCGAAGGAGACCGCCAACCACCACTGACCCATGATCCATGCAGGCAACGCGATCGCAAATGCCGCAAAGGTGACCAGGAGGCAGACGCCCCAGAAGCGCATGGCCAGGCGATGGGGTCTCGGCTTGCCCAGCCGCTCCGCCTCCTTCGCGGCACGCTTCTCTTTCTCTTTGGCCTCCGGATTGAGCTGGTCGCCCACCCAGGCGCCAACGCCTTTGACGAACCCATACAGTGCGGCAAATCCCGGCAAACCGGATTCGCTCAGTTTGTGGTCTATCTCGTAGGCCTCTCCTTCGGTCGCTTCGCGCTTTTTGCTCGCTTCGATCCTCCGCCAGGCGAGCACCAGAAGCGCGACAAACGCCACGCCGCAAACAATCGCCAGCAGTCCGGCAATATCGCGGAGCAGCTCCCCCGGATCGCCGACGACGAGAATCACAATGGCCGCGCACAGGCCAGCGAACAGGAGAAGGATGGCGACCATCAGTGCGGGCCGGATCCGCAGGTTGCCGAGCGCCGTGTGCAGCGAGTCAGGCCCTCGCACCGGCTCCTTGGTCTCAACCTTGCGGGGCTTTAGCTCGTCCGAGTATGTCGTGAAGCGCTTGTCGAACGTGGCGATAATCGCGAGGCCGACGAAGGCGAGCAACCCGATGGTGACACCCAGCTTGGTGACCGTCGCCACGCCGTTGACGAGCATCAGTGCGATCAGACCCTCGATCGCAACAACCAGCAGCAACACGCGGCTCATCCCCGGCGTGGCGCGTCCACCGCGGTCAACGAGGTAGGTCGCGAGCACGGCCAGCACCCCGAAAAATCCGAAGAGGAGCAGCAGCGAAGAGCCGGTCGCGACCAGCTCGCTTCGTGGGACCGCCTTGACCACCTGTTCCGGTGGCACGCCGATCGCGTCGAAGCGCGTCCAGACGATCACGGCGCCGGCGAAGGCGACAAAGCCGATCAGGCTTGCGCCCGTGAGGAAGACTGGGATCAGCGCCTTGGCGGCGCTTTCGAGCAGCCCCGACCAGGACGACTTACTGGAGTTCTCCGCGTCGGACCCGTCCGACGCGGCCTTCACTGGATCTGACCCAGTCTTGTCCTCGCCTGACACCCGGCCTCCCGCCTGAGTTGAGTGGCGAAAGGGAGAACCTATACTCGGTGTTTCTTATGTCAAGAAAGAAACAGAGTGTTACGCGAGTCTTGTGTCAGGAACCTGGGAACGAGCGTCGCACTGAGTCCTCGAACTCTTCGACCAAGTCGAGCAGCTCGTCGCACTCCCACAGTCGCCCCCACTTGCGCTCGTTGAGCCTGCGGACGATGCCCGCCTCCTCCAGCTGTTTCAGCGCGCCGCCTGCGGCCTCACTCGATCTTCCACTCAAGCGCTGCGCTGACGCCACATCGATGACCGGCTGCTCGGGAAGGGCTCCGATGAGTATCCGGGCCGCCGAATCCTTGCGTAGCTTCCCAGCGCGTTCGAGCCATGCCTCCTCGAGCGCCTCGATCGAACCGGCCAGGCGCTCCGCCTCCTCCGCCGCACGCGCGACTGCCGCCGCGAACGACTCGCACCACCCGCTCACGTCACCTTCCCTATAGGCGGTGAGTCCGCCGATGTAGTTCCTCTGGGCGTGGACGAGCACGAGGCTGATTGGCGGGATGTAGCTGCCCAACTCCCCCCGGCGTCGAAAGATCGCGTAAATCAGCGCGCGCCCGGTTCTACCGTTGCCATCGGCAAAGGGATGGATGGTCTCGAACTGCGCGTGGGCGATCGCGGCTTGGACAATCGGCGGCAGATCGTCCCGCTCAGCAAACCGGCACAGATCCTCGAGAAGGGCCGGCACGTGCTCTGCGGGGGGCGGCACGAAGGCAGCACTGAGCGGGTTGTAGTAGCTGCCTCCGATCCAATTCTGCTGCGTGCGCACAACACCGGCGATCTTTCGATCCTCGGTGAAGCGCAGCAACCGGCGGTGGATCTCGAGCAGATCCGGGACCGTGATCGGCCGGGCCTCGGCACCCAGCTCGATCGCTCGCTTCATCGCCTCGACGTTCCCCAGGACCTCAGCCGCCCGGTTGTCCACACGCCGCTTGCCCGGGCCCTGGTGGGCGGCTCGCGCCAATCGCTTGTGCGAGATCAGCACGCCCTCGATGCGAGAGGAGGCCACGCTCTCGGAGCGCAGCAGGTTCTGCGCCACGGCGCCCAGGGTCGCGATCCGCGTCGGAGCGTGCTGAAGACGCTCCAGCAGCTTCGTCGCCTGATGCAGCGTGACGCCGACGTCCTCGTCGAGCACGACGGGTCGGCTCGCGATCGGATCCGGCACGAACGCCTGGTACGGGCCTCCTCGGCGCTCATTTCGGCCACCGTACGCGCGTGGGTCCGGGTCCCAAAGGCGCTTGACATAGCGACCGAACGACTCGGGTGCGACTCTCTGACCCTCGGCTGCGACGGCGCTCACATCCTTTCAAAGCTTGACGAACTTTGAAAGGTTATCGCATAACCTTGGATTTCTCGCGCAACTTTCCAAGGTTAGCCGGGCCTGCCCGGCTCGCCCGCCTCAGCGGATCTTTTCGTAGAGGCTGAAGATCGGCAGGTACATCGAGATCACTATGAAGCCGACGACGCCGCCGACGAAGACGATCATGATCGGCTCGATCAGCGAGGTCAGGGCTTTGACTTTGGCGTCGACCTCGGTCTCGTAGAAGTCGGCGATCTTGGAGAGCATGTGCTCGAGCTGGCCGGTTTCCTCGCCGACGGCGACCATGTGGCCGACCATCGGCGGGAAGATCGGGTCGCGCTCGATCGGCCCGGCGAGCGAGCCGCCCCGCTTGGCGGCGGCGTAGAGGTCCTCCATCGCCCGCTCGATGACGACGTTGCCGGCCGTTTCGCCGGTCAGTTTGATCGACTGCAGCATCGGCACGCCGGCCGAGACCGAGCCGGCGAAGGTGCGCGACCAGCGGGCCAGGGCGACCTTCTGGATGACGTCGCCGATGTGTGCCGGCAGGCGCAGTTTGAAGCGGTCCCACGTCTCTTTGCCGCGGTCGGTCTTCTTCCACTGGAAGAAGCCGACGGTGAGGCCGATGGACAGCGGGATGATGATGAACCAGTAGCCGGTGATCGCGTGCGAGGCCGAGACGCAGAGCTGGGTCGGTATCGGCAGCCCGCCTTCTTCGCCGGGATGTTCTTCGGCGAGTTCTTCGAAGACTTTGGCGAAGACGGGGATCACGAAGGCGACGATGCCGATCAGCGCGAACGCCGCGAAGCCGAAGATGAGCGCCGGGTACATCAGCGCCGATTTGACCTGGCGGCGCAGGGCGTCGGCTTTCTCGACCTGGAAGGCGACCTGGTCGAGCGCGTCCTCGAGCCGGCCCGACTGCTCGCCGGAGCGGACCATCGCCCGGTAGAGGCGGTCGAAGACGTCGGGGTGGCGCTGCATCGCCTGCTCCAGCGTGCTGCCGGCCTCGACGTCGGCCCGCACCCCCGCGACCGCGACTTTGATCTTCTCGTCCTGGGTCTGCTCCTCGAGCGTGTGCAGGGTGCGCAGCATCGGCATCCCCGAGGCGACCAGGGTGGCGAACTGGCGCGAGAAGATGGCCAGTTCGCGCACATCGACCTTCTGCCAGCGTTTGAACAGGTCCTCGAGCGCGAACGGCGCCTTCTTCTCACTGACGTCGAGGACGATCAGGCCGCGCTGGCGCAGCTGCTCGCTGACCTGCGCCTTGGAGTCGGCCTCGAGCTCGCCGGCGGTGGCGGCCCCGGCGACGTCCAGGGCGCGGAAGGCGAAGGTGCTGGCGCCCGCCATCGGCTACGCGCCTCCGCTGTAGATGGGCTGCGAGGGCGGCGCCGCGGCGGATCCGTCGCCCTGCATCGAAGCCGTCGCGATCGGCGCCGGGCCGAGCAGCCGTTTGAGCTCCTCCGGCACCGAGGCCTGCTGTTCGGCCAGGGCGCGGGTGATCGTCCCCGCCCGCACCAGCCGCGCCAGGTCGGCGTCCATCGTCTGCATGCCGACCGCGCCCGAGGTCTGCACGGCGGCGTAGATCTGGTGCGTCTTGCCCTCGCGGATCAGGTTGCGGATCGCCGGGGTCGGGACCAGCACCTCGGTGGCGACGGTGCGCCCCCTCCCGTCGGCGGTCGGCAGCAGCTGCTGGGTGACGATGCCCTGCAGGGCGATCGAGAGCTGCGTCCGCACCTGGCCCTGCTGCTGGGGCGGGAAGACGTCGATGATCCGGTCGACCGTCTGGGCGGTGGACTGCGTATGCAGCGTGGCGAAGACGAGGTGGCCGGTCTCGGCCGCGGTCAGCGCGGTGGAGATCGTCTCCAGATCGCGCATCTCGCCGACCAGGATCACGTCGGGGTCCTCTCGCAGGGCGGCGCGCAGGCCGAGGGCGAAGTCGGGCGCGTCGGAGCCGACCTCGCGCTGGTTGACGATCGAGCGTTTGTGCTGGTGCAGGAACTCGATCGGGTCCTCGATCGTGAGGATGTGGTCCTGTTTCTCTTCGTTGATCACGTCGAGCATCGCCGCCAGGGTCGTGCTCTTGCCCGAGCCGGTCGGGCCGGTGACGAGGACGAAGCCGCGCGGCTTGGCGCAGAGCTCGCGCAGCACCTGCGGCACGCCGAGCGAGTCGAGGCTGGGGATGTCCTGCGGCACGAGGCGGAAGGCGGCGCTGACCGAGCCGCGCTGGAAGAAGCAGTTGACGCGGAAGCGGGCGACGTTGGGGATCGCGTAGGCGAAGTCGAGCTGTTTGCCGGTCTCGAAGCGTTTGCGCTGGTCGTCGTTGAGGATCGAGTAGACGATCTCGCGCGTCTCCTGCCCGGAGAGGACGTCGAACCCCTCCATCGGCACGATCTTGCCCTTGTCGCGCATCGCAGGCGGCACCCCCGGCGTGATGTGCACGTCGGAGGCCTTCGTCTCGACCATGGTGCGCAGCACCTCTGCGAAATCGACGGCCATAGCGCTTAGATCGGCCTCGCGGACCGATTCCTAAAGACCAGCCGCTGCGCAACAGCGTCGATTGCAGCTTTCTCCCCACCATCGTGGGGAAAAGGCAGCAAGATGACGCGGGAGAGACGGGGGCGGACGAAATCAGGCGGTGACACGGACTACCTCCTCGAGGCTGGTCAGGCCGGCGCGGACCTTGCCGAGGCCGTCCTCGCGGAGGGTCAGCATGCCCTCTTCGCGCGCCATCGCGGCGATTTCGGCCTCCGGCGCCTGGGCGACGACCATCTCCTTGATGTTTTCGCTCAGCGCCATCACCGAGTAGATCCCGACCCGGCCGCGGTAGCCGCTCTGGTTGCAGCGAGCGCAGCCGACCGGCTCGTAGGCCTCGACCTCCCCCCCGACCCGGATCTCGGCTTCGGCGAGGACGTTGGGTGAGAGGATCGTGCGCTTCTTGCAGTGACTGCAGAGCTTGCGGGCCAGTCGCTGGGCGACGACGCAGTCGACCGCGGAGGCGATCAGGAAGGCCTCGATCCCCATCTTGGTCAGGCGGGTGACCGCGCCGGGGGCGTCGTTGGTGTGCAGCGTGGTCAACATCATGTGGCCGGTCAGCGCCGCCTCGATCGCGATCCGCGCCGTCTCGCCGTCGCGGATCTCGCCGACCATCACGATGTCGGGGTCGGCGCGCAGGATCGAGCGCAGCCCGGTGGCGAAGTCGAGCCCCGCCTTGCGGTTGACGTTGATCTGGTTGACGCCGGCCAGCCGGTACTCGACCGGGTCCTCGATCGTGATGATGTTGCGCTCGACTTCGTTGATCTCCTGCAGCGCCGCGTAGAGCGTCGTCGACTTACCGGAGCCGGTCGGGCCGGTGACGATCACGGCGCCATAGGACTGGTGGAAGGCGTCCTCGAAGCGGGTCCGCCCCTCGCCGTCCATGCCGAGGTCGTCGAGCGAGCGCTGCGCGTTCTCCTTGTCGAGGATGCGGATCGTCGCCCCCTCGCCGCGCTGGGTCGGCAGGGTGGTGATGCGCAGGTTGACGCGGCGGTCCTCGACGGTGACGCTGACCCGGCCGTCCTGCGGCACGCGCTTCTCGGCGATGTTGAGGTCGCTCATGATCTTCACCCGCGAGACGACCGCGGTGACCATCCGCTTCGGCACGTGCGCGGCCTCGCGCAGGACGCCGTTGACGCGGAAGCGGACCCGCATCTCGTCCTCGCCAGGCTCGAAGTGGACGTCGGAGGCGCCCTCCCCCACCGCCTGGCCGAGGATGCTGTAGACGAGCTTGATCACCGGCGCGTCCTCGGCGCTGACTTCCATGTCGGCGACCTCGGCCAGCTCGCCCTCTTCGGCCTCGGCCTCGCCTTCGGTGACCGCCTCGCTGACCGCGCTCTGCAGCGTGTTGAGGCGGCCGATCAGCGCTTCGATGTCTTCCTCGGCGGCGACCGCGACGCGGCAGTCGAGCGCCGTCGCGATCTGGATGTCGTTGACCGCCAGCACGTTGGTCGGGTCGGCCATCGCCACCAGCAGCGTTTCCTTGTCGACGAAGCCGACCGGCAGCGCCCGGTAGCGGCGCGCCGTGTTGACCGAGATCAGGTTGGCCGCCGCCATGTCCACCTGGTAGGCGGAGAGGTCGATGTGGTCGAGGCCGTAGCGCTCGGCGACGGCGCGCGAGAGCTGGTCGGCGGTGATCGCGCCCTGCTCGATCAGCAGGCGCTCGGGCGGGCGGGCGGCCGTGCGCGCCGCCTCGATCGCCGCGCGGGCGACGTCGTCGTCGACGTAGCCGAGGTTGACGATGACGTCGGTGACGAAGCCGCTGTGGCGGCCGCGGGCCCGCGGCGGGGTCAGGCCGGGAGTGCCGCCGGCGGCGGGATCGAGCGCCGGCGCGGTGGAGTCGCCGGAGTCGGGGACCGGCCGCAGGTGGCTCGGGAATTCCCGCGAGTCCATGTCAAGCCATCACGGGTGATAGTCGAGGGTCTTGCCCTTGTAGCCGGCATCGATGACGGCCTGGGCGACGCTCTGCGGGCTCTGGAACCCGTAGGAGACCGAGGCGGTCGGGACGGTCTTCTTCAGGTGCTTGGGGGTGACCACGACCAGCGCCGGCACGCGGTCGACCCCGACGCCCTCGCTGATAGCCGCGTAGCGGGAGATCTTGGCCGCGGGGACGACGAAGATCGCGGCATCGCGGAAACCGGCAAGGCCGTCGGTGGCGGTCTTGACCAGGCGGTCGTCGATGCCGCCGTCGCGGACGAAGAGCAGGACGAGCGTCTTGTTCGCCCGCCAGGCGCGCAGCACCGGCTGCGGTAGCGGCGGGGCGGCGATGGCGCTGGGAGCCGCGCCGCCGAGCGCCGCGCCGAGCGCTTCGGAGCCGGCGGCTTCGCTCGCCGCTTCGACCGCGCCTTCGACCGCTTCGCCAGGGGTCGCGCCGGTGGCGGTCCCGCTGGCGTCCGTGCCGGCGACCGCGACGGTCGCTTCGCTGGAGCCGGCCGATTCTTCTTCCTTGCCGCCCCCGCTGGAGGAGAGCAGGAAGAAGCCGACGGCGACGATCAGCACGCCGACCACGCCGAGCTGCGCGAGCGGATTGTTATTGAGCTGCTCTCTCATACGTTCGCTTACTAGCTCGACAACATCGGCCCCGGGCTTGAGTCCCCGCACGTTCTCGTGCGGGGGGAGATGCCCAGTCCGACGCCCGGCAGACTTGCCTTGTTCCCAAAAAAGGCCGATACGTGTCACAATCGGCACAGCCCATGGGAGACGACGTCGGGTGAGCGAGAGGATTATGCGCGCGGGTGCACAGGTGTTGCTGATGACGACCGACCCGATCAATCGCGGGATCCCGCGGACCGCGCTGGAACATCCGGTCGAAGTGGAACCCGGTCGCGCCGTCCGGGTCAGCGGCAGCGGCCGCGAGGCGCTCTTCGTCGCCTCCGTGGTCGAACGCTGGCTGCAGAGCGCTCCGTACGGCCCGGTCGACTTCGACGGCCCCGAAGCGGAGGCGACCGTCGCCGCGCTCGCCGAGAGCTGGTCGGCGACGGTGGTGCACATGCTCTCCCGCGAACCGATGACGCGCCCCGAGCTGGACGCCGCGATCGAGGACCTGGGGCGCCGCGCATTGAAGCGCCACCTCGAAGCGATGCGGTGGGCCGGCCTGATCGATGCCCTCGCCGAGAGCGGCGAGCCGATCTATGCCTTGACCGACTGGGGGCGGGCCGGGATCGCTCCGCTGATCGCCTCCGCCCGGATGGAGCGCCGCAACCCGATGGAGGGCATGGCGCCGATCGACGCCCTCGACGTCGAGGCGGGCTTCCGGCTCAGCCTGCCGCTGATCGCCATGCCGAAGGAGCTCTCCGGTGTATGCCGGCTGGGACTGAACCTCGACGAGACCGAGAGCTCGCCGATGACCGGCGTCACCGCGCGGATCGAGGAAGGGCGCGTCATCGCCTGCCACGACGGCCTGGCGATGAAAGCCAACGCCTGGGCGGCGGGGACCGCGACCGCCTGGCTCGACACCGTGATCGAGCCGGACGCGAAGCGGGTCCGCACCGGCGGCGACCGCTGGCTCCCGAGCGCCCTGCTCACCAGCCTGCACAAGACCCTGTTCGGCGTGCAGGTCGGATAGGCGATGACCGACATGGTTGAGAGCGGCACCGCCGCGGGCGGGTTCAAGGCGCGCGCCGGAACCTTGACGCTGTCCTTCATAACGAGCTCGTACGACCCCGCCATGCTGCTCGAAATCCTCGAGCGCGCTCGCTACGGAGGTCTCCTGGGACCGCCCGACGACGATTTGCCCGAAGAGAATCGCGAGCCTTTCGAGCCCGAGGCCCCAGAGGACGGCCCCGACCTGGCGTCCCTGGAGCCCGAGCCCCTGATGCGGACCACGGACAAGGGGCGACAGGGGCTCTACGTCGGCTTCACCTTGGAACGCTGGCTGCGTAACTGCCCCGCCGGGCCGCTGCGGATCGCCACCGGCGGCGATGCCACGGCGTCTCTCATCTGCGGATGGTCCGCGACAGTGACGCACGCCCTTTCCGGGCCGCCGCGCACGATGGAGGAGCTTGACCGTGCCGTCGAGGTCCTCAGCCTCGAGACGCTGGAGGAACACGTCGAGGCGATGGTCAGAACCGGCCTGGCGACCGCCCATGTGGACGGCGACGGAGAAACGCGCTATGCCGCCACCGACTGGCTGCGGGAAGGCGTCGCCCCGCTGGCCGCGGCCGCCAGGTTCGAGCGTCGCCACTCCGAGCCCGGCACGACGCCGCCGGACACGCTGGACGTCGAGGCAGCCTTCCAGCTCGCCTTGCCCCTGCTGCGCTTGCCCGACGACCTCGACGGCATGTGCAGGCTGGGCGTGCAGATCCCCGGCGGTCCACCACTGCTGGTCGGCGCAACCGTGGCGCTCGCGCGAGGCCGCGTCGTCTCCATCTCAACGGAGCTCGACTCAGACGCGGAGAACTTCGCCACCGGGTCCCCGATCGACTGGATGGACACGCTCGTCGACCCCGAAGCCGGGCGCGTCAAGATCGGGGGAGACCGGGACCTCGCATCCGCCCTCATCGAGGGGCTGCACGACAGCCTGTTCGGGGTCTCGACGCGGTAGGCGGCGCCGGTTCACTTCAGCCGAGCTTGTCGGCCAGGACGAGTCGAACGTCGTCCCGTTGCGTGTCTTACTAAGACGTACTGGCAAGAGATGTTTGGCCGACTACGCCCTGCCGCCCGACGGCCCGCGCCTACTTGCCGAACCGGAACCGCTGCTGCTCCTCGTCCCAGCTCATCCCCGCGCAGAGGCTTTCGAGGCTGACGTGCAGCGCCCCGGCCAGCTTGATCAGGGTGCCGAGGCGGGGCTCGCGACCGGCGCGCTCGAGCAGGGACACCTCCGTGCGGTGCAGGTTGCAGCGATCGGCCAGCTGGTCCTGGGTGATGCCGGCCGCCCGGCGTGCCTTGACCAGATTTTCCGCGAAGCGCTCACGAGGGGCCACGATCAAAACCTACCTCTATCCCCGCCGCGGATCGGCGAAAAGAACCGGATCAACGCGCGTAGGCGAGCTCGTCGAACAAAGCCATGCCGAAGGCCGCGACCAGGTCGCGGGCGAAGCGACGGTCGCCCTCGACCGCCCGAGGCTCTGCCTCCTGGATTCCTCGTACCAATAGAAGGAATAGATGATTCTATTCACAATCTCGGCGTCTTCGCCGGTACGACTTCAGCTGAGCTCGCCGGCCAGGACGAGTCGAACGTCGTCTCGCTCGTCCGCGAGCTGCCTCAGCCGCGACGAGAAGCCGACCCGATCGAAGAAGTAAAGGCGGGCACGGAGGATTCGGAGGCTCAGACGACCTCGAGCGGTTCCTGCCGCGCGTCGAGGACATCGCCTGGGCCTCGACGGATGACGCGAGGGCGACGAGTCCAAGACGTTGAGCCGAACCCATCTCTTCTGGCCCAACATACCCCGCGACGCCTCGGGGCAGGTCTGGATCAACCTGAGGCCGCTGTTGACCACGCTGCTTCCGGCCGCATGCCTCACCAGCCTCCTGGTCTTCGCCGTTCCGCTGGCAACGGCGATCGACCGCCCTGAAGCCGACGCGACGAGCCTCCTCCTTATCATTAGTAAGGAAAAACTGATATTTTCTTCTGGGACGCGTCCTTGCACGTCTAGCCGCGACGAAGACCGTCCGATGCCCTGTGTCATGCGCGTATTTAGTTGCAAACGTCACGATCAACCCAAAGGAGTCCGCCATGCCCGATCCAGAGCCTGAGGCTCCTTTGAACGGCAAGACACGGTCGAATGGCAACGGGGCCACAAAGGAGCAGCAACGGCGGGATAGCGGCGAGTAGCGACGGGGTGCGCCCGGGAACCCAGACGCTGCTGCTGCTCACCAAGCGGCCGCGCGTGGCGATCCTGCGGGCGCTGCGGACGGGGCCGACACGTGCCACCGAGCTGGGCCACGCGCCCGACACGCCGGGCGAGGGCGCGCTCCGCACCCAGCTGCGGCGCCTGGTCGCCGTCGGGGCGATCGACAAGCGGCGGCTCAACCGCTTCCCGGGGGTGCTCGAGTACGAATTGACCGACGGGGGACGCGGGCTGCTAGAGCTGGACGAGGTCCTCGACCGCTGGCTCGCCGAAGCGCCGCACCGCCCGCCGCGGCCCGGCACGGACGCCGCCACCGCGGCCGTCAAGGCCCTCGCCGACGGCTGGTCGGCGGGCGTGGTCGCCGGCATCGCCACAGGCCTGCTGACCCTGGGCGAGCTGGCCCGGGAGATCGGCTCGGCGAGCTATCCACTGCTGGAGCACCGCCTCGCCGCGCTGCGCCAGGCCGGGCTTGTCCAGCCGTGCGCGGCGAGCCGCCGCGATACCCGCAACACACCCGACTACTGGCTGCGCCGGGCCGTCACGCCGCTGCTGGCGGCGGCCCGCTGGGAGCAGCTGCACGACCCCGCGGCGGCTCGGCTCAGCCGCGCCGACCGCGAGGCCCTCTCCCTACTCGCCGCGCCGCCCCTCCTACCGGCCCGCTGAGCGCCGCTGGTGACGCTTATGCCTTCTTGTGTCGCCGCTTGCAACCCGTCGGGCGCACGAGCGGACGCAGGCTGCTCGTCATCCCGTTCTGGGCGCGGAGGTTGACCGTGGCCCGGTTCTTCCCCGCGCAGATGTTCCGCGAGTTCACGAGCAGGCCTTTATGGCCACCCTGCATGTTCACCACGACGCGGCTGATCGGCGCGTCCGGCACCGCCCAGGCGATCGCCCGCAGCCCGCCGTGCACGGAGTCGATCCGCGTCGGCGCTTCCAGCTTGACCGGCAGGCTCGGCGGCCCGTGCAGGGCGAGGACCACGTCCGGCAGGGTGTTGTTCGACGACCGCAGGTACACCGGGCCGGTCAGCGGCTGGTCGAGGATCGGCGTCCAGACCTTGACGTGCCCGTACACCGAGCCCTTCGGACAGTCGGCCCCGAAGCCCGCCCCGGCCGCGAACTGGACCCGCGTGCAGACGGTCCGGATGTGGCCCTGTTCGATGAACTCCGAGCGCGGGAAGCGCACCGAGAACCGCTCCAGGTTGGCGTCCTTGCCGGGCCGCGGGCTGTAGACGAGCTTCAGCGCCGGGAAGGCGCCGCGGCGGGTGCCGCCCTTCAGGGTCAGCCCGACCTTCGACTTGAAGCCCAGGGCGCGGCAATCCGCCGCCTGAAAGCGCGAGCTCAGCGAGTGCGCCGTGTCGTCGGCGGAGCTGAACACGTTGTCGCCGCCCGACCAGATCGTCGCCCGCGTCTGCATTTCTTCGCACGACGTCGGGTTCAGCGTGAAGCGGTCGCGATCGACGGAGACGCGGATGTCCCGCACTTTCAGCGGGATGCCGGCGAGGATGTGCGGGATCGGGTCCGAGGAGGCGCCATCGGCTTCGACTTCGGCCGTGCGCGGGTCGATCCGCAGCGCCTCGCGCGTCACCACGGTGCCGACGTCGAACGGGCCGGCGACGGCGGGGACGATCGCGACGACGCTGAGCGGCGCCCCGTTGAGCGGCCCGGCCAGGTAGAGCTTGCCGCCGACGTAGGTCAGCACCGAGCCCACCCCGGCGCCGGCCGTCACCGTGCCGATCCGCGAGCCGGCCGGACAGGACGGGTTGTTCTTCTCGTCGATGCCGCTCTTACTCTTGGCGGCGGCGATCGCCGCGTCGGAGCACTGCTCGACGCCGGAGAGGTTGGCGGTCATCCCGGCCGGCAGCTTGGCGCTGAACCGGGTCAGGTCCTGGTCGCCGTCGTGGCGCGTCAGCCGCATCAGGAAGGGGCTGTAGTGGGCGGCGGCGTTGCTCGCCGCGCCCGCTTCGAAGCCCGGGTTGAAGGGCGTTGACCCGGATGGGCAGTCGCCGCCGTCGACGCCGCGTTCGATCGTGAACGTCGCGGTGCGCTGGACGATTTCGTCGGGCGCCGGGTTGTCGGGGTCATGCGCCGACCAGGGCGTGAACTTGGCCACGGTCGTAAAGGTCCCGCAGCCGTTCGGAGTCACCAGCGGTGCCCGGCCCCCTTCGCGGAAGTGGAACTTGAACGAGGAGAAGGGCAGCTGGGGGACGTTGTCGGCCACCGAGATCAGCTGACCCGTCTGTGGGTCGGGCTTCACCTCGATCGGCTGTTTGACGAGGATGCCGCGGTCGGGGATACGGGCGATCAGGTAGAGGCTCAGCAGGCTGTTCCCCGTTTCGTTGTCGTGGGGGGTCGCCTGGTAGACGGCGCCCTCGGCTTCTTCTTCGAGCAGCGGCGTTTTGATCTTCACTTCACCGAGCTTCGAGGCTTCCGGGCAGCCTTCCCCCGGTTGGGAGTTGAACTTCTCGCTCGCGTACTCGGCCTTGGAGCAGACCGCCAGGCCTTCGGCCGCCGAGGGATTCACGGTCACCCCTGCCGGGAAGACGACTTCGGCGCGCTTGAACTGGGTTTCCGATATCGCCCCGTCGGCGGGGTTGTCGAGGCCCTGGTTCTTCATCTTGATTTCGAGGTCGAGGCCGGTGGGGCTCTCGGCCGCCTTGCTCGTCGCCGCGGCGACGAGCAAGGGGTCGAAGGGCTCGTGGTTGCAGCCGCGCGGCGCCGGGTTGAACGCCGTAAGCCGCGACACCACGCTGCCCAGCGGCGTGTTCCACGGTTCCGCCAGGGCCGGGTAGTCGAGTTCGGCGTTGCAGGCCACCGGCATCCGCAGGAAGGGCTTTTCCTCGCGGCTTTCCGGCGGTTCGCATTCGCCCGGGTAGGCGTCGGGCCTGAACAGGAAGCAGTTTTCGCCGCGCGAGCTGTCGTGTCGCGGGTCGCCCGGCCAGCCCCAGAGGCTGAGCGTCGAGGAGAGCACCTGGACGTCCTGGGGCGCGTTGATCACCGCGCCGGTGATCCGGTAGTGGTCGTCGGGGTCGGCTTCGGTGCCGATCACCACCGGATCGATGATGCCGATGAAGCCGAAGCGGGCCGGTTCGCCGTGCGCCGGCGGCAGGTTGAAGATCGGCGTCGCCAGCCGCTGCAGCCCGTAGAGATTGCCTTCGATGAAGGTCACCGAGGCGACGCCGACGACGCTCGCCTGGGGACAGGCGTTTTCCGGTGGAGCGGCGAGGAAGGTCGTCATCGGGCAGGTCGGGACCGCGGTCGCGTTGCCGACCAGGCCGGCGGGCAGCTTGACCTTGACGTTGCGCGGCTGGCCCGGCTGGTCAACGAAGGCAAACCTGCGGTTGGCGCCGTGCTGGGCGCCGGAGTTGAAGATCACGGTGTTCACCCACTGGAAGGGGTGGGCGCCGGCCTGTTCGGTCTGCTTGCCGTGCCCGCCCGGGCCGCCCTCCTCCTGGGCTTCGGCGGAGAAGCTTTCGATCCCGAAGGGGACCGGGTCGGGGCTGATCTTCACCGTCTGGGTGGCTTCTTTGCCTTCCGCGTCGCCGCCCGAGACGGTGACCCTGCCGGGCGCTCCCGCGCCGCCGACCTTGCCGACGTGGATTTCGACTTCGATCGCTTCGTAGGAGGGCAGTTCGTCTCCGAATTCGCAGACGACTTCTTCGCTCGAGGGCACTTCGCAGGCGACCGGGCCGGCTTTGCCCGTAGATAATCCGGCCGTGGGCCCGGCGACCGCTTCGGCGCCGTAGGCGGCGACGCCGGCCGGCATCCGGTCGGCGATCCTCACCGGCACCGACGTCGCGTCAACCGGCTTGTCGCCGAGGTTGGTCGCGATCACGAACAGCCGCCCGCTGCCGCCTTCGGTGAGGACTTTTGCGCTCGCTCCGAGGACGCCATTCAGCGGGGCCACCCAGCGCCCGGGCGAGGTGACCTTGAAGTGGCTGGCCGAGGTTTCTTCGACCACGGCCCCGCCGGGGCCGTAGACGGCGGGGGCTTCCAGCGCCGTCTGGAGGTTGGCGGCGGTGGGGGTGGTGCCGATGTACGGGTAGCCGATGCAGAGAGTGGACAAGAGGGCATAGCACGCAGCGTGCGTTTTGCCGGCTTCGATCTTCACGATGGCGCCCGTTTTGACAAGTTCCTGCACCTCGTCCTCGGGTTCCCAGAGGTTGGTCGGACGGCTGCCGCTGAGCAGCTGCCACCAGGGCGATTCTTCGGCCGCGGCGGGGGCCGCGGGCATGAGGGCGAGGAGCAAGGCGGCGATGCCGAGCAGGAGGGCGAAGGCTCTCGGGAGCCTCTGAATTACGGTTCTCATCGGCCTGCCCTCCGGTTGTGGTTGGCTCGCTTATGACGGCGATGCTTGCGGTGGTGGCGCTTCACGCAGTGGGTCTTGCCCTTGCGCCTGACCTCGCGCCTGCCCTTCGGGCAGCGCCTCGCCGGCTTGGCGTGCAGGTTGCCCGGGCCCTGGAATGCGGCGCTCGCGGGGGTCTGCCCGCCGGGCGCGCTCGCCGCCGGCTGGCACGCTTCGCCGAGGCATTCCGCCCGCGGCGGCCTCGTCGCGGCGATCCCGTCGACCCGCGCGTCGTAGACGTCCATCACTTCGTCTTCGTCGGTGACCGCGAGCCGCGCCGGGGTGTAGAAGAAGGCGTCGCCGCCGCTTTCGCTCGCGTCGAGGAAGGCCGCTTCTTCTTCGCCCGTGCCGGAGGAGATCAGCGAGACGCAGCCGCCGGAGCTGCGCGCCGTGGCGGCGCCGCCCGAGGAGGCGCTGCAGCTTCCGGCGCCGGTCGGCTCGTACTCGTAGACGTCCCACTGCCCGTTCGAGTCGGCGGGGACCAGCGCGTCGGCGGCGTTGAAGAAGAGCCGGCCGGTGTCCTGCACCGCGCGCGGCCGATAGAAGGACGTCGAACCTCTGAGTTCGTCCAGCATCGCCTCCGGCAGGACCGCCGCCAGGGCTCGCCCGAGCCAGAGTTCGTGGGGGTCGACGAACGTCCTTTTTTCACCGTGCAGGCCCGCGGGCCGCACGCCGGCCGGGCTGCAGGAGGCGCAGATCAGCCCGCCTTCGCCTCCGTCCGCCTCGGCGTCGTAGCGGAAGACCTCCTGGTCGAGTTCGCCGCTCGCCGCGTCGCGGTTGTCGTAGCCGCTCAGCGGGCGTTCGGACATGAAGGCGAGGTAGCGGCCGGAGGGCGAGGCGGCGGCGGTCTGCGACGAGAGCTGGGTGCCGCTCGCGGCCCAGTCTTTTCCGTCCGCGCCCGCTAGGGTGGCGATGAAGCGGATGCCGGCGCCGGCCTGCCAGAGGTAGAGGTTGGGCTGCCCGGAGGTCGCCCCTTCGGGACCGGCGCCGTTTTCGACGCTGTTGCCCGCGAGCACGCCCTTGGCGACGAAGTAGGCGCGCGTGCCGTCGTCGCTTACGCCGAGGGCGAGGCCCTGCACATCGGCGACTTCGGTTCCCGTCGCCGTGTCCGCGCTCAGGTCGGTCAGCGTGCACTTCAGTTCGCCGCCTTCGATGGTGACGTCGCAGCGGTAGAGGTCGCGGCCGCTTTCGTTCGCGTCCGGGGTCAGGTTCCGCGTGTCGGTGAAGAAGGCGACGCTGCCGGCGGCGTTGGCGCCCTGGAAGGTCGGAGCGGCCGTGCCGGTGCCGAAGCCGCCCTGGACGGAGTCGAGCCGCACGGTTTCTTCGCGCTCGGCGTCGCGCAGGTAGAGGCCGGGCGTGGGGGTGCCGCAGTTGCTCGTGCTGTTCGTCGTCCAGAAGACGCGCGAGCCGTCGGCGGAGATCGCGTTGCGAGGCGTCCCGGAGCCTTTGCCGAAGCCGGGATCCCCGGCGACCGCGGCCGCTCCGCCCGGCAACACGCTCACCCGGCGCAGCTGCGCTTCGCCGGCCTGCCCCGCGACCCACTCGTAGAGGCTGCCCACCGCGTCGCCGGCCTTCAGCGCCACGCAGGACTTGAGCAGGACGTCGCCGAGGTCTGCCGTGGCGCCCCGGACCCACACGTCGCTGAAGCCGGAGAACGGGCCGGTGCCGAATTCGGTCCCCGCCGGCACGTTGGCGAAGCCTTCCTTGCCGGTGACCAACGGCGTGTAGGCGGGTGGCTCCGTGTTCTGGCGCAGGTATGGGGTGCGTTCCGAGGCCTCCGCGGCGAGCGGCGCCGGGGTGCGCGGCGCCAGCACCGCGCCGGAGAGGTCGGAGCTGAACAGCAGGTATTCGGCCCCGAAGCCGGTGGTGAAGTGCTCATACTCGGGGTTGGCCGCCATCAGGTCCCGCGAGCTCCACGCCCCGCCGGCGGCACGCCGCGAGAGGGTCGAGGCGAGTTCGGGCGAGCGGCTGCCTTCCGGTTCGGCGTCGATCGGGTTGAGGCTCAAGTAGGTGACGGCGCCGCCGTCGGCGGCGGCCTCGAGCGTCCCTTCGCCGGGGCGCCAGAGCACACCGCTGTGCTTGTTCGGCGGCGTGACCATCTCCCAGGCGCGCGAGTCGGCGAGCGTGAAGCCGAGGCCGGCGAGCTGGGTGGTGAAGGTCCGGTCGGCGCCGTGGACGACGTAGGGGACGCCTTCGCGAACGTCCCTGGCGGCGAAGCGGTAGTGGTAGGTCGTCGCCGGCGCGAGGCCGTTGAGCGCGGCGCCGACCGCGATGTCGCCGAAGCTCGCCGGCAGGTGCGCTTTGACCGTTTCGGAGCCGTAGGCGGCGCCGGCGCCGAATTCGACCCACCATTCCGCTTCGACGCCGAGCGGGTCGAGCAGCGCGTGCAGGGAGGCTCCGCGCGCCCCGACGTCGCTCGCCCACTGGGCGTCGATCGATACGGCGGGGCGCGTCGTGAAGGTCGCGTCGGGGCCTTCGCTGACGCAGATGTGCCCCGGGTTCGCGACCGGTTCGCATTCGCTTTCGGCGACCAGGTGGAAGTGGTATTCGGTGTCCGGGGTCAGTTCTTCGAGTGCGACCGAGACCGGTTTTTCCTCGAAGCCTTCATAGGGCGAGCCCGATTCTTCGAGCGTCGCGGCCGGTTCGACGTGTTCGTAGCTCGCGCTGGTCCCCCACTCGAAGCGGTATTCGGTTTCCTGGCCCTCGGGGCTGAGCTTGGCGGCCAGGGTGGCTTCGGTCGGCAGCAGGCCTTCGGCCCGCTGGGCTTCGACCAGCGGGCCGGGGGCCGGCAGCGCGAAGCTCTGCACGAAGCTGTTGTTTTCCGCCAGGCTGCTGGCGGTGTAGAGCGCTCCCGCCGTGTCCCCCACGGCGATCGCGTTGGCGCCTTGGCTGGTGCTGCCCGGCGTCCCGAGCACCTGCCCGGCGCCGAACTGGCCCGTCTGTTCTTCGGGGCAGCCGGAGTCGTAGACCTTGAACCGGTAGGGGCTGGTCGCGTCGCCGACGTAGACGTCGTCGATGCCGCTGACCGTGACCGTGCGCGGCTGCCCGGCGGCGTCGAGCGCGCACAGCAGTTCGCCCGGCGTCCCGGCGCCCGGCCCGGCGAGCTTGCGGACGCCGGCGAGCAATTCGCTGCGGACGAAGAAGTCTTCCGAGGAGTCGAACGCCAGCGACTGCGTGTTGCCGGCTCCGGCGAGGACGATTTCAGGGCCGGCCGTTCCAGAGGAGGAGAAGGACTTGAGCCGTCCGTTGTCGCCCACCCAGACCGTGCCCGAAGGGGTGACCGCCAGCGAGCGGGGGGTGGAGAATTCATTTGGGCCGGTTCCCGAGCCGCCGCTGCCGCAGCTGTCGCCGTTGGCGAGGTACTGGGCGGTGCAGATGTTGCCGGGATTGCTCGGCATGCCCCCGCCCGTATCGACGCCCTTGCCGACCATGAAGAGGAATTCGCCCGACGGGGTGAACTTGGTGATCCGGAGCCTGGTGGGATCGGCCACGTAGACGTCATGGCTCGACTGGTCAACGGCGACAACCTGGGGGTTGATGTTCCCCGCCCCGGTATTCGAAGAATTGAGCCCGAAGCAGCGTTCGTGCAGCGGCGTCGATTCCGGGCCGCAGGTCTGAAGTTGAGCGCTGGTGCCGTCGGCGACGCCAAAGCCCCAGGCGAGCCGGAACTTTTCGCCCGCCGGCATGGAGGGGTCGAACTTGCTGATGCGGAAATTGCTGCGATCCGCCACGTACAGATCGCCGCTTGCCTGGTCGACCGCGGCGCCGACCGGATTTTCGACCAAGCCCGCGCCATGCCCCGGGGTCGCGATCGTTTCCGCCGGCGAGGCCCAAGCGGGGCCGGCCGAGAGCAGCGCAAATATCAGCGCCGCCGATATCCACAGCAGGGCGCGCACCCGTCGCGCTCGCCCGCCGAACAGCCCGACTCGAAAAGCAGCTTCCATCTCCTTGCCCATCCTCTCCCGATCGCGGTAACCGCCGTCCCTGTGCCATCGGCTCCGCCGCTTCCCACAGCCCGCGAGGCCCCCTGGCCGCCGGTACGATGACGGTTCGCTTTCGGGACCGCAACGAACTCGGACGCAATCCTGCGTCTCGACTCGAGCCACCGCTGAGATAGGACGGGCCGCCCGTGGGCGGCCCGTCCCCTCGCGCGGCCCGGACGGCGACCGCGGCAGTCGAACTTCCTATGTCAGTTCGACTTCTTCTGTGAATGTCATGATCCCGTCGGCTTCCTCGGTCGCTTCATAGGATTCTCCGAGGATTGTCGCCGTGAGCCCGTTGACCGTGTGCGGGCCCGTGGAGTCGTCGTATTCGGTGTATTGCTGATGACCTCCTGAGACGCCGAAGTGCACTGTCGCTTTGCCGACTTTTTCGTTATATGGCGCATTGACATGCCCGAGGATGCCGTCGCCGTCAACTGTGATTTCGCCGAGACCCAGGGTCGGGCATTCGAAGTGGGCGAACACGCCGTCCGCGTTCGGTGTGATCAGCACGCCGGGTGTATTGGTCCCCGGTGTCAGTGTGACCGTGTGGAAGGTCAGTTCTGTGGTTACGATTGTCCCTTCCGGCTGGCCGGGGCTCTGGCATTCGCTTCCGATGGTGGTGTCTTTGCATCCGTGGAAGGTGAACTGGACCGTGCCTGTGGTTTCGCTGCTGAACGTGCCTGTGCCGCCGGTCGTTTCGCATGTGATCCCGACGCCCAGTTCGGGCATGGTCAGCGTCGGCATCGCCGCTCCTTGTTCTTCGTCCGGGTCAACGACGAAGTGCCCATTGCCGCTGTGCATGACCTTCGGCGTCGCCGACGCTACCGCCGGCAGCACCGCGAAGGCGAAGGCGGCCGCGAGGATCGCGAGCGCCGATTTCTTGATGCTCATCGTTGGAGAACCTCCTTGTAGCGCCCCGGCCCTTTTGCCGGGGCTTGCCCGCCGGTGTTTAAAGGGTTTCTCCGCTTCGCTCAAGTTTTTTTGTTTGTTTGCGCCGACGTTGCGGGCCGACCGGGCCGGCTCCGGCTCCTTTCCGCCCGCATATCGCCCTGGCCGCCCCTTCGGGTGCGCAGAAATCCGGCCCGGCGCCCTCGACGCTCCGCGTGAGACGGGCCGCCCGTGGGCGGCCCGTCCCCTCGCGCGGCCCGAGCGGCGACCGCGGCAGTCGATCTTCCGAACTTCCTATGTCAGTTCGACGTTTTCTGTGAATGTCATGATCCCGTCGGCTTCCTCGGTCGCCGGATAGGATCCTCCGAGGATTGTCGCCGTGAGCCCGTTGACCGTGTGCGGGCCCGAGGAGTCGTCGTATTCGGTGTATTGCTGTCCCGAGCCTGCGACGCCGAAGTGCACTGTCGCTTCGCCGATCGACTGGTTATATGGCGCATTGACATGCCCAAGGATGCCGTCGCCGTCGACTGTGACTTCGCCGAGACCCAGGGTCGGGCATTCGAAGTGGGCGAACACGCCGTCCGCGTTCGGTGTGATCAGCACGCCGGGTGTATTGGTCCCCGGTGTCAGTGTGACCGTGTGGAAGGTCAGTTCTGTGGTTACGATTGTCCCGTTCGGTTCGCCGGGGCTCTGGCACGTACTGTTGAAGATGTTGTCTTCGCATCCGTGGAAGGTGAACTGGACCGTGCCTGTGGTTTCGCTGCTGAACGTGCCTGTGCCGCCGGTCGTTTCGCATGTGATCGCGACGCCCAGTTCCGGCACGGACAGCGTCGGCATCGCCCCTGAGGGATCCGGGTCAACGACGAAGTGCCCATTGCCGCTGTGCATGACCTTCGGCGTCGCCGACGCTACCGCCGGCAGCACCGCGAAGGCGAAGGCGGCCGCGAGGATCGCGAGCGCCGATTTCTTGATGCTCATCGTTGGAGAACCTCCTTGTAGCGCCCCGGCCCTTTTGCCGGGGCTTGCCCGCCGGTGTTTAAAGGGTTTCTCCGCTTCGCTCAAGTTTTTTTGTTTGTTTGCGCCGACGTTGCGGGCCGACCGGGCCGGCTCCGGCTCCTTTCCGCCCGCATATCGCCCTGGCCGCCCCCTTCGGGTGCGCAGAAATCCGGCCCGGCGCCCTCGACGCTCCGCGTGAGACGGGCCGCCCGCGGGCGGCCCGTCCCCTCGCGCGGCCCGAGCGGCGACCGCGGCAGTCGAACTCCGAACTTCCTATGTCAGTTCGACCGGGTTTTCGAATGTCATGATCCAATCGACTTCCACGGACATTGCGTAGGATTCTCCGCCGATTGTCTCCGTGAGCCCGTTGACCGTGTGCGAGCCCGTGGAGTCGTCGTATTCGGTGTATTGCTGATGACCTCCTGAGACGCCGAAGTGCACTGTCGCTTCGCCGATCGACTGGTTATATGCCGCATTGACATGCCCGAGGATACCGTCGCCGTCGACTGTGATTTCGCCGAGACCCAGGGCCGGGCATTCGAAGTGGGCGAACACGCCGTCCGCGTTCGGTGTGATCAGCACGCCGGGTGTATTGGTCCCCGGTGTCAGTGTGACCGTGTGGAAGGTCAGTTCTGTGGTTACGATTGTCCCGCTCGGCTGGCCGGGGCTCTGGCACGTACTTTCGAAGATGCTGTCTCCGCATCCGTGGAAGGTGAACTGGACCGTGCCTGTGGTTTCGCTGCTGAACGTGCCTGTGCCGCCGGTCGTTTCGCATGTCATCGCGAGGCCCAGTTCAGGCAGGGCCAGCAGCGGCATCGCCCCTGAGGGGTCCGGGTCGATGGTGAAGTGCCCATTGCCGCTGTACATGACCTTCGGCGTCGCCGACGCTACCGCCGGCAGCACCGCGAAGGCGAAGGCGGCCGCGAGGACCGCGAGCGCCGATTTCTTGATGCTCATCGTTGGAGAACCTCCTTGTAGCGCCCCGGCCCTTTTGCCGGGGCTTGCCCGCCGGTGTTTAGAGGGTTTCTCCGTTTAAATCAAATTTAGTTGTGTATAGCTGTGTATTTGCCCGGCTCGGCGGGCGCAGAACGAAGGTCTAGGGCAGGCGACTGTAGCGGTCTGGCGACACCGAAAAGACGCGATGGATGCCGGCGATCAGATGGGTCGCCAGGTCGACATGGGCGCCCCGAATGCGGAGCTCGTCGAGGCGGCCGTCGAGGAAGGCGTCGAGCCAGGTCCCGGTCGAGCCGAGCGCCCACGTGCCCGGTCCCACAGCCTGGACGGGGCGGAGGGCGACTATCTCGCCTTGCTTGACGACGACGCCGACCCCGGCGGCGGCCGGAGCGCCGCCGCCGTTAGTGGCGCCGGGGCTCGGCGCGGCGAGCAGGCAGGCGCCGGTGGCGTCCGACGGCAGCGCGAGCACCGGTAGCGTCAGCATCAGCGTGGTCCCGAGATCGTATTCGGCGCCGTCCGCCAAGTCGGTGGCGTGACGCAGTTCCCAGCGCGCGGCTGCGCTGAGCGGGCCGGTCGCACTTCGGAGCCACGAGGTGGGCTCGTACGCCGGGCTGCGGGCATCGCCGTCGACGCAGGCGACGAGTGTCGCGCCGCGCAACTGCGCAACGCGCCGTTTCAACGCCGGGTAGCTGTAGGTGGGGAGCTGACCGCTCAGCTCGGCCAGACTGCGAGGCCGCGCGGCCAGCGCACGGACCACCGCTGCCTCCCAGCCTGCCGCGAGCGCTCGCACGGTGCCCCGACCCGCCTCGCCGGAAAGCTCGAGAGCCCCGAAGGGCGATTGCGAAAGCCAGGCCTCGAGGGCGGCGACGACCTCGAGCAGGCCCCTCCCGGACGGGGAGAGCTCCGTCGCAACGCCGCGACCCGACACGCGCTCCAAGGCGCCGGCCCCGCGCAGGTTGCCGACGGCCGCGCGCAAGCTCGCCTGCGGCGCCCAGCCGAGCAGCTCCTCCAGCCCCGCGGAGGTCAAGGGGCCCCCGGCGTCGAGGTGCGCCCGCAAGACCTCGGCGCTGAGCACGCGGGAGAAGATCGACAGAGCCCGAGCCCCGGCGCTCAGATCCGTGCGGCCCGCTTCGGTGCCCATCGGGTCATTATAGGGTACGCATGCGTGTCTCGCCGCGAAACGACCGGCCCCCTTGCGCGAGCGACCGTTATTTGGTACAAGAAACTATTCCTTTGGGAACGGTGCGGTCGACATTAGAGGCCGATGGGAGGAGCTCTTCGTGGTACCGGACTCCAACCGCCGTTACCACGAACGACAATCGAAAGGACCAGTCCATGAGAAGGCTATTCATTGCCGCGACGGTCGTCGCGGCCATGCTGGTACCGGCGTCGTCGGCGCTGGCGTCATCGCATCATCCGACGGGCGAATTCGCGGATTTCGCGGAGTGCCCGCTGAATACCCCGACGGTGACCACCTGCATTTTCTCGAAATCGAACGGCGGCTTCTTCGAAATGGGAGCGAAAACCGTGCCGCTGGTGAACCCGGTCGTGCTGCAGGGCGGCCTCGCCGGCAGCACGTTCGTCGCCGCGGAGAACGGCGAAACCCTCTCGAAAACCCAGCAGCCCGTCCCCGGCGGCCTGCTCGGGATCGTCGCTCCCGAATCGTGGCCAGGCTGGCTGCAGTCATGGTTCAACAACCTGATCAACGAAGGCTTCACCGGGGTCAACGCGACGGTGGAAGTCGCCGGCCCCGCGTCGAACATCAAAGTCAACACCCTCAACCTACTGCTCGAAAAAGGCACCGCGATCTCGCTGCCGACGAAGATCAAGTTGAGCAACGCGATCCTCGGTAGCAACTGCTACATCGGCTCCGACGCGAGTCCGATGGTGATCGACTTCACCAGCGGCGAAACCGCTCCGCCGCCGCCGAACGAACCGATCCACGGCAACAAAGGCACGGTGGAAAGCAAAGAAGGAGGGAAAATCGCCGTCCTCAGCGGTGGCCTGCTCGTGAACAACTCGTTCGCGGCGCCGGCTGCTCACGGCTGCGGCGGTCTGTTCTCGTTCCTCATCGATCCGCTGGTCAACTCGATCATCGGCCTGCCCTCGGCGGCCGGCACGAACACGGCGGAGCTTGAAGGCGTGCTCAAGTCGAGCGCGGCCACCGCGGTCAAAGCAAGCGAATAGAACCAGTCCAAATCCAGTCCATGTAGCTGTACGGAGAAGGCCGGCTCAGCCGGCCTTCTCCGTCTCAGGAGATGGCTCCGCGGGCAGCGACGCTCAGCAATTCGCTCCGCTCGTGGTTCTCTGCGTAGAGGCGTAGTAACCGAGGGGGAGTTCAACGCTAAAGAGGGAATGCCCGGACGCATCGAAGCCGGTGGCCACGGTCACGAAAGGCTGGAGAGTGCCGAGATATACATTCGAGGTGACCGGAAGGGTGGCATCGACAGTGCCGTCGTCTCCGCTGTCGATGGCGATGCTGACTACACCGTCTGGAACGACCCCGAGCACCCGAAAGCCTTTGCACCGAACGGGCTCGGCGCCGAAGGACTGGCCGGCGGCCACTCGCTGTTTATCGTCGCATCCACCAATCCCTTCGGCCAGGAACGCGCATATGGAGTCGCCTATGGCCGCAACCGTGACATCCCTTCCATTCGGGCGTCTGACCACCCCGACCTCAGACACCGACCCCGAACCGGGGAGCCTGGGATCGGAGGCCATGTGGTCCAGCCGCATCTTCATTTCGCCGGAGAGGGCGTTCATCGCAGCCGGAGTCACGGGCTCGAGAACAGCGAACTTCGGCGCCAGAGACCCACTTGGCGGGCGGGTTGCGTCGGTCGTCGACCGAGAAGCCAGGATGACAACGAGGATGCCCGCGGCGAGCAGCAGCGCAAGAGCCGTTGCTGCCCGGAGCTTTTTCCGCCTCGCGTGCATGCTCAATAGGTCGCCTCAGTGGAAGAGACCCGAGCCGACGATAGGAGCGGGCTTGCTGGAACCCTGGCGCGTGTAGAGGTACCCGGGCCGCATGGACTTGGGAATAAAGCCATCCTTGATCCCCGGCCCACATGCCACCGGCTCGAGATACCCATCGCGGGCCCTCATGACGTGGACGCACTTTTCGGTCACCGCGCCGCCATCCCCGTCCGCGACCGTTGCGTAGCTCCAGCTATGCAATTTGACATCGGCGTTGAACCAATGTGGGGTCCACGGCGCTTGATCGGGGTCCGACCAGGTGCAATACGTTCCATCGCGACCGGTGGCGCACGAGTCATGATGCGCGGCAGCGCCATCGAGCCGCCCCGCCATGAGGACCGCCGTGAGCAACAGCGCAGTCCCCAGGAAGATCGACTGTCGTTTCATGCCTGCCTTCCCCGCCTCAGGAGATGGTTCCGCAGGCCGGGATCCCGTAAGCGGCGGGGACGCGGCTCGCTTCCTTGAAGACGGGGGCGCCGCCGAAGTACGCCGACGGGTCGCGCCGAGCCTCTTCGATCGCCAGTTCGATTGCGGCAATAACCGCTTCGACCTGTTCTTCTTCGCCTTCGGGTGCACCGAGATTGCGCAGCCCCTCCGCCTCGGCTTCAAAGCCGGGGGCCAGCACTTCTTCGACGAAGCGGCGCTGGCTCGCCTGAACGGAGGCTTTGCTGTCTTTGGCGCTTTTGAGAAAATCGAGCACCCCCGCCCGCATCGATTTCTGCTGCTTCTTGCAGAGGCTCGTCGCCTTCACCACGAATTCCTGCTTCGATTCCGAAGTCGGCGCGAGGGTCGATTCTTCCCCCCCGGAGGTGGATTCGCCGGCTTCGCCGGCTTCTTCGCCGCTTCCACCGCCGCCACCTTCTCGCCCGGCGTTCGCCCCGGCAGCGGCTTCACCGCCGTTTTCCGTGCTGCCCGAGTCGCCGCCACCCCCGCCGCAGCCGGCAAGCGGAATGGCGCATCCGAGCAGCAGGCACAGCACGACCGTCAGAACTGGCTTCCCCATCTCTCCTCCTCCGTTACGTTGGAGGGAAGCATAATAGAGACTTCTTGATTAATAATGAGAGATCGAGGGGCGGATCGCTTAGATCACCTCGGCCGAGCATGTCTCTTGGCACAAAGCCGTCTCGCAATTCTTTGATTCCACGCGCCACACGCGCGTCTGGGCCACCTAGCGTCCCGGGCTGTGATACTTCTTGTCAGAGGCTCGGATGGACGCTACGTTGAATTGACGTGGGACGCTTGGTCCCACGTCTTGGCCAGACACCCGCACCTATCCGGACGACTTCACGACGCTGTGCTGACCATCGAAAATCCCGATCACCGGGAACCCGACAACAAACCGGGTCGTGAGCGGCTGTTCAAACGCCGCGGCCCAGATCGATGGCTTCGCGTCATCGTGGATTTCGCCGGCGATTTCGATCGCGTAGTGACCGTCTTCCCCCAGACCGTAGATCCACGACCGAGGCGCGGCCGATGATCGTCCGCATTGGCAACCACATCTTCGACGACATCCTCTTCGACCGCGAGCGGGATGTTCTCTACATGCACAAGGGCAAGCCAATCCCGGCCTCGGAAACCATCGCCACGCCCGAGGGCCACGCCGTAATGCTCGATGAGACCGGCGAGATCATCGGCATCACGGTCGTCAACGCCCGCTGGTTGGCGGAGCGCGACGGGCGGATCACGATCACGGTTCCGGAGACGGCCTCCACTCCGGGCCGGCTCGCGACTTCAGCGCGAGACCTGGAGCCCGCCTTCGCGGCATAGCGGGTCGCCGAGGGCGCCGGCGGGTGGCGGCTACCGCCGCCACACAGGCCGCACCGCCATCTGCTTGAAGCCGCAACTCAACCCGACCGCTTGTCCGCGTACGGCATCTCCCCCGTGTCGTGCAGCTCGTGGCGCAGCGAGTTGATCGTCGCCCCGGCCAGCAGCGCCAGGCTGAGCAGGTAGAACCAGAGCAGGGCGATCAGGACGAAGCCGAGGGTCGAGCCGAAGCGCGAAAGGCTGGAGACGTTGGCGAGGTAGAAGGGGAAGGCCCAGTTGGCGGCACCGGTTGCGACGGTGACGAAGACCGCTCCCGGCCAGACGTCGCGCCAGGGCATGTGGCCTTTCGGCACGGCCCAGTAGATGACGCAGCAGATCGCGAAGACGATCCCCACCGCGAGGCTCAACAGCAGCACCGTGTCGATCGCCTTGATGTCGGAGAGGCCGAACGGCAGCCGGTCGGTGCTCGATGCCAGCGCCGCCTCGATCGTCGGCAGCAGGATGCTGGCCGCGATGAAGAGCAGGACGACGCCGAGCATGGTGAAGGAGAAGCGCTTCTGCTCGACCCAGCCGCGCGTCGGCACGTGGTAGATGCGACCGAAGGCGGTGTCCATCGCCCCCCAGAAGGAGGCGCCGATCCACAGCGAACCGAGGAAGGCGGCGATCCCGATCGTCGTCGAGTTGTCCTCGATCCGTTTGAGCGCGTCGGCCAGGGTCGCCTGCTCGGCATTGGGGAAGAGCCGCTGCAGGTCGTCCAGCACGCCCGTTTCGACCCCCTTGATCTTCAGCACCTGTCCGAAGACGAAGAGGACGAGCAGGGCAAAGGGGAAGACGGCGAGCATCAGGTTGTAGGCGACCATCGCCGAGAGCCCGGTGACGTTCTCGCGATATGCGCGCTGCCAGAAGGCGCGCAGCCAGGGACGTGAATTCTTCATCGACCCGGACACGTCAACCCGAGAGCGCCCAGAGGAGCAAGGCGGCCGGGACCAGGTTCGCGGATTTGCCGAAGTCGAGCTCGTCACGGCTCGCGACCACGGATGGGCGGCCCGGCAGGGCCCGGCCAGGCGCGGTCGCCTTGCGGCGGTCGAGCGTCGCCCGGTCGGCGACCTCGACCGCGTTGACCTGCCCGCGCGGGCCGCAGACGAAGTCGATCTCGCCGCCGCGGCGCGTACCCCAGACGTGCAACGCCTCGGGCGCGCCCATGTTCTCGGCGCAGCGCTCCCGTGGCTCGTAGCGACGGTAGAGCGCCAGCGCCAGCGCGTTCTCCACCTCGGCAGGGCGGTCGCGACCCAGGCCGACGCGGGCGGCCACGATCGTGCTCAGCAGCGGATCGCCGAAGTAGACCTTCTTGTCCTTCGCCATGTCGCCGCTGCCCGAGTCCTGCTTCCAGAAATAGACGACGAGGGCGAAGTAGTTGACCGCAAGCAACTCGACGTAGCTCTGCACCGTGCGAGGATCGTTGCGATCGCCTGCCCGCCGGCGGGGCCGGCCGAGGGGCGTGTCCAGCTCCCGCGCCAGCTTCGACCAGCTCAGCTTCGACCCGAGTGAGCGCATCACCCGCTCGAGCAGCGCCTGGGCGGCGGGCACGGAGGCGCCGCGACCCTGGACCTCCTTGACGAGCGAGTCCCAGAGGACTCGCTGGACCTCGTCGCTTGGCTCGGCGTTGCCGGCCGCTGCCTCCACGACGGCGGCCGGCAGGCCTCCGAACAACAGGTAGCGCTCCAACGCACGCTGCAGCGCGGGCAGGTGAACGCGCGCGTCGGCCAGCGTCTTGCGCCCTTCGGGGGCGAGCGCCTCGGCCACCGTCAGCCCCGGGGCCAGCGGTATCGAGTCGTCGATCGCGCGCGAGAACGAGGCGAAATCCTGCGGCAGGACGAGGAAGTCGCGACCCCGGCCCCGGCGCCCCGGCAACCGCTCGGCGGCGCCCTCGGCCAGGTCGGCTGCCGAGGAGCCGGTGCAGACGACGACGTCGCGATCGATGCGCCCTTCGTCCCAGAGCGCCTTCACCGCGGTCTGCCAGCGGCCTGCCGCGGTGACCTCGTCGAGCAGCAGCAGCCGGGGGCCGTTCCCTCCCGCGGCCAGCTCGAGGGCGCGGTTGACCGATTCGACCAGCGCCGCGGGCGGCTGCTCCTCGAGCAGGTCGAGCGAGAGATAGACGACGTCGCGCGGCGTGGTGCCGGCCTGGAGTGCACGTCGCACGAGCAGCTTCAGGTCGGTGGACTTGCCCGCCTGGCGTGGGCCGCGGAGCACGTGGATGGCGGCGGCGCCGAGCTCGATCTCCTCGACCTGTGGGGCGGCGAGTCGTACAGCGCTCGCGTACAGCCGCCGCA
The DNA here is from genome assembly GCA_963702035.1 of uncultured Solirubrobacterales bacterium. Classification (GTDB taxonomy): domain Bacteria; phylum Actinomycetota; class Thermoleophilia; order Solirubrobacterales; family 70-9; genus VRUE01. The sequence continues at coordinate 1,204,036 of OY969700.1, forward strand.
GGTGCGGGTCTTCCTGCTCCCAGCCGGGCCTCGTCCACCACGGATTGGAGCGCGAGATCTGCGCGTCGCTCAGCATTAAGGGGCGGATACTAGCAATGCATTCCACATATATGCTGCATACTTATGCATTTCATTGAGATTTTTGGCCTCCTACTCATTGCCATCTCGCCCGGATAGGCTCGCGCGCCGGTCTTGACTTCACAAACTGAAGCACCTATCATGCGAACAGACGTTTGAGGTCATGCGGATGCGCAAGCCTCTCTATTTCCTAACTTCGCGGGCCGTCTCCCCGGTCCGCTTTTTTGACGCAGAAAGACGGGTGCATTAGATGCTGGTTGCGGAGCTTCAGGAGCTCGAGGAGGTCAAAGGGCTGATCCACAGGGGTCAGCAGCTGGGCGTGCTCACCTTCGGCGACATCGCCACGGCGGTGTCGGAGGTCGATCTCGACGAGTCCGACGTCGAGGACCTCTACGGCCACATCGAGAAGCAGGGGATCGAGCTTGTCGAGGACATGGATCCGGCCCAGAAAGCGGCCGCCGACGCGATGCCCGCCGACACCGGCCGCAAAGGCCGACGCCGCGCCAAAGCCGCGATCGACCTGAAACCGGACATGACGACGGACAGCCTGCAGCTGTTCCTCAAGGACATCGGCAAAGTCCGCCTGCTGACCGCCCAGGAGGAGGTCGAACTCGCCAAGCGGATCGAGCGCGGCGACCTCGACGCGAAGCAGAAAATGGTCGAGTCCAACCTGCGCCTGGTCGTCTCGATCGCCAAGAACTACCGCAACCAGGGCCTGCCCTTCCTCGACCTGATCCAGGAGGGGACGCTGGGCCTGGTCCGCGCCGCCGAGAAGTTCGACTACCGCAAGGGCTTCAAGTTCTCCACCTATGCGACCTGGTGGATCCGCCAGGCGATCGCCCGCGCCCTGGCCGACAAGGCGCGCACGATCCGCATCCCGGTCCACGTGGTCGAGAAGCTGAACAAGATCGGCCGCGCCGAGCGCAAGCTCGTCACCGAGCTCGGTCGTGAGCCGACGCCGGAGGAGATCGCCGATGTGACCGGGATCGACCCCGAGGAGGTCGACTCGATCAAGCGCTCGGCTCAGGCCCCGGTCAGCCTCGAGAAGCCCGTCGGCGACGAGGAGGAGTCGGAGTTCGGCCAGTTCATCGCCGACGAGAAGGCCGAGTCACCCTTCGACCGTGCCGCGGACCTGCTGACCAAAGAGGCGCTCAAGGAAGCGCTCGAGAACCTCTCCTACCGCGAGCGCCGCGTGCTCGAACTTCGCTACGGGCTCGGTGGCGAGCACCCCCGCACGCTCGACGAGGTCGGCCGCACCTTCAACGTCACCCGCGAGCGGATCCGCCAGATCGAGAACCAGAGCCTCAAAAAGCTCCAGCAGCTGGGCGAAGCGCAGAAACTGCGCGAAGTCACCTGAGGCGCCTCACTCGTCCTCGTCGTCCTCCCAGTCCCAGTCCACCTCCTCCTCTGCCGCCTTCTCCGGAGGCGGAGGCGGTCTCCAGACCGGCCTCACCTCGACCCGCTCGAAACCGGCGCGGACGAGGTTGCGCGTCGCGGCGGAGGGGCGGTCGAGCCGGTCGAGCCGGTCGAGCGGCTCTTCGACTTCGGCGAAGAGCGTGTGGCAGCCGGCGTCGATCGCATCGCGGACGCGGCGTCGCAAAAGCGCGAGGTGGATGCCCTGGCCGCGGGCGGACTCGCTGGTGGCGGCGAAGGCGAGCTGCGCCACGCCGAGGTGAAGCATCATCGACGCGCCGGCGACCGGGTACCCGCGCCGGTCGAGCGCGACGTAGCAGCGCCAGCCACGGCGTTCGGGCAGGCAGTCGAAGAAGCTCCCGGCCGTCAGGCCCAGATCGAAGCCCTCGCACGGAAAGTCGCTGAAGCCTTCGGTGAACTCCTCGACCTCGATCACCTCGATCTCGGGCGGCTCGGGAAGGTGGGGTGACGAGCCGGGGTGAGCGAACCTGAGAAGCCCGTCGGCGCGAACGTAGCCGCGTTGGTTGAGCAGGTCCTCGGCCGCGGCCGACTCCGACCGCCCGAGGGTGACCGGCACGCGGAAGTCGAGGCCGAGCGACTCGACCCAGTCGAGCGCCCGCGCCAGGCGCCCTTCCTCCACCGCCCCGGGCTCGGCGGCGCCGAGCACGAGGTTCAGCAGCGGCTCGTCCGGCATCCCGGCGACCACCGTCGCCTGGACCCGTCCGTACCAGCGAGTCTCGATCCGCTGCTCCTCGACCGCGTCCAGCACCGGCGCCCGCCAGAGGTCCAGCCAAAAGCGCCGCTCGAGCGCATCGAGCAAGACGGGGCCGGCGACCTCGCCGCGACCGCGATCAACGCCACCCGAGTCGGCCTCCCATGCCACCGGCCCAGCTTAGGGTACGCGGTAAATTTGCACAAGGAACCTCGATCAATATCGGTCCTGCCGGCACCCCTGGCCGAACTCGGCGAGCGCCGCGAGCACGACGTCGTCGTGCGTCTTCGGCGTCGGTCAGGCCGTTCAGTCCTCGCGGCCGGGGTCCTGGCCGTCCTCGTCCTCGTCGAGCTCCTCGTCGCCCTGTTCGAGCGCGGTCTCGGAGACCGATCCGGTCGAGCCCGGGTGGTAGTGGGTCTGGAAGGCCTCCAGCGCGCGGTCGCGGCGGTCCTCGTCAACCGGCACCTCGTCGGAGATCCGCACCCAGTCGGCGCCCTCGTAGTCCTCGAGGTTGAAGACCTCCTGGTCGAGCGAGGTCGAGTCGTCGACGACGACCAGCACCTCGGTCTGCGGGTTGAAGTAGGTCCCGGGCTGGTTGAGCAGCTCCTCGACCTCGTAGAGGTTGTCGCGGTCGGCGGCCATCGCTCCCCCGATCCTACAAATCCGCGAGCTGGCGCTCCATCTCGGCCTCGACGTCGAGCGGGTCCTCGCCGCGGCGCATGCGGCGTTCGTTACGGGCGACGACCAGCTGGCGCACCTCGGCGCGCAGCTTCTCGTCGATCGCCGGGCCGGCCGCGCCGGGCGATTCGAGCAGCCGCGCCAGCTCGGCCTCGACGTCGAGCGGCGCCTCGCCGCGCTGCCGGCGCCGGTAGGACTTCGCCTCGAGCATCTGCCGCGCCTCTGTCTCCTGCAGCTTGCGGTCGACCGGCGCTTCGGGCTGGGCGAGGCGGCTCGGCGGCGGCATCTCCCGCTCGATCGCGAACGGCCCTTTGCCGACGCTCTGCCAGAGCGGCCCGGTGCGGGCGAAGGCGATCAGGGCGATCGGCAGCGCGATCAGCGTGATCAGCGTCAGCACGAAGCCCGCCTGGATGTCGATCAGATCCCCCGTCACCACCATGGCTACCCAGACTACGCCGCCGATGGGCCGATAAGTCAAGTCCGACTTGACTTATCGGCCCATCGGCCCGGTTTGCGGGCTTGCGCTACCCTTTGGCGCTGGTTGACTGACTGGTCAATCGGCCCTCTCCCACCGAGATAAAGGAGCTTCTTGCAGTGGTTGACTTCACCCTGACCGACGAGCAGAAAGACCTGCGCGAGCTGGCCCACAGCTTCGCTGAGAAAGAGATGCGCAAGGTCGCCTGGGAGTACGACAAGGACGGCACCTGGCCCCAGGAGATCATCGACAAGGCCTGGGAGGTCGGGTTGATGAACACCCACATCCCCGAGGCCTACGGCGGACCGGGCCTCGACTACCTCTCCGGCTGCCTGATCGAGGAGGAGATGGGCTGGGGCTGCTCGGGCATCGGCACCTCGCTGATGGCCAACGGCCTCGCCTCGGCGCCGATCGCCCTCGGCGGCTCCGAGGAGACCAAGAAGAAGTACCTCGGGATGCTGACCGAAAGCAACAAGCTCGCCTCCTTCTGCCTGACCGAGCCCGACGCCGGCTCCGACGTCTCCGGGATGAAGACCCGCGCCGTCAAGCAGGGCGACAAGTACGTGATCAACGGCTCCAAGTGCTTCATCACCAACGGCACCTACGCCGACTACTTCACGGTCTACGCGAAGACCGACCCCGAGGCCGGCCATCGCGGCATCAGCGCCTTCGTCGTCGACGCCGACCTTCCCGGGGTCAGCGTCAACAAGAAGGAGGACAAGATGGGTCAGCGGGCCTCGAACACCGCGACCATCTCCTTCAACGACGTCGAGATTCCCGCAGAAAATCTCATCGGCGAGGAGAACAAGGGATTCAAACTGGCGATGATGACCCTCGACCGCACCCGCCCGGGCGTCTCGGCGATGGCCGTCGGCATCGGCCGCGCGGCTCTCGAGTTCGCCACCGACTACTCCAAAGAACGGGTTCAGTTCGGGGTGCCGATCGCGATGCACCAGGCGATCCAGTTCATGATCGCCGACATGGCGACCAAGGTCGAGGCAAGCCGCCTGCTGGTCTGGAACTCCGCGGTCCAGCTCGACCAGGGCCAGCGCAACAGCAAGGTCTCCTCGATGGCCAAGCGCTTCGCCGCCGACTCGGCGATGGAGATCACCGTCAACGCCGTGCAGGTCTACGGCGGCTACGGCTTCATCAAGGAGTACCCGGTCGAGAAACTGATGCGCGACGCGAAGATCATGCAGCTCTACGAGGGGACCAGCCAGATCCAGCGCCTCGTCATCGCCAAAGAAGTGCTGCTGCCGCGCAACGTCGACGAGCCCACCCCGGAGGCCGAAGCCGCGAAGGCCAAAGCCGCCGAGGAAAGCCAGTCCGAGCAGGCCGCGGCGACCGTCTAGTCCCGGCGATTGCTGGGTTGTCCCCACCCCCGTGGGGACAACCCAGCAACATGCAGCGCAAGGCGAGCGTCAGGTGGCGCGGGCGACTTGGCGCGCCGCCTTCTGGCGCCGGTTTTTGTCCAGCTCGACCTTGCGCAGGCGGACCGAGTCGGGCGTCACTTCTACGCACTCGTCGTCGCGCAGGAACTCCAGCGCGGCTTCCAGCGAGAGCAGTTTGGGCGGCTCGAGGCGGACGAGGATGTCGGCGCTGGCGGCGCGCACGTTGGTCTGGTGCTTCTCCTTGATCGCGTTGACGTCGAGGTCGTCGGAGCGGGCGTTCTCGCCGACCACCATGCCTTCGTAGACCTCCTCGCCGGGGCCGATGAAGAGGGTGCCGCGGTCCTGCAGGTTCATCAGCGCGTGGCTGGCGCTGGAGCCGCGCCGGTCCGCGACCAGCGAGCCGGTCGGGCGGGTGCGCAGCTCCCCCGCCCAGGGCTCCCAGCGGTCGAAGACGTGGTGCAGGATCCCCGAGCCGCGGGTCTCGGTGAGGAACTCGGTGCGCAGGCCGATCAGGCCGCGGGCGGGGACCAGGTAGTCCATCCGCACCCAGCCGGTCGAGTGGTTGACCATGTGGTCGAGGCGGCCCTTGCGACCGGCGAGCAGCTGGGTGACCGCGCCGACGTACTCCTCGGGCACGTCGATCGCCAGCCGTTCGACCGGCTCGTGGACCTTGCCGTCGATCTCGCGGGTGATCACGCGCGGCTGCCCGGCGGTCAGCTCGAAGCCCTCGCGGCGCATCATCTCGAGCAGCACGACCAGCTGCAGCTCGCCGCGCCCCTGCACCTCCCAGGCATCGGGCCGCTCGGTGTCGGTGACGCGGATCGAGACGTTGCCGACCAGCTCGGCGTCGAGCCGGTCGCGGACCTGCCGCGCGGTCAGCTTCTTGCCCTCGGTCCCGGCCAGCGGCGAGGTGTTGATGCCGACCACCATCGAGAGCGACGGTTCGTCAACCGCGATCACCGGCAGCGGCCGGGGATCGTCGGGGTCGGCCAGCGTCTCGCCGATCGTCACCTCGGGCAGGCCGGCGACGGCGATGATCTCCCCCGGCCCGGCCTCGGCTGCGGCGACCCGGTCGAGCGCCTCGGTCACGTAGAGCTCTGAGATCGCCGCCCGCTCGACGCTGCCGTCGGCGCGGCACCAGGCGATCTGCTGCCCGTTGCGGACCTTCCCGTGGCGCACCCGGCAGAGCGCCAGGCGGCCGACGTAGGGATCGGCGTCGAGGTTGGTGACGAGGGCCTGGAAGGGGTGATCGGGGTCGTGCTCGGGGGCCGGGATGCGCTCCAGCATCAGGTCCATCAGCGGCGTCAGGTCGGTCCCCTCCTCGCCTTCGGCGAGCGCGGCCCAGCCGGCTTTGGCGTTGGTGTAGACGATCGGGAAGTCAACCTGCTCGTCGTCGGCGTCGAGGTCGAGGAAGAGCTCGTAGACCTCATCGACGACCGCGGCGATGCGCGCGTCGGGGCGGTCGACCTTGTTGACGACGAGGATCACCGGCAGCTTCGCCTCCAGCGCCTTGCGCAGGACGAAGCGGGTCTGGGGCAGCGGGCCCTCGGAGGCGTCGACCAGGAGCAGCACGCCGTCGACCATCGTCAGCCCGCGCTCGACCTCGCCGCCGAAGTCGGCGTGGCCGGGGGTGTCGATGATGTTGAGCTTGACGCCCGCGTAGTTGACGGTCGTGTTCTTGGCGAGGATCGTGATCCCCTTCTCCCGCTCCAGGTCCATCGAGTCCATCACCCGCTCGTTCACGTCCTGGCCTTTGCGGAAGGCACCGCTCTGCCACAGCATCGCGTCAACCAGCGTCGTCTTGCCATGGTCAACATGGGCAATAATCGCGATGTTCCTCAGGGCTGTTTGGCGGGTCATGGCGCTTCGCATTCCGGTGTCCTCAGTCGCTCATGTGCGGAGCACAATCGCTCCTTCGTCCTAGGACTGCTCGGCCATGAACCGCCAAACAACCCTGAAACCTGAAACCAAAAAAAACGGGACCCACCGCGAGAACGGCGGGCCCCGGTGCAGCTAAGAGTGGTGCGCTACTACGAGGTCTGCTGGACGCTCGCGGCGGCCGGGCCCTTGGGGCCTTCTTCGGACTCGTAGCTCACCTTCGAACCCTCGGTGAGGGACTTGAAGCCCTCGCCCAGGATCGCGCTGTGATGAACGAAGACGTCCTTAGAGCCGTCGTCGGGCGTAATGAACCCGTAGCCCTTGTCGTCGCTGAACCACTTGACAGTTCCAGTTGGCATGAATTGCCTCCACTTCATGTGCTGCGAACGCGGCACATGCGGTGAAGCAACGACGCGAGCGCTAGACACAACTTTTTGCCGGATCTTCCGGCCTATCGCGGAGGACCGTAGCAGGGTCGGCGCCCCCTCTGCCTTTTACACAGCGCTTACACGGGGCTGACGACCAGCTGACCGCATCGATAGACAGTGGGAGACGTTGAGAAAAGGGGAAGGGAGAAAACGATGAACCGCTCGCGCCGCACCCAGATCTTCGTACCGCTCGCGCTCTGCGCCCTGGTCACCGCGATCACCGCGATCGGCATGGGAGGCGTGACGCTCGGGGCGACGTCCGCCAACGCGATCAACCCCGCCTTCCTGCCGCTCGGCGACGGCAAGGTGACGACCTCGGGGCCGCAGCGCGACTACGTCTACGCCTGCCGCACCGGCTTCATCCCCGCGGGCGGACCGCACGCCGGCGGCGGCGCCCAGGTCGAAGGGCCGTGGATCCACGGCGAAACCTTCTCCCTGAACGCGAAGGCGACGGTCAACGGCAAGGTCAGCTGGCCGAGCGCGAGGCTGCGCGAGTGGAGCACCAAGCGCCGGCGCGACTTCAGCGGCAACGGCCTGCCCAAGGGGGCGACGACGGGGGAATTCCCGATCTCCCCGAGCGACGACGCCTACACCTACGACCACAACCCCAACTCGATCCGCTCCCAGAGCGTCAGCTACTCGCTGCCGCGCCATCCGCAGAAGGCGGCGAAGGCCGGCTGCCTGTCCGGCGGGCCGATCGGGATCGCCAAGAACGGCGTGGCGATCTTCGACGCGCTCGACGCCGAAGACCGCGACGCGGTCGCCCACGAGGTCCAGGACAGCTGCGGCGGCCACCCGCAACGGCTGGGCATCTACCACTACCACGCGATCCCGGCCTGCCTGACCAAGGGCGAATCCAAGCACCGCGCCTCGGGCCTGGTCGGCTACGCCCTCGACGGCTACCCGATCTACGGCCCGCGCGGGAGCGGCGGCAAGCTGCTGAGCGACGCCGACCTCGACGCCTGCCACGGCCGCACCAGCAAGGTCCGCTTCGAAGGCCGCTGGCAGCGCATCTACCACTACAACGCGACGCTCGAGTACCCGTACACGCTGGGCTGCTTCCGCGGCACGCCGCAAGCTGGATAGGCGATTTGAGGAACGAGATGAGCGGTCGATACCGTAGGACGTGATGCAGCCAGGGAAATCGCCCTTCCGCAAGGTGGGGACGTGCTCGATCTTGGCCCTCGCCTCGGCTTGCGTGCTCGCCCCAGCGGCGGCCGGGGCCGCGGCGACCAAGCCGGGCGACGGCGACCTCTCCACCAGGCTGGCGGAGCTTTCGAAGCCCTCGGTCCGCTCGGCGCCACCGGCACGGCAGGCGAAGAAGCTGAGCCTCGCCGCGGAAGGCCCGGGCAGCCTGCTGCGCGACGGCAACCGGGTCCTCGTCGAAGTCCGCTTCGACCGCGGCGCGGCGGCGGCCGTCGGCGACCTGCGCGCCGCCGGGGCGAAGATCGTCAACGTCAGCCCGCGCTTCCAGACGGTCACGGTCGCGGCCAAGCCCGCCGCGCTGCCGGCTCTCTCCGGCGTCCCCCGGGTCGCCGCCGCGACCGAGGTGTTGACCCCGTTCACCTCCGAATCCACCTGCCCGTCGGGCGAAGTCGTCTCGGAGGGCGAGCAACAGCTGCATGCCGGGGGAGAAACGGGCGAAGCGCGAGATGTGTTCGGCGTCGACGGCGGCGGCGTCACGGTCGGGGTCCTCTCCGACTCCTTCAACCAGGCGAGCGAAGCCGCCGACGGCAGCGGCGAAATCGCCACCCGCCAGGCCGATGACGTGGCGGCAGGCGACCTGCCCGGCTTCGCCAACACCTGCCCAGGCACCGGCGAGGGGACTCCGGTTGAAATCCTCGATGACACGGAAGGCTTCGGCGAGGACGAGGGCCGGGCGATGGCCCAGATCGTCCACGACCTGGCGCCCGAAGCCGAACTCGCCTTCGCCACCGCCTTCAGCGGCGAAACGGCCTTCGCCGAAAACATCGAACGGCTGGCCAAATCACCGGCGGAAGGCGGCGCGGGCGCCAAGGTCGTGGTCAACGACGTCGCCTACCCCGGCGAGCCTTTCTTCCAGGAAGGGCCGATCGCGGTGGCGGTGCAGCGCGCGACCGGAGACGGAGCGACCTACTTCTCCTCCGCCGGCAACAACAGCCTGCTCGATCCTGAAGGCGATGAGATCGGCTCCTGGGAAACGGCGGAATACCGCAACTCGGGCAGCTGCCCTCCGGCGCTGCAGGCGTTCCCGGAACTCCACGCTGACGCCTGCCTCGACTTCAACCCGGGCAGCCCGGTCGACAAGACGCTGGGGATCAAAGTGCCGGCGGGGGCGACGCTGACCGTCAACCTGCAGTGGAACGAACCGTGGGAAGGCGTCGGCACCGATCTCGACGCATTCCTGCTCGATTCCACCGGCGGGCTGATCGCCGCTTCCGCCGAAGCCAACCCGGAACGGCCCCTCGAGTTCTTCCAGTGGGAAAACGAAACGGCGAGCCCGCGCACGGTCCAGCTCGTCGTCAACCGCTTCTCGGGGGGCACCCCACGGCTCAAGGTCGCATTCCTGGAGAACGGCTCCAAAGAGGGGAAATGGGGCCTCGAGTACCCGCGCTCGAGCGGGCCCGCGGTCGGTGAACCGGCAACCGACGTCGTCGGGCCGACCGTGTTCGGCCACAACGGCGCCGCCGCCGCGATGACCGTCGGCGCGGTTCACTATCCCACCAGCCCCCCCCACGTCGGAGCGGAGCCATACACCTCACGCGGCTCGGTGACGCACTACTTCGGCCCCGTGGAAGACACCTCGCCCGCCGCCGAACTCGGCGCCCCGGAAGAACTGTCCAAGCCCGAGATCGCCGCGACGGACTGCGGCAAGACGAGCTTCTTCGCCTTCCGGCCGAACCTCGAACCGACGGTCTGGAGGTTCTGCGGCACCTCCGCCGCCGCACCCCACGCCGCCGCGGTCGCGGCGCTGATGGACGAGGCCAAAGCCGAAGCGACCCCCCTGGAACCGGCGACCCCGGCCGAAGTCCGCGCGGCGCTGCAGGCCAGCGCGGCAGAAGTCAGCGAAGCCGACGAATGCGAAGTCGGAGCGGGCCTGGTCGAAGCCGTCGGCGCGGTCGAAGATCTGCTCACGCCCCCGCCCGCCGTCGAACCCGAATGCGAAGCGCCGCTCGCCGAAGTGCTGCCCGGCGAAGCGCAGGCCGCCGGGAACTGGGGTGTAGAAGCTCCCCCGGCCGAACCGTCCTCGCCGCCCGCCCAGCCGTCACAGCCGCCGAATCCACCCGAACCCGAACCGGAAACCGACACGACCGCTCCCGCGACCTTCTTCCGCCACCACCCCAGGCGCGTGGTCCGAACCCGCGGTCGCGCCGCGACCGTCGTGTTCCGACTCGGATCCAACGAGGCCGGGTCGATCTACCTCTGCCGGGTCGATGGCGGCCGCTCACGGCGATGCCCGGCGCGGTTCGTACGCCGCTACCGCGTCGGCAGGCACGTCGTGCGCGTGGTCGCCCGCGACGCCGCCGGCAACACCGACCAGAGCGCCGCCGTCTTCCACTTCAGGGTCAGGCGGATTGGATAAGACTCGCGGCTACCGCTCTACCGATCGCCGGTAGACATTCTCGTCGATCGCCAGGCGCCATGGGCCGGAGGCCGATTCGGTAGCACGGAAGTCGCGGAAGTCGAAGGTGAAGATCGGCAGCTCGTGGCGCTCGGCGATCGCCATCACACAACCGTCGACGACGCCGAGGTTGAGGTCGGAGTATTTGCGGTCGAGCTCCACCGCCCTCTGCATCAGACCCGCGGTCGGGTAGGCCACCTGATGACTGCCACCGGCGATGTGCTTGAGGAACCTGCGAGCGGAATCCAGGCCGACTCGCTTGCGGGCCAAATGGTCGACCTCAACCACGACCGGCGACGGGACGATCGCATCCCGGCGCAGTTTTTTCATTGCGGCTCCCGCCATCTCGTACGCCGGATCCCTCCTGTCTAGCGCCGCAAGCAGAGGGCCCGTGTCAACCAGGACCTTCATCTGCCGGTCCCTCTCCCGGTCCCCAGGGCTTGAGGCCGAGGTATTTCTCGGCATTGATGCCGAGATCGCCGGGCCCTTCCCCCGAGCCGACGTAGTCGAGCGGAACCTGTTGCTCGTCCTCGCGCGCACCCAGTTCCAACAAGCGGACGACCGTGGCCGAGAAGGAGTCGCCCTCCTGGGCGTGCCCGTCCACCAATTCCACGGCACTCTCCGGAATGTAGATCGTCTTGCGTGGCATTGTCTGCAAACTTGCCATACGAGGGAGTATGACATCGAAAATCATACCTAACAGCGCAAAATCTAAAACTTCCGTGACATCACTCGCGCGAGTCCGCGACTGCGGTGCGCAGGCGCTCGGCCAGGGCCGAGTGGCGGGCACCGCTGTCGTCGCGGCGGACCGCCATCTCCAGCGCCGCGGGGTCGCCGATCAGCACGCAGCTGCTACGGGCGCGGGTGATCGCCGTGTAGAGCAGCGGCCTGGTCAGCATGCGGGCGTGGGAGCGGTGGCAGACGCCGACCACGACCGGGACCTCGCAGCCCTGCGCCTTGTGGACCGAGATCGCGTAGGCGAGCCGCAGCGTCGCCGTCTCCCCATAGGGGATCGTCAGCGAGCCGCCCTCGTCGGTGTCGACGACGATCGCCTCCTCCCCCGGGTCGTCCTCGCGGAGGAAGACGATCGAGCCGTTCATCAGCCCCAGCTCGTGTGAGTTACGGGTCTGGATCAGCCGGTCGCCGATCCTGAACCGCTCGCTGACGGCCGCCCGCCCATCCGGGTTGAGCCGCGCCTGCAGCCGCTCGTTGAGCGCGTCGATCCCGACCGCCCCCTTGTACATCGGCGCCAGCACCTGCACCTCGCGGATCGGGTCGACGCCGAAGCTCGCCGGGGCCCGCTCGGCGACCACCTCGACCACCGTCTCCAGCGCCCGCTCGGGGCTCGGCCGGTCGATGAAGAAGAAGTCGTGGTCCTGGTCGCCCCGCGGCTGCAGGTGCGGCGGCCGGCCCTGGTTGATCTCATGGGCGGCGGTGGTGATCATCGAGCGCGCCGCCTGGCGGAAGATCTGGGTGAGGCGGACGACGGGCGCGACGCCGGAGGCGATCAGGTCGTCAAAGGGCTTGCCGGCGCCGATCGGCGGCAGCTGGTCGGCGTCGCCGACGAAGACCACGTGGGTCGTCTCGGCGAGGCCGCCGAGCAGGACCTCGATCAGCCGCAGGTTCAGCATCGAGGCCTCGTCGACGATCGCCAGGCCGGCGGGCAGCGGGTGGCCGGGCCTGAAGCCGGGCTCGCGGCCGGGCATCCACTCGAGCAGCCGGTGGATCGTCTGCGCCTCGTGCCCGGTCGCCTCCTCGAGCCGGCGGGCGGCGCGGCCGGTCGGCGCGCAGAGCGCGATCGGCACGCCGGCCCGCTCGGCCTCGGCGACGATCGCCCGCGTGCAGGCGGTCTTGCCGACGCCGGGGCCGCCGGTCAGGACCGAGATCCGCGCCGCGAAGGCGCCCCGCACCGCGGCCCACTGCTCGTCGGTCAGCTTCGCCTCATCCTCGTCGTCCCCGGGCGGCAACTCGCCCGGGTCGTGATCGAGATGGGCCGGCGCGGCGACGCGCTCGGCGAGCGTCGCGGCGACGGCGAGCTCGCTGGCGTGGGTCGGCTCGCGGTAGGCGCGGCCTTCGTCGAGCAGCAGCCCGCGTGCCATCGCCGGCACGTCGGGGTCGGGCCGCGGGCCGATCAGCTTCGCGGTGCGCCGGTTGAGCTCGTCGACCGGCAGGTAGGTGTTGCCCTGCTGCTCGGCCTCGCCGAGGGCGAAGACAGCGGCTGCCTGGGCGCGCCGCTCCGACTCGGGCGGCACGTCGGCCGCCAGCGCGATCTTGTCGGCGCGGGCGAAGCCGACCCCGGCGACCTCGGTGAGGCGGTAGGGGTCCTCGTGCAGGATCGCCATCGAGCGCTCGCCGAAGCGGGCGTGGATCGGCGCCGCCAGGTGCGCCAGGCCGTGTGGCGCGAGCTGCACGTGCAGGTCGCGGACCGCCCGCGAGGCGTGCCAGGAATCGGCCGCGGCGACGGCCTGCTCGGCGCTGACCCCGCGCAGCCCGGCGAAGACGCCGGCCGGGTCGGCGGCGATCGCCCCCAGCACCCCCTCGCCGTGCTCGTCGACGAGGCGCTCGGCGCGGGCCGGGCCGATGTGGCGCAGGGTGGTCAGATAGGCGATCCGCCCCGCCCGGTCGGCGGGATCGAGCGGCAATGCGCCACGCGCCTTCAGCTGCCGCCCGTAGCGCGAGTGCGTCTGCCAGTCGCCGCTGACTTCAGCGCGGTCGCCGGCACTCAGGTGGGCGACCGGGCCGACCAGGGCAAAGCCCTCGCCCGACTCGGCGTCCTGCACCTCCAGCACCGCGTAACCGTCGTCTTCGGCGCTGAAGATCACCCCCAGCACCTCGACCGTGCCACTGAAGGCGGCGGCATCGGCATCGAAGAGGGTCGCGGCGTCGCTCACAGGGCAAAGCTAGCCGGAGGCGAGGCGGTTCGCCATCCGCCCCGCGCCGCGGCGCCTTGCTTGGAAATCCAAAGTACGACAAGATGGCCGCGATCCGGCCCAACCGGGGCCGCACGAATCGGGAGGACGAAGCAGATGGGCACCTACGCGGTAAAGAAGATCGACGAGATGGAGGCCGTCTTCGGCGGTGGCTTCAAGCGCGCCCGGGCGGAGCTGGGGGTCGAGTCGTTCGGCATGCAGATCATCGACATGCCGGCCAACTACGACAACTACCCCGAGCACGATCACGAGCAGGACGGCCAGGAGGAGGTCTACGTGACCCTCGGCGGCGGCGGCGAGATCGAGATCGAGGGAGAGCGCTTCCCGCTCGACGGCGACCACGTCGCCCGGGTCGGCCCCGGCGTCACCCGCAAGGTCTGGCCGGGCAATGAGGGCATCCGCATACTCGTCCTCGGCGGCAAGGCCGGCGAGGTCTACGCCGCCCCCGACATCACGAAGCTGGGCGAGCCCGACCCGATGGCGGCAGGCTAGCGGGCTCATACCCGGGGCACTCGAGGACCGGCACCCGCGGGTAACGCGGGTACGCCGGATCCTCGCGGGAGCGCCGGCAGAGGCTGAAGACCGACCCCCGCGTGTTGGGGACGAGCCGCTGGTGGACGCAGCCGTCGCAGAGGCCGCCTTTCGAGTAGGCCATGCGTTGACGCTATCGCCGGCCGGGTTGCATGTCATTGCGATCCGGTCTAGGTTGTTTGAACGGAAGCGCACCAGTACGCGACTCGGAGGGGACCGAATGAGTCTTGGTCTTGATGTCTACCTGCACGGAGAGCTGATCGGCGGGCTGTTCCCCACCGGCGAGGACGGTTATCGCTTCGCCTACCGGCCGGAGACGGTCGAGGAGATCGGCGCCGGCGAGATCTCGCTCAGCCACTCGCTGCCCCTGCGCAGCGAGCCCTTCAGCGCCGGCGCCAGCCGCGCATATGTAGAGGGGCTGCTGCCACAGGGGCGCCGGCGCGAGACGATCGCCGCCGAGCTCGGGCTCGATCCCGGCGACGGCTTTGGGCTGATCGCCGAGCTGGGCCGCGACTGCCCCGGCGCGGTCGTCTTCCTCAGGCAGGGCGAGGACCCGGAGTCGAGCCAGGCGGACTCGCCCGCCTGGCTCTCCGATGAGGAACTCGAGGAACTGCTCCAGGCCCAGCCCGAACAGCTCTTCGACCCGGCCGACGAGCGGCGGATGCGCTTTGCCCTGCCCGGCGAGCGACACAAGCTGGCGCTTGCCTACGACGAGCAGACGGGCAGATGGGCCTGGCCCGAGCCCGGCCTGCCCAGCACCCATATCGTCAAGCCCGAATCGGACGAGCGCCGTGGCCTCGTCGCCAACGAGATGACCTGCACGCTCGCCTATCGCGAACTGGGCCTTCCGGTCGCCCACACCTCGGTCGAGAGGATCGCCGGGCGGACATGCCTGGTCAGCAAGCGCTTCGACCGCTGGGAAGGCGGCTTTGAGGTCGAGCGCCTGCACCAGGAGAGCTTGGCCCAGGCCCTCGGCATCGCACCCGCCGCCGAGGGGCACGGGCGACAGGGCGAGACACCGGACCTGACCGAATCCTGTGGGCTGCTGCGGGCGATCGGCGAAGAGCACGGCACCCACACCCTGATGAGCGCCGTGCTCTGCGACCTGGTGATCGGCAACTGCGCCGCGCGGGGCGCCAAGGCGGCGCTGCTCTTCACCGGCGACGGCCCGATCCTGGCCCCCTTCTTCGGCATCGCCGCGACTGAGATCTACGGTGTCGAGCGGCGGCGCCCCCCGGTCTTCGGCGCGCCCCCGGCCCCATTCCTGGTCGACATCCGCCGCACCGCCTGGGAATGCGACTTCGAGTTCCAGCCGTCGCTGATGGAGGCGGTCGGGGCGATGGGCAGGGCCTGCTCGGCGCTCAACGCGGCGATCGAGATCGCCCGCGAGGAGGGCTGGTACTCGCGCGTGGCCGACGAAGCCCTGCAGTGTGCGATCAACCGCGGCATCGGCTTCAAAGACGAAATGGAGTACCTGCGGCCGCCCGGTGCCGAATAACCGCGGCGGGCGGGCGGGCCCTCAGCCGCCGAGGGCGACGACGACGATGAAGGCGATGTAGAGCGTGAACCATCCGGCCACGGCCGGCGGCCCGAAGCGGCCGCGGCGGCGCAGCGCCCCGTATGCGAGCAGGCCACCGGCGAGGCCGAGCGCGACCGAGAGGGCGGCGTTGCCGCTCAGCTTCCAGCCGGTAAAGAGCAGCCCGATGCCGAAGGGGATGGTCGACTGGAAGACCATCGCGCCGGTGATATTGCCGAGCGCCAGCGAGTCCTTGCCTTCACGCACCCAGAAGAAGCTGTTGACCTTCTCCGGCAGCTCGGTGGCCAGCGGGGCGAGGATCAGGGCGAGGACGACCGCCTCGACGCCGAGGTCGGCGGCGAGCTTGAGCAGCTCTTCGACGAAGAGGTGGGCGCCGCCGACCATCGCGCCGAGGCCGACGAGGAGCTGGACCGCGCAGAGCAGCGGGCCGGGGTCCATGCGGCGCTCGGCGCGGCGCTCGAAGACGAGCGGCGCCAGCGTCTCCTCGCCCTGCACCTCTCCCCCCTGTCGCAGGGTGCGCCGGATGTAGAGCGGGTAGGCGAGCAGGGCACCGATCCCGATGGGGATGCGCAGCGCCGCCGGCGCCCCCCAGGCGAGCGCCAGCGAGAGCGCGAAGAAGGCGAGGAAGAAGAGCAGGTCCCGCTCCAGCGTCGGCCGGTGGGCGCGCAGCTCCAGCCCCTGCTCGCGGCGGTCGCGGTAGAGGTAGGCGAAGAGGCCGACCAGGCCCATCGCCAGCGTGGCGAGGAGGAAGGGCGCGCCGACGATCGCCCCGATCGCGACCTGGTCGCCGCCCCGCTTGGCCCCGAGCAGGGCGACGATCGCGACCAGCGTCTCCGGCATCGCCGTGCCGACGGCGGCGAGGACGCTGCCCACGGCCCCCTCCCCCAGCCCCAAGCGGTGGCCGAGCCACTCGACCGCGTTGGTGAAGAGCAGTGCTCCGGCGAGGATTACGGCAAAGCTGACGAGCAGGAGGAGCGCGCCCACGGGTCGAGCCTATAGTGGCTCGGGCTCTAGTGTCCCGAGGCGCTCTCGAGCTGCTCGATGCCGCTGGCGCGCTGGCCACCGGCGGACAGCATCAGTTTGAAGTCGTGCGGACTGGAGGCGTAGTCGAGCGCGACCTGCTCGGCGATCTTGCCCTCCATCACATAGCGCAGCAGGGACTGGTCGAAGGTGCGCATGCCGTAGTACTCGCCCTCGGCGATCACCTCGGTGATCTTGCCGGTTTCGTCGGGGTTGAGGATCAGGTCCTGGACGCGGCCGGTGACGACGAGCACCTCGGAGGCGGGAACGCGGCCCTTGCCGGTGATGTCGGGGACGAGGCGCTGCGCGATCGCCCCTTTCAGGGTCGAGGCGAGCATCACGCGGGCCTGGTGTTGGAGGTGGGGGGGGAAGAAGTCGATGATCCGGTTGATCGTCTCGGTGGCGTCGAGGGTGTGGACGGTGGAGAGCACGAGGTGGCCGGTCTCGGCCGCGGAGAGCGCCGTGCGCACGGTCTCCTCGTCGCGCATCTCGCCGATCAGGATCACGTCGGGGTCCTGGCGCAGGACGCGGCGCATCGCCCGGCCGAAGCTCTCGGTGTCGGAGCCGACCTCGCGCTGGTTGACGATCGAGCCTTTGTCTTCGTGCAGGTACTCGATCGGGTCCTCGAGCGTGACGATGTGATGCGCCCGGGTGCGATTGATGTGGTCGATCATCGCCGCCAGGGTCGTGCTCTTGCCCGAGCCGGTGGTGCCGGTGACGAGGATGATCCCGCGCTGCTCCTCGGCCAGGTTGGTGACCACCTCGGGCAGGCCGAGGTCCTCGACCGAGCGGATTTCGAAGGGGATCGCGCGGCAGACGATCGAGGTCGAGCCGCGCTGTTTGAAGACGTTGACGCGGAAGCGCGAGAGGCCGGGGATCGCGTAGGAGAAGTCGGCCTCGCCGGATTCCTCGAACTCGGTCAGCGAGCGCACCTCGGCGATGTCGTGGAAGGCCTTCTCGGTGTCCTCGCCGCTGAGCGGCTCAAAGCCCTCCAGGCCCGCCAGCTCCCCGTGCAGGCGGATCGTCGGCGGCGCCGCCACCTTGACGTGAAGGTCTGAGCCACCCCGCTCGACGAGCGTGCGCAGCGCTGAGTCGATCTCGAACATCGGGGCCTTTATCGGCGGCGATGCCCGGCTTCATTAGTCCGCTCGGCTCAGGCGGCGGCGTCGGGAGGCCCCTTGCGGCCCTCGACGAAGATCTCGAACTGCGATGGCTTCGGCTTGCGGGCTTTGCCGCTGCCGGCGAAGGTGTTGGCGAGGCGCATGCCGACCGACGCGTAGATCTCGGCCAGTTCCTCGGCGGTGTAGAGGCGCTGGCGGAAGGGGATCTCCTCGTATTTCTCGAAGACCTCGCCGAGGCGGATCGGCACCGTCGAGCCTTCGATGTAGCGGTCCTCGGCGTTCCAGTGGTGGTCGGAGAGTTCGAGCGTCGACTCGCCGACGATCCAGGATTTCAGCGGCAGGTGCTTTTCGGCGTGGAGGACGTTGGGCAACTGCACGAGGTGGCCGCCGCCCTCGCGCAGCGCCTGTGCGACGACCTCGAAGGTGCGGTAATTCTCGGCGTCGGTCTCGAAGTAGCCGACCGCGCCGTCGTTGAGGCTGAGCACGAGGTCGAACTCGTCGCTGAGGGTGAGCTCGCGCAGGTCGGCCTGTATGAAGGCGACGTCGAGCGACTGGGCCTCGGCCTCGCGCTCGGCCATCTCGAGCAGGTCGGGAGAGATGTTGACGCCGACCACCTCGAAGCCGCGCCGCCGCAGCTCCAGCGAGTGGCGGCCGATGCCGCAGGCGAGGTCGAGCACGCGCTCTCCCCCCTCGGGCCGCAGCATCGTCAGCGCCCGGTCGACTTCGGCCTCGGTCCTATCGGCCCAGGGCATCGCCGCCGTGATCGGCGGAAAGCCCGAGCGGTACCAGTTGGATGGTACTTCGACTGCGCTTCCCATTGCTCGGAAACTTTATACTATTGAGCAGCCCCGTCGCACGTAGGGCCAGCCATCGGCCCCGCGCGGGAAGCTGCCTACTGAGACTGGGATTCGGCCAGCCCTTCGAACAGTTCGCCGAGGCTTTCGCCGCCTTCTTCGCCCTGCAGCAGGCCGAGCAGTTCGATCGGGTTGATGCCGAGCTTGAGGAAGAGCTTGCTCAGCGGCTTGGCGTTGGCGGGCGCGGAGATCGTCTGTTCCTCGTTGACTTCGGTCAGCTTCAGGTCGAGGTCGATTTCGACGCTCTTGGGACCGCTGCCGCCGTTCTGGGGTTTGAGCTTCAACCGGGCCGAGATCCGGCGCACGATGTTGTCGTCGCCGACGTAGACGTCGACGTGGGCGCGCTTCACGGCGTCGCCGACCTGGCTCTTCGCCTTGTCGACTTCGGACTTCGACGGCAGCGGGCCGGCGGCGGCGAGCTGGGCGCGGCAGGCCTGGCTTTCGACCACTTCAAGCACCGAGTCGATCGCGCCGGAGACGTCGAGGTCGCCGCTGACCTTGGTGGTGCTGGTGCCGCCGACATCGGCGCTGCCTTCGTTGCTGCCGTTTTCGAGGAAGTCGGCGACTTTCAACGTGCCGAATTCTTCCTGGCAGGCGGCGACGCCGTCGGCGCCGGTTTCGGCGCCGCCTTCGCGCTGGGCCTGGGCAAGCGCCGATTCGACGAAGCTGAAGGTCGTCGGGTCGACTTCGTACTCGGTCCCTTCGTAGTTGACGAAGGCGGTGTTGGGGAGCAGCACGAGGCCACCGGTGAAATCGATCTTCTTGCCCTTGAACCTGCCCTTCGCCGTGGCGTTCATGTCGAGCCGCGGCAGGCTTCCCTTGCCTTCGTCCTGGAAGGGACCGGAGAGGCTGACGTTGAGATTGCCGCCTTCGGGACCCTGGGCCTTGACGCCGAGAGAGAGGTCGATGTTGCCGCTTTCGATCCCCTGCAGGGTCGCTTCGCCGAGAACCGTCTGCGGGCTCTCGCCACTCTTGTCGCTGCCTCCGCCGCAGGCGACCAAGACGATGCTCGTCGCGACCAGGGCAACGGCAGCGACGACGGCGTAGAGGAAACGGGGATGACTCAAGGCGGGGCCTCCTGGGCTTTGGAGTGCGGTTGCGGGATCGTAAGGCTAGACGGTCTCTTAAGGGGCCCTTTCGCGAAATGACTCAGAAGGGTCGCCTCAACGGTCCTTGAGCCGTTCGAGCCGCTGCGGAGTGCTTTCAGTCAGGTTGAGCGCCAGCGGGAAGAGGAAGGCGCCGAGGAAGATCAGCGCGATGCCGGCGGCGACCAGCCAGCGCAGCCCGGTCAGGTGGCCGAGGATGCCGACGGCGAAGCCGATCAGCATCAGGGCGACGTAGGGGCCGGCGCTGTGCGGGAGCAGCGCGGCGAAGGAGACGGCGAGGGCGAGGTGGAACACCGGCGCGGATTATCATCGCCCGATGGCCGAGGCGCAGGCACCCGCATCCGTAGCCGAGACGAAGGACGCCCTGGCGGCGGCGAGCTACCTCGCCGACGAGTCGGCGGCGCTGGTCTCCTTCCTCGCCCAGCGGCTCGGCAAGCCGGTCCTGGTCGAGGGCCCGGCGGGGGTCGGCAAGACCGAGCTGGCCAAGGCGCTCTCGCGAGCCACCGGGCGCGAGCTGATCCGCCTGCAGTGCTACGAGGGGCTCGACGAGGCCAAGGCCCTATATGAGTGGAACTACCGCAAACAACTTCTCTGGATTCAGGCCGCCGGCAAAGACCAGGCCGCCCCCGGACGCGGGAATGAGGACCCATCCATATCTGATTCTTTGGGTCCTCATGGGAGCAGAGGAGGCGGCGTTTTCTCTGACATCTTCTCGGAGGAGTTCCTGCTCGAGCGGCCGCTGATGCAGGCGATCGCCAGCCCCGAGCCGGTGGTCCTCCTGATCGACGAGATCGACAAGACCGACCAGGAGTTCGAGGCGATGCTGCTCGAGCTGCTCTCCGACTTCCAGATCACGATCCCCGAGCTCGGCCAGGTCTCGGCGACCTCGATGCCGATCGTCGTCCTCACCTCGAACAACTCGCGCGAGCTGACCGAGGCGCTGAAGCGGCGCTGCCTCTACCTCTGGCTCGACTACCCCGAGATGGAGCGCGAGATGGAGATCGTCCGCCTGCACGCGCCGGACCTCTCCGAGGCGCTGACCCGGCGGCTGGTCGAGGTGGTGCGGATGGTGCGCGCGCTCGACCTCAAGAAGCCTCCCTCGATCGCCGAGACGATCGACTGGGCGCGGACGCTGCTGCTGATGGGCGCCGAGGACATCGACCGCGAGACCTTCGCGCAGTCGATGTCGATCATCGTCAAGCACCGCACCGATATCGACCTGGTCGCCGAGCGGGTGGGGATGAAGCTCTCGGCTCCGACCCAGGCGTCGCCATGAACGTCCGACCTGCATCCGACCCCTATTTGGGGTTCGATGCAGGTCAGGTGTCGAGATGAGCCCCGCCTCCCCCTACGGGCCACGGGCTGAGACCGGCCCTCCCGGGCTGGCCGCGAAGCTGCTCGGCTTCTGCGAGGAGCTGCGCGGCGAGGGCGTGGCGGTCGGCACCTCGGAGATCCTCGACGCCTTCGCCGCGCTCGAACAGGTGCCCTGGGAGTCGCGCGATGACTTCCGCGAGGCGCTGGCGACGACGATCGCCAAGTCCCAGGAGGACCGGCGGCTGTTCGAGCTGCTCTTCGAGCGCTGGTTCTTCCGCGCCGCCGAGGCGGAGGCGATCGAGCGCGAGATCGCCGAGACCGAGCAGCGCCACGAGGGCGCCGGGCGGCTCGACATCGACGAGCTGCGCGAGCAGATCCGCCAGGCGATAATCGACGGCGACGAGGGCCAGATGCGCGATCTTGCGCGGCTGGCGATCGCCGCCTTCGGGCAACAGGGCGAGGGCTCAGGCGTGGTCGGCGTCGACGTGCAGCGGATCCGCCGCACGCTGGAGCTCTCGGCCGGGACGCAGCCACAGGGGCAGGCGGCCGACGGCGCCGCCGAGCTGCCGCCGATCGACCGCGACCAGCTCAACCGCTTCGAGCGCCACCTGCGCCGCGAGCTCGAACGCGACCTGATCGAGCGCACCGAGACCCTCCCCCCCTCGCGCCCCCTGGCCGAGCTCGACCGGGCGCTGCCGACCAGCCCCACGCAGGACCTCGCGGCGGTCCACCGGGCGGTCTCGCAGATGAAGCGCCGCCTGGCGACGCTCGGCCACGAGCAGCGCGGGCGGCGCAAGGCGCGGACGGTTGACGTGCGGCGGACGATGCGCGCCTCGCTGGAGACCGGCGGCGTGCCGATGCACCTGCGCTACCGGCCGAAGCGGCCGCGCCGGCCGGAGATCTACGTGCTCTGCGACGTGTTAACCAGCGTCACCTCGGCCAGCGTCTTCTTCCTCTCGGTCCTGCACGCCCTGCACGACTCGTTCCGCAAACTGCGCAGCTTCGTCTTCATCGAGCGGATCTCCGAGGTCACCGAGATCTTCGAGCACGAGCGCGACTTCCGCGAGATCGCCCGGCGGATCTCCAGCGAGGGCGGCGTCGCCGACGTCTCCGGCTACACCGACTACGGCCGCGTCTGGCTCGAGTTCCTGACCGAGATCTCCGACGACCTCGACCCGCGCTCGACCGTGATCGTGCTCGGCGACGCCCGCACCAACGGCCGCGAGCCCCACGCCGAGGTCTTCGCCCAGGTATCGGAGCGCGCCGGCCGCCTCTTCTGGCTCAACCCCGAGCCAAAGCTCTACTGGAACTACGGCGACTCGGTGATGGCCGCCTACGAGCGCCACTGCGACGGCGCCTTCGAGTGCTGGACGACGAGGCACCTGGAGAACTTCGTAAACGTGGTCGCGGGAGGAGTTCCCACGGCAGAGTGATCGCAGAGTCGCCGGTAGCAGACATCAAGTCGGCATCGTCCGAACAACCTCTTCCGGACCCGTGAGCGCTTCGATGTCGCTCGGGTCCGAGGTCAGGACGATGGCTTCGCGCTCGACCGCACAGCAGACGACGTGGGCATCGACCACATCACTGCCCGCACGAGCGCCGAGCCTTACGCCGATCTCCCTGCCCCGATCCTCATTCAACGAATCGACTTCCGCCACCTCGAGCAGCTTTGCCAGCCTCGCCGCCTTCGGCCCGCCCCGCCACACCTGAGCCAACACGCTGGCTGGGATAACGGGACCGTCGCCGCGCTTCTCCGCGTACTCGGCGAGCGCAAGCATCATCTCGCTCCCCCGCTCGAGGCCGATCAGCGCTCCCGCGTCGAGGACGAGATTTCTGCCCATGCCTTCTCCAGTTCCCTGCGCGCCCATTCCCTGGCCTCCTCGCTAATCGGGCCGAACTCTTCTTCCCAAAGCTCGACGTATTCCCGCATCGCCTGATGTCGCTTCTGTCTTGTGAGCGATCTTTCCACCGCCGCCGAGAGGTTCGGGGCCTTCCCCGCCTCGACGTCCGCACGGACGGCCTCAAGCGCCTCCGGCGCGACCGAGATCGTGACCCGTTCTTTCATACGCAGCATCATACACCTCCTCTCGGGGTCTCCGCGATGACGCTACGCGGCCCGGACGCGCGTGTGGCGCGTGGATTCAAAGAATTGCGCGCTGACTTTGTGCCAAAACCCGCATTCCGCCCGAGCGCCTCGAGCGGGGCCTGCCGCTGGTCAAGTGGCTGCTCGCCATCCCCCACTACTTCGTCCTCTTCTTCCTCTACATCGGCGCCTTCTCCGCCGTGGTCTTCGCCTGGTTCGCGATCCGACCAGTACCCGCCGTTCCGGCTGAAGCCCTGAGCCAAGGACATATCCCGGTAGGGGTCCCTATAACTTTTTCGAGTTGTGATCTACCCCCGATTCGATGGGGTTGGGTTTCTAGAGTCCTTCGGCCCCAAGGATCGGCCGAGGTGAGATCGCCGGGCCTGAGCACCGGCGGCGTCGGCGAGCGCTCCCGAGCACTCACCCAGGTGCTCTATGCGACCAGTGCGGGGGCCAGGTCCCTCGCAGAGGTCTCGAGCCGCTCCAAGGTCGGGTCCGACCCGGGGACCGAAACAGTGATCCGCCCATCACGCTCAGCCAGCCATTTCGCGTTGACGACGGTGATGCCGATGATTTCGTCAGCCTCGTTCAATCTGATTGCGTGCCCCTCCAACGAGGGCAGGGTCTCCTTTGCCGGAGCGGGCTTTCCGCGGCTCAAGTAGAGGACATCTACCTCAGCGTCGTAAAAGACGCTGTCGAATAGCTGAGCCCCAAGACGTACGATCATCGCCTCTGCCCCGGCCTCGGGTTGACCGTCTGAGGAAATGCCGTAACGACCCGGTCGAAGTCTCCGCGGAATTCGACGATCACCCGAATCCAGCGCTGCGGTCCACCGCGCCTGAACAACCGCTCCCGCCCGGGCGTCACGTCAGGCTCTCGATGAGCTGGGTGTTCAATGGTCCGTATGACGTCCCGCATTGAATCGACCATATCTGGGTGCTCCATTCGAACGTGGACCCACCGGTCCCAGCTAAGTTCAACATAGCGCCCGTCTGAACCTCGGACAAGAAGTATCACACCCGCCGACGCTAGGCCGCGTTGACGCGCGTGTGGCGCGCAGATTCAAAGAATTGCGCAACGCCTTTGCGCCGTAACTCGCACACCAAGGCGGTTCAGCGGAACCACCCGACTCCAAAGGATGGTCGTAGAGGTCGTCGGCGCTGCCCGACTGCTCGACCCGTCCCTCGTTCATCACGACCAGCTGCTCGGCGACGTCCATCGCCTCCTCCTGGTCGTGGGTGACGAAGATCGTCGTCACCCCCGTCTCGTCGTGGAGGCGGCGCAGCCAGGTGCGCAGGTCCTTGCGGACCTTGGCGTCGAGCGCCCCAAAGGGCTCGTCGAGCAGCAGCACCCGCGGCTGGACGGCCAGCGCCCGGGCCAGAGCCATGCGCTGGCGCTGCCCGCCGGAGAGCTGGTCGGGGTAGCGCTCGGCGAGGCCGTCGAGCTGGACCAGGCGCAGCAGCCCGTGCACCCGCTCGCCGATCTGCGGCTTGTCCCACTTGCGGATCTTCAACCCGAAGGCGACGTTGCCGAACACGGTCATGTGCTTGAAGGCGGCGTAGTGCTGGAAGACGAAGCCGACCTCGCGCTTCTGCGCGGGCGTCCTGGTCGCGTCCTGGCCGTTGATCGCCACTTGGCCGGCATCGAGATCCTCCAGCCCGGCGATCGCCCTCAACAGGGTCGACTTGCCGCTGCCGCTCGGGCCCAGCAGGGCGGTGAGCGAGCCGTCGGGCACATCGATCGAGACATCGTCTAGAGCCTGAAAGTCACCGAAGCGCTTACGCGCTCCCTCGACTGCGATTCCCATCAGGAACCCTCCTTCGGATTGGACATCGATATCGCCATTTCGCCGGAGCCGACCGGGCTTGGTCCGCCCCCGGCCTTCGCTTTGCGGCCACCGATGCTCATCAGCAGCAGCGTGGTCAGGGCGAGCAGGGCAAGCACGATCGCGCCGGCATAAGCCGCCTGCTCGTTGAACTGCTCGAAAGACTTGGCGACGAAGAGCGGCAGGGTCTCGGTCTGGCCGGAAATCGACCCGGAGACGATCGTCACCGCGCCGAACTCGCCGAGCACGCGGGCGGTGGTCAGCACGACCCCGTAGGCGACACCCCAGCGGATCGCCGGCAGGGTCACCCGCCAGAAGGTCTGCCAGGCATTGGCGCCCAGGGTTGAGGCGGCCTGCTCCTGCTCGGTGCCGATCTCCCGCAACACCGGCACCGTCTCGCGCACGACGAAGGGCAACGAGACGAAGATGCTGGCGAGGATCATGCCCGGGGTCGAGAAGAGGACCTTGATCCCCCATTCGGAGAGGGTCGGACCGAACCACCCGGCGTTGCCGTAGAGGAGGAAGAGCGAGAGGCCGATCACGATCGGCGAGATCGCGAAGGGCAGGTTGATGATTCCGTCGATTACCGCGTTGCCCCTCCACTTGTAGCGGACGAGCAGCAGCGCGCAGCCGACGCCGAAGACGGTGTTGAGCGGCACGGCGACGGCGACCATCAGCAGCGTCAACCAGATCGCATGCAGGGCGTCGGGCGAGGTCATCGCGTCGATCGGCGGGCCGAGCCCATGCTCGAAGGTCTTCCAGAAAATCAGGCCGACCGGGGCGAGCAGGAGCAAGCCGAGGTAGCCGAAGGCGAGGCCGCGCAGGCCCCACTTGGCGGTCATTTGCGGGTCCCCCGACGGGCGAAGAGGCTGACCGCGACCAGCAGCGCCAGCGAGATCGCCAGCAGGACGACCGAGACGGCGGCGGCGCCGGAGACGTTGCCGGACTCGATCTGGCCGCGGATGAAGACCGAGGAGACCTCGGTCTTGAAGGGGATGTTGCCCGAGATCAAGATCAGCGAGCCGTACTCGCCGAGCGCCCGCGCGAAGGCGAGCAGCACGCCGGCGAGGATGCCGGGCAAAAGGTTGGGGAAGATGATCCGCCGGAAAACGGTGAAGCCGCCCGCGCCCAGCGAGGTCGCCGCCTCCTCCATCTGCCGGTCCATCTCCATCAACAGCGGCTGCACCGCGCGGGTGACAAAGGGCAGGGTGATGAAGCAGAGGGCGACGACGATCGCGGCCCTGGTGAAGGCGATGTCGAGTCCGAAAGGGCTTTCGGACTCGTAGAGGGTGAGCAGGGTGAGGCCGGCGACGATCGTCGGCAACGCGAAGGGCAGGTCGATCAGCGCGTTGACGGCGCCCTTGCCGGGGAACTCGTCGCGGACGAGGACCCAGGCGATGATCGTGCCGAAGAAGGCGTTGATCGCGGCGACGATCAGCGAGCTGATCACGGTCAGCTTCAGCGCCGCCATCGACTCGGCGCCGCTGACCGAATCCCAGAAGGCGCCGAGGCCGCCGCTGAGCGATTCGTCGAGCACCGCCGCCAGCGGCAGCATCACGATCAGCGACAGGTAGAGAACGACCACCCCCCTGCCGAGGCCGACGCCGACCCCGGGCAGGCGGATGCCTGCCCGGGGAGGCGCGGTAGGAATGGTTGCCGGGTGACCCTCCATGCTTGCTCGCGGCTAGCCGCTCGTCGAGACCCCGAGTTCCTTCTCGATCGCGGCGACCTTGCCGCTTTCGTCATCGAAGAAATCGTCGTTGACCTTGCTCCAGCCACCGAACTCGGCGATCTTGAAGAGATCCTTGGGAGTCGGGAACTGCACCGGGTCGACGAGTTTTGGATTGACCGGGCGGTAGCCGTTTTCAGCCCAGATTTCCTGGCCGGCATCCGACCAGATGTAGTCGAGGAATTCCTGGGCGGCAGCCGGCGCATCTCTGGTGACCGCGATCGGCGTTTCGATCTGGATCGTGCTGGGCGGGATCATGTATTCGACGTCCTCGCCTTCGTCCTGCGCCTTGATCGCCTCGTTCTCGTAGCTGAGCAGGACATCGCCCTCGCCCTGGGTGAAGGCGGCGAGCGCGTCGCGGCCGCTGCCGGGCTGGACGACGGTCTTTTCGAGCAGCGCCTTGACCCCTTCGAGCGCTTCCTTTTCGGACTTGCCCTCGTGAATCGGGGTGCCGTAGACGGCCATGATGTTCCAGCGGGCGGAGCCGGAGCTGAACGGGTTGGGCGTGATCACATCGACTTCCTTGCTGAGCAGGTCATCGAAGGACTCGATCCCCTCCGGATTCCCCTTGCGGGTGACGATCGCGACGACTGAGTCCTCGGCGATCCCGCCGTACTTCTGCTTGTTCCAGTCCTTGGAAACAAGTTCCCCTTCTTCGACCAGGCGTTCCATGTCGCCGGCCTGGGAGAAATGGACGACGGAAGCGGGCTGGCCGGCAACCACGGCACGGCTCTGATCGCCGGAGGCGCCGAAGGAGTTGCTGAAGCTGACGCCCTTGCCCTCCGAGGTCTTCTCGAATGCCGGCTCCAGGGCTTCCTGGTAGACGGTTTCGGGGGTCGAGTAGCCGACCACGTCGAGCTTGCCGCCGCCGGCGCCCGTCGCGTCGTCCCCCCCACCGCCGCAACCGGCGATCGCGAGAACGACCAGTCCCGCTGCGGCAATCAGTGCGAATCTCGTCATCCTTTTTCCTCTTTCTTGATGCAGTTAGTTAAGAAGTGGCGGGCACCATATATAAAGATGATCATCAAAGTCAAGAAACGCGCATGCGACTTTTGACGTGCCAGAGCACGTACAAAGTCCGCAGCGGCGATCGGGGAGGCGTTCTAGCGGGGGGCCCAGGCGTCCGCGGGCGCGGCGAGATCCCTGATCTCGGTCGGCAGCTCGCCGGCCACCAGGTCGGCGAGGGTCACGTGCTCGAGGACCGCGCGGAGGTTGGCGCGGACCGCGATCCAGACCTCCTGCAGATGCTCGGCGTTGCCCTTGTACTCGATGTCCTCGGGGGGGGACGACTGAACGTGGGCGATCGGCCCCTCGACCGCGCGGACCACGTCGGCGACGGTGACGGTATCCGCTGGCTTGGCCAGCCAGTAGCCGCCCTTCGCTCCCCGCCGCGCCCGGACGATGCCGTGGTGCTTCATCTCCAAGAGGATGTGCTCGAGAAACTGCAGCGGGATGTCCTGCGCATCAGCAAGTCGCTCGCCCTTTACAGGCTCTTCGCCAGCCGCCGCGAGCTCCGCCGCAGCCCGAACGGCATAGTCAGCCTTCGCAGAAACGCGCATGGAGCTAGTAAATCAGGCGCAACTCGCGCGGGTGGCGTGGGGCGGGGGTGCCCTGCGCCCGCGCGGAGTCCGCGGAGGGGAGCGCATCGACCCTGACGGTGCTGTGTCCCTCTCCCCGGAGCAGATCGCAGCGCCAGCAGGACACCCCCGCCCCGCGACAGGCCCCGCGCGCCACCACGCCTACCTTCCGGTCTCCAACGCGAGCTCGGCCGCTTCGCGCTCGCGGCGCCGGTGAAGGATTCGAGGCGCGGCGAGGACCGCGCCCAGGCCGATTCCCGCGACGAGAGCGGCTATCGGCCAGACGTTCGGGTCGCCCTTCTGGATCGTGACTATCCCCGAGCCGACGAGGACGATGCCGAGGGCGGTGCGGATGAAGCCCTGTGGGGCTTTGCTGGAGAGGGCGGCGCCGATGATCACCCCGGGAACGGAGCCGATCAGGATGTTGCCGGCGAGGACGAAGTCAACGTTGCCGCCGACCCAGTGGGCGATGCCGGCCGCCCAGAGCAGGATCGCGGCGTGGAAGACATCGGTGCCGACGACCTTTTTGGGCGCCAGGCGGTAGACGGCGATCAGCAGGATCGCGATAACCGTGCCCGAGCCGGCCGAGGTGATGCCGATCACGAAGCCCGTCGTCGCGCCGATCACGACCGCGGAGACTTTGTGGCGGCGTTCGACGTCGAAGCGATCGCGCTCGTCGACGAGGTTGCGCAGGATCAGCGCTCGCGCCAGGGTGATGATGCCGACCATCAGCAGGGTGCCGCCGAGGACGGCGTAGACGAGCGAGTCGAGCCGGGCTTCGCCGACGTGGTTCTCGATCACCGAGACCAGCGCCACCCCGCCGACGGCTGCCGGGACGCTGCCGAGGGCCAGCCATTTGACCAGCTCCATGTTCACGGTCTTCATGCGCAGGTGGCGCCAGCCGCCGACCGTCTTGGTCACGGCCGAGTAGAAGATGTCGGTGCCGATCGCCGTCGTCGGCTGGATCCCGAAGATCAGGATCAGCAGCGGCGTCATCAGGGATCCCCCGCCCATCCCCGTCATGCCGACGAGGACGCCGATACCGAGACCGAAGAGAATGATTGCCGGGTCCATCGGGGTGCTCCCAGGTAGTTATCGACTTTCCTGACCTCCTTGGTCAGGAGCGAAGAGTGCGCCAGGATACCAGCGTGGGCGCGAAAACTCAGCAATTCGCCACCGATCCGCCATCGCCTGCCGGCGGGTCGGCGAGCGCCGCGGTCTCGATTCGCGGCCTGCGGCATTCCTACGGCGCGCTGGAGGCGATCGAGCGCCTCGACCTGGACGTCCCCGCGCACGGCGTGCTCGGCCTCGTCGGCCCCTCGGGCTGCGGCAAGTCGACCCTGCTCGAGCTGGTCGCCGGCCTGCGGCGGCCGAGCGCGGGCGAGATCGAGGTGGGCGGAGAGGGCGACCCGGCCGAGCGCCTCGCCCGCTGCGCCTTCATGCCGCAGCGCGACATGCTGCTGCCCTGGCTGTCGGCGATCGACAACGCCGCGCTGGCGCTGCGCAACCGCGGCGCCGGGCGCCGGGCGGCGCGCGAGCAGGCGGGCCTGCTCTTCGAGCGCTTCGGCCTCGCCGGCTTCGAGCGCACCCGGCCGGCCGAGCTCTCGGGCGGGATGCGGCAGCGCGTCGCCTTCCTGCGCACCCTCCTCGCCGGCAAGCCGGTGCTGGCGCTGGACGAGCCCTTCGCCTCGCTCGACGCGATCACCCGCGCCGAGATGCAGGGCTGGCTGTCCGAAGCCCTGACCGCCGACCCGCGCACCGTTGTCCTTGTCAGCCACGACGTCGAGGAGGCGCTCTATCTCTCCGACCGGGTCGCGGTGCTCTCGGCGCGGCCGGCACGCGTCGTCGAAGAGCTGAGCGCGCCGGCGCCGCGGGCGGCCGACCGCGACGCCGCGGTCACCGATCCCGGGTTCGTCGCCGTCCGCGAGCGGGCGATGGCCGCGCTGCACCGGGGCGCACGATGAGCGTGTGGCGCTTTACCGGTCATATAGACCGGAAACCCGCCACATGGCTGCTTCCGCTGCTGCTCCTGGCGGCTCTGATCGGCGTCTGGCAGGCGGCCGCGAGCACGGGGGCCCTCGCGGACCTGCTCAACGTCGAAAGCTTCCTCGCCCCCTCGCCGGCTGAAATCGCTTCGGAACTGTGGGGCAACCGCTCGCTGTTGGCCGAAAACGCCTGGGTGACCCTGAGGGAGATCCTGCTCGGCTTCCTCTGTGGGCTGGCTGCCGGCCTCGGCTTTGCCCTGCTTCTCCGCCTCTCCGGACTGCTGCGCCGGGCCGCCTACCCGCTGATGGTCGCCTCGCAGGCCGTGCCGATCCTGATCATCGCGCCGATCCTGGTGGTCTGGTTCGGCTACGGGATCGGCCCCAAGCTGGTCGTGGTCGCGCTGGTCTGCTTCTTCCCGATCGCGGTCGCCACCGCCGACGGCCTGCGCTCGGTCGATCCCGAGACGACCAAGATGATGCGCACGCTCGACGCCTCGCGCCGGCAACTTCTCTGGCGGGTGGAAGCCCCCACCTCGCTGCCCTTTGCTTTCAGCGGCGCCCGGATCGCGGTCGCCTTCGCGCCGATCGCCGCGGTCTTCGGCGAGTGGGCCGGAGCGAACTCCGGGCTCGGCGTCCTGATCCGCGAAGACAGCGCGAACCTGGAGACCGCGCGGATGTTCGCCGCCGCCGCGATTCTCGCCGCAATCGCGGTCGGCCTTTACGGCTTGGTGGCCGTCGCAGAGCGCCGCGTCGTCACTTGGCGATAGAACAGAGAGATGAAACCCAGCAGAGCCCCTCTCAAAATGATCGCGGCCCGGATGAGGCCGAATGACGCTGCGCGGATACGGCCCCTCCCCGGTGTCCCGCGTAGCGCCGCTACGCGGGAACCGTCTCGTGTCCGTCCCGCTTGGTCATCGACCTCCCCGGCCTCGCGCTCATTTCGGTCGGGTCTCTTGCGAGTCCCAATACTCGCCGTTCTCCTATTTGCCTTAGCCCTGGGGCTGGCCGCCTGCGGCGAGAAGAGCGATGACACGACCGGCGCGGCGAGCGAATCGCTCAGCCTGACGCTCGACTTCTACCCCAACCCCGACCACGCCGGCATCTACATGGCGCGGAAGCTCGGCTACTTCCGCGAAGCCGGTCTCGACGTCTCGATCCAGACCCCCGCCGACCCGGCGGCGCCGATCAAGCTCCTCGCCGCGGGAAAAACCGACCTGGCGATCTCATACGAGCCAGAGGTGATGCTGGCCCGCGAACAGGGTCTCGACGTGGTCGCCGTCGGCGCCCTCGTCGACCGCCCGCTGACCTCGCTGATCTGGCTGAAGAAATCAGGCGTGAAGGGGGTGGCCGGGCTGCGTGGCAAGACGATCGCCACCGCCGGGATCCCCTACCAGGACGC
Source organism: uncultured Solirubrobacterales bacterium (assembly GCA_963702035.1). GTDB lineage: Bacteria > Actinomycetota > Thermoleophilia > Solirubrobacterales > 70-9 > VRUE01. Next base: position 1,235,701 of record OY969700.1, read on the forward strand.
CTACCTGAAGACGATCCTCGCCCGCGCCAAGCTGACTCCCTCCGACGTGAAGAGCGTCAACGTCGGCTACGGGCTGCTGCCGGCGCTGGTCGGCGGCAGCGCCCAGGCGATGCTGGGCGGGTTCAGCAACGTCGAGGGAGTCGACCTGCGGCTGCGTGGCAAGGACCCGGTCGTCACCCCGGTCGACAAGCTGGGCGTGCCGACCTACGACGAGCTCGTCCTCGTCGCCCGCCGCGACCGGATCGAAGAAGACCCGCAGGCGATCCGCCTCTTCCTCGGCGCGCTGGCGCGCGGCACCGCCGCGGCGATCGAGCGCCCCGGCGCGACGACCAAGGCGCTGCTCGAAGCCAACCCGAACCTCGATCCGAAGCTGACCCAGGCCGAGGTCGCGGCGACGCTGCCGCTGCTCTCCAGGCGCGGCACGATGAACCCCGCCGAGTGGAAGGCGTTCATCGCCTGGATGAACGAAAACGGGCTGATCGCCGGCCGCCCGACGACCGCCGAAGTGCTCAGCAACGAATACCTCGCCGGCGAAATCCCGGAATAGCGACTCAGCGGGCCAGGTCGCCGATCAACTCGAAGCCCCCCTCGCGCAGCAGGCTCGTCACCTTCGGCGCCGCGAGTGGGCGCGAGAAGAGGTGGCCCTGGGCGTAGTCGCAGCCGAGCCGGCGCAGCTCCGAGAGCTGTGCCTCATTCTCGACCCCCTCGGCGATCGCGTCGAGCGAGAGTGCATGCGCCATGCCGATCACCGCCTCGACGATCGCCGTGCGCTCCTGTTCGACGCCGAGGCCCTCGACGAAGGAGCGGTCGATCTTCAGGGCGTCGAAGGGGAAGCGGTTGAGGTAGGCGAGCGAGGAGTAGCCGGTGCCGAAGTCGTCGAGGACGAGGCGGACGCCGAGCTCGCTCAGCGCCTCCAGCGTCGCGGTGGCCCCGGCCGACTCTTCTACCAGCACGCCCTCGGTCACCTCCAGCCGCAGATTGACCGGGTCGAGGCCGGTGCGGGCGAGGATCTCCCGCACCGAGTCGGCCAGGTCGCGGTGCGCCACCTGACGGGCCGAGAGGTTGACGGCGACGTCGAGGGGCCGCTGGTCGGGACGCAGGTCGTGCCAGCCGAGCGCCTGGCGGCAGGCCGTCTCCTGCACCCAGCTGCCGATCGGCTCGATCAGGCCGCTGTCCTCGGCGATCGGGACGAACTCGCCGGGGTCGAGCATGCCGCGCTCGGGGTGGTTCCAGCGCACCAGCGCCTCGAGGCCGACGATCTCACCGTTGCCCAGGGCGACGACCGGCTGGTAGTGCAACTCCAGCTCGTCGCGCTCAAGCGCGTGGCGCAACTCGCGCTCGGTCTCGAGGCGGCGCACGGCGCGCGCCCGCATCTCGGCGTCGAAGACCTCGCAGCGTCCCCTGCCGCGCTCCTTGGCCCGGTACATCGCCGCGTCGGCGTCGCGGATCAAGAGCTCGGCGTCGACCGGTTCGCGCCCTGTGGGCCGGGCGACGGCGATGCCGACGCTGGCGGTGACGAAGTGGTCGGCGCCGCCCATCGAGTAAGGCTCCGCGAATGCGCCCGCCACCCGGTCGGCGATCGCCAGCGCCTCATCCTCATCGGTGAGGCGGTCGACGAGAATGCCGAACTCGTCGCCGCCGAAGCGGGCGACGATGTCGCCCGGGCGCAGATGGGCGCGCAGGCGGGGAGCCACCGCCCGCAGCAGATCGTCGCCGGCGTGGTGGCCGATGCTGTCGTTGATCAGCTTGAAGTGGTCGAGGTCGAGGAAGAGGATGCCGACCGGCGAGCCCGAGGCGATGCTGCGGCGCAGCGCGTCGCGCAGCGAGTCGACGAAGCTGGGCCGGTTGGGCAGACCGGTCAGCGAGTCGTGCAGGACCCGGTGGCGCAAAGCCTCGTCGGCGCTGTGGCGCTCCAGGGCGTCCGCCAGCACGTTCGCCGAGGCCTGGACGAAGTGGACGTCCTGAGGGGTGAAGTGGGTGGGCTCGGTGGAGTGGATGTCGAGCACGCCGAAGGGGCGCTCCTTGCCGGCGATCGGCACCGCGAGGCTGCTGCGCACGCCGAGCACCCGCAGGGCGGGCGGCATCGAGAAGCGGCGCTCGCTCTCCCAGTCGTCGACGATCACGTGCAGGCCCGACTCCAGCGCCGCGCCCGCGTGGGAGTCGCGGGCGGCCGAGGCACGGCGTTCCCCGCCTCCCCCCCGCTCCTCGAGCCCGGCGCGAAGGTGGAGTCGCCGCCCCTCGCGGCCCGCTTCCCAGATACAGGCCGCCTCGACCCCGTCGATCTCGGTCATCAGCGGCACCGCCTGCTTGGCCAGCCGGGTCGGATCGCCGTCCTGGAGCGCGTAGCGGCCGAGCCGCGCCACCGCCGCCTGCTGGGCGGCGGCCCGCTTCAGCTCCTGCTCGGCGATCTTGCGCTCGGTGATGTCGTAGAGGACGCCGTGCCAGACCGGGGTCCCCTCGCCGTCGGGCTCGAGCACCGCCTCGTCGAGGATCCAGACGATGGCGCCCTCGCGGGTGATCATCCGGTAGTCGACCGGCGGCGAGCCGCCCTCGGCGACCACCTTCTCGGTCTCCTGCTCGAGCGCGCGCTCGCGGTCGTCGGGGTGAAGCCGCTGCGCCCAGAGCCCCGGGTCGGCCATCCACTCCTCCGGGCTGTAGCCGAGGATCTCCTCGATCTGGGGGCTGACGTAGCGCCAGCGACCCCGCTCGCCCAGCTCGCAGGAGTAGACGATCGCCGGCAGGCGCTCGACCAGACGGCGGTAGTCGTCGCCGGCCGAGGAAATCTCGTCGAGGAACTCGGTTACCCGCTCTTCGGGCCAGCCCTCACCCCTGGAACCGCTCTCGCCGGCGCGTGCCATGCGGGCCTATCGGCAAGGTGCCTGCTTGCTTGAAGCCTGGGCCTACCTGTACAGACCGATCGTCCACAGACCGGCGAGGCCGCGGAAGGGCTCATACGGTGCGTAGAACTCCTCGACCTCCTCGACCGTGGCGCGACGGCCGAGGCGGGCCAGACGCCCGACCAGCTTCAGGTAGATCAGATCGCCGGCCGGGAGCGAGTCGGGATCGCCGCGGCCGTACAGGCCCAGGCACCGCACGGTCCAGGGGCCGATCTCGGGGATCGCCAGCAGTCGCGCGTCCGCGGCCGGGTCGCCGGGAGACACCCGCCCGGCGGCGATCTCGCGGGCGACCGCGCGCAGGGCAATCGAGCGACCGGGCGAGAGATCCATCGAGGCGAGTTCGGCCGGCGCCCGCCCGGCGATCGTCTCCGCCCCCGGCACGTCGCGCAGCACGCGGTCGAGTTTTGAACCGCCATCCGATTCAAACCTCGACCGCGTGGCGCCGTTCATCCGCATGCCCCAGCGGCCGACGATGCGGCGCTGGATAACCGCCGCCCGCTCGCTCTCGATCAGCTGCTTGACGACCGCCCAGGCGAGCGCCTCCCAGGCCCACGGGCGGCGGCGCGGGCGCAGCCAGGGACGGCGGCGCAGAAGCGGCCCGAGCAGCGGGTCGCGGCGGAAGCGCCGGTAGACCTCGCCGAGGTCGTCGTCGACGCCGAGCGCGAAGCGCATCCGCTCGATGGCGACATGCAGCTGCTCCGGACCGGCCGGGCGGCTCGGCGGCACCGGAATCGACCGCGGCGCCGTCAGCGCGGCGGGATCGACCGGCTCGGCGCGCAGCTGGACCCGGCCCTTGGCCGGTTCCCAGGCCCGCACCAGGACCGGGCTCTGCTCGACCCGCAGCAGCCGCGAGAGCACCCCGTCGCGGACGGCCATCGTCCGGTCCTCGCTGCTGTAGGAAGGCAACCGAAACGGCGAAGGCGGCCGGACTTCAAGGTCGATGGGCCTAAAACCGGTGACATAGGCCTGTTTTAGGCCCGTCAGCGGGCTGTTCACCTGCCGAGCAGGTGCACGTCCACGAGGAAGGAGCGACTCGCGACGACCTTCGGCTGCGCCTTGCGGCGCGGCAGCAGCCGGCCCTGCGAGTTCTTGGCGACCGCGCTCACGGCGCGGACAGCCGCCACGGTCGCGGCCCCGGCCAACACGCCACCGACAGCAGCGATCGCCGCCGTACGCGCCTCGCTACTGAGAGCCAGCGCACTGGGAGCCTCGTGCGGCAGCACACGAACGCGAACCGGCTCAAGCTCAAACTCACTCACCAGGCTGACCTTAGCGACGCGAGCAGCGTCAGCCAGCGTCAAACCCGGAAACTGCGCGCTTAAACAACCTGGGAGCCATCACGGTAGGGGTGGAACGTCTTGTACTTTTTCGGTGCCGGCACTGGGCGACAGCCCGTCCGCGATCCACCGAAAGAAGTTAAGTGGAACCCCTACCGTGATGGCTCCCGGGACGACTGAATCGCCCTCTCATAAAGGCGGTACTTCTTGACGACGGTCCCCCCCATCCCCTTCATCGCCCGGTTCATCGCCTCGTTGGTCTCGAGGATCCAGCCCATCTCGCCGCCTTCGATCATGCCCGGCTTGCCGGCGGTCTCGAGGTGCTTGAGGTAGAGGCCGGCGGCGACGCCGCTGTGGTGGTACTCGCGTTTGACGCCGAGCGCGAAGACGCGCAGGCGGTCGATCTTGCGCCTGCCGAGCAGGAAGCGCAGCCAGCCGAAGGGCAGCAGCCGCCCGCCGAGCTTCGCCATCACCTGGTTGATGTCGGGCAGCGTGAGCGCGGCGCCGATCGCCTCACCGTCCTTTTCGGCGATGTAGGCCCAGTCCTCGTCAAGCACCTGCTTGAGGTTTTTGGCGTGGAACTCGATCTCGGCGTCGGTTGCCGGGACGAAGCCCCAGTTGTCCGACCAGGCGTCGTTGTAGACGGGGGTGAAGAGGCGCATCTCCCGTGCCAGGTTGCCCTTGTCGATGCCGCGGATCGTCACGCCTTCCTCGCGCAGCGCCTTCTCCGCCGCGGCGTGGATCGCCGGGTCGAATTCCTCGCCCTCTTTGAGGCTGCCGAGCTCGAGTTCCCACATCAGCAGGTCCATCGCCTTACCGAAGCCGTGCTGCTCGAGCAGCGTCTTGTAGAAGGGCGGGTGCCAGTTCTCGAGGATCATCGGCCGCAGCTCGTAGCCCTCGATCAGGATGCCGACCTCGTCGTTGGTGGTGAAGTCCATCGGGCCGAGGATGCGAGAGCGGCCGCGCGAGGCCGCCCACTCGCCGGCGGCGTCGAGTAATGCCGCCGCGACCGCTGGATCCTCGACTGTCTCGAAGAAGCCGAACATCGCGTCGCTGCCGCCCTGGGTCTCATCCCAGAGCTCGTCGGTCTGGGCGGTGATCCGCCCGACCGGCTCGCCGTCGCGTTCGGCGATGAAGTACTCGGCCTCGCCGTGCTCGAACCAGGGGTTCTTCTTGCGATTGAGGAACTCCATCCGCTCGAAGATCAGCGGCGGCACCCACTGGGGATGGTCGCGATGGAGCCGAAAGGGGACCTTGACGAAGCGCTTCAGGTCGCGCTTGCTCCGAACGGGACGGATTTCGACGCTTGCCACGGGAAGCGGAACCTACACTCTGCGCATGAGCGAAACCGCGAAGGCCCCCGTTAACGTCTTTGAGAAGGCCCGCAGCCACGATCGGCTCGAGCAGCTCGAAGCAGCCAAGCAGCACGATCTCCTGCCCTACTTCCGCCTGATCGAGTCCGAGGCCGGGCCGATCATGGAGGTCGAGGGCCACGAGGTGGTGATGCTCGGCTCCAACAACTACCTCGGCCTGACCGGTGACGAGCGGGTGAGGCGCGGCGCCCGTGAGGCGCTCGATGCCTACGGAACCGCGCTGACGGGCTCGCGCTTCATGAACGGCACGACGCCGCTCCACGTCGAGCTCGAGACCGAGATCACCGCGTGGATGGGAAGCGAGGACTCGCTCGCCTTCACCACGGGGTATCAGGCAAACGTCGGTTGTCTGGGCGCCATCGTCGGGCCGGGCGACACGGTCGTCTGCGACGCCGGCGACCACGCCTCGATCCTCGACGGCTGCAAGCTCTCCGGGGCAAAGCTGCGCCCCTTCCGCCACAACCGCATGGACAAGCTGGAGAAGATGCTGCAGCGGGCGGGCGAGGACGGCGGCGGCGTGCTCGTCGTCGTCGACGGGGTCTTCTCGATGGAGGGCGACGTCTGCGACCTGCCGCGGATCGTCGAGCTCTGCCGCGGCTACGGGGCGCGGCTGATGGTCGACGAGGCGCACGGAGCCGGCGTGCTCGGGGCGCGCGGCGCCGGCGCGTGCGAGCTGTTCGGGCTGGAGGACGAGGTCGACCTGCGGATGGGGACCTTCTCCAAGAGCCTCGCCTCCTGCGGCGGCTTCATCGCCGGTCCCGCCGACGTGATCGAGTACCTGCGGATCTCCTCGCGCTCCTTCATCTTCAGCGCCTCGGCGGTGCCGGCGGCGGTCGGGGCCGCGCTGGCGGCGCTGCGCGTGATCCGCTCCGAGGGCCCGCAACTGTTCGAGCGATTGCTCGCCAACTCCGAGTACCTGCGGGAAGGCCTGCGCGACCTCGGCCTCAAGGTTGTCGAGCCGGGAACGCTGCCCGATGGCCGGGTCGCGACCACGCCGGTCGTCCCGGTGATGGTCGGCGACGACTGGCAGGCGGTGCTGCTCTGGAAGGCGCTCTTCGAGGCCGGCGTCTACACCAACGTCGCGATCCACCCGGCGGTGCCGCCGGGCGGCGCGCTGCTCCGCACCAGCCTGATGGCGACTCACGAGCGTGAGCACCTCGACCGGGCGCTGGAAACCATCTCCCGCACCATTGAGGACTTTCCTGAGCTTCCGCGTACGTGAGTGGCTATGCATCCCCCTGCGGGGGTAGTTTCCGCCTTGTCTAAAATTGGACAAGGCGCGCGCGACGAGAAAAAGATGCTCTTAGCGACCGTGGCGGAAGCTCATTGTTGAGTTCGGGTTGACGCTCGCCACCCCCAGCACGTAGCTTGCCCACCTCGTCGCGCATCCGGGTCAGGAGGACGCGGCGCCGTCAGTTCAACTCAACCGGGCAAGGACGTTCGAGTCCGGCGCATGAAACCAGTCAATACCCCCTATGGGAGGAGCCCCTGTGGAAGCCGTTTCGATCGCCCCTGCCTCGCCAAGCCCGACCCCGGTGCGGACGCCGCAACATATGCAGGCCCTGGCCCGCGCCAACCGGGTGCGGCTCGCCAGAGCGGAGCTGAAGCGATCGATCGGGCGGGGCGAGGTGGACGTAGCCGAGGTGATCCGGGAGTGCCCGTGGGAGACCGAGAGCATGACCTTGGCCGAGCTGCTGACCAGCCAGCGCCGCTGGGGCCGGACCCGGGCCCGCAAGCTGCTGCAGGCTGTTGCGCTCAGTGAGAACAAGCGGATCGGGACGCTTACGCCGCGCCAGCGGGCGCTGCTGACGAGCGCCCTTGGTTCACGGGCCCGGGACGCGGTGCTGGTGTAGGACGCCCTCGGTCAGGGGGCATCCGGGCACGGGAGGCATCCGGGTAGGGGCTTCACTTAACTTTTTCGGTGGATCGTGGTTGGGCCGGCGCCTGGGAGGTGTCGGCGAAAAAGTACAAGACGTTCCGCCCCTACCCGGATGCCTCCCACTCCAGCGCTTGTCCTCTACTTCGCTATCCCCCAGGCAGCAGTCTGCGCCTATCCCCTTAGCCCTCCGGCTTTGAAGGAGAGGCCGCCGGAAGCTTTTTGGAAGGCGCGGCGTAGGAGGTAGAAGGAGAGGGCGAAGGATGCGGCGCCGGTGGCTAGGCAGATGGCCAGGACCAGGCCGGCCAGGTAGAGGAGGGCGCCCGTTACGAGGACGAAGACGGTGCCGGCCAGCAGGGTCGTGTGGGAGCGGTAGCCGGCGAAGTGCTCTCTGGCGGATACCTCTAGGCCGCCGAGGGCGGCGAGGACTACGCCGATGCCGATCGTCGTCGGGCTCTTGCTGACCACGCCGGCGATCAGGGCGACGATGCCGGCTAGCACGCTCAGCTCGGCGAGGGGGAACGAGCCCCACGGCGCCGGAGGGCGCTCGTCGGCGCGGGGCGGTCTCTTGGTCCCCTTCGGTTTCTCGCTCAACGGCCGCAAGCCGCCCGGATAACGGGCATCCGGAGGAGACCTTGACCCGCCACCAGCCCATCAGCATGCCGAGCGGACCGAGGCGCGGGCGGGAATGCCAGTGGCCGCAGCCCGGCTCACCGACGTCGGCGCGTGCGATCCGCAGCCACTTGTGCTCGGCCGGGGCGGTCAACATCCGCTCGAGCAGCTCGCGATTGCGGGTCTCGAGCTCGGCGCGCTCTTGCAGCTGAAGCCGGGCCTCGCCGATCCGCGTCGCCAGCGAGTCGCGGACAACCTCCAGCTCGCCCAAGCCAAGCGCCCGCGGCTGACTCGAAACGGCGCCGACTCCGGCGTCGATCGAGAGGCGCGGAAAGGCATCGGCGACGAGGGAGCCAAGCTCAGCTTCGAGGCGCCCGATCTGACGCCGCAGCTCAGCGCGCGCAAGTCGCTCGTCCCCGTCGAGGCGAAGCTCAGTGCGTATCTCTCGCTCAAGCAGATCCGACATAGCCCGCAAACGAGTGTAGATCAACCCGGAGACCGGATCGCAATCGTCACGTTAAGAGCCATCCCGGTAGGGGTGGAACGTCTTGTACTTTTTCGGTGTCGGCCTCGGGGCGACAGCCCACCCGCAACCCACCGAAAAAGTTAAGTGGAACCCCTGCCGGGATGGCTCTATGCGGCTTGCAGGGTCGTCGCGGCCATCCAGAGGGCCTCGTCGACGGCTATCTGGGGGACGCCTTCGACCTGGATGGCGGCGATCGCTATGCGGCGGGTATTGCGGCTGACGTCGCGACCTTCGCCGGTGGCGCCGAAGAGCAGACCCGCCGGGCCGCGCTCGTCGGCGATCACCAGGGTGCCATGCGAGAGTTCGCCGGGGCGGCCTTCAAGCGACTCGCCGGGGGCCGAGTCGCGAATGCAGAGCGCCCCTTCGCACCGATCGGCGTCGAAGGCGCGCAGGGCGATCCCGGTCTCAACCGTGGCGATCGTCAGTGCGTCGGCGGGCAGGCCGTGGGTTTTGAAGCCACCGTCCTGGAGGCGGTCGAGGGCGAGCTGCTCGACCGGAGTGCGGGTGCGGTCGGGGTCGAGACCGATCTGGCGGAAGAAGACGCGGTAGGCCCAGGGGATCGGCCGTTCACGCATATGGATCGCGTGGGCGCCGTAGAAACGGTCCGAGGTCTCGCTGAGGCGACGCTCGACCGCTTGCGGGCTGCGCCCGGGGCGGCCATCCAGCTCGATCCAGGAGATCCCGAGGCCGGGGAACTCGGCGGCGACGTGGGGAGCCACCCAGCCAAACGTCGGAGCGGGCTCCCAGCCTAGTTCCGAGCCGGCCACCTCGGCGCTCATCTCAGCTTTCCTCCGCGGCTCGGCTGGCACTCAGCAGGCGCTCGATCCGTTCGCTCAACCCGCTCACGTCGAGCTTGCCGATGCCGGCGCTCTCCAGCGTCCCACCCGGATAGACATAGGCGAACGTCGGGCAGCCGCCGACGCGATAGAGGCCACCGACGGCCCCGTCGCGGTCGTAGCCGACCGGCATCTTCCAGCCGCGGCCGCGGATCAGCCCGCGGACGGTTTCGCGGTCGTCGCGAATGTCCAGCGAGAGGAAGTTCACGCGTCCACGGTAGCGCGAGTAGACCCGGCTGACGACGTCCTGCTGGACGACGCAATCGTCGCCCCCTTTGCTGAACCAGAAAGAGATCACAGAGGGGCGGCCGAAGAGGTCGCAGACACGGATCGCGCCGCGCGTGCGGACCCGGCAGGCGGGAGAGCGGCGGGAGTCCGGTGGGCAGGGCAGCTCCCCCGCCGAGCAGTTGTCCTGGGCGATGTTGGCGTCGCCTTCGAGCTTGCCGGCGGCGGCCGGGACGGCGAACTCGGGCAACGCCCAGCGGGCCGGCTGCTTGTCGAGCCCGAGCGTGCCGCCGCCGCCGGGGACCCCGTGGATCAGCGCCACCGCGACGATCGCGACGAAGAAAAGCCCGACCAGGATCGAGTACCGGTCCCTCATCCCCCCTCCTCCCCGCCGACGGGCCTAAAAGACAAGTCCGACTGCTCTTTTCGGCCCGTCGCCGAGGGTGACCGGCGCTCAGCCAATACGAGCGCCGCGGGAAGCGCCACGATCACGCCCAGCAGCGCGACCGCGAGATCGATCACGGTGACGAAGCCGAACTCACGCAGCATCCCGACGTCGCTGGCGATCAGCACGGCGAAGCCGGCGATCGCCGTAACGCCCGAGGCCAGCACAGCCGCACCGGTGCGCGTGTAGGCAGCTCGCAGGGCCGCGGCAAGCTCGCGACCGGCACGACGCTCCTGACGAAAGCGCGCGCTGAGGATCACGCTGAACTCGGTGGCGATAGCGATAGTCAAAGCCCCAAGCGCAGCCGACATCGGGTTGAGCGGGATACGCGTCAGCCAGAGAACGAGTGCCGACCAGCCAGTAGCGAGCACAACGGGTATCAACGGCACCAGTGCACGGGAGAACGAGCGGTAGACGAGCAGCAGCACCAGCGCAACAGCAACCAGTCCAACCAGCGTCAGCAGATAACGGCTGCTCGACAGATCGGAGGCGGCAGAAGCAGCGATCACAGGCAGCCCCGCTAGCTCAACCTCCACCCCGGCAGGCGGCCCACCCTTCTCTCCGGGCGTCCCGATCTCTCCACGGATGCGGTCGATCAGAGCCTGCTGGTCGTCCAGAGACTGCGCCCGGATACCGAACCCCAGCAACGCGGTCCCGGCGGGCAGCCCGGTCTTCGGATCGACCGTCGCCACCTGCCGTAGGTCATAGGCGGGGATCTGACCCAATGCCGCGCGAATGCTGCGCCTGGTCAGCGGACCCTCCGTGCTTTCAGTAAGGCCGCCCCCGGTGACAAAGTCCGATAGCGCGGGTCCGGGACAGACTTCAGCCTCTTGACAGCTTGGATTGGAGCCTGAAAAGCCCCCAGCACTTAGAACGCGGCGCTTGAAAGCGGCCATCCACCGAATCGTCGCCGGGTCGGTCAGGTCTGGGGCCTTGACGCTCACATCCAGCTCCCCGGATACACCAGTCGCATCCTGCAGCTTGTTGAGTTCCCGCACCGCTTCCACATTCTGCGGCGCTAGCGCCCGAATATCGGTCTGAGTTTCGATCTGCGTTCCTACCCCCCATCCGACCAGCGCCAGACCCAGCCCGATCCCCAAGACCCTCATCGGATGCGCCTGCGCTATCTCAAGAACCCTCCGCGGCAGAGGCGGGAGTGTCGGGTCCCCCTCCGCGCGCTGGGTTTTTCGCCTTGCGGCCAGCTTCTCTCGCCAAGCTTGCGGTGCGAAAAACAGGACGCCGCGCGTCTCCGGGGGACCCGACACTCCCGCCCTGTCGGGACGCAGGCTGAGGGCTGCGAAGCCCGCTACGAAAGCCAGTCCAAACGCAATGGCGATTCCAACAATGAGAAGCAGGCCAAAGCTGCGGACCATCGGGGTCGGCGAGAGCTGAAGGGCGAGGAAGCCGGCGCCGGTCGCCAGGCAGGCGATAGCGATCGTGGGGCCGCCGCCAGATGCGGCGATGCGTGCTGCATCCGCTCCTGGGCCGGCGCCGATCGCAATCGCCTCGTCGTAGCGAGCTTGGAGCTGGATCGCGTAGTCGACCGCCAGGCCGATCAGGATCGGGAGCACGGCGATCGAGGCCATCGTCAGCGAGCCGCCGACGAGACCAAACAAGCCAAAGGTGAGGGCTGCCGCCGCAAGCGCGATCGCCAGCGGCAGCAATCGCCAGCGGGAGCGGAAGACGAGCATCAGAGTCAGAGCCATGACGAGCAACGCGACGCCGAGCAACACCAGCAGCGCGTCCTTCAGCGCTCGCGTCACGCCATCGATGACGACAGGCACGCCCGAGATGACGTATTCGCCGCCGTGCAGCTGGAAGCACGGCTCTGGCTTGCCCTTGAACTTGCAGACATTGCGAGCAACGGGGTCATGAACGATTGCCTTGATGGTTTCGATGGCCCGGTGACGCTCCGATTCGCTCAGGTCGGGCTTCAGGCGCAGGACGATCTGCGCCGAGTGCTTGTTGGGGAAGAGATAGGAGAGGCGGGCCTTCGGGGTTCCGCGGGACTTGTGCAGATCGAAGACGATGGCTGCCAGGAAATTGGGGTTGGAGAGACTCGGGGCGCTCGTAATGCCGTACTTCGCCGCGACTTCGAGCAGCAGTTCGCGCAACTGCGCGGGAGGTACCGTCACGACGAGGCGCTTCAGCTGCCGCTGGATCTGGATCACGGCCTCGTTGAGGAAGGTGGCCGGACCGGCAATCGAGCGCACCGGGTCCTGTTCAGCGAGTTCGGCGCAGGGCCCCGGAATCGGCTCGGCCCCCTTGGGCACCTTCCCGGAGAGGCAGCCCTCGAGCCTCAGCAGCCGCCCGAGGTTCGAGGTCAGAACCAGCCGCTGCAGATCCCCCTCAGCAAGGATGACAACGGGTTCTTCGCCAAAGTCGCTCTTGACCTGCTGCGTCGCCTGATAGCTGGCCGTATCCGAATCGACCAACGTGTCGGTGGCCGCATCGGTAGGCAGCTGCGTAGCGACCACCCCAGCTCCAATCGCGAGGAAAACCGAGACCGCAAGGATCGGCTTCGCCCTACGCACCGACCAGGCCGCTATCGCCGCCATTCAGCCCCCCTCGGGCGGGTGGCGTCGGGGGCGGGTGTCCTCGCGGCGGCGGCGTCCTCTTTTTCGCCCCGACCACGACCTCGGACGGCCGCCGGCGGCGCAGGCGAAAAACCCAGCAACGCGAGGACACCCGCCCCCGACGACAGGCCCCGCCCGCCGGAGGCCACCGTCCCTCTACCCGAGCAGATCCCAGCACCAAGGAGGGCATCCCGCCCCGACGACAGGCCCCGCCCGCCGAAAGCAATCAATCCATCGACAGCGGACCGGTCACGTCCGCATTGAGGAACTGGTGCACAAACTGGTTTTCCGAGTCGAACAGTTCCTCTTTCGGCCCCGACTCGACGATCTTGCCGTTCCAGAGGACGGCGATGAAGTCGGCGATCCGCCGCGCCGTGTTGAGATCGTGGCTGATCACCAGGTAGCAGCCGCCGTGCTCGGCGTGGACCTCGCGGATCAGCTCGCAGAGCAGCGCCGTACGGACCGGGTCGAGGCCCGAGTCGGGCTCGTCAAACATGACGATCGCCGGTTCGAGCACCAGCGCCCGGGCGAAGCCGGCGCGCTTGCGCATCCCTCCCGAGAGCTCGTTCGGCATCTTGTAGATCGCCTCGATCAGGCCGACCTCCTTGAGCCGCCGGTTGACGATCTCGCCGATCTCCTCCTCGCTTTTGTCGGTGTGCTGGCGCAGCGGGAAGGCGGTGTTGTCGTAGATGTTCATCGAGCCGAAGAGCGCCCCGTCCTGGAACAGCAGGCCGAACTTTTTGCGCACGTCGAAGAGTTCGTCGTCGGTCATCGCCGGAATCGATTCGCCGTGCACGAGCACGTCGCCGGAGTCCGGGTAGAGCAGGCCGACGATGTGCTTGATCAGCACGCTCTTGCCGGTGCCCGACGGGCCCAGCACCATCGAGACCTGATCTTCGGGCAGGCCGAGGTTGAGCCCGTTGAGGATCCGCGCCCGGCCGAACTGCTTGACCAGGTTGATGATCTCGATCGCGTCGGTGCTGCCGTGGTCGCGCTTGCGCCCGGTGTGGAAGCGATAGGGGTCGGTCTCGGTCGGGTCGACGCCGGGGATGACGAAGTCGCGGCCCATCGTCGCCCCGTCCTCGCTGATGTAGGGACCGCTCGCCTGCTGCTGCTCGTCCATCTCCATAAGGGTACTTAGCCTCCTATTGGCGCTCGCGGGTTGGCACCCCAGAAGACCAGCGTGCCGAGCATCCCGATGATGTGCACTAGAACGATGTTGAGGACCATCGACTTGGCGGTCGCGGTGCCGACTCCGACCGGCCCGCCCGCGGCCGTGTAGCCGTAGTAGCAGCCGACCATCACGATCGCGGTCGCCATGAACATTCCCTTGATCAGGCTGAAGATCAGGTCGGGCGGGTTCTGGAACATCCAGAAGATCAGCAGGTAGCCGCCGGAGGAGACATCGCCGATCTGTTCGACCACGGCCAGGTAGCTGGCCAGGTACATGATCCCGATCCCGACCAGGTACATGAACGGGAAGGCGATCCAGGCGGCGAGCAGGCGGGTCGCGCAGAGAAAGGTCACAGGCGGCACGCCCATCACCTCGAGCGCGTCGATCTCGTCGGAGATCCGCATCGCGCCGAGCTCGGCGACGATCCCGGTGCCGACCTTGGCCGCCAGCATGTAGCCGAAGGCGTAGGGCATGATCTCGCGCAGGTCGCACCAGGCCGAGAAGACGCCGGCGTAGGCGGGGGCGCCGTTGGCGCGCAGCAGGTAGGCGCCCTCGATCCCGCACTGCAGGCCGAGGATGAAGACGAGGCCCCAGATGATCACCGCGGAGCCGAGGATCAGGATGCCGGCCTGGCGCAGGCTCTCGCCGAAGAAGCGCAGGACGCGGCCGCTGTAGACGAGGCCGGCGACGCGCGAGCCGAAGCGGGCGATCTCTCCGAAGGAGTCGAGCCAGCCGCGCGGGACTTCGAGCCAGGCGTTCATCGGATCGTCTGCAGGTCGGGGTTGGTCGCCAGCAGGGTCTGGGTGAAGACGTAGTTGAAGGCGAAGACGCCCATGAAGGAGATCACGACCGCCTGGTTGACGGCGCGGCCGACGCCGGCGGCGCCTCCGGACGCGGTCATCCCCTTGTAACAGCAGACGATCGAGATGATCGCGCCGAACAGGGTGCACTTGATCACCGAGCCCCAGAGATCGGTGATCGAGGCGTTGGTGAAGAGCGTCGCGAAGAAGCCGCCGAGCGGCTGGTTGTAGAGCATCTCGGTGAGGATGCCGCCGCTGATGCCGAAGATCAGCGCGTAGATGTCGAGCAGGCCGGTGATCACGATCAGCGCCAGGAAACGCGGCACGACCAGGTTCTTGATCGGGTCGACGCCGAGCACCTGCAGGGCGTCGAGCTCCTCGCGGATCTTGCGGGCGCCGAGGTCGGCGGTGATCGCGGTGCCGGCGACGCCGGCGACGACGACGGCGGTGACAAAGGGGGCGAACTCGCGGATCGAGGCGAGGACGAAGAAGCCGCCGAGCCGGTCCAGCGATCCAAAGAGGGTGAGGAAGTTGGCCGCCTGCAGGCCCGGCGCGCCGAAGCCGAAGGCAACGGTGGAGACCAGCAACGGGAACCAGCAGAGCTGCAGGGCGAAGAGGAACTGGCCGATGAACTCCTCGCCATAGGGGTAGGGGGGCCTGACCGCGGAAGCCATCGTCCGCGCGGTGAGGATCATCATGTCCCCCACCTGCTCGAAGAACGACTTGGCGGGTGCGATCCTCCTGCCTATCGATGCGGCTGCTTCCATCTCTCCTCCGGCAAAGCGGGACCGCATCGGGCGGCCCCTGCTCCGTGGTCTGAGTGTATGGGATGGGCCAGCGGCCTCGGTTAGCCGAGTGTTGAGATCCGGCTAACCCCTTTCGCCAGTCCTCAAACCCTCCGGAAGCGCCAAATTCCCGTGGTATGTTCCGGCAGCTTTGGGGGGGTACCGAAGATACGGTCGGCGTTCCCGCCGGCAGGCTCTCGCCGCCGGCGTCGCGGCGGCGCTGCTGACGGTTTCGATCGCCGCCTGCGGTGGCGAATCGTCCTCCGACTCGAACGAGCCGGCGGGCAAGTACCCGGTCAAGATCGTCACCGCGGAATTCCCCGCCAAGCAGCGGCTCGGCGAAACGACGCTGCTGCGGCTCGGCGTGCGCAACACCGGCCAAAAGACCCTGCCGAGCCTGACCGTGACGTTTTCGGTCGGCGGCAAAGAGGGCCGTGACTCGGCGCTGCCCTTCGGCTACCGCGACCCGGCGCCCGGCATCTCCCAGCCCGACCGCCCGGTCTGGGTGCTCTCGGCGCGCTACCCGAGAGCGAACGGCTCCGCGGAAACGGCCGGGGCCGAAACCTCAAACCACAAGACCTTCGCTTTTGGACCGCTGAAACCGGGTAAGACGACCGAAGCGGTGTGGAAGCTGAACGCGGTCAAAAGCGGCAAGTACGACGTCTTCTACGAAGTCGGCGCCGGCCTCAACGGCGACGCGAAGGCGGAGACCGTGCCCGGGACCCGGGCAGGAGGCTCCTTCGCCGCCGAAATCAGCACGGTCCCGCCGGAAACGGAAGTCAAAGACAATGGTGAAGTCGTGCCGCTGTCGAAATGATCGCGGCCCGGATGAGGCCGAGTGACACTGCGCGATTCGGCCCCTCCCCGGTTCCCACGTAGCGCTGCTACGCGGAAACCGTCTCGTGACCGCCTCGCTTGGTCATCGACCTCCCCGGTCTCGCGCTAATTTCGACAGCGGCACTTGAAAAGGAATTTGAAAATTGGGATTGCCGCGGCGCTCTTTGCGCTGGTCCTGCCTGCCTGCGGGTCTGCCCAGCAGCGACAGGCGGGCGTTGGTCTAAAGCAGATCGGGCGTTTCGAATCGCCTGTGTACGTCACCGGGGCGCCTGGATTTCCAGACCTTCTCTTCGTCGTCGAGCAGGGCGGGACGGTGCGGGTGTTGCGCGACGGGCACGAGCAGGCTCGTCCATTCCTCGACATCCACGACCTGATCTCCTCCGGCGGCGAGCGCGGCCTGCTCTCGATCGCCTTCCCGCCCGACTACAGGCAGAGCCGCCGCTTCTACGTCTACTACACCGATCCGCGGGGCAACATCCGGATCGACGAATTCAAACGCGGGAGCGCGACGCGAGCCACGCGGGGCTCCCGCCGCGCGATAGTCCGGATACCCCACCCGGCCAACTCGAACCACAACGGCGGCCAGCTGCGGTTCCTCGGCAACTGGCTCTACTTCGGCACCGGCGACGGCGGCTCCGGTGGCGATCCCCCCAACAACGCCCAGAACCCGCACAGCCGGCTGGGCAAGCTGCTGCGCTTCGACCAGCGCGAAGCGCATCCCAAGCCGCGGATCTACAGCAGCGGCCTGCGCAACCCCTTCCGCTTCTCCTTCGACCGGGTGACCGACCCGGGACACCCACGACTCGCGATCGGCGACGTCGGGCAGAACCGCTTCGAGGAGATCGACTACCTCCCGGTCGGGGCCGCCCGCGGGGCCAACTTCGGCTGGGACGCCTTTGAGGGCTTCGCCCCCTACGAAGACGAAAACAGCGGCACGCCGGATCCTGGCGGGACCGTCAAGCCGATCTTCGCCTACCCGCACGGCCGCGGCGGCAGCTGCGCGATCGTCGGCGGCTACGTGGTCGCCGATCCGCGGCTGACCTCGCTCTACAAGCGTTATATCTACGCCGACCTCTGCGAGGGACAGCTGCGCAGCCTCGTCCCCCACCCGCACGGCGCGAGCGACGAGCACAAGCTCGGCCTCAGCGTCTCCACCCCCAGCTCCTTCGGCGAAGACGACCAGCACCGCCTCTACGTCTGCTCGCTCGACGGCCCCGTGTATCGCCTGGTGCCCCGATAGCGGCTACCCTTGGCCGGCCAGCCAAATTCTTGAAGGGAGCGGTCAGGTGGAGAGCGGAACGGCACCGAGAGTCAACGAGGCAGTGAACGGCACAAGCGTCGGCGAGGCCGCCGCCGAGCGGATCGAGGTCCTCAACCCCGCCACCGGAGCGACGATCGGCAGTGTCGCGGTCGACTCGCCCGCGAGCGTCGCCGAGACCGTCGCCCGCGTGCGCGGCAACCAGGCCGAGTGGGAGGCGCTCGGCGTCGCCGGCCGTTACCGCTGGCTCGGCAAGCTGCGCGACTGGCTCTTCGACAACCACGAGCGCGTGCTCGACACGATGCAGGCGGAGACCGGCAAGGTCCGTGGCGACACGAGCGCGGAGACGGTCTACCTCACCGACCTGATCAACTTCTACGGCAGCAAGGCCGCCAAGTTCATCGGCGACGAAACGGTCCGCCCGCACTCGGCGCTGGCGGCATCGAAAAAGCTGATGGTCCAGTACCGGCCCTACCCGGTGGTCGGCGTGATCAGCCCCTGGAACTTCCCGCTGGCGCTGGCGCTGGGCGACGCGATCCCGGCGCTCCAGGCCGGCGCGGCGGTGGTCGTCAAGCCATCGGAGTTCACGCCGCTCGGCCTGGCGGAGATCGTCGAGGCCTGGAAGCGGGAGATCGGCGGCCCCGACGTGTTCGACTGCGTGCACGGCACCGGCGAGACCGGCGGCGCCCTGGTCGACAACGTCGACTTCATCCAGTTCACCGGCTCGGACCGCACCGGCCGCAAGGTGATGGCGCGGGCCGCCGACACCCTCACCCCGGTCAGCCTCGAGCTCGGCGGCAAGGACCCGATGATCGTCCTCTCCGATGCCGACGTCGACCGCGCCGCCAACGCCGCCACCTGGGGCGGGATGTTCAACTCGGGCCAGGTCTGCCTCTCGGTCGAGCGGATCTACGTCGAGGAGCCCGTCTATGACGAGTTCGTCGCCAAGCTGACCAAGGAGGTCGGTGCACTGCGCCAGGGCGCCGACGGCCGCAAGCCGGAGATGGACGTCGGCGCGATGACCTCGCCCAACCAGCGGGCGATCGTCGAAGCCCAGGTCGAGGACGCGATCGCCAAAGGCGCGAAGGCGGCGACCGGCGGCAAGCGGGTCGAGGGCCCGGGCGACTACTTCGAACCGACCGTGCTGGTCGACGTCGACCACTCGATGACGGTGATGCGCGACGAGACCTTTGGCCCGGTCGTCGGGGTGATGAAGGTGCGCGACGCCGAGGAGGCACTGCGCTTCGCCAACGACACCCGCTACGGCCTCGCCGCCTCGGTCTTCGGCGAGAAGCAGCGGGCCGAGCGGGTCGGGCGACGGATCGAGGCCGGCGCGGTCAACGTCAACGACGTGATCGTCAACTACGTCCTGATGGACGTGCCGATGGGCGGCTGGAAGGAGTCGGGGATCGGCTTCCGCCACGGCGAGTACGGGATCAAGAAGTACTGCCGGCCGGAGTCGGTGATCGTCGCCCGCTTCGGCGGCAAGCGCGAGCCGACCTGGTACCCGTACACGAACGCCCGCCGCGGCCTGATCGGCCGAGTCGCCCGTGTCGCCTACGCGCGCGACTGGCGTAGACGGCTGGGCCTACGCACTCGCTGACCTCTGCCCGCGCATGTTGGACTGTTGTGCCCCCTATGGAGGCCACAACAGTCCACAGCAGTTAGCCTCCGGCCGCAATGGCCGACTTCGCTGACTACTACCGCGAGATCTACATGCGGGGGCTCGGGGGCGAGACGCCTTCGATCCCGGTCGCGGTCGAGGAGCAGGAGCGACGCGCCCACGAGGCGATGGACGAGCGCGCCGCCAACTACGTCTTCGCCGGCGCCGGCGCCGAGCACACGATGCAGGGCAATCGCGACGCCTTCGAGCGCCACCGGATCGTGCCGCGGATGCTGCGCGACGTCGCGACGCGCGATCTCTCGATCGAGCTGCTCGGCACGGCTATGCCGGCGCCGCTGCTGCTGGCGCCGATCGGCGTACAGAAGGTCGTCCACGAGGAGGGCGAGCTGGCGACGGCGCGGGCGGCGGCGGAGGTCGGCGTGCCGATGATCGCCAGCACCAACTCGCACTTCACGATGGAGGAGATCGCCGAGGCCGGGGGCACCGGGGCGCCGCGCTGGTTCCAGCTCTACTGGCCCAACGATCGCGACCTGGCGGAGAGCTTCGTCAAACGCGCCGAGGCGGCGGGCTATGGAGCGATCGTGCTCACGGTCGACACCTTCGTCCCCGGCTGGAAGTCTCGCGACCTGCAGCAGGCCTGGCTGCCCTTCCTCAACGGGATGGGGGTCGCCAACTACTTCCAGGACCCGGTCTTCCGCGCCGGGCTGGAGCAGAGCCCCGAGGAGGATCAGGGCGCCGCCACCGGGCACTTCCTCGGCGTCCAGGCGAACCCCTCGCTCACCTGGGACGACCTCGAGTGGCTGGGCGAGATCGCCTCGCTGCCGATCGTGATCAAGGGAATCCAGCACGTCGACGACGCCCGTGAGGCGGTGCGGCGTGGGATCGACGGCATCGTCGTCTCCAACCACGGCGGCCGCCAGGTCGACGGCGCGGTCGCCTCGCTCGACGCGCTGGGCCCGATCGCCGAGGCGGTCGGCGACGAGCTGACGATCCTCTTCGACAGCGGCATCCGCAGCGGCGCCGACGTGCTCAAGGCGCTCGCCCTCGGCGCCGACGCCGTCTGCCTCGGCCGGCCCTACGTCTGGGGCCTGGCGCTCGGTGGGCAGGCGGGAGTCGAGACCGTGCTCAAGATGGTCCTCGCCGAGCTCGACCTGACGATGGCGTTGTGCGGGTATACCCGGCCTGATCAACTCGGGGCCGATGCGCTTGCCTGAGGTCTATCCCGGCAGGGCTTTCACTTAACTTTTTCGGTGTAGCGCGGTCGGCTGTCGCCCGGAGGCTTCAGCGAAAAAGTACAAGACGTTCCAGCCCTACCGGGATAGGCCTTACGCCGGCGCCTCGATCTTCGGGAAGAGGGATGGAACCCGTTCGACCCTTTGGCCGCCAGGTCGAGCGCCTAACTCGGTTAGCTGGTGCGAGTCCTCGGCCAGGGCGGTAAGCAGCCGCTCGCTGCTGCGCGGCAGGTATGGGACGAGCAGCAGGGTGGTGACGCGCAGACCCTCGGTGAGGTTGTAGAGGACTTCGTCTAGGCGCTGGGGGTCGGCCTCGTCCTTGGCCAGCTCCCAGGGGCGGGTCTCCTCGACGTAGCGGTTGAGCCGACGGACCAGCTTCCAGGCCTCCTCCAGGGCCTGGGTCAGCTCGGCCCGGTCGAGCAGCTCGCTGAAGCGGGGGACGACGCCTTCGAAGTCCTCGGCCAGCACGGCGTCGACCTGCGCCTCCGGGACGACCCCGTCGCGGTAGCGCTCGACCATCGCCAGCACGCGGCTGGCCAGGTTGCCGAAGTCGTTGGCCAGCTCGGTCTCATAGCGGGCCTCGAAGCCCTCGGTCGAGATCGAGCCGTCCTGGCCGAAGCTGACCTCGCGGAAGCAGTAGAAGCGCAGCGCGTCGGCGCCGAAGCGCTCGATCGCCTCGAAGGGGTCGAGCACGTTGCCGAGCGACTTGGACATCTTCTTCTCGCCCATCAGCAGGTAGCCGTGGATCGCCATCCGCCGCGGCGGCTCGCGGTCCGCCGCCCAGAGCAGAGCCGGCCAGATCACCGCGTGGAACTTGAGGATGTCCTTGGCCATCACGTGCAGGCTCGCCGGCCAGAAGCGCTCGGTCAGGTCCTCCCCCTCGCGGGCGAAGGTCAGCGCGGTTACGTAGTTGAGCAGCGCATCGAACCAGACGTACATGCGCTGCTCGGGGTCCCAGGGCAGCCGCATCCCCCACTTCAGCTTCGGCCGCGAGAGCGAGACGTCCTCGAGCCCGCCCTTGATGAAGGAGACCGCCTCGTTGCGGCGGAAGTCGGGCACGACGAAGTCCGGCCGCTCCTCGTAGAGGCCTTCGAGCTGGCCCTGAAATGCCGAGAGGCGGAAGAACCAGTTCTCCTCCTTGACCTTCTCCAGGGGGATCTCGTGGATAGGGCAGGTCTGCCCTGGGCCCAGCTCACGCTCGGTTTTGAAGTCGGCGCAGCGCGGGCAGTACCAGCCTTCGTAGGTGCCCTTGTTGACCCAGCCGTTGTCGTAGACCCGCTGCATGATCTCGGCGACCTTCTCGGCGTGGCGCGGGTCCGAGGTGCGGATGAAGAAGTCGTTGGTCGCGTCGATGATCGGCATCAACGCTTCGAACTTGGCCGCGTTGCGGTCGGCCAGCTCCTGCGGCGTCACCCCCTCGCGTTCGGCCGCCAGCTCGATCGGCTCGCCGTGCTCGTCAGTGCCGGTGAGGAAGAAGACGTCCTCCCCCCGCTGGCGCATGTGCCGCGCCAGCACGTCGGCCGCCAGAGTCGAGTAGGCATGACCGAGATGCGGCTCGGCGTTGACGTAGTAGATCGGCGTGGTGACGTAGTAGCTCATTTTCTGGGCTCTCTCCCGGTCAGCGCACGGTATAGGTCGTTGGCCCGAGTACCGGTGAGCGCCGCGACGACGCTGGCGGCGGCGCGGGGGCGGGCGCCCGACTGGACGAGGTGGCGCAACGCATCGACCGCGAAGCCGACGTCTTTGTCGTGATCGTCGGCGGACGCCGGCGCGATCACCAGGACGATCTCGCCCTTGACGTCACCGCGGAAGCGGCGCGCCAGCTCGGCCAGCGTGGCGCGCGAGACCTCCTCGTGCATCTTGGTCAGCTCGCGGCAGACCGCGGCCGGGCGGTCGGGGGCGATCGCCGCCAGGGCGGCGAGCGAGTCGCCCACCCGGCGCGGCGACTCGAAGGCGACGACCGTCTCGGTCGAGCGCAGCACCCGCTCCATCTCCCCGGCGCGCTTCGGCAGGAAGCCCTCGAAGCGCCAGCGGTCCGTGGGCATGCCGGAAGCGACCAGGGCGACCGGGACCACCGAGGGGCCGGGGAGCACCGTCACCTCGAGGTTGCGTTCGATGCAACGGCGGATCAGGCGGAAGCCGGGATCGGAGATCGCCGGCATGCCGGCGTCGGAGACGAGGGCGACGACCTCACCGCGTTCGATCCGCTGCGCCAGCTCGACCGCGCGCGGTGCTTCGTTGCCCTCGTGGATCGAGATCAGCCGCGGGGCCGGCCGGATGCCGAGCTTGTCGAGCAGGCCGCCGGTGCGGCGGGTGTCCTCGCAGGCGATGTAGTCCGCGCCGACCAGCGCGTCGCGGACGCGGATCGTGATGTCGTCGAGGTTGCCGATCGGGGTCGGGCAGACGATCAGCGACCCCGGCATCAGCCCGCTTTCTCCAGCTCGATGCGCGCCATCGCCGCGGCGCCGATCATCCCCGCGTCTTCGCCCAGCTCGGCGGCGACGACCGGGGTGCTGTTCATCGGCCGCAGCGCGCGCGCTTCGAGCTCGCGGCGGGCGGGCGCGAGCAGCAGCTCGCCGGCGGCGATCACGCCGCCGCCGATGACGATCACTTCCGGCTCGAAGATGTTGGCGAAGCTGGTGAGGGCGACGCCGAGGCGGCCGCCGATGAGGTCGAAGACGCCGATCGCCGTCTCGTCGCCTTCCTGCGCGGCGACGGTGACCGCCTTGCCGTCGATCTCGTCGCCTTCGGCCAGCCGCCTGCCGAGGGCTGAGTCGGGAGTGCTTTCCGCGACGGCGCGGCCTTCGCGACCCAGCGCCGTGCCGGAGGCCAGGGTCTCGACGCAGCCGTGGCCGGGACAGTTGCCCTGGCAGGCCGGGCCGTCGAGCTGGATCGCCATGTGGCCGAGCTCGGCGCCGGCGCCGGTCGAGCCGCGGTAGATCTCGCCGCCGAGGATGAGCCCGCCGCCGATCCCGGTGCCGATCGTCAGCATCACCGCGTTGCGGGCGCCCCGCGCGGCGCCGAAGAGATGCTCGGCCAGCGCCGCCACGTTGGCGTCGTTGTCGACGAACGCCGGCAATCCGGTCCGCTCGACGACTATGTCGCGAATCGGCAGGTTCTCGATCGGCAGGTTGACCGCGGCGATCGCGACGCCCTTCTCGTGGTCGATCGTCGCCGGGATCCCCATCCCGATCGCCTCGACCCCGGGGCGCTCGGCGCGCGCCTCCTCGAGCTCGCGCATCAGCAGCTCCACCAGTTCGCTCTCGCCCTCGCCGGCGGAGCCCTCGCGGCTCTCCCAGACGGTCTTCGAGTCCCCGTCGAGGACGCCGAGCAGCATCTTGGTGCCGCCCAGATCGACCCCTATCGCTTCGGGCTGGCTCATCGCTTACGGGGACTCTTAGCGCGGGCGACCGCGGTCATCGGCATGATTCCGGAGTCTTTCATGGCAAACGACGGCGAGCAGCGGCCCTCGGGGCCGCCCGATTACAAGGTCTACCGCGCCCGCCGGGGGTTCTTCTCGCGCTTCCGCAAGCCCGACCTCTCGGGCCTGCGCGAGCGCGACTGGCGGGCACCGAAAATGCCGAAGCTGCCCGACCGTCCCGGGCGCGAGCGCGGCCCGCGGCCACCTCGACCGGGCCTACGCCGAGCGCTGAAATGGATCGGCCTGGCGGCGCTGGGCTGGATCCTGCTCAGCTTCCTCGCCTTCGCGGTCTCCGCCCAGCTGCAGGCCTTCAAGCTCTCCGGCGAAGCCAAGTCCGCCCTGCACGGCAACCCCTTCCTGCTGCCCAGCGCGCAGACGATCCTCGTCCTCGGCACCGACGCCCGCCCGCCCGACACCAAGGAGCCCGGCGCGGCACCCTCGCAGGAGTGCTTCGAACAGCAGGCGCACGGCGACTCGCCGCATGGCAACTGCTCGCAGGGCGAATTCCGCGCCGACACGCTGATGCTGATCCGCGCCGGCGGCGGCGCCTTCCGCAAACTCTCGATCCCGCGTGACAGCTACGCCGAAATCCCCGGCCAGAGCCCGCAGAAGATCAACGCCGCCTACGCATTCGGCGGCGCCAAGGCCCAGATCGAAGCGGTCGAAGACTTCCTCGGAATCGAAGTCGACCATGTCGCGATCGTCGACTTCACGGGGTTCGAAGACCTGATCGACGCGGTCGGCGGGGTGAAGGTCGACGTCCCGCACAAGCTCTGCGCCGACATCTCCGGCGGTGCCGGAGGTGGGCAGGGGGGCTTCACGCTGCGGCTCGGCAAGGGCGAGAACACCCTCGACGGCGAAAAGGCGCTGATCTACTCGCGCATCCGCGAGCCCAGCGAATGTCCCGGCCCGGGCAAGAGCGCCTACACGCTCGGCTACGAAGACCTCGACCGCGAGAAGGCCCAGCAAGCGGTGATCGCGGGCATCAAGGACCGCCTCACCGATCCCCTGCGCGCTCCCTACAACTTCATCCACGGTCCGATCATCGGCTGGGACGCGCCTAAGGCCTTCGTCAGCGACATGGGCTTCTTCACGATGCCGCAGCTGATTCTCTCGGCCGCGATCGGCGGTGAAAGCAAGGCCGACGTGCTCTGCAGCGGCGCCAACTCGGGCTGCGAACCGGGTCCCGGGGGCTCGATAGAAGTGCCGGACTCCGAACGCCGGCGGGCCGTCAAGAAGCTGCTCGGCTGAGTGGTCAGTTTGCCCCCGTATCCGGGGGTCAACCGTTCAGTCGCTGGTTGCGGCGGCGGCTTTCGAGTCGCTCGGCTTGCTCTCCGAGCTCTTTGACTCGCCGCTCTTCGACTCTCCGCCGCTCTCTTTCGACTCGCCGCCGCCATCCTTCGACTCGCCGCCGGAGGCGCCGGTCTTCTTCTTTGCGTAGTCGGTGTTGTGGAAGCCGGAGCCCTTGAAGTGGATCGCCACGGGGTGCAGGACGCGCTCGGCGGGGGCGCCGCACTCCTGGCACTCGGTCAGCGCCTCGTCGCTCATCCGCTGGATCACGTCGAAGACGTGGCCGTTGGTGCATTTGTACTCGTAGATCGGCATGGGGGTGGGCGATTATCGCAGCCGATACGGTTCAGCCATGGCGAGCGCCGGGCAGGAGACCCGTAACACCGAGACCTCGATGGAGGAGATCGTCGCGTTGTGCAAGCGGCGCGGCTTCGTCTTCCCCTCCTCGGAGATCTACGGGGGCCTCGGCTCGACCTACGACTACGGCCACTACGGGGTGCTGCTGAAGAACAACGTCAAGGCCGAGTGGTGGCGGGCGATGCTGCAGGAACGCGACGACATCGTCGCGCTCGACTCGGCGATCCTCCAGCACCCGCGGGTCTGGGAGGCGTCGGGCCACCTCGAGGGCTTCACCGACCCGCTCGTCCAGTGCCTGGGCAAGTGCAAGCGGCGCTGGCGCGAGGATCACCTGCGCGAGGCGGTCGAGGCGGACGGCGGCGATCCAGCGGCGGAGCTGCGCTGCCCCGAGTGCGGCGGCGAGCTGTCGGAGCCGCGTCAGTTCAACCTGATGTTCGAGACCCACGTCGGACCCGTGGCGGGCGAGGGCTCGGAGGTCTACCTGCGGCCCGAGACTGCCCAGGGCATCTTCATCAACTTCAAGAACGTGCTCGGCTTCGCCCGCAAGAAGCCGCCGTTCGGGATCGCCCAGATCGGCAAGTCGTTCCGCAACGAGATCACCCCCGGCAACTTCATCTTCCGCACCCGCGAGTTCGAGCAGATGGAGATGGAGTTCTTCGTCCCCCCCGCCGACGCAGAAAGGTGGCACAAGGTCTGGATGGAGGAGCGCGAGCGCTGGTACACCGAGCTCGGCATCCGCCCCGACCTGCTGCGGGTGCGCGCGCACGGCGCCGACGAGCTCTCGCACTACTCCTCGGCGACGAGCGACATCGAGTACCTCTTCCCGATCGGCTGGTCGGAGCTCGAGGGGATCGCCGACCGCGGCGACTTCGACCTGACCCAGCACGCCAAGTTCAGCGGCGAGAAGCTCGAGTACTTCGACCAGCAGACCAAAGAGCGCTACGTCCCCCACGTGATCGAGCCGGCCGCCGGCGCCGACCGCGCGACGCTCGCCTTCCTCGTCGACTCCTACGAGGTCGAGGAGGTCGAGGGACGCGAGCGCACCGTGCTGCGCCTCCACCCCCGCCTGGCGCCGGTCAAGGTCGCGATCCTGCCGCTCGTCTCCAAGCAGGGCATGCCGGAGAAGGCCCGCGAGATCTTCGACGAGGTGCGCCGCCGCGTCCCCGCCGAGTTCGACGAGGGCGGCTCGATCGGCAAGCGCTACCGCCGCCAGGACGAGATCGGCACCCCCTGGGGCATCACCGTCGACCACCAGACGATGGAAGACGACACCGTCACCCTCCGCGACCGCGACTCCCTGGAGCAGACGAGGGTCCCGATCGAGGGCCTGGCAGACGACCTGGCAAACCGCCTCGCCCAGCCCTGGCAGAGCCCGAAGCTGGGTTAGGCGCCGTCGCGGGATTCGCGCAGGCGCTTGAGGTCGATCTCGTCCTCGGGCCGACCGGCGGCTTCCTTCATTGCGACGAGGTGGTCGAATCCGCAGAAACGGACTCGGTGTCCGAAAACTTCGTCCTCGACAGCGGCTGCGTCCAGGTCAGCGTACTCGAGATCCAGCCCTACGAGTTGCATGATGTCGAGGCGGCCGCGGCTGGTCGCAAGGACGAAATTGCCTCCCATCTCCAGACTGGCTGCATCCGGCTGGACCACCTCCTCCTTGGCGAACTCCTCCATTCCAAGGACTGAAGCATTGAGATCCGAGAGCACCGTGGCCAAGCGCGTGAGGTTCTCGGGATCGGGATCGGGGACGATGTCCAGATCCTTGGTCGCCCGTGGATATCCATGTGCGCCAACGGCAAAGCCGCCGATTACCACGAACCGGACATCGGCCTCCTCGAGGGCCGCAAGTAGCCCCTCGACGTCGAGAGACGAGATACCCGTCAATCTCGCTCCGCGCGGTCAGCGGCAAGCCTGGTCATCTCTTTGCTGAGAGCCGCGGCCTGTTCCACCCGCTGCCCTGGAGTCAGCAGGCGGTAATCGCGCCTCAATCCCTCACGACGAGCGCGCTCCAAATACTCAGCGTCAACTTTTTGTCGTTTCTTGCTTGACATCCTGTCGAGGATAGCCTCAGGTTCCGTAGACCGTCTTGAAAAGAATCCGTTGTCTGCAAATCACTCAATACGTTGAGCAAATTTACTCAGCATGTTGAGCAATTTGTCTCAGGAAGCCAGGAAGCGGGTGACATCGGCCGCGTCGGCTTCGAGGTCGGCGGCGGTCTTTGCGGGTATGCGCTGGAGGGGCTGAAGCTTCACCTCGCCGGCGGGGAAGCCCCACTTGGCAACAGCTTTGCCGTTGGCCATCGCGAACGGGTGGAAGATCCCGTTGCGGGTGACGAGCTGGGTGTGCGGGCCGAGGATGTCCTCGCGCGAGGTCCAGCCGAGCAGGACCGGGTCGAAGGCGCCGAGTAGGCGCGGGGGCGGAAGCTTCGCGGGCTCAGGTCGCTCGGCCGGACCGGCCAGCGGCGGGCCGGAGGGCCCCTGCGCCGTCAGGCGCTCGGCGAGAACGGCTCTGCTAGCCGATTTCAAGCAGGTCGATCACGAACACGAGCGTTTCGTTCGGCGGGATCGTCGGCGGGCGACCTTCTTCGCCGTAGGCGAGTTCGGGCGGGATGATCAGCTCGCGCCGTCCGCCGACCTTCATTCCTTCGATTCCTTGTTCCCAGCCGGGAATCACCAATCCGGCACCGAGGGTGAGTGGAAAGGGTTCGTTGCGGCTCCAGGATGAGTCGAATTCCTTGCCGTTCTTGTAGTCGACGCCGACGTACTGGACGGTGACTTCGTCGCCCGATTTCGCTTCGGCGCCGCTGCCTTCTTCGAGTTCCTTGATTTCGAGTTCCTGCGGCGGGGCGCCGGTCGGCACGGTGACCTTCGGCTTGGTCTTTTCGCCGCCGGTCGCTTCCGTGGACGTGGATTCGCTCGTCGACGTCGATTCGCTCGAGCCGGACGAAGAGTCGCTGCTGCTGCCGCAGCCGGCGAACGCCAGCACGGCGCACAGCGCAATCAGGGCGATCGGCAGCTTCACGGCGGGCAATGCTAGAGAACCTCGCAGCAAGATGCCTCCGGCCTCAGCCCTTGCCCGAGATCAGGTCCCAGGCACGGCTGAGCTTGCTCTGCCGCTCGCCCTTGGCGAGATCGCCGGGATCGACGTCGATCGAGCCGGGGTTGGCGCTGGGCTGGGGCAGGTTCCGGGCGGTCGCCGCATCGATCGTCAGCACCACGCCGCGCTCGTAGATCTCGGCGACCTCGGGGGCATCGACGAAGCGGTGACCCCCGGGCAGGACGCTGGTGTCGAGGACGATCCCGTCGAAGATGTCGATGTTCGGCGCGGAGAGCACGTACTCGACCTTGCCGATCTCCTCGCCATCGCTTGAAAACACAGGCACGCCCTTGGGCAGGGTGAGGAATGAGGTGGGCGCGCCGAGTTCGGCCATTGCGCAGCCGAGCCTAGCGAGACGCGGCGGCGGGTGCCGCCGGCATCGCTTGCTCCCGCCGCATACCGCGGGCTATGCTCGGTCGGTTCTTCAAACCAGAGGAGAGACGATGGCAATTGGATTGAGGCTCAAGTTCACCGGCACCACCCAGGAGCAATACGACGCCGTCCAAAACCACATGGGAATCGACGACAACCCACCCGACGGCCTGATCTTCCACTCGGCCGGCCCGATCGAGGAGGGCTGGGGCATCATCGATTTCTGGGAGTCGCGCGACCACTTCGACCGCTTCCAGCAGAGTCGCCTGTTGCCCGCGATCGGAGAACTCGGCGATCGGGCGCCGCAGGGCCCTCCGGACATCAAGGAGTTCCCGGTGCACCACTTCACCAAGCCGTAGCGAGCGGTCGGTGTCGCTCAACCTCGCATCGCTGCTCATCGAGAGCGCTGGGCGGATGCCGGATGCGGCGGCGATCCGCCTCGGCGAGGCCGAGCTGAGCTACGGCGAGCTGGACGAGGGCAGCGCTCGCCTGGCGAGCCTGTTGGGCGAGAAGGGGGTTCGGCCGGGCGACCGGGTCGGGGTGATGCTGCCCAACGTGCCCGAGTTCCCGGTCGCCTACTACGGCGTGCTGCGCGCCGGCGCGATCGTCGTGCCGATGAACGTGCTGCTGAAGCGGCGCGAGATCGCCTTCTACCTCGAGGACTCGGGCGCGAAGCTGCTGCTTGCCTGGCACGGCTTCTGCGCCGAGGCACGCGACGGCGCCGAGGACGCCGGGGCGGAGCTGGTCGAGGTCGACCCCGCCGGCTTCGCCGAGGCGCTGGCCCGGCACGAGCCGGCGCCGGGCGTGGCCGAGACGGCGGAGGACGACACGGCGGTGATCCTCTACACCTCGGGTACGACCGGCAAGCCGAAGGGCGCCGAGCTGACCCACGCCAACCTGGCCCGCAACGCCGACGTCTCCGCCCGCACCACCAGTGAGGTCGCCGCCGGCGACGTCGTCCTCGGCGCCCTCCCCCTCTTCCACTCCTTCGGCCAGACCGTTGCGATGAACGCCTCACTCGGCGTCGGCGCCTGTCTCACCCTGGTGCCCAGATTCGATCCCGGCGAGGCATTGGCGACGATGCAGCGCGACGGCGTCACCCATTTCTACGGCGTGCCGACGATGTACGGGGCGCTGCTGCACCACCCCGAGCGTGAGAGCTTCGACACCTCCTCGCTGCGCATCTGCATCACCGGCGGCGCCTCGATGCCGGTCGAGGTCCTGCGCGGCTTCGAAGACGCCTTCGGGGCCAAGGTGATGGAGGGATACGGCCTCTCGGAGACCTCGCCGGTCGCCTGCTCCAACCACCCCGACAAAGAGCGCAAGGCGGGCTCGATCGGCACCCCGATAGAGGGCGTCGAGATGCGGGTCGTCAACGAGAACGACGAGCCGGTCGCCCAGGGCGAGGTCGGCGAGATCGTGATCCGCGGCCACAACATCATGAAGGGCTACTGGCAGCGCCCCGAGGCGACCGGGGAGGCGATGCGGGGCGGCTGGTTCCACAGCGGCGACATGGCCCGCGTCGACGAGGACGGCTTCTTCTACATCGTCGACCGCAAGAAGGACCTGATCATCCGCGGCGGCTACAACGTCTACCCGCGCGAGGTCGAGGAGGTCCTCTACGAGCACCCGAAGATCCGCGAAGCGGCGGTCGTCGGCGTCCCCCACGACGAGTGGGGCGAGGAGATCGGCGCGGCGGTCGTCCTCCACGAGGGCGAGGAGCTGAGCTCCGAGGAGGTCAGCACCTACGTCAAGGACCGCATCGCCGCCTACAAGTACCCACGCGTCGTCTGGTTCATCGACGAGCTCCCCAAGGGCCCGACCGGCAAGATCCTCAAGCGGGAGATCGAGACCCCCGCGCCCGCGCAGGGTTGACGCCGTCCGGGATGCATCGAACCCCAAATAGGGGCTCGATGCATCCCGCGTCTTCAAACTGGCTGACTGGCCAGGATCGCGGTAACCTCCCCAGACCGCCCCGAGCCGCCCCGACCCAAGGAGAGAGATGAGCGTCGCATCCCAGAGCCTGATGGACAACGTCACCTACGTCGATCTGTACCAGCGCTGGGAGCAGGGCAACTGGAGCGCTTACGACATCGACTTCTCCGAGGATCGCAACGGCTGGCAGGCGCTCAGCGACATCCAGCGGCGCTCGGCGATGTGGATCTACTCGATGTTCTACTACGGCGAGGACCGGGTCGCCGACACCCTCGCCCCCTACATCAACGCCGCTCCGACCGAGGAGCAGTCCTACTTCCTCGCCACCCAGCAGGTCGACGAGGTCCGCCACTCGATCTTCTTCCACCGCTTCTTCAAGGAGGTCATCGGCGTCGGCGGCGACTCGATCCAGCAGACCCTCTCCTCGACCATGCCGCAGCTCAACTGGGGCTACCGCGGCATCTTCGACCGGCTCGACGTGATGGCCGAGGAACTGCGCAAGGACCGCTCGCTGCCCAAGTACGCGCAGGCGATCACCCTCTATCACCTGATCGTCGAGGGCAGCCTCGCCCAGCCCGGCCAGCACTTCATCGAGGACTTCTTCGCCTCGGAGGACTCGATGCCGGGCTTCAGCTCGGGGATGGCGAACGTCTCCCGCGACGAGCAGCGCCACATCGGCTTCGGCGTCAAGGTGCTCTCCGAACTGCTCGGGGAAGGCAAGCCGGGCTGGGAGGAGAACCGCGCCGCCGTCACCGATCTGCTGCGCGAAGTGCTGCCCTACGGGCCCGCCGTGTTCTACCCGCCCAGCATGGACCGCTCCTACACCGAGTGCTACGGCTTCTCGCTCGAGGACATCTTCTCCTTCGGGCTCAAACTGATCCGCCAGCGCTGGCGCACGATCGGCTACCCGACCGAGGAGATGCCCCCCGGCGTCTTCCCCTTCGACCCCGAGGCCTCGGCCGAGGAAGTCGCCGCGCGCCAGGTCCAACTGATGGAGGCCGGCGTGCTCGGCCCGCCCGACGGCCCCGTCCCCGACGCCTCGCCGGAGACGCAGCGGCTCTACTTCGACGTGGTCAAGCGGGTCGCCGACCCGGCGGCCGCCAACGGCTCGCCGCTGGTCTACCAGTACCGCTTCAGCGACGCCGATCCCTGGCACCTGACGCTGGACAACGGCTCCACGCGGGTCGAGCCGGGCGAGGCCCCCAATCCCACCCTGACGATCGAGGCAAACTGGGCCGACTTCGTCGCGATGGGCAAGCCGGAAGCGAACCCGCTGAAGATGATCCTGCAGCGCCGCATCCGCCCACGCGGCTCGATCCGCGAGATCGCGCGGATGCGCAAAGTGTTTGGTTAGGAGGGCCGGGGTGGCCCCTCCCATGAGGCCGTTGCGCAGCTGATCGCTTACCGGGGTTCAAGGCGCGGATCCGTGAGCCTCCTGGGAGGGGCCACCCCGGCCCTCCTTCGGTTAGCTGATGGGGGGATGTTTGTCTGCCCAGGGACGCTCGGCCTCTAGCTGAGCAGCAAGAGAGAGCAGGGTCGCCTCGTCGCCGGGGCGGCCGATTATCTGGACGGCGAGCGGCATGCCGTCGGCGGCGAAGCCGGCCGGGACTGACATCGCCGGGTTGCCGAGGTGGTTCCAGGGCACACAGAAGGGATAGAAGCGGCTCATGCCGAGGACGGTGCGCAGGGCGCCCTGCCCCTCCCAGCGGCGCACGGGCAGCGCCGTGCCGCCCATCACCGGGGTCATCAAGACATCGTGGTCGGCGAAGATCGCGTTGACGCGCGTCGCATCGGCCTGGCGGCCGCGCATCGCCCGCTCGAACATTCCATCGGTGATCAGTCGGCCCAGCTTGGCAAAGCCCTTGGTGCGGCGTTCGAGTCGCTCGGGCCGGGGAACAGTCGCCACGTCTTCGGCGACTCCACGCAGGTAGCGGGGGGTGATGTTGTTGCCGATCCCACCCCAGTCGGGATCGCGCTGCGCCGTCTCGTGCCCCAGTGATCGCAGCAGCTCGGCGGTCTCGGCGACGGCGCCTTTCGCGACGTCGGAGACGGTGGGGGGAGCGGCGGCACGCGGGGGCGCGGTGGAGTAGGCGATCCGCAGCCTGCCCGGCGGAGTGCGGGCAGACTCGACGAAGGGCCGCTCGGGCGGCTCCGGCGCCTCCGGGTCGGCCGAGCCGCCGCTGACGACATCGAGCCAGAGGGCGGTGTCGAGCACGCTGCGGCTGAGGCAGCCGGCCGCCGAGAGCCCATTCCAGTGCTCGACCAGCGGCGCCAGCGAGACCCGGGCGCGCGAGGGTTTGAGGCCGAAGAGGCCGCAGGACGACGCCGGGATTCGGATCGAGCCGCCGCCGTCGGAAGCCGAGGCGATCGGGACGAGGCCGGCGGCGACCGCCGCGGCGCTGCCGCCGCTGGAGCCGCCGGGAGTGCGCTGCGGATCCCAGGGGTTGCGCGTCACTCCCCAGGTAGCCGACTCGGTGAAGCCGCAGATCGCCAGCTCAGGCAGATGCGTCTTGCCGACGACGATCGCCCCCGCCTCGCGCAGCCGGCGGACCATCTCGCAGTCGGCGGGCGCCGGGTCGGGATAGGCGTCGGTGCCGTGCGTGCTCAGCTCGCCTGCGAGGTCGACTTCGTCCTTGAGCGCGATCGGGACCCCAAGCAGAGGCCGCTCGTCGCCGCCCTTCAGCCGAGCTTCCGCCTGCTCGGCTTCGAGCAGAGCCCGCTCGGCAAGCACCACCCGGAACGAGTTCAGCTGCGGATCGAGGCGCCCGATCCGGTCCAAGCAAAGCTGCACCAGCTCCCGCGGCGAGACCTCGCCCTCCCGGACCATCTCAGCCTGCCGAGCAGCTCCGGCAAATGCGATCTCCTCCCCCGTCATGGGACCGCATCCTAAGGGTCCGGGTGCCCTCGCATGGAGGCTCACGGACAGGCGCCCCGAGCCCTTGTCACGCGATCAGCTGCGCAACGGCCTCCAGGCGAGGGCACCCGGACCCTTGACTAGCGCTACGCCTCGACAGGAGACGGCTCGTGCTTCCCCGACTCAAAGCTGAAGTCCGGGAGGACGCGGTCGAGCCAGGACGGCATCCACCAGTTCCAGTCGCCGAGCAGCTTCATCGCCGCGGGCACCAGGATCAGCCGCACCAGCGTCGCGTCGAGGGCGATCGCGACGGCGCAGCCGAGGCCCAGCTCTTTGATCGAAGGGACGCCGGTGAGGAAGAAGACGGCGAAGACGCAGGTCATGATCAGCGCCGCCGAGGAGATCGTGCGGGCACTGGAGGAGAGGCCCTCGGCGACCGCGCGTTCGTTGTCGCCGTGCTCCATGTAGCGCTCGCGGATCCGCGACATGAGGAAGACCTCGTAGTCCATCGAGAGGCCGAAGACGACGGCGAAGATCAGCGGCACGTTGATCGTGTCGAGCGCCCCCTGGCTTTCGAGGCCGAGCAGGCTGTCGAACCAGCCCCACTGGAAGATCGCGACGAGGACGCCGAACGCCGCCCCGATCGAGAGCAGGTTCATCAGCACGGCCTTCAGCGGCAGCAGCAGCGAGCGCAGCATCGCCATCAGGACGAGGAAGCTGAGCGCGAGGACGAAGAGGATGATCTTCCACATCGAGCCGCTGATCAGCCGGCGCACGTCGTGGCTGCGCGCCGTCTCGCCGCCGACGTTCACGGTGGCGACGCGCGCCAGGCTGGTCGAGAGAACGACCGTGCGCAGCCGGTTGACCAGCGCCGCCGCCGCGTCGGACTCGCTCGGAGCGCTCGGCGTCGCCTGGATCAGGACGCTGCCGGCGGCGAAGGCCGGCGGAGCCACGGAGCTGACGCCGGGCGTCGCTTCGACCGTGCGGATGAAGCCAGGGATCGCGGCGCGATCCACCGCTCCGTTGAATGCGGCGACGATCTGCACCGGGTCGGTGCCGCCGCCGACCTGCTTGGAGGCGAGTTCGTTGCCGACCCGCACGTCGCTGTTCTTGGGGAACTGGCTGAGCGCCTGGGTGCCGGTGGTCAGCGAGAGAACCGGGATCGCGAGGAAGAGAAGAACCGCGCTGACCCCGATCACGGCGGTCCAGGGCCGGGCCATGATGCTGGCGGTCCAGCGCTGCCAGAAGGCAGAACCAGTTCCGCCACCTCCTCTGCTCCCGTGAGGGTCGAAAGAGGTGGATATGGAGGGGCCCTCACTCCCGCGTCCGGGGGTGGCGGACTTACCTTGGAACGGTCGGCGAATCAGCGCAAGGCCTTTGGCCACAATCCCGCCCGGCAGCACCCGGTCGCCGAGCATCGCGATCAGGGCCGGCAAAAGGGTGACCGCGGTGAGGATCGAGACGGCGACGACGGTCATCGCCCCCAGCGCCATCGAGCGCAATGCCTGGTTGTCGACCATCCAGAGGCCGGCGAGGGAGACGATCACGGCGAGGCCCGAGAAGGTGACCGCGAGGCCCGAGGTCGCGAGGGCCTCCGCACGCGCCTCCTCCTCGCTGCGCCCCGCCCGGCGCTCCTCGCGGTAGCGGGCGAGGATGAACAGCGAGTAGTCGATCGCGACCCCGATGCCGATCATCGAGGCCATGTTGGTGACGAAGACCGAGGTCTCCATGTTCAGCGAGATGAAGTAGATGAGGGCGCCGGTGACGATCACGCTGATGAAGCCGAGGGCCAGTGGCAGCGCGGCGGCGGCGAGCGATCCGAAGACGACGAGCAGGATCAGCGCGACGATCGGGAAGCCACCCGCCTCGGCCTTCGCCAGGTCCTTCTTGGAGAGCTCCTGCATGCCGGCCCAGATCGTCGGCTGGCCGGCGAGGTAGGTCGTGACTCCGCTCTCGGTCGTGCCCGGATCGAGGTCGGTGCGCAGGTCCGTCGCCGAATCGATCAGCATGTCGGAGGAGCGGTTGCTGCGCAGCGGCAGCATCGTCGTGCCGGTCCGCTGCAGCTGAGCCTCGCCGCGGCGCGCGGCTCCCGGCAGCAGCGTCACCCCTTCGAGACCGGCAACCGATCGGCGGACGCGATCGACGGCCGCGGCGCGCTGCCGCACGGTGGAACCGGGCTCGGCCTTGAGCAACACGCCGATGCCGTCGGCGCTGGCGGAGAAGTTCTTTTCGAGCGAGTCGCTGACCGCCTTCGACTGGCTGCCGGGAACGTCGAAGCCGCCGCCGGTCAGGTGATCGGTCTGGTGCGAGGCAATCGGCAACGCGACGATCAGCGTCGCGATCCAAGCGACCAACACGAGACGCCGCCTGCGTCCCAGGAACCCGGCGAGCTTGGTCATCGTCTCACGCATTGGCTGGTCAGCCAGCCTTATGCAAGAGGGCCTAGGAGTCTGTGAGGAGGATCACGCCTATCCCTTCTCTGTAGAAGCTCGGTGTGCTCCGGTAGTACCCGATCCGACTATGCAGCTTCAGTAATCCGCGTGAACCGCTTGCATCACAACCTGGTCGGAGGCATAAGTGAAATAGATCATCAGCACAGGGGAAAAGTCTTCGGGCGTCTGCAAGTAGAAGGTTGCGCCCCCAACATGGAAGGCGTCGGCCTCTACGTCGCAGATCACCATAAAAGCGTCAAGCCGCTCGAAGAACCGCTCCCTTGCGACCCTGGGATGTTTTGCCTCAATCTCCGTACAGCACTCCTTGTACAGGGTGCTGTGTTTGACCTTGTTGGCTTTAGTTGACGCTCCGTTCCCAGAGCCATTTCCCATCACTGGACTGCCATCCGCGACCACGCGCCACCTCCTTTGCGCGTGACGCCTCAAGGGCAGTCGGTCGAGACTGAGGCAGAATCGCAGTCTCGTAGGGAATCGTCTCCCCGTTCTTTTTGGCGAGCAGCCACCCTGGGTGGTGGTGGGACATCTCGGAAATCTGCGTTGCAGTTGCGGCCGCCACTCGGTCAATCCAATCGTTGACGACCAAGACCTGCCATTCCTCGAAAAGACTCCTCAGGTCGGGAGCACCTTTGGTCGGAATGATCCGCTTCTCGTCGTATTCACCCTCGCCATCGTGTGCCAGAACGGCAAGACCTTTTGCCTCTAGTGCTTCCTCGGTCTCTTCAAGGGCCTCGGGGAACGGTCCAAATGGCATGCGGACATAGGTAGCCCCGGTAAGCGACTCCCCCTGATCTTGGTAGATCGAGAAGTCCGAATAGAAGAGAACCTTAGCCATCTTGGTACGGCCGAACCGCCCATCGTCTCTGCGCCGATGAGCGATATAGAGGACTAGCGCCTCAAAGCGATTGCGATCAAATTCAGCCATGCGAATGCCCTTGGTCGGGAGGGATTCCCGCATATTGCAGGGAGCCCCTTGACACCCATTGTAGAGGTCTGCTACGGACGCAAATCTGCTTCCCCCGGCCCGTCGAAGTGCCCGGGCACGGTCTCGCCGGGCTTCCAGTCGATCCCGTCCATCAAATCGGCGGGGTCGATGTCGAGCGCAACAACCAGCTTGACCAGCGTGTCGATGCCCGGACGGTTGGTTGCCCCCAGAAATAGCAAGAGCCGCCCGAGGGCGACTCTGCATCTCGAGCCACGATTAAGCGGCCCGAGGGGGTATGGGCAGGCTAGTGAGCCAGCCTGACAATTGTCAAGGTGACCTTTGTCACGCCTGTGAGGAGGATCACTCGCCCGCGAGCAGGAAGCGGGCGGAGGCTGCGCCGGCGGCGAGGGCGGGGGCGATGTCGCGTTCGGGGTCGGAGAGCGCCTGCAGCGCGAAGCCGTCGGCCACCGCGAACAGGTAGGCGACGATCGCGTCGGCCTCGTAGCGCAGGCTGAGCACGCCCTCGCGCTCCTTCGCCTCGAGGATCTCGGCGACGTGGGAGCGGGTGCGGTCGAAGAGCTGCCCCACCTCACGCTGGATCTCGGGATTGCGGCGGCCGGCGCTGAACAGCTCGTAGAGGAGCAGGAAGAAGGCGGGTTCGTTCTCGATCAGGTCGTTGAGGCTGGCGAGCAGGATGTCGAGCACGTCGTCGACCGTCTCGGCATTCGCCAGCGGTTCGTCGAGGCGGGCGACGCGGATCTCAGAATCGCGGCGGACGACCTCGACCAGCAGCCGCTCCTTGGTGCCGAAGTAGTAGTGGAGGAGCCCACGGCTGACCCCGGCCTCGCGGGCCACGTGCTCGAAGGTCGAGCCGGCGGCACCGCGCTTGGCGACGCTCTCGCGCATCGCGTCGATGATGCGCTGCGCCTTTTCCCCGCTCAGCTCGCGCTCTTTGGTCGCAGCCTCCATAAACCCAGTCTACGGCGCAGGGCGGGCGCCCCGCGCCGGACTACCGAACTAAGCGCCGTTAATACTCGTCGTCGAGGTGTACTCGAACTCCTCCTCGGCGCCGAAGAGGGCGTCCAGCACGGTCTTGCGGGCGTCCTCGCTGACGATCAGAGCGATCGTCCCGCCGATCAGGGCGAGGAGGATGAGGCGCCCGAGGCGGCTCTTCTTGCGCTTCTTCGGCGCCTTCAGGCGCTCCGAGGCCTCGCGCAGGCTCTCCGCGGCGGTGCGTAGGTCCTTCTGCACCTTCTTGTCGCTGCTCACGGCCTTGACCGGGCCCTTGCTGTTGTCGGCCGCTCGACCGTAAGCGCCGCGTGCGGCCTCGAAGGCGTCGCGGAGGCTGTCGCGCAGCTCTTCGTCCTCGATCAGGCGCTGCACGTAGGGGTTCTCACGGGCAGTCGAATAGAGGTCCGCGGCCTGGTTCGCCTTCGTCTTGGTCATGCCATCTCCTCGCTGGATTCTGCTGGGGGGACGCTCAGGATAACTCCATTCCTATTCCCGTTCTTACTGAGGTCCAATCCCGTCGAGGAGGACACCGTTGCTGCGGAAGTTGAGGTCGGCGTCGCGCACCCGTCGCAGGCGCAGGTGGGCGAGGTCGGGACCGGGCAGCGCGTAGCGCCGCACATAGAGACGGCCGGCCTGTTCGTAGCCGACCTGGCGGAAGCGTGGCCCCAGCGCGCCGCGCGGAACCGGCGGGGCCGGGCCGTCGGAGACGAAGTTGACTTCGTGCACGCTCCAGGCGAAGCCTTCGGACGGCTGCGCCTGGAAGGAGCCGGACGAGAGGTAGTAGCGCAGCGATGCCGCTCCCAGGGTCCAGAGGACGATCGCCCGCGGCGCCGTCGGCTGGCCCAGCCGCGCCGCAACCGTGTCCCAGTCGGGCCGCTGCCAGGCCGGCGAGAGGCTGACCCAGACACAGAAGCCGAGCGAGTAGGCGGCGAGGACGGAGGCGATGACCATGCCACTGCGCCGGGCGCGGCGCGCGGTCAAGCCGATCGACACCGCGACCAGCAGCGGCACCAGCGCCGGCAGCAGGTTGCGAGCGAGGACATAGTCCTTGCCGGGCGCGACGAGCGCCAGGGCCAGCGGCCCGGCGACGGTCACCGCGGCCAGGGCCAGCATCAGTCCCCCCGCTCGCCGCTCGCCGCGGTCCGCGCGCAGCGTAAGGAGCAGCAGCCCGGCCAGGACGGCAAGAAGCGGCAGGACCGCCGGCAGCACGGTCTCGGGCCGGGAAATGACGTCGCCGGTCTCGCCGACGACAAAGGTCACGCCCGCCTCCCAGACCCGGTGGCCGAGGCTGCGGTCGCCGATCCACTCGGCGTGGCCGAGCGACATCTGGTGGATCGCCAGCGGGGCGAGCGCCAGGCCGGCGAGGACGACGATCCAGAGCCCGGCCACCGCGTCGCGCCGCCGGCGCCAGAGGAGCCAGACGGCCTCGAGCGCGATCGGGAAGATCGCGAAGTAGTGGGTGGCGAGCGCAAGCGCGGAGAACACGCCCCAGAGCGTCAAATTCTTCCGCCCCACAGACGTGCCCAGTGCGCGGACGAAGTAGAGCGCCGCGAGCGCGGTCAGCAGGACCAGCAGGGCGTAGCCGCGGGCCTCCTGCGAGTACCAGAGCAGCATCGGGTTGACGGCGACCAGCGCCGCGGCGACGATCCCGGCCCGGCGACCGCGCAGCTCGGCGCCGAGCAGGTAGGCGACCGGCACCGTCGCCACCCCGGCCAGCGCCGAGACCGAGCGCAGGCCGACCTCGCCGGTCCCGGTCAGCTGTGTCCAGACCCAGGCCAGCGCGTAGTAGAGCGGCGGCGCCGACTCGCTGAAGCCGACCGCTTCCATCGCGTGCCAGAAGCCGTCGCGCAGCACGCGGCTGGCGGTGACGATCTCGTCGTGGTGGTAGGCCTGCACCCCGAGCGTGGCGAAGCGCAGCGTCGCCGCGAGGACGGTCAGCCCGGCGACGATCCAGAAGGTCCGCGAACGCGCTCGCACCGCCTCGCGAAGCGCCTCATACAACGTTGACAGGTTGCCCCTGCCCAGGGCTTCGGCCGCCTCCACGCTCGTTACCTGAGGGCGGCGTCGATCGCCTTCGAGACCTCGTCGACGTAGACGAACTCCAGCGCGCCGCGCTCGTGCTCGGGGATCTCCGTGACGTCGCCTTCGTTGCGCTTCGGCACGATCACCCGCTTGATCCCGGCCCGCTGGGCCGCGAGCGACTTCTCCTTGAGCCCGCCGATCGGCAGCACCTGGCCGGTCAGGGTCACCTCGCCGGTCATCGCGACATCGTTGCGCACCGGTCGGGCGGAGACCAGCGAGGCCAGCGCCACGGTCATCGCGACACCCGCCGAGGGCCCGTCCTTGGGGACGGCGCCGGCCGGGACGTGGATGTGGATGTCGTGCTCGCCGAACCAGCTCTCGTCGAGATCGGGCGCGATGTCCCGCCAGTGCCCCCGTATATAGGAGAGCGCCGCCTGCGCCGACTCCTTCATCACATCGCCGAGCTGGCCGGTGATCGTCAGCTTGCCCGACCCCGGCATCGCGGTCGCCTCGATGAAGAGCACGTCGCCGCCGGCCGGCGTCCAGGCGAGCCCGGTCGCGACGCCGGGGTCCTTCGTGCGTCGCCGCTGCTCGGCGAAGACGCGGCGGCGGCCGAGCAGCTCGCGCGCCCGTTTCGCCGAGACCTTCAGCTTGCCCTTGCCCTTGCCCTTGCCCTCGGCGACGTCGCGGGCGACTTTGCGGCAGATCGTGCCGATCTGCCGCTCGAGGTTGCGGACGCCGGCCTCACGCGTGTACTCCTCGACGATCGCGGTCAGGGCCGAGTCGGAGAACCCGATCCGCGAGGGCTTCAAGCCGT
Source organism: uncultured Solirubrobacterales bacterium (assembly GCA_963702035.1). Classification (GTDB taxonomy): domain Bacteria; phylum Actinomycetota; class Thermoleophilia; order Solirubrobacterales; family 70-9; genus VRUE01. The sequence continues at coordinate 1,276,601 of OY969700.1, forward strand.
TGGCCTCGATCTGGCGGGGAACGAGATAGCGGCGCGCGATGTGGCGCTTCTCCTCCAGCGTGTAGCCGGCCAGCTCGATCGTCTCCATGCGGTCCCGCAACGGGCCGGGGACCGTGTCGAGGACGTTCGCGGTGGCGATGAAGAGGACCTCGGAGAGATCGAACTCGAGGTCGAGGTAGTGGTCGCGGAAGCTGTCGTTCTGCGCCGGGTCGAGCACCTCGAGCATCGCCGAGGAGGGGTCGCCGCGGAAGTCGGCGCCCATCTTGTCGATCTCGTCGATCATGAAGACGGGGTTGCGCGAGCCGGCGTCGCGCAGGGCGCGGACGATCGTCCCCGGCATGGCGCCGATGTAGGTGCGGCGGTGTCCGCGGATCTCGGCCTCGTCGCGGACCCCGCCGACCGAGATGCGCTCGAACTCCCGGCCCAGAGCCTTGGCGATCGAGCGCCCGAGGCTGGTCTTGCCGACGCCCGGCGGGCCGACGAAGCAGAGGATCGGCCCAGGCGAGTCCGGCTTCAGTTTGCGCACCGCCAGGTACTCGAGGATGCGGTCCTTGACCTTCTCCAGGTCGTAGTGATCGGCGTCGAGCACCTCGCGGGCGTGGGCGATGTCGAGGTTGTCCTCGGTCGATTTCGACCAGGGCAGCTCGACCAGCCACTCAAGGTAGCCGCGGATGACGCCGTGCTCGGCCGCCGCCGGCGGCAGTTTCTCCAGCCGCGAGAGCTCGCGCTCGGCGGCTTTGAGGGCGTGCTCGGGGAGCTCGGCCTGCTCGACTTTCTGGCGCAGCTCGTTGACCTCGGCCTGCTGCTCATCCCCCTCCCCCAGCTCGTCCTGAATCGCTTTGAGCTGCTGGCGCAGGAAGAACTCGCGCTGGCCTTTGTCGACTTCGGACTGGACCTGGGACTGGATCTGGCTGCCGAGCTGGACCACCTCGAGCTCGCGGGCGAGGATCTGCGAGAGGCGGCGCAGGCGCGCGGCGACGTCGACCTCCTCGAGCAGCTGCTGCTTTTCCTCGGTGGCGATCCGCAGCGCGCCGGCGATCAGGTGACCCAGCGCCGCCGGATCCTCGATATTGGCCACAGCCATCTGCAGCTCCTCGGGCAGATAGGGGATGTGCTCGACGATCTCCGAGAAGGTGCGTTGCACGTTGCGGGTCAGCGCCTCCAGCTCGGGGCCCTCGTCGATCACGTCGGGCAGCTCAGCGATCCGCGCGACCAGGTAGGGCTCCTCGGCGACGTAGGGACCGAGGCGCACGCGCTGGGTGCCCTGGACGAGGATGCGCAGGGTTCCGTCGGGGACTTTCAGCATGCGGGCGACGATGCCGACGACGCCGACTTCGTAGAGCCCGTCCGGAGCCGGCTCCTCGTCCTCGGGGTCGCGCGCCGCGACCATCGCCAGCATCCGGTTGGCGCCGAGCACGTCGTCGACCAGCGTGATCGAGCGCTCCTGGCCGACCGCGAGCGGGGTGAGGGTCTCGGGGAAGGTGACCGTCTCGCGCAGCGGCAGCACCGGCAACGCGTCGGGCAACGGCTGACTGGCGCGGATCGCGTCCTCGGCATCGAGCTCGGACTCGACGACTTCGAGCACCGGCGAGCTCTCCATCACTCGCGCCCGATCGGCACCCGGCGCGTGGACTCGGCCGGATCCTTCAGCGGCAGATCGATCCGCAGCACGCCGTCCTCGTAAGTCGCCTTCGCCCGATCCGCGTCGACATCCACCTGCAGCTCGACCACCCGGCGGAACGGCCCCGAGGGGATCTCCACCTGCTGATACACCCGCCCCTCGGTCTCCTGCACCGGCCGTTCCCCGACGATCGCGAGCTGTCTGCCGCTGACCTCGATCCCGACCTGCTCCAGCTCTACTCCAGCAAGGTCGACCTTCACGACAGCCCGCTGCGGATCGCCGCAGTAATAGACGTCCACGTTGGGAGAGAAGCCAGTGCTCCTCCTGCTTACGTAGGTAGTGCGCCCCCAAGCCCCGCCAAGCATCTGATCCATCTCCCTGCGCATGCGGGCGAAGTTTGCGAACACGTCACGTTCAGGCATGGCGCAAAACATAGCCGCCATCGAGAGCGGGGCCTAGGCAGGCTGGGCCTGGTTTGCCCAGCGGGGCGGGCGCATGAGGAGAACCGGCTGGCGGGGGGGAACGAGGCCCTCGGGGCGATTTGGCCGGAAGGTGGTGCAGGGCTCATCGAGCTGGAGGGCGCAGAGCTGGTTGCGGCGGAAGTAGCAGTCGTCGCAGGTCGGGGCTTTGGGCTTGCGCGGCACGGCGGGCATCTTGGCAAGGCCGTTGCACTTCCGTGACGCCTGACTCCGCAAAGCGCAACGTTCTTGACACAGAGTCGTCACATCTTCCCCGCGTCTTGCGGCTATGGGAGTCGGCACCGCTACCATTGGGCGCGAATGGAGGCACACGACCGCACCGACAAGCTCGCGGCCTCGCCGCAGCTGTTTGAGAGCGAATTCCTCAACTTCTTCTCGCGAGTCCACCCGGCGATCCCGGCGATCGTCTTCGTGCCCGTGATCGTCGCCATGGAGTGGCTCGGCGTCGACCGCGGCCAGAGCCCCTGGCAGCTGATCCTGCTCAGCCTCGGCGGGGTCGGGATCTGGACGCTGACCGAGTACTGGCTGCACCGGCTCTTCTTCCACTGGGAGCCCGACAACGCCTTCGGGCGCCGCATGCACTTCATCATCCACGGCATCCACCACGACCATCCCAACGACAAGATGCGCCTGGTGATGCCACCGGCTGTATCAATCCCGCTGGCCGCGCTCTTCTTCTTCGCCTTCACGCTGATCTTCGGCACGCCGGCCGCCTACCCGCTCTTCGCCGGCTTCCTCGCCGGCTACCTCTTCTACGACTACACGCACTACTACGTGCACCACTTCGTGCCAAAGTCCGACCTCGGCAAGCGCCTACGCGAGCAGCACATGCGCCACCACTTCCAGGACCACCGCTACGGCTACGGCGTCTCCTCGCCCCTCTGGGACGTCGTCTTCCGGACGTTGCCCAAGCAGCGGCGTCGTTAAGCGCTGTCGTCAGAGGGAGCCCGGCGGGTCGGCGGGGCTCCCTCCACCATGCCTCAAAGCGACCTCCAGCTCGAAGCGGGCATCTGGGTCCTCCAACTGGTCGCCGAGCAGCTCGCGCAGGCGGGCGGTGCGGTAGCGGGCGGTCTGCGGATGCACGTGGAGCGCCTCGGCCATCGCCACGGCGTTGCCCTCGTGGCGCACGTAGGCGAGGGCGGTCTCGCGCATCCGCTCCCGCGCCTTCTCGGTGAGCGACTCGAGCGGCTCGAGGCGGCGGGCCGCGATCCGGGCGGCAAGCGCGCTTCCCTCGAAGAGGAGCAGATCGGCGAGGTTGTCCTCGGCGGACACGAAGCCGGAGACAGGCAGCGCACCCGCCTGCGCCGCCCGCAGCGTCGCCTTTGCCAGGGCCCAGGAGGCAGCTAGGTCCGCAAGCGTTCCGGCGGGCCCCTGCGCCAGGGGGAAGTCCGCGGCCGCCTGCTCTAGCAACGCCGCGCGCCCGGGCCCGTCGGGGTCGGGGAAGAGGATGCAGCCGCCGCCGTCGAGGACCGTCGCCAGCGAATCCGCCGGCAACCGCCTTGCGACCGACCCCAGAGCCGCCTCGGGAAGAGCCAGAGCCGCGGCCCGGCGCGGCAGGGCCCAGCCGGCGACCTGTGCCGCGGTGCGGATGTCCGCCTGCTCAGCCGATGGCTCGCGCACGAGCAGCGCCGCCAGCTCGGCGGTGCGGCGCCGCCGCTCGTCGTCCAGCTCCGCCTGCGCCCCGGCGTAGCCCTCGACCGAGTCCGCCGAGAGTTCGTCGATATAGGCGAAGATCGCCTCGGCGAGCAGGCTGAGCACCTCGGCGTCGAGATTCGCTTCCCGGCCGGCCAGCGAAAGTCGTCGCCAGGCCACCCGGGCGCCGACCCGGTAGGCAGCCTGCAGCGAATCCAGGCTGCGACCCTGGCGCAGCTCGCCCCGGCCGAGCTCCACGTAGACCTCGCGGCCGCTACGGCCCGCCGCGGGATCGCGGACCAGGGCGACGAACTGACGCAACGCCTCACTCACCCCCCTGCGCACTCCGCGCCCGAAGTCCCCCTCTAACGGCCGGGCGTAACCGGGCACGTCACGGGCGATCGCGGCGAGGATCTCGGCGGTCGCGGCGTCCAGCTCGGGCTCGATCACGTCGGCGACCCGGAGAGGAAGGGCTCGCCAGGCCTCGGTTTCCAGCGATTTTGTCATCTAGCTAATAAATATTGGCAGAAATAAGTTGCCTGATGCCTAAAAGATCTCACTAAGGGCAGCGTAGATTGCCACCCATGCACCTGGAGATGGGCAGGGCCGAGAAGATCGCCAATCTGGGCACCGTGGTGTTCCCGTTCGTTGCGACCGTCGCCGCGTCCGTGCTCTTCTGGAACCGCCTTGTCAGCCCGCTCGATCTCCTCATCGCCGCGACGATGTACCTCTTGACCGCAATCGGGATAACGGTCGGCTATCACCGCTTACTCACCCACCGTTCCTTTCAGACCGCGAAACCCGTGGAGTACCTGTTTGCCGTTCTGGGATCGATGGCGGTACAGGGCCCCGTCATCTCCTGGGTCGCGGACCATCGCAAGCACCACGCGCACACCGATAGGGATGGTGACCCACATAGTCCCCATGTCGGACACGACGGTGGTGTGGGCGGTGTGCTGGCAGGGCTCTGGCACGCTCACACCGGTTGGCTGATGTCCACCCAGGGGCGGGCCGATTGGAAGCGATACGCGCCGGACCTTTACGAGGACCCGGGGATGCGAACGATCAGCCGTCGCTTCGTTCCACTTCTACTCGCCGGCCTGGCGCTACCCGCCCTGGCCGGCTATCTGGTCAGCGGTACGGTCGCGGGCGCCGCGACGGGCCTGCTCTGGGGCGGTCTGGTGCGGATCTTCTTCGTCCATCACGTCACCTGGAGCGTCAACTCCGTGTGTCATTTCCTCGGCAGCAGGCGCTTCGACACCGACGACCGCTCTACCAACGTCTTCTGGCTTGCCCTGCCATCTCTGGGTGAGTCCTGGCACCACAACCACCACGCCTTCCCCCGCTCGGCCGTACACGGATTGAAGCGCTGGGAGATGGACCCTTCGGCGCTGCTCATTGGCGCGATGGAGAAGGTCGGTCTTGCCCGAAACGTGGTGCGAATCCCACCCGAGCGACAGGCCGAACGCGCTGCCTGACACTCCCAGACTTTCGAGGTCTGTCTAAATAGTCAGTGTGTAATAGGCCAATTCGGCCATATCGCTGTTCGTAGTGAAAGTGCGTCTGCGAGACTGCTGTTTTGGACTGTGCAACACTGCGGTTCGCAATAACTTGCTTACCAGTATTCGGGGCGCAAAGTGCGACCGGACGAAAGGAACGAGATGCCAAGCACCACTCACGTACTCGACGAGGCTCGCGATCTGGTCATGAGGCGCCTTGCCGAGCTGGACGACGAGCGTAAGCGCCTCGAGCGCGCCCTCGCCGAGCTGGGCGGGAAGGTGACCGGCCGCGTCGGTCGCCGCCCAGGCCGCCCGCCGGGCTCGGGGACGAAAAAAGCCGCCGGACGCCGTCCCGGTCGTCCGAAAAAACGGCGCAGGCGCAGTGGCACCCGTGCCGATCAGGCGGTCGCCCTGGTCGAGGGCAGCCCCGGGATCAGCGCGTCGGACATCGCCAAACAGATGAAAATCAAGCCGAATTACCTGTACCGGGTCCTTGGCGACCTCGAGAAAGAGGGTCGCGTCAAGAAGAAAGGGCGCCAGTACTTCCCCTCTAAATAGGGGCTTGGTCTGGGGCCGGATCCGGTAGGGCTTTCACTTAACTTCTTTCGGTGGAACGCGGTTGGGCTGTCGCCCGAGGCCGACACCGAAAAAGTACAAGACGTTTCAGCCCTACCGGATCCGGCCTGATCTAAGCGCCAACTGAAGGACGGCCTGGCGCCCTTTCGTCGCCGCGGTAGGTGCGGTTAGATCAGGCCCAGATGGCTTACCGCTTGGCGCTCTTCCTGTAGCTCAGAGATGGTTGCTTCTATCCGCGGGCGGGAGAAGTCTGGGATCTCCAGGCCCTCGACGATGCTCCACTCGCCGCCCGAGCAGCTGCAGGGGTGGCCCGCTACCACGCCCTCCTCGATTCCGTAGGAGCCGTTGGAGGGGACGCCCATCGAGACCCAGTCGCCCTCGGGCGTGCCGAGGACCCAGTCGTGGACGTGGTCGATCGCGGCGTTGGCCGCGGAAGCGGCGCTGGAGGCGCCGCGGGCGTCGATGATCTCGGCGCCGCGTTTGGCGACCCGCGGGATGAACTCCTCGCCGATCCAGGCCTCGTCGTCGACCGTGTCCCAGGCGCCGGCGCCGTCGACCCTGGCGTTGACCAGGTCCGGGTACTGCGTGGTCGAGTGGTTGCCCCAGACCGTCATGTTGGTGACGCTGGAGACCGGCCTGCCGAGCTTGTTGGCAAGCTGCGCGATCGCCCGGTTGTGGTCGAGGCGCATCATCGCGGTGAAGCGCTCGCGCGGCACCCCGTCGGCGTTTGACATCGCGATCAGGCAGTTGGTGTTGGCCGGGTTGCCGACCACGAGGATGCGCACGTCACTGGCCGCTCCGGCGGCGATCGCTTCGCCCTGCGGCTTGAAGATGCCGCCGTTTGCCTCGAGCAGGTCGGCGCGCTCCATTCCCGGCCCGCGCGGACGGGCGCCGACCAGAAGGCCGACGTTGCAGCCCTCGAAAGCGGCCTTGGCGTCGTCGAAGATGTCGATCTTGCTCAGCAGCGGGAAGGCGCAGTCGTCGAGCTCCATCGCGGTGCCCTCGGCGGCGGTTACCGCATCTGGGATCTCGAGCAGGCTCAACTCAACCGGGGTGTCGGGCCCGAGCATCTGGCCGCTGGCGATGCGGAAGAGCAGGGCGTAGCCGATCTGGCCGGCGGCGCCGGTAACGGTGACTTTGACGGGGGTGCTCACGTAATCGTCTCCTGAAGTCGTGGTTTGAGTGGTGAAGTCTTAGGACGACATCGCGCTCTTGAGGCGCTCGTCGATCGCGGCAAGGAACTCCTGCGTGGTGAGGAACTGCTGGTCGGGCCCGACGAGGAGCGCCAGGTCTTTGGTCATCTTGCCGCTCTCGACCGTCTCGATGCAGACCTGCTCGAGTATCGCGGCGAACCGTGACACCTCGGGCGTCTCGTCGAGGCGACCGCGGGCGGCGAGCCCGCGCGTCCAGGCGAAGATCGACGCTATCGGGTTGGTCAACGTCGGCTTGCCCTGCTCGTGCTGGCGGAAGTGACGGGTGACGGTGCCGTGCGCCGCCTCGGCCTCGACCGTCCTACCGTCGGGGCTCATCAGGACGCTGGTCATCAGCCCCAAAGAGCCGAACCCCTGCGCGACGGTGTCGGACTGGACGTCGCCGTCGTAGTTCTTGCAGGCCCAGACGTAGCCGCCTTCCCACTTCAGCGCCGCGGCGACCATGTCGTCGATCAAGCGGTGTTCGTAGGAGATCCCCTTGGCCTCGAACTCGGCCTTGAACTCGCTCTCGTACACCTCGGCGAAGAGGTCCTTGAAGCGGCCGTCGTATTTCTTCAGGATCGTGTTCTTGGTTGAGAGGTAGACCGGGTAGCCGCGGTCGAGCCCGTAGCGCATCGAGGCGCGGGCGAAGTCGCGGATCGAGGCGTCGAGGTTGTACATCGCCATCGCGATGCCACCGCCGGGGAAGTCGTAGACGTCGAGCTCGACCGGCGCAGAGCCGTCCCTGGGGGTGTAGGTCAAGGTCAGCGTCCCCTCGCCGGGGACGACCATGTCGGTGGCGCGGTACTGGTCGCCGAAGGCGTGGCGGCCGATCACGATCGGCTTGGTCCAACCCGGGACCAGGCGGGGGATGTTGGAGATCACGATCGGCTCGCGGAAGATGACGCCGCCGAGGATGTTGCGAATCGTGCCGTTCGGCGAGCGGTACATCTCCTTGAGGCCGAACTCCTCGACCCGCGCCTCGTCCGGCGTGATCGTCGCGCACTTGACGCCGACGCCGTGCTCCTTGATCGCTTCGGCCGCTTCGACCGTGATCCGGTCCTCGCTGGCATCGCGGCTCTCGATCCCGAGGTCGAAATAGTCGAACTCGAGCTCGAGGTAGGGAAGGATCAGCTGCTCTTTGATGAACGACCAGATGATCCGGGTCATCTCGTCGCCGTCGAGCTCGACGACCGGGTTCTTGACTTTGATCTTCGCCGCCATGCGCGCGGCGATGCTATCGATGCGACAATCCGGTCGATGGCAACCGCCGAGCGCAGGAGCAATCAGACGCACGAGGTCTTCAACCAGGCGACCCCGCTGGAGGACTACAACTCCTTCGACGCCGACACCGTGCTCGGCGAGGCGCTGCGGCGCGAGGGAGGCGGCTGGGCCGAGGAGAAGGCACGCGAGCTGGGGGCGATCTGCGGCTCCGCGCAGACGATCCGCTGGGGCTTCGAGGCAAACGAACGCAAGCCCGAGCTGCGCACCCACGACCGCTACGGCCACCGCGTCGACGAGGTCGAGTTCGACAGCTCCTGGCACGAACTTATGCGGATCGGGGTCGACCAGGGCCTGCACGCGGCACCCTGGCGCGAGCCCGGGCCCGGCGCCCACGTCGCCCGTGCGGCGATGTTCACCCTCTTGATGCAGGCCGAGAGCGGCGTCGGCTGCCCGATCTCGATGACCTACTCGGCGATCCCGGCGCTGCGCAAGCAGCCCGAGCTGGCCGCCGAGTGGGAATCGCGCTTCCTCTCGCTCGACTACGACGAGCGCTCGCTGCCCGCCGAGCGCAAGCGCGGCGCCCTCTGCGGGATGGCGATGACCGAGAAGCAGGGCGGCTCCGACGTGCGCGCCAACACCACCACGGCGACGCCGCTGAACGGCGGCGGGCCCGGGGCCGAGTACGAGCTGGTCGGCCACAAGTGGTTCTGCTCGGCGCCGATGTGCGACGCCTTCCTCGTCCTCGCCCAGACCGACTCGGGCATCTCCTGCTTCCTGATGCCGCGCTGGACGCCGGACGGCGAGCGCAACGGCTTCCAGATCCAGCGGCTCAAGGACAAGCTCGGCAACCGCTCCAACGCCTCCTCTGAGCTCGAGTTCCGCGGCGCCTGGGCGCGCATGGTCGGCGAGGAGGGCCGCGGGGTGCCGACGATCATCGAGATGGTCAACCACACCCGGCTCGACTGCGCGATCGGCGCCGCGACCGGCATGCGGGCCGGGGTCGCGCAGGCGCTCAACCACGTATCGCAGCGCTCGGCCTTCGGCAAGGAGCTGATCGAGCAGCCGCTGATGCGCAACGTGCTCGCCGACCTCTGCATCGAGTCCGAGGCGGCGACGATCGCGGCGATGCGCCTCGCCCGCTCCTACGACGAGGTCGCGGCCGGCGACGCGGACGCCGCGGAGTTCCGCCGCCTCGCCAACCCGGTGCTCAAGTACTGGATGTGCAAGCGGGCGCCCTGGCACGCGGTCGAGTGCCTCGAGTGCCTCGGCGGCAACGGCTACGTCGAGGAGTCCGGCCTGCCCCGCCTCTACCGCGAGGCGCCGCTGGCCTCGATCTGGGAGGGCTCGGGCAACGTCCAGTGCCTCGACGTGCTGCGGGCGATGGTCAAGGACCCGGCCTCGGTCGAGGCTTTCTTCGCCGAGGTGCTGGAGGGCGCCGGCGCCGAACCGAAGCTCGACGACTACGTCTCCTCGCTGCGGGCCGAGATCCCCGGCGACATCGCGACGATCGAGTCGCGGGCACGGCGGATCGTCGAAAAGATGGCGCTCGCCCTGCAGGCCTCGCTGCTCGTCCGCTACGGCGATCCGGCGGTCGCCGACGCCTTCTGCGCCTCGCGCCTTTCAGGCGACTGGGGGAATGCGTTCGGGACGCTTCCGGCCGGGACCGATTTCGGTCGCGTCATCGAGCGGCACCAGCCCGTGTCGTAGAAGACCGGGAGTCCCCTGCTCGGAAATTGATGTCGCACGGCCTTCGGCCTTGGCGACTGTGTTTCAGCGCGGCTACGCCGCGCAATCATCAGATTGCATATCGCCGCTTCGCGACATTCCCGAGCAGGGGACTCCCGGTCTTCTAACTCGCGGCGTCGCGTAGGGCGCGGCCTACCTGCTCAGCCGTAATTACGCCGCTGAGCTTGCCTTCGGCGTCGACCGCGAAGACGGCGCCGAAGCGGCGCAGGGAGCGGTTGGCGAGGAGGGTGTCGAGGGGGGCGTCGTCGCGGACCTGGAAGGTGCCGTCGTCGCGCTCCAGGACATCGGAGACGAGAGAGGTGGTGCGAGATGTCTCCGGGACCTCGTCGGCTTTGTCGCGGACGACGAGGCCGAGGAAGCGGTGGGCGGTGTCGATCACCGGGAACCAGGGCCAGCGGTAGCGGAGGAAGTACTCGTCGAGGGCCTGCTCGACGGTGAGCTGGTCGGAGATGGTCACCGGCTCGCGGTCCATGATGTCGGAGACGACGAGCTTGCTTATTCCGCTGGTGATCGCGGTCTGGGCGGTGGCGGCTCGGGCGGAGCCGTTTACGACGAAGCCGATCAGGGCCAGCCAGACGCCGCCGAAGACGTAGCCGTCGAAGACCAGGAGCAGGCCGACGGCGATGAACAGGTAGCCGAAGATCCGGCCGAGGTTGGCGGCGAAGCGGGTCGCGGAGGCGCGGTTGCCGGTCCGCCACCAGGCGATCGCCCGCACGATCCGACCGCCGTCCATGGGGAAGGCCGGCAGCAGGTTGAAGACGAGCACGAGCAGGTTGATCGAGGCCAGCCAGGCGACCATTGCGAGCACGCCCGACGTGCCGCTGTTGCTCTCCACAAGGGCGGCTTTACGGAACTCGTCCCAGCCGGCCGCGCCGAGGCCGATCGCGGTCAGGACGACGACGATCGCGAGGGTCACCAGCGGACCGGCGATCGCCACCTCGAACTCAGTCCGCGGCGAGTCCGATTCGCGATTCATCCGCGCCATCCCGCCGAAGATCCAGAGCTGGATGCTGGAGATCCCGATTCCCCTGCGCAGGGCGACCATCGCGTGGCCGAGCTCGTGCAGGACGATCGAGCCGAAGAAGCCGAAGGCGCTGAGGATCGCCAGCAGGAAGGGAGTCGAGGACGAGCCGCTCTCGCCGAGCACGTCGCCGTAGAACTGCGAGAGCCAGAAGATGACGAGGAAGAGGACGAAGAACCAGGACCAGTCAACCGCTATGCGGATGCCGCGGACGTGGAACAGCGTTATCGGTTTGCCGCCGAACATCTTGGCTTTCATGGTACGGGGCTCCCCGGGTGGGGCTTCCACTTAACTTTTTCGGTGAGTCGCCTTATGGCTGTCGCCCAGAGGCTTCGGCGAAAAAGTACAAGACGTTTCGGCCCCACCCCGATGACCCCGTATAAGGTCGGAGCCATGTCGGTGGACACGGACAGGTTGCGGGGCTGGTTGGAGGAGCTGGAGGGGATCGAGCGGCCTTCTGCTTCTGAGGGGGAGCGGCGGGCTGCTGAGTGGTTGGTGGGGAGATTCGGTGAGCTGGGGGCTGAGGCGCGGATCGAGGCTGAGCCTGCCCATGGCACTTACTGGTGGCCGCTGGGGCTGGGGGCTGCGCTTGGGGCGCTCGGCGGATTCCTCGGGTTGCGTGGACGGCGGTTGCTGGGCGGCGCCCTGGCCGGTGCGGCGGCGGCCGGGATGGCCTCGGACTTTCCGCCCGGAAAACGGCTGCTGCGCCGCCTGCTCCCCCGCCGCACCACCTACAACGTCCTCTGCGAGCTGGGCCCCGCCGATGCCAAGGGTCCATCCGAGGACCCGCGTGTGCGGCTGGCGAGCGCCGGACCAAGCGGGGCAAGGACGCAGGGAGGCCGAATAGCAGCGCTATTTGGCCGACTGAGGACGCCGCACCGCGCCGGTCCGCCGCCGCCAGACGTGCGCGGGGGTTCTGGGATGGACCCTCTGCGGACCGTCGTCGTCATCGCCCACCATGACGCCGCGCACTCCGGCCTCGTCTTCCACCCCGAGCTGCCCAACATCGCCGACCGGCTGGGGCTGATCGAGCGCACCGACACCAGCCCGGCGATGATGGCGCCCGTGGTCGGCGGCCCGGTGCTGGCCGCGCTCGGCGCGCTCACCGGCAGGCGACTGTTGGCCAAGCTGGGCATCTTCCTCGGCCTCGGCTCCGCGGCGGCGATGGCCGAGATCGGCTCCCGCAAGGTCGTCCCCGGCGCCAACGACAACGGCTCGGCGGTCGTCTCCCTGCTTGCCCTGGCCGAGCAGCTGAGCGAGCGGCCGCCCGAGAGCCTGCGGGTGATCCTGCTCTCGGTCGGCTCGGAGGAGTCCTTCAGCGAGGGCATCAAAGCCTTCGGCGAGCGCCACTTCCCTCAGCTCCCCCGCGAGAGCACCTTCTTCCTCTGCCTCGAGTCAACCGGCTCGCCGCATCTGCTCGTCCTGCGCGGCGAGGGCTTCCTCAAGATGCGCGAGTACCCGGCCCGCTCGCTGGCGCTGATGGACGGATTGGCGGGGGAGCTCGAGATCGACCTCTTCCCCAACCTGCGCCTGCGCAGCGGCACCGACGGGCTCGAGCCCCTCGCGGCCGGCTATGAGACCGCCGTCCTCTGCAGCTGCACCGACCTCAAGCAGCCCGCCAACTACCACTGGTGGCACGACCTCGCCGAGAACGTGAACTTCGACACGGTCGCCGAAGGCATCCGCCTAAGCGAAGCGGCGATCCGCCGCCTGGACCAGCGCTGGCTGTAGGCCTGTTTTACGCGTTGGATTTTGTACGGGTCCTAGCACGTAGAAAGTCCACAGCGGTGATCGCCGAAATCCGACTGCGGGGTCGGATTTACGCTCTATAGAGTCCGCGCTCGTGCCTACGCATGACGTATTGGTGATCGGCGCCGGACTTGCCGGACAGAGGGCCGCCCTGGCCGCCGCCGAGCAAGGAGTCTCGGTCGGGATCCTCAGCAAGGTCCACCCGGTCCGCTCGCACTCCAACGCCGCCCAGGGCGGGATCAACGCCGCGCTCAACCCCGAGGACTCCTGGGAGTCGCACGCCTACGACACGGTCAAGGGCTCCGACTACCTGGGCGACCAGGACGCGATCTCGATCATGTGCGAAGAGGCGCCGGAAGAGATCCTCCACCTCGAGCACCTCGGCGTCACCTTCCACCGCAACGAGGAAGGCAAGCTCGGCACCCGCGCCTTCGGCGGCGCCTCGGCCGCCCGCACCTACTACGTCGCCGACATCACCGGCCAGGCGATCATGCACGTGCTCTACGAGCAGCTGATGAAGTACTCCGACGCGGTCGCCCGCTACGAGGAGTGGTTCTGCACCGCCCTGGCGATGGATGAGCAGGGCGAGTGCCGCGGCGTCGTCACCCGCAACGTCGCCGACGGCTCGATGCAGCTCTTCACGGCAAAGTCGGTGATCCTCGCCTGCGGCGGCAACGGCCAGGCCTGGAAGCCGACCACCAACGCGCTGATCTGCACCGGCGACGGGATCGCGATGGCCTACCGCGCGGGGGCCAAGCTGATGGACATGGAGATGATCCAGTACCACCCGACGACGCTTGCCGGCAAGGGCTTCCTGATCACCGAGGGCGCCCGCGGCGAGGGCGCGCACCTGCTCAACGCCAAGGGCGAACGCTTCATGGAGCGCTACGCGCCGAACAAGATGGAACTCGCCTCGCGCGACGTCGTCTCCCGCGCCGAGCAGACCGAGATCGACGAGGGCCGCGGCTTCCCCGACGGCACCGTCGCGCTCGACATCACCGTGGTGCCGAAGAAGCGCATCCACGAGGCGCTGCGCGAGATCGTCCTCGTCGGCCGCGACTTCGCCGGCGTCAACATCACCAAGGAACCGATCCGGATCAAGCCCGGCAACCACTACACGATGGGCGGCGTCAAGACCGACGTCAACGGCCGCACCGAGGTGCCCGGCCTCTACGCCGCCGGCGAGACCGCCTGCGTCTCGGTCCACGGCGGCAACCGGCTCGGCGCCAACTCGCTGCTCGACACGCTGATCTTCGGTCGCCGCTCGGGCGTCGACGCCGCCGGCCGCGCCAAGCGGATCGAGGGCTCGCGGCCATCGGGGGGAGCGCTGGAGACCGAGCAGGCGACGATCGACGCGATCTCCGCCCGCGAGAAGGGCTCCGGCCGCCGCGTCTCGGAGATCAAGTTCGACCTCGGCACGGTGATGGACAAGCACGTCGCCGTCTTCCGCGACGAGGCCGGCATCCAGGGGGCGCTGGAAAAGGTCCGCCAGCTCAAGGAGGAGGCCGAGTCCGCCTACATCGACGACAAGGGCAGCGTCTTCAACCAGGACCTGCTGGGGGCGATCGAGCTCGGCTACATGCTCGACAACGCCGAATGCACCTGCGTCGCCGCGCTCGAGCGCAAGGAGAGCCGCGGCGCCCAGTACAGGACCGACTTCCCCGAGCGCAACGACGCCGAGTGGCTCAAACACATCGACCTGCAGCAGGGGGACGACGGGCCGGAGATCTCATACTCAGAGGTGACGATCACCCAGTGGGAACCCGAAGAGAGGAAGTACTGAGCCAATGGCCGAGTACACGCTGAAAGTCCGCCGTTACCAGCCGGAGAGCGGCGAAGGGGCCTTCTGGGAGGAGTTCAAGGTCAACCTCGACCCCTCGCTCTCGGTCCTCGACGGGATCCTCCAGGCCAAGGACCGCGACGACGGCTCGCTCTCGGTGCGCTGCTCCTGCCGGGCGGCGATCTGCGGCTCCTGCGGGATGAAGATCAACGGCCAGTCCGGGCTCGGCTGCAAGACGCAGATCGGCGAGGCGCAGGAGCTTGCCGACAAGAAAGCCAGCATCGGCAACGGGGGCGGAAGCAACGACAACGCGATCGTGGTCGAGCCGATGGGCAACATGCCGGTGGTCAAGGATCTGATCACCGACATGGAGTCGACCCACTGGGAGAAGATCCGCCGCGTCACCCCCTGGCTCCTCCCCCACGGCGAGGCGCCCGAGCGCGAGTACGTGGTCGAGCCGGAGTCGATGATCGACATCACCCAGTCGATGGCCTGCATCCAGTGCGGCGCCTGCGTCTCCTCCTGCCTCTCGATGGAAGCCGACCCCGACTTCATCGGCCCCGCCGCCCTGGCCAAGGCCTACCGCTTCGTCGGCGACCCGCGCGATGCGGAGACCAAGGAGCGCCTCCACGACCTGGCCCACGATCCGCACGGGATCTACGACTGCACCCACTGCTTCAGCTGCATCGACGCCTGCCCGAAGGGGGTGGCGCCGATGGACCAGATCATGCGCCTGCGCCGCAAGGCCGGCGAGGAGGGGATCGAGGACCCCAACAGCGGCCACCATCACGAGCTGGCGTTCGTCGAGATCATCGAGAAGAAGGGGACGCTCGACGAGGTCGCGCTGCCGAAAGAGTCGTTGGCCTACGGGATCAAGGGCAAGCTGAAACCGAGCAAACGGGCGATCAAGGAAGTCCTCAGCGCGCTGCCGACGATCTTCCGCACGATCAAGACCGGCAAGGTGCGGACCAAGTGGATCGCCCCACATCACAAGCTGCCCGGCAACGCCCAGGACGAGGTCAAGGCGATCTACAAGCACGCCGAGGAGCACCGCGAGGAATTCAACATCTACATCCACGGCGAGGACGACGTCGAACCGGAGCCCGACGAGCCCACCGACGTGGCCTTGACGGACGAGGCGAAAGCCGCAACGGAGGAGAAGGCATGAAGCTCGCTTACTGGCCCGGCTGCGTCTCGCGCGGCTTCACCCCCGAGCTGCACGGCTCGATGGCGTTCACGGCGGAGAAGCTCGGGATCGAGCTGGTCGAACTCGACCGCGCCAACTGCTGCGGCGCCGGCGTGATCGCCGAGCACAACCAGGAGCTCGCCGACACGCTCAACGCGCGCACCTTCGCGCTCGCCCAGCAGACCGGGCTGGCGATGATGAACATCTGCTCGACCTGCCAGGGCGCTCAATCAGAGTGTCAACAAAGATTGGATGCCGATTCTTCGTACCGCGCCCACATAAACGAGGTGCTGAGCGGCCAGGGCCTCGCCTACGAGAAGGGCAAGGACGGCTTCACCAACAAAAACTTCCTCTGGCTGCTGGTCGAGGACTACGGGCTCGACAAGCTCGCCGAGAAGGTCGTGCGGCCGCTCTCCGGGCTGCGCGTCGGCCCCTTCTACGGTTGCTACGTCGTCCGCCCCAAGGAGCGGCTCGGCTACGACGAGTTCCCCGACCGCGACATCTACCTGGAGAAGACGATCGAGGCGCTCGGCGGCGAGGTCGTCGAGTACGACGGCGCCCGCAAATGCTGCGGCTTCCCGGTGATCACGATGAATAAAGAGACCTCGCTGCGCCAGGCCGGCACCCACGTCGGCGACGCGATCGACGCCGGCGCCGACTGCCTGGTCACGCCCTGCCCGCTCTGCCACCTCAACCTCGACATGCAGCAACCCGAGGCGGCCAGGATCGTCAACCGCGACCTCGGCCTCGCCGTCCTGCACCTGCCCCAGCTCGTCGGCCTCGCGCTCGGCGCCGAGCCCAAGCAGCTCGGCATGAGCAAGCACATCGCCTCGACCGGCTGGGTCGAGGAGCGCTTGGCTTCGGTTCCCGCCTGAGCGTCAGCCGCTCTGCGAAAAGGCGCCGCGCAGCCACTCCGCCAGGAGTGGATCGACGAATGCCCAACGCCCTCGCTCGATCATCGTCAGGTGCCCGCTTACTTCGAGCGAGTGAATTGCTCGCTGCGCCTGGGACTTGCTGAGCCCCAGTCCGTCTAGCGTCGTTCGCGCATAGACGCTCGGCTGACCCCCCGCGACGGAGGCCAAAACAGCCCTCTCCGCGGGACGCAGAGCTCGCACGGCAGCCTCGAACGGCTCCTCGAGCTCAGCGAACGTCTCCTCGATCGCTCGATCGATCGCGGACAACGGCTCGTCAATCAGCGCGAAGGCACGCCAGAGATGATGAGCCACGAGCATCGCCCGTTGAGGGTGGCCGGCAACCAGCCCCAGGTAGGTGTCGAGGATCGACTCGATGTCAACACCGGCGCGCTCGAACCGCCCGCTCACGTACGCCGCCAGGGCATCCAGCGGTAGCGGGCGCAGTTCGACCGGCTGCGCCTGCCCATACAGCGGACGCTCGCGATCGGTGAACAGCTCGCGGAGGAGCGACGACTGCGAGCCGGCGAAAACATAACTGGCCGCCTCGCCATGGTGTTGGATGCGGCTGCGCACCAGCCCGTCGAGCCCGTCGCGCAGCGCGAGCAGATCCTGGAACTCATCGAAGATCACCAGCGTCGGCGCGCCCGTGCGAGGGAAGATACGAGTCGGCAAATCAAGCAACTCGATCAACTCGGTCTCTGCCGAGCCGTCCCGTGAACCGGTCGAGGCCGCCAGCGGCCCGGCGCTGACGCCTACGCGCAGAGCTCGCAGAGCCTCCCCCGCGACCCGCCTCGCGGGTCCGAGAAGACCGCGGTACGCGGCCGCAATCCGCGCCGCCGCATCCGCAATCGAGTAGACGGTCGAGAAGTCAACGTAAGCCGTGGCCATCCCCTGCCTGTCCGCCTCCAAGCCGAGCCTTCCCAGCAAGGTCGTCTTGCCGTAGCGTCGCGGTGCCTCGAGGCGAGCCGCCTGGCCCACCTCAGCGAGCTCAAGCAGGCGCGCGAGCTGCGGCTCCCGATCGATTATCTGCTCTGGGGCAACCGGGCGGGAATAGACGAAGGGGTTGGCGCCGAGGCTGATTGACATTGGCCTAAGTATACGAAATACAATACTTAAAGTAGTTATAGGTCGCTACTTCAGATTTGCGTGACTCGAGAAGAGCCCTTGCTGAAAGCTTCCGGGTCAATCTGTCCATAGACTGTGTCCATGGTAGGATCGGTCGATGAGGACGATGCCCGCCGGAGAGTTCAAGCAGACATGCCTGCGGCTGCTGGATGAGGTCGGCGAGTCGGGTGAGCCGATCGTGATCACCAAGCGCGGCAGAGCCGTAGCGCAACTTGCGCCCCTCAAGCCCGAGCGCGCCGCGGACTGGCTCGGGGCGATGCGCAATCGGGGGGCGATCCACGGCGACCTGGTCGCGCCCGCGAGCGGGCCGGACGAGTGGGAGGCGTTGCGTGGGTGAGGCTGTTGCTCGACACCCACGCTTGGCTCTGGCGCCTGCTTGACCCAGAGCGGATCTCCGCGCCCGCGGAGGAGGCGATTTCCGATCCGCAGAACGAGCTGCTGCTCTCGCCGATCTCGACCTGGGAGACGTTGGTGCTCGCCCGCAAGGGCCGCATCGAGCTGACGCCGTCGCCGAGCGAGTGGGTTCTCGACGCCCTGCGACGCTCAGGGCCGACCGCGGCGCCGCTGTCTCATGGCGTCGCACTTCGCAGCGAGAATCTCGACGGATTTGCCTCGGAGGATCCGGCGGACCGATTCCTGGTGGCGACGGCGCTCGAGTTGGAGCTGGCCCTGGTCACCGCGGATGGAGCGATGCACGAATTCGAGTCGGTCAACACGCTCTGGTAGCGAGCGCTCAGTCGAGGCCGGCGGAACCCAGGTGCCCTGGCTCGGCCTCACGGTCGAGCCCGACGCGACGGGCCATCCATCTGGCGCCGATCGTGTCGGTCAGGCCGTGGGCGACTATCGAGGCGATGATCGTTATCGCGGCGACGTCGAAGATCAGTTCTCCCTCTCCGACCTGCGACTTGAGCACGAAGAGGGCGAAGAGCATCGAGGCGACGCCCTTCGGGCCGAACCAGGCCATGAAGGCCTTCTCGGCCCGCGGCAGGCCCGTGCGCACGAAGGAGAGCTGGACCGCGACCGGCCGGGCGACGAGCAGGGCGAAGACGACGAAGAGGACCAGCGGCGGGATGCTGTGGTCGAAGCCCGTGGCGACGATCAGGGCGCCGAAGACGAAGAAGGTCAGCACCTGGAAGATCGTGCTGGCGTTCTCCGCGAACTCGACGAACCCCTCCGGGACATCGCGCTCGGTCGCCGCCATCGCGATGCCGCAGACGAAGGCGGCGATCAACCCGTTGCCGATCGTCACTTCGGAGAGGCCGAAGGCGACGAGCGCGAAGCCGACCGAGTAGATCCCCTCGTAGCGCGCCGTCAAGCCCCCGCCGGGGAGATGTGGGTGGAGGCGGCCGCCGAGGGCGCCGAGGGCAAGCCCGATCGCGCCGCCGACGAGCGCCTCGCCGACCAGCTTCGCCGCTTCCCCGCCCGGGTCGCCGCCGGGCCCGGCGAGGACGAGGAAGAAGAGGACGAAGGGCAGCGCCAGGCCGTCGTTGAGGCCGGACTCGAGGTTGAGCGTGTGGCGCACGGCGCTCGGCACGAGCCGCGAGGTGACCACGGCCGAGGTGACGACGGGGTCGGTCGGCGAGAGCACCGCCGCCAGCAGAAAGGCCTCGGCCCAGCTCAGGTCCGGAAAGAGCGCCTTGGCCGCCAGCGCCAGTAGCGCCATCGTGATCGGCATCGCGATCGCCAGCGCGCGCGCCACCGGGCTCCAGTGGCGGCGCAGCAGCTCGCGCTCGACGAACATGCCGTCGGAGAAGAGGGTGAGGATCAGCGCCAGCTCGACCAGCTCGACGATCGACTGGTCGGTCGCATCGACGTTGACCACGCCGGCGGCGGCGAGCCCGATGCCGAGCGCCACGGAGAGCACCGAGGCCGAGAGCACCGTCCCCCGGATCAGCCCGGAGAGAGCGCCGACGAGCGCCAGCAGCCCACCGAAGAGCAAAACCGCTTCGCCGAAGCCGATGTCCATAGATGGCTTATATGGGTTGCGGCGGCGGGCCGCTCAGCCGAGCAGCTGACGCTCGACCAGCAACTCGGCGATCTGGACCGTGTTCGTGGCGGCGCCCTTGCGCAGGTTGTCGGAGACGATCCAGAGGTCGAGGGCGCGCTCGTTGCCGGGGTCGCGGCGGATGCGGCCGACGAAGACGTCGTCGCGGCCGGCCGCCTCGACCGCCATCGGGTAGCGCCCCGCGGCGGGCTCGTCGAGCACGGTCACGCCGGGCGCCGCGGCGAGCAGCTCGCGGGCGCGCGCCGGGTCGAGCGGCTCACGCGTCTCGACGTTGACCGCCTCGGAGTGACCGGTGACGACGGGGACGCGCACGCAGGTCGCGCTGACGCGGATCGCGGCGTCGCCGAGGATCTTGCGCGTCTCGTCGATCAGCTTGCGCTCCTCGTCGGTGTGGTCGTCGCCATCGGCGAAGCCGCCGGCCTGCGGCAGGGCATTGAAGGCGATCTGGTGCGGGTAGACGGAGGCGACGGGATCGCCGTCGTCGAGCACCGCGCGCGACTGCTCGCGCAGCTCGTCGATCGCCGCCTTGCCGGTCCCAGAGACCGCCTGGTAGGTGGAGATCACGAGCCGCTCGATCCCGGCGGCGTCGTGGAGCGGCTTCAGCGCCACGACCATCTGCATGGTCGAGCAGTTCGGGTTGGCGACGATCCCCTTGTGGGCCGCGAGGTCGTCAGGGTTGACCTCGGCGACGACAAGCGGCACGTCGTCGTGCATGCGCCAGTAGCTGGTGTTGTCGACGACCACGGCACCGGCCTCGACCAGCTTCGGCGTCCACTCGGCACTGACCGCACCGCCGGCCGAGGAGAGGACGACGTCGAGCCCCTGGATCGAATCCTCGCTGAGGGCACGGACCTCGAGCTCCTCCCCGCCCCACGCGATCGACTTGCCGGCCGACCGCTCGGAAGCAAAGACAGTCAGCTCAGCGACTGGGAACTCCCGGTTCGCAAGCAGGTCCAGGATCGTGGTTCCGACCAGCCCCGTCGCCCCAAGCACACCGACTCTGTATCCGCTTTCAGACATCAGTCCGAGTATGACGAAGCGCCCCACCCGCGGGTGGCGTGGGAGGAGGGGGTGTTCGGACGGGTGAGTCCGCTAACACCCCCTCCTCTCACGACAGGACCCGCGGCCGAAGAGCTACCGAGAAACGGTCGGCCTGTGATCGCCCATCGGATCCTCAGGGTTGACCGCATCCGTCCCCAACTCGAAGGCCTGGTGCAGCGCCCGGACCGCATCGGGGACGCGGTCGGCCGAGATGACGCATGAGATCTTGATCGGCGAGGTGGAGATCATCTCGATGTTGATCCCCTCGCCGCCGAGCACCTCGAAGACCTTGGCGGCGACGCCGGGGTGGGAGCGCATGCCGGCGCCGACGATCGAGACCTTGCCGATCCGCTCTTCGCTGCGCACGCCCTGGCTGACCTCGAGGGCGCCGACGGTGTCGGTCGCCGCGGTCAGGTCGGAGCGGTCAACGGTAAAGGAGAGGTCCGCGAGCGCGTTGTCGCCGGCCGGCTCGTTCTGGATGATCACGTCGACGTTGATGCCGGCCTCGGCCAGCGAGGTGAAGATGCGGCCGGCCACGCCCGGTTCGTCGCGGACGCCGGTCAGCGTCACCCGCGCCTCGCCGTCGGAGTGGGTCACTGCGGTTACGAAAGGTTGCTCCACGCTCTCCTGCTCACTTTCCTCTTCGCTGACCACGAGGGTACCGGGGCCGTCCTCGAAGCTGCTGCGGCAGTGGATGCGTACGCCGTTGTTGCGCGCGTACTCGACCGAGCGCAGCTGCAGCACCTTGGCGCCCGAGGCCGACATCTCGAGCATCTCCTCATATGAGGCGAACGGCAGCTTGCGAGCGTCGGGGACAATGCGCGGGTCGGCGCTGAAGACGCCCGCGACGTCGGTGTAGATCTCGCAGACGCTCGCGTCGAGGGCGGCGGCGAGAGCGACCGCGGTCGTGTCCGATCCACCCCTGCCCAGGGTGGTGACGTCGTGGCTGTCGGTGGAGACGCCCTGGAAGCCGGCGACGAGGACGATCCGATCCCCCTCCAGAGTCTCGCGAATGCGCTCGGCGCGCACGTCGATGATCTTCGCCCGGGTATGGGAGGAGTCGGTGACGATGCCCGCCTGGGATCCCGTCAGCGAGATCGCCTCGTGGCCCATGTCGTGGATCGCCATCGCGCAGAGCGCGCAGGAGATGCGCTCGCCGGTGGAGAGCAGCATGTCCATCTCGCGCGCCACCGGCCGCGCGGAGATCTCAAGCGCCTGCGCGACGAGCTCGTCGGTCGTCTTGCCCCGTGCCGAAAGCACCGCTACGACCCGATTGCCGGCCTCGCGTGCGGCGACGATCCGCCGCGCCGCGCGCTTGATCTGCTCGGCGCCGGCGACGGAGGTGCCGCCGAACTTCATCACCACTATGTCGGAGCCAGAGCCGTTCATCGAACAGCCGAGGATAGTCGCGCTAAAGCCCGAGCGCCTGGAAACCGATGCGTTTTCATCGTCGCCAGCCGACCCGAGGTCGTCGCGGCGCTGATCGCCGAGCTGGGCTGAGTGAGCCGAGCTGCCGCTCGGTTGTTATCCAAATCTTCTCAACTTCGAAACAGAGAATTCACCGTTTCGGGATGGTGCTCGGCGAGAGTCCCTCGCATGCTGGTAGAACCGCCGGCGCCGGAATCGCCTGAGACGGCGTTCCGGATCGCAAATCTCGAGGTGAGGCCCGCCGAGCTGCAGGTCCTGGTCGACGATCGCCGCGCCGGGTTCACGGTGCGTGAGTTCGAGCTCTTCTTTCTGCTCTCACAGCGAATCGACAGCGTCGTCCAGCGCCCCGAGATCTACACCGCGATGTGGGGAGGCGAGATGCCGCGCCGCAACCGCTCCGTTCAACGTGCTGGTGCGCAAGGTTCGAGCCAAGCTGGAAGTGACGGCGCCCGACTGGCGCTATGTCCACACCCACTTCGGCATCGGCTACCGCTTCATGCCGGAACGGATTCGCTGAGGCGGACGCCGCCGGCATACGTGAGCCAGCTCACGCCTATCCCTTCTAATAGAAGCCGACGACCCGCAAAGCGCATAACAGAGCGGAATACCGCGATTTTGGGCAGAACGTTGCACCGACACCCCCACAGTGGGTTGAACTGGACTCCCGCTAGTCGCTCACGGACGGGGAGGCGTCGAAATGACTGGCTTCCCAAAGAAGGTCAAACCTGGCTTGGAGTTGGGCGACGCGGGCGCAGAGGTTGGAGAGATGCTCGAATTTGAAGCGCTCCCGTCCTGCGCTGAAAGCTACCTCTGCGGGAGGGTGGCGATCCACCTCCACTTTCTGGGCTGTCGGATCGGATCGGTCGAAGCGGAGATAGGCGATCTCTGCGCCTTGGTGTATTTGCCCGTCGTAGCGGTTCAGGAGAGACTCCATCGAGAGGGGGCTGTCGTCGTCGGGCGAAAGAACAGCGCTGACAAAGGCGGTCTTACCAACGTCCGCGAGAGTCAGGGCCACATGTACAACACGGTGCTTGTCTCTGTTCCAGAGCCGATGAAGGCGAGCCAGCCAGTGATCGCGCGGTCCATCGACTCGCTGGTACGGCTGGAACTCGCGGAGGAATGCCTGTGCAGGCTCGCTGATGAGGCCAAGGAGCGGGAGGCGCTCAAAGTCCTCGCGGGTGTTGCTGACGGGGAATGCGATATCCCTCGCGCGCTTCGCGCACGCCTCCTCCGAATTTTGGATGCGTGCGAGTTGCCAAGCGATGTGATCGAGGGCGGAGCGAAGATTGTGGACAAGCTCCCCGACCCGAATTCCCATCTGGGGATCGGGTTCCTGGATGGAGGTTAGGCGCGCGACGTGGCAGCCAGCTTCGGGCTCAAACTTGACGGAAACACGATGCGGGTCCGATTCAACAAAGCTGTCGATTTCGCCTTTGAGGGTCTCAAGACTTTTGATAGCCCCATCCACCTTGAGACGGGGGCCTTCGGGGGGCGCTGGCTGCATCGGCACAGAGTAGCCAAATGTAAAGTTGCTTGACAGCATCCGGTCTGTCAAGTATCTTTACACCCTGCCACCGGCCAACCGCCCCGAACCCCGGCGAGCGAAATCCTCAACCTCTGAATACACGCTGACCGAGTTCCAGCGGGAGTTCCCCGACGATGCGGCCTGCCTTGAGCATCTGTGGCGGACCCGGCACTCTGCGGACGGGGAGCACGCCCACTGCCCAGGTGCGGCTCTGAGCGCGTCTCAGGTGCCACGCGACCAAGCAGGGGCGGCAATCATGGACCTGCACCGGCTGCGGGCACCACGTCCACCCCACGGCCGGCACGATCTTCCACAAGTCATCAACTTCGCTGCATCTGTGGTTCTACGCCATGCACCTGATGACGAGCACGCGATGCACATATCCGCCAAACAACTTGAGCGCGAGCTGGGCGTCCATTACAAGACCGCCTGGCGCATGTTCAACAAGATCCTGATGAAAGACGACGACAAACCGCTGAAAGGCGATGTGGAGGTCGATGAGACTTCTTGGGGTGGACGGCCCCGCCGCAAGCTAAAGACGGGCAGAGAGCAGGCTCAGTGGCGAGAGGCTAAGACGACCGTACTGGGGATGGTCGAGCGCGGCGGGCGGGTCAAGCTACGCGTGATCGCCTCGCGCCGAGGCGAGCCGCTGAGTGGAGCCGTGCGGGCCAACGTCAATCCGGAGGCGATCATCTTCACGGACGACTGGATGACCTACAAGCCGCTCTCCCGCGAGTACGCCGGCCACAGCGTGATCAACCACTCGGCGGGCGTCTACGTCCGAGGCAACATCCACACGAACACGATCGAGGGCTTCTTCGGCAACCTCAAAACGGGGATGCGGGGCACCTACAAGCAGGTGTCCGGGAAATGGCTCCAGTCCTATCTGGACGAGTACGCCTGGCGCTACAACCAGCGCCGCGAGGCTCGCGGCATGTTCTTCGCGATGGTCGATATCGCTGAGAGGGCCGGACGATGAGCGAAGCCAGCATCCTGCGCAGCATCCGGGGCGCTGCCAAGCGCCGGGAGAGGGCCGACGCGGCGAAGCGACAGGCAACCGAGGATCTACGCGGCTTCTGTCAGCAGGCGCAGAAGGCGGGAGTGCCGGTCACTCAGATCGCTTCTGAGGCCGATCTTTCTCGGCAGGGCGTTTACGACCTGCTGGCGGAGCGACCTTAGACAGGGCGGCGTCGAAGTCGCCTTTGGAGGGGACCGGGATCTCTAGTCCCCTTTCAGTGCTCTGCTTGGTCTTCGCTGGGTGCTTAGGCATGCAAGTCGCTGAACAGCCGCTAACTGCCTTGGCGAAGCTGCTTAAACGCGCGATCAATGACGAGCGTTGACCGCTCTGCGGCCCGATTTAGCCTTTGCCCGCGATTGTTGGCTTGTTTGACTGCCGCCTGATTCCGCTTAAGCGTCTGCTCAACGCGCTTGTCTATCTGCTCTTGCGTCATATGTGCTCCTCTCCAAGGATAGACCTATTGGAAAGAGACCTCGAAAGATCAGGGCCTAACCATCGTCGAGCATGTTGTGAAGTTGCTCGATCAACTCGTCTGACTCCTCCAGACGCTCCGTTAGCTCTGCGACTTCCTCCTGGCCCGCCAGCGCGGCTTGACGCCAAAAGTCCACCTGGCCTTCAATCTCGCTTACGGCGGTCTCCGAAATCTCGAAAGGCCCCGCCCGCCGCAACCACTCTCCATTCTTCATACGAATGCCGGTCGAAATGACGATGAAGACGCCGCCAAACGCAAGGACAGCAGCGGCCGAGACGAGCAGGAGTCGAGCCGCCCAGACAACGGCTCGGTTGTCGAAAATGTTGTCGATGAAATTGGGATTTGCGGTTGACGGCAGGTCAGCTGGATAGAGGCCCTTGACGAGCAATACAAGCCCTACAGCGCAGGCGACGATGATCAGCAGGGCAAACAGGGTGCTAACTGGCCCACTGCTGTTCTGCTCAACGGTTGACTGCTCAGACTCACTCATCTGTCCGACCCTACTTTTGCCCGCAGACGTCGGAAAGGATTCCTCCCGAGACTTGCGTCTGCTCTTCAACGAGATCATGGTTCAGTACGCCTACACGCCGCTCTCGATGAGGGCGAGGAACCGCACGGCGGCGACGGTCGGCTTGACCAGCCCGCCGTCGATCTGGGCCAACCCGACGCCGACCAGATCCCTCACCGCTCTCTCGACGGCATCAGGGCGCTTGAAGCGCCTCCGGTCTTCGTAGAGCGCCCGGGCCAGCTGCGGGATCGTCAGATGCTTGGGATGGAGCGTCAGGACGAACGTGAGCGCGACGGCTTGGTCGCGGATGTCCTGGGCGTGGTTCTGCAGGGGCTGAGAATGCCCGCCATTAGCCTCGTGGTGCATCGGAAGGTGACCGCCTTTCGGTGCCTGGCCCCCGGCTGTTTCGGCAGTGCGGGGCTGTTTTGCTTTCTATGTCCAGAAAGGTAGGTCCGTGCCCCGGCGGATTCCGCTTCTACAGAGAAGGGATAAGCGTGAGCCAGCTCACACTTCCAGATATATCTGAGCGATATATCTAGACGCAATGGACCTGAGCTCGACCGCCTATGTGATCCTCGGCATGGTCAGCCGCGAACCGCGCTCGGGCTACGAGATCAAAGCGATGGTCGACAAGACGACCCGCTTCTTCTGGGCGGCCAGCTACGGCCAGATCTATCCCGAGCTGAAACGGCTCTCCGAGGCCGGGCTGGTCGAGGGCATCGACGCCTCTCGCGGCGACCGTAAGCGCACGGTGTACGCGATCACCGCCGACGGCGAGGCGGAGCTCAAGGACTGGCTGCGCAAGCCCCCGGAGACGTCTGAGATGCGCGAAGAAGGCCTGTTGAAACTCTTCTTCTCCGGCGCGCTGAAGCCCGCCGAGGCGGTCGAGACGCTGCGCTCGATGCGCTCGATGCGGCTCGAGCTGAGCGAGCGGCTGCGCTCGATGGAGGCGGAAAAGGCCGCCATCGAGGACCCCTTCCCGCCGATGGTGTTGCGGGCGGGGATCGAGTTCAACGAGTGGTTCGCCGGGTGGTGCGAGCGGATGGAATCCCAGCTGCTCGAGCCGGCGCAAGAGAAAAGGAGCAGCTGATGTTCGACTCACTCGCACGCCTCGCCGACGGTCACGCCCTCCGGATCGGTCTGATCGCGATCGCCCTCTTCCTGCTCGCCGGCGCGCTGGGCGGCTCGGTCGCCTCGCGGCTCGACCCCTACGGCGCCGACGATCCCGCCACCGAGGCCGTGAAGGCGAGGGAACAGTTGAAGGACGCGGGCCTGCGCATTCCCGCCGTGATGGTCGTCGCCACCGACGCGCCGGTGGCCACGCCGGCGACCCGCGGCCGGATCGCCCGGCTCGAACGCGAGCTGCGCGCCCGCGGCGACGTCGCCTCGGTCAGCGGCTTCTACACCACGCACTCGCGCGACTTCGTCTCCCGTGACGGTCGCTCGACCTACCTCGCGGTGGCGCTGAAACCGACCGACGACAAGAAGTGGCAGGAAGCGGGCGCCGACATCGCCGACAGCCTCGCGGGCCGCCCCGACATCCTCGTCGGCGGCGCCGCGGTCGCCCAGGAGCAGGTCAACAAGCAGGTCGAGGAAGACCTGCGCAAAGCCGAGATGCTCGCCTTCCCGCTGCTCTTCCTGCTCTCCTTCGTCTTCTTCCGCAGCCTCGTCGCCTCGCTGCTGCCGGTGATGATCGGCGTGCTGGCGATCGTCGGCACCTTCCTGATCCTGCGGGTGGCGAGCGAATTCGGCTCGATCTCGATCTTCGCCCTCAACCTGACGACCGGGCTGGGACTGGGGCTGGCGATCGACTACAGCCTCTTCATCGTCTCGCGCTACCGCGAGGAGATCGCCAAGGACGGCCCCGGCCTGGCGGCGATGCGCCGCGTCCTCGCCACCGCCGGCCGCACGGTCTTCTTCTCCTCGCTCACCGTGGCCGCGGCGCTGGCCTCGCTGCTCGTCTTTCCCCAGCGCTTCCTCTACTCGATGGGGCTGGGCGGCTCGCTGGTCGTGCTGCTCGCGGCGCTGATCTCGCTGACCGTGCTGCCCGCCGTGCTGACCCTGCTCGGCAGCCGGGTCAACGCGCTCTCGCCGCGCTTCCTGCGGCGGCGGGCGGAGGCTGAAGCCCGCCCCGACGCGCAGGGCTTCTGGTACCGGCTCTCGCGCTTCGTGATGCGCCGGCCGGTGCCGATCGCGACGCTCAGCGCCCTGCTGCTGATCGTCCTCGGAATACCCTTTTTCAGCATCAAGTTCGACACGGTTGACGCACGGGTGCTCCCTGAGGAAGCAAGCGCGAAGAAGACCTATGACCTCGTCACCGCGGAGTTCCCGCCCTACCGCGAAGCGCCGATCTGGGTATCCGTAGACGGCGGCAACGCCCGGGGAGTCGCGACGACCGTGGCGCGGGTCCGCCGGACTCCCGGCATCGCCGCCGTCTACCCGCCGCGGCCGCTGCGCGGCGGCGTCACCGCGATCCAGGCGATCTCCGCCAACCCATTCAACTCGGAGGCGAGCAAGGCGACCGTCGAACGGGTCCGCGAGATCGGCGCCCCGCCCGGCGCGACCCTGCTGGTCGGCGGCGCCACGGCCGACTTCATCGACTTCCAGGGCAGCCTCGCCCGCCACCTGCCGATCGCCTTCGCGATCATCGTCCTCGCGACCCTCGCGATCCTCTTCCTGATGACCGGATCCGTGGTGCTGCCGATCAAGTCGCTGATCATGAACGTGCTCAACCTCAGCGCCGTCTTCGGGCTGCTCGTGCTGATCTTCCAGGACGGCCGCTTCGAAGGGCTGCTGCATTACTCGGGCACCGGGGGGATCGAGCAGACGATGCCGATCCTGCTCTTCGCCGTCGCCTTCGGCCTCTCGACCGACTACGCGGTCTTCCTGCTCTCGCGGATCAAAGAGGCGCGCGACAACGGCGCCTCGGACTCGGAGTGCGTCGCGATCGGGCTGGAGCGGACCGGGCGGATCGTCACCGCGGCGGCGTTGCTCTTCGCCGTGGCGATCGGAGCCTTCGCGACGTCGAAGATCATCTTCATCAAGCAGAACGGGGTCGGCACCGCGCTGGCCGTGCTGATCGACGCCAGCATCGTCCGCGCCCTGCTCGTCCCCTCGCTGATGGAGCTGCTCGGCAAGTGGAACTGGTGGGCGCCGGCGCCGCTGCGACGTCTGCACGACCGCTACGGAATCAGCGAGAGCGCGACGCCCGAGGGGGCACAGTAGGCTCGGGGGCACCTTGGCGCAAGAGCCGGATTCCGAGGCAGGCAAAGTCGCCGACGCGACCCATCGCACGCGACTGGCCAATGAGCGCACCGAGCTGGCCTGGTGGCGCACCGGCCTGACCGCGCTCGCGGTCGCGCTCGGAGTCGGCCGGGTAGTGCCCGAGCTGAACAACACCGCGGTGCGCTGGCCCTACGTGATCGCCGGCGTCGGCTTCGCCGTCTGGGGCATCCTCACGATCGGCTACGGCAGCAGGCGCGGCGCGCGGGTCGAGCGGGTCCTGACCGGCGACAGATCCCCCGATTCGGAGGACTGGATGCGACCGGCGCTTGCCTGGGGCGGTATCGCGCTGGGCACGCTGACGGCGATCCTCATTCTTTTGGACTAGTGCCAGGTGGCGGCGCGGCCGTGGTCGATTCTTCCGGCGAGGCATCGAACAGCGAGGGTTCGAAGCCCGTCAATGCCGGTTCGGCGGCGTATCCGATCGGTTCGAGGCCGAACAGTTCGTCGGCGCTGCGCAGGAAGGAGAAGTGGTTGTAGTAGGCGTCTTCTTCGACCGTGCCCGGGGCGAGGTAGGGCGAGAGCAGCAGCATCCCGACCTGACCGCCGCCACCCGTCGGTTTGACCGGGCCGGTCGCGGGCGGTTCGGCGCTCGCCGGCGCCGGAGGTGGCGGCAGGTTCGGGTATTCGGGCGCGGCGCAGCAGGAGCTGGTGTCCGGTTCGGGGCTCGTCTGGGGCGCCTGGTCGAAGGTGATCGCGATCAGGCCGCCTTCGCTCTGGTAGGCAGGCGAGGCGGTGATCTCGGGCACAACGGTTTCGAGGAAGCCTTGGGAGGCGGCGAGGCCGGCGGGCTGTTCGGGGGCGCAGGGCGCTTCGCCGCCGTCGTGGCAGGCGTTGGGCACGATGTAGGAGAAGGAGGGCGTGTCCTTCGGGTCCTTCAGGTCGGTGGCGAGCTGGTCGAGGCCGGCTTCGTGCTGCCCGGCTTCGGGGTCTTCGCCGAGCGCGGCGAAATAGGCGAACGGCTTGCGCCAGGCGGCCACCGGTTCGGGTTCGACGTAGGCCTTCCAGGTCAGTTTCGCTTCGACCAGCTGCCCGGGGAGCGTTTTGGTCTCGGGCGGATAAACGCAGCCTTCGCCTTCCACCTGCCCTGCGACGCTCACCGTGCCAGGTGAGACGGGCGTGCTTTCGGGACAGTTCAGCGCCGTCTGGGGCGTCGGCCCCTGGCCGCTGAGCAGCGCGATCTCGTTGGCAAGGCCGCCCTGGGCGACGGCGTAGTAGTTGGCAAGCAGCTTGCCTTCCGCGGTCAGCGTTTCCGCGAGGTACGGCGCCGGGGATTCCTTGCCGAACGCTTCTTCGTAGCCGTGGCCTTCGAGCACGATCAGGAAGACGTGTTTGATTTCCGGCAGCGATTCTTCGCCTTCTTCGGGGTCGAAGGGCACCGGATTGGGGGTGGGAGCGGGTTCCGCTCCGGGCGATTCTTCTTCGAGCGGTGCCGCCAAGGGCGCTTCGGGGACGGCGGCGAAGCTCGGCGCTTCGGCAGGCGATTCCGAGGCTTCCGCCGGCGGTTCTTCGACTTCGGGGGCTTCCGCCCCGCCCATTTCTTCGAGGATGATCGACGCCGCTCCCGCCCCCTGGGCGAGCGGGTTGGTGACCGAGCCGAGCACGACACCGGCCGCCAGCAGCGCCATCACCGCGATCGCGGCGACCTGCGGCGAGGGCATGAAGCTCCATGGCCCGCCCTTCTCGGAATCGTCGCCTTCTGCCGTGTCGGGGGTGTCCGCGGGCGCGGGCTGCTTACCGTTCCCGCTCGCCGCGCCGGGCCGTCCTCGCTCCTTCAGCGCCCCGACGCGATCGGCGACCATCGCCGGCAACGGCCCACTTCTTGCCCCGCACCGCAGGCAGTAGCGCTGACCCACCTCGAGCGCCGCACTGCAGTCCGCACAGGTTCCGACCCCCTGCCTCACGGAGCCCGCATCGCCGTTGGAGTCGGTCACTGATGTGCAGTCTCGTGACACGCCTGAGGCAACTTGTGAAGATCCTGAGTACCTGTTTTAACACTCTGGTTACCAACCATTTACAGGTTGACAACACCTCATTTCAGGGGATCGTGACAATCGGATCTGCCTTGACCGACGTCTCGCTTCCTCCGGTTCCGCAGCCCGATCTCACGCCGTCGCGGTCCGCGACGCCGTCGGCACCGCACGAGTCGGAAATGACGGCGCCGATCCCGCCCTCGGCGGTTCAGGGTGGGGACCGGTGCCCGTCCTGCGGAGGGCCTCTTGCGGCCGACCAGCGCTACTGCCTCGAGTGCGGGCAGCGGCGCGGCGATCCGCGACTTCCCTTCATGGATGCGGTCGTCCTGATGGACGCCGTGAAACAGCCGCGGCAGACGCCACCCCCGCCGCCGAAGAAGAAGCGGACGGGCATCTCGCCCAACGCCGCGCTGATCGCCGGGGTCGGCACGCTGCTGCTGGCACTCGGCATCGGCGTCCTGATCGGGCGCTCGGGCCACCAGGAAGTCGCCCAGACGGCGGCGGCGCCTCAGATCATCAAAGTCGGCGGCGGCAGCGGCGAAACGGAAGCGACCGCCTCGAAGGGCAAAACCACGACCGGCGGTGGCGCGGCAAGCGCGAAGACCAAGAAGCAGAAAGAAGCCGCGGCAAAGGCGGCGGAAGCACATCCCGCGGCCGAAGAAGTGCTCCATACCAAGCCCGGGGTGAAGCTGGCGCCGCCGACGGTCAAGCCCGGCGACAAGTGCGAAGCGGGCGCCGCCGGCTGCGAAAACGGCGAATTCACCGGCAACTTCTTCGGCGAATAGATGAGCCGGCTACCCAAATCCCTGCGCAACCCGCGTCGTGCCGCCAAGGCCGCATCATCCAACGGGGCCTCGCCCGCTGCCGCGACCAACGGTCACGCGCCGACGCCAGCGCGGAAACCCGCTGCACCGCGGGGAGCGGCCAGCCCGGCTGTCGGCCAGGAGCTGCTCGTCGACCTCGAACGGAGGCGCGACCAGCTGGTCGCCCGTGTCGCCGAGCTGCAGTGGGACCTCGGCGGGCTCGTCTACGAGATGGCGATCCGCAACCAGATCAAGGTCGAGGTCCTGGTCAAACGGGCGGTCGCCCTGCAGGACGCCGACGCCGAGCTGAGCGAGGTCGAACGGATCGTCCGCACCGAGGAGACCGGCACGGCCGGAACCTGCTCCAACTGCAGCGCCCCGCACTCGAGCGGCGCGACCTTCTGCTGGCAGTGCGGCCAACCGCTGCTGGCCCAGGTATCGAGCGACTCGATCCTGCGCCGCTAGCTGAGGCCGTCTGACCGGCGCATCTCGGCGGCCTCAGTCGCTCGGATCGGGTCACGCACTAGAAGTGCGCTCCCCTCACCTCGCTCCCTGCGGCACCGACCTGCTTGGTCAGACGGCCTCAGCCGAAACGGCCACTGACGTAATCCCTGGTTCTTGGGTCGTCGGGCCGGCTGAAGATCTTCTCGGTATCGGCGAACTCGATCAGCGTCCCCGACGGCTCGCCGTGGCTCGAGTCGAGGCTGAAGAAGGCGGTGCGGTCGGCCACGCGGGCCGCCTGCTGCATGTTGTGAGTCACGATCACAATCGTGAAGCGGCCTTTGAGGCTGTGCATCAGATCCTCGATCGAAGCGGTCGCGATCGGGTCGAGCGCGGAGGCCGGCTCGTCGAGCAGCAGCACGTCGGGTTCGATCGCGATCGCACGGGCGATGCAGAGCCGCTGCTGCTGGCCGCCGGAGAGGCCGAGGGCGCTGTCCTTGAGCCGGTCCTTGACCTCGTCCCAGAGGGCGGCGCCGCGCAGCGCCTCCTCGACCCGCTCGTCCAGCCCGCGCTTCATCCCCAGGTTGCGCGGCGCCCAAGCGATGTTGTCGTAGATCGACTTCGCGAACGGGTTCGGTTTCTGGAAGACCATGCCGATGCGGCGGCGCACCTCGACCCGGTCGACGTTCCCGGCGTACATGTCGTGGCCGTGGTAGAGGATCTGCCCCTCGATCCTGAAGCTCGGCACCGAGTCGTTCATCCGGTTGAGGCTGCGCAGGAAGGTCGTCTTGCCGCAGCCCGAGGGCCCGATCAGGGCGGTGATCCGGTTGCGGGGAATGCCCAGGTTGACCGCCGCCAGCGCCCGCTTGCGCCCGTAGTAGACCGAGACCTCGCGGGCTTCGAAGACAGATTCGAGGCCGGCCTCCCGCGTCGCCGCGCCGCCCCCCCGGCCGGGCCGGCGACCGGCCCGCTCTGGATCCGGACGCGGCCGGGCACCGGCGACCCGCCCCCCTCGAAGCTGTCGAAGCCGCCGCTCATCGAGTCATCCTCGCGCGGCTGCGGGCGAGGAGCGCCCGCGCGCCGAGGCTGGCGAAGAGGATCGCCGAGAGCAGGACCAGCGAGCTGCCCCAGGCGCGCGTGAAACCTTCCGGGTTCGCTTCCTCCGAGAGGCCGAAGATCGTCACCGGGATGCTGGGAACCGCTTCGAAGATGTTGAAGTTGAATTCGGTCCCGATGCTGGATGGAGTGAGGAGGATCAGCGGCGCCGTCTCACCGGCGGCGCGAGCTACGGCGAGCACGGTCGAGGTGACGATGCCGCCGAGCGCGGTCGGCAGGATCACGGTCAGCACCGAGCGCCAGCGGCTGACGCCGAGCGCGTCGGAGGCTTCGCGCAGGCTGTTCGGCACCAGCAAGAGCACCTCCTGGCTGCCGCGGGCGATCAGCGGCAGCTCGATGATCGCAAGCGCAAGCGCCCCGGCGAAACCGGACAGGGTCTGCGTCGGTTTGACCAGCAGCACGAAGAGGAAGAGGCCGACGACGATCGAGGGCAGCCCGTTCATCAGGTCGAGCGTCGAGCGCACGAATCCCGAGACCCGCGAGCCGGAGAACTCGGTCAGGTAGATCGCGGTGAGGACGCCGATCGGCATCGCGATCGCGGTCGCGACGAGGACGATCAGGCCCGTGCCGAGGATCGCCGGCCCGATCCCGGTCGGTTCGCCCGTGAAGAGGAAGTCGAGGCTGATCGCCTTGGCGCCGCGGGCGACGACCGTGTAGGTGACGATGCCGAGCACGGCGACAGCGGCCACGGCGGCGACGGTCGCGCCGGCTTCGGCGACGCGGCTGACGACGCGGCGCCTGCGCAGGTTGCCCGAGGCGGTCAGCGGGGCCGTCGGGTCGATTCCCGCCTCGCTCACTTCGCCACACTCCGCGAGTAGTCGAAACGGCGGCCGATCCACTGGGCGAGGAAGTTGGAGAGCAGCCCGATCACGAGCAGGATCACGCCGAGGTAGTAGAGCGAGGCGATGTGCATCTGGGTGATCGCCCCGGGGAACTGGTTGGCGATCCGAGCGGCGAGCGTGTCGCCCGTTTCGAACAGGTTGGCGTTGATCTTCGAGCCGGCGCCGATCACCTGGGTCACCGCGATCGCCTCACCGAGAGCTCGGCCGAGGCCGAGCAGGGAGGCGGCGGTGACGCCTGACGCGGTGGTCGGCAGGACGATGCCGCGCACAACCTCCCAGCGCGTCGCGCCGAGGGCGCTGGCGCCGTCCTGCATCTCGGGCGGAACGGCAAGGAAGAGGTCGCGCGAGATCGAGGCGATGATCGGGATGATCATGATCGTCAGGATCAGGCTGGCGGTGAAGACGCTGGCGCCGGTCGTCCGCGGCGGCCCGAAGAGGGGGATGAAGCCGAACCAGTCGTGCAGCCAGGGCTCGACGTCGGACTGGACGAAGGGAGCGAGGATCAGGATCCCCCAGAAGCCGAGGATCACGCTTGGGATCGCCGCCAGCATCTCGACCAGCGGCGAGATCACGCCGCGCACGCCGCTCGGCGCCAGCAGGCTGAGGAAGAGGCCGATCGAGATCGAGATCGGCGCGCCGATCGCCAGCGCGACGAAGGAGCTGACGACGGTGCCGAAGATCAGCGTGCCGGCACCGTAGACGTTGAAGTTGGGCTGCCAGGTGGTGTCGGTGAGAAAGCCGAGCCCGAACTTGGCGATCGAGGGGCTGGCGCCGTGCACCATCTGGTACGCGACCATGACCAGGACCACAGCGCCGAGCAGGGAGGCGAAGGCGCAGAGGCCGAAGAGAAGGCCGTCGCCGATGCGGTCGATCCGACGGAGCCTGCTCGCGGCGCGTGCGTCCCGTCCGTCGTTTCCCGCCGGCAGGTAGGCCGGATTCACCGTGGTGCCGCTCATCGGCGCGCAGCGTAGAGGAGATCGCCGACCCGAAACAGGACTTATCCCGATTTTCACAAGAGTGAAACAACTCTTCACAGATCAGTAACAAGTACGAAAAGCACCGTTACCTTTTTGTAACCACATCCTTCACGAGATTGACACATGTTTGTGACTCCTGGGCCCAATGCTATGCCGCGCCCGGGCTGCACCCTGCGCCCGCCAGATGACATCGAAACGAGTCGAAAGGAATTCTCTTGAATCGCATTAGGTTGCTTGGGGTAGCCATCGCGGCCGTCCTGGTCATGGCGACGGGAGCGGCCAACGCCTCCGCCGCGGGACTCAACGGGGCCGGATCCTCACTGGTCGCCCCTCTCATGGCCAACTGGATCAGCGGCTTCGAAATCAAAGAAGGCA
Source organism: uncultured Solirubrobacterales bacterium (assembly GCA_963702035.1). Classification (GTDB taxonomy): domain Bacteria; phylum Actinomycetota; class Thermoleophilia; order Solirubrobacterales; family 70-9; genus VRUE01. Next base: position 1,312,149 of record OY969700.1, read on the forward strand.
TCCCGGTCAAATACGCCTCTGTGGGCTCCGGGGCGGGCATCGCCCAGATCACCGCCCGCACCGTTGACTTCGGCGCTTCCGACGCACCGCTGACGCCCGAACAGGCGGGGGCCTGCAACAACTGCGTTCAGATCCCCTGGGCGCTGACCGGAGTTGCGATCGGCTTCCACATTCCCGGGGTCAAGAAACTGAACCTGTCCGGCTCGATACTGGCCGGCATCTACTTCGGCAAGATCACCAAGTGGAACGACCCGAAGATCAAGAAGCTGAACCCCAAAACCCACTTGCCTGGGATGACGATCACGCCGGTCTTCCGCAGCGACGGCTCGGGTGACACCTACGCCTTCACCGACTACCTCTCCAAGGTCAGCAAGGCGTGGAAGAACGAAGTCGGCTCCGCCACCAGCGTTCAGTTCCCCCCCGGCGGCGTCGGCGGCAAAGGCAACTCCGGCGTCACCTCGACGGTCACTTCGACCAACGGCTCGATCGGCTACATCTCGGCGTCATATCTGCTCGCCGCCGGCCTGGGAGCCGCCGCCATCCAGAACAACGCCGGGAACTTCGAGTTTCCGAACCTGAACAACATCGAGGCGGCAGCTTCGATCGTCAAGAAGGTTCCGGCCAGCAACAAACTCAGCATCACCAACCCGCCCAAGAAGGCGAAGACCGCCTACCCGATCTCGACCTTCACCTACGGGATCGTTCCCCATGACGGAGGCCAGAAGGGCTTCCTGCAGCAGTTCGCCAAGTACGCGGTGACGATCGGGCAGAAATACGGCGCGGCGCTGGACTTCGCGCCACTGCCGAACGTGGTCAAGCAGGCCGCGCTGAAGTCGATCGGCTCCCTGTAGTCGATCGCACCCGGCCCCGCGCCGGTCAGGCGAAAGCCTGGCTGGCGCGGCGGCGCAGGTCGGCGTTGAGCATCCCGGTCACCTGACTGGGGCTCTCGCCGGCGGCGGGGATCGCGTCCCCGATCAGGCCGCTGGCACGGAAGCCGTAGAGCGGCGCATCGAAGCCCGACGCGCGGATCTTGCGGACGAGCTGAACCGCGGAAGGCGTGTCGGCGCCGGGACCGCAGAGGACGATCGCGGTCGGCTCGAGGGCGCCGAGGGCGCGCTCCATCCGCTCCTCGCCGAGCTCGTCGGAAAGCATCAGCACGCGGAAGCCGGCGCGGCGCAGGGCGAGGTCGAGCGCCTGGGCGTGAACCGCCTCCAGCTCGGAGCCGCGGCTCGAGTCGAGCAGCAGGATGCCGGCCGGACGCGAGGCGGCGGAGGCGAGGCGGCGGGCGCCGTGCAGCCAGCCGGTCGCCCAGCGCGCGGCGAACTCCAGCTCGGCCTCGCGCTCGGGATCGGCGGCAAGTTGGTTGACCGCGGGAAGCAGCATCTCCTCCACGGTCCGCTCCAGCGGCCGCACCGCGAGGCTCTCCTCGACGGCGCGGTCGGCGGCGTCCTCGTCGAAGCTCTCCAGCGCCACCCGCAGGCTGTCGCCACTGGCCGGCGCCTCCTGGCGCTGGCGGGCCAGCTCGATCGCCGAGGAGATGTTGCCGGTGGTCGCGAGCGCGTCGCGCAGCGTCTGCAGCTCGACCAGCTCGTAGTTGCGGTGGTTGCCGACGGTGCGCTTCGGCTCCGGGTAGCCGTAGCGACGCTCCCAGCTGCGCAGCGTGTTGGGGCTGACGCCCAGCACTTCGGCGGCGGCATTGGTGCGGATTCCCGGCATGCGCAGCATTCTGGCACCCGAATCGCGGGTTTACACCGGTTATGGACAGATTTCGGGAATCTGTCAGCGATCTTGCAAGGCGCCGGTGCCTAGCCGGGCTTGCGGGCGCGGATGATCGCGGAGGCGGCTTTGTCGTGAACCCGGTGGGTCTCGACGATCTCGACGTCTTCGAGGCCGGCGCCGGTCAGCGCCCGCTCGAACTCACGCCGGGTCAGCGCTCCGGCGATGCAGCCGGTCCACTCGGCCATGTCCGCGCGGGTCACCTCGTCCATGTCCTCGTCGGCGATCACGTCTGAGACCGCGAAGCGCCCGCCGGGCTTCAGGACTCGCGCCGCCTCGGCCAGCACGGCGGGCTTGTCGCCGGAGAGGTTGATCACGCAGTTTGAGATCACCACGTTGACGGTCGCGGCGGGAAGCGGGATCGACTCGATCTCCCCGCGCAGCCACTCGACGTTCTCCACGCCCGCCTTGAGCTGGTTCTGCCGAGCCAGGGCCAGCATCTCGTCGGTCATATCGAGGCCGTAGGCCTTGCCGGTCGGACCGACGCGCTTGGCGGAGAGGAGCACGTCGATTCCCCCGCCAGAGCCGAGGTCGAGGACCGTCTCCCCCGCGCTCAGCTCCGCCACCGCGGTCGGGTTGCCACAGCCGAGCGAGGCCATCGTCGCGGTGTCGGGGAGCTCGCCCTGGGACGCCTCGTCGTAGAGCGATGCCCCGAACGCCTGAACTTCCTCGTCTGAGAGCACGGCGCTCGAAGGGCCGCAACACGAGCCACTCGGGGCAGCACTACTTGAATCGATGCTCTGTGCCGCCGCCGCGTAACGACTGCGCACGGCCTCACGGATCTCGTCGGTCTCTTTCACTTGGTCAGCCATGCGGAAAACTCCTCCAGTGCGTCGGCTTTTACGTAGTAGTAGGCCCAAAGGCCGGGGCGCTCGGAGCCGACGATGCCGGCGTCGCGCAGTACCTTGAGGTGGTGGGAGACGGTGGGCTGGGAGAGGTCGAAGAGCGGGACCAGCTCGCAGACGCAGACCTTGCCGGCGTGCTTTTGCAGCACATCGACGAGCTGCAGGCGGACGGGGTCGCCGAGCGCCTTGGCGATCTTGCTCATCCGTTGTGCCTGCTCACGCTGAACGTCGGGGTAGACCACCGGCTCGCAACATGGCTCCCCGGCGGGCCTCTTGGTCTTGGTGGTGAGCTCCATATCGACAGCCATCTATTTACATATATCTATTGAAATCGAGTTTGTCAATGCTTAGCATGGCGCCGTGACCAGCGTGGGCATCAACGGCTTCGGCCGCATGGGGCGGCTCGCGTTGCGCGCCGCCTGGGGCCGGCCGGAGCTGCGCTTCGCCCACGTGAACGAGCCGAGCGGGGATGCGGCGACCGCCGCCCACCTGCTGACGTTCGATTCGGTCCACGGCAGGTGGACGGAGAGCGCGGAGGGAGAGGGAGGCGCCCTCAGCGTCGGTGGGAAGAGCATCGGCTACTCGGCCGCGCCGGGCCCCGGTGAGGTGCCCTGGGGTGAGGCGGGGGTTGACGTCGTGCTCGAGTGCTCGGGGAGGTTCCGCACGGCGGAGTCGCTGCGGCCCTACTTCGAGCAGGGCGTCCGCAAGGTCATCGTCGCGGCGCCGGTCAAGGACGAGGCCGCCCTCAACGTGGTGGTGGGGGTGAACGACGACCCCGCGGAGCTCGGTCGCCACGACATCCTCACCGCCGCCTCCTGCACGACGAACTGCCTGGCGCCGGTGGTGCAGGTGGTGCACGGGGGGATCGGCATCCGCCACGGGGCGATCACGACCCTGCACGACATGACCAACACGCAGACCATCGTCGACGCCCCCCACAAGGACCTGCGGCGCGCCCGGGCCGCGAGCCTCTCGCTGATCCCGACGACGACCGGCTCGGCGACGGCGATCGGGCTGATCTTCCCGGAGCTGCGGGGGCGGCTGAACGGCCTCGCGGTGCGCGTTCCACTGCTCAACGCCTCGCTGACCGACTGCGTCTTCGAGGTCGAGCGGCCGACCGACGCCGAGGAGGTCAACGGCCTGCTCGAGGCCGCGGCCGCCGGTCCGCTGGCCGGCATCCTCGGCTACGAGACCCGGCCGCTCGTCTCGGTCGACTACCGCGACGACCCGCGCTCCGGCGTCGTCGACGCCCTCTCGACGATGGTGATCGACGGAACCCAGGTCAAGGTTCTCGCCTGGTATGACAATGAGTGGGGCTACGCCAACCGTCTGGTCGAGCTGGCGCGGACGGTCGCCCTCGGCCTCGGCGGGGGGTGATGCGGATTATGGGCGCCGCCGGATCGACCGCCCTGGAACAGAAGGCCGATCTGCGCAACTACGCCCTGGTCACCGGCGCCTACTGGACCGAGACGCTCGCCGACGGGGCGACGCGGATGCTGGTCCTCTTCTACTTCTACGAACTGGGCTACTCGCCGTTCACGATCGCATCGCTGTTCATCTTCTACGAGGTCTTCGGCATCGTCACCAACCTCGTCGGCGGCTGGCTCGCCGCCCGGTTCGGGCTGAGGACGACGCTCTTCATGGGCCTCGGCACCCAGGTCCTCGCGCTCGCCATGCTCGGCTTCGCGCCGCAGGCGTGGCTGGTCGTTCCCTACGTGATGGCCTCGCAGGCGATCTCGGGGATCGCCAAGGACCTGACCAAGATGAGCTCCAAGAGCGCGGTCAAGCTCGTCGTGCCCGCGGGCGACGAGTCCTCGCTCTACCGCTGGGTCGCGATCCTGACCGGCTCCAAGAACGCGCTGAAGGGGGTCGGCTTCTTCCTCGGCGGGCTGATGCTGACCCTGGCCGGGTTCCAGACCTCGATGCTGATCCTGGCCGCGGTGGTCTTCACCGTCCTGCTGATCACCGCGCGGCTGATGCACGGGCACCTCGGCAGTCCCGACGCGAAGGCCAGGTTCAAGCACATGTTCTCCAACAACCGCGCGGTCAACGTCCTCGCCGCCGCCCGCATCTTCCTCTTCGCCTCGCGCGACGTCTGGTTCGTGGTCGGCCTGCCGGTCTACCTCGAGACCGTGCTCGGCTGGAGCTTCTGGCAGACCGGCGGCTTCCTGGCGGTCTGGGTGATCGGCTACGGGATCGTGCAGGCCGCGGCGCCGGGCTTCGTGCGCCGGCGGGGCAGGGCGGGAGGCGCCGAGCCCGACGGCAGGACGGCGACCTGGCTCGCCTTCGCGCTGGCGGCCTTCCCCGCCGCGATCGCCGTCGGCCTGACGGCCGGCCTCGACCCGACCGCCGTCATCGTCGTCGGGCTGATCGCCTTCGGAGTCGTGTTCGCGATGAACTCCGCCGTCCACTCCTACCTGATCCTCGCCTACGCCCAGAACGACAAGGCGGCGATGAACGTAGGCTTCTATTACATGGCCAACGCCGGCGGCCGGCTGGCCGGCACCATCCTCTCGGGCCTGCTCTACCAGTGGGACGGGCTGGTCGCCTGCCTGTGGGCGTCGGTGGCCTGCGTGCTCGCCGCCGCCCTGCTGTCGATCCTGCTGCCGAGCAAGACGCCGAGCCCGACCCAGCCCGAGGACGGTCTGGCACTGGCCGGTTGAAGGGATAGCGATGCAAAATCCGTCAGCTACTGACGGAAATTCCTTCACCTCGTGACGGGATTTGCAGATCGAATGGAAATTCCTTCAGCTACTGATGGAATTTCCACCAGCACCGAGGGCGCCCACGCCGACCGGCTGGCTGACGGCACGGGCGCGCCACATCGCCTCGTCGGCCTTGTGGAGGAGCCGGTCGGCGTCGTTGCCGTGCTCGGGGCAGGCGACGACGCCCGCCGAGATCCCGATCCGCAGGCCACCGGCGCGCTCGAGATCATCGAGCTGGCTCAGCAGTCGCTCGGCCATCTGCACGCCGCCGACGGTGTCCTGACCGGGGGCGAGCACGCAGAGCGCGTCCTCCTCGAGCCGGAAGGTCTCGTCGACTAGCCGGACGCTCTCGCTCAGCGCAGCGCCGACGACGGCAAGGGCCGTCTGGCGGCCTCCCCCCGACGAGTCGTCGCCGCGCGCCCCCGGCCCCTCGACGTCGAAAACGACCAGGGCAAAGGGCTGCTCGTAGCGCCGGTGGCATTCGAGCAGCTGGTCGAGCCGGCGGCGCATCTGGCCGGCGCGGTAGAGGCTCGGGTGCTCGTCCTCCGCGACCGGTGCCGCCCCGCCGTGCTCCCAAAGCGTGCCGACCGCCGTCGCCGTGACCGAGCCGAACTCCTCGGCCAGCTTCCGCGCCGCGGCCGCGAACAGCTCGCCGTCGCGTCCCGCCATCTCCTCGTGCAGCCTGCCCAGCAGCGAGGCCTGCAGGGTCGAGACCTCGCGGGCGAGCTGCCCCGCGCCGGAGCCTGGAGAACCGGCTCGTGTCGGAGCATCCGTAGCCACGCCGAGACCTTGGCGATTCGAGCGGACGCCAGGCCGCCAAAAATTCGCAAATTGCGGCCTGATACTCGTCTAGGAAAAATGGCTAGTCGAGGGTGCGGCGGCCGGTGAAGGCGTTGCCGAGGGTGACCTCGTCGGCGTGCTCGAGGTCGGCGCCGATCGGCAGGCCGCTGGCCAGGCGGGTGACGGTGACCTGGCCGCGCAACTGCTCGGCGATGTGGAGGGCGGTGGCCTCGCCGGTGGTGGTCGGGTTGGTGGCGAGGACCACCTCGCGCACGTCGCCGTCGCTGACCCGGCGGAGCAGCTCGGCGATCTTGAGGTCGCTCGCGTCGACGCCGTCGATCGGCGAGAGGGCGCCGCCGAGCACGTGGTAAAGGCCGCGGTACTCGTGGGTGCGCTCGATCGGGATCACGTCGGCGGGCTCCTCGACCACGCAGATCGTCTCCTGGTCGCGGTTGGTGTCCGTGCAGATCCGGCAGAGCGGGCCCTCGGAGAGGTTGAAGCAGCGCTCGCAGAGGCCGACCTTTTCCTTCACCTCGCGGATCGCCGCGGCCAGGGCCGCGGCCTCTTCGTCGGGGGCGCGGAGGATGTGAAAGGCGAGTCGCTGCGCGGTGCGCTGGCCGATCCCCGGCAGCCGCGAGAGCTCGGCGACCAAGCGGGAGAGCGGTGCCGGACCCTCGCTCACATCCCGGGAAGGCCCGGCATGCCTCCCATACCCCCGGTGATCCCGCCCATTTTCGAGTTCTGCAGCTCCTGGGCGGCGCGCAGCCCCTCGTTGACCGCCGCCTGAATCATGTCGGCGAGGATCTCGGCCTCCTCGGGGTCGATCGCCTCGGGGTCGATCGCGATCTCGCGCAGGGTCAGGTCGCCGCCCATCTTCAGCTTGACCATGCCGCCCCCGGCGCTGGCCTCGACCAGCTCGTCTTTGAGCGACTCCTGCGCCTCCAGCATCTGCTGCTGCATCTGCTGCGCCTGTTTCATCAGCGCGTTTACGTCGAAACCTCCGGGACCGCCCCTTGCCATCAACCGACCTCCTCGGCATCGAACTCGCTCTTGATCTTCTCCACCAGCGCCTCATGGTCAACGCCGCTGTCCTTCTCAGCCTCAACCTCCGAAGGAGCTTGCTCACCGTCAAAGACGGCATAGGCCGGGCGCAGCTTCTGCCCCAGGACCGTCTCCAGCGCCCCAGCCAGCTGTTCCCGCTTGTCGGGAGCTTCGGCCTTGCGCTTGTTGAAGGTGTGGTCCACCGGGAAGCCAACGGTCACGCTCCCGTCCTCAGCATCAAAAGCAACCGGGCGCGCACCCTCGAAGGTCGCCGCCAGCGCCGGCGCCGTCTGCATCAGCTGATCTAGGACAGCGGGCCAGACTCGAACCACCTGCTCCATGTCCAGCTCGTGGCCCGCGGGTCCTGACCCCGGGTCGGGGGTGTCCGGGCTGCCGCTGGGTTGCTCGCCAGAGGAGCTTGCCTCACTCGGGGAGTCACTTGGGCGAGCAAGAGGACGCCGCGACTGCCCGGACACCCCCGACCCGTCGCCACCCGCGGGAGGATCGCCGGCGGCGGACGGCGTCGAACCCGAATCTTCAACTTCAGACGTCGAGGGCTCGGTCGCCTCACTGGCGTCCTTTGAAGCTTGGAGGTCCGAGGCCTCAACCGGAGACGCATCTTCCGCGGGTGGCGGAGGGGAAGGGGGGGTTTGGACGGGTGAGTCCACTAACCCCCCCTCCCCCCGTGACAGGACCCGCGGCCGGGAAGCTTTCGTCCCTCCCTGCTCGAGTCTCTCTATACGTCGAAGAAGTCCCTCGGTCGAGGGATCGAGGTCGGGGCGGGCTGCTTTCAAGAGGGCGATCTCCACTGCCATGCGGGCGTCGTCGCCCTCGCGGACGGCGGTGAGAGCTGCTGAGAGCTCGTCGATGGTGCGGACGAGGGTTGCTGCGCCGATTGCTTCTGCTTGAGCTGACAGGCGACCTTCGTCCGTTGCGGTGACAACGAAGGTGTTGGGCACCTCGCCGACGGTCTGGGTGACCAGCAGGTGGCGCAGGTGGGCGAGCAGGTCGCGGGCGAACTGGGACGGGTCCCGCCCCGAGCGGGCCATCTCCTCGACCCCGAGCAGGACCGCCTTGGGGTCCTCGACGATGACCGCGTCGACCGCGCCGAAGAGGAGCTCGGCGTCGGCGGCGCCGAGCAGTTGCAGAACGTCTTCCAGTCCGACGTTGTCGCCGCCGTAGGCGACGAGCTGGTCGAGCGTGCCGAGCGCGTCGCGGAAGCTGCCCGAGGCGGAGCGGGCGATCGTCGCCACGGCGCCCTCGTCGACCTGGATCGACTCGGCCGCCGCGACCCGGTTCAGCACCTCTGAGATCTGCTCCAGCGACGGGCGCTGGAAGTCGAAGCGCTGGCAGCGGTCGGCGATCGTCGCCATCACCTTGTGCGACTCGGTGGTGGCGAGGACGAAGACGGTGTTCGGCGGCGGCTCCTCGAGCGTCTTCAGGAAGGCGTTCCAGGCCTCTTTGGTCAGCATGTGCGCCTCGTCGAGGATGTAGACCTTCCAGCGACCGCCGGTCGGGGCGTAGGCGACCCGCTCGCGCAGGTCGCGGATGTCGTCGACCGAGCGGTTGGAGGCTGCGTCCATCTCGATCACGTCGAGCGAGGTGCCGGCGGCGATCGTCAGGCAGGACTCGCACTCGCCGCAGGGGGTGACCGTCGGCCCGCCGCGCTCGCAGTTGAGCGAGCGGGCGAGGATCTTCGCCATCGAGGTCTTGCCGGTGCCGCGCGAGCCGACGAAGAGGTAGGCGTGGTGGACCTTGCCCTGCTCGACCGCGTTGCGCAGCGTGCGGACGACGTGCTGCTGGCCGACCACCTGATCGAAGGAGCCGGGACGGTGACGGCGGTAGAGGGAGGTCGAGTCGTTAGAACCCATCTCAAAACCCCCCGCGCACGCCTGGCGGCGGCGGACCGGCGCGGTGCGGCGTCCTCGGTCGGCCAAATAGCGCAGGGCTATTCGGCCTCCCTGCGTCCTTGCCCCGCTTGGTCCGGCGCTCGCCAGCCGCACACGCGGAGTTTCGACATGGATTCTTGCGCGAGGGCACTGCGGCCAGTGTATCTGCGCCTATACCTTGCGCCGGTGCGCCGCGAGTGGCTAACGCCTGCCGCCTGGGTCGCCGCTGTCGCGGCGCTGCTACTGGCGGTCTTTCCCGTCGGCTTCCCCAACTACGACACGATCTACGCGCTGCTCTGGGGTCGTGAACTCGGCGAAGGCCTCGACCCCGACCGCGGCGCCGCACTCCCCCCCACGCCACACCCCCTGGCCGAACTGTTCGGCCTCCTCACCTCGCCGCTGAACGGCGGCGCGATCGACCTGACGATGGTCGTCGCCTACGTCTCGCTCGGCCTCGTCGGCTACCTCGTCTACCGCCTCGGCTCGCTCTGGTTCGACCGCCCGATCGGCGCCCTGGCCGCCCTCTTCGTCCTGACCCGAGCCCCCTTCCTGTCCAACGGCCTGCGCGCCTACGTAGACCTCCCCTATATAGCCCTCGTCCTCGGCGCCCTCGTAATAGAGACCAAACGCCCCCGAGCCGGCTGGCCCGTACTAGCTCTCCTCATCCCAGCCGGCCTGCTCCGCCCAGAGGCATGGCTGTTCTCGCTCGCCTACCTCGCCTATCTGCTGGTCGATTTCAGCCAGCTCCAAAAGGACCGCCGCATCGGTCTTCGTCTGCAAGGTCAGCCAGACGGCGAGGACGAGGTCAATGCGCCCGCAGTGACGGAGGGGGTGCCTCTCGAACGGGCGGATACTCAAAAACGCGGCCTCATTAGGCCGCGTTTTGTCCGGGCGAGAGGCACCCCCTCCGTCACCACCACGCTCTTCGCCTTGGCCTTCGCGGCCCCGATCCTCTGGGCTATCTACGACTGGATCACGGCGGGCTCCCCCACCTACTCGTTCACCGGCACCCGCGAAACGGTGGAAACGCTGGGCCGCCACACCGGCCCGGTCAACCTCGTCCTATACGGACCGCGCGCCCTCGGCGAAGTGATGCAGTGGCCGGGGATGGTCGGCGCGCTGGGGGGCGTCCTCGTTGCCGTCGCGATCCTCTATTCCCGCCGCCGCCGATTGCAGCTTTTTCCCCACTATGACGGGGAAAAGATTGCAATCGGCCTCGCCGCCGCCCTGCTCGCCCTCGGCGCCTTCGCGATCCTCGCCTGCGCCGGCCTGGCGATCATCGCCCGCTACACGATGCTCGCCGGGGCGATCCTGGCGATCTTCGTCGCCGTTGCCCTACTCGGCTGGCGACTGTTGGACCGCGGTCATCCCTGGCGCCGCGCCTGGCAGGCCTTCGCCGCGGTCGTCGCGCTGATGTTCGTCGTCTGGGCGCCGAACCAGTACAACCTGCTCTCCCAGGTCAACACCGACCTGACCAACCAGGGCGAAATCGAGTCCGACCTCGGCGACCTCGCCGAATCCGATGCATTCGAACCGCTCTGCCTGCCGATCTCGGTCCCCAACCACCGTGCCGTTCCCCGCCTCGCCTTCGACCTCGGCGTGCGGCCGTCCCGCATCGTCAGCTCCTCAGAGCAGGCGCACCAGCCCCGCCGCGGCTACTTCCTCAAGCCGGCCAGTCCCTTCGTCATCCACAACTTCGTCCTCGACCCCAACGACCCCTCCCGCTTCACCAGCCAGGTCCCCCCCGGCTTCCACCGCGTCGCCCGCAACGAGTCCTGGCTCCTCTACCGCCACTGCTGAACGAAGATGGACACTTGATGCCCCTATAGGGGGCACAATCGTCCATCCCCGCGCAGAGCCGGGCCGAGAACGCCCTCAGTGCTCTCGCTCGACTGCCTCGACAGCGGCGTGGGTGGCGGCCGCCACATCGGGGTCGGCCAGGTCGATCGCGGGAGGCAGCTCGACGTGCAGCTCGCTGGAGGGGTCGAGCCTGGCGCGCAACCCATTCGAGCGCGAGCCGAGGACGTGGCCGCCGCGGCTGCGATCGGCGGAGATGAAGTGGAGGTGGTAACCGCTGACCTCGATCCCCTCGACGTAGTCGGGGAAGCGGAAGCCGAGCATCGTCCCCTCGACGTCCGATAGCTCGAAGACGTGCTGGTCGGCGACGACCTCGGTCAGCGGGCGGTAGGGCGGGCTCTGGCGAGGGACCGAGCGGGCGCGGACCGACTCGAAGCGCCCGTCGAGGCGAATCGCGCATGAGGCCGCCTCCGCCGGGATCAGCTCGTCCAGCGCCGCCAGCAGCGCCTCGTGGTCGAGGGGGCCACCGAGCCGGCGGTCAACCGTCGGCTCAAAACGCGTCACGACGGCAAACGGGGTCCGCTGGCCTCCGCCCACCGCAGCGACCGCGCCGCTTACGTCAGCCCGGTAGAAGCCGCCGTCGAGGGCGATCATCTCGCCGTCGAGGCCGTTCAGCGTGCCGAGGCCGAGGTCGCCGTGCTCGGCAAGCTCGGCGAAGCTGAGGTCGCCGTCGTAGGCGCCGTCGAGCAGGGCGCCGATCGTCGAGGCCTGGAAGAGGACGTGGTGCTCGCGCTCGGCGTGCAGTTCCTCCTCGCGCATCGTCTCCACGTGCAGTGCCCTGATCCAGCGCTCGTCCAGCATGGCCGGGAGTCTTCCATGCAAGCATGGCCGCCATGGCGGCAATTGAACTGCGGGGCGTTGTGAAGAGGTTCGGCGCGATCACCGCCGTCGACGGCCTCGACCTCGATGTGCCCGAGGGAATCTGCCTCGGGCTGCTCGGGCCCAACGGCGCCGGCAAGTCGACGACGATGAGGCTGATCACCGGGCAGGCGCTGCCCGACGCGGGCGAACTGCGCGCGCTCGGCCACGAGCTGCCCGGCGACTCCAAGGCGGCCCGCGCCGAGATGGGCGTCGTGCCCCAGCTCGACAACCTCGACGTCAACGTCACCGTCGAAGACAACCTCGCCGTCTACGCCCGCCTCTACCGGGTCCCCGATGTCGGCGCCGCCGTCGACCGGGCGCTCGACCTGGCCCGCCTACGCAACCGCCGCCGCGACGCCGTCGACGAGCTCTCCGGTGGCATGCGCCGCCGGCTGCTGCTCGCCCGCGGCCTCGTCCACGAACCGAAGCTGATTCTGCTCGACGAGCCGACGGTCGGCCTCGACCCGCAGATCCGCACCGAGCTCTGGACGCTGATCGACAACCTGCGCACGGGCGGCACGACGATCCTGATGTCGACCCACTACATCGAGGAGGCCGAGCGGCTGGCCGACGAAGTCGCGGTGATGACGCACGGGAAGGTGATCAGCCGGGGCAAGCCCGCCGAGCTGATCGTCGAGCACGTCGGCCGCCAGACCGCCGAGGTCTACGGTCCGCCCGAACGCCTCGCCGCCGTGCGAGCCGAAGCCGAGGCCAGCGGACTCTCGGTGCGCCCGGCCGGACCGGCGATCGCCATCGTCGGTTCCGAGCGGGCCGAGAACGGGGCGATCCCCGACGACGCCGTCGTGCGCGCCGCCACGCTCGAGGACGTCTTCGTGATGCTCACCGGCGAGGCCGCGGAGTGAGGCGCCTGGAACCAGCGGCGATCGGCGGCGTGATGAGCCGCGAGCTGGCCAACTTCCGCACCTACTGGCGCGGCACGACCTTCTCCAGCATCCTCGAACCGATCGTCTACCTGCTCGCCTTCGGGCTCGGCCTCAGCGCGACGCTGATCGACGAAGTTCAGGGCGTCCCCTACGTGCAGTTCGTCGGCACCGGCATGGTCGCCACCGCGGTGATCTTCTCCAGCGCCCTGCCGGCGATGTTCGGAACCTTCGTCAAGCACCGCTTCCAGAACACCTACGAAGCGATCCTCGCCGCCCCGGTCAACGTCGAGGAGCTGGTCAGCGCCGAGATGCTCTGGATCGGCCTGCGGGCCAGCGTCTACGGCTGCGTGCCGCTGCTGGTCACGATGCTCTTCGGGCTCGACCCGGCCTGGGGGATGCTGCTGACGCCGCTCTTCTGCCTCGCCACCGCGCTCGGCTTCGCCGGCTTCGGCATCGCGATGGCGGCGACCGTCGCCAAGATCGACCAGTTCAACTACGTCACGGCGCTCTTCGTCACGCCGCTCTTCCTCGTCTCCGGCGCCTTCTTCCCGATCGACGAACTGCCCGAGGGCGTCCAGATCGTCGCTCAGCTCAACCCCCTGCACCAGCTGGTCGAACTGGTCCGCGGCGGCGCCTTCGGCTACGAAGCGATCGACCTCGTCCGCTTCGCCGGCCTCGTCGCCTTCGCCCTCGTCATGTGGCGGATCGCGGTCCGCCGCATGTCATCCCGCCTGATCGACTGACCGCCGACGGGCCGATAAGTCAAGTCGGGCTGGACCTATCGGCCCATCGGCGGCGAGGTAGGCTGGCGCGCACCATGGCCGGCGGGTTCAAGCGTTCGGGACTGTTCGGGCTGATCGGCGTCTTCGTCGTCGCCGCGATCGTCGTCGTCATCGCCACCACGACCGGCCAGGGCGAGGCGAACCCGAAGACGACGATGGCGCTGATCTTCGGCGTCCTCGCGGTCTTCTTCGTGATCCTCTTCGCCCTGCAGCGCGCCGACCTCGACCGGGTGTCGGGCGCCGATCGGCGCGGGACGGCGCGGGCGGCGGCCGAAGGCGGACGCCAGATCGAGAACCCGACGACGATGAGCGAGCCCGACCTCTGGGCGGCGATGGCCGTAGGGCCGATCGACGCCGAGGCGGTGAAGGCACGTGCGGCCGCCTGGGAGACGGGTCGGCGCAGTCAGAACCTGGCGATGCTGGTGACGCTGCTGATCTTCCTCACCGTGCCGTCGATCTATCTGCTCGAAAGCTTCGTTCCCTTGCTGATCGGGGGGCCGATCATCGTCGTCGTCGCGCTCTGGGGCAGCATCCGCGCGCTGATGCCGGGTGGCGAGATGGACCGCGGCTACGACAACGTCGACAAGGCGATGGCGCCGCTGGGGCTTGCGGTGACCGAGCGTCCACAGGTGAGCATCGAGACCCGCGAAGCGACGACCGGGCGAGTCGGGCCGCGGATCCACGGCGCCCTCGTGCTCGAGGGCGAGCGCCACGGGCGGCGCGTCACGGTCCGGGTCGACAGCACCGAGACCGGCAGTCGCAGCGAGGTCGCGGTCGCGAGCCCGGCGCCCGAGTTCAAGGCGAAGTCGCGCGACGGCAAGGTGCGGCCCGGGGACGGCGTCCCGGAGAACCTCGTCGCGGCTCTGAAGGCCGTGCCCAACTCGACCCGCTGGAAGAAAGTGACCGTCGAGGGCGGACCCGAGGGGATCGTCGTCGCCCGCAAGGGCGGCGCGCAGTCGGACTGGCTCTGCGACCTCTGGCTCGCCGAGCGCCTCGCCGCTTGCGGGGAGGTTTGAAAATGGACCGTGCGGCCGCCTTCGAAGCGAGGTCTCCGGGCGTGTCCGTCGCGTTTGGCTCGAGCCGGGCTCACCTGCGGCACCCGCGGCATCCGCTTAAGGCTGCTTCCTTCCGGACCTGACCTGATTCACGTGCCCACGTCGCGCAGGACCCGGCCGTCAACGCCGCCCGCGGCGCACTGACCCCGAAGGCCGGCCCCTCAGAACGGTATTCGGCCCCGCTAGAGCGGATTGCGGGTTACAAGGCACCGCTGATTCCCCGCCTAGCACGGTCCACACCCGATTCTACCGGCCGCAGCCGTAGGATCGTCTCCGCCTTGATCCACGTCGACACCGAGTCCTTCTTCGTCATCGTCCTGATCGCCGCGATGGCGGCCGCCACGGTCGCCTTCGTACCCGGCCGTTTCGTGCCGCCGGTGGTCGTGATCGAGCTGGGCCTGGGCATCCTGATCGGCCCGCACGTGCTCGACATCGCCAGCGAAGACGAATTCATCGAATTCTTCGCAAACCTCGGCCTCGGGATGCTCTTCTTCTTCGCCGGCTACGAGATCGACTTCGAGCGGATCAAAGGCAAGCCGCTGAAGCTGGGCGCCTGGGGCTGGGCGCTCTCGATCGCCATCGCCCACGTCTTTGGAGCGGTACTGGAGGCCACCGGCCTGGTCCTCTCCGCCCTCTACACGAGCACGGCGATGACGACGACCGCGATCGGCACGCTGATCCCGATCCTGCGCGACAACGGCGAGCTGAAGACGAAGTTCGGCACCTACCTGCTGGCGGCGGGGGGGATCGGTGAGTTCGGCCCGATCCTGCTGATCACCCTCTTCCTCTCGACCGAGAAACCGCTGCATGAGGCGGGCATCCTGATCGCCTTCGTCGCGCTCGCCGTCGCGCTCGCCCTGGTCTCGATCCGGCTCGCCTGGCGCGGCTGGGACGCGCTCGAACGCACCTTCGAGGCGAGCAGCCAACTCGCCGTGCGCGTCACGGTGGTGCTGATATTCGGCCTCGTCCTGCTCGCGGGCAAGCTCGGCCTCGACGTGCTGCTCGGGGGCTTCGTCGCCGGGATGATCGTCCGCCTGGCCCTGAAAGGCCACGAGCTGCAGATCTTCGAGTCGAAGCTGACCGCGGTCGGCTTCGGCTTCTTCGTCCCCTTCTTCTTCGTCACCAGCGGCATGAACTTCGACGTCGAGGCGCTGGGCTCGGCCGAAGCCCTGCTCAAGCTGGGGCTGTTCACCGTCCTCTTCCTGGTGATCCGCGGCGCGCCGGCGCTGCTTCTCTACCGCGGCACGCTGCGACCTCGCCAGCGCATGGCGCTCGCCTTCTACTCGGCCACCCAGCTGCCCCTCGTCGTCGCGATAACGACGATCGCCATCGACGCCGGCCACATGACCAGCGCTACCGCCGCCGGCCTGGTCGGCGCCGCGATGCTCTCGACCCTCGTCTTCCCCTTCGTCGGCCGCGCCTTCCTGGAGCGTGCCGACGCAGCCGGCGAGGCCGCACCGCCTACGACCGGAGGATCAACGCCCGGCTTCGCCCAGACGTAGCCGTCACATTCCCGGACCCCGTCGTATGATCGCCACCCCAGGGCGCGTAGCTCAGCGGGAGAGCGCTCGCCTCACACGCGAGAGGTCGCTGGTTCGAACCCAGCCGCGCCCATCGGCCGAATCCCCTGCACCTGAGCGGGATTCGGAAGCCTCCAGGGTCAGTTGCTCGCCCGGCTCGGGCACCGAGAAATCGCCGCCAGTGCCCAGCAGTGCCCAATCCGAGCCCTCGGAAACTATTTTCAGCCGCTCCCGCTCGCCCTCGCCCCGGTACATCACCTGGGCGTAGATCGACAGCGTGACCTTGGGATCGGCGTGCCCGACCTGGCGCATGACGTAGGGAACCTCCGCGCCGGTTGCGAGCAGCAGCGAGATGAAGGTGCGACGCAGCGAGTGCGGCGTGATGCCCTCGGGCAGCGGGTTGCGCCCGGCCGCCGCCAGGTTCTCGTTCGCCCGCTCGACCGACTTGACGACGACGCGGCGGCGGGCGTTGTTGCGGTCCTGCCGCGCCCCCTTCTCGGTCGGGAAAACGAAGTCCTCGGGTCCACCGAACCGCGTCTGAGCCTTGTGGATCGAAAGCTCCTCGCGGAGGGCCGGAAGCAGATCGACCTGCCGCACGCCAGCGTCGGTCTTGGAGTCGGCGACGCGCAGGCGACCGGCAGGCAGATCGACATCGCGCCAGCGCAGGTCGAGCGCCTCGCTGATCCGCAGTCCGGCAAGCGTCAGCGTCGCCAGCAGCGCCCGGCGCGGGGTAGCGCGACGATCCACCCGCGCCTCGGCGTCAAGCTCGCCGCCAGCGTCCAGCAAGGCGACGATCTGCTCGGCGCGGTCGAGCCAGCTCCGCTCCGGCCTGCGCTCCTTCAGCCGCCGCCGCTTCCCGCGCGCCGGATTGCGGTCGATCAACTCCCGCTCGACAGCGACCTCAAGAATCTGGGCGAGCCTGGTGATCGTCTTGTTGATCGACCCCGCCGAGATCTTCCCCTCCCGCACCTTCTCCTGCCGGTAGCGGTTGACCTCGGCAATCGTGACCTCGGATAGCCGGTGCTTGGCGAAGAACGGAAGCATGTGGTTGCAGAGTTGCCAGGTGTAATCCTGAAGCGTGGCCTCCGCGAGCCCCTCGTGTCGCAGGCCATCGAGCCATTCGGACGCGAACTCGTGGAAGGTCGGCTCCGGCTCGGGCTCGGCAGCCTCCGGGCGCTCGTAGGGCGTCCAGATGCCCCGCCTCACGTCGGCGAGGACATTCGCCAGCTCGTCCTCCGCTTTGCGATGGCTCCAGCCTTCGGCGGTGGTACCCAGCGTCAGATAGCGCCGCTTGCCGTAAGCGCGGAAGCGCAGCGCGAAAGCACGACCGCCCTTGCGATCTAACTCAAGCACCTGCCCCGTCGCCTGCTCGCTCATTCCGATCTCGCTTCGATCCTAAGCCGCCGAGTCGTCCTGCCCATCGAACGGCAGCAACGGAACGTCCGACCCTCTCCCCCGCTGCGGCCGACCCGCCCGCTCACCCGAACGGGTGGGCGGGTCAGCCGCCGATCCCTCGCCAGCCTTCCGCAGCACCCTTGCCGCGATCTGCGGATCGAACCGGAGCCGAGGTTTCGGCCCGGCACCGAGCTTGACGGCGCCAAGCTCGATTGCGTGCGAGTAGACCCAGGAGCGCTCGATCCCAAAGCGCCGGGCAAGCTCTGCGGCATCGACCAGCTCGCGCTGTTGCATACCCTGCCGTTCGAGGATCTCGACCACGCGCCGAGCAATCGCCTCGACGGCCTGCGGATCGAGCTTGATGCGTGCGGATGCCATCGGTTTGTAAGTCCGGAAAATGGCCCGATTGCCCCACGAACATTCGTCCAGCTTCGAGCCCCCGAGGCCATTCTCGAACCCAGTTCGTAGTGTGTCGGGGGTTCGGGGCGCGGACCTCCGCAGAGCGGAGTGATGTGGTGTGAGGGGCTGTGGTTCGGGCATCTGGGGGGTCGTCGGTATTCGGGCATGGCAGAGCTGGCGATCCTGGTGGCGGCTGCGTGTCTGCGTTTGTGGAATTCGAGCTGTGGGGTTGCTCAGGTCTCGGTAGGGGCCTCGGCTTCTCTGGGGGCGTGAAAGCGAATTCCCCCGCCGTCGCGTCGCCCGGAGTCCACGCGATGCCCTCGATCAGCTCGCCCGGCGGAATCTCAAGCGCGGCGGCGAGCTTGAGCAGCGTGTCGATGCGAGGCATCCGCGCGCCCCGCTCCAGCAGGCCGATGGCCGTCCGGTGCAAGGACGAGCGCAGGCCAAGCTGTTCTTGGGAGAGATCGGCCCGTTTACGGCAGCGGCGAAGGTTCTCCGCGAAGCGCGCGGCGCAGTCCTGGGAGGCCATCTCAGCCCCCCAGAAGCTCGTTGAAGCGAATCGCCGCCCGCGAGGGCACGACGACTCCACCGGGGCAATGCAGCAGGCCCAAGCCGGTCAGATCGCGCACGGCTCGCTCCATCCGGTCGTCTTCGGCGAAGTCCGCCGCTCCCGCGGTGATCTCCCGCACCAACTCGGGGACGATCAGATGGGTCGGGTGAACCGCCAGGACGTGGATCAGGACGATGCCCTGATCGCGGATGTCTTCGGCGGCGGTGGGCGGGACGTTCTCAATGCCCGCATCACTAGTCTGGTCTTGCATGGGAAAGCACTCCTTTCCTGTGCCACGCCCCCGGCTGTTCAAGCAGCGCGGGGGCACTTTTTAGTTCCGCAAGCAGGCTACCACGCTATAGCGGTTAACCACAAGTGGATATCCAACTGGTGCTAGCCACTTAGGTTTGAAAGCGTGCCGGTTACGATGGGACGCCCCGACGAACCCCAGCCTGCCCTCGGCAAGGCGATCCGCCAACTCCGTGAGAAACGCGGAGCCACGCAGGAAGCCCTCGCCTACGAGGCCGGCGTCACGACGGGTACCCTCTCGCTAATCGAGCGCGGCCAGTCGAATCCGGCTTGGGGCACGGTCAAGGGCATCGCCAAGGCGCTCGATGTCCCGATGGGCGAGCTTGGTCGGCTCGCTGATCGCCTAGAAGGTTAGGGGCGACCTAGAGCGCGCTTCCCTCCCTACCAAGCGGGTTGTCCGGTAAGTTCGGTCAGCCTCTCGGCGAGAGCAACATCGGATGCTCGAGCCAGGCGGATTGCCCAGCGCATGCTCCGCCAAACGTCCGAAGCACCTACAGGCTGAGGCTCGTCCCCGTGAGCCACTTTGTTTCGAAATTCAACGAGATCTTCCACGTAGGTCTTCAAATCCCTGAGGTAGGTCGCGCCATGCTGCTGGCTAATTCGAGAAAAGAGAGAGATATCGCACCGGCCCAACAGCTCATTCACTTTCCTTGGCCATGGATTCCAGACTGGATCGGGTAGAGACGAGGTTTTGATCATTCCCGGCTGCACAGTGATACCCGTCGTCCACAGGGGTGCATTGGCTTGTTGAACCGTAATCGCATGAAGCACGTTCTGTTCGTTGGGTTCGGACTTCGGATAACGCAGGGCCAAGTGGGCTCGAAGAACCTCTGGGATCTGATCGACAGGCATGCCCGACTGATCTATTCGCTCGAGGAACTCCTGCACCTGGGACACAAGGCAACCCTGTAAGCGACCGCTGGTGAGCAACATTGCTGCCTTCGTTATGGCGCTGCTTAGCTCAACGTTGGTGATCCGTTCGCCGTTCTTGCGCTCGGAGTAGCTGCTGGACGGGTCGGCCCGAAGTAGCTCCGTGATTTCGCGGAGATGGTCGAGAAAATCTCGCCATGCAGACGATGGTGCCATCTAGTCGTCAGACGCGGAGAGATCCTCTAGGCCGGTCGTCAGTCCGAACTCGGCCAGTGCTTCCGCGTAGATTCGAACACGAGTAAAGAGCCGCGTTCGATCCCCGGTGGCGAGCGAAACTGCGTTTAGAAAGTCCTCATTCGTCAAGGAAAGATCCGCAGTCATTTGCTCAAGCTCATCTTTCTTTTTGGAAAGCTCATCCACTGAGGCATCAACCCGAGCAAAGTTCAACATGACCACGTCGTAGATCGCGCTATTCAGGGTGGAGACCCACTCCCAAGTTCCGTCCTCCAATTTCCTCGCCCGTCGGAAGCATTCGCCGCCAAATACCGCGTACGCGAGACTCAGCGTTTCTGTAGCCCTGCTTCGCTTCTCCTCAAGCCACTCCTCGTCCGCTTCTTTGTGATTTCGCTGGTAGGTATTCAAGAACCTCTTTAAGCTGGGTCGATACTCGCGAAGCTGGTCGTCCAAGGCAAAGAACCGCAGCACCAACTCCTCGAAGGTCATGCGGGTATCGACACGTCCGCCGACACAGCGGGAGAACGCGTCAGAGGCTGCTAGCTCGTGAAGCAGCGCGTTGAAGTCACCCCTATAGACGCTGTTCCGTAACTCTTGAGCAGTAAGCGCCACCGAGCCGGTATTCAGTCGCTCGAACACATCGAAACGGATATCGGGGTCGGAGTCCTCAGAGATCACGATGCATCGGATCGTCCGGTTTCGGATTAGACGTTGCTGCCGTTCGGTAAGTTGCTGAAATCGCTTGCCGTTGAGGTCCGAGAGGACCTCTAGACCTTTCAGCGGAAACTCGTTTCCTAAGTACCGGACCAAGGACCGAAGTCGTTGCTGACCGTCGATCGTGGTTCGAGTGCTGTCTTGCTCCTCGGCCAGATAGCAGACAGGAATCGGAACATTGATCAGCAAGCTCTCAACGAGCTTGCTGGCCTTCTTGTCGTCCCAGACATAGCGGCGCTGATAGACGGGGCTTAACTTGAGACTTTTCTCTCTAACCTGGGTAACAAGATCGCTTACCGCGAGGTCGTAGGGCTGCGTTATGAGTCGCCGATCGGGCGGCGAAATGCCCGTCTCAAGTTCGGACTCGCCCGAACTGTCTTCTACCTCGAGAGGCTCGCCGTCAACCTCAGGCTCGAGCTCCTCGACTTCCTCAACGCTCGCCTTTTCGCTGTGCTCGTCCATCTGCCGTCCTCGCCTATGCCGATTCTTCCAAGCGCACCCTACCGCCCGGGATCAGGATGGCCGATGCACGGCGGTCTCGCGGATCGTCAATACACGACGCGAACTCTAGGAGCGCCGTGCCTGTAGTCGCCGGTGGGCGATCTCGTAGACGCTTTTCGCCCAAGGCACGCCGGGGTGGCGCTCGCCAACGGCGAGCAAGAACAGCTTTGGGCTTCCATCCACTGCACCGCCGAGAAACACAGCTCCCCATTGACCGGCTGGCTGCGGGATGTAGAGCTTCACGCACCCCGGAAGACGCGTTCCGTCGCGGGCTTCAGCGTCGCATTGCTTTAGCCACGCAGCCGGGGCTCCATCGACCTTGAGACGCTGGACCGTCGGCTCGATAGCTGCTCGTCCAGCATCGCTCGCGTGAGCAAGGTCCTCGGCCAACTCGCGCTCGTCTACGTGGACCAGGAAGGTCGGCCCAGAAGACTGCGAAACCATCTACCCCTCGCCGTCAGTGGGCAGGTCGCCGAAGTGCTTGTCGAACTCCTCGGGCGACATACGCTTGGCTCCTGCGCGCTCCAAGATCGCGTCAGCGGAGGTTTCCTTTGATGGCCATTCCGGCGCGACCACGAAGCGGCCATCGGCCAAGGCCTCCTCGATCACGAAGGACCCCTCAATATCGCCGCTGAGCTTGACGTGGCGTTGCTCCATGCGGGAAATCATGGCAGAGACGACGGCGGGCTAGTTCAACGTGGCCCAAATGGTTGCGGCGATACTCGCAACGCCGATAACGCCGAGCACAAGCGTTAGTCGCACCAGCCAGCGAGTCATCTGCTCCACGCTGGCCTGTAGTTCTACGAGCTGTTCCTCGCGTTCGGTGCCTTCTCGCCAGCGTTCTCCGAGTAGCTGACCGAGTTCAGTTGCAGGTCCCGCGAACTCATCGATTGCTCGATTCGTCGCCCGCTGACGCCACCAGAGCGCGACCAGGACCGGCCAAAGGATTCCGCGGGGTATCTGAACGTCAGCCAACCTCTCCCAGCCAAACTTGTCGCGGCTCCTGCCCACCCGAACAGGATCGCAAGTAGATCGGCCGATTCAGGCTGGGCACCAGTGCCCAAAGCGGGCACTATCGACCGCAAACCGCGGCAATCATCTGGCTCAAAGAATCGGCGGTGGTATGTGCGTCATTCCACTTCGGAATGCGGATTTGCTCCCGCTTTTCGGCCCGCTTGAAGCGGGCCTCACACGCGAGAGGTCGCTGGTTCGAACCCAGCCGCGCCCATCGGATTCGCGGACCCTCCCGCCTCGAGGGGGTCATCACGATCTTCAATCTCTGGCTCAAACTGTTCGGAGTCTTCGGTCGTGCGACCTTCGTTAACGTCCCTTTGCACCGACTTGCCCATCGCATCCTCGATCAGACGGCACAGCCGCTCGCGGCGCTCCACAAAGAAAATGTCGAAGTCGTCCGCCCGGAGCGCCTCGGGTGGAACCAGATGGCTGTCGAGCAGACGATCAATTGAGTTCGATGAAATCTGCGCCTTGGCTTCGATTGCCGCCACGTACTCTGATGGCGCCGCGCCACCGATGGCGCGGTTGGTCCGCGCCGTGATCGCGGTCTTGTTGACGATGCTCTCGCGGCGCTCGTCGTCAACTCCATTGGCGTTACACCACCGTCGGGGAAAGATGTGGTGGATGTCAGTCTTCAGGGTTGCGTACTGGACCATGTCGAGTGCCTTGTCCTCCATCCAGTCGCGCGCTTCGTTGGCAAGCAGAAGCGAGTAGATGCCCTTGTAGGCGGCGGCGTTTCGAGTGCGCAGGGAGTGCAGGCGCGACTCCACGAAAGCAGCATCCTGAATCGTCCGCGGGACTTCGGCCCCGTCGATCGACATCGCCCAGGAGGGGACCTGTTCGAGATCACGGACGAAACGGGTCTCGATCGCCCCGCCGTAGAGCTCACCGAGGATCCCGGACCAGAACCAACGTGCGAGCGTCTTGCTGGGGCCCAGCAAGTCAGCATCTTGTCCCATCACGACCTTGATTGCCGCAAGCGGCACGATCTGCTTCGGATAGGGGAGGAACTTCGACTCGAAGATGTGGCGGTCGGCGAGAAAGTCCGCCGCCCAGAGAAAGGCCGACCGCAGTGGATCTATCCACTCCAGGTAATCGTCAAGCGTGAGCTTGAGCACATCCTCACGCTTGGCGGAGACGCCAATAGGTTTCGCGCTGGTGTCCGCCAGATTGCGTTTGCGAGTCGTCAGCAGGGTCACCGCCTGCAAGAAGTCGGTGTTCTCGAGCAGGTCGAGTACAGGGCGGTCGGAGAACAGCTCGCGCGTTCGCTGCCAGTCGTCGTTGAGCCGGAAGTCGGTGCCGTGCTCGTCGTAGTGCTTCTTGTCACCGGCGAACGTCGCAGTCAACAGCTCGAAGACATTGAGAGCGAGGCCCCCGGTGTTCACCTTCTCGAAGACGGTCGCCACGGCCGACTTGCTCGTCTCGGTGTCGAGCTCGATGGCCGGAATATTGTAGGTCCCAGTGGGTTTGATCACGGTGGAGTTGAAGGCCTTTGCCCGCTGGCCGTCCGGTAGCTCCATCAACCACGCGAACGCCTCGGACGAAAACAGGAGACTCACTGGAAAGTAGCCGTGCTCGCGCTCTTTCTCCGGAGTGGAGACATCAAGCAGGACGTCCTTGCCGAAGTTCGTCCGTATCACTCCATCTCCGGGCAACGATCGCACCGCGTCGTCGATGCGATCATCTCCCCCCAGCGCGATTGAAATGTCTACGTAGTACTTGCGGCTCAGTTTCTTGCCACGGCCATCCTTCGTGGACACGATCCCGTCGCCAGTCAGTGCCTGCGTGAGCGAGGTAAGACGCTGCTGGCCGTCGAGAAGCAGCATCTGCGGATCAGCGTCGGTTTCGAGCTCGACGCCCTCTATCGGTTTCGGCTTGAAGCGAACCTGATCGTTGCCGGTCTTCAACAGCATCACCACACCGAGCGGATGCCCGCGCAGGACAGTGACCAGTAGCGAGCGGATCCGCTCGTCCTCCCACTTGTAGCCCCGCTGAAAATCGGGCAGCTGAACCTTGCCGCTGGTGGTCCAATCTAGGTACTCAGACAACTCGTATAGGGGCGTCTGAAATCCCACTACATCCTCCCTTGTGCCTTGTCTGCGTCGGCCAGATACTTACGCATTTTCGGCTCTTACGAGTTTGGTCGAAAATCATTCACTGGCTGGAGGTCAAACACCGCGCCCGCTCAGGCGTCGATAAGCGACGCGGTAGACGGATTCGGCGTTCGAGCCCGGCGGATGATGCCGGACGCCGAAGGCCAGGTGGTCGAGGTAGAGGCGGCCATCCTTGTTCTTGGCGAGCCGGTAGACAATGCCGAGCGGTCCACCGGGGGGCGGGATGTAGACCTTTACGCAGCCGGGGAGGCTCGTTCCGTCTCTGGCATCCTCGTCGCAGGCGAACAGGGCGTCCACCGATTGGCCCTCGCGCGCAAGGCGTGAGCGGGTTTCTTCGGCGATGCGCCGGGCGCTCTTGCCCGCCTTCTGCAAATCCTCCTGCCAGGCCAGCTCGTCGAACGCGACCGGCGCGAAGCCCCGCTTGAGGGCCACGGCTCAGCCCTCGCCGTCTGGGGGCTTCACGGCCCCGTAAGCAGCCTCAAACTCCGCAAGCGTCGCGGGCTCGTGGCCTAGGCGCTCCATGATCGCCTGGGCAGAGGTGTCGGGGGCGACAAGAAGTCGGCCGTCTGCTCGAGCCTCCTCCACCACATAGCTGCCCTCGAAATCGCCGCTGAGTTTCACGTGAGGCTGCTCCATCGGAGAAATCATGGCAGAGGGCGCGGTCGAGTTGAACCCCGTTCTCGGCGAACTTCCTTGACGGATTTCACGGCTTCGCGTTCGATCTCCTCCTGCGGCACTCCGACGAAGCGCTCACCGATGCGCTCCATGAGCTCTCGACTGCGCTGAATACGAGTGAGCCTCTCTTGAAGTTCTTGATCGCCGGCCTCGGGGTACCGCTTCCGCAGACGTGCGAGTGAGGTCTCGATACTCGTTGTCTGCGATCTGGACATGGCGGCATGGTAGCGCCAGAGCGAGGTCCCTGAAAGCGCAAGAGCCGCCCGAGGGCGGCTCCGCATCTCAGCCGCCGAGGCGAACTGAGGGGGTGGCGGCAGTGTAGCTGGGCACCAGTGCCCAAAGCGGGCATTATCGAGTGCAAACTGCGGCAATTTGGTGGCTCAGAGGCTCGGCGGCCGCAGGTGCGTCATTCCGCTTGGGAATGCGGGTTTGGGGGTGCTTTTCGGCTCCTCATCGGTGTGCCTCACACGCGAGAGGTCGCTGGTTCGAGCCCAGCCGCGCCCATCACGGAGGGACCCTTCCAAATACGTACAACAATATGTACGTTTCTGCTAGAGTCTCTGAAATGGCCTCTCCGCAGACAGTCGTACCAAGTGCCGAGGCAAGAGATCACCTTGCGAGCTACTTGAAGCTCTTTCGGGAGAAGGGCGGACAGGCCGACCCGGTCGTCTTCGGCTCTCATCGCAAGCCGGAGGGCGTCATCTTGTCCTACGAGCGATACGAGTGGCAGACGGAAATTCTGGACGAGCTGGTGGCGTCGGAGGAGGTTCGCGAGGCCATTGCACAGGACACCGGCAAGCGGGTAGAGCTGGCCGATGTGACTCGCGAGGCAGGCTTCGATCCGGCGGAGTTCGGTCTGTAGGTGGCGCGGCTCCCGGTCGAGTTCTTCGACCCCACCGCCAAACAGCAGCTTCTCGATCTCCCTTCCAGGGAGTTGAAGCGCCGAGCGCTTGAGCTGCTCAGCCAGGTCTCGAAGGAGAACCCGAGACTGGGAAAGCCCTGCGGCTTCGCCTTCAGCACCGGGAACCTTTCCGACTGTCGCAAGCTCTATTTCGACGAGCGGCGCGATATGGACCCGCGCTACCGGATCGTCTATCGCCTGGTTCCGGATGAGGACAGCCCGACGAAGGCGGAGGTGATCCGAATCGGGCTCAAGGTTCCCTATGGCGACGAGGAGCAGCTCCATCGTCAGGTTGGGCGAGCACTTGAACGGCTGGTCAAACGTGGCTGACCGCGACCATCACTCACTGAAACCCGTCGGTACAAACTCGGGAAGCGAAATGGGTAATAAACCCGTATTGAATTGCCTTGTTGAGAGCATAGCCTGTCGCCCATGATCTACATCACTGAAATTCGCATGGGTCCCGGAGGAAAGCACGAGCACATCGAGGCGGTGCGATGGCAGCGAGCGGACAATCCGGAAGTAGGAGAGTCAACCGTCGAGGAGATGGTTGACTGGATCGGCCGTAAAAAAGCGGGGGCTGCCTACGTTCGAGGCGTAAAGGGTCACAAAGACGTCCCGGTCCGCACGAGCCGTCCAAGGAACGCGCGTCCCCACATCAAGACCAAACCCAACGAAAAGGAGCTCAAGGACGACCTGCTCGATTTGCCTAGGTACGGGGTGCTGCCCGGCGAGGTAGCTTGACTGTCGCCCTTACGGCTGCTGGAGGACCGAGAGGGTGTTGCCCGCCGGGTCTTTGAACCACGCGATCATCGGGCCGGGGCCGCGGGCTATGCCCTTCTCGTCCTGGTCGAAGCCGTCGTAGCGCTCGAAGCTGACGCCCCGGGAGGTGAGGTCGTCCACCGCGGCATCGATGTCGTCGACCTCGAAGTTGAGGATCGTGTAGGTGGCCGGGGCGAAGTCCGGTTTGCGGTAGAGGAAGACGTCGCCGCCGTTGAGCTTCAGGGCCATGACGCCGTGCTCCTCGTCGAACACGGCGACCTCGAGGCCGAGGGTCTCGCCGTAGAAGCGCTTCGCCTCGTCCGTGTCGGGGACCGCGAAGCCGCTGGTTGCTTTGGCGCCGGCAAGCATCGGATTCACTCTACCCGGACAACTCGGGAATGAATCGCTCGACGTGCTCGGCGATCGTGCGCCGGACCCATTCCTGGGTCGCGGTGTCGGCCATCCGGTAGCGGCCGAGCAGCATCTTCTGGTCGTCGAGCGGCAGGCCGGCGATCTCCCAGCGCACGGCGAGGCGCTCGAAGAGCATCTCGGAGCGCCGGTGCCAGGCGTCCTCCCGCGTCGTCGCCGCGGTCGCCGGGCCATCGCCGAGCTTGGCGATCGTGCCCGCGCTGAGCGACTGGCGCAAGGTCAGGACGTTGCCCTCGGCATCGCTGTAGTCGACCGTCGGAGCTTTCTGCCGGGGCCGTCGCTGCCTGCGCTTCGCCATCGCTTCAGTCTGCCAATCAGTCTTCCGCCGTGGGGCGACGGCGACCCCGCTTACGCTCGCCGACCTGGCGCTTACGCTCCATCCGGCGCCGGCGCGCCGCTCGGCTCGGCTTGGTCGGACGGCGACTGCGCGGCACGACGAGCCCCGCCGCGATCTTCTCCGCCAGTCGCCGCAGGGCCAACTCACGGTTGCGCGCCTGGCCGCGCGACTCCTGGGCAACGGCCGTCACGACGGGGCCGGCGCACCCGATCAGACGCGCCCGCTGCCCATCGTCGAGCGCCGCCGAAGCCCGCACGTCGAACACCGCTTCCACCCGCGAGGCGGTGACGTTGGCGTGCTGCCCTCCCGGCCCAGAGGAGCGACTGGTGCGCAGCTCGATCTCCCCCAACGGGATCGAGAGCCGCTCGTCGATCTTCAGCTCATCGGCCACCCCGCAACGGTAGCGACGGCGGTTGCCTCAGAGCCTGTCTCATAACCTGCGTGTGCGACTGGCGAGTGCCGGACCGAGCGGGGGTAGGACGCAGGGAGGTCTAATAGCCAAGGCTATTTGGCCGACCAAGGACGCCGCCCCGCGAAGTGTCCGGTGCCGCCAGGCGTGCGCGGAGGTTATGAGACAGGCTCTCAGGCCAGCGCGTCGATCTTTGCCGCCAGCTCGAAATCGGCGGCCGTCACCCCACCCTCGGAGTGGGTGGAGAGGGAGACGGTTACCGTGTCCCAGGAGATCTCCAGATCGGGGTGGTGGTTCATCGCCTCGGCCGGCTCGACCAGGCTCTGGACGAAGTTGACCGAGCCGACGAAGTCGCCGCGCTTGAAGCTCTTGCGGATCGCCGCGCCCTCGCGCTCCCAGCCGGGATGCTCAGCCAGCCTCGCCTCGATCTCGGAATCGCCCAGGGGAGCCATCGCTCCTATGCTTCCACAAATCGGATCGTTCAAACCATGAGTGACTCCCTCCCCACCCTCTGGCAGATCGACGTCTCGCACTACAGCGAGAAGGCGCGTTGGGCGCTGGCCTGGAAGGGCGTCGAGCACCGCCGCCGCTCGCCCGTCCCCGGCGCCCACATGGCCGTCGCCCTCTGGCTCACCCGCGGCGCCCACTACACCTTCCCCGTGCTCAGCATCGACGGACAGCGGATCGGCGACTCGACCGCGATCGTCGCCGCGCTGGAGGAGCGCTTCCCCGAGCCGCCGCTCTACCCCGCGGACGTCGCCGAGCGGCGCCGCGCGCTTGAGCTGGAGGAGTTCTTCGACGAGGAGCTCGGCCCCTACGTCCGGCAGCTCGCCTGGTATGAGTTCGGTAACGACCGGGAGAGCTTCGCCGAGCTGATGGAACAGACCGCTCCCAAGCCGATTGCCAGGTTCGGCCGCCCCACCGCGGCATACGCCCGTGCCTACACCGCTCTGCGCTTCCGCGCCGGCGACGCCGCCGAGGCCGAGCGGGGGCGCGCCAAGGTCCTCGCCGCGCTCGACCGCCTCGAGGCGGAGCTCGGCGACGGCGAGTACCTGGTCGGCGACCGCTTCAGCGTCGCCGACCTCACCGCCGCCTCGCTCTTCTACCCGCTCGCCCTCCCCGACGAGGGTCCGCTCAATGCCGACTCGCCCTCGGCGAAGGGCTTCGAGGAATTCCGCGCGCCACTGGAGTCGCGCCGAGGCGTCGAGTGGGTTCGGGAGATGTTCCGCCGCCACCGCAGGCCGGCGAAGTCGCCCGTCGCCGCATGAATCGCGTTCCGGTGTGCCTTTTGCCCCTCAGAGAGGCATAAGGCACACCGGAAGCATCAGCCGCCGATCGGGGCCCGCGGGCTGGGCCCCCAGAAGACCACCGTCCCCAGCATCCCGATGATGTGGACGAGGATGATGTTGACGACCATCGATTGCGCCGTGGCGGTACCGACGCCGACCGGTCCGCCCGACGCCGTGTAGCCGTAGTAGCAGCCGACGACGACGATCGCGGTCGCCATCACCATGCCCTTGGTCAGGCTGAAGAGCACGTCCAATGGATCCTGGAACATCCAGAAGATCAGCAGGTAGCCGCCCGAGGAGACGTCGCCGATCTGGTCGACCACGGCTATGTAGCTGGCGAAGTACATGACCCCGATCGCGACCAGGTAGATGAACGGCAGGGCGATCCAGGCGCCGAGCAGGCGGGTCGCGGCGAGGAACGTCACCGGTTGGATGCCCATCACCTCGAGCGCGTCGATCTCGTCGGAGATCCGCATCGCCCCGATCTCGGCGACGATCCCGGTGCCGACCTTGGCCGCGAGGATGTAGCCGAAGGCGTAGGGCAGCGCCTCACGCAGGTCGCAGTAGGCGGAGAAGAGGCCGGCGTAGGAAGGCGCGCCGACGGAGCGGTTGAAATAGGCGCCGATCACGCCGCACTGCAGGCCGAGGATGAAGACGAAGATCCAGATGACGATTGCCGAGCCGAGGATCAGGATCCCGCTTTGGCGCAGGCTCTCGCCGAAGTACTTCCCGACGCGCCCCGAGTAGACCAGCCCGGCGACCCGCGAACCGAAGCGCGCCACCTCGCCGAAGGAGTCCAGCCAGTTGCGGGGCACGTCGAGCCAGCCGATCATCGTCGCGCGCCCCTCACCGGATCGACTGCAGTTCGGGGTTGCTGGCGAGCAGCACGGCGGTGAAGACGTAGAGGAAGAAGAAGACGCCCATGAAGGCGATCACGACCGCCTGGTTGACCGCGCGGCCGACGCCGGCCGCGCCGCCGGTCGCGGTCATCCCCTTGTAGCAGCAGACGACCGCGACGATCCCGCCGAACATCGAGCACATCAGGACGGAGCCCCAGACGTCGGTGGTCAGCGCGTTGGTGAAGAGCGTCGCGAAGAAGCCGCCCAGCGGCTGGCCGTAGATCAGCTCGGCGACGATCCCGGCGCTGAGGCCGAAGACGATCGCGAAGACGTCGAGCAGGCCGGTGATGATGATCAGCGCCAGGAAGCGCGGCACGACCAGGTTCTTGATCGGGTCGACGCCGAGCACCTGCAAGGCGTCCAGCTCCTCGCGGATCTTGCGGGCGCCGAGGTCGGCGGTGATCGCGGTGCCGGCGACCCCGCCGACGACGATCGCGGTGACGATCGGGCCGATCTGGCGCACGGCGATCACGACGAAGAAGCCGCCGAGCCGGTCGAGGGCGCCGAAGAGGTGCAGGATGCCCGCCGCCTGCAGCCCCGGCGCACCCAGACAGAGGGCAAAGGTCGAGATCGTCATCGGGAACCAGGACAGCTTGAGCACGAAGAGAAACTGGCCGACCAGCTCCTCGCCGTAGGGGTACGGCGGCCTGACCGCGGAAACGAGCGTCTTCGCGGTCAGGATCATCATCTCCCCGACCTGCTCGAAGAAGGACTTGGCTGGGAGAAGCGCCCTCGTCACAGCTTGTGCCGCCACCAGCTCGTCGCCCGCTCCAGCGGGCTCGCGTCCCGTTCTCTTTCGCGCCCCGCCAGCCGTGCGCGCTGCTCGGCGGCCCGCTGGGCTTCGGAGAGCTGAGCGATCAGCGTGTCGCGCGTCTGCTCGAGCTCCTCCACCCGGGCGACGTGGGCGCTGGCGCGGCGCGGCGCCGTCGGCAGGTCGCGCGGCAGGTCGCGCGGGTAGGTCGCCAGCTCGGCCTCGAGCCGGGCGATCTGACGGCGCAGCTCGTGCCGCACCTCGATCGCCTCCCCCTCCTCGGCAAGGTCGGGTAGCTCGCTCGGCGCCGTGCCGGGAACGGCGTCCAGTCCCCCCGGCATGCTCGCGCAGGCCGAGGCGACGACCGCCAGCTGGCGCGGGCTGAGGCCCGCGTCGTGGGCGCGGCGCAGCGCGTCGGTAACGATCTCCTCCAGCTGCGCGGCGGGCTCGATGCCCTCGGCGACGAAGGTGCCCTGGCCCTGGCGGCTGACGACGAGACCCTCCCGCTCGAGCCCGGCGTAGACGGCGCGCACGGTGTTCACGTTGACCCCGGCCCACTCGGAAAGGCGGCGGAAGCTGGGCAGCCGTTCGCCGGAAGCGAGGTGGCCGGTGGCGATCAGCGCCCGCAGGCGCCAGGTCAGCTGCAGGCCGACCGGCAGCTCGTCGTCGGGATCGATCGAGAACGGGTTGGGGTCCTGGGCCTGCTGTGCCACCACAGAGGCACAATAGAGGCCACAAGTGTGTCAGTCAATTAGTACAGCGACGCAAAAGGCCGCAGGCCCCGCTGGTCCAGCCTTCTTCCGACCACGACAGGAGCAGCCCATAGCGGCGTCCGGTCTGGGCGGGCAAACCGCAGGCGGCAGAGTCCCGAGCGCTGCTGACGGAGACGACCCTGCCTACGCGGATTCCGCCGGCGCTCTTATAGACCCGTTGCACCCGGTAGCGGAAAACCGCCCGCCGGCCGCCCTGAGGGACCACCTTCAGCAGGCGCCCCGAGATCGCCGCGTCCGCCGCCTTCATGGCTTCGCTACGCGTCATCCGCGCGCAAGAGCACGCCTGAGCGCTCCCGGCAAAGACCAGGGCGCCCAGGACGACAACTGCCGCAGGTGCAAGGCGCCTCAACCGCACCGATCCACTGTAGAGAGAAACGTGCGATTTCACAAATTCGGACGCCGGGAAATTCCGGTTCGAGGCTCCACGTGCGTGGCTGGCGCGCGCCGGACCACGCGAGGCAAGGACGCAGGGAGGCCAGGTAGCGGCGCTACCTGGCCGACTGAGGACGCCGCATCGCGCCGGTCCGCCGCCGCCAGACGCGTGCGTGGGGCTCGAAACGGGATTTCACGGCGTCAGGACGATCTTCAAGGCTTCCCGCTGGTCGTAGAGCTCGTACGCCTCGGCCGCCTCGTCCAGCTTCATGTGGTGCGTCACCAGCGGCGAGGGGTCGAGCTTGCCGGCCTCGAGCAGGCCGAGCACGCGGTCGACGTGGGCGATCACGTTGGCCAGGCCGAGCCGCAGCGTCAGGCCCTTGAGCCAGGCAAGGCCGAGCGGCACCTCGCCCTTGCCCGCGTAGGCGCCGATGCCCGACACGGTGCCGGCGTCGCGGGCGAGGCTGACCGCCATCGCCAGCGGGCCGGGGTCGCCGACGGCATCGACGACAACATCGACGCCGCGGCCGTCGGTGGCTCCCCGCACCGCCCGCTTCGGCTCGTCCTCGCCGAGGTGAAGCGGGATGGCGCCGAAGCGCTCGGCCA
This sequence comes from uncultured Solirubrobacterales bacterium, assembly GCA_963702035.1. Lineage (GTDB taxonomy): Bacteria > Actinomycetota > Thermoleophilia > Solirubrobacterales > 70-9 > VRUE01. The sequence continues at coordinate 1,344,447 of OY969700.1, forward strand.
TCGAGAGCCGCTCCCCGACCGAGTCGATCGCGAAGACCCTGGTCGCTCCCGCCGCGAGAGCCGCCTGCACCGCGCAGAGGCCGACCGGGCCGAGGCCGAGCACGGCGACGGTGTCGCCGGCCCGCGTGCCGGCGTGGGCGATCGCGTGGTAGCCGGTCCCCATCACATCGCCGGCGAAGAGCGCCACCTCGTCGGACATCCCCTCCGGGACCCGCCGCAGCGTCAGGTTGGCGCGCGGGACCAGGAGCTGCTCGGCCTGGGCGCCCTGCAGGTCGCCCAGATGCGAGCCATGACCGAAGGTCTGGCCGTGCTCGCAGCGGTGGTAGTCGCCGCGCAGGCAGGCCGTACAGGTGGCGCAGGCGGTGTGAAAGCAGCCGAGCACGCGGTCGCCGACGGCGACGCGCTCGACGTCGGCGCCGGCGGCGAGCACCGTGCCGACGAACTCGTGGCCGATCGTGAAGCCGGCCTCGACCGGCACGCGGCCGTGGTAGATGTGCAGGTCCGAGCCGCAGATCCCGCTCGCCTCGACCCGCACCACGACATCATCCGGAGCACCCACCTCCGGATCGTCCTTCTCCTCGACCCGGACTTCTCCAGGCGCCTGAAAGGTAACCGCTCGCATGGAGCCGAACCGTATCTGACGCTCGTTCAGGCCTGTCCCGGTAGGGGTGGAGCGTCTTGTACTTTTTCGCTGAGAGGATCGGGCGCCAGCCCAACCACAAACCACCGAAAAAGTTAAGCGGAACCCCTGCCGGGACAGGCCTCAGCCGACCGGGACGCCGGCTACCTGGAAACGGCCGGAGTCGACACCGGGGTTGGCGGTCTCGGCGATCCGCGCTTCCAGCGACAGCTCTTTCTCGAAGTCGGCCTCCTCGCCGTGGCGGAAGGAGACGTCCTGATCCTCGAGCAGCTCGATGAAAACCTCGACGAAGCGGGCGTCGAGCTGCTTGCCGGAGACGCGGCGCAGCTCCTGGATCGCCTCGTAGCTGGACGTCGGCGTGCGGTAGGAGTCGCGTGCGGTCATCACGTCGTAGGTGTCGGCGACGGAGATGATCCGCGCCAGCTCGGGAATGTCGTCGCCTTCCAGGCCGCGCGGGTAGCCTTTACCGTCGATCCGCTCGTGGTGGGCGAGGATGATGTCGGCGACCGGCCCGTAGCCGTCGAGCGAGGAGACGACGCGCGCGCCCTGCTGCGGGTGGCGGCGGATCAGCATCCAGTCTTCGTCGGTGAGCGGCACGTTGGCCTTGAGGATGCGGTCGGGGAGGATGAACTTGCCGATGTCGTGCAGCAGCGCGGCGATGTGGACGAGCTCCTCCTCGCGCTTGGAGAAGCCGGCCTTCTGGGCGATCGCGCGCGAGTAGCGGGCGACGGCGGCGCTGTGGCGAGCGGTCATCTGGTCCCGCAGGTCGAGCGTGCGCAGCAGCGCGCTCAACATGCCGACCTGGAAGCTGGCCAGCTGGTTGGTCCGCACCTCGAGCTCGCGGGCGCGTTCCTGGGACTTGAGCAAGGCCCCGAGCAGGTACTGGAAGGTGACGAGCACGATGCCGAAGAAAGCGACTCCGGCGAGCCCGATCTGGACGTAGATGAAGGCGACGCCGCAGGCCATCAGGGCCGCCGCGAGCTCCGAGGGGAGCAGCGGGATCATCACCGTGCGGACCTTCGGGATGAAGGGGCTGCGTTCGACGTAGCTGGTGTAGGCGCCGATCATGACGAAATTCATCAGGATCCCGCAGGCGAAGGCGCCGAAGACGAAGACGTAGAAGGCGAGGTCGGCCGTCGTGGTCCCGGTCGCCTCCAGCAGTTCGTGGAAGCCGACGCCGACGATCAACGGGAAGGCGGTGAAGGTCACCAGGTTGACCAGCAGGTCGTTGAACCCTTCGCGGAAGCGGACCCAGCCGATCAGGATCGAGACGATCCCGATCAGCGCCGCGGGGCTGCCCCCGAGGAAGACGATGGCGGTGATCAGGGCGAGGAAGTTGGCCGAGATCTTCAGCCGCGATTCGGTTTCGATCGACATGATGTCGCTGAAGGCCGAGAAGGCCAACAGCGTCGCGAAGAGCTGCCAGTCCCAGTTTCCCTCCGGCGCCCGCAGGACGGCCGCGGCGAGCACCAGGACGAAGGCGATCGCCAGGACCACGGTGCTAAACCTGGTGGGTCGCTCTGTCTGCATGGATCGCGCCTGGGTCTTCCGTCGTGTACGACTAGCCAATGAAGTTTTCGCGCCCGACGGGCGATTCCTGCGACTGGCGGCAAGTCCGCGACGACGGCAACCTGCACCACCAAGGTAGTCGCTCGCCAAGCCCCGGGCAAGCGGCATGGGTCAACTGGCCAATACCTTGCATGCTCGCAAATTGCGGTCTTAGGAAGCCAAAAAAGACAAAGGGCACCTATTGGCGCCCTTTGTAAAGCTCGCGCGGCACCAAAGTGAGTGCCGCGTCAACTGGGAAAGTTTCTATCGTTTGAAGACCATGTCCATACCCCTTCGTCGAAGCCCGGTTCTCTTGCCCCCGCACAAGTTGCCGCGAGGAATGTCTTGATCTGCTGGCAAGTTTGTACCACAACTTCGCGAAAACCTGTGCATCTGCAATGAAACTTGTGCATAAACGCTGTAGGACTTCGCCTTAGAAATGAGTAATCCACGCCTGCGCGACCCCCTGCGACGGCCGGCTTTCCGGCGTTTGGCGATCTCCTACGGGGTCAACGAGATGGGCGACTGGCTCGGAATCGTCGCCCTCTCGGTGCTCGTCTTCGAGCTCACCGACAGCGCGATGGCCACCGCGCTGCTCTTCATCGGGACCGGCTTCCTGCCGGCGCTGATGACGCCGTTCTTCGTCGCCCGCCTCGAGCGCCCGCCGCCCCGCTTCGTGCTGCCGGCGATCTATGCGGCCGAGGCGGCCGCGTTCGGCGTCCTCGCACTGCTCGCCGATCACTTCTCGCTGGCCGCGGTCGTCGCCGTCGCCGCGATCGACGGCGCCCTTGCGCTGACCGCGAAGACGCTGACCCGCGCCGTCACCGCCGCGATGCTCGAGCCGGAGGGCGAGCTGCGTGCCGGCAACGCGGTCCTCAACATCGCCTTCACGGCCGGCGTCGCGATCGGCCCGGCGATCGCGGGCGCGGTGGTCGCGGCCTTCGGGGTCCAGTCGGCGCTGCTGCTCGACGCCGCCTCCTTCTACGCGATCGGCTGGATCCTGCTGACGGCCAAGCCGCTGCCACAGCCCGAGCCGGACCCGGAGGCGGGCCTGTCGGAACGGGTGCGCGCCGGCCTCGGCTACATCCGCCGCAACCCGACCCTGCGGCGCCTGCTCGCCGCCGAGGCGGGGGCGCTGATCTTCTTCTCGATCGTCGTACCGGTCGAGGTGATCTACGCGAAGGAAACGCTCGGGGTCGGCGCGACCGGATACGGCATCCTGCTCGCCAGCTGGGGGATCGGGATGGTGGCCGGCAGCGTCGTCTTCGCGAGGCTGCGTCGCGCCTCGCTACCGGTTCTCCTCTTCTTCAGCACCGTCGCGATCGGCGCCGGCTACCTCGGCATGGCCGCCGCGCCGGTGCTCGCCATCGCCTGCGGGGCCTCGGCGGTTGGCGGCCTCGGCAACGGGATCCAGTGGGTCGCGGTGATCAGCGCCGTCCAGGAGCTGACCGCGCCGACGATGCAGGCACGGGTGCTCGGCACGCTCGAATCGTCCGCCTCGGCGACGCCCGGCCTCGGCTATGTGCTCGGCGGGCTGATAACCACGCAGTGGAACCCGCGGGCCGCCTTTTTCGTCGCGGGAGCGGGCGTGATGGTCATCGTCCTCGTCTCGGCCCTCGTGCTGGGCAGGAATTGGCCGCTGGACAGCGCAAAAGAACGTCCAGCGGACTTTGGCGCCGCCGACGAGGAGATTATGGTGGAGTTAATTCCCGCAGAGGCCCTGCCCAGTTCAGAACGGAGGTCGTGACGTGAGGAAGCTGCGTGCAGCTCTTGCTGTTGTCGGACTGGCGGTGGTCGCGCTCAGCCTTGCGTCATGCGGCGGAAGCTCCGGCGGCAAGGAAGGCGGCACGCTGACCGGCAGCTATGCCTCGTTCCCCGACTACCTCGACCCGAGCATCTCCTACACCCAGGAAGGGTGGACGGCGATGTACGACACGTACCTGCCGTTGCTCACCCTCGCCCACGCCGGCGGCAGCGCGGGCAGCAAGGTGGTCCCGGCGCTGGCCGAGAGCCTGCCCAAGGTCAGCAACGGCGGCAAGACCTACTCCCTGACCCTGCGCAAGGGGCTCAAATACTCCGACGGGACCCCGGTCAAGGCCTCTGACTTCGCCGCCACGGTCGAACGCGTCTTCAAGCTCAACTCGCCCGGCTCGCCCTATTACGAAGGCATCGTCGGCGCCGAACAGTTCGCCAGGACCAAGACCGGCGGCATCCCCGGGATCAAGACCGACGACAAGACGGGCAAGATCACGATCGAGCTGACCCAACCACGCGGCACCTTCACCAACGAGCTCGCGCTGCTCTTCGTCGCGCTGGTGCCGCCCGACACGCCGGCCAAGCCGCAGAGCGCGAATCCGCCGCCGGCGACCGGCCCGTACGAGATCGTCAAGTCCGAACCGGGCCGCGGCTGGTCCTACGCCCGCAACCCGCAGTGGGCGAAGGCCAACGGCAAGCTGATCCCCGAGGTGCCGAGCGGCCACGTCGACAAGGTCGACATCAAGGTGGTCCGCAACGGCGCGACCCAGGTCAACGAAATCGAACGCGACAAGACGAACTGGATGCAGACCCTCGTCCCGGCCGACCTCTACAGCAAGGTCAAGGACAAGTACGAGGGCACCCAGTTCCGGGTCGAGCACCAGATCAATCTCTACTACTTCTGGATGAACACGGAGAAGGCGCCCTTCGACGACGTCAAGGTGCGCCAGGCGGTCAACTACGCCGTCGACCCCGCCGCGCTGGAACGGATCTACGCCGGCTCGCTCGTCGCCGCCCACCAGATCCTGCCCGACGGCATGCCCGGCCACGAGGCGTTCGACCTCTACCCCCACAGCATGGCCAAGGCCAAGGCCCTGCTCAAGGAAGCCAACCCCTCCGACCGCGAGATCACCGTCTGGACCGACAACGAAAGCCCCAACAACGAAGCCGGCGCCTACTACCAGGACGTGCTCAGCAAGCTCGGCTTCAACGCCAAGCTGAAGACGATCAACGCCGACAGCTTCAGCCAGGTGATCGGCAACGAAACGACGCCCGACCTCGACACCGGCTGGTTCGACTGGTTCGTCGACTACCCGCACCCGAACGCGTTCTTCCAGCCGCAGCTGGCGGGCGAAAGCATCTCCCCGACCAGCAACTACAACCTCGCCCGCATGGACGACCCGAAGCTGAACGCGAAGATCGCCAAGCTCAGCACCGAACAGCTCGGGCCCGAGCAGGAAGCCGAATACGCCGCGATGGACAAGGAATACATGGAACAGGCGCCGTGGGTCCCCTACGGCAGCAACACCACCTCCACCTTCGTCGACAGCCAGATCGACCTCGACAAGGTGGTCTTCAACCCGACCTTCGGCCAGGATCTGACCAGCTTCCAGTTCAAGTAATGGCGGGCCGCAGCCCCTGGTATCTGGCCTACCGGCGGCTGCGGCGCAACCGGGTCGCGCTTGCCTTCGGCGCTCTCTTCGTCGCGATCGTCGTCTTCGTCTGTGCGGCCCCCCTATGGGCCGATGACGTCGCCCACACGACGCCGAACGCGACGCACACGCTGGAGAAGGTCGAGGTCGGCGGCGAAAAGCGCGAAGTCGTCAACCGCGAAGGCAGGCCGGTCGGGCCGCTCTGGCTCGGCGCGGGCGGCAGGTTCTTCCTCGGCGCCGACGGCCGGCTCGGCCGCGACGAGATGGTGCGGCTGATGTACGGCGGTCGCATCTCGCTCTTCATCGGCTTCCTCTCAACCCTGATCGCCACGTTGCTGGCGACGACCCTCGGCCTGCTCGCCGGCTACTACCGCGGCTGGGCCGACGCGGTGATCTCGCGGACGATGGACGTGATCTGGGCCTTCCCGGTGACCCTGCTGGCGATCGCGCTCGGGCTCTCGCTGGCGACCGGCGGCCTGAAGATCGGGCCGCTGCACCTCTCGGGCGGCTCGATCTGGATCCCGATCCTGATCATCGCCTTCGTCTACACGCCCTACATGGCGCGGCCGATCCGCGGCGAGGTGCTCTCGCTGCGCGAGAAGGAGTTCGTCGAGGCCGCCGTCTCGCAGGGCACCGGGCCGCTGCGGGTGATGTTCGGCGAGCTGCTGCCCAACCTGGGCTCGACGCTGATCGTCTTCTTCACCCTCGGCGTCGCCCAGACCATGCTGCTCGAGGCGACCCTCTCCTTCCTCGGCGTCGGCGTGCAGCCGCCGAACACCTCGTGGGGGACGATGATCGGCGGCGGCTTCGAGCTGATCAGCAGCGCGCCGCTGCTGACCGTTATCCCGGGCGCGATGCTGCTGCTCACCGTGCTCTCGATCAACGTCGTCGGCGACGGCCTGCGCGACGCGCTCGACCCCAAATCGAAGCTGCGCCTCGAGGCGCACGCCGGCATCGCCGAGCCCGAGGGGACCGCGGTCTGATGGGTCGCTTCGTCGTCCGCCGTCTGGTCGGGATGGCGCTGGTGCTGTTCGCGATCTCGGTGATCGTCTTCCTGATCTTCAACGTGATCCCCAGCTCGGACCCCGCCCAGCGGATGGCGGGCAAGAACGCCACTCCCCAGCTGATCGCCAGCATCAACGAGGAATGGGGCTTCGAAGACCCGCTGCCGCGGCAGTACCTGACGACGATGAAGAAGATCTTCAGCGGCGACCTGATCTCCTACGAAGGGCGGGAAAGCGTCGACGAACGGATCGTCGAAGGGATCCCGGCGACCTTCTCGCTCTGCATCGGCGCGGCGCTGATCTGGATGTTCTTCGGGATCCTCTTCGGCTACCTCTCGGCGGTCAGGGCCGGTGGGCTGCTCGACCGGGCGCTGACGATCGTCGCCGTGGCCGGCATCTCGATGCCGGTCTTCTGGCTCGCCGCGATCTTCCTCAACTACCTCACCTACCAGCTCGAACTGTTCCCCTCCGGCACCTACATACCCCTGAGCGAAGACCCGATCGAGTGGGCCAACCACCTGATCCTGCCCTGGGTGACGCTGGCGATCGTCTACGTCGGCCTCTACAGCCGCGTGCTGCGCTCCAACATGCTCGACGCGATGGACGAGGACTACGTGCGGACGGCGCGGGCCAAGGGGCTGAGCGAGCGCCGGGTGATGACCCGCCACGTGCTGCGCAACTCGCTGGTCCCGATCATCACCCTCTTCGGGCTCGACTTCGGCGCCCTGCTCGGCGGCGCGATCCTGGTCGAAGCGGTCTTCAACCTCGACGGCATCGGCCTCTACACCTACGAATCGCTGATCAACTTCGACCTGCCGCCGGTGATGGCCGTCGTCCTCTTCGGCGCCTTCTTCGTCGTCCTCTTCAACACCCTGGTCAACATCGCCTACGCCTACCTCGACCCACGGGTCAAGTTGGGAGCCTCGGCGCAATGAGCGAGGCGCTGCTCAGCGTCAGCGACCTGCGCGTCAGCTTCGCCACCGAAGCGGGGCGGGTGCAGGCGGTCGACGGCGTCTCCTTCGAGCTCGCCGCCGGCGAGGTGCTGGCGATCGTCGGCGAGTCGGGCTCGGGCAAGAGCGTCACCGCGCAGACGATCATCGGCCTCACCCGCTCGCCCAACGCGCGGATCGAGGGCTCCGTGCGGCTCGGCGGCAGCGAGCTGATCGGCGCCGGGGACGAGGCTCTGCGCGCTGTCCGCGGCGAGCGGATCGCGATGGTCTTCCAGGACCCGATGACCTCGTTCAACCCGGTCTACCGGGTCGGCGACCAGCTGATCGAGGCGATCCGAGCGCACCGCCCGGAGGTGAGTCGGGGCGATGCGCGCGAGCGGGCGGTCGAGCTGCTGGGCTCGGTTGGCCTGCCCGACCCCGAGCGGCGCGTCGACCGCTACCCGCACGAGCTCTCCGGCGGGATGCGGCAGCGGGCGATGATCGCGATGGCGCTGACCCTGGAGCCGGAAGTGCTGATCGCCGACGAGCCGACGACGGCGCTCGACGTGACGATCCAGGCGCAGATCCTCGAGCTGCTGAGACAGCTGAACCGCGAGCGCGGCCTGGCGACGATCCTGATCACCCACGACTTCGGCGTCGTCGCCGAGATGGCCGACCGGGTGCTGGTCATGCACGAGGGCAAGATCGTCGAGCGGGGCGACCTCGACGACGTCTTCTACGCGACCAAGGACCCCTACACCCGCAAGCTGCTCGGCGCCGTCGTGCGACTCGACCAGGCGCCGCCGCTGCGCGCCGCCAGGAGCGAGGGGGCGCTGCTCGAGGTCACCGACCTGGTCAAGCACTTCCCGGTCAAGCGCGGGCTGCTGTTCGACCGCGAGGTCGACCGCGTGCGCGCCGTCGACGGGGTCAGCTTCAGCGTTGGTCACGGCGAGACCCTCGGGCTGGTGGGAGAGTCGGGCAGCGGCAAGTCGACCCTCTCGCGAGCGGTGCTGCAGCTGCTGAGGCCGACCTCCGGCTCGGTCCGCTTCGACGGCCGTGAGATCGCCGGGCTCTCGCGCCGCCGGATGCGGCCGCTGCGGCCCGAGATGCAGATGGTCTTCCAGGACCCCTACGCCTCGCTCAACCCGCGCAAGCGGGTCGGCCAGATCGTCGGCGAGCCGTTGCGGGTCCAGGACCGCGCCTCGGGCACCGAGCTGCGCCGTCAGGCCGAGGAGCTGCTGGAGCGGGTCGGCCTCTCCGCCGAGCACTACGACCGCTACCCGCACGAGTTCTCCGGCGGGCAGCGGCAGCGCGTCGGGATCGCCCGCGCCCTGGCGCTGCGCCCCAAGCTGATCGTCGCCGACGAGCCGGTCTCGGCCCTCGACGTCTCGATCCGCGCCCAGATCCTCACCCTGCTCGCCGACCTCCAGGAGGAGTTCGGCCTGACCTACGTCTTCGTCGCCCACGACATCGGCGTCGTCCGCCACGTCTCCGACCGGATCGCCGTCATGCACGACGGCAAGATCGTCGAGCAGGGGCCGGCCGACCAGGTCTGCGAGCGGCCCAGCGACGCCTATACGGAGACCCTGCTCGCGGCGGTGCCCGTCCCCGACCCGCGCGAGAGCCGCGCCCGTCGGGCAGACTTCAGAGCGTGAAGCTCCCCCTCTCGCCGCCGATCGAGCCGCAGCTGGCGCTGACCCGCAAAGAGCTGCCGCTGGGCGAGGAGTGGGCCTATGAGCAGAAGCTCGACGGCTTCCGCGCGATCGTCTTCGTCGACGGCGAGGAGGCCTACATCCAGTCGCGCGGCGGCAAAGACCTGACCCGCTACTTCCCCGAGCTGAGCTTCGCCCCGGGCCGCTACGTGCTCGACGGCGAGCTGGTCATCCGCGACGCCGAGGGCAACCTCGAATTCGACGCCCTGCAGCAGCGCATCCACCCGGCCGAGTCGCGGATCAAGCTGCTCTCGAAGGAGATCCCGGCCGGCTACGTAGCCTTCGACCTTCTGGCCGAGGGGGACGAGGCGCTGCTCGACACCCCGTTCGGCGAGCGCCGCGCCCGGCTGGAGGCGCTGGCGACGAAGACGAAGATCGAGCTCTCGAACCTGAGCGCCGATCCCGAGCAGGCCGAGCAGTGGCTGCGCAGGACGGAGGGGACGATGGCCAAGCAGCTCGACGCTCTCTACATCCCGGGCAAGCGCAAAGGCATGGCGAAGATCAAGCGCGAGCGCGAGATCGACTGCGTCGTGATGGGCTGGCGACCAGGCAAAGAGGAGGGCACGGTGGGGTCTCTAATCCTCGGCCTCTATGACGGCGACGAACTTCGCTCGGTGGGCCACATCTCCGGCTTCAGCGCCGAAGCCAAACGGGCGATGCCCAAGATGCTGGCGCCACTGGAGACGGGCGACAGCGGCACCGCTGAGCCGAGCCGCTGGACCGGCGGGCGCGACCTCGAGTGGGTCGCACTGCGGCCGGAGCTGGTGATCGAAGTCGGCTACGACCACGCCGCCGCGGGGCGGATCCGGCACGGGGCTCGTTTTCGGCGGTTCCGGGACGACAAAGATCCCAAGGAGTGCACCTTCGATCTGTTGGACGAAGGCTGAAAGGGGGAGGGTGGTGGTGCCCTCCCCTTCGGTACTCCGGACTCAGAGGAGCCAGAGCTAGATGCTGGAGCCGGTCTCGTCGCGCTTGAAGGTCTCGAGCTGGTCGAGGGCTTTGGCGCGGGCTTTCGAGCGCAGCGGGGGGAGCAGCGCGACCAGAGTGCCGCTCGGGCCGAGCGCCTGCCTGGCCCAGCGGCGGAAGTCGAACTCGTCGACGTGGTCGGCGATCTTGCCGTCGGCGGCGAAGCGGAACTTGGCCTGGATGTCGTTGACCACGGGGCGGCCGGTGGAGAACGTGTAGCGGGCGATCCAGTGCGCCGAGCCCGACTCCTCGTCGGCCTCGTGCTCGTGCAGCTCGATCTTCAGATCGGTGGCGCGGCTCGTCAGCATCCGCCACATCGCGCCGATGTCGGCCCCGTCGAGGTCGCCGAAGGCGGGGTCGCGGAAATGGGCGTCGCGGGCGTACTCGGCGGTCATCGCCGCGCCGTTGCACTGCCCGAACGCGGCGTAGAAGCGCTCGATCGTCGCGCGGTTTGCCTCAGCCCCCACGCGCCCACCCTAGACGGTCTGGCCGCTACCCGGGCAGCCTGCCCTCAATCACGTAGCGCAGCACGTCGACCACCTGCGCGGCCGTGCGCGCCGTGCCCTGGGCGGCCCGGTCGACCTCCTTCAGCGCGTGGTCGAACTCGGCGTCGTGCAGGGTGACGTAGGGCGTGCCCAGCGCGGCGGCGTAACCGGCGTCGAAGGCGGCGTTCCACTGCCGGTATTTGTCGCCGAAGCGGACGACGACCACGTCGGCGTCCCGGATCAGCGTCTGGGTGCGGATCGCGTTGACCCCGGCGCCCATGTGGTCGCGCCAGAACGGCTCGCTCTCCTCGCCCAGCGTCCCCACCCCGGCGTCGTCGGAAGCGGCATGATCGGTGACCGGCGCCGAAAACTCCACAGGCAGTCCGGCCTCGCGCACCCCAGCTTCGATCCGCTCGCGCCAGTCGGAGTGGATCTCGCCCGCCAGATAGACACTCCAGCTACGAGCCGGAGGGGCACCCACTTCTCCCGAAACACTCAAGCGAGGCTCCCGCCGAGCGTTTCGGGAGGAGTGGGTGCCCCTCCCCCGCCGAGCGTTTCGGGAGAGGTGTCCGCCCCTCCCCCCACCGCTTGCTCCTCGAAGTGCTTGCTCAGCATCGTCACCTGGCCCTGGTAGTTGGAGCCCAGCTCCGCCCCGTAGAGACGCTCCGCGGGCGCGCTGGTGCGCTCCAGGGCCAGCTTGCAGACCGGCTGGCGGTGCTCGACCATGAAGGAGACGTCGCGCGCCCGCACCTCGAGCGCGGCGCGGCTGCCGTGGCGACCGCCGACCGGGTCGTAGCCGAAGCCGGGATCGAAGAAGCCGGCGTAGTGGGTGCGCAGCTCGCCCGCGGTCGGGTCGTAGGCCATCATCTCGGCGGCGATCTGGGGTGGGATGCAGACACCCTCGGCTGAGAGCAGCAGATAGAAGATCTCCGGCTCGAGCACGATCCGCCCCCCCGGCTCGGGATAGACCGGGTCCCAGTAGTCGGTCCAACGGTAGGCGCGGATCCGCGAGAGGTCGATCGGCAGGCTGTTCTTCTTCGCCCGGTAGCCGACGATCCGGTCGCTGGGGCCGGAGAGGTCGACGCTGAGGAAGAGCCCCTCGGCGAGCGCCAGCTCCGACTCGCGCAGCGCGTGGGAGTCGAGGTAGAGCAGCGGGAACTCGTCCTGCAGGGCGCGGATCTCCGCGTCGGCGAGCCTCACGTCGCCACGGGCCAGCCGCAGCTGATTCAGCGAAAGCCCGCTCTTAACCTGGATCGCAAAGGAGCGCGGCACGACCTCGAGGTAGAGGCGGCCGTGATAGCCGGGGCGGATCTCGTCGAAGCGGTGGTGGCGGTCGGTGAGCACCCGGGTGAAGACATCGAGGCGACCGGTCGAGCTCTTCGGGTTCGCCTTCGCCCGCACGTCGTCGGGGAGCGCCAATTCCTCGATCAGCGGCACGAGGTACGGGCGGTCGCGCTCGAGTACGGCGCCGTCGCGCAGGTCGACCTTCTGGAAGGCAAGCCCCTCGATCTTCTCCTCGACGGTCGAGTCGACGTCCGGCAGGAAGCTGCAGCGCAGCGCCCAGGCGAAGTCACCCAGGCGCAGATCGATGCTGGCCGGCTGGATCGCCTCGGGGCGGATCCGGTAATCGCCGGAGGAGATCCACTCGGCGGCGATCGCCTCGCTCAAGGCCTGCGAGGGCAGCACCCCTGGGGTCGCCCCACTGCGTTGCTCCGTTGCCGCACCCCCGCTGGCCGCGCTCGCGTCGCTCGTCATCTGGACGAGATTATGCGGCGTGCCTCGGCGACACCGAGGTACGGAGTCAGCGCAAACTCGGCAAGTTCCGGGAAGAATCGCTCGAGGTGAGCCGTTTCGCCGGCCAGTACGCGGCGGCCGAGCAGCGAGGCGATGCCGCCGACCACCGCCTCGTCGGCTGCCCCCGGCGGCCGGCCGGCACTGGTTCCCTCGGGGGCACGGTCGCGCAGATACGGGACGAAGCTCTCGACCGCGACCTGGAAACGCCCGTATATCCCGGGCCCGGCGCGCAGACCCTCGACCAGCAGCAGATTCGCCAGCCCCGGTTCGGCGCTGAGGCCGGCGAGCGCCGCCCCGAGCCCGGCGCACACCCCCAGCGCCCACTCGTCCTCGCCCGCGCAAGCGCTCACGACACCGGCACGCAGACGCTCGACGGCCTCGTCGTAGGCCGCGAAGAAGCACTCGTCCTTGCTGTCAAAGTGACGGTAGAAGTCGCTCTTGGAGACGCCGGCCCGCCCGGCAATCGCGGAAACCGTCGTCCCGTCGTAATCGTGCTCGTCGAGCGACGCGGCAATCGCGGCCAGCAGACGCTCCCGCTGGTGCTCCGCGATGAACTCCCGGGAGAGGCCGTGACGACCACGTGGAAGCGGCTTCATGCAGTACTAAAGTCTGCCAGTGCTAAGCGCTTCTTGTCTGCCGGCCCGGCCGCCAGGGCCGGCTACTCGGCCAGGCCGGCGCCCAGATAGGGCGCCATCATGAACTCGGTGAGCTCGGGCAGGAGGTCCTCGGCCCGCTTGGCCTCGCCGCGGCGAATCTGTTGGTAGACGATCCAGGCGACTCCGCCGACCAACGTCTCGGCGATCGTGTCGGGCAGCCGCTCGTCCCGCGGCAGCGTCTGCCTTGTCAGCCCGACGAAGGTCTCGAGCGAATCCTCGTAGCGCCTGGTTGTCGCCGGTGTGGCCGAGAGCGCCTCGATCATGCACATCCGCGCCAGCGTCGGCTGCGCGGCGACGAAACCGAGAAAGGCGGCGAGCCCGGCCTCGATCCGGTCCTGCCAGTCCTCGTCGCGGTCGGCGCCCGCTTCCTCAACGCGGCGAAGAACCTCGTCCCGGGCGGCGTCGAAAGCGGCGAGGAAGACCTCCTCCTTGCCCTCGAAGTTGTCGTAGAGCGTTTTGCGGGCCACGCCCGCTCGCTTGACGATGTCAGAGATCTTGGTCGCCTCATACCCCTGTTCGGCGGTCAGCTCCGCCAGCGCATCCATGATGCGCCGCTGCTTGTGCAACGCGATGAACTCGCGCGGAAGCGCCGGACGGATGGATGGGGCGGGCCGTTTTTGCGTCTGCCTCTCCTCCATCCCCCCTTTTCCCCGTGGCGTCATAGAACAAGGATACCCAGGGTCGCCGAATTTCCCATGCACGTTAGCGACTTTTCTGGTACCCTTGGAGGGCCTGCATATTTTCTAAAAGAAACGCGTAGGTTCCTTATGGCACTAGAGAGGGTAACGCTCAGTAGGGAGAAGCTGGCGGATGCGGTCGGGGACCGCTGGTCAGACTCGGAACTCAGCGAGGCACTTGCCCTGCTGACTCGCGCCGACGGCCGTTTCCCGGCCGGGGTGAGGACGCTGCCCGCGGATCTCGTCAAGGCGGTCCAGCGGGAGCGCCTGCTGGCGGCGATGATCGGCGCGGCGACCGAAATCGGCTACAACAACCTCACGGTCCAGAACGTACTCACCCGTGCCGGCATCTCGCGGCCGACGTTCTACGAGCAGTTCGAGGACAAGGAAGACTGCTTCCTCGCCAGCTTTGACGCCGCGGCGGGCCGGATGCGAGCGCGGATCGAGGCCGCCGGCCTCGACGCCGGGCCCACCTGGCGCGACCAACTGCGCAGCGGCATCGCCGAGCTGCTGCGTTTCATCGTGGACGAGCCCGAAGAGGCTCGCATCGTGATCGTCGAGGCGCGGGCATCGAGTCCGGCGGGGCTGCAACGCCGCGACGAGCTGCTCGACCACTTCGCCGGCTGTGTCAACGCTTTGGTCAGGGAGGACCTGGACGAACCCCCTTCGGCAATCGCCGCCGCCGGGGTCGTCGGTGGGATCGAATCAGTGCTCTACGCACGCCTGCAGAAAGGCGAGACCGAGGATCTCGACGCGCTCCTCCCTTCGCTGATGTATTTCGCCGTCCTCTCCTACGCCGGCCGCGAGGCGGCCGGCGAGGAGATGGACGATGCGGCTCTTGCTGAAACGTCCTAGCGCTTGCGGCGCTTGCCGGAGCGCTTGCTCGGGCGGGCGGCGAGCCGCAAGGTGCGCTCGCTCTCCTTCTCGACCGCCTCCCCCATCGCGATCTGGAAGGTCGCCAGCAGGGCACCGGCGGCGAGTGGCCGCATCCGTTCGAGCGCCTCGCTCATCCGCGGCCAGTCGCGCTCGGGCCGGCCGGCGCGATCGAACGGCTGCCACACCTCCTTGACGAAGAGGTCGACGAAGGCGCGCGCGGCGCCGTCGGCATGACGGCGCAATTTCTGTGCGGTGACGAGGGCGCCCTCGGCACCGATGCCGAGCTCGGCCAGCTCGGCGGCGGCGCGGAGCAGCTGCGGACTGATCACCTCGACACGGCCGTCGGGTAGGGCGCGGAAGATGCCCAGCTTTTCGGCCTGCCGGGTCAGCTTGGGATCGGCTGCCTCGCTCCAGATCCCAGCCAGCTCGTCGGCATCGACGATCTCCGGCGCCTCGTCTTCGAAAGGAGCGCGGAGGGCACGGGTGAAGTCGAAGATCGCCGAAGCCGAGCCTTCGCCGCTGTCGAGCACCCGGCGTATCGCCTCCAGGTTGAGGCCGTCCGCCTGCATCTCGCGGGTCAGCTCGATCCGCGCGACGTGCTCCTCGCCGTAGTAGCCGGTCCGGCCGCGAACGGTGGGGGGCGGCAACAGCCCTCGCGTCTGGTGGGCGCGGATGTTGCGGACGGTCATCCCGGTTCGCTCCGCCAGCTGGCGGATCGTCATCTCGCCCTCGGCGGGCTTAGAGTCCATCTTGGAACCGTTACTACTCATCGCACTGCATGGTAAGTGGCTCGCGGTTACACCACCTGGCCGGTGAGCGGCAGGCGCCGGCCGTTCATCTCCCCAGCGGCGTCCGAGCAGAGGAAGGCGATCGCCGCGCCGATGTGCTCGGCCGGCGTGAACGAAGAAAAGTCCCCGTCGGGGTTCTCCTCTTTCATCCGCTGAGTGAGGATCGCGTCGACGACGACGATGTTGGCCGTCGCGGCGCTGCCGGCGAAGCCGTCGGCGAGGGCGAGCGTCCAGGCCTCGGCGGCCGCCTTCGCGGCGGCGTAGGCGGCGTTGGAGTTGGATGGTGCCTGCGCCTGCTTGGCGGAGACGAGGACAAAACGGCCGTGCTCAGAGCCGAGGAGCGCATCGTGGAAGGCACGGGTGGTGTGTTGGACGGTGCGGATCAGGAGGTCGTGGAGCAGATCCCAGTCCGAGAGCGGCGCCTCGTGCAGCGCCTGCCCCCCACGCCAACCGCCAACGAGGTGCAACAGCCCGTCGACCCGACCAAAGCGCTCAAGCAACGCCGCACACCAACCCCGCGCCGCCTCCTCGTCGAGCAGGTCGACCCCGCGCCCGTCCCAGCGCTCGGCGGGCAGTGCCAGCTCGGCCCCGATTTCGTCAGCGCGGCCCTGAGAGCGATCGGCAGCGGCGACGATGGCCCCCTCAGCCGCAAGGCACTCGGCCACAACCGGCCCGAGGCCACCGCCGATGCCGGCGATGGCGTAGACGCGACCGTGGAGGTTGCTCATATGGCCCTAGCCGGACGGCATTCCAACCCCGCTACGGCAGATGCGATCAGGCATCTGCACGCGGAGCTGCAGCCGATCCTGGTTGCCTTTCGTCATCGAGATCGTCCGGGAGCCTACTCCCCACCAAAGCTGTCCGCTAATGCCGTACACTGATGTACGGTGAATCCGTTCAACTATCAAGGCCCGGTCGGCCCCGCCCGTCTGATCGACCGCCGCTCCGAGCTCGATGAGCTGCAACGAGCCGCGGCCGACCGGATCGCCGTCCGCCTCGCGGCTCCACGCCGCTTTGGCAAGAGCAGCCTGCTGGATGCCCACATCTTCGCGATGCGCGAAGCAGGCCATCGCGCGGTGCGCGTCAACTTCTCCAAGGTCGCAACGCTGGGCGATGTGGCAGCGCGCGTAGCGGGCTCCTTCAGCGACCTGTCAAACGATCCGGGACGAAGCGTACGCCGTTGGGCGGCACGTCTCGAAGTCGGCGCCTCCATAGCCGGGCTCGGAGTCAGCGTGGCCGCGCGCGCGCCGCGCCCACCGGCAGACGAGGCGCGCGCCGCGCTCCTTGAGCTGCTTGATGTCCCACGGGCGCTGCATGAAGCGGACGGCGGGCTCACGGTCGTCTGCTTCGACGAGTTCCAGGACGTCCTGATCGCCGATGACGCGCTCGACGGCCTGGTGCGCTCCGTGATCCAGCATCATGGCGAGGCCGCGGCCTATGTCTTTGCCGGGAGCCAGCCGTCGCTCATGCACGCGCTCTTCGCCGAGCACGAGCGACCCTTCTATGGCCAGGCTCGCCCGCTCGAGCTTCCCGCCCTGCCCCTCGCCGAGGCCGCGCACGACATCGAAGCTCTGCTCGTCGCCGACGGGCTCGACCCCAGCGGCAGCGTCGACGAGCTACTCGCCTTCACGGGTGGGCATCCACAGCGCACGATCCTGCTTGCCCATCACCTCTACGACCTGCTCGAACAGCAGGCAGATCACTCGGACCCCGCGCCCGCGGCGCTCGAGCTGGCGCTCGCGGAGACCCGAGACGCACACCAGGCGCTGTGGGATGGCCTCAACAGGAACGAACGCCTGGTCCTGCTCGCGGTGGGCGACGGCCAGGCCCCTACGGGCAGCGTCGTCGCAAGTGAGCACCGCGTCGCGCGCTCCACGCTTCAAGAGGCACTCGAACGACTGCTTGCCGATGAACGTCACGTCAAACGCGATGGGGACGGCAAGCCGTACCTGCTCGACCCCCTGTTGGCCGAGTGGCTCAAGCGCCGTTGAATCGCTTCAGCGCCGCCGAAGACGACTCAGCCGGACTGTGATGGGGGAGGCAGGATTCGAACCTGCGTAGGCATAGCCAACTGGTTTACAGCCAGTCTCCTTTAACCACTCGGACACTCCCCCGAGGCGATGCGAGTTTACCGGGGGAGCGTCAGGTCTCGACGCCCAAGCGGGCGGCCATCTCCTCGTTGAAGGCGGTGAGGGCCGACATCGGGCGCATGAAGACGGTCAGCTCCTTGACCAAGCCCCTCTCGTCGAGCTCGAGGAAGTCGATGCCCTCGAGCTCGCGGTCGCCGACCCGGGCCTTGAAGCGCAGGACGACGGTGCGCTCGTCGGCGAGCTCGTCGAGGTAGCGGAAGTCCTCCAAGGTGGCAGCGACGTGGGTGAGAACCTGAGTCACGATCTCGCGGCCCTCGAAGCCGCGGAAGAGGATCGGGCTGTGCAGGACGACGTCCTCGCGCAGCGTCGCCTTGGCCGCCTCCAGGTCCTTGGCCTCGGCGGCGAGGCGGAATGGATGGGGTGCGGTCATGCACCCACCCTACGCCGTGGAATACTGCCTCGCAATGCTCGGCGACAAGTTCTACTCACGGGCCTCGCAGGCGATGGGCGCAACCGGATTGCGCTGGACCGGCAAGCTCAACATCCCGCTCTACCGGCTCAGCGGCGGTCGTATCGGCGGCCGCATCTCCGAAGCACCAGTGCTGCTCCTGACGACGACCGGACGTAAATCGGGACAACAGCGGACGGCCCCGGTCGTCTACCTGGCCGATGGCGAGAACTTGGTCGTGATCGGCTCAAACGCAGGCCATAGCCGCACGCCGGCCTGGTCGCTCAACCTCAAGGCGAACCCGAAGGCCGAGGTCGAGGTCGGGCGCAGGCGGCGGCAGGTACGGGCGCGGGTCGCCGAGGGCGAGGAGCGCGCCGACCTCTGGCGCAAGCACAACGAGCAGTACTCGGGCTTCGACGAATACGAGGCGCGGACCGACCGCGACATCGCGCTGTTCGTGCTCGAACCGAGCTGAGGGCCTACCCAATCGCTCATCCCGCTTCGCGGAGCATCTGCGCCTCTGGCAGATGCTGCAGTTTCTTCAGCGTGTTGTTCTCGATCTGGCGGATCCGCTCGCGGGTGACGCCAAACGTGTTGCCCACCTCCTCGAGCGTCAGCGGCTCCAGCCCGGTGAGGCCGTAACGAAGCTCGATCACCTGCCGCTCGCGCTCGGGCAGCGCCGAGAGCGCTTTGCGCACACCCTCTTTCTGCATGTGTTCGCTCGCCTCTTCGAAGGGCTCGGCAACCGTGTCGTCGGCGACGAAATCGCCGAGCTCGGAATCGTCCTCGTCGCCCACCGGTTTCTCCAGCGAGACCGGTAGCTGCGCGACGCGGAGGATCTCGCGCACTTCGGCCAGCGGCCAGCGCAGCTCCTCGGCGATCTCGGCCGGCTCGGGCTCACGGCCGAAGCGCTGCACCAGCTGGCGCTCGACGTGGGCGACCCGGTTCAGCTTCTCGACCATGTGCACCGGGATGCGGATCGTCCGCGCCTTGTCGGCGATCGCCCGGGTCACCGCCTGGCGGATCCACCAGGTCGCGTAGGTGGAGAACTTGTAGCCGCGCCGGTAGTCGAACTTCTCCACGGCGCGGATCAGACCCAGCGAACCGTCCTGAATCAGGTCGAGGAAGCTGAGCCCGCGACCAAGATAGCCTTTTGCGATCGAGACGACGAGCCGCAGGTTGGCCTCGACCATCTGCCGCTTGGCGATCATGTCGCCACGCTCGATCCGCTTCGCGAGTTCGACCTCCTGGGCGGCAGTGAGCAGGTCGACCCGGCCGATCGAGCGCAGGTAGAGGCGCAGCGAATCGAGACTGGGTTCGATCGTCAGGTCAAGCTCCGGTTTGCGCCCGGCGCCGTTTGTGGACTCGGCGCGCTGCTCTTTGTAAGCGCTGACGCCGTCCTCAGCGATCACTTCGACGCCGTGTTCGACCAGGTGGGCATGCAGGCCGGCGACCTGCTCCTTGGTCACCTCCACCTCCTCAAGCGTGGAGGCGATCTGCTCGAAGGTGAGATAGCCGCGATCACGGCCGAGCGCAACCAGCGACTGGAGCTCCTGCGGCCCCGCCGGCTGTTCACTCGAATCCTGATTCAGCCCCCGAGGGACCGTCTCCAACGGCTCGATATCACTGCCTCCACTGCAACCCTGTTCCCCTCCCGGGGGCCGGCCCCATCGCTCCGACCCTCGGGAGTATAGGGAGCAAATCGCCTACGCTTCATGCTCATGGCAACCCACTCCACCACGCCTCTTGCGGCGACTACTCCCGATGTCCAGTCGGGAACCCCTGACACTCAGGTAAGCCTCTCGCGGGTCGGCGTGACCGGAGTCGAGAAGGTGATCCGGGTCGAGGCGGACGGCACCGAGAACCTCTACCACGCGGATTTCGAGTGCTTCGTCGATCTCAATCCGCGCCAGGCCGGCGTCCACATGTCGCGCTTCGAGGAAATCGTCGGCGAGGCGATCGACGAGGTCGTCCTCGGCGAGGCGTTCCGCGCCGAGGTCCTCGCCGCCCACATAGCCCAGCGGGTTCGCGAGCGCCAGGGCGGCCTGCGTGCCGAGGTCTCGGTCACGGCGCGCTACCCGGAGACGGTCACGACCCCGGTCAGCGGCATCAGCACCCAGGAGATCTACGTCCTACTCGGCACCGCGGTCGACTCGCTGCGCGGCACGCGAACGCTGACCGGCGTCCAGGCCCAGGGGATGACCGCCTGCCCCTGCGCGCAGGAGATGGTCGGCGGCCTTGCCCGCGAACGGCTCGCCGAGCGCGGCTTCGACGCCGAGCAGATCGAGGCGGCGATCGAGGCGGTGCCGATCGCCACCCACAACCAGCGCGGCATCGGCACCCTCCACATCGGCTGCCCGGAGGGCGGGCCGGCGTGGATCGACGCGCCCGAGCTGCTGCGAATCGTCGAGCAGTCGATGAGCTCGGAGATATACGAGTTGATGAAGCGTCCCGACGAGCTCGCGGTCGTCGCCAAGGCGCACTCGCAGCCGCGCTTCGTCGAGGACTGCGTGCGGGAGATGATTCGCCGGGTCGCCGGCGACTACCCGGACCTGCCGGGCGACGCCTTCGTGATGGCCCGCCAGGAGAACCTCGAGACGATCCACCGCCACAACGTCGTCGCCGAGCGCTACGGCGAGCTCGACGACCTGCGCGCCGAGCTCGCCGGCGGCGAGCACCAGCGCCGCCACACGACTATGCGCGAGTGGCTGGCGCCCTGACCGGTGACGTTGCCGGTCAGGTCGCTTTAGGCGCCGGCGAGTTGAGGCGCTTGCGTATTCCGAGGAAGTAGTCGGCGCCGCTGATCAACGTCACGGCGACGGCCACGTAGAGCAGCACGTTGACCCAGGTCGGGGCCGGGTTGGCGGCGATCAGGGCGAATATCGCGGCGATCTGCAGGACCGTCTTCAGCTTGCCCATCCAGCTTGCGGCGATCACGACGCCGCGCTCGGCGGCGATCGCCCGCAGCCCGGTGACGGCGATCTCGCGGGCGATGATCACCATCGCGACCCACGCCTGCAGGCGGTCCAGCGAGACGAGTGAGACGAGTGCGGCGGTGATCAGGAGCTTGTCGGCGAGCGGGTCCATCAATTTGCCGAAGGTGGTGACCGCGTCGCGCGAGCGGGCGAAATAACCATCGAGACCATCCGTAAGCGCGGCCAGGGCGAAGACGGCGGCGGCCAGCTCGTCCCCGTTCGGCGTCTCGCCGAGCAGGGCGACCACCACGACCGGCACGGCGAGGATGCGGAGCAGGGTGAGCGCGTTGGGCAGGTTGAGCGGGAACATGAGGCCGACGGGCCTAAATGTCGTCCTCAGGGCGACTGGTCGGCCCGTCGGCGGCCAGGGCGGCGTCGCGCTTGGCGAAGAAGTCCTCGCCCTCGATGCTGATGTGGGGGACAAACCGGTCGAGCCAGCCCGGCATCCACCAGGCCCGGCGACCGAGCAGAACCATCACGGCGGGAACCAGCAGGCAGCGGACCAGGGTCGAGTCGATCGCGATAGCCACCGCCAGGCCGACCCCGAACTCCTTGACGATCGGGTTGCCGTTGAGGACGAAGCTGGTGAAGACGCAGACCATGATCGCCGCCGCCGAGGTGATCACCCGCCCGGTGTTGGCCAGCCCTTCGATCACCGCCTCCTTCTCGTCTTCGTTCTGGCGGTAGTGCTCGCGCATCTGGGTCAGCAGGAAGACCTCGTAATCCATCGAGAGCCCGAAGAGGATCGCGAACATCAGCAACGGCACGAAGCTGACTATCGGGATCGGGTGGTCGAGCCCGATCAGCGAGGCGCCCCAGCCGAGCTGGAAGACCGCGGTCACCACCCCGTAGGCAGCGGCGACCGAGAGCAGGTTCATCGCCGCCGCCTTGATCGGGACCAGCAGCGAGCGGAAGGCGAGCAGCAAGACGATGAAGCTGAGCCCGACGACGATCGCGATCATCAGCGGCAGCTTGTCGCCGATCTGGGTGGCGAGATCGATGTAGCCGGCGGTCTGGCCGCCGACGTAGGCGACGGTGCCGGTGCCGCGCAGCGCTTCGGGGATCGTCGTGTCGCGCAGCCCTTCGACCAGGCTGACGGTCTCGTCGGCCCAGGGCGCCGATCTGGAGATCACCGTGAAGACCGCCACCTTGCCCGTTTCGTCGAAGCTCGGCTCGGTGACCGCGGCGACGTCGGCCGCGGTGCCGACCTGCTTCTCCAGGACGGGCAGAACCTTCTGGCCTTCTCCCCGCGTCCTGAATTCCGCCGTGACGAGCAGCGGCCCGCTGAGGCCGGGGCCGAAGCCCTTGGTCAGCTGGTCGTAGTTCTGGCGGGCGGTGGTCGACTTGGGCAGGGCGCTGAGGTCGTTCTGGCCGAGCTCGAGCTGGAAGATCGGCAGCGCCAGGACGACGAGGATGACCAGCGCCGCCAGCGCCGAGCGCCAGGGCCGCTGGGCGACGCCGCGCGCCCATTTGCGCCAGCCGTGCGGCTCGCTGTCGTCGGGGTCGGCGCTCGTCCCGGGCACGCGCATCGAGTTGATGTGCGGGCCGAGCGCGCCCAGCATCGCCGGCAGCAGGGTCGCCGCGGCGCAGACGGCGACGACGACCGCGATCGCCGCGGTGAAGCCAAGCGTGCTGACCAGGGGGATGCCGGCGAACGAGAGGGAGCAGAGCGCGATCACGACGGTGAAGCCGGCGAAGACGACGGCGCCGCCGGCGGTCGCGGTGGCGCGGGCGATCGATTCGCGCAGCTCCATCCCTTCGGCGAGCTGCAGTTTGTGGCGGGTGACGATGAACAGCGCGTAATCGATCCCGACCCCGAGGCCGATCATCGTCGCCAGGGTCGCGGCGACGCTCGGCACTTCGATCGCGTTCTCCAGCAGGCGGATGACCGAGAGCGAGATCGCCAGGCCGGCGATCGCCGAGCCGATCGGCATCACCATCGCCGTCGCCGTGCCGAAGGCGAAGAGCAGGATGACGATCGCGGCGGCGATCCCGATCGCGTCGCTGATCCCGGTGTCGGGCTTGGAGAGCTGCTGGCCGACGTAGGCGCCGACGGACGTATCGAGACCCGCCCTCTCGGCCGGCTCGGCCGCGTTCAGCACCGCCTTGGCCTGCTCTTCGGTCAGTTCGCCGGGGCCGACACCGAGGATCACAGGCGTATAGGCGACCGTCTTGTCTTTGCTGAGCAGGCCGGCTTCGACACCTTCCTTGCTCAACGGGCTGATCGCGGAGTTGACCTCGTGCATCGCGTTCAGGCGCTTGACCGATTCTTCGATCGCCTTCGCGTACTTCGGTTCGGTCAGCGGGCCGGCCTTCGATTCGAAGGCCAGCGGGTTGCTGCCGTAGGCCTGTTCGGGCAGGTTGTCTTCGAGCAGTTCGGTCGCGCTGGTCGAACCGGTGCCGGGCAGGGTCAGGTTGTCGTTGGTCTTGTCGCCGGAGGCCTGGCCGGCGATCACGAGCACGACCGCGACGATCACCCAGATGGCGATCGTCGGCCAGTGATGGCGCGAGCAGAAGCGGCCGATCGCGTAAAGAGGGGCGGTCACGCGGAGATCATCCCCCACCGTCCGGCAGCACTGCAACGTGCCCACCGTGCCCGGCGGCAAGCCAGGCGTCGAGCGTACGTGGCGCCGGCGTGTAGAGGTGGGCGGCCCGGTCCACGTAGAAGTCGCGGGCGGCGCTTTCGAGTTCGTAGGCGAGGGCGAGGAAGGCTGCCTGGTCCTTGACCTGGGTGAGGTCGAGTTCTTCCGCCGCGGCTTCGGCGTCACCGCCCAGGCCGCGGATCGCCTTGGTCAGCGCGTCGACGTATTCCTGCTCCTGGGCGCGCAGCCGCCGCCCGAGCGCACGCTCGCGGCCGCGCAGCAGGCCGTTGCCGCGGGTGTAGGCGTCGAGCGCCGTCAACTCACGCGCGAGGCCTTCGTTCAGGATGGCGGCGTCGCTGCCCTTTTCGGGGTTGGTCTCGGCGCCGTGGCCGCTATCGCCGCAACCGGCGGCGACCAGCGCCGCCAGGGCGAAAGCCAAAAGGCAGGCGACGCGACCGAAGCCGCGCCGCCTGCCATAGCCACCTGCTGACGAATCGGTGCCCACGGGCCGACAAGCCTATGGGCTGTGGATTGCCGGGTGCGCCAGGTGGGCCCTCTTACCTGCGGGCTTTGGCTTTCGACTTGCCTTTGGCTTTCGCTTTGCCCGAGGCCTTGGCTTTCCGCTTCGGCAGCTTCTTCGCCGCCGTGTCGGGAACCTCGTACGCGAGCATCGCGATCGAGGAGGAGATCCCCGGCTCTTTCGATTTGGCCAGGCGTTTAGCCGCTTCCGTGTTTAGCTTCATCGCCTGCTTGAGGGTGTCTCGGAGCAGCGTCTGCAGGGACTTCCACGCCTGCTCGTCGAGCATCAGGGGCGTCCAACTCAGGTGCCGGTCCTCGCGGTCGTCGAAGGTCTCGCCCTCCATCGAGGCGACAACATCGTCGACGACGGCCTGGAACAGGTCCGCGCTCATCCCGACCCGGACCGAATCGGGGAGCTCATGCCAGTCCCGGTCGGTCAGGAAAGCACGCGAGGTGGCGCGATAGTAGTGCTCAACCGCGCCGCGCCGGGGCTCCGTTTTGACCAGGGTGATGACTTTGTAGTCCTTGAGGACTTTGACGTGGTAGCTGACCTGGCTCAGCCCTTCGCCAAGCTCCTTCGCCAGTTCGTTCGGGCTGGCCATCCGTTCGTTGAGGATCGCGAGGATCTCTGCGCGAAGTTCGTGCGCGAGAGATTTGACCAGATCCTGGTTCACGCCTCTTTTGTTTTTAGCTCTTCCTTTACCTCTTTTACTGCCTTTGGTGCTTTTCGTCTTTGCGGGCATAGGGACTCCTCCGAATCGTTGCTGGGGGCTTAACCACTCCATCGTATTGATCACAAAGGCTGTTTTCCAGCCCAAATGAAGACTATTTGCTTCCTCTTCGCGAAATAGTGGAACTTTCTCCAGTAATCAGCCGGTCCGCCGATTGCGCTCACAGCGCAGGGAGAGTTCAGAGGAAGCCCGTCCAAGGAGGGGGTGAAGTAAATGAAGATCTCCGCATCAGAGGCAGTCGTACCGATGCTTTCGCTTCACAAGTTCGGCTAAATGCTCAGGCAGAGCAACTAGCTTTGCGGGGCCTGCCCAGATTCACGGGTGGGCCCCGCGTGATTCAGTTCAGTCGATGGCCGCCAAGCCGAAGAACCCGCCGCCGCGGGTGGACTCGATCGCGCGGCTCGCCGCGGAGATCCACAACTGTCGCCGTTGCCCACGCCTGGTCGAGTGGCGTGAGGCCAGCGCGGCAGCCCCGCCGCGCCGCTTTCGGGGCGAGGAGTACTGGGCACGGCCAGTTGCCGGCTTCGGCGACCCGGGCGCCAGGCTTGCTCTCGTCGGTCTCGCTCCCGCCGCGCACGGCGCCAACCGCACCGGCCGCATGTTCACCGGTGACCGCTCCGGCGACTGGCTCTACGCCGCGCTGCACCGCGCCGGCTACGCGAACCGGCCCACGTCAACCGGGCGCGAGGACGGCCTGCGATTGCTGGACGCCTACGTCACGGCGGTCGTTCGCTGCGCGCCCCCCGCCAACCGGCCCGCACCCTCCGAGCGCGACAGCTGCCTTCCCTACCTGGCGCGTGAGCTCGAGCTACTCGGCAATTGCCGGACGATCGTCGCCTTGGGCGGCTTCGCCTGGGACGGAGTGCTGCGGGCCCTGAAGGACCTTGGCCATCCGGCACCCCCGCCCAAGCCCCGATTCGGGCACGGTGCCGAAGCTGACATCGGTGGCTGGAAACTCGTCGGCTGTTACCACCCCAGCCAGCAGAACACGTTCACCGGCCGCCTCACCGAGTCGATGCTGGATGAGATTCTCGCCCGGGCCCGCGAGTTGAGCGGCTGAGGCCCGCTACAGCGCGTCGGTTCCGCCGGACTCACGCCGGGAGATGCTCGCGATCGTCTCGAAGGAAGCCAGCACGACCGACACCGGAATTCCCGGCTCCGCAGACCCCTCGCAACGCTCCGCGGACCGTTCCTGGATTGCTTGAATCCTGTCGAGGGTAGCCTTCATGACCTTCATCAATTCCTTCCAACCCCGCTCGTCCACCGATAGCCAGGTTCGGCTCAGGTGCCGGCTGCGAGCATCGAAGGAGCCGGCCTTGAGCGCCCCGACCAGTTCTTGGATGACCTGCCTGAGCATGTCGGCGCTGAAGGTCGACCGGATCGGCGCTGGGATCTTCATCCAGTCGAAGTCGTCGAAATGGAGAGCCGGCACACAGGGCTCGTAGAAATGCTCATCGAAGCCACGACGTTGCACCGTCCGCACCAACCGAATCAGGTTTCGCCGCTTGAGTTCCCGGAAGTGGTAGCTGACTTCGGAAACTTCGAGATCGAGTTCGTCGGCAATCTCCGTCGGGCTGGCGATACCCCTTTCGCAGACTGTCACCCATACGTGACCGCGCAGTGGATGCGTAAAGGCTTTGGCCACTGTGGGATCGATGACCTGTTTGAGCTTTTTCCCTTGCAAGCCGGCCATTGCGACCCTCCCGTTCTGTTGCTGTGTGGATTCCCAGCGGTAGCGGTGCCACCCTAATACCGGATGCGGACTCCAATCGATCCTTAAGTCCCGCGCGCAAGCTTCGTCAGCGAGCGGACCGGCACCACCGGGTTTTTGCTGAAACTCATTAAAGCAATCGCGCGGTCCCAAGCGGGACTTCGACTGGAGGGCAGGCAGACAGATGACAAGACCGAGGATCAAGCGCACGACCGATCAGATCGAAACGCCGAACGGCGATCTCTACCTACTGCGGCCCAGCGCCGGAGCCGACATCCAGATCGAGAACCCCGACGCGGAGGGGCGAGCGCTGCTCGCCGCGCTCGACGGGAGCCTCGACCGCGACGAGCTGGAGGACCGCTTCGGCGAGGAAGCCGTCAGCGACCTGCTCGCGCAACTCGAGGAGCTGGGCCTGGTCGAGGACGCCGCGGACGACGACCTGATCCCGGCGGCGGTCGGCCGCCGCTATGACCGCCAGCTCCGCTACTTCAGCGACATAACCACCGGGCCGCCGCCGTCGCAATGCCAGGCGCGGCTCGAAAGCGCTCGAGTCGTCGTCCTCGGAGTGGGTGGCCTCGGCGGCGGATCCGCCCTCTCGCTCGCCTGCTGCGGGGTCGGTGAGATGCTGCTGATCGACGGCGACCTGGTCGAGGAGACGAACCTGAACCGCCAGATCCTCTACAGCGAGGACGACATCGGCCGGCCGAAGGTCGAGGCGGCCGCCGACCGCCTGGGTGCCTTCAACTCGCGGGTTCGCCTCGAGACGATCGCCGCGCGGATGGACAGCAAAGATGCGATCGCGGAGGTCATCGAGGGCTTCGACCTGGTCGTCGACGCCGCCGACTGGCCCGCCCACGACATCGAGGAATGGGTCAACGAGGCCTGCTTCGCGGCGGAGATTCCCTACATAACCATGAGCCACTTCCCGCCTGTGGCCCGTGTCGGGCCGATGTTCGTGCCCGGCGTGACCGGCTGCTTCGCCTGCCAGGTCGCCGCTTACCGCCGTAACTACCCGATGTTCGACGTGGCGATCGAGCAGCGCCGCGCCAAACGGTCGCCGGTGGCGACGCTGGGGCCAGCCTGCAACCTGATCGGCGGCCAGGTGGGGCTTGACATCGTGCACCACCTGACCGGACTGGCCGAGCCCTCGACCCAGGGCGTCAGTCACATCTACGACCTGCGCACGATGGAGGTCGAACGCGAGCCGGTCGTGCCGGAGCCCGACTGTCCGGTCTGCGGCCATCTGCCGACCGCGGTACCCCGCGGCGAGGGCGAGACGAAGGCGGGCAGGAAGTAGACCGCGCCCGCAACACGGCCCCACAAATCGAGACTCCGCGCGACGGAACCGCGATACCTAGTGGTGTGACCGACAACGTTGCCGGGAATCTGGCGAGACTCGGTGGTCGATGGGCAAGGACGCAGGAAGCCCGAATAGCAGCGCTATTTGGGCGACCGAGGACACAGCACAGCGGCCATCCGAGGCCGCCAGAAACCGGTGAACGTTGCCGGTTACACCACTAGAATGACCCGAGCGCCGGCGTAGCTCAGTTGGTAGAGCACTTCATTCGTAATGAAGGGGTCCCCGGTTCAAGTCCGGGCGTCGGCTCTGAAAAGCCCGCGTACGAGCGAGCTACGCGGATGGCGCGCTGACGACGCCGAAGTCCGGCAAGGTCCGCTCGGTCCCGATGGCTCCCGACGTTGCCGAAGCCCTGGCGAAGCTCGGCCAGCGCGAGCGCTGGACCGCCGACGACGATCTCGTCTTCGTCGGCCGAGCCGGCGACTACCTGGACGGCCGCGCCCTATGCCGTCGCTAAGACGCCGCGCTCAAGCGCGCCGACCTCCGCAAGCTCCGCTTCCACGACCTCCGCCACACCTTCGGCATCCGCATGATCGCCAAGGCCGACATCCGGCCCACGAGGGACCAGGTCGTATAGCGCAGACAAAGAGTACCGTATCTGAGGATGCCCTCCGAACTCCTCTCAATAACCGCCGCCTCAATGAAGACCAACTTCTACGTCAACGCGTTCAACCTCTACTACGGCGCCTTGAAGGGAACGCCCCACAAGTGGCTCGACCTGACCGCGCTGTTTCGGCACGTATTCCCGAAGAACGACGTTCATCGCATCAGATACTTCACGGCTCGCGTCGATCGTCGTCCACCCCACTTTCAGCAGCATCAACAGCAGCAGGCATACCTCCGAGCGCTGGAGACAATCCCCGAGCTGTCGATTCACTACGGGCGATTTCGCACCCGGCCGGTTCAGATGCAGCTGGCGAAGCCGCGCCGCACCGGTCCGAAGACCGTCCGCGTTCTCAAGACCGAGGAGAAGGGCTCGGACGTGAACTTGGCTTCCTACCTGCTGCTCGATGCCTTCCGCGAAGACTGCGAGGTTGCAGTTGTCGTCTCCAACGACGCCGATCTCAAGACCCCGATCGAGCTGGTGAGCAGCGAGCTCGGCATTGATGTCGGACTCCTCAACCCGCACCCCGCCAGGAAGCGCAGTCTCGTCCTACAGCCAACGTTCTTCAAACAACTACGCGAGGGGCCGCTTGCCGCGAGTCAGTTCGCCCCGGTGCTTCGTGACTCGCGGGGCGAGATCCGCAAGCCAAAGGACTGGTAAAAGGTCCCTGAAATCGCTGAGACCCGCCGAAGCGGGCCTCGCGGCCCAGCCGCCGAAGCGACTGGGGGGATATAGATAAGGTACTAAATACCACTGACGGCTGCAAGGTCGAGTGAGGTCGGCGGCCGATCCCCAGCGAGAAGTCAATGTCACGCACCCGCGCCGCCTCCTTGATCCTGCCCAGCTCCCGCTGAGACTGGCGAAGCCGCTGCTGCGCCTGCTCGCGGGCAGGCTCGGCACCAGCAATTCTGGACTCAACCAGACTGAACTAACTGGACGAGATCGTGCCTGACCGATCCAGATCGGGCTCAAATATCGCATTCGTAATGAAGGGGTCCCCGGTTCAAGTCCGGGCGTCGGCTCTTCGCGATGCCGAGAGGAAGCTAGTTGAGCGGGGTGCCGGCGAGGCTGGAGACCTTCCAGTCGCCGCCTTCGTTCGCCATCGGCATCGCCAGGATGGCGCCGTGGGGGCCGGTGTAGAGGACGAAGGCACGTTCGCCTTCGGTGCGCAGCGAGCGGACGTCGGCCTGTTCGGCTTCGGCCTTCAGCGCCGGCTTGGCGGCGGGGTTCGTCAGTGCTTTGAGCAGCGCGGCGCAGCTTTTGTCCTTGAGCTGCTTGGCCTGCGCGGCGAGTTTTTCGAACGATTCGGTGATCGTCTTCGACACGTAGTTGCAGGTCGCCTCCCAGTTGCCCGCGGCGCGGGCGTCGAGGAAGTTGTGAAGCGCGCTCGCCGCGGCGTCGAATTCGGACGTGTCGGCCTCTTCGCCGAATTCCTGGACGCTGTTGTCGCCGCCCTTGACCTTGTACGGCGCTGAGCCACCGCCGGAATCGCTGTGGTGCTCGGGGGTGAAGTCGCTCGCGCTGGGGCCGGAGCTACCGGCCTGACCTTCGCCGCCAGAGCCGGACTTGCCTTCGTCGCTCTTGGCGTTGTCCTGCTTCGAGCCGTCCTGGCCCGACTTGCTTTCCGTCTGCCCCTGGCTCGCTTCGGTGCTCGTCGAGCTCGAGCTGTCGCTGCCCCCGCAGGCAACCAGGCCCACGGCGAGCAGCAGCGCGGCGAGCGCCACAAGCAGCGTCTTTGTTCCCCCCCTCACCGCTCAGCATTCTAGGGAATGGCATGAACCCTGGGAATCGCCACAATCCCGGCTAGGATCGGCACCGATGGCAGAGGGGATTTCGATTGTTCTGGCCGATGACCACACCGTCATACGGCGGGCGCTGCGTCTGCTGTTGGAGACGGAGCCCGGCTTTGAGGTCGTGGCGGAGGCAGAGGACGCCGACGGGGCTGTCCGCTACCTGCGCGGGCACAAGCCCGACGTCCTGATCCTCGACCTGAACATGCCCGGACGGCCCAGCCTGGAAGCGATCGGGGAAATGCGCGAGGCCTCTCCGGAGACCAAGATCGTCGTCCTGACGATGCAGCAGGAGCCCGCCTTCGCGCGCCGCGCGCTGCAGCAGGGAGTGCTGGGGTACGTGCTCAAGGAGGCGGCCGACGACGAACTCGTCCAGGCCGTGCGCAGCGCCGCCGCCGGCGAGACCTACCTGCAACCGGCCCTGGGAGCGAAGCTGGCGGCCGAACCGGAGAGCGCAGCCGGCGATCTCAGCCAGCGCGAGACCGACGTCCTGCGCCTGATCGCCCTCGGCCACACCAATGCCGAGATCGCCGAGAAGCTCTACATCAGCGTGCGCACCGTGGAGACCCACCGGGCCCACATCCAGCAGAAGCTCGGCGTCAGCAGCCGCGCCGAGCTAGTCCAGAGCGCGCTCTCCCGAGGCCTCATCGAGACCTGAGCCGGCGAGCAATTAACGGATCGGCGCAGTGTTCTAAGGTCTACGCGATCTTTGCCAGGGGAACAGCGACCCTCGCGCTGGCTGCCGCGCTGGTGCTGACTCTCGGCTGCGCGTCCGCGTCGCCGCAGGGTCAGGTCGTCGTGCGCGGAGCGGCCTCCGGCTCGCACCTGGAGTTGAGCATGCGCGGCGACAACCTGATCGTCCATGGGTGGATGGGCCCGAAGGCCGGTCCCGGCTGCCGTCTCGCGCACAACCGCAGCCTCGCCGTCTGCCGGCTCGCTGGTGCCGGCGGAATCGAACTCGACATGGGCCCGTCGGGCGACTTCGTCGAAGTGCAGCGCCGGCTGCCCCGCCCCCTGACCGTCCATCTCGGCGACGGCTCCGACAAATTCATCGGCAACGGCGAGCCCGACACCTGCTACTCGGAAGGCGCGCGGCGCAACCGCTGCGTCGGCGGTGGCGGTAACGACATCTGCATCACCGGCAACGAGAACAGCGACTGCGTCGGGGGCGGCGGCGGCGACTACTGCCAGACCGGTTCTGGCAGCGACGGCTGCTGGGGTGGCCCGGGTGACGACGTCTGCCGGATGGGACCGGGCCAGGACGGCTGCCACGGCGAAGGCGGCCACGACGAGCTCTACGGCGGCTCCGGCGCCGACCAGCTCTATGGCGGCGGCGGCTATGACGCCTGTGACGGCCTGCCCGGCTGGGGGCGCTCACACCAATGCGAGACCGGCCCCGGGCGCTGATCCGGCCCCGTCCGCGGGCGGATTTCCCCGCCATGTCGATTTCGCCGTTCGCCGTTCGTCGTAGGGGTAGAGGCAACCAACGACGAAGGAGATGACATGCGTTTCATGATGCTGATGTACCCGGGGATCGACACCGACGCGGAGAGCTGGGAGCCCAGCGCCGAGGACGTGGGGGCGATGACCGCCTACAACGAGGAGCTGACCAAGGCCGGTGTGCTGCTCTCGCTCGACGGCCTGCGGCCGCCGGGTGATGGCGCGCGGATTCGCTTCAGCGGCGGCACCCCGAGCGTCACCGACGGTCCCTTCGCCGAGGCCAAGGAGGTCGTCGGCGGGTACTGGCTGATCCAGGCATCCTCGAAGGAGGAGGCGGTCGAGTGGGCCTCGCGCTGCCCCGGCAACGACGGCGATTTCATCGAGGTGCGCCGCGTCTATGAGATGGAGGACTTTCCGGACGACGTTCAGGAGGCCGGACAGCTCTCGGAGAGGCCACCCGAGCAGACGTGAGCCGCCGCCCCGAGAAGGGCTCCGACGCCGCGCGGGCGATCGAGGCCGTCTGGCGGATCGAGTCGCCGCTGTTGATCGCCGGCCTGGCACGGATGTGCGGTGACGTCGGCCTCGCCGAGGACCTGGCGCAGGACGCGCTGGTCGCGGCGCTGGAGCGGTGGCCCGAGTCGGGCGTCCCGGATAACCCGGGCGCCTGGCTCACGGCCACCGCGAAGAACCGGGCGATCGACCTGGCGCGGCGCGGCAAGCGCTTCGAGGACCGTCGCGAGCAGCTGGCGCGCGAGGCGGGGATGCGGATGGCGATGGACGCCGCCGAGCACGAGGCGGCGCCGGGCGGCCTCGGCGACGACCTGCTCGGCCTGATCTTCACCTGCTGCCACCCGCTGCTCTCGACCGAGGCCCGGGTGGCGCTGACGCTGCGCCTGCTCGGCGGGCTGGGGACGGAGGAGATCGCGCGGGCCTTCCTCGTCTCGGAGTCGACGGTCGCGCAGCGGATCGTGCGGGCGAAGCGCACCTTGAAGGAGGCGCACGCCCCGTTCGAGGTCCCCGAGGGCGCGGAGCTCGACGAGCGGCTGCCCGCCGTGCTGGAGGTGATCTACCTCGTCTTCAACGAGGGCTACGCGGCGACCGCCGGCGAGAGCTGGATGCGACTCGACCTCTGCGAGGAGGCACAGCGGCTCGGCCGGGTCCTCGCCGGGCTCGCTCCCAAGCAGCCCGAGGTGCACGGCCTGGTCGCGCTGATGGAGATCCAGGCGTCGCGCGCGAGGGCGCGCATCGGTCCGGGCGGCGAGCCGGTGCTGCTGCTCGACCAGGACCGGGCGCGCTGGGACCCGCTGCTCGTGCGGCGCGGCCTCGCCGCCCTGGAGCGGGCCGAAAAGCTCGGCCGCGGCGCCTTCGGCCCGTACACGGTGCAGGCGGCGATCGCCGCCTGCCACGCACGGGCGCGCAGCGCCGATGTGACCGACTGGGAACGGATCGCCGCCCTCTACGACGCCCTCGTCCAGCTCACCCCGTCACCCGTCGTCGAGCTGAACCGGGCCGTCGCGGTGGGAATGGCGTTCGGGCCCGAGGCGGGCCTGGAGCTGGTCAACGCGCTGGTCGAGACGGGCGCCCTCGACGGCTACCACCTGCTGCACGGCGTCCGCGCCGACCTGCTCGCCAAGCTCGGTCGCGCCAGCGAGGCGGTCGGGGAATTCGAGTGCGCCGCCGCGATGACCGAGAACGCCCGCGAGCGCGACCTGCTGCTCGAGCGGGCTCGTATAGTCGGCGCGTGACCGAGCTCGCCTACGACCGGATGGGCCTTGGCTACGGCGCCGTGCGCCGTCCCGATCCGCGGATCGCGGCGCGGATCGAAACAGCGCTGGGCGAGGCGCAAAGTGTGCTCAACGTCGGCGCCGGCACGGGCTCCTACGAGCCGGCCGACCGAGAGGTCACCGCGGTCGAGCCGTCGCGGACGATGATCGGGCAACGGCCGCCAGGGGCGGCGCCGGTGGTCGAAGCCTTTGCCGAGGACCTGCCCTTCGAGGACGACAGCTTCGACGCGGCGACGGCGCTGATCACGGTCCACCACTGGAACGACGCGCAGAAGGGCCTCGACGAGATGGTCCGCGTGGCGCGCGACCGCGTCCTTGTGCTCACCTTCACCCCAGTCCCGCCGGTCGAGCTCTGGATGCAGCGTGACTACTTCCCGCGCATCCTCGAGTTCCACGCCGAGGTGATGATGCCGATCGACGGCCTGGCGGCGATGCTGCCCGGCGCTTCGGTCGAGCCGGTACCGATCCCCAACGGCTGCACGGACGGATTCTGGCTGGCGATCTACGACCGCCCCGAGATGCACCTCGACCCGAACGTCCGCCGCGCCAGCTCCTCCTGGCACCACATGGACCAGGACGAAATCGATCGGGGTCTGGCGAAGCTGGCGGCCGACATAGAGAGCGGCCGCTGGGACAAGCGCAACGGCCACCTCCGCACGCAGGCCGACCTCGACGTCGGCCTGCGCCTGGTGATCGCCGAGTTGAGCTAGACAGTCGGGCCAGGCGCCGCTGGAGGCGGCGGCGGGGCCGCGGGCGGAGTCGGTGCGGCGGGCTGGGCGCCCTGCTCGATATCCCGCAGGCCGAAGTAGATGACAGCGGCGACGAGCGCCACGACCGGCGCGGTGAGGGTCGAGCTGATCACGTTGAAGAGGATCAGGACCCCGATGCTGCCCGAGATCCCGCTGCCGATCGCGCCGAGGATGCCCTGGACGACGGCGACGATGATGAAGACGATCACGATCACACCGAAGACCTGCCAGCCGTTGCCGCGGACCAGCGCTCGGGAGCGGCCGAAGGCGTCGATGGCGCCGCTGCGCTCGACCACGATCACGGGCGCGATCACCGACCAGATCGTCAACAGGATCAGGCCGGGGACGATGAAGAGGAGGAAGCCGACGCCGATCCCGAGCCCGGCCAGAATCCCGGCGCCGATCAGCGGCAGGATCACGGGCCCGGTGGAGCGCACGAGATCCTCGACAGAGGAGTCGCGGCGACCGTCCTGGACATCGCTGACCAGTCCCACGACCATCCCCTGATAGAGCGTGCCTGCGACAACGCTGACCGCGAGCGCGAGCGGAATCAAGATCAGGCTGTGGGCCAGGATCGCGTTGATCACGGCGACGATCAGGAAGAGCCCGAACGCCACCGGCAGGAGCACCCCCGCCTGCGACCCGTAGATGGAAAAGGCCTGACTGAGCGTGCCGCCGATATCGAGCTTTCTGTTCATGGCGTCAGCTTCGACCCGACCGGCCCCGACCCTTCCGGCGGGCGCGACAAAACGGAGGGGGTGGGATTCGAACCCACGAGCGCCTTGCGACGCCAACGGTTTTCGAGACCGTCCCGTTCAACCACTCCGGCACCCCTCCAGGGAACTCGGCGCGGGGGCTGATTCTACGGAGCGTGGCGCGAGCCGGGCACGCCTGCGGGAATCGCGATGTTTTTCATCGCTCAAGACCCGGTCGGTCGGCGCCGATGAAGGGGCGTGCAAGGCACCGAGCAGACCCGGATCGGGCGGTGGTTCGACCGCCATCCTCTGCCGCTGCGCGCGTTCGCGCTCTGCGCTCTCGTGTGGGGCGTCGGCTACCTGATCTGGAGGATCGGCTGGAGCTGGCAGGGTGCCAGCCCGGTCGCCTTCGCGATGCTGATCGTGACCGAGATCTACGGCCTCTGGGCACTCGGCACCCTGGCCTGGTACTCGTGGTCGCGGCCCCCAGCGGCGCGCCCGCCGGCCACTCCCGGCCGCAAGATCGACGTCTACGTCTGCACCTACGACGAGCCCTTCGAGGTGGTGGCGGCGACCCTGGCCGGCTGCCGCGCCCTCACCTACCCGCACACGACCTACCTGCTCGACGACGGGCGCCGCCCCGAGATGGAGGAGCTGGCGACGGCCGCCGGCGCCGAGTACCTGACCCGTCCCGACAACTCTCACGCCAAGGCGGGCAACATCAACGCCGCCCTGCCCCGCACCGAGGGCGAGCTGGTCCTGATGCTCGACGCCGACCACGTGCCGATGCCCGACGCGCTCGACGCGATGGTCGGCTACTTCGACGACGAGCGCGTCGCGCTGGTGCAGAGCCCGCACGACTTCTTCAACCACGACTCGGTTCAGCACTACGTCGTCGGCCGCCACGAGCAGTCGCTGTTCTACCGCGTCGTCTGCCCCGGCAAGGACCGCCACGGCGCCGCCTACTGGTGCGGCTCGGCGGCGCTGCTGCGGCGCCAGGCGCTGCTCGAGATCGGCGGCGTCGCCACCGAGACGATCGCCGAGGACTTCCACACGACGATCCGCCTGCTCCGCCACGGCTGGACCAGCCGCTACCACGACGAGGTCCTCGTCCAGGGCCTCGCCCCGCACGACCTCGACGGCTACCTGCTGCAGCGCGACCGCTGGGCGCGCGGCAACCTCGCTGTCTTCACCCTGCCCGAGTCTCCTCTGCGCGCCCGCGAGCTGCGCCCGGTGCAGCGCCTCTCCTACTTCGTCAGCCTCGCCGCCTACCTGGCGCCGCCGATGCGCCTGCTGCTGCTGGCGACGCTCGGCCTGGTGATGTGGACCGGCGAGCTGCCGATGAAGATCAGCGTGGTGGCGCTGGCGGCGCTCTGGCTGCCCTCGGTCAGCCTCAACCTGCTCGCCGGCTCGGCCCTGACCCGCGGCTACATGAAGATCGGCGAGACCGCCCACTACGAGCTGATGACGATGGAGATCTACACGCGGGCGCTGCGCTGCATCGTCCGCCCCGGCCGCACCGCCTTCAAGGTGACGCCGAAGCAGGGGGTCGACGGCGGCGGGATCGACGCCGTGCGCAAGCTGCGCCTCGTGATCGTCGCCGGCGTCGTCCTGGCGAGCGGCACCGTCCTGCGCCTGCTCGACCTCGCGGGCGTGGGTCCATTGCCCGACCTACCCGGAATCGCCGCGGTGATCGTCCCCCTGCTCGGCCTGATCGAGCTGCGCCGCGTCCTGCGCACCCTGCTCGCCGTCGGGCGCCGCCAGCAGCGTCGCCAGGTCTACCGCTTCGAGGGCGAAGCCCCCGCGCACTGCTTCGCTGACGGCGGGCATGTCGGCGGCCAGCTGGTCGACGCCAGCGCCGCGGGGGTCGGCCTCGTCCTCGACGCGCCGGTGAGCGTCGGCGAACGACCCGCCGTCCTGCTCGAGCTGGAGGAGGCGACCGGAGAGGCGCATGAGGTCGCCGCCCAGGTCGAGGTGCGCTCCTGCCGCGAGGTCGATGGCCGCTTCTTGGTCGGAGCGACGATCGAGGAGATGGACCCGGCATCGCGGATGCGCCTGATGGAGTGGTGCTACGTCGTCTGCAGCCACGAGCGCCTGCGCGGACGCCGTCCCGCCGCCCCGCCCACGCGCGAGGCGATCGTGATGCCGCTCGGCGCCACCCCGGCCCCAAGCCTGAGGAAGGTCTCAGAAGCCGCTTAGCCGCGGTTAATGCGGCGCGCTGAGACTGGCGCCGATGAGCGCCATGCGGCCCGGCGCCGCCCTCTTCCCGCTTCGCCTCTTCCTCGGCCTCACCTTCGTCTACGCGGGGGTGCAGAAGCTGACCGACCCCGGCTTCCTGCACCCGGGCGCGCCGACCTACATCGGAACCCAGCTCCACGCATTCGCCGCCGGCACGCCGGGTGGCTTTCTGCTGCGCACCTTCGCGATCCCGCATGCGCAGCTCGCCGGGGTCGGCGTGGCGATCGCCGAGATCGTGATCGGCCTGCTGGCGGCCGCCGGGCTGCTGACGCGCGGCGCGGCGCTGGCCGGCCTCGGCCTCAACCTGGTCCTCTTCCTGACCGCGAGCTGGCACACGACGCCCTATTTCCTCGGCCCCGACATCGTCTTCGTCTTCGCCTGGCTGCCCTTCGTCATCTGCGGCGCCGAGGGTCAGCCGGCGCTCGACAACATGCTCGAGCGACCGCCCGAGTCGCTGACGCGCCGCACCCGGCTGCATCCGCCCGTGCCTGGCGAGGCGCCGCCGGCGTCCGAAGCGGCGATGACCCGCCGCGTGCTGGTCGCCGAGATCGCCGGCGCGGGGCTGGCGATTGCCGGCATCTCGGCCCTGCTCAAGGGGCCGTTCACCGGCACGACGGCGAGCGCTCGCGCGCTGAAGGGTGGGGGAAAGCCGGCGGGAGGCGCGACGGCCGGATCGAACTCACAGCCGGCCACGACCGGAGGCGGCTCAAGTTCAAGCGCGGCCTCGAACCTGCCCCAGGGGGCCGTCAAGCTGGGCCCGGCAAACCGCCTGCCGACGGGCCAGGCGGCCACGTACAGCGACCCGGCCGATGGCTCACCCGACATCCTGATCCGCGAGACCGACGGGAGCCTCAAAGCGTTCAGCGCCGTCTGCACCCACGCTGGCTGCACGGTCGGCTACGACGGCAGCGAGATCTACTGCCCCTGCCACGGCGGCACCTACAGCGCCGAAACCGGAGAAGTCACCGGCGGCCCACCGCCAGCCCCCCTGGCACCAAAGGAAGTGCTCGAACGGGCCGGCCAGATATACGCCGTGCCCAGTTAGCGCTTCTGGCGGGGAAGGCCGGGCTCACATGAGTGGGTGTTATCTGCGAAGCACCGGAACAGTGCAATGGTGGGTCGAGGAGATTGACCCGGCGTCGCGGATGCGGCTGATGGAGTGGTGCTACGTCGTCTGCCGCCACGAGCGCCTGCGCGGCCGGCGGCTGGCGGTGCCCACGCACAGGCAGGACGAGGAGATCGTCATGCCGCTCGAGATTTCCCAGCGGGGAGCATCGCCGCGTAGACCACTCGAACGATCTCGACCCATGAACAGGCGCGATTCGCTAACCTCGCGCGCCATGGGAGCCACCCTCATGGGAGAAACCAGACCCGTCCCAGGATTCAAGGGAACGTCCGGGCGGTCGATTAAAGATGCGCGTCTTCTTTCAACCCCGAATGCACGCGCTCCGAGAGTCAAGGACCGAGGGAGGTCATCGCATGGAGAACAGGCCACAGCCTTCTGAGTCACGGGAGGGGGCGGGTCCCGCCGCCGGCCCGAACCAGCAGGCGCCCAAGCGCTCCACCCGCGACCTGACCGACGCCGAGAGGTGGTTCAAGAACTTCAACTCTGCTTACAGAGTAAGGGTCGACGACCACTACGAAACAGCGGTCGAACGTCGCCTTCCCTTCCGACCCAGCTAGTCGTCAGCCGGTAGAAATCGCAGACTCCAACGCGAGTCTTCAGGATCGAGTTTGGTCGGATCGAGCAGGTCGTTGATCGGCTTCACTAGGAGCTTTTCTAGTTTCTCCAAGTTCTCGTATCTGTCCGCAGCCCTGGAAAGCTCCCCCTTGAGCTCGCTGCTGCGAACGTTGACGACCCCTACCGGAAGATGGCGCCACGCCTCGTCGTGAAGCGTGAGCGGAACGCTGACGCCATACTCCCAAAGGCCTCGCTTGGGAAGGATTTCCGCAGCGTGAGTTCCTCCCTTTCGGAAACAGCGCTGAGCGCCAAAGCGGGTATCGCTCTCTCCGAGATCGCACCAGAGTGCAGTATCGCCGTTGAGCCAGATGCCCTCGGAGGTAGCCCAGAGGAACAGGGTGCGGGCCTTCGGGTTCCTAACCCATACCTCGACCATGATTTTCTCCTGGGCAGGGGCGTCCGTCAGCTCGAGAAGCTCGCGAATCTCGTCGCGAATCGACGCCAGACGTTCAAGCCAATGTCTTTGCAACTGCACGTTTCGAAACCCCGGCGTTTCTCCATCCTCGAATCCGAACAGCTTGGCCCAGTTACGCCACCAGCCGAGGAGGCGGTCGGAGTACCCTTCGTACTCGTCGTCCAGCTTGACCCGTAGCGCGATCTCGGTGAGAAGTTGGGGAACCTGATGGGGGAAATCGACCATGATCGGAATCACACCCAGATGCAGAAATCGTTTGGCGACAACGTCGCGTGCGATGCTGCGCTCGACGGACTCGACTTGGCGAGAGCCAGGCTCGCCGAGTTCCAAGAGGGCGGAGCCATCGGGCTCGTTCTCCTGATCGGGGGCCAGAAGCACGGCGTATCGTGGCTGCTGGAACTTCGTCATCGCGAGCTTTGCCAGTACGTCGGGGTCGGTCAGGCTGCTGCCAACGAATATGCACGCCCCTTTGCTGAGTGCGTCGTCGAGCAGCTTGTCCCTCCACTGCTGATTCTCGACCTGGTGCTGTTTGAGGCACTTGTCATACCAGGCAAAAAAATCGACCTCACCGATCACCAGCGGGCCGTGGGAGTCCTCCGATGCCACTCCGTTTACGTGGAAGACCGGGATCTCGTCGGAGCCGACCGGCTGATCGTCAGAAACGGACGTACGAGCCTCAAAGACATAGTCGCATTCGCTGGTCACATCGGCGAAGTACTCGATCACCTTCTCTCGCTCTTCGATGATGGTGCGATCGTAATTCGTAGTGATGATGTTCAACCGACCTACCATCGCTCTTCAAGGCAAACGCCAACGCGCCGATGCTGCGAGCAAGGAAGCCGCCGCTGGTGTATCCCGCCCGATTTGCCGCTTCGATCTGATTGATGAACTGCGGCGTCTTCTCGGGACTGGTCTTTGGCCGCTCGCGCCGGGCTATCTCGCGAGCGATCGAACCGATATAGGCTGGTGGGTAAGCCTGTCCGATCGCACCGCTGATTCGGCCTTCGACCGCTTCTCGCTTCTCTTTGTCCATCGAGTTGAAGTCAGGGTGTTCCTTGATCCACTGGCCAAGGATGAAAGGCATCAACTCGTTGCTGAGGGGTGCACCGACGTCCGCCGATACTCCAGCTCCTGCGTAGATGGTCACATCGTCTAGAGATGCGAGGGTGTCTATGTATTCCTTGGTGCTGGAGCGGCGGAAAAACCCTCGGCCAATTTCCGCCGACGTGGTCTTTATATAGCCGTCCTCGACATCTCTGCCCATCCATTTACCTCCGACTGCCTAAATCAGTCGGCAAACCCTGTCCCATTGCCGGGAGGCTACCAAAGGCCCGGCGGATACGCTGGGGCATCCACATCCATGCAATCGCATCCCACCGATATTGGGGGGTCGATTTACAACTCGAAGCGGGGATCATGGGACGGTATGCCAACCCCGAGGTCAGGGAGCGGCTTGATCGACTCAACCTCGGCTAAGTTGGTGACCTCCTGACAGGCTCAGCAATTGCGCTTGCGCTTGATTCGTCGAGAATGATCCTATGGCCGCAAAGCTGCCATTCGAGTTCGTAGGAAACCTGCCGTGGGATTGCGACGACGACCTAGCGGTCTTCGCAGCAGCAGCCACGTCTCATACTTGGGCAGGCGAGGGTCCGGAGCGGGTGGTTATCACCACCGATCTTGTCGCAGCTTTCAAGCGCTATATGCCTGACCGCAAGTTCCGTGACTGGTCCGACCGCCAGCAAGAGCGCCACGCAGACACCGGAGCGATCGGTGTCGGCATGGCGTTTACTGGCAGGGATGGCCAGTCGACGATCGTTCTCGCCCAGCTTGATTCAAGGGATGCAACGTTGTCGCTGTTCGCGCATGAGTACCTGGAGGCCGCGACTTCCGGGCATGCGAATCGGCTGGGGTTCCCGGAGGCCGTGGACGCGGAGGCAAATCATGGGCGAGCGCTCTGGGGAGAGTACGTAGTCGAGCGCGCACGACGAGAAATCAGCGATCCCCTCGGATGGCCGGTTACCGATCTTGACCACGGGTTTCTTCTTAACACCGCCGAGGATGCGTCGGCGGCAACTGAACCGCAGCAAGGATGGGCCTACGCTTTGCTAGCGCTCGATTTTGCCAAAGTGTCGGCCCGAGCAGATGCCGGAGTAGCCGGGGAGAAAGCTGACCTAGAGCGCTTCTTCGAGCTGCCTTTTCCATCGGAGCCGTGGCACGAGTACCTGGTTGCGCTTCGAGAGATATACGGCGACCCGAACGGAGACCTGGATGCTCACGACGAGCGGGCCTTTGAGTGTTGGGCCAGGATTTGGCGTTCGCGAGCGTAGTCCAAACAGGTGCCAGCGAGGATGACGCCTAGTCGGAGTTGACCGCGTCAGCGGTGTCCTCAGCGGCGTGAAACATCGCCGATGGTCCCCAGGTCATAAACCGCCACTCACCTTCCTCGTGTCCGGAAATGGCTGACTTGCCGTCATCGGTCTCCCTGATCCAGCGGATACGGCCGATTTTGGTATCCCCGGCGACCGTCAACTCCGCGTCGATCTCACAGATCACCGGGGCCTGGAAATCGAGCCGGACGATCCGAAAGTCCTCCAGCTCGAACGGCATGTATTCATCCCGAACCCGGCCCGCGCTTTTTCCGGGCGTGTCTTCCCGAGTGAGCGATGCGAGCTGCACCGCCATCCGGCCGTAGTTCTTCGTCTTCCAGGCTTCGAGGATTTCGGCCGCGAGTGCATGGATCGACTCGCTCTCAAAGTCGGGGTCGTCGGGCGTGAGCGTCTTCGCCTGCCACGTATCAAGCGCCTGCTTGGTTCGCTGGTTCTCGGCGATCTGGCCGAAGAG
Source organism: uncultured Solirubrobacterales bacterium (assembly GCA_963702035.1). Taxonomy (GTDB): domain Bacteria; phylum Actinomycetota; class Thermoleophilia; order Solirubrobacterales; family 70-9; genus VRUE01. Next base: position 1,386,639 of record OY969700.1, read on the forward strand.
TTCCCGCAGGGACGGCTCCGGCTCCGGTGGGATCGTCTGCTTCTCGCGGCTGAGTGCCCAGTCGGCGACGGCGAAGAGACGGTTCCAGGCTTTCGTGGCCGCCACGACGTTGTTGAAGTTCGTGAGCATCCCGTGGACGATGCCGTTCCGGTACAGCTCGTGGACCTCTTCGTCCGAGGTCTTCTTGAAGGTCTTGGTGAACGTCCGGTGGGCCAGGGTGAGGCCTTGGTGGTGGCCTACGACGCTGTTCCAGGCGGCCATTTCGTCGTCTTCCCGCGCGTGCAGCCCGCGGCGCGGGTCCGTCTCGACATCGTTGACGAACCCGTCCATGACCGAGATGAGCAACAAAACCGTGCTGTCGTACCGTCCGGCTTCGTAGTCCTCTCGGGCGCGGTCGATCCTCTGCCGCCGCGCCTGCATCTCGGGGAAGTGCCAAAGGCGCTGGATCATGAAGCGCAGCGTCTCGTGGTCCTGGTAATGGGCGATCAGCAGCTGTTCGGCCTCGTCAACTGGCTTTGCGAGCAGCCCTTTGGCGAGGTCGGTATTCAGGCTCTCGTGAAAGATCCAGTGCCGGTCTCCGAGCAAATCGTAGAAGCCGTCAACCGTGGCGACTAGATCGTCGAGTTGGCGCTCAACTGCTTCTAGCGAAGCTCGTTGATCGCGGGCAACGAAACGCGTGAGCAACTTGCCTCCGCGAATCTGCTCCAGCATCTCCGCAACAATGGGAAGGTCGCGGGCAGATTTGTACGGGTCGGGCGGCGGAATGGCGACCATGCACCGAGTGTAGGTGAGCGACTGGCTGCATCAAGAGAGCGTGGCGTTCGGCGTACCGCAATTTGCCCGCGCCAGGCCCACGTTTCTAACCCAGCTCGTTCGAGTCCTCCGTCTCGACTTGGGCTTTGGCCCAGGCGAGGACCTCATTTACCAGCGCGATGGCCTGCTCCCGGTCGAGAGGATCGTCGATCGTCTCTCCGTACCGGAACTCCACCGCCCAAGGGCCGAGCACGCGGATGTCATGCAAAGAAGCTGGCAGTGGCGATCCAAGATCGCTCAGACGCTCGATGAGGTGCCGGAGGTCATGCGTCCAAGGAAAGTCATCGCCCGACGCGACGAGCACAGCCTTCATAGCCTTCTCTGCTGCCTGTTGGGCGTGGAAGCCGACGATGGCGTCTGCCATGTCGCCATCGGCAGCTAGCTTGCCTACCGCGTCGGCATCCTCCCAAGCCTTGCGCAGAAGGAGCTGAGCTTCTTCGAACTCAGGCGGTGACAAGGACGCGGCCCTCGCGAAGCGCCCGATAAACAAGCGTGCTCGGCACACGCTCGCGTCGTGCCGCCTCCTCCTCGGAGACGACGACGACATCGACTGGAACCCCCAGCGGGGGAAGTGCGTCTCGCAAGCGCACCATCTCGTTGAGCTTGCTTTTCACCTGGGCCTCGATTACGAGGAAATCGAGGTCGCTGTCATCGCGGGCGCCGCCGCGCGCTCTTGACCCGAAGAGCACGACCCTCGCCGGCGAACCGGCGGCCGCCGCCAAGCGTCGGCCAGCATCCTCGATCACGGCATCATCGATCATGGGGCGCATCGTAGCCGCTGCTCCCGAGCTTTCCCTCGGCGGGCAGCGCTCCGAGCGGGTGTAGCCTGGATGAGAGTTCTAATAAGGAACTTCAACCAGGCAAGCAACGGAGAGGGTGGGATTCGAACCCACGAGACGGGTTAACCCCGCCCACGCGATTTCCAGTCGCGCTCCTTAAGCCACTCGGACACCTCTCCGGGTCCTACTCGAAAGGGTATTGGCTCCGCTATCTCCGGGCGGCGAAGAACTCGTGGAGCAGCGCCGCGCACTCGTCCTCCATCACGCCGGCGGTCACCCGCGGGCGGTGGTTGAGGGCGGGCTCGGCGAGGACGTCGAGGACGCTGCCGGCCGCGCCGGCCTTGGGGTCGGGGGCGCCGTAGACGACCTCGGGGATGCGGGCGAGGACGATCGCGCCGGCGCACATCGCGCACGGCTCGAGCGTCACGTAGAGGGTCGTGCCGGGCAGGCGCCAACCGCCGAGCGCCTCGGCGGCCGCGCGGATCGCGAGGATCTCGGCATGGGCGGTGGGGTCATGGCGCAGTTCGCGCTCGTTGCCGGCGGCGGCGAGCAGCTCTCCGTCGCGGGCGACGACCGCCCCGATCGGGACATCGCCGTGCGCCTCGGCTTCGCGGGCCCGCTCGATCGCCAGCCCCATCAGCCGCTGCTGCACGTCACTGGCGGACCTGTCCGGCATCGATCCGAAAGTATGTGCCACCGACAACTTCAGTGGGGCCCCGGTGTTGAAGCGATAGCTCGCTCAGGGCAGGACCTCCGCCGGCGGCGACGACACAGATGATCCGAAGAGCTCCGATACTCGCCGCCGCGGCGCTGCTCGCGACCATGATCGCCGTCGCTCCCGCCACCGCGGCTACCGGGATCTCGCAGGCGCACGGCTTCGCTCCCGGGCGGGTGGTGCTGAAGTTGAGGGGGCAGCGGCACGGGCGGACCGTCGACCTTCCTGCCGGCGTCGGCGTGCGACAGGCAGCGCGGGCGCTGAGGCGCAGCCCGCGGGTCGCCTACGCGGCGCCCGACTACATCGCCACCGCCTCGAGCGCGAGGACCCCCCTCCTCCTCACTTCCGGAATCCCCAACGACCCCGGGCCGCTCTCCACGCCCCCCGGCCCGCCGGGAGGCTGGGCTTCACTGCAGTGGAACTTCCTGCCCTGGGACGGAACCCCCACCGCGTCGCTGCCGGTATCGCCGGGGGGAATCGACGCGGTCGGCGCCTGGCGGCACCTGATCGCCGCCGGGCGGCGCGGCGCCCGCGGCATCACCGTCGCCGTGCTCGACACCGGCATCGCCTACCGCAACGACGGCACTCGCTTTCGCCGCAGCCCCGACTTCGCCGCGGACCAGTTCGTCAAGGGCTACGACTTCGTCGCCCACGACAGCGTCCCCATCGACGAAAACGGCCACGGCACCCACGTCGCCGGCACGATCGCCGAGAAGACCGACAACGGCATCGGACTCGTCGGGCTCGCCTATCGCGCCAAGCTGATGCCGGTTCGCGTCCTCGACCGCAACGGCAGCGGGCAGGCCGGCGACATCGCGCGGGGAATCGACTTCGCCGTCGCCCACGGCGCCGATGTGATCAACATGAGCTTCAACTTCGGCTGCGGCAAGAACGTCCCCGGCATCGACGAAGCGCTGCGCGACGCCTACCGGCACGGGGTCGTGGCCGTGGCCTCGATCGGCAACCTGGGCTCGGAGTCGTGCGTATCGCCACCCGCCACCGGGCCGCACGTGATCGGCGTCGGCGGCACGACCGAGGGCGGCTGCCTCGGCGCCTACTCGCTGCTGCCCGGCGCGGGGGTCGACCTGCTCGCGCCCGGCGGCGGCTCCCCCGTCCCCGGCTGCCCCTCCGTGTCGAACCGCTCGATCTACCAGGTGACGCTGAAAAACGGCAATCCGCGCCGCTTCGGCGAGCCGGGCAGCTACATCGGCACCTCGATGGCGGCGGCACACGTCTCCGGGGTCGCCGCGATGGTCCTGGCCAGCAGGGCCCTCGACAAGGATCTCTCGCCGGAGGGCAAGGTCAACGCGGTCTTCCAACGCCTGCGCAGCACCGCTCGCGACCTCGGCCTGCAGCCCGATCGCCAGGGCGCCGGCCTGATCGACGCCGGGAGAGCTACCGAACCTAGGTAGTCCTGACGATTATCACGCTACAGGGAGCGTGATGGGAGACGTTGTTGGGGACGCTGCCGAGCAGGAAGCGACGTGCTCCGGTCATCCCCTTGTTGCCGACGACGATCAGGTCGGCCTTGGTCTCCTCGGCGACATTGAGGATCGCCTCGGCCGGATCGGCCTCGACCGGGTGGGTCTGCACCTCTATGCCCTCTTTTTTGGCTGCCGCCGCGGCTGCGTCGAGGACGAGGTTGACGTCCTCGCGTGGGCCGATCTCGTACTGGACGTCCGCCGGAGCGTCGAGCTTCTCGCCCTCGATGCGGCGTTTCGAGACCGGCTCGAAGGCGCTGACAATGCTGAGCTGGGCACCGGCGAGCTTGGCCAGGTCGACGGCCTGCCGCACGGCCTCGGCGGCGGTCTCCGACCCATCGGTTCCAACGACGATGCGAGTGAACACGCCGCGATACTAGACCGTCTAGCGCCCGCTGTGGCGGGCGGGCAATCCGCGGAAGCCATCTCCCAAGATTTCAGTCGGCGTGGTCGCCAGGCGGACGATTGCGATCGCCATTGCGGCCAGAAGGCACGCCACAAGCACGACCATTCCCACTTTCCACATAACTGGCACGGCGGGGAGACTAGATGGGTGAGTGCGAATTTACGTGCACGCGGGGGCGCGACTGGCCAAGCTGGGCGCCGCATGCCGACGAGCGAATAGCAGAGCTATTCGTGAGGAGGCGGGTGGCGATCCAGCGCCGCGCCAGGCGCGTCATCCGTGGGTACGGAAATTCGCAATCCCCCATCTAGTCGCAAGGTAATCTGCAACCCATGGAGAGGGTCGCCGACGGGGTCTGGCTGCTGCGGGGCGACCTGCGCAAGGGGATGAACATCTACTTCATCGAGGACGGCGACGGTGTAGTCCAGTTCGACGCCGGAAGCAAGGCGATGACGAAGAAGGCGCGAGCGGCGGGCGAGGAGCTCGGCGGAGTGAAGCGGATCGTGCTCGGCCACGCCCACGCCGACCATCGCGGCACGGCTCCCGGAATCGATGCCCCGGTTTTCTGCCATCCCGACGACGTTGCGGACGCCGAAAGCGACGCCTCGATCGCCCCATACATGGATCTCTCGCAGCTGCCGGTGGCACCGGTGCGCTGGATCTACCCGTTCCTGCTGCGCCGTTGGGACGGCGGCGCGGTGAAGATCGACGGCACCGTCTCCGAGGGGGACGACGTGGCGGGGTTCAAAGTCATCCACTTCCCCGGCCATGCCCCTGGATTGATCGGGCTGTGGCGCGAAAGCGACCGCGTCGCGCTGGTCAGCGACGTCGTCTACCTCGTCGACTCCACTCGGCTGAAACCGCTTCCGCGGGGCGAGGCAAGCGTGCCGCACCCTGCCTGGGCATGGAACCACAAGAAGGCGAAGGAGTCGGTGCGCAAGCTGGCGGCGCTGGAACCGGCGGTGGTCGGCACCGGCCATGCGGAGCCGCTGCGCGGCGAGAACCTGCGCGAGACCCTCGAACGAGCGGCCGAGAAGTACTGACCTCGCCGCGTCACGGGGGGCGGCTGCCATAGGTTGCCCTCTCTGATGATCGGGACCTACGTCTCGGCGGCGCTGATCTGCGTCGCCTCGCTACTCGTCGGGCGCGCTCTGCTCCTCATCTCGGGGCGCGGGTCGTGGTCGTGGCTGGAGCCGGCGGTGGGCCTGGCCGCCGTGCTGACGGTCACCGGCGTCCTCGCCCGCGCCCCAGGGCACGGCACCTCGGCGACCGTGGGCCTGGTCCTGCTCCTCCTCGCCGCGGGCGCCGTCGTTCTCACGATGCACCAGCCCGCCGATGGGCCGATAAGTCAAGTCGGACTTGACTTATCGGCCCATCGGCGGTGGGAGGCGTTGCGCCAGGGGCTGCCGGTGGCGATTGCGATCGCCCTCGTGCTCTCGATCCCGTTCGCGGTGAGCGGGCGCTGGGGGCTGCTCGGCGTCGGCTTCAACAACGACCTCGGCCTCCACCTCGCCTGGGCCGAGTGGCTGCGCAGCGGCGCCGGGCCGGTCCCCGACGCCGGCTACCCACTCGGCCCGCACGGCCTCGCCGTCGCCACCGCGGCGGTGCCCGGGATCAGCCTGGGACAGGCCTTCGTCGGCGAGATCTTCGCGATCGGCATCCTCACCGGGCTGACCGCACTGGCCGCCCTGCCGGGCTTCGGCGCCGCGCGGCGTCTGCTGGCGGCGACGATGGTCGCCGCCTCCTACCTCGGAGCCTCCTACTTCGCCCAGGGCGCCTTCAAGGAGTTGGCCGAGGCCCTCTTCGTCCTCGCCGTAGCCGTGTGGCTGCGGGACATCGACTCCCAGCGCAATTCAGGCGTGGCGTCGGAAAGCGGCCGCCATGGGTACCTGAGCGACGGCACGTCCGGCTTGGTTCGGTTTGCGTTGCCCTGGCTGGCCCTGGCTGGGGGCATCTTCTTCTCCTACAGCTTTGCCGGCCTTGCCTGGCCGGTCGCGATCGTCGTCCTCTGGAGCCTCACCCTGCCCGAGGTGCGGCGAGCGCTGGCGCCACGACGGCTGCTGGGCTTCCTCCTGCGGCCGGCGACGCTGCTGACGATCCTCGCCCTGGTCGTGCTGGCCGCCGCGGCGACGCTGATCGGCCCCTTCGGCTTCGTCCACAGCTTCAACAAAGTCGCCGGGACGAACACCTACGGGCCGGTCTCGCCGGTTGAGGCACTCGGGGTCTGGCCGACGACGAACTACCGGCTCGAAGCGCCCGGCGGCGCCCACCTGACCGCTCTGGCCGGAGCGATAGGTGTCCTCGCCCTGCTCGCCGGCACGGCCTGGTGGCTGCGACGCCGCGAACTCGCGGTGCCGATCGCCCTCGGCGCCTGCATCGCCCTCTACCTGGCCTCCCTGCCGACCAGCGGCGACTACTCGCACGCCAAGGCATTGATGATCGCCGCGCCGCTGGCAATGCTGGTGGCGATTCGGCCGCTGCTCGCCGAGTTCGGCAGGGGCGTTCGTCCTTTGTCCGCCATAGAGGGACAAAGGACGAACGCACTCTTGATGGGCCTCGCCTGGTCCGCACTCGCCATGGTCTTCATCGGCGGCGCCGCCTACTCGAGCTTCCTGGCCCTGCGCGACGCGCCGGTCGGGCCGCCCGGGCACGGCGGCGAGCTGCGGGCCTTCATGCCGGTCCTCCGCGGCAAGCCCGTCCTCTACGCCGGACAGGACCGCTACGCGGCCTACGAGCTGCTCGGCGCCGACACCCACGTGCCGCTGGTCGAGTTCCCCGACCCCGGCGTCGCCGAGAACCCGGAGAAGCCGTTCGACACCGGCGACGCCTACAGCCCGATCGACTTCGACTCCTTCTCACGCGGCACGCTCGACAGCTTCCCCTACGTGATCACCGGCCGGGCGGCATGGAACAGCCAGGCCCCGCCCGGCTTCAAGCGGATCGCCGCGACCCCCTCGTTCCTGCTCTGGGAACGGAGGCACGACGTGCCCGAATACCGCCACGTCCTGCTCGAGGGCACCAATGCCGGCGCGCACGCCGGCTGCGCCTCACCGGAGATCCGCATCCTCCTCGCCAACCACGGGCGCGCCTCGCTTTTCCCAGGCGTGGCAATCGCGCCGAAGGCCCACTGGGACCAAGGCAGCCAGCTGCAGACCGGCGAGAGCACCGCGCAGACGATCAAGCTGCCGGCGGGTCGCTGGCGGCTCTCACTCCAGTACTTCTCGCCGTTCGGGTTGACCCTCTCGGCGCCGGGCTTCACCCGGAAGCTGAAGCCGGCGCTGGACGGCCAGCGCCCCAACACGATCAGCCTCGCCAACGACGGCCAGTTCTGGCCGGCCGGGACCTACATAAGCAAGGGCGACATGAGCAAGGGCGGATCGGCTCGCTTCACCGTGACCGCCGCCGAGCCGGGCTTCCTGCAGCGCCTCAGCGGCTACGACGGCGTCGCCTACATCGGCAACCTCGTCGCGGTCCGTGCCGGTAAACGCCGCCTCGTGCCGCTCAGCTCAGCCTGCAATGGGTGGATCGACTGGTACGAATCTAGCGCCGCGCCCTAGAGCAGAGCCCATCCGGTAGGGCTGGAACGTCTTGTACTTTTTCGGTGTCGGACCGGGCGTCAGCCCATCCGCAACACATCGAAAAAGTTAAGTGGAAGCCCTACCGGATGGGCTCTCAAACTGCCTTAGCAGCCAGGCGGTCGGGCGAAACTCTCACTACATCCCATACCCAGCCCGCCTTCTCCATCAGGTCGATGGTGACCGCCGAGAGATCGACCTGATAGCGACCGAGACCGTGGGTGGCGGAGGTCGGGAAGGCATGGTGGTTGTTGTGCCAGGCCTCGCCCAGGGTCGGGATCGCGATCAGGGCGAGGTTGCGCGACTCGTCGGTCGTCTCGAAATCGCGGTTGCCGAAGACGTGGCAGAGCGAGTTGATGCTGTAGGTGAAGTGGTGCAGGACGAAGACCCGGACCAGGCCGCCCCAGAGCAGGCCGGTGAGGGCGGCGAAGAGGGTGCCGCCGATCACCCAGCCGAGCGCAAAGGGGACGAGCAGGCCGAGGATCGCCCAGTAGATGAAGGTGCGGTCGACCCAGTTGATCGTCGGGTCTTTGATCAGGTCGGGCGCGAAGCGCTCCTTGTTGCCGCGCTGGGTGTGGATGAAGAGCCAGCCCATGTGGGCGTGGAAGAGGCCGCGCATGGCGCCGCTCCAGCCGTGGCCGTGGTCGACGTGGGGGCTGTGCGGATCCCCCACTTCGTCGGAGAAGGCGTGGTGCTTGCGATGGTCCGCTACCCAGGAGATCACCGGCCCCTCGATCGCCGCCGAGCCGAGAATCGCCAGCAGCCCGTGCAGCCAGCGCTTCGCCTTGAAGGCCCGGTGGGTGAGGTGACGGTGGAAGCCGACGGTGATGCCCAGCCCGGTGAACACGTACATGCCGACGAAGAGGAAGACGTCGCTCCAGTGCAGCGCCCTGCCCCAGACCTGCCAGCCGGCGAAGCCGAGCGCGACGAAGGGGACCAGCGTCACCAGGCCGGTGATGATCCGGTCGCGCGTCTCGTTGGCGACTGGCTGTATGTCAGATGGGAGCGGTCCCGCCACGCCCGTCGATCATACGGCGCGGCGGCGCAGAAAACGGGAAGCCGTCGTACGAGCCGTTGATTTCGCCCAATCGGAGGAGACCCGGGGCCGCGGCGCTATAAGGTTTCGACGATGCCGCTCGCCAGCACCGCGACTCTGCGCCGGGAGATCGAAGGTCGCATTCCCGAGCGCCCATTCGCGGTCGAGTTCTGGGACGGGACGCGGCTGCCCGCCAGCAACGGCGGCGGCCCCACCTTCTTCGTCCGCTCTCCCCGCGCAGCCGCCCACGCGCTGCGCGCGCCGGGCCAGCTCGGCCTCGGCCGCGCCTACGTCAGCGGCGAGATCGAGGTCGACGACATGGACGCCGTGATCGAGCTGCTCGACACCTGGCAGCCGCCGTCGCTCGACCGCGGAGACATCGCCCGGCTGGCGCTCGGCGCGGTGCGCGCGGCCGGCATCCAGCGGCCGCCCGGCCGCCCGGCCGCCGAGTTGGTGCTGAGCGGACGGCGCCACAGCAAGGAGCGCGATGCGAAGGCGGTCCGCCACCACTACGACGTCTCCAACGACTTCTTCGCCCTCTTCCTCGACGAGTCGATGACCTACAGCTGCGCCTTCTTCGCCGAGGGCGCCGAGACGCTTGAGGCTGCTCAGGAAGAGAAGCTGGAGACGGTGGCGCGCAAGCTGGCGCTGAAGGAGGGCGACCGGGTGCTCGACGTCGGCTGTGGCTGGGGCAGCTTCCCCCTCTGGGCGGCGACCAAGCACGGCGCCAGCGTCGTCGGCATCACCCTCTCGCCGCCGCAGGCGGAAAGGGCGCGGCAGCGGGCCGAGGAGGCCGGCGTCGCCGACCGGGTCGAGATCCGCGTCATGGACTACCGCGACCTGGCCGGCGAGCGCTTCGACGCGATCGCCTCGATCGGCATGGTCGAGCACGTCGGCAAGGAGCAGATCGACGTCTACGCACACACCCTCGCGGGGCTGCTGGAGCCGGGCGGGCGGCTGCTCAACCACGGCATCTCGCGCCTGCGTCACACCGACCCCGATGCCGCCGCCTTCTCCGAGCGCTACGTCTTCCCCGACGGCGAACCGCTGCACCTCTCGCGCGTGCTGCTCGCCCTGGAACGGGCCGGTTTCGTCACCCGCCACGTCTCCGAGCACGGCGCCGACTACGCCGAGACCCTGCGCCACTGGGCGCGGCGGCTGGACGAGAACCTCGACGAGGCGATCAAGCTGGCCGGGCCCGAACGGGTGAGGGTCTGGCGGCTGTACCTGCGGGCGGCTAGGAACGGATTTGAGAACGGGTTCTTGTCGATTTACCAGGCGCGTTGCTCGCTGGCGTAGAGAGCCGGGGGTCGCCTCCCGGGTGCCCACCACCGCCTTCGGCGGTGGAATTTCATGCCGCTTCGCGGCAAGGATCACTCTGCGGAGCCGCTTCGCGAGGCACCGGGAGACGGCCCCCGGCTCTCTATCCCACCGGAAAGCTGGCGGTGAGATCGATAAGGGCCCAGTCGGCCTCAGCTTGCTCGAGCTGATCGGCCGAGTAGCTGCCCGTTGCCACGCCGACCACCCTGATCCCCGCGCCGTGGCCGGCGGTGATGTCACGAGGGGTATCGCCAACCGAGATACATGAGCCGTTTTGGAGAGAGCCGCCGGAGACGAGCTTGCCTCGCTTCAAGGCAGCTTCAGTCACCTCGGTGCGGTTGGCGGAATCGGAGCCGTAGCCGCCGAAGCTGAAGAAGCGGTTGAGGTGACCGCGGGCGAGCTTGATGTGGGCGGCGGCCTCGATGTTGCCGGTGACCAGGCCGAGTAGGACGCCGCCCTCGATCAAGCGGTCGAGCAGCTCCTCGACTCCCGGCATCACCCGGTAGCCGTCGGACTCGGCGACCGCGTCGGGAAGGTGCTTGAGGTAGCAGCCGATCGCCTTGGCGCGCTCTTCGGCGCTGCCCTCGCGACCGATCACCTCGCGGAAGACGATCGCCGCGATCTCGGGGTCGGTCATGCCGGCGTCGGTGTGCTCGGCGATGTCGGCCTCGACCCCGTGCAGCTCCTCGAAGCCGCGCTGCCAGGCAACCCCGCCCGCGCCGCCGGTCACCAGCAAGGTGCCGTCGATGTCGAAGAGCACAGCGTTGATTTCGGCTTCGTCCATTCGCCTGGAAGCTATCTTCAAGTCATCCTCGGCAGCAGGAGCACCGCCGCGACCAGCTTCGTACACCAGCCATCCCTGGCTTCAGCCAGGCTGACGGTCAAGAGAACCTCCTCGTCGGAGTCAAACCCGAGGTCGGAAAGCTCATAGCTCCCGTGCTCCATTTGCATCAGCCGGGGCCGGACCAGATAGTCGGTGAGCGCCAGGTCATAGCGGCGACCATCCAAATAGAAGACGACACGTGGCCTGGATCGGCTCGATCCCTCCCGGGGCGGCTCCGTCGCCATCGGCTCAACCAGCGCCAGAGACGACTCCACGCCTCGCAATGCCGTCGCTTCGAGCACCGCGGCACCCCGGTTACCCAAGAGGGACGGCCCCGGTGCCAACACTGGCTCAAGCTCGCCATAGGCTCGCACCGGGTCGATTCGACCCGCCATCCGCCACGGCACGATCTCCACCGCGACATTCTCTGGCTGAGTGGGATCGCCGGTGGACCCGCCGTGCTCGAACCGGACCACGTCCAGAGGTCGGATATCCCGCCCATCTATTCGATAGTGCGTCGGAGTGAGCTGCTCCCTATAGGTGCGTCGCGACGAGGTCGGGCCAGTGGCCGGCCAGGTACTCGACGACAAGCCTGCGGTGACAATGCTCGGGAGTGGCCTCGCTGCACAACAAGACCGTGCGTTGCTTGAACTCCTCCGGGTTCAGCTCGTCCTCGATATGCCGGTTGCCCATCAGCTCCAGGAAGCGTTCCTCGTATTCCCACCAGGGCATGTCCTTTTTCTTCTTATATGCACTGAGGATCTCCTCGCTTGGCGCCAGCAGCGGGGCATGCTCGTATTTCGCGCCCACCAATTCACGCAGGAAGTAGGCGAGGTCATCCCGCTTCGCGAATCCGGCCAGCTGCGACCTGTTGTTGAGCCGGACATCGAGGAGCCGCTCGATCCGGTGCGCCTTCAGGCGGCCGAAGAAATCCTCGGCGGTTGTCTGCGTGAAACCGATAGTGAAGATCTCCATAGGCTCTCCTCGTCATCGAAAAGCGACCCTTCGGAAAGTGATATCGGCTTCGATTCCACTTCACAGCGACCGTCGCCCCTAATGTGACCGATCGTCAAACCATCCTCCAGCAGCACCTTGGCAACGAGTAGGCGACGATGGCAGGCCGTGGGATCCTCCTCGCTGCACATGATCGCGACGCGGTAGTGCTCGGCTCCCCGGCGCAGCCTCTCGATCCCGGCGCGGAAATCGGTGCGCGTCGCGACCTTCCCGTACAGAACATGTCCGGCGGGATCGTAGAACTCGGCCGCCTCCGGGCGCCCGCCCAACTCCTTGCCCAGGAATAGATAGCGAGCGTCGACCGCCTGGGCCACGTCTGCGATCCGCGAACGGTCCACCCACTCCACGTATCGCGAATGGGGCCACGACCGGACATCCACGAGAACCTCGATGCCGTGCTCGGAGAGCAAGCGCTGAAAATGCTCCGCGGAGTGATTTGAGTGTCCGATAGTGAAGAGGTGCATTCCTACCCAGCCTAGCCACCAACCGAATGTTCTCCGGCAGCTCGGCGAATCGTCGCCGCAAACTCAGGATCGTCGAACACGGCGCGCAGCTCGGCGGCGCAGCTATCGGCGTCATCGCAGGTGATCATCCGGGCTCGCTCGTAGGTCGCGAGCATTGCCTGAACCTCGGAGGTCGGCGAGCTTTCCACAGCGCAGCGCATGCCGACTATGGGCCGACGATGGCTGTAAGCGAGAGCTAGCTCGGCATCCGTCGTATCGGCAGCATCCCCAAGTAGCGCGACCACGCAATCCGCCTGCTCGACAGCATGGCAAACACCCTCGAAGAAATGCCCGGGGTCGCGGGGGCGATCCGCGCCTGCCGGAGGGGAACTGACGGCCGGCCACCCGCCCGCCTCACACGTCTCGATGACGCGATCGCGCAGGGAGTCCACGGAGCTCCGCCGGGCCGCTGGGGCGATCAAGTAGATCCACGAACCCTCATCGACAGCCAGTTCCTCGCCAGCCTGATGCTCATCGGTCATCCAATCCGGAGTCTAAGGAGACAAGCGGCGGTCACGGCTCACTCACCGAGCAGTTGCTGCCGGCTCAGCCAGTAGAGCAGGCCGAGCGCGGGCAGAACGACGATCGCGGCGATGACGAAGACGATCAGGACGGCATCGAGGGTCGGCCCTGGTGCCGCCGCCTGGTCGATCCGCAGCGAGGTCGGCAGCAGGTAGGGGAACTGGGCGACGCCCCAGCCCCAGATCACCGCGATCACGGCGCCGGCGGCGAGCGGGCGCAGGCCGCGCCGGTAGCGGCCGAGCAGCAGGGCCAGTACGCCGAAGCCGCAGAGGATCGAGACGATCACCAAGGGCAGCCCCTCGCCGATCAGCCGGTCGAAGACGTAGCGAGCTTCGGAGTGCAGGGCGATCAGGCCGAAGAGGGCGACGGCGCCGGCGACGAGGCCCGCGACCAACGCGCGACTGGCGAAATAGCTTTCCATCGGCTCGTCTTCGGCGCGGTTGGCGTCGGCGAGCAGGTAGATCGCGGCCAGATAGGCGCCGCTGGCGACGAAGAGCGCGCCACTGAGCAAGGGCAGAGGGGCCAGCCAGCTTGAGAAGGCGTCGCCGTTGCCGGCGGCCGGGACGTTGCCGGCGGCGATCGCCCCCACCACCGTGCCCATGAAGAACGGCGTCAACACCGAGGAGAGGGCAAAGGCGGCCCCCATCGCCCGGCGGTACTCGACTCGCCGGATCGATTTGCGGAAGGCAAAGCCGGCGCCGCGCAGGACGATCCCGACCGCGGCCAGCGAGATCGGCACGTAGAGGGTTGACATCACCGCGCCGAAAGCCTCCGGGAAGGCGGTCCAGAGGACGACGAGGATGAAGATCAGCCAGACGTGGTTGGCCTCCCAGACGGGGGTCAGCGAGCGCTGGATCAGCGCCCGCGGCCGCTCCCCGCGCTCGGCGTCGCCGGCGATCAGGTCCCAGAGCCCGGCGCCGAAGTCGGCGCCGCCGAAGAGCGCGTAGAGCGTGGCTCCCACCCAGAGGATCGCGGCGGCGAGGTCGGCCGTGCTCATGGCGCTCCTTCCCGTGGCGACTTACCCCCCTTTTCTCGGGGGCTAACTCGCCACGGGGCGGCCTGTGGTCCATATGGGGCTTCGGAGTCGTCGCCGTCCTCGCTGCGCCAGCGCCGCGACATCGCCCGCAGGACGAGGATCGCCCCCGTGCCGAGCCCGGCGTAGAGGATCAGAACGCCGGCGAAGGCGAACCAGATGCCCCGCGCGTCGGTCACGGCTTCGGAGGTGCGCATGTAGCCCTGCACGATCCAGGGCTGGCGGCCGACCTCGGTGACGATCCAGCCGAACCAGAGGGCGAGGATCGCGCCGGCGCCGGAGACGGCGACCGCGCGCAGGAACCATGGGGTGCCGGGGATGTCGCGGCGGCGCCACCAGGCCCAGGCGAGCCAGAGGCCGAGCAGCAGCAGAGCGCTGCCGATCCCGACCATCGCGTCGAAGGCGAGATGCAGCATCGTGTTGGCGGGCGGGCGTTCGTCCGCGGGGATGTCGTTGAGCCCGGTCACTTCGGTGTTCTTGCTGAAGCCGACCAGGTAGGAGTCGAGGCCGGGGATCGGGATCGAGGCCTTGACGCCGTCGCTCGTGCAGATGCCGCCGATGTACTCGGTCTGGTCGTCGCCGCTCTTCTGGATGCACTCCATGCCGGCGAACTTGGCCGGCTGGTGGTCGGCGACTTCGCGCGCCGCGGTGTCGCCGACGAAGAGCTGGATCGGCGTCGCGATGCAAGCGATCGTCAGCGGGATCAAGAGGCCGAGCCGGTGCAGGCGGTCGCGGCGGCCGCGCAGCATCCCGACCGCGTATATCGAGGCGACGAGGAAGCCGACGACCATGTAGGCGGCGAGGATCATGTGCGGGACCTCGTAGATCCAGGCCGGGTTGAAGAGCACCTTGAAGGGCTCGGTTTCGACCACCTTGCCGGCGGCGTCGAGGGTGAAGCCCTGCGGCGTGTTCATCCACGAGTTGGCGGTCACCACCGAGAAGGCGCCGCCGATGCCGGTGATCACCATCGGCACGCCCGACCAGAAGTGCGCCCAGCCGCTGAGCCGCTTCCAGCCGTAGATGTAGATCGCGAGGAAGATCGCCTCGGTGAAGAAGAAGAGCCCCTCGACCGCGAAGGCGATCCCGAAGGCGTCGCCGAAGCGCGACATGAAGTTCGGCCAGAGCAGGCCGAACTCGAAGCTGAGCACGGTGCCGGTGACGGCGCCGACGGCGAAGGTCACGCCCATCGCCTTCGACCAGCGCCGCGCCAGCCGCATCGCGTCGGCGTCGTCGCGCCTCAGCCCCAGCCAGTTGGCGGTGAGGATCATCGCCGGCAGGGCGACGCCGAGGCAGGAGAGGACGATGTGGAAGGCGAGCGTGAATGCCATCAGCTCGCGCGCGGCGAGCAGGTTGGACTGCGACGCGGCTATCGGTAGCGCGCCGAGGTCGACCACTCCCTACCTTTTCTCCCTCGCCTGGCGGTAGCGGCGGATCAGCGCGTTGGTCGAGCTGTCGTGGTGGAGCTTGGGCTCGTGACCGGACCGCAGCTCGGGGATGATCGCGACAGCCAGCGCCTTGCCCAGCTCGACCCCCCACTGGTCGAAGGAGTCGATCCCCCAGATCGCCCCCTGGGTGAAGACGCTGTGCTCATACAGGGCGACCAGGGTGCCGAGCGTGAACGGGTCGAGCCGCTCGGCGAGGATCGTGTTCGACGGTCGGTTGCCCTCCATCACCCGGTGCGGAACGATCTCCTCCGGCGTCCCCTCGGCCCGCACCTGCTCGGGCGTCTTGCCGAAGGCGAGCGCCTCGCTCTGCGCGAAGACGTTCGACATCAATAGGTCGTGGTGGTCGCCGAGCGGGTTGTTGCTCCGCATGAAGCCGATGAAGTCGCAGGGGATCAGTCGCGTCCCCTGGTGGATCAGCTGGTAGAAGGAGTGCTGGCCGTTGGTCCCCGGCTCGCCCCAGAAGATCGCGCCGGTGTCGTAGTCGACGTGGGCGCCCTCGAGCGTGACGTGCTTGCCGTTGGACTCCATCGTCAGCTGCTGCAGGTAGGCGGGGAAGCGGTGCAGATACTGGTCGTAGGGGAAGACGCCGCAGGTCTGGGCGCCGAAGAAGTCGCCGTACCAGACCGAGAGCAGACCCATCAGCATCGGCAGGTTGCCCGCCGCCGGCGTCTCGCGGAAGTGCTCGTCCATGGCGTGGAAGCCGGAGAGCATCTCGGCGAACTGGGCGGGCCCGATCGCCAGCATGGTCGAGAGGCCGATCGCCGAGTCCATCGAGTAGCGGCCGCCGACCCAGTCCCAGAAGCCGAACATGTTCTCGGTGTCGATGCCGAACTTCGCCACCTCCTCGGCGTTGGTCGAGACGGCGACGAAGTGCTTGGCGATCGCCTCCTCTTCGCCGCGCAGCCCGGCGAGCAGCCACTCGCGCGCGGTGCGGGCGTTGGTCATCGTCTCCAGCGTGGTGAAGGTCTTCGAGGAGATCACGAAGAGCGTCTCGGCCGGGTCGAGGTCGCGGGTGGACTCGGCAAAGTCGGTGCCGTCGACGTTGGAGACGAAGCGGAAGCTGAGGTCGCGGTGGCTGAAGTGGCGCAGCGCCTCGTAAGCCATCGTCGGGCCGAGGTCCGAGCCGCCGATGCCGACGTTGACGACGTTGCGGATCGGCTTGCCGGTGTGGCCGGTCCACTCGCCCGAGCGCACCCGCTCGGCGAAGGCGGCCATGCGGTCGAGCGTCTCGTGTACCTCGCGGACCACGTCGACGCCGTCGACGATCAGCGAGCGCTCGCGCGGCATCCGCAGCGCCACGTGCAGCACGGCGCGGTCCTCGGAGACGTTGATGTGCTCGCCGGCGAACATCGCTTCGCGGCGCGCCTCGACGCCGCGCTCGCGGGCGAGCTGGCCGAGCATGATCAGGACCTCGTCGGTGACGAGGTTCTTCGAGAAGTCGAGGTGCAGGCCGGCGCCGTCGGCGACGAGGCGCTCGCCGCGCTCGGGGTCGGCGGCGAAGAGCTCGCGCAGGTTGGTCGCGGCGATCTCCGCGTGGAGGCGCTCCAGCGCCGGCCACGCCTCCCCCCTGCGCAGGGCAGGCGCAGGGCCGCCCACGGCCGCGCCTTCGCTCACGCCGGCGCTCCCTGCTGCGCGGAGATCGTCTTCAGCATCTCGTCCCACGACTTGGCGAAGCTCGCCTTGCCCTCCTCCTGCAGGCGCGCGGCCAGCGCATCGACGCCGATCCCGGCGCTCTCGAACCGCGCCAGCACCTCCTCCGCGTCGCCGCCGTCGGCCGGCACCGGGTCGCCCACCTCGCCGTGGTCGGCAAACGCGTGCAGGGTCGGCTCGGGCATCGTGTTGACGGTGAAGGGCGAGGCGAAGCCCTCGATGTAGAGAGTGTCGGAGGCATTCGGGTCCTTGGTGCCGGTGCTGGCCCAGAGCAGGCGCTGCGGGCGGGCACCCTCGTTCATCAGTCGCTGCATACGTGGCGAGTCGAGCAGCTCGCGGTAGGCGCGGTAGGCGCGGAAGCCGACCGCCAAACCGAGCCGGTTGCGCAGCTCCTCCGGCACCTCGTCGGCGACGGCGACGTCCCAGCGGCTCATGAAGATCGAGGCGACCGAGGCGACGTCGGGGTCGAGCCCGGCCTCGATCCGCCGTTCGATCCCGCGCATGTAGGCGTCGGCCGCGGCGAGGTACTGCTTGTCGTCGAACAGCAGGGTGACGTTGATCGGGATGCCGGCGAAGATCGACTCCTCGATCGCCCTGCGCCCGGCCTCGGTGCCCGGGATCTTGATGAAGAGGTTGTCGCGCTCGGCTTTGGCATGGAGCGCGGCCGCCTCCTCGATAGTCGCCTCGGCGTCGTCGGCGATCAGCGGCGAGACCTCGAGCGAGCAGAAGCCGTCGACACCGGCGGTGCGCTCGTGGACCGCGGCGAAGAGGCCGGTGGCGTCGCGCAGGTCGGCGAGCGCCAGCTCGAAGAAGATCCGCTCGGGGGGAGTGGCGCCGATCCCCTGCTCGGGCACGGCGCTGCCGCCGAGCTCGGCGATCTGCTCGTCGTAGGCGTCGCCGCCCGAGATCGCCTTGTCGAAGATCGTCGGGTTCGAGGTGAGGCCCGTGACGGAGAGCTCCTCGATGTAGCCGGCGAGCGTGCCGTCGCGCAGCATCGTGCGGGTGATGTTGTCGAGCCAGAGGCTCTGCCCCAGCTCGTGCAGTTTCGCGGTCGGCTTCACGGCTGTCCCTCCTTGGTCGCTTTCAGTTCAGCTTCGCATTTCGAGCACTTCGCGGCCCGCCTCGGCGACCTTATCCGGCGTGAAGCCGAACTTGTCCTGCAGGTCCTTGAGCGGCGCCGAGCTGCCGAAGGTGTGCATGCCGATCCTCCTGCCCTGCGGCCCGACGTAATGGTCCCAACCGATCGTCGAGGCCTCCTCGATCGAGACCCGGGCGGTCACGGCGGGCGGCAGCACCGCGTCGCGGTAGGCGTCGTCCTGGCGATCGAAGATCTCCCAGCAGGGCAGGCTGACGACGCGCGAGCGGATGCCCTCGGCAGCGAGCTCCTCGTGCGCGGCGAGGGCCAGCGCGACCTCGCTGCCGGTGGCGATGAGTATGAGGTCCGGCACACCATCGCCGACCGCGTCGGCGATGGTGGAGCCGTCTGGACCGCTCTCCACCAGCACGTACCCCCCACGCCTCAATCCCTCAGCGGGCGCGTAGCGCTCGCGGTCGAAGATCGGCACGTTCTGGCGGGTGAGGACGAGCGCGACCGGCTGGTGGGTGCGGTCGATCGCGACCCGCCAGGCCTCGGCGACCTCGTTGGCGTCGGCGGGGCGGATCACGTCGAGGCCGGGGATCGCGCGCAGCGAGGCGAGCTGCTCGACCGGCTGGTGGGTCGGCCCGTCCTCCCCCAGCCCGATCGAGTCGTGGGTGAAGAGGTGGATCACCGGCAGCTCCATCAGCGCCGAGAGGCGGATCGCCGGGCGGGCGTAGTCGGAGAAGGTGAGGTAGGTTGACCAGAGCGGCCGCAGCTTGGAGAGCGAGAGGCCGTTGCAGATCGCCGCCGACTCGTGCTCGCGGATGCCGAAGTGGAGCTGGCGACCGTCGTAGGCGCCGGGCTCGAAGTTGACCGCGCCGTCGAAGCCGAGCCGGACCGAGGTCGAGTCGGTCAGATCGGCGGAGCCGGCGAGCAGCCAAGGCACCCGGTCGGCGATCGCGTTCTCGACCTTGCTCGAGGCCTTGCGCGTCGCGAGGCCCTTCGCGTCGGGCTCGAAGCTGGGGATGCCGGCGTCCCAACCGTCGGGGAGCGCGCGCTTCTGCGTGGCGTCGATCTCGGCGGCGAGGTCGGGATTGCCGCCGGCGTAGGCGGCGAGCCTCGCCTCCCAATCGGCGCGCGCCTCGGCGCCTCGCCTGCCGACGCCGGCGGCGAAGTGCTCCTTGACCCCGTCGGGGACGAGGAACTGGGCGTCCTCGGGCCAGCCGTAGGCGCGCTTGGTCTCGCGCACCTCCTCGGTGCCGAGCGGCTCGCCGTGGGCGGCGGCGGTGTCCTGCTTGTGCGGCGAGCCCCAGCCGATGTGGGAGTCGACGATGACCAGCGTCGGCCGCCCCTCCTCCCCCCTGAACTCCTCGAAGGCGCGGTCGAGCAGGCCGAGGTCGTTGGCGTCGCCGACCCGGGTGACGTTCCAGCCGTAGCCCATGAAGCGGGCAGCGACGTCGTCTTCGTAGGCGAGCCGGGTTTTCCCGTCGATCGTGATGTGGTTGTTGTCGTAGATCCAGCAGAGGTTGTCGAGCTTCAGGTGGCCGGCGATCGAGGCCGCTTCGTTGGAGACGCCCTCCATCAGGCAGCCGTCGCCGGCGATCGCGTAGACGTCGAAGTCGAAGAGCTCGGCGCCGTAGCGGGCGCCCTGCCACTTCGAGGCGATCGCCATCCCGGCGCTGGTCGCGATCCCCTGCCCGAGCGGCCCGGTGGTCGTCTCCACACCGGAGGTCCAGCGGTACTCGGGATGGCCGGGCGCGCGCGAGTCGAGCTGGCGGAAGCTCTTTATGTCGTCAAGGGAGACCGAGGGCCGGCCGACGACCTCATAGTCGGGTTCGACCGCCTGCACCTCTGCCAGGTACAGCAGCGAGTAGAGCAGCATCGAGGCGTGCCCCGCCGAGAGGACGAAGCGGTCGCGGTTGGGCCAGATCGGATCGGCGGGGTCGAAGCGGAGGAAGCGCTGCCAGAGCGTGTAGGCGACCGGGGCCATCGCCATCGGCGTCCCCGGATGCCCCGAGTCCGCCTTCTGGATCGCGTCGATCGACAGCGTGCGGATCGTGTTGATGCAGAGCTGGTCGATGTCCTGCGTCACTTGGCCCGACCCTATCGACTTGGGTGTCGCTCGGGGACCCATCCCGGCAGGGGTTCCGCTTAACTTTTTCGGTGGGTCGTCTCAGGCTGTCGCCCGCGGGCCGGCACCGAAAAAGTACAAGACGCTCCACCCCTACCGGGACAGGCTCTCAGGGCTGGATTCGGGTGATGGTGCCGTCGCCGTTATTGGCTACCCAGATGGATTCGTTGCCGACGGAGATGGCACCGGGATTGGGGCCTACGGAGATCGGGTCGCCTTCGGTTTCGCCGCTTTCGATGCCAATCCGGCTGACGGTGTTGTCCGCCGAGTTGGCTACCCAGACGCTTTCGGTGCCGGCGTCGATGCCGCCGGGGCGTTCGCCGACGGAGATCGGGGTGCCGAAGAGGGCGTGCGTGGCGGGGTTGACCCTGGTTACGCGGTCGGCGCGGCTGTTGGCAACCCAGACCAGGCCGCCGCCGACGGTTACCCCGGCGGGGCCGCGGCCGGCGGGGATCGGCGCGCCCGCGGTGGCGCTGCCGAGGTCGATGCGCCGTACCGCGCCGGTGGTCGCGCTGCTCACCCATACCGCGCCGGCGCCGGCCGCGAGGCGCAGCGGCGCAGCGTGCGGCGGAATGTCGCGCTTGAAGACGCGGCCGCCGGCCGCGTTGATCGCCGCCACCCCACCGCCGGCATCGTCGGCGACCCAGATCCGCTTGCCGCCGGCGACGATCGCGCCAGGCCGGCCGCCGACCTCGATCGTTGCCGTCACGCGGTCCTTGGCCGGATCGACGCGGAGCACCTCGCCGCGGCGCGGGCTCGAAACCCAAAGCGAGCCGGCGGCGAACGTCACCCCGGAGACGCCTCGATCGAGTCGCAGCGGCCGGCCGGCAACCTGCATGGTCTCGGGGTCGATCCGCGAGAGCGTGCCATCGGTGGCGCTGGTTGCCCAGACCGAGTTGTCGCCGATCGCAAGGCGCAGGGGTGGGTGGGCAACCCCGATCGGCGACGAGACCGAAGGGCCCCCGCCGCCGAGCAACAGAACTCCCAGCGCGACCACGCCGACGACGGCCGCAATCGAGGCCCCGATCCACTGCTTCGTCTTTGCAGCCAGCCGTCGGCGCCGGGCAAGTCCAGCCGTGGGGGCATCGGGCGACTCGGAGAGCACCCGCGTCGCCGCGAGCGCCTCGCCCTGACGCTCGCGGGCGGCCTCGATCAGCTCGCCCGCCGTCGCGTAGCGCGCCGCCGGGTCCTTGGCGACGGCGCGTTCGATCACCGCGTCGAGGCCCTTGGGAAGCCGGGGCTCCCTCTCCCCGCCGCGGCGGGCGTACGGGGCGACCCCGGTCAGCGACTCGTAGAGGACGCAGCCGAGCGAGTAGACGTCGGCCGCCGGTCCGACCTGCTCGCCGCGCCACTGCTCGGGCGACATGTATTCGACCGTGCCGACGACCGAGGTGCCGCTGAGGACGCCGCTGTCGCCGAGCGCCTTGGCGAGGCCGAAGTCGGTCAGGTAGGCACGCTCGCCTTCGAGCAGGATGTTGTGCGGCTTGACGTCGCGGTGGACGATGCCGGCGGCGTGGGCGGCGTCGAGGGCGGCGCCGATCTGGCTCAGCAGCCCGACCGCCTCGGCGGGGGGGAGCGGCCCGCCGGTCTCGATCCGCTCCTTCAGGTCCCCGCCCTCGACCAGACGCATCGCGACGATCAGCTCGCCGTCCTCCTCCCGTGCGTCGAAAACCGGCACTACCGCGGGGTGGTCGAGGCTGGCGGCGAGACGCGACTCGCGCAGGAAGCGGTCGCGGAATCCCTCGTCGTCGGCGAACTGGCGCGCGATCACCTTCAGCGCGACCGGGCGGTCCAGGGCCAGGTGGGTGGCCCGGTAGACGACCCCCATCCCGCCCCGCGCGATCAGCGCGTCGAGGCGGTAACCGGCAAGGGTCGAGCCGAGGATAGGTTCTGCCACGCGGCGGTTATATACCGCCGCGTGGCGTCCCCTATCGGCGCCGTCCTAGCGGACCGGCTGCCATGCGATCACCGGACCGATGACAGTGCCGTCTTTTTCGGAGGCCTCGAAGCCTTCCGCGAGCTGGGTCTGACGGCGGCTGGCGACGTCGATCGCGACCAGCGACTGCTGTTCTTCGGCCGCGACGAACGCCGCAACCTGGCGCCCGTCCGAGGAGAAGACGCCGTTGGTCTCCGAGCCGTCGGGGAGCTGGGCCAGCTTGTGGGCCCTGCCCCGGCCGATCCGCTTCGACCAGAGACCCTGGTCGCGGCGGAAGAGCACCGTGTGGCCGTCGGGCGAGACGTCTTCGACGTAGGCCGAGCCGACGCCGCGGATCAGCGGCCGCACCCCGCTGCCGTTGCTGCGCATCGTGTACACGTCGGCGTAGGCCGCCGGGCCTTCGCTGCTCTCGCCGCGGCTGAAGACGATGCCCTCGTCGTCGGCGAAGTAGCCCGGCGCGAACTCGTCGATCGCGGCGGTGTGGGTCAGGCGCCGCAACCCGACGCCCGCCGGTTTCACCGAGAACAGGTCGTCGTTGCCGGCGGCGTCGCGGACGAAGGCGATCATGCAACCGTCGGGCGAGAACGTCGCTTCGCGCTCGTCCGCCGCCGAGGAGACGAGCGCGTGCGCCCCTCCCCCGTTGATCCCGACCGTGTAGAGGTCGCGCGGGGCACCCGCCGCGACACGCCGCTCGAAGACGACGTAGCGTCCGTTGGGCGCGACGAGCGGGCGCCCGTCGATCTCGGCGCCGCTGGTCAGCCGGCGCTGGCCAGAGCCGTCGGGACGGATCGAGTAGATGTCGCCGCCGCGGGCGAAGGCGATCGTGCGGCCGTCGGCGGAGAAGGCCGGTTCGGTGTCGGTCGGGTCCTCGGTGATCTGGTTGAGGTTGCCGGACTTGACCGCGAACAGCCCGCCTTTGGCTTCGCCGCCGACGGTCGTCGATTTGGAATAGACGACTGCTCGGGGCGATGCCCCGAGCGCGGTCGTCGCCGAGACGGCGAGGGCCAGCAGGGCGAGGATCGAGATGAGTAGTGAGTGGCGCATGGCATTCCTTTCGTTGGTGGAACCTGCGCCATCGATGCTGCGCGAGCGAAGCGGGCGCGCCAACGACAACCGCGACGCGCATCGGGCCACGTCTGGCCCGGTCCGAGCCACCGGTGTGGACTTTCTACGTGCTACCGCCCGTACAAAGTCGTCAGCGGTCGAGGCCGAGCTCGATCACCCGGGCGGCGATCAGGCGGGGGCGCTCGCGACCGGCGTCGCCGGGGACGTCGAGCTTGACGGCGAGCGCGTCGAGGCGGCGCTGGGCGGTGCGCTCGCTGACGTGGAGCGCCTCGGCGAGCTCGACCCGGGTGGCGGGACGGCCGGCGAAGGCGCCCTCGCTGCGGTAGGGGGCGACCAGCGCCGTCGCCGTCGCCCGCTCCTCCTCGTTGAGCGCGACCGACGGTTCGCTCGTCGCAACGGTCGCCCCCGCCCTGCCGGGGACGGGGTCGGAGACTTCCAGCCGGTAATCGCCCACGGTCAATACGTCGCCGTCGCGGAGGCGGCGGGGGCGATCGAGTGGCTCGCCGTTCAGCGCCGTGCCGTTACGGCTGTCGATATCGGTGGCCATCAGCACGCCGCCACGGCTCTCGATCTCGAGGTGATGCCAGGAGACCGCCTCGTCGTCGATGCAGACGTCAGCCTCGGGATCACGCCCGACCGTGGTTTGCTCGCGGAGCGCAAACGACCGCGGCTCGCCACCTTTCCCCGAAAGCCAGACTCGCGCGTCCATGCGCGCGAGCATAAAGTCCCGCCCCGTGGGAGCTGACGACGAGAAGCGAATCGCCGCGGAGGCTGCCGCGGAGCTGGTCGAAGACGGGATGACGATCGGCCTCGGCACCGGCTCCACCGTCGCCCACCTGCTGCCGGCGATCGCCGCCCGCGAGCTGAGCGGGATCCGCTGCGTCGCGACCTCGGTCGCGACCGAGGAGCAGGCACGTGAGCTGGGCATCCCGGTCGAGGAGTTCAGCGAGCTGGAGCGGCTCGAGATCGCCATCGACGGCACCGACCAGGTAACTCCCGACGGCTGGCTGATCAAGGGCGGCGGCGCGGCGCACCAGCGCGAGAAGATCGTCGCGGCGGCGGCCGAGCGCTTCGTCGTCATCGCCGACTCGAGCAAGCCGGTCGACTCGCTCAGCGCCCCGGTGCCGCTCGAGCTGCTGGCATTCGGCCTGCGCTCAACCCTCGCCCGACTGGGCCCCGAGGTCGAGCCGCGCGACGTTCCGCGCAGCCCCGACGGCGGCGTCATCGCCGACTACCGCGGTGAGATCGGCGACCCCGCGGCCCTCGCCGCCCGCCTCGACGCCGACCCGGGAATCTCCTCGCACGGCCTCTTCCCCCCGGATATGGTGAGCGAGGTTCTGGTCGGGGCGGGCGATGCCGTGAACCGCTTGACGTTGAATTGATCCTTCGCTGACTCTTCAAGGAGACCCCAGATGACCGACTTCACCGGGCTGGCCGTAGCCGGCCGGATCGCCACCCCCGACGACTCCGACTGGGACCAGGCGCGGCTTGCCTGGAACCTGGCCGCCGATCAGCACCCGGCTGCCGTCGTCTTCGCCGCGAGCGCCGAGGACGTCGCCGCCACCGTCGGCTTCGCCGCCAAGAACGACCTCAAGGTAGCCGCCCAGGGCACCGGCCACGGCGCCGCGCCGCTGGCGCCGCTCGAGGGAACGATCCTGCTCAAGACCGAGCGCATGCGCGGAATCGAGGTCGACCCCGGCGCCGGCACGGCGCGCCTCGAAGCGGGCGTGCTCTCGCTGGAGCTCGCCGAGGCGGCCGGCGAGCACGGGATGTGCTCGCTGCCCGGCTCCTCGCCCGACGTGGGCGTGACCGGCTACACGCTGGGGGGCGGCCTGAGCTGGCTCGGCCGGCGCTACGGATTCGCCTGCAACCGCGTCGCCGCGATCGAGCTGGTCACCGCCGCGGGCGAGCCCCGCACCGTCGACGCCGACAACGACCCGGACCTCTTCTGGGCGATGCGCGGCGGCGGGGGCGGCTACGCCGTCGTCACCGCGCTGCGCGTCAACCTGCTGCCGATCGACGAGATCTACGCGGGCGCGCTCGTCTTCCCCGCCGAGGTCGGTGTCGAGGCCGTCCGCGCCTACCGCGACTGGGCCGCCGGCGTCCCCGACGAGGTCACCTCGGTCGTCCGCTTCATAACCCCGCCGCCGATCCCCGACGTGCCGGAGCCGATCCGCGGCAGGCCGCTGCTGACCATCGACGGGGCCTGCATCGGCACCCAGGCCGAGGGCGAAGCGACGTTCGCGCCGCTGCGCGAGATCGGCGAGACGATCATGGACACGTTCGCCTGGATGCCGGCCGCCGGGCTCTGCCGGATCCACATGGACCCCGAGAACCCGGTGCCGGGGATCGGCGAAGGCGGGACGATTCGCGACCTGCCGGACGAGGCGATCGAGGCATTCGTCTCGGTCGCCGGGCCGGGCTCGGGCTCGCCGCTGCTGCTCAGCGAGCTGCGCCACCTCGGCGGCGCCCTGGGCCGCGCGGACGAGAGCGGCGGCGCCCTCTCGCACCTCGACGCCGGCTTCGCCATGTACAGCATCGGCATGCCGATGACGCCGGAGCTCGGCGAGGCCATCCCCGCTCACCTGGCCAAGATCGGGGAGACGATGCGCCCCTGGCGCGCCGACGGCCACTACTTCAACTTCACCGAGAGTCCCTGCGACGTCGACGCGATCCTCCCCCCCGACGTCTGCGCCCGCCTCGGCGAGGTCAAGGCCAAGTGGGACCCCGACGGCCGAGTGGTCGCCAACCACGCCGTCTCCCTGGGCGAGGTCTGATTCGCGTCAGGCGGCGGAGGTGCCCGCCGCGGCCTCGTCGCAGACGACGAGCATGTTGTCGTTTTCGACCCGGCCGGCGGGGATCGACCTGTCGCCGGCGAGGAGCTTGGCCAGCGGCTCGCGCCCGGCCTCGCCCAGCACGAGCCAGAGGATCTGGCGGGCCGCGGTGAGCGCCGGGTAGGTCAGCGTCATGCGCAGGTGGCCCTGGTATCGGTCGCCGGTCCTCGCGACGCGGCGATCGTCGACTTCGAGCACGGAGTCGCCGGGGACGAGCGAGGCGGTGTGGCCGTCGGGGCCGAGGCCGAGGTGGACGAGGTCGAGTCGCTCCGGAACGTGCACTTCGTACTCGGCGGCGGAGAGTTCGAGGTCGCGGCTGGTGACCGGCATCGGCCGCAGCGCCGCCTGGTGGTCAAGCGAAAGCATCTGAACCAGGTGGGTGAGGTTGCGGGCGTCGTCGCCGGGCGGGGCGACCCGCTCGTCGACCTGGAAGATGTGCGTCTCCCCCCAGGGCATCCCCTCCATTTCGCCGAGCAGGCCGATCATCGCCCAGGGGGTCTTGCCGCCGCTCAGCGCCAACTCGAACTCGCCGCGCACCTCGACCGCGTCCTGCCCCGCGGCGGCAACGGCCTCGGCCGCACAGCGCGAGGCGGCATCGGCATCCGGAAGGATTTTGATCTCGATCGCCATCGTCTACCCGATCACCGGAGCTAGGAAGCCTTCTCGTCGTGGCCGCCGAACTGCTTGCGCATCGCGGAGAGCACCTTGTCGCCGAAGTCGTCGAGCCCGCGCGAGAAGAAGCGCTCGTAGAGCGCCGCGGTCAGCACCGGCGCCGGCACGCCCTCGTCGATCGCCGCGATCGAGGTCCAGCGACCCTCGCCGGAATCGGAGACGCGGCCGGCGAAGTCGGAGAGGTCGGGGGATTCCCGCATCGATGCCGCGGTCAGGTCGAGCAGCCAGGAGCCGATAACGCTGCCGCGGCGCCAGACCTCGGCGACCTCGGGCAGGTCGAGGTCGTACTGGTAGTACTCGGGCTGCTCCATCGGCGCCGTCTCCGCGTCGGCCTCGCGCTGAACCTTGCCGGCGTTGGCGTTCTTGAGGATGTTGAGGCCCTCGGCGTAGGCGGCCATGATCCCGTACTCGATCCCGTTGTGGACCATCTTCACGAAGTGCCCGGCGCCGTTCGGGCCGCAGTGCAGGTAGCCGTTCTCGGCGGGCGAGACATCGCCGCCACGACCGGGAGTTCGCTCCGCCGACTCCACCCCCGGGGCGAGGCTGGCGAAGATCGGGTCGAGCCGCTCGACCGCCCCGTCCGGCCCACCGATCATCAGGCAGTAGCCGCGCTCGAGGCCGAAGACGCCGCCGCTGGTGCCGCAATCGACGAAGTCGAGGCCCTTTTCGCGCAGCATCTCGGCGCGGCGGATGTCGTCTCGGTAGTAGGAGTTGCCGCCGTCGACGATCGCGTCGCCCGGCTCCAGCGCCGCGGCGACGTCCTCGACGGTCTTCTCGGTGATCTCACCCGAGGGGACCATCACCCAGACGGCGCGCGGCGCGCTCAGCTTCGTGGCCAGGTCCCGCAGCGAGGAGGCGCCATCGGCGCCCTCGCCGGCCAGCGCGGTGACGGCGTCGGCGTTGACGTCATAGGCGACGATGCGATGGCCGTCGCGCATCAGGCGGCGAGCCATGTTCGCCCCCATCCGGCCGAGTCCGACGATTCCCAACTCCATCAGCAACTCCTCCCATCTCGATCCGGTCTTGCTTCCTGGGCCTACCCTACGCGACTCAGGCGGCGCCCCGAGCCATCGACTCGGATAGCCTGGCGGCGATGGCGAAGGCTAAGGACGGCGCCGCGGCCGACGTGCTGACGATCTTCGGGATCAGCGGCGACCTGGCGAAGAAAATGACCTTCCGGGCGCTCTACCGGTTGGAGGCCGGGGGCAAGCTCGACTGTCCGATCGTCGGCGTCGCGATCGACGATTGGGACGACGAGAGACTACGCCGGCACGCCCACGACGCGATCGGGGCCACGGTCGGCAGCCCCGACGAAGACATCTTCAAGCGGCTCGCCGGCCGCCTCACCTACATCCAGGGCGACTACGCCGACGCGAACACCTTCGAGCGGGTCGGCAAGGCGATCGGCAGGGCGAAGCGCCCGGTCTTCTACCTCGAGATCCCGCCTTCGCTCTTTGCCACCGTCGTAGAGGGGCTGGGCGAGGCCGGGCTGACCGAGAACGCGCGTGTGGTGATCGAGAAGCCCTTCGGCCACGACCTCGCCTCGGCGCGGGCGCTCAATGCCGAGCTGTGCAAGGTGCTGGAGGAGGATCAGATCCTCCGCATCGACCATTACCTCGGCAAGGAGCCGGTGATGGACATCACCTACCTGCGCTTCGCCAACTCGGTGCTGGAGCCGGTCTGGAACCGCGAGCACGTCGCCCACGTGCAGATGACGATCGCCGAGAACTTCGGCGTCGACGACCGCGGCCGCTTCTACGACGCCGTCGGGGCGATGCGCGACGTGATCCAGAACCACGCCCTGCAGGTCCTGGCCTTGGTCGGGATGGGGCCGCCGACCGGCAACCACCACGACTCGATCCGCGACAAGAAGCTGGAATTCTTCAAAGCGACGCGCACCGCCGACCCGAAGCGCTACGTGCGCGGCCAGTACGAGGGCTTCCGCGAGGTCAAGGACGTCGCCGCCGACTCGACCACCGAGACCTTCGCCGCGGTCGAGCTGGCGGTCGACAACTGGCGCTGGAGCGGCGTCCCCTTCTTCATCCGCGCCGGCAAGTGCATGCCGGCGAAGGCGAGCGAGGTGACGGTCACCTTCAAGCGCCCGCCGCCCCTCGGCGTCGGCGGAGGCAAACCCGATCCGAATCAGCTGACGGTGCGGATCGAGCCGACCCCGGGCGCGCGCATCCGCCTCTTCGCCAAGCGAGCCGGCGAGGAGGCCTTCGAGCCGGCCGACCTCGAGGTGCTGTTCGAAAAGGTCCCCGGCGAGGAGCCGGAGCCCTACGAGCGCCTGCTCGGCGACGCGCTCGCCGGCCACTACCAGCTCTTCACCCGCCAGGACACGGTCGAGGAGACCTGGCGGATCGTCGAGCCGCTGCTGGAGGAACCGGGCCCGGTTCACCCGTACGAGCCGGGGACCTGGGGGCCGAAGGAGTCCGACGCGCTGACCCGCGGACTAGCGCAGTGGTACGAGCCCTGGCTCCCTGAGAAGGCCGAGTGACGCTGCGCGGATACGGCCCCTCCCCGACGTCCCGCGTAGCGCTGCTACGCGGGAGTCGTCTCGTGACCGTCCCGCTTGGTCATCGGCCTTCTCAGATCTAAATCCAACTCCTGTGCTAGGTTTTCGGTCCTCCTAATTAGGGAGACCTAACCTCTTGATTCCAACTCTTGTCATAGCGCTGCGCGAGGGCGTCGAGGCCTCGCTGATCATCGGCATCATCGCCGCCTTCCTGGTCAAGGAGGGACGCCGCGACGCGCTGCGGCAGATGTGGCTCGGCGTCGGCATCGCGGTCGATTCTCTGCATGGGGGTGGCGGTCCTGCTGCGGGTGGTCGGACAGGACCTGCCCGAGCGCGGCCAGGCAAGTGTGGAGACGGCCGTCGGGCTGATCGCGGTCGCCGCCGTCACCTACATGATCGTCTGGATGCGCCGCCACGCGCGCGGGATCAAGTCAGTGCTGGAGGGCGAGGTCGCAACCGCGCTGGCCGCCGGGTCGACCACCGCGTTGGTCGCGATGGCCTTCCTCGCCGTGCTTCGCGAGGGTTTCGAGACCTCGGCCTTCCTGCTGGCCGCCTTTCAGGACACGGCCGACACGACCGCCGCCGGGGCCGGCGCGGTGATCGGGCTGCTCGCCGCGATCGGCATCGGCATCGGCCTCTACCGCGGCGGCGTGCGCATCAACCTCTCCCGCTTCTTCCGCATCACCGGCCTCGTCCTTGTCTTCGTCGCCGCCGGTCTGCTGGCCACCGCCGTCCATACCGCCCATGAGGCCGGCTGGCTGGGAGGTCTGCAGGCCCAGGCGATCGACCTCTCCTGGCTGGTCCAGCCGGGAACGGTCTCCGGCTCGCTGCTGACCGGCATGCTGGGCCTGCAGCCGCAGCCGACCGTCGGCGAGGCGCTCGTCTACGTGCTCTACGCGTTGCCGATGGCGCTCTACGTGCTCTGGCCCGACCGGCTGCGGCCGCGGCGGCGGCCGTCGAGGGTCCGCCGCACGGCTCCAGCCGAGAGCCCGGCCTGATACCTCAGTAGGCGGGTCCCAGTGTCGGGGAGGGGGTGTCCGGCCTGGTGCTGGGTTTTTCGCTGTGGACCTTGCGGAACTCGCTGAGTGGTGCAGGCGAAAAACAGGACGCCGCGCCTGGCCGGACACCCCCTCCCCGACACCCCCCGCCGGTCATCGTTTCGTCCAGGGACCGCGCCGCATCCGCGTCGGCGCATAGCCTGGGTGATCGTGACCGACCAGGCTGAATTGATCCCCGCTCCAACGCCCAGCCGCGCCGACGAGCTGCTGGGGAAGCTTGGCTTTACCTCCTGGCGGGCGGGGCAGCGGGAGGCTGTGGAAGCTGCGTTGGCGGGGCGGGATTCGTTGATCGTGATGCCGACCGGCGGTGGCAAGAGCCTCTGCTACCAGCTGCCCGGGCTGGCGAGCGAGGACCTGACGATCGTGGTCAGCCCGCTGATCGCGCTGATGAACGACCAGTGGAAGCGGCTCACCGCGGCCGGGCACCCGGTAGCGATGATCTCCTCGGGAATGAGCGACGAGAGAGCGCGCGAGGCCCTGGCCCAGGTCCGGGGCGGCGAGGCGCGGATCGTCTACTGCTCGCCGGAGCGCTTCGCCTCCAATGTCTTCCTGGGCGCGATCGAACAGCGCCGGATCGACCTGCTCGCGGTCGACGAGGCGCACTGCGTGTCGGAGTGGGGACACGACTTCCGCCCCGACTACCTGCGCCTGCCCGAGATCGCCCAGCGGCTCGGGCGACCGACGGTGATGGCCTGCACGGCAACGGCGACCGAGGCGGTCGCGCGCGAGATCGCCGCCCGCTTCGAGATGCGCGAGCCGCTCAAGGTCCGCTCGGGCTTCGACCGGCCCAACCTCTCCTTCGACGTCGTCCGCCTCGAAGGCACCGGCTCCAAGGCACGGCGGATGGCGCTGCTGGAAGCCGGGCTGGCCGACCCCGCCAACCGGCCGGCGATCGTCTACTGCGGCACCCGCAAGGACACCGACGAGGTGGCCGCGGCGCTGCGCGAAGCCGGGTTGCGCGCGCTGCGCTACCACGCCGGCATGGAGGCCGAGGATCGCACCGGCACCCAGGCCCGCTTCATGAGCGGCGAGGTCGAGGTGATCGTCGCCACCAACGCCTTCGGCATGGGGGTGGACAAGGCCGACGTGCGCTCGGTCTGGCACATGGCGATCCCGACCAGCCTCGAGGCCTACTACCAGGAGGCCGGCCGCGGCGGGCGCGACGGGCTGCCGGCGAAGGCCGTGCTGCTGGCGATGAAAGCCGACCTCGGCCGTCTGGTCCGCTTCAACCAGCAGCGCGCCGGCAACCCCGACCTGGCGATCGCCCACGAGCGCGGCTGGCGCGATTACCAGACGATCAAGTCATTCATCTACTCCGAGCGCTGCCGGCGGCGCAGCGTGCTCGACCACTTCGGCGACAGCCAGGCCGGCGCGCCGCTGGAGCGCTGCTGTGACGTCTGCGACCCGCAGGGCTGGCTGCCAGATCCAGAGACGATCGCGATCCGCCGCAAGCCGAGCGCCAAGAAGACCGCGGCGCCCCCCGCCGAGCTGTCGCCAGACGACGCGGCCCTGTTCGAACAACTGAAGGCGTGGCGCCTACGCGCCGCCGACGGCAACCCGGCCTTCACCGTCGCCCACAACTCGACCCTGGAAGCAATAGCGGCCACCCGGCCCGCCAGCGACGACGCCCTGCTGGCGATCAAAGGCATAGGCCCCAGCTTCGTCTCGAAGTACGCGCCGGAGGTACTGGAAATCGTGTCTTCTCGCAGCGATCGCTGACTCTAATCACCCAGCGGCGTGTGCTCCCGACGCGCTTGCGGTGTGGCAGGCGGTTCGCCGCTCCGCAGACAACCGTATGCGCCGATCCAAATCGTAAGCTCCGCCGGTGCATCTCGCTTACATTGACGAGACCTATACCGATGCGGTCTACAGCTTCGCCACGCTGCTCGTCCACGACGAGCGGGACGCTGCCATGCAGCGGGACGTTCTTTCGATCCCAGCACGTTTTGCAGATCACGGGGTCGACCCCGACGCCGAGCTGCGCGGCTCAGATCTCTTTCACTCCCGACGGGCCTGGAAGGCTCTTCGCGACCAGCCGGCGCTGAGGGTGCACGCCTACCAACTGGGCCTCAAAGCGATTGAGCTTTGCGACGGCAAGATCGCCCTCGTATCCGTCAAGCGGACGGGGGATGCCGCTCGCGATCTGAGTGTGGCCAGAGTGTGGGCGGTCGACGAGCTGCTGCCCTGCCTGGAGCGGGAGAGCAAGCGGCTCCGCGATCGGTGCCTGCTGATCTTCGACGAGGCTGGAAGCACGGACCGGGCTCTGGTCAAAGCCGTTCATGCCCATCACCGGAGGGAACTTGTCGGTGGGTCCGCTCCGCGCATCGTCGAGGCTCCTGGCATCGTGCACAGCCACCACACGCCAGGAGTCCAGATCGCCGATCTCGCGGCCTTCTTATTTCAGCGCCGCCGGCGAGGCAGCGATGACCAAAGCAGCGCTTCTGGACAGGCAATCGAAGCCCTCTGGGGAATACTTGAGCCCAACATCATTTGCCAGGTAGACCCCTAGACGCACCGAAGCCGCCTTGCGGCGGCTTCAACGCTGTTGCGAGAGCCAGCGGCCACTCGCAAAGCGCATTCTAGAGAGTCGAGCCCAAAAACGCAACGGGTTTGCCTGCCGTCGACTCTAAACGTCGTCCCTGCCGAAGTTGGCCAGGGCGACCTGTTCGGCGAGCTTTAGCAGGCCGAGGGTCGAGTGCGGCGAGGAGGCGGTGCTGCGCATGCGGACGTGGGAGCCGTGCGGGCCCCTGATCTCGACGATCGTGCAGATGTCGCCGATCTCGCAGTCGTCCCCGTAGTCGGCTTCGATCGCTTCCATCTGGGAGGCGATGTGCTGCCCCACTTTGCTCTGGTCAAGCGGCATCTGGATCTTTCCTTCCCGTAGTCATGTCGGTCCCAGTCTGCCATGCGATGGCGCCTTTCCCAGCTGGATGACGAGAAAAGCGCCAGACGGATTGCAGCGCCGGCAGGCGGCACCTGCCGGTGGCCGGCGCTTGCCACCATGTCCGGTTCGTTCGATGAGCCGTTCCCGCAACAAGCTGCGTCTGGCCGCCGCGTTCTGCGCGGTGGTGGCCTTCTGTCTGTTCGCCGCCGCCCCGGCCGGCGCCTTCTCGCTCGTCCCGCAGGGCAAAAACGTCTTCTTCGGGCTCAGCGACACCGGCGACAGCGCCGACTTCGGCCAGTTCTCGAGCGCGCTGCACAAGCACCCGGCGCTGATCGAGTCCTTCCGCACCTGGGGCTCGGAGTTCCCCGGGTCGATCGAACGCTGGCAGGCGGCGCGGGCGCGGCCGGTACTGCACATCACCACCGCCGACAGCAGCGACGGGCACGAGCTGATCACCCCGCGCGGTATCGCCGGCGGCGGTGGCGACGAATACCTGATCCGGCTCAACAAGCTCTTCTGGGCGAAGAAGATGCGCGCCTACATCCGCCCGCTGGGCGAGCCCAACCGCTGCCTCAACGTCTACGCGTCCTACGACTGCGCCGGCGAACCGCGCGACGCGGCCCACAGCACCCGCTGGTACAAACTCGCCTTCCGCCGCATCTACGTGATCGTCCACGGCGGCGGCAGCCGGGCGAAGATCGACGCCCGCCTGCATGAAGCCGGCCTGCCGCAGCTGCAGAGCGACGTCGGAGGCCTGCCGAAGGCGCCGGTCGAAGTGATCTGGAGCCCGCTGCCGGCCGGCTCGCCGACCGTCCCCGGCAACCGTCCCCGCTTCTACTACCCCGGCTCGAAGTGGGTCGACTGGGCGGGGACCGACTTCTACGCCGACAACCAGGACTGGAAGTCCCTCTACGGCCTCTACCGGCGCTACTCCGACAAGCCCTTCGCGATCACCGAGTGGAGCGTCGACACCGGCGACGACTCCGCCTACGTGCGCCGGCTGATGACCTGGGTCGACCACCACCGCCGCACCAAGATGCTCGTCTACTACCAGGACTTCGGCTCGACCAGCTCCTACCGCCTGCAGAACTCGCCAACCAGCCTCGGCGTGCTGCGCAACCAGATCCACAATGGCCGCTTCCCCTCCTACGCCCCGTTCCCACCCAAGGCGCCGCCGCCCCCGCCACCGCCGCGGGGTGGGGTCGCCCCACAGGCGCGTCACTGAGCTACGGCGACTCGCGTCAGGGCGACCCCGGCCGGTCGAGCAGCACGGCGTTGTTGGAGTAGCCGGTGAAATTGCCGACCAGCCGGCCCCAGCCGAGCCGCCGCGGGCGTGCCGCCCGGTAGCGGATCAGGGTCATGCGGCCGAGGGTGACGCGCTGCACGCGCCGGAAGCTCGGCGGCAGGGCGCCGCGGGCGCCGGGCGGCGGCGGGCGGCCGCTGACCACGTCGACCTCGCTCACCGCGCGCGGCGCGTGGCGCCACTGCTTCCACTTGACCCGGGTCTCGTCACCGCCGAGGTAGAAGGCGAGCGGTTCGTCGCCCTGCTCCCAGACGAGGATCGCGCGCGGTCCCAGCGGCGGGCC
Source organism: uncultured Solirubrobacterales bacterium (assembly GCA_963702035.1). Taxonomy (GTDB): domain Bacteria; phylum Actinomycetota; class Thermoleophilia; order Solirubrobacterales; family 70-9; genus VRUE01. Next base: position 1,421,510 of record OY969700.1, read on the forward strand.
GATCCGCTGCGCCACGCCGCGCCAGTCGTCGCGCTGCAGCGCCGGGCGGAAGTCCGCGTAGATGCAGAAGGCGAGCAGGTAGGCGACCAGGGCGACGCCGACCCCAACTCCCAGCCGGCCGGCTCGCGGCGCCGCGATCCCGGCCGCGCCGACCAGCACCAGCGGGATCAGCGCCGGCAGCAGGTTGCGCTCGAGCACGAAGTCCTGTCCGGCGGCCGCGAAGGCCAGTGCGAGCGCGATGGCGCCGCCGCCGACCGCGAACGCCAGTGCCGCGCCGCGCTTCTCCCGCGCCCCGCCCCGGGCCGCCAGCAGCACGAGCGCCACGGCGAACAGCCCGATCGGGATCAACGCGTGCTTGAGCAGGCCCGCCTCGCCGACGAAGAAGCTGATCCCGGTCTCGCGCAGCCGGCCGGCCATGCCGAAGCCGGCGATCCAGTCGTTGTTCTTGCCCCCGGACTGGTGCAGGGCGATCGGCGCCAGCGCCGCCCCGGCCATCGCCACCCCGCCGAGCGCCCACAGCACCCGGCGCAGCGGCCGCACCGCGAGCAGCAGCCAGGCGGCCTCGATCGCCAGCGGGAAGAGGGCGAAGTAGTGGGCGGCGAGCGCCAGCGCCGAGAAGACCGCCCACCAGGCGAGGTCGCGGGCCGCTCCGCTGCGCCGCGCCCGCACGAAGAAGAGCAGCGCCGCCGTGCTGAGCAGGACCAGCAACGCGTAGGCGCGCGCGTCCTGCGAGTACCAGACCAGCATCGGCTCGACCGCGACGATCGCGGCGACGGCGAGCCCGGCGCGGCGGCCGATCAGCTCCCGCCCGACCAGGTAGGCGAGCGGGACCGTGGCGGTGCCGAAGAGCGCCGAGAGCGAGCGCAGGCCGGCCTCGCGCACGCCGAAGAGGTGCGACCACAGCCAGGCGAGCAGGTAGTAGAGCGGCGGCGTCGACTCGCCGGCCCAGACCTCGTGCATGGTCCGCGGCAGGCTCGCGAAGAGGACGCGGCCGGCGGTCACCGCCTCGTCGTGGCGGTAGCTCTGCAACCCTAGGGTGGAGAAGCGGAGAGCGGCGGCGAGCGCGGTCAGGCCGACGACGGCCCAGAAGAACCATCGCGCCCGCGCCGTGTTGGGAAAGGTGTAGGGGCCCATCCAGTCGAAGGGAATGCCGATGAATCGCGGCCGAGACAGGACAACCGTACTGGCAGCGCTGGCCGTGACCGCGGCGCTCGCGCTCGGCGCCGCGGCGCCGGCGGACGCTGCCCTGCTGCAACCGGGCAGCGGCAAGACCTTCTTCGGCCTCACCGACAGCGGCGTCACCTCCCAGTTCACCGAATTCGGCGAACAGGTCGGCAAGCACCCGGCGATCATCGAGAGCTTCCGCGCCTGGGGCGACGACCTGAAGGGCTCGCTGAAGCGCTGGCGGAAGGCGATCGCCCGCCCCGTCCTCCACATCTCCGCCGCCGACCCCAACGACGGCCACGAGCTGATCGACCCGCGGCAGATCGCGCAGGGCTACGGCGACGGCTACCTGATCAGCCTCAACTACTTCTTCTGGTCGCGGCAGATCAGGGCCTACATCCGGCCGCTGGGCGAGCCGAACCGCTGCCTCAACGTCTACGCCGCCTACGACTGCGCCGGCAACCCGGTCTCCACCGGGCAGAAGCCCTACTGGTACCGGATGGCCTTCCGCCGCATGTACATCGTCCTGCACGGCGGCGGCAAGCTGGAAAAGATCGACCGCCGCCTCGCCCAAGCGGGCCTGCCGCCGCTGCGCGAAGAATCCACGCCCCTGCCGACGGGGCTCCCGGCGGCGGCGATCGAGCTGATCTGGAGCCCGCTGCCGGGCGGCTCGCCGGAAGTCCGCCAGAACCTGCCCGGCTTCTTCTACCCCGGCTCGCGCTACGTCGACTGGGTGGGGACCGACTTCTACGCCAACTACCCCGTCTGGAAATCCCTCGCCGGGTTCTACGAACGCTTCGCGGGGCGCGAACGCAAGCCCCTCGCGCTGACCGAGTGGGGACTGGACGGCAGCGACGACACGACGTTCGTCAAGCGGCTCTTCACCTGGGTGCAGCGCCACCCGCGCTGCCGCATGCTGATCTACTACCAGGACTTCGGCTCGACCAGCTCCTTCCGGCTGCAGAACTACCCGGAAAGCCTCGCGATCGTGAGCCGCAAGCTGCGCTCGTCGCGCTTCCCGCCCTACGCCTTCGAACCGCCGCTGCCACTGCCCGCACCCGCACCCGCACCCGCCGCCGGAGCTCGCCCGTAACCCGCCGGCTGGAGCGGGAATGGCGGCGGGCGGCGCACTCGCCGCACCTGATCGCCCTCGCCGCGATCGTCGCCTTCGGTGCGGCGCTGCGCTTCGCCACGCTCGACCTGCAGAGCTACCGCTACGACGAGGCGGTCACGGTCGTCCGCATCCTCCACCCGAGCCTCTTCGACACGCTCGGCGCGGTCCCCAGGAGCGAGTCGACTCCGCCGCTCTACTACCTGGCGGCGTGGCTGTGGTCGCGGCTATTCGGAACCGGTGAGGTGGGGCTGCGCTCGCTCTCGGCCCTGGCGGGAACCGCCTCGATCGCCGTCGTCTACCTCGGCGCCGTGGCGCTGCCGCTGCCGCGGCGGGCCGGCCTGATCGCCGCGGCGATCGTCGCCGTCAGCCCCGTGTTGATCTGGTTCTCCCAGGATGCCCGCGCCTACGCGCTCGCCTTCCTGCTCACGGGCCTCTCCTTCTTCTTCTTCGCCCGGGCGCGGCGCGGCGGCGCCCCGCGCGACCTCGGCTGGTGGGCGGGCTTCTCGGCGCTGGCGATCGCGACCCACTACTTCGCCGGCTTCGTCGTATTGCCGGAGGCCGCGCTGCTGCTGCTCGCGGCCGGGGATCGACGCCGGGTCGGCATCGCGATCGCCGCGGTGATCGCGGCGGCGGCGCTCTTGACTCCGATCGCGCTGCGCCAGGCCGGGAACGCCCACGCGTCCTGGATCGCCGAACAGCCGCTCTCCCAGCGCCTGGCGCGGGCCGGCGCGAAGCTGGTCGGCGACGACAACGGCAACGAGCACGGCGCCCGCTCGCCGGGCCCGATCCCGCTCGGCGTGCCCGCGGCGCTGGCCCTCGCGGCACTGGCGCTGCTGCTCTGGCGCGGCGCCGGCGAGGAGCGGCGCGGCGCCGGGATCGCCGCCACGGTCGGCCTCGCCGGAGTCGGCGTCCCGCTGCTGCTCGGCGCCTTCGCCGCCGACTACCTCGACGGGCGCAACCTGCTGCCGGTCTTCGTGCCGCTCGTCGTGCTGCTGGGCGCCGGTTTCGGCGTGCGCCGCGCCGGCTGGGCGGGCCTCGGCCTGGCCGCCGCTTTCTGCCTCTGCTCGCTCGTCTTCGCGATCGAGATCGACCGCCTGCCCAGGCTTCAGCGCGAGGATCTGCGCAACGCCGCCGCACAGGTCGGCCCGCTGCGCCCCGGCAAGGCCGTCGTCACGATCCGCTACGCGGGCAACCAGCCGCTGCTCTACTACCTCGGCGGCCGCTTCGCGACGGGGCCGCTGCCGCCGCTGCGCGAGATCGACCTGGTCGGCTCGGGCATCGCCGCGCGCAAGAGCGCCGACCGCCTGCTTCCCCCCGCCTTCCACCAGGTCGAATCCAAGCCCGTCTCCTACAACTTCACCCTGACCCGCTACATCAGCTCCCACCCCGTCCACATACAGCTGAAGACCCTTGAAGCCGGCGCCCTCGTCGGCGGCGGCGCAAGAGCCTCAGTGCTGATCTCCGGGTCGGATCAGAGCCAATCCCGGTAGGACCGGAACGTCTTGTACTTTTTCGCCGACACCTCCCGGGCGTCAGCCCCGATTGCGATCCACCGAAAAAGTTAAGTGAAGGCCCTACCGGGATTGGCTCCCGACCGCTACCGAGCCTTGACGTTCCCCGCCACCCCTGCCCTCCACCTGTACGGCTGCAACGCGTTGATGCTCGAGTAGCCGACCAGGTAGATGCGGCGCCCATCCGACACGACCGGCGTGTAGGTGCCGGTCTTGTAGTGGAACACCCGGCGGCCGGTCTTCATCGCGAAGCCCTCGGTCGAGCCGTTGCTGAACTCGGCGGCGTAGACGATGTTGCCGACCGCCGAGAGCGAGCCGATCACCGAGCCCCCGGCGGAGCGGATCCAGCGCGGCTCGCCGCTCTTCGCGTTGAGCGCGTAGATGTTGCCGTCGAAGGAGCCGATGTAGACGGTCGGGCCGGTGTGGCGGGTATTGGCGACGACCGGCCCCGAGTAGACGTAGCCGCCGGTCGAGTAGCTCCAGGCGAGCGCGCCGTCCTTCTGGTCGAAGCTGTAGACGCGATCGTCGTTGTTGCCGGCGTAGACGCGGCCATAGGCGAGCGCGGGCGTCGAGTAGAACGCACCGGAGGTGCCGAAGCCCTGGCCGAGCGAGCCGCTCTGCCACCTGATCGCGCCGGTCCTGGCGTCGACCGCGTTCATGTAGCCGCCGTAGTCGCCGACGTAGAGGACTCCGCGGCGATAGGCGGGGGCGGACTTGATCGGGCCGCCAAGGGTCGTCGCCCAGCGCACGTGCCCGTTGCGGGTGCTGAGCGCGAAGAGCTGGTCGTTTTCGCAGCCGAAGTAGACGGTGCCGTCGATGACCAGGGGCGAGGACTCGGCCCGGCCCGGCAGCAAGTGTTTCCACAGCACCCTGCCGGTCCTCGCGTCGAGCTTGACGATGTGGCCGGGGACGAGGTTGACGATGTAGAGGCGGTGCTTGTAGTAGGCGGGCGAGGAGGCGTTGAGGCGGCCGATGCGCCGTTCCCACAGCACCTTGCCGGTGTCGGCGTCGAGGGCGAAGGCGGTGCCGTTGTTGTTGACCGCGTAGAGCTTGCCGCCGACGTAGATCGGCGGAAACTCGAGCAGCGGCCGCCCGGTGTAGTGCCAGATCAGCTTGTACGGCGGCTTCACGCCCCTGGCCGGCAGGTAGCGGGTGCGGGCGGGGTTGAGGCCGAACATCGGCCAGTTGACGGTTCGCGCCTTCGGCTTGGGGGGCTTCTGGGGCCGGAAGGCCGCGTTCGGGTTGTGGACGTCGGCCGGGCGCTTCAGCAACTGGTAAGCAAGGAGGCCGCCGCCCACCAGCAGCACCAGCGCGATGCCGCCCGCCGCAAGCACGAGCTGCCGGTGCTCGCGCCAGAACCAGCGCGGGTGGCGCAACGCCCGTTTGGCCTCACGCCAGAAGTGCCGCGGACGCGCGCCCATTCGGGCCGGCTAGGCGGTTGACCCGGTGGCAACAGCGCGCCGCTCGGACTCGGAGACGACGCCGTTAAGAAGTTCCGTGACCGCGCGCTTGACCCCGATCATCACGACTTTGCCGGCGAAGGGGACAGTCGGGGTCGCCTTCAGCGCGTAGGTGACCCTGGTGCCTCCGTCACTCGGCTCCAGCGAGACGGTGCCGACGTGATCGCGGACGGGCAGCCCCGAGAGGACCTTGTAGGAGAAGCGGCTGGGCCGCTCGTAGACGACCACCTCCTCGCGGATCGGCGGGCCAGCCACACGCAGCACCCGGACCGCCCCGACCCCGTTAGGCGCGGGATCCCCCTCACACTCGAGCGTCAACTTGCGCAGGCGGGTTATCTCCGCGTAGCGGCGATGATCCGTGAGGACGTCGAAGACGACCTCGGGCGGCGCCTTGACCTTGCGAACAAGAGTGAAGCTGGCCACGTCAGGAGCCTAGCGGGATGAGCGGGTGTCCCTGCCGAGAAGCGGCGTCCTCTTTCTCGCCCCGACCGCTACCTCGGACGGCCGACAACGCCCCTGGCGAGAAACCCAGCAAACGGCAGGGACACCCGCTCATCCCGCCAACCGCCAGCGCCGCGGATCGCTTCCCTCGACCGGCGCGGCCTCGCCGAGGATCGCCAGGTGATCGAGGCTGGCGAGGACGATCTGCAGGGCCCAGATGCTGGCCGGGCCGTCAACGTTGTCGGGGCCGACGAGGTCGGCGACGATCTCGAAGGCCGTCTTCTCCCCTTCGCCGAGCGAGGCGCGCACTTTGCCGAGCAGCTCGTCGACCTGGCGGCGCGCCTCGGCGATCTTCGCCTCCGGGTCGCGGAAGGTGCGGCCGTGGCCGGGCAGGACGAGGTCGACGTCGAGCGGCTCGACCGCGTCGAGGCCGCGGAGGAATTCGCCGACCGGGTCGGGGCTGTGGCCGTGGTCGAAGAAGAGCACCGTGCGGCCGAGCAGGTGGTCGCCGGAGATCATCAGCTTGCGCTCCGGCTGGTGCAGGACGACGTGGGACGGAGCGTGGCCCGGCGTCTCGTGGACCTGCCAGTTGCCGAGGTCGGTCTCGACCTCCACCCCGGGCAGCAGGTCTCGATTGGGCTCGACAATCGCGTCGATGCCGTTGTCGTCGTCCTCTTCGCGCCGCTCGCGGAAGCGTTCCAACGAGGCCATCGGCACACCGCTCTGCCGGGCGACCTCGATCCGCCGCTCCAACGCCGCCTGTGGGTCGTCGGCCATCAGGCGCACGTGGCCCCAGGCCGGGTGCATCCAGAGCTCGCAGCCCGCCCCTGCGACTATCGGCGCGGCCAGCCCGTAGTGGTCGGTGTGCGAGTGGGTGCAGACGAGCAGGCGCACGTCCTCGAGGCCGAAGCCGGCCTGGGCGAGGGCGACGTCGAAGCGACGCAGGCCGCCCTTGCCGCCGATCCCGGTGTCGAAGAGGACGATGCCGCCGTCGGCGGCGACCGCCCAGACGTTGCCGTGTGGGACACCAGGCCAGGGAAGCGGCAGTCGCAGCCTCCAGACGCCGGGGATCACCTTCTCCGCGCGGGGCGTCTCGGGCTTCTTGCGCTCGTCCGCCATCGACGGCATCCTCTCAGGGCGGGCCGGATCCTCGCGTGAGGACCGTCAAGCTGGATAGGTTGGTCTCTGGATGGAGGAGCGAAGCCCCCAACGCGCCGGTCTCGTCCTCACCGCGCTGATCCTCGTCGCCGCCGTCGCCAACCTCAACCTCGCCGTCGCCAACGTCGCCCTGCCCGACATCGGCAAGGCCTTCGGCTCCGGCCAGACGACGCTCAACCTGATCGCCGTCGGCTACTCGCTCGGCCTGGCGACCTCGGTCCTCTACCTCGGCGCGCTCGGCGACCGCTACGGGCGCAAGATGATGCTGCTGCTCGGCATGGGCCTCTCGGTCCCGGCCTCGCTGCTGGCCGGCCTGGCGCCCTCCGACGGCGTCCTCTTCGCCGCCCGCGTCTTCGGCGGCATCGCCGCCGGGATGGCCTTCCCGACCACGCTGGCGCTGATCACCGCGCTGTGGTCCGGCAACTCGCGGACCCGTTCGATCGCCCTCTGGTCGGCGATCGGCGGCGCGATCGCCTCGCTCGGGCCGCTGCTCTCCGGCGCCCTGCTCGAGCACTTCGACTGGGGCTCGGTCTTCCTCGTCACCCTGCCGCTCGCCGCGCTCGCCCTCTTCATGGCCTGGCGCTACGTGCCCGCGCACGTAAACGAGACGACCGAGCCGGTCGACAACCCCGGCGGGGTGCTCTCGATCCTGCTGGTCGCGGCGATCGTGATGGGGATCAACCTCGCCCCGGTTCCCGGCAAGGGGACGCTGGCGATCGGGCTCGGCCTGGTCGCGGTCGCGACCGCGGCTGCCTTCGTGATCCGCCAGCGTCGCGCGCGCTCGCCGCTCTACGACCTCGATGTGGCCTCGCGGCGGATCTTCTGGGTCGCCGCCTGCGCCGGGATCATCGTCTTCGGTTCGCTGATGGGGGCGATGTTCATCGGCCAGCAGTTCCTCCAGAACGTGCTCGACTACTCGACCGTCGACTCGGGGTTGGCGATCCTGCCGGCGGCGGCGCTGATGGTCGTCGTCGCCCCCCGCTCAGCCAAGCTGGTCGAGGCACGCGGCGCCCGCTTCACGCTCCTGATCGGCTACGTCTTCTGCCTGCTCGGCTTCCTGACCATGCTGCTGCTCTGGAAGCAGGGGATCCCCTACTGGAAGGTCGGGCTCGGCTACGCGCTGATCGGGATCGGCGTCGGCTTCGCCGGGACGCCGGCCTCGCACTCGCTGACCGGCTCGGTGCCGGTCAAGCGCGCCGGGATGGCCTCCGGCACGGCCGACCTGCAGCGCGACCTCGGCGGCGCGATCATGCAGTCGATCTTCGGCGCCCTGCTGACCGCCGGCTACGCCGCCGCGGCCGGCGCCGCGATCGCCTCCTCCCCGGAAGCGAGCAAGGTCACCGAGAACGTCGAAGGCGAGCTGACCAAGTCCTTCTCCAGCGCCGCCGACCTCGCCGAACAGTACCCGCGCTACTCCAACCAGATCGTCGCCGCCGCCAAGGCTTCCTTCCTGAAGGGCGATGAGCTGGCCTACACCGCCGGCATCGTCGCCGTCCTGCTCGGCGCCGCGCTGGTCTTCTTCCTCTTCCCGAAGAAGGATGAGGAAGAGGCGCTGCTCGCGCAATACGCTGCCGAGGATGCCTGAGGAACGACAGTCGCGCCTCGGCGCCACGCTGCGAGAAGGCGAGCGGGTGACGCCGCTGGAGCTCTTCTTCGACCTCGTCTTCGTCCTCGCGATCACCCAGTGCACGGCGCTGATGTCCCACCACCCGACCTGGTCGGGGATCGCCCAGGGGCTGCTCGTGCTCGGCATCCTCTGGTGGTCGTGGGTCGGCTACGCCTGGCTGACCAGCGTGATCGACCCCGAGGAAGGGGCGGTGCGGCTGGTCATGTTCGCCGCGATGGCGGCGCTGCTGCTGGTCTCGCTCTGCGTGCCGGAGGCGTTTGGCAGCCTGGCGCTCGCCTTCGCGCTGATCTACGGCGTCGTGCGCAGCGCCCATATCGCCCTCTTCATGCTCGCCAGCCCCGACGACGACGGCCTGCGCCACTCGGTGCTCGGCCTGGCGGTCAGCACGGCGGTCGCCGTCTCGCTGCTGGCGCTGGCCTCGCTCTTCGACGGCCTCGCCCAGGGGGCGCTGTGGGCGCTGGCCCTGCTGCTCGACATGGGCGGTCCGTACTTCTTCGGCTCCGAAGGCTGGAAACTGATGCCCGCGCACTTCGCCGAGCGCCACGGCCTGATCGTGATCATCGCCCTCGGCGAGTCGGTCGTCGCGATCGGCGTCGGCGCCTCCCACACCCTCAGCCTCGGGATCGGCACCGCGGCGGTGCTCGGCGTCGCCCTGACCGCGGCGATGTGGTGGACCTACTTCGACATCGTCGCGATCGTCGCCGCCCGCCGCCTGGCCGACGCAGAGCCCGGCCGGGTGCAGAACGAGATGGCGCGTGACTCCTACTCATACGTGCACCTGGCGATGGTCGCCGGGATCGTCCTCGTCGCCCTCGGCCTGAAGACGACGATCGGCCATTTCGACGACCACCTGCACGCGGTGCCCGCCTTCGCCCTGCTCGGCGGCGTGGCGATCTACCTGCTCGGCCACGTCGTCTTCCGCTACCGCCACGTCCACACGGTCAGCCGCCGCCGCCTGCTGATGGCGATCGTCCTGCTCATCCTCGTGCCGGTCGCGACGGAGGTCCCGGCGCTGGTCGCGCTCGCCGTCGTCAACCTGCTGATCTGGGCGCTGATCGCCTACGAGACGCGCAGCTACGGCGAGGGCCGCCGGCGCGTCCGCCACCCCGAGCCAGCCGGCACGTGAGCCGGCGGTGTGACCGTTAGTGGTGTAACCGGCAACGTTCACCGGTTTCTGGCGGCCTCGAATGATCGCCGTGCGGCGTCCTCAGTCGGCCAAATGGCGCTGCCATTCGGCCTCCCTGCGTCCTTGCCCGGCAACCATCGAGCCTCGCCAGATTCCCGGCAGCGTTGCCGGTCACACCACTAGCTGGTCGCGAGGCCGATGGCGAGCAGGGGGAAACCGGCCATGAGGCCGAGGTAGCCGCCGATCGCGACGCCGGTCAGCGTGCGCGTGGTGCTCGATTTGGCGCCGGCGATGAAGCCGACCAGCAGGCAGAAGGCCGAGATACCGAGGCCGATCCAGAAGACGTCAGGCATAAGCGCGGCGAGATTATCGGACGGGGAGGATTCGGGCCGGTTCCGGCAAACGCGACGGCATGGAAAAGACCGGCGGTGCCAACCAGAAGCTGATCCTCGCGGCGAGGATCCTCCGTCTTCTACGCGATGGCCGGCGTGATGGCCGTCGCCCTTTTTGGTGGCGCTGAAATGGATGCCGTCCGGAAAAGCTGAGGAGATTCCCGAGTAGGTTTAGCGGCGATGGCCTCGCCGCGCCGCCTCGCACCCGTCCTCGCGACGCTCGCCCTGCTCTGCTTCGCCGCACCCGGGGCGGTCGCGATGGGCGAAGGGGGTGGCGGCAAATTCGCCGCCGAGCGCCTGATCGACGCCTACGTGCCGCGGCTGATGCTGCGCGATCGGGACGAAATCTGTGACACCAGCGGCGAGCAGTACGAGCCGACGACGGTCAACACGGTCCTCGGCAACCCGCGGGTGACGCTGACCGAAGCCGACTCCAACGGCGACGAAACGCTCGTCAAACGTGCGCCGACGGCCGCCGACATCGCCGGGCTCGGCGAACAGTTCCACCTCAACCTGCCGGCCGACCCGCTCGGCGATACCTGCGGCTCGACGACAAGGTCGGGCGCTCCGGCCTGCACAGCGCCCTCGGCGACATCATCAGCGGCGTCGGCGGCCCGATCGCCTCGGCGATCATCGCCGCCGTGGTGATCGCCGCCGTGCGCCAGATCGGCGAGACTGGCGAGGCGGGCTTCGTCGCCTCCTACCGTGCCATGTGGCGGCGCTTCCGCCGCGTCGTCGGCGCCCAGCTGCTGGCGACGCTGGGAGTGTTCGGGATGCTGATCACCATCGTCGGCCTGCCCTTCGCCGCCTGGAAGTACGTCGGCTGGCTCTTCCTCCAACAGCAGATCATGTTCGAGGACAAGGGCGTGCGCGAGGCCTTCCGTGGCAGCTCGGACCTGGTCCCGGCGAAGCGCTGGCGCGAACGATTGCCACGCCGCAAGCCGGGAGGCGAGGCGGCGCCGGAGCCGGCGCGGTAGACGATTGATCGTCTAGCTTTGCAAGCGTGAAGCTGCTCGCCTTCAGTGACCTGCACCGCGACCTCGGCCAGGCAGCGACGCTGGTCGAGATGTCGGCCGAAGCGGATGTCGTGATCGGGGCCGGCGACTTCGCCTCGGTCCACGAAGGGCTGGGTGAGACGATCGACGCCCTGGCGGCGATCGAGGCGCCGACGATCCTGGTCCCCGGCAACAACGAGACCGAGGACGCCCTGCGCGAGGCGGCGTCGGCCTGGAGCGCCGCGACGGTGCTGCACGGGACGGGGACGACGATCGACGGGGTCGAGTTCTACGGCCTCGGCGCCGGCGTCCCGGAGACGCCCTGGGACTGGAGCTTCGACCTCGACGACGGCGCAGCGGGCGAGATGCTCGCCGCCTGCCCGGCGGGAGCGGTCCTGGTCCTCCACTCGCCACCCCAGGGCCACTGCGACGCCAACGGGGGCGCCGACCACTTCGGCAGCCCCGCCCTGCTCGCGGCGATCGAAGCCAAGCACCCCCGCCTCGCGGTCTGCGGTCACATCCACGAGTCCTGGGGCTGCGAGAGCAAGATCGGCGAGACGCCCGTCCGCAACCTCGGGCCAAAGGGAACCTGGCTCGAGGCGTAGCGGACCGCGTGCCGGCCTGTCTCCAGGCTCAGCTAGAGATAATCCGTTGCAAATTGCTATCTGAATGGCCTCAGATTGCTATCTTGATCGTATGGCGTCCCAACGACACAAGACCTCGTTCGAGATCGACACGGCCAAGGTCAGTGCCGCGAAAGAGGTTCTCGGCACCAAGACGCTGACCGACACCGTCGACGCGGCACTGGCCGAAGTGGTCAAGGTTCGCCAGCGGCGCCAGCTCGTCGAGCTGCTTTTCAGGCCCGGCGCACTCGCCCTCGACGAGCCCGACACAATGGCCGACGCCTGGCGCTGATCGGCCGAGTGCGGTGCCGACGTTCCTCGCCGACAAGAGCGCGCTGACCCGGCGTGAGACACGGGCTGAGGTGCGCGATGTCCTCGAGCCTCTGCTCGTTGCCGGTGAGATCGCGACCTGCGGGATCGTCAACCTCGAGCTGCTCTACAGCGCCCGCGATCGCGCTACCTACCGCGCCCTGACCGAGGCGCTGCGCGGGATGCCCCGCGTGGCCGTTGACGATGCGGCCGTCAGTAGAGCACTAGCGGTGCAGGCAATGCTCGCCGAGCGCTCTCAGCACCGAGCGGTTCCCCTACCCGACCTCCTGATTGCCGCATGCGCAGAGCAAGCCGATCTGAAGGTCCTCCACTACGACGCCGACTTCGAGCGCATCGCCAAGCTCACCGGCCAACCGACACAGTGGATAGTCCCACGCGGCAGCGTCTCGTAGCGAAGCACGCCCGACAGGATTCGAACCCGTGACCTGTCGCCCACCCCCTTCTGCTCATGTGAGTTCAGCCCGTCGCCAGGTACTGGCGCAGCGCTTTGCGGATCACCGCGGAGGTTGCTTCGTGGTCGTGCATCGCGCGACGGTCAAGAGCCTCCCGTAGCTCAGGATCGAGGCGCACGGACTCCACCTTGGCCGGAGCCGAGCCGATCGTTGGCCGGCCGGGTCGGCGCTTCAACGTCTCCTCAACGTCGTACCCGGCCTCGGCCTTCTTGGCGAGTCGGTCGATCAGGTCGTCGGTGATCGGCTTGCCGCTGGCGGTCTTGCCGTAGTTTTTTTTCGCCATCTTCAATCTCCCGGGAGTAGTCGCCGGTATTTCGACCTCATCGTCATCGCGTGGATCACCAACTCCGAACCATCCTTGCCAACGAGCGTGACCACCTCGAGCAGTTCGGCGTTTCGCGCGGGCCCGAGATAGAGCCGCGTATCGTCGTCCTGGTCATCGATTGCCATCGCATTGTCGATCACGTGCTCGATGTCCTCCTCGTCAACTCCGTGCTTTCGCGCCGACGAATGGATCTCCACCGGAGAATTGTATTACGAAATCCTGCTAACGCAACCGACTGGACCAACCTGCGCTCATTGACTCACCCTGCGGCCAGGCTACGGGGCCTCGCTGAAAGGAAATCCCCAGCCACATTCCGGACTCGAGCGTCACCGACCCGCAGACTGTCGAGCAGCGCCAGGATCTCACCCAGGTCCGACCATTCCTCGACCGCCTTAGGTGCCGCGCGGTGCAGCGGCTTAACCGCCTGGCCCCGCACCCGCCCGTGGGCATAGGGCCATACCGGCGGCGGCTCTTCGCCGGAGGAGCTGATCGCGCCGTTCATTGAGTGTCGCCACTTGCAGTGGCCCCAGGGTCGAACATGTGGGAATTCCAGTCAACGTTGCAACAGATGAAGGCCCGATCCTAGTCACCCGAGGATTGGTGACCTGCTTCATCAGCGTGAGCCGACCAGGGGAGGCCCGTTTGCTCGGGCAAGAGGTTGCGACAGGTGGGGAGCTGCCCGGCTGGGTCTGACGGCGCCGAGAGTTCCTCGATCGCCGCGGCGATCAGGCGGAGGCGGGTGCCGCGTCCTCGCCGTAGGCGGCGAGGACGAACGCGGAGAGGCCGGGGAGCAGGTCGGGCGCCCGGTCGGCCTTGCCGTCGCGCAACGTGCGGTGCAGGATCCAGGCGACGCCGCCGACGACCGACTCCTCCACCGGCTCGGCGGGGGCGAGGGCGCGCGGTGTGGCGTCGCGCAGCAGCGCCAGGAAACGCTCCATCGCCTCGCCGTGGAGCTGCGCCGAAGCAAGTGTGGCCCTGGGGGCCACGATCAGCCAGAGGTTGACGCGCTCGGGATGCTCGGCGAGCTCGGCGAGCAGCGCTCCCAGGCCAGCACCGACGCGTTCGGGCCAATCCGCTTCGACAGCGCAGGCCGCTTCGACCCGGGCGAGGGTGGAGCCGATCGCGTCCTCGATCGTGGCGAGCAGAAGCTGGTCCTTGCCGCCGAAGTTGTCATAGAGGGTCTTGCGGGCAATCGCGGCGCGGGCGACGATGTCGGTTATCGAGGTCGCCTCGTAGCCCTGCGCGGCTATCAGCTCGGCAAGCGCGGAGAGGAGCCGGCGGCGCTTGTGCACGGCGACCAACTCGCGCGCTATCAGCGGCCGCGAGGAGGTCGAGCGTGTCTTTGAGGGGCCAGTGGTGGTCATGAAGCGAGGATAACCGCGATTCCGCCGCCCCCCGGCAGGCCAGAAACCTCTCTAGTACCTTGTCGGATTCGCACCTGTCTGAATCGATCAGTGGGGGTTGAATGGCGCGAGCGGTCGGAGAAATCGGCGATGTGACGCCCGGGGGAACCCGGAGGTGGGGAGAACGGAAACCAGCGGAGCAGCTGGAGCGGCGGCTGCGCGGGGCCGCCGCACGGGGGGGCGAGCGGCTGCGGGGGCAGGTGCGCGGAGCGCTGGTGGAGCTGTTGCGCCTGGCCGAGCAGGAGCCGGAGGTGCGGGCGCTGCTCGACGGCGGCCGAGGAAACGGTGAGGCGGCCGGGCGCGAACGGGAAGAGGCTATGGAGCGGCTCACGGCGTGCCTGGAAGAGCGCGTGGCGCGGCGGCCGGCAACGGAGCGACCCCATTCCCCGCTTGCCGCGGCGGCCGCGGTCGGGGGCATCGAGAGGGTGCTGCAGGCCCGCTTGGGCGAGTACGGCGCGGGCGACGCGCAGGGGCTGCTGTCCGCGCTGCTCTACGTGGCCGTGCAGGCGCTGGAAGGGCCCGCGGCCGCGCGCGAGGCGCAGGCCGAAAGCGACGGCCGGGCGCCCCGCGAAGGCAGCAGCGCCTAGGCGCCGGGCGGGTCGAAGGCGACCCGCTCGGCCTGCTCGCGACCGAGGTAGGGCGAGAGGAGCAGGGCTGTCAGCTCGGGCCCGAGCGCGGGCAGCAGGTCGGGCTCGCCGACGCGCAGCGGGCGCGAGACGATGAAGGCGGTGCCGCCGACGAGGCCCTCCTCGAGCACCCCCGGCAACAACGCCGCGTCGACCCGCTCGCGGGCGGCGCGGAGCAGGTCCGCGAGACGAGCCAGCGTGGCTTCGTGGCGCAGCTGCGCTTTGCGCCCGACCGCGTAGGGCTCGAGCAGAAGAAGCTTCGCCGTGTCGGGCTCGGAGGCGAGGAAGGCGAGGGCAGACCTGGTCGCGAGGCGCACGCCGACGGGCCAGTCGGGCGCCTCCGCGCAGGCGGCTTCGATCAGGTCGAAGAGCCGTACCGCGGCGGCGCCGTAGCGGCTTGCGAAGTTCTCTGGATCCTGCTTGATCTTGCTCATGCACGGTGTAAGAGATCGGGCGGGGGTCGATCGTGGGCAGCGAGCGGAACGTGGATCCTGTAGCAGCGGCTGGCACCCTGGCGGAGGATAAACAAACACGTTTGTAATTGTCAAGGAACAACAGTGGTATGGCGCAGAGGAGCTCGCCGCCGGCCTGTCATCGGGGGCACCCAGTGAACCCGGGTGCTCAGCGACAAGAAGGCGAGGATCGAGGAGGCGGACGATCCGGAGCCGGCGGAGGATGATTCCAGGTGACCGAACGCCGACCGCATCGGGAGCTTCAGGCCGCGCCCGCCCCTATGGGTTGCAGCTCGCGAACGAGTCGATGCCGTCCAGCGCGCAGGTGTCGGTCCCCGAGCCACCGCCGCCGGTGTCGGCTTCGCCGTCTTTGGCTTCGATGTTGTCGTTGCCCGCCCGTGCCCAGAGCTGGTCTTTGCCCGCGCGCCCGAGCAGGTTGTTTTCGAACTTGTCGCCGTAGAGGATGTCGGCGTAGTTGGTGCCCTCGAGGTCGTCGATGCGACGCAGCGCGTCGAGGCTCCCCGAGGCGCAGGCGGGGCCGCCGGAGTAAGAGCTGCCCGCCGTGCCTTTGTATTCGCCTTCGCTTTCGAGGTCGGCCACGATGCCGGCGCCTTCTTCGTCCTTGGCCCAGGAGGCGCTGTTTTGCGCCGTACCATCGTCCGCCCCGGCTTCGGCGCCCTGCAGCGTGTCTCCCTGGCAAATCCCAGAGGAGAGCAGCAGGTCGTTGCCGTTGCCGCCTTCCAGGGTGTCGGAGCCTTCGTTGTTGAGCAGGGCGTCGTCGTAGCCGTAGGCCTTCTCGGTGTCGTTGCCCGCGCCGTTGCCGTTGACCAGCAGATCTTCGGTGTGGCCGGAACCGAGCACTTCGTCTGAGCCTTCGCCGCCGAGGAGGATCGGCGTGGTCGTCTCCCAGTAGCTTTCGGTGACGTTGAGGGCGAAGCGGTCATCGCCCGCCATCCCCGCCAGCACGATCGCGTCGAGGGGCTTTGGCAGGGTGCATTTGACTTTCGTCGCTTCGTAGGCGCAGTTTTCCGATGCCGCGTCGGCGCTGGTGTCGAATTGCGCCGATTCGCCTTCGGTGGCGAAGCTGACGTAGCCGCTGGCGCCTTCGAAGCCAAAGCTGGCGGTGACCCGGTCGGCTTTCGCGCTGCCGGTCAGGTAGAGCTCGTCGTAGCCGAGGTAGGAGGGCAGGGAGGTGGCCATGAAGCCGACCGAGATCTTCGACGTGTCGCGCTGGGTGACGCTTTCGCTCGAGCCCGAGCATCCGCTCTGGGTCTCGACGTCGGTCGCGCAATGGTTCGTGCCGCCCTGGCCGTAGGCGGTGTCGGCGCCTTCGCCGCCGTCGATGTAGTCGCCGTCGGCGCCGCCGTAGAGGGTGTCGGCGCCGCCCTCGCCGTAGATCGCGTCGGCGCCGCCGCCGCCGTCGATCCGGTTTGCCCCCGAGGAGCCGTAGATCACGTCGGCGAAGGGGGAGCCGATCACGTTCTCGAAGCTCGAGACGGCGATCACGTCGTTGCCGCCGCCGTAGCGGGCGTTGTTGTCGCAGGCGGCGTATTCGGCCCCGCAGGCCGCGGTGCCGTCGAGGCGCACGTAGACGCCGCGCTCTTCGCCGCCGCCTTCTCCCGGGAAGCCCGAGGGGCCGACTTCACCACCGAAGCCCGGCGTCACCGCGGTGGCGAAGCTGAGCGTGTCGGTGCCTTCGGCGCCGGTGTCTTCGATCGTGTCGATCGTGCCGTCGCCGCGCACCAGGTCGGAGCCCTGGTTGCCGTTGAGGTGATCGGCGCCGAGGCCGCCGGAGAGCAGGTCTTCGCCGGCGCCGCCGGAGATCAGCGACTCATCGCCGATCCCGCCGAAGAGCTGGTCGTTGCCGGAGTTGCCGTAGATGATGTCGTTGCCGCGCTGGCCGAAGATCTTGTCGTTGCCAGAGGAGCCGATCAGTTCCTGGGAGCCGATCCCCCCGTAGCAGGAGACTTTTTCTTTGCAGTGGACTTCTTTGAGGCTTATGGTGGCCGGGGGGCCGCCTGCGGCGCGCTGGTACTGGATCCCGGCGGGGGCGAGGGGTTCGGCGCTGACGCCGGTCTCGGTTTCGGGCAGTTCGCCGTAGATCACATCGTCGCCGGGGCCGCCGTTGACGACTTCGACGTTGGGGTTGGCGAAGATCGTGTCGTCGCCTTCGCCGCCGTAGACCGTGCGGACCTCGGGCGAGGTGACGAGGATCCGCTCAGAGCAGGGGCTGCCGTGGACCGTCGAACCGTCGGCGCTCACCGTCGGGGCGCCCGAGCAGGCCGGGGCGGCCCCCGCGGTGGCGATCGAGGCCGCTCCGGCCAATGCCGCCAGGGCGGCGAATGCCGGAAGTCTTTTGCGCAACCGCACCTAGCCGATCCCCTGCCATTCCCACTGCTGGTTACCGCCCCAGTGACAGGACCACTGTTGGATCAGGGCTCCGTTTTTGACGCTGGCGCCCTCGACGTCCATGCACTTGTTGGAGTTCACCGAGATCCAGGCAAACCAGCCTTGGTTGGGACTAGCAAGTTCCTGGCTATGCCAGACCTGATTGAGGTGATTCTGCCAATCGGCGAAACAGTCCCATAGCTGTAACTTGGCGCCATCTTCCTGGCTGTAGTTGGTCACGTCCACGCATTTGCGATGATCGGAGTCGGGCCGAATGCGGAAATAGTCACTCCCCGGCGTGCCGACCGGTTCGACCGAGTAGACCTGGCCGTCACCGGGGTTGGCCGGGCTGGCGCAGGTCCATTGCAGAAGCGCCGTGCCGTTTCCGGTCCCGCCTCCCGAGGTGCTGAGGCACTTTTGGGGGTTGCGGAACTTGAACCGGTAACCGTCGCCGACGTGGAATTTGTGGGTCCCCTCCGGTGAGCTCGACGCCGCCGTGTTGCCCGACCCGTTGTAGACCGCGATCGCTTCCCAGTCGCCGGTGCTGACACCGAAGTAGGGAAACGTGTATGCGCCGGCCGAGTTCAGGGTCGCTTCGGCCTGACTGGTATAGACATACTGCGAGCCGTTCCACCTCTTGAAGTTGACGTAGACCTTCTGGCCACCGACCGCTTGCGGGGATTCGACCGTACCGTGGAACGTCTCATAGCCCGGGTGCCCGTTGAGCGTCTCATCGAGGGTGATGTAGGTGTGGGTCGGGACAGGATCGGCTTCAACCGATTCAAAGCCGAAGCTCTGTTGGGGAGCGCCGTTGCAGCTCCATTGCTGCAACAGAGCCCCATTGGCCGTGGACCCGCCGCTGATATCCAGGCACTTGCCGGAATGCTGGGCGATGTACTTGTCGTGAGAGGGGTCCGATTCAGAGGAAGGAACGCCTTCGAAGACCTGATTGGTCTGGCCCCAACCCAGGCACGTGTACTGTTGGATCGCGGCCCCGTCCGAGCCACTGGCGCCCGCGACGTCCAGGCACTTGGCCGAATTGCGGTTGACGAGCTCATACTGAACCGGGTTAGAAGGCGAGGGCACCAAGGTGAAGGCCTGGGCCTGCTGGGTATGTCCGTCGCCGCAGGGCTCCTGGTGGATCGACATTCCGTTTTCCGAGGAACCGTAGGAGACTTCCAGGCACTTGCCTGAGTGCTGGGCAACCAGATGGTATGCGTTTTTGATCGTGAACATTTCCAGGCCAGTTTCAGAGTGTGGCACTTCGCTGTTGCCTTCGAAGACAACGTTGACCAGCCAGTCACCCCGCCCGATTTTCCAGTTGGAGAGCGAGTAGTTGCTGTCGTAGAGCTCCACGTTGGTGGACTCTTCGTGGTTGAATTTGTATTCCCCGCCTTCTTTCTTCTTGAAGTTGATGTTGACCCAGGTATTGTTGAGCGGAGCTTCGGATTCGACGTGACCGGAGATGTTGATCCAGCCTGGTTCGCCGTTCAGCGTACGCACGCTGGCTGTCACCCCCGGCTTGGTTTTGAACTGGTGGCCTGGATCTTCTTGTTCGATCACGCCTTCTTCGTTTTTGACGGCTATCCGGTAATGGTAGGTCGTATCCGGCGCCAGCCCGGCGATCGGAGTCGCGCCTTCGACCTCTACGGCTTCTTCTTCACCTTCCCCTTCGACGTCTGGCCCCGCTTCGACCACATCCCATTCGGTCGCGTTGGGATAGGAGGAAGACAGCGGCCCCGATCCCCATTCGGCTCGGGCCAGGTACTGTGCTCCTTCGGTTTTTATCTGAAAGGTGGGGGTTGCCTGGATCGCAGTCGGGTTGACGCTGGAGTCATGGGCAGTCTTGGGATCCGACCAATTGGATTTACCCTTTGGTGCGACTGCGGTGAAGCCCTTCCAGCCTTTGCGGTTTCCGCCGGTGCCTCTGCGCAAGCCGCTGTGATAGTCCCAACCAAGCAATTCGGCACCGTTACCCGGATCCCGGTAGTCCTGGATGTTGTAGTAGAAGGCATGCGCGATGTCGAGCTCTCTGCGCTTGTCCTTGATCATTTGGTAGGTCTTTTCGATCTCTTCTTTTTGGACATCTTCGGAAACGTGAGGGAAGACACTGTTATCGCCAGGTTCTCCATCTGGAACACGATTTTCGACCGGGAAGCCGAGCTCGGTGACCCAGATCTGCTTGTCTGACTCACCCATCGCCTTTAGCTTGTTGTGGATATCGCCGATGAAGTTCCGCACCTTTTGTGTGACTTCTTCGACCTGATTGGGCCCGGTCGGGGCATGGGGAGTGCTGCTTTGGCCGTCTACCTTGAAGACATAGGGGTGCAGGCTGACGGCGTCGTAGTCATCGCTGTGCCCCATTGCGGCGAGCTTCTGGTGCATCTGGCCGAGGAAGTTAACCGGCGAGAGGTGGCATTCGCCGCCATTGCAATTACTGGCCCCGAAGCCGAACAGCCCGGGAGTGAGGATGTGGATGCTTTCTTCGCCGGCCCCTTCCCTGAGGCCTTCTGCCACCTTGTGGAAGAATTCGGCGAATTTTTCGGCGCCGATCTTCTTGTAGGCGGCGGCTTCTGAGTTTTGGTCGATTTCTTGGGGACTGGGATTTGGGAAAGGCGAATTGGTGGGCAGGTTGGGCTCGTTCCAGATCTCCCAGGCAACAGCAGGATGGCCCCCGCCGTTCCAGAAGCTTCCTCCGGGACCGTACCTGGCGACCCACCTCTTTGCGTCTGTCCTCCAGGCGTTCTGCTCGGTGGGATCGGTAGGCCATACACCGTCGCCAAGGTAGGGCAGCACCTTGATCCCGCGCTGGGAGGCATGGCGAAAGATCGATTCGTACTCGCTTTCAAAGCCGGGCTTCATCGCCAAGCGCAGCATGCGTGAACCGGACTTCTTGACGGCGGTCAGAACGTGTGGTTCGCCGGTTTGGGCGAAGCTCCCCGTCCACATCATCCCGAAGAAATCACTGGGAAGCGTTACCGCTTCGGATTCGGAGACTTCGCCGGACAACGTCGTCAGGGTTTTGTCAGCCCCGTAATCGGTGCCAGTGGAGCTGGTCGCGGCAATGCGATAGTGATAGGTGGTTTCCGGTTCGAGGTCGCCGATCGATTCGACGGCTTCGATGGCGGTGCTGCCGTCACCGGCTTCGTCGGGCGCGATCGTCGTCCCGTATTCGGTGCTGGTGCCGTACTCGAAGTAATATTCGGTCGCTTTTCCGTTGGGGTTGACGCTGCCGGTCAGAACGGCTTCTTCGCCTTCAACGGATTCGGCTTCTTCGGTGATCGCGATGGGGGCTTCCGTGGCCTTGAAGGTCTCGTCTTCGCCCGTGCTCGTGCCAGCTTGGCTTTCGGCTACCACGCGGTAGTGGTAGGTGGCGTTTTCCTGCAGGCCTTCGATCGCCTGTTCGACCGGGACCGCCTGGCCGCCGGCGCCGATCGCCTCGGGGGAGGCGGGGGCTTTGGAGCCGTATTCGGCGTCTTCGCCGTATTCGAAGTAGTAGGAAGTGGAGCTGCCGCGGGGGTTGACGGCGGCCTTCAGGGTGGCGGATTCGGGGCCGAGGTCGGCCGCGGGCTTGGTGGTGGCCTTGGGCGCTTTGGCAGGGCCTCCTGCCGGCACCCACTCCTGAACGCGTTGGTGCCTGCTGGGCCAGGAGCCGCGGTTGGTCAGCCAGACGTCGCCTTCGGCGTCGACGGCGATCCCCCAAGGGAGGTCAGTGCTGCCGGGGCTGGGGCCCTGGGAGCCGACCTGGCCGAGGTATTCGCCTGCGGCGTCGAACTCCTCGATGCGGTTGTTGTCGGTGTCGGCGACGTAGAGGTGGCCCGCGGGGTCGATCGCGACACCGGCCGGTGCGGCGAGCTCGCCGTTGCCGGAGCCTTCGACGCCGAGCTGGGAGAGGTATTCGCCTTCTTCGTCGAACTCCTCGATCCGGTTGTTGCCGATGTCGGCGACCCAGAGGTTGCCTTCGCCGTCCAGGGCGAGGCCCTTGGGGTTGGCGAGCTCACCGTCGCCGGAGCCCGAGGACCCGACCTCGCGCAGGTATTCCCCTGCGGAGTCAAAGACCACGACCCGGTTGTTTTCGGAGTCGGCGACGTAGACGTCTCCTTCTGAGTCGACGGCGAGGCCGCCGGGATGGCTGAGCTCGCCTTCCCCGGAGCCCTCGGAGCCGAACTGGGAGAGGTATTCGCCTTCGGAGTCGAACTTCTGGATCCGCGAGAGGACGGGGTCGGAGACGTAGATCGCGCCGCCGGGGGCGATCGCGACGCCCTCGGTTTCGAGGAACTGGCCGTCTTCTTCGCCGTGGGAGCCGAACTGGGCGAGGTATTCGCCTTCGGAGTCGAACTCCTGCACGCGGCTGTTCTCCGAATCGGCGAGGTAGACGTTCCCTTCGCCGTCGAGGGCGAGACCGAGCGGGCCCATCAACTCGCCGTCTTCTTTGCCGATCGAGCCGAACTCCAGTGCGAGCAGCAGCGGCGGGTCGGAGCTGAAGACCCGGTCTTCGCCGTAGCGTGTCCCCGTGTCGCTTTCGGCGACCACACGGTAGTGGTATTCCTCTCCTTCTTCCAGCCCTTCGATCGGCTCTTCCACTTCGATGTCTTCTTCGCCTTCTCCCGCCGATTCGGGCGAGGCCGGGGCTTTGGAGCCGTATTCGGCGGTCGGGCCGTATTCGAAGAAGTAATCGGTGGCGTGGCCGCGGGGGTTGACGGTGGCGTTCAGGGCCGCTTCGGTGGCGTTCACCCCGGTGGCCGAGCCGGTGATCGCCTTGGGGGCCATCGGCGTTGTCAGGGTCTCGTCTTCGCCGGAGCGCGTCCCGGCCTCGTTTTCGGCAACCACGCGGTAGTGATAGGTGGCGCCTTCTTCGAGCCCTTCGAGCTCCTCTTCGACCTCGATCTCTTCGTCGCTTTCGCCGATCGCCGGCCCGGGTGAGGCGGGCGCTTTGGAGCCATATTCGGCAGTGGGGCCGTATTCGAACCGGTAGGTCGTCGCCGCCCCACGGGGATTGATCGCGGCATGGAGGGTGGCGTGGCCGGCGTCCACCCCGGTGGCCGCGCCGGTATCGGCCACGGGGGGCGCGTTGTCCCCCCAGCGCTCGACCAGGTCGTTGCCGGTGTCGGTCACCCAAAGACCGCCTTCGGAATCGATCGCCAGGCCGGTCGGTTCGCTGAGCTGGCCGATCTCAGACCCCGCTTCGCCGGCCTGCCGCAGATATTCGCCTTCGGCGCTGAACTCCACGAGCCGGTCGTTGCCCGTGTCGGCGACCCACAGATCGCCCTGCGGGTCGATCGCGACGCTCGTCGGGCTCTCGAGCTGTCCCGCCCCGGCGCCCGTTTCGCCGACCTGGTTCAGGTATTCGCCTTCGGAATCGAACTCCTCGATACGGTCGTTGCCGGTGTCGGCCACCCAGAGGTTGCCTTGCGGATCGATCGCGATGCCGGAAGGACTCTCGAGTTGACCGTCACCAGAGCCCCATTCTCCAGTCTGTCCCAGCACGTATTCTTTTTCCGGGTTGTAGTGGCTGATCGAGCCTTGAGTCGCTTCTGTGACCCATAGGTATCCGTTTTGATCTATCGCCATGCCCGCCGGAGCGACAATTTCGCAGTTGACCGCGAGGAATTCGAATTGACTTGCGGTCCCGAACTTGACGATGCAACCTTCTCCTTCTTCCGGAAGCCCGATCCAATAGCTTCCGTCGGGATCCAGCGCAAAGCCCGAGGGGTTCGTGCCGAGCAGTTCGAACTGACTCAGGGTTTCGCCCCCGGGGCTCAACTTCTCGAGGAGGTCGTTGCCGGCGTCGAGAACCCAGAAGTCGCCTTCGGGGTCAATTGCGATACCCCTCGGTTCGTCGAACGTCGAGTTGCCGGGGCTCTGCAGGCCAAACAGGAATTCGAACGACGATCCGGTTTCGAACTCGACGTTGTCCCCGTAGCTCACGCCGGATGCGTTTTGGGCGACGACGCGAAAGTCATAGGTCGTTTCGGGTTTGAGCCCGTGGATCGGCGCTCCGACGAGCGTGGGCTCGGCCCCCGAGCCGATATCGCCCGGATCGGCGGGGGCTTTGCCGCCGTATTCGGTGTCCGTTCCGTATTCGAACTGATAGGTGGTGGCCGAGTCGTTCGGGTCGACCGTCGCGTGGAGGGTCGCGCGCCGTCCGCTCACCGCGGTCGGCGCTTTTGCGGTGAGGACCGGGAGCCCGTCGCCCGTGGCGAAGGTCTGATCTTCGCCTTTGGTCTCGCCCGATTCATTGGTGGCGAGGAGGCGGAAGTGGTAGGTCGCTTCCGGTTCCAGGCCTTCGATGTCCTCGCTGACGGCGATGGCTTCGGGCCCCGAGCCGGCCGCTTTGGCCGACGCGGGGACTTTCGACCCATACTCCGTGCTCTCCCCGTATTCGAACTGATAGGTGGTGGCGGATTCGTTCGCCTGGATTTCGCCCTGCAGGGTCGCTCGTCGCGCGCCGACCGCCGTCGCCGCTTTCGCGGTCAGGCTGGGAGGGCCGGTGTCGGTTTCGATCGTCTGGTCGGCCCCCTGGGAGACCCCCCCTTCGCTCTCGGCGACGATTCGGAGGTGGTAGGTCGTTTCCGGCTCAAGACCGGTCGCCGCCTCTGCGACATCCACCGCACTTTCGCCGCTTCCGATGTCTTTCCCCGGGGCGGCCGGAACTTTCGAGCCATAGCCCGCGGTCGGACCGATTTCAAAGAAGTACCTCGTGTCGAGGTTGTTTGGGTTGATCGCCGCGCTGAGGGAGGCGGAGCGGGATTTGGCGACCGCGGAGGCTTCGCTCGCCAAGCCAGGCGGTCGAAGCGTCGTGAAGGCGCGATCGGCGCTGACCGCGGTGCCGGATTCATCGGTTGCGACGATGCGAAAGTGATACGTGGCGCCGGCGGTCAATGCCGATATTTCGGCGCCGACGTCGATCGGTTCCGTGCTTTGGCTGATGATTTTGGCGTTCGGGTCGCAGGAGACGGCCTGGCCGTAGCTTTTCGAGGCGCCGTATTCGAAGACGCATTCGTCGAGCGTCTCGCCGAGCGGGTTGACGGTGCCGTTGAGGAGGGCGCTTGTCGAGCCGATTTCGGCGGCGGCATTCGCCGTCACGACCGGCGCAAGCGAACTGGACCAGTGCGCGATGCGGTCGTTGCCGGCGTCGATCACCCAGATGCCGCCTTCGGAGTCAACGGTGAGGCCGCCCGGTTTGACGAATTGGTCTTCTTCGGAGCCCGATTCCCCGAATTCCGCGCTCAGCGACCCATTTTGGTATTCGCGGACGGTGCCGCTGCTGTCGTCCGCGACCCACAGGCCGCCTTCGGGGCTGATCGCGAGGCCCGCCGGAGAGACTTCGCAGATGCTGGCGAGGACTTCGAATTGTTTTTTGCTGCCGAGCTTGAGCACGCAGTCGTATTCCGGCGCCCCGACCCAATAGCTTCCGTCGGGATCGAGCGCGAGCCCGTGGGTTTCAATGCCCAAAAGCGCAAGCTGGCGTTGATATTCGCCGCCGGGGGAGATGCTCTGGATGCGGTCGTTGCCGGCGTCGAGGATCTGCAGGTTGCCTTCGGGGTCGATCGCGATCCCCGAGGGTTCCTCGAACTGGCCTTCGCCGGTTCCCTCTTCGCCGACCTGGGCGAGGAATTCGCCTTCGGGGCCGAATTGCTCGATCCGGTCGTTGGCGGTGTCGGCCACCCATACGTTGCCTTCGGGGTCGATCGCGATCCCCGAGGGTTCCTCGAACTGGCCTTCGCCGGTTCCCTCTTCGCCGACCTGGGCGAGGAATTCGCCTTCGGGGCCGAATTGCTCGATCCGGTCGTTGGCGGTGTCGGCCACCCATATGTTGCCTTCGGGGTCGATCGCGATCCCCGAGGGTTCCTCGAACTGGCCTTCGCCGGTTCCCTCTTCGCCGAAGGCGCCCCGGAAGGAGGGCGGCACGGTTTCGGTCGCCGAAGCGGCGGCGGGGATCAGGATCAGCGCCAGGCCGATCCAAAGGGCGCCCGACAGGATCGAAAGCTGTCTGTGCATGGCGGTGGTTCTCCTTGTCGGGGTCACGGATTGGCTGCGACAGCGCAAAACGCCCGGGGAAGGCTTTGGAGTCGCCGACGAAGTCTCTTATCCAGTGCAGGCGCCGCGCCTTGTCAATGTGTCGCGCCGGCCGGTGCCGAGCCTGACATCGTCAACCGCGGGGGCCCGCCGGGTGGGGAGCCGAGCTCCGCCAGGCGCAGCGCCAGCTCGACCTCGATCCCGCAACGCTCCAGCGGGCGGCCGAGGCGCTCCTCGGCGATGCGCAGGCGAGAGTGCACGGTCTGCCTGCTGACCCCCAGGGCGGCGGCCGCCGAGGCGCCGTTTCGGCCCGCGGCGAGATAGGCCCGCAGCGTCTCGCGCAGGGTCTCCTCCCGAAGCGGGTCGAGGAAGAGCACGGTCAGCGACCTGCGCAGGAGTTCGTCGCCGAGAGCCGAGCAGAGCAGCGCGACCTCCGCGTAGCGCACGACGCCGCGCGACTCGCGCAGGGCGATCGGCAGCGCCGCGCGGGCCTGGCGGTGGGTGAGGCGCCAGCCGGCGAGTCCCGTCGTCGGCTCGCCGAGGGCCAGCGTGACCCCCGCCGGCAAGCTGGCGCGCCCAATCTCCTCAAGGCCTCCACCCTCCTTGGCGCCCAGCCAGGCCCAAGCCTCGCCGTCCTCGCGAGGGACGAGCAGCAGGTCGCGCCCCAGGGCGCGGGCGAGCTCGCGCAGCGCCTGGGGGGCCCCGGGACCCTTGGCGATCGTGCCGAGGTGGTTGGCATTGAAGTCATAGGCGAGCTCTCCGGTATCGGGCTGCTCACCGGCCAAAAGCGCCTCGACGCGCTCGGCGCGGCGACGCTCGGCCGGGTCCCCGCGGCGGCGCTCATGGCGTCCGTGCTCCTCCGTCACCTCGACCACGATGCGGTCGACGATCCCCGCCAGGGCCCTGCCCGCCCGCTGCAACTCAGCCGATGCGAGCCCCTCCGCCTCGGCCGCAGCGAGGATGAAGTCGCCGAGCAGGGCGTGGCCTGCGAGGTAGCGGCGCAAGACGGTGTCGAGGGGGACGCCGCTCCTGGCGGCGTGGCGTGCCTGGGCGAGGAGCTCGAGGGGGACGGGCTGCTCGCGGCGGCCCAGGCCCCCGAGGCCCTCGAGGGCGAAGTCAAGGCCGCTGGCGACCGCCGTGCGCAGGCCGGCGACGTATGTGGGATCACCGACCTCGGTGGGGTCGGCGACCCCGTGGGCGCGGGCGAGGATCGCCTCTTCGATCTCGCCCTGCCTGCCCCGCAGGCGGGCGATCAGCCCGGCGCGGGCGCCGGCGGTGGAGGCACGCCTCATGCCCTGGCCCTCAACCCCGCACCCTGCAGTTGCGGGTCAGGGTGGAGACCAGGGTGGGGCCGCCGGCGAAGGCGAAGTCGGCCCGCGCCAGTGGGTAGAGGGCGCCGGGGAAGCCCTTGGGGGCCGGACAGCCGGCGCTCAGGTAGCTGTGGCGTTCGCCGCGGAAGCGGTAGGTGCGGTGCAGGTCGAGTGAGATGCCGGTGATGACCGCGACCTTCGAGGTGACCTTCGGCAGCGAGGCGGTCAGCACGGTGCCGAACGTCCCCTTGGCGCGGGAGATCCGCAGCGCCAGGGTGAAGGAGGTCGGGATCGGGTCGGTGCCGTAGACGTGGGCGAAGATCACCCGGCTGCCGTGCTGGAGGCCGTTGAAGGCGATCACCTTACCCTCCGAGGGAAAGGGGGACTGCTCGGGGATGACCACGTCGGCGGCAAAACGGCCCTCCCCCACCCGGGCCGCCCCGCAGGCGCGGATCGCCGCCGCGTTGGTGGCAGGCTGGATCTCGCGCAGGCGACACGTCGGCAGGCCGCGGGTGTCGAGGCGGCCGTGGCGGTTGATCGCGATCTTCACCGTGCGCAGCTGCGGCGGCGGGGCGCCGTTGGCCGTGGCGATCCGCCCGGCGAGGCTGACCGCCACCGGCGCCGCGCCCACCCGCGGCAGGGCCTTGGGGGCGATCGCGGCCTCAAAGGAGACCCGCAGGTCGCCGCAGCGGCTCAACTCGGCCCGGGCGGGGAGGGCGAGCAGCGCCGCGAGGGCGAGGGCGAGGGCGAGGGTACGGCGCGTCACCGGCGCCTCCCCCCGTGCCGCTTGCGGTGCCTGGGGCAGCTGATGTTCAGCCTGGGGCGCAGGACCGCGGTCGCGTTGTCGTGGGCGATCCAGCGCGAGTTTGCCCGTCGCGGGCGAACACAGAGGCCCTGGGCCACCGCTAGCAGTCCGCGCCGCCCGCCGGGGAGGGTCATCACGAACCTGCTCGCCGGGGCGTCGGGGAGGCCCCGGAAGGCGGCCCGCAGGCCGCCCTTGACGGCGTCGATCTTGCCTTCGAGCACCACCGTGAAGCCGTGGCCGCTGAGGGTGGCCACCAGGTCGGGGACGCGGTGGGAGGAGCTGCGCACGTAGACCGGGCCTTCCAGGGGCGAGTCGAGCAGCGGCGTCCAGGCGCGGGCGTGGCCGTAGACCGAGGCCCTGGGGCAGCCGGCCCCGCCGCCGCCGGCGGCGGCGAACTGGGCGCGGGTGCAGACTCTGCGCAGGTGCTCTTGGGCCAAAAAGAGCGAGGGCGGCAGCCTGACCTGGGCGGAGGCGATGTTCGCCTGGCCCGGCCGCGGGCGAACGACGGCGCGCAGCGAGGGGTAGGCGCCGCGCCTGGCGCCTCCCGTGAGGCGCAGCGAGAGGCGGGGCTTGAAGCCGAGCGCCTGGCAGTCCAGCAGCTGGAAGCGCTGGGCGGAGGAGGCCTCGCTGTCATCGCCGGGGTCGAAGGGGTCCACCCCCGAGCCGCCGAGGGTCGAGCTGACCGCCAGCGGATCGCAGCTCGTCCCGTTGAGGGTGAAGCCGGGGCGGTCGAGGTAGACGCGGATGTCGCGCACGTGCAACGGGATGCCGTCGAGGATGTGGGGGATCGGGTCCGAGCCGGCGGCGTCGATCGAGGCCTGGGCGTTTCGGGTGTCGATCCGCACGGCGCTGCGCACGACCACCGTGCCGAGGTCGAAGGGGCCGAGCTTGGCGGAGTCGATCGCGACGACCGAGAGCGGCGAGCCGTGCCAGGGCCCGGCCAGGTAGAGGCTCCCCGGCGCCCAGACGAGGCTCTCGCCGACGCCGTAGCCGGCCATCGTGCGGCCGATGCGGGCCGACTCCGGGCAGGAGGGGCTCGCTTGCTCGGCGGCGCCGCTGTGGCCCCTGGCGGCCTCGATCGCCGCCTCGGGGCACTCGCCCACGCCGGCGATCTTGGCCAGAAGGCCCGGTGGGAAGGTGGCCGAGTAGGAGGTGATCTCCTGCTCGGGGTCGCTGCGCGTCATCCGCAGGTAGAAGGGGGTGTAGGTGGCGGGGGCGGGATTGAGGGCGCCGGCGAGCAGGCCGGGGGCGAAGGGCGGCGCGGCGCCCGTCGGGCAGGGCCCGCCGTCGGCGCCGTGGTCGATCGCGAAGTAGGCGGGCTCCTCGCGCACCGCGCCGGGGTCGGCCCAGGAGCTGAGCGCCAGCTCGGCGGTGTAGGTGGCGCAACGGGGCGGAGAGATCAGCGCCGAGCGCCCGCTCTCGCGCAGGAGGACCCTGAAGCGCTCATAGAGCAGGCCAGGGAGCCGGTCGAAGCTCGCAACGAGGCGACCGCGGGCGTCGGGTGAGATCTCCCCCACCGACTTCAGCGCGATCCCGTGGCGGGCGTCGCGGAGGATGAGGTAGACGCCGAGCAGGGCGCCGGAGGGGTTGGCGTGGGGAGTGGCGAGGTAGAGCGAGCCGCGCGCCGTCTCGGGCAGCCCGAGCGGTTCGCTCAGGCTGACCTCGCCGATCTTTGCCGCGCCGGGGCAGCCGGCGCCCGGCTCAGAGCTCGCGCTCTCGCGCGCAAACTGGGCTTCTGAGCAGGCGCCCAGGCCGGCGGCGAGCGAGGGGTTGACGGTCAGCCCTTCGGGCAGGCTCAGCACCGCCCGCTTGATCGCCGGCAGCGCTTCCCCTTCGGGGTTGAGGATGCCGCCGCCGTCGTTGATGTCGAGTTCGAAGGCAAGCCCCGTGCGCGAGGCGGTGCGGTCGGTGCTGAGGCTGAGGTGGGCGACCGAGGCCGATTGGTGACAGCCGCCGAGCGCCGCCAGGGTCGTGGCGGCGGTGGCGGTGGCGCCCTGCCAGGAGGTGGCGTCGGCGCTCGCCTCGAATGCGCCGCCACAGGGGCTGGTTGGCAGGGTGAAGTAGCTGTGACCGTAGTCTTCGAGGTAGGCCGGAGGGCCGATCGTGCAGCTGCCGGGATGGTAGGCGGGCGGCGGCGAGGAGGCTTCGCCGTGGGGGATCGAGGGGTCTTCCTCGTTCAGGCAGTTGCCGCGTTCGTCATCGTGGGCGTAGGCCCAGGGCTGGCGGCCCCAGATCGTCAGCCCGATCGCGCGCAGGTCAAACGACTCGGGCACGCCGCGCAGGTCGAGGTCGATGCCGGCGTCGGCTTCGCGCAGGTGGGCGACGAAGAGCAGCGCGGTGTGGAAGGGCGAGGCGCCGATTGCCGCCACGGCGCCGTAGGGGGCGGCGAGGTTGAAGAGGCCGAAGTGGCGGGTCATCCCCCCCACGTCGACGGCGATCGTGCCGACCTGCGTGTTGTCGGGACAGCTCTCTCCCGACGCCGCCCCGGCTTCGTAGGGGTTGGCGCGCGGCGTGGCGAAGGCCGCCGCCTGGCATTCGGGCACGGCGCCGGGGGTGAGCAGGAAGCCCGGCGGCAGGTGCACGCCGAGGTCGCGCAGGGCGCCGCCGGAGGTGTCGAGGCCGGCGT
Organism: uncultured Solirubrobacterales bacterium; assembly: GCA_963702035.1. GTDB lineage: Bacteria > Actinomycetota > Thermoleophilia > Solirubrobacterales > 70-9 > VRUE01. The sequence goes on from OY969700.1 coordinate 1,451,857, forward strand.
CGAGGTGAAAGGCGTAGGGGTGGGCGCCGGTCTGCGTCTCAGGCCCCCCGGCCTGCGCTTCGGCGGAGACCGAGAAGGATTCAATGCCGAAGGCGCCGCTTGCCGCGGCCGGCGCGGCGAGCGCCCAGGCGGCGAGCAGGAGCGCGGCGAGGCGCCAGCTCACCCGCGGCCTCCCGGGTGGCGGCGGTGCTCGGCGTGGCGATGGTGGTGGCGCTTTTGCTTGTGGTGGTGGGCGGGGAAGCGCACCGGCGGGTTGTGCGGGCCTTCGACCAAAGCGGTGCCCGGGGTCGGGTCATCGGGCGGCGGCGGCGGGGTCTGGCAGGCATCGCCTTCGCATTCGGCGCCAGCCGCGGCGCCGGCCGGCGCCGGCCCGGCCAGGCCCAGCGCCAGCGCCGCCAGGGCGAGCGCCAACGCCCCCCGGCGTGTTGGGATGTGCCGGATCGGCATTCGGGTGGCGCTCCGGATCAGCCCTGGCGCCTGTGGTGGTGGCGCCCGTGGTGGCGCCTGTGCTTCCTCCGCGCCTTCCCGCAGGCCCCGTTGCGCACCACCGGCCTGAAGTCATGGATCTTGCCGTTCTGGCCGTCCATCGTCACCGTCGCGCGGTAGGTGTGGGCGCAGATGTCTCTGCTGTTGACGACCAGGCCTCGCTTGCCGCCGTAGAGCACCAGGCGGGCCTGGGTGAAGGGGGCGTCGGGGATGAAGGAGAAGGTGTTTCGCAGAGCGCCCTTGACCGAGTCGGTCTTGCCCGAGAGCTCTACCCTGATCGGCTGGTAGGAGGGGCCTCTGAGGTCAGTGATCAGGTCGGGCAGCTTGTGGACCGAAGACCTGAGGTAGACGTGGCCTTTGAGGGTGTAGTCGAGCAACGGTGTCTTGACCGATACGTCGCCGTAGATGCTCCCCTTGGGGCAGGCGTCTGCGGCCCACTGCACCCTGGTGCAGATCGTGCGGATGTGGCTCTGATCGAGGAAGGCCGAACGCGGCAGGCGGACCGAGAGGGCAGCGAGATTGGCGTCGCCTTCCCTGGCGCTGAGGTTGGCGATCAGCTTCGGGTTGGCGGCTCTCTTGGTGCCGCCCCGCAAGCGCAGCTTCAGGTGGGGGGCAAAGCCGAGTTCAGAGCAGGCGCCGACCTGGAAGCGCTCGGAGAGGTCCTTGCTCTGGCCTTCGCCTCCGACCGTGGCGCCCACTGCCATTTCTTCGCAGTTGGTCGGCGCGAGGGTGAAGTCGGGTCTGTCGACGTTGACCCTGACGTCGCGCAGGTCGATCGGGATGCCGTGCAGGATCGTCGGGATCGGGTCGGACTTGACCGTGATCTGGGCGGTTACGGGGTCGATGTAGGCGGCGTTTCTTACTACCACGCTTCCCAGGTCGAAGGGGCCTGCTACCGCCGGGGCGATCACCGCGATGCTGAGCGGGGCGCCTTTGTAGGGGCCGGCTAGGTAGACCTTCGGCGTGCTGACGTAGTAGGGGTTGGAGCCTCCTCCGGCCTTGACGCTTACCGTGCCGATCTGGGATGCCTGCGGGCAGGCGGGATGGTCGATCTGGTCCTGGCCGGTGCCCTCGGCTTCCGATACCGATGCCAGGGAGGCGTCAGAGCAGTAGCCGAGGCCCTTCAGGTAGGCGACCAGGCCCGGGGGGAGCTTCAGGTCCAGGGAGTCGATCCGCTTGGTCCCGTCTTCGCGGGAGAGCTCGGTGAGGAAGGGGCTGCTCGAGCCCGCGACCGGGTTGGCGAGGCCGGCGCTCAGCTTCGGGTCGAGGTCGGGGGCCGGGCAGGGGCTGCCGTTCGGGCCCCGGTTGACCGTGAAGGAGGAGCCGATCGTCCTCGTTGAGGCCGTGGGTTCGGCCGCTCCCGACCAAGGGGTCAGTTCAGAGACGATCTGGTAGTGCCCGCACTTGGGCGGGGCGAGCAAGGCGGCGCGGTTGCCGGAGTTGAAGTGCAGGCTCACAGAGCCGATCGGCGCCTGGGGGTTGTTGTCGAAGGTCGAGACGATCTGGCCGGTGCTCGGGTCGGCTTCGACCTTGCCCGGCAGCTTGACGCGGATGCCGCGCTCTTCGTTTTCGAGCACCAGGTAGAGCGCCAGGAGGCTGTGGAAGGGGTTGTCGAACTGCTTGGCCAGGTAGACCGAGCCCTTCAAGGGTTCGCCGAGGATCGGCGTGGTCGCATCCGCGGAGCCGACCTTGGAGGAGTCGGGGCAGCTGACCGGATCGTTAGTGCCGAGCCCGATCTGAGCCGACGTGCAGGCGCCGAGTCCGTCGGTGGCCGCGGGGTTGACCGCCATCCCCGCCGGCAGCGTGACCCTGGCCTTGCGCAGGAAGGCCTGGGCGATGTCGGTGGGCGATTCCAGGCCATCGGTAGGCAGCGAGAGCAAGACGTCGAGGCCGGTCGGCGAGTCGGCCTGGTGGCCGGTCGGCTGCAGGTCGATCGAGGGGTCGAAGGGGACTTCCGAGCAGCCGCTCAGCGGCGGCGAGCCGGCTTCTTTGGAGTGCCAGTCGGGATCGGAGTAGTCGGGCGAGCCGTCGGGCTTCAGCGCCCCCGGGTATTCCCAGGAGTCGAGCGAGAGCTTCGTCATCGGGCCGGCGGCCTCGCAGGTCGAGGGGTTGGTCAGGAAGGGCTTGGGGTTGGCCGGTTCGGCGCCGGCCTGGGTGCGCGGCTTGCAGGAGACCGCTTCGGGGGCGCCGATGTGTTCTCCGCCGACGGGCGACGCCTGCAGATTGACTCCGAAGCCGCAGAGCGTCACTGAGACGCCCAGCACGACCGGGTTCTTGGAGAGCTTTGGCGCGTCGACGCTGATCGCGTAGCCCTCAGCGGCCCGCAGCCTCGGGGTCAATGAGATCAGGTCTTTCACGCCTTTGAGGAAGAACTCGAACTGGGCCGGAGTTCCCCGTTCGGGTTCGATCGCGTAAACGGGCCAGTTTTCGGATTTATGTCCGCCCTGATTCCCCAGTTCGACGGTGGCGAAGCCGACGATGCTGCCCCACGGGCAGGTCGGATTAGCGTAGGTGTCGGCATACACCGCGGCCGTCCCCGAACAGCGCTGCGTTGCCTCGGCGTTGCCGACGAAGCCCGGCGGCAGGTCGGTGATCAGGTTCTTGCCGAACCCGATCTGCAACTGAGTGTTGTTCGGCCCGATCCGTGTCGGCAGCTTGAATTCGGCGCCCGCCGAGAAGGGGTGCCCGCCGGCCTGGGTGTAGTCGTTGCCCAGGGAATCGGCCACCTTGGTCGCGAACGATTCGATTTCGAAGGGGATCGCCGGCCCAAAGCCGAACGAGTCCTCGGCGCTGACCGTCGGCGCGCCACCGCCGCTCACCGTCGCCTTCGCCAGCGCCGGGTCCGGCGTGCTGGCGCCGATCGAGGCGCCGATTTCGATCGGGTAGTATTCCACCTGGGGCGCCGCCGGTTTGGTGGAGACACAGGCGACCTTGCCATGCGTCAAGCCGATGGGCTCGTGGGTGCCGCAAGTCCATCTCGGGTGAGCGGATCCTGTCGAGGTCGCGACGCTAAATGCCCGCGTTTCATCTCCCGGCGGCAGTTCGAATTCGAGTTCGACGTTGCCCGAGGTTCCGTTTTCGAATGCCAGCACCGGCACCTGATCGGGCCCCTGGAAGGGTTCGAAGTTGGCGCTGCCTTTGGCGCCGAAGGCCGGGGCCGGCGATTTGGTGTCTTTTTCGGTCGACTCGACCACCGCGGCGCCGCCGGGGTTGGTCGCCTTCGCCAGGCACTGGAACACCGAGGGTGCGTCGGGGGCGCTGACGTCGGCGGCGGTAAGCGTGTAATTGCTGGTCACCGGGGTGGGCGTGGTGACCGCGCCGGGCGCCGCTTCGCCGTCGCGCAGCCATTCGAAGCTCCAGGTGCCGCTGGCGGCGCTCTGGACGGCGACGCCCGGAGCGGTCGCGGTGGCTTCTTCGGTGAGGATGATTTCCCGGCCGCTGACCGATTCGATCATCGTCCCGGCAGGGATGCCGTTGCCCCTGATTTCTTCACCGGCGGCGAAAGGCTGGGAGCCGGCGGTGATCGCTTTGCCGTTGCCGGCGCCGCTTGCGACCGGGCTGGCAAAGACCAGGCTCGCTTCGCCGACTTCGGCGATCGTCGTCGTCGCGCCGCCGGCGAAGGTGACGCCGGCGATCGAGACCGTCTGGCCGACCTGGAAGTTGCCGCTCAGGCGTTTGAGCACGGTGATTTCGCTGCTGCCCACCGTCGTCGTGCCGGTCCCTTTCGCCGTGGTCACCGCCTTGAGAACCTTTGAGCCCGTTTCGGTGTCGGCCGTAGCGACGATGCTCCAGTTCTCGGTCGGCGCGGTGCAGCGCAGTTCTTCGCCGGCCGCCCATACCGCGCCGCTGGTGCTTTCAGTGCCGGCTTTCAGCGGCCCGGCGATCGCCGGTCGGCGAGAGCCGTTGGTCACGGGCGCGACCAGTTTCGGCGCCTCGACTGCCGGTGCCGGCGCGGCCACCAGCGCCGACTGGGAGGCGGTGAGGAAGCTGCCCGAGCCGTCGGCGTTGGTGCCTTTGACCAGGCACTGCAGGGCGGCCCCCGCATCGGCGGCGGCGACGGTGTGGGTGGTGCCGGCGGCGCCGGCGACCCAGGCGGTGATCGGGGCGCCGTTGCGGGTCCACTGGAAGGAGAAGCTGTAGACGTTTTGGGGTTCGCCGAACCAAATTTTGGTGCCGAGCGGCGAACTCGCACCGTCGCAGGTCAGCGTGTCGCCTTCGTTGGGGTAGCGCGGGGCGACGTTCTTGACCTTGATTTCGTAGTTGATGAATTCGTCGTTGCGGGCGATTGAACCGGGTGAGTGGCTCAGTTCGACGCTCAACTCGGGCCCCGCGCCGAGGGCCGCGGCGGGGAGCGCCAGCACCGCCGCCGCGACGAGGGCGAGCAGGCCTGCCAGCGCGCGGTTGCGGCGCGGCGCGCTCTTGGTCTTGGCGGGGTCGGGCTTGTTCACGTTCGCGGTCTCCTTCTCGGTCTCTGCGGGGCGAGGCGGCGTCGCTTCTCGGCGTCTCATCGCCCGCTCCCCCCGTGGTGGTGCCCCCGCTTGATTTTGCGGTGGTGGTGATGGCGCTTCTTGCGGTGATGCTTGCGCGCCTGCTTGGCATTGCCCTTTCCGGCGAAGGTCGCGCTGGCGACAGCCAAGGGGCCGGGGGCGCTCGTCGCCTGTCCCCGGCAGGCTTCGCCTTCGCAGGGCGCCGCGGCGGCCTGCGGGTTCGGGAAGCCGCCGTTGACACGGGCGAGGTAGACGTCGGTGGCGCTGTCGCCGTCCTGGGGCAAGAGCGCCGTGGAAGTTTCGAAGGCCACCTCCTTGCCGTCGTGAGAGATCGCCGGTTTTTCGCCGTGGCCTGGCAGCAGGCTGAGCTGGCCGTTCTGCCAGAGGTAGTCGGAGCGTTCGCCGTCAACGTCTTCGGGCAGCAACGCCTCCGAGGTCGCGAACACAGCGTCCTCGCCGTCTTCGCTCGTCCAGCGCTGACTCTCGGCGAATTCCGGTCCTGGATTGAGCAGTCCGGGATCGCGCACGGCGAGGTCAAATGCTCCTCCATCGGGGCCGCCCGGCCTGCAGGACACGCACTGTAGCGCTCCGGGACCGCCGAGGCTGGAGTCATAGCGGAAGAGGTCGAGGCGGTTGCCATCGGTGTCGTTGGCGGTCAGCGGCGCGGTCGACTCGAAGAAGAGCACGTGCCCATCGCCGCTGCCCAGCAACGGCACGGCGCTGGCGTTGTTGTAGTAGCTCATCTGGCTGCCGACCAGCGAGCCGCCACCTGCCAAGCCACAGTCGGCGACTACCGTGCCGCCGAGTTTGGTGCAGGCCGAGTCGAGCCGGCCGACGAAGGCGAGGCGCCCGCCCGGGTGGGCGGCGTCGCGCTCGTAGAGGTAGAGGTTGAGCTTGCCCGCTTCGGCGTGTTCGCCGAGCGGGTTGGGATCGGTGGTCAGTTCCCCCTGGGCGGCGAAGTAGACGTGAGAGCCGTCGCCGGAGATTGCCGTCACGTCTTTGTAGACATTGGCGCCCGCACCTGGGGTCGGGTCGCCGGTGCCGCCTTCGGAGACCAGGATCACTTCATGGCCGCCGCCGGGCAGCTTTTCGTAGAGGTAGAGGTCACAGCCGACCGAGCTCGCGGTCGGCAGTTTGACTTCCTCGCTGCATTCTTCGGCGCTCGGGTCTTCGTCGCTGGCCGCCAGCTTGCGCGAGCTGGTGAAGTAGACCTTCGACTGGTCAACCGAGGCGCCTTCGAAGTAGTCGCTGCCGAGCGCCGGGGTGCTGGGAAGTAGTTCGGAGATCGTCACTTCCCCACCCGCTTCCTCGCTGCGCTCCATGATCCGGATCGGGCTGTGAGCGGTGAGGGAGATCCCGCTGATTTGGACGCTCGCCGGGTTGGCCGAGAGCGTCAGCACCTGGCCGTTGACGGCGCTTATCGTCGTCCCCGGCGGAATGCTGCCGCCGCTGATCTCCTGGCCGACCGAGAACGGTTGAGTCGCGCCGTTGACGGTCACTTCGTTGGAGGCCGGGTTGAGCAGCGGGGCGGTCCCGGTGACCGGGCAGGGAACCCCTTCCTTCTCGGTCGGCCGGGTCGAGAAGTAGGAATAGGCGCCATCGGCCGAAACGGCGCCCTGGTTGCGCAGGCCGCGGTTCAGCGGGTTGCCCCCGCCGCCGACCCAGGCGCCGCAGTTGCCGCCCCAGGCCTTGCCGTTAGAGTCGCGCGCCATCAGGGCGAGTGAGGTTTCCCCGGCGCCGTCGCGGGCGAGGACGTAGGTGTTCCAGGTGCCGTCGGTGTATTGGAGTGGCTGCGGGTCGCCGGGCAGGTAGGCGACGCTGTATGCGCTCGCGCCCGAGGCCCCGTCGGTGGGGCGGAAGTAGAGGTGGGAGAAGTCGGCGGAGACGCCGGGGAAGTTCTTACCCTCGGCAGTGGTGGGCAGAGAAAATCCGTGGAAGCCGTCGCTCGAGACCAGCAGCGGAGAGCGCGGCGTCCAGGCGCCGCCGAGGTCGGCTTCATAGATGGTAAAGCGCCCATTCAAGGCTTGCGGCACCGTCGCCTGGATTGAGAGCCAGCGGGCAAAGTCGGGCGAGAATCCGCGCGGGTTACCCGTGCCGGCAACGCCCCCGTAGCCGAAGCCATAGGCGGCGGGCGGCGCCAGCGCCCACGTGCTCCAACCTTCGCTTCCACGGCCAGCGAGGTAGCGGTCTCCGAGGGGGTTCAGCAGCCCTTCGGTTTCGCCGACCGTGGCGTTGGTTTCGAACTGCACGCGATCGCCATCGGCGGAGATCGAGGGGGTGTTTATGCTGACGGTGCCGCGGTTGCCCTTGACCGGCGGGCTGACCAGCTCGAGAGCCATACAGTCGGGCAGCGAGGTGGATCCCTGCTGCTGGCGCAACTGTTCGTTGGGGCATTCGGCGGCGGCTGCGGACGCACCGCTCCCGGCAAAGGCGAGCAGGGCGAGCAGAACGGCAGCGAGGACGCCCCGCGAAGACGATGGCTGCGCGATCTGATCTGTGCGGTTCACCTGGGTGCCTTTCTGTTGTGCGTCGGGATCACGATCACGGTGCGCCTGCCCTCGACGTGGAGCACGTAGCGGCCGGGCTTCAGGTGGCTGAGGACTCGGTTGAGGCGGCGGATCGTCGTCTTGCCGTGGCTCTGGGCGTGGCCGCCGCTCATCAGGCGCCAGCGGAGGTGGTGGCGCTTGCTGTGCTTCTTGTTGGACTTGACGTACTTGACCTTGCAGACGACCTTCTTGTTCTTGACCTTGCAAGTCACCTTGACCTTGCCGGTCGCACCCTGCTTGCCTTGCGGGCCAGCGGGACCGGCCGCGCCCTGAGCGCCGTCGGAGCCGTTCTGGCCGGCCGGACCCTGCGGGCCGTCGGAGCCGGCCGGACCCTGGGCGCCAGGGTTACCCTGCGGGCCCTGAGTGCCGGTAGCGCCTGGAGCGCCGTTGCAGACATAGGACGTACCCGATTCGGATTCGACCTTGATGCCGCCGTAGGTGCAGTTGGCTCCGGCGGGCTCAGAGGTCACGGTGACGCCCTGGCCGGGTTGGCCTTCAGCGCCGTTGCAGATGTAGGTCGTGCCGGATTCGGATTCCACCTTTACGCCGCCGTATTCGCAGTTGGCACCGGCGGGCTCGGTGGTCACCGTGACCCCCTGGCCGGGCTGGCCTTCAGCGCCGGGTTCGCCATTGCAGACGTATTCGGTGCCCGCTTCGGAGACAACCTTGACGCCGCCGTATTCGCAGTTGGCTCCCGGGGCCTCCGGCGTCACGGTGACGCCCGTGCCCGGTTCGCCCTGCGGTCCTTCGGCGAGGAAAACGGCGGTTACATCTACTTCTTCACCGCTCAATTTGACGTGGCATTTTTCTTCTTCGCCGACGACGGGATGGCAGCCGAGCCAGCCGGCGAAGACGCTGCCGAAGGTCGCTTCGGCTTCCAACTCCACCGTTTCGCCTTCTTCGTAGGTGGCTTCGCATTCGGAGCCACAGTCGATCTGGCCGTCCGGCGAGAGGCTCTTGATCGTCCCCTGGCCGTTGCCGCCCTTGAAGACGGTGAGGGTCGAGGGGTTGGCGATCGCCGCCAGGGTTTCAGCCGCCTGGTCGGGCGTGCCGATCGTGGTGCCGCCGGTGTTTTCGGCGACGACGCGGTAGACGTATTCGGTCGAGGCCGTGAGGCCGGTGGCGCTCGCTTCGACCGCTTCGCTGGCGGTGCCGGTGACCGGGTTGACCGAGCAGGCCGGTTCTTCGATCGTGGTGGCGGGTGAGCCTGCCAGGGCGATCTGGAAGTGGCAAGTCGAGCCGCCGCCGTCGCCTTCGTTGTCGACCTGGCCCTTCATCACGATCGAGGATTCGGTGATCGTGCCGGGGGCGTCGTTGGTGACGGTGGGGGGAGGCTGCGCGGTGAGGTTGAAGGTGGGCGTGATCACCGCTTCCTGGCCGAGGCCGGAGAGGTAGAAGATCCCGCAGGGGTTGGTGGTCGAGCCGCTGGTGCAGGCGCCGTTGGCGCCGCCGGTGGCGGTCCATTCGACGAATTCCGAGCCGCCGGCGGCGGTCGCGGTGAGGCTGGTGCCCGCGCCGAACCCTTCGCCGATTTCCCCTTCGCAGTCACCGCCGGCGACGCCGGCGACGATCGTGCAGCTGATCGGGTCCAGGGCGCCGGCGCTGGAGGTGACGGTGCCTTCGCCGCTGCCGGCGCCTTCGATCTTGATCACGTTGTTGGCCGGCGCGGTGAGGTTGAAGGTGGGCGTGATCACCGCTTCCTGGCCGAGGCCGGAGAGGTAGAAGATCCCGCAGGGGTTGGTGGTCGAGCCGCTGGTGCAGGCGCCGTTGGCGCCGCCGGTGGCGGTCCATTCGACGAATTCCGAGCCGCCGGCGGCGGTCGCGGTGAGGCTGGTGCCCGCGCCGAACCCTTCGCCGATTTCCCCTTCGCAGTCACCGCCGGCGACGCCGGCGACGATCGTGCAGCTGATCGGGTCCAGGGCGCCGGCGCTGGAGGTGACGGTGCCTTCGCCGCTGCCGGCGCCTTCGATCTTGATCACGTTGTTGGCCGGCGCGGTGAGGTTGAAGGTGGGCGTGATCACCGCTTCCTGGCCGAGGCCGGAGAGGTAGAAGATCCCGCAGGGGTTGGTGGTCGAGCCGCTGGTGCAGGCGCCGTTGGCGCCGCCGGTGGCGGTCCATTCGACGAATTCCGAGCCGCCGGCGGCGGTCGCGGTGAGGCTGGTGCCCGCGCCGAACCCTTCGCCGATTTCCCCTTCGCAGTCACCGCCGGCGACGCCGGCGACGATCGTGCAGCTGATCGGGTCCAGGGCGCCGGCGCTGGAGGTGACGGTGCCTTCGCCGCTGCCGGCGCCTTCGATCTTGATCACGTTGTTGGCCGGCGCGGTGAGGTTGAAGGTGGGCGTGATCACCGCTTCCTGGCCGAGGCCGGAGAGGTAGAAGATCCCGCAGGGGTTGGTGGTCGAGCCGCTGGTGCAGGCGCCGTTGGCGCCGCCGGTGGCGGTCCATTCGACGAATTCCGAGCCGCCGGCGGCGGTCGCGGTGAGGCTGGTGCCCGCGCCGAACCCTTCGCCGATTTCCCCTTCGCAGTCACCGCCGGCGACGCCGGCGACGATCGTGCAGCTGATCGGGTCCAGGGCGCCGGCGCTGGAGGTGACGGTGCCTTCGCCGCTGCCGGCGCCTTCGATCTTGATCACGTTGTTGGCCGGCGCGGTGAGGTTGAAGGTGGGCGTGATCACCGCTTCCTGGCCGAGGCCGGAGAGGTAGAAGATCCCGCAGGGGTTGGTGGTCGAGCCGCTGGTGCAGGCGCCGTTGGCGCCGCCGGTGGCGGTCCATTCGACGAATTCCGAGCCGCCGGCGGCGGTCGCGGTGAGGCTGGTGCCCGCGCCGAACCCTTCGCCGATTTCCCCTTCGCAGTCACCGCCGGCGACGCCGGCGACGATCGTGCAGCTGATCGGGTCCAGGGCGCCGGCGCTGGAGGTGACGGTGCCTTCGCCGCTGCCGGCGCCTTCGATCTTGATCACGTTGTTGGCCGGCGCGGTGAGGTTGAAGGTGGGCGTGATCACCGCTTCCTGGCCGAGGCCGGAGAGGTAGAAGATCCCGCAGGGGTTGGTGGTCGAGCCGCTGGTGCAGGCGCCGTTGGCGCCGCCGGTGGCGGTCCATTCGACGAATTCCGAGCCGCCGGCGGCGGTCGCGGTGAGGCTGGTGCCCGCGCCGAACCCTTCGCCGATTTCCCCTTCGCAGTCACCGCCGGCGACGCCGGCGACGATCGTGCAGCTGATCGGGTCCAGGGCGCCGGCGCTGGAGGTGACGGTGCCTTCGCCGCTGCCGGCGCCTTCGATCTTGATCACGTTGTTGGCCGGCGCGGTGAGGTTGAAGGTGGGCGTGATCACCGCTTCCTGGCCGAGGCCGGAGAGGTAGAAGATCCCGCAGGGGTTGGTGGTCGAGCCGCTGGTGCAGGCGCCGTTGGCGCCGCCGGTGGCGGTCCATTCGACGAATTCCGAGCCGCCGGCGGCGGTCGCGGTGAGGCTGGTGCCCGCGCCGAACCCTTCGCCGATTTCCCCTTCGCAGTCACCGCCGGCGACGCCGGCGACGATCGTGCAGCTGATCGGGTCCAGGGCGCCGGCGCTGGAGGTGACGGTGCCTTCGCCGCTGCCGGCGCCTTCGATCTTGATCACGTTGTTGGCCGGCGCGGTGAGGTTGAAGGTGGGCGTGATCACCGCTTCCTGGCCGAGGCCGGAGAGGTAGAAGATCCCGCAGGGGTTGGTGGTCGAGCCGCTGGTGCAGGCGCCGTTGGCGCCGCCGGTGGCGGTCCATTCGACGAATTCCGAGCCGCCGGCGGCGGTCGCGGTGAGGCTGGTGCCCGCGCCGAACCCTTCGCCGATTTCCCCTTCGCAGTCACCGCCGGCGACGCCGGCGACGATCGTGCAGCTGATCGGGTCCAGGGCGCCGGCGCTGGAGGTGACGGTGCCTTCGCCGCTGCCGGCGCCTTCGATCTTGATCACGTTGTTGGCCGGCGCGGTGAGGTTGAAGGTGGGCGTGATCACCGCTTCCTGGCCGAGGCCGGAGAGGTAGAAGATCCCGCAGGGGTTGGTGGTCGAGCCGCTGGTGCAGGCGCCGTTGGCGCCGCCGGTGGCGGTCCATTCGACGAATTCCGAGCCGCCGGCGGCGGTCGCGGTGAGGCTGGTGCCCGCGCCGAACCCTTCGCCGATTTCCCCTTCGCAGTCACCGCCGGCGACGCCGGCGACGATCGTGCAGCTGATCGGGTCCAGGGCGCCGGCGCTGGAGGTGACGGTGCCTTCGCCGCTGCCGGCGCCTTCGATCTTGATCACGTTGTTGGCGGCGAACGCCTGAGCGGCCGGAACGAGGAGGAACACCGCGACAAAGGCGGCAAGGAGGAGGGGGCGACCAGCCTGGCGGCTTGTCGATTCTGAGGGCGTCGCCTGCTCATTCACTTGGTGATCTCCTCTTGCTTGGGTAGCGGGATGCGAATCGGGGTTGGTGGGATGTACGAAAGGCTCGGGCTGGCGTCGATGCGTGGCGGGGTTTCCTGGCAGCCAGTTCATTCGGCGCTCCCCAGCGGCTTGCCGACGACGGAAGCGAGCTTCCATTTGCCGGCTTCGCTTGCGATCGGCATCGCGTATTCGGCGCCAGCGGGGTCGGCGTAGATGACGTAGCCGCGGGTTGCCTCGACACGAACTGACGAGACGTCGGCCTCGAGGAGGTCGGCGCGCTTCGCGGAAGCGAGCTTCTGGGTGGCCCACTCAATCGCTCCGGCGCAGCCCCTGCCCTCGATCTGCTTGCTCGTCGCGGCGAGGTGACCGAGCAGACGACGCGTCGCTCGCGCCAGGAAGGAACAGGCCTTGTGCCACTGCGCAGAGGCGCGGGCGGCGAGGTAGCTGCGCAGAGCGTTTTCGACTTGGTGAGCCTGAGGCCCACTTAGCTGAGCTCCGAATTTGCGGATCGCCTTGTTCCCGACGTGAGAGAAGCTGGTGTTCGCATCGCCTGCGGCAGAGCTGCTCGCCCCCCCACAAGCGGAGAGGGCGAGTGGAAGGAGGGCGAGCAGGAGGAGGGCGGCCACCGCATGGGGGGTGAAGAGGGTCGGCTCGGTCATGCCGGGGCTCCCGGGGCAGCAGCGGGAAAGCGGCGCATACCGGCGCCCAGAGTCGCTGCGGTTGCGGTTACGTCCCGTTTCACTGCGATACCTCTCCCTTGGCTCTGAGCCGTTCCCGCGGCTCGGTCCCTGTTTCCCTGTGGTGCTTCCCTGCCCGTCCCCTGGACCCCGAGTGTCGGTCTTTGGGTACCGGCGTGTTGGACACAATAAGGAACGCGTGTGTGTATGTCAAGTACGCAAATGGTATACGGCATTGTCTTAGCCGGTTTTCGGCTCTACAGAGCAGCAGCAGCCCACCAAGGGCGCCAAAGCGCGGCAGGTGGATCCAACCCTCCACTCGGGCGAGCGCAAGCGCCTCCGGCGACGGCGGCTCGGTCTGCCCGAGCGCGGCGGCGCGGGCGATCAGGGCGCAGATGACGGCGTCGAGGGCATCGTCTGACTCCACTCAGGCTCGCGCGCGCCGGGCTCCCAGGTGCGCGCAATGCGGTCGGTCGAGGGGCTGAGCGGCCAGAGCTTCTCGCCGGTAGCGGCGAGGACGCGATCGTGCACGTGGAGGTCGGTGCGGCGCAGGCGGAAGCTGCGCTTGTCGGGTGCCGGCCAGTGGCCCTCGGTGGCGTAGGCGTGGACGGCGGCGACCATCGGCTCGGGCCACCGAAGGGGGCGTCGATCGCCGACCACTCGGCCTCAGCAAGCCGCTCGATCGGCGCGTCGTCGGCGAGGCCGAGCGAGGGCTCCTCCACCCTCGCCCGGTCCTCCGAGCCCCCTCCCACTCGATCGTCGCCGCCGCCGCAGACATCCACGCTGCGGGCTGCCAGATCGATCCGCAGCGGCCCGAGTCTGATCGGCGCCTCCTCGTCCTCGGCAGGGGGAACGAAGACGCCGCCGTCGAGGTTGCCGGTGCAAAGCAGCCGCCAATCGGCCTCCGTGCCGGGCCGTCGGCCGGGTGACGGGCGAGGTCCTCGGCCTGGCCCAGCGAGGCGGCATGGGCGTCGGCGGCCTACTCGCGATCGCACCGATAGGTAGCCCAGAGCTGCCGCAGGACGGCCTGGGTGTGCATGGGCGAGCAAAGGCACGCTTGCGTGCGACGCTGCGAGGTCTGCGCGGCCGGGCGGAGGCGTCCGCGTGACGCTCAAGAGCTATGAACGAAGCCCCAATCGAGGCTGAAAATGTAGCCAGAATGTAACCAGCATCGAGCGGCAAGCCTGGGAACGGCCCGGAGCAGGGCGGAACGGGCTGCGAGCGGCTCACTGGAGGATTCGGCTTGGCAGAGCCGATTGGTGGCACTGAACGGAACGGGAAGGAACGCGCCCGACAGGATTCGAACCTGTGACCTTCGGTTTCGTAGACCGAGCCCGTGGACCCGCTGGACTACGTGGAGCCCGGTTTCAAGCGGTTTCCGGCGAATCGAGCTACGTGGAGATCGGCTGGAATCTGTGGGGCATGTTGCCCCATTTGTTGCCCCAGCGGGCGAATGGAGTTCGCTTCGTCCCTGGCCGCTACCATGAGGGCATGGCTCACGCCACCAAGGCAGATGAATCCGTCGCCAAGCGCCGCCGCGCGGCGGCTGAGGAGATGCGCGGCATGTTTGCCCATGTCGCTCCCGGGGTGAGCTTGGCAGACGAGCTAATCGCCGACCGTCGAGCCGAGGTCCGCTCAGAAGAGCGGGCAGAGGCCGAGCGGCGACGTGCCAACGGCTGAGACCCCGGCGTCGATTCTCGACGCCTCAGCACTGCTCGCCCTGCTGCAAGACGAGCCGGGAGCCGCTGCGGTGGTCGGGGCAATCGAAGCAGGCGCCGCCATCAGCACCGTCAACCTCTCCGAGGTGCTGGCCAAGCTGGCCGAGCGAGGAGAGCATGTGCGGTCGACTATGGCCACGATCCGGCAGGCCGTCGACCGCGCCGATGGCGGGCTTCGGATCGAGGCCTTCACGGAAGAGGATGGCATCGAGGCTGCAGACCTTCGGCCACGCTCGAAAAGTCAGGGGCTGTCCTTCGGCGACCGGGCATGTCTCGCGCTGGCGGCCCGCTTCGAGGTACAGGCCGTCACAGCCGACAGAGACTGGGCCGATCTGCCGGAATCCGAACAGCACGTCATCCTCAGTCATCGCATCCTCCTTGCTCCTTGATTGGCGTCTGGAAGCGTGGGAGGACGCGCGGACGCCCCGGCCATGGCCGGGGCGTCCGGATGAAGGCGTCGCTATGGAGCCCGGAGGTGTCCGGGGTACTTGGGGTTAGTCCGGCTTAGACGCCGCTGAGCCCGCCTACCCGTGGAACCTCGGCTCGGCGATGAACCGCCTCGGCCTCAACGATCTTGCGCTCGGATTCCTCGCCCGTGCCATCCACCTGGCCGATGAGAGAGGGCGAGGACGATGCCCAGCCACGTAGAGATGGATACTGAGCCGATGATCGGCAAGGTAGGACCCAAGGGAGAGGTGACGATCCCAAGGGCGGTTCGCGACGCGGTCGGGATCCGAGCCCGCACCTCATCGGCGGAGGCGCCATAGCCGGCACGACCGACATGGCGGAAGCGGATGAATTCGCCGCTGCCTTCGAGGACGCCTTCGCCCGCCTGCGCAGGCGAGTGGAAGCCGTCTGCGCCGAGATGGACCGGTGCGAGTGGCCAGTCCGGGTGGCGGTTGGGGTCAAGACCGCCTTCGCCTTCGCCGCCGCCGACCCGGCTGCCGGGCGAGTGCTGACGAGCGAGACGCTCGCGGGCGACCCCGAGTGCCGGGCCCGGTATCAGGAGATGATCGCCTACTTCGCCGGCCTGCTCCGCTCGGCGCGAGGCGCCGGCGCCGATCCGGCGGGCTCGTCGGATGTCAGCGACAACGCGACGGCAGGGGGGTAGCGCTGCTCGTCGGCCGGCGGCTGGCCAACGGTCGAGAGAGCGAGCTGCCGAGCGCCGCCCGCGAAGCGGCGCAGTTCGTCCTGACGCCATGGGTCGGCATCGAGCGGGCGCGCCAAATCGCCAGCGAGCAGTGCCGAGGGGACATCTGAGGCGCGGCCCGGCGCCGGCACCTGCGCGCCGTCGCGTAGCGACCGCGCAAGCGTTCTCGGCCCGGCGATGGCGATGGGATCAGACTTCGCCCGCCCCACGGGCCCGCTCGGCGCCGAGGTAGGGGGTGAGCACGAACTGAACCGCCTCGGCTGTGATGCCAGGCAACTCGGGAGCTCGCCAGCGTTCGACGCGATGGGCAATCGTCATCGCCAGGCCGCCGGCCATCGCCTTCTCGGTGATCTCCGGCAGCGCCTCGCCCTCCGGACGTTCGGCGCGCCCGGGGCGCAGCTGCTCGGCGAAATGATCGAGCATGCGGTCATAGCGGGCAAAGCCGGCTCTTCCCTGTGCCAGAGCCCCGCTCGTAAGCACATAGGCCAGCTCGGGGTGCGCGGCGGCGAAGGTGAGTGTCGCGCGGATCGCCGCAGCGACTTTGCCGGGCCAGTCGGACTCGCCCAAGCAGGCATGCTCAAAGCGGATCTGCAGTCGAGCGAAGGCGGCCTTGAAGGCGTTCGCGAACTCCTCGAAGGGCTGCGCCGTCTCTCTCATATGTTTTCGAGAGAGCCTGCGGGAGAATTCTCCCCCGTTTCCAGTGGGAGCGAGAGCGCGCAGTCGGGGTCGTCGACGGCGACCGTGAGATAGGTGGCAAGCGCGAAGTCGGCCAGCACTGGCGCCCGGGCGGGCAACTCGTCGCCCCCGCCGTCGAGGCGGAGCGCGGGACCGAGCTCATAGAAGGTGCGGCGCGAGACATGCACCGGCTCGATCATGCGCCGGACCGTGGCGCGCTCGTAGCCGTAACGGACCACAGCGCGCGCCGCTCCGCCTTGGACCCGGCGGCGCTGGTCGAGGGCCACGCCGCTGCCGGACAGGCCCAGCCGACGCACACGCGGCCAGGCGTTGGGCGAACTCGATCTCAAGGCGCTTGGACTGATCATGGCTGCCGCTCCCCTCCCACCCGCCGAAGGCAGACCAAGACACCATAAACATTGATGTCTTATGCGCTCCGACGACGAAACCGACCACTCTCTTCAAGGCGGTCGAGGAGTGACGCCACGGCCGGGCAGCCGTCGAGACGGCCAGGGCCTCCTGCCCACTCCCTCCTATTGCGACGAGATCGTCAAGCTGGTCCTGAAAACCGGCGGCGGCGATGTCGGCCGGGGCGTCGCGGAGGGTCGCCATCGCGATGAAGAGGAGAACGACCGCGGCGGCGGTGGGCGGAAGCGGTGGCGCATGACCCGTCTCAGCCGGTCAGCGAGCGGGCGGTCGTGAGGGAGGCAGCGAGCGAAGCCGGGTCGGGGCGGTCGTGGATCGTCGCCTCCAGGGCTCGGCCGAGGGCTGGTTGATTGACCCCGGCGAGCTGGGCGGGAAGCTCAGCGCGGGCCAAGGGAAAGACGTCGTGGGCAAGCAGCCACCAGCGAGCGCTGAGCGAGAGGGCGCCGCGGACCTGCTCCAGGGCGGCGGAGTGGTCGCTGCTGGCGAGGAGCCGCTCAGCGAAGTCGAGCGTTTGGCGGGCCTGGCGCAGCTTGCGCTCGGGGTCGGGCCAGAGGCCGCGCTCAGTAGCGTAGGCGGCGACCTCGCGTAGGGCACCGGAGTCGAAGAGGACGCAGCCGTGGCGCACGGTCCAGTGAGCGAAGTCGTCGCCGAGCTCGAGCTTGGCGACGAACTCCTCCGGCTCGTCGCAGTAGAGGTCGATCTCGGCGGGCAGAGCGCCGAGATCGGGTCTGGCGCCGATCACGTGGTAGTCGAGGTCGCTGACGGCGCTGCGCCGCCCCCGGGCGGTTGAGCCGGTGAGCACGAGGGCGGCCGCGCCGAGGCGGCGGGCGCGCGACTGGACCACAGCGGTGATCTGCGCCAGTTCCGCCGTCTGGTGGCGAGCGGCGCGGCGACGGTCGGACAGCAGTCGACTCGCCCACAGCTCCGCGTCGAGGGGGGCGAGCCGGGCGAGACCATCGCGCACGGGGGCGGGCTCCCGCCAGGCCCTAGTGAGAGTCGTCGCGGTCACGACGCCCCCTCCCCCTCTTCCCCTTCAAGGTCAGCGCCGTCCTCGGCGATGCTCACGGCGGCTTCGACGTCGACCAGCGTCTCCTCAATTTCGATCTCCTCGGGGTCGAGATCCTCGCCCTCGTAGAAGACGGCCTTGCGGAAGTGATTCAGCTCTTGATGCAGCTCGGAGAGATCCTTGGGCAGGACGCCGCGCTCATACAGCTCTTTGGCGGCGGCGGTGCGCTTCCAGTGCTTCTCGTCGATCGCGATCCCGTGCGGCTTGGCGAGGGCGTCGATCGCCGCCTCCAGGGAGGCGAAGGCCCACTGCACCGCGTCGCGCAGATCGCCGCCGTCGGTCTCCTGGCGCGCCTTGGTCAGGTGCTCGCGAGCAACCACCACTTTGGCCTTGGGGCTCATGGAATGTCAATGGTAGGCGGCGATGCGGCTGCCGGGCCAGTGGGCGTCTTCCTGTCGAGCATGTCGGTCATCGCTCAGCGATGTGACCGGCACGCGCAGGCAGGCCTCTGGGAGCCCGGTTGGCTCAGCGGCGGTGATCGCGGGGGAGTGGGTGTCGACGCTGGCGCCGATGCCGATGCCGGCGAGCCCCCAAAGGATGCGGTCGAGAGCGAGCAGACAGACGCTGAGCGGGTGCCGGGCGCTCGCGATTGCGCGGAAGGGCGCGCGGCCCGGGCGTCTGGGAGGGGGCAGACGCCCGGACCGTTGACCCAACCGGGGGCGCCTACCGGACCGTACTCGCGCGGGCGACGCGGGCGCGGCGGTGGGAGCGGCGCTTGGCCTTGCGCGACTGGTTGTTGCATTTGCCGTTCTTCACCAGGGGGCGGCTGTCGAAGGTCTTGCCGTTCTGACCGGCCAGCTTCAAGGTGGCACGGTTTGCGCTGGCGCAGATGTTGCGGCTGTTGACCAAGAGGCCCTTTTTGCCGCCCTGCATGTTGAGGACCAGCTTGGTGATCGGCACGTCGGGCACGTTTTCGAACGTGGTCCGGATCTGACCCTTGATCGAGTCGATCCGCCCGACGGCGATGGCCTCGACCGGCTGGAAGGCCGGGCCGTGCAGGTCCAGGACCAGATCGGGCAGCTTGTGGTTGGACGAGCGCAGGTACACAGGTCCTTCCACCGTGTAGTCGACAAGCGGTGAGGTCGCCGTTACGTGGCCGTAGATAGAGCCCTTCGGACAGGCATTGGCGGCGAACTGGACCCGGGTGCAGATCGTCCGGATGTGCGCCTGGTCGAGGAACTCCGAGCGCGGGATCGTAACCGCGGCGCGGCCGAGGTTGGCCTGCCCCGGAGCAGCTTCGAGGGTGCCCCGGAACTTCGGGTGAGCGCCCCGGTGCGTTCCACCGAAGAGGCGGAGGTCCAGCGACGGTTTGAACGCCAGGTCCTTGCAGTGGCCCACCTGGAATCGGTTGGAGACCGGCGCGCTCGCCCCGTTCTCGCCCCTCACGGCGCCGCTGACCGAGAGCGGTTCGCAGTTGGTCGGGTTCAGGGTGAAGCCCGGCCGGTTGATCGCCACCCTGATGTCCCTGATGTCGAGCAGGATGCCGTGCAGGATCGTCGGGATCGGATCCGAGACGACGGTTCCCTGCAGCGTTTCGGGATTGAGCTGCACGGCGGCACGAACGACCACGTTGCCGAGGTCGAGCGGGCCGGCCACGGCCGGTGCGACCACGGCGATGCTCAGCGGCGCACCTTTGTAGGGGCCGGCGAGGTAGACCCTGCCGGTGTTGACGAAGAGCGGGTTGGGGCCCGCGCCGGCTCCGGCTGAGGCCGTACCGATCTGACTGGCGGCCGGGCACGAGGGGTGTTCGATTTGCGGTTGCGCCGTCCCCTCCGCCGGCGAGATCGAGGCCAGCACCGCGTCGGGGCAGTAGGGAATGTTCTTGAAGTAGGCGGTGAGGCCGGGGGGCAGGGTCAAGTTCAGCCCGGTGATCCGCTGGCTGCCGTCTTCGCGGCTGAGCCGCATCACGAACGGGCTCGTCTTGGCGGCCACCGGATTTTCGGTCCCCGCGGTCAGCTTCGGTTCAAGCGCCCCGCTGGGGCAAGGGCCACCGTTTGGCCCCGTCGTGACGTTGTACGGGGTCGTCTGCGTGACGACCTCCGCCGGGGTCGGGTTGCTTGGGTCTTTGGCCGCCCACGAGCTCAGTTCGGCCTTGATCTCGTAGCTCCCGCACTTGGGCGGGGCGATCAAGGTCGCCTGGGGGCCGCCGGGGAAGTGCATCGAGACAGCCGAGAAGGGGGCTTCAGGGCTTTCGTCGACGGTAGCGACGAGCTGCCCGGTTTTTTCGTTCGGCGTAACCTTGCCCGGCAGCTTGACCAGGATCCCGTCTTTCTTCGATTCGAAGACGAAGTAGAGGCCGATCGTCGAGCCTTCCACGTCACCCTGCTTGGCGACGTAGACGTCGCCTTTCAGGGTTTCCTTCAGGATCGGCGTACGCACTTCCACGCTGCCGATCTTCGAGGAGCTGGGGCATTCGATCGGGAGGTTGGTCTTCAGCTTCACCTGCGCGGCGCTGCAGGCGCCGAGGCCCTGGCCGGCCGATGCGTTGATCGCCATCCCCTCGGGGAAGGTGATCCTGGCCCGGCTCAGGTTGGCCTGGGAAATCCCGGTCTGGCTCGTCAGGCCGTCGGTCGGCATCGTCAGGCTGACGTCGAGCCCACTCGGCGAGTCCGCCTGGTGGTTGCTCGGCTCCAGTTTCATCGTCGGTTCGAATTTGACCGCGTCGCAACCGGTCAGCGGCGCATTCGAGAAGGACGCGTTGGCAAAGGTTTCCGGGTGCTCCCAGGAGTTGATGTGCGTCGCCGCCACCGGCGGCGGCCCCTGGCAGCGGGTCGCGTTGCTGAACAGTGGGATCGGGTTGGAGCCTTCTTCCCCCGCTTCCCGGCAGAGGTATTCGGTTCCCTGTTTCCTCACCCCGAGGCCGCAGATCGTGGCGTTCGCTTCGATCAGATTTATCTCCGGGACGGGCGAGAGGTCGAGGCTGACCGCGTAGCCGTCATCGGGGCGCAGGCGCGCCGAAAGGGTGTACGCGCCGCCTCCCCCGGCCAGGTCTTTGAAGGCGAACTGCGCCGGGGTCCCGAATTCATGCTGAATGGCAAATATCGGCTGGGTGATCGGCGCCAGCCCCTGGCTGCTCAGGATCGCGCGGACCACCCCGACCATCGAGCTGGCCGGGCAGGTTTGAAGGGCGACCGCATCCGTTCCCGAGCAGAGTTCCGGGATCGCCAGGGCGTTGCCGACGACCCCTCGGGGGACGTCGGTGATCACCTGCTTGACGTGTGCGATCGGGAAGACGGGCACCGCCGTTTCGGGTACGAGCGCCCTTTTCCTGGTGAAGGCGAATTCGCCCAGGGCGGAGGTCGGATGCCCACCGGCCTGGGTGTAGTCGTTGCCTTCCGAGTCGAGGATCGCCGAGCGGAATTTGGTCAGCCCGAAGGGGATTGCGGGCCCGATCGGGAAGGCGAGTTCACCGCTCGCCGGAGCTGGAGCACCGCCGCCGAAGGCCGTCGCCCGGGCGATCGCCAGGTCGGGCGCGTCGGCGCCAAGCGCGGTGATCACCGTGAGAGTCGGGAATTCCGCCGCGGAGGCCACCGATTCGGTGCTGGTGCAGACCACCGTCGCCGGCTGAACGTCGGAGGCAGGCGCTTTGTCGCAAACCCAGCTCCCGCCGTTGACCTGGTGGGCGAAGGTTTCTTTGCCGGCCGGCAGTTCGAGTTCGAGGGTGGTCGTGCCGCCCGTCGGGTCGGCGCCGGTGTTTTCGACCCTGACCGTGAAGTCCACCCGTTCGTCGCTGTGGCTGACGGTCGGATATTGCAGCGCGTCGCGCGTAACTTCGACCCCGAACGTCGGCGCCGCCACGGCAGGAACCGCCGTCATGCCCAGGAACATCGCGGCCAATCCAAATGAGCGAAAGAAACTGAGGATGCTGACAGAGCGGCAAATCACTTTCCAGCCCTCCGGTTGTTGTTGGCGTGTCGATTGTGGTGCTTGCGGTGATTCCGTTTCGAGCGTTTGACGCAACGGCCGTGCTGAGCGCACCTTGCCCTTTTTGCACGGTGGCTTTGGAATCACGTTGCCTGGGTCCGGAGGGTTCTGGCTACCGGCATTTGGGCCGGCCGGAGGCGATGAGGACGACTGCGACGATTGACAACTGGGTGGCGTGCATACGGGTGGCGACGGCGGCTGGGGGAATCCACCGCCAACCCGCGCGACGTAGACGTCGAGCGAGGTGTCGCCGTCTTCCGGCAACAGCCGGGAGGGGGTCTGGAAGGCCACCTCCGAGCCGTCGTGGGAGAGGAAGGGGCCCGGGTCGGTGAGGCTCGCGCTGCCGGGCAGGCGGGCGAACTTCCCGTCACTCCACAGATACTGGTTGGGAGCCCCGTTGACATCGCCCGGCACGAGCGCCTCGGCGGTCGTGAAGGCAACCAGCTGCCCGTCTTCGCTCACCCAACGAGCCTGCTCGGCGAAATCGGTGCCGGCGGCGGTGGGATCTATGTTGCCTTTCGGAGCGACGTCAAAGGGAGCCGCGTCTGGCGCTCCCGCAGCGCACGAGATGCAGCGGAGCGCCGGCGGGTCGGCGTCGTAGCGGTACACGTCGAGGCGGCTCCCGTCCGCGTCTTCGGGGGTCAGCTCGGCGGCCGACTCGAAGAGGAGGATGTCGCCCTTGCCGCCGACCTCGGTGCCGTTTTTGTCCTGACCCGTGGCCGGCACCGGGTAGGCCTGGTTGCGCCAGGTGCCTTCTTCTCCCCAGAGGCCTCTTTCATCGCCCAAATCGAGGGTCCCAATGAAGGAAGTCGATTCGGTCGCCCGGCTCCAGAGATAGAGGTTTGGCTGGCCCAGCTGCGCTTCGGCGCCGGCGGGGTTCTCGTCGGTGGTCAGAACCCCCTGGGCGACGAAGTAGACATGAGAACCGTCGCCGGAGATGCCGGTGATCCCGTTGTAGACGTCCGCCCCCGCCCCGGGCGTGGCGTCGCCGGCGCCACCCGCCGAGACCTGGATCAGGCGGTGCCCCGCCGGCAGGGTGGTGTCGTAGAGGTAGAGGTCGCAGCCTTCGACGGCGGCTTCGATGCTGCATTCTTCACCCGGCGGGCTTTCGTCATGGTCGGAATCGGCAAGCTGGCGAGTGGTCGTGAAGTAGACCTTGGTTCCATCCACCGAGGCACCTTGGTAGATGTCGTCGCCATCGGCCGCGCTGCAGTCGGATCGGTAGCACTCCGAGCTGAAGAGTTCTTCGATGTGAGTGCCGTTCGCGGTCTCGAGCCGCTTCAGGATGCGCAGCTTGTTCGACGGATCGCAGGCGTCGGTTTCAGCCTGCGGCTGGGCCGCGCGGGCGGATATGTAGGCGCGCGTGCCGTCGCTGGAAATTGCTCCCTGGTTGCGCAGGCCATTCCTGGCCCGGCGATCACTTTGGGTTGGCCCGATACCACCGAGGCGGCTACTGCACCCCCCTCCCCAGACCTTGCCCTGGCTGTCGCGGGACAGCAGTTCGAGCTTGGGCTGGCCCGCGTCGAGACGGGCGACGTACATGTTGAGCTCCTCAGCTCCGGGCTTGGCGCTCCCGGACGGGTCCCCGGGGAAATAGGTGGTCCGTTCTCCTCCCGTTCCGTCGTGACCACCTTGAAAGAAGAGATGAGATTGATCGGCGGAAGCCCCCATGAATTTGGTGGGCTGTAGGACTTCCCGGTTACCGTTGGCCAGAGGAATTAGCAGCGGCGAGAGCGGCAAGAAAAGGCCGCCGAGGCCGCCCTGGAACGCCTGCCCCACCCCAACCTGGTACTGCTGGGCGGTCGAGCCGATCCGCAGCCAGCGCGAAAGATCAGGGCTGAAGCTCTGCGGCTCTGCAAATATGGTCCACCCCCTGACTATCCCAACCGGGGGGGCGGTATTTGCGGTTATCCAGCCGTTGGGGCCGCGGGAGGCAACGTAGCGATCGCCATTTGCGGCAAGGAGGCCAGGCGTCCCGGCCAGCGCCGCGAGCGACCTGAAACCGACCCGCTCGCCGTCGGCGGAGACGACCGGTGCGACCGCGGTCTGGCCGCCCTTTTGCGGTGGGCTGACCATCTCCAGCGCCATGCAGGCTGGCAACAGGATCGTGTTGATTCCCTGTTCGGCGCGGCGGGCGGCGTTGGCGCATCCGTCGGGGGGAGCGGGCCCGGTAGTGAAGGTGTGGTCGTCGCCGAGACCGGCAGGACCGCCGTTTTCGGCGACGAGCCGAAAGTGGTAGGTCGTGTTCGGGTCGAGCGGTTCGGTTTCCGCCGTCACGGCTTTGCCCAACGTCCCTTCTCCCAGTGCCGCCGCACTCGGGACGCAGTTCTGGCTCATCCCGTATTCCGTCGTCGTCCCGTATTCGAAGCGGCATTTCGAGACTTTGAAGCCGTTGGGATTGACGCTGCCTTCGAGCTTCCGCAGGAAGAACTGGGGCAGCGGGCTCGACCCACCCGTTACCACAATCGGCCCCACCGTCGGCGGTTCGGCCACGATGAAAACGCGCTGGTTCGGTTCCGCAGTGGGACTGAAGGTGGAGCTGAAGTAAAGGCGTCCGGTGACACGGTCCAGATCTAGGCCGAAGACCGTATTCTGAGTAATGCCGGCAGCAAAGATGTAGGTTTCTAGAAAAGTGCCGCTGGAATTGAAGCGCAGGATGCGATACACGGGCGGGTTGACGCTGTTGGTCGGGATGGCGACATAAACGTCACCTGAACCCGGATCGACCGTGATCTCGCTGGCAGCCACGCCCGCTTTGATCCCGCTGGTGAAGTTGAGTTGCGCCGGCGCAAACTCTTCACAAACAGTCGCAGCAAGATTGCACTTCTGCACGTGGCAATGTTTGGCCCCTGCGTCGCATTGCCCCGCTGCAGTGGGTCGATTGATCACGTAGATGGCACCGATCGCATCCTCGGCGACGCGGGTCGCGCCGCCAGCGGTGAACTGGCCGAGCCCCCCGCCAGCCGAGCCTGGCTGACAGCCGCTGACCGTGGTGCAGGTCTGCAGTCCTTCGACCGGGGTGGTCGAGTTGACTTTCCAACCAAAACCATGGACAAAGGTCACGCCCGTAACTTCTTTGCCGACGTTGAGGCTGACGCTGAATTCGTCGACGCGGTTGTTGGTCGAATCCGCGATCAGGACGTTACCCGCGTTGGGCGCGATGTCCGGCACCGCGTTGGGTGCGACCGCGGGGTAGCCAATCAGGGTTGCAAACTGGCCAGCACCGCCGCCGCTGCTACCGGCCTGGCAACCGCTCGCGGTGGTACAGAACTGGAGTTCCGCCAGCGGCGTGGTCGAGTTGACTTCCCAGCCGAAAGCCCCCTCGAAGCTGCCGGCGGCTGAGAAGACGTTGACGCGCCGATTGCCCTGGTCGGTGACGTAGACGTTCCCGGTCACCTGATCGATCGCGATGCCCTGTGGCACATTCATGCCGCCGGCGCTGCCCGATGCCGTGCCCGCCTGGCACGACGCGGCAACCGTGCAAACGTTCACCCCGGCTCCCCCCACGTCGAGGCCGAAGGCACGCACGAAGCGATGGCCTTCTTCGTCGGCTTTGGCGTGGAACTGCTCGACCCGGTTGTTCGAGCGGTCAACGACATATATGTCCCCCGCCGTGGCCCCGCTGCCTTTGCCTTCGGAATTCACGGCTACACCACCCACGCCACCAAATTCGCCAAATTGTTCTCCCAAGGTGCCCGGCGAGCCAAACGAATCGTAGATGACTTTTTCCGCTGCGTCCGCTCTGCCTGCGAAAGAGGAGAGAGTGATACAGAGAAGGGCGGCAAGGCTAAGAAGGGCGAGAGCGAGGCTGCGGCGGACGGCGGAGGGCGCACCACTCCCGTCGGCACGGAGTGGCTGGGCAGACGCGACGGCTCCACGGGAGGTGCTGGGGCGAGAGCCCTGGCGCTCGGTCTTTCCGGTGGACGATGCCTTCGCCTGCGTACTCACGTAGGTGTCTCCTTGGTCGGTGTGGCTCATCGGTGGTTGAAGTCGGTGGTGGGGGCGGACGAGGGGCTCGAAGCGGCCGACTGCTCTGCGGCACTCGCCCTGGGTCTGACGGCGCGCGAGGCGGTTGCGGATGGCGAGGCCCCGGAGGCGTGAGCGCGGTCCAGGGTGTGAGCGGTGCTCGAGGCGGGGGTGGTGGGGGTCTCGGCGTCGGGGTGGTGCGGGGCGCTTGGGCGAGCGGGTACGTCTGCGAGGCAGGCTTGCGCCTGGCCCGCAGACGTGAGGCGATTGTGCGCCGCGGTCGCCGTCAACCCGCGAGGGGTCGCTGCGCGTCGGCGCGAGCTCGTCGCGCCGATGACTGCACCGCGGCTAAGCGGGTGGGGGGCGAAGGTGGGACGGCGGCGAGCGGCCCGGGGTTGACCCCCGGTCGGGACAAGCTCGCCGGAGGGACCGGGCCGCTCGCCCCGTTGCGTGTCGGAGGCCGCCTCGAACAGGGGGACGAGGCGACTCCTCGGCGCCGGTCGCCAGGGAGGGCTCGCGGTCGCCGGTTGAGGAAGGTCTGTGGCGCATGCGGCGGCGAGCGCGGTGCTCGGCTGCTGTGCGTGGTTGTCCCGAATCACTGCGATACCTCTCCCTTGTCGCTGAGCCGTTCCCGCGGCTCAGTCCCTGCTGCTTTTCCCAATGTGCCCGTCCTCAGGGCGGTGGATCGTCCATTTGGTTGTGCCGTGGCATACAACCGCGTTTCTCGATCTGCCCGTGATTTGAACACACGAGTGTCTGGATGTCAAACCGGATTTGCTTTTCCCTGCAAATCATCACTTTTCCGGAGCAAACCAGACATCAGCGTTTCTGGACAAGGTTGTTTGAGCGGTGGTACGGCAGAGCTGCGGAGGGGTGCCGTGTCGGTGGCGGATATCGGCGGGAGGTTGGAGGGGCCTCGACCCGAGGTCGAGGGTCCTTCCCCCCACCCGCACCGAGCCAACCAGCGGCTACAGTTGCGGACGACGATGTTTTTCGATCCAGTCAACTACCTCGCGGCCGATCCGGCCAAGGCCGAGTCCGCACGCGAGGCCGTGCGCCTGCGGCGCGAGGCCGAGCAGCGAGCGAAGCTCTGCGAGGCGACGACCCGGCTGGCAGCCGAAGGAGGGCTGGAAGCGGCGGCGATCCACCTGGCAGCGCGAAGCGCAGGGGTCGGCCAGGGGACCTACTACAAGCTCTACGACACCAGGGAGGCGTGCCTACGCGAAGCCTTCGAGCGCTGCGCGGACGCGGTCCTCGCGCGTGTCGAGGAGGCCGCGGCGCGGGCACCGGGCGAGCGCTCCGTCTCGATGGCCGCGACGCCGGATCGCGCGCAGAGAGGATCGAGGAACTGACCTGCGTGGCGCTGTTCCCGCAGCGCGGCGCGGATGTCGAGGCGCCTACGGAAACCGGCGAGCCGGCGGGCGGCGGGGGCCATGAGTCAATCGAAGCAGGGCGGCGAAGGCGCAGAACCGCGCGCCGGCGACGCGCAAGGCGGGACCAGCGCGAGCGAATCCTGGCGGCGATAACCGAAGCCGTCGGCACCGAGGGGTACGAAGCTGCTTCGCTGAGGGATGTGCTGAGACGGGCGGAAGTGTCGTCACCGCTGTTCTACACCCACTTCAGCGGCCAGGAAGAGTGTCTGCTGGCCGCCTTTGACGCCGCAGTCGTCTCGCTGCTGGAGCGGGTGCAACCAGCAGTCGCGAGCGCGGCGAGGAACGCTTCGACGCGGCGCTGGCCGTGTTCGCGCAGGCGCTCGGGGCCTCCGCCCCGGCGGAGGCCGGGCGCGAAGCGAGAATGGTCGCGGTGGTGGTCACCGGCATGATCGCGCGAGAGGTGGGTGAGGGTCGCGCAGCGCAGTTGGAGGGACTACTGCCCGAGCTGGCATTCGCCCTGCTGGCTCCATATATAGGGGGCAAGAGGGCGGCAGCACGTGCACGGGCCTTGGGACGGGCTCAGTCGCGCCCGTCCCAAGGCAGTTGACCGAGGCTGTCAATGGACGCGCGTCTTCACGTCGGCCCTGGGCGACGAGGCGGCGGTTGCCCGGCGGTTGCCCGGCCGATAGACCGCGCGCAGGGTGCGGTTGGGGCCCGGGGCGACGGCGTAGCGGTAGTTGCCGGCCGCGTCGGTGTAGGCGAGGCCGAGATAGTGGCGCGTGCCGTCGCCTTCGACCCGCTCGAAGACGCAGAGCGGCGCGCCGGCGACGGGGGCGCCGGCGCTTTGGCGCAGGGCTCCGGTGAGTGCAGCGCTCTGGCGCGGCTGAGCTGCCGGCGGATGTAGCGGAGATGTAGCAGTCAGCGCCTGGCAGGCGTCGGAGTCGGATGGAGCAGCGCGGAAGTCGCCTTCACGGGCGAATCGGGAGAATCCGCTCGCCAGAGCCCAAAAGCGGCACTGAGCGGAACGCGCCCGACAGGATTCGAACCTGTGACCTTCGGTTTCGTAGACCGACGCTCTATCCAACTGAGCTACGGGCGCGGGTTTGAGGCTGGACGGCCTCTCCCCGGCATTCTATGGGAGCGGCTTGGACCTGTGCCCGGTATCAGTGGCCTTGGAACTCGGCATGGCCGGGGCCCTTGTCGAGGAACGTCTTGACGGCGCCTTGCAGATCCTCGCTGGCGAAGAGGTCGCCGGCGTCCTCGCGGACCGCCTGGTCGGCTGCCGGGATGCCGCCTTCGCGGTAGCGGCGCAGGATGTGCTTGGTCATCGCGTGGGCCTTGGTCGGCCCGGCCGCGAGGTCCGCCGCGTAGGCGCGGGCGCGGTCGTCGAATCCATCGTCCTCGAAGAGAAGGTTGACGACACCCCAACGCTCCATCTCCTCCGCCCCGAAGAGCTCGCCGCTGATCACGAAGTGGCGGGCGCGACCGCTGCCGGCGCGCTCGGCGAGGCGCTGGGTGCCGCCCATCGAGGGGGTCAGCCCGACGACCTTCTCGACCAGGCCGAACTGAGCCGAGCGGGCGGCGAGGATCAGGTCGCAGCCGAGCGCCAACTCGAAGGCGGCGGTCAGGGTGAGCGCGTGGGCGGCGAAGACCACCGGCAGCGGCAGCGCTTCGACCTGCTCGACCGTGCCGATCAATTCGTCCCAGAGCCTGCTCGCCTGCTCGGGCGTGACGCCCGCGAACTCGTGCACGTCGACCCCACCCGAGACAGCTTTGCCCTCGGCGCGGAAGAGGAGCGCGCGGGGCGGATCGGCCGCGACGGCCTCGACCGCCGCCTGCAGGTCGTCGAACAGCTGCCGGTTGAAGAGGTTGAGCGGCGGGCTGTCGAAACTGGCGACCGCCAGGCCCGCCTCGTCGCGGTCGAGCCGGACGAGCGTCATGCCTCGGCGGGCGCGGGCTTGTTCAGCCGCACGTGCCAGTGCACCGTCGCCGTCGCGATCTGGGTGCCGGAGCCGTCCGCAAGGTCAACCTCGCAGGGGAACTCGACCTTGCCCTCGGCATCGAGCGTGGCGAGCGCGTCGACGGCCGGCACCCCCAACTTCGCGGTTGCCTCGATCGGCCCCTTGGCGATCTTCGTGTAGGAGACCTCGGCGCCGCGGGCGAGCGGCGTGATCTCACCCAGCCGCTCGGCGAAGGCGCCGACGAAGGCGGCCCCGGACGCCGCCTCGGCCACGGTGAAGAGCGCGCCGGCGTGCTGGGAGCCGACGTGGTTGGTCAGCTCGGGACGCTCGGGCAGCACCACGACCGCCTCGCCCTCGGCGACGCTGGTTATCTCCAGGCCGAGGAACGCGGCGAACGGCACCGCCTGCGTCATCCCCTGCGCGATCGCGTCGAAATCGGTCATTCGCCGCGAACCCTACCGCGTCCCCTGAGGCGTCCTGGGGCCAAGCGATGCAAGGAGGAGGGAGCCGGAAGGCCGGTTGCCTTTCGGCTCCCGTGCGACGCCGCAGCGCGCCGGCATCCAGGGCGCCTCACGGCACGCGATGGACCTCGAAGAGGTTGGTTCCTAACTCCTGATCCGGCATGCCGGCGACGATCGCGATCAGGTCCCCCGACCGCGCGATGCCGTGGCGCACGGCCAGCGAAGCGCAGTCGTCGAGCAGGCCGCGGACCTCGGTCTCGTGCTCGCTGTGGATCGCGGTGACGCCGAAGAGCAGGTTGAGCCGACGCACGGTCTCGGCCCGCGGCGAGATCGCCAGGACCGGCACGTTCGGGCGGTGGGCGGAGACGAGCCGGGCGCTGCGGCCGCTCGTCGTCGGCACCACCATCGCCGCCAGGCCGAGCCGGTAGACCGCGCCGACGGCGCTCTGCGCGACCGAGTCGGCGACGTCCTGGGTCGCCTGGTCAGTGCGGGCGAACAGCCACTCCCCATAAGGAAGGTCGGGCTCGGTCGCGCGCGCGATCCGGTCCATAGTCCGCACCGCCTCGACCGGGTGGCGGCCGACCGCCGTCTCCTCGGAGAGCATCACGGCGTCGGTGCCGTCGAAGATCGCGTTGGCGACATCGGTCACCTCGGCCCGGGTCGGGCGGCGCGCCGTGACCATCGAGGCGAGCATCTGCGTCGCGGTTATCGCCGGCTTGGAACGCCGGCCGGCCTCGCGGATCAGCCGCTTTTGCACGACCGGCAGCTGCTCGAGCGGCAGCTCGATCCCGAGGTCGCCACGCGCGACCATGATCCCGCCGCTCGCCGCCTCGATGATCTCCTCGGCGTTCTCGGCGGCCTGCTGCTTCTCGATCTTGGCGATCAGCGGAATGTCCGAGCCGAGCGAGTGCAGCCTCTCGACGATCGGCTCGAGGTCGGCCGCGAAGGAGACGAAGGACATCGCCAGCAGATCGATCCCGTGCTCGACGGCGAACTCGACCCAGCCAAGGTCGCCGTCGGTGGCGGCGCGGGCGGTCACTCCGGGGATGTTCATCCCCTTATGAGAGGAGAGCGTGCCGCCCACCTCGACCTCGGCGTCAACCCCACCGCCCTCGGACTCGCGCACACGCAGGCGGATCGAGCCGTCCGCCAGGTAGACGAGTTCGTCCTCACGCAGCGAGCCCACGCCCGGCCAGTCGACCGGGATCGTCTCCGCGTCCCCCTCGACCGCCCGCGGCGTCAGCTTCACGTGCATCCCCGTCTCCAGCTCGGCGACGTCGTCGCGCAGCTCGCCGATCCGCAGCTTCGGCCCGGGCAGGTCACCGAGCACGGCGACCTCGCGCCCGGCCCGCTCCGCCGCGGCCCGGATCGACTCGATCGTGCGGGCGTGACACTCACGATCGGCGTGGGAGAAATTGAGGCGGAAGACATCGGCCCCGGCCTCGACCAGGCCCACCAGGGTGTCGCCGTCCCAGCTGGCCGGGCCGACGGTGGCGATGATCTTCGTGCGCCTGCCGTGCATACGTCACATGACTGTAGAGATCGGTGAATGCGACATGGATTTGTGTAACACTTGTCGCCGTGACCCAGCTGGCCGATCCCGTGGCGCCGCCCGAGGCCCCGCCAGCTAACGAACTCGTCGGCGAGGCGCCCCCCTCCCCCGCCGGCCCGCTCGAGCCCGGCGAGGCGGCCGGCCTGCCGGAGCCGCCCGCGGTCAGGCAGTCGCGGCTGCTGCAGACTCTGCGCTTCAACCAGCGCCAGATCGAGTTCGTCTTCCGCGCCCGGCGCGAGCTGGGCGAAGTCTTCCGCATGCGGGGCACGATCCCCGGCCCCGGCCCGGCGATAACCAGCCACCCCGACCACGTGCGCTCGCTGTTTACCGCCAAGCCCGAGCAGGCCCCCTCGCTCACCGGCGAATCTCCGCTGCGGCCGATCGTCGGGCCCAACTCGGTCCTCACCGCGGTCGGCCCCCGTCACCTTCGCCAGCGCAAACTGCTGCTGCCGCCCTTCCACGGCGAGGCGATCGAGCAGTACACAGAGATGATCGCCGACGCCGCCGAACGCGAGATCGACCGCTGGCCGCTCGGCAAGCCGTTTGCCCTCGCGCCGCGCATGCAGGCGATCACGCTCGACGTGATCATGGCGGGGATTTTCGGCATCGAAGGCAGGCCCGAACGCGGCACGCCAGAGCACTGGCTGCGCTACGCCACCAAGCGCCTCGTCGCCGCCTCGACCTGGCCGCTGGCCCAAGTCGGCGAGCTGATGAACCTCAACCGCGACGAGCCCGTCGGACCCACCAAGATCGGCCTCGAGCTGCTCGACCGCCCGACCTACGCCGTGATCGCGCAGCGCCGCCGCGCAGAAGACCTCGACGAGCGCCGCGACATCCTCTCGCTGCTGCTGCAGGCGCGAACTGAGGACGGTGAGGCGCTGAGCGACAAAGAACTGCGCGACGAGCTGCTGACCCTGGTCCTCGCCGGTCACGAGACGACCGCCAACCAGCTGGCCTGGACGTGGGAGCGGCTGGTCCGCAATCCGGCCGCTCACGACGCCCTGCTCGACGCCGTCCGCGGCGGGGACGACGCAGCCGAGCGGGTCGAGGCGACGATCGTCGAGGCGATGCGCTCGCGACCGGTGATCCCGATCATCGGCCGCCGGGTGAAGGTCCCCTGGCGCCTCGGGCCCTACGCGGTGCCGGCCGATACTCCGGTACTGATGAGCATCCTGCTCGTCCACCACCGCGAGGACCTCTATCCCGAGCCGTTCGAGTTCCGCCCCGAGCGCTTCGTTGGGGGCCGCAAGCCCGGTACCTACGAGTGGATCCCCTTCGGCGGCGGCATCCGCCGCTGCCTCGGCGCGGCGCTGGCAATGGCCGAGCAGCGGGTCGTCCTGGAGACGATGGCCCGCCGCCTCGACCTCGAAGCCGACGATCCCGCTCCCGAGCACGCCGTGCACCGCAACGTGACGATGATCCCCTCGGGCGGCGCCCGCGTCGTCATCCGCTCACGGCATTCCTGAGCGACGGAGCCACACCTCTGGGGCGGCGCTATGGTTTTCGGGCCCGGAGAGGTGGCCGAGTGGCTGAAGGCACTCGCCTGCTAAGCGAGTAGGGGGCGCAAGCTCTCTCGAGGGTTCGAATCCCTCCCTCTCCGCTTTCAGCGCGGTTAGTCTCGACGCGTGTCTTCGCGTCCCAACCGCTCATATGAGGAGTACGAGGAGATCTTTGCCGAGGTCGAGGCGCCGTTTGCCTTCGTCGACCTCGATGCGATGGCGGCCAACGCGACGGAGATGCTCGGGCGGGCAGGGGGCAAGCCGATCCGCGTGGCGAGCAAGTCGCTGCGCTGCCGGGCGCTGACCGAGCGCATCCTGCGCAGCGACCCCGGCTTTGCCGGGCTGATGACCTTCACCCTGCCGGAGACGCTCTGGCTGGCCGAGCAGGGGTTCGAGGACCTGCTGCTGGCCTACCCGACCGCCGACGCCGGGGCGCTGGGCGAACTGGCGCTGCGCTCGGTCGCCAACCCGGCGGGGGCGCCGATCGTGATGGTCGACTGCAGCGAGCACCTCGACGCGATCGAGTCGGTGCTCGGGGCCGGCGCCGCCCCGGTCCGGGTCTGTATCGACATCGACGCGAGCTGGTGGGCGATGGGCGGCAGGATCAAGGTCGGTCCGAAGCGCTCGCCCGTGCACACGGTCGAGCAGGCCGTCGCCTTGGCCCAGGACATTGACGGCCGCCCGCAGCTCGAGCTGGCGGCGCTGATGTCCTACGAGGGCCAGATCGCCGGCGTCGGCGACCAGCCGCCGGGAAGGCGCCTGCGTGGCCGTGCGATCCGGTATATGCAGCGCCGCTCCGCCGCCGAGCTGGCCGAGCGGCGCGGCGCGATCGTCGCCGCGATCCGCGAGTTCGCCGCACTGCCGATCGTCAACGGCGGCGGCACGGGCAGCCTCGAGCTGACCGCCGCCGAGGATCTGGTCACCGAGGTCACCGCCGGCTCGGGCTTCTACGCCCCTGCCCTCTTCGATCACTACAGCCGCTTCTCGCTGACCCCGGCGGCCGGTTTCGCACTGCCGATCGTCCGCAAGCCGGCGCCAGGGGTGGCGACGGCGCTCGGTGGCGGCTACCTCGCCTCCGGCAGTGGCGACCCGGCGCGGCTACCGGCCCCCTGGTTGCCGACCGGCCTGCGCCTCGATCCCGAGGAGGGCGCCGGCGAGGTGCAGACCCCGCTGCTCGGCGCCCCGGCGGCGCAGCTGTCGATCGGCGATCGTGCCTACCTGCGCCACGCCAAGGCAGGCGAGCTGTGCGAGCGCTTCGACGTCCTCCACCTGGTCGAGGGCGACGAGATCGTCAACCTAGTCCCCACCTACAGAGGCGAGGGCAAGTCCTTCCTCTGACCCGGGATGCATCGAGCCCCTATTTGGGGCTCGATGCATCCCGGGTCACTGGCCGAGCACGCGAGCGGCGTACTCGTTGGTGAAGACCCGGTCGGGGTCGAGCTCCGCCCGCGCGGCCTGGAACTTCTCCCATCCCGGGTAGAGGGGCGCCAGGGTCTCGGCGGTCTGGAAGTGGCGCTTGCCCCAGTGGGGACGGCCGCCGTAGTCGCGCATGATCGCCTCGACCGCCTCGAAGTAGGGGCGCCACTCCATCCCCCGGTACTGATGCACGGCGATGTAGGCGGTGTCGCGTTCGTGCGAGGGACTGAGCAGGGCATCGTCGCCGGCCGCGACGCGCATCTCGATCGGGAAGAAGACCGGGTAGCGGTTGACGCGAACCCACTCGACCACCCGCCGCGCCGCCTCCGGCCCATGCTCGCGCGGCACGCCGTACTCCATCTCGGTGAAGCGGACGCGCCGCTCGCTGGCAAAGACGCGGTCGCTGCGGTCGATCGTCTTGCCGCCCGAGGCGAGCGCCGCGGCAAGGCGGGAGAGCGCGGGGATCGCCCTGGGAACCCAGCGACCGGCCGCTGACAAGGCCTCCAGCGCCCAGTTCTCGAGCACGATGTCGTTGAGATAGGAGGCAACTCGACCGCGAGGCCGCGGCGCCCCCTCGACCCGGTTGCGCTCCAGCACCAGTGCCGAGTCGGCGTAGGGAAAGGTGAAGAGCTCGAAGTGGTCGTTTTCCGCGGCGCGCTGGTCGAAGTTGGCGAGCACGTCCTCGCGCGGCTGCGGCGAGTCGATCCGCTCGAGGACGAAGGCGGGGACACAGCGCAGCGTCACCGCCGAGATCGCGCCGAGGGCGCCGACGCCCACACGAGCGGCACGGAGGAGATCGGGCGCGGAGCCGTCCAACTCGCGCACGCCGCCGTCGGCGCCGACCAGCTCCACCGCCTCTACCTGAGCGGAGATGTTGCGCAGCTTCGCGCCGGTGCCATGGGTGCCGGTGGAGATCGCGCCGGCGATCGTCTGGCGGTCGATGTCGCCGAGGTTCTCCATCGCCAGGCCGAGTCCGTGCAGCTCCTCGTTGAGGTCGGCAAGCACGGTTCCCGCCCCGACCCTGACCAAGCCCGACGCGGGGTCGGCGTCGATCGTGCCGCTGAGCGCGGCAAGGTTGACCATCGTGCCTTCGGTCAACGCCGCCTCGGTGAAGGAATGGCCGGTGCCGGCCACGCTGACCGTTCTCCCGGCGCCGGCCGCGGCCGCAACGGCGGCCGCCAACTCGTCGCGGTTGCGCGGCCGGACGACCTCCGCCGGGCTGCATCGCTGATCCCCCGTCCAGTTGCGCCAGGTAGCGGCCACGGCTAAAAGCTAGTGCGTTCGGTCAGCTCGCAGCCGACTGGACCACGGGAGGTGCCAGGGAACGGTAGGCATAGGCGGAGGTGACGAGCAGCAGCGCGGCGATCGCCAGGCTCGGCACGGCGTACCCGGCCGCGCTTGCCACGCCCCCGCCCACCAACGCTCCGGCCGTCTGACCCGCTGCCCAGGCCATGTTGGAGAGACCCGCCGCGAAGCCCTGATGGAGACCGCTGAGGTCGGCGGTCTCCGAGAGTGTCGTCAGCGCCGGAGCGAAGCAGATGCCGGCCCCGAGCGAGCCGAGGATCAGCGCGGCAAGAATCGGGCCAAGCGCATTCGCCGCGGCAATCCCCACCATCGCGCAGGCGCAGATGCCGATCCCGATCACGTACGGGATGCGGCGACCGACGCGATCGGAGTAGCGGCCGACGATCGGGGCCAGCCCCGCCTCGAGGGCGGCGCCGGCGATGAAGCCGCCGGCGATCGCCACGTGCCCCCCGCCGAGTTCGTCGATCCGCAGCGGCACCAGCACCTCCGCCGCGCCGAACATCATCGAAGGGACCGCGACGAACGCCGTCGAGGTGAGAATCGGCCGGGTGAGGATCGTCGCCCCGACCTCGCGCAGCGGTTGGCGCTCGGGCGGGCCGACTTCCGGCAGCCGCGCGGCGAAGGCAGCGAGCACCACGGCGATGACGAGCACCGCGCTGAAGACGGCGGCGGTTCCGACTTCAGCCGCGACCGCGCCGAGGATCGGCCCGACCAGCGCACCTGCCACCGCCGTGCCCAGAGCCGTTCCGATTACCGAGCCACGGCGCTCGGGGGGAGCGGTCGTGATCAGCCAGGTCAGCGCTCCGGACCAGATCAACGCCCCGGACACACCCTGGGAGAAGCGCGCCGCGTCGAGCAGGACGATCTCGTGGGCGAGACCGAAGACGAGGCTGGAGCAGCCGAGCAGCAGCAGGCCGCCGATGACCGTGCGGCGCGGTCCGGCCCAGGTCGCGACCAGTCCGGCGGGCAGCGAGGCGAGCAGCGTCCCGGCGGCGTAGGAGGCGGCGAGGATCCCGGCCTGTGCCTTGCTCAGTCCGAACTCGGCGACGTAATCGGGCAGAAGCGGAGCGATCGCCGCGTAGAAGGCGACGTCGAAGAAGACCATCGTCGAGGCGAGGATGAGCAGCCGGCGCATGCCTGTATCCAATCACCGCAAGGCCCCTTTTACTCCATGCCTTTATGTCCATACATTTGCAGCTAGCATCGACACATCGTCTGAGCACCCGGAGGGGTGGCAGAGCGGTTGAATGCGGCGGCCTTGAAAGCCGTTAGGCGTCGCAAGGCGTCTCGTGGGTTCGAATCCCACCCCCTCCGCTTTTTTGTGTCTCGGGACATCGGAGAGCGGCAGAAATGCCCATATATTCGTCCAGTATTGGGTAAAGACCTCAAGCGAATACCCATTTATAGCGATGCAATGAGTTTTTTTGGTACGCGTTGATCCAATCGCGCATAGGCTCAACTCGCTCGGTGGTAAGGAGGTCGGGGCGGGCCGGCACGGTGCGGGTATTCGCTACGACGCCTGAGTCACGGGGTCCCAGTCATGGAGTTCCAAATGCGCCCCCCCCATGGGGTGTGGAAGGTATAGGTGGATCGATGAAGTCATTCCTACTCAGGCACGTGCCGGCGGTACTCGCGGCACTGGTAGTCCTGATGGCCGGGGGCACGCTCGCCCTCGCGAATTCAAGTCATTCGACGCCTCAGCGCGTCTATAAAGACAGCCACTCTCAGGGCAACGACCACGGCAACCACGGCAATGACGGTCCCAAGGGGCCTCCCGGGCCACAAGGACCTCCGGGGCCACAGGGTCCCCCCGGGCCGCAAGGGCCTCCAGGGTCGCAGGGGCCTCCAGGGCCAGCCGGCCCCCCCGCACCGATTGGCCTCTCAACCTGGGGCAAGATGCCTCGCAACGAGTACGGCTCGCCGGTCGCCGAAACCGGATCGACCGCGACCGGGTCGGACGCGCTGATCCTCGAGACCGGCTGTTACAAGGAACCCTGCACCGAAGCGTCCAGCTGGGAGAAGGCGGAGTACGGCTCCGAAGTCGAATTCGCGGGCTTGAAGATCGCCGCGATCAGTGAAATCGGGCTCAGCGTCTACATAGCCGACAGCACCGCCGGCCACAGCCCGATGCCCAACATCCAGATGGAGGTCAACCCCAACGTGGCGGGCAAAACCTATTCCTCGCTGGTCTACAACCCGGGCGAAACCACCCCGAACGTCTTCCAGTATGTGGATGCGTCGGTAGTGCCCACCAATACGGGCAGCGAAGGCTGGTGGTTCTCGAATGGGACGGTCGCCACCGCGACGGGCTGTTCGCTGGCTCACGAGTGCTCGCTGGCCGAAGTGCAGGCCGCCGCGCCTGAAGCCGAAGTCTCGGCCTCGCTCGGCCTGGGCAAGGGGCGAGACACGATGGGCGAGGTCCTGATCAAGGAATTCAAGCTCAACGGCGCGACCTACACGTTCGGGCCTGGAGGAACCTTCAAGAACTGAGTTCTCAGCCCCCGGCGCTTCACCGCGCCGGGGGCTCTTTTCGAAGCGAGGCGCCCGCACGCAGGAACGGTGGCGGCGCGACCGAACCTGCAGAGATGAACCGTGAGCGGTGGCGGCGGCGTGCGCAGCGTGCAAGCGACGCCTTCGGGCTGGTGCTTCTGCTGGTCCTGACGACCTACGT
This sequence comes from uncultured Solirubrobacterales bacterium, assembly GCA_963702035.1. Lineage (GTDB taxonomy): Bacteria > Actinomycetota > Thermoleophilia > Solirubrobacterales > 70-9 > VRUE01. The sequence continues at coordinate 1,489,607 of OY969700.1, forward strand.
ACTCGCCTCGGTGCTCTCGAACCGGGGCTGGTCGGCCGTGCTGCTGACGATCGTCACCGGCGCCACCTCGGTGGTCGCCCTGACCAGCTCCCACGCCCGCCCGGTCTTCGTCCGCCGGGCGCTGATCCTGACCGCGGTCGCGACCCTGCTGGCCTTCGTCTCGGCGGCATTCGGAGGCCGGCTCGGCCTCAACGCCGCCAACTTCATCTCGATCGGCCTGCTGGCGGTGGCGATGGCGGCCGTCCTGCAGCGCGTGATCACGGCCGACAACGTCTCCTCGCGCACGATCCTCGGCGCGATCAGCGTCTACACCTCCCTCGGCATCCTCTTCACCTGGGCCTACGGCCTGATCGACCGGATCGAAGGCGGCGGCTTCTTCGGCGCCGACGTCGCCACCAGGGGAAGCGACTTCCTCTTCTTCAGCTACACCACCCTGACCACCACGGGGTACGGCGACCTGGTCCCGGTCGGGCAGGTGGGCCGCATGGTCTCCGGGCTGGAGATGATGCTCGGCCAGGTCTTCCTCGTCACCCTCGTCGCCGGCCTGGTCAGCCTCTGGAAGCCGGGTGAGGGGCTGCTGCGCCGGCGTGAAAAGCGCTCTGGGGGAAGTCCCGAGGTCAGCCGCTGAGCACCGAGCCGAGCTCGGCGAGCTGCGCTTCCATCGCCGTGCAGAGCGGCCCGCGACCCAACGCTGGCGGCTCAACGCAGCCCTAGTCGGACAGCTCGACCCTTTCGATCTTCTTGTCCTCGACCGGGCGGTCGCCGGCGCCGGTCTCGGTCGCCTCGATCGCGTCGACCGTCTCCATCCCGGCGGTGACCTGCCCGAAAACGGTGTGCTTGCCGTCCAGCCAGGGCGCCGCCTCGGTGGTGACGATGAAGAACTGCGAGCCGTTGGTGTTGGGCCCGGCGTTGGCCATCGCCAGCGCGCCGCGGACGATCTTGTGCTCGTTGATCTCGTCCTCGAAGTTGTAGCCGGGGCCGCCGGTGCCGGTGCCTTCCGGGCAGCCGCCCTGGATCATGAAGTCCTTGATCACCCGGTGGAAGATCAGGTCGTCGTAGAAGCCGTCGGCGGCGAGCTTGCGGAAGTTCTCGACCGTCTTCGGGGCGTCGGAGTCGTGCAGTTCGAGCACGATCTCCCCGGCATTGGTGTGAAACGTCGCCTGTGACATGGCGCGGACCCTACCCGAGCGCCGCTGTGGACTTTCTACGGCCGATAGCACGTACAAAGTCCGCAGCGGCGTGGGAGCGCAAAGGTCAGCCGCTGACGCGCACGGTTACGGGGCGCGAGGCGCCGGGGGCGTAGGGCCAGCGCTCCTCGGCGAGCGCGACGGCGCGCAGGCGGATCGTCGCCGTGCCGGTGACGTAGCGGAAGCGGTACCTGGCCCGGAAGCGTCCGCTGTGGTCGCTGCGAGTGACCAGAACCGGCCGCCAGAGCCGCGCCTCGTTCTCGTAGTACTGGATCGCGACCAGCTTGCCCCGTCGTGGCAGCGGCGCCCCGCGGGCGCGCACGCGGCCCCAGAGGCGCACCGACTCACCCGTGCTGAGGCTGTGCGGAGCGGCGCTGAGAGTCGCCGCCCCGCGCACCCGCAGGGCCAGCGCAGGACGACGCGCGGCATCCAAACCGGTATCGCCCGGAAAGACAACCGTGATGCGGCGTGAGGGGCCGGCGGGCAGCGCGAGCTTGAAACCGCCGTGGGCGCCCGTCCGGACCGTCGCGACGCGAATGCCCGACAGCGCGCCGTGCGAGGGCCTCGAGACGACGCGCAGCCGCCGGCCGGCAAGCCCGACGCCGTCGGCACTGAGCAGACGCCCCGAGAGTGCGGCGCCGGCGCCGAAGGGCACCGTCACGCTCGGGCCTTGGCGATGGCGCCAGCGCAGCTTGGCAAAGAGCCTGGTCTTCGCTCCGGGAGTCGGGCGAGTTGCCCCGCCTCCCCCTCCTCCCGCCGCGGGCCGGCTGGGGCCCACCGGCGGCGGGGTCCTGCGCAGCGCCATCTCGGTGCCATCGGCTCGCCGCGTCGTCGATGCGGTGTTGCCGGCCCCGTCGGCGGCTTCGGCGCGGAACACGTAGGTGCCGGGTTCCAGGTTGTCCGGCACCGCGGCGACGAGGTCGGCGGTGCCCGGTTCGCCTCCATGCTGCAGCTTTGTCGGCAGCTCGATCCAGCGCTCGGCGTTGAGCCGCTTGTATTCGATCTGACCGCCTGCCGGCCCGGAATGCTCGTCGCTCACCGCCGCGCTGACCGTTTGCGGCAGCTCCGGCCCGGTGGGGTCGGGCACCGCCTCGAAGGCCACCGCGGGCGGCACGTCGTCAAGCCTCATCGGGATTTCGATCGCCGAGCCGGAGTCGGCATTGCCGGCCTCGTCGCGCAGCCAGATGCGGAGGGCGTAGACGCCCGGGCGCGGCAGCGTGCGATCCGCAAGCGAGGAGATGTCGTGCGCCGCCGCGAGCTTGACCCCGGTGTCGTAGCCGGCCGGGCCGGTGATGCGCCAGTAGGCGCCGCCGATCGGGCTGGCCGGACCCTGGTCGGGGTTCTGCCAGGAGAAGTCGAAGTTGTCCAGATGACGCCAACCCTCGCCACCCGCCAGAACGAGGTTGCGAGGGGAGGCCGGCGGGTGGTTGTCGATCAGGACCGAGGTGGGGAACAGGCAGGCGCTGTTGCCGGCGAAATCGGTCGCACAGCGCTGCAGAGCGTGGGGCCCGTCGCTGAAGTTCGTCGTCTGGACCGTGACCTCGTCAGCTGCGCCGGTCGGGCACGGCTGCATCCGGGTCGCCCTCCACTCGCCGTCGATCAGCGCCTTCGCGCACGGGTACTCGGTCAACCCGACGCGGGCGCCGTCGAGCAGCGTTTCGCTGTAGCGGACGCCGCCGCCGACGTCGGTGTCCCAGTAGTTGACCCGTTGCGCCCCGCGGCGCCAGCCACCGGCCGCCAGATCCGCGCCGGCGTCCCCTGGCACCGGCGTGTAGCCGTCGTAGACGGTGAGCATCAAGGCCCGCAGCGCCGACCACGAATCGGGTTCGATCGAGCACCACTTGTCCTCCCCCCGGGCGCACAGCAGCCGGTCCTCGATCGCCGGCTGCGGAATCGAAAGGTCAAAGGCGAAGTTACGTGGGGTCGTATCGGTCCCGCTTGCGCTGACCATCGGATCGAAGCCGCCGTTCCAGTTGCCGGCGCCGATCCGCTGCTCCATCCCGTCGTGCAGCGTGTGCCACCAGGTACCCGTTACCCGGCTGATCGCGGTGCCGGCCGGCGCCACCCAGCGCCAGCGGGCGTAACGCGTGCCGGAGATCGTCGAGCCACCCTTGGTGAAGCTCTTCGTGTGGACGCCGTCGAAGGGATCGCCCCCCGACGGGACGCACCAGGCGTCGGAGCGGAACTTGGCGCCGCCGGTCGTATCGGCCCAGTCCGCGTCCTTGTCCACGTACCAGCCGCACTGCGCAACCGAGTAGTCCCCGGCGCTCGCCTCGCGCGCCGCCAGCAGCAGCAGCGCCAGCGCCAGCGCGATCCCCATTGCAATGATTCGTCCCAGTCCCCCACGCGTCCCCGACATCGGCTCTCCTTGGTTCGAGTTGCAGACGGGGGACCAAGGGCTGAGCCGCACGGTCTCTCCCCCCCGCGGACGGATGTCCGGCACGGGTCGGGGGCAGCTGGGCGTGCTCGCACCCGCGCTTTGCGAGAATGACCGCGATGGCCCTGCCGAGCGAAGACCAGATCACCGAGAAGCTGCGCGCCGTCATCGACCCGGAGCTGCGCCGCTCGATCGTCGAGCTGGGCATGGTCCGCTCGATCGAGATCAAGGACGACGGTCGGATCGAGGTCGTCGTCTCGCTGACCACCGCCGGCTGCCCGATCCGCGCCCACTTCGAACAGGCCGTCGCCCAGCAGGTCTCCCAGCTCGACGGGGTGACCTCGGTGGCGGTCGGCTTCGACGTCCTCTCCGACGAGGAGAAAGGCAGCCTGCAGCAGACCCTCGGCCGCAACAAGCTGCCGGAGGGCGCGCTGGCCCAGGTCAAAAACGTGATCTGCGTCGCCTCGGGCAAGGGCGGCGTCGGCAAGTCAACGATGACCGCCAACCTGGCCGCGGCGCTGAGCGCCGAAGGCCACCCGGCCGGCGCGCTCGACTGCGACGTCTACGGCTACTCGATGCCGCGCATGCTCGGCGTCAACCGCAAACCCGAGGTCAACGCCGAGCGCAAGATCCTCCCCCTGGAAGGGGCCGCTGGAGTCAAGGTGATGTCGATCGGCTTCTTCGTCGAGGAGAACTCAGCCGTCGTCTGGCGCGGCCCGATGCTGCACAAGGCGATTCAGCAGTTCCTCGAGGACGTCGCCTGGGGTGAGCTGGAGTACCTGCTGCTCGACCTGCCGCCCGGCACCGGCGACGTCTCGATGACCCTCTCCCAACTCCTCCCGCAGGCCAAGTTCACGATCGTCACCACCCCGCAGCCCGCCGCGCAGACGGTCGCCAAACGGGCCGCCGACATGGCGGTCAAGTTCGACCTCGAGCTGCTCGGCGTGATCGAGAACATGTCCGGCTTCACGACCCCCGACGGGGAGCGCTTCACGATCTTCGGCGAGGGCGGCGGGCAACTGCTCGCCGACGAGCTCGACGTGCCGCTGCTCGGCAAGGTCCCCCTCTCCGAGCCGCTGCGCGAGCACGCCGACAACGGCTCCCCCCTGGTCACCGACGAACCCGACTCACCGGCTTCGCAGGCAATCCGCCAGGCGGCCCGCGGCATCGTCGCCGCCACGCCGCGGGAGCTGCCGGTCCTGCAAGCCACCCCGGCCCCGGCCGAAGCGCCCCCGGTCAGCGGCACCCCTCTGCCGGTCGTTCAGTAGGCCAGCGCAAATGAAAACGGCGGCCCGGAGGCCGCCGCTCGAAGCTCGTTGCGCCTTGACCTACGCGGCGCTTTTGCTCTTGTATCAATTGTTCGGGCCGATTCCGGGTTGATGTGCCCAATGGGGGATTGTAAGATGCTATCTTACTCCGATGAGAACTACCGTATCCACCAAGGGCCAGATCGTGCTCCCCGCCGAGCTTCGCCAGCGCGACGGCATTGCGCCGGGGCAGGAGTTCGAGGTCGAGCGACTCGATGCAGATGAGTACCGACTGCGTCGGGTCGCGCCGTCACCCAACGAAGGCTTGGTGGACTGGCTGCTGGCCTGCCCCGGAAAGGGTTACTTCGTCGCAATCGACTCCGAGTCGACCGACACGCTGTGAAGTACCTCGTCGACGCCAACGTCCTCTCCGAGGCCACCAAGCCAGATCCCAAACCGCGGGTGGTCGAGTGGCTGCGCCGCAACGAGCGCTCGATCGTCGTCGATCCGATCGTCCTCGGCGAGGTCCGCTTCGGCATCCTGCTCCTTGCGCGTGGCGCGCGCCGCACTGAGCTGGAGCAATGGTTTGAGCAGGGAGTCGGCCGTATCCAGTGCCTTCCCTGGGACTCGTCCGTTGGGCTGCGCTGGGCGCAACTCCTGGCCGACCTGCGCCGCAGCGGCCGGCCGATGTCGATCAAAGACAGCCTGATCGCTGCCAGCGCACTCGCCCACGGACTCGCGCTCGCGACGCTAAACCAGCGTGACTTCAAGCCAACGCGATTGACGCTAGTCGATCCGTCTGCCTGATCACCGCTGCGATCCGCGTAGTTTCTCCGTCAGAGAGCACCGCGTCAAACGCCGACAACGAGCCTCAGGCTGCCGACTTGCTCTTGTATCAATTGTTCGGGCCGATTCAGATCGACCAGAGTTAGCCGAAGCCGAGCACTATTTACTCGGGCTTTTACGTCGTTTCGATTTCAGGGTCGTCTTTTCAGTCGAGCTTTTCCCTGCCGTCTTCGTCTTTTTCGCCGCGACCCTTTTTCGCGAAGCTCTCTTCGCTTTCGGCTTTAGCTGCTTCGCCGGCCCTGCGAGGTCATCAGCGTCAATGGGCGGGCCGACTTTTCGCTTATCGACCGCTGCCGGATAGCCGAGTATTGACACGGTGCATGAAGTGCCCTCTTCGTCGTTGGCGATCAGCCGCTCGGCGCTGCTCTTGCCCACCCTCAACACATCCTCAAGAGCAACGCGAAGTATCTCGACCAGCTCTTCCCAGCCTGGCCCGTCAACTATCAGCGGAGTCCAACTCATATGGGCTTCCTCCAATGAGTCATAGGTCTCCTCGTCAATTGCCGCTACTGCATCAGCCATGAGCGTCTGAAGCAGCGACGCACGCAGGCCACCTTTGACTGGATCTGGAATTACGGGCCATTCAAGGTCATCCAGATGTGCTCTGCTGGTGGCTTTGTAGAAGACCTCCATTGCCCCACGTCGCTTTTTTTCTCCGACAACCTCGATGCGGCCCATATCCCGAAGAACCTCTACGTCATATGCGAGTTCGCCGGGTTCAACTCCGAGTTCTCTGGCAAGTCCGGTCGTGCTATTTGCGCGTTCGTTCAAGATCGTGAGTATCTGGACGCGCATCGAATTCGCCAACGCCTTGACGTTGCCCTTGTCTAGCTCTTTCTTCGCTTTGGCGACCCTCGCGCGTTTCTTCATGCCTTGTTTCTTGGAAGCCATTCGGACTCTCCCTGATAGTTAGATCGGTACGAGTCAAGCAGTCTAATCGCCCCCCGCCTGACTTTTGGCGCATGTTTGCAGGGCTTTACCCGGGGAATCCCGGTTGTCTGGAACCTTTCTAATGCTCGAAAAGTTCTGCGCAAACGGAGATTGCAAGGTCGTTTGACTGGGAATTCCTGACCCAGGGAGGGGGTGAGCGCAATGAAGATTACTTCGCATGGACGTGTGTCGCCGATTACGTCCATTCACAAGTCCGGCTAGTTCGTTCTGAGCGTCGGGGTCAACGCTTTGGTTGGCCCCGACTCGCTCGGACGTCCATGTTGCTGAGCTGGCCCGCTGTCGGCAAAAATCAATAGCCGCAAAAAGTTAAATAGGCGGGGAAAAGTCCGCCAAATCGACTTGCAAATTGTCAGTGAACACCTAGTGTCGCGTCTATCACTCAGGACCTTAAAACTGCTCGGTCTCGTTGCACCTCCCATGGGCGAGACCAAGTGGCGGCCGGACCCCGGGTGGCGAATGGGGTACACCACCCGGGGTCCGGCATAGAAGCCTTCTTTTTGTCAGAGCCAATGTGGTTCGACCGCGACCTGTGAGCGACGAGATCCCGCCCATCCCTGATGCCTGGTGGGCCTCTTTGGCGCACCGTCTCCTCCATCCCGTTCAGAAAGGAGTGATCAAGTCTCTGCGACAAAGCGGCCGGCCACTGTCAACCCGCGATATGGCCAAGGTCGTGGAGGGCGCGAGCGCAGCCGGTCTCGCTCATCACCATCTACGGCGCCTGCGCAGGATCGGCGCCATCGACTACGCCTGTGGCGAGACGCCTAGCAATTCGATCGATGTCCGCTACCGGCTCGTATTGGAGCTGCCCGCCGATGATCGCTGACCGAAGGCCGCTTCCGGAGCACTTCGGCAACCGCGTCCGTGCCTGCCGAATTCGGGCCGAGATCTCACAGGAGGCGCTCGGTGAGCTGACAGCGCTTCACCGCACAGAGATCGGGCTGCTTGAGCGGGGAGAGCGAGAGCCTCGGCTCAGCACGATCATCAAACTCGCGGACGCACTCGAAGTCCCGCTCCACGAATTGGTCGGTGAAATCGGCTGGCACTCGGACGGTGCCGGCCAAGGTGAGTTCGAGTTCCGCGACCTGCGCGATGTGCCAGCCGGGTAGTCCTCGCGAGACCAGCGCAGGCTGAGCCTGGCTCCAGCCGGTTAAGACGAGAAGCTACGGCCTGTGCTCGCGCGGAAACCGCTTGAGCAAGCGGAAAACAATTACGCCGAAGCCTTGCTCTTGTAGTACTCGGCGTTGATCTCGGCGTATTTTGCCCACTCGGCGGGGAGCTGGTCCTCGGCGAAGCAGGCGTCGACCGGGCAGGCCTCGACGCAGGCGTCGCAGTCGATGCACTCGTCGGGGTCGATGTAGAGCATCTCGACCGAGTCGTAGTCGGGCTCGTCCGGGGTCGGGTGGATGCAGTCCACCGGACATACCTCGACGCACGAGTTGTCCTTCTGGCCAATGCACGGCTCGGCGATGACGTAGGTCATTCGAAGATTCTCCTGGGGTCGTCTTTGCGGTGCCTGGCGGGTACTCGGGCCCCTGCCAAGCGCGAGCGGACATTTTAGGGATTGCGAGGCGCGACGTGATCGACGACCCGACTTCGGGCCGAGCGCCCTCCTCCGCTCGCTCGAGACCTGGTGATCCCGCTATTGGGTATTGTCGAGTTCTCCGCGGTGCGATAGACAGGCGTGCTCAGTCACTCCGATTCCGGCGCGACGCCGCCCCACGAGGATCCAGAGAAGACAAATGCAATCGAAGATCCTCGTCGCTTTGCTTGGATCGCTTGCCGCGCTCGCGGTCTGTGCCGCGCCGGCCGGCGCGGTCGTCGCCAACACCGCGGGCGGCCGGGTCTCCTACCTGCCGCTGAACGAAGCGGCCGCGGCCCACACCCCCGCCCCCGGGGGCGCCTTCGGGCCGGCGGGGACGACCGAACCCAGCGGCGAACCGCCGCTGACCTATCACGGCGGCCCGGTCATGCACGAACAGACTGCCTACGCGATTTTCTGGGTCCCTGGCGGCTACTCCCTCCCCGCCGGATACGGGGCGGCGATCGAAAGCTACTTCGAAAACGTCGCCGCCGACAGCGGCAAGTCGACCAACGTCTACTCGGTCGGCGCCCAGTACACCGACGGGAGCGGGCACGCCACCTACATCGACTCCTATGGCGGAGCTGTGACCGACACGACCGCCTACCCGACCAGCGGCACCTGTCCGACGTACAGCGGCGTGGAATCGTTCACCGCCTGCATCACCGACGCCAAGCTTGAAGCGGAGGTCGAATCGGTCGTCAACGCCCGGGGCTGGCCGGACGGCCTCGGGGCCGAGTACTACGTCGTCCTGCCGCCTCACGCGGGCAGCTGCTTCGAAACGGCCGGCGGCGTTTGCTTCGACAAGCAGTTCTGCGCCTACCACAGCTACACCGAATCCGCCGGAGACATCTACTCCAACATCAGCTACTCGCCCGGAGACGTGTTCGGCTGCGGCGTCGGCGAGTACCCCAACGGCCATGCCAATGGCAACGTCAACGACACCCTCAGCAGCCTCAGCCACGAGGCCAACGAGTCGATCACCGACCCGCATCTGAACGCCTGGTATGACTCCGAAGGCTTTGAGAACGGCGACGAGTGCCGCAACTCGAGCGACGACTACGGCGCGTCGCTCGGCGGCGGCGCGGGCGCCCTCTTCAACCAGTCGATCGCCGGCGGTCACTACTTCCTCCAGCAGGAGTGGAGCAACCACATCGACGACTGCGCCCAGCGCGTAGCGCCGGCGACGCCGGCAATCGCCGATCCCGGCGCGGTCGAAGCCGGCGAAGCCGTTCCCTTCGACGCAAGCGCCTCCACGCCCGGAGAGGCGGCGATCGTCTCCTACCACTGGGACTTCGGCGACGGCGGCAGCGCCGGCGGCCCGACTCCGACCCACACCTTTGCGGCCGCCGGCGGCACGTTCGCGGTGGCGCTCACGCTTGAAGACGCCTGGGGCCTCAGCTACTCGACCACCCGCAAAGTGACCGTCACCCCGCACCTGCCGCCGCTGCTATCGATCGGCGCCGCGAGCGGTGTGGGCATCGACGCCACGACCCTCAACGGCAGCGTGAATCCAGAGGGGCATAGCACTACCTATCGCTTCGAATACGGTCCGACCACCGCCTACGGCAGCTCGACGGCGGCGACCGCCGCTGGCTCGGGCCAGGCAACCGGGGCGGCCACGGCCGGTATCGGCGGCCTCAGTCCGGCGACCACTTATCACTACCGGCTCGTCGCGACCAATGCGGTCGGCCCCTCGACCACGGCGGATGCCGTCTTCACCACCGCGTCGCTCCCTCCGCCACCGCCGAGCTGCAAAGTCCCCAAACTCGCCGGCAAGACGCTCGGCCGGGCGAAAGTGGCGCTGAGCGCTGCTCATTGCAAGCTCGGCAAGGTGACCAAGCCGAAAGCGAAAAGGGGGCGCAAGCTGCCGGCGCTGGTCGTCAAGACCTCGGCGCCGAGGGCGGGGGCCAAGCCCGCGAGCGGCAAGGTCAACCTCACCCTCGGTCCCAAGCCGAAACCGAAAAAGCATCACCACACCCACTGAGCATCACTAGCATCGGCGGCTGAGATGCTGCTCCTGACCGGCGCCACCGGAAGCATTGGATCGCGGCTGCTGCCGCTGCTGCTCGAGCGGGGCGAGGACGTGCGCTGCCTGGTGCGGGAGCCGCGGCGGCTCGGCGCGCACCGGGTCGACGTGCAGATCGCGCTCGGCGACCTCGGCGAGATGTCCGACCCGTACCTGCTGCGCCAGGCGCTGCGCGGGGTCGACACGGTGATCCACCTGGCGGCGACGATCCGCGACCAGCCGCCGCACCGGATCGAGGAGCTGAACGGGCTGGCGACGGTGCGGCTGTTGCGCGCCGCCGAGCGCAGCGGTGTGCGGCGCTTCGACTTCTTCAGCGCGCTTGACGCGGCCGCGGCCCAGCGCACCCGCTTCTTCCGCGCCAAGTGGCTGGCCGAGCAGGCGATCGCTTCCTCGCCGCTGGAGACCACGATCTTCGCCCCCTCGATCGTCTACGACCGCAGCGACCCCTGGGTGACGCTGCTGCGCCGTTTCTCCTTCCTGCCGGTGCTGCCCGTGTCGGGCGACGGGCGGGCCCGCTTCCAGCCGATCTGGGCTGACGACGCCGCCCGCTGCGTCGTCGCGACGCTGGGCCGTGATGCGTCGGGTATCCGCGACCGCTATGAGCTGGCCGGGCCCGAGACGCTCAGCTACGACGAGATGTCCGACCTGGTCAGCCGCGTCGCCGGACGGCCGCGGCCGCTCGTCCACGTCCCCCTGCCACTGATCCGCGCCGGTCTGATCGGGCTCCGCAACGCCTTCGGCGAGGCCGTGTTCGCAACCTGGGAGGAGGCGGAGCTGATGGAGGTATCGATGACCAGCGAGCGCGGCACCGCGGATGCGCAGGAGCTGGGAATAGAGCCGAGAAGGATGGGCGATATCCTCGCGGAGGCTTAAACGCACCCTTGCGGCGCTGATAGCGCTGACGGCAGTCACCGCGGCACTCGGGACGGGCACCGCTGCGGCGCTCTCCCTGGTCCCCCCAAGTCGAACGTCTTCTTCGGGGTCAGCGATCAGGGCACGACGGAGGATTTCAACGAATTCACCGAACTGCTCGGCGGCAAGCACCCGGCGCTGCTGGAGACCTTCCATCCCTGGGGCAACAGCCTCAACAAGTCCTACGAACGCTGGCGCAAAACCGGCACGCGCCCGATCCTGCACATCTCCAGCGCCGACGACCAGACCCCGGCCGAGTTGATCACGCCGGAGCAGATCGCCCTCGGCGCACCCTGCGCCTCAAGGTCCGCCGCGCCACCTCCTTACCGAAGCCGAATACAACGCCGGCCTCCTCCCGCAACTGCCGCCCAAGCCCAAAAAAACACCCGAGCCCCACTGCCGCCCCGGCGCCAGCCCCAACCTCTTAGGCCGCCGACGGGCCGATAAGTCAAGTCGGACTTGACTTATCGGCCCGTCGGCGGAGGGGCTGGTTGGCCAAGGAGACCCCGGATCGTTTTGGCGAGGCGCCGGGGTTCGCGTTCGATCTGCTCCCAAGTGCAGCGGGAGACTCGCCAACCGGCGAGTTGCAGCCGTTGCTCGCGCTCCCTATCGCCCTGAAACGCGGAGTCGGTGTCGTGGTAGCGGCGGCTGTCCGCTTCGACGATCAACCCGGAGGCGCGCCAAAGGAAGTCCGGCATCGTGCGGCGACCACCAGGGTAGAGCGTCACGTTGACCTCCGGCTGCGGCAATCCGGCGCGCTCGCACATGCGGAGGAAGAGGAGCTCCATGTCGCTCCGCGTCCGCTTCGTCAGAGGATGTATTTCGTCCATCACCATTCTCAGGCGAGCGACGCCCCGGCGTCCACGGCTCCGCTTGATCAGCTGGCGGACGGCCCTGTGATTGAGGATCCGAAGCACCTCAGCCTCGGAGACGACCTTCCTCAATTCCCAGACCGGAGCAACTGCCGCGAAATCCAGCAGCGTCCGCGCCACGGCGGTACAGGGAATCCCGCGAAGGACCGTCCGATCAGCCGAAGTCAGCGATCCATCCCGGTGGGCAGCGATTTCCCTGGGAACCCGTCCTCGCCGATTCGGAGCGGTCACATCTATCGAGCCACGGGAATCTTTACGCAGGCCCCAAAGCGCCACGGCTGACCGATGCGACAACACAGCGCTCGACCCACAGGCGAGCACCGCCGCCATCCATTCTCGTTCCGCCGTCATCCGCGGATGGCCTACCGCATAGACACCAAGGTGAACGCGATGCAGCGCGCCGACCTGGGCTCGCCATTGCGCCGTCCCCTTGTCCATTCCCAAACCCCGCAGTTGTTCAAGCGAAATCAATCCATGCTGACGCCCTGCTATCCGAGCGATCCCCAAATCCCATCTCGCAGCAGACCCTCGCCGACGGGCCGATAAGTCAAGTCCGACTTGACTTATCGGCCCGTCGGCGGGTTGTTGGGGGTGGCGGGGTGGCACGGGCCCGACGCTGGCAGGTGTCGGCGCGCGGGTGGTGCGCTGATTGCGCCGATTTGGCGCAGGCTCTGCGCCAAATCGCTGCTCCCGCTGCTCCGATGTAAAAGAGGGGCCCGGTTTCCCGGGCCCCTCGCAAAGCCACTCGCCTGTTGAGGCGAGGATACGCCTGAGCGGCGTCGCTACATCATGCCGCCCATGTCCGGCATTCCGCCGCCGGGCATGCCGCCGCCGGCGCCTTCCTTCTCCGGCGGCTCGGCGATGATCGCCTCGGTGACGAGGATGTTCTTGGCGATCGAGGCCGCGTTCTGCAGCGCCGAGCGCGTGACCATCGTCGGGTCGATGACGCCGGCCTTGATCAGGTCGCCGTACTCGCCCGTCGCCGCGTTGAGCCCTTCGCCGGCTTTCAGGTCGCGGACCTTGTTGACGACGACCGAGCCCTCCAGACCGGAGTTCTCGGCGATCTGACGAACCGGCTCCTCCAGCGAGCGGTGCACGATGCGGGCACCGGTCACCTCATCCGGGTCGTCGAGCTTGTCGGGGTCGAGGTCTGACTGCGCGTTCAGCAGCGCGACGCCACCGCCCGGCACGACTCCCTCCTCGAGCGCCGCCCGGGTCGCCTGCAGGGCGTCCTCGACACGGTGCTTTTTCTCCTTCATCTCGGTCTCGGTGGCGGCGCCGACCTTGACAACGGCGACACCCCCGGCCAGCTTGGCGAGGCGCTCCTGGAGCTTCTCGCGATCGAAGTCGGAGTCGGTGTTCTCGATCTCCTGCTTGATCTGGTTGATCCGGCCTTTGATGTCCTCGGCGTCGCCGGCGCCGTCGATGATCGTCGTCGTGTCCTTGGAGACGACGACGCGACGCGCCTTGCCGAGCTGGGAGAGCTGGGTGTTCTCCAGTTTGAGGCCCATCTCCTCGGTGATCACCTCGCCGCCGGTGAGGATGCCGATGTCCTCGAGCATCCGCTTGCGGCGGTCGCCGAAGCCCGGCGCCTTGACCGAGACGCCGGTGAACGTGCCGCGCAGCTTGTTGACGACCAGGGTCGCGAGGCACTCGCCCTCGACGTCCTCGGCGACGATCAGCAGCGGCTTGCCACCCTGCATCACCTGCTCGAGCACCGGCAGGATGTCCCGCACGGAGCCGATTTTCTGGTTGGCGATGAGGATGTAGGGGTCCTCCAGCACCGCCTCCATGCGGTCCTGGTCGGTGACCATGTACGGGGAGATGTAGCCCTTGTCGAACTGCATCCCCTCGGTGAACTCCAGCTCCATGCCGAAGGTCTGGCCCTCCTCGACGTTGACGACGCCGTCTTTGCCGACTTTCTCGATCGCGTCGGCGATCACGTTGCCGATCTCATCGTCGGCGGCGGAGATGGCGGCGACACGAGCGATCTGCTCCTTGCCGGCAACCTCTTTGGACTGCTTGTTGCGGAGGTTGTCGACGACGTCGTCGACAGCCTTCTCGATGCCGCGGCGCAGGGCCAGCGGGTTGGCGCCGGCGGCGACGTTCTTGAGGCCGTGACGAACAATCGTCTGGGCCAGCAGGGTCGCCGTCGTGGTGCCGTCGCCGGCCACGTCGTTGGTCGCCGTGGCGACCTCGCGTACCAGCTGTGCGCCCTGGTTCTCGAAGACGTCCTCGACTTCGACCTCGCGGGCGATGGTGACGCCGTCATTGGTGATCGTCGGCGCGCCGAACTTTTTGTCGAGCACGACGTAACGGCCTTTCGGGCCGAGGGTGACCTTGACGGCGTCGGCAACTGCATCGACGCCGGCCTGCAGGGCCCCGCGTGCCTCCTCCTTGTACTTCAGCTCCTTGTGAGCCATTGGTTTCCTTCCTCCTTGGTGTCTCTAAGTCCTGGTTGGCGGGGTCTAGCCGAGCTTGGCGAGGACGTCCGACTCGCGCAGCACGAGCAGGTCGTCGCCCTCGACGGTGACCTCGGTGCCGCCGTATTTGGAGTAGAGGACTTCGTCGCCATCGCTCAAGTCGAGCGGGCGGCGCGAGCCGTCCTCCTGAATTGCGCCATCGCCGACGGCGATGACCTTGCCCTTCTGCGGCTTCTCTTTGGCCGTGTCGGGGAGGACGATGCCACTGGCGGTCGTCTCCTCCTCCTCGATCGGCTTGACGATCAGCCGGTCCCCGAGGGGCTTCAGCTTCATCCGTGAACCTCCGTTATGGGTGTTTTACTGGTCAAAGTCGGGAAAACGAGCCTCGGAGCCGTTTCAGCGGTCTCCGGACGTTGGCACTCTATACAGGTGAGTGCCAACAGCATGTAAAGATAGCGGTACGGCTCAGCCGCTGGCCAACAGCTTGCAGCCGAGCAGCTTGGCGATGCCGGTGGCACCGTGGGACATCACCCAGTCGTGGTTCCACTCGAAGGCCGGGCGGGCGACCGGGGCGACCAGGTTCATCCACGGCTTGGTCGTCGAGACGTTCCACTCGTAGAGGACCGCGGTGACGCCGCCCTGCTCGTAGAGCCGCCAGCGGCCGATCCCGGCGAGCTCGCCGACCGCGTCGGCCTGCAGCAGGTAGGGCCGCTCGATGTGCGTCGTCGTCACCTCGAACTCGACCCGGTAGGGCAGCAGGCTCTTCCAGACCATGCGCGAGACCGCGCCGACGCCGTTGCCATTGCCGTTGCCGCCGTTGCGCTCTTCGACCTCCTCGACCCCCCGCCACCACTCGGGCCAGCGCTCCTGGTCGTAGATCGCCTCCCAGACAGGCTCGCGCGGCGAGTCGAGCAGCCAGGTCGTGAGGAAAGCGTAGTCGGCCATGTACTAGATGGCCGCCTGGGGGCGTGCCGGACCAAGCAGATCAAGGACGCAGGGTGCAGCCTTTGCTGGTTGCAAAGGCAAACCCGAGGACGCAGAGATGCGCAGTGTCCGGCGCGTCATCCAGGTCAGTTGTGGCGGGGCGTCTCGCCATTGCCGAAATGCGCGCCGGGCGGCTCGACGATCTGCGAGAAGCGGATCACGGTGACGATGTCGTCGGGGCCGACCGTGCGGCCGTAGATCTGTTCGAGGAACTTGACCTCGTCCTCGAGCCGGCGGAACTCCGGGTTGTCGTGCTCGATGTCGCGCGGCGAGAGGTCTTCCACCTTCTTCACCTCGACGTCGTCGATGCAGGCGGCGAAGATTTTCTCGCGCGGGCTGTGGCGGAAGCCAACCGTGATCCAGACCACCTGGCCGCGCTCGTACTTGCTCGTCTTGTCGCCCAGCCGGATCGTCGCCGTCTTGCGACCGCGCTTGAGCTGGTCGACGAAAACCGTTGAGTAGAAGTTGAGCACGTAGATCCCGCCTCGCATCGCGCTGCGAGCGTATCTGAAGGCGCGAATCCCACACCTGGACGTTTGTTGGGACGCGGCTGTAGGGAAAGCGCGAACGGTCGATGGGGACCGTGATGCGGTCTGCCTTCACTCACACGATCAAGCTCCGCGGCGCAATCGCCCTCGCCGCCTGCCTGCTGATGCTCGCGGCAACGGCCTCGGCCTCAGCCGCCACCTGCCACGGCAAGCACGCGACGATCGTCGGCACGCCCGGCAACGACGTAATCGTCGGCAAGAAGGCCAGCGACGTGATCTACGGCGGCGGTGGGGACGACAAGATCTCCGGCGGCCCCAACGGCAACGACACGATCTGCGGCGGGCCGGGTAACGACACGATCCACGGTGGGCGGGGCTTCGACAAGCTCTACGGCGAAGGGGGCGACGACCGCCTCGCCGGCGACAGCGGCTCCGACCACATCGAGGGCGGCGGCGGCAACGACGCCCTCAAGGGCGCCGACGGCAGCGACAGCCTGCTCGGCGGGGCCGGCAGCGACGAACTCCGCGGCGGCAAAGGCCCCGACCGCATGCTCGGCGGTACCGAAGGCGACGTGCTGATCGGCGAGAAAGGCTCAGACGAAGAGGCGGGCGAAGGCGGCAACGACTGGCTCTACGGAGAAAAGGGCAACGACCGGCTCGACGGTGGCGAAGGCGAAGACAAGATCGAAGGCGGGCCCGGCGACGATCCCAGCCTCGAAGGCGGCGGCGGCACCGACCTGGTCATGGGCGGCGCCGGTAGCGACAACGCCGATGGTGGCGAAGGCGACGACGACGTCGTCCGCGGCGACAGCGGCGAAGACACCCTGAACGGCGGTGGCGGGAACCAGGACATCGTCTCCTACGCGAGCGCCACCCGCGGCAGCGTCATCGTCAACCTCGAAACCGGTAAGTCCAAAGGCGACGGGCACGACAGCCTGCAGGGCTTCGAGGACGTGGTCGGCTCGCCGGGGGGCGACGAACTCGTCGGCGACAACGAAGTGAACCGGCTCGACGGCGGGGTCGGCGACGACAACCTCGATGGCGGCCCCGGGCCCGACGAAGCCTTCGGCGGCGCCGGTAACGACAACTGCGACGGCTTCTCCACCGAGCACTCCTGTGGCGCCGAACCGACTCCCCCGCCCAACGACACCTTCGCGATCCTCAACCAGGGCCTCGACGGCTCGAGCCTGATCGTCCAGGGCGACGCCGGCCCCAACGACATCCAGGTCGCCTTCGGCGGCGGCGGCTGGACGGTCTCCGACGGCAGCGGCGTCTTCGCCGGCGAAGGCTGCGCGCCGGCGAGCGGCACCAGCGTCAACTGTGCGGTCCCCACGGCCACCGGCCTGGTCGTGATCACCGGCGGCGACGGCAACGACAACATCTCCATCGCCGACAGCGTCCCGACCGGCGTCCAGGTCCGCGCCAACGGCAACGCCGGCTCGGACACCCTTACCGGGGGGCCCGGCGACGATGTGCTCGAAGCCGGCGAGAACTACAACAACCCCGACAACGGCAATGACACGCTGGTCGGCAACGGTGGCAGCGACGTGCTCTACGCGGACCCCGGGGCCGACCAGCTGACCGGCGGGCCCGGCGACGACCTGCTCGTCTCCTCGGTGGCCGTCTGCCAGGGCCACAGCTACGACGGCGGTCCCGGCGACGACACGGTCTCCTATGGCCGCTCGAACGCGGCGCTGACGGTGGAATTGGGCGGCACCGGCGGCCCCAGCGGGTGCGGCAATCCCGACCAGGTCGGCGCCAGCAACGAGAGCCTCGAGGGATCGGACGGGCCCGACGTGCTGATCGGCGACAGCGGCAGCAACAGCTTCCTCGGACACCTCGGCGCTGACACCTTCATCGGCAAAGGCGGCAACGACTTCATCGACGCAATCGACGGTCACCAGGACAAATCGATCAACTGCGGCGGTGGCGGCGAAGTGATCAAGGACAAAGTCGATCCGAGCCCGGTTGGCTGCTGAGCTCGACACTCGACCGTACGAGATACGGATCGGGCAGCGGCTTTGCACAGTTGAAGCGATCTCGCCTGCGGCCGATGCAAGCCCCTGAATGGAACCTTCGGTCAAACCGATCCTGCCGCGCCTGCTCACCGTCCTGCTCACCGTGGCGCTGATCCTCCTCTTCGCTGCCTGGAGCCAGGCCTCAGCCGCCACCTGCGACGGCAAGCACGCGACGATCGTCGGCACGCCCGGCAACGACGTCATCATCGGCAAGAAGGCCAGCGACGTGATCTACGGCGGCGGCGGCAACGACAAGATCTCCGGCGGGCCCAACGGCAACGACACGATCTGCGGCGGGCCGGGGAACGACACGATCCACGGTGGGCGTGGCAACGACACCCTCGACGGCGAAGGCGGCAACGACCGTCTGCTCGGCGAAAAGGGAGCCGACAACCTGGTCGGCGGCGAAGGCGAAGATCAGCTGCTCGGCGCCAAGGGTCCCGACGACGAGTTCGGCGGCGGCGGCAACGACACGCTGCTCGGCGGGCGCGGGCCGGACACGCTGAAGGCCGGCGAAGGCGACGACGTCATCTACGCCGGCAAAGCGAGCGAGCGGGTCGTCGATGGCGAAGGCGGCGACGACCGCATCTACGGCGGGCGCGGCAACGACACGCTCGACGGCGGCCCGGGCAACGACACGATCGACGGTGGCCTCGGCGACGACACGCTGAACGGCGAAGGCGGCACCGACCTGCTGCTGGGCAGCCACGGCCGCGACGACCTCTATGGCGGACCTGGCGACGAAGACGTCCTGCGCGGCGACATCGGCTTCGACAAGCTCGACGGCGGCCCGGGCGAACGCGACATCGCCTCCTTCTCGACCGCCTCCGAAGCGGTGACCGCCGACCTGGCGACCGGCACCGCCCACGGCGACGGCCGCGACACGATCTCGCCGGAAACCGAGGACATCGTCGGCTCGGCCTTCGACGACACGCTGATCGGCGACGGCGGCCCGAACCGGCTCGACGGCGGCGCCGGCTACGACCAGCTCTCGGGCGGCGGCGGCAGCGACCAGCTTTTCGGCGGCCCGGACGGCGCCGACTGCAGTGGCGGCACCCCGGTCGAAGGTTGCGAAACGCCCGCTCCGATCGACGCGGGGCCGAGCGTCGCTCGCGTCCGCAGCATCGACGGCAGCGGCTCCCTAACCGTGCAGGGGACCCCCGGCGAGGACGCGATCTCGATCGCCAAGCAGGGCTCCGCATACGTGGTCAGCGACGCCGGCCTCTCCTTCTCCCCCACCAACGTCGACGGCTGCGAAGCGATCGCCGGCAACGCCGTCTGCGCGGCCGACGTACAGACGATCCTGCTCGACGCCGGCGCCGGCAACGACTCGGTCAGCGTCAACGGCAGCGTCCCGCCGGAGATCGAAGTGCGGATCGAAGGCGGTCCCGGTGCCGACCACCTCCAGGGCGGTCCCGGCAACGACGTGATCGAGGCCGGCGACGACTCCGATCCCGACGTGCTCGAAGGCGGACCCGGAGACGACGCGCTGATCGGCGCCCGCACCGACATTCCCGTCCCCTACAACAGCGGCAAGAGCACGCTGATCGGCGGCCCCGGCAACGACGTCATGGTCGGTGGCGACCCCTGCGACGGCGACCTCTTCGACGGCGGCCCCGGCAACGACGACGCCAACTTCTTCCGCTTCACCCCCGGAGTGACGGCCGAAATCGGCGGCACGGCCAGCCGCGCGGGAAGTCCCTGTACGCCGGGTCACATCGACACCTCGGTCGAGCAGCTCGAGGGTTCGCCGGGCCCGGACACGCTGATCGGCAGCCACAGAGACAGCCTGATCGGCCATGGCGGCCGCAACAGGCTGCGTCTGCGCCGGTAGCTCCCGGCGCACGTCCTAATCGGGGCTGAAACCCTCCTCGCCGATCAGGGGGACGAAGCGGCAGGGGGCGATCTCCTCTCGCACCAGCTCTGCCCCGGCACGGTGGAAGACGGTCAGCAGGTCGGTGCCCTCGGCGGCGATCGGGACCACCAGGCGACCGCCGTCGGCGAGCTGGGCGAGCAGGGTCCGCGGCGGCGCCGGGGCGGTGGCGTGGACGGCGATCGCCTCGAAGGGCGCTCGCCCTGAGACGCCGCGACTTCCGTCGCCGACCAGCAGCTCGACGTTCTCCACGCCCAGCGCATCGAGCGTACGCCGGACCCGCTCGGCGAGCGCGGCGTGCCGCTCGATGCCCGTCACCTCGGCGGCAAGCCGCGAGAGCACAGCCGCCGAGTAGCCGGACCCGGAACCGACCTCGAGCACGCGCTCGCTCCCAACCAACTCCAGCGCCTGGCAGATCGCGGCGACGATCCAGGGTTGGGAGATCGTCTGCCCCTCGCCGATCGGCAGCGCCGAGTCGGCGTAGGCGCGGCTGCGCCGGCGCTCGGGGAGAAACTCCTCGCGCGGCACCTCCCCCATCGCGGCCAGCACCCGCTCGTCGGCGATGCCGCGACGCCGCAGCTGGCGCTCGACCATCGCGGCCCGCGGCTTGGCGAAATCCGTCACCTAAAAGATGTAGTTGCGGAGCTTCCCCGGATTCAAGACCGTGACCCGGCCGCGGCCGGGACGGACGACGCCGGCTCGCTCAAGGTCGGCGAGGAAGCGGCTGACGCTCTCGCGCGAGGTGCCGGCGAGCTGGGCGAGATCGGACTGGTTCATGCGGATCGTGATCTCGCCGCCCGCGGCTGTGCGCGGCGCCTCTTCGGCGACGAGCTGGGAGAGGACGCCGGCGACGCGGCTGGGCACGGTCTGGAAAGACTGGCGCGAGATGCGCTCGTTGGCGGCGCGCAGCCGCCGCACCAGGGCACCGACCAGCTTGACCGTGATCTCGGGGTGGCGGGCCAGCAGCGCCCGCACTTCGCCCGCCGGCAAGGCGAGCAGCTCACCGTCGCCCAGTGCTTCGACGCTGGCCGAGCGGACCTCGCCGTCGAGCATCGCCAGCTCGCCGAAGATGTCGCCGGGCCCGAGCGTGGCGAGGGTGATCGCCCGCCCGTCGGAGTGCTCGCGGGTGACCCGGAAGCTGCCGGTGCGGACGATGTAGCAGGCGTCGGAGTGGTCGCCCTCGTGGAAGACCCGCGTGGCGGCCGGGAAGGAGCGCGGCACAGCGACATGCGAGAAGCTCTCCAGCTCGCCCGGCTCGAGGTCGGCGAAGAGCGGCACGCTGCGCAGCAGCTCGACCGGGCTGAGGCTCTCCTCCGAATCGGGCACACACTGATTATCGCGTGCCCGGCGCCCTTACCGGGCTCTGAGGACCAGGCGGGCGTCGTGAACCGCGAGGCGATGGCGCCTGCGCATGCGACGTCCCCTTGGCCTGTGCTTGCGTCGGGGCGACGCGGTGCCGGCAATCGCGCTCGTCGCGGGTGGGCCGGCGACCGCCGCCGGGGCCGGATCGGGGGCGGTGCCGACGCCGGTGAGGACGATCGGGGTCGGGCCGTCGCCTTCTCCGAAGAGTCCCAGCATCGCTTTCTTGACCCCTTCGCTGAGCGGCTGGAAGCGGACCTGGAGCGTGCAGGTCGCGGCCGGCATCAGTTCGACGCCGGTGCAGTTCTCGTCGAGGATCTGGAAGCTGCCGATCGCGCCGCCGGCGACCACGGCGATGAAGGCGCCGCCGGGCATGTTGCCCGTGTTGCTGACCTGAATCTCGCGCGTGACCCCCGCCGAGCCGACTTTGGCGACGCCGAAATCGGTCGGGTTCGAGTCCGGGGTGAAGGTCGCCCGCCCGCCGGTGCCGGTCAGATCGGCGCTGAAGGAGTACGAGCCGACGCCCACCTTGAACTGGGCGGCGTATTCGACCGCGTCGTGCGGGCCGAAGTAGACCTGCACCGAGCAGGACTGGCCGGGCTGCAGGTAGGAGCCGTAACAGGGGCTGTAGTTGGTCCAGAAGGCTTCTTGTCCGGGGCCGGCGATTTCGGGCCAGCCGAGCTGGAAGGCTTCGCTGCCGGCGTTGCGCAGCGTGAAGTTCGTTTCGCGCGAGCCCCAGTTGAGCGGCAGCAGGCCGAAGTCGTAGTGGTCCGGTTCGATCGCGAGCTGGGGTGCTTCGGGTTCGATCGGCGCGGCGAGGCCGGCGAGGGGACGGACCGCCATCACGGCCAGGATCGTGAAGAGCATGGCGAGCAGGACGATCGGGGTTCTTGCGGGCTTGGACGAGTGTCTTAGGGAGGGCATGGACACTTGATCGACGCCGACCGGCATCTGACCGAGCGCCGGGTGAGAAAATTCATCTTTGCCGTTTTGGTACGAGGGTCACCGCGCCGAGGCGGTGAGTTTGCGCGGGCCGCGGCTGAAGCCGGCGCTGAGCAGCGCCTCCTCGTGGCCGGAGCCGATCACCGGCTCGCCGTCGAGCTTCTCGATCCCGAGCTTCGGCAGGCGGCCGGCCGAGACCGCGTCGGAGAGGGCCTGGGCGGCGGCGGCGAGATCGCCGTCGCTCAACTCGCCAAGGCGCAGGATGCCGCGGCCGCCGCGCTCGACGTAGACGAGCGGCTCGCCGTCGCGGAGCAGAACGTGGGCGCCGGGGGCGCGGGCGGGACGCCTCCCCGAGGGTGGTTTCGGCCAGGGCAGCGCCGCGCCGAAGGGATTGGCGGGGTCGGTTGCGGCAAGGACCTGGAAGGAGCCGTCGGTTTCGGGCAGCGAGCGCAGCCGCTCGACCGCGCCGGCGAGGGCGAACTGGGCACCGCCGAGGCCCTCGACGAAGTAGCCGCGGCGGGCGGTGCCGAGCAGCTCGAGGTTGCCGAGCTCGGCGTAGAGGGTGGAGAAGCCGCCGGGCACCCCCTCGGCCAGCACCGTCTCCCGGGTGACGATCCCGTAGCGCTCCAGCATCAGCTCCGCCTGCGCGCGCAGCCTCGCACCCGGCCCGGGAGCGTCGGCGAACAGCGGCCCGGTCAGCGACCAGCGCCCCTGCACGGCGGCACCGGCCCCCGAGCGGCGGCGGGCGAAGCGACGCCCCTGGCGCTCGTGCGCGGGCACGGCGCGCAGCCGCGGCGCCCGCAATGGCGCGAAGGCGTCGTTGGTGACCTCGCCCGACCAGGCCAGATCCCAGAGCGCGTTGTGCAGCTCCTCGGCGGGGAAGTCGAGGTCGGCGAGCAGGTCGAGCCAGAACGACGGCCCGGAGAGGAGCCGCTCGCGGATCGCCTCCTGGGGGCCGCCCTCGGCACGGTCCAGCTTCGCGTTGGCCGGCGGTGGGCCGGCGAGGCGCACGTCGTCGCGGAAGTAGAGGGCGATGCGACCGTCGCTGCGACCACGCGCTCCGCCTCCGATCCAGACCACTTCGCCGCTGGTGCAGAGCTCGTCGAGCCAGGCCGGCGAGTAGGCGCCGAGGCGGCGCGGCAGCACGTCCCCCTCCCAGGTCTTGGGCGTCAGCGCGACCCCCTGCAGCGGCACCAGCGCGTCGCGCAGCCGGTCGGGGCCGGCGCCGGCGGCGCGGTGCGAGTCGACGTTCTGCCAGCTCGGCAGGAAGCGGGCGAAGCGGTCGCGCGCGGCGGGCTCGACTTCGCGGCGCAGGTGGGCGAGGCTGGCCCGCCGGACGCGGCGCAGGACGTCGGAGTCGCACCACTCGCGCTCGCTCCCCCCCGGCAGCAGCTCGCCGCGGATCAGCGCCCCTTCGCGCTCCAGCTCGCGCAGCGCCGGCGCCGGATCGACGCCGTAGCGGCCGGCGAGCTGGGCGGTCGGGAAGGGGCCGTGGGTGCGGGCGTAGCGGCGCACCAGGGCGCGCATCGCGTCCGGGTGGTCTTCGAGGAAGGTCTCGGGCAGCCCGGGCGGCGGTGGCACGCCGAGCGCGTCGCGGTAGAGGCCGGCGTCCTCACCGGCGATGTAGCGCTCCTCGCCGGCAACGCGGATGAGCGCGACGCGGCGCTCGGCGACCAGTTTCTCCAGCATCGATGCGGCCGAGTAGCCCTCCGTGACCCGCTCCGCGCACTCCTCCGCGCTCAGGTCGCCGAGGTTGCGCAGCAGCTGCTGCAGGGCGTCGCGGTCGCCGGCGCGGCCGGCCTCGGTGCGGTGCTGCAGCTGCGCCTCGACCTCGACCAGCGCCTCGGGGTCGATCAGCTCGCGCAGCTCCTCCTGGCCGAGCAGCTCGCGCAGCAGGTCGCGGTCGAGCGAGAGGGCGGCGGCGCGGCGCTCGGCGTTAGGCGTGTCCCCCTCATACATATAGGTGGCGACGTAGTCGAAGAGCAGCGAGGAGGCGAAGGGCGAGGCGGTCGGGGTCTCGACCTCGACCAGGCCGAGCTTGCGCGACTGCAGGTCGGTGAGGATCCCCCGCAGCGAGGGGATGTCGAGCACGTCGCGCAGGCACTCGCGGTAGGTCTCGAGGATGACCGGGAAACGGGGGAAGTCGCGGGCGACCTCGAGCAGGCTCTGCGACTTGAGGCGCTGCTGCCAGAGCGGCGTGCGCTTGCCGGGGTAGGCGCGCGGGATCAGCAGCGAGCGCGAGGCGTTCTCGCGGAAGCGGGCGCCGAACAGGGCCGAGCCGGAGAGCTCGCGCACGACCAGGTCCTCGAGCTCGTCGGGCTCGACCATGATCAGGTCGGCCGACGGCGGATCGTCGGCGTCTGGCAGGTGGATGACGATGCCGTCGTCGGACCAGATCGCGTCGGCCTCGAGCTGGTGCTCCTCGCGGATCTTCTGGCCCAGGGCGAGGCCCCAGGCGGAGTGGACCCGCCCGCCGAACGGCGAGAGGACGCAGAGGCGCCAGTCGCCGATCTCGTCGCGGAAGCGCTCGACCACGATCGTCTCGTCGGAGGGGACCACCCGGGTCGCCGCCTGCTGCTCGCGCAGGTAGGCGACGAGGTTCTCGGCGGCGCGGCGGTCGAGGTCGTAGTCCGTCGCCAGTTCCTTCGGATCGCGCGAGACGGCCTCGCGCGAGAAGGCGCCGATCGCCCGTCCCAGCTCGGCCGGGCGGCCGATCCCGTCGCCCTTCCAGAACGGCACGGCGCCGGGCAGGCCGGGGGCCGGGGTGACGATCACGCGGTCGCGGGTGATCTCCTCGATCCGCCAGGTCGTCGCGCCGAGCAGGAAGGTCTGGCCGGCCCGCGCCTCGTAGACCATCTCCTCGTCGAGCTCTCCGACGCGGCGTCCGTCGGGCAGGTGGACGCCGTAGAGGCCGCGGTCGGGGATCGTGCCGGCGTTGGTGACGACGAGCTGGCGGGCGCCTTTGCGGCCGTGCATCGTGCCGCGGGTGCGGTCCCAGACGATCCGCGGGCGCAGCTCGGCGAAGCGGTCGGAGGGATAGCGCCCATCGAGCATGTCGAGCACGTTCTCGAGCTGTTCGCGGGAGAGCTCGCCGAAGGGCTCGGTCGCGGTGACGACGCGCTCGACCTCGTCGATCTCCCACTCGTCCATCGCCGCCATCGAGACCAGGTGCTGGGCGAGCACGTCGAGTGGGTTCCGCGGGATCACCGTCTCCTCGATCGCGCCTTCGCGCATCCGCCGCGCGACCACCGCGCACTCGAGCAGGTCGGCGCGGAACTTGGGGAAGATCCGCCCGCGGCTGACCTCGCCCAGCGAATGGCCGGCGCGGCCGACCCGCTGCAACCCGCGACTGACCGACTTCGGCGACTCGACCTGGATCACCAGGTCGACGGCGCCCATGTCGATGCCCAGCTCCAGCGAGCTCGTCGCGACAAGGCAGGGAAGCTGCCCAGACTTGAGCATCTCCTCCACCACGAGGCGCTCTTCGTGGGACAAAGATCCGTGATGGGCTCGCGCAATCTCGGGCAAGGGTTCATTGCTGTCGGCCGCGGGTCCTGTCGCCGGGGTCGGGGGGTCCGGACTGGCGCTGGGTTCCTCGCCGGGCGGCTGGGCATCTCTCGTTGAGCTGACAGGGCGAGGAACAGGACGCCGCGCCTGTCCGGACCCCCCGACCCCGGCGCCACCCGCGGAAGGGGCGTGACCTCCGTGCTCGGTCGCCGGCAGCTCTTGGGGAGCTTGTTCAAAGGCGAGCTCGTTCAAGCGCTTCGCTAAGCGCTCAGCTGCTCGACGAGCGTTTACGAAGATGATCGTTGAGTTGTGTTCTTGGACGAGCTTCAGCAGCTCGGGGTAGATCGCGGGCCAGATCGAGCGGACGTGAGCCAGCGGCTCTCCCTCGGTCGGGTTGCCGTCAGCGTTGGGAAAGCTGGGAGCTCCCGGTTCGGACATGTCCTCCACAGGCACGACGATCTCCAGGTCCAGCTCCTTAGCCACCCCAGCATCCACAATCTCGCAATCTCTTTTAGGACCGACCAAGAACTTCGCGATCCGCTCCAGCGGTCGCTGCGTGGCGGATAAACCAATGCGCTGGACAGAGGCCCCAACCAAATGCTCGAGCCTCTCCAACGTCAGCGCCAAGTGAGAGCCCCGCTTTGACTGGGCGACCGCGTGAATCTCGTCGACGATCACGGCCTCGACCCCGGTGAGGATCTCGCGGGCGCCTGAGGAGAGGATCAGGTAGAGCGACTCGGGGGTGGTGATGAGGATGTCGGGCGGCGTTTTGCGCATCGCCCGGCGCTCTTTCTGGCTGGTGTCGCCGGTGCGCAGGCCGACGGAGATGTCGGACCCGATCCCGCGCAGCGGCGCCCGCAGGTTGCGCTCGATGTCGTAGGAGAGCGCCTTCAGCGGCGAGACGTAAACGATCTTCACGCCGTCCTCACGCCGAGTGGACGATTTGCCCCCCATATCGGGGGCAAAGTGACCATCGGTGGCTTGGCGCGAGAGCCTGTCGATGCCCCAGAGGAAGGCGGCGAGCGTCTTGCCGGAGCCGGTCGGGGCGCAGATCAGCGCGTTGGCGCCGCCCGCGATCGCCTCCCAACCACCAACCTGCGCGGGCGTCGGCCCCTCGAAGGAGGACTCGAACCAGCGCCTGACCGGGGCGCTGAACGGCGCCAGCGGGTCAGTCTTCACGCTTGCTTTCGGGCGGGTGCTCAACCCACCGATCTTACGCCGGTGGGGTTACCGGCGACCGCCGGCGAACCGCACGTACGCGTTCCAGGCCGGCTTCGGCTTGCCTTCGTGGAAGAGGCCGGAGCCACCGCAGAAGTTGCACAGGCCCGCGTAATCGCTGACCGAGAACCAGAAGACGCGCTGCAGATTCCACTTGCGCTGGTTCGCGGTCAGGATCCGGAAGGCTCCTCTCAGTTCCCGCGCCTGGCCGGCGACGCCTTTGGCGAAGCTGTTGTGCGGCTGCGGCGGTTCGGAGCTCCAGCCCAGCTCGGTGATGTAGAGGGCCTTGCCGGCGTCATGGCTGCGTGCCAGCGCCCGGCGCACTTCTTCGATCCGCCCCGGCAGGTTCTTGTAGCTGCCGGTGTACGGGTGCAGGGCGTAGCCGACGAACTTGGACTTGATCCCCGGGGTGCTCTTGTACATCTGTTCGAGGAATTCGGACGCGAAGTAGGCCTGCCTCGGCCGCACGTGGAAGGTCGCTTCGATCGGCCGGGCGAAGAGGCCGCCGAGGACGAGCTTCGCTCCCGGATCGGCCTTCTTGGCCGCGGCGTAAGTGAGCTCGACGAGCTTGCCGTAGTCCGCCGGGTCGGGCCGGGCGACGAAGTACTTGAAGTTGGGCTCGTTCCAGACCTGCCAGGTGCGGAGCGGGCGCCGGGGCAGTTCGGGGTTTTCGCTCCAGAAGGTGCCTTGCGGCCCGTAGCGCAGGATCGCCTGGGTGACGAACCGCTTCCAGCCCGAGCGCTGCTTGCCGTTGCGGACCGGCAGGGTCTGCGGGCTGCCGAAGCGCCGGTCTACCGGAACAGCCCAGCCCGGGGCGGTGGAGAGGAACGGGAAGACTTCGATCCGGGCTTTGACGGCTGCCGCGATGAACGAGTCGGTGCTGGACCAGTCATATCCACCCCGCCTGGTGGGTTGGATCGAGCCCCAGGAGACGGGGACCCGGATGCTGTCGACGCCCCCCCGTTTCAGCCGCTGCAACTGTTCATCGCTCGGAGCCACCTGCGGCACCACGCCCCAGAAGTTCGCCGGCAGCGCCGACGCGGCGGAGGAAAACGTGAGCGCGCCGAGCAGGGCAATCGCGAAAGAGGCGAGCCAAAGGCGAGCCCGCCGAGGAGGGCCGATCCGCAGCTGGCGCATCCGCCTAGCCCGCCTCGGGCGTTACGGAGGAGTCGGAAGAGCCGGAAGGCCCGCTGGAATCGGGCGCATCGCCGGCAGCGGCGCGGCGCCGTTTGATCATCACGTAGGCGATCGAGCCGCCGGCGAGCAGGACTATCGCGATCAAGATCGGCACCAGCGGCGAGGAACCGCCGCTCGAGGAGCCCGGTTCAGCGGTGCCGGCCGTGCTCTTGCCGGTGCCAGGCGAGCCTTCCTGGCCGTTGCCTTGGCTACCCTGGCCGTTGCCGTTCGAGGTGCCCGGCTTTGCCGATGAGCCATTCTTCTGCCCACCAGACCCGTTCCCCGAGCCCTTGCCGCCCGACTTGGCGGGCGAGCCGATGCCCTTGGTCGACGACGAGCCGCCGTGCAAGTTCGACTTGGTAGGAGTGCTGCCTCCGGTCGCCGTCGGCGGTGCGCTGGAATATTCATAACCTGCAGAGGAAGCCTGAGCAAGCATCGGCAGGCAACAAAATGCGAGCAGAGCAAGCGTTGACAGAGCGAGTATCGAGCGGCCCCGGGCGGGAGCCGAAAGTTGGCGCGTCCCAAACATGGCGCGGTAGGTTAGAGCAAAGCGCGGCGCTACTTGCTCCAGTCGCCCTGATCGTGGGTCTTGCGCTTGCCGGAGGTGGCTTCGATGTCGGCGATCGGCATCTCGCGGGACTTGCCACGTGGCTGGTCGTGGTCGCTCTGATCCTCCTCGGCTTCGCCTCGCGCGCGGCGCTGGCACGGCCGTTCTACTGGGCGACGGGCCTGATCCTCGGATTTTCCCTGCTGTCCGCATTGTCGTCCCTCTGGTCGGGGTCGGTGGAGCTGAGCGTGATCGAGGCAGACCGTGGCCTGGTCTACCTGGGCTTCTTTCTAGCCGCCTTCCTGATCGCCCAAACCGACCAGAGGCGCCAACGTTTCGCTGAAGGCCTGGCAATTTCTCTCGCCCTCGTCGCCCTGCTCGCCCTGGTCAGCCGCCTGCTGCCCCACGTGCTGACGGTCAACGCCTCGTTCAACACCACCGCGCGGCTTGCCTACCCGCTCGGCTACTGGAACGCCGACGGCGCCGCCTTCGGCATCGCGGCGGTGCTGCTGCTCTGGAGCAGCCGCCACGCGGCCTGGACCGGCCTGCGTTGGCTCTCCGCCGCGCTACTGCCGGCGGTGCTCCTCGCCCTCTACCTCACCTACTCGCGCGGCGGGCTGCTGACGCTCGCGGTCGCGGTCGTCTGCACGCTGGCGCTCTCCAGGGACCGGCTCTGGCTCTTTGGCACGCTGGCGATCGGCGCGCTCGGCGCGCTGCCCGCCGTCCTCGCCGTGCAGGCACGGCGCAGCCTCGCCGACAACATCGCCAACCAGGCGGCGGTCGATCAGGGGCTGACGGTCCTGCTGATCCTCCTCGCGGGCACCGCCGTCGCCGTTGCCCTCTTCGCCGCCCTGCGCTGGGTCGAGCAGCGGGAAGGGCGCCTGACCGGTCGCGCCCTAGAGCTCTCGCGAAATCCAACCCTGCTGCGCGGCGTCGCCACGGCCGCCGCGGTTGTCGCGATCGGCCTGGCGATCGCGATCGGCGGCCGTGCCTGGGACCAGTTCTCCAGCTCCGACGTCCAGTTCCCGAACCAACCCGAGCAGCACTTCTCCCAGTTCAGCGGCGCCGGGCGCCACGACTTCTACCGGGTCGCGATCGACACCTTCGGGGAAAAGCCGCTGCTCGGAAGCGGCGCCGGCACCTACCAGTTCGCCTGGGACGAGAACCGCTCTATCGCCCAACCGGTGCACAACGCCCACTCGCTCTACCTCGAGTCGTTCGCCGAGCTCGGCATCGTCGGCGGGCTGCTCGTCCTGGCCCTCGTCGGCGTGCTGCTCTGGACCGGGTTCGCCGCCTGGCGCGATGCGCCGCACCCGCAGCGAGAGCGCTACGCGGCGCTCTTCGCCGCGACCCTCGCCTTCGCCGTCAGCGCCGGGCTCGACTGGTTCTGGGAACTGCCGGGGCTCGGGGCCGTCTTCTTCCTCGCTTCGGGGGTGCTGGTGGCGGCGCGCTGCTCACAGCTGGCCGCCGCGCCGGATCCGGCCCTGATCGCCCGCGGCGAAGATCGCCGCTTCGGGCTCGCCGTCGCCGGCCTGGCGATCGCCTGGATCGCCGCGGTCGCCCTGATCGGCCCACTGCTGGTCAACCGCGAGATAAACGCCAGCCAGAGCGCCGCCGCCGACGGCGACCTGACCAGCGCCGTAGGCCACGCCAAGACGGCGCGTTCGATCGAGCCGTTCGCCGCCTCGCCATACGTTCAGCTCGGGCTCCTGGCCGAGAGCCAGGGCGAATACGACGTCGCGGCCGAACGGCTGACGCAAGCAATCGACCGCGAAGACCGCAACTGGCAGCTCTACTACCTACGCTCTAGAGTCGAGGAAGAGGCAGGCGACCGGGCGGCGGCCAAAGCCGACCTCGACCACGCCCGCCGCCTGAATCCGCTGGAAAAGTGCCTCCGCGGGAGACCGAGCTGTGGGTGATCCCACGATGACGACCAAAGCGCAGGAGACCGCATCGCGCATGGCCTCGCCGGCGCAGCCGCCGGGACCGCGGCCGCGCGGCGGCAGGACCGAGCGGGCGACGCGTCTGGGGTTGACCGGGCCCAGCGGGGCGCGGCGGCGCGGCTCGCTGCTGCGGCGGATGCTCGCCACCGGCGACTGGCTGACGATGGTCGCGACGCTCTGCATCGTCACCGCGGCGAGCCCGCAGACCGACATCGGCACGCTCTTCTGGGCGACGATGTTCAGCCCGGTCTGGATCCTGGTGCTGAAGCTGCACGGCCTCTACGACAACGACCACCGCCGCATCCGCCACAGCACCCTCGACGAGATCTCCAGCCTGATCTCGGCGGCCGCCCTGGGCACGCTGGCGCTGGACGGGTTGCTGGCGCTGAGCCCGGTCGGGCCGTTGCCACCGGCCAGCGCGATCGCCGTCGGCCTCGGCGCCCTCGCCGGCGCCTTCGCCTCGCGCGCCATCCTGCGCTTCTTCTGGCACCGCCTCGCCGGGGCCGCGACCGGGATCGTGATCGGGCCTGCGGCGGCGGTCGCGGTGGTCGCGCGGCGGGTCGCCACCCATCCCGAGACCCGCCTGCACCTGGTCGGCTACCTGGCCCCTCGCGGCGAGGACGACGAGCGGGCCGCCGGCAGCCTGCCGCGGCTCGGCACGATCGCCGACGTCTCTCGGGTCGCCGACGACGAGCAGGTCGAGCGGGTGATCGTGACCGAGCAGGAGATGAGCGAGGCGGCGGCGGAGCGGCTGATCGAGCAGTGCAAGGCGGCCGGCCTGGCGCTCACCTTCCTGCCCCAGCACTTCGGCCTGCTCGGCCCCGGGATCGAGCTGAACCGGCTCGCCGAGCTGCCCGTGCTCGACTTCCGCTTCTCCGACCCGCCGCGCTCGAGCGAAGCGCTGAAGCGGATCATGGACGTGACGATCAGCGGCTTCATGCTGGTGCTCCTCTCCCCCGTGCTGCTAATCAGCGCCTTGCTGATCCTGCTCGACTCCGGCCGCCCGGTCCTCTTCCGCCAGAAGCGGGCCGGCAAGGACGGCAAGCCCTTCACCGTCCTCAAGTTCCGCACGATGGTGCCGGGGGCCGAGGAGCAGCTGGGCGAACTGGTCGACCTCGAGAAGCTCAAGGAGCCCGCCTTCAAGATCGCCGACGATCCCCGCGTCACCCGCGCCGGCCGCATGCTGCGCCGCTTCAGCCTCGACGAGCTGCCGCAGTTCGTCAACGTCCTGCGCGGCGACATGTCGCTGGTCGGGCCGCGGCCCGAGGAGGAAGCGGTGGTAGCCCTCTATGACGAGCGCCAGCGGATCCGCCTCGCGGTCAAGCCGGGGATGACGGGGCCGATGCAGGTCTACGGCCGCGCCGACCTGACCTTCGAGGAGCGGCTGGCGATGGAGCGCGACTACCTCGACAACATCTCGGTCGCCGGCGACCTGGCGATCCTCTTGCGCACCCCCGCCGCGATCGTGCGCGGCGAGGGGTCGCACTAGGCCCCCTAAATCCAAAAGCAATTTTTGAAATAGGTAGCCTTTTTCCAAAGCATGTTGCACGTCTGGCGCACGCGCAGATCGGGGGAGATCGACTTCGTCTGCGGCACCCACGACAATCTGGCCGCCGTCGAGGTCAAGTACCAGTCGAATCCGGATCGGCGGACGGCGGCCGGAATCGCGCGCGCGTTCCCGGGCCGGCCGGCTGCCCTGGTGACCATCGACAGCCTCGAGCAGCGCGCCGACGCGGACCTGATCCCAGCCCACCTGTTCCTCTGGGCGCTGGGCTGACGACGGCCATTCCCATTGCGATTGCGAGATCGGTGCCTGAGGTTAAAGCTGAGTCGCGATCAGGCCAATCAGCGCGGCGAGCATCATCCCGCAGAACTGAACCATCAGCCGATGAATACGTTCGAAGCGCTCGTCAACGCGTTCGAAGCGCTCGTCGATACGGTCGAAGCGGGCATCGACGCGATCGAAGCCGGCTCTCGTCTCCCGTCGCTGCTCGCGCAGCTCGGCATCGACGCGCTTGAAGCCCCTCTCCATCTGATCGCCCAGGTCGTCAACCTTGGCGCTGAGGGAGTCCAGCCTGTCGTCGCTCCGGTTCTCAAGCATCACAGGCATGATTGCACCGTAAAGGTTTCGGCGGCGGCTGGGCCATGCTTCGCGGTGGTGAGGTTGCCCACAGGCATCGCAGAACCCAAGGCCGCGACACGCCAAACTCTCCCCCCTCCGGGACGAAAGGCCCGAGGGACAGCCCGCAACGTCCGCGTTTTTCGCCGGCGACCTGGCGATCCTGCTCCGCACCCCCGCCGCGATCGTGCGCGGCGGGCGGAAACGACCCCGCTCTCTCGGACCTTCTGTAAGCACGCCATTGCATCTCGTGCATTCGCGGAATACGCCGTGTGCAAACGCGGAATGCGGGTGGCTCAGCCGCGCAAGACCCGCGCCCAGGGCATCTCCTCGGGCGGGGTCACGGCGGCGTCGTCCGGCGGATCGAAGATCGCGCCAAGGATGCCTCTCGCTTGAGTGCTCAGTCGGGTGTCCGCGCGCAGGGCTCCGTCCCCCGCGCGCGCAAGCGATAGAAAAATCTACAACTCGACACGCGTGGGGGTCCAGAATGCCGCGTCCCTCAGCGACGGTATGATCATTTTTCTGGCGGCAGGTAGGCAAAAAGCTAGATGTCGAACGTGCTAAGCGACGCCCCTCCTCCAACGTTCAGCTTCGTATTGCCGGTCCACAACGAGGCAGAGAACTTGGGGGAGCTTCAGCGTCGGCTTGGGGCTGTGATCGACGAGCTCCGCGAGCCGTGCGAGGTGATCCTCGTCGATGATGGCTCGTTCGACGACAGCCTCCGGATCATGCGTGAGATCCGCAGCCAGGATGAGCGATTCAAGCTGCTTGCCCTGTCGCGGAACTTCGGCCATCAAGCGGCGATCACCGCAGGCCTGGACCTCGCTCGGGGAGAAGCCGTCGTGGTGATGGACTCTGATCTTCAACATCCACCTGAGGTTGTGCCGCAGATGATCTCTCACTGGCGCGACGGATTCGAGATCGTCAATGCGGCGCGTGTGGATCGCAGTGGCGAGAGCCCTTTCAAGCGCCTATCCGCTCGGGGCTTCTATTGGCTCCTTTGCCGCGTTTCCCAGACCGAGATGACTCCCAACGTGGGAGACTTCCGCCTCATCGATCGCAAGGCGCTGAACGCATTCCGGTCGATGCGCGAGAACAGCCGATACCTACGCGGCATGTTCAGCTGGATTGGCTTTAACCAAACCTCGGTCCCGTACGACTACCACGACAGGCATGCCGGAAAGCCGAAGTACACTTTCCGACGCATGCTCAGGCTCGGTGTCAACGGAATTGTGAGCTTCTCTCATGTACCATTGGAAATTGCGCTGCACATCGGCTTCCTCGTGGCGACGCTATCCTTCCTGGCGGGGGTGGGCGACGTAATTGCCAAACTGACCGTCGCCGACACTGTGCCCGGATGGTTGTCGATAGCGATTATGGTTTCTTTCCTGGGAGGCATGCAGCTACTAATCCTAGGCGTAATTGGCACTTATATGGGTCGCGTGTACGATGAGGTCAAGAATCGCCCCCTATACGTCGTAAGCCATCTTGAGGGCATTGATGTACCAAGCCTGGACCTGGGCGTTGCAAATGTAGCGCCCAGAAGCCATGAACTACCTTCGCCAGCCCCTCGCGACAACGCGCACACTAACCCCAGCAATTAGTGCCATGCAATGCAATTTATGCGATGCACCGATTCCGGGTGACCAACCACCGAAATGGCGCAAGGACGGCTACGAGATTG
This sequence comes from uncultured Solirubrobacterales bacterium, assembly GCA_963702035.1. Taxonomy (GTDB): domain Bacteria; phylum Actinomycetota; class Thermoleophilia; order Solirubrobacterales; family 70-9; genus VRUE01. Next base: position 1,523,888 of record OY969700.1, read on the forward strand.
TCGCGTGCCGGTCGTGCGGACTGCTTTTCCGGCGCGAGCTACCCAGCGCTCAAGACCTGCTGTCGATCTACGCCAGTGACTACTTCGGGAATCACGGCAATGGCGACGCTACTGGCTACTCCGATTACCTGAGCGATGCGCGAGAGCATCGACTCACTGCTCGCCGACGGCTGACCCAGCTGGGTGATGCGACCGACCCGGGACGTCTTCTCGACGTGGGCACCGCCGCCGGCTTCTTCATGGCCGAGGCTCGCTCGGCGGGTTGGGAGGTTCAGGGCATCGACATCTCGCCGGATATGAGCGCCTGGGGTAGGAAGCAGCTCGACCTAGATATAGCCAATGGCCTCTTTCAAACTACAGACTACCCAGCGGCTTCTTTCGACGCGGTGACGATGTGGGACTACATCGAGCATTCAATCGACCCCGCAGCCGACTTTGAAAAAGCTGCTCATGTGCTTCGACCCGGCGGGACTCTTATGCTATCGACTGGAGATGCCGCCTCTCCCGTTGCTCGCTTATCCGGCCGCCGCTGGCATCTGCTGACCCCGCGGCATCATAATTTTTTCTTCACGGTCAACACCCTCACTCGGTATCTGGACAGCAGCTTCGAGCTCACTTCCGTCAGCCACCCCAGTGCTCACTACTCCCTTCGCTACATGGCGCACAAGCTCGGCACCATGGCGCCGCGCAGCACCATGGTGCGCCGGTTGGCCGACTGGTTCGCTGACCGTCCACTCGGTGAGCAGTCGGTCCGATTCAATCTCGGGGACATAGTCACCCTCGTCGGACGCCGCAAGGATAACCACCCAGCCAAGGCACCAGTTACTCGATGAGGGTCACTGGCTCGATGAAGAATCCTTGGCTGCAGGCCGGAGTAGTCGCGGTAGCTCTTGCTGTGGTCGCCGCAGCCGCCTACGGTCCACACGCAGTGCACGGCGGCTTCCTCTCGGACTCGTGGGCAATCAGGGCGCTTTACGTATTTTCTGCCCACACTCACGGCTTTGGCGGCGTAGTCAACAGCTTCCTCACCGAACTAAACCAGGCAAAGCGCCCACTTGCCGCCGTCTACCTGGTTGCATTGAACGCGGTCTTCGGGCCTCATACGGGGTTCTGGTTTGCCTGGCTTGGAGCAACCGGGGCTTTGTTGTCGTTGAGTCTCTACTTACTGCTGCGTAAGCTCGGGGTAGCGTTTTTCGACGCAGGAGTAATCGCGGTCCTGGTCCTGATCTTTCCAGCGACCAACTCCCTGCACTTCTGGTCGGCGACGGCCCATATCCCCGCCGCCCTGAGCCTCGCCGCTTTCGGCTTCCTATTGGCACTGATGGCCTTCGATGCTCCCCAGACGCCTCGTAGTATCGCCCTTCATTGCGCATCACTGGCAGCATTCGTGATGAGCATTCTCCTCTACGAGGCAGCGCTGCCGTTGATGCTCTCGTCAGTAGCGCTCTATCGCCTCCACGTCCCATGGAGGAATGCCGTGCCCCGCTGGGTGGTCAACTGTGTGGTCTTGATACCACTGATGCTGTTGGTGACCCTTGCCTCGTCTGCTGGCCATGAGGAAACGGAAGCAGGCGCATGGGCTCATGCGCAGGTTATTTTCGAATCGGCCAGGGCATTATTTACCACTGTCGTACTACCCTTTGGCAGTATCAGTTGGTACATCGTCGGCCTGGTTGCACTAGTTCCAGCCGCCGCCATTCTGGTCTATGTCTGGCTTCCATCCACCGACTCCAGCCGCGCAGAGCTGCGTCGCTGGCTGGTGACGCTGGCAGCGGGGGGTGTGGTTATCGCGTTTGGATATGCCATCTACGTTCCGGGGACCGACTATTACAACCCACTCGCGCCGGGCGTCGGAGATCGTGTCAATGCACTTGCAAGCGTCGGTTGGGTGCTTATCCTCTACTCGGTCGTAATGCTGGCGACCACCCTCGCATTCCGCAGTCTGCCGAGGGCACGTTTACTGAGTTCCCTGGGTGCAGCCGTCGCCTGCGCCCTCATCGCTGTCGGCTGGCTGAGGACCGTAGATGCGTACTCGAATTACTTCACCAACGCCTACTTCGAAGACACTCGTGTCCTCGCGGTCATTCATGATGTCATCCCTCATCCACGACGGGAAAGCATGATTTGGACCTTCGGCCAGCCAGTGGAGGTTACGCCCGGCGTGCCGGTCTTCGGGAATACCTGGGATATGACGGGGAGTGTGCAACTGGAGTTCAACGACCCATCGCTGACCAGCGTCGTTGCGGAACAGGAGACCACCTTCAGCTGCAGGCGCGACGCCGTTCTACCCAGCGGGAACTACGCCATAGACGGGGCTCCCGATCCGGCTTGGGCATCGCCCTACGGACGCACCTACTTCGTCAACACGGTCTCTGGCCAAATGGAGTTGGTCCGCACTCAACGGCAGTGCCGCCAGGCGGCGAAGAGCTTCACTCGCTCACCGCCCCTGCCCGGTGGCTGATTCACAGCGGAACCGCGGCTGAACCTTGTCCTGCGGTACCCGCCACACCTGCATGGATGACCGCTACGCTTCGCAATCATGGCTGTTCCCGCCACAGTCGTTGTCCACCTCGCAGGCAACCCCGAGGAAGCTGCTAGCTGCCTTCGGTCTGTCTCGGCTCTGTACCCAACGCCTGAGCACGAGACGATTATCGTCGATGACGCGACGGTGGGACTTGTCGATGTGCTCGATGACTTCCCAGGCAACACCAGCCTGATCCGCAACGACAACCGTGAGGGACTTGTGAACTGCGCGAGGCGTGCGGCCGCACAGGCGAAAGGCAACATCGTCGTACTGCTCAGCGGTACAGCAGAGCTCGATTCGCCGGCACTCGGCCCGCTTGTCGCGGCCCTCGACGACCCACAGGTCGCCGCCGCCGCGGCGAGCCTGCCGCTGCAACCCGACAGCCATCCGGTCTGCACGCACGCGCTGGCCCTGAGGAGAAGAGACGTGCTGGGTCTCCGCGCAACCGGAGCGGCGGCCGGGTCCGAGCTGGCGGCGATATGCATGGAGCTCGCCTCGAACGGCCGCAAGGTAGTGACCGTCGCGGGCAGCGTCGCTCGCCCGGCGCGACCGAGAGACTCCTTGACCCGGGCTGCCCTTGGAGCCTCGCCGGAGGTAACGGTAGTGATTCCCACCCTTGACGCCGCATCCGAGCGCGTCGGCAGATGCGTACGCGCAGTGCAGACCCGAACCGAGGTGCCGCACCAGATCGTCCTGGTCAACAACGGAGCGCCACCGCAGGGATTCACCGCTCCGGTCAATGCGGGGCTGCGGGCCGTCGAAACCCCCTACGCGGTCGTGATGAACGACGACGTGGAGCCGCAATCCGGATGGTGGCCACCGCTGAAGGAGGCTCTCGACCATGGCGCCGCCGTCACCTTTCCCCTGACCGAGGGAACCTGGTTCCGCACCGACTTTTCGGCGTGGTGCTTCGCCCTCAGCCGGGCCACCCTGGACGAGATGTCACACGCCCCCGGCGAGTTCTTCGACCCCGCGTTCCGCGTCTGGTATCAAGACACCGACCTGCTCACCCGCCTTCGCGCCATCGACCGTCCGCCGCAGCTCGTCCGCGGCTCGCGCGTTCGCCACGGCCTCTCGAAGACGGTGGAGAGCGATGACCCCGAGCTGCGTGCCTGGGTCAACAACGCGATTGCGGAGGATCGAGCGGCTTTCGAGTTGAAGCATCCTTCGGCTGCCGCCCCGGCCGACGCTTAGGCCGGACTAGGCGCCGAGGACGAAGCCCAGCGCGCCGTCGAAGCGGTAGCCGAAGGCGACCGCTTCCTGTGGATTGCAGGTGACCAACTGGTCGCCGGTTACGGGATGAGTGGTGCTGAAAAGGGGGCGGGCACCCGGTGAGCCTTCTCTATTCAGCCATCCGAGCGTGACGCTCCCACCCTCGCGCGGACGGTGCGCGAGCCGGTGCCGGGCCAGGCTCCTGGCCCTCGCCCTCGGAGACCGATACGGACCCGTATCCGACGCCGGCGACCTGGCCACCCAACGCGCCAGCTCGCGCGGATCTCGCGTCGCGCGCCTGGGGCGCGCGAGGTCGGTGGTCAACCGGCCGTCCTGACACAGCCGCAACGCGATTCGATCCATACGCGGGGAGTTGAACAGGGAGCCCACGGTGGCCACTGGCGATTCGCCGTCGGAGGGCTCGACCGAATAGAGGTGTTGCCCAGACTCGCCGTCGAGCCGCCGGTAGAGCGCGACGACCCTCGCTGCCGGCTCCGTCCGATCCCCGCGGGGCTGGAGCGGGAACGCCTGCACCCACCCGAGAAGGGCAATCGGTCTGGCGACCCCGTACAGAGGATCTTCGGGACCCGCCACCAATACGCGCTCGCCGCTCTCCGGCATCTCGCACAGCTCCAGGGACTCGCACAGGGGAAACGGCCGATCTTCGATGTAACCCAACGCCTGCCCTTCGGTCAGCTCGTCCTGCTCGTCGCTCAACTCGAAGGTCGCTGCCCTCGCGACAAGTCTCTGCGTGCCCGGCAAAGGGAAGGCGTGCGTCACGCCCAGATCGAGCTCCAACCGGAATCCGGGAGGGGGATTGCGGTCGTTCGTAACCACTCTCGTCGGTTCGTGAAGGTGCATATGACGACACAGCGGCCGGGTGTCGGGCGGCATCCACCCCGCTACGTCGTCCCATCTCCGCCCCGCACTGGGCGTCAGCTTCTCGAGGTATCGAGACCCGCCCGGAAGGGACGGCACCCAGCGGGCTCTGATCTCCGCCTCGTTGAGATAGAGGCTCGGGTGTCGAACTTCGGCATCCCGGTGGGGGTCGCGCGGTCCGTAGTCGAGCGCCTGGAAGCGACTGAATCCGCGCTTCCGGTAGAGAAACGTCGGGCCGTCGGCGGGCTGGCCGCAGACGCCCCGGTCTGCAAGTTGAAGGATCAGGTCCCAGCTCTCGTGACCGGCGACCATGTCCTCTGAAAACGAGACTCCCGTTCCGTCGAACACGCGCATGTCATACATGGATGGAGATGGGCAGATGTCGCGCTGCATCAGCAACCAGAGGTTGTACGCCGGCGTCTCCAGGTAGTCGGAGCGACTGCCGGTGTGCTTTGCATGCGGATAGACGAAGCCGACGTCCTCGGGAGCCTCCTCGAGCTTCGCGATCATGCTGTCCAGCGCTCCGGGCAGTAGCTGGTCGTCTGCATCGATCCACAACGCGTAATCCGTGTCGAAGACCTCGAGCGCTCGGTTGCGCGCGGCGCTCGGACCGAGGTTGGCCGGCTGGCGCAGAACGGTGATGGACGGATCGGCTTCCCATCGCTCGAGCGCCTCAAGCGTCTCCGGATCGTCGGAGCCGTCGTCAACGATGACGATGTGCTTCGGACGCAGGAACTGAAGCTTGATCGAGCGGATGCACTCGTCGAGGTAGATGCCATGCCGAAAGCAGGGCACGCCGACGCTGACGGTGCGCTCGCGGGGAGGGTTGCGCGACAGCCGCAGCGGCGCCCCCGTCGGCGCAACAGCGGTTTTCTCATCCGACCTCGCGACCCGTCGGGCAGCCGCCACCTGCCGGCCGGCCTGTAGGCGCTCGAAGAGCTCGCCCTGGTGGAGGCCCGCATCCCCGGGGTCAGAGGGCACAACCTCGATCCGGCTCGGCGGAATCTCGTTCCCGGCCACCGCCTGCTTCGTCCGCTCACCGGGAACGAGAAAAGCGTCGAACCAGATCCCCGTACCGCCGAGTCACATAGCCCACATAGCCGGGCGGACCGGGTTCGCCGTCGGCGAAATGTACGAGCACAGCTGGAGGGTCGGGCAGGCCGGCGATGTCGGGAAGGAGGTCGAAGCCGAGCCGCGAGCCGGCGACGCTCAGCAGGCTTATGCGGTGACTCTCGATGAAGCTCAGGATGAGCTCCGGAAAGGCCGCTCCGGTCGTCTGCTCGGGCAGGTTCACGATCTCCTCGGCGAGCGGCTCGAGCTGATGCAAACGGCGGTTGGGCGAGGGCTCCGTGACGATCAGGTGAGACGCCCACCGGGCCCTGTCGAGACGGACGAAGGAATCGATGGTCGCCCCGCCAAGGCCGCCGTCGTCCACACTCGGCCTGAGGTAGAGAATCCGGGCTCGATCGTCCGCCACGGCTGCTTGCCGTCGCTCACCGGCAGTCACGGGCCCGGCGCCCCGCTCGCGGCATCGCCGCTCGGCGGGTCGAAGATGGCCCCGAGGATGCCGTCCATGAGGTAGCCCACGTCGGTCGCCTCCCGCGGGAACCGGGTCACCAGCTGATCGCCGGTCACGGGGTGGATGGTGCTGTAGAGAATGCTGCAGCCAGGGATGTTCTCGCGACACAGGTACCCGAGGGTCTCGCCGTCGTTCCCGGCGAGACGGCGGGCCCGGTGATGGAGCGTCAGGTAGCGCGCACGCAGGGCCACGCCCTTCATCCCGGCCGGGCTGCGACAGGAGCGAAGCGGTTCGGCGATCCAGCGGGCGATCTTGCGCGGATCGCGGCTGGCGCGGCCGGGCACGCAGAGCTCGCTGTCGAGCCGCCCGTCGGGGCGAAGCCGTAGGGCGATCATCTCCGGTCCCGGATAGCGGCGCAGGGAGCCTATGTCGCCCTCGCCTGGACCCACATCGGCAGCGCCGACCGAGTAGCTGTGCCTCCAACCGCGAGCATCGGCCTGGCGCCGCAAGGAGACAACAGCCCATGGTCCGGTGTGAAGAACCTCACTGGCGCGGGGCAAGATCGGGCAGGCCTCGATCCAGCCGAGGGTCTCGAGCGGCTCGGAGCCGTGGAAAAGCGGATCGCCCCGGCCGGCGACGAGAGTCTCCTGTCCGGTCTCGGGGACGCGGCGCAGCTCCAGGGGGTCCATCAGCACGAGCTGTTCTTGCTCGACATATCCCATGTGATATTCGCCCTCGACCAACTCTCCCTCTCGATCGGTGACCTTGAAGCTGTGGTTCGCATGCACCACCCGTTTGGTGTCAGGGAGGGATACGAGGTGCGTGCTGCCGAGGACGCGCTCGAGCATGTACCCAGGGGGCGGGCGCTTATCGGGTAGAACCGTACGGAGCTGAGTTCTCGGATCGATGAAGCGGTAGAGCAGTTGCGTCTGCGGCGGGGTCCAGGGCTCCGACTGCTTCCAGCGCCGCACGGTTCCGGGCGTCAGCTCCGGCAGCCGCGGGGTCTGGTGGACAACCATGTGGCGCATCGCCGCCTCCGACCTGTCTGTGCAGCCGGGCAGATTGATGTCTATCTGGCCCGGGTCGTCGTGTCGCTCGGGGGGATCGACCGACCAGGGCGCACCCTCGGTTCCTACCGGAGCGACCCTCCACTGCACCGGGCCGATGGTCCTCAGACCGACCGCGAGGTCGGCGAACGGCGAGCCCTCGACGCCGAGTGGAATCTCGGGAGCGCGGCCCCACAACGACCGTTCGAAGGCAACGGCGCCGGGTTTAGCCGAGAGGCGCTCGGTGTTGTCGAGTTGGCCGAAGAAGGCCCGCGACAGGCCGGGCATATCGGCGAGCACGAGCGCACACGCATTGCCATTCGCGACGAAAGAGTGGATCACCTGCTCGACGAACGACGGCACATCCAGAACCGCGGTGGCGGTGCGCGGCAGAAGCAGCACCCACCGACCGCGCGCGGTGTCGATTGCGGCTTGCAGCGAGGCGCCCGGCGAATTCGAATCGGCAATTCCGTCCACCGCCCGAACGCCCTCGCGAAGCTCGGTTCGGGCCAGCGCCTCGAAATCCGTGCAGGTCTGCCGCTCAAGCCCCCGGAGATCCTCCGCCCGCCATGCGCCGGTGGAGTCATCGAGCAGAACGATGCTGAGCGCCGGGGCCCAGCGCGCCTTGATCGCGTCGCGATTCCGATACAGGTGCGGATGACGGCGCTCGATCGTCCTTTCGAACGCATCGGGCCCGTAGTCGACCGCGTTGACCCGGCTGAAGCCCTGCCTGCGGTAGAGGAAGGTCGGCTCGTCGGCGGGAACGCCGTGCACGCCCCTTTCGACCAGCTGGAGAATCAGATCCCAGTCCTCGTGACCAACCACGATCTCCTCGGCGTAGCGTAATTCGTGCTCCCCGAACAGCCGTCGGTCGAAAAGCGCGGGGGCGGCACAATAGTTCCCCTCCATCAGCAGCCAGGAGTTGTAGGCCGGCGGGTGGACCTCCTCCGACTGATTCCCGATGTGACGCCAACTGGGGTAGACGAAGCCGACGTCCTCGGATGCTGTCTCGAGTTGCGCCAGCATGCGCTCCAGCGCATCCGGAACCAGCTGGTCGTCAGCGTCGATCGGCAGGACGTAACTGGTGTTGAGATTCTTGATCGCCCGGTTGCGAGCGGCACTCGGCCCCGCGTTCTCGGGCTGGCGCAGAACTGTGACCTCCTGATCGTCGTCGAGACGACTGAGCGCTTCGATCGTCTCCCGATCGTTCGACCCGTCGTCCACGACGACGATCGCGGCCGGGGCATGGGTTTGGGCCTTTATCGAGGCGATGCAGGCATCAAGGAAGATGCCGTGCCTGTAGCAGGGAACGATGACCCCCACCGTGCGCTCCGGGAGCGGGTCGCGTCCAAGCCGCAGGGGCCGCGGAGGCGCGCCCAACGGCTCGTCGCGTTCCGGGACCTCATCGCCGAAGAGCTCCTCGTTCCGCCACTGGCTGCTCGCGAGGCGTTCCGCAAGGAGCCGAGCGTACAGGGCATTGCGCCGCTCCCCCGCCTCCGCCGGCGCCGCTCCCTCGGGCACGCAATCGACCTTACTGAGCGGAATCTCCTGCTCGGCAATGGCCTTCGCGAGATCCTCGCCGGCGACCGAGAAGGCGTCGATCAGGTTGCCGTAGCGCCGCGTCACGTAGCGGACGTGGTGGTTCGTCTGTCCGGGATCCTCTGCTCGCAGCTCGGCGACGACCGCCGGGGGTTCCGGCAAGCAGGTCATATCCGGGAGCAGGTCGAAGGCCCGCCGCGAGTTCACAACGTGGACGACTCGCACCATCCGGCTCTCGATGAAGCCGAGGATGAACTCGGGGAAGGCGCGGCCCGGCATCAGGTCCGGCAGGTTCCAGATCTCCTCCGCATAGGGCTCAACTTGGTGGAGCAGACGATTCGGCGAAGGCGTCGTCGTGATCAGCGATGGCGCCCAGCGGGTACGGTCGAGGTGCTTGAACCAATCGACCGTCGCGCTGGCCGAGCCGCCGAGGTCCACCCACGGGGCGATATAGAGGATCGGTGCCCGCCCATCACTCACGTCGCCAATATATGGATTGCCGCGCACACGCGAGTTGACCACGGGGATTGTCAGCTATCTCGCCAAGCAGCCCCAAATCGGCGAAGTGGAGCCGTCACGCGCCAACTACGAGAGCCCTGAATAGTCCTGAGGCTCGTTTCGGCATCCTCTGCCCTGGCTCTGGTGTCGTTCATTGCTTGCGTAAGGTCGTTCGCCGCATCGGCCGCATCTTTCATCTGACGCTCGAGAAGGTCGATGCGACCGACAATCCCGTCGAGGGTTGTCGCGATGTAGCTGAGACCAGCCTGAGCTCGCAGCCGCTCGCCCTCCTGCCTGACTAGATCCTGAGCCACGACCGGAGACTCGCGGAGTTCGGCAGGAACTTTCAAGTGACATCCACCAGCTGGAAGCGAGTGAAGAAAAGCCCAGACGCGCTTCTGGCGGGCCGAAAGAAGCTCGTCGTGGAGCCCACTGTCACGTTGGCCCGGGAGCTCACGGTCGATACCGTCGCCGGCAAGCGACGATTTGACGTGCTCGGCATATGCAGAACCAATATGGGCGACAGCGCTTTCCACCGCCTTCACCATGCTCTCCGGCCGGTTGATGATCTGTGCAAATGGAGCAACCGTCACATCGGCGCCGTTGAGATAGTCAAGAAGGCCAGTCATATGAACCTCCCATGCGGCGAGTCCGCATTGAAGAGGAGTGCCGTCGCGTTCGAAGAGCGACAGAGCGACCTCGATAGGGCTCCGAACCGCAAGGACGACGTGGAGGCGCCTGTCGATCGCCGACCCCCAAATTGGCAGCAATGCACTGATCCTGGGCTCCTTGATCACAATCGGGTGACCCTCAGCCTGTGATTGCAGGGATTCGAGAATGGAGCGAATTCTCGGCTGGTAGTCGGCCCTATGCCGGCGTTGCACCGCTGCCGACGGGCCCTGAGCCCACCAGGAACTATCGAAGCGTCGAAGTACCTCTTCATTCAACTCGAGGACTGAAAGTGCCTCAAAATGTCCCATGACATTAGACGGCCTGGGGCCGAGCAACTGCTCGTCGGTGCCGGCAAAGAACCCCGCCAGCACAAAGGCCCGAGCTATGGCGCTGGTTCCACTCCGACTCGTCCCGAGAATCACCACTCCACTTGGGCCGACGGCGCTCGAAGTCCGGCGATCCGTCGGGGATTTCGCGTCCGGCTGCTTCATGGGCTCGGGATTTTTGCACGGCCGCCAGGCTCGCAGGGCACCCGGTCCAGCGGAGCAGCGGCTACAGTCAGCGCGTGGAGATCGAGGCGATCGTAGTGAGCCATGGGGCCGAAAGGTTGCTGCGCAATTGTCTGCGCTCTGTGATGGATCACCCGGCGTCCGGAGGCACGCTGGTCACGGTGGTCAACAGCGGCAGTCCCAACTCAACCCCGGACATGGTCGAACGCGAGTTTCCGGACGTACGGCTGATCCGGAAATCCAATATCGGCTTCTCGGCCGCAAACAACGTGGTCCTGCGTGAAAGCAAGGCCAAAGCCATTCTTCTGCTCAACCCGGACACCGAGATATATGACGGCACGCTAGACGCCGCGCTGCAGCGACTCTGGAGTCAGGAGCGGATCGGCATGGTCGGGGTCAAGCTCGTCACTGAGTCGGGAGAGCTGGACCATGCCTGCAAGCGGTCCTTCCCAACGCCGCTCGCGGCGCTCGCTCATTTCACCGGCATCGGCCGGAAGGCCGATGCCTCCAGCAACTTGAGCCAATATCGCGCGACCGACCTCGGGGATGACGAGGCCGGCGAGGTTGACGCCGTCAACGGCGCCTTCATGCTCTGCCGGATGGAGGCAGTGCGCGATGTCGGCCTGCTCGACGAGGGCTACTGGCTCTACATGGAGGACCTCGACTGGTGCCATCGCTTCTGGGACGCAGGATGGAAGGTCTTCTACGAACCCGCCGGGCTCGCACTGCACGTCAAGGGAGGTTCCAGCGGCGCACGGCGCGCCTTCCGCCAGGAGGTCGCTTTCCATCGCGGTATGGCACGTTTCTATCGCCGCTTCGACGCACCAAGGCATAACCCCCTGGTTAACGCCGCCGTCTACTTTGGGATCGGCGCGAAACTGCTCACCAGCTTGGCGGTCACCGCCGTACGCGGTCGGTAAACCTCTCCATGAGAGCGATCATGCCGCAGACGTCGCCAGTCCATGCTGTCCTCGCGGCGCCGCCCGGCGTCAACATCGGTATGGCAGCGACGGAGTTAGGTCTTCTCTCCGTCGTGCGCGAGGCGGGAGTCACCATCGTTCCCCGTCGCCATCCGGCCCTTCTGGCGCGGCGGGTGGCCCTTCCTGACGCAGCGGAAGTCGACCGGCGCATGGATGTCGGTGCCGGCCAAACCGTTCCCCTCGACCGCCTGCCGGCCGTGAGTGAGGGACGCCTTCTCTATTGGGCCGACTTCCATCACATGCGGCAGTACGTCGCCGCGGTGGCCCAAGCCGATGGCGGCGACGGCCCGCGAACCCGGAGGCTGCTCATGGCCGACGGTGCCGATGACGAAATCGTGGCCAAGGCGCAGTCGTTTGGCACGACGCTGCTCTTCAACGGCGCCGCAGACCTCCGCGACGCCCCATACCGCGGAGCCCTGGAACATCTGCTCCGAGGTTGCGCGGGCGCCTGGCTTCGTGATCCGATCTCAGCAGCGATGGCACGGCGCAGTGCGGGCGGTGCCGCAACTGTGCGTCTCGGCGTCGATGCGGCGCTCTTGGCGGAACGGCCGCCTGTCGATACGGATGGTGCTGCTTTGGCGGTCTTCCTTGGCCGAACCGCGCAGGCGCACGCACCTCTTCTGCACGTTGCGGAACGCCTCGCGCAGCACGTCGGCCTCGAGCCGCACTGGCTCGACTGGGGATGCCACCGCGCCTTCCCGGCATTGCCGGATGAGACCCTGCGACGACGGCTCGGAGCACTGCCGGGGGGACTGGACGCGCGCGAAGCGCTCCGACAGCTCTCGAATGCGCGAGCGGTCGTCACCGATTCGTACCACGTCGCGCTGATCGCCTGGGGCTGGGGAATCCCCGCCGTCACCATCACGGGGATCTCCGAGGAGGCAACGCCGTCATCGGTTGACGGCGGGCGGCTCAGGTCATGGCGCGACAAGAGGGAGATCGCCGCATCGCACTACGGCGCACTCGAGTTCGTTCTCCGGCCCGAGGAGTGGACGAATCCGTCACGCCTCGAACGGCGGCTGGCTCATCTAACCGAGATGATCGACGGTGAGTTTGCCCAGGATGTCGCGAGCCGGATTGCCGCCGAGGTGGCGCTCACTCGCACCGAGTTGCTTGCCTCTTGGCGGAATCCCAACGAACTTTCGACTGTGGGGGCTGCGCCCATTGTTTCTTCAGTGCACAGAGAGATTGGCGCAGCCGCTGTCGTCGCCGTCCGCAATGAGCGTCGTCATGTCAACGGATTGCTGCGACGCCTCGTTGGCGACGGCCTCGACGTCGTCGTTATCGACCACGCCTCAACGGACGGCTCAGGAGAGATCGCCAAGCGCTGGCAGGGGCATGGCGTTCTGTGGGTCGAACAGCGCCCCTTTGACGGAGTCTTCCGCCTCGAGGAACTGCTGCAGTGGAAGGCGGAGGCGTACGCCAAGCTCGACCACGAGTGGCTCGTCCATGTCGACTCCGATGAGTGGCTGCAATCGCCGCGAGACGGGGAGCAGCTGATCGACCTGATCCAGCGAGCAGACGCAAGCGGTGCCAACGTCATCAACTTCGATGAGTTTACGTTCGTGCCCGATATCGAGCTGCCGGCGGGCTCGGACCCGCGCGAGGTCTTCACGACCTATTACCACTTTGCGCCCTTTAGCCCTCGCCTCATGCGGATGTGGCGCCAAAGCGCTGATCTTTCGGGAATCGCCGGCGGCGGTCACGTCCTATCGGGCTCCGACATCCATCTCTTCGGAGAGGCGGGGATCCTTCGCCACTATCCCGTGCTCAGTGCGGACGGGCAGGGCATCAAGTACCTCGATCGTGTCTTCTCGGAGGAGGAGGTCCGCAGAAGCTGGCATGGCAACCGCATTGGGCTGCGTGCCGAGGATTTCGTCATCCGCGAGAACCCCAGCCTCCGACGCCTGGTGCGCTGGTCGTCTCGTGACTTCGATCGCTCGGCCCCGGTCAAATTCCACTACTGGGAGAAGGAGTGGACCGAGGAAAGTTCCCACGGATCCTCGAAGGGGACGAATCGCAGCTGAGCTTCAGGCTCGAGGTGAGGCGGTGAGAATTGCTGCGACGATCGTGGTGCCCGCCCCCATCACGGCCATCAGCATATGCGTCAAGCGATCGTTCAGCCTGTCGAAGCGGTCATCGATCTTCTGGAAGCCGCCTTTCATTTCCCGCCGTAGCTCGAGCAGCTCGGCATCGGTCCGCTTGAATCCCTCATCGACCCGGACCTCCACGCGCGCGAGCCTGACGTCCACGTCGCCAACCTTTGCAGCGAACTCGTCCATCTTGTCGTCGTTCCAGCGCTCTAGCATCACGGACATTGTTGCACCTTAAACATTTCGGCGACGGAAGCGCCGCAGGTGGCTGGTCGGGCTCGCGGTGCCCTGCGGGACGAAGCGCTGAGCGTCGAGGTGGCTAAATCAGCGGAGCGGTGAGGATCGCCCCGGCGACTATGGCAGCTGCGCCGATTACGGCCACGAACAGGTGCGTCAAGCGGTCGTTCAGCTTCTCGAAGCCGGCCTTCATTTCGCGTCGCTGCTCGAGTAGCTCGGTGTCAACCCTTTCGAAGCGCTTGTCAACTTGCTCGAAGCGCTTGTCAACTTGCTCGAAGCGCTTGTCAACCTGCTCAAAGCGCTCATCCACCTTCTTGAACCCCTGGTCAACTCTGACCTCCACCCGAGCCAGCCGGACGCCCACGTCGTCAACCTCATCGTCCTTGGGTGGTTCGATCATCACAGCCATTGTTGCACCTTAAACATTTCGGCGGCGGAAGCGCCGCGGCGGGTTGATCGGTCACGTGCCTGCATCTCCCCCTACCAAGGCGCGGGCGAGCGAATCTCTCCCCCCTTACCGTCAATACCGCGGCTCAGGACCAGAGGCGATCTTCGGCCAGAGCCTCGAGCAGGGCCTCGACCGGCCAGGCGTCGATCCCGTCCTCGGTCCTCGTGGGGCGGGCTCCGCGATACACCAGGATCCGCCGCCGCAGCCCCGGCAGGTCGGCGATCGCGCGCAGGCCGGCGAAATGGCCCGGCTGGGCGCGGCGCGCGGACTTGACCTCGATCGCGCAGAGGTCGGAGCCGCGGCGCAGCACGAAGTCAACCTCCAGCTTCCTCGATTCAGCCGGCGCCCAGTAGGCGATCTCCTCGGCCAGCCCACGCTCGGCCATGTAGGTGCGCAGCAGGGTGTGCACCCAGCCCTCGAGCAGATGCCCCACCTCCTCCTGGGCGACCGGGCCGTGGGCGCCCTTCGCCGCCCGGGCGACCCCCGGGTCCACCCAGAAGAGCTTGGGGTGCTTGCGCTCCCGCGCCCGCAGACGCGCCTCGTAAGCGGGCAGCCGGCGGACGAGGAGCGTGTCCTCGAGAACACTCAGATAGCCCTCGACGGTGGTCCGGGCGACGCCGGCGTCGCGGGCGATTCCGGAGACGTTGACGAGCTGACCGTGGAACAGGCCGGCGACCGGAAGGAAGCGCGCGAAGCCGGGCAGGTTGCGCACCAGCGCCTCCCCCTTTATCTCCTCGCGCAGGTAGAGCTGGACGTAGGCGCGCAGCGTCTCGTGCGGGGAATCGGAGTCGAGCACCAGGGGGAGCGCACCGACCTCCAGGGTGCGGTCGAGGTCGAAGTCCTCGTCGAGCTCCTCGGGGGTCAGCGGGAACATCTCCCGCCACAGAGCGCGGCCCCCGAGGAGGTTCACTCCAGCGGCGCGGAGCTTGCGGGCGCTCGATCCGAGCAGGGCGAAGCAAAGCCCGCGCTCCTCGATGAACCGGTGGACCTCGTTCAGCAGACCGGGCAGGCGCTGGACCTCGTCGACCACAACCCAGCTTTCGGGGTCGAGGCGACGGAGGGTGCCGGCAAACGGCTCGGGATCGGCGAGCAGTTCCTGGTAGAGGCCCTCGTCGAGCAGATCGAACCTATGCGCATCCGGGAGCTGCGAGCGAATCCAGGTGCTCTTGCCTACGCCACGCAGGCCGAAGAGGAAGAAGCTGCCGCCGGGCAGCCGGTAGATGCGCTGAAGCTCTCGTAATGACATGTCGCCGGCATTTTACGCCGAAAAATGACGGCGAGTTGACAAAAATGTTGCCGAGCTCAGAACGGCAGTGAATCGACTACTTCGGCAAGCGAAGGGGCGCTCTTGTCGCGCTCGCTGAGCAACGGTTCAGCGAGCGGCCACTCGACGCCCACGTCGGGGTCGTCCCAGGCTATGCCGGACTCGGTCGCCGGGTCGTAGACGCTGGAGAGCAGGTAGGTGACGTCGGCTTCCTCGCTGAGCACGGCGAAGCCGTGGCCGAAGCCGACTGGGACGTAGAGCTGGCGGTGGGTCTCGTCGTCGAGCTCATGCCCCTCCCACTGGCCGTAGGTGGGCGAGTCGCGGCGCAGGTCAACGGCGACGTCGAAGATCTTGCCCCGCGGGCAGCGGACCAGCTTCGCCTGGCCGGGTTTGGTCTGGAAGTGGAGGCCGCGCAGCGTGCCGCGCGAGGAGCGCGAGTGGTTGTGCTGGACGAACTCCACGTCGATACCCAGCTCCGCCCAGCCGTCGCGGCGGTAGGTCTCGACCATGAAACCGCGCGAGTCGCCGTGAACTTCGGGCTCGAGCAGGACGACGCCGCCGAGCTTCGTCTCCAGGACGTTCGGCATCAGCTCAGCGCTTTGCCGTACTGCTTTTCGTAGTAGTCCCGGTACTCACCGGAGCGGATCGGGCCCCACCACTCCTCGTTCTCGCGGTACCACTCGACGGTGCGCTCAAGGCCCTCGGCAAAGTGCACCTGCGCCTCCCAGTCGAGCTCGTCCTGGAGCTTTTGTGAGGAGAGCGAGTAGCGGCGATCGTGGCCGGGGCGGTCGGTGACGTACTCGATCTGCGACTCGGCGGCGCCGGTCAGCTCGATCACCCGCTTGACCACCTCGATGTTCTCGCACTCGTCGGGGCCGCCGACGTTGTAGGCCTCGCCGGCGCGGCCCTTCATCAGCACGGCGTGGATGCCACGGCAGAAGTCCTCGACATAGAGCCAGTTGCGGACCTGGCGGCCGTCGCCGTAGACCGGCAGCGCGTCGCCGTGGACCGCGTTGAGGACCATCAGCGGGATCAGCTTCTCGGGGTACTGGCGCGGACCGTAGTTGTTGGAGCCGCGCACGATCGAGGCGTTCGTGCCGTAGGTGTGGAAGTGGGCGGAGACGAGCAGGTCGCCGGCGGCCTTGGTCGCCGAGTAGGGCGAGGAGGGGTCGAGCGGCGAGGTCTCGGTGAAGGAGCCGGAATCGATCGAGCCGTAGACCTCGTCGGTGGAGACCTGCAGGTAGCGGCCGACGCCCAGCTCCCGGGCCGCGTCGAGCAGCGTGCCGGTGCCGATCACGTGGGTGCGGGCGAAGGCGTCCTGGTCGTCGATCGAGCGGTCAACGTGCGACTCGGCGGCGAAGTTGACGACCGCGTCGCAACCGGCCATCGCCTCGCGCACGATCGCCGGGTCCTCGATGCCGCCGACGACGAGGTCGGTCCCCGCGGGCAGGTTCTCGCGGCGGCCGGCGTAGGTGAGCTTGTCGAGCACCCGCACCTCGTGCTCGGAGCCGATCAGGCGCACATAGGTGGAGCCGATGAAGCCGGCGGCGCCGGTGACGAGGATCTTCACGCCGCGGCCTCGCTCTCCGTGCCGCGCTGTGAGAGGTAGGCGGCAAGCCCGTCCTGCCAGGCCGGCAGCTCGATCGCGTGCTCGCGCTGGCTGGCCAGGGCCGAGTAGGCGGGACGGGGGGCCGGGCGACCGAGCATCTCGGTGGTCGCCGACATCACTTTGCACTCCACGTTTGCCTGCTCGAAGATCTCACGGGCGAACTCATACCAGGAGCAGCTGCCGGCGGCGGCCATGTGGTGGATGCCGAACTCGACCCCCTCGATCAGGCGGACGATTCCGTAGGCGAGGTGCCAGGTGTAGGTCGGCGAGCCGACCTGGTCGCGGACGACGAGGACCTCGCCGTGGTCGGCGGCGAGCCGCAGCATCGTCTCGACGAAGTTGGGCCCGCCGATGCCGAAGAGCCAGGCGGAGCGGACGACGAAGTGGCGCTTGTTGGCGGCGCGGGTCGCCTCCTCCCCCGCCAGCTTGCCGCGTCCGTAGGCGGAGAGCGGCGCGGTCTGGTCGGTCTCGACGTAGGGCGCGCCCTTGCTGCCGTCGAAGACGTAGTCGCTGCCGACATAGACGACCGAGGCGCCGACCGCCGCGGCCGCTGCCGCGACATTGCCCGCGCCCGCGCCGTTGATCGCGGTGGCCTCCTCCTCGGCCTCCTCGGCGCCGTCAACGTCGGTCCAGGCGGCGCAGTTGATGACGACGTCGGGACGCTCGCCCTCGATCTTCACGCTCACGGCGCCCTCGTCGGCGACGTCGAGCTCGGCGTGGCCGTAGCCGACCACCTGGTGCCCGGCGTTGCCGGCGGCGAGCATCACGTCGCGGCCGAGCATCCCGGCGGCGCCGGTGACCAAGATCTTCACTGGCCGATTCTCGCGTTCATGTGTGAAGTCCCCATGAGCATGGGCAGGCTATTGGCTTGAGGCGAGGCCGACATATTGGCGACAGGCTGCGATTTGAAGGTCAACCACCTGGGATTCCCGACAAGTTGGGATTCACGAACCCCCATGAAACGACAAGACCCGCCGAAGCGGGTCGAGTCTGGTGAAGCGGGGAACCACCCCGCAGACAGCTGATACCCGTGTTCAGGCTACCACGGCTCTGCACCAGGCCACGACCCCCAACGGCGGTCATATGCGGAGGGCGCCGGACTCGAACCGGATCCGATGGTTAGGTCGGACGTAGCAGGTATCAGCTGCCCGGAGTACGCCTGCCTCCTTCGACCCTCCTACCAGCGACGCTAGCACTGAAATTTGCCAGCCAGAGACAGACAGGCCGATTGGCACACTTAATTTTCACTTCTGTTTGAAACAGAGAGTCAGATGATCTTGATCTCGGACTTGTCGCCGACCAGCATGCGCAGCGTCTTTGGCATCCCCTCGCTGCGGGTCAGCTTCACTTCGCGGCCGAGCAGGCTTGCCTCCATGCGGGTGCCGAGGTCTTCGACGACGGAGCCGGCGAGGACTATCGAGTGCTCGATTTCGGAGCGGCAGATCTTCACGTCCTCGCCGATCGAGGTGTAGGGGCCGACGTAGGCGCCCTCGATCCTGGCCCCGGCCCCGATCACGGCCGGGCCGCGCACGACGGAGCCGCTCACGGTCGCGCCCGACTCGACCACGACCCGCCCCTCGACCCGTGAGTCGGCGTCGATCTCGCCGTCGAGGCGTGTCTCGATCTCCTCGAGGACGAGGCGGTTGGCCTCGAGCATGTCGGCGAGCTGGCCGGTGTCCTTCCACCAGCCGCTGACCACCTCCGACTGCACCTTGTGGCCGTCCTCGATAAGGCTCTGGATCGCCTCGGTGATCTCGAGCTCGCCGCGCCAGGACGGCTCCAGGGCGCGCGCGGCGTCGAAGATCGGCGGGCCGAAGAGGTAGACGCCGACCAGGGCGAGGTTCGAGGGCGGGTCTTTCGGCTTCTCGACCAGGCGGACGACGTGGTCGCCGTCGAGCTCGGCGACGCCGTAGGAGCTCGGGTCGGAGACGGGCGTGAGCAGGATCAGCGCGTCCGGCTCGGACTCGCGGAAGGTCGCGACGAGGCCGCGCAGGCCGTCGGCGAGCAGATTGTCGCCGAGGTACATGACGAAGGGGGAGCCGTCGATGAACTCCTCGGCGGTGAGCACGGCGTGGGCGAGCCCGGCCGGCTTGTCCTGGACGATGTAGGTGATCTCGGCGCCGAACCGCGAGCCGTCGCCGGCCGCCTCGCGGATCTCATCGCCGGTCTCCGGCGCGATGACGATCCCGATCTCGGTCACGCCGGCGTCGACCAGCGCCTCGATCCCGTAGAAGAGCACGGGTTTGTTGGCCACCGGGACGAGCTGCTTCGCCGAGGTGTGAGTGATGGGTCGCAGGCGAGTGCCCGCTCCACCGGAGAGAATCAGTCCCTTCAGGGGCTCCACAAGGCTGCAACCCTACCGTGGCTACGATAGGCCGCGATGAGCGCCGAGACGCAGACGGGCGACGCCGAGCGCGAGCTGGAGGCCCGGCACCGGGCCGAGCTGGACGCCCAGCGCGAGGAGTTCCACCGCGAGCTCAGCCGTCGGGCCTTTCGGATCGGCGAGCTCGAACAGGAGATGATCGAAGTCGCGCAGACCTACGAGGGCTCGCTCAGCTGGCGCCTGACCAGGCCGGTGCGAGCAGCCAGGACCCTGCTGGCGAAGCTGCGGGGCTGAGTCGATGCCGAAAGACGCCCGCTCGCTCAAATCGCTGCTGCCGCCACGCCTCTTCGCCCTCCTGCGCCGGCTGCGGGAGCTCGGCCGGCGAGCGCGACACACCGCCCACGTCAAGCGGCCGCGGGCGCGGCGCGAAGCCGCCCTGCAGGAAGTCGAGGCGCTCCCCTCCCGGCCGCTGATCTCGCTGGCGATGCCGACCTACAAGTCGGACCTCGGCTACCTCGCCAAGGCGATCGAGTCGGTGCTCGGCCAGCACTACCGCGAGTGGGAGCTGTGCATCGTCGACGACGGCTCTGCCCAGCCGAAGCTGAACGCGGTGCTGCAGCGCTACGCCGACGCCGATCCGCGGATCAAGTTCGAGCCCGCCGCGCAGAACGGCGGCATCTCGGCGGCGACCAACGCCGCCCTGAAGATGTGCAGCGGCGAGTTCGTCGGCTTCCTCGACCACGACGACACGCTCACCCCGGACGCGCTGCTGCGCGTCGCCCAGGCGCTGAGCGCCGATCCCGAGCTCGACGCCGTCTACTCCGACTCCGACAAGCTGACCGCGCACGGCGTCAGGGCAGATCCCTTCCTCAAGCCCGACTTCTCGCCGGTCTACCTGCTCGGCGCGATGTACATCGGCCACCTGCTGGTCGTGCGCCGCTCGCTCGCCGAAGCCGCCGGCGGCTTCGACTCGGCCTTCGACACGATCCAGGACTTCGAGTTCTTCCTGCGGGTCAGCGAGCGCACCGACCGCATCCACCACATCGCGCAGACGCTCTACCACTGGCGGGCGATTCCCGGCAGCATCGCCGCCGGAACCGACCAGAAGGACGACGTCGCCGAGCTGCAGACCAAAGCCGTGAGCGACCACCTGGCGCGCCGCGGCATCGACGCCAAGGCGGTTCCCCACCCGGCGATCCCCCACCGCGCCGTGCTGGCGCCGCGCAACGGCATCGCGCCACGGGCGAAGGTCAGCGTCGTGGTCGCGGCGGGCGGCGGCGAGGGCGGCCTGCGCAGGCTGCTGACCTCGGTCTTCGATCGGACCTCCTACCCGGACTTCGAGACGCTTGTCGTCGGTCGCGGCGAGGACGCGCCGGCCTGGCTCCCGGACGGCGCCACCTGGCTGGCCGGCGCCCCTGGCGCCTTCCGCCGCGGGCACGCCAACAACCTCGGCGCGGCGGCGGCGAGCGGCGAGTACCTGCTCTTCCTCGACGAAGACGTCGAGATCGCCGAGGCGGACTGGATCGAGCGGCTCGTCCTCCACGCCGGCCTGCCGGGCGTCGGCGCCGTCGGCCCGCTGCTGGCCCGGCCCGACGGCCTGGTCGACCAGGCGGGCGTGGCGATCGGCCTGCGCGACCCGGCCGGCCCGATGCTGAGCGGCTTCCCCGCCGAAGGCGACGGCTACTACGGCTCGCTGCCCTGCGCCCGCGAGGTCTCCGCGCTGGGCGCCGAGTGCCTGCTGGTGCGGGCGTCTGACTTCGAGGCGGAGGGCGGCTTCAACGAGTTCTACGGCTGCCAGTACGAGGACTTCGACCTCTGCCAGCGCCTTGCGAAGCGCGGCCTCAAGTCCGTCTACTCGCCGCGGCCGCACCTCGTCAACCACCGCACGCCGGCCGGGCGCCGTGCCGCGACCGACGCCGTGGATCGCGCCCTCTTCGTCGATTGCTGGTATGACGAGCTGATGCGGGGCGACCCCTACTTCAACCCCGGCTTCGCCCAGCAGCTCGCCGATTACGTGCCGGTCAGCTGGCGCGAACGGGTCTACCGGGCGACGGCGCCGCTGGGCCGGCGTTAGCGCAGGCGATGAGGGTCCTCTACGTCTACTTCGGCCCGTTCGACGTCAACAGCGGGATCCAGGCCTACCACTTCGGCAACGAGCTGACCGACCTCGGCTGGGAGGTGACCGTCGCGGGCAAAGGCGACCCCGCCCGCGCCAGGGCCGTCGGCGAGCCGCGCTTCGAGTGCATCTCCCACGACGACCTCGGGCGCAAGCTCGACGAGATGTGCCGTGAGCCCAAGGAGACGATCGTCGTCGGCTGGACGCCGCGCGAGCCGGTGCGGCGGATGACGATGGAGGCGGTGCGGCGGCTCGGCGCCCCCTACGTCATCCACCTCGAGGACAACGAGGAGCTCTTGATCGAATCGGCCACCGGACGCTCGCTGGCGGAACTGCGGCGGCTGCCGCCGCGCCAGCAGGACAGCCTCGCCCCGCCCGACCTGATCCACCCCACGCATCACCGCGAGTTCCTCGATGGCGCTACCGGGATCACGGTGATCACCGAGGCGCTCAACGAGTTCAACCGCGCCGGGCGGCCGCACGCGCTGGCCCGTCCCGGGATCGACCTGGAGCGCTTCCGGCCCGACCTCGAGCCCCACCCACGCGAGCGGCTCGGCCTCGGCCCCGAGGACTTCGTCCTCGTCTACCACGGCACGATCCACTACGCCAACCAGCACGAGATGCTGAGCCTCTACCTGGCGGTCAAGCTGCTGCGGCGGCGCGGCCACCGGGTCCGTCTCGTCCGCCTCGGCCACTCCGAGTTCGGCGGCCCCGACCCGCGCGCCTTCCGCGCCCTCGGCGACGGCGTGATCGAGCTGGGCCCGACCCCCTGGCGCGAGATGCCCGCCTATCTGGCGATGGCCGACGCCTACGTCCAGCCCGGCCCGCCGGACGACTTCAACCGCTACCGCCTGCCCTCGAAGCTGCCGGAGTTCCTGGCGATGGGACGGCCGGTTATCTTGCCCCACTGCAACATCGGCAATGACCTCACCCACGGAGAGAATGCCCTCCTCTTGGAGCAGGGAAACGCAATGGAGATCGTCGTCCGCATCGAAGAGCTGCTCGCCGACCGCGAGCTCGCCGCGCGCCTCGGCGCCGGCGCGCGCCGCTTTGCCGCCGAGCAGCTGAGCTGGCGTCGCAACGCCGAAGGCGTGGCCGACTTCCTGCGCAAGTGCTCGGCCGCCGGCCGTCCGGTGGGTAGCTCGGCGTGAGCGCCGCGTCCCAGGCCCAGCGGGTGCGCGCCGCCGCCGCGCGCTCGCCGCTGCTGCGCAAACTCGCCGGCAAGGCCGCCCTCTACACGCCGCCGGGGGCGACCCCTGGGGCCAACGCGTCAGCCTGGACGATCGGCGATGGAGCGCTCTGGCCGATCGCCGAGCGCTACGCCGGCTCCTTCCCGCTGCCGCCGGTCTCCTACGGCACGGTGCGCGACTTCGCCGACAGCGCCGACCACCTCACCGGCCTCGCCGGGGCGAGCTTCGACATGAAGGACCTGCAGCGCTGCTGGGCGATCAAGGCGATCCTCGGCAACGTCGAGCGCGGCGCGCGCATCCTCGAGATCGGCGCCGGTGAGCCGCTCGTCGCGGGGATGCTCTCGCGGCTCGGCTACGACGTCACGGTCGTCAACGACTACATGGGCGGCGGCAACGGGCCGCGCGAGTTCAAGCGCTTCCAGGCCGCCTACCCCGACGTGCGCTTCGTCCGCGAGCTCTTCCCGCCGGATGAGGACGTCGGCGACGACTTCGGCGCGGTCTTCTCGATCTCGGTGCTCGAGCACGTGCCGCTGGAGCACGTGCGGCACGTCGTCGAAGCGGGGCATGAGCTGGTGCGCAAGCGCGGCGGCTGCTCGATCCACGCCGTCGACCACGTGCTGGCCGGCTGGGGCGCCGAGGAGCACCGCGAGAAACTCGACGCGATCGTCGCCGCTCTCGGCCTCTCCGCGGAGGATCTGGCGGCGCGGATCGAGGCGATGGAGCGCGACCCGGAGACCTACTTCGTCTCCGCCGAGGCGCACAACCGCTGGCGCGGCGACCTGCCCTACGACCAGTACACGATGCGCCGCATCGGCTCGGTCAACCTGTTCCGCGGCGCCGGCTGAGCGCGCCTCGCGTTTCCGGTGTGCCTTTCGCCACGTCTGGCGTGGAAAGGCACACCGGAACGTCTTTCAGTTACCGAAGCTCGCCCGGGGGACGATTTCGGCGTCGCCGCCGGTCCATTCGGTGAAGCGGTACCAGGCGGGCTTGGCTTCGCGGTTGTCGGTCAGCAGGCCGGCCGAGTCGCAGAACTGGCAGAGCCGGGCCGTATCGGCCCAGGTGAACCACCAGGCGCCGGCGACGCGCCAGCCGCGGCGGTGGTTCGTGAGCATCGAGAAAGCCTGGTCGAGCTCGCGCGCCTGCCCCCAGATGCCGCGCTCCCAGCGGGATTGGTAGCTGTCGGAGCCCCAGCCCAGCTCGGTGACGTAGATCCGGGTCGCCCCGTCGTGGTGTCGCCGCATGATGCGGCGCAGGTTGCGGATCTGGGGTTCCATCGCGCTCGCGTCCGCGACATACGGATGCAGGGCCACCCCGTCGAAGTACGGCTTCACGTTACGGGCCCGGTAGACGCCGTTGAGGAAGGCACCCGAGGGGACGTTGGGAGGGACCTGCAGCGGGCGGCCGAAGAGGCCGCCGAGGATCACCCTGGCGCCGGGGTCGGCGCCGTGGATGGTGCGACCGGCGATCCGCAGGAGCCGCGCGTAACGCGAAGGGTCGGGGTGGGGCGAGAAGGTGACGATGTTCTCCTCGTTCCAGATCTCCCAGGCGTGGATCGGCAGGAAGGGCAGTTCGGGGTTTTCGCGCCAGAAGCTGCCGTAGGGGCCGTAGCGCTCGACGGCCTGGCGCAGGAAGGAGGCCCAGGCGCGGCCCGCCCAGCCACTGCGGACCGGTTCGATCCCCGGTTGGCCGGCGACCCAGGACGGGGACCCCCAGATGAAGGGGAAGACCCGCATCCCGTATTCGGCCGCGAGACCCACCGAGCGGTCGAAGTCCGCCCAGTCGGGTGGAGACCAGTAGGGGCTCTGGCGCTCGACGCTTCCCCAGCCCAGAGGCAGGCGCAGGCTCGTCAGCCCTGCCTCCGCCATCAGCGAGTAGTCGCCCGCGCCGGCCGGCGTCTGCGGCGAGATCCCGACCGTGAATCCGGCGGCCGCGGGCGGCCCGGCGACCGCGGCGGCCGGCGCGAAGAGCAGCCCGGCGACCGCGGCCGCCAGCAATATCGCCTTTCGGATCAAAGCATCACCATGAAACGCCCCGAAGAGGCAAAGTAGCGGCTTCTTAAAGCTGCTCGGCGATCCGCGGCGCCTCGCGGTTGAAGACCCAGACGCCGAGCACGCAGACCGTGACGTAGATCAGGCCGGCTGCGATCAGCGGCAGGGGGCCGCCAGCCGCGGCATAAACGCTTTCGGTCTTTTCCGGCCCGATCATCCAGATGTGCGCCTGCTGAAAGAGCGGCGTCAGCGGGTTGGCCATCAGCACGTGTTTGAGGCTTTCGGGAACGATCTTGAGCGGATAGATGACCGGGGTCGCGTAGTTGAGCGCGAGGGCGATGACGGTCCAGATGATCGCCACGTCGCGGAAGCGGACGTTGAGCGCCGAGAGCAGCATCGCCAGCGCGCAGATGAAAACGAGCAGCGGCAACAGGATCAGCGGGAAGAGCAGCCAGGTCCACATCGGCGCGACCCCGAAGCCGAGCATGAAGGCGAAGACGACGACCATGTTGAGGCCGAAGGTGAAGACCGCGGTGAGGACAACCGCGAGGGGAATGACCAGGCGCGGGAACTGCGTCTTGCGGACGATCCCCTCCTGGGCCAATACCGAGCTGACCGCGCCGCCGGTCCCTTCCTGGAAGAGGCCGAAGAGGACGATGTTGAAGAGCAGCAGCACCGGATAGTGAGGAACCTGACTGCCGATTTTGAAGATCTGGGTGAAGACCAGCAGCAGGACCGCAAACAGCATCAGCGGCCGCACCAGCGACCAGACGTAGCCGAGCACGGTGCCGAAGAAGGTCTTCTTGAACTCGGTCACCGACATCAGCCAGAGCAGCTCGAAGAAGCGGTGGCGGCCGCCGCCGACGGCCGAGGGTCCCCTGACATCGCGCAGCTCCGGGGTCGCGGCCTCGACGTTCACGAGCCCTCCGCCCTCGCCCCACCCTCGACCGGCGACGCGCCTTCGACCGTTGCGCCGATCTGGTGGTCGAGCGCGACCACGCCGGCGCCGCTGTCGCCGTAGACGACGAAGTCGAGCACGTGCGGCGAGTGCAGGACGAGGTTGGCGTAATTGTGGTCGCGGTGCACCCAGCACTTGGTCACGTAGCGGCCCGGGGCGAGCCGGTTCTCGATCTCACCGCTGAGCCGCACCCGCTGGCCCGGTTCGAGGCGGTCTGGGACGTCGTCGGCGAGACTGAGACCGAAGCCGGTCACCTCGACCCCGTCGGCGTTGCTGAAGGCGAAGCCGAAGCTCGGCCCCTCGACGGCTCGGTGGGCCTCGAAGATCGCGCCGAAGCGCAGCTCGGCGCCCTTCTCGACGTTGACGATCCGCTCGCCGGCGCTGTCCTCGAGCCAGACGTCACTGAGGGTGATGTCGGCGAGGCCACCCATGTCGGCGTCGCCCTCTGCCGGCGCCTGCTCGAAATTGAGCCGCAGGTAGCTGCGCGCAACCTCGTCGGCGTCCCCGATCGCCGTGATCAGCCCATCGTGGAGCAGCATCGCCCGGTGGCAGTACTGCTCGACCGCGCGCATGTCGTGGGTGACGAAGACGACGGTGCGATCGGAGTCGCGGATCTCGTAGAAGACGTCGGCGCATTTCTGCTGAAAGGAGGCGTCGCCCACCGCGAGCACCTCGTCGATCAGGAGGATCTCGGCGTCGGACTGGATCATCACCGAGAAGGCGAGGCGGACGAGCATCCCCGAGGAATAGTTCTTCAGCTTGAGGTCGACGAACTCCTCCAGCTCGGCGAACTCGAGCACGGCGCCGAGGCGGCCGCGGGCGTCCTGCCTCGTCAGCCCCATCATCACGCCGTTGAGCTCGACGTTCTCGCGCGCGGTCAGCTCGTTGTTGAAGCCGACGCCGAGCTCGATGAATGGCGCCAGCCTGCCGGCCATCCGCACCCGGCCCGCATCGGCGGCGTAGATGCTGGCGAGGATCTTCAGCAGCGTGCTCTTGCCGGAGCCGTTGCGGCCGACGATGCCGAAGAACTCGCCGCGCTCGACCTCGAAGGAGACGTCGCGCAGAGCGTGCAGCTCACGGTAGTCGGACTGGGAGAAGGTGGTCAGCCGCTCCTTCAGCGAGTCGACCCGCTGGGTGGGGATGCGGAAGGTCTTCTCGACGCCGCTGACCTCGATCGCGACTTGGGGAGGGGCGTGGGTCGTCAAGAGGGACGGATAGGTTACCGGCGTGAGCGGGGCGATCCGAGCGAAGAACCCGGCCACGCTGCTGCTCGCGGTGGCGATGGCCGTGGCCGGCGTGGTCATCGTCGTGCTCGGCTCGAAGCTGACCTTCATCCTCGACGACTGGACCTACATCCTCTACCGGCGCGAGTTCAGCGCCGACGCCTTCTTCACGCCCGCCAACGAGCACCTGGTCGCCGGAGCCGTCGTCGTCTGGAAGCTGCTGCTGTCGGGCTTCGGCATGGGCTCGCTGGTGCCCTTCCGCATCGCCTCGACGGCGATGCTCCTGCTCGGCGACTGGTTCCTCTTCGTCCTGATCAGGCGGCGGTTGGGACCATGGCCGGCGCTTCTGGCGACGGTGCCGGTCGTCTTTATGGGCGCCGCCTTCGAAGACCTCTTCTGGTTCTCCTCGATCACCTTCCTCGGCTCGCTCACCTGTGGTCTGGGGATGCTGGTGGCCCTCGACCGGCGCGACAAGGTCGGCGACGGGCTGGCGCTTGCCTGGCTCCTGGGCACGATGCTCTTCTCCAGCGTCTGGGTGTGCTTCGCGGCCGGGGCGGTGGTCGACATCGCCCTCAGCCGCGGCGAGCGCGACTGGCGCCGCCGCGCCTTCGTCGTCGTCATCCCCGCCGTCCTCTGGGGGCTCTGGTGGCTCAAATGGGGCCACGAAGCCGAAAGCGCTCTCTCGCTGCACAACGTCGCAACCACGCCGCTCTTCGTGCTCGACTCCTTCGGCTCGGCGATCGCCGCCCTGCTCGGCCTGGCGACGCCGGTGGAAGGGCTCGCCTCCCCCGCCGGCCTCGACTGGGGAAGGCCGCTGGCAGTCGCCCTCGGTGGGCTGGCGCTGTGGCGCGCCTACCGGGTCGACCGTCTGCCGCGCTCCTTCTGGGTCTTCCTGACGATCGGCCTCGCTTTTTGGGTGCTCGGCGGCTTCGACCTCAAGCCAGGGCGAGTGCCCTGGGCAAGTCGCTACCAGTTGCTCGGTGGAGCGTTCGTCCTGCTCGTCGCCGCCGAGCTGCTGCGCGGCGTGCCGCTGGGGCGTCGCCTGCTCGGCCCGGCTCTGGTCGTTGTCGCCGCCTCGGTCGCCAGCAACGGCCTCTTCATGCACGAGGCCTACGAAAGCTACGCCGGCAGCACCGAAATCGTGCGTGGCAACCTGACCGCGATGGAGATCGCGCGCAACACCGTCGACCCGGCATTCTTCCTCGAGGAAGAATTCGCCGACACCGGCTTCGACCACATCGACGCCGGCTCCTATTTCGCCGCTGTCAACGACTTCGGCTCCCCTGCCTATACGGTCGCCGAACTGCAGGAAAGCTCGGAGGCCGCGCGCTTCGCCGCCGACAAGGTGCTGCTCAACGCCCTTCGGGTGGGCGTCGAACCGATTCCGCGCTCGGCCATGCCCGACCACCGCTGCTCGACGGTCAACAGCTCCCAGCTGTTCACGGTGCCCGCCGGGGGCGTCGCCATCGGCGCCGGCGCGACGCCGGTGACCGACATCAAGATGACCCGCTTCGCCACGCCGGGCGAAAACGCCCCCCTGCCAATCGACTTCCAGGCAGGCGTCGGAGCCGGCGAAGCGACGAGGCTCGCGATTCCCCGTGACCTCTCGACCGTGCCCTGGAAGCTGCAACTCGAAGGCGGCCCGGCGACCGTCTGCGCGCTCGGCGGCTAGCCCGGCGGAAGCTCGTAGGTGCGGGCTATGAAGCGGCCCAACAGGGGCACCGCGAAGGAGTACTTGCCCAGCCGGTTCTTGTAGATCATCCCCCGTTCCGCGAGGCCGGCGAGCATCTGATTCGCGTTGCTGGGCGAAAACGCCTTGGGGAGAAGCGCCTTGGCCTTCTCGGTCAGTTCGAGGATCGTGAATTCCTCATCCGGATTGTCGAGCTGTGCCACGACCCACAGCAGTTCGCGCTGCCGATCGGTGATCCTTGCCCAACGGCCGGCGAAGAAGTCGGCGTCCAGCTTGCGCTGAATCGCCTCGATCGGGACGAATTTCTTCTCTTCGTCGGCGTGCTGCCGGATGAAGACGTCATAGACCTCGCGGCCGATGAACTGGATGAAGTACGGGTAGCCGGCGGACTCGTGGACGATGACCTCGACCGAAGCGGGCGAGAGCTTCACCGGGCACTCGGCGACCTCGATCGGCTTGACGATCGCTTCCCGGCTCTCGTCGTCGGTCAGCTTCGTCAGCGTCATCACCCGAAACATGCGCTCGGCGTAGGTCCTTGCGTCAACCAGCTTGGGGAACAGAGTGGGCAACCCGGCGAGCACCAGCATGAAGGGGATGCCCTTCTTCTGGATCGATTGGAAAACATCGAGCAGCACCGAGAGCGGGAACTGCTCACCGGCGGCATGGTCGGAGAGGTTCTGCGCCTCGTCGTAGGCGAAGATCACCCGATCCTGCCCCTGCTCGCGTAGTTGCTCCCAGGCAAATTCGAGGGTCGCCTTGATCTTGTCCGCGGTCAAGCCAGGAGTTCTCTGGAAAACGCCGACGAGAACCTCGTGGGTCAACGGCAGCTTTCGGGGATCTGACGGCTCCGCAAAGCCCACCTGACCGCCGGGATCCGGGTTGACGAAGGTGGTCGACGAGGTGACAAGGGCGAGATCCGCCAGCAGTCGTTCCGCCAGGGCGGTCTCGCTGATGCTCGCCGACTCAGACAGATCGGCGGCCGCCCAAGCCCAGCCCTTTTCAATCGCCCGCGGCTTGAAGGTCTCGAGCAGGACGGTCTTGCCGACTCCCCGCAACCCGGTCAGGACGAGATTCTCGAGAATCTCGTCCTGCTCGAGCAGGCGGTCGATTTCGTCGTACTCGCGCTCGCGACCCGCCAGGTAGGGAGGCATATGCCCCGCACCGGGGCGATAGGGATTCTTGAACTCGATCGGGTTTACCACGCCTTAGCTCCTGATCTAAATTTAGCTTATGAGCTAAATTTAGCAAAAGACCTAAACGCTGGTTAGCCCGCGGTCGCCATCCAGCGCTCGACGTTCTGCTGGTACATCTCCTGGAGGATCTCGTCGATCCCGTAGCGGGGCTGCCAGTCGGGGTAGTCCGCTTCGAAGTCGGAAACGTCGGAGACCCACCAGCGGTGGTCGCCGATGCGGTTCTCGTCGCTCAGCTCCCACTGCAGCTCGCGGCCGCTGATCCGCTCGCAGACCTCGATCGCCTCGAGCATCGAGCAGTTGCTGCGCCGCCCGCCGCCCATGTTGTAGACGGCAGCGGGGCGCGGATTGCGCTGGAAGGACTGGAAGCAGGCGACGAGGTCGGCGCTGTGGATGTTGTCGCGGACCTGCTTGCCGCCGTAGCCGAAGACGGTGTAGGGCGTGCCGGTGACGGTGCACTTCATCAGGTAGGCGAGGAAGCCGTGCAGCTGCGCGCCGGCGTGCTGGGGGCCGGTCAGGCAGCCGCCGCGGAAGCAGACGGTCGGCATGTCGAAGTAGCGCCCATACTCCTGTACGAGCAGGTCGGCGGCCGCCTTGGAGACACCGAAGAGGGAGTGGGTGGAGCGATCGATCGACATCGAGGTGTCGATGCCTTTGTGAAAGGGGTGTGACTCGGGCAGCTCGAGCCGCTTCTCGAGCTCTTCCAGCGGCAGGTGGTTGGGTGTGTCGCCGTAGACCTTGTTGGTCGAGCAGAATACGAAGGGCGCGTCGGGCGCGTGCTCGCGCGCCGCCTCCAGGAGGTTGAGCGTGCCCAGCGCGTTGACGCCGAAATCGGTCTGCGGCTCGCGTGCCGCCCAGTCATGGGAGGGCTGCGCGGCGGTGTGGATCACGGCGTCGAGCTTGCCGGCCAGATCGGCGAAGGCGCGATTGACTCCCTCGGCGTCGCGGATGTCGAGATCGAGCGAGCGAAACTCGGGGTAGCCCTCGCGCAGCTCCTCGGTGACGTGCGCGGTCGAGGCCTCCTTGCCGAAGAAGCGGGCGCGCATGTCGTTCTCGATGCCGACGATGTCCCAACCCGCTTCGATGAAGCGGCGGACGGACTCGGAGCCGATCAGGCCGCCGGAGCCGGTGACTATTGCGGTAGGCATGGGCGGGCAGACTAGCTACTCGCCATGTCGGGCGTGGCGGGCGACGACGCTTTTCCCTGCTATGAATGCGCACCGGATGCGGATCCTCATCACCGGCGGAGCCGGATTTGTCGGCGCGAATCTCGGCGTCTCGCTTGCCTCGCGCCACCCAGACTGGGAAGTCGTCGCCCTCGACAACCTGATGCGCCGCGGCTCCGAGCTGAACCTGACCCGCCTGCGCGACGCCGGCGTCGAGTTCGTCCACGGCGACGTGCGCGCGCCCGACGACCTGGTGGGGGCGGGAAGCTTCGACGCGATGGTCGAGTGCTCGGCCGAGCCGTCGGTCCTGGCCGGCTTCGCCGACACCTCCTACTCGGTGCAGACGAACCTCGTCGGCGCCTTCAACTGCCTCGAGCGCGCCCGCGAGGAGAACGCCTTCGTCGTCTTCCTCTCGACCAGCCGCGTCTACCCGGTGGCGCCTCAGCTCGAGCTGGCGCTGGAGGAGGCCGAGACCCGCTACGAGCTGGCCGCCGAGCAGCCGGTCCACGGCGCCGGTCCACGGGGCATCTCCGAGGACTTCCCGCTGCCGGGCGCCCGCACCCTCTACGGCGCCACCAAGCTCTCGGCCGAGCTCTTGATCGAGGAGTACGCCGACGCCTTCGGCCTGCGCGCCGTCGTCAACCGCTGCGGCGTGATCGCCGGCCCCTGGCAGATGGGCAAGGTCGACCAGGGCGTCTTCTCCTGGTGGTTGCTCAGCCACCACTTCGGCCGGCCCCTCTCCTACATCGGCTACGGCGGCTCGGGCAAGCAGGTCCGCGACCTGCTCCACATCGACGACCTGGTCAACCTGGTCGACGAGCAGCTCGGCGACCCGGAGGGCTGGAGCGGCTCGGTCGCCAACGTCGGCGGCGGGCGCGAGTGCAGCCTCTCGCTGCTCGAGACGACGGCGCTCTGCCGCGAGCTGACCGGCAAAGAGGTCGAGATCGGCGCCGACCCCGAGACCCGGCCGGGCGACGTGCCGATCTACCTCTCCGACTGCTCGCGGCTCTTCGCCCGCACCTCGTGGCGCCCTCAGCGAAATGCCCGCGACGTGCTCGCCGACGTGCACAAGTGGACGGTCGCCAACGAAGACGCCGTCGCCGAGGCACTCGGCTTTCAGAGGACGGTGTGATGGCAGCCACGTCCGCGCCGCTGAAGCTCTCGGTCGTCATCCCCGCCTACAACGAGGAGGGCACCGTCGCCGAGACGCTGGCCTCGATCGTTTCCACCCTGGAGGCGGAGAAGATCGAGCACGAAGTGATCGTCGTCGACGACTCGAGCACCGATAGCACCGCCTCGGTGGTGGAGGGCTTCGCCGCCGGGCATCCCCAGGTCCGCTGCCTGCCCTCTCCTTACAAGAACGGCTTCGGCTTCGCCGTGCGCGCCGGGCTGGAGGACTTCAAGGGCGACGCGGTGGCGATCGTGATGGCGGACGGGTCGGACAGCCCCGACGACCTCGTCGCCTACCAGCGCCTGCTCGAAGAGGGCTACGAGTGCGCCTTCGGCTCACGTTTCATGCCGGGGTCGAGGGTGATCGACTACCCGCGCTCAAAGCTGATCATGAACCGGATCGTCAACTGGGGGATCCGCCTCCTCTTCCGCCACGGCTACAACGACACGACCAATGCCTTCAAGGCCTACCGCCGCGAGGTGATCGAAAACGTCCAGCCCTTCCTCTCCCACCACTTCAACCTCACGGTCGAGCTGCCGTTGAAGGCCGTCGTGCGCGGCTACAGCTACGGCATCGTGCCGATCTCCTGGGCCAACCGCAAAGCCGGGGTCTCGAAGCTGCGGCTGAACGAGATGGGCAGCCGCTACCTCTTCATCGTCCTCTACGTCTTCCTCGAGCACCACCTGAGCCGCGGCGACTATCGCCGCGCCGAACCTTGATCGCCTTCCTCCGAACCACGCGTGGCGCCTGGATCGTCCTGGCGATCGCGATGGCGCTCTCCGCGGCGCTGATCCTCGCTACCGCCCACGGCGAGAGCTTCGGCATCGACGAGATGTTCTACCTCGGTCGCATGGTCGAAAACTCCGGCCAGGTCGTCCAGTTCCACTCGCTCAGCCTCGAATACCTGCTCGGCCCCTACAACGGCCACCTGCAGCTCGGCGGCAAGCTGATCTACGAAGCGACCTTCGCCCTCTTCGGTGCCGACTACACCGCCTTCGTCGCGGTCAACGTCGCCGCCCTCTGCGCCTCGGTCGGGCTCGTCTTCGAGCTGGCGCGACGCCGGGTCGGGCCACTGGCGGCACTCGCGCCCTGCATCCTTTTACTCTTCCTCGGCTTCGCCCGCGAGGTCCTGCTCTGGCCCTTCGACGTGCATACCCTCGCCGCGATTGCGCTCGGCCTCGGCGCCGTACTGGCGCTCGAACGGGAGGACCGGCGTGGAGACGTCCTCGCCTGCGCCCTGATCACCCTCTCGATCCTCACGATCGAGGTCGGGATCGCGATCCTCGTCGGCATCGCCGTGCTCATCCTGCTGCGCCCGAAACCCCTGCGTCGCGCCTGGATCTTCGTCGTTCCGGCGGCCATATATGCCGCCTGGTGGATCTGGGCCCGCAAGTTCCACCAGGAACAGAGCGCGCTCGAGCTCTCCAACCTGCACCTGATCCCGCACACCGTCTTCTACGCCGCGGCCGCGGTGTTCGGCGCGCTGACCGGCACCAATCCCGTCATTCCAGCGACCTACACGACCGTGGTCACCTGGTTCGGCAAAGCGCTGACGGTCCTCGCTGCCGGCGCGCTGCTGTGGCGGCTCAGCCGGCGGTCGATCCGCCCGACCCTCTGGGCCTGGATTGCCGTGATCGGCTTCTACTGGGTGACGATGGGCGCCGCGGCGAGGCCGCCGGAAGGCTCGCGCTATCTCTTCTTCGGCGCGATCGGGGTGCTGCTGGTCGCCGCCGAGGCGGCCTCCGGGCGGGTCGGCAAACGGCTGGCGGGGGGCGTGGTCGTGATCGCGCTGCTCGCCCTTCCGGCGAACGTCGCCCAGCTGCGCAGCGGCAGCGCGGCGGACACCCTGCACCACGACGCCGGCGTCAGCAGGACCGAGTTCGCGATGCTCGAGCTGGCCGGAACCCGGGTCGACCCCGAATACATCGCCTCGGCCGATCCGAACGTCAGCGCTGTCGGCGGCGGCCTCTACATCGGCATCCCTGCCGGCGCTTACCTCCGCTCCGTGCAACGCAACGGCTCCGCCGCATTCACGCTGGCGGAACTGCGGCGTCAGCCGGACGAACTGCGCAAGATCGCCGACATCACTCTCGCCGACGCGATCGGCCTCGAACCCTCGATTGTCCGCCGCCCACGCGACGCCGCCCGCTGTCCAATCGTCTCGCCTAAGTCGGGGTCGAACTCGGCCGGCTTTGCGCTGCCGCCGGGGAGAACCGTCTACGGGTCGGCCGGCGGGGCGCCGGTGAGCATCGGTTTGCGGCGCTTCGCCGATGAAGAGAGCGGCGTGCTCGAAGAAGTACCGGCCGGCGCATGGCGGAGCCTGGAGATTCCCGCGGACGCCGCCGCCCAACCTTGGCACGCGGTGGTCGACGCGCCGCTCCGCGTTTGCCGCCAACCCTGAGGCTAGGGACCGGCGGCGGGCGGACAGACGTAGGTCGCGCCGTCGACGACCGCCCACCAGCGATCGGGGGCGGAATCCGCCGGCAACGCCAGGTTCGCCCACTCGCCCGGCTCGAGCCTGCCCACCTCCACCCCCGGTCCGCCTTTGCCGAAGCGCCCCAGCGCCACGTCGATCGGCCGCCGCGAGCGCGAGCCGAGCAGGACGCCGCTCTTTTGAGGCAGGTAGAAGAAGACGCCGTGTCCTGGCCGCCCGTCGAGCGAGCTCGCACAGTCCGCCGGTTCGGCCGGCGGCGAAGTCGGCTGCAGCGCCAGGCCAAGCGCGCCGACCAGGCTCGCGTCGGCGATTTCGCGCCGTTCGAGGCTCTGGTCCCTCAGTTCGCCGAGCGGCATGCCGAGGTGACCGAAGCGGTCCGCCGCTTCGAGGTAGTCGCCGGCCGGCAACGGGGTGAAGACGCTGCCGCCGAGATCGGTGACGCGTTCGTCCTTGCCCGGGGCGTATTCGGCCGGGATCGGCCCTCTGACCAGATCGAGCATCGCGTACTCGACCCGGCTGGTCGTCGCGTCGTTCAGCTGCGGCCCGCGACCGTCGTAGAGCTTTGCCACGTTGGGCGGGATCGCGAAGGCGACGACGCCGAGCGCGCCGAGCACCGCCGCGCGCGGGAGGCGCCCGCCGGCAAGGGCGTCGGCCGCGACGAGGAAGACGAGCAGCGTGCCGACGAAGATGTAGCGCGAGGAATCGGCGGCACGGCCGCCGAGCGCGATCAGGATCCAGTAGGCGACGGCGACAGCGAGGAAGACCCAGAGCGTGCGGGGCACGCCGCCACGGGAGACTCGCCAGACCAGAGCGACGATGGCGAGTGCGCCGAGGGCCGACCCCCAGCCGGTGATCCCGGTGGTCGGCTGGAAGACGCCCGCCCCGGTCGGATTGAGGCCGAAGACCGAGCCCGCGATCGCGGCCACCGCGTTGGTCAGCGTGAGCGGAATCAGCTTGACGTTCGCCAGTTCGATCGACGGCTGGTCGAAGTGCTGTGCCCAGAGCCACCAGCCGCCGTAGAGGGCGACCGGTACCAGGAAGATCCAGGCCCGCCGCCAGCGGTCAGGGCGGAGCAGGACCGAAACGGCGATGCCGACGGCGAAGGCGAGGCCGAGCTCGATCAACGCGATCGAGAGGACCAGGAGACAGCAGGCCGCGACATCGCCCTTGCGGTCACCGCGCTGCAGGGCAAGCAGCGCTCCCAGGCCCAGGGCAAGCGCATAGATCGTGTGTAGGTCGAAAGCCCAGAGAAAGGACTCCCAGGCGTAGCCGAGGAAAAGCAGTGAGAGGCACGGCACGAGCGCCACGAGAGGCCCGACTCTGCGCCTGGCGAGTGCGAAGAAGAGGCCGACGCAGGCCATCACGCCGGCGACGTCGAAGGCGCGGAAGACCGCGTAGTTGGCTCCGAAGACTTCGAAGATCACCCGGTAGATCAACTTGCCCAGCACCTGCAGGTGCCCGTTGCTCGGCGCGATGAAGTATTCGAGGCCGTGCGAGGGCTGAATGTCTCCCGTCCCGTGGACCAGGTACTGGGCGTAATAGAAGATGTCGTCGTTGACGAAGGTGAGGCCGTCGCCGGCGACCATCATCCACGTCGCTGAGACGCAGATCGCCGCGGCGAGCAGCAGCAGGGCGAGCCGGTCCTCGCCGATCGCCCGGACCCGCTGCTGCATCAGGAGCCTCGCTTGGGCAGCTCGAGTTCGAACTGGCCCGCCTGGCCGACGGTTTCGAAATCTTCGTTTATGTAGTGGGCCAGGGGCGTGTCGGGCGGTTCCTTACCGGCAAGCCACATGCCGGCGACCTTTTCGTTGCGCAGGACGCAGGGCCGCGGAGTGGCACG
This sequence comes from uncultured Solirubrobacterales bacterium, assembly GCA_963702035.1. Lineage (GTDB taxonomy): Bacteria > Actinomycetota > Thermoleophilia > Solirubrobacterales > 70-9 > VRUE01. The sequence continues at coordinate 1,560,206 of OY969700.1, forward strand.
CAGCTGGGCCAGGATGCGGGCCTGCCCCTTGTCGTCGAGGGCGGCGACCCAGGCACCCGGCGCTGATGGCTTCGGCGGCGTGATGCCGGACCAGAGGTAGAGGCTGTCGACGTTGGGGTAGCCGATGAAGTTCGAGCAGTTGCGTTCGATGAAGTCGACCGCCTGTTCATATTCTTCGACCTGTTCGGGGGCGAGGTGGATGTCGCCGGCACCGGCGAACGGCAGCGACGGCCATTCGTCGTAGGTGATCGTGTCGCTCGTCGCCGGCAGGACGATCTGGCCCCAGGCGAGCATCGCCACCAGGGCCGCCGCCGCGACGCCGGCGATCGCTCCGAAGCGCCGCAGCTCGAGCTCGCCGCGGGCGGCCGACCAGGCGCGCAGCGAGTTGAGCGCATCGGCAAGACAGAGCGCCCCGACCGGCGCGAACATCAGCGAGGCGACCCCTATCTGCGCGCCCGGAACCGGGTAGGCGCCGAGCACCCCGGCGACGGCGATCGCCGCCAGTGCGACCCGCAGGAAGCGCTTGAAGGGAGGCTCCAGCGGACCGGCCGGGGGAACGACCGCGACCCAGGAGAGGAGCAGCGGCAGGATGTCCGAGTTGGTGCTGGGATTGAGCCCGAACGGCGAGGCGTGGGAGATCGTCAGCCACATCGTCAGGCCGGCCAAGCCACGCAGCAGGGCAGGCCACAGCGTGGGCTTGCCTGCCTCCGCCGTACGCAGCTTGACCGTGATCACGGCCGCACCGACCGCGGCAACCCCCCAGTAGACGGCCTGATCGGGCGTCGGAAAGGCGCCCTTGGCGACGTTGCGCACGTTGATCGCCTGGACGATCATGCCGTTGTAGAGGTCGCTCGGGCTGGTGCCGAGCAGCATGATCGCGCCGAGAACCGCGACGATCGTCGCGAGGCAACCGCCGAGCGCCGCGATCAGCCAGCGGCCGAGCCCCACCTGTCGCTCCCCCCGAACCGGCAGCAGCGGCCAGGCCGCGGCGACGATCGCGGCGGAGCCGAGCGCCTCCATGGTGATGAAGGAGCGCACCCAGCCTTCGCGCAGGTCGGAGAACATGACGACGAGGGGCATCGCCAGGAAGGCCACGATCACCGGCCAGCGCAACCAGGGGCGGTGACTCACCGGCTCCCAGGTCAGCGCCGCCGCCAGCACCACCCCGGCGATCGCGTAGGCACCGAAGTTGATCTTGGTCATCAGCGCCGCCCCCAGCAGGGCGCCCGCGAGCGCCCCCCCGAGTGCCACGCGCCGTCCCGGCCCGCGCACGGCGGCGAGCACGAAACCGGCGAGGAGGAGGACGAGCAGGCCGTGCGGGTGCATCGGCTCGGGGAAGAGCGCGTAGAGCGCCGCGAAGGCGACGATCATCCCGGCTCCGCCAAGTGCGAGGCGACCGGTGAGGCGCTGGCAGGCGAGGCCGATCAGAAAGCTCGTCGCCACCCAGATGGCGATCACGATCAGGCGGCTGGTGTCGTTGGTGACGTCGATGCCGGGAAGCGAGAAGATGCCGCCGAAGAACTCGAAGAAGAACGGGCCGTAGGGCGAGAAGACGTCCTTGTAGAGCGCATCGCCATGCGCGAACGCATTCAGCGATACGAGCAGGGTCCCCTCGTCGTCGTAGTCGACGAAGGTCGTGAAGATCGCCATGTAGGCGGCGAATACGGCGCCGATCGCGATGAGGGAGTAAAGGACGATCGCGCGAACGGTTGGATCATCGACGGTTTCCCGCCAGAGGGAAGGAGCCCGCGAGCTGGGGGGCGCGGGGCCGTCGCTCATCGAGCATCCTTTCCGCCGAAACGCAGCAAGGGCACCCGCCAGGCGGCCTCGGCGACGATCGAGCGGTCCATCTTCGACTTGCCGGCGCGGCGCTCGCGGAAGACGATCGGCACCTCGACGACCTCGAAGCCGCGCTGGACCGCGCGGTAGGTCATCTCAACCTGAAAGGCGTAGCCGCGCGAACGAATCGAGTCGAGGTCGATCGCCTCGAGCACCTCGCGGCGAAAGCACTTGAAGCCGCCGGTGAGGTCGCGAACCCCGACCCCGAGGACGAGCCGCGCGTAGGCGCTGCCACCGCGGCTGATCGCCCGCCGCAGCGCGCTCCAGTCGCCGACGCCGCCGCCCGGGACGTAGCGCGAGCCGATCACGAGATCGGCCCGCTCGCCGGCCTCGAGCAAGCGCGGCAGGTAGGCCGGGTCGTGGGAGAAGTCCGAGTCCATCTCAAGGACCAGCCCGGCGCCCGCCTCGAGCGCGCGCCGGAAACCGGCGATGTAGGCCGGGCCGAGGCCTTCCTTTCGGGGGCGGTGCAGGACCGCCACCGCCTCGTGACGCTCGGCCAGGCGGTCGGCGATCTCGCCGGTGCCGTCGGGCGAGTTGTCGTCGACGATCAGCACCCGGGCCGTGGCTGGAAGCTTCGCGAGAACGGCCTCGACGAACGCTTCGATGTTGCCGGCCTCGTTGTAGGTGGGCAGTACGAGCCAGGCGGGACCCGGTGCCTCAGTCTTCAGCATCGGCGGGATGCTATTTGCTGCTCAGGCGCACAGGCCTACGGCCGGGCGCGACCGCCCGTGATGCCGACGAGCGCGTGCCAGGCCGGCTTGGGATGGAAGCGTTCGCCTTCGCGGAAGAAGCCGACGGAGTCACAGAAGCTGCAGTAGGAGCGGGAGTCTTTCCAGGTGAACCAGTAGGCGGCCTTGAGGTTGAGGCGGTGGCGGTTGCGCAGCATGTAGCGGTAGGCGCCGCGCAGTTCGCGGGCCTGGCCCCGGATGCCCTGCTCGAATGCGACGACGTTCGGGTCGTTCTGAGAGCCCCAGCCCATCTCGGTGATGTAGAGGCCCGCGCCCCGGTCGTGGTTTGCGACGACCACAGCCCGAACCTGCTCGACCATTCGTTCCAGGTCCCTGACGTGGAAGGCATACGGGTGCAGGGCGACCGCGTCGAAGTAGCGATCGATCCCCGGCACCTTGTAGAGCGCGGCGAGGAAAGCGGCGGCGGACATCCCCTGCTTGCCCCCCTGGTCGGGTTCGCCGAAGAGGCCGGAGAGGAGGACTTTCGCCCGTGGGTCAGCCGACTTGACCGCGCCGTAGCTGAGCTTCAGCAGGCGGGCGTAGCGGGTCGGTGAGACCGGGTAGGCGAAGTAGAAGAAGTTGGCCTCGTTCCAGATCTGCCAGACGTGGAACGGCTTGGGGCGCCGAACGACGATCCCGTCCGGGTTGGCGGCCGCCGGAGTGTGCTCGGTCCAGAATTCCCCGCCGGGCCCGTAGCGCTTCACCGCAGCCTTGACGAAGGCCGTCCATCCCCGCCGAGCGAGAGCGTTGTCGATCGGCAGCTTCGTCGTCCTGTGCGAGACCCAGCTCGGCACGCCGGAGAGGAAGGGCAGCACTTCCAAGCCCTGGTTGGCGATCGTCGAGACTTCGCGATCGGTGCCTTCCCAGTGGTAGCCGCCGCGCTTGGTCGGCTGCACGCTTTCCCAGCCGATCGGCAGGCGGACGCTGCCGATCCTCGCCGCGCGCATGTAGCTGGCGTCTTCTTCGGAGAGGGACGCCTGCGGAACGATCCCGAAGAAGCTGCGCGGCGCCGCCTGGGCAACGCTGGGAGACGAAAGAAGGCCGACCGCAAGAGCAGACGCGATCGCAGGGCCGGCAAAAGCGATGACGATCGACGCTCTCTTCATCCTCTTGCTCATCTCCTCGGGTCAACCCTGGTGGCGGACGGAAGTCGCGGCGGGACTCTAAAGCCTAGGATCGGCAACCGATGCGGGCAGCTCTGAGCAACCGAAAGATCTGGATCTGGGCCGGCGTGTGGATCCTGACCCGCTTCCTGATCCTCAGCCACGTCGGGTTCTGGAACGACTCGACCGGGGTCCAGCCCGAAGACGTCTCGATCTTCGGCGTCTGGTCCGAAGAACTGGGGGTGCATCACGCCCTGCCCAACGAAGAAGCCTGGCAGTACCCGCCGGGCGCGGCGCTGCTGATGGTGCTGCCGCGGATCGGCGGCGGCGACTTCCTCGACCACTTCGTGGCGACGATGCTCGTCGTCGATCTGATCGGGCTCGTCCTGCTGGCGACGCTCGGCCGCCGCGAAGGGAGCGACGCCGGCGTCTGGGTCTGGCTGCTGGCGATGCCGATGCTGCGGGCGCTGCCGGTGCTGAGGTTCGATCTCGTGCCGGCCGTGCTGGCGATCGGGGCGCTCGTCGTCATCCACCGACGTCCGACTTGGTTCGGGGCGCTGGCGGGGCTCGGGGCGATGGTCAAGGCCTGGCCGATCGCGCTTCTCTTCGGCGAGTGGGACAGGGGAAAGCTGCTGCGCGCCTGCGCCGGCGCGGCGGCTGCGATCGCGCTTGTCTTCGCGATCTCGGCGATCGCCTTCGACGGCGACCAGCTCAACTTCCTAAAAGAACAGAATGGGCGCGGGCTGCAGGTCGAAGCGGTGGCCAGCCTGCCCTGGCACCTCAACCAGTACGTGACCGGGGAGGAACCGCATACCGCGCTCCGCTATCGGGCCTGGGAGATTGAAAGCGGCACCGCCGACACGATCGCCGACCTGCTCAAGTGGCTCTCGCTGGCCGCCCTGATCGGCGCGGGGGTCTGGTGGCGGGCGCGGGCACGCGGCATCCGTCGCGGCAGAGAGGACCTCGCCGAGCCCGCGGTCAGTCGCGACTTCGTCTTCACCGTGGTTTTGCTTCTGGTCGTGACCAGCCGGGTGCTGAGCCCCCAGTACATGATCTGGATGCTCGCCCTCGCCGCCGTCGTCCTCACCGCAAAGGCCAGCGCCCTCAAGCGGCCGGCCTGGACGGTGATCGTGGCCGCGCTGGTCACCACCAGCTCATACGGAGTAATGGGGGCCTACGGGACCTCGTTCAACGTCTACGGCTCGCCGTTCATCATGCTCGTCCGCAACCTGCTCCTCCTTTTTGCCGTGGTCGACGCCTGCGTCGTGATGGTGGCGCTGGTGCGGCGGCGGGCCGAGGGGCACGACGAAGCTGTGCAGCCCACTGCCGCGCAGAGCCCTGTGCCCTGAGGACGACTACGCTCGAACTATGGAGTCGTTGGATCTGTGGCACGCACGACTCGACACTGGCGAGTGGCCCACACTCGCCGGCCTGTCGAGCTCGGAGCGCCTGCGTGCCGCGCAAATCGCTCGTCCACGAGCGCGCGAGCGCTGGGTCGCCTCGCGCCGGGCGCTGCGCGAGGTGCTCGGGCGCTACCTCGACCGGGAACCGGCGGAGGTCGAGCTGCGCTTCGGCGAGCGCGGCAAGCCGATGCTCGCCGATCCCGATGCGCCGCTTCGCTTCAACCTCAGTCACTCGGGTGAGCTTGCCCTGATCGCGGTCGCGGGCGGGCGTGAGGTCGGCGTCGACGTTCAGCTGATCGGCGCCAAACCGGCCGAGTTCTATGCCGACTGGACGCGGCGGGAGGCGATCGCCAAGTGCCACGGCACCGGCCTCTGGGCGCCGCTGCCGGACGCGCCGGTTGCCGTCGCGCCCCTCGACGCGGGAGCGGGCTTCGCGGCAGCGGTCGCGGTCCGTGGCGAGGACGTACCCCCGCTACGGCACTTCGTCGCCGAGCCCGGCTGAGGCCTCAGTAGGTGCCGCCGAGCTTGCGGTGATCCCAGGTCGCCGTCAGCAGCGGCTTGAACTGGATCGCGACGCGCTTCGGCGCCTGCGCTTCGAGCGCCGCCTTGGCGTCGCCCTCGACGGAGTCGATCCCCTCGGCGTAGCGCACGGTCAGCTCTTCGGCGAAGCCGATCACGGTCTCGAAGTCGCGGTGGATCTCGGCTTCGGCCTCGATCATCGCGCCGCGCAGCTCGCCGTACTCGTGCCCGGTCTCGACCAGCAGCGTCGCGCGCGGATCGCGTTCGAGGTTGCGCACCTTCTGCGACTTGGCGTAGGTCCAGATCCAGATCTCGCCCTGGCGCGGGACGAACCAGAGCGGCATCGAGTGGGGAAAGCCGCGGGGCCCGTTCGAGGAGACGATCGCGACCCGCTCCGCGTCGAGCAACCCGAGCAGCTCCTCGTCGCTCAGCTTGATCTGGTCGCGGCGACTCATCCCGGCCTGACTCTATGCGGCGACCGGGGTGGGACGGAACGAGCGGCGGTACGCCGTGGGCGTCGTCGCGGTCGCGCGGCGGAAGTGCTCGCGCAGCGAGGCGGCGGTGCCGAAGCCGGCGCGCCAGGCGACGTCGTCGATCGGCAGGTCGGACTCCTCGAGCAGGCGCCGCGCCTCAAGCACGCGCTGGGAGAGCAGCCAGCGCAGCGGCGTAGTCCCGGTCTCCTCGCGGAAGCGGCGGGCAAAGGTGCGCGGGCTGACCGCGGCGTGGCGGGCCATCGCGGCGACATCGAGCGGCTCGCCGAGGCGCTCGGCCGCCCAGCGGCGGGTCGGCTCGAGCGAACCGGATTCCTCCGCCGGGGGGCGCTTGATGAACTGCGCCTGGCCGCCCTCGCGGTGCGGGGCGGCGACCATGCGGCGGGCGACGCGCTCGCCGGCGGCGGCGCCGAAGTCGCGGCGGACGACGTGCAGGGCGAGGTCGATGCCGGCGCTGAGGCCGGCCGAGGTCATCACCTCTCCCTCGTCGATGTAGAGCGCCGCCGGGTCGACCTCGACGCGCGGGAACAGCTCGGCGAGCTGCGTGGCATGCGCCCAGTGGGTCGTCGCCCGGCGGCCGTCGAGCAGGCCGGCATAAGCGAGGGCGAAGGCGCCGGTGCAGACCGATATGACCCGCGCCCCCTCGGCGGCTGCCGCGCGAAGCGCGGCGAGCACCTCCTCAGGCGGGCGGTCGAGCAGGGCGAAGTAGCCGGGCACGACGACGGTGCCGGTGCCGGCGAGCGCCTCGAGGCCGTGTTGGGGCGCGAGCTCGAAGCCGCTGGTGGTGGTGACCGGCGCGGCGCCGGGGGAGCAGCAGGCAACCTCGTACAGCGGCGCCCCGTCCGCGCCCGAGGCGGCGATGAAGACCTGCGTTGCCGCCGTGAGGTCGAAGGCGACGAGGCCGTCGGGGCAGAGGGCGGCGACCCGATGCGGATTGCTCATGGCAGAAATCTATCGAACATTGGCAATCCTGCCACTCGACAGGGCCGGCACCGACCGCCAGGATCGAGCTATGAAAATCGCAATCCTGCTTTTCGAGAAGCTCGCCGCCCAGGACGCCGTCGGTCCCTATGAGGTGTTCCGCTGCGTCCCCGGCTGGGACATCCACTTCACCGGCCCGCGCGCGGGCGAGGTCCGCTCCGAAGGCGGCCTCGGCCTGACCGTCGACCGGACCCTCGATCAGACCACCGAGGCGGACCTGGTGCTCGTCCCCGGCGGGCGCGGCGTCGACGCGCTGCTCGAGGACGAGACCGTGCTCTCCTGGTTGCGCGGGATCGATGCGGTGACGAAGTGGACGACCTCCGTCTGCACCGGCGCCCTGCTGCTCGGAGCGGCCGGGCTGCTCGATGGCAAGCGGGCGACCTCCAACTGGCTCGCCCTCGACGATCTGGCCAAGTACGGTGCCGACCCGGTCGGCGGTCGCTGGGTCGAGGACGGCAAGACGATCACCGCAGCGGGCGTCACGGCGGGGATCGACATGGCCCTGCATCTCGTCGGCCGCGAGGCCGGCCCCGAGGTGGCGCAGGCCGTCCAGCTCGGGATCGAGTACGACCCCGACCCGCCCTTCGACTCCGGGTCCCCCGAGAAGGCCCCGCCCGAGATCGTCGAGCTGGTCAGGTCGTTAAGCCGCGCCGCTACCTGAAGCCGGCCCGCGCCCCAGAGTTGGCGTCAAGCCGTCACACAACTTTTTGATTCTGCGCGCCACGCGCGCGTCGAGGCGAAGTAGCTTGGCCGCATGGAACTCCAAGCGCTCGACACGGCTCCCGCGGCACGACCGCCGTTCGATGGTATCGTGCGTACGAGAAAGACGGTTAACGTACGTACGCTTCTTCGACTGGAGGACCCGATGGCGCTCACCGCGTCGAAACTACGAGCCAACGTCTACCGGCTGCTTGACGAGGTTCTTGAGACCGGCACGCCGCTGGAGATCGAGCGCAACGGCAAGCTGCTTGTGATCGCTCCCAAGGAAGCGAAGAAAAAAGGGTCGAAGCTGGACAACCTGCCGCGGCGCAAGGGGTTCATCATCGGCGACCCCGATGAGCTGATCCACATCGACTGGTCTTCGGAGTGGAATCCTGATCCAAATTGACACCCATATCGTCAGCTGGCTGTATGAGGGTCAGGCAAAGCGGATACCACGGGCGATTCGAGCGCGCCTCGAGAAGGAGCCCGTCGCCGTCTCGCCGATCGTCGAACTGGAGCTGACCTACTTGTACGAAATCGGGCGAGTCTCTGAACCTGCCTCGGCGCCGCTTTCGGCCTTACGACGAGGCCTCGGTCTGCAGATCGCCGACGTATCGCTTGCCGAGTTGATCAAGACGGCGACTGGCATCTCTTGGACGCGCGATCCCTTCGATCGGCTGATCTCCGCCCACGCGATCGTCTCCAATGCTCCCCTGGTAACCGCCGACGAAAAGATCCGCGAGCATCTGCCGCTGGCGACCTGGGACCAGGCGTAGCTCGCGCTCTGGCCAAGGAGCCGGTGATCGGCCGGACCGGCGTTATCTCAGGGTCAGTTCGCGCCCGACCCGGCCGCCGGGAATGGCAACGAGCAGGTGCGCCTGGGGGCGTTCGCGAATGGCGGTGAGCGTGCGGCCGCGCGGGCCGAGGCCGAGGGTGAAGGTGTGGGAGCTGCCGCCGCTGAGCTGGAAGGCGCGGTGCGCGAGCAGGCGCCGCACCATCCTCGTCCTCAGCACGTGCCTGCGCCCGTGGCGCACGACGTAGCGCTGCGGAACCCGGGCGCGGACCAGCAGCTGGCCCGGGCAGGCGATGCCCACCGGCCATTCGCAGCGCACGCTGATCCGCACCCTGTTGCCGGCAGACCTCGTGCGCAGCACGGAGATCGGCACCGGGACGCCGATCGTGCGGCAGCCGAGCAGCTTGTCCGCGCCGGGCCCGATGTTGAGCGCGTAGACGCAGAGGCGCTGCCTGCCGCTGCCGACGACGGGGAAGCTCGAGTCAAAGCCGTGCGCGGCACCGGCGCGCGGGAAGAGCGAGAGCAGGTCGGAGCGTTCCTGGGTCGCGATCGGGCCGAGCTCATACCCCGAGGCGCCGCCTTCGTCGATCTTGCCGCCGAGGTAGGCCGCGATCGAGACCGGCGCCTTCGGCGCGTTCGGGTCGAAGGCCCAGCCGGAGATCTGCACCTGTCCCGGAGCCGGAGATGCGGCGAGGTCGAAGCTGCCCCGGGGGCTGTCGGCGGAAGACCCGCCGCCGCCCGCCGTCGCCCCTTCGACGTAGTTGTTGTCGATGTTGATCGTGACGCCGCCGTAGGTCTCGTCGTGGCCGCCGTTGTACTGGTGGATCCGGTGGCCGACCCAAGCTCCCGCCGGCACATAGGGATCGGACGCGGCGGAGGCGCGCCCGTTCCAGTTGGCGAACCAGAGCTCGTCCGGCTCGAGGTAGGTGCCGCCGTACTTGGCGGCGAGGTCGGCGATGCCCGAGGCGCCGCTGCTGTAGACGCCGGACTGGTAGCCGAGCACGTGCAGACGCGCCGTCCAAGCCGCCAGGAAGCTCAGCGTCGCGTTGCTGGCGCTCGAAGTGCGCGAGTAGCTCTCCATGTCGAAGTAGATCGGGCTGCCTTCGCCGATCCCGGCGATCCGCGCCTGTGCGACCGCGTCGGTTGCCGCTTCGGTCCCCTGAGTCGTGGCGGTCGAGATCGAGGTGCTCAGCTTGGCGCAGGAGCCGCAGCTCGAGGTCGGCGCCTGCAGGCCGACGTAGGTCGGGATCAGGCTCCATTCCGCCGCGGTCTGTTCGGCGACCCAGCTCGCGGTCAGGTTCGGCTGCGAACAGCCGCGGTTGGCGCCGCCGATGTAGACGCCGATCGCCCGGTAGGGCGAGCCCGCCCAGGCCGACATCGAGCGCCGCGAAGGTGCCGTGCAGGCGTCGAAGCCGAGGCCGGTGTATGCGGTGGAGATGCGGGCGGGAGCGACGCGACTGGCCCGTGCGCGGGCGGCGGATGCCCGGTTGCGGGCACCGGGATCGACGAGGATCGCGCGGCGGCGGCCGATCGCGCTCGCCGGACAGTGCTGCATCGCCGCCGGCCTGCCCAGGTAGACCGCCCTGCGGTCAAGGCGCACGCACATATGGGGACGCTCGGCCAGCCGGTATACCGGCCAGCCCGCGGGCACGCCGACCTTCTCACCACGAAAGTGGATCGTCTTGGCGCCGGCGCTCGCAGGCAGAAGCGCCGCGAGCGCGAGCAGGCATAGAGCAACGCGCCGCATCTACCCCCCCAACAATTCCACCCCGCGAACGTTTCGGCGAGTTAAGGCGCCGGCCGCAAGAGAACGCTCAGGCAGGCACGAGGTCCAGCTCGCGCCAAGGCCCCTCGCCGGCCATCGGCTGGGTGCGGCCGTCCAGCCAGTCGGCCTGGAGGTCGTCGTAGTGGGGGCTGGCGGGGTGGCCGGACTGGCCGGTGAACATCTGCCAGCGCGAGCGGCCCGGGTCCGTCGGGTCGCCGACCATGCGCCAGCTCGGCGCCCAGACCGCTTTGTAGGGGTCGTTGGGGTCGTAGGCGATCTGGCTCACGGTCTCCTGAGCGCCGCCGGCCCGCAGGCTGCGGTTGAGCAGCTTGCGCAGGAGGGGATTGGCCTCGCCCAGCGGGTGCGGGAACTCCATCTCGTGGACGTGGCCCCAGCGCCAGCCCTCGGGGTCGGGGCCGAAGCGCTCGCCGAGGTCGTCGAGGGCGCCGGCCAGCGCCTCCAGCACGAGGCCGTCCCAGGGGCGCCCGATCAGCTCCTCGTCGCCCTCCTCCCAGAGGCTCATCAGGTGGGAGTGCCAGCGCCACGGCGAGGTGACGTGCGGCATGAAGCCGTTGTCGGCGCGGTCGAGCCAGCGCTCGCAGAGGTCGCGGTCGCCGATCGCCGCGCGGGCGACTTCGCGCGCCAGCCGCAACAGGAAGGCCTGGTAGATCGTGCCGGCGATCGTGTCGGGGTCGAGCCGCCCGTCCCAGCTGCGCAGCCGCTCGAGCGCACTCGTCTCACGCTGCCCCGTCGGGCTCAGCCGGCCGAGCCGCCTCGCGGCCTCCAAGCCGGGGATCGAGAGGTTGTCGGACTGCATCGCCTCGAAGCTCTCGATGTCGTGCTCGTCGCTCGCCCGCAGCAGTTCCTCGATTCGCCGCGCCCGGAAGCCGTCGAGCCAGTCGCTGGTGATGTGGTGCGGGTAGTCGTCGCCGACGATGCGGTTGTTGGCGGTGACGAGGAAGCCGCTCTCGGGATCGACGACCTCGGGCAGCTCGTCGTAGGGGACGGCGCCCTCCCACTCGAACTCGCCCTCCCAGCCCGGCTTCGGCAGGTCCGGACAGCCGCCCTTACGCAACGGCAGGCGGCCGATCAGCTTGTAGCCGATCGAGCCGTGGCGGTCGGCCCAGATCAGGTTGGAGGCGGGCGAGGTGTGGCCCTCCAGGCTGGCGACCAGCTCCGGGCCCGAACGGATCCCGTGCAGCTCGAACATCCCCCTGAAGGCGGTCGGCCGGTCGAGGGCGATCCAGCGCAGGGCGAGCGGCTCGGCTTCGTCGGCACCGAGCGCCGCGTTGACGAGCGGGCCGTGGTGGGTGATGCGGACGTCGAGCAGCTCCGGCGCGTCGCGGCCCTTGACGACGATCTCCTCGCGGACGACCTCGAGCGGCCGCCACTCGCCCTCGAACAGGTAGCTGTCGCCCTCGACCCGCTCGACGAAGAGGTCCTGGACGTCGGCCATCACGTTGGTGAAGGTCCAGCAGACGTCGTTGTTCTGGCCCATGTAGACGCCGGGCATGCCCGGCAGCGAGGCGCCGCGGACGGTGCGGTCGCCGAGCGTGAGGCCGACCTGGTACCAGATGCCCGGCATGCTCTGCGGCAGGTGGGGATCGCCGGCGATCAGCGGCGATCCGCTCGCGGTCAGGGCGCCGCTCACCGCCCAGTTGTTGGAGCCGCTCGCCTCGGTGGCCATCCCGATCGAACGCCGCACGGAGTCGATCTGCTCGGCGAGGCCGAGGCCGTCGCCGGACCACGGTTCCTGGGTCACGACCGGGTTGCCGGCCGGGTAGGCGGGGTCGAGCTTCGCCGCCAGCTCGGGGCCGAGCTCGCGGGTCATGTCGGCGCGCAGCAGCTCCTTCTCCCAGTTGGTCGAGAGCCCGAAGGCGAGCAGCTTGCCGAGGCCGAGGATGTCGGCCGGGCGCCAGGGCTCGAAGTCCAGCCGCAGCAGCTGCATCTCGAACGGCGGCGCCTTGGCGCTCGCCGCCGCCGCGTTGACGCCCTCGCAGAAGCGCTCGAGCAGAGTGAGCAGCTCGGGGTCGAGGCTCGCCGCCTCGCGCTCGGCCGTGCGCCGCATCCCCAGGGTGCGCATCAGGCGGTCGACCGGCAGCCCCTCGGCGCCGGCGAACTCGGAGACGCGACCGGAGAGCGCGCGGCGGTAGAAGTCCATCTGCCAGAGCCGGTCCTGGCCGTGGCTGAAGCCCTCGGCGAACCAGAGGTCGGCCGCGCTCCCAGCCTCGATGTGCGGAACGCCCCAGCGGTCGCGGCGCACCCGCACGGGCCCCTCCAGACCCGGGAGCTCGATCGTCCCCTTCTGCTTGGGAAGCGGCCGCCGGGCCAGCCAGTGCCAGGCGGCGGCGGTTGCGGCGGCGGCAAGCCCGGTGCCCGCGGCCCCCGCCACAAGTCCCGTCCGCATCGCTTTGCCGCCGTTCATCCGCTCACCTTACTGGCTGGCTGGCCAGTTTTGCTTCCGGTGTGCCTTTTGCCCGCTGGAGGGGCGAAAGGCACACCGGAAGCGGGTCGGGTCACTCCCAGAGGTCCGCGGGTAGCCGCCCTTCGGCGTCGAGCTTTTGCAGGTGAGCCTCCATGACAAGTGCTGCGGCCGGGCGAAGCTCGACCGGGACATCGGCCCAGGCCTCAGCCAGCAGCGCTTCCTTCGAGCGCACTCCCCGCTCGAGCGCCCCGAGCAGGCGGCGCTCGCGCATCTCGCGGTGCTCGACGTACTCGGCCAGCTTCGCCGCCGGATCGGTGACCCAGGGGCCGTGGCCGGGACAGATCAACGCGATCGGCTCGCCCTGCAGCAGGCGCAGCGAGTCCATGTAAGCGGCGAGCGAGCCGCCGTCCGGCGGGACGAAGGTCGATCCCTCGCCAAGCACCAGATCGCCGCTGAAGCAGACCCCGTCCCCGCTCAGGAAGCAAACGTGGTCGGCCGCATGCCCTGGCGTCGCAAGCACCCGCAACCCGCCGTGCTCCTCGCCATCACCTGGAAGGACGATCGAGGGCCGGGGAGCGCCGCTCCGCTCAACCAGGGTCGCCAGCCGCTCCGCTCCCTCGCTGTGATCGCCGTGACCGTGCGTAAGCAGGACAACCCCGACGCCACCCCGCTCCTCCGCAGCGGCGCGCACCGCATCGAGGTGCCCGGCGTCGTCAGGCCCGGGATCGATCACCGTGCAGGGGTCAGACCCATACAAGTAGGTGTTCGTCCCAGCCAGCGTCATCGGCCCCGGATTAGGCGCAACAACCCTCAGAATCTCCGCGTGTCCAGGCGCCGAAGTCACGTAACCGCGCTCCACTGAGAGCACATCCGGTAGGCCTGGAACGTCTTGTACTTTTTCGCCGAAGGCACCGGGCGACAGCCCAACCGCAACCCACCGAAAAAGTTAAGTGGAAGGCCTGCCGGATGTGCTCTCACGAGTGGAACCCCTACCGGACGGGGCTCCCCGGTCACGCAACACTCGCCGCGACTTCCGCCGCGATCGCCTCGCGCGCCTCGTCGGGCTCGAGCACGACGAGGTCGCCGGCGCCGCGGAGGATCTCGCGCACCAGCCACGAGGTCCCCGCGTAGGGCAGCTCGACGACGACCGCGCCATCGGCAAGCTCCTCGACCACGGTGCGCTCCTCGCGCAGCCAGCGGGCCCGCTCGGGGGAGACCCAGACGCGGGCGACCTGGGCGGTCGGGACCTCGCCGTCGGTCATCCAACCCTCGACCCCGGCGAGCTCTTCGACCTCCTGGCGCGGCTCGTAGCTCTCGCTGCTCGCCACCGCCTCCTTGACGCGGTCGAGCTTGAAGTGGCGGATCCCCTCTTTGGTCAGGTCGAAGCACTCGACGTACCAGCCCTCGCGCCCGTTCTCCAGCCGGTAGGGCTCGACGCGGCGCTTGGTGAACTGGTCCTCGTTCTCCTTGTAGTACTGGATCTCCAGCACGCGGCGCTCGGCTATCGCCTCGTTGACGACGCGCGCCACCTCGGTGTCGCCGCCGCTGCCGGAGGCGATCTCGAGGCCCTCCTCGGAGGGGTCGTGGCCGAGCGCGGTGACGATCTTCTCGCGGGCGCTCTGCAGCCCGCCCTGCGGCAGGTGGTCGCCGAAGAGGTCGATCGCGGCGACCAGCGCCTTCGCCTCCAGCGGCAGCAACCGCGCCGGGCGGGCGAAGTTGTCGCCGTAGGGCTCGGAGTCGACCTCGATCTCGTCGCCGCGCACTTCGGCGTAGAGCACGTAGGTGCCGCCGCCGAAGTTGACGACGTTGAGCAGGTCGATGTCCTCCTGCAGCTCCTCACCGGTCAGTTCGAGCCGCCGGCGCAGATCGGTGACGCTGAGGCGCTCGCCTTTCTTCGCCGAGTCGATCAGCATTCCGGCGAGGGTCACGAGGCGGGCGAAGCGCTCCGGGCGGATCGCGGCCTCGCCGCGCCCGTTGCCGCGCGAGCGCGGCGGCGCCTCGCGCAGCGGACGCTCGACGGTCTCGGCCGGTTCGAAGTCGCTGCGGTGGCGGTCGTGGAGGAGGTCGAGCCGCTCGCGGGCTTCCTCGCGCAGCTCCTCGGGCTCGAGCACCTCGGCGTTCTGGCGCCAGCGCAGCACCCAGGCGATCAGCTCCCGAGGCGAGGCGTAGTCCGTCTCCAGAACCGAGCCCTTGCCGGGAGCTTCGTCGGCCTTGCGGGCCGGGCGCAGCTCGCCGTAGCCGCCGAAGTCGCGCTCGATCAGCCAGGAGATCCGGTCGCGGACGAAGATCTTCGCCGTGCCGCGGATCTCCCCCAGCTGCCAATCGGCGCGCTGCCCGTAGTCGCGGCGGTCGAAGTCCTCGGGCGGGGAGAAGTCGTGCTCGGCCTTGGACGCGTAGCCGACCTTGCCCTGGATGCGGGAGAGGCGGAAGACGCGGACGGCATCGCGCTCGTGCGAGTGGCCGATCAAGTAGAACTGGCCCGAGCGGAAGACGAGGTGGTAGGGATCGACCTTGCGCTTCTCGGTCTCGTCGCGCTCCATCGTGTAGTAGGTGAACTCGATCGTCTTGCGGCGCGAGATCGCGGTCTCGATCTTGGAGAGCCGCTGGGAGAGGTCGCGTCCCCCGGCCGAGGCCGTCATCGCCATCTCGACCGGGGCGCGGTCGCCCTCGCTGACCGGGTTCGGGTGGCCCCAGGCGACCTGCTGCAGTGCCAGGCGCAGCGGCTCGGCGTAGGCGAAGCCGCCGTCGGTGAGCAGCGAGAGCGCCGTGCTCAGCGAGGCCAGCTCCTCGTCCTCGAACTTGATCGGGTCGAGGTAGAAGTTCTCGGGCGGCAGCGAGTAGAGCTCGGCCTCGAAGAAGCCCTCGCCGGGTTTCTCGACCCCGAGCTGGATGCCGAGGCTCTCCAGCTCGGCGCGGTCGGCGTAGAAGCGGCGCGCGAAGGCGTCGTCGTTCATGTCGCTGTAGCCCTCGACCTCGCGCTTGATCTCCAGCGCCGAGACCGGCCTACCCTGTGCCATCAGGAAGGAGATCAGCGAGAGCTGGCGGATCAGCTTCTCGGTGTCCTTTGCCACGGGCCCAGGATAGTGAGAGCGACCTGGCGAGCCCCCCGCCGGCCGCCGGAAACCCGCATTTTGGCCCATTCGAGCGGGATAGAGTGCGGCGGCATGGACATCCTTCGCAACCTCTTCGGCAACGTCACCAACGGGATCATCCGCTTGGCGGTCGCCGCGGGCATCCTCTTCTGCGCCTATCTGTTCATCGTCAAGCCCGTCCTGCACACGAGCGAAGAAGCCCTCCACTCATCCGGCCTGGACCAGATCGGCAAGACGCTGAACACGGTCAACGTCCAGGTCCAGCGGCAGATCCGCCACTCGTTCAAGCTGACCAAGTCCCAGGGCGGCAACCCCCAGCGCTTGATCAAGTGCGTCAAGCACGCCCACCAGGACATCGGGCGAATCGAACGCTGCACCAGGCGCTTCTGACCTGACGGCCCCAGGCGCCGCCATGCGGCGTCCTCAGTCGGCCGTCTTCGGGTCACGCACTGAAGTGCGCTCCCCTCGTCAACCTCCCTGCGTCCTTGCCTGGCGACCCCTGGACCGCGTCAGGCCGCTGCACGTTGTCCGAAATATGCCGAGCCCGATAGGGCGCGGTCGAAGCTCGACCAGGACTCGCCGGCGGGCAGCTCGCGCTCGAGCCGGTCGAAGCTGCCGAGGCGGCCGCCGAGGTTGTCGATCATGTGGACGAGCACGGCCTCGCGGGTGGCCGGCACGACAGGCGAGCCGTGTTCGAGCGAGCCGTGGTGGCTGAGGATGATGTGCAGGACCGCCTGGGCCAGCCCCGGATCGAAGCCGGGGATCTCCTCGATCTCGCGGCGCACGGTGTAGTAGCCGAGCGGGATCTCGCCCTGCAGCCGGCCGGCGTCGGTGAGGTCGATCGCCAGCGGATCGTCGTTGTAGGCGACGGTCTTGCCGATGTCGTGCAGAAGCGCGCCGGCGACGGCGATCTCGCGGTCGATCCCAGGGAAGAAGTTGGCCGCCGCGCTGACCGCCTGGGCGACGGAGACGGTGTGCTCGAGCAGGCCGTGGCGATATGCCTGGTGGTAGACCTTCGCCGCCGGCGCGTCGCGGAAGCGCGCCCAGATCTCCGAGCGCTCGCCGAAGAAGCGGTCGAGCAGGTCGCGCAACTGTGGCTCCTGCACGGTCTCCAGCAGCTGGCGCAGCTTGCCCTCCAGATCCTCGAAGGAGACGTCTGACTCGGCGGCGAGGTCCGCCGCGTCGTACTCGTCCGGAGAGGCCTCGCGCAGGCCGGAGAGCTTGATCTTCGGCCCCCAGCGATCGCTCATCTCGAAGACGCCGGCGACCTCGACCGCGGACCCCGGTGCGGCAAGCGCGTAGAGCTCCTCGGCGTCCTCCCAGGCGACCGCCTCGGCACCGCCGCTGGCATCGCCGAGCGTCAGGCGCAGCCACGGCTCGCCGTTGCGCTTGCGACGCAGCTCGCGCTGGCGCACGGCGTAGATGCCCTTCACGCGCTGGCCGTCCTCGAGCTCGCGCAGGCACACCCTGAGCGTGGTGGGCTCCTCCGGCTCAGCGGGCGTCGCGAGCGCGCCGCCGGTGGTGTCGATCAACGCCTCCTGGAACATCTGCGGGTCGAGCTGGTCCATCTGTTTCCAAGTTAGAGAGGGGCGCGGACGGTTCATTACGACCTCCGAGGAGCGCGTTCGCTCGTTGTCGGGCTATGCGCCACAAACAGCGAACGCACCCTCAGAGCACGCCGCCGAGCCAGTGTCCGAGGGCGACGGCGGCGAACCCCGCCACCAGCGAGAGACCGAGGTTGAGCCAGACGAGGTGGGTGTGACCGGCGTCGGCGAGGCGGTGCGAGTCGAGGATCCAGGTGGAGAAGGTGGTGAAGGAGCCGATCCCGCCGCCGGCGACGATGACCAGCGCCTGGCCTTCCAGCGCAAAGCCGGCGACAAGGCCCAGCGCCAGCGCGCCGCCGATGTTGATCGCGAGGATGCCGTGCGGGAAGGGGTGGTCGCTGCGGGCGGTGAGCGCGGTGTCGATCAGGTAGCGCGCCGCGGCCGCGGCGCCGCCGAGCAGGCCGACGGCGATCCATGCGGGCGCGCTCACGACGAGTCCCCTGGCGACTTCCCGTCCACATAGGGGGGGTAAGTCGCCGGGCGCCGCTCGAGCGCGATCCCGATCCGCACGAAGGCGAAGCCGACGGCCAGCGTCGCGCCGACATAGGCGGCGGCCAGACCCAGATACCCCCCGTCGACCATCTGGAACAACTCGAGCTGCATGGTCGAGAAGGTGGTCAGGGTGCCGCAGATCCCGGTGGTGAGGAAGGGGTGCGCGAGGCTGTCCTCAGGGTGATCGCGGAGGCGGGCGACGAAGTAGCCGAGCAGCAGCGCCCCGGCCATGTTGACCGCGAAGGTCGCCCACGGCCACCCGCCCGGCCCGTGCGGCGTCGCCTCGGCCAGGCCGACCCGCGCCAATGCCCCGAGCACCCCGCCGACGTAGATCGCGGCCAGGCGGCGAAGGTCGAATCGCGTCACTCGCATTGCACGGTCTCCTATCAGCGTCGATGGACGTGGTAGGGACCGTCAGCGGATCGAACCGCGTTTATGAGGGAGCGAGCCCCATCGCTCGGTGCAAATAGTACGGCCTTTGTCGCTAACCCTCCGCGACCCGCCGAATCTGTCCCTCGAGCGCCTGCCTCAACTGATCCAAATGCTTCTTTTCGAGCGGCATCGCCTCAAGCCGCTCTCTCAAGACGTCCGGGTCAACGATCTTCTCTCGCAGAGCGTCGCTCACGAAGCGGTGATCCTTCTCTCGACCAGCCGCCAACTTTGAAAGAACAAGATCGTGTTTCTCCAGACAGAGGCCCGTTGCCTGACGAGTGTTCTCATTCCGAATTGGAACCAGTCGCTCTGCCAGCCTGCCGGCAACGTGGCGGTCTCCTGCCCAACTCCATGCGCGTAATAGCTGTGAGTGTCGTGGAACATGCTTCCCTCTCCAAGCACCCCGTCGATCTCATCCACTTGATCGCGGCGATGCAGCGGGTAGACATCGGCCTCGGGGGAAAGCAGCAGTTGCCCGGGAGCGTCTGGGTGTTCGCCGAGGATTGCCTGGCTTCCAATGACCACGATCTCCTGATCGCCGGTGACATCCGCCGCGGCTCGAATGATGTGCTCTAGATCCTGACGACGCAACTCAACGGACTTCTTGGAGAATTTTCCGGCGCTCGTCTTCACGCACGACGCCCGCGAATGGAGTGCTTTGCCGTAAATCACGCATCTGTTCGCTGTCTTCGACCAAGCGTCGCTTGAGCTCAGGAATTGGAAGGCTCAGAAGCTCCTCCCATTGCTTGGCCCATCGGTGATCCACCGGGCCTTCGACCGCAAGCCATCCACCGACGCGCCTCCGGGCTCTGCCCAACAGCTCGGTATCCAGCCGCTCGGCCACGAGACCGTGAAGGGCGATGCTGCGTAACTCAGCGGTCCGATGTCCATTCGGGGCGACGCGAGGAGCCTGTCGAGGGGAAGCGGTCATCTGTATCCGCCCATCTTCGCAAGCCCTGTCGTCATAGGTGCCATTCGGCAAGTTGAGCGAGAGCCGGCCGCGGACCCGGTCGATCTGGCAGAGTCCGGGCGCGATGAAGCTCTGCCGCTTCGCAATCGACGGCGACTCCCCCGCGCTGGGGATCGTCGAGGGGGACGAGGTCGTCGATCTCTCCGCCGTCAACGTGCCGCAGGAACCGGCGGCCGCGCTCGATTCTGCCGGTCAGGAGGCTCTGGGACAGATTGCCGCGGACGGGCCGCGCCTCCCCCTCTCCGGCGTCCGCCTGCTGGCGCCTGCTGCTCCCCGCAAGTATCTGGCGATCGCGCTCAACTACCGCGACCACATCGCCGAGATGGGGATGGAGGCGCCCGAGGTGCCGGTCTTCTTCAACAAGCAGGTGACCTGCGTGGTCGGGCCAGGCGCCGAGATCCACATGCCGAAGGTCTCGACCTTCCTCGACTACGAGGCCGAGCTGGCGATCGTGATCGGCAGGCGCTGTCGCCACGTGCCGGCCGAGCGGGCGCACGAGGTCATCGCCGGCTACACCTGCGCCAACGACGTCAGCGTGCGCGACTGGCAGGGCAGAGCGCAGACGATGCAGATCGGCAAGTCCTTCGACACGCACGGGCCGCTCGGCCCCTGGCTGGTCACCGCCGACGAGCTGGGCGATCCGAACGACCTCGCGATCCGCTGCACCGTCAACGATGAGCCGCGCCAGGACGCGCGCACCAGCGAGATGGTCTTCGACTGCTTCCAGCAGGTCTCCCACCTCTCCGAAGCGTTCACGCTCGAGCCGGGCGACGTAATCGCCACCGGCACCCCGTCCGGCGTCGGCCTAGGCCGCCAGCCGGTGCGCGACAACCTGCTCCACGTCGGCGACACCGTGCGGGTCGAGATCGAGGGCATCGGCGAGCTGGTCAACTCCGTGGTCGAGGAGCCGAACGGGTTCCTTGCCCAGCGAATCTAAGGGGCAGTCCAGCCCGCACAAGAGCCCTGGACCTCGGTCGTCATGACTGCACGACCGCGGGGCGAAAGGCATCGTCAACGTCGAGGTAGTGCTCCGGGTCAACCATCAGGTCTTTCGCCAAGTCGACCGCCGCTTTGTCGCCAGTGAGCATGCGCCGCCACTCGAACCGCGCCTTCTGCTCACTTCCCGACAGAAGTCTCATCTCGAGCTGCGCCTCGAAGCTCGACCGATAGAAGTTGTTGCCGATGAGGCTCCCGCACTGGACCATCCGTACCCCAGCCTCGAGTCGCTTCCTGGGAAACGCCCGGCGCAACGCACCCGCCATCACATCCGCCAGGTCCTCGGCCTCCGACTTGACGATGTTCTGCGCCGCTTTGTCTCCACGCTCGCTTGCGTGACAGACGCCAGCCGCGAACCGCGCGACTTCCTTCTTGACGTTCTCGTCCCCGATCGCCAGGTCACGCAGCTTGTGAATCAGCGCTTTGCTGTCTTCGGGCTGGATTCCGAAGAGCTCGCACATCCGCAGGAGCAGGACCGACTTGTTCCCCGCCTCGAAATCTCTATAGGCCTTGCGAATGGCGCGCAGTCCTACCCAGAACCCGCTTCCGTAATCGCAGGCAACCCAGTCGTGGCCACCGGATTGGTGCAGTTTACCGTCAGGGGCCCGAACGATCACGTTCGAACCGGTGCCCGCAATGACGATCCCGTCGGCCCCCAGTCCAAGGAGCAACGAAACCGCATCGTTGGCGATTCCAACCACTTTGATCCGCCCCCGGAGAAGGTCGGGCACCAGCTCGCCGAGCGCCACTCGGTAGGGGTCACGCGTCCACTCCGTGAACCCCGCCGCACTGACCCAGACGTAGACGGGCAGCGAGCCGGCAGGCTCCTCCTGAACCCGCATCTCGAGCGGCGCAAGAATGCTGCGCAGCGTCTCGGGAATCAGGTCCGTGGGAAGCGCTCCCGAGAGAGTGTCGGCCACCTCATAGCTGCTTTCCGCGGTCGTCAACCCGTCGTCCACCTCCAGGATCCGCACGTTGGTCCTGGTTCCACCGGAATCCACCCCAACGAAGATCCCGGGGATCAAGCCATCATCTGAAGCCACGGATCGTCCTCCCTGGTGATTCCCGCTTTGCACAATGACGAAATCGCCGCGTCGATGTCCCGGGTTGCACGCCCTTGCTCGAGGAAGTGAGCGACAAGCGCGCGCCTCTGCACCCGGCCGGCGGAATCCTGGGTGGCGATCGCCCGCTCGGTTACAAGGCCAGCCAAGTCCTGTGGAACTGGAGGGCCCGTCGCCGCTCTACCGGAGTTCCCTCCGATGCTGTTGATCATGGTCTTGAGCACACTCACCTGACGCATCAAGTCTTCCTTATCGCCTTTTGCACTCTTTATAGCTTTCCGCTCGAAGAAGAGGCCGGTGACGAGCCCGGCGATCAAACCGGTGACGAGCCCGGCGATCAACGAGACACCCTCGGTTAGCACACCGTCCAATCCATACCCTCCCAGAGCCGCAACGGACATATGCGAGGCGAACCTCCACCTGACTGGACGGAGGACATTAACGCACTCAGTCGATTCGCCGGAGGCGTCCCGGCGGGTCCTGTGGATCGGTTCCCGTCGGGCGCTCCCGGCCCGACCTGAGAGTCTGTCGGCATGCTGACCGAGAGGGTTCGATCGTGGCAGCGAGCCGGGACTGTCGAGGACGTGCTCGGCAGGCAGCTGTTCGTCCATCGCCAGGCCGGGAGCGAAGACCCGCTGCTGCTCTTCCTGCACGGCTTCCCCTCCAGCTCCTATGACTGGCGGGCGCTGTTCGAGCTGCGCCCGGCCGGCGAGGCAACGCTCTGCTTCGACTTCCTCGGCTTCGGCCTCTCCGAGAAGCCGCGCGACCACGAGTACACGCTCGCCTGGCAGGCCGACGCCGCCGAGGAGCTGGTGCGGCGCTCGGGCGCGGGGCGCGTCTTCGTCGTCGGCCACGACATGGGCACCTCGGTCGCGACCGAGCTGATGGCCCGCGACCTGCGCGGCGAGCTCGGCTTCGCGATGAGCGGCGCGCTGCTCTTCAACGGCAGCATGCTGTTGCACCTGGCCAAGCCGACGCCGGGACAGAAGCTGCTGCGCAGCCGCCTCGGGCCGGTCTTCGCCCGGCTGACCAGCGAGCGCGGCTTCCGCGCCCAGTTCGCCCGCATCTTCTCCCCCGAGCACCCGCTCAGTGCCGAGGAGGCGGCCGACCAGTGGTCGCTGCTCGCCCACGGCGGCGGCGCGCGCGTCGCCCACCTGACGATCAACTACATGGCCGAGCGCGAACGCTTCACCGAGCGCTGGCACGGCGCGATCCGCGACTGGCCCGGCCCGCTCACCCTGGCCTGGGGCATGCACGACCCGGTCGCCAGAGTCGAGGTGCTGCGCGGCCTGCGGGAGCTGCGCCCGGGCGTACCCACGATCGAGCTGCCCGATGCAGGCCATTACCCGCAGATCGAACAGCCCGAGCTGATCTCGGCGGCGCTCGACAGCGCGCTCACCCGCGCCTCCTAATCGAGGCCGTGCGGGTGGAGGTGGTCCTCCGCCATTCGCTTGAGGCCGACGCGGTCGATCTTGCCGGTCGGGTTGAGCGGCATCTCGGCGAGGACGACGACCTCCTCGGGCGCCTTGTAGCCGACCCGGTCGCGGCAGTGGACGATCAGGTCGGCGCTCGACGGGCGCTCAGCGTCGGGCCGCAGGGTCACGTAGGCGCGCACGTTCTCGCCGTGGACCTCGTCGTGGATGCCGACGACGCCGGCGAGGTCAACGGCGGGGTGCTCCATCAGCGCGCTCTCGACCTCGAGCGGGCTGATGTTGGAGCCGTCGTGGACGATCACCTGCTTCTTGCGGCCGAAGAACCAGAGGTAGCCGTCCTCGTCGGCGCGGGCGAGGTCGCCGGAGTCGAGCCAGTCCTCGCGGACGACCTCGGCGGTCGCCTCGGGCGCCTCCCAGTAGCCGGCCATGCGGCTGCGCGACCTGATCCAGACGCGGCCGACCGTGCCAGGCTCGAGCGAGCCGCCGTCCTCGTCGCGCAGGGCGATGCTGAAGCCGCCGATCGGCGGCCCGATTGAGCCCTGCTTGATCGGGCCCGCGGGCGGGTTGAGCGTCGCCAGGCCGACCTCGGTCATGCCGTAGCCCTCGTCGATCGGGAAACCGGCGAGCGCGGCGAACTCGGTCAGCAGCTCGGTCGAGACCTTGTCGGCCCCGGCGCGGCAGATGCGCAGGCAGGAGAAGTCCTCCGGCGCGAGGTCGTGATCGCGGATCAGCGCCGCCAGCGCGGCCGGGATCATCGCCAGGACGGTGGGCCTGTGCTCGCGCAGCAGCGGCAGCAGCTCGTGGGCGTCGTAGGTGCGGGCGACGATCGCGCGGCCGCCGACCGCGAGGGTGCTGAGCGTCCAGAGGAACGAGCCGATGTGCGAGATCGAGGAGCCGGGCAGGAAGACATCGTCGGCGCCGAGCCCGAAGGCGTCTATCGCGCTGGCCATCATCCAGCGCAGCGTCTCGTGGGTGTGGGTGACGCCCTTGGCCGGGCCGGTGCTGCCCGAGGTGAAGAAGATCGCGGCGGGATCCGCCGGCTCGGGAGCCGGCAGGCGCGCGGCGGGCTCGGCCTCGAACAGCTGCGCGAAGCGGTGCGCGGCCCAACCGCCCGCGCCGGCTTCCTCCTCTGGCGAGTCGCCGTAGGAGATCGCGCCCAGCGGCAACGCGCCGGCAAGGCCGCTCGCGGCCAGGTCCTCCTCCCGCTCGGCGTGGGCGACGATCGCCGCGGCCCCGCTCACTTCGAGCGCGTGGTCGATCTCGCGGTGCGTGTAGCGGTAGTTGAGCGGGGTGACGACGAGTCCCGCCTTGAAACTGGCGAGGTAGTGGATCACCAGCCCGATTCGGTTCGGCATCAGCGAAGCGATCCGGTCGCCGCGGTCAAGCCCCAGGTCGCGATAGGCGCCGGCCAAGCGGAGGCTCGCGTCCTCGAGCTCGCGCCAGGTCGCGCGGCGCTCAGCCGAAACCAGCGCGACCTCGTCCGGCCCGGCCGCCAGGCCCGCGCCCAACAGCTCGTGCAGCGGCGCGGCCGGCGCCTCGAGCGGTGCCCCGTCGATCAGCATCGCGGGAGATGCTACGTCAGTCGATCAGCTTCACGAGGTGGCGAGAAGCGTGGTTGTTGGCGAGCTTCTTGTCGAAGGTCCACACCAGCGTGCCGAGCTCCTCGGCCACAACGAGGTAAGCGGCGTCGGAGGCTCTCTTGCGATCCATCGCCCTCGCGAGTTCGATCGCGCGAGGGTTGTTCGGGGTGATGTGGAAGATGACGTCGAGCTCATCAATGATCTGCAGTGCCTCGTCGGCTTTCTCCTTCGAGAGCTTCCCCTCGGCGAGCTTTTCGGTCAGCACCGTGGCGACCTCGTACAAAAGCAGCAGCGGCGCATGTAGCAGTGTCCCTTCGTCCACCCACCGGTCCATCCGCTCGCGGGCAAGTCCGGTGTGAACCTCCTCCAAGACCAACGCCACCACGACGTTGGCGTCGATTACGACATCGCTGGTTATAAGGCGCGCTGCCCTAGCTCTTCGCGGGCTTGGTCAACCAGCGCGACCGCGTCCACAACCTCGGTCTGGGTCGCCCGCAGCGCGGAGGCGCGCTCCATCAACGCGCGGTGCCGCCGGACCCGGTCCTCGTGCTCGGTGGATCTGCCGACTTCCGCCGCCTCGAGGGCGCGCCGGGCCTGCTTCTCGCTCCACTCCGGCGCCCGCTCCAGCAGGACTTCCTTAGCAGTCATAGGTCGCCAGTTTACTGACTGGCGTCGTGCTGTCTCGGAGACAGTACGAACCATCACCAAATCCGCGACAGGCCTACGCTCCTTTCATGAGGCACCGCCTTTCGGTCAGGCTTCCCGACGAACTGGCAGAGGGAATCGAGGTGCGAGTCAGGCGGACGGGCCAGACCAAGAGCGAGATCGTCCGCGAATCCCTGAAACTCGCCGGCGTGCGCGTCGTCAGGCGAGACCCCGCAAAGATGGCCGAGCTCCTACAGCGAGCCGCCGCCCTGCGAGCGACCCAGTCCGAGCCGACGGACGCCGTCGCATTGCTGAACCAGATACGCGGAGGCTCGCTGCGCCTGCGCCTGCGGCGGCTCACGGTGCCCTTCGCCGCTGCCGACCTGGCCTGTTAATTAATGGCGAGGGTGGGGATCGAACCCACGACACCCCGATTTTCAGAGCCTCCGAACGATCAGGATGATTTGCCCTGGTTGCAGGGCTTGTCGTAAGAGGCGGCTCGCGCCGATTGCCGTTGGTTTCCAGGGGTTTTGGGTGGCTTTGGGCGACGAGATATGGGGCCATCGCCCAATGGCGAGGCAAGGCGAGTAGGGCATGGCCGCCGCGCTCAAGACGACGGAGCCCCAGGGGGATCACCGCCGAAGCGGGAGAGCCTTACCTGGGGCATACGCCAACTAGCCTAACCGCGACACCGCTGTTCATCCATCTGCAGAATTCCGATCCCGACCTCGTGATCGGATGCCGAGATGCCCGGCGGCACATCGTCGGCCCGAACGGAGACCTGGGTGCCGGCCCTTGACCTCCGTGACGTCTCGGGAGCCGGAGATCTTGGCGGCGCGGCCGGCGGGATCGAGGTAGGTCAGTTCCATCCGAAAACCGCCGCCCGGCCACGGGTCGAACCGCTCGATCCGCCCGGCCATCCCATCGGACGACAGCCAGCCCTCAAGGTTCTCCTATCCCATTAGGTAGTGCGAACGATCAGCCAGCCGCCACGGCGTCCCGTTCGTCCCCGTCGATCGCTTCACCGAGCAGCGCATCGAAGTCTGGCAAGAGCGCGACAACGCCACGGGCGGCCTGCTCCAGCGCTCGCTGACGCTGCTCCTCGGTCATCGGCCTCGGCGGCTCGTCCTCCCCGCTCTGCCCGGTTCGCTGCGCGTCTTCCCACTCGCGGTACTTGCTTTCCAACGCCTGCTCCCCCTGGTAGACGTTGGCCACAGCAATGCCGACCGCAAGCGCGTAGCGTTCTTTCCTGCCTTCAATCGCGTCGTCGCTCGCGCCGCGCGCCAGCGCGCCGCGCAGATAGGCGGCCAGATCCTGGAAATCCCTGTTCAGGCAAACCGCGGGGATGAGCCCGGTCTCTCCACGCAGGTCTCCGTAGGTCTCCGGATCAGCGTCGGCGAGATGGTCGCCGGCAAGGAACTGCAGGTCGCCGGGGATGTTGCCGGTCCAGTCGTCCTCGCTGTTCGCCGATTGCCAGAGAAAGGCAATTTCGCCCTTCTCGCGACGGCCGCGCGTTTCCTTTCCACTGCCTTTGCGCTCCGGCAGCTTCTCGACCAGCTCGACCTCGACCGGCCAGCCCAGCTCCGCATACCCGCCTGCGTCTTTGAGGTAGGAAAGCTTCGCCTGTAGCCGTTTCAGCCCGAACACTTCGTCAGCCGGGAACTCAACCGCCACCTGCAGTCGGCCATGACGGAGATCACCGATGCTATTCGTGAACGTGCCGTCGCCCTCGATCGTGACCTCGCCCCGGTCCGGCACGAAACCGTCGACCGCGTTGCATTCCATCACCAGCGCCGCGCGTTGTCCAGGCACGGCATGAATGCGGCTGGGGCCCGTCCAGACCGTAGGTTCAGAGTACAGCTCTTCCGGCGACCGTCGGCGGCGGCGCTTCGAACGTCCCCGCCGCGTCGTTCCACCGCCCAGGCCGTGCAGCCGTCCACGGAAAGCCTGATTGAGACGGCGGCGGAATGCCTGTGAGACGCCCCCACCGGCGCGCTGGAACGCCTCCCGGGTCAGCCTGTCCTCGGCTTCGGCGAGGTCCGGTTGCTCCGAGATCCAGTCCGAGACGGCCTTCTCCAGTGCCGCCGCCTCGGCGCTCTTCAACGTTGCCTCGCGAAAGGACGAGAAGATCCGCCGCAGCGTCTTCTGGGGCACGCCGCTCGTGTCAACCTCGATGACCAGGCGCTCGCCGACGCGGCGCAGCGCCGGGACGAGCGTTTTCAGCCTCTGTTTGCTCCAAACGTGATGAGCGTGGCCAGCGGCGTGGAAGAGCACGCGATGGCCACGCGCCGCACGGCGCCTGACGTTGTTCTCGTCCTCGAAGAGCCACCACCGCACATCGACCGGTCCGACCCCCGGCACATTGAGGGTCGCTGGGCGGGAATGCTCGACCAGCCCGGCGGTGCCGTCCGCGAGACCGTCCAAACGCTGGCCGAGGCCGGTCAGGACCGAGGGCGCAGGCCTGGTTTTCCGTTTGTTCGCCTCGCCGGACCGTGCGTCCTGGAGCTGATATGGGAGCGTCGGGCGAAAGAGGAGCGTCTCTGCGAAGGCATACATCGAGTTCTCCAGCTGCCACGTCTCGCGGCCCATCTTCTCGGCCCGATAGCCAACGTGCATCACCATCGTTCCCGGCTCGAAGTCAACCTCGCTCGCCGGAACGGAATACGGCAGGTTGGTCTCCGGGTTGACGAGATAGCGGAAGAATGGAAGGCCCATGTCCTCCGCGTCGTCTTCACGGACGATGGCAACCGCAACGCGGTCCTCCTCTCCCTCCATTAGCAGGTCGGGCTGCCGCCTGGTGATGACAATGGTTGCCTCGCTGAACATGCACACCACCGAGCCGCCCTTTCCGAACACCCCATGCAGGTAGGGCTTGCGAAGCTTGTTGCTCCGCTCGAGCGAGAGGATCGAGTCCGGCATCTCCTCGGAGGTCAGGCCGATGCCAAGATCGCGAAACGCGATGGTCGGCCTACGAACCGAGTCGTCGGAGTCGAGCAGCTGGACGGTGGCCAACTTCGCGAGGTGGCGCTGCTCGCCATCCGACATCTCGGCGATGCCCGCGGCCGGCACCCCTAGGAACCGCGTCGCCGCTTCCTGGGGGGTCTTGCAAGTGAAGTCCCGCCGACGTTGCGCCTCGGCCTCGATGATCGCGTCCCAGATGTTGGTGACGCGCTCGAAGACGACGGCCTGGGGATCGACCGCGCCTGAAACAGAGGACCAGTTCGCCTCATTGTCGCCAAGGTAACGAGTGCGACGGGCGCCGAAGCGCCGGACCAGCTCGGCCTCGGCGCGATCGACATCGGCGCGGGTGCGCGCGCCCAGGATGGTCGCGATCAGGGCTGCGTCGGTCATCCGGATCGCGCCCCCTCGCTCACCGCGATCGCCTGGCCACCCCGGTCCGTCAACGCGTAGCGGCCACCATCGAGCGCCGGCTCGATCAATCCCCACTCGCGGCCGCGCGCCACGTAGCTGCTGCTGTTGGTGTCTGCCCGGCTTCCCGACCACCAGCCGCAGCGGGAAACCAATTCAGTACGAGTCGGCCTGCCGGCGACGATCTCAAGGACGCTCAGCCAAACCCGCAGCTCCTCCGGCGCTTGATGCTCGAGGTAGGCGCTGAAGATCTCCCAGGCGCCCACCGAGAAAGGCGGCGCAGCACCGATGTCCTCGCCGCTCAGGGCGCGCACAAGCTCGACCGCCGCGCCGGTTGGAGCTACGGTGTCGCCGTCGGTGCCGACGAAGCGGAAGACGAACCAGGGCCCCCGCTTCTGCGACGTCCCGGCGAAGTGGGTCAGGAAGCGGCGCTCCACGGCCTCTCGTTTCTTGGTCTGGGTGGGGAACCCCGCCTCCGCTTTCGCCGTGTCGGCGCGCTCGAGGGAGCGCGCGCGCAAGCGGCGCCCCTCCTCCCAGGCGGCCCTCAGCAGCTCGGTGTGGAGCTGCTCCCAGGTGATCGGGCGGCCGGCACGAGCGACGAGCCGGCCCAACCAATCGAGTGCCCAGAGCGTTGGCAGATCGCGATTGTGCAGTCCGAAGTTGGTCTCCTCGGCGCCACGCGCCGGAGGCAGGGTCGAGAGGTCACCATTGAGCCAGTCACCGAAACGCGCCGCGCCATCCAGGACGACTCCGTTGTGCTCCACGCGCGCATCGGCAGCAGGCTCGTGCCGCTCAGGCGGGACGGGCGACGGCTCGTGCCGCAGCTCATCGAGCAGGTTGCGCACGCCCTCGGCGACGAAGTCGGTCCGATCGAGATAAGCCCCCTCGGAGGCGAGAACGGCAGCATCCATTTGCCGCACCAGATCGACGGGCAGCCAGGTCTTGACCAGCCGTTTCGGGTTCTCGTTATGCACAGACGCTGGTGACATAACGCTATATATACCCCGAAATCCCCGGTATGTCAAGGTCTTATACCAGTCAAAGGAGACATATATCCAACTTATGAAACGACCGAGGAAGGCTGGCTGAGCTGCCCACCGCGGTGGCGGTCGCCCGTCAACACGCCATACATGCTCGTGCCAGCTCGCGCCAGGGCCCGACACCCCAATACCTCCGTGCCGCACCAGACGTTGACGGCAGAACCCAGACCGCCGCGCCGCCAATTCGCTCCGATTGAAGCCCGTAGTCAACGCTACGACCGAGCGCGCCGCAAGCCGCGTCCTTGCCGTTGAAGGCGAGGTTGGGGGGTTCGACCTCGGCGATACGGGCTTCCAGGCCCGTCACATCGAACTCGCCCGTCCCGACCTCCCGGTCGGAGCCGTGTAGCACCTTGCAGATGTCGGTGAGCCCGATCCCGAAGCCCGGCAGCCGTTCGAATTCCGTCGGCGAGAGCCGCACCGGCGTCAGTCCGGTCGAGTGGAGCGTCGCCCAAAAAGCATTGCCGGGACCCGCGTAGTAGGCACCGGCCCGAGCGGACGCCGTTCCAGCCGCCGTCCCGCAGAAAACGACTCGCAACCCCGGTCGCAGCACGTCGGGCAGAACACCGGCCATCGCGACACGCTACTCCGAATTCAGCGTGTCGAAGAATGCGGCAAGATGATCGGCCTCAACCCTCCCGGATGAGCAGACCTGCATTCCCATACTGGAGCGAGAAGCAGCTCGACCGACTGCGACAGCAGTCGCGCCAGCAGTTCGTCGACCGCTACTCGAATGAGATCCAAGCTGCCTACCACGAGACTCTCGCTGACTGCCTCAAGCGCGTAGATCGACTGCTCACGGAGACCGATGAGCTCTGCTCGCTGCGAAAAGGCGGCTCGACACTCGATGCCAGCCGCAGCCTCCGAGACGCCGCCCGCTACTGCACGGCGCCCGCCATCAGCGCCGACACGATGAAGATCATCGGCGAGCGGGATGGCACCGAGGGGACGATCCTGACCTTCCTGGACGAGGATCGCTTTCCGTGGGTTGGCGAGGGTCGCCGCGCAAAGCCGGCAGAGCGTCGCCAAGCAGTGGCACTTACCGCCAAGCTCTGGGCCGATCAGAGGGCCAAGACCGCCGCAAGGACCAGGTACTCCAAGGCACAGGAGGCGCGGACCCGCGGGGCACTCGAAGCCACCGGTCTTGTGCATGTGCCGCGTAAAGAAATCCGCGGTCGCCTCAAAGAGCTGGGCGACAACCCGAGCAACGGCTTGACCGCGAGCAACTGGGGCGACGCCCTACACCGTGGCGAGTTCACCGACGAGATCAAGCTCGCCGGCAACAAGTGCGATGTGCCAGCTCGGCTCAAGGACGGGCGCCTGCTGCCCATCGAGTGCAAGGTCTCAAATTCGGAGGTGAACTCGACCAAGAGGCTGATCCGCGAGACGCTCGGCAAGCACATCGACTGGCACCGAACGTACGGGCGCGAGCTGAGCACTGGAGTCGTCCTTGCAGGCGTCTTCAGCATGGTGAACCTGCGCCAGGCCCAAGAACAGGGCATGCTGCTCTTCTTCGAACACCAGCTCAGCTCCCTGACCGCCTTCATCAAGGCCGACGGGCGTCCGCATCGGTAGGCGCTTCTCTACGGCAGCGCGACCTTCAACTCTTCGACTTCGCTCGGCTCAAGCTTCCAGAGGCCGCCGCCGTAATTGCGGCGATCGTGGGCTAGCTGATCGCGCACGAACTGACTGTTGAGAGCGGCGCAGAGCTCGTCCGCATCGACCTCGTCCTTGGGCTCCACGATCAGGAACGTGTTCAGCGGAACCGCCTTAGCCCGGTTGCGGATAAACCGCGGGTTCTCGCGATTCATGTAGCTGAAGAGAATCGGGCAGTCTCCGCGCCTCTCCAGCGCGTACCAGGGCTTCCGGTTCGATGCGAGATAGCCGCTGTCAGCATTCAGATGCTTCCGCCCCCACCGCAAGTACCGCGCGATGGGCGTACGGTCCTTCTCGGCCTCGGCGTCACGCTGATCGAGCACCCACCGTGGTTGGTCGTCGGGGAGCGCCTCAAGAAACGACCGGGTCAGCTCGGTGCCGGAGACAAGACGAGGGGAGACGATCGCCGACCGGAGATCGGCCTTGTCGATCCCGAATCGCTTGCGCGTCTTCTCGGAGATGCTGAAGAAGCGGTTGCAGCCAGTGGCGAGCCCGCGGCGCACTCGGGCAACCTCACCGAGCCGGGTTCCCTCCTTGGTCTGTTTGTGCAGCCGCCCCCATCGCCGCTCGCCCGCAAGCTCGACCTCCTCACCGACCAGAACCGCACTCGTGCCTTTGACCGCGGCCAGGACCTGCTGCCGGGGCGGAAGCTCGCGGGGCAGGCGAATGATGCGCGTCGTACGGCCAGCGCTCGGCTCCTTGCGGATGAAGGTGATCGCGGCGCTGGTCATCGCCCCATCGAAGAACAGGTGGCCTTCGTCGAACAGGACGATCGATTCGACGTAGGCTTGCTCGAGTACGAAGCGCTTGATGCTTCGCCCATAACCGACGTCAAGCCAATCGGCCGGCGTGATGAATGCGATCCGGGCGCCAGGCCGAGCGACCTCCAGAGCACGTACGAGGAAGAGCACGTGCAACCCCGCCAGGCGGTTGAAACGCTCACCTAGACGCGATTCGAAGCCAGCATGGATGGCCTCCTTCTGCTCCGGCGGTATCGAGTGATGCCGGGAATACGGCGGGTTGCACGTGATCGCGTCGGGTCGCTCGGCCAGCGACCCAGTCAGAAAGTCGCGGCGCCTGAGGTTGAGCTGGGCCCGTCCGTCGGGATCGCGCAACTCGACATTCAGCCGCGCCATCGTCAGGGACAGGGGGTCGATGTCGAGGCCGAGCATCGTCCCTGGGAAGTGGCGGCCGGCCTTCAGCGTTCGAAACAGCAACCGGCCAGCTCCTACACCGGGATCGAGGAGCAGCTCGGTCGGCTCGGTAAGCAACCACGAGGCCATCACGTCGGCGGCCCAGAACGGCGTCTGGAACTGCCCGCGAGGTCGCCGCTCCACGCCGCTCACAAGCTGCTCGTAAGCGGCGCCGATCACATCGACGCCATCAGCCCAGGGCTCCCAGGCTGCTCGGTCGACGTCAAGCTCGGTGGCCACACGATCCAGCTCCCGGCGAAAGCCCCGGCGTCGCGCCTCGAGGCTGTCGGTCCGCGCGGCCTCGCGGACTGTCTCCACAAGATCCTGCACCGCGTGCTCGCCCATGCTCATCGGCCGACGATACGAATCGAGTCGGATCGCTGTGGGGTCGGCGTGGCGCGCGAACAGGCGCAGCTGGTCAGTTTCTGCCATGCGCCGAGCATGGCTTTCCTCGGCTCACGTGTGGCGCGCACAATGTGCCAATAGTCGCTCGCTAACGCGGCGAATGCGTGCCAGGTCGGTGTTTTGGACTCCGTATTGGACTCCAGGCCCCTGAATCAC
Source organism: uncultured Solirubrobacterales bacterium (assembly GCA_963702035.1). Lineage (GTDB taxonomy): Bacteria > Actinomycetota > Thermoleophilia > Solirubrobacterales > 70-9 > VRUE01. Next base: position 1,593,076 of record OY969700.1, read on the forward strand.
CGGACCAGCAGCTTCACGGTCGGCACCGAAAACCGCCGACGTGCAGGGGAACTCCGAATGGCGAGGGCGGGATTCGAACCCGCGACACCACGATTTTCAGCTTTCTCAGCCGTTTTCGAGCGTTTGCGGCTGTTGCGTTTTTCCCTGCTAAATCGCAGCTTTCAACATTCAGCGACCCGCGATTTTCGGCTGTTTTCGGACGGCGCGTTGACCTAGTGTTGACCTGAGCGACGTAGACAGCACCCGCTGTGGCCGGCCCTCATCCGGCACTTACGCCTGTCAGGCGTTGTAGCCACTTTTCCAACCGACATGGTTTGTGCCGAGATCACCGATATCGGTCCAATCGGCGATCAGCATGGTCCTTGCTCGGCATTCGACGGTGAGCGTGTCGCTAATCACGGGCTTCGTGGGTCCTGAGGCCATGACCTCAACCTTGATGGCCATTCGGTCGGTGACTATGCCATATCCGGCCAGGCCGACAGCCCGACTGGCTTCGGTCCACGCGAAGCCGTGCGGATATGGACCATCGCGGACAAAGATCACGGCCAGATAACGAGGGCTTCCATTTCCCGGAAGGTTGACCTCGGTCTCGATGCCATCAGGCCCCTCCCACTCCCCCTGTATCGCCTGCGTAGGCGAGAACGCTCCCGTCGGATCATCTGGCAAGAAAGTGAGGCGAGCGTGGACCTGACGAGCTTCGGACGCACCTTGAGCATTCGATACAGGAACGCGAATCACGCGACCACGCTCTTGGAAAGGCTCGCTATCGCCCATGCGAAGGTCGTAGGAAACCGAGTGCTGCGGGATCTCGGCTCGACCGAAGGTGAGCTGGGGAGAGCTTTCCTCAAGCTTGTCTTCGAGGGTTTCGAGACTGTTCTCGGCATTGCGCCGTTGCGCTTCAACGGATTGGTGGAGCCGATAGGCACCCTCCCCCGTAATCAGAAAAAGCACAAGGAGAACCAAGAGCGCTCCCAGCCAAAGCGGGAGATGGACCGCGAAGCCGATAGCGGCTATCAGGGAGCCTCCGACCAGAACCACGACGACGCTGACGGTCCTCCATAGCGACGGCAGCCCGCGATTGAAGGCGCGCCAGAGAAATACGGTCAGGCCCGCGAGGTGAGTGAGAAAGCTCCGGATAGCAGAGGGCACGAACTGCGACCGTATAGACCGAATACGTCGTAGCGGCGCTCGACTTTTCCGGTGCCCCTACTCCCACTGCCGCGCCGCTGGATTCCAGGTCGCGCCGTCCACATCCTGCAATGCGTCGATGAAGTAGACCACGGCGTCAACGACATCGGTGAAGCGCTCCGGCAGGCCCAACAGGCCGGAGCGGGTACGGAACGCCTCCCACGGCTGCTGGCGGCTCTCGCGGAGGGTTTCGAGGAGCAGTCCAAGGGGACGCACCTCGTGGCCGCGATGGTCGGCGACGCTGCGCAGCGCGTCGCGAAGGGGCTCGGCCTCGATGGAATGAATCTGCGAGAGCAGATACACGTCGCCGTAATCGCGGTCGCGGGTGTTGGCGTCGCCAAGGAACATCATCGTGTCGGCCTTCTCGGCAATCACGCTCTCCAGCGGATAGCCGAGAAGCGGAATGCCTGGATCGCCGAGCAGCGTCGGGTAGTCGATCTGCTGTGGCTCGACTGGATCGCCGAAGGACAGATCGAGCCTGAGCTTGAGCTCAGCGCGTCCGAGGCTCGCCGGCAGGCTGAGACGGATGCCCTCGTAGTCAGCTCCTTCGCGGATCGTGGCGAACGAGATCGCCGCGGTGTCGAACTCGACTCCATCGGCCATCGGGATCGAGGCGACCTCCTTGATCGCGTCCCGGAGGCTGCGCTCGTCGTTGGCCAGGCCGCGCGCGAGCATGTCAGCGTCTCGCGTCCCGCGCCGCACGTCCAGCACGGCGAGCAGCATCCCACCCTTGAGGACGAGCTTGTCGGCAAACCGCGACTCGGCCAGCCGAGCGAGGAACCGCTCGTGGATGTACAGCTCAAAAAGCTGCTGCGTATTGCGGCCCTGGTCGCGGGCGAGCTTCTGAAGATCGAGATAGGCCCGCTGGGGCGTGCGCTCGGTCACGCCAGCAAAGGCTCCATCGTCTCGGCCACTACGGAGCCGACACGCAGACGACGCGCCAGCGCGAGCAGCTCACCCGGCTTGGCATCGCCGCTTTGGAGATACCTGCGGAGCGCACCCAGCGCGAGATCGCGACCCACGCGCGAGCGCAGGCGCATGAGGTCAACGACCGTCCGCTCCTTAGAGCTGATCGCGATTGCCTCGCCCGAATCGATCTCCTCCATGTTGCGCCCAAGCGAAAACGTCGTGGCAGCGAAAACATGAACCTGCGTCGGCGGGTAGGCAATCCTCGGGCGATGCCTCCCACGGGCTATCGCCAGGTGAACCGCAGCGGGCATCTCGTCGCTCAGGTCCCAGAAGCTGGCCGCGGAGTTCAGGCAGATCGTCCCCTCCGGCGCCCGGCGGCACACGGCCACCAGATCGAGATGAGCGGTCGCCGGAGCATCGGCGACGCGGAAGACGCCGCGCGACAGCTCGATCAGCTCGCCGCTGTCCCGCAGCCGGTACAGGTCCTCCCAGCGGGCACCTCCCTCGATCAGCTCCGAGGCCGATGAGATTCCTCCGGCACGACGCGCGATGTCGATCACCTTGCTCGATCGCATGGCTGAAAGTCTACACACCTAGAAGCTACATGTGCAGGATTTCATCCAGTAGCTTCGTCAGCCGCTGGCACGACAACGTCATCCATGAAGGCCGCATCCCCGACCCCGGCGTCCATCAGGTGGACGTAGACCTTCAAGGTAAACCCGGCGTCGGCGTGGCCCAGCCACTCCGATACCTGCTTCACGTCGCGGCCGGCCTCGAACAGCAGCGAGGCGCAGGTATGGCGGAAGGTGTGGAACGTCACCCAGGGCAGGCCGGCAGCCTCGACCGCCGGAGCGAGCACTCGACGGCGGAGGTTGCCATCGGAGAGCGGGAACCCCTGCGGGCTGGTGAACACCCGCTCGGCTGCGACCTGAGAGCCGCGAGCGATCTTCAGCCGCCGCGCCATGCGGGGCGACAGCGGGATGTCCCGGCGGGACTTCTCGGACTTCAGCGGGCCGATCTCACCGCGGCAGTCCTGCCGCCGCACAAGCAGGCGCGAATTTAATTCGAGTTCAACGTCCGCCCAGGTCAAGCCGATCGCCTCGCTGATCCGCAGGCCGGTGTGGGCAAGCAGCTCGAACAGCAAGCGCCACTGCTCGGGGATATGGCCGAGAACGTCAGACAGCTCCCCGCGAGTCATCGCCCGCACTTCCCGGCCGGGCTCCTGGGCTCTGCGACCGAGGCCGATGCGGACGTTGACGGTCGGGTTCGCCCTGACCGCGCCGTCCTCGACCCCCGTCGCGTACATCGCCTTGACGGGAGCCATGATCGACCTGACGCTGTTGGCGCGGAGACCAGCGTCGTCAAGGTGGCCGATGAACGCCCGCACGTCCGGCGGCTCGATCTCGTCCAAGCGGCAGCTGCGGAAGTACGGGATCGCCCATCGCTCCATATCGCGGCGGTAGATCGCGCGGGTGCGCTCCGACAGGCCGCGCGAGGTGCGGCCCCGGTAGGTGACGATCCACTGCCGGGCGTAGTCCTCGAACGGCTCGCGCGAGGCGGGCCGCCGCTCGCCCGCCTCGCGCCTCGCCTTCGCCTCTCTCGCCGCCGCCAAGGTGGGGAACGTCTCCATCGACTGCCGTCCACGATGCCTCCAGACGACGGCGTAAGCGCACTCGCAGCGACCGCCCGGACAGTCCCGCTGGTGACGGCGGAAGATGCCGGGCGTTGAGGTCTTGGTCAGCTTGGCCACTTCGTTTCCTTTCGCCGCCTACGGTGCAGGGGCTATGTCCATCGAAAGCGCCGCGTGCATCGCCCGCGACTTTGGCCGCAGCGGCTTTTCGGGGGCCGAGGCACCCGGACGGACCTTGTGCCCAGCCCCCGTAGGGAGGCCCGCCCGAGTCCCTGCGAAAGCCCCGACCCCCGAAAAGCCGCTGTCAACACCAGGCAGACCAGCCGTCCCGCCCGCTCAGGCGCTTGATGTGAAGCGCTGAGCGGCTCGGCAAGACGAGGAAGCCGTTGCTGTGCAGCAGCCCAGCTATGACGAGATCGCGGACGGCCCGCGCGAGCGCCATACCGCCAAGGAGATCGTCAGGGTTCTCGAACAGCTCGCAGGCGATTGCCGGGAACGTCAGCAGCACCGGGTATTCGCGCAGGATCACGTCGAGGACGACGCGCTGCAATTCCTCGTCGGTCATGGCGCTGAGCGAGGGGGCGCGGCGCAGGCGGCGACGCCAAGCGCCGCCACCGCTCCGCCACATCAGGCCGCCTCCACGCCCAGAGCTGCGAGCAAGCCATGCAGCGCGTCGTGGTGGGCGACAATCTCGGCGTACTCGCCCGCCTCGTCGTAGGCGTTCGCCGCCGCCTCGATTGCCGCTCGCGCCGTCTCGTCCGGGACGAGGACCTGACCGCTTGCCACTCCGGACAGAAGCCGCTCGAATGCGTCGGCCTCCCGCCGGGTGAGGTCGGGGTTCTTCACTCCTTCGGGGTGGTTTAGATCGCTCCGAGCGTCCTCCAACCAGTCGGCCAGCAGACCGCGGAGGATCGTGACTTGCGAGGGAGGCAGATCGAGCGGCACAGCCCGGCTGCCATGCGTAGGGTTCGTTTCAGCCATGAGGAGCTTGCTCTCCTTGTGGTTAGGCCCTCGGTTGGCGTGACAGCGCCGCCGGGGGCCGCTTTTCTTGATCCGAATGACTCTAGCAGAGAACAGAGATATATCTCCGCTAGTTAGCTCTCTAGATCTGAGTGCCGAAAGTTGAGAGCTTGCTCCAATGGCTCCGTCCGAACAGCCACAACCCGCGATTGGAAAGGCAATCCGCCAGGTCCGAGAGAAGCGCGGCTTGACTCAAGAAGCGGTGGCACATAACGCGGGCATCACGACCGCCACCTTCGGTGTGATCGAGCGCGGTCTGTCCAACCCGACCTGGGCGACCGTCAAGAGCATCGCTGCCGCCCTCGAGGTGTCGATCAGCGAGCTGGCGAAGCTCTCCGAGAAGTTCGAGACGTAGCCGCTCGGAGCGAGATCAGAAATCTCGCCGGGAGGCGGCCAACGGCAGCTCTCGCTCACGTACGGCCTCGGCCGCGTAGCGGACCGCCTCGCGCACGTCATCGGGCTCCAGGTCTGGGTAGGCGCTCACGATCTCGGACTCGCTCATCCCGTCGGCGACCATGCCGACCACGGCCGCTACCGGGATTCGCAGACTGCGCACGCATGGGGTTCCGCCCATCTGATCGGGGCGCACCGTGATCCGCGTAAATCCCATCGACTCAGCCTACCCCCGACCTACCCGCCCAACAGCGCCGCGGCGGGCGGCGGTCAAGGGCGCTTGCGCCCGACCCCCGAAGGGGGTTGACGGCCGCCCGGCGCGGCGCTTCAATCGCCGGTAGGTCGGGGCGCGGGCGCTATCGGAAGAGTCCAAGCCCGCGTCTGAGCGCACGCTCCTTTGCCTTGTGTTGCCCAAGGCCGAGGACACGCTGGGTCTCCATGAGTTGCCGCCGCGCCTGCTCTTGGCGAGCGCGCTCAGCAGAGCCTTTTGACTCCGGGCCAAAGGCTCGGCTTCGATCCTTGACACCGTTGCGCTGGCGGTAGTGCTCGATGTCGGCGACGCCGCGGTCCCAATGCCAGCGCTTGTTCGGATCGGCGGGCCTCTCTCCAAGTTCCTTCGTGATGTAGGGGGGTGGAGATATACGGGCGGCCGTAATTGCAAGCTCGCGGCGCTCGGCAAGGACGCGATCCGTAACGGCCAGCTCCCGCCGTGCGGAACCCGAGGGAACGGGCAGCTCGCGCGCCTCAGCCTCAAGACCGGAGAGCTGTTGCAGGGACCTGGCTTCGTCGCGGTCGATCCGCGCCATCTCGTCCTTGCGAAAGCGGCGCTTCAGCTCCTGTGCCCTCTCCCGCTGCGCGTCGTAGCGCTCGATCTGGCGCTCGGCCCGCTCGATCCGCTCCTGCATGTCTCGTAGCTGCCGCTCGGCGCCGGCTTCTCTATTGGCGGCCGCGCGCAGCTCCTCGCTCCTCCCAACCAACTCCTCGGTGGGAAGGCCGGAGAACTGCGAGCGCAGCGCCGCGTCGTGCGCTGCGAGCTGCGCGCGGTCGCGCTCGGCAGCAGCGGCGATATGGGGCAGGGCATCGGCGCTGCGATCGGGGGTCGGCGCGATCTCCTCGCGGTGGCTCTGGATCTCCGGGGTCGCATAGATGAAGGTCTCGTCACGACTGCGCGAAGCGGCGACGTAGAGCTCCTGCTTATCCATCGACGGATCGACCATGACGAACGCCTGGTCAACGGTCGTCCCCTGAGCCGAGTAGGTCGTTACGGCGTAGGCGTGTTCGAGAGCCGGAGCCTCGGAGTAAGGGTTGGTTCGCGCCAGGTAGTCGGCCTCGACCTCCACGCGCCGCGCTTGGTCGATGCCGTCGAGGACGACGCGGCGCTGCGCGGCGTCGACCTCGGCCACCTGCCAGCGTTCGCGGTTGTAGATCTCGGCTTGGCGGTCGTTGACGCGGGTGATGACCTGATCGCCGGCGGCAAAGCAGGCATCGCCAACTTCGATCTCCTCGGCTCCAAGCTTTTCCTCCTGTCGGCGGACCTCTCGCGCGGTCGCGTTCAGGCGCTCGACATCGCGGTTTCGCTTGGCGATCATCACGGCGTCCTCGCCGCGCTCGTATGCCTCGTGCCAGTCGGCCACCATCGCCGTCCGCGTCGCGTCTGAGTTGGGGGCGACCGTGACGCGCTCCTTGGATACGTAAAGACCGAGGGCGTCGCCGCCCTCTCCCTTGCGGATCAGCTTCGTCGCCTCGCGGTCCACCTTGTGCTCGTGGCGGATCACCTCATCGAGGTGGACCGGATCGGTGCGCTCGGCGATGGCCCTGAACAGACCGCCCGCCTCGATCTCGCCGAGCTGCTCGGGGTCTCCGACCAGGACCAGCTTCGCCTGGGCCTGCTCGGCACGGTCGATCAGGCGGGCGAGCCGCGCTGAGTCCACCATCCCGGCCTCGTCGATCACGAGAGCCGATCCCTGGGCCAGCGCCTCCTCGCCGCCCTCCCGCTTGCCTTGGTCGAATTCAGAGAGCAAGGTGGCGACGCTGACCGCGGGCAGCCCGTCTGAGCGCAGGACACCAGCCGCGCGCCAGGTCGGCGCCGCGATCCGCAGATCGATCCCGGCCTGCGCCCAACCCTCGGCAGCCGCGACGATGGCATAGGTCTTGCCGGTGCCGGCCTCCCCGATTACGACAGTGACTCGCTCAGGATCGGCCAGCAGGCGACGTACCATCTCGCGCTGGTCGGTCTTCAGGGTCGGGCGCGACTCGATCACGCGCGCCGCGATCAGCTCCCCGGCGGGCGGTGGTCCCTGCGGACGCATGCGCTCGACCGCCGCCAGCGCCTCGCGCTCAAGCTCCCAGATTCGTCGCGTGGTGTAGCGGGGACCTTTGGCAGTCTCGGCCACCTGGATCACGGAGTCGGCGGCGAGGAATTCATCGGCCATCCGCTCGACGTCCGCTCCCTGCGCGCCGTTTCGCATCGAGTCGGCGACAGCCTGAATCGCATCGCGGCGGTCGAAGTGGGACTTGCCCTCCGTGACCGCCCTGTCGAGCCGCTGCACAGTGAGAGCCGGGTAGCGCTCGGCAGGGTCCCTGGTCCCAAGCGTCCGCTCGATCGCCTCCCGGTCGAGCCCGATCTCATCTGCTTTGGATCGCCAGCGCTGACGCAGCTCGACCTGTGAGATGTCGGCCTCCTTCGGCTTGCGAGTGGCGAGCGTCGCCACCTGGCGCGAGGCCGCCGAGGCGTTCTCTCCCACCGCCTCGAGTATTTCGGCGCGGCGCGTGGAGAAGGCGCGCAGGTGCTCGTCGGCGAAGCCCTCGATCTCGGCGATGCCCTTGCGGGTTGGCTGCCACTCGACCCCGAGGCGACGGCTCAGCTCGTCGCGAAGGTGAGCCTCGTAGATGTAGCTGGCGGTGGTCGCGTGGTCATAGATCGCCGGGTGGTAGAGGCGGGTCCAGCGGCCATCCGCTTTGGTCGCGTTGGCGACGAGAACGTGGGTGTGGAGCTGTGGATCGCCGTTGCGAGAGGAGCGGTGGACGTAGGCGGCGGCGAGATAGCCGTTGCCCTTGACGAATTCCGAGCCTCCCGCGCCGCGCCGGGTCCAGCACGCCTCGCGCTGCATGTAGGAGAGGGCGGCCTGGACGGCTTCTCGGTGGGCGGCTTTGACCTCTACGGCGATGTCGGTTCCACCGAGGCCCCAAAGAAGCGAGACGGACTTCGGAGCCGAGAAGGTGAGATCGAAGCCGGGAACCGAGCCGCTGGCCGGCACGCCGCTCGTTCCCAACAATGGCTCCCCGGTGGCCGGGTTGCGGCCGGTGAGCATCGCCACAAGCTGGTCCTCGCCGACCTCGCCATCGAGGCCGAGTTGGGCGGCGGCGTCGCCGATCCACTCGCCCGCCTCCTCGCCCTCGCCGGAGTAGTAGTCCTCAGCGCCTTCGGCGACCTTGCCCAGGTAGTAGCGCTCCTGTCCTTTGCCGAGCTTGCCGATGGAGAGCATCGCCCCTGTTGTCCACGGCGGCGGCGTTTTGCATCGGCTCACCTCGGGAGGTGATGCGGCGTGAGGGTGGTGGCTGTTGGTTGTTGGTGTGGGTGGCTGGTGGATCCTCGAAGATGCTCTGCTGCCTCATGGACTGCTTCATCTCACTGCTTCTGTCTTTCGTCCTTGGCTGAGTTGGGCATTGGGTGATGTTTATTGCCTTTCGGTTCTTCCTGGTGCAAATAGGATGGCCGTGACGAGGGCCGCCTGCGGCCGCATCGGGCTCGGCTACGAATAGTCCGCCGAGCTACCAAACGGACCTTGAAGCTGCTCACCCCATGAGACGATCGCCGGAGGCGACAATTGCCGCGCGACTGCGCTTTCAGGCGAACGCCTGCGAGCAAATCGGCTCCCCTTTGTACTCAGGCCTACTCGGTTGCGCGGCCGGCGACGTTGAAGCTCACGGCCCAACCTGGGAAGTGCTGCGCGGCCACGAGGACGATCCGGCTATGTCGGCACTTGCGTTGCGACTGATGGGCGCAGTCAATCGGCTTGTCCTCCAAGGCGATGAGCCAGCACTCGCCGACGTCTATCGGGGCAGCCGCCACGATGCTTCCGCAGCCTGGCCGGAGTTCAGAGCGGTGCTGGCGCGGAACTTGGAAACGCTGCGGAAACTGATCGAGTTACCCGTTCAGACGAACGAGGTGGGCAGGTGCGCCCCGCTGCTCCCCGGTTTCCTGACAGTCGCAGCCGACACCGGCCTGCCGCTGCGACTTCTGGAGATTGGAGCAAGCGCGGGGCTCAATTTGCGCTGGGACCACTATCGCTACTCCGCCCGCGGGTTCGCTTGGGGTCCGGTCAACTCTTCCCTGCAGATCGACTTTGAGCTCGAAGGAGAACCGCCCAATCAGCTTGCGGTGGAGGTCGCCGAGCGAGCAGGCTGCGATGCCGCTGCGATCGATCCATCGACCGCGGAGGGTCGCCTTTCCCTACTCGCCTATGTCTGGCCTGACCAGCGAGACCGAGTCGAGCGGCTCAAAGCAGCTTTGGACGTAGCGGCCCAGGTTCCCATCTCCATTGTTCGTGAGAGCGCTACATCGTGGGTTGAGCGACATCTCGCCGCTCGATCACCCGGCCTGGCGACGGTCGTCTATCACTCGATCGTCGCGCAGTACATGAGCGAGAGCGAACTGACGGCATTCCATAGACACCTGCGAGATGCTGGAGATCGGGCGGCCGCAAATGCCCCGCTCGCCTGGCTGCGGATGGAGCCCGCTGGCGAGTGGGCAGATGTACACCTCACGATTTGGCCGGGAGGTGAGAATCGCCACCTCGCCCGAGTCGGCTATCACGGCACGCCGGTCAAGCTGCTTCAGGAAATTGCTGATGGATAGCCGACTACACGCGCTCAACCTCCCAGACGACGACGGCGGGAACGCCCTCAAGCGCGCGCTCAAAGGCGTCGGTCCGGTGCTTCTTCGCGCGCTCGCGTGCCTGCTCGCCACTGAGCGACGGTTCGACGCACCGGCTAACCGTGAAGCCAGCATCGGAAAACGCCGTGATGTAGTCGCTGTGGCGGTGTGGGTACTCGAGGATCATCGAGCGCTGTCCATCTGAATCGACAAAAACGGCCCTCCACCCCAAGATCGCGGTTGCGAAGGGATGGGGGTTCGAGACCACCAGATGACCTCCGGGTCGGACGACCCGCGCGAGTTCCGCAATCGCCGGGCCGATCTCTTGTAGATGGCTGAGCGCGAGCGCGCAGACGGCTCCGACCACCTGCCCGTCTTCCAAGGGAAGTGCGGTCAACTCACCAAGGCGGAAGTCCACTCCGGGGAGCTTTGACCTGGCGCGAGACAGCATCGCCTCGCTCGAATCGACCCCGATCACCTCCTCGTATCCGCACTCTCGCAGATGGGCGGCATGTCGGCCGGTGCCGCAGGCGGCATCGAGAACCTGGCCAGCGGGAAACTGCGCAAGCAAATCCTGGACGACCGGCTGCTCCAGGGCAATCGTGTCGTTCCCCGGATCGTCGTACTCATCGGCCCATTGGGCGTAGCCTGCGTCAACTCCCACCGCGGGCAGATCGCGACGCTCTGCGTACGGCGGCTCGCCAAGGCGAGAGAGGATTTCCCGCATCTCCTCAGTCCGGGTATCGACCTCGCTGTAGTCGCGCCGTGCCCCGGCACGCAGCAGCGCAAGCCCCTCGATGCCCAGGACGTAATGACCTTGCCGGAACTCCTCTACCATGACCGGGTGGACGCTACCGAAGGGCGGAGGGCATCCTCTATCTGGGCCTAGAGCCGATGCAAACGGCCGCGGGGATGGACAGGTGGAGTGGAGACATGAACCTGAGCGTTGACATCGGCGACGAGCTGGTCGAGCGCATCGCTGAGCGGGCAGCGGAGCTGGTCGCTCACCGGAGCGGCGAGACAGTGGGCGACGACTGGCTGCGCGGCGCGGACAAGATCGCCGCCTACATTGACTCTCCCCGGTCGCGCGTCTACGGGCTCGTCTCCGCCCGGCGAATCCCGGTCCACCACGACGGCTCGGCGCTGATCGCGCGCCGCTCCGAGTTGGATGCCTGGCTGCTGAATGGTGGTGGCCGACGCCTGTGAGGCGCGGCTGCTCAACATTTTGCCAGCAAGATCATCAGGATTCTGGCGATGAGCCTGTCCAATCGAACCATTGCTTTGCTTGCCCAGCCCTTTGAGGGCGGCGGCGGTCCGAGCCACGCAGTTATCGAATTGATCTGGGAGTCGGCCGGAGCGTACGAGTATCTGGGAGAAGGCAACAAGCTCGAACGTGTCCTCGGCGGCCTGCGATCCCTTCAGTCGGGGCGCCGAGCCGCCGCTGGTTCGCCAGCGCTGCCCGCTGACCAAGCCAAGCTCCAAGAGGTGGCGTCCGATCTGGCCAGCCGCCTCATGGCCGCGAACCTCGTGGATGTCGATGAACTCCACAAGGCCCTTGAGCAGGATGGATTCGCGGTCTTCGAGGGAGAGGTGACGACGGTTCGCCCCATCGACGAGCCTTCGGATCGTCTAGCTGCATATGTCGAAAAGCTATTCGGCGCACGACCCGAGTTTCAGGTTGCAGCGAACCACTATGTCCAGGCAACGCGCGCTTTCGACCGACGAGACTGGGAGGCAGCCAATGCTCAGTTTCGGAGCGCATTTGATGCCACCTATGACGCCCTAGCAAATGCCAAAGGATGCCCGAAGGCCAAGACGGGCGGAAGTGCCCGCAAATGGCTTCAGGACCAAGAACTCCTCGGCGATGACGAAGCACAGCTCCTCCGCGCTTTCGCGAAGTTCGCTGGAAGGGACGGCTCTCATGCCGGGCTTTCTGCCGCTGCGGACGCCCAGCTGCGCCGCCATTTCTCCACGTCTCTGATCGCGTTCGCCGTGGCTAAGCTCAATTGAACGCTGTGGGCCCAAGAACTTGAAGTTCGCCGGGTGTTGACCTGGCGTTGACCCGAGCGCAAAAGCGCCGCCTCGGAGGGCGGCGTTTTTGGCTCTGCGATGCGATGGCGAGGGTGGGAATCGAACCCACGACACCACGATTTTCAGTCGTGTGCTCTACCAACTGAGCTACCTCGCCTGGACAATGCCGCCGGTGGCCGCGCTGCGGGAAGGCTAGCGACCGGGGCGCGGTGAGGCTGCTTGGATTGATGGGTGGCCTGGGCCCGTGCAGGAATCGCGCTCGGCGTGCTCGTCCTCGTGGCGGGCGTCGCCTTCTCCGGCGGGACGTCGGTAGACCCGCCGGCACCGCGGGGATTCCCCGGCGTCGTCCCGGCGTTCATGGCGAGTGCGCGCGGCACGCCGGTTGAGAGCGCTCGGGTGGATGTCAGGGACGGAGCGCGAACCGCGTGGCAGCGCGACCAGCGCTGGCTGGCGCGGGCTCGGCCGCTCGGCCGGGGGGCGCCACGGTGGGCGCGCCGGATGTACCGACACTCGCTGCTGGTGCTCCGGGCGCTCGTCAACCGGCGTGGGGCCGCGGTCGCCGGGGCACGCGCGGGTTGGGCCTACGTCTGGCCGCGCGACGCGGGTGCCGTGACCATTGCGCTGGCCTCGGCCGGCTACCGGGCCGAGGCGCGCCGCATCGCGCATTTCCTGCTCGGGCTCGACCTCGGCGCCGCGGCCCGGTTCAATCGGGACCGCGGGCCGGTCGAGGGACGCGGCGCGCAGGGGGACGCCGCCGGTTGGGTGGCGGCAGCGGCGCGAGCCGCCGGCATTCCCTCGGCAGCGGACACCGTCCTCAGGACGACACCTGCATCGAACCCCTATTTGGGGCTCGATGCAGGTGTCTGGCGCGACTCGGCCGACTACCAGGAGGGTGATCAGGGCGACTATCTCGGCAATGCGCTGGCAACAGCGTCGGTCATGAGGCACCAAGGCCGAGGGACCGGTGGGCCCGCAGCGGAGATCAAGCGGGACTTCGAGACCCGCGCCGGCCTGGTACGCGACGCCGGCAATCCGGCCTCAGGACTAGATTCCGCGGCGGCCTGGGCCGTCCGACCCTTCGCGCAGCCCGCTCTCTATCCGGCCGCCCGGCGCACCCTCCTCCGCCTTGTCGCCGAAAGAGGCAGTCCCTTTGGCCTGATCCCGTCCGTAGACTGGCGCGGCGGTGACGATCCGTGGACGGCGCCGACCGCCTGGTGCGCCTGGTCGCTCGCGGCTCTCTGGAGGATCGATCGACGGGCCGGACACCCGCACGCCGCCCCGGCCGACCGCCGCGCCGCGCTGGAGCTGATGGCCGACCTGCGCCGCGCCGCCACTCCCCTCGGCCTCCTCCCCGAGCGCGTCGACGCGCGAACCGGCCTGCCCAGCTCGACCACGCCCCTCGCCTGGTCGCACGCCTTCGCGATCCTCGCTATCCGCGAACTATGGCCCGCAACGCCGCGGTGACGGCCTTCTCGGGAGTCTCGGCCTGAACGATGCCCGGGCCACCCTCCATCCCGCCGCGTCCGGACACGCTCCAACTGCCAAGCGCAACCACCGTGCGCCCCAGGTTGCGGGAGTGGGCGATCTCCGAGAGCGTGCCCCATTCGCCGCCGATCGCGATCGCGGCTTCCCCGGAGGCGACGACGGCGAGGTTACGAGCGTGGCCGATCCCGGTCGCCACCACCTGGGTGCAATAGGGATTCGCATCGTTGGGGTCGACCCAGGGCAGCACGCCGATCACGTCTCCCCCGACCCCAGCCGCCCCCCGTGCGACCGCTTCCATGACACCGCCGCGCCCACCACAGACAACGGTCACCCCCGCTTCAGCCAATAGCCGCCCAACCTCCTCGGCCAACCCCCAAGCCTCGGAATCTTCAGCGCAACTACCCGAGCCGATGACGGCAACCTGACGCGCGTGACGAGCGGAGGGGGTGGGGGTCAACCGAATCTCCCCGCTGTTGTGAGGGCGACCCCCACCCCCTCCGCTCACGAGGCCCTCATGCTCCTCATCAGCTCCAGCGCGCCCGCCTTGTGCAGCGGTTCGTTGAGGTTGCCGCACTTGGGGCTCTGCACGCAGGAGGGGCAGCCGGACTCGCAGGGGCACTCGCCGATCAGGCGCTCGGCGTCGCCGAGCAGGCGCTCGAACTGCTCGTAGCCGCGCAGGGTGATCCCGACCCCGCCCGGGTGGCCGTCGTAGATGAAGATCGTCGCCCGGCCGGTCTGGAAGTGGACGTTGGTCGAGAGCCCGCCGATGTCCCAGCGGTCGCACATCGCGATCAGCGGCAGCACCGCGATCTGGCCGTGCTCGGTCGCGTGCAGGGAGCCAAGCAGCACCTCGGTCGGCAGCGCGGCGGTGAGCCGGTCCGGCAGCACGTACCAGAGCGCCTGGGTTACGAAGTGCTGCTCGGGCAGCTCAAGGGCGACGACGTCGATCGGCTCCTGCTCGGAGATCGAGACCCGCTGGAAGGCGATCACCTGCTCGCTGACCGAGACCTCGCCGAAGTGCAGCTCGACGCCCGAGGTCGAGCGCTGCTCCCGCACCCGCTCGATGTAGATCTCGGTCTCCTTTTTCGGCCGCGTGTACCAGTCGCCGTCGAAGCGGGAGACGATCGCCCGGCGGCCGTCGACATCGAGCTGCTCGACCTCGTAGGAGCGACCCAGGTGGAGGTAGATCGCGCCGGGGTGGACCGTGGTGAAGGCGCGCTCGGCCTCGACCAGGCCGAGCATCTCGCCCGAGTCGCGCTCGATCACCGCGACCGAGTCCGCCGAGGCCGAGCGCAGCGGGATCTTCGCGGCGACGAAGCCGCTGTCGGCCGGGAGCAGGCGCCCGCCGGCGCGGCGCAGCTCGCCCGCCGCGGTCAGCCGCTCGGCCCGCTCGCGCCAGCCGTCGCCGAAGACCGCATCGTCCTCGCTGCTCAACGGCAGCTCGTAGGCCGCCGCGACCATGTGCCGCGAGGCGATCTGCTCGCTCTCGTGGTCGAGGATCGCCGCCTCGACCGGCCGGCCGATGAACTCGTCGGGGTGGCGGCAGAAGAACTGGTCGAGCGCATCGGCGCCGGCGACGTAGACCGCCAGGCCGCGCCGCCGGCGTCCCGCCCGTCCCCACATCTGGCGCAGGCTGGCCACGGTGCCGGGGAAGGTGACGCAGATCGCCGCGTCGAGCTCGCCGACGTCGATCCCCAGCTCCAGGGCGTCGGTCGCGACCACGGCGAGCAGCTCCCCAGCCGCCAGCCGTGCCTCGATGTCGCGGCGTTGCTGCGGCGTGTAGCCCCCGCGGTAGGGGGCGATCCGCGCCGCCAGCTCGGATTTGCCGCGCCGCTGCAGCGCTTCCCCGGCGAAGCGCTGGATCAGCTCGATCCCGCGGCGGCTTTTGAGGAAGCAGATCGTCCGCACCCCCTGCGAGACCAGCTCGGCCAAGAGGTCCGCCGCCTCGGAGAGGGCGGAGCGCCGCGTCCCGCTCGCCTTGTCGATCAGCGGCGGGTTCCACATCGCGATCTCGCGCCCGCTGCCCGGCGCGCCGTCGTCGTCGATCAGCTCGAACGGCTCGCCGACCAGCCGCTCCGCCAGCTCGAGCGGGTTGGCGATCGTCGCCGAGGTGAGCAGGAAGCGCGGCTCGGCGCCGTAGGCCCGCGCGATCCGGCGCAGTCGCCGCAGCACGTTGGCGACGTGCGAGCCGAAGACGCCGCGGTAGGTGTGCGCCTCGTCGACGACGACCCAGCCGAGGTTGGCGATGAAGTCCCCCCAGCTCTTGTGGTTGGGCAGCAGGCCGACGTGCAGCATGTCGGGGTTGGTGAGGACGAGGTTGCTGCGGCGGCGGATCGCCGGGCGCTCCTCGCGCGGCGTGTCGCCGTCGTAGATCGCCTCGCGCAGGCCCGGGGGGCGCAGCGCCGCGAGCTTGCGCGCCTGGTCCTGCGCCAGCGCCTTCGTCGGGTAGAGGTAGAGGGCGCGGCGCTTGGGGTCGCGGGCGATGCCGTCGAGCACCGGAAGGTTGAAGGCGAGGCTCTTGCCCGACGCGGTGCCGCTGGTGATCACCAGGTTCGAGCCGGCGGCTGCCCTGAGCGCCTCGCGCTGGTGCGAGTAGAGCCGCTCGATCCCAGCCCCGCCCAGTGCCTCGACCAGGCCGGGGTCGAGCGAGCGCGGCATCGCCACAGGCTTCGCCTTGCGCTCCGGCTCGCTGCTCTCGGCGACAATGCGCCCGTCGCGGCGGGCGGGGTCGATCGCAACTGCCCACGGCGTCTCCAACAGGCTCTTCGCCACTGGGCCTACCCCCCGTCTCCGGGCGCGTTAGTTGTCCTATGGGCGACTAACGCGCCCGGCCCGCGGCCTTTGCAGACGATGCGCCCGGCAACGCGCACTGCCTGAAGCGTCGACCTGTCGTGAATCCGCAGGACGTCTGCCCCTTCGCGCACCGCCAGCGCCGCCGCCGCGACCGTGCCCCACTCGCGCTCGCCCGCTGGCAACCGCTCATCCCAGCTCCCGCCCAGGACCGCGCCGATGAAGTCCTTGCGCGAGAGCGAGACATAGAGCGGCTGGCCGAGCGTGCGCAGCTCGCCGAGCCGCCGCAGGATCTCCAGGTCCTGCCCGGTGGTGAGGTCGAAGTCGAGTCCGGGGTCGATGGCGATCTGCTTCACATCTACCCCAAGGGCCTGGGCCTGCTCGATTCTCCCCCCAAACCAAGACTTCAGATGCTCGACGACGTCCTCGTAGGCGCGCGGCGGGCGGTCGACCCGCGGCGGCCCCTCGATGTGCATCAGCACATAGCCGCAGCCGGACCCGGCGACCAGCTCGAACATCTCCTCGGAGCCGCCGGAGATGTCGTTGACGGCCACGGCGCCCGCGGCCAGGGCCCGCCGCGCCACCTCGACCGAGAAGGTGTCGGCCGAGACCGGCACGCCCGCATCGGCCAGCCCTTCGATCGCCGGCACCAGCGCCGCCTCCTCCTGCTCAACACCGACAGGCGGCCCGCTGCGCGCCGCGACCGCACCAACATCGAGCATCTCGAAGCCGGCCTCGATCAGCGCCAGCCCATCGGCGACGGCCTGCTCAGGCGTCCCACTGCGCGCCCCCTCGAACATCGAGTCGGCAGTGACGTTGACGATCCCCGCCGCGACCGGACGGGTGAGGTCAAGCGTCCGGTCGGCGAGCTTCCAGGGCACGCCGCTACCGTAGCGACCGCACCATGCCACTGCGATGCGTCTACACCGACCTCGACGGCACCCTGCTCGGCCGGGGCGCCTCGCTCTATCGCGACGCCGAGGGCGGCTTCTCGCTGGCCCAGTCGCGCGGGCTCGAGGCCTGCTACCGGGCCGGGGTCGAGGTCGTGATCATGTCCGGCCGCCGCGAGCCCCAGGTCCACGAGGCGGCCCGGCTGATGGGTCAGACCTCCTACATCTACGAGGCCGGCTGCGCCTTCGCGCTTGATGGAGAGACGACGCTGCTGACCGGCGACCTCGTCCCCGACGAGGACGGCACCGTCTACGAGAAGCTCGAGCGAGAAGGCGTCCCGAAGCTGCTCTTCGAGCGCTTCGAAGGGCGGCTCGAGTACCACTCGCCCTGGCACCATGGCCGTGTCCTCTCCCACCTCTTCCGCGGCAAGGTCGAGGTCGACGAGGCCAACGAGCTGCTCGCTGCCCAAGGCCACGAGAACCTGCGCCTACTCGACAACGGCGCGATCGGCCGCGAGATGGCCGCGATCGACGGTCCCACCCATGCCTACCACCTGGTCCCGAAGATCGTCAGCAAGGCGAACGCGGTCGCCGCCCACGCTCGCGCCCGCGGCTTCGACCCCGCCGAGTGCATCGCCGTCGGCGACTCGGTCGAGGACCTCGAGGTCGCCGCCGCGGTCGGCCGCTTCTTCGTCGTCGCCAACGGGCCCGAGCGAGATCCAGGCCTGCGCGCCGCGCTCGCCGCCTGGGACAACGCCACCGTCACCGAGGGCGCGATGGGCGACGGCTTCTACGAGGCGGTCGTCTCGACGCTGATGGAGCGCGGCTGAGCGCTGGGTAATATCGAGCCGATGGAGACCGCGACCGTCGCCGAGCAGGAGTACCTGGAGATCATCTTCTGGCTGGAGGAGGCCGGGCTGCCGATGACCGGCGCCAACATCGCCCGCGCGATGCAGCTCTCCCCCCTACCGTGCACGAGATGGTCGGCCGGCTGATCGACGACGGCTACGTCGAGCGCAACGCCGACAAATCGCTCGCCTTCACCGGGTCCGGCCGCGAGCACGCCAGCCACATCGTCCGCCGTCACCGCATGATCGAGCGCTTCCTCACCGACGTCCTCGGCATCCCCTGGGACGAGGTGCACGAGGAGGCGGAGCGGATCGAGCACGCGATGTCGCCGGTGCTGGAGGAGCGGATGCGGGCCGCGATCGGCGACGCCACGACCTGCCCGCACGGCCACCCGATCGTCGAGGGGGTGCGCGAGACCGGCGCACTCCTGGCCGACGTCGAGGTCGGCGCCAAGGTCCACGTGCTGCGCTTCGAGAACGAGGCGGAGGAGCTTCTGCACTACCTCAAAGCGGCCGGGCTGGAGCCGGGCCTCGAGGGAACGGTCGAGAGCTCGACCGAGGACGGCGTGACAATCGCCTCCGCCGACGGATCGCACCAGGTCTCGCACAGCGTCGCCGAGACGGTCTCGGTTCGCGCCGACCCGGCGCCGCCGCCACGGGCAGCGATCCCCGAGCAGCTCGTCCTCTCCAGCGACCGCTACGGCCGCTGAGACGGCTGCAAATCTGCGTCTGGCGGTGTCCTCAGTCGGCCGTCTGCGGGTCACGCACAAAAGTGCGCTCCCCTTGCCGACCTCCCTGCGTCCTAGCCAGACTTGATTTTCGCCGTCTCAGGTTCCCTGATTCGATCCAGCGCCCTGACGAGACGTGAGATCCCCTCCGGAATCCGCTCCGGAGGCACGCTGGCGAAGGAGAGGCGGAGGCTGTTCTCGCCGCCCTCGATCATGAAGTCGGGGCCGGCGACGAAGGCGACCCCCTCGCCCTTCGCCTCGGCGAGCAGCGCGGACGTGTCCGTGCCCTCGGCGAGGTCGAGCCAGAGGAAGTAGCCGCCCTCGGGGACAACGAACTCGGCCTCGGGCAGCTGCTCGCGCAGCGCCGCAACCAGGGTCGAGCAGCGCTCGCCGAGGGCGCCCTTGACGAACTCGATGTTGCGGTCGAGCCCGCCCGACCCGCAGAGCTCGAGCACGACCGACTCGGCCAGCATGTTGGGCGAGATGTAGGTCTCGTTGGCGCGTTTGGCGAGCTTCGCGATCTCCGCCGCGGGACCGGCCAGGTAGCCGACGCGGACGCCGGGGCTGACCGTCTTGGAGAAGGACGAGGCGTGAACGACGCGGTCCTCTGCGTCGATCTCGAGCATCGACTCCAGCGCCTCGCCCTCGAAGGGAAGCTCTCGGTAGGGATCGTCCTCGAAGATCCAGAAGTCGTGCTCCGCCGCAAGCTCAACCAGCCGCGTGCGCTTCGCCGCCGAGAGCGTGCAGCCGGCGGGGTTGTGGAAGTTGGGGATGATGTGGGCGAGCTTGATCGGACCGTCCTGGAGCGCGGCTTCAAACGCCTCCAGGTCGAGCCCATCGGCCTCCAGCGGCACCGGCACCAGCTCGACGCCGAGCCGCTGCAACATCAGCAGCGTACGGTCATACGTGGGCTGCTCGACCACAACCCGGTCACCGGCCTCGAGCAGATGCTCGAACAGCATCCAGCCCGCCTCCAGCGAGCCGTTGGCGATCATCACCTGCCCCGCATCGAGCCCCCCATGCCGCTCAGCCACCCACTGACAGAGCCCAGGATGCCCGATCCCCGTCCCATAGGAAAGCGCCTTTTCCCAGTCCTCCGCCAGCGCGACAGCAGCAGCATCCCGCACAGCCTCGCGCGGCAGGATGTCGGCGGAAGGAGCTCCGCGAGCAAACGAAATCGTGTCCTGAGCCATTGCAGCCGAGCCTAGCAACGCCCCGCCCGGGGAGACGCTCAGCCGCGCAGCACTTCGACGGCGATCTTCGCCGTCTCGGTCGGGCTTTCGCCGACCCGCACGCCCTTCGCCTCGAGCGCTTCCTTCTTCGCCTGCGCGGTCCCCGACGAGCCGGAGATGATCGCGCCGGCGTGGCCCATCTGCTTGCCGGGAGGCGCGGTGAAGCCGGCGATGTAGGCGACGACGGGCTTGGAGATGTCGGAGGCGATGAACTCGGCGGCCCGCTCCTCGGCGTCGCCGCCGATCTCGCCGACCATCACGATCATCTCGGTCTCCGGGTCGGCCTCGTACAGCCTGAGGATGTCGATGAAGTCCGAGCCGATGATCGGGTCGCCGCCGATGCCGACGATCGAGGAATTGCCCTCGCCCGCCTGCTTCAGCTCGTTGCCGATCTGGTAGGTCAGCGTGCCCGACTTGGAGACGACGCCGATCTTGCCCGGGTCGAAGAACTGGGCGGGAATGATGCCGACGTTGGCCTTGCCCGGAGACAGGACGCCGGGGCAGTTCGGGCCGATCAGCCGCACCCCCGCCTGCTTCGCCTTCCAGTAGGTCTTCAGCATGTCGAGCACCGGAATGCCCTCGGTGATCGCGATCACGGTCTCGACGCCGGACTCGATCGCCTCGTCGATCGCCGGCGCGGCGAAACGGGCCGGGACGAAGATCATCGAAGTGTTGGCGCCCCGCTGCTCGACCGCCTCCTTGATCGAGTCGAAGATCGGTACGCCCTCGACGTCCTGGCCGCCCTTGCCCGGCGTGACCCCGGCGACCAGATCGGTGCCGTAGGCCTGGTTGCGCAGCCCGTGGAAGGAGCCCTCGCGGCCGGTCAGCCCGGAGACGACCAGCTTCGTGTTCTCGTTGACGACGATCGCCATCAGCCGCTCGCCCCCGCCAGCTCGACGACTTTCCGAGCGGCGCCGAGCATCGTCGTCTCCTGGTGCAGGTTGGCCAGGCCCGCCGCGGCGAGGATCTCCAGCCCCTGCTCGGAGTTGGTGCCGTCGAGGCGGACGACCAAGGGCACGCCGAGGTCGAGCTGGGCCGATGCCTCGACGATGCCCTTGGCGATCTCGTCGCAACGGGTTATGCCGCCGAAGATGTTGAAGAGGATCGCGGTGACCTTGGCGTCGGAGACGATCACGGTCAGCGCGTCGACGATCGCCTCGGCCTTGGAGCCGCCGCCGGCGTCGAGGAAGTTCGCCGGGGCGCCGCCGGCCTGGGCGACGACGTCGAGCGTCGACATACAGAGCCCGGCGCCGTTGGCGAGGATGCCGACGTTGCCGTCGAGCTTGACGTAGGTGAGGCCCTTCTCGCGCGCCATCGCCTCCTGCGGATCGTCGATCGACTCCGCGTCGAGCTCTGCCAACCCCTCATGCCGGTAGAGAGCGTTGCCGTCGATCGTCACCTTGGCGTCGAGGGCGACGACCTTGCCGTCCTCGGTGAGGATCAGCGGGTTGACCTCGATCAGCGTCGCGTCCTCCCCGGCCGCGGTCTCGGCCAGCTTCGCGAGGATCTCGGCCGCCTCGTCGAGCGCGTCCTCGTCGAGCCCGGCGCGCTTGACGATCGGGCGTGCCTCGGCCGCGGTGAACGGCCGGGTGGGGTCGATGTGCTCCTTGACCAGCGCCTGCGGATCCTCCGCGGCGACCGCCTCGATGTCCATCCCGCCCTTGGCGGAGACCATCGCCAGCAGCTTCTTCTCGCCGCGGTCGAGGATGACCGAGGCGTAGTACTCGGCGGCGATCGCCGAGCCGCCCTCGATCCAGACCTGGTCAACCCGGAACGGCCCCTCGCCATGGGGACCGACGATGTCCATGCCGAGGATCGCGCCGGCGAACTGCTCAGCCTCGGCCCGGTCGGCGGCGATCTTGATCCCACCCGCCTTGCCGCGGCCGCCGATCAGCACCTGGGCCTTGATCGCGCAGGGGTAGCCGATCCGCTCCGCGGCGGCGACCGCGTCCTCGACCGTGGCGGCGACCTCGCCGCTCGGCACGGCGACGCCGTGCGCGGCGAAAAGCTGCTTGCCCTGATACTCGAGAAGGTCCATTGGGAGAGGCGCCCCTGCCGAGCGCGAGCGGCAGCCTATAAGATGCCGCGCCCCGTGCCTCTTCCCGCTCTCAAATCCGTCACCTGGGTGACCACCGACTGCTACGGAACCCTGATCGACTGGGAGAAAGGGATCATCGAGGCCTGTAAGAAAGAGGCCGCCAAGGATGGCTTCAGCTTCGAAGAGGGTCCGTTCCTGGCCCGCTTCATGGAAGTGCAGGCCGAAATCATGGCCGGCTCCTACGAACTGTACGCCGAGGTCCTGCGCCGCACGATCGTCAAAGTCGCCCGCGAGGTCGGCTGGGAGATCGAGCCCTCGAGGGCCCAGTTCCTCCCCGACAGCGTCGCCTACTGGCTGCCCTTCCGCGAGGCCAACGCGGCGATGGACCGGCTCGGCAAACGCTACGAGATCGGGATCATCTCCAACGTCGACGACAAACTGCTCGGCATCTCGCGCCGCCACCTGCGCACCGAACTGGACCTGGTCGTCACCGCGCAGCAGGTGCGCAGCTACAAGCCGGACCCGGTCCACTTCAAAGAGTGCGCGCGCCGGATCGGCGGCAAAAAAGGCTGGCTCCACATCTGCTGCGACTACACGACCGACGTCGCGCCGCTGCTGAAAATGAAGGTCCCGGTCATCTGGGTCAACCGCCACGGAGAGAAGCTCGACGGCCGCAAAGCGCCCAGCGCGACCGTCAAGAACTTCCGCGAAGCAGCCAAAAAGCTCGGCGCGGGCTAACCAGCCCGTCCTACCCGTCTTCTAGCGTTCCGCTTTCGCAACTTCGCCGCGGGGCGGCGGTTACGACCGTAGGCGCCCGGGAGGCGTCCCCGATTTGATGGACCGAATCAGCCGCAGCCGAGTGCCTTCGCGCGCCCGCCCGCTCATTGCGGGGGCGCTGCTGGCGCTGCTCTGCGCGCTCGTGCTCAGCGTCGCCCGCGCCCAGGCGCTGGAAGCCGAAGAAGAACCGCCGCTCGACCCCAACGCCGAACCGCCGAGCTTCGTCGTCATCCAGACCGACGACCAGACGCTCGACGAGCTCTACGCCTCGTTCACGCCCTTTCCAGGCGCGGCAGCGATCAGGGCGATGCCTAACACCCTCGACCTGCTCGCCAAGCGCGGGGAGACCTTCAACCGCTACTACGTCTCCTATCCCCTCTGCTGCCCCTCGCGGGTCAGCCTGATGACCGGGCGCTACGCCCACAACACCGGCGTCAAGGGCAACGTCCAGCCCAACGGCGGCTACTACGGCTTCTCCTTCCGCGGCGCCTACAGCCACAACATCGCCACCTGGCTGCAGGGCGCCGGCTACCGCACGATCCACATCGGCAAGTTCCTCAACGGCTACGGCGACGAACCGTACAGCGACGGGAAAAACGTGCCGCCCGGCTGGAACGCCTGGCACACCGTGCTCAACGCCGACACCCATCACTACTTCTACGGCTACACGCTCAACAACGACGGCGTGATCAGCGAACCCTACGGCGACCCGGGAACCTGGGAACCGCGCGAATACACGCAGCGGGATCCCGCCGGCTGCCCCTTCGAACCCGAAGAAGAACGCCCCTGCGTCTACGCGACCGACGTCTTCAACTGGCAGGCCCGGGAAGAGATGCTGGCCACCCCGACCGAACAGCCCTTCTATATGCAGCTCGACTACACCGCCCCCCATGGCGACTTCCGCAAGCCGGCCGGTCCCGAGCCGGCGCCGCGCCACTACAACTGGTTCAAGGGCGCGAAGCTTCCGCACGACCGCTCGGAAGGGCTCGACGAGGGCAACGTCAGCGACAAGCCCGCGTTCATCCGCGAAGCCGAACACCTGACGCCGAGCATCAAGCGCACCTACAAGGTCTACTACGAGAAGCAGCTCGAGTCACTGCGCTCGATCGACGACGGCGTCAAAGAGATCGTCGGCACGCTCGCCGAACAGGGCCGGCTGCAGAACACCTACATCCTCTTCACCTCCGACAACGGCTTCTTCTTCGGCGAGCACCGCCTGATCGGCGGCAAGTTCCTCGCCTACGAGCCGGCCACGCACATGCCCTTCCTGATCCGTGGGCCGGGGATCAAGCCCGGCAGCTCGACCGGTGAGCTAGCCGCCAACATCGACATCGCGCCGACGATCCTCGACCTGGCCGGCGTCCAAGCGGACAAGAGCATCGACGGGCGCTCGATGGTCCCCTACCTGCGCGATCCCGAACTGCGCAGCCGCCGGCCGATCCTCTTCGAGTCCTTCGTGCAGACGAGCGACGTGGAAGCCAACGGCGCTATCTCCACCACCGGCGAAGGTGACGGTGGCGTGCCGGGCGGCAACGGCAGCACCGATCCCAGGGAGCCCGAGGCGGGCGTCTCGAGCACCGGCGGCGAAGCCCAGGCCTCGCTCCTCGCCCCGCCCCTCAACTACGAGGGAATCCGCCTCGGCCCCTACAAGTACATCGCCTGGCCCGATGGGGAGAAGGAGCTCTACGACATCAACACGGACCCGAACGAGCTCAACAACATCGTCAAAGAGCCGAACTTCTACCCGATCCGAAACTTCCTCCACCGGCAGCTGCGGCGCTTCGAGAACTGCGTCGGCCGCGAATGCCGCGAAGTGACCCCGCCGCTGCCGCTGACGCGGATCGAATTCGACCGGCTGCGGGCAAAGCGGCAGAAGGAAATCCTCGAACACGAACAGCAGCGGGAAAAAGAACGTCGCGAACGGGAACACAAGCACTAGGCGGGCGGGTCCTGTCACGGCCCGAGAAGCGCTTCGGCTGAACTCGAGTAGCGCCGGTGTCTCCTCGCCCTAGCCTCGCGAAGCGGCTCCGCAGAGTGTTTCCAGCCGCGAAGCGGCACCAGATTTCACCGGCCGAAGGCCGGTGATGGGCGTAGGCGAGGAGACCCCGGCGCTACTCGATTACCGCGAGGACGTCGCCACTGGAGACTGCTGCGCCTTCGGCTACGTTGAGAGCGGTGACCTTGCCGGAGCGGTGGGCGGTTATCTCGTTCTCCATCTTCATCGCCTCGATCACGCAGATCAGGTCGCCCTCTGAAACCTCGGCGCCCTGCTCGACGGCTACTTTGAGCACGGTGCCCTGCAGCGGCGAGGGCAGGGACTCGCTGGAGGCGCCGGTGGCGCCGCCTGCCTTGCGCTCGCGCTTCGGCGGTTTCTTGCCGCCCGCGGCCGGTGCCGCGCCCCCCGCCATCGCCTCGCCGATCACCTTTACGTCGAAGAGCTTGCCGGAGACCTCGACCTTGTAGTCGCGGGCGACGACCTCGGCGCCCTCGGGCAGCTCCGGTGCGCCGGCCGCGGCCGGCGCCGTCGTCTTCAGCCACTCGCGGTCCTCCATCAGGTCGCGGCAGGTCTCCCCGTTCGCCCACTGCTCGGTGGCGAGGATCGCGCTGTGGAAGGGGATCAGCGTGGTCAGGCCGCCGACCTCGTACTCGCCCAGCGCGCGCAGCATCCGGCGCGTCGCGTGCTCGCGGTCAACGTCCCAGACGATCAGCTTGGCGACCATCGGGTCGTACATCGGCGTCACCTCAGAGCCGGCTTCGACCCCGGAGTCGACCCGCACGCCGGGACCCGCCGGCTCGCGATAGAAGGTGATTGCGCCCGGCGCCGGGGCGAATTTCTTGTGCGCGGCCTCGGCGTTGATCCGGCACTCGATCGCGTGGCCGCGCAGCTCGACGTCCTCCTGGGCGACCGTGAGCGGCTCACCGGCGGCGACCAGCACCTGCTCGCGGACGATGTCGACCCCGGTGACCATCTCGGTCACGCAGTGCTCGACCTGCACCCGCGTGTTCATCTCGAGGAAGAAGTACTCGTCGCCGACCTGCATCCCCTCGACCGTGCCGGCGCCGCGGTAGCCGACCGCGGCGGCCGCGTCGGTGGCGATCTTGCCGATCCGCTCGCGCATCTCGGCGTCGACCTGGGGTCCGGGCGCCTCCTCGATCACCTTCTGGTGGCGGCGCTGGATCGAGCAGTCGCGCTCGCCGAGGTGGATGACATTCCCATGCGAGTCGGCGAGCACCTGGACCTCGACGTGGCGTGGGTCCTCCAGATAGCGCTCGACGTAGACGCGCGCGTCAGAGAAGAACTTCTCGCCTTCGCGCGCCGCGCCCTCGAAGGCCTCCTGCAGGTCGTCGGGCGTCAGCGCGACGCGAAAGCCCTTGCCGCCGCCGCCGCCCGCCGCCTTGCAGGCGACCGGGTAGCCGGCTTCCTCGGCCTGCGCCTTCGCCGCCGCAACGTCCTTGGCCGGCTCGGTTGCCCCCGGCACGATCGGCACCCCGGCCTCGGCCATGATCTCGCGCGCTTTGGTCTTCGACCCCATGGCTTCGATCGCCTCCGGCGGCGGGCCGATGAAGACGATGTCCGCCTCGGCGCAGGCGCGGGCGAAGTCGGCGTTCTCGGCGAGGAAGCCGTAGCCGGGATGGATCGCCTCGGCACCGGCCTCCTTGGCCGTATCGATGATCTTGAGGATGTTCAGATAGCTCTCGGCCGGGACAGCCGGGCCGATCAGGAAGGCCTCGTCGGCCTCACGAACATGGGGCGCGTCGCGGTCGATCTCCGAATAAACGGCGACGGACCCGATCCCCATCTCCTTCAGGGTTCGCGCAACTCGAATGGCGATCTCGCCGCGGTTGGCTATGAGGACCTTCGTGAACACGGCGGCGCAGTCTATTCAGACCGTAGGCGGGGTGACGGGGATACCCCTGCCCGGACTCGCGGGCTTCGCCCGCTCTGAGTATCCGCCCGTTCAGGGGTATCCCCGTCACCCCGCCAAGCCCATTAGGGTCCGCCGTCGTGTTGATCGAGCTCCAGTCTCATTCGACGGTGTCCGACGGGCAGCTGGCGCCGGCGGCGGTTGTCGCTGAAGCTGCGAGAGCCGGGGTTACCACGTTGGCCTTGACGGACCACGATGCGATTGCCGGGGTGCCGGAGGCGGAACGAGCAGCTGGCGAGTACGGGATTGAGCTGGTGCCCGCTATCGAGATGTCGTGCGTCCATGAGTACGCGGAAGACCTGCATGTCTGCGGCTACTGGGTGGATCTGGGGAAGATCGCTCCCGCCTGTGAGCGGGCGCAGCATGAACGGGTCGCCCGGGCCGGAGAGATCGTCGCGAAGCTGCGCGGCGAGGGCTTCGAGCTGCATCTGGAGGACGCCGTCAGGGAGGCAGGCGACGCGCTCTCGATCGGGCGGCCGCACATCGCCCGCGCGGCCGGCGCGAAAGGCGACCTCGGGCCGTTCTTCGAGGAGTACCTCGTGCCCGGCGCCAAGGCCTTCGTGCCGCGGCGCTGGCCGACCGCCGAGCAGGCGGTGGAGACGATCAAGGAGGCCGGGGGCGTCGCCGTCGTCGCCCACCCCTACTGGGACATCTCAGAGCCGGCCGAGGTCGAGGAGCTGATCCGCGCCCTCGGCGTCGACGGGGTCGAGACCTTCTACCCGACCCACAGTAAGAGACAGACCGAACACCTGCTGGCGCTCTGCGAGGAGCTCGACCTGATCCCCACCGCCTCCTCCGACTACCACGGCCCGACCCACAAGACCTTCGCCGAGTTCGGCGCCTACGACACCTACGGCCTCGCCGAGCCGCGGGTCCCAGAGCATCCGGGACGGTAGTCGCCCGCCCGGACTCGCGGGCTTCGCCCGCTCTGAGTATCCGCCCGTTCGGGCGACTACCGTCCCGGATGCTCATGCGCCGTCTAGATTCAACGTTGTAAATTGGAACTTCAACTATAGAATTGCACGGATGATCGCACGAAGAGCCGCCCGAGAAATAGCGTCTCGACTGAAGCACATGCCAGCGGTGGCCTTGTTCGGGCCGCGCCAGGTCGGCAAGACCACCCTGGCGATCGAGGTCGCCGAAAGGAGCCCGTCGGTCTACCTGGACCTCGAATCCGCGGAAGACGTGGCACGGGTGGAAAACCCGCTCCCATACCTGGACGATCACGCCGACGAGCTGGTGGTCTTGGATGAGATACACCGGCTGCCGGGCCTGTTCGGGACGCTGCGCGGAGTGATTGACGCCGGCCGCAGGGAAGGCAAAGCGGCGGGACGCTTCCTTCTTCTGGGCTCCGCCGGACTGGACCTGCTCGCTCAGTCGGGCGAGACGCTTGCCGGTCGGATCTCGATCGTCGAGCTGGGACCTTTCGACCTGACGGAGGTCGGCGCCAACCGCCTCGACGATCTCTGGGTGAGAGGGGGATTTCCCGACAGTCTCCTCGCGCCCGAAGACGAAATCAGCTTGGCCTGGCGGACTGACTTCATCCGCACCTACCTTGAGCGCGACATCCCGCAATTCGGGCGGCGCGTCCCGGCCGAGACTTTGCGGCGGCTCTGGACGATGCTCGCTCACAACCAGGGTGGCATGCTGAACGTGTCGCAGCTTGCCCGCAATCTCGAAGTGAGCGGCCGGACTGTCTCGCATTACATCGACCTGCTGGTCAACCTGCTGCTGGTGCGGCGGCTCTCGCCGCGTCATGCCAACGTCGGCAAGCGCCTGGTCCGCTCGCCGAAGGTCTACATCCGGGACAGCGGCCTGGTGCACGCCCTTCTGGGCATCGAGGACAAGGAGGCACTACTGGGACACCCCGTCGTCGGCGCCAGCTGGGAGGGGATGGCGATCGAGAATCTGCTCTTGGTCTTGGCAGACAAAGCCTTGCCCAGCTTCTACCGCACCGCTCGCGGCGCCGAGGTCAACCTCGTCCTCGACTGGCCGGACGGTCGGGTGTGGGCGATCGAGATCAAGCGCACCTCCGCGCCAAAGATCGAACGTGGCATGCGCTCGGCCCTCGACGACCTTCAGCCCGAGCGCAGCTTCGTCGTCTACGCCGGCGAGGAGCGCTTCCGGCTCGCCGAGCAGATCGAAGCTATCGGTCTGGCCGAGCTGTGCGCGGAGCTCGCCACCTGACACTCAGCGACGCTTGTAGCGGCTCGCTACGTACTCCTCGACCCAGGCAGTCGAGCTGCGCCAGGCGCCGTCCGCTCCCTTCGCCGCCTTCAGCCTGCCGCGCACGGCCGCTACCCGCAGAGCGTTCGCGGACAGCTCGTCGGTCGCCAGCGCCGGCAGCGGGACCAGTCGCCCCGGGCCCGCAACCGCGGGCACGACGAACTTGTAGAGATTGTCCAAAATCGCGCGAGCAAGGAACTCGCCCAGGGGACCGGAGTCGCCGCCGTCGGCCCGGCGCAGCGCCGCCAGGTAACGCGAGCGATTGCCCTTGTAGATGATCGCCGGCGGATAGCCAAGGCGGACCAGCAGCAGATTGAGGACGAGGCGCCCCGCGCGGCCATTGCCGTCGAGGAAGGGATGAACCTGCTCAAAGCGGGCATGGAGTACGGCCAGAGCCTCGGCGATAGTCAACTCATCAGCCTCGCGTAGCGAATTGGCGGAGGCGACCCAATCGCCGACAAGCACCGGAACCTCGGTCCATTCAGGCGGCTGCATGCCCTCTGGAAAAGGCTCGATGTCGTGCTCGCGGAACGAGCCCGGGCGCTCGCGTGGCGTCGCCTTGGGGTGCGGGACCACCTCCCAGACCGGGGTCATCGCCAGCGAGTGGACCTGGCGCACTTCGGTCAGATTGATCAGCTCCTCCCCTGTCCAATCGCCGGGGCGCACCCCATGCCCGTGGACCCAGTTCGCGGCGTCGGCGTAGCCGCGAACCTCGAGGTATTCGCTCAACTCCTTGTTGCCGACCGCGCGGCCCTCATCGAGCAACTTCTCAACCTGTTTGAGAACGAGGGTGTTGCCCTCGATCGCGGTCGAGTGATGCGCCTCCTCAAGCCAGATGCCACGCCAGATTCCCTCGGCCTCCTCAGGTGACGGCAGACCACCGAGCTTCTCGCGTAGCTCACCGATCTGGACGCGGAGGCGCTCGTAGACCGCCTTGCGCGGCGGTCGCCCTCTCCTTGGCTTGGAGTTGTTCGGTTGAGACACAACCTAATTGTACCGAACAAATTCGGATTTGTTCGGCTGGCGGATAACTAATTGTTCCGAACACATTTCGTCTCGGATCCTTGCAAATCTAAAACGCCACTTCGGATTTGCATGGAAGAGAAACTTCGCCTAACGGCGCGGGTAACGCTTGCGCTTCAGGACGACGACCTTTTCGATCGTCTTTGCCGTGCCGCCGTCGGGCTTAAAGGTCACCCCGACGCGGATCCGCGCCTTGCCATGACGCTTGAGGAAGCGCTTCAGCCGCACCTTCGGCTTGATCGGCAACCGCAGCCGCTTCGCCCCGCGCGCGACCCGCGCCAGCCGCCGGATCCCCCGGCCATGCAGGATCACGCGCCCGGGGCCGGGTACCTTGACGAGGATCGCCGCGGTGCCGCTGTGCCGGTTCAGCCGCAGTCCGTTGAAGCGAATCCTGTTGGAGATCGGCTTCGCCGGGGGCACGAACTGCCCGGCGGTCGTGACCTGGGTCTCAGGCTCCCCACCGCAGGGCGGCACCGCGGTCCCCGCTTCCCCGAAGCGCTCGACGCGGGCGAAACCGGCGCCCTGCTCGCTGACGTAGACAGCCCCCCGGCAGTCGAGCGCAATGCCGCGCGGGGCGGGAATTGCCCCCGCGATGGTTCCGGTGCCGCCCGCTTTGCAGCCGGTCCCCGTCGTGCAGATCTGGAAGAGCGGCTCTTCTTCGTCGATCACCCGTTCGCCGAAGGCGCGGACGAACATTCCGTCGATGCGCGACACGCCGACCCGGTTGTGGTCGCGATCGGCGACGTAGGCAGTCCCGTCCGCATCCACGGCAACGGCGCTCGGGAACCCGAACGCGCCGGCGGCGTCGGACGGCGATGCACTCTGGCATTCGGTTTCGCAGACGTCCTGATCGCCGGCTCCGGGATTGACTTCCTTGCCGAAGGCGCGCAGGAACTCGCCGGCCGGCGTGAAGACGTCGATCCGGTTATTGGACCCATCGGCGACGACGACCTCACCCGCCGGGCCGAAGGCGACGTCGGTCGGGCTGTCCATCGCCCCGACCGTGCCGTCAGCGGTCCCGTATTTGCATTCGGTTTCGATCGTGCATTCATTGCCGCCGCCGGGATCGACTTCCTTGCCGAAGGCGCGCAGGAACTCGCCGGCCGGCGTGAAGACGTCGATCCGCCCGTCGGCCGAGTCGGCCACATGAAGCAGCCCCGAGCGATCGAACTCGATCCCGATCGGCTGATCGAGCTGACCGGCCTCTTCGCCGGCTTCGCCGAATGCGCGGATGAACGCGCCCCCGGTCGAGTAGACGACGATGCGGTCGTCTTCGAAATCGGAGACGAAGACGTTCCCTTCCGGCCCGAGTGCCACCCCGGCGGGCTCGTGCAGATCGCCGACGCCGATCGTGCGCAGAAAGGCTCCGTCGGAGGCGAAAGCCGAGACCCGTTGACCGCCTAATTCGGCCACATAGGTGGTCCCGTCCTCCCCGACCGCAATCCCCCACGGCTGGTTCAGCTGCCCCGGGCCGCCGCCGGCTTCCCCAAAGCTCGAAAGCGGCCCAAAAGCAACCGCGCTCCCCGGCAGCGCCAGCACCAAAGCCACCAAGAGCAGCACAAATCCGATTCCCCACCTCACGCCCCGCACCTTAGGGAATCGAGAGGATCCGTCAAGGGGAAATGGACCCAAGATCAGGGAGGGGGCGGGGTGCCCCTCCTGCGCAGCGGCGTCCTGTTTTTCGCCCCCAGGGCAACCTCGGACGGCCTTCAGCGATCCGCGGCGAAAAACCCAGCAAGCAGGAGGGGCACCCCGCCCCCTCCCACCGCTGAAGCCTTCGTCCCTAAGCAGTAACGGCAGCCGCGGGAACCAGGCCCCGCGACTCGAGGTAATCAAGCAGCTTCTGCGCCGACTCCTCGGGCGACTCGTTCTCGGTGTCGCAGACCCAGGCGGGGTTCTCGGGAATCTCGTACGGGTCGGAGACGCCGGTGAATTCCTTGATCTCGCCGGAGAACGCTTTCGCGTAGAGGCCCTTGACGTCGCGCTCGGCGCAGGTGTCGACCGAAGCCTTGACGAAGACCTCGATGA
This sequence comes from uncultured Solirubrobacterales bacterium, assembly GCA_963702035.1. Lineage (GTDB taxonomy): Bacteria > Actinomycetota > Thermoleophilia > Solirubrobacterales > 70-9 > VRUE01. The sequence continues at coordinate 1,625,114 of OY969700.1, forward strand.
AGCGGTCGCCCATCAGCTCATGCGCCTCGTCGCGGATCTCCGCGTAGGGGGAGATCGCCGCGGTGATCACCGGCACGCCGTTGCGGCTGAGCAGGTCGGCGACGAAAGCGATGCGGCGGATGTTGATGTCGCGGTCCTCCTTGGAGAAGCCGAGGCCCTTGGAGAGGTTTTCGCGCACGACGTCGCCGTCGAGGATCTCGAGCTTGCAGCCGCGCTCGAGCAGGTGACCCTCCAGCAGCCTGGAGATCGTCGTCTTGCCCGCGCCCGAGAGCCCGGTGAACCAGAGGGTGAAGCCCTTCTCGTCAGCCATCGTTACGTCAGTCCTCCTTGTAAGCGTCGATAAGGATGTCGGCGACCTCGTCGCGCGAGAACTCGTGCGGCGGCCTTTCGCCGTTGCCGAGCATCTCGCGGACCTTCGTCCCGGAGAGGAAGAGGCGCGCCTCTTGGTCATGGGGGCAGGTCTTGTTCGAGGCCAGCCCCTCGCACTCGTTGCACCAGAAAGTGTGCTCGAACATCAGCGGCTCGATCCCGAGCTCGTCGATGTCGATCGTCTCGAAGATCTTCTGCGCGTCGTAGGTGCCGTAGTAGTCGCCGGCGCCGGCGTGGTCGCGGCCGACGATGAAGTGCGTCGCCCCGTAGTTGCGGCGGACGATCGCGTGCAGGACCGCCTCGCGCGGGCCGGCGTAGTGCATCTTCGCCGGCTTCACACCCAGCACCACGCGATCCTCGGGGTAGTAGTTCTCCATCAGCACCTCGTAGCAGCGCATCCGCACGTCGGCGGGGATGTCGCCGGCCTTCGTCTTGCCGATCAACGGGTGGATGAAGAGCCCGTCGCAGGTCTCCAGCGCGGCCTTGGTCAGGTACTCGTGGGCGCGGTGGATCGGGTTGCGGGTCTGGAAGGCGACGATCTTCTTCCAGCCGCGCGCCGCGAAGTCGGCCTTGTGCTCGGCCGGCGTCTTGTAGCGCCGCATGAAGGCCTCCTCGTGATCGGGCAGCGCGTCGACCTCGATCGGGCCGGCGATGCAGCGGCTGCCCTCGGCGTAGATCGCGGCGACGCCCGGGTGGGCCTCGTCCGTGGTCCCGTAGACGCGCTCCGCCTCGCTCTTCGCGTCGCGCTCCCAGATCTCCTCGACCCTGATCCGGCCCAGCGGCTTGCCTTCGTCGCCGGCGAGCGCGACCGTGTCGCCGACCTCGCACTCGAGCTCGGTCGCCAGGGTGATCGGGATCGGCCAGTACTCGCCGTCGGTGGTGCGCATCTCGGCGCAGACGCGCTCCCAGTCGGCGGAGCCCTGGAAGCCGGCCAGCGGCGCGAAGCCGCCGTTGCCGATCATCTCGAAGTCGGCCGTGTGGCGCTCGTCAAGGGTCAGGGAAAGCTCAGTCATCGTCTCGCTCATGCGGGTATCTCACCAATCGTTCGGGGAAGTGGAATGTGGCGGCGCGCCGAGCGGCCGCTAGTTGATCCCGCACTCGGTCTTCTCGAGGCCCGCCCAGCGCCCGGCGCGCGGCGAGCCGCCAGGCCCGACCGGCTTCGTGCAATGGGTGCAGCCGATCGAGGGGTAGCCCTGATCGTGGAGCGGGTTGTACGGGAGGTGGTGCTCACGGATGTAGTTCCAGACGTCGCGCTCGGTCCAGTCCGCGATCGGGTTCAGCTTCCATAACTCGAATCGCTTGTCCCAGGCGAACTTGGGGGTCTTGGCGCGACTCGTGGAGTCCTCGCGGCGGACGCCGGCGAGCCAGCAGTCTACGGAAGAGAGCGCCCGGCGCATCGGCTCGACCTTGCGCAGTCCGCAGCAGGCGTCCGGATCGCTCTTCCAGAGCTCGTCGCCGTACTGCTCGGCCTGCTCGGCCAGGGTCAGGTTGTGGAAGCGGTCGAACTCGACGCCGAGGTGCTCGGCGAGCCTGTCGCGGGTCTCATAGGTCTCCGGGAAGAGCACGTCGGTGTCGAGGTAGAAGAAGCGCGCATCGGAGTTGATCTGGCTGGCCAGGTGCGCGGTCACCGCGCTCGTCTTCTGGAACGAGCAGGCGATGTAGTGGCTCTGGCCGAAGGTCTCGAACATCCACTCGATCGCATCGGTCGCGCGGCCCTGCTCGAGGCGCGCGGCGACCTCCTCGGCGTCGATCTCCGGGATGGTGGTGACGGCGACCGGGTTCATATCGCGCACTCGCCCTCGCCCCGCTCGACTTTGTAGGGGCTGGAGCGGTTCCAGTCGATGAACTGCTGCATCGTCTCGAGGCTGAACTCGGCCGGCAGGGTCAGCTCCTTGACCGCGGCTTCGAAGCGCTCGGCACCGGTCCGCTCGGCGAAGGCGTTGAACTCCTCGCCGTCGGCGCGCTCGGCCTCATACAGCTTGATCCAGCGCTCGACGGCCTCGGGGACGCGCTTGGCCGGCAGGCGGGACTTGAGGCGCGTGCCGAAGATCACCTCGCCCCCCTCGTAGTTGCCGCCGATGTGGGGGATGTAGGCGGGCATCTGGCGTCCGCCGACTTTCAGCGAGGCGCCGTAGAAGCCGATGTTGGCGATGTGGTGCTGGCTGCAGCCGTTCGGGCAGCCGCTCATCTTGATGTGGATCTTGCGCGTCAGCTCGTCGGAGATCTCCATCTCCTCGACCCGCTGCTTGATCGCCCGGTTGAGGCCCATCGAGCTGGTGATCCCCAGTTTGCAGCTGTCGGTGCCGGGGCAGCTGACGACATCGGTGATCTCACGGGCGCCCGCCTCGGCGAGGCCGAGCTCCCCGAGCCGCTGCCAGACCTCGTACAGGGCCTCGTCGCGGACCCAGCGCAAAACCAGGTTCTGCTGCACGGTGCTGCGCGCGTAGCCGCCGGTGAACTCGCGCATGATCGCGGCGAGGCCGCGGAACTGCTCCGGGGTCAGATCACCGCGCTCGATCTTGACCTCGACCGAGGCGAAGCCCTCCTGGCGCTGCGGCTGCACGTTGCCCTGCAGGAAGCGATCGAATTCGGAGCGGTCGCCGTTGGGCGAGACCGGTGGAGCCGGAGCCTCGGGCGCCTGCTCTTCCTCGTCGTCGTCGAAGCGCAGGCGCTCGACGTCGAAGTCGCGCTCCTCGACCCAGTCGCCCTCGAGCTCGGCGTCGACCTGCTCGCGGAAGGCGTCGATGCCGATCTTGTCGACGAGGACCTTGATCCGGGCGCGGGCGCGGTTGACGCGCAGCCACTCCTGGCGGTCGAAGATCCGCAGCGCGGCCTCGGCGACCTTCATGTAGTCGCCGTTGTCGGCCTCGACGAACTCATAGAGAGTCGGGGCGACGCGGGCCATGATCGAGGTGCCGCCGCCGACGCGGATCTCGAAGCCCTTGACCCCGTCCCTCTCGCGGGCGAGGAAGGCGATGTCGTGGATGCCGCTGATCGCGCGGTCCTCATCGGAGCCGGTGAACGAGGTCTTGATCTTGCGCGGCATCAGCTGCGTCGTCGGGTGGCGGACGAAATAGCGGACGTAGGCACCGGCGTAGGGCGTCGGGTCGAAGACCTCATCGGCGGCGATGCCGGCCCAGGGATCGCCGGTGACGTTGCGCATCGTGTTGCCGCAGCCCTCGCGCGAGGAGAGGCCGACGGCGGAGATCTCGCGGATCAGCGCCTCCATGTCGCGCAGCGGCACGTGGTGGATCTGGATGTTCTGGCGGGTCGTGATGTGGCCCTTGTTCAGCGGCGCCCATTTCTCGACCACCGTGCCGAAGGCCTCCATCTGCTCCGGCGTGACCCCGCCGAAGGGAAGCTTGACGCGGACCATCTGCACGTCGGCCTGGCGCTGTCCGTAGACGCCCTGTTTGAGCCGGAAGCCGATGAACTGCTCCTCGGCCAGCTTGCCGGCGAGGAACTGCTCGGCTTCGTTGTCGAAGTCGTCGAACTCGCGCTCGATGATCGGGATGATGTGGCCGGGGACGTTCTCGTAGGTCTCCGGGTTCTCGAGCGTGCCGGTGCGGCCTTTGCCGCGCTGCGGCTTGTCCTGGTCTACGACTACCTCCATGTCAGGAAAATAGCAAAACCTGACAGGAATTAGGGTATTTAACTTTTGGCGGCCTTCTTGCGCGCCTGCAGGATCGACGCCGCCTCGCCCGACTCGGCGACGTAGGCGCCCTCCGGCTCGAGCGGCAGGCCTGCCTCATCCCAGCCGACGATCCCCTCGCTCAGCTTGGCCGCGTCGAAGCCGGCCTCGGCGAGCGCGTCGGTCGCCATCGTCGAGCGGTTGCCGCCGCGGCAGTAGAGGACGACCTGTCGTCCGGGGTCTAGCTCGGCGGTCCGTTGCGCCAGCTCGGCGAGCGGCAGGTGCTTGGCGCCGGCGATGCGGCCGGCGCCCCACTCGTGGTCAGCGCGCACGTCGATGAGCTGCGCGCCGTCCTCGATCAGCTTCCGCGCCTCGTCGCGGGAGACCTCGCGGGTCACTTCTTGCGTCTCGTCGGCCATCCGCGCAAACCCTACCAATGCCTCCCTTCGTCTTGATATTCGGACATTGCGACTTGCCTAGATATTCCGACATTGCTACAGTGTCCGTTTATGCCGACAGATCCAGAGCACCCTCCGAGCAGCCGCTTCCGCATCTACACTCCCGCGTCGCTGGGGACCGCGATCCGCCACTACCGCACCGAGGCCGGCCTGACCCAGGCGCAGCTGGCCGAGACCGCCGGGTTGCGGCGCAGTTACCTCTCCGAGCTGGAGAACGGAAAGGAAACCGAGCAGCTGAAGCGCGTGTTTCGGCTGCTGCGGCAGCTCGGCGTGCGGATGACGCTCGACAAGGCCGACTGGTAATGGCGGATGAGCTGGCCGTCTGGCTCTACGGCGAGCGCGTGGCGATTGTCGATCGCAAGCGGGGCCGGCCCCGGCTCGCCTACACCGAGGAGGCGCTTGGCCGTTACGACCTCGGCACGCCCCTGCTGTCGCTGTCGCTGCCGGTCGGCACCGAGCGCTACACGCAGGGCGTCGCCCGACCGTTCCTCGACGGCCTCCTCCCCGAGGGCGAGCCGCGGAAGTCGATCGCCAGGGACCTGGGCCTTCGAGCGGACGACACGTACGGCCTGATCGAGGCGCTCGGGCGGGACTGCGCCGGCGCCGTGGTCATTCAGCCGCTCGAAGACGACCCTCCTCCCGCTCCGACGACGACCACCGCCGAGCGACTCTCCCCCGAGGAGCTCGAGGAGCTGGTCAAGGATCTGCGCAGTGCGCCACTTGGCGCCGGTGGAAGGGTTCGCGTCTCGCTCGCGGGCGTGCAAGAGAAGCTCCTGCTCACCCGAATGCCGGACGGCTCCTGGGGACGACCGGTGGACGGAACGCCCTCGACCCACATCCTCAAGCCCGAGATCGCCGCCTACCCTCATACCGTTGAGAACGAGGCCCTCTGCATGCGGATCGCGAAGCACCTCGATCTGGATGTCGCCACCGTCGAGACGACCGAGATCGCAGGTCGCAAGCTGATCGTCGTCGAACGCTACGACCGAGCGGTGGGCACCGACGGCTCGGTCGAGCGGATCCACCAGGAGGACTTCTGCCAGGCGACCGGCACCCCGCCCGACACCAAGTACGAGGAGGACGGCGGGCCATCCCTGCGGCGCGTCGCGGGGATCGTTCAGTCGGTGGCCACCCCCGGCTCCCTGGAGAGGCTGGCGCGGGCAATCGCCCTGAACGTCGTGCTCGGCAACGGCGACGCCCACGCCAAGAATCTCTCGCTGCTCCACCTCGCGTCGGGTGGGCTGGCGCTGACTCCGCTCTACGACCTGATGTGCACGCTGCAATACGGGGACGACCGGCTGGCTATGTACGTCAACGGCGTCCAGCGCACCGACCAGGTGACCGCGCAGAGAATCATCAACGAGATCGTGCGCTGGGGGATGTCGCCAGTCCTCGCAACCGAGATCGTCGGCGACATTCTCGACCGGGCCCCGCGGGCGATCGCTGTCGCCCGTGAGGAAACGGAGGGAGTGCCCGACGAACTGGTCGAGACGATCGAGCGGCGGCTCGCCCAGCTGCGGACCGCTGCCTGAGCTCAGTTCGACCTCGGTGCCCTCGACCAGGAACGCGACCCGCACATGTGCCCGGTACTCGTCCAGGTTCTCGCCCCGGATGCCGGTCGAGACGATGTCGACGGCGCGGATGTTGCGCAGCGTGCCCTGAGCCTGGGCAAGCGCTTGTTTCGCCGCGTCGTCGGTGGACGTCTTCGAGCTGCCGACCAGCTCGATGATTTTCACGACAGCCATTCGAACCCTCCTTCTAGATGCCTCTGGACAGTGCCCTTCGCGCCGATCCCCTCGACCAGCGCAGCCCGCTGCCACGGGCTGACCGCATCCTCAGCCGCCTCCGCCGGAGCCGTCTCAGCCCGAAACCGCTCGATCGCCGCTGCGATCGCCGCCGCCTCGTCCGCACTCGCACTCCGGTCCATAGGTAGAGCCTATTGGTCGAGCTTCGCCACGGCCCAGGAGAACGCCCAATAACAGGCCAGGAAAACGGGGTAGACGACGATCGCTGCCGAGGCGGGGCCGACAACGCTGGTGAAGGGCACGACGCCGGCCACTCCGAGCGCGAAGGTCGCCAGGCCCCAGAGGGTGGGCAAGATGGCGAGAGCGACGATCGCCCGGAAGAGGGGCCGGCCTTTGGCGAAGAACGCCTTCGCGGGCAGGGATACGAGAGCAAGCAGGAAGCCGATCCCATTGGCGACCGCGCGCAGGGCAAAGGCACGAGCGCCGTCGAGCAGCCCGCCCCCGCCCCCGGCGTCCGCGGCGGTGACAAGCATGCGACGGACGACCGCGGCGGCGCGAAGGCCGAGGCCGGCCAGACGACCTCCATCGAGGCCGCCAAGCGAGGGACCCGCCCCAACGTGCTCGCTCAGCGCCTCCTTCCAGGGATCGGGGCTGTCGAGCACCTCCGGCAGCTCCTCGCGCAAGATCTCTTCCTGGACCCGGTCGACGAGGCCTGGCGACGCATCGCCGTGGTCGTCTTCGAGAATCGCCCGCATCAGGATCTCAGCCCCATCGAGCCGACCCCACATCAGGTCGTTGCGGCGCCAATCGCGGTCGAGGAAGCCGCCAAAGTGACCCAGGGTGGCGCCGGCAAGACGAAGGCCGGGCTTGATTTCGGTGTTGACGGCCGCAACCGGGCTGATCTGCGCATGGCGGACCCGGTCCCGCTGTCGCAGACCTCCGTAGAGCTCGGCGGAGAGCAACATCGCGTCGCGGCGGGCGAAGTCGGCGAATGCGCGGCCAAGTGGCACAGAAAAAGTGCCCTCGGGCCGAATACCTGGAACTTCGAGCAAGACGACGATGCGCTCCAGCAAATCGGCTATGCGGTCGTCCGCCCGATCCGCGAAGCCGATGAACCTCAACAACGCGTCTTCCGTCGTGCGCCGTGCGATAACCGGCGCAAGGTCGATCTCACCGCCCCGTAAACGGTGCGCCAGAAGGTCGTCCTGCTCGCTCTCCGGGACCGCGAAAGCTTCGTCCAGCGCGTTGGAGATCCGCTCGAACTCGGCCCAGAGGGCATCGCGAGCGGGGACGAGGTCGAGATCGCCCGCCTCGATTCCCACAGCCATGCTGAGCAGCTTCAGCACGTAGTAGACGTGCCGTCGCCGGAAGGCGAGATCGGCCGACGCAACGTCCACGAGCGTGATCGCTTCCCCCGCCCCGCGGCGGAAGGCCCGGTGGACCGCCGCGCGGTCGACCTCTTCGCCTTCGCCATGGACCGCCGACATCAGCTGGTCGGCGATCTCCAGCTCCCATGCCTGCCGGCGCAGGGTTTCGTATGCCGCGGCCGGCCCCGGTCCGAGCGGCGGCTGGCCACCATCGTCTGGAGGCATGTCGACCATTTCGGCCTCGAGGCTGCGAACCACGTCCTCAGCCGCGGTCACCCGCTCGTTGTGCGCCTCGAGATCGGCTAGGTCGCGGGCGATGCTCTGGTAGCGCGGGATCGAGGCGATCGAGCGGACCGCGATCTGGTCGAAGGCCGGCTCGGGACCGGGGGGGTCGGCTTCGTCCTCGGTGACGGGGTCGGGGTCGATGCTGAACAGCCAGCGGCGCACAGGGCGCCAGGAGCTGCGCTTGAAGATCGTCGCGATCGCCTCGCTGAAGGGCTTGTTGTTGAGGATGCCGCCATCGGCAAACCAACCGCTCGCCTCTTTGCCGTCTTCGAGCAGTTCGTCCTCCGGCTCGATCAGGACCGGCTCGAACGCTACGGGAAATGCGCTCGTCGCCCGCGCCAGCTTGGTCAGCCGTGGGTTGGCGTGGAAGTCGTCGTGGTTGTATCCCCGCGGCCCTGAGGGCGCCAGGCGGCGACGGCGCAGCTTGAGCTGGAACACGTAGCGGTACTGACGGGTATCGATCTCCGTGCCCAGCGAATCAGAGAAGCGCCGGCGGCCGCCGCGCAGATGGGTCGAAGAGACGAACAGGTCAAGGATCGGCGGTGGCCAGAGAGCCCCGGCGTCCGGTTTGACGTCGAGTTTCGCGAGTCCCTCTTCGAGCCGGTCTTCAAGGTACTTCGACCGCAGGAGGGCCTTTGGCTCGCCCATGCTCGGCGGCTGCAGCAGCTGCTCGATGTCGCCTCCGTCGAGCCAGACATCGCGCGCCTCCTCAACCCGACCGCCCCGCGCCAGCGCCTTGGCGAGCAGGATGCCGTTGATGCCGCCGGCCGAGGTGCCGGAGACGATGTCGACGTTGACGGTCGACACGCCGGTCGCGGCGAGTGCTCGCGCGTAGGCGGACATCCGCTCGACGTCACCGCCCGCCGCCAGCTCGGCCCCTGCACGCAACAGACGCTGAACCTCGATCACCACGCCGTAGATGTAGACGGCGAGCGATACGCCCCCGTAGAGCACCAAGCCAATCCGGATCTCCGGTCCAGTGGGGCGCATCCTGAGCGGATGCTATCCGGCTTTCCGCTCAGCCGCCCCCAGCGTCGAACTTGTAGCCGACGCCGCGCACGGTGACGATCAGCTCGGGGTCCTGGGGGTCGCGCTCTACCTTTTGGCGCAGATTGGAGATGTGGACGTCGCAGGCGCGCTCGTCGCCGTCGAACTCGGTCTGCCAGAGCTCCTCCATGATCTGGCGCCGCGGGAAGACCTCACCGGCGCGGCCGACGAGGAGGCGCAGAAGCTGGAACTCGGAGCGGGTCAGGTTGACCGGAACGTCGCGCACGGTGGCGACGTGGCGGACGAGGTCGATCGCGACCGGGCCGGCTTCGACCTTGACGGCCTGGGAGAGCGGCGCGCGGTCGAGCTCGCGGCGGCGCAGCTGGGCGCGCACGCGGCCGAGCAGCTCGCGCACCGAGAAGGGCTTGGTGACGTAGTCGTCGGCGCCGACCTCGAGGCCGACGACCTTGTCGACCTCGGCGTCCTTGGCGGTGAGCAGGATGATCGGCACGGCGCTGCGCGAGCGCACGTCGCGGCAGATGTCGAGCCCACTCGGCCCCGGCATCATGATGTCGAGGATCAGCAGGTCGAAGGGGATGCCGTCGCCGACCATCTCTGTCGCCTCGTCGCCGTCAGCCGCGCCGGTCACCTCGAAGCCCTCCTGGGCGAGCGCGTAACCAACCGAGTCGCGCACCGACGGCTCGTCGTCGGCGATCAGAATTCGTCCGCTGCTCATGCGACTGGAGTTGGGCTGGGTTGGGCGACGGGGAGGCGGACCCAGAAGGTGCTGCCCTCGCCCTCGACGGAGTTGGCGCCGATCTCGCCGCCCATGACGCTGACCATCCGGCGGGCGATCGCCAGGCCGAGGCCGAAGCCCTCCTGCTTGCGCGACTCGTCGCGTCGGTAGAAGCGCTCGAACACGCGCTCGATCTCCACCTCGGGAATGCCTGGGCCCGTATCGATCACCTCCAGAACCACCTCTTTCTCGCCGTCGCGGCGGCCGCGAACGGTAACGCGCCCGGGCAGGGGCGTGTGCTTGAAGGCGTTGGTCAGCAGCCCGACCATCACCTGGCGGAGCAGAGTCGGGTCGCCCTTGGCGGCCAGGTCGGGCTCGACCTCTGTCGCCAGCTCGATATGCGACGGGGTCTCGACCGCGGCGACCGTGTCGGCGATCGCCGCCTCGACGTCGACAAACTCGGTCTCCCCGGCGCCGATCGACTCGACCCGCGCAAGGGTGAGCAGGGAGCGCGTCAGCCGGTTCATCCGCTCGGCGTCCTCGGCGAGGCGGCCGAGGAAGTGGTCGAGCGCCCGCGGGTCGTCCTTGGCGCCCTCCTGCAGCACCTCGATCGCGCTGGAGATCCCGGCCAGGGGGTTGCGCAGCTCGTGCGCGGCGTTGGAGATGAAGTCCGCTTCGGCGAGCTCGCGGCGCATCTCGTCGGTGCGGTCGCGGGCGACGACGAGGACGGCGCGCTCCTTGGGCAGCGCGCGGGCGGTCATCGCGTAGGCGCGGTCGCCGATCCGCAAGGCCGGGTGGGCGGCGAAGCCGACGTCGATGGCGCGGCTCAGCGGCGCCCGCATCGAGGCGGGCGGCTGTCCGAGCGGCAGCAGCAGCTTCGCGGCGGCGCTGTTGGAGAAGCGCACGTCGCCCGTCTCGTTGACGACGATCACGGCGTCGGTGAGCCCGTCGAAGATCGCCTGCAGCTTGTTGCGGTCGGCGGTGAGGACGCCCATGCTCTCCTTGAGCGAGGTACGCATCGAGTCGAGGGCCCGGGCGAGATCGCCGATCTCGTCCCGGCCTCCCGTGTCCAGCGGGGTGTCGAAGGAGCCGGCGGCCAGCTCGCCGGCGGCCCGTGAGAGGCGCGTCACGCGGTGGGCGGTGCCGACGGCGATCAGGAAGCCAGCGAGAATGCCGAGCGCGATCGCGCCGAGCACGGCGCGGGGCCGGTCGCCGAAGAGGTAGACGACGCTTGCGGTGAGCAGGGTCACCGCCGCGAAGGCGCCGACCAGCCAGAGCCTCAGTCCAATCCGTCTCACCGCGGGCGTTTCCTTTCCATGAAGGTTTACTAACACAATGACGGCGGCCCCGCGTGGGAGAATCGCCGCATGAGGACGCTGGTCTTCATCCCCGCCTGGAACGAGGCCGACTCGGTAGCGGCCGTGATCGCCGAGGTGCATGAGCGCCTGGCGGGCGCCGACGTGCTCGTCGTCGACGACGGCTCCACGGACAACACCGCGGCGCGGGCCGCCGAGGCGGGCGCCACCGTCGCCTCGCTGCCCTTCAACCAGGGTCTGGGCGCGGCACTGCAGACCGGCTACCTCTACGCGCTGCGCGGGGGCTACGACTTCTGCGCCCACCTCGACGCCGACGGACAGCATCCGCCGGCTGAGGTCGCGCGGCTCTTGGAGGAGGTCCGCGCCGATCGGGCCGACTTGGTGATCGGGTCGCGCTACCGGTCACCGACTGGGAGTGACGAGGGTGGGGACGGGGTTGGCGGGGACGACTACAAGCCGACGATCTCGCGGCGGATCGGCACCAGCGTCTTCCGCTTCTTCCTCACCCTGGCGACCCGGCAGCGCTTCACCGACACGACCAGCGGCATGCGCGCGGCGAACCGGCGGGTGATGGAGCTGTTCAGCGAGAATTACTCGCCCGACTTCGCCGAGATCGAGTCGCTGCAGTTGGCGGTGCGCCAGGGTCTGCGGGTCGAGGAGGTGCCGGTGCGGATGTTGGAGCGGGCCGGCGGTTCCTCGTTCCTCACCCCGGTGCGCTCGGCCTTCTTCATCTTCAAGGGGATGATCGTGCTGCTCGTCGGCCAGTTCCGGCCGCGCAAGGTCGGGGCCGAGCGATGACCGCGGTGCTGCTGGCGGCGACGCAGGACCCGAAGGTCCACCTGACCTCGCAGACCCGGATCCTCGCCGCGGTGATCGCGGTGGCGTTCATGCTGATGATCCTCGAGCTGATCCGGCGCGACCGCCTGCAGGAGCGCTTCAGCGTCGTCTGGTTCGTCGCCGGGCTGGGGATGCTCGCCGGCGCCATCTTCCCGGGCCTGCTGGGCTTCGTCGCCGACGCGATGGGTGTCCGCGACACCAACGTCGCCCTCTTCTCGATCATCCTCCTGCTGCTGCTCGGCCTGGCGCTCAACTTCAGCGTGATCATGTCCCGCCAGGCGGCCCAGATAACCCGCCTGGCACAGGAGCGGGCGCTGGAGAAAGCGCGCGAGCAGGCCCGATCAGCCGAGAACGACGGCGAGCCTGAACGAGAGCGCCTCCAGGGCTAGCTCCTCGGAGACGTTGAGGTCGAGGCGGCGGCGGGTGTCCTCGACCAGCTCGACGGCGCGGCGGGGGGCGTTCGGGTCGCGAGTCCTATGTTCGGCCCCTCCTGGGGGCTCAACATAGGACTCGTCGCGGAGGAGGTCGAGGCGGTCGCGGTTGTGGGCGAGATCGGCCGCGCCAGCGGCGACGGCGGCGAGGTCGCGGAACCAGGCCGCGATCAGGCGCAGGCCGAGGTCGAGCAGGTCGGTGCGGCGGCGGCGACCGGCGCGTTTGGACGCGTCGGCGATGTCGCGGGCGGTGCGCTTCATCCCAGCCTCCTTCTCCTGCTCGAGCGCCTCGCGCGCCGCCGCCTCGGCCTCCTCGCCGGCCGCCTCGGCGCTCTTCAGCATCGCCCGCCAGGCGGGCGCGGCGTCGTCCCCGGCGAGCACCGCGGCGGCGAAGCCCTCGACCTCGCCGCGCAGCTTTCGCCCCTGCTCGCTCAGCAGCCCCCGGGCCAGCTCGGCGTCTCCCGCCGAGAGCCGCGCGGCGGCGGCAATCTCGTCATCCCCGCCGTCCGCGCCGTCCGCGCGCAGCGTCGCTTCGACCGCCTCGGGCGGCAGCGGCGCGAAATCGACCGGCTGGCAGCGCGAGGCGATCGTCTCCAGCAATGCCGCCGGCTCGGCGGTGAGCAGGATCAGGTGGACGAACTCGGGCGGCTCCTCGAGGGTCTTCAGCATCGCGTTCTGACTCTCGTCCCGCATAGCCTCAGCCGCCTCGATCACGAAGACCCGCTTGCCCCCTTCATAAGGCCGGTAAGCAGAAGCCCGAATCACCCGCTCCCGCACCTCCTCAACCATGTGCTGCGCCCCCTTCGGCGCCAGCCAAACCAGATCGGGATGCGGCGAAGGATCGAGCAACGCCCTACGCCGAGCATCCTCCCCATCCTCAGCCCCACCAGCCAGAATCTCAGCAGCAAAAGCCCTAGCCATCTCGCGCTTGCCAGCTCCGCGTGGTCCTCGGAAGAGATAAGCATGAGACGGCCCACTCTTCAACGCCGCATCCAACGCCATCTGTGCTCGCGGCTGGTGGGTGGCGGTCATGCGCCCCACCCGCGGGTGGCAGGGAGAGGGGGTGTCCGGGCGGCAGCGGCGTCCTCTTTTTCGCCCGACCAACGCAGCAAAGCCAACCGCCAACGCATCTGGCGAAAAACCCAGCAACGCCCGGACACCCCCTCTCCCTGCCAGGACCCGCGGTCAGTGAGCATGGGCCCTAACCACATCCATCACCCGCGCATGAACCTCCTCGACGCTCCCTTCGGCGTCAACTACGACCACCCGATCCGAGGCGATCTGGGCGATCTCGTCGTAGGCCTCGGCAACCGCGCGCTGCAGCTCCAGCCCTTCGGCCTCGAACCGATCGTCGCCGGCGGCGCGCCCCAGCCCCACCTCGGGATCGATCCGCAGGTACAGCGTCAGGTCGGGCCAGAGGCCGTCGATCGTCGTGTCGACGAGCGAGAGCACGTAGCTGGTGCCGAGCCCGCGGGCGCCGCCCTGATAGGCGACGCTGGAATCGGCGAAGCGGTCGGCGACGACGGTGCCGCCGCCCTCCAGGGCGGGCCGCACGACGCGGCTGAGCAGGTCTGCCCGGGCGGCGGAGAAGAGCAGCAGCTCAGCGAAGGCGTCGAGCTCCAGCGCCGGGTCGGCGAGCAACTCGCGGATCCGCTCCGCGGCATCGGTCCCCCCCGGCTCGCGGATCTCCACCGTGTCCGGCCCGAGCGCGGCGGCAAGCAGACCGGCCTGGGTGCTCTTGCCGGAGCCGTCAACACCCTCCAGCGAGATGAACAATGCCGCGGGCCTCAGCCTTTGGCCGCGGCTTTGGCGCGTTTGCGCCCGCGCGTGGCGGTGTCTGCTTTGGACGCTTTGACCTTCGCCTTTTTCGCGGGAGCGTCCTCGTCGCCTTTGACCGGCGGCTTCTTTTCCATCGCTTTTTTCGCCGCTTTCGCCGCTTCGCGCTCGGCACGGCGTTTCTTCATCTCCTGCATCGACTCGCAGTCGTCGTTGAGGCAGAGGTTCCAGGAGCGGCCGCGGAAGGGGACGACTTTGAGCCGCGGCGTCTCGCCGCAGACCGAGCAGCGGTCTTCCAGCTTGAAGACGTCGCCGCGCTGGGGCAGCGGGAAGGTCTGGTCGCAGGACTCGGGATCGTCGAGCGTCCAGCCGCTGCAGCCTACGAAGCGTTTGCCAGATTTTTTCGCCCGGATGATCCGCAGCATGTGGGGCGAGCCGTCCTCCTTCTTGCGGCCGGCCTCCTCGCAGACTTTGCAAGGACCGAGGATGCGGTCCTCGTCCATCCCTTTCCAGATCACTTTGGCCAGGTCCTCGCGACTGCCGTCGATCTCGGTCCAGGTCTTGTGCAGGAGGTCGCGGCTCTCGCCGACCACGGCGCCCTTGGTCATCTCGCCACCGGCGATGCGGTCCATCTCCGCCTCCAGCTGGGCGGTCATCTCCGGCGTCGCCATCGCCGGCACGAAGTTCTTGAAGGCCTCATACAGGGCGATCCCCGTCTCGGAGGGGACCGGCGGGTTGCTGTAGACGTAGCCGCGGTCGAAGAGCTTCTGGATGATGTCGGCCCGCGTCGCCTTGGTGCCGAGGCCGCGCTCCTCCATCAGCTCGATCAGTTTTGCCTGCGAGATCCGCGACGGCGGCTGGGTCTCCTTGTCGACGATCCACGGCTGGCCCTCGAGGGCGAGACTCTGGCCCTCCTTCAGCGCCGGGATCTCCTCGTCGGAGGAGCGGGCGTAGGTGTAGATGCCGGCGTAGCCGGGGTCGACGACGACCGAGCCGCGGACGAAGTAGGTCTCCGAGCCGGCCTCGATGTCGGCCCGGGTCGACTCGGTGATCATCGGCGGGCTGAAGGTGGCGAGGAAGCGGCGCACGACCAGTTCGTAGACGCGTTTCTTCGGGCCCTCGAGGGCGCCCGGGTGGATCGCCTGGGTCGGGTAGATCGGCGGGTGGTCGGTCGTCTCTTTTTTGCCGCGGGTCGGTTTCAGCTCGCCGTCGAGCAGGCCGGACGCGGCCGAGAACTCCTTGACCCTGACCAGCGAGGTGACCAGCTCGCGCAGCGGCAACGAGGCCGGGTAGACCGTGTTGTCGGTACGCGGGTAGGAGATGAAGCCGTCCATGTAGAGGTCCTCGGCGATCCGCATCGCGCTGGCGGGAGTGATGCCGAGGCGGCTGGAGGCGTCGGTGCTGAAAGCGGTGGTGTTGTAGGGGGTCGGCGGCCTGCGCGTGTTCTTGCGGGCGGTCACCGATTTGACGACGCCGGGGCCGGCGGTGCCGGCGAACGCCTTGTCGGCTTCGGCTTTGTCCCAGAACTTGTCGACGCTGTGGTGCGTCTCGAAGCTCCCCTCGGGGTGCTCGAACTTCGCGAACAGCTCCCAGAACGGTTTGGCGACGTGGGCGCGACGCTCCATCTCGCGCTCGACGATCAGGCCCAGGGTCGGGCTCTGGACACGACCGACCGAGAGGAAGTTGGAGCCGAAGCGGCGGCTGGCGAGCGAGACCGCGCGGGTCAGGGTCGCGCCCCAGAGCAGGTCGATGTCCTGCCGCGCGGCGCCGGCGTTGGCCAGCGGGTAGGAGAGCTCGTCGAGCTCGTTGAAGGCGCGCTCGATCTCTTCCTTGGTCAGCGCCGAGTAGCGGGCGCGCTTGATCCGCAGGGTGCCGGCGTCGGCTTCCTCGCGCGTGCCGAGCTCCGGGTTGGCGTCGAGCATCTCCTGCAACGCCTCCAGCCCGATCAGCTCGCCCTCGCGGTCGAAGTCGGTCGCGATCACCAGCTCGTCGGCCTCTTTGGCGACTTTCTTGATCGCTTTGACGACGTTTTTGTCGGTCGGTTCCTTGATCAGCTCGGCGTCGATCAGGTCGTGCAGGTCGGTCTTCTGCCAGTTCGAGTAGCCCTCGGGGAAGGCCGGACCGAGCACGTGGCCCTTGAGCCCGATCGTCATCTGCCCGACCCCGTCGGAGTCGGTCCAGGTGTAGAACGGGACTTTGAAGGTTTTGTCCGCCACCGCCTCGTTGCGGCCGAGGATGTCGGCGATCTTCTTGGCGCTGTTGTTCTTCTCGGTGACTATCAGTCGCATGGGGCGGCGAGGGTAGCAGGGGCGTTCGGCGACCCCACCCAGCCGCCGACGGGCCGATAAGTCCAGTCCGACTGTTCTTTTAGGCCCGTCGGCGGGGTTTGGGCTTAGGATCGGCGCGCTTATGAGAACCGTGGTCACCGGCGGCGCCGGCTTCATCGGCTCGAACCTGGTCGATGCGCTGCTCGCGCGCGGCGACTCGGTGACCGTGGTCGACGACCTCTCCACCGGCAGGCGCACGAACCTCGACGGGGCGCTGGCGGCGGGCGCCGAGCTGGTCGAGCTCGACATCCGCGAGGCGGAGGCGCTGACCGGGCTGGTTGCGTCGGCGCAACCCGAGGTCGTCTTCCACCTGGCCGCCCAGATCGATGTCCGCAAGTCGCTCGCCGACCCCGCCTTCGACGCCGCGATCAACGTCGGCGGTACCGCCAACCTGCTCGAGGCGATGCGGGCGGCCGGCGTGCCGCGAATCGTCTTCGTCTCGACCGGCGGCGCGATCTACGGCGAGGGCGCCGGCAAGCAGCTGCCGCTCGACGAGAGCGCGCCGATCGAACCCTTCTCCGCCTACGGTCAGAGCAAGTTCGCCGCCGAGGGCTACCTGGCGCTCTACGAGCGGCTCTACGGCCTCACCGGGGTGAGCCTGCGGCTGGGCAACGTCTACGGGCCACGGCAGGACCCGCTCGGCGAGGCCGGCGTGATCGCGATCTTCTGCGGCAAGCTGCGGGCCGGCGAGCGGCCGACCGTATTCGGCGACGGCACCCAGACCCGCGACTACATATATGTGGGTGACGTGGTCGCCGCCGCACTTGCGGCCGCCGAGGCGGATGCGAGTGGGCCGATCAACATCGGTAGCGGGATCGAGACCGACGTGCTGACGCTGGCCAGGCAGCTCGCCGAGATCGACGGCAACGAGAGCTTCGAGCCCGAGCTCGCCCCCCCGCGCGCCGGCGAGGTGCAGCGGATCTCGCTCGACGCAAGCCGCGCGGAGCGAGAGCTGAGCTGGCGGGCGACGACCAGCGTCGCCGACGGCCTGAAGCTGACGCTCGACTCCATATAGCGCCGCCTCCTCTGCTCCCGGGAAGACCCAAAGAATCAGATATGGATGGGTCTTCCCTCCCGCGTCCGGGGGCGGCTTGGTCTTCCCCATCACTAACCTTGGTTTAGTTATGCCCGCCCAGGCCTATGCCGGCAAGGAGTGCGTCTGCCAGCTCCGCAAGGGGATCTGCGATCAGTCGTGCGTGCGCGACATGCTCGAGACCCCCTTCTACATCGCCTGCCTGAAGCTGAAGGGGCGGCGCTGCCTGGTGATCGGCGGCGGCGACATCGGCCTCGAGAAGGTCGAGGGCCTGCTCGCCTGCGACGCCGACGTGACCCTGATCGCGCCGGTCGCCCATCCCGAGCTGGAGTCGCTCGCCGCGGAGGGCTCGATCGAGTGGGAGAAGCGCGCCTACGCCGGCTCGGCCGACCTGGAGGGGGCCTTCATGGCGATCGCCGCCACCGACGACAGCGAGGTCAACATCGGCGTCTTCGACGACGCCGAGAAGCGGGCGATGCTGGTCAACATCGTCAACGTGCCGCCGCTCTGCAACTTCATCCTGCCGGCGATCGTGCGCAGCGGCCCGCTGGCGATCGCGATCTCCACCGCCGGCGCCTCTCCGGCGCTGGCGAAGCGGATGAAGCGTGAGGTCGCCGAGCTGTTCGGCGAGGAGTACGCGCGCCTGGCCGTGATCCTCAACGACGCCCGCGGCTGGGCCAAGGGGACGCTGCCGACCTACCAGGACCGCAAGGAGTTCTTCGAGGGGATCGTCAACGGCGACCCCGACCCGGTCGAGCTGCTGCGCGAGGGACAAGAGGTTCAGGTCTTGGCGCTGATCGAGGCGGCGAAAGAGCGCGCCGCCTCAGCCCTGGCCGCAGGCTGAGGCGCTCACTCGTTCTAGCGCCTCGCGCAGGTTCCGAGCTTGGGCGGCGCTCAGGTTGGCGGCGAAGGCACTCTTGAGCTCAGCGACGACGACCGGGCGCATTTCCTCGAGCAGGTCGCGGCCCGCGGGCAGCAGGGTTGCGTAGCTGACACGGCGATCGGTCTCGCAGAAGGTGCGCTCCATCAGGCCGGCCTTGATCAGGCGGTCGACGAGCTTGGTCAGGCCGCCGCGGGTGATCACCATCGCCTCGGCCAGCTCGCCCATCTTCATCCGCTGCTCGGGCGCCTCGGCGACGGTGGCGAGGACCTCGTACCAGGGCAGCGGCGGGAAATCAGCGGCGGCGAGAGCGTCCTGGAGGCGCTGGGAGATCGCCGCATGGGTGCGGGTCAGCGCGCCCCATGCCTCTCCGTGCGCGGTGCGCGGTGCGGACTTGGCATCCGCCGGCGGCATTGCGGTGGCCTGATCGGACATGAGCCGATTGTCCCAGATAAATATTGTCGAGTCAATAGTTGACAAGTTAACTACTTCTGCTACGATTGTTTCTACGTCAATCATTTCTAAGGCAATCGAATCCAGAGGAGAACGTAATGAGCACGCAGACGATCGAGCAGCAGGTCCCGGCAGGCGCTTGGACGGTGGACCCGGTTCACTCCTCGGTGACCTTCGCGGTCACCCACAACGGCGTCGCCACCTTCCGCAGCGGCTTCGAGTCCTACGAGGCGCGGCTGAGCGGCGGTGAGAGCCCGGCCATCGAGGGGGCGGTCGAGGTCGCCAGCGTCAACATCGACGAGCAGCAGCTCAAGGGCCACCTGCTCTCCCCCGACTTCTTCGACGCCGAGCGGCACCCGCGGATCGGCTTCCGCTCGACCGAGCTGAGCGTCGGCGAGGACGGCACGCTGCGGCTGCTCGGCGAGCTCGAGATCAGGGGGGAGAAGCGCGAGGTCGAGGTAAGCGGCAGGTTCGGCCAGATCGATGCCGGCCTCGAAGGCGCCCCACGCGTCGGCCTCTCGCTCGCCGCGACGGTCGACCGGCGCAACTTCGGCCTCGACTGGCAGGCCGAGCTGCCGAGCGGCGGCGACGCGCTCGACTACGCGGTCAGCATCGCGGTCGAGCTGGAGCTGGTCGCGGAGGCCGAGTAGCGATGCGCGTGCTCGGCATCTCCGGCAGCCTGCGCCACGACTCGCACAACAGCGCCCTGCTGCGGGCGGCCGCCGAGCGGCTGCCCGCCGGGGCGGAGCTGATCCCGTTCGAGCGCCTGGCCGAGATCCCGCCCTACGACGAGGACGTCGAAGTGGAGGGCGTGCCGGAGGCCGTGCGCGATTTGCGCGAGGCGCTCCGCGCGGCCGACGCGGTGCTGATCGCCACCCCCGAGTACAACCACTCGATCCCGGGGCAGCTCAAGAACGCGCTCGACTGGGCCTCGCGGCCGGCGGGCGAAAGCTCGCTCAACGGGACCCCGGCAGCGGTCATCGGAGCCTCAACCGGGATGTTCGGAGCGGTCTGGGCACAGGCAGAGCTGCGCAAGGTCCTGGGAGCGATGGGCGGCCGGGTGCTCGAGGCCGAACTACCGGTGGCCCACGCCGCCGACCTGCATCACGACGATCGCCTCGAGCTGGAGCCCGAGCAGTCAGAGCAGCTGGACGAGATCCTCGCCGAGCTGGTCGCGGCCACCGAGCCGGCCGTTGCGCTGGCGTAGGGAGCCGGGGTGTCCCCGGCTCCTTTTCGTCGCTACGCGGCGGGCAGGGCGAAGAAGGCGATCGCGGCAAAGTGGGCGGCGGCGGCGGCGATTACCAGGGCATGGAAGATCTCGTGGTAGCCGAAGACGCGGGGGTTGGGGTTCGGGCGTTGGGTTGCGTAGACGATGGCACCCGCCATGTAGAGGAGGCCGCCGCCGGCGACGAGCAGGGTGCCGGTTACGCCCATGTCCAGCCAGAGCTGGGGGAAGGCGACAGCGGCTACGGAGCCGAGCGAGACGTAGATCAGCGCCGCTACCCATTTCGGGTGGTCGATCCAGATCGTCTCGACGATCGCGCCGGCGATCGCGCCGGCCCAGACGACGACGAGGATCGCGTCGGCCAGGGGCCCGTTGAGGACGAGCAGGGCGAAGGGCGTGTAGGTGCCGGCGATGAGGAAGAAGATCATCGAGTGATCGAGGCGGCGCATCCAGCGGCGCACGTCGGGTCGCTTCCAGTTGACCCGGTGGTAGAGCGCGCTGGTGCCGAGCAGGGCCGAGAGGCTGACCGCGTAGATCGCGACGGCGAGGGTCGCCTTGGGCGTCTTAGCGGCGACGATCAGCCCGGTGCCGAGGACCAGCGAGACGAAGAAGGCCCACTCGTGCGAGACGCCGCGCAGTCGCGGCTTGACCGAGGCGATCGCCTCGCTCGCAACTTCCTTTGCGTTTTCCGCCTTCTCAGCGGCCCTCGCCCGCACCATCTCCTTGTCACCATAGAGGGAGACGGGCGCGATTTCGTGAAATTCGTGGCGTTTTGCGGAGTCGGGCTTCACAAAGTCTGTCCGACTCGTTGACGATCCTGGGCAGCTCCCCCCTAAAACGCTTCGAGAGGAGAAGTTCGATGTCCCAGACCGCCACCAGTGCTCCGAAAAACGGTCTAAAGGGCCTAGCGATCGAGCGTCGTTTCTCCTCCCCGGGCACGCATCCCTTCGACGAGATCGAGTGGGAGGTCCGCGACGCGGTGATCGGCGATCCCGCCGCGCCGGCCTTCGAGCAGCGCGGCGTCGAGTTCCCCAAGAGCTGGTCCCAGAACGCGACCAACATCGTCGCCCAGAAGTACTTCCGCGGGCAGCTCGGCTCCGAGCAGCGCGAGAGCTCGGTCAAACAGATGGTCGGCCGGGTCGCGGGGACGATCTCCGGCTGGGGGCGCGAGGGCGGCTACTTCGCCTCCGACGAGGACGCCGAGGCCTTCGAAGCGGAGCTGACCTCGATCCTGCTCAACCAGAAGGCGGCCTTCAACTCGCCGGTCTGGTTCAACGTCGGCTTCGAGGAGACGCCGCAGTGCTCGGCCTGCCAGCCACATCACGCGCTCGTCTCCACGCCAGAGGGCATGGTTCCGATCGGGGAGCTCGTCGAGGGCGATCAGGTTGGCCGAGAGGTCTACGACGCCAACGGAGCTACGCGGGTCGTCGCGGTCAAGGCCAACGGTCGTAAGCCGGTGATGCGCGTAAAGCTTCGCAACGGCGGCTTCGTCGAAGCCACTCCCGACCACGTCGTCAAGGCTGTCTCGGAGCGGCGCACCGAGCCTCAGTGGCTCCGTGTCGATCAACTGAAGTCCGGGATGCGGATGCACCTTCACCCTCACAGGGCAAAGGTCGCCGACCGCGCATTGGTGGCAGCGGGCGGACCGGCCTCGGCGGACTTCGAGGGAACCGATCATCTCGAAGCTCTCGACGAGACCACCCGCGTCGATCGCGCCGAGGCTGCGCTCGCCGGCTGGCTGCAAGCCGACGGCTTCGTCGGGCAGTACGAGGGTGGGACGAATACTTCATTGACCATCGAGTTCCAGGTCGCGAACGACGACGAGTACGCCTGGGTGATGGAGAACCTCGATGTCGCACTGCCTGACGTGCATCGCAAGGTGCGCGTGGCCGACACTCAGGAGGTCGAGGTTCGGAGGATCCGCCTCTACGGGGAGGTGCTCCGCGACTTCGTCGAGCGCTGGGAGCTTCTCGCGCGGGGAACGGAGATCCGCGTCCCAAGCCGTCTTTGGACCGCGACCCACGAGGAGATCTGCGCCTACCTGCGCAGCGTCTTCCAGGCCGATGGCTACATGACCGTCAATCGCACTGGCGGCTACGAGAACGCCCGGATCGGCTTCGCCGTGATCGGTGAGAGGTGGACGGAGGATCTGCAGATCCTTCTCAACTCGATCGGGATCCATTCCCGCCGCAGGCGAAAGAGTGAGCCTCGAAGCAACCGGCACGATATGCATGAGCTCTCGATCAACATCGGCTCAGAGCGTGTCCGCTTCGCCGAGCTGATCGGGTTCGTCGGCGAGGACAAGCAGCATCGCCTGCTCGCGTCGCTGGAGCTTCGCAATCCGAAGGTCTGCCCCGATCTGCGCGAGGAGGAGATCGTCGCGATCGAAGAGCTGGGTGTCCAGGAGGTCTACGACATCCAGACCGAGTCGGGCGAGTACTTGAGCAACAACATCGCCGTCCACAACTGCTTCATCCTCAGCGTCGAGGACACGATGGAGTCGATCCTCGACTGGAACACGAAAGAGGGTCGGATCTTCCGCGGCGGCTCGGGCTCGGGGATCAACCTCTCCAACATCCGCGGCTCGATGGAGCAGCTGAAGAAGGGCGGCACCGCGAGCGGCCCGGTCAGCTTCATGCGCGGCGCCGACGCCTGGGCGGGGACGATCAAGTCGGGCGGCAAGACGCGGCGCGCGGCGAAGATGGTCGTCCTCAACGTCGACCACCCCGACATCGAGCACTTCGTCACCTGCAAGGCCGACGAGGAGAAGAAGGCGGGCGCGCTGCGCGACGCCGGCTTCGACATGTCGATCGACGGCGAGGGCTTCACCTCGATCCAGTACCAGAATGCCAACAACTCGGTGCGGGTGACCGACGAGTTCATGGAGGCCTTCGAGGCCGGCGAGGACTGGGACCTGCTCGCCCGCACCAGCGGCGAGACGACCAAGACCCTGCCCGCCCGCGAGCTGATGAGCCTGATCGCCAAGGCGGCCTGGGAATGCGCCGATCCGGGCGTCCAGTACGACACGATCATCAACCGCTGGCACACCTGCCCGGAGTCGGGGCGGATCAACGCCTCGAACCCGTGTAGCGAGTACATGCACGTCGACGACTCGGCCTGCAACCTGGCCTCGCTCAACCTGATGAAGTTCCGTCGCGAGGACGGCAGCTTCGACGTCGAGGACTTCGAGCACGCGGTCGACATCGTCTTCCTCGCCCAGGAGATCGTCGTCGGCTTCTCCAGCTACCCGACCGAGGAGATCGGCGCGAACGCCAACGCCTTCCGCCAGCTCGGCCTCGGCTACGCCAACCTCGGCGCGCTGCTGATGTCCGACGGCCTGCCCTACGACTCGGTCGAGGGCCGCAACGTGGCCGCCGCGATCACGGCGCTGATGACCGGCCGCGCCTACCGCAAATCGGCGCAGATCGCCGCCGGGGCGACCGGTCCCTACGACGAGTACGGGAAGAATCGCGACGCCCACAACGGGGTGATGCGGATGCACCGCGACGCCTCCTACGACGTCGACCCGACCGGGATCAAGGGCGAGCTGCTCGAGGCCGCGCAGCGGTCCTGGGACGAGGCGGTCGAGCTCGGCGAGGAGCACGGCTACCGCAACGCGCAGGCGACGGTGCTGGCGCCGACCGGGACGATCAGCTTCCTGATGGACTGCGACACGACCGGGATCGAGCCCGACTTCTCGCTGGTCAAGTTCAAGGAGCTGGTCGGCGGCGGCCAGATGACGATCGTCAACAAATCGGTGCCGCTGGCGCTGGGCACGCTCGGCTACAGCGAGGCCGAGATCGACCAGATCAACGCCCACATCGCCGAGAACGCGACGATCGTCGGCGCGCCAGGGCTCAAGGACGAGCACCTGCCGATCTTCGACGTCGCGGTCGGCGAGCGGGCGATCTCCCACACCGGCCACATCGACATGATGGCGGCGACCCAGCCGTTCATCTCCGGCGCGATCTCCAAGACGGTCAACCTGCCGCAGTCGGCGACGGTCGAGGACATCGCCGACGCCTACACGCGCGGCTGGAAGGGCGGCCTCAAGGCGCTGGCGATCTACCGCGACGGCTCCAAGACCGCGCAGGCGCTGCGCACCGACGCGCAGGACGAGAAGGAGGCCGAGGCTGAGGCCGTCGCGCTGCCGCCGGAGCGCAAGCGGATGCCGCGCGAGCGCGAATCGATCACCCACAAGTTCTCGATCGCCGGCCACGAGGGCTACATCACCGCCGGCAAGTACGACGACGGCTCGGTCGGCGAGATCTTCCTCACCGACATCGGCAAGGAGGGCTCGACGATGCGGGGGCTGATGAACGCCTTCGCCACGGCGATCTCGCTCGGCCTGCAGTACGGCGTCCCGCTCGAAGACTTCGTGCGCAAGTTCAGCTACATGCGCTTCGAGCCGGAGGGGATCACCGGCAACCCCGAGATCCCCTTCGCCAAATCGCTGCCCGACTACATCATGCGCTGGGTCGCGAGCCGCTTCATCGAGGACACCGAGACGCTCGAGGAACTGGGGATCATGACCCAGGAGGTGCGGGCCAAGAAGGATGCCGAGACCTCGCAGCTCGGGCTCGGCATCCCCACCGACACCGCCGGCCCGGCGAATGGCGGCAACGGCCACACCAAGCCGGGCAACGACAACGGGGCAGCGAAGGCGAGCAGTGGCGAGGCGGTACCGGCCGCGGCGGCCTTCACCGAAACCCCCCCGGTCGTCCCCGCCAAGATGTCCGGCCTGGATCTAGGCCCCGCCTGCGAGCAGTGCGGCGGCATGATGCAGCGCACGGGCTCGTGCTACACCTGCTCCAGCTGCGGCAACAACACTGGCTGCGGCTGAGCCCTAGCTAGGTAGACGGGATGGCGGGTGCCATCCCGTCAAGTCACCCGAGCTTCAATCCTCTCCTGGGAGCGCTTTGCTCGGCTTCAGGTCTCATCAGCTTGAGAGCCGTGGATCGTCTGCGAAGCCTGAGTCGTGCCGGTGATGGCTCAGCGAGCAAGCGCCTCGAGGATTCCTCGGATATCGAGATCAGGCACTGCGCTGGCGACGCCCGGCTTCGGCCAGCTGGGCTATGACCCGCGAGAGCTCAAAGACCTGTTCCATCCTCTCGGCCGGCGTGAGCTCGACGTATTCGCGGCGCAGGATGGCGCGCTCAACTGCCCCATCCGGCGTCCAATTTCCGGTTCGCTTCCTGGTCTTCACACTCATTACGGTACAACGACGCTCGGAAAGCGAGTGGCGGCGAGCAATGCCCGGCTGGGCGTCGATCCCGCTCGGATCGCTGTCGCCGGCGACAGCGCCGGCGGCAACCTTGCCGCCGCGGTCAGCCTGCTCACCCGCGCGGAGGGCCCAAGCCCGGCAATGCAGGCCCTGATCTACCCGGTCACCGACGTCGCCGGGGGTCAGCAATCGCGTGACACATTCGCCAAGGGCTTCTTGCTGGCCCGCGCGGACATGGACTGGTTCGAGCGCCATTACCTGCCGCCGGACGTCGATCGATCCGATTCCCGCGTCTCCGTACTTCGCGTCGCCGACCTCTCCGGCCTACCGCCCGCCTACGTCGCCACCGCCGGCTTCGACCCGCTGCGGGACGAGGGCGAGGCCTACGCGGCGCGGATGCGGGAGGCCGGGGTCGAGGTCACGCTTCGCCGCCACCCGGGGCTGATTCACGGCTTCGCCAACATGACCGCGATCAGCCGCACCGCCAACGCGGCGATGCTCGAGTTGGCCGGCGCCCTGCGCGTGGGCTTGGCCTGAGCATCACTCGTACTGCAGCGAGTCCAACACATCGAGCCGCGAGGCACGGCGGGCGGGCGCGATCGCGGCGAGCACACCGGCGAGGCCGGCGAGGATCAGCAGCACTATCAGCGAGCCGATCGGGTAGGAGAGCGCGAAGCCTTCGTCTTTCAAGGGCTGGGAGATCAGCGCCGCGAAGATCACGCCGAGCACCATCCCGAGGATCGCGCCGATCAGCGCGGTTATCACGGCCTCGTAGCGGATCATCGTCCGCACCTGGCGCCGCGACATGCCGATCGCCCGCAGCATGCCCAGCTCGCGGGTCCGTTCGTGGATCGAGAGCGCCAGCGTGTTGGCAATCCCGAACAGCGAGATCACGACCGCCAGCAGCAGCAGGGCGTAGAACAGGTTGACGAGCTGATCGACCTGTTCTTCGCGGTTTTCCTTCAGTTCCTGCTGGTTGAGGACTTCGGCCGTCGGGAAGGCGCGTTCGGCTCCAGCGGTGATTGCCGCCTGGACTTCGGCCGCGTTCGCGCCGGGTTTGACGATGACGAAGTCAACGGTGTCCTGGGTCTGGTCGAAGGCGCGGGTCATCACCGCCTGGGTGATGACGACGTTGCCGAAGACTCCCGCCTTCGAATCGAACTCGCCGGCGACGCGGAAGGCCGGCTTCGCGCCGGTCTGACTCAGCAGGCGAAAGCTGTCGCCGACTTCGAGACCGTGATCGGAGGCGAACGAGTCCGAGACGACCGCTTCGTCGCCGCCCAGCTTGCGCAGCGTCGCGGGCCCACCCTTCTTCCATTCGATCGAGACCGCGTCGCCGATGTCCGGAGTCGCCGCGCTGATTTTCGCCTTCGACCCCGCTCCGAGCAGCTCTGCTTCGGTCCCCCGGATCGTGGCCACGTGGCTCACTCCCGGAATATTCCGCGCCAGCGTCGCGGCGCCGGCCGGAATCGGCGAGAAGCCATCGGTGTTCTGGATCACCAGGCCGCCCTCGAAGTTTTCGTCGATGACCTGAGCCACGGAGCTCTTCAGGCCGGCGGCGAAGACGGTGACGAAGGTGACCAGGGCGAGGCCGATCATCAACGCCGCCGCGGTGACGGCGGTACGGCTCGGGTTGCGTTGGGAGTTCTCGCGCGCGAGGCGCCCCGTGAGCCGCCGGATTCGCTCCAGCGGCCAGCCCGCGACCGCGGCCAGCGGCGGGACGAGGCGGGGGCTGAAGAGCGAGACCGCGAGCACGATCACGACCGCCCCCGCGCCCATCAGACCGGCCCGGGTACCGGCGCCGCCACTGCCGAACAGGCCAGCGAGGACCATCGCCAGGCCGGCGAGACCGAGCAGGACGGAGACGGCCAGGTAGACGAGGCGCCGCCTACGGCTCACGGGAGGGGCGTAGGCCCGCAAGGCTGCGATCGGCGGCACCCGGGTCGAGCGCAGCGCCGGCACCATCGAGGAAACCGCCGTGACCACGATGCCGACGAGCAGCGCGACGACGACGGTGCGCGACTCCATCACCAGGCTCGTCGTCGGCAGGTCAACTTCGAAGGCCTTGAGGAGCGCGTTGAGCAGCAGCGCCATCACGTAGCCACCGCCGATCCCGATCAGCGCCCCCAGCAACCCGATCGCGAGCGCCTCGATCAGGACCGAGATGAGGATCTGCGGCCGGGATGCGCCCAGGGTCCGCAGTAGCCCGAACTCGGTCACCCGCTGGGCGACGGTGATCGAGAAGGTGTTGAAGATCAGGAAGGCGCCGACGAAGACGGCGACGAAGCCGAAAACCAAGAGGATCGTCTGCAGGAAGCCGAGGTTGTCGCGGATTTCTTCCGAGCCTCGGTCCGCTTTTTCGGTCGCGGTCTCGACCCGGGCCGACCGGGGCATGACGCGCTCGATCCGCCGCTTTAGCGTCAGCGGCGAGACGCCGCCCTGAGCCGCAACCGAGATCTGATCGAAGCGGCCGGCCTTGTGCGTCAACTGCTGCGCCGCCGGCAGCGTCACCTGGGCGATGCTGGCTCCACCAAAGGACGCGCTGCCCAGCTGGGTGAAGCCAACCAAGCGGAATGAGCGGGCGCTGCCCTGGCCGATCAGCTTGATCTCTTCGCCCAGCTTTAGGTCGGAGCTTTCAGCCGCGGCCTCGTCGATCGAGGTTTCAGTCGGACCGCGGGGCGGGTGGCCGTCAACGTAGGTGAGCGACTCGAGTCCATCGGGCAGGTGCGAGGAGATGAACTTCGGGGCGAACTTGTTGCCGATCTTTTCCCCTTCGGAATCGAAGAAGCCACCCGGCGTGAAGATCGCTCCGGCCGCCAGCTTCACCCCGGCGGTCTTACGCACCTTTGGCAGCAGCGAGGCCGGGATCGTCGGGATTTCGCCGTTTTCCTGTTCGACCGGATTCTTCGCGGTGACCACGACGCTGGTCCCCTTCAACGAGTCGCTGAAGATTTCGTCGAAGGCGGCGAAGATCGTATCCGTGAGGACGTAGGAGCCGGCTACGAATGCGACGCCGATCACGACGGCGAAGGTCGTCCCCAGCGCTCGCACCCTGCGCGCCCAGAGACTCTTGACGGCGAGCCCGGTCACAGGCGTCCGCTAATCGATCGTCTTCATCAGCTCGATCACATCGTCGGCGGAGCCAGGGGCGTCGTCGTGGACGATGCGGCCGTCGCGCAGGGTGATCAGACGATCGGCGTGCGCTGCCGCGGCGGGGTCGTGGGTGACCATGATCACCGTCTGCCCGAACTCGTCGACCGCCTGGCGCAGCAGCCCCAGCACCTCCGTGCTTGCTTTCGAATCGAGGTTTCCGGTCGGCTCGTCGGCAAAGACAACAGCCGGTTTGGAGACCAGCGCGCGGGCGACGGCGACACGCTGTTGCTGGCCGCCGGAGAGCTCGGAGGGCCGGTGGGTGCGGCGGTCTCCGAGGCCGACGGTGCCGATCAGTCGCTCGAGCCACTCGGCGTCCGGCTTGCGGCCGGCGATCGAGAGCGGCAGCACCAGGTTCTCCTCGGCGGTGAGGACCGGCAGCAGGTTGAAGAACTGGAAGACGAAGCCGAGCTTGTCGCGGCGCAGCTTGGTCAGCGCGGCGTCGTCGAGGCCGGTGATCTCCTCGCCGTCGAGCGTGACCGTGCCCGAGCTGGGCGTATCGAGACCGGCGAGGATGTGCATCAGGGTTGACTTGCCCGAGCCCGACGGCCCCATGATCGCGGTGAAGCGTCCCCGCTCGAAGCCGGTCGAGACATCGACCAGCGCGTCCACGGCAGCTTCGCCTTCGCCGTAGCGACGCGAGACGTTCGTCGCCGTCACCACTTGCCCGTTCTGACTCACGGTGGGCACCGTATCGATCTCATTGGTTGAGGGGGCCATCTTGGTAGGGCCTCCCTCGGTAGGGGTTCCACTTAACTTTTTCGGTGTATTGCTATCGAGCTGACGCCCAGAGCTGTCGGCGAAAAAGTACAAGACGTTCCACCCCTACCGAGGGAGGCCCTAATAGCCTGGGCCACTGAATGGCGCTCGCGGATGAATTCGACGGACTGCTGGTCGATCTCGATGGGGTCGTCTGGATCGGGCGCGAGATGGTGCCTGGAGCCGTTGAGGCGCTGGCTGCGCTGCTCGAGCGCGGCAAGGAGGTCGTCTTCGTCACCAACAACTCCGTGAAGCAGCCCTCCGCCTACGCGGCTCGGCTGCGCGACGCCGGAATCGAGATAGCCGATAACCGGGTGCTGACCGGGGGGGCGGTAACCGCCCAGCTGGCCGCCGAGCGGGTCGGGGCCGGCGGAACCGCCTTCGTGATCGGGGCTCCGGGCTTCAAGGAGACGGTGGCGGCGGCCGGGCTGAAACTGCTCGGCGGCGAAGCAGGCCGATCCGCGGACGCCGTGGTGGTCTCCGCCCACCGCGAGTTCGACTACGCCGAGCTACTCACCGCGACCCGGGCCCTGCAGGCCGGCGCGGCGCTGTTCGGGACCAGCCGCGACCCGACCCTGCCGATGCCCGGCGGTGCCTGGCCGGGCACGGGCGCAACCCTCGCGGCGGTCGAGACCGCTTCCGGGAAGCGGGCCGAGACCGCCGGCAAGCCCGAGCCCTATCTCTTCGACCAAGCGCGGGCGCTGATACCCAAGGCCGATCGGGTGGCGATCGTCGGCGACCGGATCGCGTCCGATATCGAGGGGGGCCGGAGAGCCGGGCTGATAACCGTGCTCGTCCTCACCGGCGCCGGCACGCGAGCCGAGGCCGAAGCCGCGACGCCACCGCCCGACCATGTGATCGACGACTTGCCCGCGTTGCTCCGATGACGGAAAGAACACGCTCGGCGGTCGTGCGACCGGGCGCCGCGTTTGCCGGCGTCTTCGCCGTCACCTTCTCCGGGCTGGTCGCGGTCGGCGCCGTGCTTCCCGTCCTGCCGCGCTACGTGCACGGCCCGCTTGACGGCGGCAACATCGCCGTGGGGGTCGTGATCGGCTCGTACGCGATCACCGGCCTGCTCCTGCGCCCGCTCGCCGGTCGCCTCGCCGACCGTCGCGGTCGCAAGCCGGCGGTGCTGCTCGGCTCGGTCCTCGTCGCCGTCGCCGGCTTCCTCTACCTGCTGCCGTTCGGAGTGATCGGCCTGATCGGCGCCCGCCTTATCCTCGGCGCCGGCGAGGGCACGGTCTTCACCGCGGGCTCGGCCTGGATCGTCAACATCGCCCCGCCCGATCGGCGCGGCCGGGTGATCGGGCTCTACGGGCTGGCGGTCTGGTCCGGGCTCAGCGTCGGGCCGCTGGTCGGCGAGCTGCTCCTCCACGCCTCCGGCTACACCGCGGTTTGGCTCTTCGCCGGAGCCGCGCCGCTGGTCGGGGCGCTGATCGCACTGCGACTGCCTGACCCGTTCCACCCCAAACCGGCCGATGACGAGCACCAACCGCTGATCGCCCCCGAGGCGGTCAGGCCGGGAACCGCGCTGGCGCTCGGCTCGCTCGGCTACGCGACGGTCGCCTCCTTCGTCGTCCTCCACCTCGACCAGCGCGGCGTCGGCCACGGGGCGGTCGTCTTCGGCGTGTTCGCGACGATGGTCGTCCTCACCCGCCTGGTCGGCGGCGACCTGCCCGACCGCATCGGCCCACTGCGGGTGGCGATGGGGGCGGCCTTCGTGGAGGCGATCGGACTGGCGACGATAGGCATCGCGCACAGCCTCGCCGTCGCGATCGTCGGCGCGATGGCGATGGGGGCGGCCTTCTCGCTGCTCTATCCCTCCCTATCGCTGATCGTCGTCGACCGCGTGCCAGAGACGCGGCGCGGCGCGGCCCTCGGCACCTTCACCGCCTTTTTCGACGCCGGCATCGGCTTCGGCGCGCCCCTGGCCGGCATCGCGGCTGCTCTCACCGGCTACGAGGGCGCCTTCCTTTTCTCGGCCGCGGTCGCCCTCGTCTCGATGGCGACGATCGCCTTCGCGGTCTCCGGCCGCGGTCGCCTTGCGCGTGTGGTCGCTTGACCCCCCTATAGGGGGTACAAACGACCAATATCGGGCGGATCAGGGGCGTTCGGCGATCAGTAGCGCCTGGGCGGCGCGGCCGATGCGACCGCGCGCGTCGGAGAGGACCGACTCGGCGGTGCCGATCCCGTGCGTTTGCGGGATGGTGACGGCATCCACGCAG
Organism: uncultured Solirubrobacterales bacterium; assembly: GCA_963702035.1. GTDB lineage: Bacteria > Actinomycetota > Thermoleophilia > Solirubrobacterales > 70-9 > VRUE01. Next base: position 1,656,328 of record OY969700.1, read on the forward strand.
ACCCACTCGCCCTCGGGCATCCGCTCGAGATGGACGCTGAGGTCGACGTTGATGAAGAGGTAGCGACGCCAGTCGAGCACCGCGCTGATCCCGTTGCCGACGTCGGCGGCGACCAGCGTCCGCTGCAGCGGCGTCGGCTCCTCCCCGGCGACCAGTCGGCAGCCCATCCGCATCCAGACCGTCGCCGGCCCCGGGTCCAGAAACCCGCCGCCGACCGAACGCCACTCCATCGCCGTGTGGTAGCCGACCGACTGCCCGGTCTCGAAGAACTCAGGCACGTCCCCCTCCTCCGGCCCCGGCGGCGGCGCGGGCGTCGGCGCCACCGCGTCGGGGATCTCCAGCTCACTCGTCCGAATCCGCCAGGCCCGAGCCCTGACCAGCTCCCCCGCCTCCCCAAAAAGCGTCGCCTCGATCAGCTGCACGCTGCGCCCGGGCCGCACCACCTCAGCCTCGACCCGAACCGGCCCGATAGGAACGGGCCGCAAAATCTCAAACGTGACCCGAGCAACCTGAAACCCCTCGCCCCCAGGGACCCGCTCAATCTCCCGCCCAAGCAGCGCCGAGGGCGGCCCCGCGTGTTGCGCATCGGGATCCCAGGGCCCCCGAGTCAACTCAGAAGCAATGAACCCCCCACCGTCATCTCGCTCGTAGAACGCCTCGGGCACGGCGCGCATCTTTCCAGGCAAGGGCGCCGGGGGGCGCCCCGACGGTGCCTCGCGAAGCGGCTCCGCAGAGTGGTTCTCAGCCGCGAAGCGGCACAAGATTTGTCGCCGAAGGCGACATAGGCACCCGGCGGGGCGACCCCCGGCGCCCCGTCACAGAATGGTTAGACACGCGGCGTACCCTTGGTGTAAGCGAAAGGAGCGAGATGACGGAGACCACCAAGAGGGTTGAGAAAGCCGACGAGCAGTGGCGTGAAGAGCTGACGCCGGAGCAGTACGAGGTGACCCGCAAGGCCGGCACCGAGCGCGCCTTCACCGGCCCGTACGTAGACGAGAAGAGCGAGGGCATGTACCGCTGCGTCTGCTGCGGCACCGAGCTGTTCTCCTCCGGCACCAAGTTCGACTCCGGCACCGGCTGGCCCAGCTTCACCGAGCCGGCCAACCTCGAGCACGTCGAGCTGCGGCCCGACAACAGCCTGCTGATGCGCCGCACCGAGGTCGTCTGCAAGCACTGCGACGCCCACCTCGGCCACGTCTTCGACGACGGGCCGGGACCGAACGGCCAGCGCTACTGCATCAACGGCTGCGCGCTGGAACTCGACAAGGGGCACGGCTCGCAGTAGACGGGAAGGCGCTCCCGGACGCGAAGCAGAGGAAGCGCCGCTTTACCTACTTGACTCCACCGCCGGCGCCGAGGTAGCTGAAGCGCACGGCAAGGGCAACGGCCTCGGTCCTCGTGTCGACCTCCAGCTTGGCGATCGCGTTGCGCACGTGGGTGTGCACGGTCGCCGGGCTGAGGCCGAGGCGTTCGGCGATCTCTTTGACCCGCAGACCCTCGGCGAGCAGCTCGAGGATCTGGCGCTCGCGGGGCGAGAGGTGGAGAAGTTTCTCCACCTCCGACGGCTTACCGCCGGCGAAGTCGCCGCCGAGGAAGGTGCCGCCGCCGGTCACCGCCTTGACCGCACGGGCGATGTCTTCAGCCGGCGCCGACTTGAGCACGTAGCCGGAGGCGCCCGCCCGAAGGGCCAGTGCCAGCAGATCGGGCTGGGCGTGCGCCGTGAAGATGATCACTTTGGTCCGCGGCCGGACCTTGAGCACCTCCTTGGTCGCCTCGATCCCGTCGCGTTTGGGCAGCTCGACGTCGATGATCAGGACGTCGGGTTCGAGCTCTTTGACCACGTCGACGACGTCGCGGCCGTTCGACGCCTCGCCGACGATCTGCAGCACGTTGGAGTTGGCCATGCGCGATTTGATCGCATCGCGGACGATCTCGTGGTCGTCGCAGAGGACAACTCTTTTCGCGTCTCTCACGCTCGCGTTCATGCCGGTCCGATCCTCTCAGGGCAACCATACGCATGCAAAATATTAGGTAGCGTGAATCCGCCTTCCCGATCCTGCCGGTTCTCAATCAGCGCGATCATCGTTCGTCCCACGGCAACCGCCGTCCCGTTGAGGGTGTGCACTGCCTGAATCGCTTCGTTATCGGCAGGCCGGTACCGACAATTGAGGCGACGCGCCTGATAATCGGTGGTATTCGAGCATGAGGTCAGCTCGCGGTAACGCTCCTGGCTCGGAATCCAGGCCTCGCAGTCGTACTTCTTCGCCGCCGGCGCGCCGAGATCGCCCGCGGCAACGTTGACGACCCGGTAGGGGATCTCCAGCTCGCCGAGGATGCGCTCCTCGATGGCCAGCAGCCGCTCGTGCTCGGCCGCCGACTCGGCGGGCTCGACGAACGAGAACATCTCGACCTTGTCGAACTGGTGAACGCGGAAGATGCCGCGGGTGTCGCGGCCGGCGGCGCCGGCCTCGCGGCGAAAGCAGGGTGAGAAGCCGGCGTAGCGCAGCGGCAGCCGCTCGGCGTCGAGGATCTCGTCGGCATGTAATCCGGCCAGGGCGACCTCGGAGGTGCCGACCAGGAAGAGCTCGTCCTTTGGCACTTCGTAGATCTGGTCGCGGTCGCCGGGCAGGAAGCCGGTTCCGTACAGGGCCTCCTCGCGGACCAGCACCGGCGGCACGACCGGCTCGTGGCCCTCGCCGCGGACCAGATCGATCGCGAAGCGGACCAGCGCCAGCTCGAGCAGCACCAGGTCGCCCTTCAGGTAGGCGAAGCGCGAACCCGAAAGCCGGGCCGCCGCCTCCATATCGATCAGGCCCAGCTCGGTGCCGATCTCGAGGTGGTCGCGCGGCTCGAAGTCGAAGCTGGGCCGCTCGCCCACCTCACGCAGGACGACCGCGTCCTCCTCGGTCATCCCGTCGGGAGCGTCCGGGTCGGGAAGGTTCGGCAGGGCGGCACCGACCCGGTCCAGCTCGGTCTCGACCTGCTCCAGCTCGGCCTTGCCGGTCTCGATCCGCTCCTTCAGCCCCCCTACGACCTCCATCTGCTCCGCGCCGTCCTCGCCGCGCTGCTTCGCTTCGCCGATCTGCTTGGAGAGCGTCTTGCGCTCCGCCTGGGCGCCCTCGATCTCTGGCAGCAGCTCGCGTCGGCGTGCGTCCAGCGCAAGCAGCGCGTCAACCTGCTCGGCGGCACCGCGGCGGGCAAGCGCCCGCTTGACCCGCTCGGGGTCGGAGCGGATCAGCTTCAGGTCAAGCATCGGAGATCGCGCTACGGAGAGGGCTGGCCGGGGCGCGGCGATTCTTCGGCTTCGTCGCCCGCGTACTTGGCGACAAAGCGGGCCAGCGCTTCCGCATCGGAGCCGACCACGATGTTCTGGGGCATGATCGCCCCGGAGAAGCCGCCGTTCTGGATCGCGAAAAGAGCGTCGTCATAGGTCTCGGTTCGCTGATCGAGGTTCGGCCCCTGCGTGCGCACGCTGCGATTCCCGGTTCCCTGCGTACCGGCCGCGCTCAGCGTGTGACAACCGCTGCAGTGGGTCGCGAAGATCACGGCCCCGTTGTAGTCGGGGTCGTTCTTGGAGACCGAGATGCCCTCTTCGCCGAAGCCGCAGGCGGCGAGGGCGAGCGCGGCCACGACGGCCAGAGCGATTGCAATCAAGGGTCGCACGCGGCGCGCATCATATTGTCCCTAGCAGCCGTGAGTCCGCCCGACCCCGCCAGCTTCCGCGCAGCGATGGGGATGTTGCCCACCGGAGTGACCGTCGTGGCCGCCTCCGGACCCGCCGGTCCGGCCGGGGCGACGGCCAATGCGGTCTGCTCGCTCTCGATCGAGCCGATGCTGATGCTGGCCTGCCTCGACCGCGGCTCACGCACGCTGCTGGCAGTGCAGGCGGCCAACCGCTTCGGGATCAGCGTCCTGCACGCCGGCCAGGAGCCGATCGCCCGCGCCTTCGCCACCAAGGCGCCGGTGGCGGACAAGTGGGAGGGCGTCGAGTGGGCCGAGCGCGACGGCATCCCCGCGATCGACGACGCCCTCGCCTTCGTCGCCTGCGACCTGCGCGACGTGATCGCCGGCGGCGACCACGTGATCGTCACCGGCGAGGTGACCGCTCTGGAGACGAGCTCCGGCGACCCACTCGTCTTCCACGAAGGCGACTACCGGCCGCTGAAGTAGGTGCGCACGCCGAGTCTGGCGCCCATCCAGTCGATCAAATCCTCTTTGAACCAGGCGAAAGCCAAGATGACGGCCACCACCATGCCGGAGATCGCAATCTCCGGCACTCCCAGCGCACGACCGGCAGCGACCACCGGCACAACGAAAACAGCTAGCAGCATGAGGCGGACAAGCATAAATACAGCGAGTTCTTTTGTCTTCAGCACTCTCATCAGTATAGACCCGTAATCAGGCCGAACGCGTATACGAGCAGACCGACTCCCGCCCCGATGAACGCGCCCACGAAAGCAGCCCACCTGATCTCCTCCTGGCTCTCGCGACGCCAAAAAGCAGCGAGAGTCAGGAGGAAGCAGACCGCGAACGAGACGAACGCCGGCGAGCTTGGCGAGCCGAAATCGGGAAGGGTCGATGCAAGCACGAGCCGATCGTTTCGAGCCTCGACGCACGCGTGGCACGCTGAATGTCAATTCTCTGTGCCAACATCGGAGCGATGGAGCAGCGCTTCCAGCAGCCGGGCTGGTTTACGAAGAACGTCTTCAACCGCCTCGTCGCCGCGCTGACCAGGCTCGGGATCAGCGTCGCGGGATCGCGGGTGCTCGAAGTCAAGGGGCGCAAGAGCGGCGAGTGGCGGCGGACGCCGGTCAACCTGCTCACCCACGAGGGCGAGCGTTATCTGGTCGCACCCCGCGGCCATACCCAGTGGGTGAAAAATCTGCGGGCAAGCGGCAACGGCCGTCTCGTCCTCGGCCACCACACTGAGGAGTTCCAAGCGAGCGAGGTCGGCGAAGAGGAGAAGCCCGCCCTTCTGCGCGCCTACCTGAAGAAGTGGAAATGGGAGGTCGGCGCCTTCTTCGACGGCGTCGGCGCCGACTCCTCAGAGGAGGAGCTGCGCCGCATCGCCCCCGACCACCCGGCCTTCCGCATCTCCTGAGGCTAGAAGGCGCCGCTGGTGCCGGCGGCTCTCAGGGCGAGGAAGAAGATCACGCCGCTGCTGACCGCCATGATGCCCATCTCGCGGCGGACTATCGCCAGGGCGAGGGACTGCTGGTGGTCACTGGGGAGCGATTCGAAGTCGATCTCGCCGAGCTCGCGCTGGGCGGCGCCGGCGCGGGCGCCCTCGGCGAGGAAGGAGACGACGAGGGGCAGGATCCCGTAGAGGTAGTGCAGGCTTTCGTCGGGCTTGTGGTTGGTGAGGACGAGCAGGCCGCCGAGCATCGCCTGGATGAAGACGGAGACCTGAGCGGCCCGCAGCAGGTACCAGAAGGGAATCGAGGGGCGGCTGCGCAGCCAGGCGACGCCGCCGACCGCGAAGGCCACGAGGTTGAGGACGATCAGGGCGCAGCCGACGACGAGATGGACGGCAATCATCGGTCTATTTCCTCCCGAAAGGGTCGGGATTCCGCTTGTTGATGCGGAAAATCACTATGTAGCAAGTTGTCACAATGTGGTTGTATAACGGGTCTCGCCGTGCTGAAGAGCTACCTGCCGATACTCGTCTTCGCGTTCCTCGGCCTCGGCGTCGGCGGCGCCTTGGTGATGCTCAACCACCTGATCGGGCCGAAGCCCTCACCGAATCCGACCGAAGCGGCACGACGCCAGGGAGAGCCATACGAGTCTGGGATCCCGGTCGAGCCGTCGCACAACCTCCGCTTCGGGGTCAGCTTCTACCTCGTCGCGATGCTGTTCATCCTCTTCGACATCGAGGTCGTCTTCCTCTACCCGGTGGGCGTCATCCTCAAGGGCGCCGACAGCGTCTTCGTCCTCGGCGAGCTGATCACCTTCATCGCCCTGCTGATGGTCGCCTTCGTCTACGTCTGGCGAAAGGGTGCGTTGAATTGGAAGTAGAGCGTCAGACCATGCGCGACCGGCAGCTGCGCGCTCGCGACATGCTGCGCGGCGACCTCGAGGGCGAGGAGCTGGAGCGCTTCGTCGAGGAAAAAGTCGTGACGACCAACTTCGAGAAGCTGCTCAACTGGGGGCGGGCGAACTCGTGCTTTCCGCTCACCTTCGGCCTCGCCTGCTGCGCGATCGAGGCCCCGATAGCGATCGTCGGCAGCCCTCGCTACGACCTCGCCCGCTTCGGCGCCGAGGCGTTGCGCGCCTCTCCCCGCCAGGCGGACCTGATCATCCTCTCGGGCCGGGTCTCGATCAAGATGGCGCCGGTCGTCCGCCGCCTCTACGACCAGATGCTGGAGCCGAAATGGGCGATCTCGATGGGCGCCTGCTCCTCCAGCGGCGGCATGTTCTCCAACTACGCCGTCGTCCAGGGCGCCGACAAGTTCATGCCGATCGACCTCCACATCCCCGGCTGCCCGCCGCGGCCGGAGGCGGTCCTCTACGGCTTCACCAAGCTGCAGCGCAAGATCATGGGCAACCCCGACCAGGGCTGGCGCCAGCGCTACGACGCCGCCGGCACCGAGGAGTGGGCGCGCGGCGGGCCCCGCAGCACGCCCAGCCCGGAGGCGGCCGAGGCCTACGAGAGAGCACGGGAGCTGATCCGTGCCTGACGCCCCCGGACTCGAGCTGATCCGGGGCGAGATCGAGCAGGACCACCCCGGCGCGGTGCTCGACACCAGCTTCGATCGCGACCAGCCGGCGCTGGTCGTCGACCCATCCCAGATCCTCGCCGTGCTCGCCTGGCTGCGCGACGCGCCGGGCCAGGGCTACAGCTTTCTCTCCAGCCTGCATGCTGCGGACTACCTGCCCGCGGAACCGCGCTTCGCGGTCCACTACGAGCTGCTCAACCGCGATCGCGTCGAGCGGTTGCGGGTGAAAGCGATGCTTCGGGAGCCGTCGGCCGCGGGTCCTGGCGTCGGGGAGGGGGTGTCCGGCCGGGTGCTGGGTTTCTCGCCGGGCGGCGATGCCTCTCTCGCGGAGCAGGCAGGGCGAGAAACAGGACGCCGCGCCCGTCCGGACACCCCCTCCCCGACGCCACCCACGGATGAGCTCCCTCAGATCGACTCCTGCGTGGAGCTCTTCCCCACTGCGGAGTTTCAGGAGCGGGAGGTGTTCGACTTTTTCGGGATTGCCTTCCGAGGGCATCCGGACATGACGCGGATCTTGCTTCCGGAGGATTACGTCGGCTGGCCCCAGCGCCGCGACTTCCCGATCGGCGGCGAGCCGGTGACGTTCACCTACAACGAGCGCGCTTATGGCTGAGATCGCACAGGTTCCGGACCTCGACACCGAGGTCATGACCATCAATATCGGCCCGCATCACCCCGCCACCCACGGCGTGTTGCGCCTGGTTGTGGATTTGGAAGGCGAGGTGGTCAGGGGCCTCAAGCCGGTGATCGGTTACGTCCACACCGGGATCGAAAAGTCCTGCGAGGACAAGAGCTACTGGAAGGTCATCCCGTTCGTCGAGCGGATGGACTACGTCTCCTACTTCTTCCAGATGGAGGCCTTCTGCGGTGCGGTCGAGCGCCTCGTCGGGCTCGAGATCCCGCCCCGCGCGAAGTACCTGCGGACGATCTTCCTCGAGCTCAATCGGATCCACTCCCATCTTGTCTGGCTGGGGACGACGGCGCTCGACCTCGGCGCGGTCTCGATGCTCTGGTACTGCTTCCGCGAGCGCGACAGGATCCTCGACCTCTTCGAGATGGCGACCGGGCAGCGGATGCACACCCGCTACTTCCAGGTCGGCGGCGTGATCGAGGACATCCCCGTCGGCTTCGAGGCGAAGCTACGCCAGTTCGTCGCCGACATGCCGATCCGGGTCGGTCAGTACCAAGCCCTACTCGACCGCAACGAGGTCTTCCTCTCGCGCACCAAGGGAACTGGGATCGTCCCCCGCGAGCGCCTCCTGGAGCTGGGCGTGACCGGGCCGCTGCTGCGCGCCGCCGGCGAGCCCTGGGACCTGCGCAAGGCCTTCGACTACCTCGCCTACCCGGAAATGGACTTCAAGATCCCGGTCGGCACGGTCGGCGACAACTACGACCGCTACCGGGTGCGGGTCGCGGAGATGGTCGAGTCGGTGCGGATCGTCGAGCAGGCGCTCGACGCGCTGCCCGAGGGTCCGTTCATCGCCGAGGACCGCAAGTACGTGCTGCCGCCGCGCTCGGAGCTCTCGACCTCGATGGAGTCGCTGATCCACCATTTCAAGCTGGTCACCGAGGGCTACCGGGTGGACGCCGGCGAGGTCTACTACGCGATCGAGTCGCCGCGTGGCGAGCTCGGCTGCTTCGTCCTCGCCGACGGCTCCTCGAAGCCGGCCCGGGTCCATTTCCGTGACCCCTCCTTCGTCAACCTGCAGGCCTTCAAGGACATGTCCACCGACAGCTACGTCGCCGACATGATCTGCAGCCTCGGCATGCTCGACCCGATCCTCGGGGGCGTTGACAGGTGAGGGTGGGGGTGTCCAGTCCCGCGCTGGGTTTTTCGCCTGGAGGCGTGGGTGACCGTCCGAGATTCCCAGTGGGGCGAAAAACAGGACGCCGCGCGCGACTGGACACCCCCACCCTCCCTCTCCAAACGCTCGAGGAGATACGTCGTGGCTGAGCTTCCTGTCGATCGCGCGGTGAGTGAAGGTCGAGTCCCGGATCGCACGCCCGAGCCGATCCCTGAGCTGCATGAAGTCGATTGCCCAGCAGAGCTGCGTGAGCACATCGAGACATTGATAGGCCGCTACCCGGACAAGCACTCCGTCTCAATCCCGGCCCTGTGGGCGGTCCAGCGCCTTTATGGATGGTGCACGCCGGAGGGGATCCGCCAGGCCGCCGCGGTTATGCGGGTGACGCCCGCCTACCTGGAGTCGGTCGCGAGCTTCTATGACCTGCTGCACACGGAGCCGGTCGGCAGCCACAAAGTCGCCGTCTGCACCAACATCAGCTGCTGGATGCGGGGAGGGGACGAGCTGCTCGACGCATTTCGCGCCGCCGCCGCGGGCGAGGAGGACATCTTCGTCACCGGCTTCGAGTGCCTCGGTGCCTGCGACATCGCCCCGATGGCCTCGATCGACGAGCGCTACTTCGGCCCGCTGGAGACGGCGGAGGCCAAGACGGCGATCGACCAGCTGCTGGCCGGCGAGGACGTCCTCCCCGGCAAAGCGCTGGAGAAGCGGCCGCTGGCGGGTGACGCCCGTGCCTGAGACACGAGTCCTGCTCGAGCACGCCGAGGACCCGGCGCTGCGCACCCTCCCCGGCTACAGGAGCTATGGCGGCTACGCGACCCTGGAGAAGGCCTACCGCGAGCTGGAGGCCAACGAGATCCTCAAGGAGCTCGAAGACTCGGGCCTGCGCGGTCGCGGCGGCGCCGGCTTCTCGATGGGCAAAAAGGCCTCCTTCCTGCCGCGCGGCGAAATGGCCAAGTACCTCTGCTGCAACGCCGACGAGTCCGAGCCGGGGGCGTTCAAGGACCGCGAGCTGATGCAGCGCAACCCGCACCAGCTGATCGAGGGGATCGCGATCGCCGCGATCGCCGCCGACGCCGGCCACGCCTTCATCTTCATCCGCGGCGAGTACGACTTGCAGGCCGACATCCTCGACGCCGCTGTCGCCGAAGCCTACGAGGCCGGCTATCTCGGCAAGGACATCTGCGGATCGCGCCGCGACCTCGAGCTGATCGTCCACCGCGGCGCCGGCGCCTACATCTGCGGCGAGGAGACGGCGCTGCTCGACGCGCTGGAGGGCAAGCGCGGCAACCCACGCCTGAAGCCCCCCTTCCCCGCCGTGCAGGGCCTCTACGGCGGGCCGACGCTGATCAACAACGTCGAGACCCTCTCCAACGTGCCGCGGATCGTCGCCCACGGCGCCGAGTGGTTCAAGGGCTTCGGCACCGAGCAGTCGCCCGGGACCAAGGTCGTCTCGGTCTCCGGCGGCGTGCGCCGCCCGGGCAACTACGAGGTCGAGCTGGGGATCCCGACGCGCGAGCTGGTCTACGACCTCGCCGGGGGCCCGCTCGAAGGTCGCGAGGTCAAGGCCTTCTACCCGGGCGGCTCCTCCGCCCCGGTCCTCACCGCCGAGGAGGGACTCGACCTGCCGTACTCCTTCGAGGCGATGGCCGAAGCGGGCTCGATGCTCGGCTCGGGCTCGATCATCGTCGCCGACGACACGGTCTCGATCCCGCACATGGCGCTGCGCACGGCGCGCTTCTACCACCACGAGTCCTGCGGCAAGTGCACCCCCTGCCGCGAGGGCACCAACTGGACGGTGAAGATGCTCGAACGGGTCGTGCGCGGCGAGGCGACCCCGATGGACCTCGACATCATCAGCTCGGTCCAGGAGAACATCATCGGCCACTGCCTCTGCGTGCTCGGTGACTCGATGGCGATGCCGGTCAGCGCGATGGTGAAGAAGTTCCGCGGCGAGTTCGAGGCCGTGATGGCGGCTCAGGCGGTGGCGGCGTGAGCCGCGAGGTGACGATCGTGATCGACGGCCGTGAGGTGGCCGCTACCGAGGGCGAGATGCTGCACGACGCCGCCAAGCGTGGCGACGTCGAGATCCCGGTCTTCTGTTACGAGCCGAAGCTCGGCGACCCGGTCGGCGCCTGCCGCATGTGCCTGGTCGAGATCGAGGGGATCCCGAAACTGCAGACCTCCTGCTCGACCCCGGTGCGCGACGGGATGGTCGTCAACACGCGCAGCGAGCAGGTCAAACACGCGCAGAGCGCCGTGGTCGAGTTCCTGCTCGTCAACCACCCGCTCGACTGCCCCGTCTGCGACAAAGGCGGCGAGTGCCCACTGCAGGACATCACGCAGGGCTGGGGCCCGGGCAGGAGCCGCATGACCGATCAGAAGCGGCACTTCGAGAAGCCGATCGAGCTCTCGCCGCTGGTCGCGATCGACCGCGAGCGCTGCATCCTCTGCTACCGCTGCGTGCGCTTCAGCCAGGAGGTCTCCGAGGACTCCCAGCTGCAGCTGCTCGAGCGTGGCGACCGCACCTTCGTCGGCACCTTCGACGACCGGCCCTACGTCGACCCCTTCCACGGCAACATCACCGACCTCTGCCCGGTCGGCGCGCTGACCAGCTACACCTACCGCTTCCGCGCCCGGCCCTGGGACATCGAGCAGGCCGGCTCGGTCTGCACGCTCTGCCCAAGCCAGTGCAACGTCAGCTTCACCGTCCGCGACGAGCAGGTGAAACGGGTGATCGCCCGCGACAACCCCGACGTCGACGACGGCTGGCTCTGCGACCGCGGCCGCTACGGCTTCGAGATGTTCGCCGCCGAGGAGCGGGTGAGCGGGCCGTGGCTGCGCGGCGGGCCGGTCGAGTGGGACGAGGCGATCGCCAGAGCCGCGGCTGCGCTGAACGCGGGCGGCGCCGAGACCGCGGCGATCGTCGGCGACGCCTCCAACGAGGAGGGCTACCTGGTCCAGCGCATCCTGCGCGAGGCGCTCGGCTCGCCTCACGTCGAGTCACGGACCTCGCGCGGCCCGAGCCGCGACACGCTGCTGCGCCTCGCCCAGCCCGAGCTCTCGGCCAAGGTGCGCGACATCGACGAGGCCGACGCGATCCTCCTCGTCGGCTCCGACCCGCTGCACAGCTCGCCGATCCTCGATCTGCGCATCCGCAAGGCGATGCGCCGCAACGGCGCCAAGTTGGTCGTCGTCACCGACCGCCCGACGACCCTCGACGGCGGCGCCGAGGCGGTCGCCCGCTACGCACCCGGCAACGCTGCCCCCGTCCTCTCGGAGCTGGCCCAAAACGAAGCCGTGCGCGATGCCGAGCGGGTCGTGGTCCTCTGGGGAGAGCGCATCGCCCGCGAGGGCGAGGCCGCGACGAGCGCCCTGCTCGATCTGGCAAGCGCCCTGGATCTGGCAAGCAAGGACGGCAGCGGCCTGCTCGAGATCCCCGACCTGACCAACGCCCGCGGCCTGCGCGAGGCGGGCTGCCTCCCCGACGCCGGCCCGGGCCTGACCCGACCTGCATCGAGCCCCTATTTGGGGTCCGATGCAGGTCGGATGGGGTTGGGGACCGAGGAGATCCGCACTGCGCTCGAGTCCGGAGAGCTGAAGACGCTCATGCTCTTCGGCGTCGACCCGTTGCGCGACTTCCCGGACACCGCCGCCTGGCAACGAGCCCTGGCGGCCGCCGACCACCTCGTCGTCTTCTCCACCTTCGAGAACGCGACGACCAAGATGGCCGACGTCGTCTTCCCGCTGGAGACGCACGCGGAGAAAGACGGGACGGTCACCCACCCAGACGGCCGCCTACAGCGAGTCCGCCCCAGCGCTTCGCGCCCCGGCGACATCCGTCCCAACTGGGGAGTCCTGAGTGAGCTGTCGCTCGCCCTCGGCCACGACACCGGAGTCACCTCCCAGCCTTCAGCTTTCGCAGCTCTCACTGATGCGGTCCCCTTCTACGCCGGCATCACCGACGCCGAGATTGCAGGTAGGGGCGTGCGCTGGCAGGAGCGCGACGCGGTCTCAGCACTTTCCGGGGCCACGGGGGACGACTCCCCAGGCTCGCGTTCGCGAGGAGTTCCTGGGGAGTCGTCCCCCGCGTCCCCGGCCAGCTCTCAGGGGACTAGCGATCCGGGGTCGATCGGAACTCCTCGCGAACGCGAGCCGAGCGACCCCGGATCGCTAGTCCTCGGGACGTACCGAGACCTGTGGGCGGGCCCAATCACGGAGCTCAACCCCCCACTGAAATTCCTGCAGCCTCGGCAACGAGTGGAGCTTTCGTTGGCCGATGCGGAGCAGCTTGGCTTGAAGGGTGGCGACGAGGTGAGCGTCTCACAGAACGGGACGACCGTTCGTGCGCAGGTAGCTGTCAGGGAGCGGGTCGAGCAGGGCGTGTGCTTCCTGATCGAGGGCACCGCCGAGGGCAACGCCAACGGCCTGCTCAACGGCTCGCCGGTCGCCGTGACGATCGAGAAGACTGCCGGCTGATGCTGCCCCTCGCCGACACCCAGTTCGTCGAAGCGACCTGGATCATGGTCGTCAAGTCGCTGGTCATCTTCGCCGTGATCTTCGGGATCGTGCCGATCATGACCGTCGTGGAGCGGAAGCTGATCGGTCGCTTCCAGCACCGTTACGGACCCAACCGGGTCGGCCCCTTCGGCCTGCTCCAGCCGCTGGCGGACCTCTTCAAACTGATCAGCAAGCAGGGCTTCCGGCCGGCCAACGCGATCCCGATGCTCTACGTGCTCGGGCCGTTGCTGCCGGTCCTCTCCGGCGTGATGGCCCTGGCGATCATCCCCTGGGGCAACGTCCAGGACGGCGTCGGCCTCTACGGGATCGACGTCCCGATCGGGATCCTCTACTTCTTCGCGGTCGGCTCGATCAGCTTCTACGGCCTGCTGCTCGGCGGCTGGTCCTCCGGCTCGAAGTACAGCCTGCTGGGGGCGATGCGGAGCGCGGCCCAGCTGATCTCCTACGAGGTCGCGATGGGCCTGGCGCTGCTCGGCGTGATCATGATGGGCGGCTCGCTCTCGCTGGTCGACATCGTCGAGGCGCAGGGGACGATCTGGTTCGTCATCCCCCAGTTCGTCGGCTTCCTGATCTTCATGCTGGCCGGCTTCGCCGAGACCAACCGGACCCCGTTCGACATGCCCGAGGCGGACGCCGAACTCGTGCAGGGCTTCATGACCGAGTACGGCGGGATGCGCTTCGGCAGCTTCCTGATGGTGGAATACATCGAGATCATCGTCGTCTGCGGGGTCGCAGCCGCGATGTTCCTGGGCGGCTGGATGGGCCCGGGCCCCGGCTTCCTCGATCCGATCTGGATGCTGCTGAAGATCTTCGCCCTCGTCTTCATCTTCATCTGGGTGCGGGCGACGCTGCCGCGACTGCGCTACGACCAGCTGATGAGCCTCGGCTGGAAGGTGCTGCTGCCGCTGGCGACGCTCAACGTCCTCGTCACCGCCGTCCTGGTGGTGGTCACGTGAGGTCTGCGGGCGCCTTTTGGGTGCTATGCACCAATAACGTGCCCCGACGACGGGAGTGGTCGCGTGGCTGAGTTCCCGTATCTCAAGGACCAGGACGTGGTCGAGGTCCAGCGCGGTCCGGAGCCCGGCGGCGTCGGCGGCGCCTACCGCGCCTTCGGCGAGACGCTGCGCGGGCTGAAGACGACGATGGCGCGGCTGATCGAGGGGCCGATGACGATCCAGTACCCGGAGGAGAAGACGCCGGTCTACCCGCGCTTCCGCGGCCGCCACAAATTGCACAAGTTCGAGGACACCGGCCTCGAGAAGTGCGTCGGCTGCTCGCTCTGCGCCGCCGCCTGCCCGGCCGACTGCATCCGCGTCGTCGCCGCCGAGAACATCCCCGGCGAGCGCGTCTCGGCCGGCGAGCGCTACGCCGCCGTCTACGAGATCAACCTCTCGCGCTGCATCTTCTGCGGCTACTGCGAGATCGCCTGCCCCTTCGACGCGATCACGATGGGCCACGACTACGAGATGGCCGACTACGACCGCGAGAACCTGATCTTCACCAAGGAGATGCTGCTCGCCGAGCCGCTCGACCGCACGCCGCTGAAAGCCGAGGGCGAGTAGTGGAAGCGGTCCTCTTCTTCGTCGCCGCGATCGGCGCCCTCGGCGGCGCGATCGGCGTCGTCGCGATGCGCAACCCCTTCTACAGCGTGCTGGCGCTGATCGTCCATCTCTTCTCGCTGGCCGTGCTCTTCCTGCTGCTCAGCTCCGCCTTCGTAGCCGCCGCCCAGGTGGTCGTCTACGCGGGCGCCGTGATGGTCCTCTACGTCTTCGTGGTCGCCTACGTCGGCGGCGGCGAGGAGTCGGCCTGGGAGCCGATCCCCGGCCAGCAGTTCATCGCCCCCCTGCTCGGCATAGCGATCTTCATCGAGCTCGCGGTAGCCGTCCTCTCCTCATCCCTAATAGCTCTCGGCCAAAAAGGCCCGGACGTCAAGTCAGGCTTCGGAGACCCAGCCGCCATCGGCCACCTCCTCCTGGAAAAGTTCCTGCTGCCCTTCGAGGCAAGCTCGATCCTGCTCCTGCTCGCCGCGGTCGGAGCCATCGTCCTTGCGAGCAGGCGGGACGCGGGGGATGACTCCCCAGGCTCGCGTTCGCGAGGAGTTCCAGAGGAGTCATCCCCCGCGTCCCGCCTGAGCCCAGAGGGGACGAGCGAGCCGGAGCCCGTCCCTGCATGGGCGCCGGGTGCAGGGTCCCCAGGAACTCCTCGCGACAGCGAGCCTGGGGACCCTGTGCCCGGCGCCCGCCCCGCGACGAGCGCCGGCGGGGGCTTGGCATGAGCATCGAGTGGTATGTGGTCCTGTCGAGCCTGCTCTTCGCGGTCGGAGCGATGGGCATCCTGATCCGGCGCAGCCCGGTGGTCATCCTGTTGTGCCTCGAGCTGATGCTCAACGCCGGCAACCTCGCCCTGGTCGCCTTCAGCCGCATGGTCGGCAACCAGCAGGGGCAGGTCTTTGCGATCGTCGTGATGGTCGTCGCCGCATGCGAGGTCGTCGTCGGCCTCGGCCTGATCGTCGCGATCTTCCGCCGCAAGCTGCCGCTCGACGTCGATGAGCTGAGGGAGCTGCGCGGATGAGCGCCGGGAGGACAGCGTGAGCGCGTCATCCTGGGCCTGGCTGGTCCTGCTACTGCCGCTGCTCGGCTCGGTCGTCGTCTCGCTCGGCTTCCGGGCGATCCCGGCCCGGGTCGCCGGCATCGTCGGCACCGCCGCTGTCGGCCTCGCCTTCCTCTGCGCGCTCGCGGTCCTCTTCAACCTGCTGGGCGAGGACACCGACGCCCGCCACCACGCGTCCTCGCTGTGGACCTACGCCGGCGCGGCCGGGCTCGACATCAAGCTCGGCATCTACGTCAACCAGCTCTCCGCGTTCATGATCCTCGTCGTCACCGGGGTCTCGACCCTGATCCACCTTTATTCCTTCGGCTATATGCGGTCCGACGAGGGCTACCACCGCTTCTTCAGCTACCTCAACTTCTTCGTCTTCTCGATGCTGCTGCTGGTCCTCGCCGGCAACTTCGTCCTCCTGATCGTCGGCTGGGCCTTCGTCGGCTTCGCCTCCTACGCGCTGATCAGCTTCTGGTACCGGCGCGCGACCGCGACCCGGGCGGGGATGAAGGCCTTCGTGATCAACGTCGTCGGCGACATCGGCCTCGTCCTCGCCGCACTCCTCATCTTCCGCGAACTGGGGACGTTCGAATACGGCGCGGTCTTCGCCCAG
This sequence comes from uncultured Solirubrobacterales bacterium, assembly GCA_963702035.1. Taxonomy (GTDB): domain Bacteria; phylum Actinomycetota; class Thermoleophilia; order Solirubrobacterales; family 70-9; genus VRUE01. The sequence continues at coordinate 1,672,581 of OY969700.1, forward strand.
GCGCCGCACGTATTCGCCCGCGGCGAGTGGACGGTGACCGCGATCTGCCTGCTGCTGCTCGTCGGCGCCTTCGCCAAGTCGGCGCAGATCCCCTTCCACACCTGGCTGCCCGACGCGATGGAGGGCCCGACGCCGGTCTCTTCGCTGATCCACGCGGCGACGATGGTCACCGCCGGCGTCTACCTGATCGCCCGCACCCACGTGCTCTTCTACCTCGCCCCGACCGCCGCCGACGTCGGCGCCTTCGTCGGCCTGGCGACGCTGCTGATCGCGGGCACGATCGCGCTGACGATGACCGACCTGAAGCGGGCGATCGCCTACTCGACGATGAGCCAGATCGGCTACATGATTATGGGCGTCTCGATCGGCGCCTACGCGCAGGGGCTCTTCCACCTGATGACCCACGCCTTCTTCAAGGCGCTGCTCTTCATGACCGCCGGCTCGATCATCTCGGCGATGGCGAACCGCCAGGACATCGACCGGATGAGCGGCTTCTGGAAGGCGATGCGCTTCACCTCGCTGATGTTCGTGATCGGCGGCCTCGCGCTGGCCGCCTTCCCGCTCACCTCGGGCTTCTTCTCCAAGGACTCGATCCTCGCCTACGCCGAGGCGCGCGGCGGCATGTATACGTGGATGGCGATCGGCGGCTACGTCGGCGCCTTCCTCACCGCGCTCTACACCTTCCGGCTGATCTTCCGTGTCCTGCCCGGCAAGCCCTGCGAGGAGGCGCAGCACCTGATCGACACGGGCGAGCTGTACCACGGCCCGCCGATCAACCCGGCGACCGAAGAAGAGGAGGACACCGACGTCGGCTTCCCCGGTGCCCACCACCACATCGCCGAGCGGTCGTGGCCGATGGCGGTGGCGATGGCCGTGCTCGCCGTCGGCGCCCTCTTCGCCGGCCTGATCCAGGTGCCCGGCGTCGACAACGTCCTCTTCGGCTTCCTCGACCCGGCCTTCGCCGACTCGCCGCTCAGCGCGATCCACCCGACGGTGGGCGCCGAGTGGCGCGGCCTGGCGATCGGCGCGGCGATCTCGGTGGTCGGGATCGGGCTGGCCTGGGTCCTCTGGGTGGCGCGTCCCGAGCTGCCGGGGATGTTCCGCCAGCGCCTCCGTCCCGTCTACCTGCTCGCCGTCAACAAGTGGTACTTCGACGAGGCGATCGACTTCCTCGTCGTGCGGCCGGCGCTGGCCATCGGCCGCTTCGCCAACTCGACCTTCGAGCGCTTCGTCGTCGACGGCCTGGTGACCGGGACCAGGGAGACCGTCGGCGAGGCGGGCGCCATCGTCCGCGTCGTGCAGAGCGGCTTCGTGCGCGGCTACGCGCTGCTGCTGATCGCCGGCTTCGCCGGGCTCGCCCTCTACTTCCTCTTGAGCAGCTCATGATCAACTCGCTGCTCTGGACGCCCCTCGCATTCGGCCTCATCGGCCTCTTCATGCCCAAGCGGCTGACCGGCTGGTGGGCGACGGCCGGAGCCGCAGTGACGCTTGGCATCGCGATCGCCCTGCTCGCCGGCTTCGACTCCGGCGCCGCCGCCCTGCAGGACAGCGTCAACGTCAACTGGATTCCCGGCCTCGGCGTCAACTACAGCCTCGGCATCGACGGCCTCAACGTCTTCCTGGTGCTGCTGACCGCGGTCGTCTGGCTGGGCGGGACGGCCTTCGCCGCCTTCCGCGAGCAACAGCGCCCTCACCTCTTCTTCCTGATGATGCTGCTCGGCGAGACGGCGACGCTGGGTGCCTTCATCGCCCAGGACCTGCTCCTCTTCGTCCTCTTCTTCGACCTGATGCTGGTCCCGTTCTACTTCCTCTTCGGCGCCTGGGGGACGGACCGCGAGGGCGGCCCGACCGCCGCGGCGGCGACCCTGAAGATGATCGTCTACACGCTGATCGGCTCGCTGCTGATGCTGGTCGGGGCGATCGCCACCGCGATCATCGCCGCCGACGGCGGCCAGATCACCTTCTCGATCGCCGAGCTCGCCAAGCACCCGATCGGCGACGGCAGCCAGCAATGGATCTTCTGGTTCTTCGCCGCGGCCTTCCTGGTCAAGATGCCGGCCTTCCTCCTGCACGGCTGGATGCCCGACGCCTACCGCGCGGCGCCGCTGCCGGTCCTGGCGGTCTTCTCCGGCGTGCTGGCCAAGGTCGGCGCCTACGGCTTCCTGCGCGTCGTCCTACCGCTCTTCCCGGCCGCGACCGTCCAGTTCCAGACCGTGGTGCTGCTGATCGCTCTGGCCTCGATCCTCTACGGCTCGGTGATGGCCTTCACCCAGACCAACGTGCGGCTGATCGGCGGCTACTCCTCGGTCGCCCAGCTCGGCTTCATCACCGCCGGCATCTTTGCCCTGCGCGCCGACGGCGCCGACGGCGCGGTGCTGCAGATGGTCAACCACGGCCTCGTCGTCGCGCCGCTCTTCATCATCGTCGCGATCCTCGCCGAGCGCAGCGGCAGCGAGGACCTGCGTGAGATGGGTGGGATGGCGATGCGTGCCCCGGTGCTGGCGGCGCTCTTCCTGATCGTCACCTTGGCGACCCTGGCGATGCCGGGCTCGGCCAACTTCATCGGCGAGTTCTACATCCTCAACGGCCTCTTCCAGGCAAAGATCGTCTTCGCATTCGTCGCGATATCGGGCGTGGCGATGTCGGCCTACTACGCGCTGCGCCTCTACCAGCGCACGATGCACAACAGGAAGGCCGAGGGGATCGAATCGCGCGAGATCGGCCTCCGCGACGCTCTCGTCCTGGCGCCGCTGGTGCTCTGCATCGTCGGCCTCGCCCTCTACCCACAGCTGATCCTCAAGCGGACCGACAGCTCGGTTCAGCAGTCGGTCGCGGCGGCAACCAAGGGGCCGGCGCCGGAGGCACGGCTGGCCTCCAACCAGGCCAAGATCGCGATTGGGAGCGGGACCCGCATCCCATGACCTTCCACGCCCCCCACATCGACTACGCCGCCTTGTCTCCAGTCATTGCGCTGACGGCTGGGGTCTGTGTCGTGCTGCTCAGTGCTGTGTTCAAGCCCTCGCGACGGATGGCGCCCTGGTTGAGCCTGTCGATCCTGGCGGTGACGGCGGCGCGGCTGGTCATGCAATGGAACGACCCGACGAACCTCGTCTCCGGCGCGCTGCGGCTCGACGACCTGGCGATCTCGATCTCGCTGATCGCGACCGCCGCGGCCGCCTTCGCCGTGCTGCTCTCGATCCGCGAGCCGGCCGCCGAGCAGGCCGGCTCCGGCGAGTACCACGCGCTGCTGCTCGGCTCGGTGCTCGGCATGGTCCTGCTCGCCCAGGCGCAGGACCTGGTCAGCTTCTTCGTCGCGATCGAGACCCTCTCGATCCCCCTCTACATCCTCTGCGCGACCGACATGATCCGCGAGCGCTCGCTCGAGTCCGGGCTCAAGTACCTGATCGTCGGCTCGCTCGGCTCGGCGACGCTGCTCTACGGGATGGCCTTCCTCTACGGCGGCTCCGGCTCGACCGACTTCGTCGGCATCTCCGCCGGCATCGGCCACGCCGGGCTGCTCGGCGACCCGCTGGTCCTCGTCGGCATCGGCCTGGTCGCCGTCGGCCTCGCCTTCAAGACCTCGATCGCCCCCTTCCACCAGTGGACGCCCGACGTCTACGAGGGCGCCCCGACCCCGATCACCTCGTTCATGGCGGTGGCGACCAAGGCGGCGGCCTTCGCCGTCTTCATCCGCTTCTTCGACGTCGCCCTGATCGGCGAGGCGGGCGACTGGCAGCCGGCCCTCGCGGTGCTGGCGGCAGTCTCGATCGTCGTCGGCAACGTCGGCGCGCTCGGCCAGGACTCGCTCAAGCGCCTGCTCGGCTACTCCGGCGTCGCCCAGGCCGGCTACATCCTCGGCGGCCTGGTCGTCGCCAGCGAAGCCGGGATCGACGCGATCGTCTTCTACCTCGCCGGCTACCTCTTCATGAACCTGGCCGCCTTCAGCGTGATCGTCGCCCGCGAGCGCGAGACCGCCTTCGGCGACGACATCCGCGCCGTGCGCGAGCTGGGCAGCGAGCGGCCGCTGCTCGCCTGGCCGCTGACGATCTCGATGCTGGCGCTGGCGGGCCTGCCGGCGACCGTCGGCTTCATCGGCAAGCTCTACCTGATCGAGGCCCTGGTCGAAGGCGACTACACCTGGCTCGCCGTCTTCATCGCCATCGGCACGATGATCTCGCTCGCCTACTACCTGCGGGTGGTGGCGGCGATGTGGATGCGGCCAGGAGGCGAGACGGCGCCTGGCGCGACGCCGGCGATCGCCGGCGCCTCTCCCGAGGCCGACCCGATCGACCCCGAAGCGGGCCGACGCATCTATCTCGTCGCCCCCGCACTCCTTGCCGCGGCCGGCGTGATCTTCTTCGGGATCGTTCCCCAGCCCCTCGTCAACTTCGCGCAGCACGCAGGCTCGGCGCTCTTCTGACCGATGTGACTCAGGGAACCTCTTCGGCTTTACCCCACCGATCGTCGAACGTGGTCTCCAGCACCCTTATGTCGCGGTGACGCCGTACGAACACCGGAGTCACGTACGGCGTCCGGTGATGGCGGGCGAAATAGAGTGCTCGCCGAGACTCGCCCTTGCGTTTGACGATGACCATGTGCCTGTTGTGCTGCAACGGCTGCTGTTGTTTGACCAGCATTTTCGGGAACTGCTTTCGAAGGCGGGGAACCTCGGTGGTGAAGGCGACCATCAGACGCACGTCCTCAACCTCGGCGAGCTTCACGGCGACATCGTCTCGGTCCATCAGCCAATCGCCGGTCTCGGAAATGATGTCTAATTCGCCGTCCGGGGCCTCTTCGGCGGCGAGCCGAATCAACTCAAAGCTGTAGATGCCGTGGGCAGATACCGTCTTCAGCGTCATCGGATCGGAAAAGGTCTTTTCACAGATCCGATCATCACGCGAATGCACCTCGTACTCGGCGCCTCCCGCCTGCTCGTCCAGAGCCTCTTCAAGGAGTTCCTGATCCTCGCGTAGAGGAAAATCGACCACGTGGGGAAGTATCCGCTGCGCGAGGCGGGGCAGATCCAGTTTGGGGAGATCGGTCCACTTCTCCGGCGCCTCCTCTCCGTCATCTGTGCGGATCTCTTTCATCGCCTGGAAAATGTCCGGGAATTTTTCGTTCTGTTCGATCCCGACCAACGTGTAGAGGTCCCGCCACGTGTCCGGGTTCTTCCCCGCATAGCGACAATAGGCGTCGAAATAATGGCTCCCGCGGTCCACGGCGAGCGCACCCACCGGAACGAGACCGTGTCCTCGAGCCAGCGCCATCGCCAACTCGAGGATCGCACGCCGCCAGAGGTAGTCGGCGTAGGCGATGTCCGGCTTCGCCGCCCGTACCTGGAGGTCGACCGAGAATCGCGTCGGGGCGGAGCCGCGTGGCATTTCGATCAATTTTCGACCCTGCCCGCTATCGGGACCGAGCAGCTGGACTACGAGGTTGTGGCGCTTCACCGAGCGGAAGGAGACCGCCGAGGGGGCTCGCGCGACCAGCTCGTTGCTGCGCAGCTCCATCCTTTCGAGGAGAATTCGCACCTGCTCGCTCGATTCCGGCCGTTTGGCCGCACGCCTCCGTGGCCAGTATTCGGGGGTACCGTGCCCACGATCCTTGCACTCCTGCGTGATCGCCTGCTTCACGTCCGCCTCCAGATCCGTCTTGCTCAGATCGAACAGTCGAAGGCGTTCCGGCCTAGCCAGCAGGCGATGGAGATCGAAGCTTCCCATGCCGAACCCGACGTTCATCACGACGCACTCCGGGATGTCGAACAATTCCGCGGTAACCGTGCCAACCCCGACGGGACTGTCGTAGTAAGAGTCCCGAGTGAACCGCAAGCTCTCCGGCTCACTGGCCGTACCGTGCAGCTTGATGTAAAGGGGGATGAAATCGTGTTTCTCCGGGTTGGTCTGGACGTTGATGCAATCACGGTCGGACACGATGCGGTGGTACTCACCAACTCCGAGCTCGTCTTCCAGGGATTGATCCAGCAACTCGTCGAAGTTCATTGAAATGACCGCATCGAGGAAGCGGTGCTTGAGCAGATGCGCGATCAGCTCGTAGGCTTGAACGGTCGGGTGGCGAACGTTGTAGAGTTCCGCGATGGTCGTCCGCACCTGTCGGGAATCCCCGACAGCCGCCCCGATGGCGGCCAGCTGTGCCTCAAACTCGCTCGGGTTGACGGCGGTTATCCGCCTCAGCCTCTCGTGCTCCGCTTGAACCGCGTCCTGGTCAACGTTGAACTGCTCAATCAGGTTCTTGGCGAGAGCGTCGCCACGTCCGAGGATCGGCACACTCGCTCCCGCACCGACGACCGCGATGCAACGAAATCGACGCCGGACCTGCTCCCAGGTCTCAGGTGCGTTGACGAGTATCGAGCGGCGCAACTCCAGATCTTTATCTGGGACCGAGGCACTGATATGCCGAGCGATCAAGAAATCGGCCAGCGGGTCCAGCCATTTGCCTTTCGTCACTATTCTCCGATCGGCCGCACAGACAACTCGATAACAGAATAAAAGGAAGTTTCCGGATCATATACTGCTCAGTTCGATAATGTGTGTGTTTCTTTGGTCGGGTCTGCCAATGGCTCTCAGGGACGCGCCGCCCTACCATGGAGCGATGCTCCACCATGTCTCGATCGAGGTCGATCCGGCGGAGGTAGAAGCCTGCGCGGCCTGCTGGAAGCTGCTCGGCTTCGCGCGGGTGTCGGCTGCGGAGGCGCTCGGCCCCTACTTCACCTGGCTGGAGCGCGAGGGGACGCAGGTCCATCTGATCCACACCGAGTCGCCGACCGTGCCGCCGCTCGGCCACGCCGCCGTGGTCGTCGCCGACTTCGAGGTGACCTTCGCCGCGCTGGAGCGCGCTGGCCACGCACCGGAGCGCCACCGCGAGCTATTGGGCGCGCCGCGCGCCTTCGTCACGATACCCGGCGGCCACCGGGTCGAGTTCATGGCGGCACCGCCGGGGCAGTGATCGAAAAGGCCGCAACGAAGGCCGACGAGCCATCCTTTTGCCGTCCTGTGGAATTGCGAGATTGAGCAGCCCGATGCCCTTCGACGCCAAAGTCCTCGCCGACTCCCTCTCACCCGCTGGATTTAGGCTGATGACGCTCGAGGCGACCTTCCCGCGCTTCGTCCTCGCCGAGTTCAACACGCATCGCGTCTTCTCCCGCAACTCCGCCAGCTCGCGCGCGATCCCGATCGCCAAGCAGCTGCGCCGGGTGCTGGAGGACCCCTACGTCCCGATCGAGTTCGGCTCGAACCAGCCCGGTATGCAGGCGGGCGCGGCGCTCGGCGGCGAGAAGCGGGACGCAGCGGAGCGCGAGTGGCTGCACGCTCGCGACGACGCGGTCCGTCGGGTGCTCGGGTTGGTTGCCGATCCGGATGCGATCTCCGCGGACGACGACCTGCTGGAAGTCCTGGGGCAAATCGAAGAAGCGATCAGAAACCGTGCTCAACCCGACGAGTGGCTGAACGTGCACAAGCAGGTCGCCAACCGGTTGCTGGAGCCCTTCATGTGGCACACGGTGATCGTCACCGCGACCGAGTGGGACAACTTCTTCAACCTGCGCTGCCACCCCGACGCCCAGCCGGAGATCCGGCTGGTGGCCGAAACCATGCGCGCCGCGGTTGAGGCCTCCGAACCCGCGGAACTCGACTGGGAGGAGTGGCACCTCCCCCTGATCCGCCCTGAGGACCGCGAGCAGGCGGCCTCGATCGAGGACCTGATCAAGATCTCCGCCGGCCGCTGCGCCAGGGTCAGCTACCTGACCCACGCGGGCAAACGCGACCCCGATGCGGACATCCAGCTCCACGACCGCCTGCTCGAAAGCGGGCACATGTCACCCCTGGAGCACCCAGCTAAACCGCTAAGCGCGAATGAGCTTGAGGCGGGCGAATGGAGCGGCAACTTCCGCGGCTGGCGGTCCTATCGCAAGGACATCCCCGGGGAGGAAAACCCGCTGGGCCCTACGGTGCCCGTGAGGGCCGCCCCTGAGCAATTCGCCCATGCAGGACGGTCCGGGTAGGGGTGGAGCGTCTTGTACTTTTTCGGTGCCGGACCGACGGACGACTGACGGCGACACACCGAAAAAGTTAAGCGGAACCCCTGCCCGGACCGTCCTCCTCATCTGAAGGCTGGTCCAACTCGGCGGCTGCTTTTTCGGCCGGAGTGGGCCAGGGCTCAGCTTCTCCAGATGTCCAAGCAGGCGGTTTGCCGCCCGGCACCCAGCCCATCACGAACGCACCGAGGTAGATGAACCAGAGCAGCGTGAACTGGAAGAAGATGAAGGAGACGGCGCCGAGGGCGATCCCGGCCGAGCCCCAGAAGCGGGGAAGCAGGCCGGTCCGCATCGCGTACAAAGCGGTGTAGACCATGGCGACGACGAAGCCGAGCTGGCCGCCGAGGCCAAAGCCGGCGGCCAGCGGCCGCAAGGGCGCTTCGGCGATCGTGTCGTTGGCGGCTTCGTTGGCGTGGTCGCTGCTTAGCGCGACGCCCTTTGCGGTCAGTCGCGGCACTTCGTTGGCGACGAAGTCCGAGGCGGCGTGCAGGGTCGAGATGCCGCCGAGAATCGCCAGGGCGGCGAGGAACAGCGGCGCCGCGATGACGACACCGACCAGCTGGCCGCGCATCTTCTCGCTGCGCGCCTTGGCGGCGCGGAAGAGGTAGTAGAGCGGCGCGGCCAGGAGGCCGACGCCAAACGCCTGCAGGATGCTGGAGAGAAGTTGGGCGCCGCGGTGAGCGTCAACGTTGCGCAGCAGCTCGGATTCTCCGCTGCCGCCGCCGACTCCCTGGCTGGCGACGACGATCGCGGCGATGATCAGCAGGATCGAGGCAAAGGTCGCCAGCGCCACCGGCCGCGACCAGCGCTCCTCCCAAGCCAGAACCGCCGCCTTGTCGGGCCGCAAGGTCGCTCAGCCCCGCTCGTGGAAATAGAACTGGGGCAGCGCGCCCTCGATCACCTCGGCGGTCATCCTCTGCGCGACCTCGAGGTTGCCGGTCCGCACCGCGATGTCATCGAGGGTGACGATGCCCGCGAGGCTATCGCCATCGACCACCGGCAGCCGCCGCACCCGATGCTGGACCATCAGCGCCGCCGCCTCGTCCAGCTGCATCTCCGGCTCGCCGCAGATCAGCGGCCGCGAGGCGTGCTCGCCGACCGGCGTCTCGGGATCGACGCCGTCGGCAAAGATCCTCACGGCGAGGTCGCGATCGGTGATCATCGCCACCGGCGAGCCGGCGGGGTTGACGATCACGACCGAGCCGACGCGGCTGTCGCGCATCTGCCCGGCGACCGATACGGCGCTCGCCTCCGGCGTCGCGGTCACCACTCCAGCGGTCATGATCTCGGCGAGCTGCACAGGCATAAGGTATCCGCGCACCGGGGAACGGTCACTTCTGAGTCCGATCCGAGCGCATGTAGCGGCTTCCCCTTCGCTGCCCACTTCGGACCAACCGACCATCTGCAACAAGCTCGCTGAGCAACGCCAGGGCATCGAGGCGATCCAATCCGGTCATTGACCTCACATCAGCATTTTGAATCGATCCTCCCTCCGTGCTCGCGAAGACGAGCTCCTTGAGCTCATCCCGCGCCAGGCGCAGACCCGCTGGAGGCTCCAAATCGCCCTTCAATTCGTAGACAGCTCCACCCCGCTCGCCTCTTTGAACGAGGAATCCCGCGTCTCGAAGTCGCTGTAGAGCGTTGGTTGCGGAAAAGCGATCGACGTGCGCGAGCTCTCGTACCCTGGAGTTCGTAAGCTCCTCCCCACGAGCCGCGTGAACCAGGACGATTCGATCCATAGGCTCAATCTCTCCCCGGGCCTCAACCTCACGAACCCATGCCCTCTCCTGAGTGGTGACGCCACCGCGCACCGGAAGGGTCACCTCAACAGAGTGGCCAGTGTCCTCGAACGATGGAGGATCGAGCAACTCCTCCATCATCGAGTCCTGCATGATGTCGATTCCTCGCCCTGCATCCTCTGCCAAGCGAAAACGGCGCATGAGAGAGATGATCTTTGGATTACGCGACGATTGAGCATCTCGAATGTTCTCTACCGTCACGGGAGCCGGCAGTGCTCCCGGTGAGACCACGGTCACGGCGCCCGGTCGTATCTCGATTCTGATGCTGCTTCCACTTTGCTCGTAGGAACGGTGAGCGATCGCGTTGGCGACCGCCTCTCGAATGACGACCTTCGGCAGCCTGGGAAGTTCATGGCGACGAAGCCCGAGCACGACGACCTCAGATCCGAGCTCCTGCATTACCTGCTCAGTCGCGTCGGCCACCTGGCGGTTCACCGGACCCCGGACCTCAACGCGCTTGTCGGGATCAACGACATCGGCGTCGGGAAAGCGGCGGATTTCAACGTAAGCCTTTGCAATGACCTTCTCCGGCTCTCGCAAGAGATAAAGCGCCCCAGCCACGCTCAGCTGCTCCGTACCAGGCACGAGAAGACCCTGTTCCTCGAGCCTGTCGCGGACATCCACGTCGGAGCCCCAATCAAGGGCCCCCCCGACTTCCGCAATCAATTCCGGGTCCGCCTCGGCGTAGCCGATTCCTGCGTCATTGAGCTCGAAACGCTCCAGCGACCGCTCGGAGATGAACCTGAACAGCTCTGCGTCAAACAGGGCGACGTTCATCGCTCCCCGGCGAACGAGCACGCGCCCACTCGAGGTCTGGGCGAAGCCCTGGACGCGACGCTCTACCGAGAGGACCGTAATTGGCACATCATCGACAAGGACTTCCTGAAGCCCATAGCGACCTGGATTCCTGATCGAGGCAACGGCCTGATGAATCGACTCCTCCACCCCCTGCGTCAATTGCTTCCCCAGCACAGACCCAGAGTCCTCAACCCCGACCAGGACGATCCCACCCTCGGAGTTTGAAAGCGCGACGACAGCCTCTTGGAGTTTCTTGCCGCTAACGCCGCTCTTACGCTCTACATATTGATCCTCTTTAGGAAATTCCCGCTTGAACTCGTCCTGCGACATGGCAAGTGGACGCGGGGCTGAGTTTTCTGGATGGAAAAGCGGAAATGGCATACTTGCGAAGTCCTACTTGCTATTCGCAATTATGAACGGAATTGATATTGATCATTTTATGATCGCAAGTTTGACATATCCAGCCAGTCTTTGCTTTATGTCTGCTTGAGTGCCCGGAATCTCGTCAGACCAGATGTCCTCAATTTGAAAGTCCAGCATCCCCCAAGATCGGTCGTTCCGCTCGAGGCTGGCGCCGGGCCCGACAATCCCCCCTGCCCCGCCTGCGGCGAGCCGCTCTTCGGCTGGCTCGACAGCCGCCCCGGGCTGGGCGGGCCGGTGAGCCGTTGCGAGAGCTGCGGACTGGGCGTCGTCGGCGGACCCGGAAGCGCCGAGGAGGCGCTGCGCGAGCTCGACCGCCTCGGGACCCAGATGGGCGTGACGATCGTCAACCGCGCCAGCTTCTCCGCCTGGATCGGCGGCGCCGGCTGGGCCGGTCTGGAGCGGGGCAGCCGTTACCTGTTCACGACCGAGGCAGTGCGCCGCCTCGTCGCCAACCGCGACCAGGTGGTCAAATCCACCCGCTGGCACCCCGGCACCGGCATAGCGACGATGTGGCAAACGATCCTCAACGCCTTCACTTTCGGCCGCAACGGCGCCCTCGGAGCCCTGGGCCGCGCCGGCGCCGTCTCAGCCTCCAAACCATGGCAGCGCCGCCTCGACACCCTGATCGACGTAGTAGTGGCGCTCCCAGCCCTCGTGATCGCCGTCCCTTTGGAGCTTCTCGCGGCAGTACTGCACCGCGGCAGCGCAACAACCCTCCACTTCGAGCTCCTCTAACCCGGCGAGAAAGAGGCGTCCCGGTAGGGGTGGAGCGTCTTGTACTTTTTCGCTGTCGGTCTGGCGGACGACTGAAGGCGGCCCACCGAAAAAGTTAAGCGGAACCCCTGCCGGGACGCCTCTTAAGACAACCCTTCGCGAGCCTCGCGGACCAGGGTCACGGCCTCGGGAAAGAGGACCCGGATCGCGTCGCGCACCTGCATCGCCTGCTCGTCGCTGCTGCCGGTCAACTCGATCCGCTCGATCGAGGCCACGGTCAGGTCGGCCGCGAGGCGGATCGCGTTGTCGGCCCAGGCGACGCGCTGCGAAGACTGCATCTGCTCGCTGAGCTCCTCCATGCGGGAACGGAACTCGTCGGGGTCGCCAAAGAGGTTGAATCCCTCCACAGGGGGAATGTAAGCAGACTGACTCAGTGAGGGCACAGAGTCCTTTCAAATAGCGCACCACGCGCGCGCCTCCAGGGCCTAGCGTCGCGCTCATGTGGAGCGAGAGGGGATCGGCGAGTGTCGAGCAGGCCGGCCTGACGGCGCTGATCGCGCTGGTCCTGCTGGCGGCGATCGCAGCCCTCGCCTCGGGCGGCGAGATCGACCCGCGCAATGCCCTTGGGGGGACGATCGCGAGGCGGATCGTCTGCGCACCCAGGCTCCCCGACGCCTGCCACCACCACCCGCTGGTCCCCGCCTACGGCTGGCCGCTGGCCCGCCTCGCCCGTGCTCTGGCGCCGTCCCCGGCCGCCCTGCCAGGACCGGAGGGACTGCCGTTGGTCCCGGTCGACTTCCGCCGCTGCCGGCGCCAGAGCTGCGCCGTGGCCGCGGGGCCGCACCTCACCGCTTCGGGACGGCGCGTCACCGCCTTCACCCAGATCGAGGACCGGCGCCGCACATTGGGGTGGGTCGAGTTGACCTACTGGCTCTACCGTCCCGGCCTCGGCTGGGAACGCGTCGTCCGCCGCGCGACACAGGCTCAGATCGAGGCCGCGGGCAATGTCCGGGTCCTGCTCAAGGACGACCCTGCGCTGGTGCCGCTGGAGACCCTGCCCGGCCGCGACCACTACGAATTCCCGCCCAGCGAGGAGCCGCCCTGGCGGTGGCACATCGACAGCCGCTACCCAGGTTGGTCGAGCTAACCGGGCGAGGCGTCCGGGGCCGACCGGTCCTCTTCGGCCTGACGGATCAACCCCCGCCAGTCCGTCGTGCGGAACACCAGCAGGATCGCGACGAAGCCGAGCACCACCGACCAGGCCGCCATCGCGATCTGCGTCCCGACCGAAAAGGAGAGCACGGCCGAGCGCGACGGCCCGTTCAGGGTCGCGACCAGAAGCGCCTGCTGGGCGCCGGCGCCGCCGGGCGTGAAGGGGACGATGTTGGCGATCGCCTGCACGCTCATCACCAGCATCACGTTGCCGACCGAGCCGCCGATGTTGAAGGCCTCGAGGAAGAACCAGAAGGCGGCGAAACGGAGGAGCCAGCCAACGCCCTGCCAGGCCGCCACCTCGCGCAGGTAGCGGCGCGGCCTGGTGAGGATGACGACGCCCTGTTTGACCCGGTCCCAGAAGCGACGCACGCGGTGCGCCAGCAGGTAGATCGCGATCGCGATCGCGATGAGCGTCGCGCCCAGCACGATCAGGAAGACCTGTGGGTGTTCGGCCCAGAAGGAGATCTCGAAGGCCGGCAGATCGGGCAGCTGCGGCGGCTTCGGCAGCAAGCCCTGCGAAACCGCGTAGAGCAGCACCAGCAAGCCGACGGTCGTGTCGAAGACAGTCTGGACGAGGAAGGAGGACGTGACCGCCGGGTAGGAGGACCCCGGGATCTGGCGTTTGACGAGGAAGACTTTGGTCACGTCGCCGGCGTGGGCGGGGACGATCGCGTTGATCCCCGCCCCGGCCAGGTAGGCGGCGGCGAGCTCCAGGAAGGAGATCCGGACCCCCGGGTAGGCGGCGTGGAGGACGTTGCGCCAGGCCCAGGCCCGCGCCAGCTGCATCCCCGCCAGGCAACCCAGCGCGAGCGCAAAAGGCGTCCAGTGGATGTCCGCGAGGTGCTCGAAGAATGCCGTCGCCGCGTTGGCGAAGGATTCGGCGCTGGACCCGAAGTCGGCGAGTGGCATCCAGTTACACTAGCCCGCTCGTGTCAGCCCCCGACCCGACTCAGACCGCGCCCGCGGCGCCGCATGATCCCGCCGACGAGGCGATGTGCGCGCGTGCCCGCGAGCGCTTCACCGGCGACCGCGGCAGCCGCTTTCGGCGCCGCCGCAAGCGCCACGCCGAGCTGCCCAACCTGATCATCATCGGCGGCTTGAAGTGCGGCACGACGAGCATCCACCACTACCTCGGCCTGCACCCCCAGATCCACATGTCGAAGCCGAAGGAGCTCAACTTCTTCGTCGAGGAGCTCAACTGGGACCTCGGCCTCGACTGGTACGCGAGCCGCTTCGACGATCGCTTCAAGGTGCGCGGAGAGTCCTCGCCCCACTACACCAACCTGCCGCGCTTCGGTGGCGTGCCGGAGCGGATCAAGGAACACTGCCCCGATGCCCGCCTGCTCTACATGGTCCGCGACCCGATCAAGCGCATCCTCTCCCACTGGGTGCACGCGACCGGCGCCGGCTATGAGACGCGTGAGCTGGTCCCGACCCTGTCGGAGCCCGACTCCTCCTACATCCAGCGCTCGATGTACTGGATGCAGCTGCAGCCCTACCTCGAGCTGTTCGACCGCTCGCAGATCGAGGTGATCACCCAGGAGGAGCTGCAGTCCGAACGCGAAGAGACGATGCGCAAGGCGTTCCGCTTCGCCGGAGTCGACGAGACCTTCACCTCCGAGCAGTTCGACCGCGAGTGGGAGAAGTCGAGCGCCAAGCAGGGCGACAAATACCAGGTGATGGAGAAGCTCGTGAAACTGCCCGGTCTGCGCTCCTTCGATCGCAACTTCGACCGCCTGCCCGAGTCGCTGCGCTGGATCGTCGAGAAGGTCGTCCACGACCCGGAGAAGCCGCCGGCGCCGAAGCCGAAGCTCCCCGACGACCTCTTCGAGACTGTCCGCGGGCGCTTCGGCGCCGACGTCGCCGGGCTGCAGGAGTTCGCCGGCCGCGAGTTCGCCGGCTGGCACGACTACTCCTGAGCCGCTGAGTACGCTGCGCCTGTGCGGCGCCTGCTTCCCGATCCCGGCACCACTACCGTCGAGGCGCAGCTCGACACTTACCGGCCCTGGGAGCAGCCGCGCGACGATCGCCCCTATCTGGCGATGAACTTTGCCGCCACGGTTGACGGGCGGGCGGCGATCGGCGGCGTCTCGGGGCCGATCGGCTCGGCCGCCGACACCGCGATGCTGGTCGGTCTGAGGACCAGATTCGACGCGGTGATGATCGGCGCCGGGACGAAGCGGGCCGAGCGCTACAGCGGCGACATCGGCAGGCGGCTCGTCGTGGTCGAGAGCGGGCCGGAAGGACCGGCGGACCTGCCGGGGCTCCTACGCTCCCTGCGCGAGGAAGGCGTGAGGGCGCTGCTCTGCGAGGGCGGGCCGAGACTCCACGGCGCCCTGCAGGCGGCCGGGCTCGTCGACGAGCTCTTCCTGACGATCGCGCCGAAGCTGGTCGGGGGCATCGCGCCGCGCATCCTCGAGGGCGACTTGCCGGGCATGGAGCCGCTGGAGCTGGCCTGGCTGCTCGAGGAAGACGGCGAGCTCTTCGCCCGCTACGGCCGCCGCTGAGCACCGCACCGGTACCGTTCCCCCACCGGAACCGAGGAGAGGACGCGACACCGATGGACTTCAAGCCGAGCCCCCAGGTCGAGACGCTGCGCGAGCGCATCCTCGACTTCATGGACGAGCAGGTCTACCCGCAAGAGCGGCAGATCATGGAGGGGCTCGACGACGAGGTCGCGAGCGGCGTTCCCTACCCGAAGGTCCTGGTCGAGATCCGCGAGCGGGCCAAATCGGCGGGGCTCTGGAACCTCTTCATGCCCGACGAGCGCTTCGGCCCCGGGCTCTCCAACTGGGAGTACGGGCTGCTCTGCGAGGAGATGGGCCACAGCCCGGCGGCGGCGCCGATGGCGTTCAACTGCTCGGCACCGGACACCGGCAACATGGAGATCCTCGCCGAGCACGGCACGAATCAACAAAAAGAGGAATGGTTGGAGCCGCTTCTGGAGGGACGGATCCGATCGTGTTTCTCGATGACGGAGCCAGAGGTTTCGGGATCTGATCCCACCTTGCTGCAGGCGCGCGCGGTGCGCGACGGCGATGAGTGGGTGATCGACGGCCACAAGTGGTTCACCTCCGGCGCGGTCGGCGCCGACCTGGCGATCGCGATGGTCGTCACCGACCCCGAGGCGCCCCCCTACGCGCGCGCCTCGATGATCTGCGTGCCCACCGACAATCCCGGCTTCAACCTCGTGCGACCGATCCCGGTGATGGGCCACGACAAGGGCCCGGGCCACTGCGAGATCCGCTACGAAGAATGCCGCGTGCCGGTCGCCAACCTGCTCGGCGAGGAGGGCAAGGGCTTCGCGATCGCCCAGGACCGGCTTGGGCCCGGTCGCATCCACCACTGCATGCGGGCGATCGGCACGGCGGAGCGGGCGCACGAGATGATGTGCCGCCGCGCCAACGAGCGCCAGGCCTTCGGCGGCCCGCTCGCCGACAAGCAGTTCGTCCAGGAGTCGATCGCCACCTCGCGGATGGAAATTGACCAGGCCCGCCTGCTGACCATGTACGCGGCCTGGAAGATGGACACCGAGGGCAAGCGCGCCGCCCGCCAGTCGATCTCGGCGATCAAGATCGTCGCCGCGAACATGGTGATGGAGGTGCTCGACCGGGCGATCCAGATCCACGGCTCGCTCGGGATGACCGACGACACCCCCCTCGCCGCCCTCTGGCGCTTCAGCCGCATGCTGCGCCTCGCCGACGGCCCCGACGAGGTCCACAAGATGGTCCTCGCCCGCCGTGAGCTCAACCGCTGGTCCAAGCGCGCCGAAGCCGAGGCGGCGGGCGAGCTACCCGAGCCCAAGCACGCCCCGCGGCCGATCTAGCGCGATTCACGATCCGCCGAAGCGCAAATTCACGGATTGTCCGGCCAACTTGGACACATGAGCAGTATGATCTGGACACATGAGCCGTGCATTTGCAGAGACCGCTGAGGCGCTTCAGTGCGATGAGCGCACGCTCCGCCGCTATGCGAACCAGGGTCTTCTGCGGGGGGAGCGGCGAGGGCGACGGGAACTGCGGCTGCCCTACGGCGAGGAGCGCTACCTGCAGCAGCACTGGGCGCTCTTGAGCGGCGTCCGCCGCGCGCTGCGCACGGAGCACCGCGTCCGCCTCGCTGTCCTGTTCGGCTCCACCGCCACCGGAGACGATCTGCCGGGGTCCGATGTCAACCTGCTGATCGAGCATTCAACCGGCGACCTCGAGCAGGTCGCCGAGCTTCGGCGGCGCCTCCAGAGGCGTGTCGGGCAACCGATCCATCTCACCCTGCTCGACGACGCCCGACAGTCTCCGGTGCTACTGGCGGACATCCTGCGCGAGGGGAGGGTGATCGTCGACCGCGACGAGACCTGGAACCGACTCATGCGTCAGTGGAGTGGGGTACTCCGTGATGCGACCGCGGAAGAAGGCGCGATCCACGCCGGAGCTCGACAGGCGATCGCCGACGCGCGAGCGAGGCTCGGCGCATGATGGGCCCGGGCCCAGGCGACGCGGCCGAACCCTCACCGCGAACGAAAGGTCAGAAGCGACTTGACCATATCCTGGGTTTGCCTCACTTGCCGGTGTCTGGTGCGGCCAGGTCAAGCTCGTCGCCGACTTCGACGATCTCCCCGACAGTCTCGGTGACGCGCTTGGCGCATGCTGCGATTCAGACTCGGGTGACGAGTCGTGACCGAGCTGATATTCCGCAATGTCAACGCCTCGCCAGACGACCCGGTCACCCAGTGGCCGCAGGAGGCGATTCAGGCCGCGCTCGAGCGCGGCAGCCTCTCTCATTGGCGGCGACTGACCAGGGCGATCCGCGCCGACCCGTGGGGGCCGGTCGCCCGCCGGGTCGAGGAGGTGCTCACGTACAGCCGCCCCTACGGAGTGGCGAAGGCGATGGAGCGAATCGTCGCCCGGGCTCGCGAAGCCGCCGAGGCGAGCGAGCGCCAGGCCGTCGTCGCCGAGGTCGCACGACTGGTCGACGAATCCGGCCTCACTCGGGCGGACTTCGCATCGCGGATCGGAACGTCCGCCTCGCGCCTCTCAACCTATGTCAACGGCTGGGTGACTCCGTCCGCATCGCTGCTGCTGCGGATGAAGGAAATTGCTCAGCGGGAGCACGCCGGACGGGAACTGCTTGCGATGCCTCCGCCCCCAGGCGAGGTTCAAGAGCCCGACTGGCAGGATCAGAAGCGGGAGTTGCGCGACGCTCCGATGCGCAAGTCGCCCGGTGCGTGAGTCTCCTCCAGACCGCGGAATCGATGCCATTCTCGTCACGGATCGGGCCTTCGACGAGGTCGATGGCCTGGAACGGATCGACCCCGCCGACGAGCGAGCCGTCGAGACGCTGATCGGCTGACGTCCTTCGCCAACAAAAGGGCCGGGCTTTCGCCCGGCCCTTAACCACACAATGAGGTGCTCCCGGTCTAGCCCTGGAGGCAGACCACGTCTGCGGTAAACGTCGCAGTGCTGGCCGTGCCGTTGTACACACGGGTTGACCAGGCCAACGACCCGCTGGGGAAGGAGTGCACAACGTGGACCTGGCTGGCGGTGGTGTTGTTGAATCCGATGCCCCACACGCCGCCGCCGCTGATCGCCCGTTCGCCGGCCAGACATGACGCCGTCACCAGAGCGGTGGTCCCGGTGAGAAGGCTCGCTTCACTCGTACGAGTGGTGATCGCTCCGAGTTTGGTTGCCGTAACGGATCCATTCGCCAACTTGGCCGTGTTGACGGCGTTGTTGGCAATCTTCGTGTTGGTCACGGAGTTGGCAGCCAGTTTGTCCGAATTGACCGCGTCGTTGGTGATTTTGCCCGTCGTCACCGCGTTGTCGGTGATTTTGCCGGTGGTGACCGCGTTGTCGGCGATTTTGCCGGTGGTGACCGCGTTGTCGGCGATCTTCGGCTCAGTCACGGCGTTGTCGGCGATCTTGTTGGTGGTCACCGCACCATCGGCGAGTCTGCTCTCGTTCACCGCTCCAGCTTTGATCTTGCCGGTGGCCACGGCTTCTTTGACGATCTTGCCGGTCTTGATCGAGTTGGCCTTAATTTCGTTGGCGCCGATCTTCGTCGCGGCGAAGGCGGTGGCCCCGCCGAGCATGAGGAAGACGGCGATAGACGACATCACGTTGGCATACGTGAGATGCCTGCGGATCTGCTTCAAGAGGTCTCTCCTTGAGTCGCGGGAGGGAGGAGCGTCGGACGAGCCTCCCGGCCCATTTGGCAGGGGTGATGGCGGGACAATCACACGTCAGCGGCCGCCCGTCAAGAGCGCTAGACCGGTCGTCGTTGAGAGCGTCGCCTCAGTCGCGGCGCTCGGCGGCCTCGGCCGCCTCGGCAAGGCGCTCGACCAGGCGGGCGAAATGTTCTATGCCGGGGTCGACCTTGCCGTAGCCGCCGGCCTTGTAGCGGGCGTAGACGCCCTCGAGGATGATCGCCAGCTTCCAGTAGCCGAGGGCGACGAAGAAGTCGAGTTGGGAGAGGTCACGGCCGGAGCGCTCGGCGTAGCGGTCGCGCAGCTCCGCGTTGGTGGGGAAGCCCGGCGCCAGGTTTGCCGGCTGGCCGAGGGCGATCGGGCCCTCGCCGCCGTTCTCGCCGCGTTCGGGCCAGTAGACCATCAACAGGCCGACGTCGGCGAGCGGGTCGCCGAGGGTGCAGAGCTCCCAGTCGACCACCGCGGCCACCTCTCCCCCTGGCGTGAGGATCATGTTGTCGAGCCGGTAGTCGCCGTGGACGATCGTCGCCGGGCCCTGCTCGGGGATGCGCGCCTCGAGGCGTTCGTGGACGGCGTCGATCGCCGACAGCTCGCGCGTCTTCGACTTCTCCCACTGACCCTGCCAGCGGCGCAGCTGGCGGGCGACGTAGTCCTCCTTGCGGCCGAGGTCGCCGAGCCCGGCCGCATCGGGATCAACCGCGTGGATGTTAACCAGCGTGTCGGCGACGCGCTCGCCGATCGCCCGCCGGTCGGCCTCTTCGGGGAATGCCTCCGCCTCGGCGAGGCCGCGCAGGATCGGCCCCTCGACGAACTCCATCACGTAGAAGGGCGCACCGTTGACACTCTCGTCCTCGCAGAGCCCGACCACGGGGGCGACGGGCACGGCGGTGGGTCCCAGCGCCGAGACGACCTTGTGCTCGCGGCCCATGTCGTGGGCCGAGCCGAGCCGCTTGCCGAGCGGCGGCCGGCGCAGCGCCCAGCGGCGGCCGGTGGCATCGCTGACGCCATAGGTGAGATTGGAGTGACCGCCGGAGATCCGCTCGAAGGAGAGCGGCAACTCGACTCCCGCGACGTGCTGCTCGAACCAGGCCTCGACCCCGGCCCGGTCGATCCCCTCTGGCGCCGTCGCCGTGCCGTCGGGGGTGCCTGTAGCCTCGTCGCCCATCGGCTCGCAAGCATATTCCCGACCACGATTCCGGCTCAGCCCATCGCTCGCCAACCGCCTGACGATCGGCTTTGCGATCGCCTTCGCGGTGCTGACCGGCCTGGCCGTGATCGGCGTCGCCCGCTTCCTCCAGCAGCGCCAGGACTTCGAGAACGCCACCGCCCGCTCCTACCAGCGCGAGATCGTCGCCCGCAACCGCCTGGCAGAGGGAATCCACCCCGCCGCGGCACGCGCGGCGGTGATTTCCCAGCAGCAACAGAGGCAGGCGCTGCGCAATGAAATCTCCAGCGAGACGCGCGACACGGCGCTGCTGGTCGGGGCCGGTCTGATCGCCGGCCTGACCGGGGCGGCGCTGCTCTTCACCGGGCTGATCTCATCGATGCGCCGCCCGCTCGAGGATCTCGTCAACGCGTCCGGGCGGTTGGCCGGTGGAGACCTCGACGCCCGCGTCCAGGTCGGCGGCCTCTCGGAGACGGCCACGCTCGGCGGCGCCTTCAACGAGATGGCCGAGGAGCTGCAGCGGCGCGCCGGAGAACGCGACCAGCTCGACCGGATGAAAGACGAGTTCGTGCTCACCGCATCGCACGAGCTGCGCAGCCCGCTCACCTCCGTGCAGGGATTCGCCGAGCTGCTGCTGCTGGAGCGCGAGAAGCTCAGCCCCAAGCAGGCCGAGACGGTCGAGGTGATCCTCGACAACACCCGCCACCTGGTCCGCCTGCTCAACGACCTGCTCGACCTCGCCCGCAGCGACGCCGGCAGGCTGACGATCCGACCGGAGCAGACCGCCGCGACGGGGCTGATCGAGGACGCGGTGCGGACGATGCGGGCCCAGCTAGACGCCCGCGGGCAGGCGCTCGACCTGGAGATCGAGCCCGATCTACCTCAGATCGAGGCCGATCGAGACCGGATTCGCCAAGTACTGGTGAATCTGCTTACGAATGCGAACGAGTATTGCCCGCAAGGAGCGAATATCGGGGTGAAGGCGCGGCGCGTCGGTGCCGAAGTCGAGATTGACGTGATCGACGACGGGCCGGGCATACCCGAGCAGCAGCTGGAGCACATCTTCGAACGCTTCTCACGCGGCGACGCCGGCGAGACCCAGCGGGTCGGCGGCACCGGCCTCGGGCTGGCGATCTCGAAATCGCTGATCGAGCTGCACGGTGGGACCATCGGCGCCGAATCGACTCCCGGCATGGGATCGACCTTCCGCATCCGCCTGCCGACGATCGCCCCCGACCGGGTAGAGGCGACCTGATGTCCAGGATCCTCATAGCCGACGACTCAGAGACCATCCTGCTGCTCCTGCGCACGCGCCTGGAGATGGAGGGCCACGACGTTGCGACGGCGGTCGACGGCCAGGAGGTGGTCAACAAGGTCGACGCCGCCGGTCCCCCGGACATCCTCCTGCTCGACGCGATGATGCCCGGCAAATCGGGTATCGACGCCCTCCGCGAGCTCCGCGCCGCCGGAATCGAGACCCCCGTCCTCATAGTCAGCGCCCACACCGAGGGCGGCAACGGCACCGACCACGCGGATCTGTCGATCAGCGGCTACATAGCCAAGCCAATCGACTTCGACCAGCTCTTCGCCAAGATCACCGAGCTGACTGAGCGCTAGCCGATCGTCTCAATGGGCGTCCAGAGACGGTCAACGGGAAGGGCGAAGATGCGGTCTTTTGAAGCGTAGGACCACTCTCCGGTATGCATCACTGCTCCGGCAACGAACGCGTCGCCCAGCGCGTCGCGGATGACCCGTAATCCGGCCATGTCGCGATCACCAACTCGGCTACCTGCCTTGATCTCGAGGGCGACCACCGAGCCATCATCACGTTCGATGACCAAATCGACCTCAGCGCCATCGTGCGTGCGCCAGTGCCCGATGGAGGCGATGCCATCCATCAACGACAGTTGCTTGCGCACCTCGCCGACGACGAAGGTCTCGAACAGGTGGCCGAACTGCTGCAGGGCGGTCGGCTCAAGACGGCCGAGCTTCTCAGGGGAGAGGCGCAGTAGGTGGGCCGCGAGGCCTGAATCGACGACGTGCAGCTTTGGCATCGCCACAGCGCGTGCCCGTAATGTCTTGCCCCATGCGGGCACCCGGTACACGAGGAACAGCGCTTCCAGGAGTTTGGTGTAGTTATCGGCCGTGCGCTTGTTCAGCCCCGCCCCGGCACCGGCGGCCGAAACGTTGAGGATCTGGCCAGTCTGCGCCACCAGGCGGGTCAAAAGGCCGGGCAATGTCGCCTTCTGCTGGATTCTCGCCAGCTCAGCCACGTCGCGCTCCAGACACAAGCTCACGTAGTCGCCGAACCAGCGTGATCTTGCGGCAGCCGTCGCACGGCGCAGCGCCGCCGGGAATCCACCGGCCACCACTCGTGCGACGTACTCGTCTCGCGTCGTCGAAGACCGCTGTGCCGAAACGAGAGCGGCTGGTTCCGAGAAAAGAGTCGAGATGAGATTTACATCCGCCCCGGCGATCTCGCTCTGAGACAGGGGGTGGACCGTCATCCGGTGCAGACGCCCGGTCAGCGACTGGGCCATGAGAGGAAGGGCATCGTGGCGGGTCGAGCCGGTGATCAGGAAGCGCCCCGGCGATCCATCGCGGTTCAGCTCGGCCTTGATCGCGTCGAGTACCGACGGCACGTGCTGGTACTCGTCGATGCAGACTGGCGCCCGACCCGAGACGAAGGCCGCGGGATCATCGGCGACGGCTTCGCGCGTCGCAAGGTCGTCGAGATCGATCACACCGACTCCGCGCGAGGCCGCAATAGACCGCAGCAAGGTGGTCTTGCCCACCGCGCGAGGGCCGTGCAGTGCGAGGACCGGCTCTTCGGAAAGCAGTCTCTGCGCGACATCCTCGATGCGACGACTCACATGACCCGGGGGGATACCCGAGCTGGCACTCTGCGTATCTTGCACAATTGGAGGGTATCAACGTTCAAACTTAGAGGGCTTGAACGCACCCGACTGGCGGGGCTAAACGCCGAAAATAGAGAGACCGCTAGCTCTTGGCGATCTCCAGGCGGATCTCTTTGCCTTTCAGCTTCGTCCCGTCGAGGAACTCGACCGTGCGGTCGGCCTGGTCGGGGGCGACCTCGACGAAGGAGAAGCGGTGCAGGACACGGATGTCGTGGATCGCCTCCTCGGGCAGGACGGCGCCCTCGCGCAGCGCCCAGCGCAGGTCCTCCTCCTCGATGCCGCTGCGCTCGCCGCGGTTGACGAAGAGCTTGACCGACTTACCGTTGTCCCCCTTCTCGACGGGCAGCTCGGGCTTCGTGTCCTCGCCGGCGGCGGGCGCATCCTCACCGGCGGACGCGGGCGGCTTGGCCTTGCCGCTGTCGTCGCTCGCCTTGGCACGCTCGCGCCGCCGGGGACGGGGCGCGTGCTCAATCCGCTCCTCCGGGCTCTCCCACTCGCCGATCGTGGTTTTCACGTCGCGCTCGATCCGCCCGATCTCGTCGCGCTGGGCCGGCGTCACGAAGGTGATCGCGCGGCCGGTGCGCCCGACCCGGCCAGTGCGGCCGATGCGGTGCACGTAGACCTCCGAGGAGGCGGGGACGTCGTAGTTGATCACGTGGGTGACGTGTTCGATGTCGAGCCCGCGGGCGGCGATGTCGGTCGCCACCAGCAGCCGCACCCGGTGATCCTTGAAGGCGATCATCACCCCGTCGCGGACGCCCTGGCTCAAGTCGCCGTGCAGCGCCTTCACGTCAAGGCCTTTGTCCTTCAGAGTCTTTTCCAGCTTCGAGGCGCCGATTTTGGTCCGGCAGAAGATGATCGCCTGCTCCGGTTCCTCGGTCTTCAGCAGCTCGACCAGGCGGCCCGCCTTCTCGTTGGCCGGGACCTCGACGAAGGCCTGGGCGATCGCGTCCACGGTCAGCTTTTTCGGCGTGATTTTGATCGTCGTCGGGTCGTACATGTAGCTCTCGGCGAGCCGTTTGACCGGCGGCGGCATCGTCGCCGAGAAGAGCGCCGTCTGGCGCCCGCTGGGGCACATGCGAAGGATCTTCTCGACGTCCTCGATGAAGCCCAGATCGAGCATCTCGTCAGCCTCGTCGAGGACGATGTAGCGGGCGGCGGTGAGGACCAGCGAGCGACGCCCCATCAGGTCCATCATGCGGCC
This sequence comes from uncultured Solirubrobacterales bacterium, assembly GCA_963702035.1. GTDB lineage: Bacteria > Actinomycetota > Thermoleophilia > Solirubrobacterales > 70-9 > VRUE01. The sequence goes on from OY969700.1 coordinate 1,697,063, forward strand.
GACGGTGGCGACGACGACGTGGGCGCCGGCGCGCAGCTGCGCCTGCTGCGATTTGATCGGCGCGCCGCCGAAGACGGCGACGATCTCGACGTCGAGGTGCTCGGCGTAGGCGCGCAGCGCCTGGGTCACCTGGATGCAGAGCTCGCGGGTCGGCGTGAGCACGACCGCCTGCACCTCATCCACGGACGGGTCAACGTACTGGAGCAGCGGCAGGCCGAAGGCGGCCGTCTTGCCGGTCCCGGTCTGCGCCTGGCCGATCACGTCGTGACCGTCGAGCAGCTCTGGGATCGCTTTCTCCTGGATCGGGCTGGGCTCCTCGTAGCCGAGCTCGTCCAGCGCCTGCTGGATCTCCGGCGCCAGCCCCAGGTCCTTGAAGGGGATCACTTCGACGGGTCCAAGAGGAGCTTGCCGCTGGTGCGGCGGGCGATCAGGTCTTCGTGGGCGCGCGCGGCCTCGGAAAGCGGGTAGACCTCGCCGACATTGACCTCGAGCTTGCCGGCGGCGACGGCCTCGAGCAGCTCGGCGATCATCGGGCCGAACTCCTTGGGTCGCATCATCAGGTGGACGAGCCAGAAGCCGATCACGGACTTGGAGCCACGCAGGAGCGCGGCGGTGGAGACATCGCGCTGTTCGCGCGAGGCGATGCCGAAGACGACCATGCGGCCGAGTGGGGCGAGGGCCGAGAACTCGGCGTCGAAGGCATCGCCGCCGCTCATATGGAGAACCGCATCGACCCGCTCGCCGTCGTTGGCGGCAAGGATCGCCTCCTTCAGATCCTCGCTGCGCGAATCGACGGTGGCGTCGGCGCCGAGGCGCTCGACCAGCTCCCGCTTCTCCTCGCTCGAGGCAAGCCCGATCACCTTCGCCCCGGCCTGCTTGCCGAGCTGCACCGCAAGCGAGCCGGTACCACCGGCGGCCGCCTCGATCAAAAGCGTCTCGCCGGGCTCGATCCGAGCGCAGCGGCGCACCAGCGCCATCGCGGTGAGGCCCTGCAAGAGCAGCGCCGCGGCCTGGTCGTCGTCGACGCCGTCGGGGATCGGGACGAGCATCTGCTCGGGGACCACGACCTTCTCCGCGTAGCCCCCACCGCCAAGCAGAGCCGCGACCCGCTTTCCGTCAGCGGTGCGCCCACTCACCTCTCCACCGGGGATCAGCGGCAGCGACTGCTCAGCCAGGTAGTCGTTCCGGGTCGCGTGCGTGTCGGCAAAATTGACGCCGCTCCGCGAGACCTCGACCACAACCTGCCCCTCGCCGGCCTCAGGCTCAGGAAGCTCAACCACCTCAAGCTTCTCCGGCCCGCCGAACTCCTGGATCTGAATCGCCTTCATCGCGCCGAACCATAGTCGGCTGGGCATTGTCAGTTTGGGAGGGGGGTCGGGTATGCCTCGCGAAGCGTGATCGCTTCAGCCGAAAGGTCACGGTTCGGGCAGACCCTTGACCTCCCTGGGATCGCCGCCGTCCTCCGGCTTGCCTTCCTCGTCAAGCTCCTCCAGCAGGGCCGTGATGCGCTTCCGCGCGGCGGGCAACTCGGAAACAACCACATCCCAGACGAGGGCAAGATCGACCCCGAAGTAGTCGTGGACAAGCTTGTCCCGCATCCCGGCCATCTCGCGCCAGGGCACACCAGGTGCGCGGCCTCGCAAGGACTGCGGCACCCGCATGCGGCCTCGCCGACAATCTCCAGGTTGCGGACAACAGCATCTTGAATAATCGAACCAGCGAAAAACTCATCTCGGCCGGACTCGGTATAGGCGAGCACCTTGTCGATGGCGTCGCGGATGTGCAGCAGGTAGACGCGCTCGTCCTTCAGAGCACGACCGCCTCGGCCAGAATCCGATCCCGCAGGTAGGGCGACAGCCCACCCTCGGTGACGACATCGACCTCAACGCCCAGCGCGTCCTCCAACTCGTCCGTGAGCGCGACGAGGTCGAAGAGACTGCGCCCAGCGGCCATGTCCACGAGGAGATCGAGGTCACTCGATTCGGCGGCTTCATGCCGCCTCCTCGATCCGAACACGCGCACATTGTCTGCGCCGTGAGCCGAGGCAATTCGGTTGATGCTCTCGCGAATCTCGGGCAAGAGCTTCTGCTCGCTTTGGTCCATGGACCCCAATCGTACGTCCTAATCACCCGGCAGATCCGGGCGATCTTCCGGCATGTCGCCAAAAGCAATGCACGGCGACGAGGCAAAGAGGAGCCTCGAAGGATCGAGCCAGCTCGCCGCAATCGACTACCTGCTGGACGCCAACGTTTCCGCCCTCGCGCGTCCACAGCTCAGGGCCGTCCTGAAGGAGGCGCTGCAGACGGACATGAACATCAATGCCCGCGACGCCAAGTTCAGCTTGTACCGCCTCGGAAAATTACGTGACCGGGGTGTTCTCGACGAAGTGCTGGCCCGCCTGGAGGATCTCGCTCCCATCGCCTCGGTCGTGGCTGCGTATCTGCCGCCGTTCATCACGAATTCGAAGGTTGTGGATGGCTTGACCGCCTTCCTCCGCGATTCCGCACGCTCCTACTCGGCCTACCTGGCAACGTGGCTCTTCGCGGCGATGCTTGAGCATCCTGGATCACTGCCCGATCCGTGGATCAGTGAGGCTTTCCGTCGGATGGAAGATCGAAACCAGCCTGTCTATCTCCGCGGCGTCGCTTCCGTAGTCGCCGGACGCGGCAAGCGCGCGGCGCACATTTCGTGGATGAAGCGTGAGATTCGACAAGAGCACAACCCTTCAATTCTTCGCGGCTTCGCCGCTGGACTGTTCTGGGCGGGACAGCTGGATCGCGCTACTCGGAAAGAACTTGTCGCCCAAGCGCCCCAGCTGGGCAAGACGATCGCCTATCTCCAAGGTCGAAACCGCGTCCCGTCGCTGATTTTCAGCAGGCGATCGCTGGAGATTCCGCAAGCTTGAGTATCAGCCCCGACCGATTTCGATCGCCTACTGCGCGATGCCGAATCTCCCCCTCGCCACCCCGGGTCAACAGATACCCTGCCGCCCAATGTCACTCACCGTGGTCGGCTCGATCGCCTTCGACTCAGTAAAGACCCCGTTCGGGGAGCGCGACCGCATGTTGGGCGGCGCCGCCGTCCATTTCTCGCTGGCCGCCAGCTTCTTCACCGACGTGCGCCCGGTCGGCCCGGTCGGCGAGGACTTCGGGGCCGCCGAGTTCGAGGTGCTCGAGAGCCGCGGCGTGCAGACCGGCGACATCGAGCGGGTCCAGGGCGGCCAGTCGTTCTTCTGGCGCGGGCGCTACGAGTACGACCTCAACGTCGCCCACACCGAGGACACCCGGCTCGGCGTCTTCGGCGAGTTCGAGCCAAAGCTCTCGGCGGAGGCCAAGGCCGCCGACACGCTCTTTCTCGCCAACATCCAGCCCGACCTGCAGCGCCAGGTGCGCGCCCAGTGCGCCGCCGCCCGCTTCAGCGGCCTGGACTCGATGAACCTCTGGATCGACACGGCGAAGGACTCGCTGCTCGCCGCGATCGCCGATGTCAACTGCCTGATCGTCAACGACGCCGAGATCCGCCAACTGACCGGCGAGTCCAACCTTGCCCGGGCCGCCCGCGCCGTGATGGAGCACGGCCCCCGCGCGGTCGTCGCCAAGCAGGGCGAGTACGGCGCGGCGCTGTTCACCGCGGAGGGCTTCTTCGCGCTGCCCGGATTCCCGCTCGACGACGTGCGCGACCCGACCGGCGCCGGCGACAGCTTCGCCGGCGGCTTCCTCGGCTACCTCGACGGCCACGACGGCGAGCTCGACGAGGCCGGCCTGCGGCGGGCGATGGGCTACGGCACCGTGCTCGCTTCCTTCAACGTCGAGGATTTCGGCACCGAGAGGGTCGCCCGGCTGACTCGCGAGGAGATCGACGAGCGCTTCGCGACGCTGCACGAGATGACCCAGTTCGAGCCCTTGCCCGTGCGTTAACGAGCCGAGACGCGCAAGCTGCGAAAATGCCGCCTCGAATGGCAGGCGACTCCCTCAGCGTCACCGACAACCGCACCGGCAAAAGCTACGAGCTGCCGATCGTCGACGGCACGGTCCGCGCCATGGACCTGCGTCAGATCAAAGTCGACGAGGACGAATTCGGGATGCTGGCCTACGACCCGGCCTTCACCAACACCGCTTCCTGCCGCTCGGCGATCACCTACATCGACGGCGAGGCCGGGATCCTCGAACACCGCGGCTACTCGATCGAGCAGCTCTGCGAGCGCTCCAGCTTCCTCGAGGTCGCCTACCTGCTGATCTTCGGCGAGCTGCCGACCGGGCCCCAGCTCGACCGCTGGACCTACGACATCGTCCACCACACCTTCGTCCACGAGGACCTCAAGCAGTTCTTCGAGGGCTTCCGCTACGACGCCCACCCGATGGGGATGCTGCTGGCGGGTGTGGGAGCCCTCTCGACCTTCTACCCGGCCGCCAAGCACACCGACGACCCCGAAGAGCGCTACATGGCGGCGGTGAGGCTGATCGCCAAGGTGCCGACCCTGGCCGCCTTCTCCTACCGCCACAACATCGGCCTGCCCTACGTCTACCCGGACAACGACCTCAACTTTGCCGAGAACTTCCTCTCGATGATGTTCAAGAAGACCGAAGCCAAGCACGTGCCGAAGCCGGCCCTCTCGAAGGCGCTCGACGTGCTCTTCATCCTCCACGCCGACCACGAACAGAACTGCTCGACCAACGCCGTGCGCGGCGTCGGCTCATCAGACGTCAACCCATACTCGGCCGTCGCGGCGGGTGTCGCGGCGCTCTACGGGCCGCTGCACGGCGGCGCCAACGAGGCGGTGCTGCGGATGCTGCGGCGGATCGGCTCGGTCGACAACATCCCCGGCTTCCTCGAGCGGGTCAAGAACCGCGAAGAGAAACTGATGGGCTTCGGCCACCGCGTCTACAAGAACTACGACCCGCGGGCGAGGATCATCCAGCAGCACATGGAGGAGGTCTTCGAGGCGACCGAGTACAACGCAGTCGTCGAGATCGCCCGCGAGCTGGAGAAGCAGGCTCTGGCCGACGAGTACTTCACCTCGCGCAAGCTCTACCCCAACGTCAACTACTACTCGGGGATCATCTACGAGGCGCTGGAGATCCCGGCCGAGATGTTCACCGTGATCTTCGCGATCCCCCGCACGGCCGGCTGGGTCGCCCAGTGGATGGAGATGAAGGACGACCCCGAGCAGAAGATCGCCCGGCCGCGGCAGATCTACACGGGTGAGCGCGAGCGCGAGTACGTCGCGGTTGACGATCGCGAGGGGCCGGAGAAAATCGTCGGCCCGCCGGCGCGTCGGCCGAAACGGCCGCGGCGCGGGGCGTAGGAGGTCGGGACCGGGGGACCCTCCCCCGGAGGCCGTTGCGCAGCTGATCGTGGGTTATGGGTTTGGGCGTGGTTCCATGAGCCTCCGGGGGAGGGTCCCCCGGTCCCTTACTCTGCACCCCGATGGCCGCTTGGAAGCTGACGATCCGCCACGGCTCGGACGTAGAGCATGAGAGCTTCGGGGAGCTGGATGAGGCTGTGGCCGTGATGCGGGAGCGGGCTTTGGCGATCCGGGCCGAGGGGCCGGTGAAGGGGGTCTCCTCGTTGCGGGACTTTGGGCCGGAGCAGCAGGTTCATGCTCGGTTGCAGATCGCCGGCAAGGGGCTGCTGCGCAAGCCGGTTGCAGGTATTGACGTGCGCGGCGATGGAACCTTCATGCCGTATCGGGGCGGGGTGACGCGCGAAGAGCTCGACCCGACCGGCTACGAGACGCCGTTCGACGCGGTGCGCGAGACTCTCGGGGCGCCTTCCTGACGGTATGCGCAAGAAAGGCGCCCCACAATGACCGAGAGCGAGATACCCAAGGGCAGTTACGCCGCCGGGCGGCGAGTGAAGCTGCCGGCCGGCGCCGAAGCCCCCTTCACCGTCTTCATCAACGGTGTTGAGCAGCGCGAGGAGGCCGACTACGACGTCCGCGCCGGCGAGATCGTCTTCAGCCGCGAGATCGTCAAGGAGAAGGTCGGCACCGGCCGCTGGCTGGCGATGTACCTAGGCCTCTTCGGCACCTACCGCAAGAACGAGACGATCGACCTGCAGTTCCAGCGAGACGGCAAGACCGAGCTGCTCTCGGACCTGCCGGTCGAGTCCTGACACCAAAATCGGTGTTCATTTGCTCTATGACGTAGAGCAGCCCTACTTGAAGATGTAGAGCAGGGCGAAGGCGGTGACGATCCAGATCGCTCCGGCGACGATCATTCCCTTGTCCTCGGCGACCATCGAGGCGGTGGATCGGTCGTCGGCGCGGTCGTAGATCAGGTAGAGGTAGCGGAAGATGCCGTAGAGGACCGGGGGGATCGTCCACATCATCTTGTTGCCGATGATCGGCGAGTTGACGGCGTAGATCGAGTAGCTGATCACGGTTCCGGTGGTGACCATGGCGACCATCTGGTCGAGGAAGGGCAGTGAGTAGTGCTCCAGAACCGGGCGGCTGCTGGTGCCCTGGTGCAGCTCGGAGACGGCCTCCTGGCGCCGCTTGGTCACGCCGAGGAAGAGGGCGACCATGCCGGTGCAGAGCAGCAGCCATTCGGAGGCGTGGGCGTCAACGGCGACGGCGCCGGCGGCGACGCGCAGGATGAAGAGGCCGGCAAGCGTCATCACGTCGACGATCACGATCTGCTTGAGCCCGAGGCTGTAGGCGACCTGGGCGATCCCGTAGCCGACGACCATCAGCCCGACCTGCCAGTTGACGGTGCCGAAGGCGAGGGCGATCGCGGCGATCGCCAGCAGCGGCGCGATCGTCATCGCCGCCCGCTCGGAGAGCTCGCCGGCCGCCAACGGGCGGAAGCGCTTCTTCGGGTGCTTGCGGTCGAGCTCGATGTCGACCAGGTCGTTGACGTAGTAGCCGGCGCTGGAGATCCCGCAGAAGGCGACGAAGGTGAGGAAGGCCTCCAGCACGTCGTGCGGCTGGTTGAACTTGCCGGAGAAGAGCAGGCCGGCGAAGACGAAGGTGTTCTTGATCCACTCCTGCGGCCGCCCGGTCTTGATCGCCGCGCGCAGCGGCGAGCGGCGCGGGACGACGGGTTCGGCCGGTTTCGCGGGGATCGTCGGGTGCTCTGAGGTGATCGTTTCCATGGCGGACGGAGAGATGGAGCGCGCTTAACGGCTAAGCGGGTCGCGACAGGGTATCGCCGCGAGGCGGTCATCTCCTCGCTACGGGTCGATGAGAACGCCGGGATTCAGCATCCCGGCCGGATCCAGCTCGGCCTTGGCGGCCCGCAACGCAGCCGCGAATGGCGCCGGGCGCTGGCGGTCGTACCAGGGGCGGTGGTCGCGGCCGACGGCGTGGTGGTGGGTGATCGTGCCGCCGCCTTCGATGACGGCCTCCGCGGCAGCCGCCTTGATCTCGTCCCACTGCTCGACCTCGCCGCCACGCACGGCGGGGGCCATCACGGTGAAGTAGGGCGCCGGGCCGTCGGGGTAGACGTGGGTGAAACGGCAGCTGACGCGGGGTGCTCCGGGGCCGCTTGCGGGCGCGTCGCAAACCTCGGCGACCTTGGCCCGGACCGCCTCCATCGTCGTCGCGTGGAAGTCCTCGAAGCGGTCCCAGGTGATCGCCGTCTCGAAGGTCTCCGAGAGCACCCCGCAGGCGACGAACGTGTCGCGCAGGTAGGGCGCCAAGAGAAACGCCGAGCGCCAGGCCCCCACAGAGTCGCCGTCCCCAGCCTCGTTGGGCCGATTTCGGGACTCCGAGTCCCGTTTCCGGCCCGCCGGCGGGTCGTTGGGCTCGCCGCCGTGCTCGCGGGCGATCGCCAGGGCCAGGTCCATGGGGGCGTCGACGGGATGGTGCGCCGACTCGAAGCCGAGCACGAGCAGGCTCCTCTCGCCGCTGCCGGCGCCGGTCATGCCCGCCTCCGTCGCGTCGAGCAGGCGGCAGTTGCTCGGGTAGAGGCCCGACTGGGAGATCTCGCGCACGGCGCCCGCCGCCGCCAGGAAGTCGTCGAACTCGACCCCGCGGGAGCTCTTGAACTCGGGTCGCGGGCGCACCCGCATCCAGGCCTCGCCGATCACGCCGAGAATTCCCTCAGAGCCGATCAGCGCCCGGTCCGGCGACGGTCCCGCCCCCGAGCCCGGCAACCGCCGGCTCTCCCAGGTCCCGCGAGGCGTGATCGCCCGCACCGACTCGACCAGGTCGTCGATGTGCGTGTAGAGGGTGGCGAAGTGCCCGCCCGCCCGCGTGGCGATCCAGCCGCCGAGGGTCGAGTACTCGAACGACTGCGGAAAGTGCCGCAACGTCAGCCCGTGCTCGCGCAGTTGTTCTTCCAGCCGCGGCCCGGTTGCCCCGGCCTGGATCCGAGCCGCCATCGACTCCGCATCCACCTCGAGCACCCGGTCCAGCCGCCGCAGATCGAGCGAGACAAAGGGCCGATCCCCCAGCCGCCCCTCGACCCCACCGACCACGCTCGTACCGCCGCCAAAGGGAATAACCGCCGCGCCCTCGGCCTCACACCAGGAGAGCACCGTCTCGATCTCCGACTCGTCCCGAGGCAGCGCCACCAGATCCGGCGGATTCCCGAATTCCCCCCGAAACCCCCGCACCACGTCCCGATAAGCCTTCCCCAACGCCCGACTAACGCGCTCGTACTTCTCATCCGTAAAAAGATCCCCAAATCCACCAGGCACCTTCAACCGCGGCACCCGAACCTCGACCTCCTCCAGCGGAACAGGCTGTTCTACCTCGCCACCAAAGCCGAATCGAGCCCCGATCCCAGCAGCAGCCTCCTCCAGCTCTTTCTTCGAGGGCACCTGATCCTCATATCCCCACCCCCAATGCTTGAGTCTCCGTTCGACGCTCATTTCCAGCCGGAACCTACCTTGAGTCGCGATATGAACAAATATGAGACACTTGTTTCAGATCAAAATGGTCGCTACAAACTCCTCATATCCCCCATTTCACCCTGGCCGCCCCGAGATGCCGATGGCTCTCACAGCTGACGAGTTCGAGCGCGAATTCCCCGGCGAGAGCCAGCACATCGAGTTCAAGACGGGAATCGGACGCGACCAAGTCCAGGACACGGTGGTGGCTTTCTCCAACGCGGACGGCGGGGTGATCCTCATCGGAGTCGACGACGATGGGCGGATTGTCGGACGACAGCTCGATGCTGGCAGCGCGGACGCGATCTATGAGGCCATACGCGCCGTCCGCGACCCAGGTCGCTACTCGCTGCATGAGGTGTCGGTGGCCGGGCGTCAGATCGTTGCGATCTCGGTAGCACGCCGCCGGGAAGGCTTCGCGCAAACGTCGAAGGGAGTCGTCAAGCTGAGAAAAGGGACTATGGACGAGCCGGCCTTCGGCTCTGAGCTACACCGCCTGCTCAACGAAAAAACGCCCAGGCGCTTCGAGCTTTCGCCTGAGCCAATTCCGATTGGATCTAGCCCAGAGCTGATCCGGGGCTTCTGCGCGGCCTTTGGCTGGAATACCGAAGAGGTAAACGAAAGGCTGTCCGAGCACGGATACGCGGCCGACGGAAAACTGACGGTGGCGGGGGCGCTATTTCTCACGCAAGATCCAGCGAATACCCTCGGGAAGGCATACACGGAGATCCTGCGCTATCCCGCCGACAGGTCAACCGACTACGACCTCAGGCTAGAGATCCGCGGTTCGCTGCCGCTGCAGCTCGAAGGCGCCGTCGAGCGAATCCTCGAGGAGCTCGGTACTGAGCTCGTCGTTTTGGGAATTCGCCGCTACGACCTACCAAGACTTCCCCCTCAGGTCGTCAGGGAGGCGATGGCCAACGCACTCGCCCACCGAGACTACGAGCTGAACCGCACTTCAGTGAGGGTGGAGATCAGGCCATCGTCGGTTGTGATCCGCTCCCCCGGCGGCCTGCCTGAGCCGGTCACCGTAGAGAACATCCGTGAAACCAATGCACCTAGAAACCTTGCGGTGATCCGAGCCCTGCGCCGTTTCGGCCTCGCTGAGGACGCCGGTATGGGCATTGATGTCATGGAGGACACGATGCGCGAAGAGATGCTCGACCCTCCAGAGTTTCGCGACCATGGCCACGAGGTCGCCGTCGCACTCCCCATACGAAGCGCGGTGACACCGGCCGAGCGGGCCTGGATCAGAGAGCTGGAGAACCGCGGGAACCTGGTCGGCTTAGATCGACTCCTGCTCGTACACGCGGCGCGAGGAAAGACGTTGACCAATGCGAGAGCGCGCGAGATCCTGCAAGCGGACCGATCAGTAGCGCGAATGACGCTACAGCGCCTGCGTGACGCTGGTTTTCTTGAACAAAGGGGGGAGCGAGGCGGCGCCACCTATCACCTTGCCGGGGACCTTGAAGCTCCGGCAGGACTTCTCTTGAGCGCCGAGGAGCTCAGGAATCTGATTGAGGGTCTCGCGGCGGAAAGACCGATTAGCAATTCGGACGCGCGGGATGCAACCGGGCTCGACCGCTGGAAGGTTCGTGACTTGCTCGGCTCGCTCGTTGGCGATGGCCGCCTGGTCAAGGTCGGGGAGCGCCGTGGAACGCGTTACCGGCTACCGAATCGCTGACGCCACCAGAAGTGAGCGCAGCGTCAGCGAAGCGAACCTGGGCAAACCCGCGGCGCCCTCCGGCGCACACCTCTCCGACCTACCAGTGCACGCCTTTCATCAGGTGCGCGAAGGCGACAGCCTCGGTCGTGGGCGCCAGATCGGGCGCCTCGTCGCCCTTCCCCTTGGCCGCCTGCGACTCCGGAAACAGCTTGAAGGCAGTGTTGAGGATTTTGTCGCTGACGGTCGGCGCGACCGCGTAGAGCAGCTCGCCGAAGGTGCCCATTCGCGTCGCCACCTTCTTCGGCTTGGCGATCATCGCCCCGGCGATCATCTCGGCCGCCTCCTCGGGCGTGATGGCGGGGAACATGTCGTACATCCGCGTCGGCGCGATCATCGGCGTCCGCACCAGCGGCATGTAGATCGTCGTGATGTTGACGCCGTCGTCGAACACCTCGGAGGCGATCACCCGGCTGAAGGCGTCCAGCGCCGACTTCGAGGCGACGTAGGCGGAGAAGCGCGGCGGGTTGGTCTGGGCGCCGATCGAGCTGATGTTGATGATGTGCCCCGACTTGCGTGCCTGCATCGAGGGCAGCAGGGCCAGGATCAGCCGCAGGGCGCCGAAGTAGTTGATCTGCATCGTCCGCTCGTAGTCGTGGAAGCGGTCGTAGGAGAGCTTCACCGAGCGCCGGATCGAGCGGCCCGCGTTGTTGACGAGGATGTCAACCTGCCCGTGGTAGGCGAGCACCTCCTCGGCCATCCGCTCGACGTCGTCGATATCGGACATGTCGCAGCGGTGGATGTGGGCGACGCCGCCGGCTGTCTCGATCTCCCTTTTCGTCTCCTCGAGCTTGTCGACCGAGCGGGCGACGAGCAGCACCGTCGCGCCCGCGTCCGCCGCCTTGACCGCCGCCGCCTTGCCGATCCCCGAGGACGCGCCGGTGATCAGCACCACCTTGCCGCGCACCGCCGCGGACAGCGAGCGATCGTTGAACAGGTCGGGGTCGAGGTTGCGCTCCCAGTAGTCCCAGACGCGATCGGCGTAGCTCTCCAGCGGCGGCACCTCGATCCCCGAGCCGGCAAGCGCCTCCTCCGCCTCGGTCGAGTCGAAGTGGGTGGGGTAGCTGACGTAGCTGAGCACGCCGGCCGGGATGCCGACCTGGTCCAGCGCCGCCTTCGCCGCCCGCTTCGCCGGCGGGAAGAACTTCAGGCCCGTGCGGACCAGGCTGCTCGCCGGGTCGGTGATGCCGGAGTCGAGCTGCAGCGCCGCCCGCGGCGCGTCGGCCGCGCGGGCGAAGAGGTTGAGTACCTCGCCCGCCGTCTTCGGCCTCGGATCGGTGAGGCTGAAGGCGCGACCGTCGAGCCCCGGCTTGTGGGCGATGTGATCGAGCGCCGCGGCGACGTAGTCGACCGGGACGATGTTGATCTCCCCCCCTCGATGCCGAGGGTCGGCAGCCAGGACGGCAGCACCCGCCGTGCCTGCTGCAGCAGCTTGAACATGTAGTAGGGGCCGTCGATCTTGTCGATCTCGCCCGTGCGCGAGTCGCCGACGACGATCCCCGGCCGGTAGACCCGCCAGGGCCGGCCGCAATGCTCGCGCACGACCCGCTCGGACTCGTGCTTGGTGCGGAAGTAGGGGTGGGTGTCGAGGTTTTCGGCCTCCTCGAACATGTCCTCGGTCCAGGTGCCCTTGTAGAGGCCGGCGGCGGCAATCGAGCTGATCTGGTGGAAACAGCCCGCCTCGATCGCGCCGGCCAGTTCGACCGCGTGCCTGGTTCCCTCGACGTTGGCGACCTCCTGGGCCTCGGCGCCCGCCGCCATGTCGTAGATCGCGGCCAGGTGGAAGAAGTGGTCGACGTCACCGCGCAGCGTGACCAGGTCCTCCTCGGAGACGCCGAGGCTGGGCTGGGCGAGGTCGCCGGCGATCGGCACGACCCGGGCTCCATCGGCTCCCCAGGCGGTCCGCAGCTCCTCGAGGCGGCCGCGCGAGCCCGCCCGGACCAGCGCGTAGATCGTCCCCTCGCGCTGCAAAAGCCGGGCGACGAGGTTGCGGCCGATGAAGCCGGTGGCGCCGGTGACGAAGTAGTTCATCGCTCTTTCATACACTCAATCTACGAATGGCGCAAACGGCGACCGTCCAGATCCAGATGCCCGAGATGGGCGAGTCGGTCACCGAGGGCATCGTTCTCGAATGGCACGTCGCCGAGGGCGACTTCGTTCACGAGGGCGACACGGTGGTCGAGGTCTCGACCGACAAGGTCGACGCGGAGGTGCCTGCGCCGGCTGACGGCGTCATCACGAAGCTGATCGCGTCGGTCGACGAGGAGGTGCCTGTCGGCGCTCCTCTGGCTGAGATGGAACCGGGTGAGGGCTCTGAGGCCTCGGCCGCGGGTCCTGTCGCGGGGGAGGGGGTGTCCGAGCGTGCGCTGGGTTCCTCGCCGGGCGGCGATGGGTCTCTCGATGAGGGGTCAGGGCGAGGAACGGGACGCCGCGCCCGCTCGGACACCCCCTCCTCGGCGCCACCCGCGGGTGGGACGTCTGGAAACGGCGCCGGCAATGGAGTTCGGGCGACTCCCGTTGCGCGGCGGGTAGCTGAGGAGAACGGCGTTGATCTTGGCTCGGTAGCTGGTAGCGGTCCCGGGAGCAAGGTGACTAAGGACGATGTGCTTGCCGCTGCCAATGGCGGGGGAGCCGCGGGGGCCGTCAGTGGTGAGGCGAAAGCTTTGCGGGGGCCGGCCGCGATGTTGGCTCAGGCTATGGGCGAGAGTCGGGAGGTTCCTACCGCTACCTCGTTCAGGACGGTGGCGGTCAACACGCTGGATGCGAAGCGGAAGGCGCTGAACGGGCAGCTCAAAGAGCGCGGGCTGAAGGTCTCCTTCACGCACCTGATCGCTTGGGCGATCGTGCGGGCCGCCAAGGAATGGCCGGTGATGGTGCGCAGCTTCGAGGAGCGCGAGGGCAAGCCCTTCGCGATCGAGAACGGGCCGGTCAACCTCGGCATCGCCGTCGACATCGAGCGCAAGGACGGCTCGCGCAGCCTGATGGTGCCGGCGATCAAGGGTGCCGACGGGCTCGACTTCGCCGGCTTCCGCGGCTACTACGAGGACCTGATCACGAAGACGCGGGAGTCGAAGCTCACCGCCGACGACTTCCAGGGCACCAACATCTCGCTGACCAACCCGGGCGGGATCGGCACCGTCGCCTCGGTCCCCCGGCTGATGAAGGGCCAGAGCGCGATCGTCGCCGCGGGCGCGATCGCCTACCCGCCCGAGTGGGCCCACGCCTCGCCGGAGCGGCTGCGGCAGCTCGGCGTCTCGAAGACGATGACGCTGACCTCGACCTACGACCACCGGGTGATCCAGGGGGCCGAGTCCGGCGCCTTCCTGAAACGGATCGAGCAGCTGCTCGAAGGCGAGGGTGGCTTCTACGAGACGGTCGCCGCCGACCTCGGCATCGACCCGGCGCCGCTCGCCGCCGCCCACCCGGCCTCCGCCTCGGCGCCGCCGCTGGGTGCCGCGCAGGCGCCCTCGGCCCCCGGCGCCCCGGACGAAGAGCTGCTCGGCGCGGTCCAGTCCGCCACCTCCCTGCTCAAGGGCTACCGCACCCACGGCCATCTGGCCGCCCGGCTCGACCCGCTCGGAAAAGAGCCGAAGGGCGACCCGGCGATCCAGCCCGAGAGCCTCAACCTGACGCCGGAGTTGATGGCCCGCGTGCCGGCCTCGATCCTGCGCATCGGCGTCCCGGGCGAGACCCTGCTCGAGGTCCTGCCGCGCATGCGCGAGGCCTACTGCGGCTCGATCGCCTACCAGTTCGAGCACCTCTCCTCGCACCAGCAGCGGACCTGGCTGCGTGAGATGGTCGAGACCGGCGCCCACCGCCAGCCGCTCGACGACGGCGAGAAACGCCGCCTGCTGGGCCGGCTGATCGACGTCTTCGAGTTCGAGCGCTTCGTCGAGAAAGCGTATTTGGGTCAGAAGATCTTCACGATCGAGGGCCTCGACGTGATCGTGCCGATGCTCGACGAGCTCGTCACCCTCGCCGGCCGCGCCGGCGCCGAGGAGGTCGCCTTCGGCATGGCCCACCGTGGCCGCCTCGCCGTCCTCGCCCACAACCTGGGGCGCTCGGTCGAGTCGATCCTGGCCGAGTTCGAGGGCGCCAAGCAGATCGAGATGGTCAAGGCCGTCGCCGCGATCCCCCACGGCGGCACCGGCGACGTCAAGTACCACTACGGCCACCAGGGGATCTACGAGACCCACGAGGGCGAGGAGGTCGCCGTGCGCCTCTTCCCCAACCCGAGCCACCTCGAGTTCGTCGACCCGGTGGTCGAGGGGGCGACCCGCTTCCTGCAGTCCGAGATCGACGGCGCGAAGCTCGAGCACAGGCCGAAGTACGCGGTGCCGGTGCTGCTCCACGGCGACGCCGCCTTCCCGGGCCAGGGAGTCGTCGCCGAGACGCTCAACCTGCAGGCGCTGCGTGGCTACACGACCGGCGGCACGATCCACATCATCCAGGACAACCAGGTGGGCTTCACCACCGACCCCGAGGACGCCCGCTCGACCCCCTACGCGGCCGACATGGCGAAGGGGTTCAACGTGCCGATCGTCCACGTCAACGCCGACGACGTCGAGGCCTGCTCCGCGGCGATCCGCCTGGCGATGGCCTACCGCGAGCGCTGGGGCCGCGACATCGTCATCGACGTGATCGGCTACCGCCGCTTCGGCCACAACGAGACCGACGAGCCCGCCTACACCCAGCCGGCGATCGCCGCCAAGATCAAGGCCCACCCGCCGGTCTCAGAGATCTACGCCGAGAAGCTGATCGAGGAGGGGACGATCGCCCGCGAGGACGTCGAGCGGGCGCGCGAGGAGCGGCACGAGGAGATGTCGGCGGCGCTCAAGGACCTGCGCAGGAAGATGGAGCTGGGCGAGTACGAAGACCCGACCGTGACCACCTCCAGCACCGGCGAACTCGACCGCAGCGCCAGCCCGCCGGTCGAAACGACAGTCCCGGCGGAGAAGCTGGCTGAGCTGAACGAGGCCCTGCTCGAGGTGCCGGAGAGCTTCACGATCCATCGCAAGCTGCGCAAACCGCTCGGCAACCGCGGGCAGGCGCTCGCCGAGGGGGGCATCGAGTTCGGCCATGCCGAGGCGCTCGCCTTCTCCTCGCTGCTTACCGAGGGCGTCCACATCCGCCTCACCGGTCAGGACACCGAGCGCGGCACCTTCTCGCATCGCCACCTCGTCCTCCACGACGAGAAGACCGGCCTGCCCTACTGCCCGATGCAGAACCTCAACGATGCCAAGGCCCCCTTCGAGCTCTACAACAGCCCGCTCTCGGAGATCGCCTGCCTCGGCTTCGAGTACGGCTACTCGGCGGCGACCCCGGACGCCCTGGTCCTCTGGGAGGCCCAGTTCGGCGACTTCGCCAACGCCGGCCAGGTGATCATCGACAGCTTCATCGTTTCGGGCGAGGCCAAGTGGGGACAGACGAGCCGCCTCACCCTGCTGCTGCCACATGGGTACGAGGGCTCGGGCCCAGAGCACTCGAGCGCCCGCATCGAGCGCTTCATGGCGCTGGCGGCGGAGGGCAACATCCGCATCGCCAACCCCAGCAGCGCCGCCCAGTACTTCCACCTGCTGCGCCGCCAGGCGCTGATCCGCAAGCCGCGGCCGCTGATCGTCTTCACGCCGAAGGGGCTGCTGCGACTCGACCGTGCGTCGGCGACCGCCGACGAGTTGACCAGCGGCCATTTCCACTTCATCCTCGACGACCCCGCCGCGACCGAGCGCCGCGAGAAGGTCGAGCGGCTCGTGCTCTGCACCGGCAAGGTCTACTGGGACATCGACGCCAGCGAGCGGCGCGAGACGGCCGAGAACGTGGCGATCGCCCGGGTCGAGCTGCTCTACCCGTTCGCCAAGGAGCAGCTCAGCGAACTGATCGCCTCCTACCCCAATCTCAAAGAGATCGTCTGGGCGCAGGAGGAGCCGCGCAACATGGGCTGCTGGAAGGTGATGTCGCGCCGCCTCCCCGACCTGATGCCCGAGGGGATCGAGCTCGGCTACGTCGGCCGCCCGACCCGGGCAAGCCCGGGCGAGGGCTACTCGATCGCCCATGCGCGCGAGCAGGAACGGATCGTGCTCACCGCGCTTACTCCTGGGGCTTAGGGGCGTGTCGGGGGTGTCCGGGCGTTGCTGGGTTTTTCGCCTGGGGAGTCTTCGGCTGTCCGAGATCGTGGGTGGGGCGAAAAAGAGGACGCCGCTGCCGCCCGGACACCCCCGACACGCCCCTTCCGTCCTATGAGGAAGCCCGTTCCGGGGAAGCTGTTTGCTCGCGTCAAGGTGCTCTCTTGGATTGAGCTGACGATCTTTGCTGGGTTAATCTTTTTTTGGCTGGTCCCTGGCTTCGACACCGAGACGATGATCTTTGGTTGGGCGCATGGGTTGGGGTTTGTTGCGCTCTGCATCGTCATCTGGTTTGCCTGCATCAGGCGTGAGGCCCCCTACACCCTGCTCGCCGCGACGCTCACGCCGGTCGGCCCGGTGGGCAGTGTGATCGGGATCGAGCTGATCGAGAGGCGTGGGTGGGGTATCGGGGATTCTCCGCAAAGACAGGGCGGAAACCCCGTAGATCCGCTCAAGATGCCTTGACCCAGAGGCCAACAGGCGCTATAGGTAACAGTTGACTGTTTCCATCGGGCAGTCCCGCCCGAGGAGGCAGGCGCGTCGGCATCCCTCCCTGGCTACCGACGCATAGGTGCAGTGAGGGTCGCGCGGACCCCCTGCCTCCCGCGGCCCTCCTGTACCGCTCTTGCGGGGCGGAGGCGTCTCGAAAGTCTGGTGCGCGCGTCTGGCGGCGGCGAACCTGCGCCATGCTGCGTCCTCAGTCGCCCGAATAGCGCTGCTATTCGGGCTCCCTGCGTCCTCGCCTGGCTTGGTTCGGCGCTCGCCAGCCGCACACCCCAGCCTCCCGAGCCACCCCCTCCCCTTTACGGATTTTTATTTCAGGTTTCTGAGAACGGTTTGGAGGATGCCGCCGTTGCGGAAATACTCGACCTCGTTGGGGGTGTCGAGTCTCACCGTTGCCTCGAACTCGACATCTCCGGCTTTCACCGTGACTGTTTTTGTCTGACCATTTTCCAAGTCGCCGATGTCGATCGTCTCCTCCCCGGTCAGGCCGAGCGACTCGATCGACTCGCCGGCGGGGAACTGCAATGGCAGGACGCCCATGCCGATCAGGTTCGAGCGGTGGATGCGCTCGAAGGACTCGGCGATCACCGCGCGCACGCCGAGCAGCTTCGTCCCCTTTGCCGCCCAGTCGCGCGAGGAGCCCGAGCCGTACTCCTTGCCCGCGAGGACGACCAGCGGCACGCCTTCCTCCGCGTAGGCCGTCGCCGCCGCGAAGATCGTCGTCTCCTCGCCGCCCGGGAAGCGGCGGGTGAAGCCGCCGGCACGCTCGACCAGGAGGTTGCGCAGGCGGATGTTGGCGAAGGTGCCGCGGATCATCACCTCGTGATTGCCGCGCCGCGAGCCGTAGGAGTTGAAGTCGCGCGGCTCCACTCCCTGCTCGATCAACCACTGCCCCGCCGGGCTCGCTTTTTTGATCGCACCCGCGGGTGAGATGTGATCGGTCGTAATCGAATCGCCGAGCAGGGCCAGCACCCGGGCGCCGGAGATCGGCGCGATCGGGGGTGGCTCGGGTGGCATTCCCTCGAAAAAAGACGGCTTGCGCACATAGGTCGAGTCGGGCCAGGTATAGCGGTCCCCCTCCGGCACCTCGACCGCCTTCCAGGTCTCGTCCCCCTCCAGCACGCCGCCGTAGTTGCGGGTGAACATCTCCGAGGCGATCGAGCGCCCGACCAGGTCCTTGATCTCGGCCGGGTCGGGCCAGATGTCCTTCAGGTAGACGGGCTCGCCGTCTGACCCCTCGCCGAGCGGCTCGCTGGTCAGGTCGAGGTCCATGCGGCCGGCCAGCGCATAGGCGACGACCAGGGGTGGACTCGCCAGGTAGTTCGCCTTGACGTCCTGGTTGATGCGGCCCTCGAAGTTGCGATTCCCCGACAGCACCGCGCAGACCGCCAGGTCGTTCTTCTCGACCGCGGCCGATATCTCCGCCGGCAGCGGGCCCGAGTTGCCGATGCAGGTCGTGCAGCCGTAGCCGACCAGGTTGAACTCGAGCTGGTCCAGGTACTCGCTCAGCCCGGCTTTGTCGAGGTAGTCGGTGACCACGGTCGAGCCCGGCGCGAGCGACGTCTTCACCCAGGGCTTGCGCACCAGGCCGCGCTGTACCGCGTTGCGGGCGAGCAGCCCGGCGCCGATCATCACCGAGGGGTTGGAGGTGTTGGTGCAGCTGGTGATCGCGGCGATCACGACGCGGCCGTGATCGAGCTCAAAGGCCGTGCCGTCCTCCAGCCGCACCTCGATCGCGTCCTCGCTGCCGCCATCGAGCATTGCCGCCGGCGCACCGCTGAGCGCCGGCCGCGGCCTGCCGCGCTCGTCGTCGTGCTCCTCGGCGGGCGGGTCGGAGGCGGGGAAGGACTCCTCGCCCGCCTCGTCGATGCCGTTGCCCATCTGCTCGGCAGCCTCGGGGTCGAAATCCTGCATCGCCTCGAGGAAGGCCTGCTTCGCCTCGGCCAGAGGAACACGGTCCTGGGGGCGTTTGGGCCCGGCGATGCTCGGCTCCACCTCGCCGAGGTCCAACTCCAGCGTCGCCGAGAAGACCGGGTCTTCGGAGTCGTTGTCATGGAACATCCCCTGCGCGCGGGCGTAGGCATCGACCAGCTCGAGCGTCTCGGTCGGGCGCCCGGTCAGCTCCAGGTAGCGGATCGTCTCAGCATCGATCGGGAAGATCGCGCAGGTCGAGCCGAACTCCGGCGACATGTTGCCGATCGTCGCCCGGTCGGCGAGCCCGAGCGTCGCCAGGCCGGGGCCGTAGAACTCGACGAACTTGGAGACGACCCCGTGCCCGCGCAGCATCTCGGTCACGGTCAGGACCAGGTCGGTGGCGGTCGCCCCCTGCGGCAGCTCGCCGCCGAGCTTGAAGCCGACCACCTGGGGCAGCAGCATCGAGACCGGCTGGCCCAGCATCGCCGCCTCGGCCTCGATCCCACCGACCCCCCAGCCGAGCACGCCGAGGCCGTTGACCATCGTCGTGTGCGAGTCGGTGCCGACGAGGGTGTCGGGGTAGGCCTGAAGCGTGCCGCCGCGCTCGGAGCTGTAGACGACCTGGGAGATGTGCTCGAGGTTGACCTGGTGGCAGATCCCGGTTGCCGGCGGCACGACGCTGAAGTTGTCGAAGGCCTCGCGGCCCCACTTGAGGAAGGAGTAGCGCTCGCGGTTGCGTTCGAACTCGCGCTCGGCGTTGACCGCGAAGGCACGCGCGTTGCCGAAAGCGTCGACCTGGACCGAGTGGTCGATCACCAGGTCGACGTTGACCAGCGGGTTGATCTTCTCCGGGTCGCCACCGATCTCCGCCATCGCGTCGCGCATCGCCGCCAGGTTGACGACGGCCGGCACACCGGTGAAGTCCTGCATAAGCACCCGCGCCGGCTGATAGGGGATCTCGGCGCTGGGCTCCGCCGCCGCGTCCCAGCTCGCAATCGCCTCGACGTCCTCGGCGGTCGCCGAGACGCCGTCCTCCAACCGCAGCACGTTCTCCAGCAGGACCTTGATCGAGTAGGGCAGTCGGGCGACGTCGAACTTCTCCTGCAGCGAGTCGAGCCTGAACACCTCATAAGAGCGACCCCCCACCTCGAGAGTGGAGCGGGCGCTGAAGGAGTCGAAACTGCTCACAACCTCATCCTAGGCAAGGTGGACGGTGGGCGACGGGTGGGGGGTGCCCGGTCGTTGCTGGGTTTTTCGCCAGGCCGCTTCCTGTCGTCCGAGATCGTCGGTGGGGCGAAAAAGAGGACGCCGCTGCCGACCGGGCACCCCCCACCCGTCGCTCGTCAGCGCTTGTCGGGGGGATGACCGTCGGCGACGGCCTTGGCGGCCTTTTGGCCAGCTGAGCCCCTCTGCGCGCGCACTGAGATAGCTGGGGTCGCGAGGGCGAAATGGGACATGGCGCGAAGCTGGAGTGGGGCGACGGCCACCTCCACCTTGTCGTGCTCTATCGCCTTGACCGTTGCGGCGCCGACTCGGTTTGGGGTGGTCGTTCCCATTCCGGGTGGCGGCTTGGCGCCGGTGTCGGCAAACATGCCCGCTTCGCGGACGAATCCGGGTGAGACGAGGGAGACACCGATCCCCTGCGGTCCGAGGTCCATGCGCAGGCCGAAGGCGAAGCCGCGCAGGCCGAACTTGGTTGCGTTGTAGATCGAGCTGCGCGGGCTGGCGACCTTGCCCGAGAGCGAGGAGACGAAGACGAGGTGGCCGCTGCCGCGCTCGACCATCGCCGGGTAGAGCGCTCTCGCCATCAGCATCGGCGCCTCGAGGTTGACGCGCAGCGCTCGCGTCACCTGCTCGGAGCTGAAGTCCGTCAGCAGGCCGACGCCCGGCAGGGCGGCGTTGGCGATCAGGATGTCAACTTCGCCCGCTTCGACGGCGAGCTGCTCGGCTGCGCCCGACTCGGCAAGGTCGGCTGGTAGCACTCGGTGTCCCTCGCCCGGAAGCTCGGCCGCCAGCGCTTCCAGCGCCTCAGCCTTGCGGCCGCTGAGAATTAGCTTGACGCCTTTCGTGGCCAGGGCGGCGCCGATCGCGCGGCCGAGACCGCCAGTGGCGCCGGTTAGCAGTGCTGTTCGGCCTGAAAGTTCCATCCCAGGGCTGCAAGCTAACACTCGGCCCGTCGAGAGGATTCCGGGATGAATGTGCGAAGGGCCACAAAATGTTTGTTTTCTGTGAGCATCCGCCCGGGCGATCGGCTACACTGCCCGCCGTTCCGAACAACCGAAACGCCGAGTCCCGCAAGCCACCTGGCGACGCGGGAGCGGGGGAACCACGTTTTCGGGGCTAACCCGTCCGACATAGGACGGGGGCGCAGGCTCCTATCAGCGCCAGCCCGACAGCTAACCCCGTAGGCCGACGAAGGAGATCGGTTTGCCTAAGAACAGTTCAAAGCTCAAGGCGGGGTTGGTCGCAATCGCGGCGCTGATGGTCCTCGCTCTCTTACCCTCAGGCGCCAGCGCCAATTGCGGTGGCGGCGGCTTGACGCCTGCCGAAGTCGATATCTGCACTCCCACGCCGAAAGCGCGACTGCTGCCGAACGGCATGCTGATCCCGCCGAAGGCGGCTCCCCCCCGGATCAAGGCCGTTGTCTCGGCCGCCAACCGGATCCGCACCAAGCCCTACATCTGGGGCGGCGGCCACGGCCGCTGGTGGGATCGCGGCTATGACTGCTCCGGCTCGGTCAGCTACGCATTGCACGGCGGGGAATTCCTCGAAAGCCCGCTTCCCTCAGGCCCGATGGAGAACTGGGGCCTGGAAGGCGAAGGGCGCTGGATCACTGTCTACGCCAACGCCGGTCACGCTTACGCGGTGATCGCCGGCTACCGCTGGGACACCTCCGGCGATTCAGAAGGCACCGGCCCACGCTGGCACCAAGAACTGCGTGACAACGTCGGCTACGTCGCCCGTCACCCAGCAGGCTTCTGAGATCCGTCTGACACTTCGGGGCAGGGGTGTCCCGTACGCCGCCTCGGCCAACTGGCCGGGGCGGCTTTGTCCTTGACCTCCTGAACTACTCGGATAACGTCATGGTGTAGCTACTCCACCTGACATCCGCCTGGTAGGCCTCACCAAGTACTACGGCGAGGTTCGGGCGGTTGCGGGGATCGACCTGGAGATCGAGGCCGGAGAGTTCTTCACTCTGCTCGGCCCCTCCGGCTCAGGCAAGACGACGACGCTGCGGATGATCGCCGGCTTCGAGGATCAGAGCGGCGGCACGATCGAGTTGGCCGGACGGGACATGACCGGGGTCCCCCCCTACGACCGAGCGGTCAACACGGTCTTCCAGGACTACGCGCTGTTTCCCCATATGACGGTCGGCGAGAACGTCGCCTACGGGCTGCGCATCGCCGGCGTCGCCAAGGCCGAGCGGGCACGGCGGCGCGACGAGGCGCTGGAGATGGTCCGCCTGCCCGGCTACGGCGAGCGCCGGCCGGCCGAGCTCTCCGGCGGACAGCGCCAGCGCGTCGCCCTGGCGCGGGCGATCGTCAACCGGCCCCGGGTCCTGTTGCTCGACGAGCCGCTGGGCGCCCTCGACCTGAAGCTGCGCGAGCAGATGCAGCTCGAGCTGAAGACGATCCAGGGCGACGTCGGCATCACCTTCGTCTACGTCACCCATGACCAGGACGAGGCGCTGACGATGAGCGACCGGATCGCCGTCTTCAAGGAGGGCCGGATCGAGCAGATCAGCGCGCCGGTCGAGCTCTACGAGCAGCCCAAGACCGAGTTCGTCGCCGGCTTCGTCGGCGTCTCCAACCTGATCGAGCGCGACGGCACGCGCTTCACGATCCGCCCGGAGAAGATCCAGCTGCTCGACCCGGCGACAGCTCCAAACGGCCTGCGCACCGAGCGCGGCCGGATTGCCGAGGTCGCCTACGCGGGAATGGTGACCCGCTACACCGTCGCCCTCGAGGCCGGCGGAGAGCTTCAGCTTGTACGTCAGAACGTGGAGGGCGCCTCGACCGGGGCGGCCGCCGAGCAGGGCAGGGAGGTGCTTGTGGGCTGGCGCCCGGACCACACGGTCGCGGTCCAAGGAAAACCAATAGAGGAGGAATCCCCGTGAGGACCCAGGACGCACACCCTGTACGAGCGGCATGGCTGGTAGTCGCCGGCCTGCTCGCATTCATGCTGCTGATCGCCGGCTGCGGTAGCAGCAGCAACAGCAGCAGCTCAGGCGGTGAAGAACTATCCAAGCTCGGCAAGGGAGAGGGTGAAGTGAACCTGATCTCCTGGGCCGGCTACGTCGAACCGCCATGGACCAAGCCGTTCGAAAAGAAGACGGGCTGCAAGGTCAACAACAAGACCGCCGGCACCTCAGACGAAATGGTGTCGCTGATGCGCACCGGCGAATACGACGGGGTCTCGGCTTCCGGCAATGCCACCGCTCGCCTCGTCGCCGGCGGCGACGTCGACCCGGTCAACGTCAGCCTCGTCCCCAACTACAAGACGATCTTCAGCGACCTCAAGAACCAGCCCTACAACACCTTCGACGGCACCCACTACGGCATTCCGCACGGCCGCGGCGCCAACCTGCTGATGTGGAACTCCGCGGACGTCAAGCCGGCGCCTACCTCCTGGAATGTGATGTTCGATCCGAAGATCGCCGCCAAGTACAAGGGCAAGATCAGCGTCTACGACGAATCGAGCTACATCGCCGACGCCGCCGTCTACCTGAAGGCGCACCAGCCGGAACTGGGGATCGAAAACCCCTACGAGTTGAACGAAGAACAGTTCCAGGCGGCGGTCAGCCTGCTCAAGGAACAGCGCCCCTACGTCGGCGAATACTGGTCGGAAGCCGCCAAGCAGATCCAGGCCTTCGCCAGTGGCGACAGCCAGGTCGGCACCACCTGGCAGTACCAGTACTTCGAACTGGAAGGTGCCGGCAAGCCGGTCGCGGCAAGCCCGGCGAGCCAGGGGTTCCTGCCCTCCGAGGGCGCGACCGGGTGGTCGGACACCTGGATGATCAGCTCCGAAGCCAAGCACCCGAACTGCATGTACATGTGGATGGACTGGATCGTCTCGCCGCGGGCGAACGCCGAAGTGGCCGAATTCTTCGGTGAGGCGCCGGCCCAGAGCCTGGCCTGCGGACACACCGCTGAAAAGGATTTCTGCGCCAAATACCACGCCGAAAACCCGGCCTTCTGGAAGCGCGTCTTCTACTGGGAAACGCCGCTGGCCGACTGCGGCAACGGCGAAGAAGACTGCAAGGACTACAACGACTGGGTCCAGGCCTGGACCTCGATAAAGGGTTGAGCAGGCGGCTCTCAACCTTCCTCAACGGGCGCCCCCGCCTCCAGGTGGGGGCGCTCCTCGCCGGCCCGGTCGGCTGGCTGGTGATCGGCTACCTGGGCTCGCTGGCCGTACTGCTGATCGCGGGGTTCTGGACGGTCAACCCGCTCAGCGGCGAAGTCGTCCAGAGCTTCAGCCTCGAAAACTTCGAAACGCTCCTCAACGAACCGGTCTACCGCGACATCGTCGGGCGGACGGTGCTGATCGCGGCGCTCGTCACCGTCACCGACGCCGTCCTCGCCTTCCCGATCGCCTTCTACATGGCGAAGCTGGCGAGCCGTCGCGGCAAGGCGATCCTCGTCGTCGCCGTGCTGGTACCGCTCTGGTCGAGCTACCTGGTCAAGGTGCTCTCCTGGCGGACGATGCTCTCCAGCGGCGGGGTGATCGACTGGGCGCTGGAACCCTTCGGCCTGCACGGGCCGGGATATGGCAACACCGCGGTCTGGCTGGTGATGAGCTACCTCTGGCTGCCGTACATGATCCTGCCGATCTACGCCGGTCTGGAGCGGATCCCAAACTCGCTGATCAGCGCCTCCGAGGACCTCGGCGCGGCGCCCTTCACGACCTTTCGGCGGGTAATCCTGCCGCTCGCCTTCCCGGCGGTGATCGCCGGCTCGATCTTCACCTTCGCCCTGACCCTCGGCGACTACATCACGCCGCGCCTGGTCTCCAACAACCAGTTCATCGGCAACGTGATCTTCAACAACATCTCCAACAACCTGCCGCTCGCCTCCGCACTCGCGCTCGTCCCGATCGTGGTGATGGTCGCCTACCTGATGGTCGCCCGCAAGCTGGGCGCCTTCGAGCACATCTAGGACGGTGAGCGGATGAGACTCTCGCGAAGATCGGCACTCCTCCTCCGTACGGGGGTCGGCATCGGGCTCGCCTTCATCTACGTGCCGCTGATCGTGCTGGCGATCTACGCCTTCAACTCGAGCAACATCCTCGAATGGCCACCGCCCGGCCTGACCCTCGACTGGTTCCCGAAGGCGATCGAAAACGAGTTCGCCCGCGAAGCCTTCGTCACCTCGCTCAAGGCGGGCGTGGCGGCGACGGCGATCGCGATCGTGCTCGGCACGCTCGCCTCGCTGGCCGTCGCCCGTCACCGTTTCTTCGGCCGCGAAACGATCTCCTTCCTCGTCATCCTGCCGATCGCGCTGCCGGGGATCGTCACCGGCGTCGCGCTCAGCAACACCTTCACCCAGGTTCTCGGCGTCAACCTCAGCCTCTTCACCGTGATCGTCGGCCACGCCACCTTCTGCATCGTCGTCATCTACAACAACGTCGTCGCCCGCCTGCGCCGCGTCTCGACCTCCTTCGAGGAGGCCTCGGCCGACCTCGGTGCGCACAGCTGGCAGACCTTTCGCTTCATCACCTTCCCCAACCTGAGGAGCGCCCTCGGCGCCGGCGCCCTGCTCGCCTTCGGCCTCTCCTTCGACGAGATCATCGTCACCACGTTCACGATCGGCGCCGGCGAAGAAACCCTGCCGATCTGGATCTTCCGCAACCTCTTCCGTCCCAACCAGCTGCCGATCGTCAACGCGGTCGCGGTCATCGTCGTCCTGATCTCGATCGTCCCCGTCTACCTGGCCCACCGCCTCACTCGCGAGGAAGGCGGCGCGGCGACTGCCCGCGGCGGCGGCAAGATCGAGGCCGAGGCGACGGCCGTGCCGTAGCGCGCGGCTCAGGCCGTGCGGAACGGGTTCTGCACACTCACCCCGGCGTAGTCCTGGCCGTCGCTCAGATCCTCGGAGAGGACGGTCTCACAACCCAAAGCGCGAGCCGCCTCGAGAATCGCGGCATCCCAGTAGGAGATCCGGAAGCGGTGACGGGTCTCCAGCGCAGCGAGCAGCACCTTGGTCGTGATGTCCGCAACGGGGAAGCGCAAAAACGCTTCGACCAGCTTTGCCGCCTGCTCATGGCCAAGCGGGTCTGTGCGGTTTGCTCTGGTGGCCTGGACGTAGAACTCCTGCAGGACCTGCACCGAGAGCGCCAGGTCGTGCTCGGCCAAAATGCCCCGTGCTCGCTCGGCCTTATGGGCCTCCTCCGGATCGCGCGACACCGCGTAGAGAAGGATGTTGGTGTCAACGAATCGCACGACCGTGGAGCTCGTCGCGGCTGAGCCGGTCGGCCCCCCGGAACTGCTCGATTTCAGCGAAGACCTGGCCTTGCAAGGTCTCTAGACGAGAGAACTCGGACTCGCGCTCCTTGAGCGAGCGCAGATAGTGCGTCACCAGCGCACTGACCGAACTGCCGTCTTCAGCGGCGCGAACCCGCGCAGAGCGGTAGACATCCTCCGGAACCGAGACCGTGATATTTTTCATGTGAGACACAGTTACACAGTATCACAGCCTGCGAGATCACTGACGAGCCAGGCGCTCGGCCTCTTCGGCACCGACGTAGGGCGAGAGGGTCAGCTCGACCAGGTCGGGCAGCAGCGACTCGAGTTGCTCGGTGCGGCCGGCGCTGATCTCACGCACGACCAGCGAGACGGTGCCGCCGACCAGCGTCTCCTCGGTCGCCTCGGGGAGCGGGTGCTCGCCGCCGTGCCCGGGCCGTCCGGCCTTGAGGATCGCGACGAGGCCCTGCATCGAGTCGCGATGACGGGCGGCGATCTTGCCGCCCGCGGCGACCGGCTCGATCATGCAGAGGCGCGCCAGCTCGGGCTCGCCGGCGAGGAAGCGCAGCATCGTCGCCAGCGCCGCGCGGACCTTCTGCGGCCACTCCTCGAAGGCCTCGGCGGCGGCGCGCATCGACGCGGCGATGTGGTCGGCGACCATCTCGTAGGCAGCGAGGAAGCAGGCTTCCTTGTCATCGAAGTGCTCGTAGAAGGTGCGGCGGGAGACCGACGCGGCTTTGGTGATGTTGGCGACCGTGGTGGCGTTGTAGCCACGCTCGGCGACGGTGTCGACCAGCGCCGTGACGATCCGCTCGCGCTGGTTCTGGACGATGAACTCACGCGGCAGGCCATGACGACCCGCGGGAAGGCGCGACGACATGTCGGTTTTTTCTTTAGCCACAAATCGACAATATCCAGTCTGAAGTCTTGAGGTAGGTGGTGGATTTTTCGATTTGCGTGGTTGTGGGGGTGTGGCTGGCCAAGCTGGGCGCCGCACGCCGACGAGCGAATAGCAGAGCTATTCGCGAGGAGGTGGGTGGTGATCCAGCGCCGGCCAGACGCGCCATCCACGGCCGCGGAAATTGGAAAATCCGCCGCCTACCGCAAGGGTTGGACCAGCAGCTCGTCCTCGGCGGCTCGGGCGCCGAGGTAGGGCATCGTCGCCAGGTAGATCAACTCGGGGAGGAACTCCTCGCCTCGTTCTATCGATCCCGATTCGACTTTGCTGAGGATCGTGCCGTAGACGGCGCCGGCGGCGATTTCCGCCGTGCAGCGCGACATCGGCCGCCCCTCGACCTCGCCGCGGCCGCCGTCGAGGAAGTCGGCGATCCGCCCCATGATCCGGTCGCGACGCGACTGGGCGCCGCCGCCGACCCCGTTCACCGAGACGACCAGGAAGCGGGCCCGGGCAGAATCTTCCTGCAGGTAGCGCATCGCCGCCGTGCCCGCTGCCCAAATCCGATCGTGCCAGGCCTCGCGCCCGTTGCAGGCGGTGTCGACCCGCGCGCAGAGGTCCTCCATCGCTTCGTCGTGGAGGGCGAGGAAGCAGTCTTCGAGGTCGGCGAAGCAGCGATCGAAGTGTGCCCGGGTGACCTCGGCTCGGGCGCAGACAGCCTTTATGTCGGCCGCCGCCAGGCCATGGTCGGAGACCATCTCCACCATCGCGGCGGCGATCCTCTCCCGCGCCGGATCGCGTCCTCCGCGCGGGCCGCTCACATCGTCCTGGCCCTGCTCCCTGCGCTCGAGTCCACCCGGCTGACGGCCACTAAGCCGCCGCCCGGGCCTGGGCCGCCTCCGCGGCGCGTGCCGCCTCGACCTCCCCGACGTAGGGCGTCAAGGTCACCTGCAGCATCTCCGGCAGCAGACCTTTCAGATCGTCGACCTGGCCGGCGATCAGGCGCTGGTGCACCAGCCACATCAGACCGCCGACGATCGCGACCTCGAGTCCCTCCGGCAGCCGGCTCGCCCGCGGGTTGTGCTCGCGACCCTCGCGCAGCTTTGGCGCGGCGCTCTCCAGCATCCCCTGGTAGCGGGCCAGCGCCGCCCCGCCCGCCGCCTGGCTCTCGACGATGCAGAGCTTGGCCCGCGCTTCCTCCGTCACGACCATCTCGAGGAAGACCTCGAGGCCGGTCGAGACCTGGTCGACCCAGGGCTGTTCGGTGTCGACCAGCTCGGCGAAGACCTCCGTCGCCGCGGCGACGCTCTCGTCGAAGGCCGCCAGAAAGCACTCTTCCTTGTTGGCGAAGTGCTCGTAGAAGGTGACCAGGGCCACTCTCGCCGTTTTCGCGATCAGCTCGATCGTCGTCTTCTGATAGCCGCGCTCGGCGACCAGCTCGGCGGTCGCGAGCAGCATCCGCTCGCGCTGATTCTGAGCGACGAAATCGCGCGGGATCAGGTGTCTCCCCGGAGGCAGTTTCGAGAGGCGTTCCGAGAGCGACCGCGAGTCGGCCATTCCAAGACGGTACCAAAACATATATCTGATGTCTACTTCCCTTTTCTACAGAAAACATGGCGTTCTAGGCAACCTCGTTTCTAAAAGCTGCTATACCTAGACAAAAGGCTTATGTTTTCGGATATCGACAGCGGCTCGGTAATCGCCTTCCCGGGCTCACGCGGGCGTCGGCCCCCCCGGGAGCGGATCCTGACCGCGATGCTCGTCGTCAGCGGCGAGCTGGACTTCGAGCGGGTCGCAGTCCGCCACGTGATCGAACGCGCGGAGACCAGCCGCGCGACCTTCTACAAGCACTTCGTCGATCGCGAGGACTGCTTCGCGCAGGCCTACGGCGATGCCGGCGAGTGGGTCTACCGGCGCATGATCGGTGCCGCCAAGCGCCAGCCCTCCTGGCGCGAGGGCCTGCGCGCGGCACTGGCCGAGCTGCTCGAGTTCTGCGCCAACCAGCCGGCGATCGCCAAGGCGCTGGTGGTCGAGGTGCACGCGGCAGGCGAGCGGTCGCTCGCCCAGCGGCGCGATTTGATGGAGCGCCTCTCCCGCGCGCTTGACAGCGCGCGCCGCGAGATTCCCTCTCGCCAAGCTCCACCTCCTATTACGTCTGACTTCATTGTAGGGGCGATCGACACGCTTTTGGCGGCGAAATTGCTCGACGGCGACGCGGCCCGCGCGCCGGAGATGCTGCCGGGCCTCCTGCACTTCGTCGTCATGCAGTTCCTCGGTGAGAGTGCCGCCTGGGAGGAGATGGCCGCGGCGCCGCTAGCCACCTGGCAGGCTCGCCGCGAAGCGGCGGCGCAGGGCTCGCCCGAGCGGTAGCTCCTTCCACTCCTAGAGCGGGATGTTGCCGTGCTTGCGCTTCGGCTGCTCGACCCGCTTGGACTGCAGCATGCGCAGCGCCTTGACCAGCTTGGGGCGGGTTTCGCGCGGCTCGATCACGTCGTCGATGTAGCCGCGCTCCGCCGCCGAGTAGGGGTTGGCGAAGTGGGCTTTGTAGTCGTCGATCAGCTTCTGGCGGCGCTCGTCGGGGGTCGGCGAGGAGGCGATGTCTTTGCGGTAGATGATGTTGACGGCGCCCTCCGGGCCCATCACCGCGACCTCGGCGGTCGGCCAGGCGACGTTGTAGTCGGCCAGCATGTGCTTTGAGTTCATCACGTCGTAGGCGCCGCCGTAGGCCTTGCGGGTGACGACGGTGAGCTTCGGCACGGTCGCCTCGGTGAAGGCGTAGAGCAGCTTGGCGCCGTGGCGGATGATCCCGTTCCACTCCTGGTCGGTGCCGGGCAGGAAGCCGGGCACGTCGGTGAAGGTGACGATCGGGACGTTGTAGGCGTCGCAGGTACGCACGAAGCGGGCCGCCTTCTCGGAGGCCTCGATGTCGAGCACGCCGGCGAGGAAGGCGGGCTGGTTGCCGACGATCCCGATCGGGAAGCCGTCGAGGCGTGAGAAGCCGCAGACGATGTTCTTGGCGAAGTGCTCGTGGACCTCGAAGAATTCCTCGTCGTCGACGATGCGGGTGATCACCTCGCGCATGTCATAGGGCTTGGATGGATCGTCGGGGACGACCGTTTCCAGCTCCTCGTCTTCGCGATCCGGATCGTCGGCGGGGGCGAAGCGCGGCGGCACCTCGAGGTTGTTGGAGGGCAGGAAGCCGAGCAGGTAGCGCACGTCCTCGAGGCAGCTCTCCTCGTCCTCGGAGGCGAAGTGGGCGACGCCGGACTTCGAGTTGTGGCTCATCGCCCCGCCCAGCTCCTCGAACTCGACTTCCTCACCGGTCACCGTCTTGATCACTTCCGGGCCGGTGATGAACATGTGCGAGGTCTCTTTGACCATGAAGATGAAGTCGGTCATCGCCGGCGAGTAGACGGCGCCGCCGGCGCAGGGCCCCATGATCACGCTGATCTGTGGGATTACGCCCGAGCACTGCACGTTGCGGACGAAGACGTCGCCGTAGGCGCCGAGCGAGACGACCCCCTCCTGGATGCGGGCGCCGCCGGAGTCGTTGATGCCGACCACGGGCGCGCCGACCTGGGCGGCGAGGTCCATCACCTTGCACATCTTCTCCGCCATCACCTCGCCGAGGCTGCCCCCGAAGACCGTGAAGTCCTGGGAGAAGACGAAGACGGTGCGACCGTCGATCGTGCCGTGGCCGGTGACGACGGCGTCGCCCCAGGGACGCCGTTTCTGCATCTCGAAGTCGTAGGTGCGGTGGCGGACGAACGTGTCGAGCTCCTCGAAGGAGCCCGGATCGAGCAGCTTCTCGATCCGCTCGCGGGCGGTCATCTTGCCCTTCGCGTGCTGCTTCTCGACCGCCTCCTCGGAGGCCGAGTGGATTGCTTCCTCGCGCAGCTCGCGCAGGTAGGAGAGCTTCTCCTCGTGGGTGACCGGATTCCTCTCGCGCATGCGGCGCGGGAGTCTATCCGCGCTGCGCGCGGTTCTCCCTGTCGTTATACGAACGGCTTTTTACGCGGCTCGGCGAGGTCGTCGAGGATCCGCTCGAGGTCGGGCTCGGCGAGGCCGGACTCCGCGCCGGCGCGGATCGCGACCCGCGTGCCGAACCCCTTCTCGGCCATCGTCACCTCGACGCCCTCGACCTCGGCGACCAGCTCGGCCAGCTCGGGCTCGGACTTCATCAACGTCCTCGAGACCTCGATCATTGCCTCCGTTTCGGGTTGAAGATGAGAAATCCTCTAGATGGTCAACGTCGTGGAAACGTGCGACTGCGGGCGTGCGTGGCCAAGCAGATCAAGGACGCAGGGAGCCCGAATAGCAGCGCTATTTGGGCGACTGAGGACGCAGAGATGCGCCGTGCCACGCGCGTCCGCAGGCGTGCGGAGACGCGACGGCGCCCATCTCTAAAAGAAAGCGCCGCCCTTGTATTCGCCGAAGATGTCGCGCATCGCGCCGCAGACCTCGCCGATCGAGGCGTCGGCGGCGAGCGCGGCGCGGATCGGGTGCATCAGGTTGCCCTCGCCGCGGGCGACGGCGCGCAGCTCGTCCAGCTTGGTGTCGACCGCGGCCTGCTCGCGGTTCTCCTTGAAGGCCGCCAAGCGCGCCAACTGGCGCTGCTCGGACTCGGGATCGACGCGGAGGATGTCAACGTCGTCGACCTGGTCGGTGACGTATTTGTTCACGCCCACAATCACGTCCTGGCCCGACTTGTAACGCTCATGGTAGGAGTGCGCCGACTCCTCGATCTCCTTCTGCATGAAGTCCAGCGCCTCGACCGAGCCGCCCATCTCCTCGACCTTGCCGATCAGCTCCCAGGCGCGCGCTTCGATCTCGTCGGTCAGCGACTCGACGAAGTAGGAGCCGGCGAAGGGATCGACCGTGTCGGCGACGCCGGACTCGTGGGCGAGCACCTGCTGGGTGCGCAGGGCGATCCGCGCGGAGCGCTCGGTCGGCAGCGCCAGCGCCTCGTCGAAGCCGTTGGTGTGCAGCGACTGGGTGCCGCCGCTGACCGCGGCGAAGCCCTGCAGGGCGACGCGGATGATGTTGACCTCGGGCTGCTGCGCCTGCAGCGTCACCCCGCCGGTCTGGGTGTGGAAGCGGATCTTCATCGAGTTGGGATCCTTGGCCCCGAACCGCTCGGCGACGATCTTCGCCCACATCCGCCGCGCGGCGCGGAACTTGGCGACCTCCTGGAAGACGTTGTTGTGGCAGTTGAAGAAGAAGGCGAGGCGGGTCGCGAACTCGTCGATCTCGAGACCGCGCGCAATAGCCGCTTCGACGTAGGCGATCGCGTTGGAGAGCGTGAACGCCACCTCCTGCACAGCCGAGCAGCCCTTCTCGCGGATGTGGTAGCCGGAGATCGAGATCGTGTTCCATTTCGGCACGTTCTCGCGGCAGTACTCGAAGATGTCGGTGGTCAGGCGCATCGTCGGCTCAGGCGGGTAGATGTAGTTGCCCCGGGCCATGTACTCCTTCAGCACGTCGTTCTGGACCGTGCCGCGCAGCTTCTCGCTGGGCACCCCCTGCTCCTCGCCGACCAGCTCGTAGAGCAACAGCAGAATGCCCGCCGGGGCGTTGATCGTCATCGAGGTCGAGACGCCGTCGAGCGGGATCTGGTCGAAGCAGATCCGCATGTCCTCGATCGTGTCGATCGGGACCCCGGTGCGACCGACCTCGCCGTGGCAGAGCGGGTCGTCGGAGTCGCGACCGAGCTGGGTCGGCAGGTCGAAGGCCATCGAGAGGCCGGTCGAGCCGTGCTCGATCAGGTAGCGGTAGCGCTCGTTGGTGTCCTCGGGGGAGGCGAAGCCGGCGTACTGGCGCATCGTCCAGAGCCGGTCGCGGTACATCCCCGCGTGGATGCCGCGAGTGAAAGGGGGCTCGCCGGGCTCGCCGAGCCGTTCCTCGAGGCCGGGCGCGACGTCGTCCTCGTCGTAGAGGCGGTCGATCTCGATCCCCGAGTCGGTGAAGATCCGCTCGTCGTCGGGCCCGACCAGGGGCGCGATCGTGCGGGCGGACTCCTCGACAGCGGACTTGTCGGTCTTACCGGCCATCGGGCGGGAGGATATTGGGAGCTGAGCGGCGAGCTCAGTCCGAGGCGCCGGCGAGCTGCTCGATGCCGGCCTGCTCGATCGTCTTGCGCAGGCCGTCGCGCAACTCGATCTTCGGCTCCCAGCCGAGCAGGTCGCGGGCGCGGGTGATGTCGGGCCGGCGCTGCTGGGGATCGTCGACCGGGAGCGGCTCGTAGATGATCTCCGAACGCGACTCGGTCACCTCGATCACGGTCTTGGCCAGTTCGAGCAGCGTGAACTCGTCGGGGTTGCCGACGTTGACCGGCGTGTGCACGTCGGACTCGGCGAGGCCGACGATGCCACGGATCAGATCGTCGACGTAACAGAAGCTGCGGGTCTGGCTGCCGTCGCCGAAGACGGTGATGTGCTGGTCCTTCAGCGCCTGGCGCAGGAAGGTCGGAATCGCCCGTCCGTCGTGGGCACGCATGCGCGGGCCGTAGGTGTTGAAGATCCGCACGATCGAGGTGTCGACGCCCTGCTGGCGGTGGTAGGCCATCGTCAGCGCCTCGGCGTAGCGCTTGGCCTCGTCGTAGACGCCGCGCGGGCCGATCGGGTTGACGTGGCCCCAATAGTCCTCGGTCTGCGGATGGACCTGGGGGTCGCCGTAGACCTCGCTGGTCGAGGCGATCAGGAAGCGGGCGCGCTTGAACTTGGCCAAGCCGAGCATGTGATGGGTCCCGTGCGAGCCGACCTTGAGCGTGTGCAGCGGCAGCCGCAGGTAGTCGATCGGGCTGGCCGGCGAGGCGAGGTGGTAGACGAAGTCGACGTGCTCGGGGATGTCGACCTTCTCGGTGATGTCGATGTTGCGGAACTCGAAGGCGTCGTCGCGGATGTGCTCGATGTTCTGCAACGAGCCGGTCTCGAGGTTGTCGACGCAGATGACGCGGTGTCTCTTGCCGAGCAGGTGCTCGCAGAGGTGGGAGCCGAGAAAGCCGGCGCCGCCGGTGATCACGCAGGTGCTCATCGCGCCGCATGCTACAGGTGGCCGGCACGGCGTCGCGGATAAACGCCAGAGTTCGCAAATAGCGGGGATTCGTCCCGTCCACCCGTCCAGAAGGGGGGAGAACCCGCCCCTGTCCCACGCTCTACGTGGAATGTTCGGACGAGGGAGCTGAACCGGTGCAGGGGGGAATCGCAACAGCCGGGCGCAAGCGCGCCGCCATCGAACTCGTCGCTCGCGAGGACGCCGAGCTGAGGCAGGCCGCGCGCCGCTTCTCGCTCTGCGAGGAGGACGCCGAGGACGCCTACCAGCGGGCGCTGGAGATCCTCCTGGTCAAAGCGCCGAGCGATCGGCCGCGCGAGCTGGTCCGCTGGATGAAGACGGTGGTCAAGCACGAGGCGCTGGCGATTCGCCGCTACCGCGAGCGGATGTTGGGAGTGGGCGACGACGGGGTCGGCGACCCGATCGCGCGGATCGCGTCAAGCGGCGCCGGACCTGGAGAACGCCTCGAGCTGGGCGAGCAGGTCGCCCGCAGCCGCGAGGCCCTACAGGCCTTGAAGCCGGCTGAGCTGCGTTCGCTGACCCTGCTCGCGGCGGGTTACTCCTATGCCGAGATCGGCGAGATCACCGGCTTCAGTCAGACCAAGGTCAACCGCTGCCTGGCCGAGGGTCGGCAGCGCTTTCGCCACCTGCTGACCCGCAGCGAGGACGGCAGCCGCTGCGCCGAACTGGCTCCGCTGCTGTCGGCCTATTGCGACGGCGAGGCAAACGATGAGGATGCGGCCGCGGTGCGCGAGCACCTGCGGGCCTGTGCGGCCTGCCGCACGGCCATGCGCGCCTACCGTGCCACCCCGGCGGCCGTCGCCGCTTTGGCCCCGGCCCTTCCCGTCTCGCGCTCCCTGATCGAGCGGGCGCAGGAGTTCCTTGTCGGACTGCACTCGCGCCTTCCCGGCAGCGGGGGCTCCGGTGAAACCGGCGTCTCCCAGATCGCCGCCGCCGGTGGAACCCGGGGCGCGGGAATGGCGGCCCTGGCCAAGGTGCTCGCGATTTGCGCGGGCACCGTGGGCGGGGCCGCCGCCTGCGTCGCGACCGGTGTGGCACCGGCGCCGTTCGGGATCGAACCGGAGCACTCCGGGAAAGCGCCGATCGAGCGCGTCTCCGAGCGGGCGGTCGAAGAGGCCGCGCCGCCGACGACCGAATATGAGCCGGCCCCGCCGGCCTCCGAATCGCAAACGCAGGCGCAGCAGAAAGAGCCCGGCCGGCCGTCGCATCCGGAACCGCCGGAGTCGACGCCGGAAACGGCGGAAGCCGGCGCCGTCGAATACGAAGCGCCACCGCCGGAACCGCCTCCCGCCCCCACAACGGCGGCGCCATCCGCCGCCTCCAGCGGCAGCGCCGCCGGGGAGTTCGGTCCGTGAGGGTCGGAAGGCATCGGGCAAGCGACGTGCGGGCGACGCTGGGCGTATGCCTCGGCCTCGTCGCGGCGCTCGTCTGCTTCGCCGGTTCGGCGGCCGCAAGTCCGCCGCGGCCGTCCGGCCTGGAAGTCGTCGGCGGCGAAGGCTGGCACCCCGACAATCGCTTCTCACTCACCTGGACCAGCCCGGCTCCCGCCAGCCCCGCACTGACCGCGACCCGGTACCGGGTCCGCGATCCACTGGAGACGACGATCGACGAAAGCCGCCTCGGCTGGATCGGCGACGGGATCGGCCCGCTGATCGTGCCGGCGACGCCGGGCGCATACAGCGCCGAAGTCTGGTTCGAGGACTCGACCGGCCAGCAGGGCCCGGCCGCCACCGTTCCGCTGCGCTTCGACGACGTCAGGCCCACGCCAAGCGAGCCCCAGCCCGTCGCCGGCTGGATCGGCCGCACCGCCTTCCCGCTCCGCGTCCACCTCGGCCACCCCTCGGGTCCGGCGCCCCTCTCGGGCATCCGCGGCTACGCGGTTGCGATCGACACGACGCCCAATGGCAGCGTCTGCGCAGCCGCCGATCGCTGCGCCGACGCGGAGACGACGCTGCGCGGCGGCGTCACCGACGACGAGCTGGCGATCGGCCACCTGCCCGAGGGCATGAGCTACCTCCACGCGGTCGCCGTATCCGGCGCGGGCATGAAGTCGGCGACAAGCGGAAGCACCGTACTTCACACCGACACCACCGACCCGGTGACGCAGCTGGCCGGGCTGCCGACCGGCTGGACGAACAGGGCCGTACAACTCACCGCGAACGCCACCGATAGCGGCGCGGGGATGGAGCCCTCCGGTCAGGGGCCACTGCCCTTCACGGCGATCCAGGTGGACGGAGGCGCGCCCTCGATCGGACCGGGTGGAAGCGTCCTCGCCAGCGTCGTCGACGAGGGCGTGCACCGCATCGACTACTACGCCCGCGACGCCGCCGGCAACGTCGACGACGGCGCATGGACCAACGGAATCGCCGACCACGCGCCGCGGACCGCCGTCGTCAGGATCGATCGCACACCACCCCGCCTCGCCTTCGCCAACGCGGAGGATCCCCGTGACCCTGAGCTGCTGCGGGTGCGCATCGCGGACCAGCTATCGGGCCCCGACTCCTCGCGTGGCCGGATCGGCGTGCGGCGGGCCGGCTCGGGCGATCGCTTCGCGGCGCTTCCCGCCGTACCGGGGGACGCGGACGAGCTGCGTGCCCGCTGGGACTCGGACACGTTCCCGGCCGGCGACTACGAATTCCAGGCGACCGGATACGACGCGGCCGGCAATACCGCCACCACCAACCGTCGCCAAAACGGCGGGGCGATGGTCCTCTCGAACCCGCTCAAGGCGACGACGAGCCTGCGTGCCGGCTTCCGTGGGCACGGCCTGCATCGGACCGTCCCCTACGGTCGCCGCGTCCTCCTCAGAGGACGGCTCATCAGCGGCAGGAGCTCGCCCCTCGGCGGCGCGCCGGTCCGAGTCGTCGAGCGCTTCGCCGCCGGGGCACATCCGGCCGTCCGCACATCGACGGTGACGACAGCCCCTGACGGGACCTTCTCGACCCGCACCGATCCCGGGCCAAGCCGGACGATCGAGGTCAGCTTCGAGGGCAGCCGGACGCTGGCGCGATCGGCGGCACGCACACTCCTGCTCGGGGTGCGAAGCAGGGTCCGCCTGCGAGCCTCAGCGGG
This sequence comes from uncultured Solirubrobacterales bacterium, assembly GCA_963702035.1. Taxonomy (GTDB): domain Bacteria; phylum Actinomycetota; class Thermoleophilia; order Solirubrobacterales; family 70-9; genus VRUE01. The sequence goes on from OY969700.1 coordinate 1,734,661, forward strand.
CGTCGCCAAGGTCGGCGGGGCGCCGCTGATCTTCCATGGACAGCTGGACGCCGGGCCGGCCGAGATCCCGGCCAAGAGTAGATCGATCGAGCTGCAGTTCCGGCTGCCGGGCCTGCCCTGGACGGAGTTCCGCACGCTTCACACCGACGGGCGCGGTCGCTTCCGCTACGCCTACCGCTTCAGCGACAACGACAGCCGCGGGATTCGCTTTCAATTTCGCGCTTACGCCGCGGCGCAGGACAGCTGGCCCTACGAGCCCGCAGGCTCACGCCCCGTTCTCGTCAAAGGAATCTGACGGCTTACGAGCTAGAGCCAATCCCGGTAGGGGTGAAACGTCTTGTACTTTTTCGGTGTGGCGACCGGGCGTCAGCCAACCGGAACACACCGAAAAAGTTAAGTGAAACCCCTACCGGGATTGGCTCTCAGCGCAGGGCGGCGAGCTGGTCGCCGACCTGATCGACGAGCTCCTGCGCGCGTGAGGTCGGGACCTCGATCGCTTTGCGGACGCGCTGCTCGACCTCGCTGCGGTTGCGCTTCAGGGTCGTCTCGACCCGGCGCTGCCGCTTGCGGGCCTCGCGCTCGACTTTGTTGCGGGTCTTGCGCGCTTCGGTCGCGGCTTTGCGGCGGGCGGTGGCGCCACGACGCTCGCTGCGCTTGACGGTGCGGCGCAGCTGCGTGCCATAGGACTTGAGCTGTTTCTGGGCCGCGGTGCGGCCGCTGAAAGGCTCGACCAGCTCGGCGACGCGGTCGCTGACCTCGAGCACGGCGCCGACCGGCACATCGACGGCGCTCTGGGCCGCGGCGCGAGCCTGCTCGACACGGGAAGGAGCTGGGGTGGGAGTGCTTTTTGCCTGCGATTTGGGTTTGGAGCTGTTGCTGCTTGATTTAGTGGCCTTGGTTGCCAATGAAGATCATCCCTTCGGGGTGGTTTTGGGGCGGGGAGTTCGCGAGTGTAGCGAACATACGTTCTTCCGAACACTTGTTCTAAACCAGCTCCCCGGATGCGTTACGGATCAAACCCAAACCCCGCTCACCGGTGGCGGCGGCGATCGGGTACCGGGCGTCGAGGCCGAGGTCGGCCTCGTTAAGCGCCAGCTCCCCAAAGGCGACCACCCCGCCCGCCTCGCGGACGATCAGCTGGGCGGCGGCGGCGTCGACTGACCGGCAGGGCCGCAGGCTGAGCATCCCGTCCAGCCGCCCGGCGGCCACATAGGCGGCGGTGATCGCGATCGAGCCGATCACCCGCAATCGGTAAACCCCTCCCTCGAGCGCCGCGGCCACGGGCCGCAGACGTCCCGGCTCGGCCGACTCGACCCCGAGCAGCTCCAACTTCTCGGCGTCGGCAGCAACCTCGATCGGGACATCGCGGAGGGTCGCCCCCTCGCCCTTGGTAGCCACGAAGGCCTCGCCGGCACCGAAGTCGTAGACGTAGCCGAACTCGACGTCGGCCATCGAGGAGCCCGAAGCGACGGCGATGCTGAGGCTGTGCGAGGGCAGCGTGCGGCGGGCGTTGAGCGAGCCGTCGATCGGGTCGATCACGACGCGGGCCGGGCCCCCGCTTCCGAACACGACCTCGCCCCGCTCCTCGGAGATCGCCACGAAAGACGCCCCGGCACCCGCCAACTGCTCCAGCTCGGCAAAGACCACGTCCTCGCAGCGGCGGTCGATGACCAGGCTGCGGTCGCCGCCCTCGCCCACACCCTCGTACTCGGTGCGGGCCTCCCGCCCGGGGGTCTGCTCGAACAGCTCCCGCTGCGCGGCGACGATGCGGCGGCAGATTCCCGGCCAATCTGCGGAGAAGACATCCATCGCCCGCATCCTATGGAGGCCACTCGGCCTGGCCGTCCCGGTAGCGTTGGACCATGCTTGCTCTCGCCGAGCCCCAGGAGCGCGCGATCCGCCACCGCTCCGGCCCGCTGCTGCTGATCGGCGAGGCGGGGACCGGCAAGACCGAGGTGCTGGCCCGCCGCTTCGAGAGCTTGGTCAGCGACGAGACCGGGCCGGACCGCATCCTCGTGCTCGCATCGGCGCGGGCTACCGCGCAGCACCTCCGGGAACGGGTCGAGCAGCTACTCGACCGCCCCCTGGAGGAGCTCTGGATCGGCACCTGGGAGCAGCTCTGCGAGCGCCTGCTGCGCGAGCACTCGACCGCGGCGGGCCTCGATCCCTTCTTCGATGTCCTCGGCCCGGCCGAGCGGCTCGCCCTGCTCCTTGACCACATCGACGAGCTGCCGTTGCGGCGGCATGAGATCCGCGGAAATCCCGCTGGCTTGCTCGCTCGGCTGCTGGCGCAGATCGATGAGCTGAAGGCCGGCTCCAACGCTCCAGATCCGGAGCTGGCCGAGTTGGTAGCCGCCCACGATCGGATTCTCGCCAGCACCTGCAGCCTTGACCGCGGCGATGTCTACCTCACTCTGAACAAGCTCTTAGATGAACGCGACGATGTTCGCGGGGCTATCGCACTCCGCTTTACCTACGTGATGGTCAACGAGTTGGAGGACACCACTTCCGCTCAACGCGCGATCCTCACGGCACTGGCTGGAGAGAACCCCAACCACCTCTACGCCTTCGAGTCAGGAAACGAGGAGGAGGGGGTGTCCAGTTGGGCGCGGCGTCCTGTTTTTCGCCCAGGCGGCTCAACGAGAACTGCACCGCCGTCCGGCGAAAAACCCAGCACCCGACTGGACACCCCCTCCTCCTCGCCCCAGCCTTGTCCCACGGTCGAACTCAACGAGCAGTTCCGCGACCCGCCGATGCGCTTCTGGCGCTGCACGAATGAGCGGGCGCAGGCTCAAGCTGTAGCGCGAGAGGCAGAGCACCTACTGGCAGGAGGGACCAAGCCCGAAGAGATCTGTGTGCTGGTCGACGACCCCGCGAGGGGCGGACCTGTGGCGGCGGCAATGGAGGAGCGAGGTATCCCGTTCCATCTATCCGGGCCCGCGGCGCTGTTCCAGCGACCCGAGGTCAGGGACGCGATCGCCTGGTTGAGAGTGCTGGCCGATCCAGACGACTCCGCGGCGGCGGCGCGGGCGTTGACGCGACCGCCGGTTGAGCTGCGCTCGGCCGACCTCGCGCGGCTGACGACGATCTCCCGCCGCCGCAAGCTCGATCTCGTCTCCGGCTGCGAGGCGGCGCTGGAGAGCCCGCAGATCCCGCCCGAGGCGCGGGAGCGGATTCAGTCCTTCCTCAAGCTCTACGGGACGGCGTCGGCGGCGCTGGAGGAGCGCCGTGCCGACGTCTTCGTGCGGCGTCTGATCGAGGCAGTCGGACTGCGCCGTCAGCGATTGTTCGCCGCCCAGCCGGAGGTTGCCGAGAGGCTGCTCGGCCTTTCACGCCTCGCCGAGCTGGCGGCTGCTTGGGCGCGGCGTGAGCCCAACGGCTCTACCCGAGACTTCATCCGTCATCTCAGCGCTGTGGCGGATGCCGGGGTCGAGCCGGCTGGGGTCGTAGAGCCGCCGGCACCCGGTGCCGTTCAGGGCCACACCCGCAACGCGGTCAAGGGGATGGAGTTCGAGCATGTCTTCGTGCTCGGGCTTGAGCGGGGGGCTGGGGTCGAGCGCATCGGCCGGCCTGCCCGCTCTGGCCTTGTTCTCTCGCGGGTTGAGCGCGGCGATGACGGAGAGAACCGACCGTCGGATTTCTACGCCGTGGCGCTGGCGACCTCCGCTGCCGAGGAGGAGGCCCACGCCGAGGAGCTCTTTGGCCCGGCGGAGGGCCTGCACGCGACCTACCGGATGCTGCGTGAGGAGATGCTGGAGGCTTCCTGGAAAGCCGGTCGGGAGCTCTCGGAGCCGCGGCTGGACACCGCGGTCAACGTCAACCGGGCGATCGCCCGCTACCTGGAGCTGCTCAAGCTGGCGGCGCTCGCCCAGCGACCCGGTGACGAGGCCACGGGGGAGGCGATCGAGGCGGTCAACGGATTGCTGCGGCAGGTCGCGACCCCCGAGCAGCAGGCCGAGCTCGACGCCTCCTCGCTCGACGCCTACCTGCTCGGTGCCGAGCGCGAGGGCAAGGGCCGGCGCAAGCTGATCGCCACCCGCCAAGAGCCCTCGCTGGAGGCGTTCCTGCCACGCCGGGGCGACGGGGCGCTCAGCCTCTCTGCCTCCGACCTCGACCTCTACCTCACCTGCCCGCTCAAGTACAAGTTCAGGCGGGTCTTCGGCATCCCCCAGGAGCCGACGATCAACCAGCGCTTCGGCATCCTCATCCACAACGTCCTCGAGCGCTTTCACAAGGAAGGCGACGACCAGCGCAGCGAGGAGGGGCTGCGGCGCTTGATGGGCCTTTTCGAGGCGGGCTGGCGGCGCACCGGCTTCGGCGGCAGCGACGACGAGCTGCAGTTCCGCGACCGCGCGCGGGAGGCGATGCGCCTCTACTGGGAGCGCGAGCGCGAGTCCGAGGGTGAGCCGGTCTGGCTGGAGCGCAAGTTCGACTTCCGCATCGGCGAGCACCACGTGCGGGGCAGGGTCGACCGGGTCGACCGCCTGCCCGACGGCAGCCACGAGCTGATCGACTACAAGACCGGCGAGCGCAAGAGCGAAGCCGCCCTGGAGAGCGACCTGCAGCTCTCCCTCTACCGGCTCGCCGCCGGCGAAGCCTGGGACCTGGATGCCAACACCGGCAGCTACTACTACGTGCTCGACGCCGACAAGGTCGCCGCGCCGGTCCGGCCCGACGACGCCGAGCGGGTCGAGCGCACCGTCTTCCAGGTCGGCGAGGGCGTTCTCGGCCAGGACTTCGAGCCACGCCCCTCACCGACCGTGTGCGGCTGGTGCGACTACAAGCTGATCTGCCCCGCGGCCGAGAGCTGAGTTAGTTCGACTCGCCGCGCCTTTGTTGCAGGAACTGCTGAAACTCGCGGGCGATCGTGTCGGCGGAAGGTAGGTCCTCGCCGTCCTCACCGAGCTGCTCGGCCTGCTCCGCCTCGATCCGCTCGACCAGTTCGGCGATTTCCGGGTTGGCGGCGACGGCGCGGCCGATCTGCTCCTCGTAGCTGGCCGTTTCCTCCTCCAGCTCGGTCGCGTCGACGGCGATCCCCGTCAGGCCCTCGAGCCGGCGCAGCAGGGCCAGCGCCGCCTTCGGGTTCGGCACCGCGGCGACGTAGTGGGGCACCGCCGCCCACAGCGACGCGGAGGTCATGCCGATCTGCCGGCAGCAGTCGTGGACGACGCCGACGATCCCGGTCGGCCCCTCGTAGCTGGAGCGCTGCAGGTCGAGCTCTTCGATCAGCTGCTCGTCCGAGGCCAGGCCCGTGATCGGCACCGGCAGGGTGTGGGAGACCTCGGCCACCAACGCCCCGAGGGTGATCACCATCTCCACCCCGAGCGTGTCAGCGGCGGTCGCAATCGTCTCCGAGAAGGTGCGCCAGCGCAGGTTGGGCTCGGTTCCGTCGAAGAGGACGAGGTCGCGGTCGGCGCCGGGGATACGGATCGCGATCAGATCGTTCCGCGGCCACTCGATGCTGCGCGTCTGCCCTTCGGAGAGCACGATCGTCGGCCGCGTCGCCTGGAAGTCGAAGTAGTCCTCGGGATCGATCTCGGCGATCGGATCGGCGTCGAAGGCGTCGGCGACCGCGCCGAGGGCGGCCGAGGCGGCGCCGGCGGCGTCGTTCCAACCACGGAAGGCGCAGACGAGGACGGGAGAGCGAAGCTGGGGAACATCCCCATGCCAGGTGAGTGAATCCACACTCCGAGGTTAGACGATGCCTGGCGGTTCCCAGTCAAGCGGGGGTAGGACGCAGGAAGCCCGAATAGGAAACCTATTCGGGCGACCGAGGACGCCGCCCCGCGCCGGCTGGGGGCCGCCAGGCACGGCGCACCAGGCCGTAGGCGATGAAGAGGACCAGTGCCGCGAAGCTGAGTTCGAGCGCGCGCTGCGGGACCTCGTTGGCGACGACGACCCCGATCAGGACGCCGAGCGGGGAGAGGGCGCCGATCACCAGGGCGTCGCGCAGGTTGAGGTTGCCGTAGACGTTCTGGCGCGCCGCGCCGACCAGCGCGACGATGACGATCATCAGCAGCGAGGTCGAACTCGCCCTCGACCTGGGAGAGGCCGATAAAGATCGTCAGCGCCGGCACGAAGAGGACGCCGCCGCCGACCCCGACGAGGCCACCGGCGAGACCGCCGGCGAGCGCGATCAGGATGGCGAAGAGCACGTCGGTGCTCATCGCACGATCAACTCGATCGCGACGCCGACGAGCAACGCGGCGAAGAGCAGGGAGACGGCGCGCTGCGGGATGCGCTGTTGGATCGCGGTGCCTGCGACGACGCCGAGGACCGCGGGAATCGCGAGCAGCAGCCCGGTGACGACGTGGACGTTGCCGTAGAAGCCGCCCTGGGCGATCGTGCCGAGCAGACCGATCAGGACGATCGCGCCAAGGCTGGTGCCGGTCGCCAGCCGCTCCCCGTAGCCAAACCAGAAGATCAGCAGCGGCACGATCACGGTGCCGCCGCCGACGCCGAAGATGCCACTGAAGATGCCGGCCAGGGTGCCGATCGCGGCGAGCTTCAGGGTGCGCTCCGATGGCATCGCGCGATACTAGTGCGGTGCCTCCCGAATCCGGCAGAGGGGAGCGCGGGCTGGGCCTCGGGCCGCTCGCGCGGCTGCGCGAAGACCCCGCCCGCGCCGCGATCCTCACCGACGTCGACGGAACCCTGGCGCCGATCGTCCCCCGTCCGGAGCAGGCGGCTGTACCGCCCAGGGCTTCCGAGTTGCTCGCGCGGCTGAGTGAGCGCTACGGCCTGGTCGCCTGCGTCTCCGGCCGGCGGGCCGAGGAGGCGCGGCGCCTGGTCGGCGTCGATTGCATCGCCTACGCCGGGAACCACGGCCTCGAGCTGCTGCTGCCCGGTGAGGAGGCGCCCCGCCTGGATCCCTCGCTGCAGGGGCGCGAGCGGGACGCCGCCCGCTTCGTCGCCGGGCTGGGCGATGCGGCGCTGAGTGAGGTCGGGCTGCGCCTGGAGGACAAGGGCCCGATCCAGGCGCTGCACTGGCGTGGCGCCGAGGACGACCGGGCGGCAGACGCGCGAGCGCACGAGATCGCCGCGGAGGCCGGCCGAGCCGGTCTGGAGCTGCGCTGGGGGCGCAAGGTCCTGGAGCTGCGCCCACCGGGCGGCGGTGGCAAGGACGCGGCGGTGGCGGCGCTGCTGGCCACCGATGGCGTGACCGCGGCCGTCTACGCCGGCGACGATCGCACCGACCTCGACGCCTTCCGGCGCTTGCGCGAGCTGTCTGAGAGTGGCGAGCTGGAGGCTGCGATCTGCGTCGGGATCGTCTCCGACGAGGGGCCACAGGAGATCGGCGAGGAGGCGGACATGACGGTCGACGGCCCCGCCGGCTGGCTGGCCCTTCTAGAGGCACTGGCAGAGTAGGAGCGCGATGCCCTACACGGACCTGCTGCGAACCACCGTCTTCCTGACCGGCGCCGAGGCGACCGCCCTGGGCGCGATCACCGCCCTGGCCGCCGGCCGCGACAACGACACGACGACGGTCCTCGTAGCTGGCGCCTGGTGGCTGATCGCGCTCGTCCTCGGCATATACCTGGGCCGGCCGGCGCGCGCCGCCGACGGCGTCCACGACGCCCTCGCCCGCGCCCGCACCGCCACCTCGCTGCCCGAGGACTCGCCCGGCCGGATCGTCGCCCGGCGCCTCTGGCCGATCGGCCTGACGGCGATCGCCGCCGGCGTCCTCGGCGTGATCTTCCCCGGCGTCGCCGCGATCGGCGCCGGCTACGCCCTCCTCGTCGCGCTGATGATGCGCACCCGCGAGGCCGCGGTGCTCGGCATCGAGCACCGCGACGGCGTCAAGTTCTACGTCGTCCCCAACTCCGCCCTGCAGCCGGTCGAGCTCGTCCGCACGCCGGGGCTGCGCAGCGACAGGCTGCACGCGCACTGAGCTACCTCAGCAGCTTCTTGAACTCGCCCCAGCCTCGCGTGTTGGCGATGTCGGCGGGGGTCAGCCAAGCGCGGCGGGCGGTGGCCACCGCGTAGGCCATGTTGTCGAGCGTGTCGATGCCGTGGGCGTCGGTGTTGAGGACGATCGTTGCGCCGGCCTCCTTGGCGAGGCGGGCGTGCTGCTCGGAGAGGTCGCGGCGGTTGGGGTTGCCGTTGATCTCCAGCATCGTGCCGGCGCGAGCCGCCGCCTCGACCACCGCCTCGACGTCGATGCCGTAGGGCTCGCGGCGGCCGATCAGGCGGCCGGTGAGGTGGCCGATGCAGTCGACGTCGGGGTTCTCGATCGCGGTCAGGACGCGCTCGGTCATCGCCGCGGCGGAGATCGAGAACGAGGTGTGGACGCTGGCGAGGACCCAGTCGAGCGCGTCGAGCAGCTCGTCGGGGTAGTCGAGCTCGCCGTCGAGGCCGATATTGACCTCCGAGCCGGCGAGCAGGCGGAAGCCGCGCCTGCCCTTGTTCCAGGCTGCGACCTCCTCGATCCGCTGCCAGAGCCGCTCGGCGGTGACGTGGTCGCCGAAGCCGTGGCTGGCCGAGTGGTCGGTGATCGCCATGTAGGCGTAGCCGCGCTCGCGCCCCGCTTCCGCCATCTCCTCCAGCGTGTCGCGCCCGTCGGAGAGAGTCGTGTGCGAGTGCAGGTCGCCGCGGATGTCCGCGACTGAGACCAGATCCGGCAGCTTGCCCTCGCGCGCCGCCTTCAGCTCGCCGCGCCCCTCGCGCAGCTCCGGCTCGATGTAGGCGTAGCCGAGCCGCTCGTAGACCGCCTCCTCGCTCTCGCAGAGCGTCGTCTCGCCGCTCTCGGTCTCGACGATCCCGTGCTCGGAGACGGAGAGACCGCGGCTCACCGCCTCTTCGCGCAGCTGCACGTTGTGCGCGGCCGAGCCGGTGAAGTGCTGGAGCAGGTTGCCGAAGGCCCGCGGGGCGACGATCCGCAGGTCGACCGAGATGCCGTTGTGGGTCTGCGCGCGGACGCCGTTCGGACCGGGTTTGCCCGCCGCGGCGATCAGCTCATGGCCGGCGAGGTGCTCGGCGAGCTCCCGCGGCTGCTCGGCGGTCGCGATCAGGTCGATGTCCTTGCAGGTCTCGGCCCAGCGCCGCGCCGAGCCCGCCACCTCGACTCGCTGCGCCGCCGGGTGCTCGCGCAGTGCCGCCGCCAACTCCTCGGCGATCGGCCGCACCGCCGAGAGCAGCACCCGGCCGGGTCCCTCGCCCGGCTCGCCGAGCCGCTCCAGCGAGGCCAGCACGTTCTCCTCCGCCTTCGGCCCGAGGCCCTTCACGCCGCGCACCTTTTCCGCCTCTGCAGCGGCCTTGAGGTCGTCGAGCGAGGCGACGCCGAGCTCTTCGAAGAGCAGCCGCGCGGTTTTGGCGCCCACACCCGGGACACGCGTGACCTCGATCAGGGTCGGCGGAAACTTCGCCTTCAGCTTGACCGCGGCGGGGATCTCGCCGGTCTCCAGCAGCGCGTCGATCTTTTCCGCCAGCGTCTTGCCGACGCCGGGGATCTCGGTGGCGCGGCCCGCCGCGGCCAGGTCGGCGACGGAGACCGGGCTTTCGCGGATCGCCTTGGCCGCGGTCGAGTAGGCCAGCACCCGGTATTTGACCGCGCCGTCCAACTCGTAGAGGACCCCGAGCTCTTCGAGGGCAGCGGCGATCTCGGCGTTCGTCATACTCGGCAAACATAAGGGCATGCAACATGGAGGGCTGGCGGGGGTTGCAAGGCCTCGCTATACTTTCTGAAGTATTGAGCGCTGAACTTCGACCAACGGGAGACGGATACCAGTGACCGGCAAGCTCACCGACGTGACCGACGGCAACTTCAAATCCGACGTTCTGGAGGCCGAGGGCCCTGTGCTCGTCGACTTCTGGGCCCCTTGGTGCGGCCCCTGCCGGGTCGTCCACCCGGTCCTCGAGGAGATCGACGCCGAGCGCGACGACCTCAAGATCGTCAGCCTCAATGTCGACGAGAACCAGCAGACCGCGGCCGAGTACGAAGTCCTCTCGATCCCGACCCTGCTCCTCTTCAAGGACGGGGCGATCGCCAAGAAAGTCGTCGGGGCGATGCCGAAGCGGCGCCTCGAGGCCGAGCTCGAGCCGGCGCTCGCCTAGAGCGCCGCGCCCGCTCCGATGCCGTTCGTCCACATCCACTGGTTCGAGGGCCGGACCGACGAGCAGAAGGCCGAGATCGCCAAGCGTGTCGAAGCGGCGCTGGTCGAGGTGGCCGGCGCCGCCCCCGAGCACTGCTGGGTGAAATTCTCCGACTCGCCGAAGACCGACTTCATCATCGGCGAGGCTGAGGAGTAAGGGACCGGGTGCCCCTCTCCATGAGGCCGTTGCGCAGCTGATCGCCTTCGTACTTCTAACGCCTGTCCCGGAGCCTCCTGGAGAGGGGCACCCGGTCCCTTAACTCAAGCGCGGGTGATGGTGATGCGTAGCTCGTGGCCATCCAGGATGGCGGAGGTCCCGTCGGCGGCGTCGTAGGCGACTGACGTCGCCAACACCTCGCCGGAGATGTAGGGCTGGTGTTCCTTGGCGGCTTCGAGCAGCTCCTCGTCGCCGCCTAGACTCAGGGTGATTCGGTCGGTGATCTCTAGCCCCGCCTCTTTGCGGGCGTTTTGAACAGCGTGGACGATCTCGCGGGCTAGGCCCTCGCGGCGCAGCTCGTCGTCGAGTTCGAGCTGCAGGGCGACGGCGTGGCCGGCCTCGGCCTCGACCTCGTAGCCGTCCAGGGGTTGCAGGGAGAGGCTGAGCTCTTCGGCGCCCAGGGCGTGCTCGTCGCCGTCGATGTTGATCCCGACCTCGCCGCCCTCCGACATCACCTGGGCGACGTGAACCGGGTCGAGCGCCTCGACCGCGGCGGCGACCTGGGGCATCCGCTTGCCGAAGCGGGGGCCGAGCGAGCGGTAGTTGGGCTTGACCGCGTAGCTGACCAGCTCGCCCTCCTCGGTGACGAAGTCGAGCTCCTTGACGTTGAGCTCTGATTTGACCAGCGCGGCCCGGGCCGAGATCGCCTCGCGCTCGGTGTCGTTGGCGACGATCACGGCGCGGCGCAACGGCTGGCGCATCTTCGCCTTCGCCTGGGCGCGGGCGGCGCGGCCGAGCTCGACGGTGAGCCGCACGGCGTCCATCGCCGCCTCCAGGTCCGGGTCGGCGAGGCGCTCGTCCGGCGCGGGGAAGTCGCGCAGATGGACCGAGTCGGGCAGCTCACCCAGGTCCTCGCCCTCGCCTCCCGCCAGGTTGAGGTGGATCTCGTCGGCGAGGAAGGGGGTGAAGGGCGCCAGCAGCGCGGCGACCTCCAGCAGGCAGTGGCGCAGGGTGGCGAACGCCGCCCGGTCACCCTCCCAGAAGCGGCGACGGGAGAGCCGCACGTACCAGTTCGAGAGCTCCTCGACGAACTCGGCGATCTCGCGCCCGGCGGCGGTGCAGTCGAAGGCGTCCATGTGCTCGCGCACGGTGGACACGGTCGCCTGCAGCCGCGATAGCGCCCACCGATCCAAATCCGCCGCCGCAGGTTCAACCCCCCGTTCGTCCTTTGTACCGCTATTCGGGACAAAGGACGAACGCGAGCCCAGCTCAGCCTCGAAATCACCCGGACCATAGCCCTCGGCATTCGCGTAGAGCACCCAGAACGAGTAGGTGTTCCACAGCGTCAGCAGGAACTGGCGCACCGATTCGCCGACCGTGTCGACCGAGAAGCGGTATCCCGACCAGGGCTGTTGCGCGGTCAGGTAGTACCAACGGAAGGCGTCGGCGCCGTGGGCGGCGATCACGTCCCAGGGCTCGACCACGTTGCCCTTGCTCTTCGACATCTTCTGGCCCTCGGGGTCGAGGATCAGGCCGAGGCAGACGCAGTTGCGGTAGCTGGAGGTGTCGAAGAGCAGGGTCGACTCGGCCAGCAGCGTGTAGAACCAGCCGCGCGTCTGGTCGATCGCCTCGCAGATGAAGTCGGCCGGGAAGCGCTCCTCGAACAGCTCCTCGTTCTCGAACGGGTAGTGGAACTGTGCGAAGGGCATCGCGCCGCTGTCGTACCAGGTGTCGATCACCGACTCGACCCGGCGCATCTCGCCGCCGCACTTCTCGCACTCGACCGTCACCCCGTCGATGTGCGGGCGGTGCAGGTCGTCCGGGATCTCCGCCCCGGCGCGCTCGCGCAGCTCGGCGACCGAGCCGGCGCAGAAGCGACCGTCGCAGCCCTCCGCGGCGCACTCCCAGATCGGCAGCGGCGTCCCCCAGTAGCGGTCGCGCGAGAGCGCCCAATCGACGTTGTTCTCGAGCCATTTGCCGAAGCGCCCGTGCTTGATGTGCTCGGGGTGCCAGCCGATCCCCTCGTTGTTGGCGAGCAGCTGCTCGCGAGCCTGCGAGGTGGCGACGTACCAGCTCGACTTGGCGTAGTAGAGCAGCGGCGTGCCACAGCGCCAGCAGTGCGGGTAGGCATGCTCATAGACCTGCTCGCGGAAGAGCAGGCCGCGCCGGTCGAGGTCGTCGATCAGCGCGCGGGTGACCTCGGGAGCCTTGACGAACTTCCCCTCGAAGCCGATGACGCGTTGGTCGAACGTACCGTCCGGCTTGACGGGGTTGAAGAGCGCTTCTTCCGGAGAATGCACTCCGATGAATTCTTCGGTCATGACAGCGTCGTAGTCGTCCTGGCCAAATGCCGGCGCGAGGTGGACCAGTCCGGTGCCATCTTCGGTGGTGACGAAATCGGCGGCTATCACCGAGGCCATACCGCCTAGCTGTTCGGTCAAACGAAAGATTGGCGCTTCGTAGAGCGCTCCGATGACATCCTTCCCTTGCATCTTGTCGAGAACTTCGGCCTCTTCGCCAAGCACCTTCTCAACGAGGGACTCAGCGACCACGAAAACCTCGTCCCCGATTCTCGCTCGTACGTAACCGATGTCGGATCCGACGGCCACCGCGTAGTTACCGGGCAGCGTCCACGGCGTCGTCGTCCAGACCAGCAGCTTGTCCCCGATCCGAAGCTGGGGCAGCTGCCCGTCGCCGAAGCCGGTCACTTTGAGTTTGATGAAGACGCTGGGGTCCTCGACATCCTGGTAGCCGAGCGCCACCTCGTGCGAGGAGAGCGCGGTGCCGCAACGCGGGCAGTAGGGCACGACCTTGTGCCCCTCGTAGAGCCGGTCGTCGTCCCAGAGCTTGCGCAGCGACCACCAGACCGACTCGATGTAGTCGTCCTCAAGCGTGACGTAGGGGTCGTCGAGATCGATCCAGAAGCCGATCCGCTCGGTCAGCCGGTTCCACTCCTCGACGTACTCAAAGACCGAGGCGCGGCAGCGCGCGTTGAACTCGGCGATCCCGTACTCCTCGATCTCCTGCTTGGAGGAGATCCCCAGTTCTTTTTCGACCTCGAGCTCGACCGGCAGGCCGTGGCAGTCCCAGCCGGCCTTGCGCGGCACCCGGTAGCCCCGCATCGTGCGGTAGCGCGGGTAGATGTCCTTGAAGACCCGAGAGAGGACGTGGTGGGAGCCGGGACGGCCGTTTGCCGTCGGCGGCCCCTCGTAAAAGCTCCAGACCTCGGCCCCCTCGCGGTTGGCGAGCGAGCGGTCGAAGACGTCGCGCTCGCGCCAGCGCGCCAGTACCCGCTCCTCGAGCTCGGGGAAGGACTGCTTCGGGTCGACTGGCTTGAAGCCGGGCATGAGCAGGTGATTCTAGGAGGGGTTAGTGTGCCCGCCGCATGCCCCCCGCCTTTGACCCGAACGGCAAGGTCGCGCTGATCACCGGCGCCGCCCGTGGGATCGGCTTCGAGGCCGCCCGCCAGCTCGCCCTGCGCGGCGCCTCGGTCGCTGTCGTCGACCTCGATCCCGAGCAGGCCCGCGAGGCGGCCGAGCGGATCGGCGAGCGCGCGATCGGGATCGGCGCCGACGTCACCGACGAGGGCGCGATGCGGGCGGCGGTCGCCGAGACGGTCGAGCGCTTCGGCGGCGTCGACCTGGCGATCGCCAACGCCGGCATGGCCCAGTCGCAGGTGGCGACCGTGCGCGGGATCGCCGGCGAGGAGTGGGAGCGCGTCTTCGAGGTCGACATGATGGGCGTCTGGCGTACCGTGCGGGCGGTGCTGCCGCAGATCGTCGAGCGCAAGGGCCACATCGTCGTCACCGGCTCGATCTACAGCTGGGCCAACGGCGTGCTCAACAGCCCCTACGCCGTCGCCAAGGCCGGCGTCGAGGCGCTCGGCCGCGGCCTGCGCGCCGAGCTGGTCCCGCTCGGCGCCAGCGCCGGCGTCGTCTACTACGGCTGGGTCGACACGAAACTCGTCCAGGACGGCTTCGACCGCAAGCACTCCGACCGCATGCGCGACAACTTGCCCGCCTGGCTGCTCAAGCGGATTCAGCCCGACGAAGCGGCGGCGGCGCTGATCCGCGGCATCGAAGCGCGCGCGCCGCGCACCTTCGCGCCGAAGTGGTGGGCGATCCCCAGCTACCTGCGCGGCATCCTCAACCCCCTGCTCGACCGCCGCTTCGACCGCGACCCGAACATGATCGAGACGATCCGCGCGGTCGAGGCCGAGGCCGACGAGCAGGGCGCCGCCGCGGTCTCAGCCGCCTCGCGTTAACTCCTCGAGCAGGAAGACGAAGGACTCGTAGCTCTCGCCGGTGGCGCGGGCGAGGCCGATCTCGCAGGTGCGGTTGCTGCTCAGGTGGGCGTCGAAGTCGCGACCCGACAGCTCCGCCGCCTGGTCGGCGGTCGCGGCCGCGGTCAGCTCGGGGTGGCTGAAGCCGCGGTCGCCGGCGAAGCCGCAGCAGGTCGCCGAGGGGGCGACGTAGACGTCCTCGGCGAGGGCATCGGCGAGGCTGCGCAGGTGCGGGGAGAGGCCCATCTGGCGGGTCGCGCAGGTCGGGTGGACGGTGGCCGAGCCGACCTTGCGGGCGATCTGCAGCTGCGGCAGGAGCCTGTCGTGCGCCCAGGCGACCGAGTCGAGGATGGTCAGCCCGGCGAGGCGCTGGGCGTTCTCCTCGTCGAGCACTCCCTCTCCAGGCTCGGCGACGGCGTGGGTGCAGGAAGCGGCGTCGATCACGATCGGCAGCTCGCCCTCGCCGCTCCAGCGCCAGAGCCGCTCGACCATCTCGTTCGCCTTGTGCCGGTGAGCGTCGCCGAATCCTTTCGAGCTCCAGGGCAAGCCGCAGCATGAGCCCGCCACCTCGGCCGGAACCCAGACCGGCGACCCAGCCCGAGCCGAGACCTCCACCAAGGTCTCCGCCAAACCCCGCCGATGGGACGATGAGTCCAGTCCGACCGTTCTTTTCGGCCCATCGGCCGCGAAGTTGCCGAAGATTCGGTTGGTGCAGCTTGGGATGTAGACCGCGGTGGCGCCGGTGCGCTGGGTCGCGGGCAGCTTTCCGGACGCTGCCGAGGGAAGCGCCGCGCCGCGCTTGCTGCGCCGCGCCAGCGGGCCGCCGAGGCGCAGCCCCGCGCGCGAAGCTTTTTCAACGGCGCCCCAGCGCTTCGCGCCGCTCAGGGCCAGTGCTTCGGCTCGGGGCGAGTGCTTCTCCTCGCGCAGTTCCTTGACCAGGGCTCCGGTGTCGATCCCGAGCGGGCAGGCGAGGCGGCAGGAGCCGTCGGCGGCGCAGGTGTCGAGCCCGTCGTAGGAGTACTCCTCCTCGAGCACCCGGCGCAGCGGCGAACCCTCGGGCTGGCGGGCGATCTCGCGACGCAGGACGATCCGTTGCCGCGGCGTCGTGGTCAGGTTGTGGCTGGGGCAGACCGGCTCGCAGAAGCCGCACTCGACGCAAGGCGCTGCCTCCTGCGCGATCTCCGGCGTCGTTTTCAGGTTGCGCAGGTGAGCATCGGGGTCGCGGTTGAGGACGACCCCGGGGGCGAGCACGCCGTCGGGGTCGGCGAGCTGCTTCACCCGCCACATCAGCTCGGTCGCCTTCTCCCCCCACTCGCGCTCGACGTAGGGCGCCATGTTGATCCCGGTGCCGTGCTCGGCCTTGAGCGAGCCGTCGTACTTGCCGACGATCAGCTCGACCAGCTTCGCCATGAAGGACTCGTAGCGCTCGAGGTCCTCCTGCTTGGCGAAGTCGGGGGTGAGCATGAAGTGGAGGTTCCCTGCGGAGGCGTGCCCGGCGACCCCGGGCAGGAAGCCGTGCTCGCCGAGCAGCGCCTGCAGGTCGCGAGCGCCCTCGGCAATCCGCTCCGGCGGCACGCAGACGTCCTCGACGATCAGCGCCGTGCCGGGCGCCCGCACACGCCCGACCAGGCCGTGCAGGCCCTCGCGCACGCGCCAGGCGAGCTCGATCTGCTCGGCGTCGCGCGTGAAATCGATCGGGCGGATCGTCTCGTGCGCGGCGAGGATCTCTCCCGCTCTGGCGACGTATGGGTCCAGCTCCGCGTCGCTCCCGACGCCGAACTCGACCAGCAGCACCGCCGACTCCGGCGGCAGCTCCTTCCACTCCTCGGGTGCGCCGACCATGTTGTAGGCGGCGACGATCAGCGCCGGCGCGACCATCAGCTCGACCGCGGTCGCGCCGCTCGCGACCAGGTCGCGGACGGGGGCGATCGCCGCGTCGATGCCGGGGAAGTGGATCCAGGCGGTGGTCGTGTGGGCGGGCCGCGGCACGGTCTCGAAGACCGCCTCGGCGACGAAGGCGAGCGTCCCCTCCGAGCCGACGAGCAGGCGGCGGAAGATCTCCAGCGGCTCCTCCGCGTCGAGAAATGCGCAGAGCCGGTAGCCGGTCGTGTTCTTGATCGCGAACTTGCGGCGGATGCGCTCGCTCAGCTCGGCGCCGGCGCGGACCTCGTCGCGGATCGTCGCCAGGCCCGCCGCCAGCTCCGGCTCCGCCGCGGCGAAACGCTCGGCCGCGCCGAGCGCGGCCGAGTCGATCGTCGTCCCGGAGGGCAGGACGAAGGTCAGCGAGCGCACCGTCGAGTAGGAGTCCCTGGTCGTGCCGCAGCGCATCCCGCCCGAGTTGTTGGCGATCACACCGCCGACCGTGGCGATGTCGGTGCTGGCCGGGTCGGGGCCGAGCTTGCGCCCGTAGGAGGCGAGCACCTTGTTGGCGTGGCCGAGCACGATGCCGGGCTTGACCCGCGCCAGGGCCCCGTCCTCCTCGACCGCGATGCCGCCGAAGTGGCGCCGCACGTCGACGAGGATGCCGTCGCTCTGGCCCTGGCCGTTGAGGCTGGTACCCCCGGCGCGGAAGACGACCGGGATCCCGTTGGCACGGCCGTAGGCAAGGGTCTTGGCGACGTCGTCGGCATCGTGCGCCATCACCACAGCCCGCGGCAGCAACCGGTAGGGGCTGGCGTCGGAGGCGTAGCGGACGATGTCGCTTGCCCGGCCGAGCACCCGATCGGCGCCGAGCAGCGATTCCAGCTCGCCGCGCAGCGGCTGGGCGGCTCCCCCCGCAAGCGACTCCGGAGCGCGGTCAGGGGCGGCGACGGTCATGACGGGCCCAGGTCACCGCCATACGGCGTCCTCGGTCGCCCGAATAGGTCACCTATTCGGGCTTCCTGCGTCCTTGTCTGGCGGCGCCTGGACCTCGTCATGACCAACGTACAAAGGCGTTAGAACAATGACATCCCGGGCGCCACCGGGACTTCGACCAGCTCGGGGCGCGAGGATGCGAGCGCCTTGGCCAGGGCGTCGCGAACCTCGTCGCGGCCGCTCGCCACCCGGGTCGAAACGCCGTAGCCGGCGGCGACCGCGGCGACGTCGAGCGCGGGCAGGTCGAGGCCGGGCGCCCCCTGCACCGACTCGACCTCGGCGAACCACTTGAGGATCGCGTACTCGGAGTTGCGCAGGACGAGGAAGGTGACCGGCACGTCATAGGCGACGGCGCTCCAGAAGGCGCTGACCGCGTACTGCACGGAGCCCTCGCCGATCACGCAGACCACCGGGCGATCCGGCTGGGCAAGCTGCACCCCGACGGCGGCCGGGAGGCCGAAGCCGAGCCCGCCGCCGGCGCTGAAGTAGTAGCTGCCGGGGCGCGAGAGGCGCAGCTGGTTGCGCAGCGCCAGGGTGCTGGAGGGCGACTCGAGCACGACGATGCCGTCCTCGGGAAAGACCTCCGCCAGGGCGGAGTGCACGGTCGAGGAGTTCAGCGGATCCTCGGCGGGGATTTCGCTCGGCCCCGGGTTTGGCTCGGGTGCGGGGCGGGAGGACTCCGGCACCGCCTCCAGCAGCGCCTCCAGGGTCAGCTTCACGTCGGCGACGATGGCATCTCCCATCGGAGCGCGTGCCGCCTCATCCGGGTCGCTGGTGATCGCGACCAGCTTCGCTCCCTCGGGGAGCAGCGGGCCGGGGATATGGGGGTAGTAGGGAAAGACGGAGCTGCCGGCGACGAGGATCAGGTCGTGCCCCTCGAGGGTCTGGCCGACCGGCCCGATCGCCGGCGGCAGCACCCCGCGGAAATTCGGGTGGCCCTCGGGGAAGCCGAGTTTGCCGCCGCCCGGCGCCGGGGTTGCCCAGACCGGCAGGCGCTGGCGCTCGGCCAGCGCGACCGCCGTGTCCCAGCCACCGCTGGCATCGATGTCGGGGCCGGCGACGAAGACCGGGTTGGCGGCCGCCTCGAGCCGCTCGGCAAGGGCCTTCACCGTCGCGGGGTCGGCGACGGCGCGACCGGTCACGGTGCGCCCGATCGCCTCGCGCGCGTCGGCCTCCTCGACCTCGGCGTACCAGTCGTCCATCGGCAGCGAGACGAAGACGGGGCCCTGCGGCGGCAATGATGCGAGGTGGGCGCCGTGGGCGAGGGCGAGCGGCACGTCCTGCGCCCGCGGCGGCTCGTAGGCCCACTTGACCAGCGGGTGGGGCATCCGGATCGCATCGCGGTTGGTCAGGTTCGCCTGCAGGGTCATCTGCGCCCGCGTCTGCTGGCCGGCGGTGACGAGCAGCGGCGTGTGGTTGGCCTGCGCGTTGAAGATCGCCCCCATCGCGTTGCCGACGCCGGGCGCCGTATGGAGGTTGGCGAGTGCGGTGCGGCCGGAGGCCTGGGCGTAGCCGTCGGCCATCCCGACCACGACCGCCTCGTGCAGGCCGAGCACGAAGCGGAAGTCGCCCGGGAAGTCGGCGAGCATCGGCAGCTCGGTCGATCCCGGGTTGCCGAAGATGGTGGTCATCCCCTGGGTACGGAAGAAGTCGAAGCTGGCGTCACGCACGGTCGGCATGCCCGGGACCCTACCCATGCAGCGCTCAAGTCGGGTCCGGCCGACGGTCGATAGCCAAGCATGGCCTTCCCCGGAACGCGCTTTGGACTTTCTACGTCCTCCAGCACGTCAAAAGTCGCCTGCGGCGCCTGGCTCGTCGCCGCGGTGCTCGGTTGCCTGCTGACGGCGACGGCGAGCGCGGCGCCGATCCCGACGCGGCTGATCCACGCGAGCGGGGAAATCGTCCCGATCCCCGCCGCGGTCCCGCATGAAGAAGGCGACATGGTCGACCGCCGCATCGTGCCCGACCTGCGCTGGCTCGCCGCCAACTTCCCGATCTACATCACCGACGGCTACTCGGGACCACTGCCGAACGGCGAACACGTCGGCTGCCATCAGTGCCATGTCAAGGGCTCCGACCACTACAACGGGCTCGCGGTCGACATCGTGCCGCTGAACGGAACGCCCGGCAGATGCGACGCGAGCTGGGCCCCGATCACCCGCCTCGCCCACTGGGCCGAGCCGGTCCAGAACGAACCCCGACCGCCCTTCCGCTGGGTCGGCTACGACGGCGACGCCGGCCACGGCTGCGGCAACCACCTGCACCTCTCTTGGGAACACGCCCCGGCACCGATGTTCCAGCTGGCCGAATGGGTCGAGGTCTTCCCGGTCGGCAAACAGAGCGCGACGAGGCAACCGCCGGCGAGCATTCCCCCCGCGGGCGCCAAGCCGCCGAAAGGCCCGCAGGGCGGCAGCGAGCCCGAGCCGGTCGCCGAATCCGGCCCGCGCGGCGGCATCTCCGTCGTCCAGTCCGGCGGGGTGTCCCCTCGTGGCGACTGAGAACCCATCCGGTAGGGCTTCCACTTAACTTTTTCGGTGGATTGCGGTTGGGTTGTCGCCCGCGTGCCCTCAGCGAAAAAGTACAAGACGTTCCAGCCCTACCGGATGGGTTCGTAGGATGCAGCGCATGCGCCGCCGCCTACTGGTTGCCTCCGTCGTCAGCTTGACTGCCATGGTCGGCTGCAGTGGACCGACCGACTCAACGCCCACCGCCTGTCAGGAAGGGCCGTCGTTCTACCTCCATCACGGCCGAGACGATGTCCTAATCTCCGACTGCCTTGCCCAGAACCAGACCGGCGGCGATCTGGCCACCGTCGGCGCGGCGATGTTGAGTGCGACCACCAAGCTCAACGTCGAGGCGCGGGCCAAACCCGGTGGGCCCGCCAACCTGCAGCTCGGCTACCTGCTCGGCGCCGCCGAGCGGGGCGCCGACGGCACCGAAGGGATCCACGACGAGCTGCTCCGCCGCCTCTCCGCCGCCGCTCGCTACAGCCCCGACAACCAGCCCCTTCCAAGGTCGTTCTACAAGGCATATCGGTCCGGATACTCTGCTGGTCAGAAGAACGGATGAACTACGACACGGCCGTGAAAACAAGCAGCGGCCGCGATTGAGGAGATAAATGCCTGAGCAGCTCTGGGGTGGCGAGACCACCAAAGCCGTCGACAACTTCCCGGTCTCCGGCGAGCGCGTTCCGGTGCCCGTCGTCCGCTGGCTGGGACGGCTGAAGGGCGCCGCGGCGCGGGTCAACGGCGAGCTGGGCGAGCTGGATAGCGGTCTCGCCGCGGCGATCGCCGACGCCGGCGATGCCGTCGCCGCCGGCGAGCACGACGACCAGTTCCCGGTCGACGTCTTCCAGACCGGCTCGGGGACCTCCTCGAACATGAACGCCAACGAGGTGCTCGCCAAGCTCGCCGGCGACGGGGCCCACGCCAACGACCACGTCAACATGGGCCAGTCCTCCAACGACGTCTTCCCCTCGGCCGTGCACCTGGCGGCGCTCGACGAGGTAACCCACGACCTGCTCCCGGCGATGGAGGGCCTGCAGGAGGCCCTGGCCGGGAAGGCCGAGCGCTTCGCCGACGTGGTCAAGGCCGGCCGCACCCACCTGATGGACGCGGTGCCGGTGACCCTCGGCCAGGAGTTCGGCGGCTACACGGCGCAGGTCCGGCTCGGCATCCAGCGGGTCGAGGGGACGCTGCGTCGCGTCGGCCAGATCCCGCTCGGCGGCACCGCGACCGGGACCGGGCTCAACACCCATCCCGAGTTCGCCGCCAAGGTGCGCGAGAAGCTCGCCGAGGACACCGGCCTGACGATCTCGGCGCCGCTCGACCCCTTCGAGGCGCAGGGCAACCGCGACGCGCTGGTCGAGCTCTCGGGCGCGCTCAAGGTCTACGCCGTCTCGCTCAACAAGATCGCCAACGACCTCGCGCTGATGGGCTCCGGCCCGCGCGCCGGCCTAGCCGAGCTGCGCCTGCCCGAGCTGCAGAAGGGCTCCTCGATCATGCCCGGCAAGGTCAACCCGGTCATCCCCGAGGTCGTGATCCAGGTCGCCGCCCAGGTGATCGGCAACGACGCCGCGATCACCGTCGCCGGCAGCCAGGGCCAGTTCGAGCTCAACGTGCGGGTGCCGCTGATCGCCCGCAACCTGCTCGACTCGATCAAGCTGCTCGCCTCCGCCTCACGCCTGCTGAACGAGAAATGCGTCGCCGGGATCGAGGCCAACGAGGAGATGACCGAGCGCCACGCCGAGGCGACCCTAGCCACCGCCACCGCGCTCAACCCCCACATCGGCTACGACCGCGCCGCCGACATCGTCAAGACGGCGGCCGAGTCGGGCCGCTCCCTGCGCGAGGTCGCGCTTGAGCAGGGCGTCGAGCCGGCGGTGCTCGAGGAGGCGCTCGACCACCGGCGGATGGCCAGGCCGCACGAGTAAAGAGGGTGGAGGGGTGTGATGTCCCTCCCCCGGAAACCGTCGCGCAGCTGAATCGCGGGTAAAGGGTTCCAGCGCGGTTCCGGGAGTTTCCGTGGGAGGGACATCACACCCCTCCGTCAACGTTCTGGTGCCCCTACCCCTGCAGGGTTACGAAGCGCTCCTCCGTCAACTCAAAGATTGCGAAAGCGGGACCCTCGCGGGTGTTGCCCGAATCCTTGACGCCGCCGTAGGGCATCTGGTCGGCGCGGAAGGTCGGCACCTCGTTGATCAGGACGCCGCCGAACTCGAGCGTCCGCGCCGCCTCGAGGCCGCGGCCCATGTCGCGGGTGAAGACGCCCGCCTGGAGGCCGAACTTGGAGTCGTTGGCCATCCGCAGCGCCTCGCCGAAGTCAGCGTAGCGGTCGATAGTCGCCACCGGCCCGAAGATCTCCTCACACCAGACCTTGGCCTCGCGCGGTGGGTTGCCGAGCAGGGTCGGGGCAAGGCAGCGGCCGTCGTCGACCAGCTCGCCGCCGCTCAGCAGGTCGGCGCCTTCGGCGACCGCCTCGTCGACCCACTCCTTGACCCGGTCGCGGTCGCCGGGGGAGATCAGCGGGCCGACGTCGGTGTCGGGATCGAGCGGGTCGCCGACCCGCAGCGTATTGGCGTTGGCGACGAGCCGCTCGGTGAAGGCGTCGGCGACGTCCTCGTGGACGAGGATCCGCTGGATCGAGATGCAGCTCTGCCCGGCGTGCGAGAAGGCGTGCAGCTTGGCTTTGTCGGCGGCCGTCTCCCAGTCGCCGTCGGAGTGGACGATCAGCGGCGCGTTCGAGCCCAGCTCGAGGTTGACCTTCTTGTGCGGGACGCGACTGCGGATGCCCCAGCCGACCTTGGCCGAGCCGGTGAAGCTGAGCGCGCCGGTCAGCTCGTGCTCGACGATCGCGTTGCCGACCTCCGCGCCGGGCCCCGGAACGACGCTGAGCCAGCCCCGCGGCAGGCCGGCGTCGAGCAGGATCGCGGCCAGCTTCAAGGCCGAGATCGGCGTCTGCCCGGCCGGCTTTAGGACGACCGCGTTGCCGGCGGCGATCGCCGGCCCGAGCTTGTGGGCGACGAGGTTGAGCGGGAAGTTGAAGGGGCTGATCGCGCCGACCACCCCGTAGGGGACGCGCATCATCACGCCGAGCTTGCCGGCGCCGGAAGCCGAGGCCTCCATCGGCACCGTGCCGCCGCTCAGCTTGCGCGCCTCGACCGCGGAGAAGGTGAGCGTGTCGACGCAGCGTTCGGCCTCGGCCCGCGCCGTCTTCAGCGGCTTGCCGGCCTCGGCGGCGATCGTCAGCGCCAGGTCGTCGACCCGCTCGCCCGCCAGCTCGGCGGCGCGGTCCAGAACCGAGGCGCGCTCGTGCTGGGGGAACTCGCCGGACTCGAAGGCGGCGCGCGCGGCGATCGCGCAGCGGTCGACCAGCGCCGCGTCGCCGAGCGCGACACGACCGACTACGGCCCCGTCGTAGGGGCTCTCGACCTCGCCCCACTCGCCGGTCGCCGTCCACTCGCCGGCGGCGAAGAGCTCGTGGTCGACTGCTTGCACCGTCCGCGTCGCCATCACGACAAGCGTAGTGCAGGCCGAGACTCCACTTTCCCGAACCTGTTCACCCAGAGATGCGACTCCGCCTGACCGCACTTTTCCTCTTCTTCCTCCTGGCGCCCGGCGCCCAGGCCGGCGTGCGCTGGGACGTGGTCGGCCACGGCTTCGGCCACGGCGTCGGAATGAGCCAGTACGGCGCCTACGGCTACGCCAAGCACGGCAAGGGCTACCGCTTCATCCTCGGCCACTACTACTCGGGGACGACGATCGGCACCCTCAGCGGGCCACGGATCGTCCGCGTCCTGCTCGACGTCTCGGGCGGCGACATCGGCTTCAGCGGCGCCACCAGCGCCTGCGGCAAGGCGCTCGACCCGGGCCGCGGATACGAGGCTCACCGGGCCGGCTCGAGCGTCAGGCTGCGCAACTCCGGCGGTCGCCCGATCGCCAACTGCGGACACATCCTGCGGGCAGCGGGAAAGGGACGGATCGCGATCGCCGGTAAACCCTTTCGCGGCGCGCTGGAGGTGGTGCCGACCGAAAGCGATGCGGGCTCGCTCAACGAGATCAACGCCCTGCCGGTCGACCAGTACGTGAAAGGAGTGATTCCCAACGAGTCGCCGCCCTCCTGGCCGCAGGCCGAGCTGCGAGCGCAGGCGGTAGCCGCGCGCTCGTTCGCCCTCACCGGCGCGGTCGGCGGCAACGGCTTCGACCTCTACGACGACACCCGCAGCCAGGTCTACGAGGGCATCTCGAGCGAGACCGCATCGACCAACGAAGCCGCTGAAGCGACCCGCGGGCAGGTCGTGATGTACGGCGGCAAGATCGCCGAGACCTACTTCTCCGCCTGCTCCGGCGGCCAGACCGAGAGCGTCCAGAACGTCTTCTTCGGCCCGACCATCCCGTACCTGGTGGGCGTGCCCGACCCCTACGACGGCGCCTGCCCGCTACACAACTGGAAGCTCGAATTCAGCGGCCCCGAGATCAGCTCAAGGCTCGGCGCTTATCTCAACGGGAGACTGAAGCAGGTCGTGATCACCAAGCGCGGCGTCTCTCCGCGGATCGTCGAAGCGAAGCTGATCGGCACCGGTGGAGTGACCAAGGTCCGCGGCGACCAACTGGAGTCGGCGCTGGGCAGCTACAGCACCTGGATGGAATTCCGCAAGCTGGTCAACGGCAAGACGGCCGGCGGTGGCAAAGAAGGAGGCAAGCCCGGTCCTGCCGGTGGCATTGGCGGGTAGTCAGCCGTCTGGGTAGGGCTGGATCGGGATGCCGTGGTCGGTCTCTCGCATTCCGAGCTCATAGGCCGCGCCCGCCGGGAGGGAAAGCTGAAGTGAAGGTGAGGCCGGGCGTTCTACGGTGAGCTCCAGGTCCGCCACCGAGCAGTTGATCGTGTTGTGCTCCGGCCCCTTGGGGTCGGCGTAGATCCAGCCTACGAAGTCCTTCTTCGGGGCGGAGACCCTGCCGCGGACGACTATGTCCTTGCCCGGTAGGACGAAGCTGCACTCGCCGGCTGACTCCTCGATCCGCGCGTCGCGAATCTGGCCGAAGCCGCCGAGGCGGTGCGGTTTGCCTTCGAGCATCAGCATCCCGGAGGGGACCCAGGGGGTCGTCCAGGGGCCGAGCTTGATCCGCGCGGCGCCGGCGTCGAAGTAGGTGTCGGGCGAGCCGGCAAAGCCGGTGCCCTCGAGCCAGACCCAGCGCTCGGCGTGCTCGCTGCCCCAGTTGTGGCCGATCATCCCGGGCCAGCCATCCAGCTCAACCGTCTCGCCGTCGATCTCGAGCCTGCCGTCGAAACGCGCGTTCGGGAAGGGTGCGACGAACTTGGTTTTCGGCAAGCGCGTCTCGTAGAGGCGGTCGGACGGGAGGTACTTGCAGGGCTCGGCGTCGCCGGAGAAGGTCAGCTCCCAGGAGGCCTTGACGGCATCGGTGTCCATCGCGCCCGCCGCTCGTCCCGGCCCGATCTCCGCCCCATCGACCTTGACCCAGGACCCCGGGGGCACCGACAGCTCCGCCGCCGGCACGGTGACCTTGGTCGCCCGCGGCCCCTCGGCCTCGCGGTCGAAGAGGACGAACCAGATCGAGGCGTTCGGCTCGGCCCCAGGGCGCTTGTGGACGGTGTGGCGGATCCAGATCCCCTGTCCCCCACCCGGCCGGCAGGCCTTGATGTAGAAGCTCTCGTAGTGGCCGGCCTTGGCGGCGACCCGCGGGAACCGCGCTCCCTGGTCCATGCTTAGACCTTAATCGTGATCACGTCGCCGTCCTGGACGACGTAATCGCGACCCTCGATGCGGAGCAGGCCGCGGTCGCGACCGGCGGAGTAGCCGCCACACTCGACCAGCGCCTCCCAGCCGATCACCTCGGCTTTGATGAAGGCGTCCTGGATCTCGGTGTGGATCGTCCCCGCCGCCTCCAGAGCGGTGGCGCCGCGCGGCAGCGGCCGCGCCACGGCTTCCTTGTCCTCGCCCGCGGTGAAGAAGGTGATCAGCTCGAGCAGGTCATACGCGGCGCGGACCAGCCGCGCCAGGCCGGAGCCCTCGACTCCGTAGGACTCGCGCATCTCCTCCGCTTCTGCGGGGTCGAGCTCGGCCAGCTCGCCCTCGATCCTGGCGCTGACCGCGACGACGCCCGCGCCGACCTCGGCGGCGTGGTCGGCGACCGCCTGCGGCGGCTCGGCGTCGCCCTCGTCGACGTTGGCCACATAGAGGATCGGCTTCGTGGTCAGCGCCTGTAGGTTGGCGGGGCCATGGGCGGCGGCGTCGGGGACCGGCACCGAGCGGGCCGGCTTGCCGGCGGCGAGCGCCTCGACCACCTGCTCCAGCCAGTCGCGCTCGGTGATCGCCTCGGGGTCGCCCGACTTCGCCCCCTTTCGCACCCGGTCCAGGCGCCGCTCGGCCCCGTCGTAGTCGGAGAGCACCAGCTCGGTCTCGATCGTCTCGATGTCGGCCAGCGGGTCGACCCGGCCGTCGGGATGGGGGACGCCGGAATCGGCGTGGCAGCGGACGACGTGGCAGATCGCGTCGGTCTCACGGATCGAGGCGAGGAACTGGTTGCCCAGCCCCTCCCCTTCGGAGGCGCCTTTGACCAGGCCGGCGATGTCGTGGAAGGAGATCGTCGCCGGCACCAACTCGGAGCTGCGCACGGTCTCGCCGATCCGCGCCAGGCGCTCGTCGGGCACCTGGGCGATCGCCACATTGGGCTCGATCGTCGTGAACGGGTAGTCCCCGGTCTGCGCCCCACCCTTGGTCAGCGCATTGAAGAGAGTCGACTTGCCCGCGTTGGGCAAGCCCACGATTCCCACCTTCACAGCGAGAGCGGCACGATCAGGCCCAAGGCGACGCCGAGCACGGCGCCGACCAGGACATCGGACGGATAGTGCATGCCGAGGTAGGGACGGCCCAGGGCGAGAGCGAGCGCGAGCAGAAACGCCAGAGCCCCCCAAGGCTCGACCCGGGTCATCGCAGTAGCGACAGCGAACGAAGAAGTCGCATGCGCCGAGGGAAAGCTAAGCGAACTAGGCGCTCCCCCAAGCGGCGGCAGCCCCTCCAACACCGGCCGCGGCCGTCTGACGATCAGCTTGACCAAATAGTTGAGCCCAATCGCAACCGGCCCCAAAGCAGCACAGATCAACCAAGCTTCCCGATGAGAGCCATCGAACACCGCCAGCAAGACCCCAACCACAACCCAGATCCCGCCATTGTTCCCAGCCTTCCCCAAACCCTTCGCAGCTTTCTCCAAGCCGGGGGTGTGGCCGACAGACCGCATGAAGCGCAACATCCTGAGGTCAAGATTCTCCACGGCGCGGAGAATATGGGAGTGAGGGGTCTCCCCGGGAGTGCCTCGCGAAGCGGCTCCGCAGAGTGATTCCCCTGCCCCGAAGGGGCATCTAAATTAGTCCGCCGAAGGCGGACTTGGGCACCTCCCGGGGAGACCCCTCACTCCCCCACCCACCAAGGTCAATCAGAATCAAGACCACCCCAATGCCTTTCGTCCCTGGCTACACGCACACCCCCGGCCACCACTGCGGCTCGACCGCCCTCCGCAACCTCCTCGCCTTCCACGGCCTGGACATCAGCGAGGAGATGGCGTTCGGCCTCGGCGCGGGCGCCTGCTTCTACTACGTGACGATCGAGGACGCCTCACCGACGCGCTGGTTCAACGGCCGCACCGCCCGCCTCGAGGAGAACTTCGACGAGCTGACCGGGGCGGCGCTGGAGCTGCGTACCTTCGAGCCCGGAACCGACGCCGCCTGGTCTGCGGCGGCCGCGGAGGTCGACGCCGGACGGCCCGTGCTCATCCTCACCGACCTCTACCACCTCGACCACTACGGCAACTCGGCCCACTTCCCGGGCCACGCGGTGGTTCTCGCCGGGTATGACGACGAGCTGGCGCATCTCTCGGATACCGGCTTCGAGGCGCTGCAGACCACCCGCCTCGAGAACCTCGACAGGGCGCGCCACAGTCAACACCCCGCCTACCCGCTCTCCGGGCACATGTTCACGGTCACGGGCGAGATCTCGGCCGCACAGGTCCGCGAGGCGATCCCGGCGGCGATCGAGCGCGCCGCGCGGGCGATGGTCGAGCCCGAGTTCCGTGGCTTCTCCGGCCTCGACGCGGTGCGCCGCCTCGCCGAGGAGGCGGGCTCCTGGCCCGAGGTCGCCGAGGACTGGCAGTGGTGCGCCCGCTTCGGCTACCAGGTGATCGAGCGGCGCGGTACCGGCGGTGGCGCCTTCAGGCTGATGTACTCGCGCTTCCTCGCGGAGGCGGGTCGCCCCGAGGCCCCACTTGCCGCGGACGCCGCCGCCGCATGGACCGAACTGGCAAACGCCTTCCACGCGGCGAGCGAGCACGACGAGCCCGAGCCGGCTCTCTGGCGCCAGATCGACGTAGCGGCCAACCGCGTAGCCGACGCGGAGCAGCGCCTCTGGGGTTCGTTGGCCAATCCGTAGTTATCCCCGATGGAGCCCAGGTACTCCGTGGTGTACGTTTTCAAGCACGGGAGGCGGGTAGTTCAATTTCTATTGAAACCCGTCGTGGAGGAGAGTCTCATATGAGAAGTGCGCGAAGCCCGATCGGGCTGTTGGCGTTGACCGCCGCGTTCCTTGTTCTCGCATTTGGCGCTTCCAGTGCACAAGCCGAATTCGGCATCGAAAGCTGGGTGACGCTTACCTGCGCGGAAAATGAAGACTCTCCGCCTCTCGTGGGGCCACCGGTCGAAGGTGAACCGCCCCTGGAAGCGTCGCCAGATCCGTGCACGCCAGCCACCCCGGGCAAGTGGTTCAAACAGGCAGCCGGACATCCGCCGTGGGCGATCACCGACTTCACCCTCAACACGCTCACCGCGGTCGGCGCCATCGGCTTCCCCGATGGCTTCGTCAAAAACATCGTCGTCGAAGTCCCGGAAGGGCTGAGCGTCAATCCCGAGGCAGCGCCGAAGTGCACGATCGAACAGATGGAATTAACCAACCCGGTGGCAACCTGCCCGCAGGCGATAGTCGGGACCAATTACCTGACCGTGGCGATCGAGGCCCCGGGGCCCGAATGCATCCCGAAATGCGAACAGCGCCGGGTCGCGGTGCCTGTCTTCAACGTTGAACCGTTTTTCGGCCACCCCTCGATGGTGGGGTTCCCGACCGAAAGCGGGCCGGTCTTCATCGTCGGCTCGCTGAGCCCGGTCGATCAGCACGTCATCTTCACGATCAGCGACCTCCACGCGCCGCCGGGAGGTCCGCCGATCATCGGCTCGCGGCTCGTCTTCAACGGGGCCGGCGGCACGTTTGGGGACGGCACCTACCTGACCAACCCGAGCCCCTGCGACGCCAGCGAGGTCGCCGACCTCCACGTCGACTCCCATGAAGGCGCGAGCGATTCGGCCAGCTTCACCCTGCCGTTCACCGGCGAAGGGTGCGACGCTGTGCCGTTCGACCCGACGATCGGTGTCAGCGTCAACAGCCAGACCGACTCTCCGGAGCCGGTGACGGTCGATCTAGGGATCCCGTTCGACCCCGAAGAACCGATCGCGAACTCGTACCTGAAGACGGCGACTGTAACCCTGCCGGAAGGCGCGGGGCTCAATCCATCGCTGGCAAACGGACTCGAGACGTGCAGCGACGCGCAGTTCGGTTACCACACCAATAATCCGATCGAGTGCCCCGCGGCGTCGAAGATCGGCACCACCGACGTGCAGACCCCCTCGTTGCCGCCCGACTCGCTCAGCGGCACCGTCTACACCGCCGCGCCGCTCAACAACGACCCGACCACCGGCGAACAGTTCAGGGTCTTTCTCACCGTAGGCTCGGAACGTTATGGCGTCAACGTGCGCTTGATCGGCCACGTCTTCCCCAACCTGAGCACCGGCCAGCTGAAAGTCGTGGTCGACGAAAATCCGCAGGCGACCTTCGGCTCGTTCAAGGTCCACATCGACGGCGGCTCGCGAGGCGCGCTGACGACGCCGGATACCTGCGGTCCGCACACCACCAACACCGCCCTGGCTCCCTGGTCGGGCAATCCGGACGCCCACCCGAGCGGCGACTTCACGCTTGACGAAATCGCCGGCGGCGGGCCTTGTCCGAAAACGCTCGCGGACCGGCCGTTCGCACCCTTCTACGCCGCGGGCCCACAGGGCAACAAGGCGGGCGAGTACGTCCCGTTCAGGCTCGACCTGATCCGCGACGACGGCAATCAGGAGGTCAAGCGGATCGAGGCCAACCTGCCACCCGGCATGGTCGCCAAGCTGAAGGGCGTCGAGTACTGCCCACAGTCGGCGATCGACGCGGCCACCTCGGGCAGCGGCAAAAGTCAGATCGCCAGCCCGAGCTGCCCCTCGAACAGCCTCGTCGGGACGTCGCACGTCTCCGCGGGGTCGGGGTCGGACCCGTTCCAGACCGAGGGGAACGTCTATCTGGCGGGCCCCTACAAGGGTGCCCCGGTCAGCCTCGTGTTCATCACGCCGGCCGTCGCGGGTCCGTATGACCTCGGCAATGTGGTCGTGCGGACGGCATTGAACATCGACTCCGAAACGGCCGAAGTCCATGCCGTCTCCGATCCGATCCCGAACGTGTTCGGGGGAGTGAAGCTCGACATCGGCTCGATCGGCGTCACGATCGACCGCAAGGACTTCACCGTAAACCCGACGACCTGCCGGGAACCGCTGCCGATCAACTCGACCATCTTCGGCGGCGGGGGCAACCCGGCCGACGAAGCCGAATGGCAGTCGACCGCGAGGTACGATCCGGTCCAGCTCGGGAGCTGCAGCGCCCTGAAGTTCCAGCCGAAGTTCTTCCCCCGGATCATGGGCGGCAAGAACGCGACCAGGCGTGCGGCCAACCCGAGGTTCCGGGCGATTATCGAAGCCCGCAACGGCGACGCAAACCTGAGGCGGGCGGCGTTCATCCTGCCGCGGGCGACGATCCTCGATCAGGGTCACATCAAGACGATCTGCACGAGGGTCCAGCTGGCCGCGAACAACTGCCCGAAGAACTCGATCTACGGGCACGCCAAGGCGATCTCGCCGCTGCTTGACGAAAAGCTCCAGGGCCCGGTCTACCTGACCTCGTCCAGCAACACGCTGCCGGACCTGCTGGTCAACCTGCACGGCCAGGTGCCGATCCGCCTGCGCGGCGTGATCAGCTCCGCGCACGGCCGCCTCAAAACCGTGTTCAACAACACGCCCGACGTGGCGGTGAGCAAGTTCATCCTCAACATGAAGGGCGGCGGCAAGGGCCTGCTGGTCAACTCGCGCAACCTCTGCGCGGGCCAGACCAACGGCTTCCTCAACCTGCTGGCTCAGAACAGCCGACGGATGAGGGCAAACAACCTGCGGCTCAACATTCCGGCCTGCCGCGGGGGCAATAAGAACAACTGACTGTCCGGTGCCGGGGCGGACCTCCCACCGCCCCGGCACCACAGCTATCGCTATCTGGTGCCGGGCCGTCAGGCTGGTGAGAGCCGGGCGAAGTAGGCGAACCAGTTGCCGGAGTGGGTCTCGAAGCTGAGGCCCGCTTCGGCCGCTTGGCGCTTGAGACTGCTGAGCGTCGTGAAGTGAGGGTCGCCGAACAGCTCGCCGACGACCAGGCGGCCGCCGGGCTTGAGCACGCGGCGGATCTCGCGCAGCGCCGCCACCGGGTCGGGGATCTCACCGAGGACCGCGGTGAGCGCGACCGCGTCGATCGAGCCGTCCTCATACGGCAGCGCGGTCGCATCGCCCTGCGTCGGGACGATATTCGCGAGCCCGCGCTCGCCAGCGCGGCCGCTGACGTGGTCGAGGAACTCCTGCTGCAGGTCGAAGATCTCGACCCGGCCCTCGGGACCGACCCAGCCGGCCAGGTCGAGCGTGTAGTAGCCGGTGCCCGGCCCGATCTCCAGCACACGCTCCCCCGGCTGCGGCGCCAACACCGAGCGCAGGCGGTCCCGGCTGATGACTGGATGCGGGGCTTCGACCCAGAAGCGCTGCCCGTAAGGGCAGGCGGACGGATTCTTGCGCCACCACAGAGCGGCCCCGACGATGGCAGCCCCAAAAAGTCCGATCGCCGTTCTAGCACGCATCTGAGTGCGTGTGCCCAAGCAGATCAAGGATGCAGGGAGCGCCGCGTGCTTTGCACGCAAGCGACCGAAGACGCCGATATGCGCCGGACACACGCACTCAGAAGCCGACTTTTTGGGCGCCGGAGTCGATCCGCAGGAAGGCGACCTTGCCGACGTAGACCGAGAGCGTGCCGTCCTCGGTCTTGACGTCGTGCCAACCGCCCTTCTCGACCTGCTTGCGCAGGTCCTTCAGCTCGTCCTCACTGAGCCGGACGGGGACGACCTGACCGCCCTCGAAGCCGATCTCCACTTTCTGCGTGTCCGCCATCAGTGCTCCTCTCCACTCGCTTCGACGATCTCGGTCAGGACGCCGCCCGTGGAACGCGGCTGGATGAAGGCCACCCGGCTGCCCCGGATGCCGGTCCGAGCTTTGCTGTCGATCAGCTCGAACCCGGCGGCGGCAAGCTTCTCCAGGGTCGAGTCGATGTCATCGACGGCGTAGGCGACGTGGTGCAGCTTGGGGCCTTTACGGGCCAGGAACTTCCCGACCGGCGAGTCGTCGGCCAACGGTCGCATCAGCTCGACGTGCCCGTCGCCGACGTCGAGCAGCACGGCCTCGACGCCCTGGGACTCGACCGTCTCGCGGTGGGCGACGGTCATCTCGAAGCTCGTCTCGTAGAGCTCGAGCGCCGCGTCGATGTCCTCGACCGCGACGCCGATGTGATCGATCTTGCCGAACATCGGCGGGAGTCTACGTCGCCGGCGGCGGCTCGCCCTCGCCGGCCCGCGAGCCCTCGACGCGGAGGATCTCGGCCAGCGCGGCGATGCCGACCTGGAGCTGCTCGGGCGTCGGCTCCTTGGTCGCGAGGTGCCGCTGGATCTCGCGGCCGGGCGTGTGGAACGCCTCGGCCAGCGGGGCGCCATGGTGCCGGTCACTCCAGGCGAACATCTCGACCGCGATCGAGGCGCCACCGAGTCCGACCGCGGCGCGCGCCAGCGGGCTCGGCCGCTCGACCAGCCGCTCCAGCACCACAGTGCCACCGGCGGAGAGCAACATCATCGGCGTCAGCAGGTTGGAGCCGCAGCGATCGTGCTCCTTTGGCACCGAAGCCGGGTCCTCGATCCCCTGCTCATAGGCAGCGATCGCCTTGTGCTCGACCCCGTGGTAGGCAGCCAGATCGCGATCGCTCAGCGCGGCCAGCGCCGGCATTGCCCCAAGCGCCTGAACCAAGCCCTCCCGCAACACCCCGCCGGCCATGCGGCGACGAAGCAGGCTGGTCGCGACCAGCGTCACCCCGATAGTCGCCAGCACTTTGCGGTCCTCAAAGGGCAAACGAGCCGCTGGCATCCGTCGTCGCACCAGCGGCAACACAGCCATCGCCTCGACCAATTTCAGCGGCCCCCGCAGTCCCGGCACCTTGCCGACCAGCTTCGGCGCCAATTCGGGTTTCCGCTCCGAGGCAACCACAACCTCACCATCCGAGTCCCGCACGGCAGCAGCCCAATGAGTCGGCCCATGGATCAAGAGGCCGTTGCGAAGGGCCATGCCACCAAGTCGCAGCTTTTCCTCGCTCACAGGTCAGACGATAGAGACGTGCCCGCGGCGGCGGCTGGGTCCAGCCGGCTCAGGACCGGGTCGGCGGAACCCAGCCGGGCGGGAACGCGCCGGCCGAGACGTTGCCCTTGCCGGGCTCGAACAGGGTGGAGACGACCTTCCAGGCGGGTCGCTCCTCGACCAGGGGACGCACGTCGCCGATCTGGACGAGCAGGTGCAGGGAGGAGCCGAGCTGGAAGTCGGCGGCGGTCGGCTTCTCGCCGCCGAGCGCGCCCGAGTCCAGAAGCGCGTCGACCGTGTCCAGCTGCGCCGGCAGCACCTGCAACGTGTCGTAGACCCGCTGGGCGGTGATGTCCAGGTAGCGCCACGAGGCCCGCATCGCCTTGATCGCGAAGTCGACGCCGCCCGGGTCGAGCTGGTCGGCGCCGGCGAAGGTCCCCATCGACTCGGGGCGGAAGTGCATCGCGCCGAAGACGAGCACGCGAGCGCTCATCTGGACGTCCTCGGCAAGCGCGGGCTCGGCCTCGCGGATCTCCTCAGCGCTTGCCGCCGGGTAGAGGCCGGCATCGGGGCGCAGCTCGTCAAGGCGGGCGAAAATCGTCAACGTGCCGTGCACCGGCTCGTCGTCGACGAGCAGACCGGGGACCGTGCGGCGCCCCTCGCCGTAGATCTTTTCGACCTCGTCGCCCTGTCTGCCGGTTTCGAGCGTGACGGTCTCATACTCCGTCCCGAGCCGGTCGAGGGCCGCGCTCACCGCGAGGCAGGGGTGCGAGAAGGGGACCACGTGGAGGACGAGCCGCGGCTGCGCTGGCATCGGCGAGACCCTACCGGCGCCCGCCGGGAAAGGCATCGGGTCCACCACGACCGACGACCGCGCAGTCCCGCGCGGTCGTCGGATTCCCCCCTGATTCCCCTTTTAAATCCCCGCCGGAGACCCCCAGTCCAGGCCTCCGGCGGGTGTGTCGGCTCTCCCTGGCTCTAACTTGGAAAGCCGACCTCTGAAACACGGGGTCTCTGGAGAAGTTGCGCCTGCGACTAAGTGCTCGAATTCGGCTTGGAAAAGCGCTCCCGGAGGGCCTCGAGGCGCCGCTGCAGCTCGGCCTCGAAGCCGCGGTCGCCGGGCTCGTAGAACCGCCGCGCCTCCAGCCCCGGCGGCATCAGCGGCTGGTCGCTGACCGCACCCGGCTCGTCGTGCGCGTAGCGGTAGCCCTCGCCCCGGCCGAGCTCACCGGCGCCAGGGTAGTGCGCGTCGCGCAGGTAGTCGGGCGGCGTCTTGGCGCCGTTCTCGCGCACCTCTGCCCGGGCGCGGCCGAGCGCTTTGTAGGAGGCGTTGGACTTGGGGGCGAGGGCGAGGTAGACGGCGGCCTGGGCGAGGTTGAGCGCGCACTCGGGCAGGCCGACCCGGTCGACCGCGCGTGCCGCCGCGTCGGCGACGAGCAGCGCCTGGGGGTCGGCGTTGCCGACGTCCTCGGAGGCGAGGATGACCATACGGCGGGCGATGAAGCGCGGGTCCTCGCCGCCCTCGAGCATCACCGCCAGGTAGTAGAGCGAGGCGTCGACGTCGGAGCCGCGCGTCGCCTTGATCCAGGCCGAGACGAAGTCGTAGTGGCGGTCGCCCTGGCGGTCGTAGTCGAGCGCCTTGCGCTGCAGCGCGTCCTCGACCGCGGCGACGTCGACCGCTGCGGACTTTTGACGGGTCCCTGCACGTTCAAAGTCCGCAGCGCGAGCGACCGCGCGCTCGAGCGCCGCGAGGGCGACTCGGGCGTCGCCGCCGGAGCGCTGGGCCAGCATCGCCAGGGCGGCGTCATCGACCGGCGGCGGGTCGGCCAACCCCCGCTCGGGATCCGCCAGCGCCCGCCGCAAGAGCTCTTCCACCTGCCCGGCCGTGAGCGGCTGCAGCTCGTATACCTGGCAGCGCGAGAGCAGCGCCGAGTTGACCTCGAAGTAGGGGTTCTCGGTGGTTGCCCCGATCAGCGTCAGCAACCCCTCCTCCACAGCCGGCAGCAACGCGTCCTGCTGGGCCTTGTTGAAGCGATGGATCTCGTCGAGGAAGAGGATCGTCGGCCGCCCAGAACCACGCCGCCGCTCCCGAGCCCGCTCGATAACCCCCCGGATCTCAGCTTTGCCGGCATTGACAGCCGACTCTTCCTCAAACGCCCCGTCGGCATTTGAGGCGGCAATCCGAGCCAGCGTCGTCTTCCCCGCCCCAGGCGGCCCGTACAAGATCGCCGAGTGAGGATGCCCGCTTTCGATAGCGGTCCGCAGCGCCGACCCCTCACCAAGAACATGCTCCTGCCCGACAAGCTCATCGAGCGCGCGCGGGCGCATGCGCACCGCCAGAGGAGCATCGGCGGCTGCCGCGTCAGCGGTGGTGGGAGCTTCTTCGCTTTCGAACAGCCGATCGTCCATGCAGACGAGTATGAGGGAGCGGGGGGCGGTCTCGGCGGTGCCTCGCGAAGCGGCTCCGCAGAGTGGCTGTGAGCCGCGAAGCGGCACAAGATTTCACCGCCGAAGGCGGTGACGGGCACCCGACGAGACCGCCCCCCGCTCCCTCTTCAACCACCTACAATCGAACAATGGAGATCGCCACGCAGCCCCAAGCCGCCCAGTCCACCCTTGAGAGCTTCAACCCGGCAACCGGAGAGCTAGTCGGCTCAGTAGCCACGATCACCCCGGACCAAGTCCAGGCCGTAGTAGACGATGTCGCCCGCATCCAGCCCGCCTGGGCCGAGCTCGACCTGGAGACCCGCGGCGCCTACCTGAAGCGCGCCGCCGACGCCCTGCTCGACGACATCGACGAGCTCGCCGAGCTGCTGGTGAGCGAGCAGGGCAAGCCGCGCGCCGAGGCCTACACGATGGAGCTGCTGCCGACCGTCAACGCGCTGCACTGGTGCGCAAAGGCCGGGCCGAAGATCCTCGCTGACGAGAAGGTGCGGATGTCCCAGGCCTTCCTGGCGAGCAAGAAATCGCGCTTTACCTACGAGCCGATCGGCGTGGTCGGCGTGATCGCGCCCTGGAACTACCCCTGGTCGATCCCCTTCGGCGAGGTCGCGATCGCGTTGATGGCGGGCAACGGCGTCGTGCTCAAGCCGGCCAGCCTGACGCCGCTGCTGGGCGAGGCGATCCGCCGCGTCTTCGAGAAGGGCGGCCTGCCGGAGGGCCTCGTCCGTGTCGTCCACGGCGGCGGCGCCGTCGGCGACGCGCTGGCGAAATCGAGCGCCGGCAAGATCTTCTTCACCGGTTCAGTTGACGTCGGCCGGGTGGTCGGCCAGGTCTGCGCCGAGCGGCTCAAGGGCTCGGTGCTCGAGCTCGGCGGCAAGGACCCGATGATCGTCTGCGCCGACGCCGACCTCGGCAACGCGATCTCCGGCGCCGTCTGGGGCGGCTTCGCCAACGCCGGCCAGACCTGCTCGGGGATCGAGCGCGTCTACGTGATGCGCGAGGTCGCCGACCGCTTCGTCGAGGGGGTTGCCCGCGAGGCGCAGAAGCTCCGGCTCGGCAACCCGATCGAGTGGGAGACCGAGATCGGCCCGATGACCTCGCCGGGCCAGTACGACATCGTCGTCAACCTGATCGAGGACGCGGTCGCTTCCGGCGCCACCAAGCTCTGCGGAGGCCCGACCCCGGTCGCCGGCCTCTCCGACAAATACATCGCCCCGACCGTGCTGACCGGGGTCACGCACGAGATGCGGATCATGCGCGAGGAGGTCTTCGGCCCGGTGCTGCCGATCGTCGTCGTCGATTCCGAGCAGGAGGCGATCGACCTTGCCAACGACTCCGAGTTCGGCCTCGGCGCCTCGGTCTGGACCAAGGACCGCCAGAAAGGCGCGCGGATCGCGCGGCGGATCGAGTCGGGCATGGTCTGGGTCAACGACCACTCCTTCAGCCACGGCGCCTGCCAGTGCGCCTGGGGCGGCGTCAAGGACTCAGGCGTCGGCCGCTCGCACTCCAAATTCGGCTTCTACGAGTGCGTCAACGTGAAGATGAACTCCTGGGAGCCGGGCCTCGCCCGCGACTTCTGGTGGCACCCCTACGACCAGACCCTGGGCGAAGCGGTGCGCGCCTCGGCAAAGATCCTCTATGGCAAGGGCGCGACCCGGACCCAGGCGCTGCGCGAGGGTGCCGGCCCGCTGCTCAAGGTCGGCGCCCGCACGCTGAAGAAGAAGCGCCGCTAACCAGGCGATGCATCCTGGACAGTTGACCCCCTTATAGAGGGGTCAATCGACCACTCGGCGCGGCTGGGGGAGAATCCGGGCGTGAATGCGATCGAGCTGCGCGGCCTGCGCCGCGATTACGGCGACCGAGCGGCCCTGCGCGACATCGACCTCCGCCTCGAGGTGGGGGAATCGCTGGCGGTGCTGGGCACGAACGGAGCGGGTAAGACGACCTTGCTGCGCGTGCTCGCCACGTTGCTGCGGCCCAGCGGCGGCGAGACGCGGGTGTTTGGCGCCCGGCTCCCGGAGGAAGCCTGGAAGGTGCGGGGACGGATCGGATTCCTCAGCCACGAGCCGCTCCTCTACCGCGATCTCAGCGGACGCGAGAACCTGCGTTTTCATGCTCGCCTGCACGGGATCGACCGCATCGCCGCCGAGACTCGAATCGCGGAACTCCTCGCTGCCGTCGAGATGGAGCGTCGGGCAGAGGACAGGGTGACCGAGCTTTCCGCCGGGATGCGCCAGAGACTGGCGATCTGCCGCTGCATCCTTCACGAGCCCGAGCTGCTCCTGCTCGACGAGCCCGACTCCAACCTCGACGCTCCCGGGCGCGAGCTGGCTCGCGAGCTGATCGGGCGCGCCGACAACCGCGCTCGCGTCGTCGCCACGCACGACCCCGAGCGCTTCCTGCCCGAAGCTGACCAGGTTCTTCGACTGGCAGTCAACGGCAGCGCCGAGCTGACCGAGGCGGCACTGCGATGAAACCAGCGGCGGCTCCCATCGTCCCGTCAACCGTCGCATTCCGAGCGATCCTCGGCAAGGATCTGCGCGCCGAGCTGCGCACGCTGCAGTCGCTGCCGGCGATGGCGCTGTTCGCGGTCACCACCTTCGTCATCTTCCGCTTCGGCCTCGATCGCACCAGCCTCTCCGGCAGCCTCGCCGCCGGGGTGCTCTGGGTGACCGTGCTCTTCGCCGCGATCCTCGCCATCAACCGCCTCTTCGTCAGCGAGCGCGAGGAGGGCGGATTCGACGCGATCAGGCTCGCCCCGATCGACCGCGGCGCCCTCTTCGCCGCCAAGGCGT
Organism: uncultured Solirubrobacterales bacterium; assembly: GCA_963702035.1. Taxonomy (GTDB): domain Bacteria; phylum Actinomycetota; class Thermoleophilia; order Solirubrobacterales; family 70-9; genus VRUE01. Next base: position 1,773,352 of record OY969700.1, read on the forward strand.
CGGCGCTGCTCGTCTACCTGCTGGCCCTGGAGCTGGTCGTCGTCCCCGTCTTCGCCGTCTTCTTCCTCGACTCCGCCGCGGCGCTGCCGCCGCTCGCGCTCGTCCTCCTGCTCGCCGACCTCGGCCTCGCCGCGACCGGCACGCTGATCTCCTCGATGGCGGTCAACTCGCGCGCCCGCGACCTGCTCGCCCCGCTCGTCCTGCTGCCCCTCGTCGTGCCGCTCTCGATCGCCGCCACCGGGGCGATCGAGCCGCTGCTGGCGCTGGGCGGTCCCGGTTACCACCGCTTCGGCACCTGGCTGGCGACGCTCGGCCTATACGATTTGATCTTCCTCCTGGTCGGATACGCGGTGTTCGACTACCTGGTGGAGGACTAGATGACTGAGTTCCTCTTAACGCACCCACGGATGACACGCCTGGCGCGGCGCTGGATCGCCACCCAACTCCTCACGAATAGCTCTGCTATTCGCTCGTCGTCGTGCGGCGCCCAGCTTGGCCAGTCGCGCCCCCGCGGGCACGTTAATTCGGACTCAGCCATCTAGCCCTCCAGAAACCATGTACGGCACAGGACTCAAACCTCTTTCAATCGCCACCACGGCGGCCATCGTCCTGGCATTTTCCCTTGTTTTCTTCTATGCGCCGTTGGATGCAGACCAAGGATTTATCCAGAAGATCTTTTATTTGCACGTGCCCTTGGCCATCACGGCATTGGTCGGGTTTGTTGTCGGAGGAATTTTCGCGATCCTCCACCTGCGCAGCGGCAACTCGCGCTGGGACGCCTACTCCTACGTCTCGATCCACATGTCGGTGATCTTCGGTGTCGCCGTACTGATCACCGGCTCGATCTGGGCCAAGGCCTCGTGGGGACACTGGTGGGTCTGGAATGAGCCGACGCTGGTCAGCTTCCTGATCGTCTTCCTGATGTACGCGACCTACTACCCGTTCCGCTACGCGATCGAGGATCGCGACCAGCAGGCGCGCTACGCCTCGGTCTTCGCGATCACCGCCGGCGCCTTCGTGCCGCTCAACTTCATGGCCGTGCGGATGGCACAGAGCCTCGTCCACCCGCGGGTCTTCGCCACGACCAACGGCGGCCTGCCGGGCTCGATGATGCTGACCTTCCTCGTCAGCCTGCTGGCGATCGGCCTGCTCTGGGTGACCCTGGTCAAGTTCGAGCTGACCGCGAAGAGCGCCTCGGGCCAGGTCAAGCGGCTGCGCCGCGCGCTCGACGCGCCGGCTCCCGGCGGGCGCTCGCGCGTCGCCCCGGAGGTCAGCTAGTGCTCGCCCTGCTCGCCGCAACCCCCGCCCTGCCGCTCGACGAGGCCGGCAGGTACGTCGCCGGCGCCTACGTCGTCTTCCTCGCCCTGATCGTCGTCTACGTGGCGATCATGGCGGCCAAACTGCAGCGGATCGAGCGCGAGCTGGGCGAGCTGGCGGGATTTGCCGAGCAGCGCAATCGCGAGCAGGAGGAAGCGGAGCGGGTGACCGCCGATGTCTGAGCTCCTGGCGCTGGGCGTCTCCCACAAGACGGCGCCGCTCGACCTGCGCGAGCGCCTCTCGCTGACCGAGGGCCGCGCGGTCGGGGCGCTGCACGAGCTGACCGCTGTGGAGGGCATTCACGAGGCAGCGGCAATATCGACCTGCAACCGGACCGAGCTCTACCTGATCGTCTCCGACACGGTCGAAGCCGAGTCCGAGGCGCTGGGCGTGCTGACCCGCCAGGCGGAGATCCGCCCGACCGAGCTGCTCGGCCACCTCTACTCGCTGCGCTCCGGCGACGCGGCCCGGCACCTGTTCCGGGTCACGGCCGGGCTCGACTCGATGATCGTCGGCGAGGCCGAGATCCAGGGCCAGGTCAAACGCGCCTACGAGCTGGCCCTGGTCGAGAGCGCCACGGGGCCGATCCTCAATCGCCTCTTCCGCGGCGCCCTCGCCGCCGGCGGCCGGGTTCGCGAGGAGACCGCGGTCGGCGAGAAGGGCGTCTCGATCCCCTCGGTCGCGGTCGAGCTGGCGCGGCGCACGCTCGGCGACCTCGGCCAGAAGCGGGTGCTGGTGATCGGTGCCGGCGAGACCGCGGAGCTGGTTGCCAGAGCCCTGGTGTCTCGCGGCGCCGCCGGCGTCTTCGTCGCCAACCGCCACTACGACCGGGCGATCGGCCTGGCCCAGCGCTTCGACGGCGAGGCCGTCCGCTTCGAGGACCTCCCCGAGCAGCTGCAGGCCGCCGACATCGTCGTCTCCGCGACCAACTCCCCCCACCACATCGTCGAGCGCGACGGCCTCGCCCAGGTGATGGAGACACGCTCGGGCCGGCCTCTGCTCCTTGTCAACATCGCGGTGCCGCGCGATATCGAACCCGAGTGCCGCGAGGTCGCCGGGGTCAGCCTCTACGACATCGACGACGTGCAGCAGATCGTCGAGCGCAACGCCGGCGACCGCGAGGGCGAGGCGCGGCGGGCCGAGCCGATCCTCGCCGCCGAGCTCGACCGCTTCGAGCGCTGGCTCGCCTCCTTGGAGGTGGTGCCGACGATCGCCTCGCTGCGCGAGCGCGCCGATGAGATCGTCGCCCGTGTGCTGGCCGAGAACGACGGTCGCTGGACCCACCTCGGCGAGGCCGACCGCGAACGGCTCATGGCGATGGCGAGGGCAATCGCCTCGCGCCTCCTGCACGAGCCGACTCTGAGGATGAAGCGGTCGGCGGGGAGCGACGACGCGTACGTGTACGTGAGCGCGCTGCGGGAGTTGTTTGGGTTGGACGTGGAGATGGAGCCGGAGGAGGAAAGCGAAGGGACGGTTACCGAGTTGCGGAAGGCCTATCCCGGCAGGGATTCCACTTAACGCCTCGCATGGGCCTATCCGGGCAGGGCTTCCACTTAACTTTTCGGTGTGTCGGGATTGGGCTGGCGCCCGGAAGGCAATCGGCGAAAAAGTACAAGACGTTCCAGCCCTACCCGGATAGGCCTTAGCCTCAACGCTTTCAATGATTCGGATCGCTACCCGCAACAGTGCACTGGCAAAAGCGCAAGCTGGTCAGGTCGCTGCGCTGTTGGGGGGAGGGGAGCTGGTGGAGGTTTCCTCGGATGGTGAGGTTGGGGACAAGGCACGTTTCGTACGGGGGGTTGAGCGGGCGCTGCTGGAGGGGGAAGCTGATGTAGGGGTGCACTCGGCTAAGGATCTGCCGGCTGAGATGGCTGAGGGGCTGGTGATTGCGGCGGTGCCGGTGCGGGAGGATCCGGCCGATGCTTGGATCGGCGCGGGGGGCTCGCTTGACGATGTGCCCGAGGGCGCTCGGGTGGGGACGGCCAGCCTTCGCCGACGTGCACAGCTGCTGGCGGCGCGGCCCGACTTGGTGGTGAGCGAGTTGCATGGCAACGTCGATACGCGGCTGCGCAAGCTGGGCGAAGAGGAGCTGAACGGGATCGTGCTTGCCGCCGCCGGGCTCAAGCGGCTGGGGCGCGAAGGCGAGGTTTCGTTCGCGATCCCGGCCGCGGCGATGACGCCCGCGGCGGGGCAGGGCGCGCTGGTCCTGCAGACGCGCGCGGACGATGCCGACGCGACCGCGGCCGCCGCGGCGATTGGCGACGAGACCTCGCTTCGTGAGCTGACCGCGGAGCGCGCCGTGGTCGCCCTGCTCGATGCGACCTGCGCCACGCCGATCGGAGTCCACGCCCGGGTCGAGGACGCGCAGCTGACGCTCGAGGCCTTCGTCGGCCTTTCCGACGGCAGCGAGTGGATCCGCGACCGGGTCGAGGCCGCGGCCGCGGAGCCCGCGGCGGCGGGAGCGCTCCTGGCCGAGCGCCTGCTTGGCGCCGGCGCCCGCGACATCCTCGACCGCGCCGAGGAGCGCATCTGAGGTGTCCGAGTTTTCGCTTCCATATGGACGCATAACCTCGGACACGCCTGGGAGGGAAGGGGCGTGAGCGCGCGGCCCGGGGTCGTGTATCTGGTTGGGGCCGGTCCCGGCGATCCCGGCTTGATGACGGCGCGCTCGCTGGAGCTGATCGCCTCCGCCGACGCGATCTTCCACGACCGTCTGATCCCACCGGGTGCGCTCGCCGGCGCCCGAGCCGACGCTGAGTTGGTCTACGTCGGCAAGGCGCCCGGCAGGCCTTCGGTCCCCCAGGAGAAGATCGGCGAGAGGCTGATCGAGGCTGCACGGGCGGGCAAGAGCGTCGTGCGGCTCAAGGGCGGCGATCCCTTTGTGTTTGGTCGCGGTGGCGAGGAGGGGGAAGCGCTGCGCGAGGCGGGGGTCGAGTTCGAGGTCGTACCGGGCGTCACGGCGGGCGTGGCGGCAAGCGCCTACGCCGGCATTCCGGTGACGCACCGGGACGACGCCTCGGCGGTCGCCTTCGTCACCGGCCACGAGGATCCGGCGAAGTCCGAGACCGCGCTCGACTGGGAGGCGCTGGCGCGCTTCCCGGGCACGCTTGTCTTCTACATGGGGGTCAAACGGTTGGGCGACAACGCGGCGGCGCTGATCGCGGCGGGTCGAGATGCGGACGAGCCCGCCGCCGCGGTCGAGCGCGGCACGATGGACGGTCAGCGCACCGTCGTCGCGACCCTGGGAACCCTGGCTGAGGCAGTCGAGCGCGAGGCAATCGGGGCGCCGGCGCTGATCGTCGTCGGCGACGTGGTCGAGCGGCGCGAGAAGCTCGCTTGGCTCGAGCGCCGGCCGCTGCACGGCAAGCGCGTCGTCGTCACCCGGGCGCGTGCTCAGGCGAGCGGCTTGGCCGCAACCCTGCGCGACCTCGGCGCTGAGGTGGTCGAGCTGCCGGCGATCCGGATCGAGTCGCGGATCGAGAGCGAGGAGGTGCGCCGAGCGGTCGAGCGGATCGGCGAGTACGCGCTCATTTGCGTAACCAGCCCCAATGGTGCGCACCTTCTCTTCGAGGCACTGACCGCTGCCGATCTCGATGCACGGGCGTTGGGCCATGCGCCGATGAGTCCCAAACAGAAGCAGGCAGGAGAGGGGGGGAGGACGGGCGCTGCCGCCGAGGTCAAGGCGAAGGATGGGCCGTGCGCTGCCGCCGAGGCCGAGACGCTGGGAGGGGCGGGCGCCGCAGCGGAAGCGCAGGGCCGTGCCGGCCCGACGATCGCCGCAATCGGTCCCGGCACTGTGCGAGCCCTCTCAGGGCACGGCATCTCCGCCGACATCGTCCCGGAGCGGTTTGTCGCCGAGGCGCTGGTGGAAGCGCTGGCTGACGTCGAGGTCGAGGGCCGCAAGGTTCTCATCGCCCGCGCCGCCGAGGCGCGCGACGTCCTCCCCGACGCATTGCGCGAGCGCGGCGCCGAGGTCGACGTCGTCGCCCTCTACGAGACGGTGCGCGAGGAGCCCACGGCGAAGGCGATCGAGGCTGCGCAGAACGCCGACTATGTGACCTTCACCTCCTCCTCGACGGTGCGCAACCTGACCGAGGCCCTCGGCGACCGCTTCCCCTCCAACGCCCGAATCGTCTCGATCGGCCCGGTGACCAGCGAGGCGGCCCGCGACGCAGGCCTCAAGGTGCACGTTGAAGCCGAGCGCCACGACGTCAACGGCCTCGTCACGGCCCTCCTAGTCGATGCCGCCGACTGATTGCTGCTTTTTCCACCCAATGGTGGGGAAAAAGCAGCAACTGAGGGAGCGTGGATGAGCTTCGGAGCTCCCCATCGCCACTTCCGCGTCACCGACTCGACCAACGCCCGGGCCCGAGAGCTGGTCGAGGCCGGCGCCCCGCACGGCACCGTCGTCACCGCCGCCGAGCAGACCGCCGGTCGGGGCCGCCAGGGCCGAACCTGGACCGCCCCACCCGACAAAGCCCTCCTCTACTCAGCGATCCTGCGCCCCCTCGACAAGCGCCACCTGCTCCTGCCACTCGCCGTACCACTCGCCGTCTGCGACACGGCAGAGGAGCTCGAACCCGGCATCGAGTGCCAGGTCAAGTGGCCCAACGACATCTGGGTAAAAGGCCGCAAGCTCGCCGGGGTCCTAATCGAGGCAAAGCCCCAAGACGGCTGGGCAGTGATCGGCGTAGGCCTGAACCTCTCCATAGCTACCGACGAGTTCCCGCCAGAGCTCTATGACACGGCGATTTCGCTCCTCGGCGCGCTCGGGGGAGGTCGGGAGTCGCCTCGACGATGCCTCGCGAAGCGGCCCCGGCAGGGTGACTCCAGCCGCGAAGCGGCACCAGATTCCACCGCCGAAGGCGGTGGTGGGCACTCGGCGAGGCGACTCCCGACCTCCCCCGCGGATAGTGAGCGGAGCGCCAGCGGAGCGAACCCCGGCACCTTCCCGGACTCCCCCCCGACTCCCTCGACCGCGGCCGCAGTTCTAAACCGTCACCTGGCAGCCTGGGTCACGGCGGATCGAGCGGACACGCTCGCCGCCTGGCGCTCGCGCGACGCGCTGCGCGGTCGCAAAGTCTCCTGGGACGGCGGCAACGGCGTCGCCGACGGGATCGAGGACTCGGGAGACCTAGTCGTCGTCGCTGCCGGCGGCGACCGGGTCGTCCTTGGCGCCGGCGAGGTCCACCTGCGGCTCTGAGTCCGGCGCAGCGCCGTTCCCGCCGCCGCTTTTCCTCGCCCGCCGAGCTCGCTTCTTGGCCGGTTTCGCGCCGTTCTCACCCGCACCCGCGCCCGCTTTGCCCTTTTTGCGTTTGCGCCGCCGTTTGCCGCCTTTGGGGAAGTTGCGCAGCAGTTCGCGCGCGGTCGCCGAAGGTTTGCGCGCCATGCGCATCCGCGCGCCGCGCAGCACCTCCTCCCCTTCCGGGGTGTGCGAGACAGCTCCGGCGAGCAAGGACACTGAGAGCCGGCGGTCCTGTTTGCGCGCCGCGTGGACGAGGCGGCGGGCGTTGCGCCCGTGCGCGCGGCCGGAGGAGTTGACGAGCAGGCCGAGCAGCCGCTTCGTCTCCGGCCAGCGCTGCACGGCGTACTCTTCGTGCAGTTCGGGGGTGTAGGAGGCGAGCCGCCATACCCACGCCTGGGCCTGGTCGCGGCGGCCGATCCGTTTGTTGACCAGCGCCTGCAGCAGGGTTTTCGTCCCCGCCCGCTTGTCGTCGCGGCTCCAGGTGCCGACGATGTCGATCGCGTCGTCGAAGGCGTCGGGGTCGCGCAGGTCGGCGATCTCGGCCAGCGCCTTCAGCCGCAGCTGCGAGTTGCGGTTGCGCTGCACGCAGGTGAGCAGGAAGCGACGGCGCAGCTCCTTGGTCTTGTCGTTCTGCAGCATCGAGCGGGCGCGTCGCCAGTTCTGCGGGTTGACGCGCGCCCCCGCCAGCGCCGCCCAGGCGTGCTGCTCGGGGTAGTCGAGGTTCTCGACCGCGATCCGCCAGAGGTCGCGTTCGAGCACCTGGGTGCGCTTTTCGGAGTCCTCCGAGACGGGGACGATGCGCCGCTCGACCCGCACCCGCCGGCCGCGGCCGCGGCGCACCGGGCCGACGACGATCGCGCCGCCGCGGTAGACGTCGCGGTCGAGCAGGCTGTGCAGGGTGACGATCGTCTCGTCGTGGGTGGTCGCCGGGTGGACGAAGTCGATCACGAGGCCGGCCTCCTTGCCGGGCGCCCGCCGGGTCACGCGGCCGACGCGCTGCTGGTAGATCCGTCGCGAGGCGGTCGGCGCCAGGTGCATGCAGATCGTCGCCCGCGGCGAGTTCCAGCCCTCGGCGAGCAGCATCGCGTTGCAGAGCACGTCGACCTCGCCGCGCTCGAAGCCGGCGAGGATCTCGGCCAGTTCGCGCTTCGGCGTCTCGCCGGAGACGGCGCGGGCGACGATGCCGGCTTTCTGCAGCGCCTTGGCGACGTTCTTGGCGTGCTGGACGCCGGCGGTGTAGAGCACGCCGGGCGTCTTCGAGAAGCGCGTCTTGTAGAGGTCGGCGATCGCCACGTTGAAGGGCTCCTGATCGAGCAGCGCGGCCAGCTCCTCCTGATCGAAGTCCTGGTCGACCTCGCCTTTGCGCAGCGGCACCTTGGCGATCGTGCGCACGCCCGGACCCGGCGGAATGCGGAGGCAGCGCAGCGGCGAGATCACGCCGCGGCGTGCCGCCTGGGCGAGGTCGAAGCGCGAGGTCTGGGTCGGGAAGAGGTCGGTGACGTGGCGGGCGATCAGCGCCCCGGTCGCGGTCATGCCGATGAAGACCGGGCCGGTCCAGGCGCGGATGCAGGCGCTGGTTTTCTCGCCCAGCGCGGTGTGCGCCTCGTCGCAGATCACGACCGAGTAGGCGTCGGAGACCTTCTTGTGGTTGCGGACGAACCACTGGTAGGTCTCGACCGTGACCGGGCCGTCGGGATCGTCGCGATCGCCGAGCAGCGGCGGGCGCAGCCGCTCCTTGTAGCCGCGGTCGGAGATCTCGCCGATGAACTGGTCGACCAGGTTGCGGCGGTGGGTGAGGATGAGGACGCCGCCGGTGCGGGTGGCGTCGATGAAGCCGACCGCGGCGACCGTCTTGCCGGCGCCGGTCGCGTGCTCGAACCAGAAGCGCCGTGCGGCGCCCGGGTCCTCAGCGGCCTCCTCGTCCGGCGCCTCCTCGTCCTCCTCGGGCGACTCTTCCTCCCAGTCCTGCGGCTCCTCGTCGGGCGCCAGGTCCTCCGGCTCCTCGTCCTCCTCATCGTCGGCCTCGTCCGCGTCCACGTCGGCCGGCTTGCCGTCGCCACTCGGCTCGTCGAGCTCGACGGCAGCGGCGGCGTCGCCGTTCTCGGCCGCCGTCTGCTGCTCGGACATCAGCTCGGTCAGGGTTCCCGAGAGCGCGTCAACCTGGTGCGGGTTCAGTTCGGCGCCGTCGCGCAGCTTCGGCGGTTCGTCGGCGAGCAGCCGCTCGAGGCCGAGCAGCAGCGAGAAGTCGCGGCGCCACTGGATCGAGGGCTCCTCGCAACCCTCGTCGAGCTCCTTCAGCGCGGCATCGAGGGCGCGGCGACGGGCGGTGCCGGGGGCGAGCGCCTCGGGACCCTCGCCGTCGAGCAGCAGCGGCTCGCGGGCAAACGCGGCCGCCCGATCTATATCGGCGCCTGAAGGAACTGCCGCCTGCGCGGCAACTTCGCTGGTCTTGGCCATGAAGGCTTGTGCGCTTTCGTTCCCGCAGCGACGCGGTGCGTGCCGTCGGGAGACTTAGACGAGGATGCCGGGAGGTCGGCTCTTCCTTCCCCCCAGCGCACTCGAGCGGCTCGCATACGGCGAACCGGACGGCTCTATTGTAGGACACCGAGCCAAGATGAGTAATTCCAAAGCTCGCACCCGTGGATGACCCGCCTGGCGCTGCGCCGGATCGGCACCCGCAGCCTTGCGCGTAGCGCTGCTACGCGCGGCGGCTGCGTGCACCGCCCAGCTTGGCCAGTCGTGCCCCCACGGGCACGCCATTTGGGAATTACTCACCTTGTCTCTCTGATTGTCTTAGTTCTGGGATTGGCAATTGTTGGTTGTGGGTCATCTCAAGGTGGTAACTACGGCGGCGAGCACCCCAATTACGCCAAGGCGCTAGCGGGCTCACCGGCTCCGCTCGCCGCATTGCATCGGCAGGCAAACGACCTCCTGCCAGGCGGCAAGGACGCCTACGACGCGCGGATCGCGGCGCTGCACGGCTACCCGGCGGTGGTCAATGTCTGGGCGTCATGGTGCGGACCGTGTCGCTTCGAGTTCCCCCACTTCCAGCACGCCGCGGCGGACTACGGCAAACGGGTGGCCTTCCTCGGCGTCGACACGCAGGACTCCGACGACGCCGCGAGCACCTTCCTCGAAGAGGCCCCCGTGCCGTACCCCAGCTACACCGACCCCGGCAAAGACATCGGCAATGCGATCGGCGCCTCGCTCGGCCTCCCCGACACGGCCTTCTACGACCGCCGCGGCAAGCTCCTCTACCTCAAGCAGGGCCCGTACAGCGAAGAAGCCGAACTGAGCGCCGACATCGAGCGCTACGCGCTCGGCGGCGACACGAAAAGCGGATAATCGAGACATGGACCTCTTCGTCGTCGTCGCGTTGATCGGGGTCGGACTGCTGCTGGCGGAGCTCTTGCTCTCGACCGGCGGCGTGCTGGCGGCGCTCGGCGCCGCCGGTCTGATCGCCGGCGGGGTGCTCGCCCTCACCGCCGATGCCGACTCCAGCGCCAGCGACTGGGCGGGCCCGGCGCTGATCACCCTCGGCGTGCTCTCGATCGCCAGCTTCTACTTCATCACCCGCAAAGTCCTGGCCGCCCATCGTGAGCAGCCGGTCCGGGGCGGGCAGGAGGAGCTGATCGGCGCCAGCGCCGAGGTCCGCACCCCACCCGACCCCGAGGGCCAGGTGGCGATCGCGGGGGCGATCTGGCGGGCGCGCCGGGCCGGCGACGGGGCCCCGCTGCGGCCGGGGGATAGAGTCACTGTCGAGGCGGTGGAAGGACTCACCCTCGTGGTCCGATCTGAGGAAGGTGCAACCTGATGGCAGCGCTCGTGGTCTTGGCCGTACTGGTGATCTTCGTGGCGATCGTGCTGGGCTCCTCGGTGCGGGTCCTGCGCGAGTACGAGCGCGGCGTGATCTTCCGCCTCGGCCGGCTGATCGCCCAGAAGGGCCCCGGCCTGATCCTGCTGATCCCGATGATCGACCGGATGGTCAAGGTCAACCTGCGTACGGTCACCCTCAACATCCCGCCGCAGGAGGTGATCACCCGCGACAACGTCCCCGCCGGCGTCAACGCGGTCGCCTACTTCCGCGTGGTCGACTCGCGCAAAGCGATCGTCGAGGTTGAAAACTATCTTCTCGCCACCTCGCAGATCTCGCAGACGGCGCTGCGCTCGGTGCTCGGCAAGGCCGAGTTCGACCAGCTGCTGTCGGAGCGCGAGCGGCTCAACGAGGAGCTGCAGAAGATCATCGACGAGTCGACCGAGCCCTGGGGCGTGAAGGTGACCGCGGTCGAGATCAAGGACGTCGAGATCCCCGAGCAGATGCAGCGGGCGATCGCCCGCCAGGCCGAGGCCGAGCGCGAGCGCCGCGCCAAGATCATCAACTCCGAAGGCGAGTACCAGGCGGCGCAGAAGCTCACCGACGCGGCCGACATCATCAGCACCAACCCGGCTTCATTGCAGCTGCGCTACCTGCAGACGCTGCTCGAAATCGGCAGCAACCAGAACACCACGGTGGTCTTCCCGCTGCCGATGGACATGCTCAAACCGTTCCTCAAGCCCCCCTCGGACTCCTGAGCGCGCCCGAGATACGCATCGACCAGCTCTCCGGGCTGCGGACGATCCTCGCCCCCGGCCGGGCCGACCGGCCGCACGGGTTCGGACGAGCGGCGGAAGACGAGAAGGGCGCCGAGGGGTGCCCGTTCTGTGAGGGGCGTGAGGAGAAGACGCCGCCCGAGGTCTACGCGGTGCGGCCGGGCGGGGGCGAGGCGGACACGCCGGGATGGACGAGTCGTGTCGTGCCCAACCTCTATCCCGCCCTGGGCGACGGAGACGACGAGGCGCGGCCAGATAGCAAGCCCGACCTCTTCGCCTCGCGCCCGGCGGTCGGCGGCCACGAGGTGCTGGTCAACGCGCCCGAGCATGTGACCGCGATGGCGGAGCTGAGCGAGGAGCGTTTCCTCGGCGCGATCGCCACCTGGCGCGAGCGGATGCGCGCCCATGCCGACGCCGCCTACGTGCAGCTCGTCGTCAACGAGGGGGCCGGCGCGGGCGCCTCTCTGCCCCACACTCACGCCCAGCTCTACGCGCTTCCGTTCGTCCCGGCGGCGGTCGCGCGCGAGCGCGAGCGCGCCGGCGCCTACAGCGAACGCACGGCGGGGAGCGGGCTGCTCAGCGACGTGCTGGTCGAGGAGGTACGTCGCAAAGACCGCCTGGTCGCGATCGACGACGAGGCGGCGCTGATCTGCCCCTGGGCTTCGCGCTCTCCCTATGAGCTGCGCGTCGTGCCGCGGCGCGAGGCGGCGCGCTTCGAGGAGGACACGGCCGGCGCCGCGATGATCCGCACCGCGATGCGGCTGCTCGCCAAGCGCTTCGATGGGCCGCCGGAGCTGAACCTCTGGGTGGCCACCGCGCCGCGCGGCGCCGAGACCTTCCACTGGCACGTCAACATCGCCCCCCGCCTGACGATCAAGGCGGGCTTCGAGCTCGGCACCGGGGTCAACATCAACATCTACCCGCCGGAGCGGGCGGCGTCCGATCTACGAGACTGCCTGTGACGCGCTTGGCGCTGCGCATGCCGGCGTCCTCGGTCGCTCGCGTGCAGAGCACGCCACGCTCCCTGCGTCCTTGGCATGCTTGGCCACGCACGCCACAGGATGCCTCCTAATCCCCGACCGATACCGCGCTTCATCGCCGACTCGACCCAGGAGGGGATCCCGCACGGGCGCTTCGCCGAGCGGCTGGTCGCCGAGCTCCGCGGCGCCTGCGAGCAGATCGAGGACCTGCCCGAGGGAACCGAGATCCCCGCCGAGGTCGAGTGGTTCCCTGAGCGGGCTTGGGGGGGCCGGGTCTGGGTTCCCGCCACCGCGCGGACCGAGGGGCCGGAGGGCACGCTGGAGCTGTTCGGCCATGTCTCCTACGAGCTGCCCGAGGGCGGCGAGCCGGGTGCCTTCCGCGCCACCGCCGACTTCACCGACATCCTCGCCGAGGACAACCCGGATTGGCGCATCGACATCAACGACGACGTGATCGGCCGCTGGCGCGGCGAGAACGGTCGCGCCGGCGCCGTCACCCTCGTCTGGGGCCGCCCGCTCGTCCGCGGCGCCGTCGCCGCCAGCGCCGAGCTCGAGGCGGAGACGGTCGACCAGGAAGTCGTCTCCGACGAACGCTTCACCCTCATCGCCCTCGACGCGCTGAAGGGCTACGGCGACGACATCTTCCTCGAGGTCAAGCTCTGGAGCCGCCGCGCGCAGGAGCTGGCCGGCGAGAGCCTCTACGCCTGAGGCCCGGGGAACGACGTTCGCCGGGTCAGAGAACCTGGGCGTCGATGAAGCCTGCGACGAGCACCAGCCAGCCACCGATCTCGGCCGCGATCAGGGTCACCATGAAAGGACGCAAACCGCGCGTCGGCGGATGGAACTGGTTCGTCGTGTCGCGGCGCCAACCGTGCAGCACATAACCACCGACGGAGGCAAAGAAGTAGAAGGCCATCGCCGTCGCCGCGAACAGGTTGACCAGAGTGCCCCAGCCGCTCAACTCGACGAAGGTCGCCACCAGCAACAGGGCGAAGCTGTAGAGCAGCGCCGCCCTGTGCGCGGTGTCGACATAGGGGTGAGCGAGGCCATCGGAGGCGGTGGCCATCTGGCGGTACTTCCAAACGCCGAGCAGCAGCGCCCAGAGAAACATCGCCGCGGCAAGCAGCAGCACGACCTTCGTGTCGTCTCCCAGCTCCACCGGGCGATGCTATCTCGGCGACATCCACGCCGGTACGATCCCTCTCGGCGTGAAACGAGACGAGAACACTGCGGCGGAGGTTGCCGAGGCGGTGCGTGTGAAGCGCCTGCGCGAAGACGCCCGGCGGCCGATCAGCGTAAACCTCGCCGAGACGATCGCCCTGAGCCACGCATTGCTGAAGATGGCCGACGCCGCACAGCGCCGATGACGTCGCGCCCGACCCCGAGAACCTCAAGCTGGTGGCCGAGGTGGCCGTAGCGGCCGGCGGGCGTGCCAGCGAGGCCCAGGTGCTCGGAGTCAACGTGGCCGTCTGCTCGGTGGAGGATCTGCGGGCGATGAAGCGGGCCGCAGGCCGTGGACAAGACCTCGTCAACCTGGAGAACCTCGACGCCGCCGAAGGCTGATCGTCAGACCAGCGCCAGCAGCCGGCATCGGCGCCTTATCCTGTCCCCCAATGCAGCGCTTTTCATCGCCATGCCGATTCACCTGGATTGCATCCGATTCGGCCCGTTTTGGGCAGCCGCTGCCCAATGGATTGCATTGTCCGCTACACGCTCCGCTACCTTGTCCGGCATGGTTTCGCGCGACCTGATCGACCAAGCAGGCAAGCTGCTCGCTGACGCTGCCGGCGCGAGGTCAACGGTGATCCTCTTCGGCTCCCATGCGCGTGGTGACCCGACGGGTGACAGCGATGTCGATTTCCTCGTGATTGAGCCCGTCGTCGAGGATCGCCTTAAGGAGTGGGAGCGCCTGCGCCGAGCCCTCAAAGACTTTCCGGCGCCGGTGGACATTGTTGTCCTAGACGAGCAGCGCGCAGAGCGGCGCGCAAAGGTGCCGGGGACGATGGTCCACCACGCGCTGCGCGACGGTCGGGTCCTTGCCCACGCCTGAGCAGATCGAGGTAGCGGAAGGTCTCGCTCGGCTTGCACAAATCGAGCTTGATACTGCCGAGAATCTCGCGCCCAATCCCGAGATGGACGACCGTCCGGTGGGCTTTCATGCTCAGCAGGGTGTCGAGAAGGCCGTAAAGGCAGCGCTCACGCTGGACGGCATCGACTTCCCGAAGACGCACGACCTCGAATACCTGATCGGGCTAGCCGACAAGCACTCGATCGCCATGGAGCCGGAACTCGAATCGGCGTCCTGGCTTACCCCTTGGGCCGCAGAATTCCGCTATGACGATGCTCCGATCGAGACCCTGGATCGCAAGCGTCGCCGCACTAGCCGCCCAGTCTCGCGAGCCGTACGTAGTTCCTCGTGAATCAGGTCAAGCTTCATGGATCGCGTTTCAAGGCATCGAATCGCCCGAACCTCCTCGTTGCGGGTCCAGAGGAAGTGCTGACGAGCGCGCTCCGGTAGCTCATCGAGCCTTTGAAACCGACAGCAACCGAGGTCGCAGGCGAATCTTCCCGCTAGGCCGGGGTGATTCAGGATCAGTCCCGCCTGTCGGGCAGGCAGGGTGATTCGCAGCGGACTCAAGTAGATCCGGCGACTGCCTTTTGGACCTTTCTTGGAGCGCTCTTTTTGGGTCTTCTTGCGATTCAGGCTCGCCAGATTTGATGCCTCAGCTAATCCGAGGCCAGAATCGAACGCGGAGATGCCGAGGGCGGCGAGTACCACCCCGAACGCGCCGACTCTGGATGCGACCACTGGTAGTCCTGCCTCCTCGAAAGCCTCCAACAACTTCACGTACCGGAGCAACTTCTCGACGCTGTCCTTCACCGTGTCTAGCACCAAGGGCTGAACGTAAACACCGTCAACCGGAAGATCCATCAGCGCGTTTACGAGCGAATCGGGATCGTCGGTCGCAGCTCGTCCCGGCGCAACTTGGGCAAGCAACGGCCTCGACTCGATCTCTCCGCTTCCGTTGGCATCGCAGGTTGCCTGCCATAGCCTTTGATTCGCCGCGATCCATAGCTCGCGCTCTCGGTCGTGCAAGGGCCACGCGGGTGAAATGTAAGCCGCACAGCCTTTTTCCTGCTCGAATTTGAGAACCGCCCGAGCTAGCTCGGCGGCATCGACCTGAGCGACGCTCTGAGCCGTAATCCGCTCTGTCGGCGTATACGGAAGCGCGGAAAACGTCCCCGTCTCGAGAAACGCCTTGCCAGTGAAGCGAAGCGTCTGCGGCTCAATCAGGACCGGAACCGAGCCGTCCCCAAGCCGGCGCAAGATTGGCGGATCTTCGGCAGCGTAGGTGGCCTCGGCAATCGATCCCCGGAGTTGGATACCTGCGTCGAACAGAGTGCTTGGAGCAAGGGCCTCCTCAAGCACTCTGCCGGAATGCTTGGAGATCCGTGGCAAGTAGCTCGCGTCTTGCAAGAAGGCAGGCACGGTCTTGAGGGCGTTCATAGCATCGTCCATTGGATCTGACAGAATAGGTGGCAGATCGGACGACAAAAGGGGAGACATGGTGCAGGACATTGCTGAGAGACTTGAGACGGCTAGCGAAGGGGTGAGCTTTGACCAATCCGACCTAGCCCGCGTTCTTGAAACGACGCCTAGAACGGTCTCTCGCTGGCTTCATAGAGAGACGGCGCCACGTCCAGAGGTTCGTGAACGTCTCCTTGAGGTTCTCTACGTCTTCAATCGGTTGTCCAAGGTTCTACGACCAGAAGCTGCACGTGACTGGCTCCTAGCTCCGAATGAGATGCTCGACCACAGCAAGCCGATCGATCTACTCGCGGCAGGGGAATACCGCCGAGTTCTAGGGGCGGTTGAGGCGCTGGCCGAGGGCGTTTTCGTCTAAGGGCCTAGCCCTATAGGGCCGCTGCCGTCCGCGCCGCATGGGCCCGCTTGAAGGCGATCATGCCGCTGGCCAGCTGTAAGAGGGCGAGATGGTTCTCGTCCTTCTTGGACCAGCGAACCAGGATCGCCCGGTTGCGATTGAGCCAGGAGTGACATGCCTCGACCACCCAGCGGCGCGCTCGCCAGTCGGGGTTGTGTTGCTTGAGGTCGATCTCCTCGCCGCGAGCGCGGATGTGTGGTGTGAGTTCGCGGTCCTCGAGCAGGTCGCGGACGGCGGGGAAGTCGTAGGCCTTGTCGAGGCAGAGGCCCTGGGGCTCTCCCTCGCTGGGCTCGGGACGCTCGATCGGGATCGAGTCGAGCGTGCCCTTCAGCAGGAGGTGGTCATTGCGATTGGCGCCGTCGTGGTCGATCCCGATCGGGATTCCGGCAGCATCCGCGAGGAGCGAGCGCTTCGCCCCCCCTTGGCTCTGTCAGTGGGATTGGGACCTGTCTTCGGCCCGCCGAGCGGGGCCTTGGTCATCGCTCCGTCGGCGGCCAGCCAGGACCAGTCGATGCCCACCTGCTCGTCGTAGTCGAGCAGGCCCTGGCGCCAGATCTCGTGAAAGACGCCGGCTTGCTCCCACTCCTGGAAGCGCCGGTGGGCGGTGGAGGAGTTGCACACCCCGGTGACGTCGAGGGCGTTCCACTGCATCCCCGTTCGCAACACCAACAGGATCGCGTCCATCACCTGTCGCTTCGGCAGCCCGCGTTTGTGGGTGCCGAGCGGGTGCTCGGGTGGAGGCGGCAGCAGGGGCTCGATCTTCTCCCACAGCCAGTCCGGCATTCGCCAGCCATCGTCGCGGTCAACCAGTCCCATCTCCAACCTCCTATGTCCGATCAACAGATCGGCTGAGGGTTCGCCGGGGGCGGGTCTGAATCCTCCCTATGGGGCTAGGTCCTAAGGCGCAATCTTTCTCTACTCGTGGCGCGCGGCCACATAACCACGGCCATTGATTGCTTGCCTCAAGTGGCAATCTCCGGGCAGGCATTTCGGCATCAGGCAGTCGAGTGGAGCTACTCGCAACCCGGTGCCGGTGCTCGAACGATCGGGGGCCGGTGGAATCCTCCGAACAGCTTCGCGACTCTCTACCTTGGCCTTTCCGTGCAAGCCGTGGAGGCTGAGTTCCATCGGCTTGCCGAGCGCGGTGGTCGAGAGCCAGCTGACTTCTTGCCTCGTCACCTTCTGAAGTACGAGATAGAGCTAGGGGCAATCCTTGACCTGACCGATGCGGCTTCCCGGGAGGCACTCGATCTCACGAATGAGGACCTGCGTTCCAATAATCCCAAGGTCTGCCAACAAATTGGGGAGGCGGCCCACCATCTCGGCCGCGAGGGAGTGCGGGCGCCCTCGGCTGCTGGCACAGGCGAGGTCATAGCCGTCTTTCTTGAGCGCCTGCTCCCCGATTCGCGGATAGATCTGACTTCGACCACGGTCTGGGATTCAGTGCCGAAATAGATCTGCTTGAACTAAGCAGCGCTAGCTGGATAGAGAAGGGCTCTAAGTGTCGAATTTGACGGCAAGCTTCGTCAGCTCGACCATCGATACATCGAGAGCGTCGGCAATTGCCTTGACCGTGGCCCAGGTGGGGTTGGAGTGGCCGCGTTCGATCATTGAGAGGTGGCCGACGGTGACGCCTGCGGCGTGGGCTAAGGCTTCCTGCGTCATGCCGCGTTTGTCGCGCAGCAGACGGATCGCTTTACCTAGGGCAGGCTGGGGCTGGTCTGAGCGGCGCATCCTTCTCAGCACCGTCTCAAACGCGGGCGTCTTGATCCACCTGTCTCAGCACTTGTGTTTTAGCGTAAGCTGAGGTAGCCTCGGATTCCGACAAGAAAGTGCCCCCGCGCGGTGGAACAGCCGGGGGCGTGGCACAGGAAAGGAGTGCTTTCCCATGCAAGACCAGACTAGTGATGCGGGTAATGAGAACGTCCCGCCCACCGCCGCCGAGGACATCCGCGATCAGGGCATCGTCCTGATCCACGTCCTGGCGGTTCACCCGACCCATCTGATCGTCCCCGAGACCTCCGCCGCTGCCATAAACGGGCCGACCTCTCCCAAGAACAGCTTGGCCTGCGCTCGTCCTTGCACCGGACGGCCATCGGCCTGCTGGAGCGGGGCGCGCGGATGCCGCGCATCGACACGCTGCTCAAGCTCGCCGCCGCGCTTGAGATTCCGCCGGGCGAGCTGATCGAGGGCATCGCCTGGACTCCGGGCGACGCGCGGCCGGGGGAATTCGCTTTCACGCCCCCAGAGAAGCCGAGGCCCCTACCGAGACCTGAGCAACCCCACAGCTCGAATTCCACAAACGCAGACACGCAGCCGCCACCAGGATCGCCAGCTCTGCCATGCCCGAATACCGACGACCCCCCAGATGCCCGAACCACAGCCCCTCACACCACATCACTCCGCTCTGCGGAGGTCCGCGCCCCGAACCCCCGACACACTATGAACTGGGTTCGAGAATGGCCTCGGGGGCTCGAAGCTGGACGAATGTTCGTGGGGCAATCGGGCCATTTTCCGGACTTACAAACCGATGGCATCCGCACGCATCAAGCTCGATCCGCAGGCCGTCGAGGCGATTGCTCGGCGCGTGGTCGAGATCCTCGAACGGCAGGGTATGCAACAGCGCGAGCTGGTCGATGCCGCAGAGCTTGCCCGGCGCTTTGGGATCGAGCGCTCCTGGGTCTACTCGCACGCAATCGAGCTTGGCGCCGTCAAGCTCGGTGCCGGGCCGAAACCTCGGCTCCGGTTCGATCCGCAGATCGCGGCAAGGGTGCTACGGAAGGCTGGCGAGGGATCGGCGGCTGACCCGCCCACCCGTTCGGGTGAGCGGGCGGGTCAGCCTTCGGATAGCGGAGGGCGCGGATGGCGATTGCTGCCGATCCACGGCCAGGGGGAGAACGAGCCACCCCCTGCGGCTTAGGTAGCTATGCCTCGCAAGGCAACGGGACAGGTGATCGAGCCGGACGCCGGACGCAGCTGGGCGATCCGGTTTCGGGCCTACGGCAAACGCCGCTACGTGGCCCTTGGCACCGCCGATGAAGGTTGGAACCGCAAGCGGGCCGAGGCGGAGCTGCGT
Organism: uncultured Solirubrobacterales bacterium; assembly: GCA_963702035.1. Lineage (GTDB taxonomy): Bacteria > Actinomycetota > Thermoleophilia > Solirubrobacterales > 70-9 > VRUE01. The sequence continues at coordinate 1,792,504 of OY969700.1, forward strand.
CACGTCCTGGCGGACGTCGAGCGCGGTATCTGGCGGCCGTACGAACCGGCCCAAGCTCCAGTGATCGCGGAAGCGCCGACCTTCCATGAGTTCGCTTCCGAATGGTTGGAGAATCGCGATCCGGAGCTGCGTCCCAAGACCGTCGCCAGCTACAGCTGGCAGCTCAGCGGTCATCTGCTCCCCCACTTCGCCCGAATGCGGCTCGATCAGATCGGCCCGGAGGACATCGACCGCTACAAGGCGGCGAAGCTGCGCGAGGGAGCGCTCGGGCCTAACCAGATCAACAAGTCGATTGGCCTGCTGGCGATGATCCTCGACGCCGCCGGCGACTACGGGCACATCGATCCGGCTCGAAACCCCGCTCGCGGTCGTAGGCGGCGGGTCAAGCGCACGATGCCGAGTCGCCCGACCGTCGAGCCAGAGCAGCTGCCATCACTACTCGAGGCCGCTGGCAAGCTGCGACCGATCCTGGCGACGATGGCCGGGGCCGGACTGCGCAACGGCGAGGTCTGCGCCCTTGAGCTACCCGACTTCGATCCGGCCAGCGGCACGCTGGCTGTCGCCGCCTCGAAGACCGACGCTGGGCTACGCCGGGTCAACCTGCCGCTCATCCTGCGACGCGAACTGACGGCGCACAAGGCCCGCATACGGCGCACCGAGGGACCGCTGTTCCTCAACCGCAACGGGCAGCAGCAGAGTGTCAGCAACGTGGAGCGACGGATGAAGACCGTGATTCGTCGGGCCAACAAGCGGCTCGCCGAGCTCGACATCAGGCCGATTGACGATGCGGTCACTCCGCACTCGCTGCGCCGCCTCTATGCCAGCCTGCGCTTCGCCCTGGGCGACGATCCTGTGTACGTGGCGGCCCAGCTGGGGCACACCGAGCCGGGCTTCTCGATGAAGGTCTACGCTAGTGCTGTGCGTCGCCGCGAGAGGCTGATCGGTGCGGCGCTTCGCGAGTTCGATGCGGCCCTCGATTGGGCAGCAATGGGCAGCGGAGAGCCGATATTCGCCGAGTCTGAGCCGACCGGGAGCGACGGGCATTCGCCGGAAACGGCTCAGCAGAGCCTTTTCGCGGCAACCCGCCCCGATAGCTCAGCTGGATAGAGCGACTCCCTCCTAAGGAGTAGGCCGCTGGTTCGAATCCAGCTCGGGGCATTTTGGTGTATCGATAAATCGCTTGCTATCATTCTATGTTGTAGTTTATCGATACATGGCTAAACCAACTCGTGCATACTCCCGAACGGTTCGACAGGCCGCTGAGCTGCTCGGCTCTCAGGTCAGGGAGGCTCGGGTCGAACGTCGCTGGACCGTCCGCGAGCTGGCCGGGCGGGCGGGCATAAGCACGAGCACCCTGCTCAAGGTCGAACAGGGCGATCCAAGCGTGACCTTGGGGGTGGCGTTTGACGTGGCGACTCTCGTCGGCGTACCCCTCTTCGATCAGGACCGCGCCGCCCTGGGCACGGAGCTGGCGCGCCGGCGCGACCGCCTGACGCTGCTGCCGCAAAGGGTTCGCGAGCCGGAGGGAGATCTCGACAATGAGTTTTGAAAGGCCCGACCAGGCGTATGTCTGGATATGGCTGCCCGGATCGGAAAAACCCGTGGTGGCGGGCCGTCTCGAGGAAGCCGGCGGGGAGGTCGGCTTCGTCTATGGCCGCGGCTATCTCGAGCGCGAGGACCGGATTTCGATCTACAGCCCCGAGCTGCCGCTGGTCGAACGGAGGATCAGACCCCTGCCGGAGCTTTCGGCCCCCGGGTGCATCCTCGACGCCGGACCCGATGCCTGGGGGCAGCGGGTGATCGTGAACCGGCTTCTGGGGTCCGCGGCCGCGAGCGCCGACTCGGCCGACCTCGGCATCCTCTCGTTTCTGCTCGAGTCCGGCTCCGACCGGATCGGCGCACTCGACTTCCAGGCCTCGGCCACGGAATACGCGCCGCGAGTGCTCCAGGCCGCAACCCTGGATGAGCTGGCGACGTCGGCTGAGCACGTGGACGCCGGGATACCCCTGACGCCTGCCCTGGACGAAGCCCTGTTCCGCGCCAGCTCGATTGGCGGGGCACGACCGAAGGCCTTGATCGACGACGGAGGCCGCGGGCTGATCGCCAAGTTCTCGTCCAGCGGCGACACGATCGCCGTGGTCCAAGGCGAGTACATCGCTATGGAGCTGGGGCGCCGAGCCGGCCTCGACATAGCACCGGTGAGGCTCACGAGTGCTCTGGGCAAGACCGTCCTGCTCGTCGAGCGCTTCGACAGAGTCGTCGGCAACGCGCAACGAAGGGCGCTCGTCTCCGCGCTGACCATCCTCGAGCTCAACGAGCTGGCCGCCCGCTGGGCAAGCTATGCGGAGCTGGCCCAGGTGATCCGCGAGCGCTTCACCCAGCCCGCCAAATCGCTGCGCGAGCTCTTTGCGCGAATCACCTTCAACATCCTGGTCGGGAACACCGACGATCACGCCCGCAACACCGCTGCCTTCTGGGACGGCGAGGCGCTCTCACTCACTCCCGCCTATGACATCTGCCCTCAGCTTCGCAGTGGGGGAGAGGCCGCACAGGCGATGATCGTCGGCGACGACAGCGATTCGTTCAAGCTCAGCCAGGTCGCCGGCTGCGTCCAGCGCGCCCACCTCTACCAGCTGAACGAATCGGAGGCCAGGGAGATCGTCAACCGCCAGGTCGAGGTGATCGAGCGCGACTGGATCGAGGTGTGCGATCAAGCACAGCTCCCCGAGGCCGAACGCAACCGATTCTGGGGTCGCCAGTTCCTCAACCCGTTTGCGCTCGAGGGCTATTCATCCCCGACGCGCTGAGGCGGGTTCGTGGGCTCACTCCAGGGCGGGCGGGAGGCGCAGGCCCGCCGGCCGCAACGCGCGGCGGACGCGTGAGTGTCGCCACTTGCAGTGGCCCCAGGGTCGAACACCTGAACTGGCCCCACCCCCTGCCAGTTATCGGTTGGTCTGATTGTGCCTGATGCGCCGTGGGACCGTCGCCGCGGAGCCGAGCCCGAAGGGCGAGCGCAGCGGTGACGGCGGCGGCTTTCTCCCTCCTCAGCTTCCCTTTCCGGCGGCGCGTTTCTCCAGCCCGTGGCGAAAGCGCCAGGACTCCTCGCCGGTCTCGATGATGTGGGCCTTGTGGGTGAGGCGGTCAACGACCGCCTTGGCCAGGCGGGCGTCGGCGAACACTTTCGTCCACTCGCCGAAGGGCAGGTTGGTCGTCACCATCAGCGAGCCGCGCTCATTGCGCTCGGAGATCACCTGGAAGATCAGCTCCGCCGCCCCCTCGGGCAAGGCGAGATAGCCAAGCTCGTCCAAGACCACGAGCTCGGTGCGGGCATAGCGCTTCACCACTCTGCCCAGCTCCCGCCGCGACTCCGCTTCCTGCAGCTCGTTGGCGAGCCCGGCCAGCGTCGTGAAGCGGACCCGCCGCCCCTGCTGGCAGGCGCAGACCGCCAGCGCGGTCGCCAACATCGTCTTCCCGGTCCCCGACTCGCCGACGAAGATCACCGACTCGCGATCGTCGATCCAGGAGCACTCGGCCAGAGCGGCGATGGTCGCCTGGGGGATTTTGGGGTTGTCGGCGAAGCGGAATTCCTCCAGGCGCTTCATCACCGGGAAGCGGGCTTCGACCAAGCGGCGCCGTTCGCGCCGCTCTGAGCGCTCCTGCTGCTCTGCCTCAAGCAGGGCGGCGAGGTAGGCGACCGGGGTCTGCTGGTCACGTGTCGCCTCGGCGGCCATCGCCCGGAAGCGGGCCTTGACCGTCGGCAGCTTCAGCTCGCCGGCGTGGGCCTCGATCAGCGCCTCCAGCGCCGCGCTCTTGGCGTTTGCGGTCTTTGCGGCCATCAGACCGCCTCCCGCAGGCGGTCATAACCCGAGAGATCCGATGGCGGCGGCGAGCCGATCCCCACCAGGCGCTCCTCCAGCGCCAAGGCCGGGGTGCTGGGACGCTTGACCCGGCGCGCCAAGAGCGCCACCGCCCGCCCATCGTGGGCGCCGGCGGCGAGGGCGCTGCGGACAGCCAGCTCGACCCGGCGGGCCCCGACCTCACGGTTCAACAACAGCACCTCGACCATCTGCCGGGCGGCCTCGCTGCGGCCCGCCTTGGCTTCGATCTCACTCCAGAGCTGATCGAAGCATGGTGGCCAGTCGCCGCGGTCGCGCTGCTGTCGCAGGGCTAGGGAGCGGGCCAGGGCACCGGGCTTCCTGCTCAGCAGGTCGAGGTAGTGATCGAGCTGGGCGGAGGTGCCGTGGCGCCCGGCCAGCCGCTCGTGGGTGGCGATGACCTTGCCGTCGTGCCAGACCGCGATCTCCCGCGCCCCGACCTGGGCGCGGACCCGCATCCCGACCAGGCGGGCCGGGACCGAGTAGCGGTTCTGGCGGACCGTGATCAGCGCTTTGGAGTCAACGCGCGGGCTCGCCTCCTCGGCGACGCAGTGGGACTCGGCGGGGAGGTCGTTCAACAACCGGCGCTCGCGCTCCAGCATCACTCCGACCGGCTCACGGCGGCCGACGATGGTGCGATCGAGGTCGGCCCAACAGGCCTCGGCCAAGCGCTCGTTCAGCTCACCCAGCGATTCGACTTTGGGCACCGGCACCAGGTGGCGACGGCGAAAGCGCCCGACCTCGCTCTCCACCCCGCCCTTTTCGTGAGCTCCTCGCACCCCGGTCAGGCAGAAGGAGGAATCGAAGCCGTAGTGGGAGCGCAGGGCGACGAAGCGGTCGGACTCCACCCGCCGGCGGCCCTTCAGCACCTGGGCCACGGCGGCCTTCAGGTTGTCATAGCGGATCAGACCGAAGACGCCGCCGAAGAACTCCAAGGCGGCGACATGGCCCTCGAGGAAGGCCTGCTGGGTCTCGGACTCAAACGCCACCACGAAGGCGGCGCCCGAGTGGCAGGCCCGCATCAGGAACAGGTGGACGTCGAGCGGCTCGCCGCGCACGATCACCTGTGCCTCCCCCCAGTCAACCTCGGCTTCCACGCCGGCCTCGGAGACCAGCGGCACGCAGGCCTCGACCTCGCCGATTTCGCGTCGCTTGGCGGCCACGTAGCGGTCAACCTGGCGCTCGGAGACGTCGGCGCCGTGCTCGGCTACCAGCCGCTGCCAGACGCGGCGGGCGGTATGGCGCTGCTTGCGCGGTGCCTCCTGGTCGGCGGCCAGCCATTCGTCGATCGCCGCCTTGAACGGGTCCAGTTTGGGTGCCGGGCGGTGTCTCGGCGCTCGCTTGGGCGGCGGCACCGCCGAGTCGAGCGCCTGACGGACAGCACGGCGATGAACCCCGTGGCGTTTTGCCAGCTCCCGGATCGACAATCCCTCCCGCGTGTGATCGCGCCTGATCTGCTCGAACTGTTCCATTCTTGTCACTCCCTCCCGACCTCCGCCTCGCGCTCAATAGAGCGCTCAGCGTCAGCCGTGGTTCGGACGGAGGTGGGGCCAGTTCAAGCGTCGATAGTGGGGCCAGTTGAGATGTCTACACCCAACGCGCTTGTCGAAGGAGGCGAGATCGGCGTCGGCGCGCTCGGCGGTGGCGAGGGCGAAGCCGTCGGCGAGGCTGACGCCGAGGGCGCGGCGGCGGGCGGCGTTGCGGGCCAAGGTCGCGTCGGGGGCGAGTAGGCGAATGCCAAGCGAGGCGATCGCGTCAACGGCGGCGCGCAGGCTGCGCTCGTCGGTGGCCGGGCGGACGAGGGCCTCGGCGTAGTTGACCGTGCAGAGCAGCAGCTCGACGCCCTCGGCTGAGAAGCGCTCGAAGGCGGCCGCGGCCGCGCCATGATGAGCGTCGGCGCGATCGAGGGCGGCGATCACGACATCGGTGTCAAGCACGCAGGAAGACACCGGGCGATGGGCTCAGGCGCGCTCTTCGGAGCGCAGGCGCTCCAGGTAACCGGGCCCGTAGAGCCCGTCGAAGATGCCGAGCGCGCCCGCCAGGTCGGGGGCGGCGCGGTGGACGACGATGCGGTCGGCGCCTTCGGCCTCGATCACGATCTCGTCGCCGGGCCGCAGCCCGGCCGCCTCGAGAGCCTCAACCGGCAGGGTGACCTGGTGCTTGGTGGAGATTCGCGGCACACCTTTACCTTAGCGTAAAGGTATGGAGAGGTAGCGACGCGAGGCCCGATGGACGCGATCAGGGAGTTGTTGGTCAGCGACGTGGGGGCCGAGAAGCTCGGTCGGCGCGATATCTCCGACGCGGAGGCCGAGCAACTGCTGCGCAACGAGAGCGTCATGGTGCGCAATCCGAGCGCTGGGGGCGAAGTGGAGCGGCGACTGCTGATCGGCCGCACGGACGGCGGTCGGGTGCTCACCCTGGTGATCGAGCGCACGGTCGAGCCGAGCACATAGCTGGTGATCACAGGCTGGACGGCGACGGAACGTGAGCGTAAGCTTCTCGGAGACTGAGTGATGGCCAAGGACCCCTGGACAGACCCCGATCCCCAGCCCGGCGACTTCGACGCCGAGCTGGAGGCGATCGACCCGCGGCTGGTCGAAAGGCACGCGGGGAGCGCCGAGGCCCAGCTGACGCGGGTCGTCCGGGTCAGCGGCGAGGACGCCGCGCGGCTGGACGAACTCGCCGCTGAGCGCGGACAGGAGCCCGGCGAGATCGTGGCCGAGTTGGTCCGCAACGCCTGAGGGCAGCTCCCCGGGCTTGCTCACAGGCGGCAGCTCCCGGTGGGCGGCGAGCATGCACTCGCGCTTGCCGGGGAACTGCTTGTAGAAGGTGACGGAAGAGACGCCGGCTCGCTTCGCGATCCGCGCCACCGAGGTCTCCGCGAACCCCCGCTCCCCACACTCCTCCGCGGTCGCCGCGACCAGCCGTTCGCGCTGGTTGCGGGCAACGACGTCCGCCGGGATCCCGTGCGAGCCCGGCGGCAGGCGCCTAGCCGTGATGGCGCTTGTGCTTGCGCTGCTTGTTGCAGCGGCTGTTGCTCATCGCCGGGCTGAATTCGCTCTGCTTGCCGTTGTGGCCGGTCATCTTGACCGTCGAGCGGTAGGTCTTGGCGCAGATGTCGCGTGAGTTGACCAGCAGGCCCTTCTTGCCGCCCTGCATGGTCAGGATCACCTTGGAGACGGGAGCGTCGGGGGCGGCTTCGATCGTGTTGCGGATTCCTCCGTGCTTGGAGTTAACGCGGCCGACCAGGTTGATTGCGAGCGGCAGCGAGGCGGGTCCCTCGAGCGCGATCACCAGGTCGGGCAGCTTGTGGTTGGAGGACCTGAGGAAGACCGGGCCCTGGAGGGGCTCGTCGAGCAATGGGGTGTAGGCCTTGGCGTAGCCGTAGCGGGCGCCCGCGGGGCAGCTTGCCCCGTTGCCCTGAGCGGCGTTGAACTGCACCCTGGTGCAGACCGTGCGGATGTGGGCCTGGTCGAGGAACTCAGAACGGGGCAGGTTGACGGCGAGGCGGTCGGTGTTGGCTTCGCCGGGCTTTGCCGCAAAGACGGCCCTGAACTTGGGGTGCCCGCCGCGCTTGGTCGCGCCGAAGAGGCGGGTGTAGAGCTTGGGGGCGTAGTCGAGGCCATTGCAGCCGCCTACCTGGAAGCGGTTGGAGAGCGCCGCCGCATTGCCCAGGGTGGAGATCGCGGTGCCGCCGATCGACATCGGCTCGCAGCTGGTCGGGTTCAGGGTGAACTCGGGGCGCGAGGCGTTTACCGCGATGCTCCTGACGTCGAGCGGGATGCCGTGCAGGATCGACGGGATCGGGTCGGAGCTGACGCTGATCTGGGCCGTGGTCGGGTCGACGAAGGCGGGGGCTCTGACCACGACCACCCCGAGGTCGAAGGGGCCGGCGACCGCCGGGGTGATGAAGGCCAGGGAGAGCGGGGCGCCCTTGTAGGGGCCGGCCAGGTAGGCGTTGCCGGTTACGTAGATCGGGCTGCCCGAGCCGGCCCCGACCGTCGCGGTGCCGAACTGGCTCGAGGCCGGGCAGGAGGGGCTCGATTGCTCCTCGGCCCCCTGGCCGGGGTTGGAGCGCGCCGCGGCCTGGGCGAGCTGGGCGTCGGTGCACTGGGTCAGCCCGGCCAGCTTGCTGGTCAGGCCGGGGGGCAGGGTGGCGTCGATCGCCGAGAGCTTCTGCGAGCCGTTCTCGCGGGCGACCTTGAAGATCAGCGGCGAGTAGGCGCCCGCCAGCGGGGTCTGGGTGCCCGCTTCGAAGCTGGGGCTGTTGGGCAGCTCGGCTTCGGAGCCCGCGCAGCCCGAGGAGACCTGGAAGGAGTCGGTGGCGGTGACCGTCGGCCCTTCGGGGGCGCTCCAGGGGACGAGGTCCGCGGCGGCGGTGTAGGTGCCGCAGGTCGGCGGCGTGGTGAGCGCCCCGCGCGGGCCGCCGCTGAAGTGCAGCTGGAAGTCTTCGAAGGGCAGCTGGGGGCTTTCGGCGACCGTCGTCACCAGCCGGCCGGTGATCGGGTTGGGGTTGACCCTGCCGGCGAGCTTGACGACGACGCCCGAGGTCGGGTCGTGGACGGTGATGTAGAGGGCTAGGAGCGAGCCGAAGGGGTTGTCGAGCTGGCTCGCCAGGTAGACCTTGCCGGGCAGGGGGTGGTCGATCAGCGCCGTGCTCACCGCCACCGTGCCGAGCTCGGAGGCCGCCGGGCAGGCCGCCGGGCCGGGACCGTGCAGGTCGATCTGGGCCGGGGTGCAGGCGGCGAGGCCGTCGGCGGCGGAGGGATTGAGCGCCATCCCGGCGGGCAGAGCGAAGGTCGTCTGCTTCAGATGCGCGGTGGCGAGGCCGCCGGGGTCCTGGTTTTGGGGCACGTGGACGTCAACGTCAAGGCCGGTGGAAGATTCGGCGGCGGCGGTTTCGGGCTGGGCTTCGATCGTGGGCGCGAAGGGCGGGGCATCGCAGCCGTGCAGGCCCTGCGGGTCGCCTTCTTCCCCGCGCGATTCATAGTGCGCGCTTTGGGGGTTGAACGGTTCCTGCACCGAGCCGACGGTGACGTCGGTCACCAGCGGCGCCCCGCAGGAGGTCGGCAGGGTGAGGAAGGGGGCGGGCGGCACTTCGCTTTCGCAGCCGTGGATCAGCGGCCCTTCGCTCGGCGCGCAGATGCGTTCGTCGTCGTGGCTTGAGGCCGCCGGCACCCCCCAGATCGTCTCGGTCAGCGACTTGATCTGGATTTTGGTCGGCACCGTGATGTCGGAGACCTTCACCCCATAGTCAGAGCCGGTGCGCAGCGAGGCTTCCTGGAAGCTGTTGAAGTTGATCACGCTGAAGCCGATCGAGGCGGCCACCCCCAGCGGCGGGGTGAGGTTGTAGACGGGGCCGGTCGGGTCGATCGGGAAGCCCACCGCTTTGAGGCGGACGATGCCGACCTGGCTCTCGCCCGGGCAGTGCGGCTGCTGGCCCTCAAAGAGCGCCGCCGGGCAGCGCGGCAGCGCCAGCGGGTTGCCGACCATCCCCGCCGGCAGGTCGACGATCACCTGGCTGAGCGTCCCTTCGGGGATTTCTTCGCCGTCGAGGTTCATCGCCAGCTCGACGCTGAGCGCGTCCGGATGGGAGGCGGCGCGCAAATCGAGCGTGCCGTTTTGCTCCAGGGTGCGGACTTTCAGGCCGGCGATCCCGAAGCTGGCCCGGGCGGCGACCGGGGCGAGGAGGAGCGCGAGCAGGGCAAGGAGCGCCACCGCCAGCGATGCCTTCTGGGCTCTCACCGCCGACCTCCCCGGTGCGTGCCCTTGGCCTTGGCGGCGCCCCGCTTCTTGGCGTGGCGCTTTTTCTTATGGCGCTTGTGCTTTTGATGGCGCTTGTGGCGGGCCTTCTTCTTGTGGTGGGCCTTGGGCTTGGGATTGCCGGCGCCCGAGTAGGTGGAGCTGGCGGCACTGGGCTGGGCGGGGGGCTCTGCGAGCGGCGCTCGGCAGCCTTCCCCCGCGCAGGCGGAGGCGCCCGCTTCGGGGAAGCCGCCGTCAACGCGGGCGTCGTAGAGGTCGAGCTGGGAGTCCTGATCGCTCGCCAGCAGGCGCTGGCGGGTGATCAGGAAGACGTCGTCCCCGCTCGCCGAGGAGCTCATGAACATCGAGTCCTCGGCGGCGGTGCCAGAGGAGATCAGGCGCACGCAGCCGCCCGCCACCGCGCAGTCTCCCACCCCCGCCGGCTCCCACTCATAGACGTCCTGGACTGAGCCGTTGGCGTCCTGGGGGACGATCGCGTCCTGGCTCTCGAAGAAGAGGCGCCCGCCCCCGGCGGGGCTGAGGTTGGCGGGCTGGGGCAGCGCCGCGGTTTCTTGCGCCGGGGCGCGGCAGGGTCAGGTTCGAGCGGCCCAGCCGGCCGCTGGCCGGAGGGGTTGCAGGAGGCGCAGGTGAGCCTGCCGGTGGCGGCCGCGTACTCGAAGACCTCAAAGCAGGCCGGGCCCCCGCCCGAGAGCGAGCAGTCCGCCCCGCCCGCGCGGCGGTTGTCATAGCCCGTCAGCGGCGCCTTTGACATGAATGCGAGGAAGCTCCCGTCGGCGACTTGCCTGGGCGGCGCGGTTCGTCGGGCATCGCCCGCCAGGTTCCGAAGCGGTTGGGTTTGGCGTTGTCCGCGGCGCCAGGGCACCGATAAAGCTCGCCGTCCCTTCGCTCCAGGCGTAGAGGTTGAGCGCCCCCGCTTCGGCCTCTTCCTCGTTTTCGTTTTCTTCGCCGCCGCTCAGGTCGGCTGAGTCGACGAAGTAGATCCGCGAGAGGTCCTGCGCGGCGCCGAGGATGCCCTTGAAGCCGCCTTCGCCTTCGCTCAGGTCGGTGCTGGGTTCATAGGCGTTGCCGGCGCCGTTCAGCCCATAGAGCCGGCCGTCGGAGAGCAGCACCGCCGTGCCGTCGGCCGAGGCGGTGAGAAAGCAGGTGCGCGAGGCTTTGGCGACGCTCTGCTTGCAGGTGCCGGGGCCGGGCACTTCGAGCGTCTCGGTGCCGTTTACGCGGACGTAGAGCTGGCCGGTTTCTTCTGAGGTCCAGAAGATCCGGGCGCCGTCGGCGGAGACCGCATTGTCGACGTTTGGGGCTTCGAGTTTCGGGTTCGCCGCCGAGCAGGCGCCCGGCGCCGATCGCCGCCTTGCCCGCAGCCGTCGTGTTGCCGGGTAGCACGTTCACGAGCGCCAGCGCCCCGCCCGCCCACTCATAGAGGTCGCAGGCTTCGATCGAACATTCCTTGGTCGAGGCGGGCGTCAGCTCTGGCGCTTCCGGGGCGAAGGCGGTTTCGGCGGTCAGCGCGTCGTTTGCTTCGAAGGCGACGTGGCTGAGCGGCGCGCGAGGCGCGGTGCCGGCGTTGGCGGTGGCGTAGCGGACCTGGAAGAGGTTGGGGTTGATCACGTTGCCCGAGGCGGGGTCGCGGTGGGGCGGTTCGACCGCGATCAGCGGCTGCATTGCGGCCGCGCCGGCGCGCAGGTAGAGGTTGGCGAAGGCCCGCCCGCCCCGAGTCGGCGCCGCCGGGGAGAGCGGCGGCTCGCTCTGGGCGAGGATCGCGCGCGAGAGGTCGGCCGAGAAGGCCTGCCAGATCCCGGTCACGCTCGCCGGGCTGAGGCTCTGCCAGCTCCAGGCCCGCCGCCGCGGGCGGCGAGGTTCTCGTTGGCCCCCGGGTAGAGGCCGGCGGCGAAGGGCTGGCCGACGTAGGCAACCGCCTCACCGTCGGGCGCGCTCTGCATCGGCATCGAGCGGAAGTTGATCCCCGGCAGGCATTCCCGGCAGCTGCCGCCGAGACTGCCGATCCGGTTCGGGCGGGATCGCCTCGCCGGTCTTCTGGGCCGGTGAGACCATCTCATAGGCCCGGCAGTCGGGCAGCGCCGCCGCGAGGCCCTGGCGGGTCGCCGCGTTGGGGCAGCCCAGCACTTCGGGCGGGGCGAAGGTCGAGAAGCTCCCGCCGGCGCCGAAGGTGGTGGCGGCTTCGTTCCCGGCGACGACCCGGAAGCGGTAGGCGGTGGCGGGCTGAAGGCCCGCTGAGCAGCTGGGCGACCGGCTGGGGGCCGGTCGCGGTCAGGGCGACGTTGGAGGCGCTGGCGGTGGCCGGGTTTGAGAGCACGAGCTGGGTTGCCGAGGGCACCGCGGCGATCGTCGTGTTGGCGGGGATGCCGGCGCCGGTGATCGCCTGGCCGGGGCCGAAGCGCCCGGCAGCGACGCTGACCCCGGTGATCGTCTCCGAGCCCGCCTTGGTAGCGCCGGTGGCGCTGACTACGGCGGGGATCTGCCGGTCGGCGAGCGGGCGGGGCTGCGGGCGGCGCCGGCGAAGCGGTCGGCTTCGGGGTTTGCCTCATATTGCGCCGCGGTCAGGTATTCGACGAAGAAGGAGGTCGCTTCGCCGTTGGGGTTGACCTGGGCGGCGACCTGGGCGGTGCTCGCGGTGGCTTCGAAGGCTTCCTCATCCGCGACCCGGGGGCCCAGGGTCTGGAAGGATCGATCGCCCCCTTCGACCCCTTCCCCCGGGGTCGTGTTGGCGTTGCCGACGACGAGCTGGAAGTGGTAGGTGCTGCCGCCCTGCAGCACGACCTCGGCGTGGACTTGCACCGGCGAGGAGCCTTCGCCGACTTCGGCGGCGTCGGGTTCGGTGCAGGGGGCGATGTTGCCGTAGGCGGCGGTCTCCCCCCATTCGAAGAAGCATTCGCTGAGCGGCTGGCCGTTGGGGTTGACTTCGCCGCGCAGGGTGGCCGAGGTCGAGCCGATGGGGCTGGCCGCCAGGGTCAGCGCGTCGGGGACCTTGACGATTTCCCAGGCTTCGATCGTCGCGCTGCCTTCGCGCGAGACGTAGACGAGGTTTCGCGAGCCGTCGACGGCGATGCCGTTGATGGCGCCCGCTCCGGCGGGCGTGAAGGCGGGCCGCGGTTCGGCTTCGGCTGCGCAGCCGGCTTCGTATTCGGTGACCTGGGCTTCGGTCGCGTTCAGCAGGTGGCCGTCTTCGCCGTTGACCGCCAGGGCGACGCTTTCGCCGGGGAGCACCAGGCATTCTTCGGCGCCGCTGGAGTTGTCGAGCTTCGCCACCGCGCCGATAAAACCGCTGGCGAAGATCGAGCCCGCGGTGGAGTCCTCGCCGGCCGCCACGTGGCCGAAGCTCGGCTGCGCGAAGTTCTTCACGTTGGTCGCCGCGAAGGGGGCGTTGGAGGTCGGCTCGTACTTGTGGACTTCGCCGGCCGAGACGCCGTCGAAGCCGGCGAGGTAGACCGCGCCAGCGGCGTCGACGCCGACGCCGACCGGTATCGACAGCGGCTTGGCGGCGCCGGACGCATCGGCGCCTTCCTTGGATTCGGTCAGCTGGCCGCGGTATTCGCCGCTGGCGGCAAATACGTCAACCAGGTTCTGATCTGCCTGAGTCAGGTAGAAGTCGCCGCCGGTGCCGCCGACGGCGCCCGGCGGGGCGAAGGCGATCTGCTGTCGCGCGCGGATTCCGTCGTCGACGCTGAATCGAGCCCGTTCTGCGGCGTGCCGTCGCATTCGGGCGAGGGCGGGGTGCAGGGCAGCGTGCCGACCCCGTCGATCACGTTGGTGCCCAGGGCGGTGAAGTTCTCCGGCGTGCCGTCGGGGGCAAAGCGCGAGATCGTCTTCGCTTCGGCGTTGACGACGAGCAGGTCGCCGCTGGCCGGGTCGACGGCGAGCGCCAGCGGTTTGGCGAAGGAGGGCTGCGCGATCTCGCCGAAGGCCCCCAGCGGGGCGAAGCCCGCCGCCGAGGCGGCGGCGGCGCTGAGCAGGCAGAGGCCGAGCGCCGCCGCTAGCACGGCCACAAATCGCCCCTTGCCTCTTCGGCCCACCACGCCGCTCTCCCCTCTCGCGCTTTCCGGCATCTCGACCTACCTCCCCATCGACTTGCTGCGGTGGCGCTTGTGCTTCTTTTGCGCCTTCTTGGGCTTGAGCTTGATCGAGCGGTTCTTGAGGCCCGGTCCCTTGAGCTGGGCCTTGAGGGTCTTGCCCTTGGCGAGCAGCTTGCGGACCTGGCCGTTGGCGATCTTGACCTTGATCGTCTTGCTCTTGCCCTTGGCCATCGAGAAGCCGGCCTTGCCGATCTGCTTGTTCTTCAACTTGTGCTTCTTGCCCGTGGGCAGCTTGACGAACAGCTTGAGGGTGCCCTTGCAGGCGTCGGCGCCGGCGCACTTGAGCTTGATCAGGGCCTTGTTTCCGGAAACCTGGGCGGTCAACGGGGCCTTGGCGGTGCCTTCCCCTTCGGGGGCCGGAGCCGGCGTGGGCGTCGGGCTCGGCGAGGGGGCCGGCGTGGGCGTGGGCGTGGGCGGGGCGGGCGCTTCGTAGGTGTAGGTGTCGGCAGCGAATTCGCCCGAAGTCCCGCCAACCGTAGTCACGGTGACGTGGACGGCGCCCGCGGCGTGGGCGGGGGCCGTAGCCTTGATCTTGGTTTCGGTGTTTTCGAGGATCGTCGCTTCGGTTGAGCCGAAGGCGACTTTCAAGGCTCCGCCGAGCCGCAGCCCGGTGATCGTCACCACGGTCCCGCCCGCGGTCGGACCCGCCGCCGGGCTGACGGCGGTCACCGCCGGCGGCGCGACGAAGGTGTATTCGTCGTCTTCGGAGATCGCCGAGGCGCCGTTGGTGCCGGTGACGGTGACGTCAACGGTGCCGGCGGCGTGTTCGGGCGATTCGAGTTCGATTTCGGTGCCCGAGGCGGAGAGGAATTCGCCGGCTTCGACTTCGGCGCCGCCGAATTCGACCTTTTCGGCGCCGCCGAGTTCTTCACCGGTGACGGTGACGACCTGGCCGCCGGCGGTCGGGCCTTCGCCGGGGCTGACGCCGGTGAGGACCGGCGGGGCGACGACGTAGGTGTATTCGTCGGCGGCCGAGGTAGCCGAGGTGCCGCCGACGGTCGTCACCGTGACGTGCACGGCGCCGAGCGCGTGGGCCGGAGTCACCGCCTTGATTTCGGTGCCGCCGGTCAGGACTTCGCAGTCCTTGCCTTCTGCGGCGCCTTCTTCTTCGCATTCGACTTCGGCCGTGCCGAATTCGACCTTGGAGGCACCGGTGAGGTCGGTGCCGGCGATCGTCACTTCGGCGCCGCCGGCTTCAGAGCCGGTCGCCGGGCTGACGCCCGTCACCGCGGGCGCGGCGACGGCGGTGTAGGGCTGGGTGGAGCTCTGACCGCCGGGCGTCGTCACCTTGACCGGCTGGGAACCGGCGGTGAGCGCCGGCGTCGTCGCCTTGATTTCGGTGTCGCTTTCGACCGAGAAGCCGGCCGCCGGCGTGGAGCCGAATTCGACTTCGGTGGCGCCGCTGGTGAAGTGTTCGCCGGTCAGCGTCACCACCTGGCCACCTGCCGCCGGGCCTGCGGCCGGGCTGGCGCCGCTGAGCACGGGCGCGGCGAAGAACGTGTATTCGTCAGCGGCGGAGGTTTCCGAGGTGCCGGCGGGCGCGGTCACGGTGACGTCAACCGAGCCTTCGCCGTGGGCAGGGGTGGTCGCCTTGATTTCGGTGTCGCTTTCGACCGAGAAGCTCGCCGCCGGCGTGGAGCCGAATTCGACGGCGGTGGAGCCGGTGAAGTTGGAGCCTTCGATCACGACTGCCTGGCCGCCCCCTATCGGGCCTTCGTCTGGTTCGACCTTGCTGACCGCGGGCTTGGTGGTGCTCTCGCAGGTGAACTGGTCGGCGCCCGAGGTGGCGGAGACGCCGCCGACCGTGGTCACCGTGACATCGACGGTGCCGCTTTCACAGCCGGTCGGGCTTTCGGCGGTGATTTCGGTATCGCTTCCGACCGAGAAGCTAGCCGCGGCTTCGCCGCCGAACTTGACTTCGGTGGCGCCGGTGAGGTGTTCGCCGGTGATCGTCACCGCGGTGTGGGGCGGCCCATGGTTGGGTGAAACCCCGCTGACCACGGGAGCGGCGACGGCGGTGTAGGGCTGGGTGCCGCTGGCGCCGCCGGGGGTGGTGACCTTGAGCGGCTGGGAGCCGGCGGTGAGCGCCGGCGTCGTCGCCTTGATTTCGGTGTCGCTTTCGACCGAGAAGGCGGCGGCGGTGGTGGAGCCGAATTCGACTTCGGTTTCCCCGCTTTCGAAGTGTTCGCCCGTGCAGGTCACGACCTGGCCGCCCGCGGTCGGGCCTTGGGCGGGCGCGCAGCTGCTGAGCACGGACGCTTCAAGCGCCGTGTAGGGCTGCGTGCCGCTGGTGCCAAACGGCGTGGTCACCGAGACCGGGTTGGAGCCCGCCGGCAGAGCCGGCGTGGTCGCCTTGATTTCGGTGTCGCTTTCGACCTTGCAGTGGGCGACCGTGCCGTCGCAGGTCACTGCGGTGGTGCCGAATTCGATCTTTTCGGCGCCGGTGAAGTGTTCGCCGGTCAGCGTCACGACCTGGCCGCCCGCGGTCGGGCCTTCGCTCGGCGCGACCGTGGTGAGCACGGGCGGCGGGACATAGGTGTAGTGGTCGGCGCTCGAGGTGGCCGAGGGGCCGCCGGGGGTGGTGACGACGACGTCGAAGGTGCCGGTTCCGGCGGGGCTGGTCGCTTCGATTTCGGTGCCGGCCGCGTTGACGCTGACCGCGGTGGCCGGAACGCCGCCGAAGCTGACTTCGTCGACGCCGAACTGGAAGTTGGTCCCGACGATCGTCACTTCCTGGCCACCGGCCTCGGGACCTTCGTCGGGGCTGACGGCGGTGACGGTGGGCGCGGCGGGGGGCGCCCACACCGAAATCGTCGGATCGCTGGAGCGGCCCGTATACATGTTCCCGGTCGCCCAGTTGATCGCCACGCTCTGGGCCAGCGTGGTCGCGCCGAGGGTGGTCTTCGAGACTTCGGTGCTCGGACAGCTCGAGGCGTTCATCTCGACGATCGAGAAGGTGCTGGCGACAAAGAGGTGGCCGCTGGCCGGATCGCTCGAGACGGTCGTGTTCGGGCCGGTGAACGCTTCGCAGACTTCGGTTCCGGTGGTGGAGTCGAACTGGGTGACTTTGCCCGTCCGCGCGGCGAAGATCGAGCCCGCAGTGGGGCCGGCGCCTGCGGCGACGCCGCAGGCGGTGGAGGCGAGGAAGTCGGTGCTCGACCCGTTGACCGGCGGGTTGGCGAATTTGTGGACTTCGCCGCTGTTTTTGGTGCGGTCGCCGACGTAGACGTTGCCGGAGGAGTCAACGGCGACGCCGCAGGCTTCGCCGAAGGCACCGCTCGTCCCTTCGGTCAGTTCGCCGACGGAGGATCCGTCGGAGGCGAAGATCTTGACCGGGTTCGCGCCTCCCTGGGCGACGTAGATGTTGCCGTCGGTCGCGCCACCGGAGTTGTCAACCGCCACCTGCGCGCGTGCTGCGTTGGTGCCGAACGTCAGGCCGGTGATCACGTTGGCGGGCAGCGAGGAGAAGTCGTCGGGCGTCCCGTCGGGCTTGTAGCGGTAAAGACCGGCGGCGTGCCCGCCCTGCTGGCGTTCGACGGTGCAGGTTCCGCTGCCGCTTTCGGTCAAGCAGGTTAGGAGCGGCTGGCCTTCCCCTGCAAACGGGCCTTCGAGTTCGATCGTCACGCCGGCACTGGCCGACCCGGCCATTTTGAAGTTGGCGGTGCCGCCGCAGAGCGCGCCAAGGGCGTTCTGGATGTTTTCCCTGATCGTGGCGGTCGTCGGGGAGTAGGTGATCGGGTCGGTGACGGAGCTCGAGCAGGCTGGAGTTGGCAGGTTTTCGAGCTTGAAGGTGTCGCCTTCGAGCCATCCGGGGCTGCTGGAGAACTTGACGATCTGCTTCTCGTTGCCGCCCGGGTCGATCGCGAGCAGGTCGCCGCTCGCCTGGTCCACCGTCATCCCGAAGACCTTGGTGAGGTTGGGCGGTTCGGCTTCGCCGAAGGGTTCGAGGAGGTGGCGCCCGGTGATCGGCGCCCACACCGAAATCGTCGGATCGCCGGAGCGGCCCGTATACATGTTCCCGGTCGCCCAGTTGATCGCCACGCTCTGGGCCAGCGTGGTCGCGCCGAGGGTGGTCTTCGAGACTTCGGTGCTCGGACAGCTCGAGGCGTTCATCTCGACGATCGAGAAGGTGCTGGCGACAAAGAGGTGGCCGCTGGCCGGATCGCTCGAGACGGTCGTGTTCGGGCCGGTGAACGCTTCGCAGACTTCGGTTCCGGTGGTGGAGTCGAACTGGGTGACTTTGCCCGTCCGCGCGGCGAAGATCGAGCCCGCAGTGGGGCCGGCGCCTGCGGCGACGCCGCAGGCGGTGGAGGCGAGGAAGTCGGTGCTCGACCCGTTGACCGGCGGGTTGGCGAATTTGTGGACTTCGCCGCTGTTTTTGGTGCGGTCGCCGACGTAGACGTTGCCGGAGGAGTCGACGGCGACGCCGCAGGCTTCGCCGAAGGCACCGCTCGTCCCTTCGGTCAGTTCGCCGACGGAGGATCCGTCGGAGGCGAAGATCTTGACCGGGTTCGCGCCTCCCTGGGCGACGTAGATGTTGCCGTCGGTCGCGCCACCGGAGTTGTCGACCGCCACCTGCGCGCGTGCTGCGTTGGTGCCGAACGTCAGGCCGGTGATCACGTTGGCGGGCAGCGAGGAGAAGTCGTCGGGCGTCCCGTCGGGCTTGTAGCGGTAAAGACCGGCGGCGTGCCCGCCCTGCTGGCGTTCGACGGTGCAGGTTCCGCTGCCGCTTTCGGTCAAGCAGGTTAGGAGCGGCTGGCCTTCCCCTGCAAACGGGCCTTCGAGTTCGATCGTCACGCCGGCACTGGCCGACCCGGCCATTTTGAAGTTGGCGGTGCCGCCGCAGAGCGCGCCAAGGGCGTTCTGGATGTTTTCCCTGATCGTGGCGGTCGTCGGGGAGTAGGTGATCGGGTCGGTGACGGAGCTCGAGCAGGCTGGAGTTGGCAGGTTTTCGAGCTTGAAGGTGTCGCCTTCGAGCCATCCGGGGCTGCTGGAGAACTTGACGATCTGCTTCTCGTTGCCGCCCGGGTCGATCGCGAGCAGGTCGCCGCTCGCCTGGTCCACCGTCATCCCGAAGACCTTGGTGAGGTTCGGCTGTGCGGCTTCGCCGAAGGGTTCGAGGAAGGGATGGCTGGGAACGGAAGCTGAAGCGAGGGTGGGAGCGAGGGCGAGGAGGGCGAGGGCGAGGAGGCCGGTGAGGAGGGCGAGGGAGCGGGGCGCGTGGCGCCTGCCCCGCCCACCCTCTTGCAGGTGAGGTGGGCAGGGGGGGGCGAGGGGCGAGGGGGAGGCGAGGCTGAAGGCGGAGGTGGCGTAGGAGGGCGCACCACTCCCTCTGGCGCTGTCTGAGGACGCACGGGTGGCGAGGGCTGCACCGAAGATGCGGCCGAGGCCGGTGGCCTGGCGCTGGGTCGATCCGGTAGACGCTGCCTTCGCGTGCGAACTCACGTAGGTGTCTCCTTGGTCGGTGTTCATCGGGTGAGGTGAAGGGCGGTGTGGAAGCGCGGAGCCTGTGCGGCCGTCCGATGGCCTTCTCCCTCTTGCGGCCGAACGGCCCGCGAGCCGGTGGCGGGCCGCAAAGCCGGGTTCGCGCAGGGGGGGCGAGATTCGGGAGAGGCGAAGGGGGGCGAATCGGGGGGGGTGGGTGCCTCGGCGTGGGCGGGGTGCGGGGCATCGCCCTCATTGCCCACTCTCTCTGCGGGTAGGTGGGCAATTCGGGCCGTGGCGATCAGTGAGGGGGCGGTGGTCGGGCTCGGGGCGGTTGCCGAGCTCGAGGCGGAAAGCCGGCGGCGAGCAGCCCGGGGTTGAATCCAGCCAGCCGGGATGAGCCGGGGAGGGCGGATGGCTGCCGCATCGGGGCGGCGGTCATCGGGCCGGTCCCCGCGAAGGTCGGTGGCGCATGCGGCGGCGAGCGCGGCACTCGGCTGCTGTGCGTGGTTGTCCCGGATCACTGCGATACCTCTCCCTTGGCTCTGAGCCGTTCCCGCGGCTCGGTCCCTGCTGCGGTTCCTGCGGTGCTGCCTGCCCGTCCTGGTCAACTGCGATTTCAAAGACGGTGCGCCGGAACTGTAAACAAAGACCTTTTTAATGTCAAGAGATACGTTTCTGAAAGAAAGAACAATGTCTTTGGACATCGCCGAATTCCGCCGGAGCGCGCTTGACAATGCGGCTCAGCGTGGGTACGCCGCGAGTATCCGGTGTTTGCCCACGCCGCCCGGGGACCGGGTGCTCAGCCGCGGTCGGGACGGTCCGGGTACAGCTCGTCGATCGTGACGAGCGCCCGGTAGGGGGCGGCCGCGGCCGCTTCGATCGCTTCGCCGCCGCCCGCGAGGCGGTCGACGACGGCGATCGTGGCGACGACCTCGAGGCCTTGCTCGCGGATCCGCTCGATCGCCTTCACGGTCGAGCCGCCGGTGGTGACGGTGTCCTCGACTACGAGCACTCTGTCGCCCGCCTCGACCGGCCCCTCGACCCAGCGCTGCAACCCGTGCTGCTTGCGCTCGCCGCGGACGAAGAAGCCGACGAGATCGTCGCCGGCGGGTACTGCAAGCGCGGCGCAGCTCGGCGGGATCGCCGCCGTCGCCGGGCCCCCCACGGCGCTCGCCCCCGCCTCGACCGCTGCGGCCGCGATCAGCTCGCCTGCCGCACGAAACCCCGCCGGCCGCAGCAGCGCCCGCCGCGCGTCGACGTAGTACTGCGCGGTCGCCCCACTCGACAGCGTCACCTCGCCGATCACCAGCGAGTGCTCGCGCAGCTCGGCGAGCAGGGTGCGCTTGGCGGCCTCGAGCTCAGACATTGCGGCAATCCTATGGGTGAGGGGGGAGAGTCTTCGCCGCCGGAGCCTTGGTGTGGGCGTGAACAACTCGTCAACTGCTGCACTCGGTGTACCTCAGAAGGGGTACACTCGCCCCCATGGCATCCAAGCATCCTCGCGTCCAAGTGACCGTCAACCCGACTCTGGAAAAGGCGATGGCAGCGGTTGACGCACATCCGAAGAGCAAGTCGCGGCTGATTCGCGACCTTGCCCTGCGCGGGGCAGAAGTCGCTGAAGAGGACTGGAGGCGACGGCAAGAAGCCAAGGAGTTCTTCCTGAAGGTTGCCCGCGGCGAGATCGAGCTCGACATGACGGGCGCTCGAGAAGCATGGGAAGAACGTGAGGCAGAAGTCGAATGAACCTTCAGAGCTGGTCTGGCATCCCGCTCGTCGTCGATACGTCCGCGTGGATGCGTCTAGGACTTCGCCAAACCCTGCCCTACTGGGAAACCGTGGGCGAAGGCGACCGGCTTGTCTCCTGCCCGATCGCCGCGCTGGAGGTTTTTCGAACGGCGAAGGACGAGGATCACTTCAAGGCTCTGGACAAGCACTTCAGTGCCCTGCCCCAAGCACCGGTAACCGCTTCAGTCTGCGACACAGCACTGTCGGCCTCCCGCGAGCTGGGCGCCCGTCGGCGCATACCGGTCCCGGACTACCTGATCGCCGCCGCCGCGGCCGAGCGCGGTTTCGGCGTCCTCCACGCCGACAAGCACTTCGACCTGCTCGCGGCTGTGCTCGAGTTCGAGAGTGTCCGGCTGCCGGACTGACGCGGCTCGGCCGACTTCGGCCTACACTCAGAAGACAAAGATCGGCTCGCCGTAGTGGAGCTGTTCGTAGATGCGCGGCTGGTCGGCGATGAAGGTGCGCACGCAGCCGTGGCTGGCGGCATAGTCGGGCACTTCGGCGTAGCCATGGACGGCGTACCCGTTGTGCCAGTAGAAGGAGTAGTACATGCCCTCCGAGTTGTAGCCGGGTTCCTGGCGGTAGAAGCTGTACTGGCCGGTGACCGTCGGGGTCGAGGGCTTGCCGGTCGAGACGGGGTAGATCGCGAAGGGCTTGTCGCCCTTGCTGAGCACCAGCACCTGCTTGCCGAGCGGCACCTCGGCGTGCTCGCCGGCGTCGGGGTGCTTGACGTGGTAGCCGCCACGGCCCCCGAAGACCTGACGGACGAGGCCCTTGCCGGCGTGTTCGTTGCGGGACATGCCGTTTACCTTGCGGTAGGCGAGCACCTCGCGACCGGTGCGGCCGTTGAAGCAACTGCCGCCACCTGAGACGTAGCCCATCTTCGCCAGCGCCTTTTTGAAGCCCTTGACGACGCGGCCGCACGCGCCGGGGCCGATCGCGGGGAAGCTGACCTTCCAGCTCTTGCGCACGGTGCGGTCGCCGCGCAGCGAGCCGCTCGCCGGCAGGTGCGCGCTCGCCGCGTACTTGCCGTCTTTGCGGACCAGGATCGAGGCTTTGAAGACACCGGCCCCGCCGTTGCCCGGCCGGACGTGCGCTACGCGCCTGAACAGCTTGTGGCCGTCGAGGTAGAAGGTGACGTCGACGGTCTGGCCGGGAGCGAACGGCTCGACCGTGCCGTAGACCGGCACCGTCCCATAGATAGGCGCCTTGCCCCCCTTCAATTTGCCGAGGCTGATCTTCACCGTCGCCTTGTCGGGCGATTGCGGTGCTTTGCCTGCGCCCGGCGGGCCCCCGACGGGCTGCTTCGCCGAGGCGGCAGCCGGAAGCGCCAACAGGGCAAGCAAAACCAGCGCGTAGACGAGACGGCGATTCATCGGCCCGGCATTCTTGCGGATGGCCCGGTTGGCCGGTTTGTCACGACTTTGTAACGGCGCAGTCAATTGTCTGTAAAAAGAGTGAAACATGGCTTGAAATGGCGGTTTCCTCGGCTACTGTCGGTAACAGCGGAGGGTGAAGCTGCTAGGTGGCAGCGACCGCTTGATAAGCGCAAGTTCGGGTTTGTCGCTCGAATAGGGTTCGAGTCCCTCGCCCTCCGCTATGTCACCTGAGAAACGAGGACGGGTCGAGGTGCAATTATCAAGCGGCCTGCGGAATGACTCCTGCAAACGTCCCGTCTTCGTAGTCTCAGGAGCTCCGTTGCCAGGATCATGGTAATGTTTTGTCTCTCACGGTTGTCAATCGCTCGGGGAGTCGGTGATATCCTAAGACCACTTATCAAGCGGTCGGGGGTGACTCCCCTTCACCCAGAAACGGTCCGCCACTGGTGGGCCGTTTCTTTTGCTCCCGTCCCTACTGCCCGATCAGCGCGATCGAGTTGTTGAGCATGTGCAGGACAATGCCAGGGACGATCGAGCCGGTCTTCTCGTAGAGCAGGGCGAGGATGAAGCCGAAGACGATCAGCGGCGGGACTGCGCTGACGCCGGTGAGGGCATGCAGGCCGCCGAATATCAGCGCGCTGATCGCCGCCGCGGCGAGCCGTGGCAACCGGGTGCGCAGGCCGCCGAAGAGCATGCCGCGGAAGCAGACCTCCTCGCTGATCGGCGCCGCGATCACGATCAACAGAACCTGTACCGGCACGGCGCCAAACGATTCGGCGATGTCCTCCTGGTGCGGCGAGCCGAAGATCGCCGCGTAAACCGCGGCGAAGAGGATGTAGGCGCCGATCGCCGCCAGCATCCACTTCAACGCCGAAGGCTTGAAGCGGCGCACGCCGAGCCGTGCCAGGGCCAGCCCGACCGAGCTCTCCCCCCAGCGACTCGCGATCGCGATCGGCACCAGCAGGAAGCCCAGCGCCGTCGCCAGCTGGACGACGACGTTGGCCGCGGTGCTGAGGTCGCCGTTGCTCGGACCGTCGATGATGACCGCCGGGATCCCGAGCAAAATCCCGGCCCCGAGAGCCAGAAACACCCCACCAACTGCCAATTGTGGACCCCAAGTCGCAAATGGAAAAGAGCCCGGGGGTCGATCCGACGGAGCCTCCACGCTGTTCGCTCCGTCGGATCGACCCCCGGGCTCTCCTACAGCTAAGTTGCGGTCCATAGCCCCGGCAGTCAAACAGGTCTCGCGGTCCACCAAGAACGCGCCTGCGCTTCCTGCGCCGGCTGCTTTTCTTGGTCGTCTTCCTGGTCCTGGTGGCGATAGCGCTGAGCCAGTTCACCGAGTTCAAGCGCCTCGCCACCGGCATCCTCGCCTCGACCGCCGTGCTCGCCGCGATCGTCGGCTTCGCCGCCCAGCACACGATCGCCAACATGGTCGCCGGAGTGCAGCTGGCGATCTCCCAGCCGATCCGGATCGGCGACCGGATCTCCTTCGAAGAAGTCGAGGGCCGCGTCCTCGACATCACCCTCTCCTACACCTACGTCAACCCCGGGGACGGCACCGCGGTGGTGATCCCCAACCAGCTGCTGGTCGAGGGGATCGTCCACAACCTCTCGACCGCCGATACCCAGGCCTGAGCGCCGCCCGGCGCGAAGTACGCTCTGGGACATGACGCAGCGCAATCGCCGCAGCCGGCGACACCGGGGAGGCGCGCGCGGCAAGCTGCTCTTCGTCGGGCTGGGTGTCGCGGCGCTGCTTGTCATCGCGGTGATCGGCGTCGCCTCCTGGGTGCTCGACGTCGCCGCAAAGGCGCCCTCGCTGGCCGCCTGCAAGCCGGTCGACAAGGGCGGCAACTCGACTCTCTACGCGGCCGACGGCAGCAAGCTCGGCGTCATCCAGTCCGAAGAAGCACGCGCGCCCGTCTCCATAGAGCGCGTGCCGAAGAGCCTCCAGCACGCGACCGTCGCGATCGAGGACCAGCGCTTCTACGAGCACGGTGGCATCGACCCCGAGGGGATCGCCCGCGCGGCGCTGAAGAACCTCGAAGCCGGCAGGACGGTCGAGGGCGGCTCGACGATCACCCAGCAGCTCGTCCGCAACCTCTGCATCTCCAACCCGGCCCGCAGCCTCGAACGCAAGATCATCGAGGCGCAGTTGGCGATCGAGTACGCCGAACGACACTCGCGGCGGGAAATCCTCGGCCAGTACCTCAACACCGCTTCCTACGGGACGCTGGAGGGCGCGACCGCGGTCGGCGTCCAGGCGGCCGCGAAGATCTACTTCTCGCGGCCGGTCTGGAAGCTGACCCTGGAGCAGGCCGCGCTGCTGGCCGGGCTGCCGCAGGCGCCGTCCGAGTACAACCCGGTCCTCAACCCGCGCGAGGCGAAAGCCCGGCGCAACACCGTGCTTGGGGAGATGGCCCGCCTCGGCTACACCTCCCAGCAGCGCGCGCGGCAGGGCGAACGGCGCGGCCTCGAGCTCAACCTCGACCGCGGCTACTTCGACAAGCGCCAGCCCTACTTCTTCGACTACGTCGAGAACAAGCTGATCGAGGCCTACGGGGTGAACACCGTCCGCAAGGGCGCCCTCGACGTCTACACGACGATCGAGCCGCGGCTGCAAGACGTCGGCCTGGAAGCCGCGCGCTCTGCCCTCCCCTACCCCGAAGACCCCTCCTCGGCGCTGGTCTCGATCGACCCACGCAACGGAGACATAAGAGCGATGGTCTCCGGCTCCGACTACGAGCGCAGCAAGTTCAACCTCGCCGCCCAGGGCCACCGCCAGCCCGGCTCGACCTTCAAGGCCTTCGTGCTGACCACGGCGATCAAGCAGGGGATCGACCCCTACTCGACCTACTACACCTCGAAGCACCTCGACCTCAACCTGCCCCGGTGGGGCCACTGGGAAGTGAGCACCGCGGACGAGGGCTACCTGGGGCGGGTCAACCTGCAGCAGGCGACGGTCGCCTCCGACAACACCGTCTTCGCTCAGCTCGACCTCGACGTCGGGCCGGCGGCGGTCGCGGCGACCGCGAAGTCGATGGGGATCGAAAGCGAACTCGACGGCATCCCCGCCGAGGGAATCGGCGGCCTGCGGATCGGCGTCTCGCCGCTGGAAATGGCCGACGCCTACGCGACCCTCGCCTCCGGCGGCATCCATCGCAACCCGATCGCGATCCGCCGCGTCGTCTTCCCCGGCGATCGCACCGACCGACCCGAACGCCCCGACCCGAGGCGGGTCGTGCCCGAACCGGTCGCCTACCAGGTCTGGCGCCTCCTGCACGACAACATCACCGAAGGCACCGGCACCGCCGCCTACACCGGCTGCCCCGGCCAGGGCGGCAAGACGGGCACGACCGACAACTTCACCGACGCCTGGTTCGCCGGCATCCAGCCCAACCTGGCGACCGTGGTCTGGGTCGGCTACCCGCAGTCGAACGCGATTGAAATGACCAGCGTCCACGGCGCGACTGTCTACGGCGGCACGTTCCCGGCTGAAATCTGGCACTCGCTCTACTCCAATGCCGAAGTCCCCTGCGAGGAATTCAGCCGGCCGAAGACGGCGGTCAGCTGGGCGCCGTTCTACGGCCAGTTCACCGCCTCGGAGCCGCCGCGCGGTGGCTCCGGTTCCGCCACGGGAGGCGGCGAAGAAAGCGAAGCCGAACGTCTGGGCAGGGAAGCCACCAACGGCTATGACCCCAGCGCGTATGCGCCGGGCGCCGGCCAGGAACCGACCCCGGTCCCACCGCCCCCGCCGCCCTACGGGTCCGGCGGCGGCGCGGGCGTCGGAGGCGGCGCCGAAGCCGGGGGCGCGGCGGGAAATTGAGACACCCCGACGGGGACGAGCGCACGCGAGGCCGCAAGACCCCGTCATATACACGGGTAATCGCCGTCTCGATCGATAGCCGCCGGACTCTCTTCTGGGCGATGATCGTCGTCCTGGTCGCCGGCTTCGCCCTCGCCCCGGTCCTGCTCTCCCACGACGTCTACAGCTACGTCAACTACGCCCGGCTGGGCGTGGTGCACGGCCTCGATCCCTACACCCACCCCCCGGCCGCCGCACCGTTCGACCCCGCCTACGCCCGGGTCACCTGGATCGGCGCAAGGAGCGCCTACGGTCCGCTCTTCACGCTGGCCACCTACCCGCTCGCCTGGCTTCCTGTATGGCTCGCCGTCGCAGTGCTGAAGGCAACCGCCGCCCTCTCGGTGCCGGCAACCGCCGTGCTCATCGCCCGCATCGCGCCCGCGCGGGGCGTCTCCCCTCTGGGCGCCGCGGCATTCGTCGCCCTCAACCCGCTGGTCCTGATCCACGTCGTGGGCGGCGCCCACAACGACGGCCCGGCGATGCTGGTCGCGACGATCGGCATCGCCGCAATGCTCTCCTCCCGCGAGGCAAGCGCCGGCGCCGCCTTCGTAGCCGCCTTCGCGATCAAGGCTCCAGCGGCAATCGCAGCCCCGTTCGCCCTGGTCAGCGCCGCCCGATTGCAGCATTTCCCACCCCAGGGTGGGGAAAAGGCTGCAACTTGGCGAGGGAGGGGCGCCGGGGCGCGGCTGCTGGCCGGCGGCTGTGTCGCGGCGCTCGCGATCGGACTGTCCGCATACGCCGCCTTCGGTTGGCACTGGCTGCACGGCATCGAGCTGGCCGGCAGCCACCAGCACAAGACCAGCCACCTCAGCATCCCGACCACCTTCGCCCGCCTGACCGGCCTCGACCCAACCGCCGTCCGCGTCACGGCCCTGGCCCTCTTCGCAGCTGCCTTCCTCTATCTCCTTATAAGGACCTGGCGAGGGGCCGACTGGCTCCGCTGCGCCGCCTGGGCATCCCTGGCCCTCCTACTAGCAACCGCCTGGCTCCTACCCTGGTACCTGATCTGGGCCCTCCCCCTGGTAGCCCTATCAAGAGACCGCCCCCTTCAGCTCTTAACCCTGGCCCTGACCCTCGACCAGCTCCCAGCCCGCCTGCCGCTCTAAAGCGGCAGCTTCATCAGCAGCCGTTTCAGGCGGCCTGCCGCTCTAACCGCAGTGGACCTTCTACGTGCTGGAGCACGTCAAAAGTCCACAGCGGCAGGACGAAGCAGTTAGGGCGACGAAGCGGAGGCGAGGGGTGGATCCGAGGGAGCCTCGCGAAGCGGCTCCGCAGAGTAATTCTCACCGCGAAGCGGTCCAACATAGTGAGCGAGCGCAGCGAGCGAACCCAGGCTCCCCCTCGGACCCACCCCTCGCCTCCCGCACTGCCAGCTAAAGAATCTCCGGCGTGTGAATAGGCGTCTCGGCGCGCTCAGGCGGACCCTCGGCCTGCTCCTCAGCCGACGGATGCACAACGCCGGTAGGAATCGACCAACCCTCGCGTCTGCCGAGCGCCGTGACCAGGCCGACGTAGACCAGCTCGACCACGGTCAGCACGCCACGCACGGCGATCGCGATCAGCGAGCCGACCGCGAAGCTGTTGCCGACCGCGCCCTTCACCGCCCAGGCGAAGGCCGCATCGCGAATGCCGAGGCCGGCCGGGGCGACCAGGGTGACGAGCGCGGCGACGTAGCCGACCGCCTGCGCCGAGCCCACCGTGAGCACTTCGTTGACGGTCAGCGGGATGTCGGTGACCGAGCGCGCCACGCAGTACATCCCCAACGCGACCACCCCCCAGACGCAGAGGTAGAACAGCGTCATCGTGACGACGCCGCGCATCGGCATCACCTCGGGCAGCGGTTCGCGGCCGAAGGCGCGCAGCACCCGGTTGGCCAGCGGCCCGAAGACGCGTGGGTGCAGCACCCCGAGCGCCAGCGGAATCAGCAGCAGCACCCCCCAACGCCACGGCTGCCCCTGCAGGTCGGGATGGCTGATCAGGAAGTAGGCGGCGAAGACGATCGCCGAGGTGGCGGAGATCGCCTGCTCGTAGACGATGCTGGCGATCGTCACCCGCCGCTGCACGCCGGCGCGCTCGGAGAGCAGCACCCGCCCGAGCACGTAGAGGACGCTGCCCGGCACGTAGCGCGCGAGAAGCGGCTGCCCCCAGGCGACCTGCGCCCGCCCGTGCCCGATCCGGTAGCCGAGAAAGCGCAGGATCAGGTCCCAGCCAACCGCGCTGAACGCGTAGAAGAGCGGCAGGAAGACGAAGGCGGGGATCAGCCAGAGGACATGGAAGTGGACGCCCTTGTCCTTGATCTCGGCCCACTGATCGACCACGGTGAGAACGAGGAAGCCGAAGATGACGATCGCGATGCCGAGCTGGATCGCAAGGCGGACGCGCTTGCTGCGCGGCGGTCGCGTCCCGAACCGCGCCGCGGCTTCGCCGATGCGATGAAGAAGTGGATGTCCCTCGGCCACGTTTGCCGCACCTTAGTGGCCTTATGGGTCGCCCATCGGGTGGCTATCCGAAATCAGCGCATGTGGCTGGCGAGCGCCGCACCGCGCGGTGTCCGCCGCCGCCAGACGCGCGCGATTATTTTGCGATAGTCACCCGATGGGCGAGTTCGAGCTCTTGGATCGCATACGGGCGCGCTTGCCGAAACCGGGCGCTCGCGTCGTGCTCGGCAGCGGCGACGACGCAGCCGTCACCGTCCCAGGCGGGGCCACCGCCACCTCGGTCGACGCCCTTCTCGATGGCGTCCACTTCCGCCGCGAGTGGAGCAGCCCGGCGCAGATCGGCGCCAAGGCGCTTGCCGTGGCGCTGTCTGACCTGGCGGCGATGGGCGCCGAGCCCGGCGAGGCCTACGTCGTCCTCGGCATCCCCGCCGACCTCGACGAGAACGGCTGCCTCGAGCTGCTCGACGGAATCGCGAGGGTCGCCAAGGAGACCGGCACGACGCTGGCCGGCGGCGACGTCACGCGCGCCCCGGTCCTGACCCTGGCGGTGACGGTCGTCGGTCATGCGAAAAGCGCGGACGACCTTGTAACGCGATCCGGGGCGCGGCCCGGCGACGCGCTCGTCGTCACCGGCGAGCTCGGTGGGGCGGCGACGGGCCTTCTTCAACTGGAAGGCCAGGCTGACGAGAGGGAGTCCCGCGGAGCGCGTTCGTCCTTTGTGGTGCATAGCCGTACAAAGGACGAACGCGCCGCCTCTCTGGTCGCCCGGCAACTCGAACCCAGGCCAAGGCTCGGGGCCGGTCGTGCACTGGCAGCCGCGGGAGCGACGGCGATGATCGACCTCAGCGACGGGCTCGGTGGAGACGCCGGGCACATCGCGTCCGCCGGCGGCGTCGGCTTACGGATCGAGGCGGGCGCGCTGCCACTCGCCCCGGGCCTGGTCGAGATCGCGGCCGACGCCAAACGCGACCCACTCGAAATGGCGACGTCGGGCGGTGAAGACTACGAGTTGCTGGCCGCGCTCCCCGAGGAGCGGCTTGCCGGCGCGGTGGCGGCGGTCGAGAACCACGGGGGGCTGACGCGGATCGGCACGGTCGTCGCCGGCGAGGGGGTTGAGATCAGGCTGCCTGGCGGCGGGCTGCTGGAGGCGAAGGGATTCGACCAGCTGGGTTGAGCGCCGCCGCGGTGAGCAGGGCTCGCACTCCCCGCCGGCGCAACATTGCCTCCGCAACCAGCTCCGGCTGGGGCTGATAGCGGCCATCCTCGATCAGGCTCTTGAGGTGTAGCTGCTGCGTCATGAGCTTCATATCGGCTCCGAACCCGGCAACCTTAGTTCTTGGTACTAGCACATCCGTCCAAGCCGGCACACGTGCCCGCGGGACTACTCTTCCTCTATGCCTAACGGGTCCACGCGAATCCTGCTCGTCGACGACGAGCAGTCCGTGCAGACCCTGCTCAGCTACCCCTTACGCAAGGACGGCTACCACGTCACCTCGGCGCTCGACGGTCGCGAGGCGCTGGAACGCTTCACCGAGGCCCGCTTCGACCTCGTCGTCCTCGACCTGATGTTGCCCAAGCTCGACGGGGTCGAGGTCTGCCGGCAGCTGCGCCGCCACAGTCAGGTTCCGATCATCATGCTGACGGCGAAAGGCAGCGAGACCGACAAGGTGGCCGGGCTCGAGGTCGGCGCCGACGACTACATCACCAAGCCGTTCTCGATGCGCGAGTTCCGCAGCCGGGTCAAGGCGGCGCTGCGCCGCTCGCGGATGGTCGCCGACCCCGGCGAGGAAGAGCCGATCGAGCACGGCGAGCTGAAGATCGATCCGGCCCGGCGCTCGGTGACCCTGCGCAAGGAGGAGGTCGCCGCCACCTACGTCGAGTTCGAGATCCTCGCCGCGCTCGCCCGCTCGCCGGGCAAAGTGCTGAGCCGCGAGACGTTGCTCGAGCACGTCTGGGGAGACTCCGACTACCGCGATCCGCGCACCGTGGACGTGCACATCCGCCACCTGCGCGAAAAGCTCGAGACCGATCCCAAGCAGCCCGAATACCTGTTCACGGTGCGCGGCGTCGGCTATCGCTTCCGCGAATGACGCGACTCCGTCTCACCCCGCTCGGCAGTCGGATCACGACCACCGCACTGTCGATCGGCGCTGGGACGTCGATCGTCATCTACGTCTGGGTCGTCGTCATCGGCGGCCACAGCGAGGCCCGCGGGCCGATCCTGGTCGGCGCCGCTTTCGCGCTGCTGATCGCGCTTGGCGTCGGCTTCTACTCGGCCCAGATCGTCTCAGAGCGGGTCAAGCGGATCGAGGACGCGGCCCGCGCCGTGGCCGACGGCGACTTCGCCGCCCGCATCCCGGTCGACTCCTCGGGCCAGCTCGGCCAGCTCGCCCGCACGTTCAATGAGATGCAGCGCCGGCTCGCCGAGCTGGACAGCGCCCGCAAGCAGTTCATCGCCAACGCCTCGCACGAGCTGCGCACGCCGATCTTCAGCCTCGGCGGCTTCGTCGAGCTGCTCGACGAGGACGACCCGAGCCCGGAGGAGCGGGCCGAGTTCGTGCGCACTATGCGCCAGCAGATCGAGCGGCTGACGAAGCTCACGGCCGACCTGCTCAACCTCTCACAGCTCGACGCCGGCGGGATCGTGATGGCGATCGACAGAGTCGACCTCAGCTCGCTGGCCCGCGACGTGGCGCGTGAGTTCGGCGCCCGCGCCGACCTGCGCGGCTCGCGCCTCGAGCTGCGCACGCCGGACCGGCCGGTGATCGCCGTCGCCGACCCCGACCGGGTGCGACAGATCATCCGTATCCTGCTCGACAACGCCCTCACCCACACCCCGGAGGGCACCAGCGTCACCGTGACCATCTACTCCGTCAACCAGCGCGCCGAGCTGACCGTCTCCGACGACGGCAGCGGCATCCCACAGCGGGCCCAGAAGCGCATCTTCGAGCGCTTCTACACGGCCGACTCCGCCGGCGGCTCGGGACTCGGCCTGGCGATCGCGCGCGAGCTGGCGCAGCGGATGGACGGGCACATCGCGATCTCCTCCAGCCGCCGCTTCACCGCCTTCACGCTCGACCTTCCCCATGCCCCTCCCGGTGCGCCGGCGGCGGTCGCCGCCGACCCGGCGAAGGCTCCCGCGTGAGCAGGCACCGCGCCGCCTCGGCAGCGCTGCTCGCGCTGCTGGCTCTGGCCCTGCTCGCGGGCTGCGGGGGCAGCAACCCCGACAGTCCGGGAACCAACTCGGCGGCAGCGAGCAAGACGACGACCCAGGTCGTCGTGCAGACGGCCAGCGAGGGATTCGACGCGGCGAAGGTCTACCGCGAAGCCTCGCCTGGCGTGGTCACGATCCGCTCGATCTTCGACGAAAGCGCCGCCGAAGGCTCCGGCTTCGTCCTCGATACGAAGGGCAGGATCGTCACCAACGCACACGTCGTCACCGACGGCGAAGGCAGCGACCGCAAGGAGGCGAAGGCCGTCTTCGTCGAGTTCCCCGACCGCAACGAGGTGGCGGCGAAGATCGTCGGCTTCGACCCGTTCGCCGACGTCGCCCTGCTCGAAGTGAAGCCCGACGGCTTTGCCCTGCACCCGCTTCAGCTCGGCGACGATCACGGCCTCGTGGTGGGGCAGCCGGTGGCCGCGATCGGCAACCCGTTCGGCGAGCAACAGTCGCTCTCGGTCGGGATCGTCTCGGCGATCGACCGCTCGGTCGGCTCGCTCACCCAGTTCCAGATCGAGGGCGCGATCCAGACCGACGCCTCGATCAACCCGGGCAACTCCGGCGGGCCCCTACTCGAAGCCGGCGCCCGCGTCGTCGGCATCAACCAGCAGATCGAGACCAACTCCGGCGCCAACGACGGGGTCGGCTTCGCGGTGCCGATCTCGGCGGTGAAGCGCTCCCTCGCCCAGCTCGAGCGAACGGGCAGCACCGAATACGCCTACGTCGGCGTCAGCACCCAGGCGCTCTACCCGCAACTCGCCGCCAAGCTCGGCCTCGACACCGACCACGGCGGGCTGCTGGCCGAAGTGATTCCCGGCGGCCCGGCCGACGAGGCCGGCCTCAAGGGCGGCGACGAAAAGGTCCGCTTCCAGGGGATTCCGTACCAGGCAGGCGGCGACACGATCCTCGCCGTAAACGGCCACCCGGTCGTCGAACCTGATGACCTCGCCCGCTTCATCTCCGACTTCGAACCCGGCGAAAAGGTCGAGGTCGAGGTTCTCCACGCCAACGGCGACCGGGAAACGGTGGAGGTCACCCTGAGTAAGCGCCCGGTCGCCGAACCCGGCGGTTGAGCGGCCGGCCGCCGTCCAGCCGCCGTTGCCTGTAGAAATCGCCGATGCTTCAGGAAGTCTCGCTCGGCCACAAGTCCCTCTCCGACTACACCCACATCGCTGGGAAGGAGTTGAGCGAACGGATCCGCGAGCTGGCCAAGCCGCTCGAGGGACAGCGCGTGCTCCACGTCAGCGCGACCGCCTTCGGCGGCGGGGTCTCGGAGATCCTCTACACGATCGTGCCGCTGATGCGGGACGCCGGGATCGATGCCCACTGGCACGTGATCTTCGGCAAGGAGGAGTTCTTCAACGCGACCAAGCTCCTGCACAACTCGCTGCAGGGCGCCGAGGAGACGCTGAGCGACGAGCAGTGGGCGGTCTTCGACGAAATCAACGCGATCAACGCCGACGGCCTCAAAGGCGAGTGGGACACGATCATCGTCCACGATCCGCAGCCGATCGGCCTGCGCCGCGGCGCCACGGCGAAGAGCCGCAACTGGGTCTGGCGCTGTCACATCGACCTCTCCGAGCCGAACCCGGCGCCGATCGCCCGCCTGCAGCCGCTGATCGAGGAGTACGACGCGACGGTCTGGCACCAGCCGACCTACGTGCCCGGCGGGATCGACGGCCACGACGGCATCCGCATCGTGCCGCCGGCGATCGATCCGCTCTCGCCGAAGAACATGGCCTTCTCGCCCGACGACGCCGCATACGTCTGCAACCAGTTCGGGATCGACGTCGACCGGCCGCTGATCACCCAGGTCTCCCGCTTCGACCCCTGGAAGGACCCGATCGGGGTGATCGACGCCTACCGCGAGGTGACCGCCGAGATGCCGGACGTGCAGCTTGCCCTGGTCGGCTCGATGGCGACCGACGATCCCGAGGGCTGGGACTTCTTCCAGCAGACGGTCGAATACGCCGACGGCGATGAGGACATCAAGATCCTCAACAACCTCAACAATGTCGGCGCGATCGAGGTCAACGCCTTCCAGTCGCAGTCCGACGTCTGCCTGCAGAAGTCGATCCGCGAGGGCTTCGGCCTGACCGTCACCGAGGCGCTCTGGAAGGGCCGGCCGACGGTGGCCGGCAACGTCGGTGGCATCCCGCTGCAGATCGAGGACGGGGTCAGCGGCTACCTGGTCGACTCGCCGTCGGAGTGCGCGCGGCGCTGCATCGAGATCCTCGCCGACCCGGAGCTGGGCAAGCGGCTGGGCAAGGCGGGCAAGGAACACGCCCGCCGCGAGTTCCTCTCGCCGCGCCTGCTGCGCGACTGGCTTGAGTTGCTTGGTGAACTCCAGTGACTGGATGCCCGATCCAAATTTACGTGCCCGCGGATGGCGCACCTGGCGCTGCGCTGGATCGCCACCCGCCTCCTCACGAATAGCTCTGCTATTCGCTCGTCGGCGTGCGGCGCCCAGCTTGGCCAGGCACACCCCCGCGTACACGTAAATTTGGATCGAACACCCAGCCCCTCAGTAATGTGGCATACGTGGATGACCCGCTAATCATCGTTTCGAATCGCGGGCCGGCTCAGTTCGAGCGCGACGAGCAGGGCGAGCGCACGGTGCGGCGCGGCGGCGGCGGCCTGGTGACGGCGCTCTCCGGGCTGGTCTCACACCGCGAGGCGCTCTGGATCGCCTCGGCGATGACCGACGAGGACGTCGCGGTGTCGGAGGAGCGCGGCGGGCCGGTCGAGCTCTCGATCGACGGGATCGACTACAAGGTGCTGCTGGTCGGCAGCGACCCCGCCGCCTACGACGGCTTCTACAACGTGATCGCCAACCCGATCCTCTGGTTCATCCAGCACTACCTCTGGGACCTATCGAACGCTCCCGACATCCGCCGGCAGGAGCTCGACGCCTGGGACGACGGCTACCAGGCCGTCAATGCCGACATCGCCCGCGCCGTGCTGGGCCAGATCGAGGGGCGCGAGCGGCCGCTGGTGATGCTCCACGACTACCACCTCTACACCGTGCCCGGGATGATCCGGGCCGAGCGACCGGACGCCTTCCTGCACCACTTCGTCCACATCCCCTGGTCGCAGCCCGACAGCTGGCGGATCCTGCCCGGCCGCATCCGCGAGGCGATCTTCCGCGGCATGCTCGCCAACGACATCATCGGCTTCCACACCCACGCCTACTGCCTCAACTTCATCCGCTGTTGCGACGAACTGCTCGAGGTCGACGTCGACTACGACCGCGCCCTCGTGCGACACGCCGGCGGGGAGACCGTGGCCCGTGCCTACCCGCTCTCGATCGACGCCGAACGACTGCGCCGGGCAGCGGAGTCGCCCGAGGTGGCGGCGGCGGAGCGCGAGGTGCTGGAGCGCCGTCGCGAGCACCTGATCATCCGCGTCGACCGTGCCGACCTCTCCAAGAACGTATTGCGCGGCTTCACCGCCTTCGACACCTTCCTCGCCCAGCACCCGGAGTTCCGCGAGAAGGTCACCTTCATCGCCCACCTGCAGCCCTCGCGCCAGGACGTGCCCGAGTACGCCGAGTATCTGGAGAAAATCGAGGCGCTGGTCGCGGTTGTCAACCACAAGCACGGCACCACCGACTGGATGCCGATCGACCTGAAGATCTACGAGAACTTCCCCGAGGCGGTCGCCCGCTACAAGCACTTCGACCTGCTGATGGTCAACTCGATCTTCGACGGGATGAACCTCGTCGCCAAGGAGGCGCCGGCCGTCAACACCCGCGACGGCGTCCTGATGCTCTCCGAGAACACCGGCTCGCACGAGGAGCTGGCCGACTGCGTCCTCTCGGTCAACCCCTTCGACATCCAGGAGCAGGCCGACGCGATCCACCGGGCGCTGACGATGGAGCCCGAAGAGCGCAAGCTGCGGGCGCAGCACCTCAAGGAGATCATCTACTCGCGCAATCCCGGGGACTGGGTCGACGACCAGCTGAAGGACATTGCCGAGCTTCGCGAGGCTGTGGCGTAGGGAGGAGCGGGAGTCGCCCTGCTGGAGCCGGGGTTCGGAGGCTGTTGCTTGAGGGAGGAGCCGGGGGTGTCCCTCTCGCTTGCTGGGTTTTTCGCCTGAAACGCCACCGGCCGTCCGAGATTACGACTGGGGCGAAAAACAGGACGCCGCTGCGCGTGACGGACACCCCCGGCTCCTCTACCCGACAGCTTGGGGGGAGATTTCATTGAGCTGAACGCTTAGTAGCGGCATGAGACTCCGCGTCCGCTGGCAGCTTGCGGCCAAGGGAGCTGCCGTTGTGGTTGCTGCCTTCCTTGCTCTTCAGCTTGCTCCAGCGCTTCTAAGACCGCCGGCTCCCGAACCCTTGCCGGCTGACGTGGGCCTCCCGAGAGCGGCGGTGCCCGAACCGCTGGCAGCTGACGTGAAGCTGCATGGGGCTCAGCCTCCGCGGCGTGCGCTGGGGCAGCGGTCGAAAGCTCCCCTCGGGCGGGTGGTGCGGAGAGGGGGTGCCCGGACGGGGCGGCGTCCTGTTTTTCGCCCCAGCCACAATCTCGGACGGCCGCAAACTCCGAGGCGAAAAACCCAGCCCCGCCCGGGCACCCACTCTCCGCGACAGGACCCGCCCGCCGAAGCCCCCGTCCCAACCATTCCTACGCCTGCTCCCGAAGCACCGCCCCCCGTGGTTGAAGCGCCGCCACCCGCGCCTCCGGACGACGGGTCAATGGAGTTTGCGCCCCGCTAGCTATAGTCCGACGCCGTTTTGGCCGCACCGCGCGAATACGAGCTGGTTTTGATGCTGGACCCGGGGCAGGATGCCGCGGCCCGCGACGCTGCCGCCAATGAGGCAAAGGGTCAGATCGAGGCGACGGGGACGCTGAAGCACGAGAACGTCTGGGGCCTGCGCAAGATGGCTTACGAAATCGACAAGCGCAACGAGGCCGACTACCGCTGGTTCCGCTTCGAGGCGCCGACCGAGTTGCTCGAGCAACTCGACCACAACCTGAAGATCGCCGACGGCGTGCTGCGCTTCCGCATCTTCAAAGTCGACGCCGACACGCCCGTCGTGGTACCGCCGGCAACCAGTGCTCCCGGTCCCGCCGCATCGCGCGAGCGGCCCTCTGCACCGCAGTCCGCACCTGCCGAGGCCGCCGCGCCCGAAGCGCCGGCTGCGGTTGCGGAGCCTGCTGTCGCGGCAGAGCCCGCGACGGAGGCACCCGAGCCGCCCGCCGCCGAGGCGGAGCCCGTCGCTGAGACGCCCGAGCCGGTAGCCGAGGCCCCTGAGCCCGCCGCCGAGCCCGAGGCTCCCGAGGCCCCGGCCGAGAGTGCCGACGGCGAGCCCGGCGACTCCGCCGCCTAGCTCCTCTTTTCACGCAGATTCCGGTTTTGGGGGGGAGAGTCGCGCCGCCTGCGCTCTTAGACTGGTGTCTCGATAAACGATCTTGAGGAGTGAGAGCCGTGGCGGCTTCGAACATCAACGTGGTGGTCATCACCGGGAACCTGACCCAGGACCCCGAGCTGCGCCATCTGGGCAGCGGCACGGCGGTCTGCGAGCTGCGGGTGGCGGTCAACAGCCGCCGCAAGGACGGCTCCACCGGCGAATGGGTCGACAAGCCCAACTACTTCAACGTGACCGTCTGGGGGGCGCAGGGCGAGAATTGCGCCAACTACCTCTCCAAGGGCCGTCCGGTAGCGATCGAAGGCCGGCTCGACTGGCGCGAGTGGGAGGCAAAAGAGGGCGGTGGCAAACGGCAGGCGGTGCAGATAATCGCCAACTCCGTCCAGTTCCTCGGCTCGCGCGACGGCGGGGGTGGCGGTGGCAATGGCAACGGCGGTGGTGGCTTCACCCCGCAGAGCGACACGCCCGCCGATCCCAGCGACTTCGATGCCGCTCCGGCCGGTGGCGGTGGTGGCGGCAGCGACGACGACATCCCCTTCTGACGGCCCCAGGCGTTGCCATACAGCGTCCTCGGGCGGCCTCCTCGGGTCACGCACAGAGTGCGCTCCCCTCGTCGGTCCTTCCTGCGTCCTTGTCTGGCAACGCCTGGACCTCGTCAGTCCAGTGTGTGTAGCATCCCCGTTCGCTTATGGCCCGAGCTAGAGAGAACAGTGGCGATGCACCGCGTCGCGGACGGCGTGGTGCTGACCGCGTCAGGCCGCGTAAATACACGCGGATCAACTCCGAGGCGGTCAACTACAAGGACCTCAACCTGCTGCGGCGCTTCCTCTCCGACAAGGGGAAGACGCGCGGGCGGCGGGTGACCGGGCTTTCGCGCAAGCACCAGCGGCAGCTCTCGGTGGCGGTGAAGCGGGCGCGCGAGATCGCCCTGCTGCCCTACGTCGGAGAGCGCTGATGACGCAGGCGATCCTGCTCGAGGACGTCGAGAGCCTCGGGCAGCGCGGCGAACCGATCGATGTCTCGCCCGGCTACCTCCGCAACTACCTGATCCCACGCAAGCTGGCCGCACCGGCCACTCCGGGCGCTCTGGAGCAGGCTCAGCAGCGCCAGGCGGCAACTGAAAAGGCCGAAAAGCTGCGCGCCGAGCGGGAAGAGCAGGCAGCGTCGCTGCTTTCCAAGACCGTGCTGACGATCCACCAGCGGGCGGATGACGGCGGCAAACTGTTCGGCTCCGTCGGCGCCAAGGAGATCGTCAACGCGATCCGCGAGGCACGCGATCTGCGCATCGACCGGCGCAAAGTACGCCTCGAGCAGCCGATCCGCGAGATCGGCACCCACATGGTCGAGATCGAGCTCGCCGACGGCACGGTCGCCTCGGTGAAGACGATCGTCGCCGAGGAGAGCTGAGAACCCGAGCTTCGCGGCGTTAGGCTCCGCCCGGTGGCCTCGCAACGCTTCCCAACTCGCCTGACCCGTCGCGCCAGGGCCCGAACGCGGTTTGGCTGGGGGCGGTCGGAGCGGGCGACTGTCGGCTTGGCTGCGGTAGCGCTCGGTGGCGCCGGGACGGTCCTCGTCGGCCAGTTCGGCCGCCTGCTGCGGCGCCGCACCCACGAGCGCAAAGACGGCGAGCCGCTGGTCGAAGCGGCGCCGGCGGCGGCCCTGGACACGGTCGGCGTCGCGGTCAGTGGCTATGCGGCGACCCCGCGCAGCGAGACGGTGCTGTTCAACCTCCTTGCCGGCTTCCTCGGTTCCTTCGCGCTGGTGCGAGTCTCGACCTGGGGCATTCGCGACCAGTGGTGGCCCTTCAGCGAGGTCAGCGTCGGCGGCCGCCACATCCACCACTTCGTGCCCGGGATCCTGCTCGCCTTCGGTTCCGGCACCGCGGCACTGCTGACCGACGACGAGGCCCAGGAAGACCGCCTCGCGATCGCGATGGGGGCCGGCATGGGCCTGACCTTCGACGAGGCGGCGCTGCTGCTCGACCTGCGCGACGTCTACTGGACCCGCGAGGGCCTGCTCAGCGTCCAGCTCAGCCTCGGCGCAACGGCGATCCTCAGCATCGCGATCCTCACCCAGCGCATGCTGCGCCGTGGCGAGCGGCGCCAGGAGGAGGCGGGCGAGATACCGCCGGCCGTCATCGACCCCCGCGACTGAGTCCTAGGGGCCTCCTAGATTCTTTCCCCGGTGGTTGCAGGGAGACCGCCCGTGGCGCCGGTGCCGCTCTGGTTTGCTTGGCAATCGGAGCGAATCCGCCGCCCCGGCCCCTTAACTAGACGTAGATGCCGCAGCCTTCCGCAACCCACGTTCCGCCCCAGAACATCGAGGCCGAGGAATCGGTGCTGGGGGCGATGCTGGTCGCCGAGCCGGCGCTGAGCCGCGTCATCGACGAGGTCAAGCTCAACGGCGAGGACTTCTACCTGGAGAAGCACGCGGCGATCTTCCGCGCCGTCCACGACCTCTACGCCGCCTCCAAGCCGGTCGACGAGCTCAGCGTCAGCGAGGCGCTGGTCCAGCGCAACGAGATCGAGGAGGCCGGCGGCAAGCACTACGTCTCCGAGCTGGCGGCAAAGGTGCCGGCGGCGGGCAACGCCAAGCACTACGCCGAGATCGTCCAGCAGAACTCGCTGCTGCGGCGGCTGCTCGGCGCAGGCCAGGAGATCCAGGGCTGGGTCCACGAGCGCGAGGGCGAACCGCGTGAGCTCTCCGAGCGAGCCGAGCGGCTGCTCTTCGAAGTAGCCCACAAAGAGCAGGCGAGCGACTTCCGCCAGCTCTCGGAGATCCTCCACGACGAGGTCGACCGGCTCGAGAAGCTCTCGACCGGCGAGCTCGAGCTGACCGGCACCCCTTCCGGCTTCCGTGACATCGACTCGATCACGGGAGGCTTTCAGCCCGGCAACCTGATCATCGTGGCTGCGCGCCCGGCGATGGGAAAGAGCGCGATAGTTGCGAATATCGCAGAGAATGTTGCGGTAAAGCGGGGGATGCCGGTCGCCTTCTTCTCGCTGGAGATGTCGGAGGTGGAGCTGGCGCAGCGCTTCATCGCC
The DNA here is from genome assembly GCA_963702035.1 of uncultured Solirubrobacterales bacterium. GTDB lineage: Bacteria > Actinomycetota > Thermoleophilia > Solirubrobacterales > 70-9 > VRUE01. The sequence goes on from OY969700.1 coordinate 1,832,765, forward strand.
TGCCGGGCGCGGATCTCCGGCGACAAGCTGCGCAAGGGGCAGGTCGCGCAGAAAGACTGGCCGAAGGTGGTGCGCGCCTGCAACGAGCTGGAGGAGGCGCCGCTCTGGTTCGACGACTCCTCCGACCTGGGCCTGCTCGACCTGCGGGCGAAGGCGCGGCGGCTGCACGCGCAGACCCAGGACCAGGGCGGGCTCGGCCTCGTCATCGTCGACTACCTGCAGCTGATGCGCGCCGACGACCTGCGCGCCAACCGGGTCGAGCAGGTCGGCCAGATGAGCCGCGGCCTGAAGATCCTCGCCCGCGAGCTCGAGGTGCCGGTCCTGGCGATCTCCCAGCTCTCGCGCGCACCCGAGCAGCGCCACCCGCCGAAGCCGATGCTGTCGGACCTGAGAGAGAGCGGATCAATAGAGCAGGATGCTGATTTAGTCGCATTTCTTTTTAGGGAGGACTACTACCGCGATCCCGAAGACGAGCCCGACGGACTGGCGGACGTGATCATCGCCAAGCATAGGAACGGGCCGATCGGCGCGCCGAAGCTGGTCTTCCTCGACCGCTTCCCCAAATTCGCCGACTTCTCCGGCCACGAGCGGCCGGTCGAGCAGCCGGCGGGAGAAGGGCCGCCGCTCGAGGAAGCCGCCGGCGCCGGGCCTGAGTTCTGATGCCGGCGATCCCGCGCAGCGAACCCTTCGCCCAACAGGCCTGCCCGCTCGGCGCCTGCGACGGCTCCGGTTGGATCCTCGGCCCCGAAGACGTCGCGCGAGCCTGCGAGTGCCGTGAGCCGCGGCTGAAACGGGGGCGCGTCCGCGGGGTCGCCTCGGCGATCCCGCCGCGCTATCGCGGCGTCTCCTTCGACCGCCCGCCGGTCAGCGACATGGCGCACCATGCCGAGACGAGGGAGGCGGTCAAAAAGGTGCATTCGTTCATCGAGAATCTAGATGCAAACCTGGAAGCCGGCCAAGGGCTGTGGCTGTTTGGGGACACCGGAACCGGAAAGACCACCCTCGCGATGCTTGTGTCGAAGGTGGCCACGGAGATGGGCCATTCGGTAGCGATTTACTCACTGCCGAAACTACTTGCGCGCATCCGACGCACCTACGACGACGAGGCCGGCAGTGATTCCTACGGCGCCTTTTTCGAGCGTCTCACCTCGGTGGACTTACTCCACATCGACGATTTCGGGGCCGAGAAACGCTCCGACTGGGTCTTGGAGCAGCTTTACTCGCTCGTCAACGAGCGTTACGAAGACAAGCGCTCGATCATGTTGACGACCAACCTCGCCGTGGACAAGCTCGAAGACCAGATCGGCGCCCGGACGGTGTCCCGGCTGACCGAGACCTGTGAGCAGGTCCCCTTGTTCGGTGCCGATCGGCGACTGGAAAAGGCCCCTTACTGAGCTTCTTGTTGGCGCAGCTGGCCGAGCAGGTCGGTGGACGCAGGGAGGACGGCGAGTGAACGCACTTCTGTGCGTGAGCGAGCCGCCCGGACCGAGAACGCCGAGATGCGACGCGCCAGATGCGTCAACAAGGCACAATCCCCGGTCGATATGCCGGGAATCGTCATAGTCGGCGCCCAGTGGGGCGATGAGGGGAAGGGCAAGGTCGTCGACCTGCTCGCCGACCGCGCCAGCGCGATCGTGCGCTTCCAGGGCGGCAACAACGCCGGCCACACGATCGTCCGCGACGGCGAGGAGTTCAAGTTCCACCTGATCCCCTCCGGCATCCTCTACCCGGACAAGATCTGCGCGATCGGCAACGGTGTCGTGCTCGATCCCAACATCCTGCTCGGCGAGATCGACGGGCTGAAGCGCCGCGGCATCGACGTCGGCAACCTGCGGATCTCCGCCAACGCCCACCTGATCATGCCCTACCACGTGCTGCTCGACACGGCGGGTGAGGTCAAACTGGGCAAGCTGTCGATCGGCACCACGCGTCGAGGCATCGGCCCCTGCTACGCCGACAAGGCGCTGCGGCTCGGCATCCGCGTCCAGGACCTGCTCGACGAGAAGATCCTGCGCAAGAAGATCATGGCGGCGCTCGAGCCCAAGCAGCAGGCGCTGCGCGAGCTCTCGGTGCAACGGCGCAAGCTGCGCAAGGAGGCCGGCGAGGGCGCCCGCGAGGGTGCCGACCAATCGGTCGCCGCGGCACCTGACCCTCGTCTCGACCTGCACGCGATGACCGAGGAGTTCACCGCCTACGGCCACCGGCTCGAGCCCCACATCGCCGACACCGCCCGACTCTGCTGGGAAGAGCTCGACAACGGCCGCACGGTTCTCTTCGAGGGCGCCCAGGCGACCCTGCTCGACCTCGACCACGGCACCTATCCCTTCGTCACCTCCTCCAACCCGATCGCCGGCGCCGCGACCGTCGGGGCGGGCATCGGGCCGGCCGACATCGACGAGGTCTGGGGGGTCGCCAAGGCATACGCCACGCGCGTCGGCGCCGGTCCCTTCCCGACCGAGCTCGATGACGCCGCCGGGCGGCACATGCTCGAGCGCGGCCACGAGTACGGGACGACGACCGGCCGCGAGCGGCGCTGCGGCTGGATGGACCTGGTCGCCCTGCGTTACGCCGTGCGCCTCAACACGATGAGCGCGCTGACGATCACCAAGCTCGACGTGCTCAGCGGGATCGGCCCGCTGAAGGTCGCGGTCCGTTACCGCTCGCGCGAGGGGGCGGTCTTCGAGACCTTCCCCTACCACCAGTCGATCCTCCACTCGGCCGAGCCCGAGTACGAGGAGCTGCCCGGCTTCGACGCCGACCTGACCGCCTGTCGCGGCGAGGCCGACCTGCCGGCCGAGGCACGCGCCTACCTCGACTTCATCGCCGACTTCGTCGATGTCCCGATCCGCCTGGTAGGCGTCGGTCCGAGCCGCGGCCAGGTGATTTGGATTGGCGGAGAACCGGAGGTGCTTTAAAGTCGTCATGTGGCTACCGGTAGACGCACCGCTAAGTTGAACGAGCGGCTGCCCCGGGGCCGTCACGGGCTACCGCGGGAGGCGGTGACGGAGTCCCAGCAGCGGCGCATCCTGCAGGCGATGATCGAGGTCGTCGCCGAGCGCGGCTACCCGGAGACGCGGGTGGTCGACGTGATCGGCGTCGCCGGCGTTTCGAGAAAGACCTTCTATGAGCTGTTCGCCAGCAAGGAGGACTGCTTCCTCGCCGCATATGACGTCCTGCTCGGCAATTTGCTCGGCGACACGGCGCGGGGATTCGAGTCGAAGCCCGGCTCGCCCTGGGCCGAGCGTGTCGCGGCGGGGTTGGCGGAACTGCTCAAACACCTCGCCGAGCACCCCGACGAGGGCCGTTTCGCGATCGTCGAGGTCCTGGCCGCGGGGCCGAAGGCGCTGGCCCGCCGCGACGCCGCCCTGCGCCAGTTCACCGGGTTTCTCGATGCCGGCAGGGCCGAGACCTCGGTGGAGCTGCCGGGCATCACCTCGCTCTCGCTCGCCGGCGGCATCAACGAGCTGCTCTACAGCGAGATCCTCCACGGCGCCTCCGCCCGCCTTCCCAGCCGCCTCCCCGACCTGATGTTCTGGATAACGCTGCCGTTCCTCGGTCCCGAGGGGGCCGCGGAGGAGCGCGAGCGGGTGCGCCTCTCGATGCTCGAGAGCTGACCCTCCTGGCTGTGTAGCCGCTCTTTTGCCGGAGCGGCCGGGTTTAGGCATGTGCGGAGGCGGGGATCTGTAAATCGACGCCATCAATGGGGAGGGAATTTGTCATGCGCAGGAACTTGCTTATCTTGCTCGCCGCCGGCGCGATATCCGCGCTTGGCGTCGCCTCGATCGCGGCCGCAACCCAGATAACGCTTCGCGCGGGCAACCTGATCCTCACCTTCGGTGGCAACGTGGCGCCGAAGACGTTGCCGAAGCGAAGCTTCGCACCGGCCGCCGCGAAGGTCTACGGCAAGATCAGGACCTCTGACGGGACGCATCCCTCGGCTTTCCGGGAAGCGATCTTCGACATCGACAAGAACGTCTTGGTGAACTCGAAGGGGCTGCCGGTCTGCAGAGCGGGCCAGCTCGAGGCGCGCGATACCAAGGCGGCAAAGCGGGTCTGCGGCAAGACGATCGTGGGAAGCGGTTCCGCCCACGCCGAGATCGCCTTTCCCGAACAGGCGCCGATCAAGGTGCCGAGCCCGCTGCTCGTCTTCAACGGCGGCACCCACGGCGGCAAGACGACGCTGCTTCTCCACACCTTCATCACCGTGCCCGCCCCGACCGCGATCGTCACCACGGTGACGCTGACGAAGGTCCGCAAGGGGCGCTTCGGCCTGCACGGAGTGGCCAGGGTCCCCGTGATCGCCGGCGGCAGCGGCTCGGCGCTCGACTTCAGCTTCAAGGTCCAGCGCTCCTACCGGTTCAAGGGCAGGAAGCAGAGCTTCCTGCAGGCGCGTTGCCCCGACGGCAAGTTCAAGGTGAGGACGACCAAGACCCTCTTCAAGAACGAAGCGCATATCCCCGGGGTGGCGCCGCAGACGGTGCTCAGCGGAGGGCTGGTTACGCCGTGCAGGCCGCGTGGCTAGCCTTCATCCCACCTTCATTCCACCCCGATCGATGCGCTGGTAGCGTTGGCGTGGGACAAACATGGCTTTCAATGGCCGCGGCTCAGACGGGCAGGGCCAAAAAGGAGAGAGAAGAGAATGCGTAGAAACCTGATGCTGGCATTGGCCCTGGCAGCGGTGCTGTCACTGGGCGTGGCAGCCGTCGCGAGCGCGGTGAGCACCACGCTGCGGGCGGGGGATCTGGTCGTCACCTTCGGCGGCACCACCTCGCCGAAGGCACTGTCGAAGACCAAGTACACCCCGGTCGTCGCGAACCTGTTCGGCAAGATCTCGACCAGTGATAGCACCCATCCACCCGCCTTCAGGGAAACGAAGGTCGAAATCGACAAGGACGTGAAGATCAACGTCAAGGGCTACCCGGTCTGCAAAGCGGGCCAGCTCGAGGCGCGTGACACCAAGGCCGCGAAGAAGGCCTGCGGCAAGACGATCCTCGGCGAAGGCAAGGCGGAAGCCGAGATCGCCTTCCCCGAACAGAAGCCGATCAAAGTTCCGAGCCCGCTGCTCGTCTTCAACGGCGGCGAAAAGGGCGGCAAGGTCACCCTGCTGATCCACACGTTCATCACGGTGCCGGCGCCGACGGCGATCGTCACCACGGTGACGATCAAGAGGAAGGGCACCGGCCTCTCGTCCATCGCGAAAATCCCGGTGATCGCCGGCGGCAGCGGCTCCGCGCTCAGCTTCAGCTTCAAGCTGGGCAAGACCTACTCATACAAGGGCAAGAAGGTCGGCTACTTCGAAGCCAAATGCCCCGACGGCGTCTTCAAGGTGAACGTCCCGAGCGTGGTGTTCAAGAACGAAGCGCATACCCCGGGGCAGGAAAGCTCGTTCAACCTCAAGGGCAAGCTCGCTGTGCCCTGCACGCCCAAGGGCTAGTCATTTAGGACATACGGGCTTCGTCTGAGGACGAAAGCCAGAAAGGGGCGGCCGAGAGGCCGCCCCTTTTCTTCGCAATGCAGCAGCCAAGCCCGCAAGGAACTTGGGCTGAACTAGCTGAATCTCTCTATTCGCCTGAGCACCTTCCCCAATCCTTACGCGGCCAAGGGCTACTCGGGCGGGAGGCCGCACTGACGGCGGCCCACTCCGGCTATTCGCCCTGTTCGAAGGTGTGCTGGTAGCTGGTCGCCGGACCGCTGCCGTATATCGGCTGGAAGGGTGCCTGTGGTTCGCAGCCCGGTGCGGGGATGCTGGAGGAGCTTTCCTGTTCGGCGAACGCGTAGTGCTTCAACCGGTTGAAGAAGTTCGTAGCCTTGGCGACATCTCCGCCGGTCCGTTCGTTGAATGCTTTTTCGTTCGGCGTGTTGGAGTCGAGGGTCGCGGTGATGCCCGAGCTGCACTGGCGGGTGTCGAAGCTGAGCAGGCCCTTGGCCAGTCGGCTGTAAGCGCCCGGCTGGGCGTAGGCGTTGTTGCGGTTCGTGGTGGTGCGATTTGGATACGTGGCCAACGATTCGGGACCAAACGGGCCCAGCAGGCGAAGGTAGTGGATCTGCTTGCCCTGTGAACTGAGGTGGACCGCATTGGTCGCCGCCGCGACATTCCCCATCAGCGAGGTGACCTCTCGTTTGTAGAGGCCGAGGCCGGTCAGAATCGGATTCAGGTTGCGCAGGAAGGGATCGAGCGCCCGCAGCAGGACGGGGAAATCGCCGCGGAGGAACTTGCGCAGGGCGGGGAAGCCACTTGGCGCCCGGTCGATGACCGTTTCGAGACCTTCGAAGAAGCCCTTCGCCTGCGGAGCCAGGTTCGAGAAGGCGACGAGGGTCGGCGAGAGCTGTTCGGCCGCCGGGACCAGCTGGCGGAAGAGCGGGTCGGAGTTGACGGCGAATTCTTTGAGCCGGTTGAAGGTCAGCTTCTGTTCGTCCTCGAAGGTCGGGAAGGCGCGGAAGAGCGCTTCGATGTCGCGGTCGCGGGCGGCGGTCGTGCTGAAGACCGCGTTGGAGTTGCGGATCAGGCTCGCCAGCTCACCCTGGCGGCCGCGCAGGGCGTTGAGGGCGACGGCGCCGTTGCTGAAGAGCTGCTTGACCGCGACCCGCTGCGTGTCGAGCACGCGGAAGACCTTGTCGAATTCGGTGAAGAACGGTTCGAGCTCGGCCAGCCCGTTGGAGAGCGACTGCCCCTGGCCGGCGATCGCGACGGCGCCTTCCTGCATCCATTCCTGGAAGGCGGCGCGGGTGCGCGGGTTGAAGGTGCGGAAGATCTCGTCGAGCTGGGCCGATTCGGCGACGTTGGCGCTCGAGAGCGTGCCGCCGTCGGGCAGCTGGGGGCCGTCGGCGTTGCCCGGGGTCAGTTCGACGTAGGTCTCGCCGAGCAGGGTCTTGGTGCGCAGGATCGCCCGCGTCCCCTTAGGAAGCGGCGCGTACTGGTCGTCGATGTCGATCGTCGCCTGCGCCTGCAGGCCGTTGGGCGACTCTTCGATGTTCTGCACTTTGCCGACCGAGACGCCGGAGATCCGCACGTCGGACTGCTGGGCGAGCTGGGTCGCCTCGTTGAAGGGGACCTTGATCTCGTAGGGCTTCGCCTTGAACGGCGTCGGCCCACCGAAGGTGATCCAGAGGAAGAGCAGGATGCCGAAGCACGACAGGGCGAAACCGGCGATGACGAGGAGCTGCGCGGTGCTGGGGGCTCGCTTGCTCATTTTGCGCTGTATTCGCAGTGTCCGGAGGGAGTTTCGGCGGGAATTTCTTCGGGACTGGGGATGCGCACACCTTCGAGAAGAGTCCGCAAGTACGGTTTCAGCGATTCCGTGCTGCCATCCGCACGTTTGAACGGGACGGTGAGTTTGTAGGCAAGGTCGGAGCCGTTGCAGGAGAGCGTCGCGACGCCGCGGGTTATCGGTCCGCCGGCATCGACGAGGTTGAAGGTGGTGTTGATGTTGTGGTTGAGCCAGGGCAGGTAGAAGAGGAAGCTCTGCCTGCTCCCCTTCGGCTTGAAGGCGAGCTCGTTGAGCAGGCTGTTGATCGCGCCCAGCGAGGTGCCGAAGTTGCTCACCGAGGTGTTGAGGTCCGAAGCGCCTTCGTTGAGGTGGGTCAGCACGGGACGGACCTGGCGGGTGAAGGGGCGGATCTGGTCGCGGATCGGCGCCGTCGTCTGCTTGAAGAGCTGCTCATTCGCCTTGAACGCCGGCACCGATGCCTGCGCCTGGGGGATCAGGCCGGTCAGGGCCGGGCGGGCCGCGGTCGAGAAGCGGTCCGAGCTGGCCAGCGCCGAGCGCAGCGCGGAGAGCGTGGAGGGGAACTCGACCAGCGATTCCTGGATCGCCTGCTGCTGGTTGGCGAAGTTGCCGAGGGCGCCCTTGGAGGCGCTGACGAAGCGTTCGAGCTCGGAGTCGTGGCGGCCCAGTTCGGTCGTCAGCAGGCCGAAGTCGTGGATCGTCCGGGCCAGTGCCACGCGGCGCTGGGCTACGGCGCGGTTGAGATCGGCGATGTAGTGGGCAAAGGGCTGGAGGCGGCGGAAGGCGCCCGAGAGCTGATGACCACGCCCGCCGATGCCCTGGGCGCCGCCGGCGACGAGCAGCTGCAGGTACTGCTGCGTGTCCGTGTCGAGGGTCGAGAGGAAGGCTTCGAACTGGATGCTCGGTTCGGTCTGTGAGAGCGGGAAGCGGTAGCCCCCTTCGACGTGTTCGGGGCCGCTGCCCGGTTCGATCTCGACGGTCATGTCGTTGAGGTTGGTTTTCGGCCGCAGCAGCAGGCTGGCGTCGGGATGGATCAGCTTCAGGTACTTGGGCTCGATGTCCATGCCGATCACGGCGTGGCCGTCTTCGAGGTCGACCGAGGAGATCTTGCCGACCTGGATTCCGGCGATCACCACCGCCTGGCCCTGGCCGGGGGTGACCGCCTGGGCGTCGCTGAAGTCGGCGCTGAGGTGGACGAAGTCTTCGCCGACGAAGGGCGCCCATGAGGGCAGCGAGGCTTTCTGCTGGGTGAAGATCCACAGCGTCATCACGATCGCGAGCAGGGTCAGGATGGCGATCGCGATCGTGTCTTTGCCGCGGCCGCGCGACTGCCGCGCGAGCGAGGCGCGGAAATGGCGCAGGCGGCTCACTTTGGGATCCCGCTCGCTCATGGGCCGCTCACCGCCGTCAGGCTGGGTGGGCCGACCTGACCGAGCTTGCCATTGACATCGGGCACAGGCTGGGTCGAACAGCGCACTTCGGGCTTCTTGGGCGGACGGCCACCGAGCCGCGGCTGCACCCCTTCGGGGGCCGCGACCACATGCGCCCAATCCTGCTTGTCGGTGCTGAGGTTGCCCGAGGGATTCTCCTGCTTGACCAGGGTGCCGCCACCACCCGGCTGCACCCGGAGGTAGGGCCCGTTGCCGTCGAAGTTCTGACTCACTCCGGCGAAGTTGGCGAGGTAGTAGAAGAACTCGCGGTAGTTGGGCCCGGTCTGGAAGCGATCTTCGATCGTCTCGTTGCCGGTCGGCACGAAGACCCTGCTGGTGCAGAGGCTGATCCGGTTGCTCTGCGGGATCGTGTTCGCTTTGCCGGCCTGGGCCGCGCCGGAGAGCCCGGGGGCCGATTCCTGCAGCAGCCTGGCGACGCCGCCGGCCTCCTTGCCGGACAGCAGCGGGCGGACCTGGGCGAGCCACGGTTTCGCCGCGGAGATCAGCGCGGGCAGCTCGGCGACCGCGGGGCGGAACTCGATCGCCCAGGCGCGCAGCGGCGGCAGCGTATTGTTGAGGCTGACCAGCGACTTGCGCCCGATCCGCAAGGTCGGCGCCAGCCTTTCGACCGTCGTCGCGAGGTTCTTCGACTGGGCCGCCAGCGCGCCGGTGAAGGTGTCGAAGTTGACGATCAGGCCCTGCAGGTCGGCCTCGTGCCGGGCGAGCGCGCCGAAGGTGCGTCCGGTGCCGGCAACCAGGCGCGAGAGGTCGCCGGGGCTGGTGCCGAGCAGGGCGTTGGTGACCTGGGCGCTGTAGCGGCCGGCGTCGCCGCCGTATTTGTAGGCGCCGTTGAGGCCTTCGGCGCCGGTCTTGCCCTTCACCTCGGGCAGCTGGGTCGCGTCTTCGGCGGCGGTCGGCTTCTGGTTGAGCGCCGTGCCGAAGCTCTCCAGCAGGCGGCTGAGGTCGGCGCGCACGGGCGACTGCAGGGCGGTGAGGATCTGGTCGAGCTGGACGCCGGTCGAGGTGTGGCTGACCGGGATCGTCGCGCCGCTGTCCATCTCCGCCGCGCTCGGGCTGCCGGGGTCGAGGTCGATGAAGAAGTTACCCTCGAGGAAGATCCGCGGCCGGATGTCGGCGAAGGCGTCGTCGTGGATCGGCCGGCCCTTGCCGTCGACCGTGAAGGTGACCTTGGTGCTGTCGCCGTCGCGGCCGACTTCGATCACTTTGCCGACATCGACCCCGGCGATCCGCACCGGCGAGTTGGTCGAGATGTTGGCCCCGTTGGAGAAGGTGGCGTTGAGCGTGTAGCCGTAGCCGGTGAAGGGCACGTGTTTGGTGAAGGCCAGGTAGGGGCCGACGGTGAAGACGAGGATGAAGATCACGGCGATCGCGGCGTTGCTCGGCCGCCACCTGAAGCGGCTGTCGCTGGCCCCGGCCCTCGTGTCGCGCTCCGGCAGGCGTCCCATCAGCCTTCGCCTTCCCGCGTCGTCGTGCCCCAGAGTTCGGGGGCGTGGCCGATGACCGTCTTGCCGGACGTGTAGCGCTCGTTGCCCGCTTCGCAGATCCCACCCTGGCCGGTCTTCGGGTAAGGGTTGAAGTGGAGATGGTTCTTCTTTTCCGGGCCGTCGGCCGGAGCCGAAGAGGGCGCTGACTCGGCGTTCGCTCCGCTCGGCGGCTCGAAGGCGATCGCGCCCAACCAGTTGCCGTTGCCGTTCGATTCGCTGAAGGCGTCGGCGAGGTTGTGGAAGACGAGGCTGAGGTAGTTGCAGGTGGTCTGGGCGGGGGCGATGTACTTGATCGCCGGGGCGAGCACTTCGTTGGTGTCGGTGAGCAGTTCGAGGCCGTTGAAGACGCCATCCTCGCCCTGGAAGTCGAGCAGCGCTTCGGCCGTCGGGTTCAACTGTGCGTAGAGAGCCGGGGAGCGGTTGAGGGCCGGGATGCCGGCGCGCAGGGCGGCGTTGATCGTCGGCGCGGTTTCGCCCAGGGCGCGGGCGCCGGGCTTGAGCGCGGTGAAGAAGCGGCCGGAGTCGCGGAAGAAGGGCCGCAGCGCCGGCAGGTCGGCGGTCACCGATTCGAGCGTCGGCGCTCCTTTTTCGATCGTTTCCTGGATGTAGGGGCGGGAGACGCGGGCGAAGGCGGCGAAGGTGCGGTCGAGGGCGACGAACATGCTCGCCTGCTGCTCGGCGACGGGGGCCACCGTCGCCGAGAGGTTCGCGAGCGCTTCCCAGAAGCCGCCGAAGTTGGTGCCCGGTTCGACCAGGGTGCGCAGCACCGGCTGGCCGTGTTCGGCGAAGCTGCGCAGGGCGCCGAAGGCGGCGTTGATCTGCGGGCCGCGGCCGGCGAAGGCATTGCCGAAGCCGGCGTTGTTGCGCTGGATCGCGGTGCGGGTTTTTTCGTCGAACATGTCGAAGAACTGGTCGATGTCGACCGGTTCGGGGTGCGCGGCCGAGAGCGGGATCGTTTCGCCGGCGGCCAGACCCTTGCTGGAGTCGCCGGGGACGATCTGCAGGTACTTGAGGCCGAGCGGCGATTTGGGGCGGATGATCATCGTCGAGTTGGCCGGGATCGGTTCGGCGCTCTTGTCGAGGCTGAGGTCGAGTTCGGCCGCGATCGCGCCGTTGCCGATCTGCACCGGCTTGACTTCCTTGACCACGCCGACCCTTGAGCCGCCGATCCGCACCTCGTTGCCTTTGACCAGCGCGTTGGCGTTGGGCACGCGGGCCTTGAGGTTGTAGGTGGAGACGAAGGGAAGGCCGTTGTTGGCGTTGTAGGCGAGGAAGACGGCGACGATCACGATCAGGACCGTGACCGCGCCGACGATCACCGGGCTGCTCGCGACTCCCTGTATGCCGCCACGGTTTCTCATGGGCCGAGGAGGTAGTCGAGGAGGGCACGTTGCGGCGCGGCCGCCTTCGCACGGGCACCGAGTTCTTCGCCTTCGCCCAGGCCTGGCGCCACAGGGACGGAGGGCGCCGGAGCGGCTTGAGTCGGCGAGATGGACGACGTCGCGCCCGCCGACGTCCCGCCGGTCTGGCCACCGAGGTCTTCCTGCAGCCGCCTGTACAGCGCAAGCCCGTCAGAGGACGATGCGCCTTCTTCGCTGGCCCCCGGCCCGCTGAAGTTGGCCGAGCAGCCAGTGGTTGGCGCGGTTACGTAGTCGATGCAATTCGTCAGCGCCGTAAGGCTGCGCGTGAAGTGACCGTACTGGTCGAATTCGTTGGTCGACGCGGCGCTGTTGTAGATCAGGTCGGCTAGGCCGTCGAAGCCCTTGTTCTTTCTCGTGCTGACGAGGAACTGGGCCAGTTCGGTGGTCGGCGTGGCGCCGGTCGTGGCGACGTCGCGGAGCTTCTTGACGACCGGGTCGGCGGCGCGGATCTTCGGGCCGGCGACTTCGCCGGTCGCGCCGAGCGACTTCAAGGAGACGGTCGAGGCGGCCGAGAAGGGGGTCAGCGCCCGGGTCGCCTGGGTCAGCGCCGGAGCCGCCTTGGCCAGCGATTCGGCCACCGGCGTGCCGGCCTCGGAGAAGTATTCGAAGCTGCCCATCGTCTGGCGCAGCTCACGCAGGAAGGCGGGGAGCTTCCGCAGCGAGGCTTCCAGCGCGGGGCCCTTTTCGGTGCTCGCCTGGGCGGCGGCGCCGGCGTTGGCGAAGAAGCCGGCGACGCTGGCGCGCCGGCGGGAGAGCGGGCCGAGGATTTCCTCCGAGTCGGAGGCGAGCTGGGCCAGCTGGTCGCGCTGGGCGTTGAGGATGCCGAAGACGCGGTCGGCGTCGCGCAGCACCGGGTTGGCGCGCTTTACGACTTCCTCGATGTCTTCGCCGCGCCCCGCGAGGCCGGCGCCGAGTTCGTTGAGGATCAGCCGGAAGCGCTGCGCGTAGGTCAGCTGGTTGATGTTGTTGACCAGGTCCGGGTCGACGCTGGTGCTGTTGTTCTCCACCGGCAGCAGATACTGGCCGGCGCCCGGCTTCCCGTCCGCGATCTGTTCCAGTTCGGGAGGCGGCTTGGAGCCCGGCGCGCGCGGCAGGGTGGGCGTGCAGTCGACGAACTTCTCGCCGATCAGCGACTGCGGCCGGATCAGGCAGCTCGCGTCTTTGCGGAAGTCCTGGAAGCCGGGGTCTTCGATCTTCATCGCGATCACGGCCTTGCCCGGCACCGCCCGCGGCTTGCCGTCCTTATAGCTGTCGACCTCGCCCGGCATCGTCACGCCGACCGATTCGATTTCGCCGACAGTGGCGCCGGCGACCCGCACTTCCTCGCCCGAGACCATGAAGCCGCCGCTGTCGAAGATGCCCCGGACGACGTAGCCACCGCTGCCGCTGCCGCCGCCGGAAACCAGCACGACGACCACGATCGCGGCGACCAGCCCGGCTGCGATTAGCCATTTCCTCATGGTCCGGGTGGCGCGTCGGCCGGGTCGCAGGCGGACGTCGGGCTCACGCCGGAACCGGCGAAGGGCGGTTCCGTGTAGGGGTTGGAGTGGTCGGGCGCGGACTGGGTGCCGCCGCCGGGGCAGGGGCGCCGCACGGCGGCTGAGCCGCCGAAGGCGTTGAACTGTTCGCTCGGCGTGATCGGTTCCAGCTTGCCGCTTTCGCTGTTGCGCTTGAACAAGTTGAGAGCGAGCTGGGCACGCGCGTAGTGGCCGTTGCCGTCGTAGTAGCCGGTGATCTGGCCGAGCCGGCCGAAGCCGTTGAAGATGTCCGGCGTGTAGGCGCGGGCGAAGTTGAGCGTCGGCTGGAAGGCGGCGATCGCCTGTTCGGCGTGCGGGAAGGCCCTCGACGAGCGTTCCTGCACGGCCGGCAGGAAGCCGAGCGTTTCGGCGGAGTCGTTGGCGAAGCCTTCGCGGTTGACGCTGAGCCGGAGGTTCTTGAAGACCGGCACGGCTTTGGAGAGCACCGGGCCCAGTTCGCTCAGGAACGGGGCCAGGTTCTTGGTCGCCGGCTTCGCCGTTTCGACCAGCGGGTCGAGGTCGTCGAGCGCGGCGCGCAGGTTGACGAAGGTGGTGTTGGCCTGGCGCATGAACGGCGGCAGCAGCCGCAGCGTCTGGTCGAGCGCTTCGTTCTGGCCGGCGATCGCGCCGAAGGCGGTGCTGGCGTTGGAGACGGCGCTGGAGAGCTCGTTGCCGCGCTGGGCGACCGTGGTCGAGAGCTTGCTGGAGCTGACGACGAAGCGTTCGAGCAGGCCCTGGTCGGCGTTCAGTTCGCGCGTGAAGGCGGTGGTCCGGTTGAGCGCCGGGCCGAAGTACTTGAAGGCCCGGTTGGCGTCCTTGCCGCGCTTGGAGAACTGTTCCGCGTTGCCGCGGATGAACTGGCCCAGGGCGCGGCGCACCGGGGTCGGGAAGGTGTTGAGGAACTGGTCGAGGTCGACCTCGGTCGTGGTCGAGCCGAGGCCGAGCGTCGCGCCTTCGTCGAGCGCCGGACTGCTGTTCGGGCCAGGGCTGATCGAGATGTAGTGGTTGGCGACGCCGGAGAGCGAGGTGGCGCGGATCACCGCCGTCGTGCCCTGGTGCAGCTCCTGTTCGACGCCGACTTCGATCTCGGCCAGGTTTTCGTCGGTGAGGCTGATGCTTTCGACCGAGCCGACCGGCTGGCCGCCGATCAGCACCTGGTTGCCGGGCACGAGCTGGGCGGCGTTCTGGAAGACGAGCTTGTACTTGTGCCCGCCACCGCCGCCGAAGAGAACGACGCCAAGGGCGATTACGACGATCGCCAGCGCCACCAGCGCCGCAATCCGCGCGGGGGCGAACCCCCGGGCTTTCGCCGGGCTTTTCTCCTCGCCTAAGGAATTAGCAGCCACGGATCGTCGCTTGCGGTTCCCCCGCCTCCATACCGGGAAAACAAGCTGCCGAATCGTATCCGAGCGACCAGCCGCCAGGCACGTGCCCCTGCCTGGCTTAACTCGAAGTCAACGCGCTGCATCTGGGCATGTTCGCCGATGGGCTAGACGTTGAGCTTGGGCAGCACTCGCTCGAGGCTCCGCGGCAGCCACCAGACCCGGTCGCCGAGCAGCAGCATCAGCGCCGGCAGGAGGACGATCCGGACCACGGTGGCGTCGAGCAGCACGGCCACGGTCAGGCCGACGCCGAGCTGGCTGACGGTCGCGATCGGCGCCCCGGCGAAGGCGACGAAGACCGCCATCATGATCGCCGCGGCGCCGGTGATCACCCGGGCGGTGCGTTCCAGGCCGAACTCGATCGCCGCCGCGTTGTCGCCATCGCGGTCATAGCTCTCCCGCATCCGCACGAGCAGAAAGACCGCGTAGTCGATCGAGAGCCCGAAGACGACGCCGAAGATCGCCGTCGCCCCGACCGCGTCGACGTAACTCCGGCCGCCGAGCGGCCAGTCTTCGGGCAGGTTGAAGAGCAGGGTGAGGATGCCGAAGGCGACCGCGACCGTCGCCAGGTTGAGGCCGACCGCGATCGCGGCCAGGGGAAGCGCGCGGAGGACGAGGACGAGGACGAGGAAGGTGGCGAGGGTGATCGCGGCGACGACGAAGGGGATCCGAGCGCGGGTGATCTGGCTGTAGTCGTTGAGCTGGGCGGCGCCGCCGGCGACACCGGTTTCGAGGCCCGCTTCGCGGCCGAGCGCGGCAGCCTCGACCTCGAGCCGCTTGTTCAGCGCGATCGAGCCGGGCGAGTTGAAGGTGTAGCGGGAGATCACCAGGATCGCCGCCCCCTGGCCGCCGCCGCCCAGGTCGATCGCGGTCGCGGTCCGCTCGCGCACCCGCGGCCGGGCGCCGTCGAGCGCCGAGAGGACGAAGTAGCCGGAGTCGAACAGGCCCGGCGAGGCACGCTGCAGACGCCGCGCCCGGCGGTTCAGCGTGGCGCTGCTGGAGAGCACCTGGACGGTGGCGCGGCGCAGGCCGGTCTGCAGGGGCCGGGAGGCGCTGTAGCCCTTCGCCAGGTTTTCTTCGAGCGACGTCGCCCCGTCGCTCAGGCGGGCGATGCCGCCGGCCAGGGCCGTCGCGCCGGCGGCGAGGCGGGCGACGCCGCTTTCGAGGCCGCCGGCGGCGCGAGCGAGGCGGGCGGAGCCATGGGCGAGCTTTTTGCCGGCGCCTTCGAGCTTCCGCAGCCCGTCGGAGAGCCGGGTCGCGCCGTTGCTGAGCCGCTTGATCAGGACGATTCCCGAGACCAGCCAGTCGGTCACCTCCTTCGCTTCTTCGGCGTCTTCGACCAGCCCCGCCCGCAAAGCCGTCAGTTCGGCGGGCAATCCGGCGTAATCGGGGGCGTAGGCGGCGCCGCCGGCCGGATTCGTGCCGCTGACAGCGGCGAGCGCGTTGCGGACCGCGTCCAGCGCCGCGCTGAAGTTGGGGTCGGCCTTGCCCGTCGTCATCCCTTCGAGCTGTTGCAGCGCCGTCTTCAACTGCGCTTCGGCGTCTTCCGCCGGCCCCTGCAGGCGCGGCAGCGTCTGGTTGGCCTCCTCTTCGAGCGAGCGGCGCAGGCGGCGCGAGCGGCTGAGCGCGTTGTGGCGCAGGTTCGGGGCGAGGCTCTGCAGGGCGAACTTCAGGTTGAGGCCGGCCAGCGCGGCGCGGTGCTGGGCGCCGGCCAGGCGGCGCGTGCCGTCGGCGAAGATGCGCAGGGCGCCGACCGCCCTTTCGCTGCCCGTTTCCGCCTGCGTGAGCCCGGAGGCGAGCAGCGTGGCCCCGTCGGCGGCTTTGCCGGACCCCTCGGCGAGCAGGCCGGCGCCGTAGCTCGCTTTCGCGATCCCGCCGCGCAGCAGGGCGACTCCGGACGCGGCGCGACCGAGGTTGCGGCCGAGCCGCCCGAGCTGCGCCAGCGGGCCCGTTTCGGTGCCGCCGGCGACGATCGCCCCGACCTGGCGCAGCGGCGCCACCGCCCGCGAGATCTGGGCGGGGCCGATCACGGTCTGCACGCCGGGCAGGGCGGCGATCCGGTGCTGCGAACGGCTCAGTGCCGCCAGCCGGCTCGGTTCGGTGACGGTGCCGTGGTCGGTGCCGGCGACGATCACGAACGGCGCGTCGTAGCCCGGGCCGATCGCCCGCTCGATCGTTTCGAAGTCCTTTCTGATCGGGTCGTCGTGGGCGAGCTGGGTCTGGCTCGGCGGCCCGGTCTTCAACCCCACCGCCGGCACCGCGAGAATCAGGACGACGGCGCCGATCGCGATCGCCACCGCTGCCGGGCGACGTAGGGCGGCGTGGACGATCGTCATCAGGCGTGAGCGGCCCGCGCCGGGAACGGGCCCGATCCGCCAGCGATCGACGTTGGAGCCGAGCAGGATCAGGACCGCCGGGCCGGCGAGGACCGCGACGAGGACGCTGAGCGCGACGACGATCAGCAGCGTCGCCGCGAGCGAGCCGAGCAGCGAGCCGGGGACGATGAAGAACGCCACCAGCATCGAGAGCATCAGGGTGCTGCCGGCGAAGACGGTGGTGCGGCCGGCGGTGCGCCGCGTCGCGCGGGCGGCGTCGTATGGCGTCGCGCCGTCGCTCAGCTCTTCGCGGAAGCGCGAGACCATCAGCAGCGCGTAGTCGACGCCGAGCGCCAGGCCCATCATCGTGCAGACGACAAGGGCAAAGGCATCGACGCTGAACCACGCGGTCAGGATCGAGAGCAGCCCGCGCGAGGCGATCACGGTCACGGCGCCGAAGGCGAGCGGTATCCCCGCCGCGACAGGCGAGCGGAAGACGAGCAGGAGGACGATCAGCAGGATCGGCAATGCGATCAGCTCGCCGCGCCTGGTGGCGGTGATCGAGTCGTCCTGGATCGCCCGCGAGAGCGTCGCGTAACCGGTCTGGGTCGAGCGAACGGGAGGCTCGATCGTCGTTTCGAGGATCTGGTTCAGTTCCGGGACCGTCTCGTTGACCGCCTGCGTGGTGCCGACGTGGAAGTCGGCGATCACGATCGCCTCGCGCGGGGTCGGGCGCAGGCGCTGCACCGCCCCGAGGTCCCAGGGAGAGAGCGTGGTCACGTCGGGATTGCGCCGCAGGGTGCGGACCAGCGCCGGGCCCTGCCGGTCGAGCTGCCTCGCCGGGCCGCGCAGCAGGATCACGAACGGGGCGCTGTCGCCGAAGTGTTCGCGCAGCATGGCGTTGGCGCGGGCCGAGGACGAGCCGGGGATTTCGAGGCTGGTCGGGCTGAGCTTTCCCTCGACCCCGGCGCCGAGGACACCGAGCGCTACGATCGCGAGGAGCGTCGCCGCGAGCACGCGGCGGGGATGGCGCAGCAGCGCCGAACCGCGGGCGCGGTCCCTGCCTGGCGCCGACTCTCCGCGCGCCGTCCCCCTGCTCCTCCTCAAACCCACCGTGCTAGTTTGAAGGTCGGGGACCTGGGAGGGGCCTGAAGATGCGGAAGACTCTGTTAAGAACGCTTGTCGTGGTGGGCATGGTGGCGCTGCTGGCGGTCGCGGCGGCGCAGGCGATCACGCTGCGGGTCGGCGACATCGTCATCACCGGCGACGGCGGCTTCACCCCGACCACGCTGCCGAAGAACAAGAACGCGCCGATCAAGCTGTACGGGCACGCGAAATTCGCGACCGTAGACGGCACCCGCCCCTCGCCGCTGCGCACGCTGACGCTCGAATTCGACAAGCACGGCGCGGTCGAGACGCGCGGGCTCGAAAAATGCACGATGGCGAAACTGGTCGCGACGACGACGAAGACCGCTCGCAAGCTGTGTCCTGACGCGATCGTCGGTACGGGCTTCGGCACCGCGCTCGTCGAGCTGCCCGAACAAAAAGGGATCGAAGCCTCCTCGCCGCTGACCCTCTTCAACGGCCCGGTCAAACACGGCAACCCGACCGTCCTCGGGCACGCCCACATCGACTACCCGGGGCCGACGACCTACGTGATCCAGATCGAGATCGAAAAAGTCCACCACGGCCGCTACGGCTTCAGAACGGTCGCCAACTTTCCCCGGATCGTCAACGACTACGGCTCGCCGATCTCCGGCCACCTGACGATCGGCAAGGAATGGATGTACAAGGGGCAGCGGCTCAGCTACGCCAACGCCCACTGCGCCGACGGACGGCTGCAGGCAAAAGCCGAATTCAGCTTCAAGAACGGCGACTTCGTCCAGGGCACGATTTTTAAACCATGCAAGGTGGCGCCTGGATCCAAATGATCGCGGCCCGAAAGGGCCGAATGACGCTGCGCAGGGGTGCACCTCCCCGATTGCCCCGTAGCGCTGCTACGCGGCAATCGTCTCGTCACCCCCCTGCTTGGTCCTCGACCCTTTCGACCTCGCGCTAATTTGTATCCAGGCGCCAATGTGAAACGGAATCTCGCACTTCTCCTGGTAACTGCATTGACGGCGGTTGTCGTCTGTTCTGCCAACGCGGCCACCGTCCGGGTTGGGACGCTTGTGCTGCATGCCGATGGGGGCTTTGAGCCGCATGCGCTGCCGAAACGGGTCTACGCGCCGATCCACTTCCAGGGCTTCGGCGAAATCAAGACCACGGACGGGTCGATGCCGCCCGCCCTCCAGCACGTAAAGGTCGAATTCGACCACGACGGGCACCTGACGACCGCGGGCCTCCCCGTATGCAGGCCCTCCCAGCTCGAAGGGGCGACGACCGAACAGGCCCGTCGGCGTTGCGCCACGGCGATCGTCGGCACCGGCAAGCTCGGCGCTGAGGTCGACCTGGCGGGCATCGCGCGGCTCCGACTGCGCTCGCCGCTCACCGTTTTCAATGGGCCGCGTCGCGGCGGCGGCCTGACCGTGATCGTCCACGCCCAGGCGCCCTTTCCGGTCTCCGAAACGTACGTCATCGTGATCCCGATCGAACGCCGTCAGGGCCTCTACGGCTACCGGGCGTCCTTCGACATCCCCCCGATCGCCGGCGGCCTCGGCTCGCTCACCTACATCGGCGCAAAGCTGGGCCGCCTCTACAAGTCCGGCGGCCGGCAGCGCAGCTACATCTCGGCCCGCTGCTCCGACTACATCCTCCAGACCAGGGGCTACTTCTCCTTCGCCGACGGCACCGTCGTCTACGGCAGCGTCTTCAAGACCTGCCGGCCCAAGGGCTGACCCCACCGCGCCACTCCGGGCTTCCTATACTTCCCGATCCCGGGCCGCTAGCTCAACTGGTTAGAGCAGGAGCCTCTTAAGCTCAAGGTTGAAGGTTCGAGTCCTTCGCGGCCCACTCACTCTGCTGGTTCGCAGTCAGGAAGCACTCTCGTCGATCACCTTACGGAGGGTCTCTCCGGCGCGGTAGCGGGTCGAGCGGCCACGGCCTTCTTGGACCACCAACCCGGCGTCGAGGAGGCGGCGGAAGTCGGCGCTTGCGGTCGGTGCGGAGATGTCTGCCTCGGCGCTGTAGGCGGCGCGGTCGGTGCCGCCGATCAGGCTTTGCTCGAGGGCGATGGTGAGGCGTTCGGGCCAGCCGCGCTCGGCGATCAGCGCTTCCAGGCGCTCCCAGCGGGTCGCCGCCTCGGCGATCTGGTCGAGGCGCTTGCGAGCCTGCGCAAGGTGGGCGTCTATGCAGAACTCGACCCAGCCGGTGGCATCGCTTTCGGCAGGGTCGTACTCAGTGCCGTGAGCGGCCTGCAGTGCCGCGTAGTAGGCAGGGGTGTTATCCGCCAGGTATTCCTCAATCGATCCGAACTCCGGCGAGACGAGGCCATCGCGGGCAAGGACCAGCGACTGGACGATGCGCGAAACCCGCCCGTTGCCGTCCCGAAAGGGGTGAACGGAGACAACGTGCAGGTGGGCCATCGCGGCGCGCACAACGACGTGAGACTCGAGGTCGCCGCCTTGCAGCCAGTCCGTGACATCGGTCATCAGGCCCGTGACATCGGCCGCGGGCGGGCCGTCATAGGCGGTGCTGCCATCGCTGTTGAGGATTCTCACTGCGGTGGAGCGCCGGCGCCCGGGCTCCTTGTCTCTCTGGAAGGAGCAGGTGTCGAAGTGAAGGTCGAGGACGACGCGGTCGTTCCACCCGAAACCGGGATCGCCGGCCATCGCTCCGACGTGATCCATCGCCCGCGAGTAGCAAGCGAGGGCAAGGCGATCTTCGTCGGCGGGATCGACCTCCTCCTCGCGGTTCGCGACCGCGGCCGCGTCGGCGCTGTCCACCCGAAATCCCTCGATCGAGACGGAGCCCTCCACCGAGCGGGCACGGACGAAACGACGCAGCGTGCCCATCCACCGCACCGGACGTCCAGATTGCGCGCCGAGAGCAGCACGCAACTCGTCGAGTTCCGCGAGGCGTGCCGTGGTATCGGCATTGGGCGAAGGCGTAGGGATCAGCATCGCCTTAGTTTAGCGCATATCCGTATAAACGATTAAACGTATAAACGTATAGCTGCTATTCGCCGAGCGAGCCGGCTGAGGTTCCGCCGAGGCCGAGCGGGTTTTTCAGCTGTTCCTTGCCGACTTCCTTCTGGACTTTGGCGAGTTCCTGCTTCTGTTTCTCGAATTTCTTGCCGCGTTCGCGGAATTCGGCCAGCTGTTTTTCGATGTTCTTGGCTTCCGCCTTGGAGGAGGACTGGGCCGCCGCCTGCTTGGTCGTCTTGTCGCCGCCGGCGAATTCGCCGTTGAAGTACTGGTAGATCGCCAGGGTGCTGAGCGAGCCCAGGCTGGGACTCTGTTCGGCGGCGATCTTCTGCGCTTTGGCCGCCTTGGCGACGTTTTCCTCGGCTTCGAGCACGCTGGTCGACGATTCCGCCAGACGGAAGAAGGTGCCGGCGACCAGCTGCGCCGCGGTCGGGCTCGGTTCCTTTGCCTGCTTCAGGTAACGGCTCCAGGCTTCTGAGCCGGCTTCAAAATCTTTGCGCGCTTCGACGCTGACGGTGGGGACTTCGGTTTCCGAGACGACTTCGATCTGCGAGTTGCCCCCGTTGATCCGGGCCCGCGTCAACTGCAGCAGCAGTTGTTCGTTGTTCGGGTCCTTGACCAGCCGGGCTTCGATCCTTTCGGCCTGTTCGTCGAACACCTTGCCGGCGCTGCTGGTGCTGCCCGAGTTGCCGAACAGTTCGCCGATGTTGACGGGGCCGACGACAAGGAAGAGGCTGCCGCCCATGAGCAGGGCGAGAATCGCGTAGACGACCCGGACAACGTGTTTACGTTTTCCCCGGGTATCGAATACCAACCGCCGCTCACCGCTTGACGCCATCAGCCGGTCATCTCTCCTGCGTTGAGGGTTTTGCCGTTCCTCCCGCCGCCCTCGGCCTGTCGAAGGCGCGTGCAAGCAAGATACTCAACTCGTACAAAGCAAGCAGGGGAACCATCTCGATCAGCATCGAGATCGGGTCGACCCCGGGCAGCGCCGCCGCGACGATCGCGATCAGCAGATAGGCGTAGCGGCGATTGGAGCTGAGCTGGGCGACGCTGACGATTCCCATCCGGGTGACGGCGAGAATCGCCAGGGGCAGCTGGAAGACGATGCCGCCGGCGAGCATCGTCATCGAGAAGAAGCTGTAGTAGTCGCGAGCGCGGACCTGGACGTTGAACTGGCTGTCGTTGAAGTTGAGCAGGAACTTGACCGCGGCCGGCATGACGACGAAGTAGGCGAAGGCGATGCCCGCCAGGAAGAGCAGCGGGGCCATCAGCATGATCGGCAGGGCGACGCGGCGCTCGGCGTCGCTGAAGGCCGGCAGGACGTAGGCGTAGGCCTGGTAGAGCAGCACCGGTAGCGAGAGGATGATCGCGCCGTAGGCAGCGACAGTCAGCGTCGTCGTGAAGGGCTCGGTGACGCCGAAGGTGATCAACTGCTTGTGACCGCTCGGCAGCGGGCCCGAGGCGATTTCCAGCAGCAGATGGTTCTGCCAGAAGCAGAGCGCCAGGGCTACTCCGAACGCCGTGGCGCTGACGATGAGGCGGCCGCGCAACTCGTCGAGGTGCTCTACGAGGCTGAGGCGATCCTCATGGGAGACCGGCCT
Source organism: uncultured Solirubrobacterales bacterium (assembly GCA_963702035.1). Lineage (GTDB taxonomy): Bacteria > Actinomycetota > Thermoleophilia > Solirubrobacterales > 70-9 > VRUE01. The sequence continues at coordinate 1,855,250 of OY969700.1, forward strand.
GACGCGGCGGGACATGCCGTGCCGGCCTCAGGGCTGCTTGTGTGCGACGGGCTCGGCCTTCTCGCCGGCGACTGCCGGGCCAGGGTCTCCGGCGGCGGGGATCTCACGCTGCCTGGGAGGCTCCTCGTCGTCATCGTGCTCGCCGCTGACCGAGCCTTTGAACTCACGGATGCCCTTGCCCAGCGAGCGCCCCAGCTCCGGCAGGCGTTTCGGGCCGAACACGATCAGGGCGATGATCAGGACGACGACTATCTCAAGGGGACCGACGTTTCCGAGCATCTGTCCATGGTAACGGGCGCCGCACACGAGCGGATCGGGTCGAACCGCGGGCGTGCGACTACCCGGTTCTGGGGTTTTCTGCAAATGCTGCGGGAAACCCCGGATTAAACCGCCGTCTCGTGTGTTCGATAGAGAGAGCAATGAAGAATGCGAGCCGCACAGGGACGAAGATCGAGGCCGGCCTCCACGTCTGCCCCGAGTGCCGCTCGAAGCTGGTCCAGCCGACCCGCTGGGAGCAGACGGCAAAGCGCGGGCACTGGCGCCTCTGGCGCCGCTGCCCCGAGTGCGAGTGGCACTGCGACGGTATCCACGGCGAGGGCGAGATCGATGCTTTCGACGAGGCCCTCGACGACGGCGCCGAAGCGCTTGCCGGTCAGCTCCACGAGCTCGAACAGGAGAGCATGCGGCAGATCGCCGAGACCTTCACCACCGCGCTGGCCGCCGATCTCATTACCGCGGACGACTTCGGTTAGCTCTCAGCTATAGCGTTGGACGACCCCGTCGGCGACCAGGTCGAAGAGCTTTCGACGTTCCGCGTCGAAGCCGGCCGAGCCGAGCCGGCGCTTGCCTTCGGCGACCATCTCCAGCGCACGGGAGCGAACCTGCCTCAGTGCCCCGCTTGCCTCGATCCGATCGCAGAGCCGCGCGGCGCCGGCGGCGTCGAGTGAGCGCAGGTCGGCCGCGCCGATCCCCGGGTCCCGCTCAGCGGCGATGATCAGGGGAAGGGTCACGGTGCCGTCGAGCAGGTCCGTGCCGCGTGCCTTCCCAGTTCGCTCCGGCGGTCCTGAGACGTCGAGCACGTCGTCGAGGAGCTGAAAGGCAAGGCCGATCGCGGCGCCGAATTCGCCGAGGGCCTCGTCGTCGCGGCCGAGCAGACAGGCGGATTCGAACAACGTCGCCGTCTTGAGCCGGCAGCGTTGCAGGTAGCGACCCTCGCTGACCGAGACGTCGTACGCATCGCGACGCTGGGCCAGCTCGCCGCGGGCGAGCGCGACCGAGGCGCTGGAGAGCAGCTCGATCGAGCGCAGGTCCCCCGCGCCGGCGAGCAGGGCGAACGCCCGGGAGAAGAGTAGGTCCCCGGTCGCGGTGGCGCGCTCGCGGCCGGACGTGGCGGCGACCGTCGGCTTGCCGCGGCGCAGCGGCGCGGCGTCGAGGACATCGTCGTGGACCAGCGTCGCCATGTGGATCAGCTCGATCGCCGTCGCCGCCCGTATCGCCTCCTGTCCGCCGTCCTCGCCGGCGCAGAGCAGGACCAGTAGCGGCCGCAGGCGCTTACCCCCCGCCTCCAGGGTCATCGCCGCGTCGGCGGCCAGCGCCTCCCCGTAGCCGGTCCCCTGTTCGCGCAGCATCTGCTCGACCTGCCCCAGCCGGGTCGGCAGCCAACGGCTCGAAGCGTCGAGGACCGCGGTGACCGGCGGCGGTACCGCCGAGTGGCGGGTCACTCCCGGGTGCCGCTGTGAATGGTGACGATTCCCCCGGCCAGGATCCTGTAACGGATGCGCTCCAGGCCCGCGGCGTCCATCCTTTCCGCCAGCTCGCGCGGGGCGGGGAACGTCTTCAGCGACTCGGTCAGATAGGCATAGGCCTCCGGATTGTCCGAAAGCTTGCCGAGAACCGGAGCAAGCCGATCGAACCAGAGCGAGTAGAAGGTTGAGAAAGGCGGCCGGGTTGGCCTGGTGAACTCGAGAATCACCAGCTTCCCGCCCGGCTTGAGGACGCGAGTCATCTCGCGGAGCCCTTTGTCCCAGTCGGCGAAGTTGCGAAGACCGAAGCCGACCGCCACCGTGTCGAAGCGGCCCCCGGTGTAGGGCAGGCTCAGCGCGTCGGCCCACTCGAAGCGGACCCCGTCAACCCCTCGTCGCTTCGCCTTCTCACGGGCCAGATCCAGCATCGGCTCGGAGAAGTCGCTGCCGATCACGTTGCCGTCGGGGGAGATCCGCCCGGCCAGCTCGAAGGTCAGGTCGCCGGTTCCGCAGCAGACGTCCAGGATCGAAGCGCCCGGTGCGGGCGCGGCGACGTCGGCGGCTCGCTCGCGCCAGCGGTGGTGCAGACCGGCGCTCATCAACGAGTTGAGCAGGTCGTACCGACCCGCCACATGGTCGAACATGCCCTGAACCTGCTGAGAAAAATCAGCAGATTCCCGCGCGGGCTTCGTGGTGTCGGTCATTTAGTCCTCACGGCGAGTTTGGCAGTTGCCACTTCTGGCTAAGTCTCCAGGCCGCGAAAGTCAAGCAGGTCGGGGGACGCAGGGAGGATGGTGAGGGGAGCGCACTTTCGTGCGTGACCCGATCCAGACGACTGAGGACCCCGAGATGCGCCGACTTGCAGCGGCCTGGCTCAGTCGAGTGAGGAGAGGAAATCGGCTAGCTCGTTGAGCTTTTTCGGCGGTAGGTCGCGGAAGGAGGGCATGATGCCCGGGCCGATCTCGACCGAGCGGATGATCGCGGCGCGCGGGATGCGCTGGGCGATATGGGTCAGTTCGGGCCCTGGCCCGTTGTTGCCGTTCTCGCCCAGCTTGTGGCAGGCGAGGCAGCCGGATCCGGCGACGACCTCCTTGCCGGCTTCGTATTGGGGCGCGACCTTCATGTCGATCTCGGTGGGAGAACCGCCGGTCGCGCCGAGGAAGGTCAGGTAGGCCATCGCGGCGATCGTCAGCACGGCGGCGGTCGTCGCGATCGGCCGCTTCGCCGGGTTGCGCTCGGGACCGCGGTCGTAGAAGGGCAGGAGAAGCAGCAGGACCATGCAGATCGTCGGGATGCCGATCGTCGCGATCGGGACCAGCTCCGGTGGTTTGATCACGCGCAGGAGCTCGAAGAGGAAGAAGAAGTACCACTCGGGGCGGGGCACGTAGCTGGTCGTCGTCGGGTCGGCCTTCGGCCCCTGCTCGGCACCGAGCACGATCGACATCACGATGACCACGCCGACGACGATCAGCATCATCGCCGAGTCCTTCAGCACCGCGTAGGGGAAGAAGGGCTTGCCCTTCTTCTTCAGTAGCTCGTACTCCTCGAGATAGGCCTGCTTGTCAGCCGGCTTCACGGATGACCCCCGTCCGCCCCGTTGGCGCCGGCATCCAGTCGAGTGACGGGCTCTGCGAGCTTGGGCTTCTCGGCGCGCAGCCACGGCGGCGCCGTCGTGCCCAGCTTGACCACGAGGTAGAGGTGGGCGCCGATCAGGGCGATGATCGCGCCGGGGACGAGCAGCATGTGGATCGCGTAGAAGCGCGACAGCGTCGTCGCCCCCAGCTCGGGGCCGGCACGCAGGAAGTCGCTCAGGTAGGGGCCGACGACCGGGCCGGTGCCGTTGATGTTGATCCCGACCACCGAGGCCCAGAAGGAGCGCTGGTCGAAGGGCAGCAGGTAGCCGGTGAAGGCCATCGTCATCGTCAAGATCAGGAGCACGACGCCGATCACCCAGTTGAGCTCTCGCGGGTACTTGTAGGCGCCGAAGAAGAAGGTCCGCCCCATGTGGAGGAAGACGAGGATGACCATCACGCTCGATCCCCACTTGTGCATCCCGTGCACGAACTGGCCGAGGAAGACGTCGTTGTTGATGTGCGAGATCGAGGCGTAGGCCTGGGTCGTCGACGGCGTGTAGAACATCGCCAGGAAGACGCCGGTCGTCGCCTGCACGACGAAGGCGATCAGCGTGGCGGAGCCGAGCGTGTAGAACCAGTTGGTCCCCTTCGGCACCTTGCGGTAGAGCATCCCGGTGAGGAAGCCGGAGGCGGCGGTGCGCTGGTTAACCCAGGCGAGGACGTCCGCGGGTGCGTCTTTGGCCTGGCCGCCGAGGCGCTGCGCGTCGGAGGGTCGCTCGGGTGGCGCGGTCTTCAGATCGGCCGGGGCGGCCCCTTTGGAGCCATTGCCCTGGCCCGGCTTGGCCGGCTTGCGCAACGGGGCTGGGATCAGCGAGTCGAGTTTCATGGCGGCGGGAAGGTCGAGGGGCGCGGCGGATACAGATATTCCCAGACGCCGCCGGTGAACTCGCCGGGGTCGCGGGCGCGTACCGGTTCCAGCTGCGAGGTGACGCTGTAGCGGGGGCCGAGCTCGACCTGGCCATTGCGGATCCGTGCCTGGAAATGGTCAAGCGGGCGGACAGGCGGACCGCCGATTCGCTTGCCCTGGAAGTCGTAGACGCCGCCGTGACAGGGGCAGATGAAGTTGCCCGCCGCCTCGACGAAGCGGACCGGGCAGCCGAGGTGGGCGCAGCGGTTGGAGACCGCGACGATCGACTTCGGGTCCTCGCCGAGCTGCTTCGACCCTTTGCGCACGTAGGCGGTCGTCTTGCCGGCATCGCCGATCCCCACGGTTTCGGTGAAGACGACCTGGCGGTAGGTGTCTTGGACGAAGTCTCCGACCGGGCCGACCGCCTCCCAGCGCTCCTTGCCGCGGTGGAAAATCGGCGCGACCGCGAAGCCGACCGCGGGCAGGACGACCGCGGCGCCGGCGATGCCGCCGAGGCCTTGCGCGGCGATCGTGAAGGCGCGACGGCGAGTCATCGACTCGCCCTCGAAGTAGCCGGGAGGGTCGGGCTTCGCCCGCTCCGCCGGGCTCGCGCCCTCGGCCCCGTTTCGCTTGTTCGCCTCGTCACTCAATGTTCGCCACCAGCAAGGGCCGGGAAGTTTATTGGCTCGGCCGTTCGTTAGCTTTGCTCGCGTGACGCTGCGTCATCCAGGGAGGGTGCTTGTCGTCGCGATCGTCGCGATCGTCGCTCTGGCGATCCTCGGGCGAGGGGTCGAGGACGAGCTGCGGCCGACCTCGCTCAGCGTCCCGGGGACCGATTCGGGCAAGGCCGGCGCGCTCGTCCACCGCTACTTCGGCGACACCGCCCCCTTCGCGATCCTGCTGGAGGGGCCGCCGGGCGAGCTCAACCGGCAGGGGCCGGCGTTGATCCGCAAGCTGCGCACCGATCCGGCCGTCTCGACCGTCTCGCCCTGGGACAAGGGGAGCGTCGGCAACCTCCGCCCCGGTCCGCGCAAGGCGCTGATCCTGGTCGACTTCCACGTCAGCGCCGAGGAGGCGGTGAAGAACACCGTCCCCTACCTCGACCGCACGCTCGAAGAACAGATCACGCCCCCGGTGACGGCGGCCGAGAGCGGCTACGCCAGCCTCTCGCGGGCGATCATCGACGAGTCCGTGCACTCGACCGACCGCGCCGAGTTGATCGCGATCCCCTTCCTGCTGCTGGTCCTGCTGCTCGTCTTCCGCTCGCCGGTGGCGGCCGCGATACCGCTCGCCTTCGGCGCCGTCGCCGTGATCACGTCGCGCGGCGTGCTCGCTATCGCCGCCCACTGGATCGCGATCGACGGCTTCGCCCTGACCGTCTGCTCGATGATGGGCCTGGCGCTTGGGGTCGACTACGCCCTGCTGATGGTCTCGCGCTTCCGCGAGGAGTTGCAGGCCGGGACGAAGCCGCTGGAGGCAGCGCGGATGACGCGGCGCACCGCCGGCCGCACGATCGTCTTTGCCGGCTCGACCCTCTTCCTGGCGATGCTGGTGACGCTCTTCGTGATGCCGGGATCGCTGCTGCTCTCGCTGGCGGGAACGGCGATCGTGGTCACCGCGATCAGCGTCCTCGTCGCCGCCCTGGTCGGCCCAGCGCTGCTGGTCGTCGCCGGCCACAACGTCAACCGCTGGCGGATCGGCGGCAACGGCGGCGGCGAGGGCGTGATGACGCTGGTGCGCGGCGCCCTGCGGCGGCCGCTCGCGGCCACGATCATGATCGGCCTCATCGTCCTCCTACTGGCGCTGCCGGTGCTCGCCCTCAAGACGGGGCCGCCGAGCGCCCAGCAGCTTCCCTCCTCCAATCCCGCCCGTCAGGAAGCGGAAATGCTCGCCGATGCGATCGGGCCCGGCTGGGAAGCGCCCTTCGTCGTCGTAGCGGTCTCCGAAAAGGGGCCGATCACCGAAGCCGGCACCCTCGCCGCCCTCTCGCGCTGGCAGCGGCGGATCGCCGCCGACCCGGGCGTGCAGGCTGTGATCGGGCCGGCCCAGATCAAGAAGCAGGTCAAGCCGCTGCAGAAGACGGGCAACGATCTGCTCGCCGGCCGCGGCGAAGCAAATCCGGAACAGCTGACGACGCTCGGCAAGAACCTGGGCACGGCGGCCAATGGCGTCGGACAGCTCCGCTCCGGACTCTCCAAAGCGAGCTACGGGGCCGGGCTGCTCGCCAACGGAACCGGGCAAGCTGGCGAAGGAGCCCAGCAGCTCGAAGGCGGGCTTGCGCAACTCGGCACCGAAGCGGGAAAGGCGGTCGGCGCGATCGGCCGCCTCGACCACGGCACGAAAAGACTGGCCGAAGGCCAGCGGGAAGCGAAGCTCGGCGCCGCCGCGGTCGAATCCGGCGCGGGCACGGTCCTGAGCAAGATCAAGGACCACAGCCTGACGCGCGCCCGCGCACTGCGCGACGAACTCAAGCGCAGAGCCGCCACGGACGAAGGCCTCAAGCCGCTGCTCCAGGAAGCGAACGGCGTCGTCGTCGCGCTCGAAATCGCCCGCAACGAAGCCCAGCAGCTGAACGGCAAGGCGACGCAACTGAACGGCGGCGAGAAGCAGTTGGTCGAAGGGAGCGCCAAGCTGCACGCGGGGGCTCACCAGCTCGCCGGCAAAACGGGAGCCCTGCCCGACGCCCTCGGCCAACTCCAAGGTGGCGCCTCACAGCTCGCCGACGGCCTGGGCCAGCTGCGCGGCGGTGCCGATTCGCTTGAAGAACATCTGGCGGAAGGCTTCCATCGCTCCCGCCCGCTGCAGAGCAAGCTCCAGGAAGGCCACGTCGAAGTGTCGGTCAGCGCCCGCAAGGTCAATCGTAAAGTCGACCGCCTGCGCCGCGACTCGCCGGGGATCTTCAATTCCGGCTACTTCGTCCTCTCGAGCCTGGCCGGGGCGCCGGAGAAGGAACGCAAGCGCGTATCCGGCATCGTCAACATCGAAAACGGCGGCCAGGCCGCGCAGATCATCGTCATCCCCCGCTACACCTTCAACACCGCCGGCTCGGCCGCGCTGAACGAACGGCTGAAGAAGGACGCCGGCGGGCTGGCGGCGGCAGCGGATGTCGCCACCGGCGTCACCGGAGCGGCGGCCGAACTGATCGACTTCACCAACGTGATCTCCGAACGGGTGCCGCTGCTGATCGCCGTGATCACGCTTGCCACCTTCCTGATCCTGGTCGTCATCCTGCGGGCGTTGCTCCTCGCCGCGATCGCGGTGGCGCTGAACCTGGTCACCGTCGCGGTGGCCTTCGGCGTGCTGACGCTGCTCTTCGGCGTCCCCGAAGGCTGGCCCCTCGGGGGCCACAGCTATGTCGACGCGATTGGCGCGGTCGGGATCTTCGGCATCGTCTTCGGGCTCTCGATCGACTACGCGGTGTTCCTGCTGATGCGGATGCGCGAGCACTACGAGAACAACGCCTCCAACGAGGAGGCGATCGTCTTCGGCCTCGACAGGACCGCGCGGGTGATCACCGGCGCCGCGGCGATCATGACGGCCGTCTTCGTCGCCTTCGCCGGCGCCGAGATCGCCTCGGTCAGCCAGCTCGGCACCGGCCTGGCGGTGGCGGTCCTGCTCGATGCCACCGTGGTCAGGATCGTGCTGCTGCCGGCGCTGATGCTGCTGCTCGGCGATCGGGTCTGGTGGCTGCCGCGGCCACTGCGGAGAATTCTGCCCGAGATCGATCTTCATGGCTCGCGGGCGGGTTAGCGATGGTAGGAACCAAAGGAACTTGTGTATTTTTGACCATAGGGTGAGGACAGGGGGGCCGGTCAGCGCTTCGCGCGGCCAGGCCCAGTCAGCGTAGACAGGAGGATTCGGACGTGGGAAGCTCAGCAACGATGTCGTCTCTGCTCAAATTCGGCCTCGCCTTGGCCGCGGCGCTGCTCGTGACGGTTCCTGTCGCGCTGGCCTCCACGCCCGAACAGCAGGAATACGCCGACCACGTCGAGCCGATCTGCAAGGCCAACTCGGAAGCGAACTCGCGCATCCTCAAGGGCGTCAAGACCCAGGTCCAGAAGGACGAACTGGTCCCGGCCGGCAAGCGCTTCATCCAGGCTTCCGGCGTGCTGAGCAAGACGGTGACGCAGATCGGCAAGGTGCCGCGGCCGGAAGCCTACGCGGCGAAGCTCGAAAAATGGATCGGCTACCTGAAGAGCGAGAAGACCTACCTGCGGCAGATCGGCAGCAAGCTGAAGGCGAAGGACAAGTATCGCGCGCAAAAGCTCGCCGTGCAGCTCAACAAGAACAACAACAAAGCCAACAACACGGTGATCACCTTCCCCTTCAAGGAGTGCCGGATCGACTCCTCGAGGTTCCTCTAGCTTGAAGGCCCTCTGGCTGACCGGGCTGGCGCTGCTGGTCGGGCTTGGCCTGGCGGGCGCGGCGCAGGCCGAGAAGGAAATCAGCGGCAACCTGATCGTCACATTCGACGGCGGGATAACGCCGCGGGCGCTACCCCGTACGGGGGACGCGCCTGTAACCGTGGCGGTCGACAGCAGCTTCGGCACCACCGACGGCGCCGATCCGCCGCCGCAGCTGCGCCAGATCTCGATCGGGATCAACAAGGACGGCAGGATCTACGACCGCGGCCTGCCGAGCTGTCAGGTGCGCAGGGTCCAGCCGTCGACGATCGCCGCGGCGAAGCGGATCTGCGGCGGCGCGATCGTCGGCAGCGGCCATGTCCGGGTCCGGGTCCACCTCAGCAACCAACCGCCGTTCACGTTCAAGGGCCCGATGCTCGTCTTCCACGCAAAGCGGGCCGGCGGCCACCGCAGGCTGCTGGCCCAGGTCTACGGGCTCAAGCCCCCGTCGGCTTTCGTGCTCACCTTCAACATCTTCGAAGCCAAGGACACCACCTTTGGCACGGTGATCAAGACGACGCTGCCGAAGCCGGCGCGCCAGTGGGCCTATGTCACCCACTTCGACATGAAGCTGCGGCGGATCTACACCTATAAGGGTCAAAAGCACAGCTACATCAGCGCCGGGTGCGCGGCGCCCGACGGCTTCACCGTGATCGTCTACCCCTTCGCCCAGGCTAATTTCGGCTTTGCCGGTGGTCGGCACGTCACCTCGACGCTGGTGCGCGAATGCGCCGTCAGGTGAGAGGCGCCCTGGCGCTGCGCATTTCGGCGTCCTCAGTCGGTCGGCTGCGGGTCACGCACCAAAGTGCGCTCCCCTTGCCTCCCTCCCTGCGTCCTCATATGGAGAGCTCCTCGTCAAGTGCCCAGGGTCGATCGGGCCCCTGACGGGCCGCTGCTGTCCAGCGGCGCTCTCGGGGCGACACGGGCGGGATCCAGGTACGTCGACTGCACCGTCAGCCTCATATGCGGGGGCTGGCTACCCCATGACCGCCGATTCGTCGCGTGGCCTGCAGTCTTGAAGCGGGCGCGGCCGGCGAGCACATCCGCCGACTGCCCGAGGACGCAACGCAGGCCGCAAAGCGGCGACGTGCTGGCCTCACTTGCTCCCGTGTCGCCCCGACAGCGTCGAGGGCGTTCCTTTCGCGGTGCCTCAGCCCAGCTGACCCACCTCCCACACGAAGGCACCCAGCTCGCGCGCCAACGCGATCCTGACCACGTTGGCGGGCTTGCCACGCTCGAGGCGAAGGCGTTGCCAACGGTTGTGCAGACGCCGCTGGGCGCGCCAGCCGATCGCACAGGCACGGGGGTCGGCGCCGCGCTGGCGCTTCTCCAGTGCGCTGCCCACCCGGGGCTGGTGGCGGTAGTGGTGGGCTGCCTCGACGAGAAGACGGCGGGCGTGCGGAGAGCCGGCCTTGGTGATCGGCCCGCGCCGGCTTCGCTCACCGGAGGAGTGCTCGGAGGGCACGATGCCGAAGTAGGCCATCAGCGAGGCCGGGCGCTCAAAGCGCCTCAGGTCTCCCGCCTCTGCGCACAGGCCAAGCGCCGTCAGCGTGTTGATCCCGCGCAGGCAGCGCAGCCGGGCGATCGTCTCGGCCCACGGCGACTCAGGCCACAGCTCCTCGATCGTCCGCTCAGAAGCACCCCGTCGCTGTTCGAGCGCCACCACCGCGGCCAGGTAGTCCTCGAGCACGGCCCGCGAGGCGCCGTCGGGGAACCTGATCGCCTCCAGCCAACGCAAGTGGGCCTGTGTCCAGGCAGAACCGGGGCCCTCCCAGCGCAGCTCGCGGCGCAAGAGGAACTTGCCGAGCCGGTGACGGGCTCTCATCAGGTCGGCTCGGATCGCCTCCCGGCAGCGGGTCAGATCTCGGAAGCGCTCCTCCTCGGGGGTCGGGATGCGCACGAAGCGCAGTTCCCCCGCGAGGCACAGCCGCGCCAGCCGCTCGGCGTCGCGGCGATCGGTCTTGACCCGGTCGCTCGGCGCTTTGGGTATCGACCCCGGGGCACAGACGCGCACGTCGAGGTGACGTTCGGCGCCCCCTCGCGCGAGCCCGAAGCCGGTCGGTCCGGCCTCATAGACCGCGAGGAGGGGAGCCTCGAGCCCTTCCAGGAAGTCGAGTGCTCCTCGCGGTGGGCCGTTCAGTCGTCGCGAGCGGAGCTCGCCTGTCTCGGGATGAAGAACGCAGGCGTGAGTCTGTGTGGCGTGGACGTCGAGTCCCACCACGCTTTTAGGCTGGGGCATGTCGGCACCTCCCATGATTGGGGTGTCGGCCGCGGGGACATCCCGCGGCCCAGTCCCCGCATCGTCATGCGCGGGGTGCCGACCTACCTACCGCTGGGGCCGGTCAGCACTCCATACGGTCTTGAACTGCTTGGCCAGGACACCTCTCACAATCCCACAATTTGTTGAACAGTTCTTCCCCAGACAACCGGGACATCGTTGCGATCTTCGGTGTGGAGTTGGGCGCAGGTGCTGATCAGGTCGGCGAGGGCATGGACCGCGTCCGTGTCGCCCATCGCCGCCAGGCGTTCGATGCCGAGGGCGTAGAGGTAGTCGCCGGCTAGCAGGGCGAGGTCGGGGTCGTGGCCGGCGAGCAGGCGCGGCTTGCCGTAGTGGAGCAGGTAGCCCTCTCGCACCGCCTCGATTACGAAGGCGTACTCGCCCGGCGGGGCGAAGGCCGCGGCCTCATCGGGGTCGATCACGTGCGGGGAGATCGGTGTGTCCTCCTCGCGGAGCTGCATGGCGAGCTGCTGAAGGGCACTCATCCAAGCGCCTCCGCGATTGACTCCGCCGCCGCTTCCAGCGTACGGTCGAGCGCCTTCTCGTCATGGGCGAGCGAGATGAACCAGGCCTCGAACTGCGATGGGGGCGGATAGACACCGCGGTCGAGCATCGCCCGGCAAAAGCGGGCGTGGGCCTCGAGGTCGCAGGCCCCCGCGTCCGCGAAGTCGGACACGGGCTCGGCACTGAAGAAGAGGGTGAGCAGGCCGGGGGCCGAGGCCACCTGCAGCGGCCTGTCGGCGGCCAGCTCGCTGAGGCCGGCGGCGAGCCGGGCAGTCAGCTCTCCGAGTCGCCGGTAGGCCGCGGCGTCCAGGCCTCGCAGCGTCGCCAGACCGGCCGCGACCGCCAGCGGATTGCCCGACAGGGTCCCCGCCTGGTAGACGTCGCCGGCGGGGGCGACGCGTTCCATCGTCGCCGCGGGGCCGGCGAAGGCGGCGGCGGGCAGGCCGCCGCCCAGCACCTTGCCGAGAATCGTCAGGTCGGGGTCAACGGCGTGGAGCTGCTGGGCGCCGCCGGGGGCGACTCTGAAGCCGCTGATCACCTCGTCGAAGACGAGCAGCGCCCCTGCCTCCCGGGTTGCGTCACCGAGGAACTCGAGGAAGCCGGCTTCGGCTGGGACCACGCCCATGTTGGCCGGCAGCGGCTCGGCGAGCAGGGCGGCAACCGGATGCTCCGCGAGGGCACGGCTGACCGCGTCGCGATCGTTCCACGGCACCACCACGGTGCCGGCCGTCTGCGCCGCGGTCACCCCCGGGCTGGCGGGAATGGCGAGCGTCGCCAGCCCCGAGCCGGCTTCGGCGAGCAGACCGTCCGAATGGCCGTGGTAGGCACCGGCGAACTTGACCACCACCTCGCGTCCGGTCACGGCGCGGGCCAGGCGCACCGCGCCCATCGCCGCCTCGGTGCCGGAGCTGGTCAGTCGCAGCATCTCCACCGAGGGCACCCGCGCCGCCACCTCTTCGGCCAGCTCGATCTCAGCCTCGGTGGCGGCCCCGTAGCTGGTCCCACGGGCAGCGGCCTCGCTGACCGCCGCAACCACGTCGGGGGGAGCGTGGCCATGGATCAGTGGGCCCCAGGAGCAGACCCAGTCGATGTAGCGGTTGCCGTCGACGTCGACCAGCTCGCAGCCCTCGCCGCGCTCGATGAAGATCGGCTCGCGGCCGATCTGCCGCATCGCCCGCACCGGCGAGTTGACCCCGCCCGGCATCACCCTGAGCGCCCGGCGATACAGCTCCGCCGACCGATCGTAACTACGAATGTTCAGCGTCCCACCGCGCGTAGTCGTCGGTGAAGTAGCGCAGCCGGATCTTCTTGTACTCGGTCGAGGAGTAGAGCGTGGCGCGGTCCTCGGGACCGATCCCGCACTCCTCGGCGATCGAGTCGAGGATCGCGTCGCACTCCTCCTTCGAGCGGCCGTGGGCCATCGTGAAGACGCTGTATGGCCAGTCCTCGTAGGTCGGGCGCTGGTAGCAGTGGGAGATGCCGCGGAAGGAGGCCATCCGGCCACCCGTCTCCATGATCTCCCCCTCGGGAACCTTCCAGACACCCATGCCGTTGGCCGAAAAGCCGGCGCGGCGGTGGTAGAGGATCGCGGCGACCCGCCGCAGGATCTTGCGGTCAACCATGTTCCGCAACCGCTCCAGTAGCTCCTCGGTCGAGATCCCCAGCTCCGCGGCGGCAGCGTCGTAGGGTCGCTCGACCGCCTCCATCGGACCCTGCATGGCCTGGATCGTGGCGACATCGCGCTCGTCATAGGGCTGGCGCTCCAGCTCCCGCGGCGGCGCCGCTTCGACCGCGGCGGCGAGCGCATCGGTGCCCTTCTCCATCTCCAGGTTCATGTTGATCTTGAACAGGGTCAGGGTGGGCAGCTGGCGCATCGACTCGGCGCCGGTCTCGCGCATCAGCGCTTCCAGGCTGCCCTCCATGCCCAACTCGGAGTCCGGTGGCACGGCGATCGTGAACCAGAGGTTGAAGTCGTGGGTGCGCAGGTAGTTGTGGGAGACGCCGGGATGGGCGTTGACCGCGGCGGCGGCGCGCTGGGGGTTCTCGGCATCGACTTTGGCGGCGACCAGCATCGACTCGTAGCCGAGCGCGCGGGTGTCGAAGATCGGCGTGATCTCGCGGATGATCCGCTCGTCCAGCAGGCGCCGGGTGCGGGTGAGGACATCGTCGAGCTCGAGCTCCGCCTCGGAGGCGAGCAGGGCAAAGGGCTCGCGGTCGAGCGGGAAGCTCGACTGCAGCAGGTTCATCAGCCGCTTGTCGGTCTCGTCCAGCGGAATCGCCGCGCCGCCCTTGCGGGAGCGCGCCTTCGACTGGGGAACTTTCAGCGGAGCCAAGCCGCGGCCTCCTTCGCGTAGTAGGTGACGATCGCGTCGGCGCCGGCGCGGCGGATCGAGGTCAAGGTCTCCACCACCGTGGCGCGCTCGTCGATCCAGCCGTTGGCGGCAGCCGCCTTCAGCATCGAGTACTCGCCGGAGACATGGTAGGCGGCGAGCGGGGCGCCGGTCGCCTCCTTGACCCGGCGGACGACGTCGAGGTAGGGGGTCGCCGGCTTGACCATCAACATGTCCGCGCCCTCGTCGAGGTCGAGCTGGGCCTCCCGGACCGCCTCGGTGGCGTTGGCGGGATCGAGCTGGTAGCCACGCCGGTCGCCGAACTCGGGGGTCAACTCGGCTGCATCGCGGAAGGGCCCGTAGAAGGCGGAGGCGTACTTGGCGCTGTAGGCGACAATCGGGGTCCCGGCGTGACCCTCCTCGTCGAGCTGGTGGCGGATCGTGCCGACCCTGCCGTCCATCATGTCGCTGGGCGCCACCGCGTCGGCGCCGGCCTCGGCGTGGGAGATCGCGGTTTTGGCCAGCAGCTCTATCGTCAGGTCGTTGTCAACCTCGCCGTCGCGGACGAAGCCGCAGTGGCCGTGCGTGGTGTACTCGCAGAGGCAGACGTCGGTGATCACCGTCAGCTCCGGGTGGGCCTCCTTCAGGGCCCGCACCGCCATCTGCACGATGCCCTCGTCGTCGTAGGCGCCGGAGCCGGTCTCGTCCTTGTCGGCCGGCACGCCGAAGAGCAGGACCGCTCCGATCCCTGCGCTGGCGATCTCGGTCGCCTCGGCGACCAGCTCGGAGATCGAGAAGCGCTCGATGCCGGGCATCGACTCGACCTCTTCGCGGATGCCCTCGCCGGCGACGACGAAGGTCGGCTGGATCAGGTGCGCCGGCGACAGCTCGGTCTCGCGGACGAGCCCACGCAAGCTTTCAGTGCGGCGCAGTCGCCGCATACGGGTGCTTGGGAACTGCATTGTTGCGAGTTTAGGGGAGGTCGGGTGCCCCTCTCCTGGAGGCCGTTGCGCAGCCGATCGCCTGTCGCGGTTCGATTTGCCTGTCCATGGGCCTCCATGAGAGGGGCACCCGACCTCCCCCGACAGGCCAGTAGCGTTCTCCGCCGTGGAGGCGACGGGGCTGGTCAAGAGATATGGAGAGCGCGAAGCTCTCAGGGGGGTCGACTTCGCTGCTGATGCTGGGGAGCTGGTGGCGGTGATCGGGCCTAATGGGGCTGGGAAGACGACGCTGCTTTCGATTCTGGCCGGGACGGTGCAGCCGGATGCCGGGGAGGTGAGTTCGCCTAATGGGGACGTTGGCTGGGTGCCGCAGCAGGCGGCGCTCTATCGGCGCTTGACGGTGGAGGAGAACCTGTTGCTTTTTGCCCGTTTGGAGAAGCGGGAGGAGCCGCGCGTGGCTGTTGAGGAGATGCTGGAGCTGACCGGGTTGGGGGAGCGGCGGGGGGAGGTCGTCGCCAAGCTTTCAGGAGGAAACCAGCAGCGGATCAACATCGCCATCGGGCTGCTCTCGCGGCCCGCGGTGCTGCTCTTGGACGAGCCCAGCGTCGGGCTCGATCCGCGGCAGCGGGCGCGGTTGTGGGAGTTCGTCTCGGGTCTCGCCGGGCGCGGCACGACCGTCATCTTTTCCACCCACGACATCCAGGAGGCCGAGCGCTACGGGCAGCGGCTGCTCGTCCTCGCCGACGGCGAGAGCCTCTTCGACGGATCCTCGGATGGCCTGCGCGAAGCGGTTCGCGGCGAGACCCCCGGGGCGGCCGGCCGCGACTTCGAGACCGCCTTCGTCGCCTTCCTTCAGCACCGGGGCCATTGACTGATGCGCTGGCTGCTGCTCAAGGACCTGCAGATCCTACGGCGCTCGCCGCTGCAGGCTGCTCTGCTGGTCGCCTACCCGATCCTGATCGCGCTGCTGATCGGCTTCGCGATCTCGCGCGAACCCGGCAAGCCTCGTGTCGCCTTCCTCAACGAAATCCCGCCGGGGGCCCGGATCGCCGGGGGTAACGGCAAGCTGCCGGCGGTCGGGGTCAACGACCGGATCTGCAAGCAGGTGGAGTGCGTCAACGTCTCCAGCCGAGCACAGGCCGAAGCGAAAGTGCGAGAAGGAGACGTGCTCGCGGCACTGATCCTGCCCAGCGACCTGATCGATCGGCTCAACTCCCTCTCCACCCTGGCCCCGGAAACCCCCGAAGTCAACGTGATCGTCAACGAGGAGGATCCGCTCAAGGCGCGGGTTGTCGACGACCGCATCACGGCCCTACTGGCGCAGGCCAACCTCTTCATCGCCAAGCAGATCGCCAAGGAAGGCGGGCGCTACCTCAACCTGGTCGTCAACGGCGGCAACTTCGACGTGCTCGGCCAGCCGGTCGAAATCCTCGGCCTGCGCGCCGTCGCTTCGATCCTGCAAGCGCTGCGGCCGGCCGTGCCCGCGTCGCGGCGGGCCGAGCTCGACCGGGTGATCCGTTTCGCGACCCTCGCCCGCGACAACCTCGACGTGGCGGCGCCGCTGATCGATCGGTTGGCGCAGCCGATCGCGGTCAACAAGCAATCGGTCAGCGCCCCCACTCCGCCGCTGGAAATCTTCGCGATCGCTGTCGCGGCGACGCTGACGCTCACCTTCGTCACCCTGCTCTTGGTCGCCGGCTCCTTGGCCCTGGAGCGTGAGGAAAACACCTTTCCCCGCCTCACCGGCGGCCTCCTCTCGCGCACGGGGCTGCTCGCCGAGAAGATCGGCCTCGGCGTCGTCGTCGGGCTGGTGGTGACGCTGCTGATGCTGGGAGGAATGCAGCTCTTCGTCGGACTCGAGTGGAGCCGGATCGGGCTGTGGCTGCTGGCGATCCTCGCTGGGGGCGCCGCGCTGGGGGCGGCCGGCGCGGCGCTGGGGGCGGCGGCGCGCGACGTGCGAGCCGTCTCCCTGCTTGCTTTCATGATCTCGCTGCCGGTCGCGTTGCTCTCGCTCGTCCCGTCGGGAGCCGTCGGCTCCGGACTCTACGACGGTATCCGGGTGGTGACCGCGCTGTTCCCCTTCAAGCCGACGCTGCAGGCGATGACCGCGGCTCTCGACTCGGCCGGCCCGGGAATCGGCGGTCCGCTGCTTCACCTGGCGATCCTGATCGTCGCCTACGGTGCACTCGCGCGCCTCGCCCTGCGCCGCTTCACGACGGTCTGAGGCCACCGTCGGGGAGGCGTCCGTCAGGACTGGTGCGTGGCGGAAGCGTGGTAGAGGTGTGGGGCTTTCCAGCGAGTGCCCTGGCAACCCGGCGACTGGGGCGAGGTCCCGAACCCCGTGGAGTTGCCCCAGCGCCCAGGCCAGGACACCCAGGAGGGATCGAAGTCCCGCCATTTGATCCCGTCCAGCTCCGACCCGCCATCGGCCTCGTCGTCGAGCTCAGTCTGTGCTTTTCTGGGTTCGAAGTAGTTCGCGTGCGAACCGAGCGCGACGTAGATGACCGGGCGACGTTCCTGTTGCTCGATCTCCCACCACCAGCGCGCCCCCCCGGACTTGTGTTGAGAACACGTCATGCAGACGGGGACCCCGCCGCCGTAGCCGACCTGCACGAACTCCCAGTCGCCCTCATGTTCGCCCGCAACGACGAACTTCTTTGGGTTGTAGAGGTACCAGAGCCAGTACTGGACCCATTCAAGCCCGCCGCCTTCGACCGTCTGCCTGTAGCCGACCTTCGCCATCTCTCCCTCCTGCAGCCTGGCCTCTTCCGCCGGGAGCTTTTTCGTCGGTAGCACCATCCGCAAACCGTCGGCCGGCAGGGAACCGAGCGAGATTCCCTTGGTGCGACGCTCGTCGTGCGGCATGACTATCCCCTCGCCCACCTCTTCCACGCTCTCGACCGCAAGCGGGTGATACCCCTCGGTCGAGTGAAACTTGAAGATCGGCTCGTGACCGTCGTCCAGGGCCATGGTTTGAGAGAACCTATAAGTTCAAGATCGTCAGTGCAAGGCACCCGGGTGCGGTCAGCGAGGCGGTTTCCCCTCGCTCCTCTCCACCATCGCGGGTAGGGTCAGTCAATGCGAGTGCTCTTCATCGGCGACGTTGTCGGCGGCCCCGGCCGACGCGGGCTCAAGGCCGCCATGCCCGAGCTACGCGAGCGATACCGGCCTGACCTGACCATCGTCAACGGTGAGAACTCGGCCGGCGGCATGGGGATCACCGAGAAGACCGCCAATTTCCTCTTCGACGCCGGTTGCGACGTGATCACGACCGGCAACCACGTCTACCGGCACCGTGAGGCCTACGAGTTCCTCGACCGCGCCGAGCGGGTGATCCGACCCGCCAACTATCCCCACGCCAACCCCGGCAAGGGTCACGTCGTGGTCGAGGTCGGCGACAAGCGGGTCGGCGTGATCAACCTCAGCGGTGCGGTCGGCCTCCAAGTCGCTCGCCTGCCGTTCCACGAGGTCGACAGCATCCTCGAGCGGATCGAGGCGGACATCGTCGTCGTCGACTTCCACGCCGAAGTCAGCAGCGAGAAGGTCGCGATCGGCTGGCACCTCGACGGCCGCGTCGCCGCCGTCTTCGGCACCCACACCCACGTCCCCACCGCCGACGCACGGGTCCTACCCGGCGGCACGGCCCACATCTCCGACGTCGGCATGACCGGCTCGCGGGCCGGCGTCCTCGGTGTCAAGCCGGAGCAGATACTGAGGCGGATGACCACTCAGATGCCGGTCAAGTTCGAGACGGCCGAGGAGGATGTCTGGGTCATGGGGGCTGTGGTCGAGGTGAACGATTCGGGACTGGCTGACTCGATCGAGCAGATCATGGTGCCCGCTCCGACTGGGTAACTCGCAGGCCTATGGGCCCCGGCAGGCAGTCCCAAAGGTGCCTATGTTCGCTTCGCTCACGGATTTGGGGTCGCTTCGCGACGAGAGTAACTCTGCGGAGCCGCTTCGCGAGGCACTTTGAGACTGCCTGCCGGGGCCTCTACGCGGGACGACATTGCTACTAGGAGCAGGGGGTAGAACCAGACTATGTAGAGGTAGAACCAGTGGTGTGCGGTTAGCTGAAGGGAGATTAGGAGGGCTGCCGATAGAGCGGCTACCTGTACTAGGGACTTGTGCTTTGGGATGAAGGCGAAGGTGAGGGACATGAGGCCCGTTGCGACGAGGATCGCCACGCGGAGAGGTTCGAGGCCACCCACTTGGCCCCAGATGCTGAATGGGGAGTTGCGGTCTGCTTGGTAGGCGATCGTTCTTTCGTAGAACGTGTGGAGGCCTGGGTCTATGGCCGGCCAGAGCATCAGCAGGGCGCCCGTCAGCAGGAAGGCCGCGGAGAAGATCGCGATCGTCCGGGGGCGGGCTCGGTACGTGGCGAGCATCGGGACGAGGGGCAGGGGGGCGAACTTGGTCAGGGTTGCAAGTGCCGCGAGGACGCCTCGCGGGGCGGGGCGCGCCAGGGCCAGAAGGACGGCGAGGAGGAGGGCGGCTACGAGCGTGTCGTTGGAGTTCGACTCGAGCGCGTACGCCGTGTAGGGGTAGGCCGCCCAGCCGAAGGCGAGGGTGGCGGCGAGCTTGCGGCCTGCCGGTCCAGGCCGGATGCGCAGGCCAAGCCAGATCAGCAAGAAGAAGACGGCTAGGTCGAAGGCGACCGCGGCACCGTGGGCAGCAGGGAGATCGTCCCAGCTGCCGGTCCACGGCCAGATCGCCTCGAAGGGGACGTAGGCGACGTAGTTGACCGGGCCGTAGGTGTCGCCCTGGGAGACGTCGGAGGGGAAGTTTTCGTAGAGGGGTTCGCCGTGCGTTATCCGGTCGGCACCGACCACCCCCGCGTAGCCGACGTCGATCGCACCCGAATCGGCCATGTTCAGGCCCACCCGAAAGCCCATCAGGAACAGCGCCGCGACCAGCAGCCAGCTTGCCTTCCAGACCGGGCGAATGCCCTCGTCCCTGCCACGAAACCCAATCCACAGGGCTCGCCCGAACAGGTACAGCAGCACCGGGTACTGCAGCGGAACCGACACGCCGATTTCGGCACGGTTGAAGAAGTAATTGGATACCCCGAAGCCCAGCAGCACCAGCAGGTCCAGCGTGGCAACCCGCCACGGCCTTCGCCAATCGAGCAGCCCAACCAGGAAAAGCACACAGAGCGGTAGGAAGACGTAAGGAGCGTTCAGCTTGTGACCGAAGGCGCCCGAGTAACCCCGCGCCATCTTCCATAACACCTGGTAGCCGGTCCAGGACTCAGTGACTTCACCGTCATGGGGATCGACGAGGACCAGAGCCACCTCCGTATCGCCGGCGAAGTAAGCAACCTCCCAGTGCCCTTCGACCCTCGAGGCACTATGCGTCAACTCCCCGTTCTTCGCTCTCTCTTCAACCACCTTCGCGTCGTGGTTGGCAGCGCGAGTCACCTGCCCCTCGTTGACCTCAGCTGCATCAGCCATGACCGGAGTCAGCAGTACAAGCAGCGCCGCCAACAGGGCGACGAGGGCAGGGCGGAGTGTGTCAGTCCCAGAGTGCCTCGCGAAGCGGCTCCGCAGAGTGATTCCCGTCGCGAAGCGACACCAACATAGTGAGCGAAGCGAACCTGGGCACTCTGGGACTGACACATTCGGCCCCATGGCCACCACCATCACCCAATCCCGAAATGTTCGAGCACAACCGGCATCACATCGCGGAGCGCCCACTGGTCTCGCTCACCTGGATCATCTGGTCCACAGCCGACGAAGAGGAGCGGACCGAGCGAGTCGCCCGCGCACAATGAGCCGTGACTGCCGCCGCCGGCGTGGCTTATGCCGCCCCAGTCGACCGCCTCGTAGCCGGGGGTCAGCGAGACGATGAAGTCGCCCGCGTGCGGCGCGGTCACCGCAGAGAAAACGCGGGCGAGCGCGTCAGGGTATTCGTCGCTGTGGATCACGCCGTTCTCCACCGTCGCTGTCAAAACACCGGGATCGCCATCGAGATCCCAGCCGGCGCCGCGAAGATCGGCAACCTGCTCGCCTGGCTGGAATCGCAGCTGCTCGCCCCCACGTTCGACGACCGCCGCCTTCCCCTCGTGCCAACAGACGATGTCAACCCCTTCGGTCTCTGCTAGGCGGCGCCTCACCTCGTCTGGATCGGCCCTCTCCCCCTCTCCAGGCAACAGGTAGACGTGGGCGGCGCGGCCGGTCGGGCTGACCGCCAGCTGCGCCAGCTCGGGGCGGTCGTCGGAAGGCGCCAGCACCGTCCACTCGCGTCCGAGCAGATCGGCCAGGGGCAGGCCGCGGCTGACGGGAGTCTGCGCGTGGTCGGCGAGCAGGATCACGGCGTGGGCGGCGAGGAACGCATCGAGCCCACCCCCCGCCTCGACCAGCTTGGCGAAGCAGTGGTCGGCTTTGGCGATCGACTCGACGCTCGCCTCCGGCCCATGGCGATGCGAGTAGTTGTCGTTGTCGGCAAGCGAGAAGAGCAGGAAGTCGTAGGCGCCCTCGCGCTCTAACTCCGCGGCGCAGCAGGCCGAGTAGCCGTCGCGGCTGCCCGGGATCGAGGTCGACTTGCAGGGCACCTCACGGCTGGCGTAGAGGTCTCCGTAGAAGAGCTCGGCCGGACCCCAGGTGTGATGGCGAAACTTGAGCCGGGTCGTCTCGACCGCCCGGCGCAAGAGGCCCTCTAGCGAGACCTGGTGACGATGACGGCCCCGGTAGATCAGGAAGGGCGTGCAGGCCGTGCGCACGCCGGCATCGTCGAGACGCTCGAAGAGAGTCTCGACTTCGGGGCTGAGATGGGCGAGATTCATGTTGTAGACGAGGTCGTAGAGCGCGCGGAAGACCCCGACGGCGCGCGTCGCCTCCAGCGATGACCCGTACTCGACGTAGCGGCGCTCGAGCCGGTGGAACCAGTTCATGCCGCTTATCCAGTGCCGGTCGGACGCCACACCGGTGACCATCTCGGCGCAGGCGACCGGGGTCACCGAAGGGAAGCTGGAGACGCAATCTCCGATCAGGACGCCACGCTCCAGCAGCGCCCCGAAGGTCGGCGCGCGGCCCTCCCCGACGGCGCGTTCGAGCATGTCGGTGCGCAGCGAGTCGACGTAGGTGAGGACGAGCTTCTTAGCCACGATCGTGATTCTGAACGTCTCAGGTAATGGGAAGCCGCCCCCGGACGCGGGAGCGAATCCCTGTCCATATCTGATTCATCAGGGATTCGCGGGAGCAGAGGAGGCGGGGCTTGATTCCTCAGCGCAGCACGCGCAGGCCGGCGTGCTTGCGCTGCGCGCGGCGGTGGCGAGCCACCCCCAGCCAGACCAGCGCGACGATCACGAGCAACGTCAGCACCGGCAGCAGCAGGGCCATCGCAACGACGATCAGCGCTGCCAGCGAGACAAGGAAGCCGAGTGCCCCGCCGCCGCCGTTCTCACGGCGGCTGGCGCCGCTGACCACGTCGCTGATCACGATGCAGCCGAGGGCGGCGCCGAGGAGGCAGAAAACGGCGCCGAGGGGACCGCCCAGATCGGCGCTGCCGGAGAGCAGGAAGCCGACGATGAGCCCGATCGCGGCGGCCAGCAGGGTCATGCGACCACGGGCGGATCCGCGCGTGCCGGTGGCGCCGGCGAGCATCCCGATCGCGATGCCGATGCCGAGCTCGAGCCCGGTGCCTTCGAGGAAGCTCACGACGAAAACCTACACTTCGGGGATGGAAGAGACGCCACACCGGCGACGAGCCCACACCAGCAGCCGCGATCTGGCCCGCTACGCCGGCCTCTTCGCCGCCCGCACCGGCGTGATGCGCTCCTCGGCGATGCGCGACCTGATGGCGGTCACCGCCCGCCCCGAGGTGATCTCGCTCGCCGGGGGCCTGCCCGATACCTCGACCTTCCCGGCGGGGACCTTCGCCGCGCAGATGACGCGGATCGCGCAGAAATCGACGGCGGAGGCGCTCCAGTACGGACCGACCGAGGGCTTCGCCGAGACCGTCGACTGCATCCTCGAGGTGATGGGCGCGGAGGGCATGCTGCCCGATCCCGACGACGTGATCGTCACCACCGGCGGGCAGCAGGCGATCGACCTGATCTGCAAGACGCTGGTCAACCCGGGCGACGTCGTCATCTGCGAGGCGCCTACCTATCCCGGCGCGGTACCGGTCTTCTGCAGCTACCAGGCAGAGACGATCCAGATCGACTGCGACGAGGACGGGATGCGCATCGAGGAGCTGGAAGCGGTCCTGGGCCGGCTCGACCGCGAAGGCAAGCGGCCCAAATTCGTCTACTCGGTGCCGAGCTTTCAGAACCCCGCCGGGGTGACGATGTCGCTTGAGCGGCGTCGGCGCCTGGTCGAGCTGGCGCGACAGCGGGAGCTGCTCGTCGTCGAGGACAGCCCCTACGGCCTGCTGCGCTTCAGCGGCGAGCCACTGCCGCCGCTCTACCAGCTCGACGGCGGCGATTTCGTCATCTACGTCGGCACCTTTTCCAAGATCCTCTCGCCGGGGATCCGGCTGGGCTGGGCGGTGGCGCCGCCGCCCGTCATGGAGAAGATCGTGCTCGGCAAGCAGGCTTCCGACCTCTGTAGCTCGACCCTGACCCAGCACTTCGTCCGCGAGTACTTCGGCGAAGGGCGCTGGCGCGAGTACATCTCCGACCTCGTTGAGATCTATCGCGGTCGGCGCGACACGATGGTCGAGGCGCTGCGCGAGCACTTCCCCGCCCAGGCGACCTGGACCGAGCCCGAGGGCGGCCTCTTCATCTGGGCGACGCTGCCCGACTACATCGATACCAGCGACCTCCTCGCCAAGGCGCTGCGCGAGGACGTCGCCTTCGTTCCCGGCCAGGCGGCCTACGTCGACGAGAGCCGCGGCCGCAGCTCGATGCGGCTCAACTTCTCCGGCGTCGGCGACGAGGAGATCCGCGAGGGAGTGCGGCGGATCGGCAAGACGATCGCCGAGCAGGTCGAGCTGTACGGCGCCTTGACAGGCGAACGGGAGAGCGCGGCACCGGAGGCGGAGGACGCGGCGGCGAAAGAGGACGCGTCGGCCGACGTGCTTCCCTTCCGCAAAGAGAGTTCGGCGTGAAGGTCGCGGTGCTCAAGGGCGGGCGGTCGCTGGAGCGCGGCGTCTCCTTGCGTTCGGGGGCCCGGGTCGAGGACGCGCTCGAGCGGCTCGGACACGAAGTGCTGGCGATCGACGCGGGCGCCGACCTGGTCAAGCGCCTGACCGCCGGACGGCCCGATGTCGCCTTCGTCGCCATGCACGGCGTCGGTGGTGAGGACGGCACCGTGCAGGAGCTGCTGGAGATCCTCGGCATTCCCTTCACGGGGCCGGGCGTTGCAGCCTGCGCTCGCTGCATCGACAAGGTTCTCGCCAAGGGCGAGCTGCGCGACAGCGGCGTTCGGACCCCGGACTGGTTCGCCTTCAACGAGACGGCCTTCCGCGAGCTTGGCGCCGCCGATGCGTTGGGCGACCTGGAGGAGCGCCTCGGCTTTCCGTTGGTACTGAAGCCGAGCCGTGGCGGGTCGGCTCTGGGCGTGAAGTTCGCGGCGAGCTGGTTCGAGGTGCCCGAGGCCCTGATCTCGGCCTTCAGCTACGACAGCCGGGTGCTGCTCGAGCGCTTCGTCGACGGCCGTGAGCTGGCGGTGAGCGTCGTCGGGGGTGAGCCCCTGCCCGTGGTCGAGGCGATTCCCAGCGACGGCGACCGCTACGACTTCGAAGCGCGCTATGAGATCGGCCGAACCGATTTTGTCTGCCCGGCGGCGTTGGGCGAGAGCGACTCCACGGCGGTTACGGCGGCGGCGTTGGGCGCCTACCAGGCGCTGGGCTGCTCGGGGTTCTGCCGCGTCAACCTGATCCTCGGCACGGACGGGCCCCAGGTGCTCGAGGTGAACGCGGTCCCCGGCCTCACCGACACCAGCCTCCTCCCCCAGGCCGCCGAGGCTGCCGGGATGAGCTTCGAGGAACTGGTCGAGCGGATCCTCGAGCTGGCCCTGAAGCCCGCTGCGGCCTAAGAGGTTCCCTCGGCGAAGTCGTCCGGGGTGACCTCGTCGAGGAACTCTTTGAATTTGTCGACGACCTCCTCGGTGTCCTCGACCTCGTGCTCGAACTCGATCGCCGACTCCTCGATCACGTCCTCGGCCGCGAAGATCGGCGCCGAGACCCGCACGGCAAGCGCCAGTGCATCGGAGGGGCGCGAGTCGATCTCCAGCTCCGAACCGTCGACGGAAACGGTGATCGAGGCATAGAAGGTGTTATCGCGTAGCTCGGTGACGGAGACCCGCTCGCACTTGGCGTCGAGCTGCTCCAGCATGTCCGAGAGCAGGTCGTGCGTCATCGGGCGCGGCGTCGAGGCACCCTGCAGCTTCATCAGGATCGCCGCCGCCTCCGGATGACCGATCCAGATCGGCAGGAAGCGGTTGCCGTCAACCGTCTTCAACAAGACGATCGGCTGCTTGCCGACCATGTCGAAGCTGACCCCGTAGATCTGCATCTGCTGCAAAATTCGCTCCGAGCCGAGATGGATCGCCCATTATAGGTACGGCCCTGGGCCGTTCCGCCGGGCGAATCGATGCGGCGGCGCGGCAGTGGGCGATCCTGGATTCGAACCAGGGACCTCGTCCTTATCAGAGACGCGCTCTAACCAACTGAGCTAATCGCCCGGGGCGTGGCGATGATAGCGACCCGGCGACGGGTCCCGCGCGGCGTGCTCAGGCTCGTTTGCGGCCCAGCTTGCGGGCCAGAGCGAGGGCCTCGTCGAGGTCGGCGAGGCGGATCTCGACCGACACCTCTGCTCCCCGCGGACGCACCTTGACCTCGTGGCCGAGTGCGGTCTCGAGCTTGTCGGCGGCGTCGCGCATCGCCGCCGCCTCCTCGGCACCGACTGACCGGCGGGTGCTCTTCGCCTGTCTTGGCTGGCTGGCCAGCTTAACCCTGTTCTCGGTCTCGCGAACGGACCAGCCGCCCTTCGCCGCGTCGCGGGCGAGACGGCGGCGCACGTCGTTGCCGGGGACGCCGAGCAGGGCCCGTCCGTGGCCCTCGCTGAGCTCGCCGGACTCGAGCAGAGCGATTGCCTCGTCTGGAAGGTCGAGCAAACGGATCAGGTTGGACACGGCGGGGCGACTGCGGCCGATGCGGCGGGCCAGGTCCTCTTTGGAGAGGCCGAGGTCCTCGACCAAGGCCGCGCAGGCCCGAGCCTCCTCGACCGGGTTGAGGTCCTCGCGGACCATGTTCTCGATCAACGCGACCTGCAATCGCTCCGCGTGCTCGGAGTCGCGCACGATCGCCGGCACCTTCTCCAGGCCGGCCTGCTGGGAGGCGCGCCAGCGGCGCTCGCCGGCGATCAGCTCGTAGCTACCGTCGTGGAGGGGGCGGACCAGGAGCGGCTGCACGACGCCGCTCGTCTCGATCGAGGCGGCGAGGCCGGCCAGTGCATCGGCGTCGAAGTTGGTGCGGGGCTGCTTCGGGTTCGGCTTGATCAGGCCGACCGGCAGCTCGCGCAGCTCGCCGACCTCCTCACCGGCGACGCTCTCGGGCAGGATCGCCGCCAGGCCGCGGCCCATGCCGCGCTTTGCCTTGCCGCTAGCCACGGCCGACCAGCTCCTCCGCCAACGCCTGGTAGGCGGTGGCGCCGCGAGAAGCGGGAGCGTGCTCGGTTACGGGCAAGCCGTAGCTCGGCGCCTCGGCGACCCTGACGCTGCGTGGTATGACGGTGTCGAAGACCATCTCGGGGAAATGCTCGCGCAGCTCTCGCTCCACGTCCTGAGCGAGGCGCGTGCGCTCGTCGTGCATGGTGATCAACAGGCCCGACACGTTCAGCGCCGGGTTGAGCTCGCGGCGGATCATCCCCAGCGTGTCGAGGAACTGAACCAGCCCCTCCAGCGCCAGGTACTCGGCCTGCACCGGCACGATCACGCGATCGGAGGCAACCAGGGCGTTGACGCTGACCGGGCCCAGCGAGGGGGGGCAGTCGAGCATCGTGAAGGCGAAACGCTCGCGCAGCGGGCCGAGCCGTTCGCGCAGGCGGGTCTCCGAGCCGTCGAGGCGGGGAAGCTCGACCGCCGCGCCCGCCAGGTCGCGGTTGGCCGGGACGAGCCAGAGGTTGTCCGGCCCGGCCGGACGCGCCGCCTCGGCGACCGAGACGTCGCCGATCAGGCAGTCATACGAAGAGGGGTGGGCGTCGCGGTCGCCGCCCAGGGCGACGGTCGCGTTGCACTGGGGATCGAGGTCGACCAGCAGGGTCTGGGATCCCGCGGCGGCGACGCAGGCGGTCAGGTTGACCGCGGTCGTCGTCTTGCCGACGCCGCCCTTCTGGTTCGCCACCGCGTAGACAAGGCCCATGTGGCGCAGACTATTGGGCTTGGGGTGGTAGCGGCCAGGGGTTGTTACGGGAGGTGCCTATGTTCGCTTCGCTCACGGATTTGGACCGCTTCGCGGCTGGAATTACTCTGCGGAGCCGCTTCGCGAGGCACTCCCGTAACAACCCCTGGCCCTATCCATCGCCGCCATTACCCGCGTGGGCGCTTCTTCGCAATGCCGGGGCGGCGGGGGAGATCCGCCGGCGTGGGGCCGAGCTTGCGTAGGACGTGGAGATGTCGATGCTTGCTGCCCGCGCGGTCGCCTACATCCAAGATCCGCTCGGGGTGCATGGCGAGCTGGTCGGCGGCTCGTTCGAGCTGCCGCTCCTCGTCGGCGTCGCGTTTGCCCTTCCAGGCGACCAGGACGCCGTTCTCCTTGAGGAGTGGGGAGGCCAGCTCGGCGAGGGTCGAGAGACGGCCCACGGCTCGCGCGGTTGCCGCGTCGTAGGAATCGCGCCGCTCGCCGGTGGCAATGTCCTCGGAGCGGGCATTTACGACGATGGCGTTGGCAATCCCGGCCGCATCGATCGCTCGCTGGATGAACTCACACTTGCGCCCCACCGACTCGATCAGATCGAGCTGGGAGTCAGGCAGGGCGATCGCCAGCACAAGGCCAGGAAACCCAGCCCCAGAGCCAATATCCGCGATCCGTCCAGCTTTCGCCAAATCAGAAACCTCAAGCCCGGTGAGGCTGTCCTCCACATGCACCCGCCAAGCGCGCTCAGGGTCGGTAACCGAGCTGACGGAAGCTCTCTCCCCCTCCAACAGCTCAAGGACCCTGCTCGTAGCCTCCACCTGCGCTTCGCTGAGAGAGCCCCGGGTGGGGCTGAAACGTCTTGTACTTTTTCGGTGCCGGCCCACGGGCGTCAGCCGGAAGGGACCCCACCGAAAAAGTTAAGTGGAAGCCCCACCCGGGGCTCTCTCACTCCGACACAAGCGGTGCGACGACCACACACCGCCGAGGCTCGTCCCCTTCGCTGTAGGTCTCGACCCCGGAGCGCTCTTTGAGATGTTCGTGCACGACGCGCCGTTCCTGAGCGCTCATCGGGTCCATCTCGACCGTGACACTGCCATCCAGTGCCTGGTCGGCAGCCCGGTCGGCCCGCGCCGTCAGAACCTCCCTGCGGCGCTCGCGGTAGCCGGAGACATCGAGCACAACCCGTTTTCGGTCCCGGAGCCCGCGAAATGCGGCCTGGAAGGCGAGTAGCTGCAGCGCATCGATCGTCTGGCCTCGTTTGCCGATCAGCAGCCCATAGTCGTCATCGCCGGAGATAACAGCCTCGATCCGCTCGTCGTCCTCCTTGATCTCAACCTCACCATCAAGGTCAAGCTCGTCGAGAACCCCCTCGACAAGCTCCTGAACCCGCTCAGCGGGCTCCTCAGGCCATTTGGTCTCGTCACTCACAGGCCGCACCCTATCCAGCCAGCTAAGCAAGGGGAGCCATCCTTCAGCTCAACAAGAGACGGGATGGTCACGGGCAGCAGGGGAGAGACCCCGAAAGTGCCTCGCGAAGCGGCTCCGCAGAGTTATTCCCGTCGCGAAGCGACACCAACATCGTGAGCGGAGCGAACCCAGGCAGCTTTCGGGGTCTCTCCCCTGCTGCCTGGCGGAGCTTCCGTCAGCGCCGCCGCTTCTTCTTTTTGGGAGGCGGTGGCGGTGGTTTGGCCGCCGCAACCTGGGCTGGCGTAGGCATCGCCGGTGCCGGGATGAAGCGTTTGAGCGCATACTGCTGGCCGATCGTCCAGAAGTTGGTCGTGATCCAGTAGAGCACGAGGCCGGCCGGGAAGCTGATCACGAAGGGGACGAAGACGAAGGGCAGGACGAACATCATCGTGCGCTGGCTTTTATCGGCGGTGACCGCCATCACCATGCCGGAGATCAGCTGCGTGCCGATGTAGAGGATCAGCAGGGCGATCAGTTCGCCGCCGGTCGCCTTCGCGGTCAGGTCGTGGATGAAGAGGAAGGACGCTTCGCTGCCGCAATGGCCCGCTTCGCAGCCGATGTCGGCGGGAAGCTCGTTGCGGAGGACGTGGAAGAGGGTGATGAAGACCGGCAGCTGGGCGATCAGCGGGATGCAGGAGGCAAAGGGGTTGACTTTGTTCTCTTTGTAGAAGGCCATCATCTCCTGCTGCATGCGCTGCTGATCGTTCTTGTACTTCTCTTTGAGCTCCTTCAGCTGCGGCTGCAGGGCCTGCAGGGCCCGCATCCCCTTCAGCGATTTGTAGGTGAGCGGGATCAGCAGCGCCCGGGTGCAGATCGTCAGGGCGATGATCGCGCCGCCCCAGCTGAGCCCGGCGTCATCGTGGAAGAACTTGAGGACACCGTTGGCGATGTCAACCAGCGGCTGCAGGATGTCGGCGGTCGGCATCACGAGTGGGCCTCGCGGTGGTAGTCGGAGGGATCGACCGGGCCGACCCGCAGCGTGAAGCGGTCCGGGACAGGGTCGAAGCCGCCATGGCTGAAGGGATTGCAGCGCAGCAGGCGCCAGCAGGCGAGCAGCAGCCCTCTGACCGGCCCAAAGCGGCGGATCGACTGGGCCGCGTAGGCGGAGCAGGTCGGCTCATAGCGGCAGCGCCGGGGCAGCGCCGGGGAAACCAGGCGTTGATAGGCGGCGATCGGCGCCAGTAGGACCCGTTTCACGTGGAACGCCTCCCCGCGCCAGACTGCTCCAATGCCTCTTCGAGGCTCGCCTTGGCGCCCTCGGTCCCGTCCTGCTCGATCATCGCGGCGATCTCGGAGCGCGCCACCAGGACGAAGTCATGGCGCGGCGGAAGCCTGTCGGAAAGGCTCCAGAAGGCCTCCCGCAGGGTCCGCTTGACCCGGTTGCGATCGACCGCGCCGCCGACCTTGCGGCTGACCGAGACACCAAGCCTGACGTCGCGCGCCTCCTCGTCCTTGCGGGGAAAGCTGTAGAGCACGAGGTAGCGCGTGGCATGAGAGGAGCCGTCGCGGTAGACGCGGTCGAACTCGGCACTCCGCGAGAGGCGCCGTCGCTTCGCCGCCATCACTCGAACCCGGCCAGGCCTCTAAGGCTGGCCGTCATCCCGGGGTGAGGCGTTTCCGGCCTTTGGCGCGACGCCGCTTCAGGATCGCGCGGCCCCCGCGCGTCGCCATCCTCGCCCGGAACCCGTGGGTCTTGGCCCGCTTACGCTTCTTCGGCTGATAGGTGCGCTTCATTGGGCGTCGCAGTATACGGAGGAGTCCGAGAATCATTTCTTCGGCATTTGCGACCCGGCCAGATTCGAGCCGAGGGGTCGTCGCTATGGTCGCTCGCCGGTGCCCGACGACTCGCCCGCACAGGACCTCGATGCCCTTTGGGAGGATGTCCAACGACGCCTGCGACTGACCGTTCCGGAATCGACCTTCAAGATCTGGCTGGAGCCGCTCAGGGCGGTTGGCACCCAGGGCACGACGCTCTATCTCGCGGCACCGGACGGGATCCAGACCTGGGTCGAGCGCCGCTACGCGCCCTTAATCCGTGAAGCGCTCGCCGATACGGCCGCCCCGCTGCGCGAGATCGCCTTCTCCGGCGGCGAGGAAGACCACGCGGCTGGAGCCAGGGGGGCCTCCGCGGTGGAGCTCAATCCCAACTACACGTTCGAGCGCTTCGTGATCGGCGAGGGGAACCGCCTGGGGCACGCCGCCGCCCTCGCCGTCGCAGAGACGCCCTCGGAGGCCTACAACCCGCTCTTCCTGCACGGGCCCCCAGGGCTTGGCAAGACCCATCTGCTCGGCGCGGTCGCCAACTACCTGCAAGCCAATGCCCCCGGTCTCAGTGTGCGCTACACGACCGCCGAGGGCTTCACTAACGAGTTCGTCGCGGCGTTGCGGGCCAGCGGAGCCGAGAAGTTCAAGACCCGCTACCGCGACCTCGACGTCCTCCTCGTCAACGACGTCCAGTTCCTGCAGGGCAAGCAGCACACCGAGGAGGAGTTCTTCCACACCTTCAATGCCCTCTATGAGGGTGGCAGCCAGCTCGTGCTCTCGGCCGACCGGCTCCCCAGTGAGCTCTCGACCCTCGAGTCGCGATTGCGCGATCGCTTCGAGTGGGGTCTGACGGTCCCGGTCGGGCCCCCCGACCTCGCCACCCGCCTCACCGTCCTCCAGCGCCTTGCCCGCGAGGCGGGCATCGAGACGGACGGCGACGACGCCCTCTCCGAGCTCGCACGCCGGATCGACGCCAACGTACGCCGTCTCCACGGCGGCCTGACCAAGGTGATCGCGCACGCCTCACTCACCGCCAGGCCGCTCAGCGCCGAGCTGATCGCCGAGCTGATCCCCCACCGCCGACAGGCGAGCGGGCCGACGACGGTGGAGGAAATCCAGCAGCGCGTAGCGACTGCCTTCGGCATCTCCCGGGCAGAGCTGGTCGGGAGCAGCCGCGCCGCTACCCCGCTACGCGCCCGACAGATCGCGATCCTGCTCACCCGCGAGGCGACCGACCTCTCCCTACCCCAGATCGGACGCCTCTATGGCGGTCGCGATCACTCGACCGTGCTCAACTCGCTGCGGCGCGCGGAGGCAACGCTGAGTAGCGACGCCGCCCTCGCTCGTCAGGTTGCCGAGTTGCGCTCTTCTATCCACAGCCCCCCGGCCAAACCGGCCTGACCGCCGACGACACTGTAAGAATCAATGCTTTCCACAGCTATCCCCACAGGCCGAAAATCCCATGGCCATGCCGATTTTCGGCGCTTTCAGCTGTTTCCACAGCCACTAACTCAACTCAAGAGGACATCAGTCATTTGAAGCTGACCACCAAACGCGACCAGCTCGTCTCAAGGCTCTCGATCGTTTCGCGAGCGGTTTCCACGCGCGCCGCGACCCAGGCCCTCTCCGGCATCCTCCTCACCGCCACCGATGGCAGCGTGGCGCTGGCGGCTACCGACGGAGAGATGGGATTGCGCACCGAGCTGGAGGCCGAGGTCGAGGGAACCGGCGCCGTTCTGCTTCCGGGCCGCCTTCTTTCCGAGCTCGCCCGCTCGCTCGGCGACGAGAGTGTCGAAATCGAGCTGCGCGAGTCCGAGCACGACGTCGAGATCCGCAGCGGGGGCTCCAGCTTCCACCTCCGCGTCCTGCCCAGCGAGGACTTCCCGAACCTGCCCGACGAGGGAGACGAGCCGCTGAAGATTCCAGCGCCGGCGCTCGCTGAGACGGTCAACCTGGTCGCCCCCGCCGCGTCGCGCGACGACATGCGGCCCGTCCTCACGGGCGTGCTGGTCAGCGCGGCAAACGAAGAGATGACGATGGTCGCTACGGACTCCTACCGCCTCGCGGTCAAGCGCACCGAGCTGGAGGGCGCGATCGGCGGCGAGATCGAGGCCAACATTCCGGCCAAGGCGCTGCGCGAGCTCGGCCGCCTCGTCGCCGGCGGTGAGGTCGAGGAGGTGGCGGTAAGCCTGCTGCCGAATCAAGCGGTCTTCAAGGCAGGCGCGATCCTCCTCAATACGAGGCTGATCGACGGCCAGTTCCCCAACTTTCGACAACTCCTGCCGGAGTCCTACGAGCACGACGTCCGTTTGCCCCGGCCCGAATTCCTCGAGGTCGTCCGCCGGGTGAGCCAGCTCGCGCAGCGCAACGCGCCGTTGCGGCTCTCGTTCTCAGCGGGGGAGCTGAAGGTGTCGGCTTCGACGCCGGACGTCGGCGACGCGGAGGAGACGATGCCGGCGGCCTTCGAGGGGGAGCCACTGGAGATCGGCTTCAACCCCGAGTTCCTGCGCGAGGGGATCGAAAGCGTCGCGGGCGACGAGGTGGTGCTGCGGCTGATCTCGCCGCTGCGACCTGGCTTGCTGCAGCCGATCGACAACGAAGACTTCCGCTATCTGGTGATGCCGATCCGCCTCAACGTCTAGATGGCCATCTAGGGCGTGCGCCGATGCTGGTCACCGCCGTCGAAGCGAGGCCGCTGCGCAGCCTGAGCGGCGTGCGGATCGAGCTGGGGGAGGGGATCGTCAGCTTGATCGGCCCCAACGGCGCCGGCAAGACCAATCTGCTCGAGGCCCTCTACTTTGCCCTCACCGGCCGCTCGTTCCGGACCTCGGACAGGCGCGAGCTGATCCCTTTCGGCGACCAGCTCGCGCGAGCTGAGGCTGTGGTCCGCGATGAGGACGGAGTCGAGCACCGTTTCCTCGCTTCGATCAGCCGGGCCGAGGGCCGGCGCCATCTGCTCGACGGCAACCCGGCCGAGCCCGCCGATCTCGCTCGCCATCGCCCCCCGGTGGCGGTCTTCTCGCCCGACCGTCTGGCGCTGGTCAAGGGTCCACCCGCCGAGCGGCGCGCCCACCTCGACCGCTACCTGGCCGCTCGCCGGCCCTCCCGGGCGGGCCTGCGCCAGCGCTACGGCCAGGCTCTGGCGCAGCGCAACGCGCTGCTGGCACGGCTCGCCGGCGGCTGCTCCGGCGGCGACCTCGACATCTGGGACGCCTCGCTCGCCGAGGCCGGCGAGGCGTTGATCTCCGCCCGGGCCGAGGCTGTCGCGGAGCTGGCCCCGTTTTTCGCCGAGGCCGCGGATGACCTTGGGCTGGCGGGAGGAGGCACGCTCGAGTACGCGCCGCGAGCTTCCGGCACCGCCCTGGAGATCCGCGCCGGTCTGGCGGAGCGCCGCGATGCGGATCTCCGCCTCGGCCGCACTTCGTGGGGGCCGCACCTCGACGAGCTGAAGGTCGCGGCCGGGGACCGGTCCCTGCGCCGCTATGGCTCCCAGGGCCAACAGCGCGCGGCTCTCCTGGCGCTGCTCTTCGCCGAGCGCGAGGCGCTGCTCGCCGCGCACCGGGTTGTGCCGCTGCTCCTGCTCGACGACGTGATGAGCGAGCTCGACCCGCCGCGCCGCGACCGCCTCGTCAAACGCTTGGTCCGTGGCGGCCAGACCCTGATCACCGCCGCGGCCGAGGAGTCGGTGCCGGCCCCTGCCCGCGAGCGACGGGTGCGGATGCCTTTCGACGTCGCCCGCTCGGCGGCGGCATGAGCCGACGTCGCGTCCCCCGTCCCGCTTCGGAGGCGTTCCGCTCAGCACTCCGCCAAGCCGCCCCGAAAACGCGCCTCGCGGCCGTGCAGTCGGTCTGGGAGGGGGTCGTCGGCGAGCGGGTGGCGGCGGCGGCGCAGCCGGTATCCGAACGGCAGGGAGAGGTGACTGTTGTCTGCGCAGACCCGGTCTGGGTGGAGGAGCTCGACCTGATGCAGGAGCAGCTCCAGGGGGGCCTGCGCGAGCAACTCGGCGAGGATGCCCCGAGCAGTTTGCGCTTTCGTGTGAAAGACTCCCGCAACTAGCCACAGTTTACCGTGATTTGCAGGGCTTTTTTTAGACGGGCACGGCCGTTCCAGGGGCTCGAACTGGTATCCTTATGTCAACTCGAATTTCACCCCGACCAGGCGCGCGGAGAGTGCCAGGCGGTCGGGGTTTTCTGTGAGACGCGGAAAGGACCAGTTGCCCGATAAGAAGCAGAGCGCCGGCGGCGCCGCGGCGAAAAAAGACGATTCCTACGGCGCCAAGGACATCACCGTCCTCGAGGGGCTGGAAGCGGTCCGCAAGCGCCCCGGCATGTACATCGGCTCGACCGGACCGCGCGGGCTCCACCACCTCGTCTACGAGCTCGTGGACAACTCGGTTGACGAGGCGCTCGCGGGCCGCTGCGGTGCGGTCCGCGTCGTTCTCCACCCTGACGACAGCTGCACCGTCTCCGACGACGGGCGCGGCATCCCTGTCGAAGAACTGAAGAAAGAGAAGCGACCGGCGGCCGAGGTCGTGCTGACGACGCTGCACGCCGGCGGCAAGTTCGGCGACGGCGGTGGTTACAAAGTCTCCGGCGGCCTGCACGGCGTCGGCCTCTCCGTCGTCAACGCGCTCTCATCGCGGCTCCATTTGGAGATCAGCCGCGACGGCAGCGTCTGGAGCCAGGACTACGAGCGCGGCAAGCCTCAGAACCCGTTGACCGCGGGCGCGAAGGCGAGCGAGACCGGCACGACCCTGACCTTCCAGCCCGACCCGGAGATCTTCGAAGAAGTCGAGTTCGACTTTCAGACCCTGGCCGACCGCCTTCGCGAGACCGCCTTCCTCACTCGCGGCCTGAAGATCGAGCTGGTCGACGAGCGCGGCCAGACCAACAGCATCACCTTCCAGTACGACGGGGGGATCGAGGACTTCGTCCGCCACCTCAACGAGAACAAGGACGAGGTTCACCGCAAGGTGATCTTCTTCGAAGGTGAGAAAGAGGAGGGGCAGGTGGAGGTGGCGATGCAGTGGAACTCCTCCTATCAGGAGTCGATCTTCAGCTTCGCCAACAACATCAACACCCACGAGGGCGGTTCTCACCTCTCCGGCTTCCGGGCCGCCCTGACCCGCACCCTGAATGCCTACGCGCGCAACAAAGGGCTGCTGAAAGAGAAGGACGACAACCTCGCCGGCGAGGATGTGCGCGAGGGCTTGACCGCGGTGATCTCGGTCAAGTTGCACGACCCGCAGTTCGAGGGCCAGACCAAGACCAAACTGGGCAACCCACCGATCCGGGGCCTGGTCGAGGAGACGGTCAACCGCAAACTCGGCGAGTACTTCGAGGAGAACCCCGCCGACGCGCGGCGGGTGATCGGCAAGTCGGTCGACGCTTCGAGGGCACGCGCCGCGGCGCGCAAGGCACGCGACCTGACCCGCAAGTCGGCGCTGGAGAACTCGACCCTGCCGGGCAAGCTCGCCGACTGCACGGTCAAGGACCCGAGCCTGGCCGAGATCTTCGTGGTCGAGGGAGACTCCGCCGGTGGCTCGGCAAAGCAGGCGCGGGACCGCAATACCCAGGCGGTGCTGCCGCTGCGAGGCAAGATCATCAACGTCGAGAAGAGCCGCATCGACAAGGTCCTGGCCAACAACGAGATCCAGGCCCTGATCACGGCGATCGGCACCGGCGTCCACGATGAGTTCAACATCGAGGAAGCGAGGTACCACAAGATCGTGATGGCGACCGACGCCGACGTCAACGGCGCCCACATCCGCACCCTGGTCCTCACCTTCCTCTACCGGCAGATGCCCGAGCTGATCGACGCCGGCTACGTATACATCGCCAAACCGCCTCTCTACCGCGTCAAGCAGGGCAACCAGGAGACCTACCTCGAGCGCGAGTCCGAGCTCGAGGAGCTGCTGTTGCGCGACAAACTCGAGGATTTCCAGCTGATCGACGCGAGCGGCAGCGCGAAGAAGCTGACCTCGAGTCGCTGGCAGGCCTACGTCCGCCGCTCGAAGGAGTACGAGGGCTGGGGCTCCTCCCTGCAGGCGGAGTTCGGCCACGAAACGGTCCGCTTCCTCGAGGAGTCGAACCTGCTCGACGAGGGCGTCTCCAGCGTCTCCGCCGCGGCCAAGCTGCTCGGTGAGAAGACGCTGGAGGGAGCGCCCTTCGACACCGAGGTGGTCGAGGTCTCCGACGAGTTCGTGGTCGTCAAGGCGATCGAACGCAAGAGCGGCCTGGCGCGGACCCACCGTCTCCCGGCGGAGCTCTTCTCGCACTTCGACTACCGCAAATTCACCGAGGTTCACGAGGCGCTGCTCAAACAAGTAGGGCGGCCGCCCTTCGAGATTCAGCTGGGTGAGCGCCGCAACATCGCGCTCTCCTTCCAAGCGCTGCGTGGAGCGGTGTTGGAGCTGGCCCGCCATGGCGTCCAGCTGACCCGCTTCAAGGGACTCGGCGAGATGAACGCCGACCAGCTGCGCGAGACGACGATGGACCCCGCCAGCCGCACCCTTGCCCGGGTGACGCTCGAAGACGCCACCGCGGCGGACCTGATCTTCTCGATGCTGATGGGCGATCAGGTCGCGCCCCGGCGTGAGTTCATCGAGGCGCACGCCAAGGAGGTTCGCTTCCTTGACGTCTAGAGCTGACCACCCGTCCAGTGAGGCGATCGGCTGATGGCCCTCGACGCCCTCACCGGGCGCATCGAGGAGCGCGAGCTCGAGAAGGAGATGCGCTCGTCCTACCTCGACTACGCGATGAGCGTAATCGTGGGTCGGGCGCTGCCAGATGCCCGCGACGGCCTCAAGCCCGTCCACCGGCGGGTGCTCTACGCGATGCACGACGTCGGCCTGCAGCCGACCCGCGCCTACCGCAAGTGCGCCTTCATCGTCGGCGAGGTGATGGGTAAGTACCACCCGCACGGCGACTCGGCCATCTACGACACGCTGGTGCGGATGGCGCAGGACTTCTCCCTGCGCTACCAGCTCGTCGACGGCCAGGGCAACTTCGGCTCGATCGACGACGACCCGGCCGCGGCGATGAGGTACTGCGTCAGCGGCGACACGCGGGTGGCGACGCCGAGCGGTACGGTCCGAATTGACTCGTTCGCTCCCGAAGTCGAGCCCAACTCCGACAACGACGTCGATCTCGAAGTCCTCGATCGCCTCGGGCGCCCGGTCAAGGCCTCGAAGCTCTTCCATTCCGGCGAACATCCGACGCTTCGCCTGCGCACCAGGCACGGCCACGAGCTGACGGGAACCCACAACCATCCGGTTCTCTGCCTGGTCAACATGGAGGGCGTCCCGCTTCTTCTCTGGAAGCTCCTTGAGGAGATCAGCCCAGGCGATCGCGTCCTCATTTCGCGTACGCCACAGGGGCTGGAAGAGAGCTCGCTGCCGCTTTCGAGCAGTGACGAGCAGCTGGCGTTGCTCGCCGGCGCGTTCGTCTCGGAGGGGTGGATCAGCCCGAAGCGGGCGGGTTTCAACAATGTCGACAAAGACTTCTTCGACTCGGTTCTCGACGCGTATGACTCCGTGGTCGGCGGTACCCGCTATGTGTCCGCTCGCCACATCGCCTCAGGGAGCCTCTTACACGAGCTCGACATCCAGAATCTCGACGCGCTGCGCGAGAGCCCGCTGGTCGCGATCGTGGGCAAGGCGAGCGCGAAGCGCGTGCCGGAGTTCGTCTGGCGTTCCGGCGGCGCTTTCAAGCGAGCCTTTCTGAGGTCTCTGTTCACCGGCGACGGCTCGTCCTCGCTGCTTCCCCGTAACTCGATTCAAGTCTCGTATTCCACGTACAGCGAGCGACTCGCCAGGGACGTGCAACTCCTTCTCCTTGAGAGCGGTGTCGTCTCGCGCATCTGCCGCTATGAGAAGGGCGAGTTCAAGGTTGTGATCAGCAACCGACGGGATGCCCGCCTCTTCTCGCGCAACGTCGGGTTCCTCGGCGCAAAGCAGACCAAGCTCGCGGATGCGCTTGCGACCATCCCTGAGGCGAGCCGAGCGCTCAGTCATGACCATGTGCCGTACGTCGCCGACTACATCCGGGGCGAAGGCGGATCGCGGTGGAGCGAGCGCGACTGGCTACGTCGCCACAACGTCGACCGAATCGAGCGTTGGGAGCAGGGCGGCTCCGCGATCATGGAGCGGATCGAGTCGGCTGAGGTCCGGGATGTGGTCGAGCCGCTCGTCACCGGCGACTACTTCTACGCGGAGGTCGAGTCGGTTGAGGACGCAGGTGTGCAGCCGGTCTTCTCGATCCGGGTTGAGAGTGAAGACCACTCGTTCCTGACGAACGGCTTCGTCAGCCACAACACCGAGGCCCGGCTGACGCGGTTGTCGACCGAGCTGCTGCGCGACATCGACGCCGACACTGTCGACTTCGGCCCCAACTACGACGAATCGACCCAGGAGCCGCTGGTGCTGCCGGCGCGCTTCCCGAACCTGCTGGTCAACGGCACCTCGGGGATCGCGGTCGGGATGGCGACCAACATCCCGCCGCACAACCTGCGCGAGGTCGCCGCCGCGGTCGCCACCCATATCGACGACCCCGAGGTCGACCTCGCCGGTCTGATGGAGCACGTCAAGGGCCCCGATTTCCCCGGCGGCGGCATCATGAGCCGCGAGGGCATCCGGGACGCCTACGCCTCCGGGCGCGGCAGCATCAAGGTCCGCGCTCGCGCTCACGTAGAGCCGCTCAAGGGCGGCAAGGAGGCCATCGTCGTCACCGAGCTGCCCTTCACGGTGAAGAAGCTCGGCGACGGAGGCCTGGTCACCAAGATCGCCGACCTCGTTCGCGACAAGAAACTCGAGGGGATCTCGGATCTCCGCGACGAGTCGGACGGCTCCGGAATGCGACTGGTGATCGAGCTCAAGCGCGGTGGCCCGCCCGCCAAGGTGGTGCTGAACAACCTCTACAAGAAAACCGCGATGCAGACGACCTTCGGCGCCAACATGGTGGCGCTGGTCGACGGTGTGCCGAAGACGCTGAGCCTGCGCGAGCTGATCCACCATTACGTGGACCACCAGCGCGAGGTCGTCACCCGGCGCACCCAGTACGAACTGCGCCGCGCCGAGGCCCGCGCCCACATCCTCGAGGGGCTGTTGGTCGCGCTCGACAACCTCGACGCGGTGATCGCGTTGATTCGCGGCTCGTCCGACCCCGATGCGGCGCGCGAGGGCCTGATCGCCAAATTCGAGCTCTCGCGTGAGCAGGCCCAGGCGATCCTCGACATGCGCCTGCAGCGACTCACCGCGCTCGAGGCCGACAAAGTCCGCGCCGAGCACGCCGATCTGATGGAGCGCATCGGCGAACTGCGAGCGATCCTCGGCGACGAGGCGAAGGTGATGGCGCTGGTCAAGGAAGAGCTGGCCGAGATCGTCGAGTCCTACGGCGACGAGCGGCGCACCGAACTCGCCCATTTCGAGGGTGACGTCGGGATCGAGGACATGATCGCCGACCAGCAGATGGTCATCTCGCTGACCGCCTCCGGCTACGTCAAGCGCTTGCCGCTTGCCACCTACCGCCAGCAGCACCGCGGTGGCGTCGGGGTGATGGGGATGAACATGAAGGAGGACGACTACATCGCCCACCTCCACATCTGCTCGACCCACGATTACCTGCTCTTCTTCACCAACAAGGGCAAGGTCTACCGGCTCAAGGTCTACGAGCTTCCGGAGGGGTCGCGGACGGCGAAAGGGAGCGCGCTGGTCAACCTCCTGCCGCTGCGCGAGGGTGAGAAGGTGATGGCGGTGATCCCGACCCGGGACTTCAAAGAGAACAAGTACCTGGCTTTCGCCACCGCCAGGGGCCAGTTCAAGAAAACCGAGTTCCTCGCCTACAACACGCCGATCCGCGCCGACGGCATCATCGCGATCAAGGTGCGCGACGGCGACGAGCTGGTGCAGGTGCGCCTGACCTCGGGCGAAGACGACATCCTGATGGTCTCCAAGTCGGCGCATGCGGTGCGCTTCTCAGAGGGTGAGGCGCGTCCGATGGGGCGCGACACCTCCGGCGTCAAAGGGATGAACGTGAGCGCCAAGGTCGGCGGCGAGGCGAACCGGGTGCTGGCGATGGATGTCGCCCGCGACGACACCGAGCTCTTCGTCGTCACCGAGAACGGCTACGGCAAGCGGACTTCGATCGCCGAATACCCGCGCAAGGGTCGCGGCACCAAAGGCGTCCAGACCGCCAAGCTGACCGAGAAGAAGGGCGGCCTGGCCGGCGCTCTGATCGTGCGCGAGCACCAGGAGCTGCTCTTCATCTCCCAGCACGGCATGGTGCAGCGGACCTCGGCAAGCGGGATCTCGCTGATGGGCCGTCCCACCCAGGGAGTGAAGGTGATGAACATCAAGGACGACGACCGGGTCAGCGCCGTCGCCCTGGTGGTCGAGTCGGGCGAGTCGCCACCTGCCAACGGCGACACTCCTCAAGACGAGCTTGACGTTTGAGAGGAACGGGGTACCTCCTGCCCGGACTCGCGGGCTTCGCCCGCTCTGAGTATCCGCCCGTTCAGGAGGTACCCCGTTCCTCTCTACCCAGAGCTGGTTAGGCGGCCGCTGGTAGGTACTGCTGCCAAGCTGGGGGGATCTTGGGGCTGGCTACTTGGATAAAGATGCTGGGACCCGGGGCCTTGGGTGACTTGCGTGGGTGCATCTGGATCTCGTGGGGGAGGCGATTGCCCTTGCGGCGGTTGCAGCTTGCGCAGGCGGCGACGATGTTTCCCCAGACAGATTTGCCCCCGCGACTGCGGGGGATGACGTGGTCGACCGTCAGCCCGGATTTGGTCGAGCCGCAGTACTGGCAGGTCCAGGCGTCGCGGGCAAGCACCGCACGGCGGGTGATCTTGCGCCGGTGCGCCTCGCGCGGCACCCGCACGTAGGAGACCAGCCGGATCACGTCGGGCCTATCAATGGCCATGTGCTCTGAATGAATGGCTCCCTCCCGTCGCTCCAGCAACTCAGCTTTTTCCTTCAGCAAGAGGACAGCAGCTCGTCTCAACGTGCACACGTTGATCGGCTCATACGTCGCATTCAAGACAAGGACGCGTGCCATCTTGCCCGGGAATTCTACGCAGGCGCCGGAGGGAGGAACGGGGTATCCCCCGAACGGGCGGATACTCAGAGCGGCCGGCACGCAGAGATCGGAGCCTGAGCAGAGCTACGTCGCCGGACGCGAGTCCGGGCGGGGAATACCCCGTTCCTCCCTCAGCCGGCCGGATAGGAGCCCAGGATGCGAACGTTCTCGGCCTTCGATCGCAGCGACGCAAGAGCCTCGGAGATAGCTGGATCTCTCGTCGAGCCTTCCAAGTCGCAGAAGAACATGTAGCGGCCGAGCCCCCGGCGCAGCG
Source organism: uncultured Solirubrobacterales bacterium (assembly GCA_963702035.1). GTDB lineage: Bacteria > Actinomycetota > Thermoleophilia > Solirubrobacterales > 70-9 > VRUE01. Next base: position 1,896,809 of record OY969700.1, read on the forward strand.
GTCTTGACTCGATGCGGCTGAGGTTGACGGCCCGGCTGGAGAACTCCTGCAGTGCCTCCACCAGGGCGCCGGGGTGGTCGGCGCCCAGCTCGGAGAAGACAAGCGACGTTCGCCAGGGACCGTCGCCGGCAGGCTCCGTTCCGGCCGGGGCGATCCAGACGAAGCGGGTGACGTTGTCGTTCTCGTCCTCGATCCCCTCGCGCAGCACCGCGCAGCCGTAGAGGTCGGCGGCGGCACGCGCCCCGATCGCCGCCCATGGCCGTACCGACTCGCCGACCATCCGCACCGCCTCCGCGGTGCTGCTGACGCTGCGCCGTTCGACCCCCGGGAGATGCTCACGCAGGAAGCCGGCGCACTGCGCGAGCGGCTGCGGGTGCGAGAGGACGGCCGCGACCTGCCCCAGCTCAACCCCCTCACGAGCAATCAGGTGCGCATGCACCCGAAAGTCATACTCCCCGACGATCGTCACCGCCTCGGCGTCGAAGGCAAGCGTATCCAACGTGCTCCGCACCGACCCCTCGATCGAGTTCTCAAACGGCACCAGAGCCCGCTCCGCCTCCCCCCGCTCAACAGCCAAGATCGCGTCATGTACCGTCGCGGTCCGCAAAGCCTCAATCTCCTTACCCTCAGGCAAAGCCTCCCGCAACGCATCTTCGGTGAAGGTCCCAGCTGGTCCGAGGAATGAAATCTTCATCTGAGGCTGGAAGCGTAGGGCCGGGGTCAGAGCAGGGGTTGTGCGGGTCGGCGGTTTCCGATGGTGCCTCGCGGTTTGATCGGCTGGGAGAACGAGCGGGGGCGACTCTGCTGGAGCCTCGCGAAGCGGCTCCGCAGAGTGACTAAAACCGCGAAGCGGTCAAACATAGTGCGCGAAGCGCACACGGGCTCCAGCAGAGTCGCCCCCGCTCGTCCCGCCCCTCATTCGAACACCACGGTATAAGACGCTTCGTTGTTTTCCGACACTTCCTCGCCAGGAACCGGTTCCGCTTCGACTTCCAGAGCCACTTCGCCCGTCGGCGCCGGCGTCAGTGGGATCGTCACCGTTTCTTCCGCCCCCGCTTCGATGCTGCTGATGGTCCCGGTCAGCGTGTTGCCGTTGACCGTGACCGAGACGGTGATCCCGTTCTCGGTCGATTCGCCCTGGTTTTGGACCGTCACTTCGACTTCGGGCGTTTCTTCCGCGCTCACGGCGGTGCTTCCTTCCGGCGTCAGTTCGGTCCCGTTGACGCTGACCCCGATCAGGCCGAGGCCATGGACCCCGGCCGTTTCCCCGGTAGCGGCGCCGCTGACAGAGGCGAGCGCCGCGCTGACGGCGCTTTCATCGAGCCAGGTCGAGCCTTCGGGGACGAATTCGCTCTTCGGCACGTCGTCGCCCTCGATCCCGTTGTCGGCCAGCACCCCGTCGATTTCCGGGCGGGCGACGGACGCGTAGACGACGTCGCTCGCCGCCAGCACGTTCATCTGCTTGGCGATGACTTCGGTCGCTTTCTTCGAGCCCGCTTCGCCCAGCGCGGTGCTGACCTTGTCGGCGATTTCGGTCATCGCGGCGCCGCGCAGCTCGTAGACGAGCTTCAAGGAGTCCTGGGCGCTGCCCATGTCGCCCGGGGTGTCGAGCCCGTCGACCCGTGCCACGTAGTTGTCCATCGCGCTGCGGTCGGCGTTGACCTCGGCGACGAACTCGGTCACCGAGAGGGTGCCGGGATCGGAGAGCTTGCCGAAGAAGCGCTTGCTGGTCTGGTCGCTCTCGTCGACAATCTGGGTGACGTTACGGGCGTAGTCGCTCAGTGCCCGGTGCTTGCGGGCGTTGAGGCAGCCGCGCACGCCGAGCACGATCAGGACCAGGATCAGCAGGCCGGCGCCGAGCGCGAGCCCCCGCCGGAGCAGGATCTGCTGCCGTTCGGGACGGCGTGGTGGGCGCGGTCGGCGCCCCGGCCGAGATGCGAGCGAATCCTCCAAGAAGCAGGGAGTATGTCGCAGGAGGAAGCGGAATCGTGGCGAAGTCGGAAGAGCGATGGTCGGCTCCCTCGTTCTCAACCGCTTCCTGATCGAGCGCCGCATCGGCAGCGGCGGCTTCGGCGTCGTCTACGAGGCCTGGGACGGACGCCTGGAGCGGACCGTCGCGGTCAAGGCGATCGAATCCCGCGGCGAGGCGGGCCAGAGGGTGCTGCGCGAGGCGCAGGCGGCCGCCCGGCTCAACCACCCGGGCATCGTCACCCTCTATGAGCTGGGCGAGGAGGACGGCAACGCTCTGCTCGTCACCGAGCTGGTCGAGGGCAGCACGCTGGCCGGGCTGAGCCGCGAAGGGGCGCTCAGCGACCGCGAGATCGCAGAGATCGGCGCCGATCTCTGCGAGGCGCTCGACCACGCCCACTCACGCGGCGTCGTCCACCGCGACATCAAGCCGCAGAACGTCCTCGTCGCCCCCGAGGGGGAATTTCGCGCCAAGCTGATGGACTTCGGCATCGCCCGGCTGGCCGACGGCGCGGCGCTGACCGCACCCGGCGATGTCGTCGGCACCCTTGCCTACATGTCCCCCGAGCAGGCCGAGGGTCAGACCGCCGGCCCCGAAGCGGACGTCTACTCGCTGGCCCTGACCCTGTACGAGTGCTGGGGCGGCGAGAACCCCAATCGCCGCGCCACGCCCGCCGCGACGGCGCGGGCGATCGGCGGGCGCCCACGCCCGCTGCGAAGGCTTCGTCCCGACCTGCCGCGCGAGCTCAGCGACACGATCGACGCCGCCCTGCAGCCCCGGCCCTCGCGGCGGCCGGCCCTGGACGAGCTCGGCGGCGCGATCGAGGACGCGATCGAATTTCTCGCCGAGGACTTGCCGCATGTGCGCCCGCCGCTCACCCTGCGCGTCGGCGCCCTCGCCGCCGCCGCGACGCTCGGCGCCTGGCTTGCCATGGGCCACGGAGTCGTCCTCCCCTAACCGGCCCTCTAGGATTTCCAGATCAGCGTTCTACGCAGCCTCGAGAGTCGGATCGAAGGCCTCGTCGAGGGGGTCTTCAGCCGCGCCTTCAGCTCGGAGGTCCAGCCGGTCGAGCTGGCCCGCAAACTGGCGAAGGAGATGGATTCCCACAAGACCGCCGGCGTGGCGCGGGTCTACGTCCCCAACGAGTACACGGTCTACCTCTCGGGCAAGGACCGCACCCGCCTGGAGGGCTATGAGCGCTCGCTCGAGCAGGAGCTCTCGGGCTACCTCCTCGAGCACGCACGGCGGCGGAGCTACGACCTGCTGACCCGACCCACCGTCGCCTTCGAGACCGACGAGCGGCTGCGGCTGGGCGAGTTCGGGATCCAGACGCGGCTGGTCAAGCCGCCGGCCCAAGAGGGCGAGGCGCCGGTCCAGGGCGAGGAGGGCCACACGATGGTCTACTCCGCGGTGCGCGACGCCCCGCCTCCGGCCGAGGGGCCCTCGCACCGCGCCGAAGTGACGACCCGGGCCGTGGTCACCGTCGACGATCGGCGTTACGTGCTCGACGGCGAGCGCTCGACGGTCGGCCGCTCGCGCGACGCCGACTGCGTCCTGCGCGACCCCAACGTCTCCCGCCACCACGCCGAGCTGCGCCGATCGCCCGGCGGCGAGTGGACGATCGCCGATCTCGGCTCGACCAACGGGGTCAAGGTCAACGGCCGCCGCGTCGGCTCGACCCGGCTCAAATCGGGCGACCAGGTCACCCTCGGCACGACGACCTTCAGGTTCGACATCGAGCAGTAGCGCCTGAGTTGGCTCTAGGGTGCCGGAGGTGGCCTATGACCCGATATCTGTCGCCTTGAAGTTCGGCTTCCTCGCCGTCCTCTACCTGTTCCTGCTCTGGATCGCGCGCAGCGCGCTGAAGGACCTGCGTGGCACGGTCGCGCCGGCGCCCGACGCGACCGGCTTCCATCCGCTGCCCGCACTCGGCGGCCCCGCGGCGGGCGGCGACGCGTGGCTGGTCGCGCTGCGCGGTGGCGGCCTGCGCGAGGGCGAGCGCTTCGATCTGATCGGTGGCCTCTCGATCGGTCGCTCGCAGGAAGCCGACCTGCGGATCGACGACCGCTACGCCTCCAGCCTGCACGCGAGGATCTTCTCGCGCGAGGGGCACGCCTACGTCGAAGACATGAGCTCCACCAACGGCACCCTGCTCAACGACGCCGATCTGCATGGCGAGGCGGAGCTGCTCGACGGCGACGTGGTGCGGATCGGCGACACCGAGCTCCGCTTCGAGGCAGGGGGAGCCTAGGTGCTGCGCGTTGACGACCAGGCTTTCCGCACCGACACCGGTCGCCAGCGCAGCGAGAACGAGGACTCGCTCTTCGTCCGCGCGCCGATCTTCGTCGTCGCCGACGGCATGGGCGGCGCCCAGGCGGGCGAGGTCGCCTCGAAGACCGCCGCCGACGCCTTCGACCGCGATCTGCCCGAGGGCCCGCCCGGGCGCTTCCTGCGCGAGACGATCGAGGAGGCCAACCGGCGCATCAACGAGCTCGCCCGCGCCGATCCCTCCAAGGCCGGGATGGGCACGACGATCACCGCCGCGATCGTTGACGCCCAGGCCGAAGAGGTGGGTATCGGTCACGTCGGCGACAGCCGCGCCTACCGCCTGCGCCGCGGCAAGCTCGAACGGCTCACCCGCGACCACTCGCTGGTCGAGGAGATGCTCCGCAAGGGCCAGATCACCGACGCGCAGGCAGAGGACCACCCGCAGCGTTCGATCATCACCCGCGCGCTCGGCCCCGAGCCGGACGTCGAGGTCGATCTGCAGACCGTTCCGGCCGCCCCCGGAGACCTCTTCCTGCTCTGCTCCGACGGACTGACGACGATGGTCTCCGAGGAGCGCATCGCCGCGGTCCTCGCCGCCGCCGGCTCGATGCGGGAGGCGGTGCGGACGCTGGTCGACGAGGCCAACGCCGCGGGCGGGCGGGACAACATCACCGCACTGGCCTTCCGCCTCGGCGACGCCGCCGCCCCGCTCGGAGAGGCGCCCGAGGACGCGACCCTGGTCGGAGCCGCCGCCGAGGAGGCCGGCCTTACCGCGACCGAGGTGCGCCGCCGCGCCGCCGCCGCCGCCGCCCAGGGCCGTCGCGAGCAGCTCGCCGCCAAGCATCCGCGACGTCGCCTGCGCACGGCGGCAAAGCTGCTCGCCGTCGCCGCGATCCTCGCCGCGCTCGCCTTTGGCGCCTGGTACGGCAACCGCCAGGTCTGGTTCCTCGGCACCGACGACAGTGGCCGGGTCGCCCTCTACCGCGGCCTCCCCTACGAACTTCCCTTTGGCCTGAAGCTCTACGCCGAGCAGTACGCGAGCCCGGTCCAGACCGGAGCGCTGCCGACCAGGCGTCGCGACGCGGTCAGCGGCCACGACATCCGCTCCCGCGAAGACGCCGTTTCGCTGATCGAAGAAATAGAACGCAGCCAGGGGATTCCTTGAGGAGCGCCGCCCGAAACCGGGAGCTCGTCGCCCTGATCCCGGTCGCCCTGCTGCTCAGCGCCGGCTTCGCCGCGGTCTTCGCCCAGGAGAACGCCCGTCTCGGCAACCTCAGCCTCGTCTACGGCGCCTACTTTCTCGCCGTCTGCGTCGCCACGCACGTCTTCCTGCGGATGCGCCTTCCAAACGCCGACCCCTACCTCTTCCCGCTGGTCGCGCTGCTGACCGCGTTCGGCCTGGTGATGGTCTACCGGATCGACGAGGGCCTGGCCCGCGACCAGGCCAACTGGTTCGTGCTCGGCCTGGTCCTCTTCGCGCTGACGATCCAGCTGCTGCGCGACTACGACGTGCTCGAGCGCTACCGCTACACGATCGCCGCGGTCGGCCTGCTGCTGCTGCTGGCGCCGCGGTTGCCCGGCGTCGGCGAACAGGTCAACGGCGCCTACCTCGGCGTCAAGCTCGGCCCGCTCGCCTTCCAGCCGGCTGAGTTCTCGAAGATCTGCATCGTCATCTTCCTCGCCAGTTACCTGCGCGAGAACCGCGAGGTGCTGATCGTCGGCGCGCGCCGCGTCATGGGGGTGACGCTGCCGCCGCTCAAGCACCTCGGGCCGCTGCTGGTCGTCTGGGGGGCATCGATGTTCATGCTCGTCTTCATCCGCGACCTCGGCAGCTCGCTGATGTTCTTCGCCGCCTTCCTCGCCCTGCTCTACGTGGCGACCGGGCGCTTCTCCTTCGTCGTCATCGGCATGGCGCTCTTCCTGGCCGGCGCCTGGTTCTTCGCCTCGACCGTGCCGCACGTCCACGAGCGGGTCGACATCTGGCTCAACCCCTACCACGACCCGACCGGAAGCGGGTACCAGATCCTCCAGTCGATCTTCGCCCAGGCCGACGGCGGCCTCTTCGGCAAGGGCTTCGGGCAGGCGCTGATCACGATCCCCGGCACCCACGCCGCGCTGCTGCCGGCGGCGCAGACCGACACGATCTACTCGCTGATCGTCAACGAGCTGGGCCTCTTCGGCGCCTGCGCCGTGGTGCTCATCTACCTGCTGATCGCGGCGCGCGGCTTCAAGATCGCTCTGCTCGCCGACGACGGCTTCTCGAAGCTGCTCGCCACCGGCCTCACCGCCGTCTTCGCGATCCAGGCCTTCGTGATCATCGGCGGCGTCACCAGGGTGATCCCGCTGACCGGCGTCACCCTGCCCTTCATCAGCTACGGCGGCAGCTCGATCGTCGCCAACTTCGTCCTCCTGGCGCTGCTCCTGCTGATCTCCGACCGGGCGCGCCGCGAGGCGACGGCACCGCGCGGCGGCTTCGCTCTGGAAGGCGGTGCGTGAGGGGATGAACCGCCAGATCGTCCAGCTCTTCGGCCTGATCGTCGTCCTCTTCGCGGTGCTGATCGGCTTCACGTCCTGGTGGGCGGTCTTCGACGCGAAGGCGCTCAAGGACAAGGAAGCCAACAAGCGCCCGTTGCTCGAGCAACAGCAGATCAAGCGCGGCCGCATCCTTGCCGCCGACGGGACCGTGCTCGCCCGCTCGGTGGCCAAGGGCCACGGCGAGGGCCTGCGCTACGTGCGCCGCTACCCGGAGGGCTCGCTCTACGGGCACCCGATCGGCTACAGCTTCGTGCGCCAGGGCGACAGCGAGTTCGAGAAGTACCACAACGACGAACTCGTCGGCAACGAATCCGAATTCGGCTCGATCCTCGACCAGCTCCTGGGCCGCAACCAGGAAGGCGACGACATCGTCACCAACATCGATCCCGAAGCGCAGCGGGTGGCGATGGCCGCTCTCCAGGAACAGGGCTTCGGCGCCGTGGTCGCGATCGAGCCGAGTAGCGGCAGGATCAAGGTGCTCGCCTCGAACCCGCCCTACGACCCCAACCGGGTTCCCTACGAACTCAAGAAGCTGAACGAAAACGAAGTCGAATCGCCGCTGGTCGATCGTGGCACCCAGGGCCAGCACCCGCCCGGGTCGACCTTCAAGGTGGTGACCGCCGCCGCCGGCCTCGACAGCGGCGCGATCACGCCGGAAACCACGATCGACGCGCCGGGCGAACTCGACGTCCAGGGGCAGCCACTGCAGAACGACTTCACCCAGAACTTCGGCCCGATCGCCCTCGACACGGCGCTGACCAACTCGGTCAACACCTGGTTCGCCCAGCTCGGCGAACAGATCGGCGAGGAAACGATGTTCGAATACATGGACCGCTTCGGCTTCAACTCGATCCCGGCGATCGACCTGCCCGAAGATCAGGTCTATCCGAGCGGCGTCTTCGAAGCTGGGCGGCTGCTCGGTCGCAACGACCCGATCGACATCGCCCGCGTCGCGATCGGCCAGGAGCGCCTCCTGGTCACGCCGCTGCAGATGGCCGAGGTCGCCGCCGCGGTCGCCGACGACGGCAGCCTGATGAAGCCGCGGATCTGGAGCCGCGTCGTCGACCCCGACGGCCGCGTCGTCAAGCGGCTCGACCCGTCCCAGTACAGCCACCCGATCGACTCCCAGACCGCGGCCGAGCTGACCACCGCGATGGAAGGCGTCGTCAGCGAAGGGACCGGCACCAACGCGGCGATCCCCGGCGTGCCGGTCGCCGGCAAGACCGGCACCGCGGAAACGCCCGGCAACGAAAGCTGCGGCGGCGGCACCGAAGAGAACCAGGCATGGTTCATCGGCTTTGCCCCGGCCGACAACCCCAAGATCGCGATTGCCGCGACGGTCGAATGCACGACCGCCTTCGGCAACGACGCGGCGGCCCCGATCTTTCGCGACGTCGCTGAAACCATTCTCAACGGAGGGAGCTGACAGTGCCGCCTGAAGTTGGCGAGGGAAGCACAATCGACGGCCGCTACAAGTTGCTGCGCCGGATCGGTTCGGGGGGGATGGCAGACGTCTGGCTCGCCGAGGATCCGCACCTGCAGCGCCGCGTCGCGCTGAAGATCCTGCACCGCCGCTTCGCCCAGGACCGCGAGTTCGTCGAGCGTTTCCGCCGCGAGGCGGAGGCGGCCGCCGGCCTCTCGCACCCCAACATCGTCGCCGTCTTCGATCGCGGCGACATCGAAGGCACCTACTACATCGCGATGCAGCTGCTCGAGGGGCGGTCGCTGAAGCAGCTGATCGACGGGGGGTTGACGCCGGAACAGTCGGTCGGGCTGATCCGCCAGGTGCTCGAGGCGGCCGGCTTCGCGCACCGCAACGGGGTCGTGCACCGTGACCTGAAGCCGCAGAACGTGATCGTCGACGACGAGGGCAAGGCGACGGTCACCGACTTCGGCATCGCCCGCGCCGGCGCCTCGGAGATCACCCAGGCGGGCTCGGTGATGGGGACCCCGCACTACCTCTCTCCCGAGCAGGCCCAGGGTCAGGCCGTGACCGCCGTCTCCGACCTCTACTCGATCGGCGTGATCCTCTACGAGGCCCTCGCGGGCCGCGTCCCGTTCGAGGCCGACTCGGCGATCGCGATCGCGATGAAGCAGGTCTCGCACACACCGCAGCGGCCGAGCTCGATCAACCCCGCGGTCTCGCCGGCCCTCGACGCGGTCGTGATGCGGGCGCTCGCGAAGGATCCGGGTCAGCGCTTCCAGAGCGCCGACGCCTTCATCGCGGCGCTGGACGCAGCGCTGCGCAATCCTGGCGCCGCGGGCGGCAGCACCGCTGCCTTTGCCCCTTTGCCGCCCCCGGTCGTCGTCGCCGGCGAGGACGCGCTCGACCCCGAGGACGAGGACCGCGGGCGGAGGAAGTGGATCTGGCTCGCCCTCGCCGCGGTGCTGATCGGTGCCCTGCTCGGCTTTGCCCTGACCCGCGACACGACGACCGATGTCCCCGCCGTGACCAGCAATCCGCTGAATGTGGCCATCGCGGTGCTCGAACAGAACGGGTTCAAGGTCGGCGCGATCACCCGCGTGCAGCGCGAAGTGGCTGTCAACACGGTGCTGGAGCAGGACCCCCCGGCGGGCAGCGCCTCGCTCGATTGCGCCTTCCTCAGCTTCTTCTGCTCGAAGCCGAAGGTGGCGCTGACGGTCAGCGCCGGCCCCGGCAGCGCCAATGTCCCCGGGGGCCTCGCGAGCCTGAGCCAGGAAGAAGCGGAAGAAAAGCTGGAAGAAGCGGGCTTCGAAGTGCAGACCGAAATGGCCAACTCCGACCAGGTCGAAGCCGGCCTGGTGATCCGCTCCGAACCGGGCGGAGGGACGACCGCGACCCGCGGCTCTACGGTCGTCCTCACGGTCTCCAAGGGCCAGAAGCTGGCCAAGGTGCCTGTGCTGGTCGGCACGCAGCGCTCGGTCGCGGTGCAGCAGATCCGCGGCCGCGGCCTCACTCCCGGCGTCGAAGAAGAAGAAAGCGCCAAGCCCGCCGGCGAGGTGATCCGCCAGGCGCCCAGCGCCGGCTCTGAGCTGCCCCGCGGCTCGTCGGTCTCGATCGTCGTCTCCAAGGGCGAAAAGAAGACGAAGGTACCGAACGTGATCGGCAAGGAAAGGCGCGAAGCGGTGGAAGCGCTGCGCGGCGCCGGCCTGGCGCCGACCGTCGAAGAAGAAGAAACCGAAGTCGCCCAGCAGGCCGGCCGGGTCACCGATCAGTTCCCCACGCCCGGCTCCGAAGTCGAACCCGGCTCCGAAGTGACCGTGATCGTCGGCAAGCCGGCCAAGGAAAGCGAAGCGGGAGCCGAATGAGGGTCGCGGTCCTCTGCGGCGGGCGCTCCTCCGAGCACGATGTCTCGCTGCGCTCGGGCGAGGCGGTTGTGGGCGGGCTCGAACAGGGCGGGCACGAGGCGCTGCTGGTGACGATCGCGCGCGACGGCGGCTGGAGCTACCGCGGCGCCCCGGTCGAGCTGCTGCCCGCCGCCGGTCTCTTCGACGTCGACGTCGCCTTCCCGGCGCTGCACGGCCCCTTCGGCGAGGACGGCAGCGTCCAGGGGGTGCTCGAGTGGCTCGACGTCCCCTACGTCGGCTCCGACGTGCTCGGCGCGGCGATCTGCATGGACAAGCTGACCCTGAAGCGCCTCTTTGCCCAGGCGGGCCTGCCGCAGGTCGATTTCGTCGGCGTGGGGGAGCGCGGCTGGCGCGAGCGCTGCGAGGCGATGGGCCTGCCGCTCTGGGTCAAGCCGTCGCGGCTCGGCTCGAGCGTCGGCATCAGCAAGGTCGAGAGCCCGGGGGAGGAGCTCGACGCGGCGGTCGACCTCGCCCTGCGCCACGACCCACGCGTGATCGTCGAGGCGCACGCCGGAGGCCGCGAGGTCGAGTGCTCGCTGCTCGGCAACGAGCGGCCCGAGGTCTCGCTGCCGGGCGAGGTCGTCGCCCACGGCGAGTGGTACGACTACGAGACCAAGTACAGCGACGGGGGCATGGAGCTGATCGTCCCGGCGGCGCTCGGCGACGAGCAGACGGCCCGCATCGGCGAGCTCGCCGCCGAGGCCTTCCAGCTCGGCGGCTGTGCCGGCCTAGCCCGCTGCGACTTCTTCGTCGAGCCCGACGGCAGGGTCCTCGTCAACGAGATCAACACCATGCCCGGCTTCACCGAGACCAGCGTCTACGCCAAGCTCTGGGAGGCAAGCGGCCTCGCCTACCCGGACCTATGCGACCGCCTACTCAAGCTGGCGATAGAGCGCCACACCAAAGCCCGCTCACACGAGTTCTGAGTCAGCAATCGTCGGGAAAGCTGAGCTCGATGTCTGCGGAGGTAAGCCGCAGGGTTCTTTCGTTCATTTCGTCGTATAGGAGAACCCTGCTGCTGTCCTGGCCCAGGTAGGTAAGTCGGTGACAGCCGGGCAATTTCATCGGCGCAGGGTTGCGCTTCCAAATGACCATGGCATGGTGCTCATGCCATGGGAAAAACGGGCTGTCGGCGACAAACCCGCCCTTTACGTCAGCTGCACTCGGCCCAGCTGCGACTACGGAGATGATGAGGAGCATGAAGATGCTGAACCCCAGCCCTCCAAGCGCAACAACAGGGCCGAGTCGACGTGCTCGCCGTTCAGCGAACTCTCTCTCCCGTTTTGCCTCACCCTTGAACATGATTCGAGGTAAGAAGAGCCCGAATATTGCGATCATGGCCGGAATCGCAAGTAACCACACGTTGATGACTAGTGCAGCGCCAATCGTCAGGATGCCGACCACTCCGATGGAGTAGGCGAAGAGGATCCTGGATCGTCCGAGACCCTGCAAGCTGACGGTTCGCATCGTCACCAACAGCGGATAGAGGAGGAGGAAGTAGCCCAGGGCCCAGGCTATTCCCAAGATTGCGTAGAACGACAGGAGCTGAGCCGACTGCTGGAGGACGACATCGATATTGCCGAAGCCAGCATTGTCGGCGGTCGCTCCGAAATGCCGGTAGAAGAGTTCGGCTGGAACCCGCAGCTCGACGTAGACGACCAAGGCGAGCCCACCCAGGATGGATAGAGGATTGGCCACCGCCCAGTCGCGCAATTTACGGCCTATAGTGGAGTCCTTCCCAACCACTCGAGGTTTAGTCTAGATCAGTTGAGCAGTTGATGTCGCCGATCTCGATCTGGGAGCGATCTTCCGGTGGCGGCCCGGTAAGCCTTGTTGAACCAGGGCAGCCGTTTGGTCAGTTTGGTGATCGAGCCCCACCCGAACTCCTTACGAGTTCTGAGGGTATGCTCCGGAACTCTCCAGCCAGGTGAGGGCACTGCGAATCAAATCGGGTGCGGCAGCTCGGAGCAATTCGACAGCTTCGCGCACCTCGTCGGCATCGATGTCTGGTGAGGCGTGTTGGACCCGACCCTCGAAGCTGAATAGCTCATGAAGGTGGGATGCTTGTTCCACCGTAATCCCTCCGTCTTGGCGTACGGCATCGATGGTCTCCTTCGTCCGGGACCTCTTGCGCGATGCTATGCCTATCAGATAGGCGCCGGTCTTCAAGAGCTCGATGTAGTTGTTGACGAAGGTCGAATAACAGCCGGTCAGCCCGTTGCGAGCGACAATGTCCAGCGGGTCATGTGAATCGAACACGTGTCGCCACGTTTCAGGATCAAGATGCTTTCCGCTGATCGCGGCGACCGCTTGGTCAAGCCCGATGCGGTGTTCTGCGAGGCTCTCGATGCGTTGCGCTAGGCGCGCGGTCTGCACGCGAGCCTGGTTGGCGGTCAGCGATCGTTGCTCCCTCTTGCGTTCCGCAGCCATCAAACCTTGGTCAAGCTGTCCAGTGCCGCGGTCGCACCCTTCATCTGACGGCGATAAGAGCGCATTGCGCGCTTGTAGATCGCCGGGCGCCGATCGAGCAAACTGGGCCATTCACCGTTGCGGTCAATCATCACACGGCCCTCGTCCAGGGCTTGCAGGAGGAAGAAGGGATCGCGCCGCTCTGCTCGCTTCAAGTTCGCAACGTCAACCTCGCGGCCGATTCTCCGCTCAAGCCGGATCGCCAGTCGGAGACGGTCCAGCGATTCTTCCTCCCTGAAATTCACAAGAAGATCCACGTCGGAAGAGAGGTCGTCGTCACCGCGCGCCATCGAGCCGAAAAGGACCGCAAGGCGGACGCGCGGCTCGGTACGGAAAGCGGCTCGTAGTTCGCTGAGCAGCCCCCAGTGATCGCGAAGGTATTCGGGCTCCCCGTCAACCAGACGTAGACGCCGAGCACTCAGGCGGCGAGAGCGCACTGCACCCAGGGCCACTGCGCGCCGCAGCGTTCTCTCGGGTGCATCCAGTTCGGCAGCTAGCTGAGTCACCGTGCCCACAGTCAGATCCTATCAGGGTGATGTGGCCGTTATAGGCGTAAATCCAGTGACGTTTGGACTCGCGTGGTGTCGATACCGCGCGAGTTCGAGGCGCGCGGCTACGCCGCCGGAACGTCGGTGCTCGTCGAGGAGCTCGAGAGCGGCGAGTTGCGGATCATGCCGACCGAGCAGGTGCGCGATCGGATCCGCGGCATCGGACGGCGTGTGGTTGACGAGCACGCCGAGGCGCTGCAGATCCTCGCCGAGCACGATCCCGACGACCAGAGCGCCAAGCGGTAGACAGGCCTCCCGGTGGAGGAGAACGAGCCGGTCTACATCGAACTGGCCGATGCGCTGGAGCTCTACGCCGCGATCATCGGTGGAACCACCGGGCAGGCCGCCGACCAGCTTCGTGATCAGGCCGGCCTCGAGAGCGCGCTGGGGCGACCGCGCAATTACGCCCACTACCAGGAGGCCGACCTCGCGTTGCAGGCTACGGCGCTTGCGCACGGAATCGCCGAGAGCCAGACGTTCATCGACGGCAATAAGCGCTTGGCGCTCGTTTCGATGCTCATTTTCTCGAGGTCAACGGCTACGCGGTCAACGCAACGGATCCCGAACTCGCTAATTGGATCATCAGCCTGAGCGCCGGCACGATCCCCGAGGACCTCGCGGACCTGATCCGCCCTCGGCTGCAAGCGGTCTAGCGGTTGGCCATCCGAGCCGGTGTCCGCCGTCGCTTCGCCCGGCATCAGCTGCGTCACGCCCATGCCGTTGAAATGGCGCGAGAGGGCGCCCCTCTGAACGTGATCCAGCGCCAACTCGGCCACGCCGACCTCGGAATCACGTCGGTCTACCTTCAAGGGATTGACAGTGGAGAGATCGTCGATGTCGTCCATGGCCGGCGGGCGCCGGTAATACCGGCCACCGTTGCGCTGGGTCCGTAGTCGAACTCGACCAGCAGTCGTTGCCTGCCCACACGCGGTTGCGGAAGTGGGCGGCTAGTGACAGTGTCTTAGGCTCCAGCGGTGATGAGCGACCCCTACTGGGCGGCCAGCAGGATCTGCCGCGCCTGTGGCGGGCAGTCGATCGCAGGGTCATACCTGTGTGCCCGCTGCCGGCGAATCATGGCGCGCGTAGAGACCCGCAAGGACCCCCAGGGGCGCGGGCGCGCGGTTGACAAGCAAGCGCGGCTGCGGGCGATGAAGCAGCAGTTCGACCCGTCGATCGACGGTTACCGCTGCTACTTCACCGACATGCCACTTGAGCTCGCCGCGGGGACGCGGAGTTCGGCTGAGTGGGCGCACCGCACGGCGGGCGACGAGAGCAGTGTCGTTCTGGCATGCAAGCTTGTTAACCGTATGCAGACGGACCTCACCGAGCCCGAGTTCGAGGCTCTTGTAAAGGCGCTGGCCCGACGCTTCGAGGGCGAGCCGTTTGACGAGTCGGCCTTTCCGCCTGACGTCTAGGGCGGGAGATGAGGACCGCGACCGCGCTGCCGCTATGCGCGAAGACCGGCATCAGGCCATACGAGGAGTTCGTCAGACCGTGCCTAGCTCAAACGGGGACGAGTCGACCTTCTCGGCCGCTACGTCGATGGCTGTGGAGATCTTCTCCACCTCTGTTGGGCTGAGACGCTTGGGCTGATTCTGAAGCCATGAGCACAGTCGCGAGCCGGCGATGAAGACGCACCTCTCGTCTTCGATCAAGCTCTCCGGAAACTCCGACCAGAAGACCACAACCGCTTGTACCCAGATTCGATGCCCGGTCCGTCGCTCTATCTGGCTCTTGAGACGAGCGGCGCCGGCGAGGGCTTGTGACCTAACCCGGTCGAAGACCACGGTCTCGGTGTCATGGCGTCGAGCCAGGCGCGGCACGCCACCCCGAACGCTGACCACTCCCTGCAGGTTTTTGCTCTCGAGGAGATAGACCCCACTCGGGCCGACGGCGACGTGATCGTAGTTGCCACGCTCATTTTGGATGTCGTGAACGACATTCCACCCACCGCGCTCCAGCGGCCTCAGGGTCTTCTCGGCCTTCCGCTCGCCTTCGGCCCCCTCGCGCCAGGTCTCAACGTAGCGAGGGGGAGTGTCCCGGAGCGTGATCCACAAGGCCAGGAAGGCGCCTGCGACAAACCCGGCCACCCAGACGAGAACATCCTGGCCGAGGACCCCGACCGCGATCCCGGTCGCAATGAATGGACCGCAGAGAACGGCAAAGAGCCGCCGGTTCCTTACCCGCCAGCTGCGTAGGCCTCGCCGGTAGCGCTGCTCGGCGTAGACGCCTGCTCGTGCTCTCTTCTTGAACATGAGGCTCTATCGGCGGCGGACTATCGGAGCCTGAGACAGGCAGCCGCAACACCACGCGCGGCCAAAACTGGCGGCGTGCTCGACCGTCTCCGATACCAAGAGGCGGTCGTCGCTATCGAACAGCGAGACCAAAGCCACGCCAACAGTCATTAGGCCAAAGACCCTTCACTCCGTGTGATCTCATCGGGCAAGCCTCACTCAGCACCACTAGACGCTTTTTCGGCGTCCGCTCTCGCGAAACTCGGGCATCGTCCACCTACCTGGGTTCACGCGAAGGGAGGCGCGCGGTCCGCCGGTGACCCGAGTCGGTTAGCGTCACCGTGTACTGCAACGTGGTGGTAAGAAGGAGTGAGCATGGAATCCAAGGCGATCGACCCGGTCGACTTCCGCGCGGCGCAGCACAAGCACTGGGACTCTGCCGCGGTTGGATGGATGGAGTGGAGCGCGTTCAACGACAGCGCGGACCGGCACATCAGCGAGCGCTTGGTGGAGCTCGCCGGCGTGCGGTCGGGAAGCCGGGTCTTGGACGTCGCCGCCGGCTATGGCGAGCCGGCGCTCACCGCCGCGCGTAAGGCCGGCCCGGAGGGCCGCGTCGTGGCCACGGACATCTCCGCCGAGATGCTCGCCTTCGGGCGTGAACGCGCGGCGGCGGCCGGCTTGGGCAATGTCGAGTTCATCGAGTCCGATGCCGCTGGCCTTGATTTTCCGCCCGCGAGCTTCGACGCCGCCGTCTCGCGCTGGGGGATCATCTTCGAGCCCGACGCGGAGGCCGCCGCGAGGCGCATCCGAGGCTTCCTCAGGCCGGGCGCGCGGATCGCGATCAGCTCATGGGGTGAGCCCGATCGGGTCCCCTTCCTCTCGATTCCGATGAGGACGACGATGGAGCGGCTGGATGTGCCCCCGCCCCCGGCCGGAACGCCAGGGCCCCTCTCCCGGCCCACCCCCGCGGCGATCGGCGCGTTGCTCGAAGGAGGTGGGTTCTCGGAGGTCGCCGTGGAGCGGGACGAGGTCACCTTCGAGTTCGACTCCCCGGAGCGCTTCACCGCCTACATCAGGGCGATCTCCGCCCCGATCCGGGCGATGATCGAGCAGCACGCGGGCGAGGCCCAGGAGGAGGCCTGGGACGCGATCACGCGGGCCGCGGCGGATGCTGGGGGTGGCTCGAAGCCGCTGAGCTTCTCGAACGCGGTGCTGCTCGCCTCGGCAACCGCCTAGCGCCCGCCTCGCCACACGTGTTCTAGACGACTTATTTTGTCTGTAGGTGTGCACGCTTACAGGTGTGCAACGGACACACTGGAGCGTTTGACTGACGTCATGGGAGATATTCAGCAACTCGCGACCGAGCTCGGCGCCGAGGAGCGCACGCTGCGTCGCGCGGTGGCACAGGGCACGATCCACTGCCGCCGCCAGGGACCCAGGAGGACCAGGCTGCCGCCGGGCGAGGAGGATTACCTGCGGCGGCACTGGGGCCTTCTGCTCGAACTCCGCAAGGCGCTTCGCACCGAGCGGAAGGTCCGCCTTGCGGTGCTCTACGAACAGGTAGAGCTCTTCCGCGAAGAGCTGCCCGGGCTGATCGAAAGCATCCACACCTGGCTCAAGTCGTACGGCGTCACTTTCGATCAAAGCTCCACACCGCACTGAGCCGAAGTTACGCGGGGTACCGAGGGCAAGAGATTCGCGCTCCCGCTTTCACGCGAGGCTGTCGCGCAAACTCCGCCGATTCGAGCCACCGAAGACGCAAACTGATGTCGACGCAAAACGGCAAGGGTCCGAAGACCCCCGATCAAGACGTTGCGGCCGCCAAGGAGTGCCGGTGAAGCTTCAAAAGGTTGTGAGTGGCTGCTATCAGGCGCCATTCCGAGCGAGCGGCCGCCCGGCCTCTTCGTTTGAATCGCTCGATTCGCCGGTTCGCCTTGATCTGGGCAAAGACCGGCTCGATCATCCATTGTCTTTGTGAGTAGAGAGCGCCACCGGACTCGGTGGCAATGACTCTTCGCATGAAGTCATATGGTCCGCCGAGCCGTGTCTTCCGTGGGCGATCGCGAGTGGTGTCGGGGGCGACGATCGGGGTCATGCCGCGCTCGCGCAGGGAGTCGATGTGACCGTTTGACCAATAGCCGGCGTCGGCGAGGACGACCTCGGGGCGCTCGGTGAGGCCGGCGCCTTTGAGCTCTCGCTCGGCGGCGGAGATCATCGGCTCGAGCTGCTCGAAGTCCACACCCTCGGTGGTGATCTCGGCCGCGACGATGATCTGGTCTTCGGTGCTCACGGCCTGGGCGTTGTAGGCGGGGATGAAGTTGCGGCCGGACTTCATTCGCTTCGCGTCAGGGTCGGTGGTGTTGATCTTGCCTTCGGGCCCGGCGGGTGGCGTGTGGGGGTTCGGAGGCCGGCCGAAACGGCGCCCGTCCTTCATCACTCCGCGGGCGCGGTAGGCCTCGTAGTCGCGGTTGGCCCGACACTCGGTCTGCCAGTCCTCGACCAGCCGCCTATGACAGAGCCCGAGCCGCTCTTCGCGGGCCCTCGGGACCAACTCTTCCCCTTCGGCTCGCTCGGCGTCGAGGCGCTTCTTTGCCTCGTGCAGCCAGGCCCGCCTGCCCTCGCGGCGGGCCAGGTGCTCGGGCAGCTCGTCGCCGCGGGCTTCGCCGTGGATCTCATCCCCGGCGGCGTCGATGTGGCCGGCTTCCTCGACGATCTCGGCGGCGACCTGCTCGTAGGTGCGGATGGCCTTGTCGGCGGCTGCTGCGGCGAATTTGGTGCCGTCGACGGCGATCACCCCGACCTCGACCAGGCCGGCCTTGGCGCAGAGGCTGAGGACTTGGCCGAAGAGGTCTCCAAGGGCCTCCTGGTGGCGGACCCGGAAGCGGGCGATCGTGGCGTGGTCGGGGACCTGGTTTGCGCAGATCACCCGGAAGGCAATGTCCTCGCGGCAGCGGCGCTCGATCCCTCGCGAGCTTCGCTCGCCGACCGCGTAGGCGTAGGTGAGCAGGGTCACCATCATCTTCGGGTCGTGGGCAGAGCGGCCGTGGCCGTCGGCGCGGTAGGAGGCGTAGAAGGGCTCGACATCGAGCTCCTCGATCGCCTCGATCACGAACCAGGCGAGGTGGTCATCGTCGAGCCACTCCCGCAGGTCCGGCGGCAGCAGCATCGGTTGGTCACGGTCACAGGTAAGGAAGTTCTGGGGCATGGCCCATTTTCTCGGCGCGAACGGACCGAAAAGCGGGGGGTTTGTGCGACAGCCTCACGCGGAAGCGGAAGTCAAGACAGGCCTGTGTGCACCGCTGCGCTCAGCGACCAGGAAGCGCTTTGGTTGCAAGTGCGTCCGCTTCGGCATTCCACTTTCGCGGAATCCACGAAATCCTGATGTTGGGAAACTCCTGGAGCAGGGAGCACGCTTCCGCGTGCAGGGGTCTGATGTGCTCCTTGCCAACCTTCGCGCATCCGTTCACCTGGTCAACCACGATCTCCGAGTCAAGGAACACCCGGATGCGTGGGATCCTGTGGCTGCGGGCGAGCTTGAGTCCTTGGATGAGAGCCTGATACTCCGCCTCGGTGTTGATGGCGGGTCCGATCGGTTCGGAGATCTTGTCGATTAGGCGACCATCGGGGCCCCTGAGGACGACTCCGATCGCACCTTGAGCTGGATTGTCGATGGTCCCCGTGCCGGAACCGTCTGTCTTCAGTAGATAGTTGCGCTTCGACGGCTCCGGATGGTCGCCCTCGTGCGTTTCGGGCACCGGCATGAAGCCAAGCTATCTCATACCGAAGCGCGCACCGAACGGATACTTCCGTCCACTAGCGCTTCGCGCGATGCGCGGCACTCGTGTGTCGCACGGGTCGTAATCCGCCCGGAGGAGAAGCGATGTCCGTTGGCTGGCTTCGCGGCCGATGGCAGAAAGGCGTGCAGCGATTACCCCCAGGTAATCGACAGCCCTACCGGTGCGGGCTAGAGTCGCCCGCGCAATGAGCACGACCGGCAGCCAGGTGGAGGTGGGGCAGCTCCTTCGCGAGTGGCGCGAGCGACGGCGCCTGACCCAGCTCGATCTGGGGCTCGACGCGGGGATCTCGGCACGCCACCTGAGCTTCGTCGAGACCGGTCGCTCGAAGCCCGGGCGCGAGATGCTCTTGAAGGTCGCCGAGCGGCTCGATATCCCGTTCCGGGACCGCAACCATCTCCTACTGGCGGCGGGACATGCGCCTGCCTTTCCCGAGCGTCCCCTGGAGGACCCTGCCCTCGCCCCTGTTCGCGTGGCGCTGGAGCGAATTCTCGCCGCCCACGATCCCTACCCGGCAGTCGTCTTCGACCGAGCCTGGAATCTGGTCGCGGTCAACGCACCGATGACAGCCCTGACTCAAGGCATTGAGATCGACCCCGCACTGCTCGAGCCACCGATCAACATCCTGCGGATCGGCCTTCACCCTCGCGGGCTCGCGCCGCTGATCGTCAACCTGGTCAGCTGGCGCGCGCACTTCCTGGAGCGGCTGGCAAGGCAGATCACGGTGAGCGGCGATGATTCGCTTCGGTCGCTGATGGAGGAGGTTGCCGCCTATCCGGCGTCCGGGGACGCGGATGAGGCCGACGACACGGAGGGCGAGATGCTCGGGCCGCTGCGGCTGCGCGCCCCAAACGGCGACGAATGGTCCCTCTTCGGCATGTTCGCTGGCTTCGACACCCCGTTCGAGGTGACCACGTCCGAGCTGGCAATCGAGCTGCTCTTCCCGGCCGACAAGGCGACCGCGGAAGCGCTCAGGAAGGGAGAGCCGTGAGCACGATCAACCCCGGAGCGGGGCGAGTCCTCGCTGGTGTCGGTGGAGCACTGCTGATCGCTTCCCTGTTCATGCCGTGGGCAGACGGTCCAGGCGGTGCCACCCGTGACGGATGGGCGTTCTCGAGGATGTCCGACGTCTTCTTCCTCCTCGTCGGCTTGTGTGGACTCGCCGCGGCGCTGACCGGCGGTCGGTTCGGGTTCTTTCGGCCAGATCTCTCCATGAACGCCACCGCCGACATCTTCGCGGTCATGGCGACCATTCTGCTCGTCCGGCTGATCGCCTTCGACTTCCCGTCGGGCGCCGACCGGGAGGCGGGTGTCTACGTGGCCCTGATCGCGAGCGTCGCAATCGCCTGCGGCGCGGGCGATTTCCGAGTGAAGGAGTTTTTCCCCAGATTGTGAGCACGAAGTCTGCGCCGAGCAGCGAGACCTCCCGTTCCCCGGGCAACTGCACGAGCGTGCCGCGGGCTCGCAGGGAGACTGCCACGACCTCCGTATAGCCGACGTCGGGCTCAAGGGTCGGCTCGATGTGATGGGCGCCGATGACGAGGACGTTCCCGCCTCGGCCGGCCCCAATCAGCATCCTGCCGTCGAAGCGCGGCGGCGAGGCCAGGTAGCGTCGCGGCAGGGGACCGCGGGTCTGAGCCTCGACCGCGTCCTCCCACAGTGTCCCCGTGCTGCAGCGAAAGGCGTCGAGCAGGGGTAGATCGCCAGCCGCGAGGGCCCTGATCAGGACCTCGTCGGACTTCACTTAATGTCGGGAATGCCGTCCGGGACTGAGATCGTGGGTGCGCCAGTCACGGACAGCGCCTGGGGGTCGACGCCGTCGAGCACCTTCCCCCAGGCCGTTCCGTAGATGTCAGAGGGCGTGGCTCCGGCGCGGGCGCCGGCAACCAGCGCAAGGGCGTCGGCGGCCTCTTCCTCGCTCATCTCGGAAACGACCCGCTGCAAGCGTTCCTTGACGGTCATAACGGCATTCTACCGGCACGGGGCGCGGGTCCGAGCACCACAAGGGTCGAGCCGCATTCGATCCGGTTGCGAAGACGCGCACCAAGTGGGCGCCCTCGCCCGACCACTACCCGACCCTCAAGTCGGCCGGCGGGCACCTCGTCCCCGAGAACGTTCGGCTGTCCCACACGGAGTGCAACCAGAGGGATTACACGCGGCGGAAGCAGATCGGGACGCTGCTCGCGAAAGGCAAGTCCCTCGCCGAGATCGCCGAGACACTGAACCGCAGGAATGTCCTCCCGGCCCACGGTATGAACCGATGGACGGCCGCGATGGTGCGCAAGGCCTATGTGTCCTAGGCCGGCCGTAGAAACACTGCTGCTTCGCGCGAAAAGGAGAAGACAACGCTGGACAGCAAAAGACCCGCCGGAGCGGGTCTTTGTGGCGATTGGTCAGATCGCGGGGCATGGGGCACGCTTGAGAAGTGGACCTGAGCCTAGCGCAGTCTCCGTAGACGAAAATTGCAGTAAAACTGCCTCCACCGGTCAACTCAGCAGCTTTATGTCGCTGATCTCGATTGCCCGCTTCAGCGCCTCGCCCTTCATGTACTCGAAGTCTGCCGGACCGCTATTCGCCATTTGCCGGTATGGTATTGGCCATCTGCCGGACCGCTGTTCGCCATCTGCCTTGATCCATCGATGCCTCCGACCGCCGACATATTCCTCCGCAGCACCCAGTCACTGGTGCTCGAAGCGCTCACGGACACGCGAGTCGTATTCGTCGCCGGCGCCAGGCAGGTGGGAAAGAGCACGCTGGCAGAGCAGATTGCACGAACAGGCCGTCCTGCTGAAGAGCTCAGCCTCGATGTCCGCGCGACGCGCGACGCGGCCCTTGCGGATCCGGAGGGCTTCATCGCGGGCTTGCAAGGCCCGGCTTTCATCGATGAGATCCAGCGTGCGCCCGACCTGCTGCTCGCTATCAAGCGCGCCGTCAACAGAGACCCCACGCCGGGGCGCTTCCTGCTCACCGGCTCGGCCAATCCGCTGACCGCGCGCAAGGTCAAGGATGCGCTTACCGGGCGCATGGAGACCATTCCACTCTGGCCGCTCGCCCAAAGCGAGATCCACGGGAGCGCCGGCAACTTCGTCGATGCTCTCTTTGCGGCCGAGCCCCCACGGGTGGCGGACGCCCCCGTCGGCCGCGAAGCCTTCGTCGAGGTCGTGGCGGCCGGCGGCTATCCGGAGGCACGAGTGCGCAGCGGCCGCCGCCGAGCCCGCTGGTTCGCCGGCTATCTGGATACGACGCTCGATAGAGACCTGCGCGAGATCAGCGACGCCCGGAAGCTTCACGAGGTCCCACGCTTGCTGCGATTGCTCGCCTCGCAGGCCGCAAACGTTCTCTCCTATCGCGCAGTCGCCGCCAAGCTCGACCTCACGCACGACACCGTGCGCGAGTACATAGGCCTGCTGCAGACGGTGTTCCTCGTGCGTCTGCTGCCCGCCTGGCGTCCCGGCATCGGAGCGCGTGAGGTACACGCCCCGAAGGCGTACCTGGTTGACGCCGGGTTGCTGGCCCATCTGCTCGGTGCCGACGAGCGCCGTATCGCAGCCGACGACCAGATCACGGGGAAGGTGCTCGAGAACTTCGTCGTCACCGAGGTGCTCAAGCACGCCGACTGGGCCGCTACCGACAGTTCCGCCTACCACTATCGCCGGCGAGAGGACGAGGTGGATCTCCTGCTGGAGAACCGCGTTGGGGAGATCGTGGGGATCGAGGTGAAGGCGGCGGCGTCGATTGACCGTAGGGACGTTCGAGCGATGGAGAAGCTGCGGGACAGCAGAGGCGGACGGTTCAAAGCCGGGGTTGTCGTATGCACATGTGAGCAGACGATTCCGCTCGGCGATCGGCTTTGGGCTGTGCCTCTGAGTGGGCTCTGGGCATGAAGGCCCTGGCGCTCAACCCAGCAGCTTGATGTCGCTGATCTCTATCTGGTAGCGGCCTTCCTGGTCGCGGGCCGATGAGGCCTTGGTGAACCAGAGCAGGAAGTAGGTCGAGGGCCGGCGGACCTTGAGGTCGATCTCCTGGGTTCCTTCGGCTTCGCTCACTTCGCCGACAGGTTCATCCCAGCCGGTGATGTCGGAGGGGGGCCCGGCGGGGGCGGCGAAGACCTGGGCGTTCCAGCCCGGGGTCGGGGTGCGGACGATCATCCGCTTCGGCGTCGCCGGCGAGGTCGTCGTGACGTAGACGCCCACGCCCGGGTCGGGGCCCGTCTTGGTCCCTTCGAAGGTTTCGGAGTCGTAGTGCTCGGTTTCCCAGGCGGTCCCGGTCGGGTCGCCGTCGGCGGCCAGTTCGACCTTGCTGCCGACCTCTTCGCCGTCGCCCTCGGGGTCGTAGTCGGTCGCCCCCGAGATCGCGACGTTGCCGCCTTTGCCCTTGTCGGCCCCGCCGCCGCCGAAGCCGCCGTTGGAGATCAGCTGCACGGCGAGTAGCGCCCCCCCGCCGACCAGCAGCAGGATTGCGATTGCCGCCCACGACCACCGCGCGCCTCCGGAGAGCTTGCGCTGCGGAGGCGGCACCGCGTCGAGCACGCTGGTCGCCTCGCCGGTGGTCGAGCCCGCCCGCGCCGCCTCGACCTCGAGCGCGGTCTCGAGGTCGTCGATCATCTCGCCGATCGTCTGGTAGCGCTCGGCCGGGTCCTTGGCCGTCGCCCGCTCGACAACCAGCGCGACGGCCGCCGAGGCCTCGGGGCGGCGACGCTGCACGTCGGGCAGTTCCTCGTTGACGTGTTTCATCGCCACGCCGACCTGGCTCTCGGCGTGGAAGGGAACCTGCCCGATCAGCATCTCGTAGAGGACGACGCCGAGCGAGTAGATGTCCGAGCGCGGGTCGACCGCCTTGCCCATCGCCTGCTCGGGGGCGACGTAGTCGGTGGTGCCGAGCACGCGGCCGGTCGCGGTGACGCCGTCCTGTTCGAGCTGGCGCGAGATGCCGAAGTCGGTCAGCTTGGCCCGCCCCTCCTCGTCGATCAGGACGTTCTGCGGCTTGATGTCGCGGTGGACCATGTTGCGCGCGTGGGCTACCCCGAGCCCACGCGCCACCTCGATCGCGTAGGCGATCGCCTCCTGCGTGTCGAGCGCGCCGACCCGGCCGATCCGCTGCTTCAGCGTCTCGCCCTTGACGTACTCGAAGACGATGTAGGGGTGGCCGCCGTCCTCGCCGGCGTCGATCACCGAGACGACGTTGGGGTGGGTCAGCTTGGCGACCGCCCGTGCCTCCTGGCGGAAGCGCTGCAGCTGGTCCTCCTGCTCGGACATCTCGCGGTGCATCACCTTCACCGCGACCGGGCGGTCAAGCGTGTCGTCACTCGCCAGGTAGACGGTTGACATGCCGCCGCTACCCAGTTTCGCCTCCAGCCGGTAGCGCCCGGAGAGAACGGTTCCGATCATCGAGCTGGAAGGGGGGGAGCTCATCTAGGTGCGGTCATTGTCGAACACGCTGCCGATAGAGGTTCTCTACCAGGCTTTGAGCAGCTCATCGGGGCCGAAGCTTGCATCCGCGTCGAGCCCCTTGGCGAAGCCCGCACGGCTGACCGCGATGAGCTTGGCGCCCTCGGCTCCCGGCACTTCTGCCCGGGTGGTTGCCAGCTCGTGGAGATCGCCCGCCGAAAAGCGCCCGCGCTCACGCCACTTGATCGAGCCGATGAATCCGACGCGAGTGGGCTCGGGGCGGTCGCCGCCGACGAGGTCGACCTCGACCGAGTGATCGCGTCGCCACCAGGCGCCGACGCACCGTGAGCCCCCGAGTCGCTCAGAGGCCGCCGGCTCGTCGAGCAGGCGCTCAAGGGCAGTGCGCACCAGCGGCTCCATCGCCCGACCTCGGTATGTGGCCCAGTCACGCTCGATCCGATCGATGACGAAGTCGGGCCGTCCCCGCGATATCTCATCAAGGTGAGGCCCGACGAAGCGGAGCCAGAAGCGAAGGTATGGGTCGGCTACGACGTATCGAGGCGCCTTCTTGCCGGGGGGGACCGCGTAGGGGAGTTCCCGGATGACCAGACCCTTCTGCTCGACAAGTACCTCGAGCGCCTCGTTGAGCGTGTTTCCTTTGACCCCGCTACGCGCCCGAATGCGGTTATAGGAGCTCTCGCCGTGTCCGATCGCTTCGACGACATTTCGTATCTGCAGCTCGCGCGGGAACTCGGAGGCCATGATCTGACCCGCCGAGGCGGCAAGTGGCGTCTGATCGTGGGCGAGTGCTTTCCGCAGGAACGCTTTCCAGCCGGCGCCCTTGGGCCACGACGACGCCAGCTGGGGGAAGCCCCCGACGATCAGGTAACGGTCGAACGCGGAGGCAGCGTCAGGGGCATCGGTGAGGTCGGCCACCACGGCGGGGTCCAGCGGCGAAATCCGCAACTCCATGGTCGGCCGTCCGTACAGCGGCGACCGCTCGGCGAGCAGGCTCTCCATCATCCTCACGTCGGAGCCGATGCAGATCAGCAGCAACGGCGTTTTTTCCAGCATGCGATCCCATGCCAACTGGAGGTCCGCCGTGACGTCGGGGTCGCGCTCGGTCAGGTAGGGCAACTCGTCGATTACGAGGATTGCCGGTCGTGCGGGGTCGATCCCCTGCACGGCCGCCCGGATCGCCGCCGGCCAGGAGTCGTACGAAGCGCCCTCGAACACCGGGGCGGCGGGGAGCGACGATTGGGCCACGGCATCTACGAACGCCGCGATCGCAACGCGCATCCCTCGGCGGGGTGCATGGTAGAAGGCGTATGGAGCACCCACCTGATCGCAAAACTCCTGAACAAGCCGTGACTTGCCCACCCTCCTACGGCCCCGCAGCCAGGCAAACCGACCCCCGTCACCGGCCTTGACGAGGTCGTACTCGGCCCTCAGGGCTTCTATCTCCGCATCGCGGCCGATGAATGCCACAACGAGACACTACCAAACTAGACACTACCTAACTAGTGTCTACTAATCTAGTGGTTACCTGCCGCGCCGATGCGCTTCGCGACTGGGTAGTGCCCGCCCAGCAGCTCGACCGCCGCGCTCTCGTCGCCCACCGCGACCACGCAGCAGAAGCCGCAACCCATGTTGAAGATCTCGTGCATCTCCTCGTCGGGAACCCCGGCGCGCTCCTGGATCAGGGTGAAGATCGGCGGCACGGGGAGCGGGTCGTCGATCTCGTAGCCGACGTCCGCCGCCAGCCGCTCGAGGTTGCCCATGCCCCCGGAGGTGATGTGGGCTAGGCCGCGCACCTCGACCTCGGAGCGCAGCAGCTCGAGCACCGGCTTGACGTAGATCTCGGTCGGCTCGAGCAGGACATCGCCGAGCGGCCGGCCGAGGCGGCCTTCGGGGTCCTCGTCGAGGGGCAGCCCGTCGAGGGCCGAGCGCGCCAGCGTGTAGCCGTTGGAGTGGATACCGGAGGAGGGCAGGCCGATGATCGCGTCGCCCGGCTCGACGGCAGAGCCGTCGATGACCGCGTCGAGCGCGACGGTGCCGAAGCAGGCGCCGGCGATGTCGAAGCCGCGCACCATGTCGCCCAGCTGCGCCAGCTCGCCGCCGGGGATCTCGATCCCGGCAAGCTCCGCGCCGCGCGCCAGGCCGATGCCGATCTGCGCGCAGACCCCCGGGTCGGCGCGCTCGATCGCGATGTAGTCGAGCATCGCCAGCGGCTCGGCCCCAACGCAGATCACGTCGTTGACGTTCATCGCCACGCAGTCGATGCCGACCGTGTCGAAGCGGCCAAGCTGCTCGGCGACCAGCAGCTTGGTCCCGACGCCGTCGGTCGAGAGCGCGATCCCGGTCCGCTCGTCGAGCTTGATCACGCTCGCGTAGTGACCCGGCAGCGGCACCTGCCGCGAGGGCCGTCCCAGCTGGATCGCCCCCAGGGCGCGAACCAGCCCGGCGACAGCGGAGTCCGCCGCCCCTTGGTCGACCCCAGACTTCGCGTAGGCGTCCGCGTCGCTCACGCGGGCGATTCTTTCAGGCGGGTCGGTAGGTCGGGCGCGGGCTCGAATATGTGCTCACGCCCGGCCTTGCGGCGCACCAGAAGCCCGCGATCCGCGAGCCCCGAGAGGTCTGCTCGGGCAGTCTCATGAGTGACCCGATTGCTCGCTGCGTGTCCTGAGAACGAGTAGGAGCGACCTGGCTGCCTCAGCGCGTCGGAGAGGAGGGCGAGCTGCCGCCGGTTGAAGCCTCCGCCTCCGTGGAGCAGCTCCTCGACTTCGCGAATTTCGCGGGCCTTTCTGGCGAGGTATAGATGCAGCTCGTCGATCGCCCGCTCGATGACCTGAAGTTGGTGGATGAGGAAGTAGGTGGTGTCGCCTTCGTCCGTCTCCGTTTCGAGGAATGCCCGTCCATATTGCGCGGGGGCCTGTTGCAGGATTCTCGAAATCGGTAGGTACTCAACTAGCCAGTAGCGGTGTCTTCGCATCAGCCAAAAGAAGAGAATTCGCGCCGTTCGACCGTTGCCATCGACGAAAGGGTGGTCGTAAGCCAGCCAGAAGTGGAGGAGAATTGCTCGAACGACGGGATGTACAAACGGCTCGCTTTCGTCGTCCTGGTTGGCGAAATCACAGAGTGCTTGCATGCGCTCTGGGAGCGAATCGGGGTGAGGAGGCTTGTGCACCTTTCGCCCGCCGTCCCGGTCGTAGACCGCGACGCGCTCTTCGCGGGTCGTCTGTAACCGGCCTGCGGCGCTGGGATCGTCCAGCGTTCCCTCGGTGAGAATTCGGTGTAGGTCGAGAACCATTTCCGGCGCTAGACGTGTATCCATCTCGCTTCGCATGAACTGCAGCGCCCGGTAGTTGTTGAAGATCATCTGCTCGCTGCGGTCCCGCGGTTCGCGGCCGCTGCGCAAAAGCTCCTTCGCTGCCTTACGGGACGTGGTGGCGCCCTCCAACTGGCTGGATCGGATCGCCTCCTCGGTCAGTGAGTTGACCAGGTATCGATCCCTCGCCTGCCCTTCCGAGGTGACGATGTCGTCCATCGCCACCTCACCGGCACAACGTTGGTCGATTCGATGGAGGCTGCGCAGCACCGAATCCGGAAGCGCGTAGACGAACGGTCGTCCTCCCGAATAGACAGGCGAATCGTCATCGGAATCGAGCAGCGGAAGAGGCCGAAGGTCGGATCGGCGTTCTAACTTGACCTTCAGCCACCAATCCTCCGAAGTCAGACCGTCCGGTGGCTTGAGCCTGTGGAGCTTGTCCCAATGGAGATATGCGGCTACTTCCCGAGGGTCTCGGGGGGCGCTGAGGGCCTTGAGAAGCCGGCCATCGTCAAGGAGGTCACCTTCGCTGGGCGCTCTCGCTACGTGCATTTCCAAATCCAAATCTGTCCAAATCTATCCAAGGATTTGGAATTCTATCCAAATTGAATAGATTTTTGGTTTAGCCCGCGCGGAGTTTTGCGAATACCGCTCCGGCAAGCCCCGCCCGATAGGCCGCATATGGCCACAGCGCCCGGTCTCGCTCGACCAGACCGATCAGGCGCTGGGAGGCGAGGGTGGAGGCGAAGGAGGCGGCGACGCCGATCGCCATCGAGCGCCGCAGGCTGGGGGAGGCCCCGCGCCGCCGCAGGCGCTCGCCCTTGAGCAGGGTGGCGCCGACGATGATCGGCAGCGCGATCGTGCGCGAGAGCAGGTTCGCCTGGTCGCGCGAGAAGCACCGCCAGCGCGCCGCCGCCAGCGTGACGCCGTTGCGCGAGACGCCGGGGGCGAGCGCGGCGGCCTGGGCGACGCCGAGGACCAGTCCGTCGGCCGGGGTCGCCTCACCTCGCCCTCGCAGCTGCGGTCGTGTGTCGGCGATCAGCATCGCCGCCGCTCCGGCCAGCAGTCCGATCGCGGTCGCTTTCGGCCCGCCCAGGCGCTGCTCGATCGGCCGCTCGAAGAAGTAACCGACCGCCGCCGCGGGCAGGAAGGAGAGGCCGAGGACCAGTGCGCGCGACCGGTCGAAGGCGCGCAGCTCTTCGAGGATCGTCTGCCGCTGGCCGATCAGCAGCGCCAGCGCGGCCCCGCCGTGCAGCGCCACCTCGAAGCTCTTGCGTACCTCCGGGTCGATCCGCTCCCAGTCCCAGCCGGCCAGCCAGGGGACAAGGACGATGTGGGCAGAGGAGGAGACCGGCAGCAGCTCCGCCGGACCCTGGACGATCCCCAGCGCCAGCGCGCGGGCGACCGGGATCCTGCCGTCGGCCGCTTCGCTCAAACGCCTCCGCCAGTGCGGGCGGGCTCGGCGATGACGTCGCCTTCGTCGCCCGGGCCACCGCCGCGGCGGCGCTTGACGATCGCGTAGACGATCAGGCCGACGATCGCGGCGACCACGAGGTAGTCGAAGACCTGTAGGTGATGGCGCCACTGCTCCCAGTTGTCGCCGACCGCCCGCCCGAGCAGGCCGAAGCCGAGCACCCAGGGCAGCGAGCCGAGCGCGGTCAGCCAGGTGAAGCGCCAGAAGGGCATCTCGGCGACGCCGGCCGGCAGGGAGATGAAAGCCCGCACCAGCGGCAGCAGGCGGGCGAAGAACACCGTCGCGTCGCCGTGGCGTTTGAACCAGCTGTCGACCCAGGCGAGCCGACTCGGGCTGATGTGGATCAGCCGGTTCTTCTCCAGCAGGTCGACGCGGCCGTAGTAGCCGATCGCATAGGTCGCCCAGGAGCCGACCATGTTCCCGGCCAGCCCGGCGAGCACGATCCCGATCAGCGTCTGGTCGCCGTTGGAGACGCTGAATCCGCCGAACAGCATCACCGCCTCGCTCGGGATCGGGATGCAGGCGCTGCCCGCCGCCATCAGCAGGAAGATGCCGGCCAGGCCGGTGCTTTCGATCACGTTGACGCAAAGGTTGACGATCGGGCCGGTTATGTCGGCGAAGGGAATCGGCATGCGCGAAGGCGGGATTGTAGGGAGCGGGCCGAACAGCATCTAAACTCGGGTCGCCTCATGGGCCGGCTCAACCATCCTGTTTACCGCACGCGGCTCCTCCAGGCGGCGGCCGACGCGCTCCTCGTCGCCCTCGCCTACTACCTGGCGTTCCGGCTGCGCTTCCTCGACAGGGCGGATCTTCCGCACCGCTACTGGGTCCTTTTCGCCCAGTCGGTGGGCTTCGTCGCCCTGATCGAGGTCGCGGTCTTCGCCGCCTTCGGGCTCTACCAGAAGTGGTGGCGCTACGTCAGCGGTCGCGACTTCCTCACGATCGTCCGCGCCGTCGCCGTCGGCAGCGCGGTCGTCGTCGTCCTCTTCACCGTGCTGAAGCCCTTCGAACACACGCTGCCGCGCTCGGTCGCGGTGATGGACTTCCTACTGACCCTGTTCCTGGTCGCCGGCGCGCGGCTCGCCGTGCGGCTGATCGTCGAGCGGCCGAGCCACGGCCAGCGCCTGCCCAAGCACGAGGTGCTGGTCGTCGGCGCCGGCTCCGGCGGTCAGATGGTCGTCCGCGAGATGCACCTCAACCCGAACCTGGGCGCGTCCGCGATCGGCTTCGTCGACGACGACGCGCGCAAACAGGGGATGCGGATGCTCGGCCTCAAGGTGCTGGGGACGACCGCGCAGATCGAGACGATCCTCGACGAGACCGAGCCCGACGAGGTGGTGATCGCGATCCCCTCGGCCCCCGGCACGCTGCGCGCCAAGGTCGTCGCCGCCTGCCGCGAGCGTGAGGTCCGCGTCCGCACCCTGCCGACCGTGTTCGAGCTGCTGCGCGGCGGCGTCCAGCTCAACAAGCAGCTGCGCGAGGTCCAGGTCGAGGACGTGTTGGGGCGCGATCCGGTCGTGGTCGAGCTGGACCGGGTCGGCGCCTACCTGCGCGACCGCATCGTCCTCGTCACCGGCGCCGGCGGCTCGATCGGCTCCGAGCTCTGCCGCCAGATCGCCCGGGTCGGCCCGCGGCTGCTGGTGATGCTCGACCACGCCGAGGACAACCTCTTCGAGATCGAGCGCGAGATGGTCGACGAGCGCCACTTCTCGAACGTCGAGTCGGTGCTCGCCGATTGCAGGGAGCCGCACCGGATGCTGGAGACGATGCAGCGCTTCAAGCCGCATGTCGTCTTCCACGCCGCCGCCTACAAGCACGTGCCGCTGATGGAGGCAAACCCGCTGGAGGCGGTGCGCAACAACGCGATCGCGACGCGGATCACCGCCGAGACCGCGGCCGCCTCGGAAGTCGAGCGCTTCGTCCTCATCTCCACCGACAAGGCGGTCAACCCGCAGACGGTGATGGGCGCCTCCAAGGCGATGGCCGAGTGGATCGTCGAGGCCGCCGGCGACAAGCACCCCGGCACCCGCTTCGCCAGCGTCCGCTTCGGCAACGTGCTCGCCTCCTCGGGCAGCGTCGTGCCGATCTTCCGCGGCCAGATCGAGCGGGGCGGGCCGGTCACCGTCACGCACCCCGAGATGACCCGCTTCTTCATGACGATCCCCGAGGCGGTGCAGTTGGTGATCCGCGCGGGGGACATCGGTGCCGGCCGGGGCGAGGTCTTCGTCCTCGACATGGGCGAGCCGGTCAAGATCGTCGACCTCGCCAACAACATGATCCGCCTCGCCGGCTACGAGCCGGGGGCCGAGATCGCGGTCGAGTTAACCCAGCCCCGCCCCGGGGAGAAGCTGCACGAGGAGCTCTTCGGCCAGGGGGAGGAGCTGCGGCCGACGGCGGCGAAGCGGATCCACCGCGCCGTCCGCACCGCCCCGCTCGACACGGACTGGGTCGACTCGACCCTGAACTCGCTGGAGCACCTGGTCATGGCCGGCGACGAGGCCGATCTCGCGGAAAGGGTCGTCGAGCTGATTACGGACGGCGCTGCATCAACCGATACCGGCTCCGTCGAGCACCATCCGCCCGCCGGCTAGCCCCGCCCGCCCGCCTTCCCCCTCCGCCCGCCGGTTTGATCTCAGGCACGAAGCGCTCTCCGGACCGGCTCTGCCCATATCCTGCTGCCCGCAGTGGAGTTGATTAAGGAAATCGGGGCCTTCGCCGGCCTGGTCGCATTCTTGGGCCTGGCCCTGCTCGCCATGCTCTCGTTTGCGCAGGGGCGCGACCTCCGCCGTCTGCGCGAGTGGGCCGGCTCGGCGCCGGAGCGCGACGCCGAGCGCAAGGACTCGACCTCGGCCGCCGCGGCGGAGCGGGCCGAGGAGATGCGCAAGCTGGAAGAGGCCCGCGACGCCGAGCGCAGCGCGGCCGAGCTGCGCGAGCACCGCCGCGAGCGACGCGAGGCCGGCCTGCCCGAACTGACCCGCGGCGAGCGCCTGCGCGAGCGCTTCTCGCGCGACGGCGGGGGCGGGAGCGCCGGCGGTGGGCTGAGAGCCCGCCTGGGCGACCCGCGCTATCTGGTCGGTCTCTTCGTCATCCTCGTCGTGATCGTGGGCGGTGCCGCCTACGCGCTGACGCAGGGTGGCGACGAAGGGTCGGGCGGCAAGGGTGGCAAGAGCGGCAAGCAGGCCTCGCACGTGCTCAAGCCGAGCGAAATCGAGGTGACGGTGCTCAACGGCACGGCGGTGGAAGGACTGGCGGGCACCTACGGCAACATGGTCGAGCGCCGCGGCTACCAGCTCGGCGCGGTCACCAACAGTCGCTCGAGCTTTGCCGAAAGCGTTGTCATGTTCCAGCAGGGCGAGGGTGCGGCCGCGCACCGGGTGGCCGACTCGCTGGAAATCTCGCGGGTGCAGTCGATGACCTCGGAGATCGCCTCGCTCTCGGCCGGGGCCCCCATCGCGGTTGTCGTCGGCGAAGACAATGCCTCGACGGGCTAGCGTTCCGGCGGTCGTCTTCGCCCTGCTCGTCGTCGCAACGGTTGCCGCCTTCGCCTGGTCGCAGCGCCTCAAGCGCGACCCCCTCGTCCTCGACCGGGTCAGCTTCCGCCCCGTCCCCTATCTCAAAGGAACGCCCCCCGCGCAGGCCTTCACCCCGGGCACCGATTGCCGCTTCGACCGCGAGCGGATCCGCTTCCGCACGACCATCTCCGACACGGGCGACGTCCAGGTGGTCAAGCCCGGCGGCAGGCTGATCGTCACCCTCGCCCGCGACACCTACCTCAAGCGCTACAGCTTCCACACCTTCTACTGGGACGGTCGAACCCGCAACGACGGTACCGCCCCGCCGGGCCGCTACAAGCTGAGGGTGAAGCTGCTCGGCCAGGATCGAACGCTGGTCCCGGGCGGCGTGATGCGCCTGCACCGCTCGCCGAGCACGCCGATGAAGAGCTGCTCGAGGGGGCCGAGAGGTTGAGCGACTTCCTCGCCGCGGCTGGCGTCTTGGTCGCAGCCGGCGCAGCAGCCGCCTCGATCGTGCTGCCGTCGAGCCGATTGCGCTCGCTGGCGATGCTGCTGGCGCTCGTCCTCTTTCCGGCTCTGATCCTCGGCGACCAGTGGCACTCGGCCCAGATCGTTAACCTGCGCGACAGCTCGTCCCGTCTCGCGGCGCTGGGCATCGCTGGGCTGGCGGCCGTCGCGATCCTCGCGGCTGTCTTCCGTCGCTGGCCGGTTCTGCTGCCGCTGGCGATCGTGGCGGTGTTGCCCTTTCGTATCCCGTTGCATGCCGGGGGCGATACGGCGAACCTCTTGGTGCCGCTCTATCTGGTGATTGCCGGGGGGGTTTTCTCTGTGGTGCTGGGCGAGTGGCAGGAGCGTGGGGGGGTCGATCCGAGTGCTGGGTTTTTCGCCTTGCGGCGGCCATCTCTCGCTGACCCTGAAGTGCGAAAAACAGGACGCCGCGCCCGGATCGACCCCCCCACGCTGCTGCCATACGTTCTGGCCGGGGTCGTGCTTCTTTACGCGCTGCAGACGCTTTACTCACCGGACTTCTCGAAAAGCCTTCAGAACGTTTGCTTCTTCTTCGTTCCGTTCTCGTTGGTTTACGCGCTGCTACGAGATGTGGAATGGAACCGGAAGCTGCTGGTCCTCGTGTTGTGGGTGGTTGCCGTTGAGGCGGTCGCTTTCGTGCTGGTGGGGTCGGTCGAGTACGTGAGTCGGAGTCTGTTCTGGAATGACCAGGTGATCAGGTCCAATGAATTCCATACCTACTTCCGGGTCAACTCGATCTTCTGGGACCCGAACATCTACGGGCGGTATCTGGCCCTGGTGATCGTGGTGGCGATGGCGGCGCTTCTGTGGGTGAGGGAACGCCGGACGCTGGCATTGCTGACTGGGCTGGTGGCTGTGCTGTGGCTGGGCCTCGCGGTCACCTTTTCGCAGTCGAGCTTCGCCGCGCTTCTGGCGGGCCTGGCTGTCCTCGCTGCTTTGCGATGGAGCTGGCGATGGACGCTCGCGGCGGTGGGTGCCGGCGCGGTCTTCGCGGTGGTCATCGTCCTCTTCGCCGGAGGCGTCTCGAAGCTCAGCCCCGACCGCCTCAACACCGACACCGGCGGTCGCGGCAACCTGGTCTCAGGAGGAGCAAAGCTGTTCGCCCAAAGACCCATCTGGGGCTACGGCGCCGGCAGCTTCCCCCGCGCCTACCGAGAGCACGCGGCAACCAAGAATGCTCTCGTCTCGGTCTCCCACACCGAGCCCGTAACCGTCGCAGCCGAGCAGGGGCTGGTCGGCCTTCTCGCTTACGGCTCCCTAATCGTCGTGGCCTTATGGACGATGGCAACCGGCCTCTTCGTCCCTCCCCCCCACAAACGCTCGCACGAGCAGCCGTCCTGGCTGCCTTTACGGCCCTCCTGGTCCACACGATGGCCTACGCCGGCTTCTACGAGGACCCGATCGCCTGGGTCCTGCTCGCGGTCGGCGCCTCGCTTGCGGCAGTCCCGACGGTCCGCCCGTCGGCTTAGGCTCAACGCGTGTCGGGCTACCTCCGCCGCCTCGCGACGACCGGCGCCGCCTACACCGCGGCGAGCGTCTTCTCGAAGCTGATCGCGGTCGCGCTGCTGCCGCTCTACACGCGCTACCTGACCCCGGCCGACTACGGCGCGGCCGAGGTGATGTTCGCCGCGATCGTCTCGGCCAGCATCGTCGTCCGCTTCGGCACGATCGAGGCGCTGCTGCGCTTCTACTACAAGGACGACGAGGATCCGGCGGCGGTCGTCGCCACCTCCTTTGCCGCGCTCTTCTGGTTCTCCACCGCGGCGGCGCTGATCGCACTGCCCTTCGCGGGGCCGATCTCCGAAGCTCTGCTCGACCACCCGGCCCCCGACCTGGCCCGGATCTCGATCGGCGGGCTCTGGGTGCTGACCATGTTCGAGTACCTGCTCACCCTGTTCCGGCTCGAGGAGCGCGCCCGCGCCTTCTTCACGGCGACGATCCTCAACGTGCTGGCGACGATCGGCCTGACCGTGATCCTCGTCGTCGGCCAGGGCGAGGGCGCCCGCGGTCTGCTGCTCGGCAGCTACGCCAGCGGCGCAGCCTTTGTCCTCGGCCTGATCGTCGTCCACCGGCGCCGCCTCTCGCTCTGGATCGACGGCCCGCTGCTGCGCCGGATGACCCGCTTCGGCCTGCCGACGATGCCTGCCGAGCTCTCGCTCTACCTGCTCAACTTCGTCGACCGGATCGTCATCGTCCGCTCTGTCGGGCTCGCCGAGGCCGGCCTCTACTCGCTGGCGGTCAAGTTCGCCCAGGGGGTCAACGTGCTGGTCCGCGGCTTCCAGCTCGCCTGGCCACCGCTCGCCTACTCGATCCGCGACGACGACGAGGCCCGCCGCGCCTACGCCGCGGTCGTCACCTGGTTCGTCACCGGCTGCGCCTTCGTCGTCACCGGCATGTGGCTGTTCTCGCGCTGGATCGTCCGCGCCCTGGCCGCGCCGCAGTTCTTCGACTCCTACGAAGCGATCGGCCTGATCGCCACCGGCGTCACCCTCTACGCGCTCTACATGGTCCTGGTCGTGATCCTCGGCCGCACCGGCCGCACCGAGTTCAACTTCCCGGCGACGATCGCCGCGCTCGTCGCCAACCTCGCGCTCAACCTGGCGCTGGTGCCCTCGCTGGGCATCGTCGGCGCCGGCCTCGCCCTGGTCGCCTCCTACGTCGTCGTCGTCGCACTGATGTACGTGTTCACCCAGCGCCTCTTCCCGGTTCCCTATCAGTGGGGACGCTTAGCCCGTGTCCTGCTCGTCTCAGCCGCCCTAGTCGGGTTAGGAGAACTGCTGCTCCCAACCGAGGGCTTTGTCGGCCTCGCCGCAAGGACCGTCCTCTGGCTCGCCTATCCAGCTGTACTCCTCCTAAGCGGCTTCTTCACCACGGAGGAGCGCGGCTGGATAGCCCGCCTCCGCCATCCAGCCGAGCTGGTCACGAGCTTCCGTGCCCTCCAGGCTCAGCCGGCCGCCGTGGACGGCCAGCTCCCGGAGGTCTACGAGGCAGAGCGAATGGACGACGACTCCAGGTTTTGACGAGGCCATCCGGGTAGGGGTTCCACTTAACTTTTTCGGTGTATTGCGGTTGGGCTGACGCCCGGTCGCAACACCGAAAAAGTACAAGACGTTCCACCCCTACCCGGATGGCCTCGCGTGACTTGTGCGTTCCGCACGATCCCGCAGGCTTTCTCCGCGACGGGGGCGTAGCGCCTGTCGAGCGTGCGCCCAGTAGATGCGAGCCGGCTGATTGGGAAGCACGGTGGCGGCGAGGGCGCGCAGGGCGTAGGACCAGGCGGTGAGGACTCGGACCGTCAGCGCCGCCGCCCGCCCGTGGTGCACACGCATGTATCTATCTCGATTGCGGTGGAATTCGACGATGCGGGGCAGCCCGGCGGCGAGGTCGGTGGAGAGCTGGTCGTGGTGGATCGCCTCAGCCCCGGGGACGAAGAGGGTGCGCCAACCGGCGTCGGCGAGGCGCTTGCAGAAGTCGCACTCGTCGTAGTAGACGAAGAAGTCGGGGTCCAGGTAGTCGACCTGCGCGGCCGCCTCGCGCCGCACCATCAGCGCGCTCGACTGCGCCCAGTCGACCAGGCGGGTTTCGCTTCCCTTGCTCTGCACGGTGAGCAGGCGGTGGAGGAAGAAGGCGCCGGCGAGAGCCGTGCCCACCCCGGGGAAGCGCCAGGCGCAGGCGACGGGAGCGCCCGCGGAGTCGAGCAGCTGCGCGCCTGCCGCGCCGGCGTGGGCGTCTGCATCCAACGCCGCCGTCAGCGCCTCCGCCGCGCCCGGCCGCAGCTCCGAGTCCTCGTTGAGCAGCAGGCAGTAGCGGCCTTTTGCCTCACGCAGCAAGGTCGAGTCGTTCTCGGCCTTGCCGGCGCGCCGATTGAGGGCGATGAGGCGGATGTCGTCCCCCAACGCTCGCACCGCCTCGGCCGAGCCGTCCCCGGAGGCGTTGTCGAGGACGAGGATCTCGTGCTCGATCCCCCCCGGATGGGTGCGTTGGATCGCGCTAAGGCAGGCGAGCAGGAGCTCGCGGCCATTCGTGTTCACGACGCAGTAGGAGAGCGTGGGCGCCACGGAGGCCACCATAATCGCCCGCTATGCGTGTGCAGCTGGTCAACCCCTCGGCCTTCACGCCTCCCTACGACCGCGCTCTCGCCGCGGCGCTCGCGCGTGGCGGCGCCGAGGTCGAGCTCTTGACCAGCCACTTTCTCCACGGGCCGGTCCCGGACGCCGACGGCTACCGAGTGCGGGAGTGCTTCTACCGCCGCAGCGCTGCCCGCGGTCTCGATGCCCCGGCGCGGCGCGCCTTCAAGCTGGCCGAGCACCTTCCCGACATGCTGCGCTTCCGCCGCCTGGCCGACGCCGACGTCATCCACTACCAGTGGCTCACCACGCCGTCGCTCGACACGCTGCTGCTGCCACCACGCCGTCCCAGGCTGATCACGGCTCACTACGTGCTGCCGTCCAGGCCGAGTCGCCGCCAGCTGGCCGGCGCTCGCCGGGCCTTTGGCGCAATGGACGCCGTGATCGCCCACTCCGAGCACGGCGCCCGTCTCCTGCGCGACCAGGTCGGCCTCGACCCCGGGCGGGTACACGTGATCCACCACGGCGCCTTCGACTACCTGACGCGGCTGCCGGAGGAGAAGCCGCTGCCGCCCGAGCTGGATGGGGCGGAGGGCCCGGTGATCCTCTTCTTCGGCCTGCTGCGCCCCTACAAGGGCATCGACACCCTGCTCGAAGCCTTCGCCGAGATCGAGGGTGCCGAGCTATGGATCGTCGGCAACCCGCGCATGGACATCGACCCGCTGCGCCGTCTCGCCGCCGAAGCCCCGGGCCGCGTCCGCACCCTCACCCGGTTTGTTGAGGACGCCGAGATCCCCGCAATCATGCGCCGCGCCGACATCGTCACCCTCCCCTACCGCGACGTCGAGCACAGCGGCGTCCTCTACGCCGCCCTGGCCTTCGGCAAGCCCCTCGTCCTAAGCGCGGTAGGCGGCTTCCCAGAGGTAGCCGAACAAGGCGCCGCCCGCCTCGTCCCCCCCAATGATCCCGCGGCTCTCGCCTCCGCGCTCAGCGAACTTGTCAGCGACGAGACGGCGCGCATCGAGCTGGGCAGGGCCGCGGCCAGCGCAGCTACCGGCGCTTACTCCTGGGACGAGGCCGCGGGCCGGACCCTCTCGCTCTACCGTCAGCTTCTCGACCAAAGGGGGTAGGGGTGTTCCACTCGGACGCGGCGTCTCGTTTTTCGCAGCGCACACTTGGCAAGAGAGCCGAACTCCAAGGCGAAAAACCCAGCGCCCGAGGGGAACACCCCTACCCCCTTCCGCAAGGCGCGCGAAAAACCCAGCAAGCGAGAGGGACACCCCTACCCCCTCCCAACCGACGCAAATGATCCTCATAGCCGCCATATTCTGGCTCAGCACAGCGGCGATCCTCTACACCCACCTCGGCTACCCCCTAGCCCTCTACGCGCTCGTCTCGCTGCGCCGCCAACCGACCCTGAACCCGGGCACCTGGGACGAGCCCCCACGCGTCTCGCTGATCGTCGCCGCCTTCGACGAGGAGGAGGTGATCGCGGCCAAGGTCGCCAATGCCCTCGCCCTCGACTATCCGCGCGACCGACTCGAGCTGATCGTCGCTTCCGACGGTTCCGCCGACGCCACGGTCGAGCGCGCCCGCGCCGCCGGCGCCGATCTCGTCCTCGATCTGCCTCGCGGCGGCAAGGTCGCCGCGCAGAACGCCGCCGCCGAGCGGGCCGGCGGAGACGTCCTCGCCTTCTCCGACGCCAACAGCGTCTGGTCGCGGGACGCCCTCCGCCACCTGATCGAGCCCTTCGCGGACCCAGGGGTGGGCTACGTATGCGGCCAGGTGCGCTTCCTCGACTCCGCCGGCGACAACGTCGAGGGCTCCTACTGGCGCTACGAGATGGCGCTGCGCGAGTTCGAGTCCGCCCTGGCGGGGGTGACCGCGGGCAACGGCGCGATCTACGCCGTGCGCCGCGACGCTTACATCCCGCTGCCTGCCGCCGGCAGCCACGACCTCTCGCTTCCCTTCCTGCTCGCCAAGCGCGGCCGGCGATCGCTCTACGTGCCCTGGGCAGGCGCCGAGGAGAAGATGGTGCCGACGCTGGAGGGCGAGCTCGCCCGCAAGCGGCGGATGATGGTCGGGATCTGGGACATCGTCGTCGGCGAAGGGATGCTCCGCCCCGGTGGCTACCCACCGCTCTACGCTTTCGAGATCGTCTCGCACCGGCTGCTGCGCTACGCGACGCCGTTCCTGCATGTGGTGGCGCTGCCGGCGAACGTCGCGCTGCTCGGCCAGGGCTGGGTCTACGCCGTGACGCTGATCGCTCAGCTCGCCCTCCTTGCCGCTGCGCTGCTCGCCAGGGCCTTGCCCCTGGCGCCGCTGCGAATCGCCCGCTACTACGTGCAGACCACCACCTCGATCGCCCTTGGCCTTTGGGACCGAATGCGCCACGGCGCGCCAGGTGCCTGGGGCAAGGCCGAGGGAACCCGATAGCCGTGCCGCGCGCCCTCGACATCGTCATCGCGACCGTCGCCCTGGTTGTCTTCTCGCCGGTGCTGCTGATCGCCGCGGTGGCGATCAGGCTCGGCAGCCGTGGGCCGGTGATCTACCGGCAGCGCCGGGTCGGCAAGGACGGTCGCGAGTTCGAGTTGCTGAAGCTGCGCACGATGAAGCGGGGCTCCGATCCGGTCGGCGTCGGCACGGTCGTCGCCCGCGACGACCCCCGCGTCACCGGCGCCGGACGCTTCCTGCGCCGCACCTCGCTCGACGAGATCCCCAACCTGGTCAACGTGCTGCGCGGCGAGATGGCGATCGTCGGCCCGCGCCCGACCATCCCCGCCCAGGTGGTGGACTACACGCCGCGCCAGCACCGCCGCCACGAGGTGCGCCCCGGGCTGACCGGTTGGGCCCAGGTCCAGGGCCGCGCCGGGATCCCCTGGGAGCAGCGGATCGAGCTAGACGTCGAGTACGTCAACCGCCGCAGCTTCGCCCTCGACTCGCGCATCCTCGCCAAGACCGCCTGGCTCCTGGTAACCGGCCACGGCCTCGCCCCGGACTAGGGTTCCCGTATGGGCGAGCTTCCAGAAGTCAGCCTGCGTCCCTTCGAGCCCGGCGACGCCGGAGCCGTGCACCGCTGGTTCAACAACCCTGAGGCGACCAGGACGCTGATGGAGCAACGCGACGGCTTCTCGCTGGAGCAAGCCGAAGGCTGGGTGGGGAGGGCGATCGACGGTCCCGAGGAGGACCGCAAGTACGCGATCGTCGTCGAGGGCTACGACGAGCCGGTCGGCTTCACCGCCCTCTACGGCCTCTTCCGTCAGACCGCGCCGGAGCTGGGCGCACTGATCGGCGACGACGTGCGCGGCAAGGGCGTCGGCCGCCGCGCCGAGGCGCTGACTATCGCCAGGGCCTTTGACGAGTTTGGCGCGCACCGGGTCTACGGGCGCATCCCGGCCCGCAACGAGATCGCCAAGAAGACGGTGACAAGCCTGGGATGGAAGCACGAGGGGACGATGCGCGGCCACCTACGCGGCCCGGACGGCGTCAACGACTGCGAGGTCTGGGGCGTCTTGCCCGACGAGTTCCGTGCCGCCGCCGCCGACCTCCTGCCGTGAGCGGCGACCGCGCAAGCGCCGAGCTGCTCGCCGATCGCGGCGCGGCGGCGGAGAGCGACGAGTTCTTCCGCTCGCGCCCCTTCCTCGACGCCGAGGGCGTGACCCACACGCTGCGGATCGCAGCCGAGGACACCGAGCTGCTGGCGCCGCTGATCGTTCGCGACATCCCGAAGGCCGGCGGACTCGACGCGATCTCGCCCTACGGCTATCCGGGGATCGTGCCACCCACCCCCCCCGGCGCAGAATGGACAGTTGATGCCCCTATGGGGGACACAAGTCTCCATTCTGCGCCGGGAGTCGAGCAGGTCGAACTGGTCGGCGACCGGGCTTGTCTCGGCGTTCATCCGCCACACGCTCGGCGAGCCCCCGCTGACCGGCGCCGCCGAGCGCAACGTCGTCCAAATCGCCGATCCGGCGCTGCCGCCGAAGAGCCGTTCCAGCGACCGCAACCAGGTCAACAAGAACCGCCGTGCGGGGTATGAGGTCGAGCTGGTTCCCGGTCCTGAGACGACCGCCGCGCAGCGGGCCGGCTTCCTCGCCGCCTATGAGCAGACGATGCGCCGCACCGGCGCCGCCGAGCGCTACTTCTTCGGCGCTCCGTACTTCGAGCGCCTGCTCGAGTCGGATCGCTCGTGGCTCGCGATCGCAACCGCCCCGAGCGGCGAGGTCGCCGCCGCCTCGCTGACCGTGCGCAGCGACGGCTTCCTCCACTACTACCTGAGCGGCAGCGCCGACGCATACCTGCGCGACTCGCCGATGAAGAACGTGCTCGCCGCGCTGGTCGAGCTCTCCGCCGAGCTGGGCCTGCCGCTCAATCTGGGCGGCGGCATCTCCGCCGGCGACCGGCTGGAGGAGTTCAAGCGCGGCTTCGCCAATCGCGAGCAGCCCTGGCACACATCCGAGATCGTCTGCGACCGCGCGGCCTACGACCGCCTTTCGGCCGGCCGCGAAGCGGGCGGGTTTTTCCCCGCCTACCGAGCGCCCTAGCCCCTGGGTTCTACCGGCGTCGGGCCTTTGAGCGCGAAGGCGCTCACGGGCTCGCCGCCGTAGCGGCCCCAGGTCGCCTTGCCGAAGTCGCGGATCGCGTCGAGCGTGATCGCGCCCTTGTACTTCGGGCAGCCCATCAGGTTGGTCCAGGTCGTCGCCGCCACTTCGTAGTCCATGTTCTCGTTGGGGAAGAGCAGCGTCCCCCCGTACATCGTTTCGTAGAGCCCCTTGAGTTCGAGCTGGTCTTCTTCGGGTAGTTCGGGGCTGTACTGGATCTCCATCCGGCCGTGCTCGAGCGAGTGGACCATGAAGATTTCCCCCGGCATTTCGCTGTAGGCGCCGTCGGCCTCCTGGTAGGGCGCTTCGACGTGGTTGCCGGAGGTGGGCGGGTTGGTGCCGTAGTCCGGGGTGGGCGCGGTCGGCGAGATATGGGTGTGGCCCTCGTCTTTAAGGTGCAGCCGCAACACGCAGCCGGCTTTCTCCGCGGCCTGTTTCAGGTTGGCCACCGTGAGTTCCGGCGGCGGCGTTCCGCTGCGTTCGTCGGGCTTGACGCCGTTGGTCGAGCCGCTCGCCTGGTCGATGTGCGATTCGCCGCTGTCGCCGCCCCCTGAGCCGGCGATCAGGGCGACGATTCCGGCGACGACGAGGAGACCGATCAGCCCGGCGACGCCGTAGACCGCGTAGAGTCGCCGCCGCTCCGACTTGTCCTGGCCGGACTCGCGTTCCTGCCGCGCCTGGCGGAGCCGCTCTCTCTCTTCCTCCCTGCGATTGGCCATCTTGCCCGCCCTATCCTGCCACAGGAGCGGCTGTCTGCCCGTTGCCGTTTGCCGCCGGACCGTCGCCGGCGGCGGCCCAGACCTCGTCGAGGAATCGCGCCAACTCGGCGTTGAGGCGCCCGGGGCGGGTCCGCCACTCGAGGATCGAGTTTGCTTCGACCAGTTGCGCCCGCGGCAGCTCTTCGAGCAGCATCCCCGAGTCGCTGAACGGATGCAGGGGATCGCGCTGATGTCCGACGACGAGCGCGGGGCGGTCGATCAGACGGCGCTGTTCGCGCGGCGGCGCGGTCTCGCCGAGCAGCAGCCCCTCGAGCACGGCGATCGACGGGCCGGGCCGCCTGCGCGCCCAGTCGAGGCCGATGTCGACGATGTAGTTGGTGCGGGGGATCAGCGAGGCGAGGCGCGAGCTGAGCTCGACCGCCGGCCTGCCCAGCCGCAGCCCGAGCAGGATCGGCGCGAAGATCGCGGCGACCCCCGCCAGCGCGTTGTCGAGCACGGGCATCTCGATGAAGAGCCCCTCGACCCGCTCGGGATGGCGAACGGCCAGCTCGAGCGCGACGTTGGCGCCGAGCGAGGTGCCGCCGATCACCGCCCGCTCCAGCCCGAGGTGGTCGAGCAGGGCAAGAACCTGCTCGGCGAACAGCGGCATCGAGTAGAGGCGCAGGTCGTCGGGCTGGTCGGAGCGGCCGTGGCCGAGCAGGTCGACGCAGATCACCCGGTTGCCCCGCTTGGCCAGCGCCGGCCCCAGCTGCTCGAACATGTGCCGGTTCATCAGCAGGCCATGGGCGAGGACGATCGGCTGCTCCCCCTCGCCGTATTCGTCGAAGCTGATCCGGTGTTCCTGATAGGTCAGCGATCCCATGGTCTACCAGTTTTTAGCGCACCGAGCACCGCGCGCGTCGCCGGCGCCCGGTTGAGCGCGTAGAAGTGGATGCCGGGTGCCCCGGCGATCAGCAGCTCGGCGCACTGCTGCGCCGCGTAGGCGACGCCGAGCTCGAACTCGGCCTCCTCGTCGCCGTCCACGGCCGCGAACGCCGCTGCCAGGCGCGGCGGGATCGAGGCGTCGCAGAGCTCGCAGATCCGCTTCGTCTGGGCGAAGCCGGCGACCGGGATCACGCCGGCGAGGATCGGCACCTCGATCCCCACCGCCCACGCGGATTTGACGAAGTCGAAGTAGACCTGGTTGTCGAAGAAGAGCTGGGTGATCAGGAAGGACGCGCCGGCCTCGACCTTCGTCTTCAGGTAGTCGAGGTCGGTATCCAGGTCGGGCGCCTCGGGGTGCACCTCCGGAAAGCAGGCGCCGCCGACGGCGAAGTCCCAGCCGGCGCCGATGAAGGCGGTCAGCTCGGCGGCGCTGCCCAGCCCGCCCTCGGGCTGGACGAAGTCGGGCTGCCCGCGCGGCGGGTCGCCGCGCAGGGCGAAGACGTTCTCGATCCCGGCCGCCGCGATCCGGTCGAGGGTGGCCGAGATCCCCTCGCTGCTCTCGCCGACGCAGCTCAGGTGGGCCATCGTCTCCAGGCCGAGGTCGTCCTTCAGCGCCCGCGTGATCTCGACCGTGCCGTCGCGGGTCGAGCCGCCCGCGCCGTAGGTGACCGAGACGAAGTCGGGCTCCAGTTCGCCCAGCGAGCGCGCGGTCGCGTACAGCTGCTCGGTCGCCTCCTCGCTCTTCGGCGGGAAGAACTCGACCGAGAAGACGGGTCGCTTGGCGGCGAGGATCTGGTCGATGCGCATCGAGGCAGCGTAGCCAGGTGGGGCGCGACGCGGAGGCTTTGCCGCCGCCGATGCGCGTCGAGTATCGATTTTCCCGGACTTTGCGGGATCGTTCCACGCCACCCCCTAG
The DNA here is from genome assembly GCA_963702035.1 of uncultured Solirubrobacterales bacterium. Classification (GTDB taxonomy): domain Bacteria; phylum Actinomycetota; class Thermoleophilia; order Solirubrobacterales; family 70-9; genus VRUE01. Next base: position 1,941,409 of record OY969700.1, read on the forward strand.
ACGCCGGGGGGAGGCCGAGTTAGGTTGATCCTGCGACTGGGAAAGACAGGCCCCGCGGAAGCCAGCGGGACACCGTCTTGAAGGTGGCGCAAAGAGCTTCTAGCGCGAAGGCTACGCGCGGGCAGGCTTTGGGCGCCGTCCCCGGTCGTTTTTTTGTGCCCGGGGCGTTTTCCCGGGGTGCCGTGCCGGGGGCCTTTCGTGTCCGGTTGCGCCTCTAGCTTGGGCGGCGGTCATCGGGAGCCTGCCTCCGTTGACCCGCGTACCGGGGCGCACCTGGGAGTCGGCGTTGCTTGGCTATCCCGTGATTTGCCCAGCAACTAGCCCGCCTACTCCCATACTCTCTTCAGCGTGACCGACGAGTTGCGCTACGAGCGGGTCGGGGCCGCCGCCGTCCTGACCATCGACCGCCCGGCGCGGCGCAACGCGATCGACGCCGCCGCGGCGGAGGCCTTCCGCCAGGGGCTGGTCGACTTCGAGGCCGACGAGGGCGCCCGCGTGCTCGTCCTCACCGGGGCCGGCGGCGAGGCCTTCTGCGCCGGCGCCGACCTCAAGGCGATGGACCTCGAGGTCGACCACCCGGACGGGCCGATGGGCCCCACCCGCCTCACTCCGGCCAAGCCGGCGATCGCCGCGATCGACGGCTGGTGCCTGGCCGGCGGGGTCGAGCTGGCGCTCTGGTGCGACCTGCGCATCGCCACGCCCCAATCCACCTTCGGCCTCTTCGAGCGCCGCTGGGGCGTTCCCCTGGTCGACGGCGGCACCCAGCGCCTCCCCCGCGTAGTCGGCATGGGCCGAGCCCTGGAGCTGATCCTCACCGGCCGACCGGTCCCGGCGGAGGAGGCGAAGCAGATCGGCTTGGTCAACGAGCTGGTCGAGCCGGGCCGCCACCTCGACCGCGCCCTCGAGCTGGCCGAGAAGATCGCAAGCTTCCCCCAGGAGACGATGCTCGCCGATCGCCAGGCCGCGATAGAAGGCTTCGGCCTCCCGCTCAAAGACGGCATCGCCCTGGAGCACAGGCTGGGCCGCGAGACCCTCCACGTGGCGGCCGAGGGCGCGTCCCGCTTCGCCGGCGGCGCGGGCCGCCACGGCGAAGGCGTCTGACCGGAAGCTGCACCTATAGCGTGAGAAAAGTGTTCCAGAGATGGATCGCGCCGTAGCCTCGCCAAGGGCGCCAGCTCTCCGCTCGTTCGGCCACTTCCCTGGCAGTCCAGGCACCCCCTCCCCCCCCCAGCGCCTGCCGCAGTCCTAGATCCCCGGTGGGCATTGCATCGCGGTCGCCGAGGCCGCGCAGGGCAATGTAGGCGGCGGTCCATGGACCTATTCCCTTGATCTTCAATAGCGATTCTTCAGTCGGGGCAGCGTTCTGAGTAGGTCGAAGGTCCACCCGCCCGTCCAGCACAGCTCTGGAAAGCTCGCGTATCGCTCTGGCACGGGCGCCGCTCAAACCCGTCCTCTCCAGGGGGGCCTCAACGAGTCGCGACGCGACCGGAAACGCGAAGGCAAGCCGTGGCTCGTCGCCCGGGAGCCTCCATCCCCATTGCGCCGCGATCCGACCGGCGAAGGTGCGCGCCGCGACGACGGATACCTGCTGCCCAAGGATCGCTCTCACGGCCAGCTCAAAAGGGTCGATGGCTCCCGGGATGCGCGACCCTGAATTCCGCCGAACCAACGGGGCCAGCGCTTGATCCTCGGCTAGCCGCTGCTCGACGACGGTCACTGGCGCGTCGGCGTCGATCAAAACCCCGACCGTTCGTCGCAGGGCAGCTACATCGATGCCACCTCCCGGAACACATGACGCCCTGACTACCCCACCGGCCGCGGCCTGTGAGAAGTCGACGTTCAGCAGTCGCGGCTCATTCCCGACTCGCACGACCCGGCCGTAATGTTCCTCGTCAACAAGCTCCACTCCAGCGATCGCGCGAGCCGCGAGATAAGCCAGCAGGGGTTTGGCGTTGTAGGGGCGTGTTACTGGAATCGTCAGGTCGCTCGCGGACCCCGCCGCCAGTGTCACGAGCTCGGCAGCTCTCCCACCGCGCTGGATCCCTCCACCGAACGCGCCGACCACTGGCGCAGCTCGTCCGGACTCATCACGTCGCCCAGTTGCAGACGCGCGATTCCGCTGAGGGATCCGAGTGCCTGCACGACGCGGATCGTGCTCGTACCGCCGGTACCTATTTGCGGCGCGATGACAAGGCCTGCTCTTTCGCCCATTAGCCGAGCGCCCCATTCGATCTCCTCAATTCCTCCGGCGATTGCGGCGCAAGCGGCGGGCGTTTCATGGAGTGGGATCAGCAGCAGATCCTGCTCGCCGGCAGTCCAAACCCGCCGCTGTTGCCTGCGCGCCTCATCCAGAGCTTTGCTCCAGGCAGGGGCAGGATTGAAATAAGAAGTCTCCGCCGAGCCGCGGCCGTCCGAACGCTTGCGCTCCTTTCCTCGGAGAAGCGCTTTGTGAGCGCGCATGGTCTTCGGCTGGCTCAGCGAGCCCGACGGTCGTCCCAGCAACCCGGCGATCTCCTTATCAGTGAGCGTCTCGCCGCTGCAGAGTTCCGCAATTTTCAGGCGGGTCGGCTCTGCAAGGAACGCCGTTCTGTCTAGTCCTTTTGCCATAATTTATCTATGAATTATGCCAAGGATCTGCCGATTCGCACGGCGCAGGAAAGAACGCAACTGAACGCCGTGATCTGCGGCAGCTTTCGGCGCGATCCCGGTTCTCTCCGACGGGAATTCAAAGAACTAGAAGAAGCGGGCTGCACCGTTCTCTCCCCCTTGGACCCGAACTTCGTTGCGGAAATCGATGGCTTTGTCTTTGGTCGGGGAGATGTCGGCCAGACCAGCGCAGATATCGAGCAGCAGCACATGCGTTCAATGGAAAAGGCAGATTTCGTTTGGCTGCATTGTCCGGAGGGCTACGTCGGCACGTCAGCCACCATGGAGCTCGGTTTTGCCCAGGCACTCGGTCTACGCGTCTACTCAGCCGAGCTACCGACGGAGGCGGTGCTGGCGGACATCGTCATCCAGAGCCCCTCACCTGGGTCTGCGGCAGCATCGTTTAGAGGCCAGTCTCGCGACGCTCCGTCGCACACTCTGCTCGCGCTCCAGAGCTACTACGCAAAGGCTGCCGAGGATCGTGGCTGGTCAGAAGAGACCGCCACGGAGACCTTTGGCTTGCTGAGAGGCGAGGTCAGCGAGTTGGAAGCCGCAATGCAAGACGCCGATCACGCCGCCGCTGGACTGGAGCTCGCCGACGTGCAGCTGTACGTCGTGCACCTGGCGAACATCCTCGGTGTGAACCTCAGCGAAGCGGTGCGGGACAAGGAGCGGATCAACCAAGAGCGCTTCGACCCACCCACTGACCGAATGGCGGCCTAAAAGTGCCGACCGCGGGCTTCGACGAGCTGTGCAAGGAGCGTGAGGAGCTTCGCAACTACGTTCTGGTTCACGCGAAAAGCTTGCGAGCCTTCAAGGAAAAGGACCGCCCCTGGTATCGACGCCAAGAGTCAGGAGACGACGGGCGCAATGATGACGATGGCAAGATACGTCACCTCACGACGACTGCATCGTGTCTGGAATCGCTCAGCCACGTGCCCGCATATGAGAATGAGGATCCACCCCCACCCTGTCCTCGCAACGCCAAAGAGGTACGAGATGAACTTAGCCAGATAACGAAGGAATTTGCCACGGCAGCCCTTCAGCTCGAAGTGGACGAGTGGAAAAGTGAGAATCAGAAACTCGTCTACACCCGGGTGCGTACCCTTCCCGTGATCTTGCACCTAGCCGACGAAAACACGCTGAAAGGCTCCGAGGCCAAGCTCAAGCAACTGTTGGAATCAGTATGGGAGCTGCTCAATATCGGAGATATCAGGGCGCAGGGAATCGCCGAGCAACCAGAGGGCGCGGCCTCCGATCGGAAGGGCTACCCGCCAAACGCCTTTCACACCTACTGGGCAATCCGGCTATTTAGGGAGTACAGCGCGAAGGGCTTTCTCCCGAAGCCTTCCGGGATAAGCGAAAAGGAAGCGGTCGCCCAGCTTTGGGCGCGTCGTACGCTCGCCGTCCAAACCGCCCTCATCTCCGGCGGTCAGCGGAACTTCGATGCCCACCAGCTGGCTTGGGCGCTGAGCACCGATGTTCTTTGCCGCGACAGCAGCGGGGAGCAACCCGTGACTGCGGATCGACAGCACATCGAGCTCTACGACGCCGCACTCAAGGCCTTTTTCAGCGAGCAAAAGGATGGCCGATGGCGTCTCTACGAGCCCCTCTTCCACTATTCGCGAGCAGGAAATGCTTACTGTTACACGTACGAGACCCTGGCAGAGCTCTTACGGCTGTGCCTGCAAGGTGACCACGGTCGAGTCCTACGCGACCACTTGCGAAGGTACGCCGGGAACCTGATCGAAGCGTGGCACTACGCGCGGGACACGGCGCTCAAGCTCGAGGAGGGCGGCCTGGGCTGGTGCTCCGGGCACCATCCGCACTACACCCGGGCCGAGCCTTGGGCGACGGCGTCAGTCTTCTCCTACTTGCAGAATCTGCGCTGTCTCATCGGTCGCTGGGCTGCGGATGAGGCAAAGAGGGAGCTTCAGGTCAAACCGTCCGGTGACACCTCACCCGTTGACGGGGAAAAGGTACTGAAGGACCGCGGTGAGACCTGGCACCGCGATGGGGCGCAGACCGTCGGACGTCAGCTCGCCACGCTGTTTCTTCACCCGCTGAAAGCGAGAAAGGCGCAGCCTGGTCCCATTGATCCGGATCGGCCGCTGGTGGACGAGTCACGGTCTGCGGTTCTTTTTGGCCCGCCCGGAACTTCGAAGACCACGCTAGTTGAGGGCCTCGCCGCAGCTCTCGATTGGGACTATGTCGAGGTTCACGCATCCCATTTTCTCAGCGAAGGGTTGAACAACGTCCCCAAGATGGCGGACTCGATCTTCCAGAGGTTGATGGAGTTGGATCATTGCGTGATCCTCTTCGACGAGATCGACGAGCTGATCAGGCTACGCGACGATGCTGACTCGGATCCCTTCGGGCGCTTTCTGACGACGAGCATGCTGCCGAAGATCGCGAAGCTCTGGGAACAGCGCCGAGTCCTGTTTTTCGTGGCGACCAACGACATAGCCGCTGCCGACCCGGCGATCAAGCGGAGCCAGCGTTTTGATGCGGCCGTGTTCGTACCGCCACCATCATTCAAGAAGAAGAAGAGTGAGCTAGAGAACATCCTCAAGCGAAGCATTGAGTTGAGCTATGAGGAAGTCAAAGCCGCTCTCAACGGGGAGAGCGCCGAGAACGCCGCACTCGGCGTCTTTGCCCTTCTGCGCTGGGACCAGATCGCGGATCTCGCCCATCGCATCGAGGCTGGCGAACGCAAGAAAGTGCCGCCCGCGCAGATCCTGAAGATGGCCCTTGCGGAACTGGGGCGAGAGCTCGAACGAACGGATTGGCAGGGCCCGAGCGATGGGGACGGCAAAATAGACTTTGGCGACAGCCCCGAGACCGAGAAGAAAGCCGACGGCGATAAGGAGGAAGGCGACGACGAATACCCTTATCTGGAGATGTTTGAACGTTGGCGCTGGCAGAAGCTCGACGAGCGACGGGACTATCGACGTGTGTCGGTCTTGCAGCTTTCGCATGACCTGTTTGCCAACTTGCCGGAGGGCTGGCTTCCCTACGGGCCCAACGAGCACTACCTGGCGATCGGGAAAGGAGTTGAGGGCGCGCTCGAGGCTGGCGAGGACGGGATCGTCGAGCTGGCGGGCGACGGCTGGCAGGCCGTCGACAGCGAGGGCATCTTCTCCTTCGCGCTCCCGTCATGAGCGGACGGTCACTCAGATCTGTACCGGGCTATGTGGCTTGCGGTTGAGGGAGTCGTCGGGGCCGGGAAGACGACGACCGCTTCGCAGGTCGGTCAACTTGCTGGAGTGGAGACTGCGCTCGAGCGCTTGGACGAGCACCCCTTTCTCGAGGCTTACTATCGCGACCCGAAGCGCTATGTGGTCGAAACCGAGCTGGCCTTCATGCTGATCCAGATCCGCCAATTGCGGGAGTTGTTTGGCGGCGATCATCTGGTCACCGACTTTGCGCCCGCAAAGAACCTGATTTTCGCTCGCCTTGAGTCGGACGACGACGAGTTTGGCCTGCTCGAGTCGGTCGAAGTTCGCCTCTGGAGAGATCTGCCGAAACCCGATCTGACCGTTGTCCTAGACGCGCCGCTCGAGGTATGTCGAGAACGGCTGGTCGCTCGCGGAAGGCCTTTCGAGCAGGGGCTGAGCGTCGGCGATTTGGCGCAAATCAGACGCGGCTACCTTGATCGACTTGACACGCTGGGGGCAACTGTTACCCGAATCGAGCTGACCGGCGTGGAGACCCCAGAGGAGGTCGCCGAGACGGCGCTCCAAGCCGCGGGCCTGGCGCGCCGATCGTCTGCCGCCTCGGAGTAGGTGGTCTGCTGCTCAGCTCTCGCGGGTGACGCGGCGCATCTCGTCTTCGGCGGCTTCCGGCCCCAGGTAGGGCATCAGCACGGCGAAGACGAGGTCCGGCAGGATTCGTTTCAGCTCGGGGCCGCGGCCGGCGCGGACCTCGTCGAAGATCATCGAGGTGGCGCCGCCGATCGCGAAGCGTGCCGTGTCGGCGGGCAGCTCCTCGCCCTGTCCCGAGTAGCTGCGCCCCTTCTCCATGAAAGGGGTGAAGCGGGTCAGCATCGCGCGGTAGCGCTCGCGGGCGTCATCGCCCGCCGCGGTCACCTCGACCATTGCCATCCGGGCGATGTCGGCCTCCATCGCCAGCAGCTCGACCAGGGCGCCGAGCCCGGCGGCGATCTGCTCCGGCCAGGGCTCGCCGGCGGCCGCCTCGAAGGCGGCCGTGACGTGTGCCACGAGCACGTCGAAGACCGCGTCGTAGGCCTCCAGGAAGCAGGCCTCCTTACTCTCGAACATCTCGTCGAAGGCGTCCTGGGAGACGGCGGCGAACTCGATCACGTCGGCCACGGTCGTCGCCTCGTAGCCCTTCGCCGCCGCCATCTTCACCATCGCCTCGAGCAGGCGCTCACGCTCGGAGCGAACGGAGTAAGCACGAGGCAACTGGGGCGATTCCATCGCCCACCCAATGTAGGGCAGGATCTCCCAGCTGTCCAACTCTATTTTGCAGACAGAAGATTCAGGCGCGCGCGGCCTGCATCTCGGCACTCGCGGCGTCGGCACCGAAGTAGGGCAGCACGGCGAAGTACATGAACTCCGGCAGCAGATCGCGGAAGCCGTCGGTAGCCCCGGTGGAGAGCCGTGAATGGACGATCGCGTGGATGCCGGCGACGATCCCCTCCGGAGCGATCTGAGGAGGCTCCTCCGACTCCTCCGAATCGTCCCGTGCCAAATCGATGAAATCGGCGGCGCTTTTCATCGCTTCGGCCCGTCTTGCCAAGGCCTCGGGACCCGCCGCGTGGACCCCGACGATCACCCCGCGGCCGAAATCGGGCTCGCCGTCGAGCTCGTCGAGCAGCGCGCCGAGGCCGGCGCGCAGCTTGCCGCGCCACGACTCCTCGCTCGCCGCGCCGCGCACCACCAGCGCTTCGAAGCGCGCGATTCCCATCTCGAGCGCCGCCAGGTAGCAGTCGTCCTTGTCGGCGAAGTTGTCGTAGAACGCCTGCCGGTAAAGGCCCGTTCTGTCCAGAACCGTGCGTACCGAGGTCGAGTCGTAGCCCTCAGCGCCAACCGCCTCGAGCATTCCCTCGAGAATCTTTTCGCGCTTGGGAGAATTCACAAGCTCGAGCTTGGGAGAGTGGGGAAGTGATTCCACTGCCCTGATGCTGCCGGTCCCCTCAGCCCCTGCCTGGACGTTGGTTGCGGCCTGCTTCCCCATTGCTGCCCCTTCCTCATGATCTAGGGAACAGGTTGTCTGGACCTCGGTACTGTAGCGGTATATCGCCAATCCGTCCAGCTTGAATCTCGATGGCCCCGGAGTAGCCTGGCTGGCGTGGCTGAACGTGTACCTCAGGCAACCAGGATGCCCCCCGGAAGGCATCCGCTGCCCCGTGAGTTCATCACCCGACACCAGCGCGCCCGCATCATCGCCGCGCTCGCCGAGGAGACGGTGGAGAAGGGTTACCGGGCGGTAACTGTTGCCGATATCGTGCGGCGCGCCGGCATCGCCCGCAACACTTTCTACGAGAACTTCTCCTCCAAGGAAGACTGCTTCCTCGCCGCCTCGGAGTTCGCCGTCAAAGAGGCGCTGCGCCGCGTCGTCGACGCCGCCAGCAGGGTCAACAGCTGGCCCGCCCGGGTCAACTCCGGCCTCGCCGCCTTCCTCCACTACGTGGCGACCGAGCCGGCGCTGGCCCGGACCTGCATCGTCGAGGCCCTCTCCGCGGGCCCCGCCGCGGTCGAGCGCTACGAACGCTCGATTCAGGCCTTCGTGCCGCTCTTCCGCATGGGCCGCAAGGTCGCGCCGAACGGCGAGGGCCTGCCGGGGACACTCGAGGAGACGATCGTCGGAGGGGTCTTCTGGATCATCTACCAGCGGATCGTGATGGGGCAGGTGGAGGAGATCGAGCAGCTCCTCCCCGAGCTGGTCGAGTTCTCGCTCACCCCGTACGTCGGTGCCGAGGCCGCGAAGCGCACGGCAGCCGAACAGCCGGCCGAAGCGACCGGCTGAGCCAGGGCAGGGATCGGGGGTCCCATGCGCTAGTGCCCGCCACCGAGATCCGCGAGGAGACCGGCAGCACCGAGCGTGCCGAGATCGTCGCGGCGCTGATCGAAGTCGCCGCCGAGCGAGGCTACGGCGAAACGACGATCGAGTTGATCCTCGAACGCGCCGGGCTCGATCGCCCCGCGTTCGACCGCCACTTCCGCGGCAAGTACGACTGCTTCCTCTCCGCCTGGCAGGACCAGAACGAGGAGTGCCTGGGGACGATGGTGAGGGCGTACGAGAGCTGTGAGGAGTGGCCCGACCGTCTGCGCGCGGTCGCCTACGAGGTGATCGCGGGCCTCAGCAACGATCCCAGTCGCGCCTCCTTCGGCGTCGAGGTGCTGGCCGCCGGCGACGCCGCCCGCGCCCGTCGCGACATGACGATGCGGGTGATCGCCTCGCTGATCGACGCCGGTCGCCAGGAGATGGACGATCCCGACTCCGTCCCCCACACGACCGCCGAGGCGCTGGCCGGCTCGGCCTACGGCCAGATCTACTCCCGCGTCGTACGCGGGGCGGTCGAGGAGTTGCCCGCGCTGGTGCCGCAGTTGATGTCAGCGGCGGTGATGCCGTATTTGGGTATCGAGGCGGCTATGGCCGAGTTGAGCCGCGAATCCGCCGTGCCGGAGGGATATGCTCGCGATGTGGCAAAGAAAAAACGGGCCGACAAATCGGAGCAGCCGCCACTCGACGGCGCTGAGGACTATCCGCCCGAGTTGGCGCGCCTGCCGCCGGGCCGCCACGGCCTACCCCGCGAGTTTGTCACTCATAATCAGCGAGAGCGGCTGATCGCCGGAATCGCCGAGGCGATCGCCGAGCACGGCTATTCGGGCACGACGATCGCCCACATCACCCGCGCCGCCGCCGTCTCCCGCCGCACCTTCTACGAGCACTTCTCGAGCAAGGACGAGTGCTTCGTCGCCGCTTACGACGCGGTGATGAAAGAGCTGCGCGAACGCGTCTCCGCCGCCTTCGAGGAGAGCGAGGACTGGCCGCACGCGATCAGGGCCGGGATCGAGGCGATGCTGCAATTCCTCGCCGCCGAGCCCAATCTCGCCCGCCTCTGCATGGTCGAGGCGCTGGTCGCCGGCCCAGCCGTGGTCGAGCGCTACGACGCGGCGATCCAGAGCTTCGTCCCCTACTTTCAGGAGGGCCGCGAGGGCCGCCCGCCGGAGGTCCTCTCGCGCCTCTCGCCGACCACCGAGGAAGCGCTCGTCGGCGGCATGGTCTCGCTGATCTCGCGCCGCATCATCGCCGGCAAGGCCGAGGAGCTGGAGGAACTGCTCCCCGACCTGGTCGAGTTCACGCTGACTCCGTACCTCGGCAGCGCCGAGGCAGCGGAGATCGCCAAGAGCGACTGAGCTTCAGGCAGGTGGCGGATTATCCGCCACCTGCCTCGTGGCGCGGATCTCGGTGTCGAGCGCCTCTGCGGACGCGCGGGCTGCCTCGGCGAAGTCCTCGCCGGCGGAGGCGTAGATGATCGAGCGTGAGGCGGCGATCAGGAAGGCGTCGCTGCCGGCGTCGCGGTTGGCGGCCACGACCGCGGCCACGTCGCCGCCCTGGGCGCCGACGCCGGGGATCAGGATCGGCATCTCGGCCGGGATGTCCGCGCGGATCGCCCGCATCTCGTCCGGGTAGGTGGCGCCGACGACGAGGCCGCAGTTGCTCGCCGCGTTCCAGTCGCCGGCGACGGTGCGGGCGACGTGGCGGTAGAGCGGCACGCCATCCGTGAGGAGGTCTTGGAACTCGCCGGCGCCGGGATTGGAGGTGCGGGCAAGGACGAAGACGAGCTTCTCGCCGCGCTCGAGGAACGGCGAGAGTGCCTCGCCGCCCAGATAGGGGTGGACGGTGACCGCATCGGCGCCGAGCTGGTCGAAGGCGGCGGTGACGTAGCCGGCGTTGGTCGAGCCGATGTCGGCCCGCTTGGCGTCGAGGATCACCGCGGCGTCGGGGGCGGCGGCGCGGATCGCGCCGATCGTCTCCTCCAGGGCGCGGAAGCCCTCTGCCCCGAGAGCCTCGTAGAAGGCGGAGTTCGGCTTGTAGGCGCAAGCCAGGCCGGCGGTCGCCGCGACGATGCGCCGGTTGAACTCGACGACCCGCTCGGCGGGTGACGCCCCCGGTGCCACGGACTCCGGGATCCGCCCGGGATCGGTGTCCAACCCGACCGCCAGATGTCGCCCCGCGGCAAAGTGCGCCGCCAGCAGCTCAGCGCAAGAGTCGGGCCGGTCCATGGTCAGGAGGGTATCCCGACCCAGCGGCGATAGCATTGCTATCATCAACTCATGGCACAGCTGCTGGTCCGGGACATAGAGAGCGACGTGGTGCGTGAGCTGAAGATTCGCGCAGCTCGGCATGGTCGCTCAGCGGAGGAGGAGCATCGTGAAATCCTTCGTGGCGCCTTGCGGCACTCTGGACCGCGGACGTCGCTGAAGGAGCTCTTGCTGGCCATTCCCGACGTCGGAGAGGATCGCGACTTCGAGCGGCCGGCCGATTTCGGTCGCTCGATCGAGCTGTGAGCTACCTGCTCGATACGAATGTGATCTCCGAGCTGCGGAAGGGCAGTCGTGCCGACCGCAATGTCTCCTCATGGTTCTCCGGGTTGGCCGACGAGGAGATCTTCCTCAGCGCTCTCACGCTGGGTGAGATACGACGAGGAATCGAGAGCATCCGGCGCCGAGACGCAAAGACCGCCAGCGTTCTCGAAAGCTGGCTCGGGCGGATCGCCGATCAACATAGCGACCGGATCGTTCCTATCGATCGAGCGATTGCCGACGAGTGGGGAAGGATGAACGCGCCCGATCCGCTGCCGGTTGTCAACGGCCTGCTCGCAGCTACGGCAAAAGTCGTCGGCTTAACCCTTGCTACTCGCAATACGGCCGACATCGAGCGGACCGAGATCAACTACGTCAATCCCTTTCTGCCGAGGTAACCGACCCCGAGTGTCGCCGACAGTAGATGTCGGCGACGTCCAACGTCGGTGACCCTCTACTCCTCGCCGAAGAGCTGCAGGAAGGCGAGGCGGGTCAGGTCGTTCAGCAGTAGCTGAGCGCCTTCGGCGCGGCCGGCGGGTCTATCGGGAGTTCGGCAAAGTCAACAAGCGATTTGACAAGGTCGACCATGCTCGGCCGCGTCAATGACCGACTCGACGGGTTGAACAAGGCCATCGTCTTCGCCGTGCTCACGCTGGGATCATCGACGGTTGCCGGCTGGGCAGCGGTGATCGCCTTCGTGATCACCCGGGCCTGACGCGGTCCCGACGTCCCGGGGCTACGTCCCGAACTCGACCCAGAGGGGGTAGTGGTCGGAGATGTGCCAGGAGGCTTTTTGCGGGTCCCAGTCGGTGAGCAGGTGCTTGGTCCACTCGAAGCGGCCGGCGTGGCCGGCGTCCTTTTCGAAGTTGAGGGTCAGCGCCGCGCGCTTGCCCTCGGTGAACCAGGCGATCTGGTCGTAGTAGTGGGGTTCGCCGGGCTTGTCGGAGACGCTGCGCGAGAGCCCCTGCAGCTCCGCCGGCGGTTCGAGGCCGGTCGAGGTCAGCGCTTTGAAGTTCGGGTCGTCCTTGCGGTCGATGTTGAAGTCGCCGAGGCAGATCAGGTTCTGGTTGTAGTCCTCGGCGGTCCGCTTCGCCCACTCGGCCAGCCACTCGGCGATCCCGGCCAGCTCGTCGGTACGCCCGGCGGCGTCGTCGCCGTATTTGACGTGCAGGGTGACGAGGATGAAGGTCTGCCCGCCGGAGACGAAGCTGACCGCGTAGGGGGTGCGGACGAACTGTTCCTTCAGCGCGCCCTCGCCCGCTTTCAGGCGGTCTTCGGGGATGACCAGCTCGGCCGCGAGGCCCGAGGGGCGCACCCGCTGGGTGTCGAAGAGGAAGGCGAGGCGCTCGTCGTTGCCGGCCGGCGGCGGGTTGACGTCGGTGAGGATCAGGCCCCAGTCGGGCCCCAGCGCCTTGAGCACGTGGCGCAGCGCCCGCAGGTTCGACCGCGCCTCCTGGACCGCGACCACGTCGAAGCGCGAGAGGACCGCGGCGATCGCCAGGGCGTCGGCCATGTTTCGTTTCGGGCTGTCCTTTGCTCCCCGCTCCCAGGTGTCGGACATGCCGCCGAAGTCGCGCACGTTCCAGGTGGCGACGAGCAGGTTGCGGTCGAGGCGCCGCGCCGGCACCTCGGCGTCGAGCCCGGCTTCCAGCTTCGCCAGCTCGTCCCGGGTCGCTTGGGGCGGTTCGAGGATCGCCGCGTTGTCGCCGATCGCCAGGGCCGACATCGTTCAGGCGTAGGTGAGCAGCCGCAGCTGCGAGAAGTCGAGGGTTTTGAGCGGCTCGCCCTCCGGGCCGTGGACGAAGACGTCGACCGAGACCTTGGCTTTGCCCGCCTCGACGAGTCGCTCGATCGCCGCCGTCACGGTGAGGATCCGCGGCGCCGGCTCGAGGTGGTGGGGGAGGCGGTAGTCGAACGGGTCGCGCTCCTCGGGCACCTCGCAGTGCCCCTCCTCGCCGTGGCAGCTGCCGTGGCCGAAGATCCACAGCGAGCCGGCGTAGGCGGGGTGGTCGAGGCCGGCGTCGCGCCTGAGGCCGCGGCCGGCGCCGATGTAGACGCGGGCCTCGAAGCTCGGGCCGGAGTGGTCGACCGCGTAGAAGGCGAGGTCGGCCCGCGCGAAGTGCTGCTCGGCGCCCGGCAGCTCCAGCGGTCTGCTGCGGTAGCGGTCAACCACCGCGGGGCCCCGGGACGGCCGCGGTGCCGGCGGCGTAGTCGTAGCCGAGCGCGGTGATGTCGAGCGTCTGGCGCACCGTCATCGGGAACGGCGGCAGGGCGGTGTCGAGGTAGGCGGCCGGCAGCCGCGCCCCCGGGTGATCGAGCTGCCACAGGTACCAGAGGCGGTCGATCATGGAGTGGTGCGCCCAGAAGATCGGGTCATAGCCGGCGACCGAGATGTCCCCCATCGTGCCGCCGACTTCGCCGTGCACGCCGTTGTGGATGTTCTCCAGCTGGTTCTGGAAGGTGAAGTAGTCGCGGTTTTTGCGTACGGCTTCGACTTCTGAGAGCTCCGGCAGCCGGCTGTTGCGGCCGAACGCCCGCCAGGTCCGTTTCTCTTTCGGGTCGCGTCGCCCGGCGGGCCGGATCGGCGAGGAGGCCAGCGGGTTTTTCGTCCCGGCGGCGGTGCGGGCGCGGCTGTAGGCGGCGGGCAGGCCTTCGGCGTGGTTCTGGGCCCAGTCCCACCAGGGCAGCGTCACCCCGCCGACCCGGTCCTGCAGCAGCTTCTCGAAGAAGTAGAGGTAGGCGCGGTGCCAGGGCAGGAAGAAGGGGCTGCCGTGCTTGCAGTAGTAGGGCAGCGGCAGGCCGTGGATGCCGGCCCAGTACTGATAACCGCGATCGTCGCCGATTCCCTGCGCCAGGGTCACGGCTTCGCGCAGGTCGGCGAGCTGGCCTTCGCTGAGGCGGCGGACGCTGCGCCGGTGGCGCAGGTGGACCGGGGCGCGGGTCGCGCTGGGGGAGGCGACGGTCACGGCCGCCTCGCGATCTCCGCACGCCGGTCACCGCGGCGCTGCCGTCCCGGGCGCCGCTGGGCGGTGAGCCGGCGCAGGCGGGCGCTGGTCAGGCCGGCGGCGACGAAGGCCACCGGCGCCAGGCTGAGCGCCGTCTCCTCGACCGGTATCCCCGCGATATGGGCCAGCATCGGCGGCACCCTCTCACAACCTTGCAATTAGCGCAAGTCTTTTAAAGTAAACGTCGCGGTTCGTGACTTACGATCAGCGCACTATCCGAAAGCCGTGGTGGGCAAAGCCGCGGGGGACGGGCCCTTGCAGGGCGTAGCGGAGGACCGAGTAGATCCGTTTGTCGGGGCCGTCTTCGACCTGGAAGCTGAGCCGCAGCGAGGCCCGCGGGCTCCACTCCCGCCTGCCCTTGCGGATCTCCGCCCTCCCGGTCGCATACGCCTTGCGGTCGCCGAAGCTGCGCCACCGGAGGCCATGGACGGAGAAGGAGTCGTGCTTACCGAGCCCAAGGACGATTTCGTGCGGGCGTCTGGAGATGTGGCCGGTCTTGACGTTCTGCACCGCGAACACCTGAGGCTTGACGTGCGGCGGTATTTCGCCGGGCGCGGCGACGAACGTGGCGCGCGTGTGGGGACAGCCCGGCAGCTCGCGTTCGGCGGCGTCGACCGTGCCTTCGACCCGGTCCGAGGCGACGAACGTCCCTTCGATCGTCTGCCCCCTCGAGTCGAGGAAGCTCCAATGGCCGCCGGCGTCGATCGGGTCGGTGTTGGGGAGGTGGGATTCGTAGGTCCCGCAAAAGCCCCAGTCGAAGCGGAAGTGGGCGTTGAGGACGTTGCCTTCCCTCACTTCGAAGCTAACCGGCAGGCCGGCCGAGGTGGTCGCCACCCAGCCGCCTTCGACCGGTGCGATGCCTTCCGCCCTGACGACGGACGCGCCGCAGGCGAGGGCGAGCAGGCACGCCGCGGCGCACACCGCGACCGACACCTTGGCATGCCACTCTCGCATGAAGCCCATCGGCACGCTCCCTTCGCCTCGTCGGCAAGTCCGAACTCAACGGCAGTGACTCAGCTTGCCAGAGCCGTGCGTCGGCATCAAGCGGACCGCCGAATGCGCCTTCCGGCGCGGTCGTTTCGACCGAAGGCGGGAGGGCTAAGCAGCCGCGAGTGCCGGCGCGAGGTCGTCAGCGCTGGTTTTGACCGACTCGGGAATCGTGACGAGCAGGTCACCGTCACGGTCGAGTATCCGCTGGGCGCCAAGGATGGTGAGACCGACAATCTGCTGCGTGCCAGGCGCGTAGCGGAGGACGTGGCCCTCAGGCGTCTCCTCCCCCTCGGCCTCTCGGGGTTCGCCGACGTGCAGATAGAGCACGTCGTTTTCCGCGTCGTAGTCGGCGCGATCGAAGGTAACCGGCCCGATCCTGATGTTCACTTGCTCCATGAGCGTGGATCCTTTCTGTTGCCGAACGCAGAGATCGCCCGCGCCGGCTCCTGCTCATAGCTTAAGACCACGAGCAACCAGCGACTGGGCCCGGCTCCGCGAAGGTAGTGACGACGGCGGCGCTCGTAGACCGGGTCGTTGAGAATCTGGTCGGGTTCAGCGATGGCTCGCAGGACGTCATCGAGATGAGGAGCGAGCTCCGGATGGTCGCGCAGGATCTTGTCCCGCCACAACTCGGCAGGCACAACGATGCGCACCCCTGCCGGATCCCGTGCCTCGCCAACCACATCGCCTGCCATCACCGCAGGGTCTCAAATTCCAGCCGTAATCGTTTGTCGGCAGACGCCTTCGATCAGGCGAAAGGGAAGGCCGCCGCCTTGGCGGCCCGCGCCGGCGCGATCCTCGGTGCGCCGATAACCATCGAGGAAGGCGCCGAAGTCGTCCCCGGCCCAGCCTGCCGCTGCCCGCGGCCCCCGTAGCGTCTCCGCCCCGACGCCGCCGACGAAGCCAGGGGCTTCAACGGTCACGGCCACCGTGCGGGTCGTCTTCGCCCTCGAATAGCCACCGTGAGTGGCGGCTTCAGCCACCACTCTCCTCCATGCGCCCGACGAGAATCGAACTCGCGACCTCCGGCTTGAAAGACCGGCGCTCTTTGGTCCCCGTGAAGGGACCGTTGACCACTGAGCTACGGGCGCCCTGCTCGGTTACTTTATCGGCGTGAAGCTGTTCGAGCATTGGCGGCGGGCGTGGACCTCGGTCTGAACGGGCGGGTTGCGCTGGTGATGGGGGCCAGCCAGGGGATCGGGCAGGGGATCGCCGGGGCGCTCGCCCGCGAAGGCGCGCGCGTCGCCGTCACCAGCCGCTCGCAGGGGGGCGCCGAGGAGGCGGCCGCGGCGATCGAGGGCGACGTCAGTCCCTTCGTCGCCGACACGACCGACCTCGATCGGCTCGCCGAGCTGCCGGCCGAGGTCGAGGCGGCGCTGGGGCCGGTCGACATCCTCGTCACCAACACGGGCGGGCCGCCGCTCGGCACGTCTCTCATGCAGCCGCTGGAGGACTGGGAGCAGGCCTACCGCTCGCTCGTCCTCGCCCCGCGCGTGCTCGCCGGCGCGATCGTCCCCGGCATGCAGGAACGCGGCTGGGGGCGGGTCGTCAACGTCGGCTCCAGCTCGACCCGCGAGCCGATCGCCGGCCTCAACCTCTCCAACACCCACCGCATGGCCGCGGTCGGCTTCCTCAAGACCCTTTCACGCGAGGTCGCGGCGGACGGGATCACCGTCAACACTGTCGCCACCGGCCGCTTCGCCACCGAGCGGCTGGCCTCCAACTACGGCTCGATCGAGGCCGCCGAAGCCGCCGCCCAGCGCGACGTCCCCGCCGGGCGCCTCGGCCGGCCCGAGGAGTACGGCGACCTGGTCGCCTTCCTCTGCTCCGATCGCGCCGCCTACATCACCGGCACGGTGATCCCGATCGACGGCGGCATGCTCCACGCGGCTTTCTGAACCGCGGCGCGGCTCTTACGATAGGTCGGAGATGAGCCACTCCCACGCCGGCCACAGCCACGGTGCCTCCGCCGATGCCGACCGCGGCAAGCTGACGATCGCCCTCGTCCTGATCCTCGGCTTCATGGCGGCCGAGGTGGTGACGGGGATCCTCGCCAACTCGCTGGCACTGCTCTCCGACGCGGCGCACATGCTCACCGACGCGGCCGCGATCGGCCTCTCGCTGGTCGCGATCCGGCTCGCCGCCCGCCCCGCCGGGGGCCGCATGACCTTCGGCTTCAAACGGGTCGAGATCCTCTCCGCCCAGGCGAACGGGATCACCTTGCTGGTCCTGGCGGCGATCATCGCGATCGAGGGGGCGCGCCGCCTGATCGACCCGCCCGCGGTCGAACGGGGCGCTCGTCCTCGCCGTCGCCCTGGCCGGGATCGTCGTCAACCTCGCCGCGACCGCGACCCTCGCCAAGGCCAACCGCCAGAGCCTCAACGTCGAGGGCAGCTTCCAGCACCTGCTCACCGACCTCTACGCCTTCGTCGGCACCGCGATCGCCGCAACGGTGATCCTGCTGACCGGCTTCGACCAAGCGGACGCGATCGCCTCGCTGCTGGTCGCCGGCCTGATGCTGCGCTCGGCTTCCGGCCTGCTGCGCGAATCGGGCCGGATCTTCCTCGAGGCATCCCCGAAGGGGATCGACCCCGACCGGATCGGCCAACTGATGGCCGCGCAGCCAGGAGTGGTCGAGGTCCACGACCTGCACGTCTGGGAGGTCACCTCCGAGTTCCCGGCCCTCTCAGCCCACGTCACGGTGGCGACCGACGCCGATTGCCACCGCACGCGGCTGGAGTTAAGCGAGCTTATAGAGCGCGAGTTCCGAATCCATCACACCACGCTTCAGGTAGAGCACCAGCCCAAACACCTGGTCCAGATCGATCAGGGCCTATCCCGGTAGGGCTGAAACGTCTTGTACTTTTTCGGTGTCGGCTCCGGGCGTCAGCCCACCGACGATCCACCGAAAGAAGTTAAGTGGAAGCCCTACCGGGATAGGCCCTGACGCGTTTCGGGACTCGGCGCCTCGCGCATCGAGGGGAAGAGGATCACGTCGCGCAGGGTCTTGGCGCCGCTGAGGATCATCATCAGGCGGTCGACGCCGAGGCCGGAGCCGCTTGCCGTCAGCATCCCGTATTCGAGCGCGCGCACGAACTCCTCGTCGTGCTCGTGCGGCGTCTCCTCAGCCCCCGACTCCTGCCGTTCGCGCTGTTCGACGAAGTGGCGGCGCTGTTCGATCGGGTCGTTGACGTCGGTGCCGCCGCCGGTGATCTCCATCCCGGCGACGATCCCGTCGAAGGACGCCGCCAGCAGCTGCGGGTGCTCGGGCACCGGCTTGACCAGCGGCCAGATCGCCAGCGGCAGGTCGATGATGAAGGTCGGCTGGATCAGCTTCGGCTCGATCAGCTTGCCCTGCAGGGTGTCGACAAGCGCCGCCCAGTCATCGTCGGGCCCGGCATCGTCGCCGGCGATCTCGGCCAGCTCGTCGCGGCTTGCCTTGGTGATGTCGACCCCGGTCTCCTCGAGCAGCAGGTCCCGCAGCCGCAGCCGCGGCCAGGGCGGCGCCAGGTCGATCGTCTCGCCGTCG
This sequence comes from uncultured Solirubrobacterales bacterium, assembly GCA_963702035.1. Lineage (GTDB taxonomy): Bacteria > Actinomycetota > Thermoleophilia > Solirubrobacterales > 70-9 > VRUE01. The sequence continues at coordinate 1,960,134 of OY969700.1, forward strand.
CGCTCTACCTTGGTCGTGCCGAGCACGCGCTGGGCGACGTCGGAGACGATCCCCTCCGCGACGTCCATCACGCCGTGGTAGTCGACGCCGCTGACGAACCACTCGAGCATCGTGAACTCGGGGTTGTGCTGTGGCGACATCCCCTCGTTGCGGAAGAACTTGCCGAGCTCGTAGACGTTCTCGAAGCCCCCGACGATCGCCCGCTTCAGATAAAGCTCGGTCGCGATCCGCAGGAAGAGGTGGCGGTCGAGCGCGTTGTGGTGGGTTTTGAACGGGCGCGCCGCGGCGCCGCCGGTCATCCGCTGCAGGATCGGCGTTTCCAGCTCGACGTAGTCGCGCTCGTCGAGGTGGTCGCGGATCGCCTTGACGACTTTGGCGCGCAGCTGGAAGATCTCGCGCGAGCGCTCGTTCGCCATCAGGTCGAGCTCGCGCTGGCGGTAGCGGACCTCCGGATCGGAGATGCCGTGGAAGAGGTCGGGCGGGTCGCGCAGCGCCTTGGCCAGCAGGGTGCACTCGCGCACCTCGATCGCCAGCTGACCCCGTTTGGTCACGTAGAGATCGCCCTCGACGCCGACCAGGTCGCCGATGTCGAGGTCTTCGATCCGGTCGAAGACCTCCTGGCCGAGCGCGTCAACCCGCGCGTAGGCCTGAATCGTGCCGGTCAGGTCGCGGACGTCGAAGAAGGTCGTCTTGCCGTGGCCGCGCTGGCCCGTCACCCGGCCGGCGATCCGGTAGGAGAACTCGCCGTGCTCGCCCTCGCCCAGCTCGGCGGGATCGTGCGCCTCGTGGATCGTGGAGATCTTGTCGCGATTGGGGAAGGAGAAGGGGTAAGGATCGATCCCCTCCGTCCGCAGTCGTTCGGCCTTGGCAAGGCGCTGGGCCTCGGTGGAGCCGGTCCCCGGTTCAGCGCGCGTAGTCGAGTCAGCCATGGGCCAACCGTATTAGCTGAACAGCGGGGCCGCGCTCAGGGCGCTACGCCGACCGTCACGCGCTCGTCGCCCATGTAGTCGGGCAGCGTCGTCGCGTCGCGCAGCATCTCGCGCATAGCCGGCCCGTGGTGCGTGTCGTGCTCCATCGCCAGCTTCCAGCCGCTCGGCGTTTCCTCGATCAGGCCGCGGATCACGCCCAGGCCGTCGGCGCCGCAGTTGCCGGTGACGGCGATCCGCGGCTCGCGCTTGATCTCCGGCGAGCGCTCGTCGATCGTCTCGTCGGTGACGTAGGGCAGGTTGGCGATCACGAGGTCGATGTCCTCGAGCCCCTCGGGCAGGCCTTCGGCGACCGTGACCTCGAGCTCGAGGCCGAGGCGCTCGGCGTTCTCGCGGGCGGCTTCGGCCGCTTCGGGCGAGAGGTCCGAGGCGGTGATGCGCAGGTCCGGGCGCTCGGAGAGCAGCGCCAGGGCGATCGCGCCCGAGCCGGTGCCGACCTCGTGCACGCGGGCGCCCCGCGGAAGTTCAGTCCCGACCTCGACCAGCAGCTCGGTCTCGCGGCGCGGCCAGAGCACCCGCGGGTCGACGTGGATCTGGAGGTCGCGGAAGGGGGCGCGTTCGAGGACGTAGGCCAGCGGCTCGTGGTCGGCGCGGCGGGCGACCGCGGCCTCGATCGCCGCGACGACCCGCGGCGAAGCCTCCCCGGAGCCGTCGCGCGACAGCTCCTCGACGCCGATCCCGAGCGCGTTGGCGACAAGCGCCGCGGCGTCACCGGCAGGGTCCTCGCAACCCGCCGCCGCAATCGTCTCCGTCGCGGTGTCGAGCAGCTCGCCGACCGTCGCGGCGTCCGCAACACCCCCGCTACCGGTCTCAACCGCGTCCACTCCACTCGCCTCCTCGTTTAACTCAAAGTATTTTGCGCAAGATTAACAGCGGCTCCGCGAGACAGGGTCCCGTGTCGCTGCCTGACCACGCAGATCCAGACAACGCCGGCGAGCATCATTGCAAGGCTCTCCAGCTGGGGGGCGGTCAGGCCGAGCGCGGCCTCGCTGTTGCGCCTCAGGAACTCGACCAGGAAGCGCTCGGCGCCGGCGTAGACGAGGTAGGCCGCGAACAGCACACCGGCGCGGAAACGGTCGCGCAGCTGCCACAGCATCCAGGCGCCCAAGCCCATCGCCAGCGTCTCGTAGATCGGCGTCGGGTGGACGGTGCGATCGGTGGGGACGGTGCCGTCGGGATAGGACATCGCCCACGGTCCGTTCCACGGCTTGCCGTAGTCGCCGTCGCCGGAGAGCTGGCAGCCGATCCGGCCGATCGCGTAGCCGAGGGCGAGCGCCGGCGCCGCCATGTCGAGCAGGGCCAGGCGGAGGAAGTCGCGGTACCAGGCCCAGGCGAGGACGGCCAGCGTGCCGCCGATCGCGCCGCCGTACCAGACCAGTCCCGAGCCGCCGAAGAGGTTGCCGAGCAGGTCGTCCTTGACGCTGTCGTAGTTCTGGACGACGAAGTAGAGGCGCGAGCCGACGACGCCACCGGCGAGTGCCGCGAAGCCGATCTCATAGGCCCAGTCGACCGGCTTGCCGATCTCCTTCAACCGCTTGGCGATCAGCGCGCCCGCGGCGAGGAAGGCGAGGGCGAACATCAGGCCGAAGGTCTGCAGGGTCAGCGGGCCGAGGGTGATCTCCGGGTACATGCCTACTCGCCGAGAAGCGTACGCAGCAGCGCCTTCTGCGTGTGCAGGCGGTTCTCGGCCTGGTCCCAGACGGCGGAGCGCGGGCCGTAGAGGACATCGGCGGCGATCTCCTCGCCCGGGTGGGCGGGCAGACAGTGCAGGACGACCGCGCTGTCCTTGGCCGCGCCGAGCAGGTCGGCGTCGACGCGGAACGGGGCGAGGTCGGCGCGACGGCGCTCCGCCGCCTCCTCATCGCCCATGCTGACCCAGACGTCGGTGTAGATCGCGTCGGCACCGGAGGCGGCGTCGCGCGGGTCCTCGGTCAGCTTGACGCCGTGGCCCTCCTCGAGCTGGTAGCCCGGCGGGGCGGCGACGATCAGCTCGACATCGGCGAGCTCGCTGGCGATCGCCAGCGAGCGGGCGACGTTGTTGCCGTCGCCGACATAGGCGAGGCGCAGCCCGTGCAGGTCGCCGCAGCGCTCGCGCAGGGTGAGCAGGTCGGCAAGCGCCTGGCAGGGGTGGTGGAGCGGGGTGAGCGCGTTGACGACCGGCACCTCGGCCCCGGCGGCAAGCTCGGCGACGGCCTCGTGGGAGCCGGAGCGGATCACGATCGCGTCGAGGTAGCGCGACAGCACGCGGCCGGTGTCGCCGGGAGACTCGCCGCGGGAGAGCTGCATTTCGTCGCCGCGCAGGACGATCGGCGTCGCCCCCAGCTCGGCGACGCCGACCTCGAAGGAGATCCGCGTCCGGGTGGAGGGCCTCTCGAAGACCAGCGCGATGCTGCGCCCGGCCAGCGGGGCGGCCGGGGCGCCTTTTGGGTGCACAGCACCCGAAACGTGCCCCGCGGCGCGCGCTGCTTTCAGCTCGGCGGCAAGGTCGAGCAGCTCGGAGAGCTCGAAGGCCCCCAACTCTTCGCCGGTGAGGAAGTCGCGCTTCAAGGCGGAGATACTAGGGGGGTGGAGGTCACGGCAATCTCCTGGAACCTCTTCCACGGGCGCGACTTCCCGCCCGACCCGGCGCTGCGCACCTGGCGCTCGCGTCTGTTGCGCGTGAGCGAGCGCGACGAGACCCACGTTCAGGTCAACCGCAACCTGCTGCCCGAGTTCTGTCGCCTGTTAGCCGGGGCAGAGTGGGACGTGGCGCTGCTGCAGGAGTGCCCGCCGCGCTGGTGGGAGCCGCTGGCCGCCGCCTGCGACGCCGAAGCGCATGGCGTTCTCACCTCGCGCAACTCGCTCAGCCCCGTGCGCACGCTCGCCGCGCGAATCAACCCCGACCTGATCGCCTCCGGCGAGGGCGGCTCGAACCTCACCCTGGTCCGAAACTCCTTCCGGTGTGCCTTTCGCTCCCATGGAGAGCAAAAGGCACACCGGAAGCAGCCAAGGGTCGTGGAGAGGCGCGAGCTGGCGATCCACACCGGCCGTCCCGAGCGCCGGGCGATGGCCTTCGCCCGCTTTGCCACGAGCGGAGAGGGCGCAGAGCTCTGCGTCGCCAACCTGCACGCGACCAACGACCGGCCCGAGCTGGCGACCGGGGACGTGCTGCGCGCCGCCGAGGCCGCAAGCGACTGGGCGCGCGAGGCGCCGTTGATCTTCGGCGGCGACCTCAACCTGCGCCCGGCCGAGGATCCGGCCGTGTTCGAGGAGCTGCGCGAGCGCTTCGGACTCAGCGCCCCGACCGGCCCGCGCGCGATCGACCACGTGCTTGTGCGGGGGCTCGACACGACCGAGCCGCCGCGCCAATGGCCCCCTGAGCGGCGCGAGCTGGATGAGGACGGCCTCGCCCTTCGCCTCTCCGACCACGCCCCGGTAGAGGCACGTTTCGCTCTGCCCGCCCCAAGGTAATGAGATAGTCAGTTCCCAATCCCCAGCAGCAAGACAGGAGGCAACTGAGCATGGCCGCGAAAAAACAGTCGTCTGGCAAGGCGACGAAAAAAGCTAAGGCCGGGACGCGTGCCAAAAAAGCGTCCGCTCGCAAACCGGCTTCGAAATCGAAAGCCAAAAGCAAGGCGAAACCGAAAGCTGCCAAAAAAACGGCTAGCCGAAGCAACGTCACCGGCCTCGACAAGAGCGTCGAGCACTTCCGCGAGAGCCTCGAACACAGCGTCACCCTGAGCCGCGACCGCCTGCAGGAGGTCGTCGACGACGCCGTCAAGCGGGGGCGGATGACCCGCGGCGACGCCGAGAAGATGGTCTCCGACATGATCAAACGCGGCCGCCGGCAGACCGACGGCCTGCTCAAAGAGCTGGAACGGCTGGTCAAACAGGCGCGCAAAGAGGTCGGCGGGCGAGCGGCGCCGGTGCGCAAACAGGCGACCCAGGCAGCGCGCCGCGCGCGCAAGAAACTGGGTTAGGTGGAGGCGGGCGGCAAGACCGCGACGCGCCCCCGACGCGGCGAGCTGCTCGAGGTCGAGATCGACTCGCTCGCCTTCGGCGGGCGAGGGGTCGCCCGGGTCGACGGCTACGTGGTCTTCGTCAGTGGCGGCCTGCCGGGCGATCTGGTCCGGGCCGAGATCACCAAACCGAAGGGCCGCTTCGCCGAGGCGCGGGCGGTCGAGCTGCTGCGGCCCGGCGCCGACCGCGTCGCCAACCGTTGCCTGCACGAAGGCGAGCCCTGTCCCGGAGCCCCGTGGCAAGGCCTCGCTTACGAGCAGCAGCTCGTCCACAAGCGCAACCAGGTCGACGAGGCGCTGCGCCGGATCGGCGGCCTCGACGGCTTCGAGCTGGAGGAGATCGAGCCGGCGCGGGAACAGTGGCGCTACCGCAACAAGCTCGAATACTCCTTCGGCGCCCGCGACGAGGAGACCGTCCTCGGCTTCCACGCCAGCGGCCGTTGGGACCTCGTCGTCGGGGTCGAGGACTGCCTGCTCGCCTCCGAGCGCGGCAACGCCGCCCGCAACGAGGTACGCGAATGGGCACGCGAGGAATCGGTGGCGCCCTACGACCGGCCCGCCGGCACCGGCGTGCTCACCAACCTGGTCGTGCGCGAGGGGCGGCGCAGCGGCCAGATCCAGACCCGCCTCGTGACCACACAGAAGCGCTTCCCCAAGCCCCCGGTCGACCTGCACACGGTGATCCAGGACGCCTCGGGCGGCAGCGAGGGCCCGACAGGTGTGCTCGGCGAGGAGATGCTGCGCGAGCAGCTCTGCGGACTCGACTTCGAGATGTCATACAACGCCTTCTTCCAGACCAACACCGAGATGGCCGAGCGCCTCTACGCGGTCGCCGCCGAGTACGCCGGGCTGAGCGGCGGCGAGCGGGTCTTCGACCTCTACTGCGGGATCGGCACGATCGGCCTGACGATGGCGGCCAAGGCCGGCGAGGTCTGGGGGCTGGAGATCGTCCCCGACGCGATCGCCGACGCCGAGCGCAACGCCGAGCGCAACGGGATCGAGAACGCCCGTTTCATGGCCGGCAGCGCGCGCACGGGCGTGCGACCGCTGGTCGAGGCGGCCGGCAAGCCCGACGTCGTCCTGCTCGACCCACCCCGCCCCGGCCTCTCGCAGAAGATCGTCCGCCGCGTGCTCGAGTGCGAGGCGAAGCGGATCGTCTACGTCTCCTGCAACCCGACGACGCTGGCCCCGAACGCCGCGCAACTGGTCGAGGCGGGCTATACCCTGCGCCGCGTGAAGCCGGTCGACATGTTCCCCCAGACGCCGCACATCGAGTGTGTGGCGCTGTTCGAGAAGGCCTGAGCTAGAGGGACGAGATGCCCCTCTCCCGGAAACCGTCGCGCAGCTGGGGCGCGGTTTTGGGTTCTGACGTGATTCCTTGAGCTTCCGTGAGAGGGGCATCTCGTCCCTCCTGCGGTGGCGCAGCGTCGTATATATGGTGGGCCCATGGCACGGGGATTCGGAGTTGCCGCTGGACTTGACACTGACGTGGCGCGGCCGCTGGCGGCGCGCTGTGCGGAGCTGGGTTACGACTCCGTTTGGTCCAACGACCACCCCGGCGCCAAGGGACTGGAGACGCTGGCCGAGTTCGCCGCCGCCGCACCCGAGCTCGAGCTCGGTGTCGCCGTGATCGCGCTCGACCGCACCCCGCCCCAGGAGATCGCCGCCGACATCGAGCGGCTCGGGCTCGACCGGGCGAAGCTCTGGCTCGGCGTCGGCGCCGGTTTCTCCGAGAAGCCATTGACGAGGATGCGCGAGTCGCTGCCGGAGCTGCGCGAGGCGCTGCCCGGCGTCCGCCTCGTCCTCGCCGCGATGGGGCCGAAGATGTGCGCCCTCGCCGGAGCCGAGTTCGACGGCGCCTTCTTCAACTGGATGACCCCCGAGTTCGCCGCCCGCGCAAGGCTCCAGGTAGAGGCCGGCGCCGAGGAGGCCGGCCGCGAGTGCCCACCGGTCTTCGGCTACGTCCGCACGGCGGTCGGCCCCGACGCCGCCGAGCGCCTAGCCAAGGAGGAGTCCTTCTACCGCGACCTCCACGCCGGCTACCGCAACCACTTCAACCGCCTGGCCGAGCCCGAGGGCACGGTGGGCGTAGCCGCCGTCGACAGCGACACAGCCAAGAAGATGCTGGCCGCCTACACCGCCCTCGACACGATCGTGGTCAGAGGCCTGGCCAGCGCCAAGGTGGAGTCGATGGTTGGCGTCGCCGAAGCCGCCGCGCCCTGACGAAAGCTGCATTTGCCCCGAATAGCGTGGTCAATGCAGCTTTCGTTCGCCTGAAGGTGCGGTCAGGAGGGACGGGGGTGTCCCCCTGGCGCAGCGGCGTCCTGTTTTTTCGCACAGCAGGGTCGGCGAGAGAGACAAACTCCAAGGCGAAAAACCCAGCAAGCGAGGGGGACACCCCCGTCCCTCCCCACAGCCCTAGTACGGCGGCAGGTCCTCGTACCACTCGCCCAGCGTCTTGAAGGAGCGCCAGAAGCGCGCCTTGGCGTTCTCTTCGTCGAGCGACTCGTCGATGTCGGGGGTGTAGAGGGCGTCGATGGTCGGGGTGAAGGCCTGGATCTCGCCTTTGCGCGGCTCGATTTCGCGTGAGAGGGGAAGTTTGAGGCCGTTGAGGACGCGCAGGGCGGGCTCGCCCATCACGACGACGATCTTCGGCTGCACGATCGCCAGCTCCTCGACGACGCGCCGCACGCACTCCTCGGCGGCCAGGTCGGGCTCGGCGATCGGGCACTTGACGCAGAGCGTGCCGTAGACGACCAGCGGGTCGATCCCCAGTCGCTTGAAGCTTTTCATCAGCGCGTTGCCGGCGCGGCCGTAGAAGGCGACCCCCTCTTCGATCTCGGCGACGCCGGGGGCGTGCTTGATCATGAAGACGTCGGCCTGCGGGTGGCCCGAGCCCAGCACCGGCATCAACTTGCCGCGCGGGCAGTGCGGGCACTCCTGCAGGTCGTGGGTCATCTGGTTGAGCTCGCGGATCGCTCGCTCCAGGTACTTCTCTCTGATCTCGTCGTCGGTCGCCGGCATGCTCGGCGATCTCTTTGACGGCTCGGGCGCGGCTCCTTTCGCGCGCGCCTCCTGCATCAGCTCTTGCTCGCGGTCCGTCCGTTGGAGCGCCGCTTCCCACGCGGCCGCCCGCCCTTCACCGGCTTGGCGTCGGGGACGCTGCGCTTCGGCGCCTTCGCCCGCCCCGCCGTCTGCAGCAGCTTCAGCGCCTGCACGTAGACGAGGTTCTTGTGCTTGCGGGTGATGTCGGCGTCGCGCATCGCCTCGAGGAACTCGGCCGGCCCGTCGAACTCGTGGATCCGCACTCGCACGCTGCCCAGCCCCTGGGCGACGTGACTGTCGGAGCCGGCCCCGGAGACGATCCGGTACTTGCGGGCGAAGCGCTCGGCCTCTTCGTTGAAGGCGGTCAGCGCCACCCGCGGGTTGAAGACCTCGAGGATGTCGATCTCCTCGACGATGTCGAGCAGGTGCTCGTAGTCGGGGACCGAGTGGAAGCGATCGAACGGGTGGGGGACGTAGACGAGGCCTCCCTGGTCGCGGATCGCGGCGATCGTCTCCGCCATCGTCATCCCCCGCGGGATCTTCTCCTCGAGGAAGAGGCCGATCACCTCGCCCTGCTCGGCGGTCTTCACCTCCTCGGCGACGATCACCTCGATGCCGCCCATCTCCGCCGCGATCCGCCGCGCCTCGAGCGCGCCGGAGACCTCGTTGTGGTCGGTGATCGCGATCGCCCCGAGGCCGCGATCGCGCGCCGTCTCCAGCAGAACCTCGACCGGCGTCGCGCAGTCGGGTGAGTGGTCGGTGTGCATGTGCAGGTCGACCTCGATCAAGGGCCGCTCGGCGATCCGGCCGCGCACCTCGGGATCGCCCGCCGGGTCGCGCCGGCGGGCGAGCAGGCGACGGTAGATCGCTTCGAACTGAGCCGCAACAGCGGTCCAGTCACGTCCCTCCCCAGCGGGTTCGACCAGCTCGTAGGGCCCGGGGAAGTAGCTTTCCAGCAGCTCGCCGGTGGCCGGTGCGGTGACGGTGCGGGCGTCGAGGCGGCCGAAGAAGATCTCGACCAGCGGCCGCGCCACCTGGGTCGAGAGCACCCGCTCCTGCGGTTTGTGGAAGCTGGCGACGTTGAGCGAGTAGGAGTGGCGCAGCGCCGCCGAGGAGACGCTCGGCGCGAACGGCTCGTGGACGTGGACGATGTCGGGTGGGTTGGAGCCGAGCAGGCGCTTGGTCGAGTCGCCGGCAAAGACCCGCCGCACCTCGTGGCCGCGCCGCTCCAGCTCCTCGGACACCCGCCCGGCGAACTCGTTGACCCGGTTGGCGGTGCCCCGCCGGTGGGGCGTGACCTGGACTATCGAGAGCGGCTCAGGAGCCAACGACCGCTTGCGATTTGCTCCGCGCGTGGGCGGCGATGAACTCCTCGGTCTGTTCGCGGGCCTCGTCGTCGGGCCGCTGGCTGTGCGGCGACTTCATCAGGTAGCTGGACGGACCGTCGAGCTGGCCGGCGATGCCGTTGTTCAGCGCCAGCTTGATGATCCGCACGGCGTCGATCACGACGCCGGCCGAGTTCGGCGAGTCCCAGACCTCGAGCTTGAGCTCGAGGTTGAGCGGCACGTCGCCGAACGATTTGCCCTCGAGCCGGATGTGCGCCCACTTGCGGTCGGTCAGCCACGGGACGTAGTCGGAGGGGCCGACGTGGACGTCCTCAGCGGGCAGGTCGTGGCCCATGATCGAGGTCACCGCGTTGGTCTTCGAGATCTTCTTCGAGTCGAGCCGCTCGCGCTCGAGCATGTTGTAGAAGTCCATGTTGCCGCCGACGTTGAGCTGCGAGGTGCGCTCGAGGCGCACGCCGCGGTCATGGAAGAGGCGGGCGAGCTGGCGGTGGACGATCGTCGCGCCGACCTGGGACTTGATGTCGTCGCCGATGATCGGCAGACCGGCCTCCTCGAAGCGCTTGCCCCAGTAGTCCTCGCGGGCGATGAAGACCGGCAGGCAGTTGACGAAGCCGACGCCGGCGGCGAGCGCCTGCTCGACGTACCACTTGACCGCGTCCTCAGAGCCGACCGGCAGGTAGCAGACCAGCACGTCCGCCTTGGTCTCTTTGAGGATGCCGACGATGTCGGCGGTCTCGCCCGGCGCTTTGGTGATTTTCTCTTTGAGGTACTTGCCGAGCCCGTCGTGAGTCATGCCCCGCTCGACCTTGACGCCCAGCTCGGGCACCTCGGCGAACTTGATCGTGTTGTTCTGCCCCGACCAGATCGCCTCGGAGAGGTCCTTGCCGACCTTCTCGGCGTCGATGTCGAAGGCGGCGACGAACTCGACGTCGCGGACGTGGTAGCCGCCGAGTTCGACGTGCATCAGGCCCGGGACTTCGTCCGCGGGGTCGGCGTCCTTGTAGTACTGGATGCCCTGGATGAAGGAGTTGGCGCAATTGCCGACGCCGACTATCGCGACGCGGACCTTCTCGTCCGTGCGGGCGGCGCCGTTGCCGCTTGCTCCGTTGGTCTCACTCATGAAGCTTCAGGTTCCTCTCTCGATCTGGGCTGAAAGGCAGACTAACCCGCGGCTTGCGCTGGTTACAGCTCGGGAGGCCGCGGGGGCTCCTTCAATAGCTCGTTTCGGACGTGCCATACACGCTGGATCGTCGTGACTATGGTCAGCACCGCGATCAGGTAGACCGCCGGCGCCAGAAGCTCGAAATCGCCGAGCCCGGCGCCCTTGGCGAAGACCAAGCCCACCGAGAGTATTACTACCCGCACGGGCCGCGTCGCCAACCCGACCTTGCACTCGACTCCCAGCGCCTCGGCGCGGGCACGGGTGTAGGAGACCATCAGCGAGCCGAGCACGGCGACTACGCACATCGCGGCGGCGAAATCGTCGCCCGTCGCGGCGAAGTAGCCGGCGACCGCGGCAAGCACGATCCCCTCCTCGATCCGGTCGAGGGTCGAGTCGAGGAAGGCGCCGAACAGCGTCCCCTTGCCCGACATCCGCGAGTAGCGACCGTCGAGCGTGTCCATCACCGAGCCGAGGATGAAGGCTACGCCGGCGAGGAAGAAAAGGCGCTGGGTGACCAGCGCGGCGGCGATCAGGTTGCCGATCAGGCCGGCGACCGAGATCGCGTTCGGGGTCAGCCGCGACTCGATCAGGCGCTCCCGTGCGTAGGAGCGGAGCTCCTGTCCGTTGCGGCGACTGCTCGGGACCCGCGGGGGGGCCGACGAATCCATTGCGCTGAGGCTAAACCAAGAAGGCATTACGGCAGGGGTTCCACTCAACTTTTTCGGTGAGTCGCCTCAGGCTGTCGCCCAGAGGCCTCGACGAAAAAGTACAAGACGTTTCACCCCTACCGGGATGCCCCTATGCCTCGGCCTCCTGCGGCGAGAAGCGGCTTCGCCATCCCCAAGCGTGGGGCCGGGCTCGGGCGAGCAGGGCCTGGGCGACTAAAGCTGAAGATACGGCGACCATCCAGCCGAGGCCGACGTCGAACCAGTAGTGGTTGCCGGTGACGATCACTACCCAGGCGATCAGCAGCGGCCAGGTGGCCCAGAAGGCTTTCGGGATCCAGTGGCGGCAGACCCGGAAGCCCGTGGCGCCGATCATCAGCGCGAAGGCGCAGTGCATGCTCGGCACCGCCGCGTAGGGGTTGATGAAGATTTTGGCCAGGCTGGAATCGTGGTTGACGTTGGAGAAGTCGGTGATCGTGTCGACAAAGCCGTGTTGGGGGAACATCCGCGGCGGCGCGGTCGGGTACAGCGTGTAGCCGACCAGCGCGATCCCCATCGAGACGACGAACATGTTGCGGACGAAGTAGTAGGACTCGTTGCGGAAGAGGTAGAGCCAGACCAGGAAGCCGAGCGCGATCGAGAACTGCGCGTTGAGGTAGAGCTGGTTGGCCAGGTCGATCACCCAGTGGGCGGGCAGGAAGAACGCCTGCAGGCTGGGCTCGAAGAGGGTGTGGGTCGAACGCTCGAGGTCGATCACCTGCTGCCCATGGGCGATCGCGTCGGCGCGTTGGCCGTCGGCGATGCCGCGGACCAGCTCGTAGGCGACGTCGACCATCACCAGGATGCCGAGCTGGCGGCCGGCATCGCCCCAGCCCTGGGGCAAGCGCGACCCGATCGCACGAAGGGCACGAGACATCATCCAATTGTAATCGGGCAGTTAACGGCGGGCGGGTCCTGTCACGGGGCGAGGGGGTATTAGCGGACTCACCCGTCCGAATACCCCCTCACCCCGTGCCACCCACCCGAGCTACGCGTCAGCTGACGAAGTCCAAGACGCGGTCGACTACCGACGGATCGTCTATCCAGGGCCAGTGTCCGGCGCCCTCGATTGCTTCGAAGGTCGAGTTTGGGAGCGCGTCCGCGTAGAGCTGGCCGAACTTGGTTGGCAGGTATATGTCGCGGTTGCCCCAGAGAACGAGGGACGGGCAGGTGAGCTTGTTCAGGTTCGTTCCTGCTTCGGCGAGGCGGGGTGGGTCGGCGTGACGGTAAAGCTGCAGGACGGCACGCTGGGTTCCGCTGTTCCAGTGGTTCCAGATCAAGTCTACGAACTCGGCGGGCATCGGGCTGCGGTGGTCGCCGCGGGCCTGGCGCAGGAGCAGGGCCAGAGACGACCTGGTCGTGGTCCGGTTGAGAATCTCGCCAATCGGGCGCCGCCGCCACAGCTGGGCCACCCAGTGCCAGCGGTAGCCGGGAAGCAGCGGCACGGCATTGACGATGACGAGCTTCTCGACCAGTTGCGGCCGGCGCTGCGCACCGATAAGGGCGAGGCCACCCCAGTCATGGACGACCAGCTTGCGCTGCCCGACCCCCAGCTCGTCCAGACAGCGTTCGAGGAAGGCCGAGAGCCCGTACATCGAGTAGTCGAAGTGGGTCGGGTCGGGTCGAGCCGAGCGTCCCCAGCCCGGCATGTCGATAGCGATCGCCGGGCCTCCAGCTCGTTCCAGCAGCGGAACAGCTTCCTCGCCGTGAGTCGGATTGCCGTGGCAATAGACCAGGGGCGTCCCCTCCCCGTCCACCCGCCGATAGAAGATCCGCACCCCGTCCAAAACAAGCTCACGCTCTGAGATCGCACCCGCCATCGGCTGAACCATATGACGACGCCGAGTAGAGGGGCGCGGGTCCGGACACCCCCACGCCCCTCCCAATAGGTTCCGCACCGTGACTTGGAAGCGGCCAAACAAACGGCGGGTGCGAGCGATCCGCGACCGGCTGCGCAAGATGTACGGGCAGCCGGTCAACGAACCGCACGGACACCCGATCGCCGAGTTGATCAAGACGGTGCTCTCCCAGCACACCAACGACCGCAACCGCGACCGATCCTTCGCCCGCCTGCGCGAGCGCTACCCGACCTGGGAGGAGGTCCGCGACGCGCCGCTCGACGAGCTCGAGGAGGCGATCCGTCCCGGCGGCCTGGCCAAGCAGAAGGCGCCGCGCATTCAGGCGATCCTCGAGCAGCTCGGCGACCATCCCGACCTCGACTGGACCGAGGCCGCGCCGCGCGAGGAGTCGCTCGAATTCCTTCTCTCACTCCCGGGAGTGGGACGCAAAACGGCGGCCTGCGTGTTGATCTTCACCTGGGGCATCCCGGAGATCCCCGTCGACGTCCACGTCCACCGCGTCGGCGGTCGCCTCGGGCTCTTCCCGCCGAAGGCCTCGTTCGAGCGCGCCCACGACGAGATGTTGGCGATAGTGCCGCCCGAGGACGCCTACGAGCTGCACATGAACCTGATCCGACACGGTCGTGAGGTCTGCCGCCCGAAACCACGCTGTGGCGAGTGCGAGCTGCGTCGCATGTGCCCCTGGTACCGTGCCGGGCGCAAATGAGCAAAAAGACCTTCATCGTCTTCGCGATCGTGATGGTCGTCCTCGCCGCGGTGATCCCTTGGCTGGTCTTCCGCTCCGATGGCGACGCGGCCAACGCCGAGCCCGTTCCGGCCAACCTCAAGTCCGGGCAGAGCCTCTTCCAGACGAACTGCGGCACCTGCCACACGCTCTACGCGGCGGGGACCGACGGCAACTACGCGCCGGACCTCGACGAACTGTTGGCCCCCTCGGGCCCGCCAGAAGGGCCGAACGCGCAGCAGACGATCGAAGCGACCGAAAGCCGCGTCCTCAACGCGGTCGAAAACGGCGTCGACAGCACGACGACGCCGGGCCGGATGCCCGCCGGGATCCTCAACGAAGAGCAGGCGCAGGAAGTGGCCGCCTTTGTTGCTCATACGGCTGGTGAGAGTTGAGCCCTCCCGGTAGGGCTTTCACTTAACTTTTTCGATGTATTGCTGATGGGCTGACGCCCGCGGCCTTGCACCGAAAAAGTACAAGACGTTTCAGCCCTACCGGGAGGGCTCAAATACCGCCGCCGACGGGTGGCCCATCGGCGGCGGCGAGCTGGTTAGAAACGCAGGGTGCTTACTACTCCCGCGTGGTCGGAGGGCCAGAACGGTGGTTCCGCTTGGAACGGCGTGTCGCCGATCAGTTCGGCGTCGTCTCCGTCTGAGCGGGCGGCGCCGCGGCTTAGGATCAGGTCGATCCGGGTCGCCAGCGTCGAGGCCGAGTTGTTCAGCTGCCCGGGAGCGAGCTGCGGCACGAGGCTCGATTCCTGGCAGCACGAGTTGCCCGGGCCGAGTTTTGACTCGTTCCAGGAGTCGCGGAATTTGCCCGGCGCGGTGAGCTGCGCGTAGGAGGTGGTCGTCGAGCCGTCCGAGGCGGAGTTGAAGTCGCCGGTGGCGACGACCGTCCCGCCTTTGGCCGGACCGGCGAGGAATTCGTCCGCCTGCGTTTGCTGCACGATCGGCGATTCCTCGGTTTCGAGGTGGGTGTCCACGAACCGGAACGGCTCGTGCTTCAGCCTCGCGTCGATGCTGGCCCAGCCGCGATCGAACGAGAGCGGGCCGACCGGCGATTCGATCGCCTGCTGGGCGGCGTAGCGGCCGCTCTGCGGGTTGTTCCAGGTCAGTCCCGGCGTGTCGTCGTTGACGAGGATCACGTCGCGATCTTCGAGCGTCACCGCGCAGGTGAATTGTTCCGCTACGACAGGGCAGGTTGCCGAGACGAGCGGCGCCGGGCCGATGTTCGCGTTATGGGCGATCGACGCGGCCGTGTAGTGCAGGCCCCGTTCTTCGAGCGCGGCTTCGAGGATCGCGAGGAAGTCGTAGCCGGGGGGCGGGTTCAGGCCTTCGGTCGTCCACTTCGTCACCTCCTGCAGCCCGATCAGGTCCGGGTCCTTTTCATCGATCTCGTTCGCGACCGCCTGGGCGCGCGCCGGGAAGTTCGTGTACTGCACGGTCGCGTAGATCCGCGCGACGGCGCCGACGAATTCTTCCGGGGTTTGCGCTGCGAGCGCCGGCCCGAGGCTGGAGCCCAGATAGAGGTTCTGGGTCATCACGGTCAGGTCGCGCCTGTCCTGGCCGTGGTGGCCGCTGTGACCGTGATGGACCGCTTTGCCGTGGCGGTGTCCTTTGCTTCCGGCGCTTGCCAAGGCAGGTAAGAGGGCGAGTGCGAGTGCTGCGGCGATCAGCGCCAAGACGATTCGGCGCGTCGCTCCGTGGGCGTAGCTCAAGGCATTCCTCCTAAATCTGTGGATTAGTTGAGGCGCCTTCCTTGTGCCCGTTGCCACCGGCCGCGAAACCAATATAGGGAATCGATTTGAATTCGCATCAGAAATCTGCCACACTGACGCTCAGATTTTTAGAGTCCGTCCTGGGACTTCGCGTGTGCGGCTGGCGCGCGCCGGACCAAGCGGAGCAAGGACGCAGGGAGGCCGAATAGCAGCGCTATTTGGCCGACTGAGGACGCCGCACCGCGCAGAGTCCGCCGCCGCCAGACGTGCGCGAGAAGGCTCAGGACGGACTCGCAACCACCACCCAAAACGGAGGTAGCAGTGGGAAAGACGATCGGAATCGACCTGGGCACGACCAACTCCTGCGTAGCCGTGATGGAGGGCGGCGAGCCGACCGTCCTCGAGAACTCCGAGGGCGGGCGCACGACCCCTTCGGTCGTCGCCTTCGCCGACTCCGGCGACCGCCTCGTCGGCACCGTCGCCAAACGCCAGGCGGTGATGAACCCCGAGAACACGATCTTCTCGATCAAGCGCTTCATGGGCCGCAAGGAGGCCGAAGTCAAAGAGGAGGAGACGATCGTCCCCTACGCCGTCGTCGCCGGGCCCAACGGCGACGTGCGCGTCGACGTGCGCGACAAGCAGTACAGCCCGCCGGAGATCAGCGCGATGATCCTGCAGAAGCTGAAGACCGACGCCGAAGCGAAGCTCGGCGAAGCGGTCGACAGCGCCGTGATCACCGTCCCCGCCTACTTCAATGACGACCAGCGCCAGGCGACCCAGGACGCCGGCAAGATCGCCGGGCTCGAGGTCAAGCGGATCATCAACGAGCCGACCGCCGCCTCGCTCGCCTACGGGCTCGAGAAAGGCGAGGCCGACCACACGATCCTCGTCTTCGACCTCGGCGGCGGCACCTTCGACGTCTCGGTGCTGGAAATCGGCGACGGCGTCTTCGAGGTCAAGGCGACCGCCGGCGACAACCACCTCGGCGGCGACAACTGGGACAAAGCGATCGTCGAGTGGCTGGTCGCCGAGTTCAAAAAAGACCAGGGCGTCGACCTGGCCGCCGACAAGAACTCGCTGCAGCGCCTCTACGAGGCGGCGGAGAAGGCGAAGATCGAGCTCTCCTCCGCGCAGGAGACGCAGATCAACCTGCCCTTCATCACCGCCGTCGAGGGACAGCCCAAGCACCTCGACATGAAGCTCAGCCGCTCGAAGCTGAACGAGCTGACCGCCGACCTGCTCGACCGCGTCGTCGGCCCGGTCAAACGGGCGCTCGGCGACGCCGACGCGACGATCGACCACGTCGTCCTGGTCGGCGGCATGACCCGGATGCCCGCGGTGCGCGAGAAGGTCAAGGAGCTGACCGGCAAAGACCCGCACCAGGGCGTCAACCCTGACGAGGTCGTCGCCGTCGGCGCCGCGATCCAGGCCGGCGTGCTGGCCGGCGACGTCAAGGACGTGCTGCTGCTCGACGTCACCCCGCTGACCCTCGGCATCGAGACCAAAGGCGGCGTGATGACGAAGCTGATCGAGCGCAACACGACGATCCCGACGAAGAAGTCGGAGACCTTCTCGACCGCCGACGACAACCAGCCCTCGGTCGAGATCCACGTGCTGCAGGGCGAGCGCGAGATGGCGAGCGGCAACAAGAGCCTGGGCAAGTTCCAGCTGACCGGGATCCCGCCGGCGCCGCGCGGCCTGCCGCAGATCGAGGTCACCTTTGACATCGACGCCAACGGGATCATCCACGTCACCGCCAAAGACCTGGGCACCGGCAAAGAGCAGAAAATCGAGATCAAATCCGGCTCCGGCCTCTCCGACGAGGAGATCCAGAGCATGGTCTCCGATGCCGAGTCACATGCAGAGGACGACCGGGCGCAGCGCGAGCTGGCGGAGGCTCGCAACATGGCCGAGAGCCTCGCCTACCAGTCCGAGAAACAGGTCGAGGAGCTGGGCGACAAAATCGACTCCTCGAACAAAGAGGAGATCGAGGCGGCGGTCAAAGAGGTGCGCGAGGCGCTCGAGTCCGAGAGCGCTGAGGAGATCAACGCCAAGACTGAGGCGCTCACCGCGGCGATGACCAAAGTGTCCGAGCAGATCTATGCGGCGGCGCAGGAGGAGGCCGCGGCGGCTTCGGCTGACGGTGCGTCGGCCGAGGGCTCGTCTGCGGACGAGGAGGAGGTCGTCGATGCCGAGGTCGTCGATGAGGGTGACGACAAGTGACGTTTGCCCAAGACGACGAGGGTCGAGAGGCCTCGGCCGCGGGTCCGGGCGAGCCCCGGCCCGCGGGTCCTGTCACGGGGGATGGGGGGGCGCTGCGGGCGGGCCACGGTCCGTCCTCGACCCCCCCATCCCCCATGCCACCCGCGGGAGGAGCGCCGGAGAGCGCGGACGAGGCGATTGAGCAGGATCTCGACGCGCTGCTGGCTGATACGCAGCGGGAGCGGGACGAGTACCTCGATCTTGCCAAGAGGACGAAAGCTGATTTCGAGAACTTCCGTAAGCGGATGAGTGCCGATGTCCTAGCCGCCTCAGGGAGAGGAAAAGCTGAAGTGCTTCGGGACGTCTTGCCTGTGCTGGATGACTTGGAGCGGGCACTTAGCGCTGCCGGGCTCGATCCCGAGGGGGATTCGGACGATGGGCTGGCACATGGCGTGCTGCTCGTGTTCAGGAGCTTGCGCGACTCGCTGGGTAGGCACGGGATTGAAGCTGTCGATCCGTCTGGCGAGAGGTTCGACCCGAACTTGCATGAGGCGCTTTCCACTCAGCCTGCCGAGGGGGTCGAGTCCGGCACCGTCGTCGAGACGATGCAGAAGGGCTACCGCCTTGGCGAGCAGCTGATCCGGCCCGCCCGTGTCGTGGTGGCCGAGTAAAGGCGCTCTTGGCTGACGATCTCTATAAGACGCTGGGCGTCTCGAAGAAGGCGTCGGACGACGAGATCAAGAAGGCGCACCGCAAGCTGGTGCGCAAGTACCACCCCGACCGCAACCCCGGCGACGACGCCGCCGAGGAGAAGTTCAAGGAGGTCCAGGGCGCCTACGACACGCTCTCGGATCCCGAGAAGCGCAAGCAGTACGACCAGGGCGGGGCATTCGGCGGCTTCGGTGGGCCGGGTGGGCCCGGCGGCTCTCCGTTCGGCGCCGGTGGATTCCCGGGCGGCGCAGGGGGCGGGGCGGACTTCGGCGACATCCTCTCCAACCTCTTCGGCCGCGGTGGCGGCGGCCGCGCCCAGGCTCAGCAACAGCGCGGCCGCGACCTCGAAACCGAGCTCAGCCTCAGCTTCGACCAGGCGGTCAACGGCGCCCAGGTCAGCGTCAGCGTGCCCAAGGAAGAGCGCTGCCCGACCTGCCACGGCAGCGGCGCCAAACCGGGCACCGCCCCGGCCACCTGCCCGCGCTGCGGCGGGCGCGGCATCGACGCGGAGAGCCAGGGGCTCTTCTCGATCAGCCAGCCCTGCCCGCAGTGCGGCGGCGCCGGCCAGATCATCGAGGACCCCTGTCCTACCTGCGGCGGCTCTGGCCTGACCCGGCAGACCAAGCGCTACAAGGTCAACATCCCGGCCGGGGTCAAGGACGGGGCGCGGATCCGCCTCGCCGGCAAAGGCGAGGCCGGCCCCCGCGGCGGCCCGCCCGGCGACCTCTACGTGGTCACCCGGGTCACGGCCTCGCCGATCTTCAAGCGGCTCGACGGCGGCAACCTCGAGGTGACCGTGCCGATCACGATCGCCGAGGCGCTGCGCGGAGCGACGATCGAGGTGCCGACCCTCGACGGGACGAAGAAGATCAAGGTGCCGGCCGGGACCAAGCACGGCACCATGCAGCGGCTGCGTGGCGAGGGGCCGCCGAAGCCCCGCGGCAAGGGCCGCGGCGACATCCGCTACCGGCTCGAGATCGAGATGCCGGGGGAGCTGAGCGAGGAGCAGCGCAAGGCGGTCGACGAGCTGGCCGAGGCGCTCAACGGCGACGACCCCCGCGCCGACCTCCTGCGGAGAGCCGCACGATGAGCGCTGTGGACTTTGTACGTCCCCCAGCACGTAAAAAGTCCAACGCGAGGGCGCGATCGTGAGCGCGATGCGGCGCGAACGGGTCGAGATCTCGGTCGGCGACGACCAGGGCGTCTTCATGATCTCGGTCGCCGCCGAGCTCGCCCATATGCACCCGCAGACGCTGCGGATGTATGAGGCGCGCGGCCTGATCGAGCCGCAGCGCTCGGCGAAGAACACCCGCCTCTACTCCCAGCGGGACGTCGAGCGGCTGCGCCACATCCAGCAGCTGACCTCGACCGGCATGAACCTGGCCGGGGTCGAGATCGTCCTCGAAATGGAAGCCGAGGTGGAGAGAATGAAGGCCAAGCTGGAGCGGATGCGACGCCACGCGGCCGAGCTCGAACGACGGATATCGAGGGAAGGAGTCTGATGCAGCCCGACAGGTTCACGGTCAAGTCCCAGGAAGCGGTCGCCGCGGCGCAGGCGCTCGCCGCGGAGCGACTGCAACTCCGAGATCGCCCCCGCCCACCTGCTGGTGGCGCTGGTGCGCCAGGCCGACGGGCTCGTCGTCCCGATCCTGCAGAAGCTGGGGGCGGACGTCGACGCCGTCACGGCTCGCGCGGTCCAGGCCGTCGAGGCGCTGCCGAAGCTGAGCGAGGCCACCGAGGTACGCCCGTCCTCGGCCCTGGTCAAGACCCTGCAGCAGGCCGAGAGCGAGATGAGGAAGCTCGGCGACGAGTACATCTCGACCGAGCACATCCTGCTCGCCCTGGCCGACAAGGGCTCCGGCGTCGCCGACGTCCTCCCCGACCGCGGCTCGCTGGAGAAGGCCGTCGCCGAAGTGCGCGGCCCGCACAAGGTCACCTCGCCCAACCCCGAGGACAGCGTCCAGGCGCTGGAGAAATTCGGCCGCGACCTGACCGCCGAGGCGGAGAGCGGCAAGCTCGACCCGGTGATCGGCCGCGACGAGGAGATCCGCCGCGTGATCCAGGTGCTCTCGCGCCGGACCAAGAACAACCCGGTGCTGATCGGCGACCCCGGCGTCGGCAAGACGGCGATCGTCGAGGGACTGGCGCAGCGGATCGTCGCCGGCGACGTGCCGGAGAGCCTGCGCGACCGCCGCGTGATCGCGCTCGACATCGGCTCGCTGCTGGCCGGCTCCAAATACCGGGGCGAGTTCGAGGAGCGGCTGAAAGCGGTGCTCTCCGAGGTCCAGGAGGCCGCCGGGCAGATCGTCCTCTTCCTCGACGAGCTGCACACGATCGTCGGCGCCGGCGCCGCCGAAGGCGCGGTCGACGCCGCCAACCTGCTTGAAGCCGATGCTGGCCCGCGGCGAGCTGCGCGCGGTCGGCGCCACCACGCTCGACGAGTACCGCAAGCACATCGAGAAAGACGCGGCGCTGGAGCGGCGCTTCCAGCCGGTGCTCGTCGGCGAGCCCGACATCAACGACACGATCGCGATCCTGCGCGGGCTGAAGGGACGCTACGAGGGCCACCACGGCGTGCGCATCACCGACTCGGCGATCGTCGCCGCGGCGACCCTCTCGGAGCGCTACATCGCCGACCGCTTCCTGCCCGACAAGGCGATCGACCTGATCGACGAGGCGGCCTCGCGGCTGAAGATCGAGATCGACTCGATGCCGACCGAGATCGACGAGGTCGAGCGACGCGCGCAGCAGCTGGAGATCGAGCGCAAGGCGCTGAAGAAGGAGACCGACGAGGCCTCGAAGGCGCGGCTCGAGGCGCTGGAGGCGGAGCTGGCCGAGCTGCGCGAGAGCTCGGCCGAGATGAAGGCTCGCTGGCAGAACGAGAAGGAGGCGATCGACGCGATCAAGGCGGCCAAGGCGCGGCTCGAGGAGGCCGAGCGCGAGGCCGAGCGGGCCGAGCGCGAAGCCGACCTCGAGGGCGCGGCGAAGCTGCGCTACGGCGAGATCCCCGAGCTGGAGAAGACCGTCGCCGAGGGCGAGGCGCGGCTGGCCGAGCTGCACGCCGAGAGCGGCTCGATGCTGGCCGACGAGGTGACCGAGGAGGACGTCGCCGAGGTCGTCGCCAAATGGACCGGGATCCCGGTCAGCCGCCTGATCGAGGGCGAGGTCGAGAAGCTGATCCAGATGGAGGCGCGCCTGCACGAGCGGGTGATCGGCCAGGACGAGGCGATCGAGGCGGTGTCGAACGCGCTGCGCCGCTCGCGCGCCGGCCTCTCCGACCCCGACCGGCCGATCGGCTCCTTCCTCTTCCTCGGCCCGACCGGGGTCGGCAAGACCGAGCTGGCGAAGGCCCTTGCCGAGTTCATGTTCGACTCCGAGCGGGCGATCGTCCGCCTCGACATGTCCGAGTACATGGAGAAGCACACGGTGGCGCGGCTGATCGGCGCGCCGCCCGGCTACGTCGGCTACGAGGAGGGCGGCCAGCTGACCGAGGCGGTGCGGCGGCGCCCCTACGCGGTGGTGCTGCTCGACGAGATCGAGAAGGCCCATCCCGACGTCTTCAACACGCTGCTGCAGATCATGGACGACGGGCGGCTGACGGACGGCCAGGGGCGCACGGTCAGCTTCACCAACACGGTGCTGATCATGACCTCGAACGTCGGCAGC
The DNA here is from genome assembly GCA_963702035.1 of uncultured Solirubrobacterales bacterium. Classification (GTDB taxonomy): domain Bacteria; phylum Actinomycetota; class Thermoleophilia; order Solirubrobacterales; family 70-9; genus VRUE01. The sequence goes on from OY969700.1 coordinate 1,982,254, forward strand.
GACCGCATCGTCGGCGATCAGGTCGACGAGAAGATCCGCGAGCAGATCGAAGAGGTGCTGGCGACCACCTTCAAGCCGGAGTTCCTCAACCGGATCGACGACACGGTGATCTTCCACCGCCTCTCCAAGGCCGACATCGGCCGCATCGTCGAGCTGCAGGTGGACCTGCTGGTCGGCCGGGTGCGCGAGCGCGGGATCGAGGTCGAGCTGAGCGAGGACGCGCGCACGCTGCTCGGCAACCTCGGCTACGACCCGACCTACGGCGCCCGGCCGCTGAAGCGCGTGATCCAGAAGCAGCTGGTCGACAAGCTGGCGCTGAAGCTGCTCGAGGGCGAGTTCGGCGAAGGCGACACCGTGCGGGTCGACGCGGCCGACGGCGAGCTGGTCTTCGAGAAGGCGGGGTCCGAGGCGGAGCCGGCTGCCGCGACTGCCTGACCCCAGGCTACGACCAGAGGCCCGCGACGGGTACAGCCCAGAGCCGCTCTCCGAAAGGCAGCGTTTCGGCGCCGGTGTTCAAAACGACGCCGGCCTTGAAGCGGTCGCCGAGAGCGTTCCGCAGATGGGACAAACCACTGAAATCGGATTTCCTTGGCGTCGCCCCCAACTTGACCTCGATGCCGACCACCGAGCCGTCATTGGCCGCGGCGACGATATCGACCTCCCTCCCCCCTGCCGTACGGAAGTGATGGAGCCCGACCCGCTGATCGAGCCGACTTGCCTGCTTCAGAACCTCAGACGCCACGAAGTTCTCGAAGATCGAACCGGCCATCCCAGTCTGGTCCGCGAGGAACCGATCCTCGTCGTAGCCGACGAGCTGACAGGCGAGCCCACTGTCGGGAATCCACAGCTTCGACCGTTTGATCAGCTGCTGGCTCAGGTTCTGGCTCCAAGCAGGCGCTTGGCGGACGAGAAACAGAAGTTCGAGCAGGCGCAGATAGCGACGCACCGAATCGCGTTTCATCTCGATTGCCCTACCCATCGAGGTCAGATCGAGGAGACCTCCGATGCGGGTTCCCGCGGCCCGGAGAAGCCTCGGCAGATCGTCGAGCTGCCGCGCCCGATCGGTTAGGTCGCGCACGTCTCGCTCCAGCACCATCTCGAGATAGCTCCTCAACCATTGAGCTCGCCTGCTTCCCTGTGGCCGGGAGACCATCTCCGGATAGCCGCCGCGCACAATCGCCTCGGCGATCGGCCCACGCCCAACCGGCTGCCCGTCGATCCGGGGGACCAACCCGTCCAATAGATCGGAGAGAAATGACTCCCGGCGCCCCAGAAGCTCGCCCTGGGAGAGGGACCAAAGATGAATCCGCTCGGCTCGGCCGGTGAGCGACTCGGAGATCCGCAGGGTCGACCAGACGTTGGCGGAGCCGGTGAGGAGGAACATGCCGGCAGCCTGACGGCCGCCGCGCCTGGCCCGGTCAACACGGCTCTTGATCGCGTCGAGCAGCGCCGGCGCCTTCTGGAACTCGTCGATCAGCAGCGGTAAGTCGCGTGCCTCGATGAATCCCGTCGGATCCGAGTTTGCCGCCGCGCGGAGCGCCGCATCGTCCAGCGAGACCATGCTCGCTCCCCGGTCAACGGCGATCCGCTCCGCCAGGGTGCTCTTGCCGGACTGGCGTGGTCCAACTATTACGGCAACTGGGGTATCGGCGAGAGAAGCCAGCACCTGCGATTCCGCATATCGAGCGAATAGAGCCATGACGAACGCGCGAATACTACCTCACAAACGCGCAATAGAGACCTCACAAACGCGCAATAGGAGTCTCACAAACGCGCAGGGCACGATTTTACGAGCATCCGCGCATCAAAGCGTCGGTGCTCGCATCCCTATGGCATCACCGCTCCGTTTAGCTCAGGCTCACGTTCGATTGATATTCAGGTGTCGTTTTTGGCGCTGGGATACGCAATCCAGCTAACCGGGCTACAGGAACAGGGAGCGGATTCCGACGTAAGCTGTGTGAGCTTCAAAGAGATGTTGAGACGAGGTCACATCAACGGGGATCCGAGGGGGCGCAGCGCGCGCTTTCTCAGTGGCCTTGCCGACATCGCCCGCTGGCCGTTCGAGTGGGCCGCCTGGGCGGTCGAGCGGGCCGTGCTCTGGCCTCTCGGCGAGCGCTTCGCCGGTTGGAGCGCGCCCAGTCGCGGCGTCGGCGCCGCGGCGCTCGGTTCGCTGGCCGTCGCCGCGGTCCTGTTCGGAGTCATCCTTTTGCCGAAAGGCGGCGATACCCCGCCGGAGCGGACCGCGGCACCGGCTCGGGTGGCGGTCGTGCCGGCGCAACCGCAGACCGAGCGGCACGGCGGGCCGGCGCTGCAAGGGCCGGCGCCGGACTTCCAGGTCGGCGGAGCGGTTGGCGTCTCGAAGAGCTCCGGCGAAGGAGCCGCCGTGAGCGACTCCGGGACCCCGCCGAGCAAAGCCGAAACCGCCCCCGAAGCGGCGCCCTCCGCAAGCGGCGCGGCAGCGACGACCTCCAGCGCCAAGCCGGTCCCGGCCGGGCCGGCGGCGATGAAGGTCGCCCGGCGCTTCTCCGAGGCCTTCGTCTTCTATGAGGTCGGCGAGCGGCCGGCGCGGGCCAAAGCCGTCTTCGGCGAGACCGCGACCCCGGAGTTGGCGAAAGCGCTCGGCGAACGCCCGCCGCGCCTGCCCGCCGATGCCAAGGTGCCGAAGGCGCGGGTCGTCAACCTCGTCCCCGGCCCCCGCGCCGGCAAGGCCTACACGGTCAGCGTCTCGCTGCTGCGGGTCGGCCTGACCAGCGAGCTGCGGCTCAGCCTGCAGGCTGACGCGAGCGGCAACTGGAAAGTCGTAGACGTGCTGGGATGAAGCGGGCTCTCCTCATCCTGTCATTCGGATTGGCGATCGGGGTGCCGGCCGCCAGCGCCGAAAGCGCACCTGAAGAACCCGCCAGCACGACGGTTGTGCCCGCTCCAGTCGAACAGGGCGACACCATCGTCGCTCCACTGGCCGAACCGTCGGCGCCAAAATCAACCGGTGGTACCTCCGCGGGCAAACCGACCGAGCAGAAGTCCGGACCCCCTCCCAACTCTCCTCCAGCCGCCGTCTCGCCCGTCTCACCTGAAACGCCCTCCTTCGTTCCCTCCATCCCCTCGTCGAGCTGCGCGGCCGCCGGCGTTCCCCCGGTCCTGATCCCGATCTACCAGCGGGCCGCCGCCGCGTACGGCCTCGGCCCCCAGGGAGCGGCGGTGCTGGCCGGGATCAACGAGGTCGAGACGGCGTTCGGCACCAACCTCAACGTCTCCTCGGCCGGCGCGGTGGGCTGGATGCAGTTCATGCCTGAAACCTGGGCCGGCTACGGCGTCGACGCCAACGGCGACGGCGTCAAGGATCCCTTCAACCCCGAAGACGCGATCTACGCCGCCGCGAGCTACCTGAGCGCCGCCGGAATGCCGGCCGATACCTACGGCGCGATCTACGCCTACAACCACGCCGACTGGTACGTGGCCGAGGTGCTGGCGAATGCCAGCTGCTACGCGCCTCAGCTCGGCGGCAGCGCCGGGTCGTTGATCGCGGCGCCGCAGCTCCAGGTGCTCAGCTGCCAGCCGGCCCGGCGCTGGCGCCGCAGGATCCCCGCCGAATACCTCAACGCCTTCGAGGGGGCGGCGGCACGCTACGGGCTCGGCAGCCGCGGCGTCTGGGCGCTGGCCGCGGTCGCCCACCTCGAGTCCGATTTCGGCCGCGGGATGACCAAACGACAGCTGCGGCAGGCCGGCCCGCTCGGGCTCGAACCGAGCGAGTGGCGACGCTACGCGGTCGACGGCGACGAAGACGGACGCATACGCCACGCCGATCCGGCCGACTCGGCGGCGACCCTGGCCCGGCTGATCTGGTCGCGGGGCAGCCTCCGCGCCGGCCTCTTCGCCCACAACCACGCGGCCTGGTACGTGCAGGCCGTGCTCGGCGAAACCGAACGGCTGAAAGGCACCTGCCATGTCGACTACGTCGACTGGTCGGTCGCGCTGCCCGCCGCCGCGGGCAGCTACGTCAACCCCTTCGCGCTCAGCACCGGCCTCGTCACCGGGCGCATCGACCAGGGCGTCGACTTCACCGGCGGCGGCCCGATCGTCGCGATCGGCGAAGCCCTGGTCCTGGCGACGGAAGCCCCCGGTTGGCCCGAAGGCGGCGGCGTCCTCTACCGGCTCCTCGACGGGCCGCTCAAGGGCCAGTCGATCTTCGTCTACGAGGGAGTCGACGCCACGGTGCAGGTCGGACAGACGGTCAGCGCCGGCCAGCAGATCGCGACCTTCAGGCCGGGCGGCTCGATCGAGATCGGCCTCGCCGACAGCTCGGGCACGCCGATCAGCCACGCCGAATACTTCGAGGGCAAGGTCACCCAGGGCGGCCTGGAGATGTTCTCGCTGCTGCAGGCGCTCGGCGTCTAACGTAGGCTCGAAGCTCCCCGCCGAGAGCGCAAAAGGAGGAAGCGATGCCGACCTATGTGATGCTGACCAACCTGACTTCCGAGGGTGTCCGGACGCTGAAGAACAACCCCGGACGGGTTGCCGAGGTCAACAAGGAGGTCGAACAGATCGGGGCGAAAGTCCAGGCGCAGTACGCGACGCTGGGCCAGTACGACTTCGTCACGATCGTCGAGGCTCCCGACGAGAAGACGATGGCGAAAGTCTCCGTCGAGCTGGGCTCGCGCGGGACGATGACCAGCCAGACCCTGGCGGCGATGCCGGCCGACGAGCTCTCCGACTCGCTTTAGGTCACGCGCTTGAGGGTCCTGGTCGTAGGGGGAGGCGGTCGCGAGCACGCAATGGTGCGGGCGTTCGCGCGTTCGCCTCGCTCCCCCGAGCTGCTCTGCGCCCCGGGCAACGCCGGCATCGCCGCCGACGCCGAGTGCCTGACGGGCGTCGGCGCCGGTGATGTCGAGGCGATTGTCGCCGCGGCGTGCGAGCGGGCGGTCGACCTCGTCGTGGTCGGGCCGGAGGTGCCGCTGGTCGCCGGGGTGGTCGACGCGCTCGAGGCCGCCGGGATCGCCGCCTTCGGGCCGAGCGGCGCCGCCGCCGAGCTGGAGGGGTCGAAGGCGTTCGCCAAGCAGCTGATGGCCGAGGCCGGCGTGCCGACCGCCTCCTACGCCGTCCTGACCGACCGAGCGGAGGCGCTCGAGCGCCTCGCCTCCGCTTCCTATCCGGCGGTCCTCAAGGCCGACGGCCTGGCGGCCGGCAAGGGCGTGATCGTCTGCGACTCCGAAGCCTCGGCGCGCGACGCGATCGAGATCTTCTTCGGCGAGCGGCGCTTCGGCGAGACGACGGTCGTGCTCGAGGAGTTCCTCGCGGGCGAAGAGCTCTCGCTGCTGGCCCTCTGCGACGGCGAGAACGTCGTGCCGCTGGCGCCGGCGCAGGACTACAAGCGGATCTTCGACGGCGACGAGGGGCCAAACACCGGTGGCATGGGCAGCTACTCGCCGGTGCCCGGCTTCGGCCCGGCGGAGGTCGAGGAGATCGTCGACGCCGTGCACCGGCCGGCGCTCGCCGCGATGGCTGCCCGCGGCGTGCCCTTCCACGGCGTCCTCTATGCCGGCCTGATGGTCGGCCCCGAGGGCCCCAAGGTGCTCGAGTTCAACACCCGCTTCGGCGACCCCGAGACGCAGGCGGTGCTGCCGCGGCTGCGCTCGGACCTGCTCGAGCTCTGCCTGGCGACGCGCGAGCCGGGCGGGCTGGCCGGCGCCGAGGCCGAGTTCGGCGAGGACTGGGCCGTCACGCTGGTCCTCGCCTCGGCCGGCTATCCGGAGTCCTCCTCGAAGGGCGACGTCATCCACGGCCTCGCCGCGGCGGCGGAGCTGGCCGAGGTGACCCACGCCGGCACGGCCGAGCGGGGCGGCGAGGTCGTCACCGCCGGTGGTCGCGTGCTAAACGTGACCGGGCTCGGCCCGACGCCGGCCGAGGCACGCGATCGCGCGTACGATGCAGCCGGCCGGATCGCCTTCGACGGAATGCAGATCCGCTCCGACATCGCCGCCCGCGCGGTCGAGCGGGTGCCCAGCTGACATGTCCCTAGAACCGAGAGAGGAAGAGATGAGCGAGATCTCAGAGGAGCCGAAGCCGAGCGCTGGGGCGACCGCGATGCCGGCGGTCGAGAAAGCGTTCGAGGAGATCGAGGTCGACGAGCCCCACGTCGGGATCATCATGGGCTCGAAGAACGACAAGCCCAAGATGCAGCCGGCGGGCGCGGCCCTGCACGAGGCCGGCGTCAGCTACGAGGTCCGGGTGATGAGCGCCCATCGCGACCCCGAGCTGGTTCGTGAGTACTGCCACAGTGCCCGCATGCGCGGGCTGCGGGTGATCATCGCCGGCGCGGGCATGTCGGCCGCATTGCCCGGCGTCGCCGCCGCCCACACCGACCTGCCGGTGATCGGCGTGCCGATCCTCGGCAAGAGCCTCGGCGGCCTCGACGCGCTGCTCTCGGCGGTGCAGATGCCCCCGGGGGTGCCGGTCGCCTGCGTCGCCATCGACGGCGCGAAGAACGCCGGCCTGCTCGCCGTGCGGATCATCAACTCTTGATATCTCGATACACCCGTAAGGAGATAGGCGAGGTCTGGTCGCAGCAGAGGAAGCTGGAGACCTGGCTCGAGGTGGAGCTTGCGGCTACTGAGGCGTGGGCTGAGGAGGGTGCGGTGCCTCGCGAGGCGGCGGAGGCTGCTCGGGCGAAAGCTGCTTTCACGGTCGAGGCGGTCAACGAGCGGGAGCGGGTCACGGACCACGACGTTGCGGCGTTCGTCGACGTAGTAGCGGCCTCCGTCGGCGAGCATGGGCGTTGGATTCATTACGGGCTGACGTCTTCGGACGTGCTCGACACGGCGCTGGCGCTGCAGTTGGGCCAGGCGGGTGAGATCGTCCTCGCCTCCGCCCGGGCCTACCGCGACGCCTTGATCGAGCGGGCGCTGGAGCAGCGCGACACGCTCTGCGTCGGCCGCACCCACGGCGTCCACGCCGAGCCGACGACCTTTGGCCTGCGCCTCGCCGGCTTCGCCTTCGAGGCCGACCGCAACCTCTTCCGCCTCACCGACGCCTTCGAGCAGCTGCGCTTCGGCAAGCTCTCCGGCGCGGTCGGCACCTACGCCTCGGTGCCCCCGGCGGTCGAGGCGCGGGTGATGGAGCGGCTCGGGCTGCAGCGCGAGGACGTCGCCACGCAGGTCATCCCGCGCGACCGCCACGCCGTCCTCACCTCGCGGATCGCGATCGCCGGCGCCGGCCTCGAGCGCTTCGCCACCGAGGTCCGCAACCTGCAGCGCACCGAGGTGCGCGAGGTCGAGGAGCCTTTCGCGAGCGGCCAGAAGGGCTCTTCGGCGATGCCGCACAAGCGCAACCCGATCCGCACCGAGCGGATCACCGGCCTCGCCCGGGTGCTGCGCGGCTACGCCCAGACCGGCCTCGAGAACGTCGCCCTCTGGCACGAGCGCGACATCTCCCACTCCGGCGCCGAGCGGGTGATCCTGCCCGACGCGACGATCGGCATCGACTACATGCTGGGCCTGGCCACCGGGGTCGCGGCCGAGATGACGATCCGCGCCGACCGGATGAAGGAGAACCTCGAGCTGACCCACGGGGCGCTGTTCAGCCAGCGCGCCCTGACCGCCCTGGTCGAGTCCGGGCTCAGCCGTGACGACGCCTATCGCGTCGTCCAGGAGAACGCCCAGCGCGCCTGGGACACCGGCACCCACTTTCGCGAGCTGCTCGCGGTGGCCGCACCCGACCTCGATCTGGACGCCGTCTTCGACTACGACGCCTACCTCGGCCACATCCCGGCGATCTTCGAGCGGCTCGAAGCGCTCTCAGACCTCGACCACGGTTAGTCCGTTGACGCCGGAGAGGGCGTAGAAGTCGTGGTCCTGGGTAACCACTGGAATCGAGCGGGCGGCGGCGGTCGCGGCAATCCAGAGATCGTTGGCGCTGACTCTCTGACCAGAGGCCGTCAAATAGGCGCGCATCCCCGCCCAAGCGCCGGCAACCTCGTGGTCGACCGGAAGAGTGGCAGTGCCGGAGATCCTCTCCAGGGTCATGAGCCGCCGGTCGCGACTCATGATGTCCGGGGCCGCGAGCACGCCGGCGCGCAACTCCGCCACGGTGATGATGGAGATGGCGGCACTCTTGGGCAGAGCCTCCGCCCGAACGGGCCGGCCCACCTCCGCGGCGACTAGAACGGAAGTGTCAAGCAGCCCTACGCCGACCCGATCCGCGGTCACAGGATCGGCCCCAGATCCTCGGTCGTTTCGTCCCTCAGCTTTGCCAGATCTGCTCCCCAGGTCGGGTCGCCATTGGCGATCGCGCGAATCTCCATCACGTCCGCCGGACTCAGCCAGCGCGGCGCATCCTCAGATCGATGCGGCACCAGGTCCGCAACCGCCTTCCCCCGGACGGTGATCACCACGGTCTCGCCGGCCTCGACCCTGCGCAAGACGCCGGCGGTGTCGTTCCTCAGCTCTCTGGTCGCGACTTCTACCATTGTGCTACGAGCGTAGCACCTGCTCGGACGGCAACTGTCGAGGTAGGATGCGCCGCCGATGATCCTCTACACCTGCGGGCAGAAGAAGACCGGGCCGGCGTTTGCGCATCCGTGCGCGAAGGCGGGCAAGGCGCTCGACGCGGCCGGTTACAAGTACGAGCTGCGCACGGTGGGCGGTTACCGGTTGGTGCCCTGGACCTGGGGCAGCCGCGGCGAGGAGCGGGCGGAGATCAAGAAGCTGAGCGGCACCAACGAGGTGCCGGTCCTCGTCCTCGACGACGGCGAGGTGATCTCCGGCTCCGGCACGATCGCCCGCTGGGCCGGGCAGCATCCGGCCGAGAAGAGCCCATCCGGCAGGGATTCCACTTAACTTTTTCGGTGGGGCGCGATTGCGCTGACGCCCGGAGGCTTCGACGAAAAAGTACAAGACGTTCCATCCCTACCGGATGGGCTCTATGCGGGGACTAACTCCCTGGCGGGATGGCGGGCGTCGAGCACTACCGGGGTTCCGTGCTTTGGTGAAAGGGTGATGTTGCGGCGGCCGATCTTCTCCGGGCGCGGGTCGGCCTTGCGCAGCTCGCAGCGGGTCAGCACCTCGCGCAGCACGATCCGCATCTCGAACTCGGCGAAAGCAGCGCCGAGGCAGCGGCGGATACCGCCCCCGAAAGGCACCCACGCGTACGTATCGGGCTGTTCGTCGAGGAAGCGCTCAGGGCGGAAGGCGAAGGGCTCGGGGTAGACGTCGGCGCGGGTGTGGGCGAGCCAGATCGCCGGGGTGACGTCAGTGCCCGCCGGCAGGGTGAGGCCGTCGACCTCGAGGGCCTTGTTAAGGCGGCGGCCGGCGAGGGGGACGACCGGGCGCAGGCGCAGCGACTCGCTGATCGTCGCCCGCGGGTAGTCGTCCTCGCCGGCCTCGAGCGACTCGCGCAGGCGGGCCAGCTCGCGCGGGTGGCGCAGCAGCAGGTCGAAAGTCCAGGCGAGCGCCGTTGCCGTCGTCTCATGGCCGGCGAGGAGCAGCGTCATCAGCTGGTCGCGCAGGTCGGAGTCGCCCATCGGCTCGCCGTCCTCGAAGCGGGCCTGCGTCAGCACCGAGAGGATGTCGTCGCGCTCCTCGAATTCGCCGGAGGCGCGGTGGGCGGCGATCTCGGCGTAGAGCAGCTCGTCGACGGCCTTCAGCTGGGCCTCGAATTTCGCCCAGGGCCCGCGACCGCCGAAGCGCCGCGAGGCGAGGCCGATCAGCTGGGTGAACGGCGAGGAGGTTTCCTCCAGCAGCTTGGTCAGCAGGACGCGCAGCTGTTCCAGACGGGGGCCCTCGGCGACGCCGAAGACGACGCGCAGGATCACCTCCAGCGTCATCGCCTGCATATGCGGGTGGATCGCGAACTCCTCGCCGAGCGGCCAGGAGTCGATCTCGGCGTCGACGATCTCGCTGACGATCGGCTCATAAGAGCGCATCCGCTCGCCGTGGAAGGCGGGCAGCATCAGTTTGCGGTGGGCGAGATGGTCGGCGCCCTCGGTGACGAGCACTGAGCGCGGGCCGACTATCGGCGTGAGGACGATCTCGCGGCCGGGCGGCAGGCCGTGCGAGCGCTCCGTGTAGAGGGCCTTGATCGCGGCGGGGTCGGAGATCATCACCATCGGCCGCTCGAAGCTGGCGAATTTGACGCTGAAGCTGTCGCCGTACTTTTCGCGGCACTCCTGCATGAAGGGCAAGGGCCGAAAGCTCCAGCGCAAAGTCTGAGACAGCGGCGAGTACTTGGGTTCGGGCGGCAGCATCGCTGGGGAGAATCGCAGACGTAGGTTAAGGAGGGGTTGGGGGTGTCCCTCCGCGCAGCGGCGTCCTCTTTTTCGCCCACCAACAATCTCGGACGGCCGCAAACTCCGAGGCGAAAAACCCAGCAAGCGGAGGGACACCCCCAACCCCTCCCCACCCCGCCTTCGCCATCGCTAGCATCGCGTCAATGAGTCCCGCCGTCGCCGATTTGAAGCTTCACTCCTCTGGGAAGGTCAGAGAGATTTATGAGTGGGAGGACGACCTGCTGATGGTCGCCTCGGACCGGATCTCGATCTACGACGTGGTGATGCCGACGCCGATCCCCGACAAGGGCAAGGTGCTGAACCGGATCTCGGAATTCTGGTTCGAGCTGAGCGGCGACATCGTCCCCAACCACTTCCTCTCCGCCGACGTGCCCGAGGAAGCGACGGAACGGGGGATGCGGGTGCGGCGGCTGGAGATGTACCCGGTCGAGTGCGTCGTGCGCGGCTACCTCTCCGGCTCGGGCTGGAAGGAATACAAGGCCGGCGGCGCGGTCTGCGGGATCGAGCTGCCGCCGAACCTGCTCGAGTCCGACAAGCTGCCCGAGCCGATCTTCACGCCGGCGACCAAGGCCGAGATCGGCGACCACGACGAGAACGTCAACTTCGAGCGGGCGGCCGAGATCGTCGGCGACCGGGCGCTGATGGAAGAGCTGCGGCGGATCTCGATCGAGGTCTACCAGCGCGGCGCCGAGCACGCGGCAGAGCGGGGGATCATCCTCGCCGACACCAAGTTCGAGTTCGGCCGCCACGCCGGCGCCGAGGTCGTCCTCGGCGACGAGGTCCTCACCCCCGACTCCTCGCGCTTCTGGCCCGCGGACCGCTACGAGCCGGGTAAGACGCAGCCGTCCTTCGACAAGCAGTTCGTGCGCGACTGGGCCGACGCCGCCGGTTGGGACCACAAGCCGCCGGCGCCCGAGCTGCCGGCCGACGTGATCGAGCAGACGCGGGCCAAGTACGTCGAGGCCTACGAACGGATCACGGAGCGCTCCTTCTAGATGCCCAAAGCGAGGGTCCTGATCCGGCCGAAGGAGGGGATCCTCGACCCGCAGGGCAAGGCGGTCGAGCGAGCGCTGCCGGCGCTCGGCTTCGAGGGCATCGAGCACGTGCGGGTCGGACGGATGGTCGAGCTGGAGGCGGAGGACCCGGCGCGGCTCACGGAGCTCTGCGAGAAGCTGCTCGCCAACCCGCTGATCGAGGACTTCGAGATAGAGAGCGTTTGACGTCAGCGAATGCCGAAGACGTCAGGCGCCCCCGGACGCGAAGCGGAGGAGGCGCCGTTCAATGATGTGGGGTGTTCTTCAATTTCCTGGTTCCTGCGACGAGCGGGACGCCCTGCACGCCTGCGAGCTGAGCGGCGGTGAGGCGCGGCTCGTCTGGCACGAAGAGCGCGACCTGGACGACATCGACGCGGTCGTCGTACCCGGCGGCTTCTCCTATGGCGACTACCTGCGTGCCGGCGCGATCGCCCGCTTCTCGCCGGCGATGGAGGCGGTGGCGGAGTTCGCGGCGGGGGGCGGGCCGGTGCTGGGCATCTGCAACGGCTTCCAGGTCCTCTGCGAGACGGGGCTCCTCCCCGGCGCCCTGCTGCTCAACGAGAGCATGCGCTTCGTCTGCCGCCAAGTCGACCTGCAAGTTGGACGATTGGACCCCCCAGAGGGGACACAATCGTCCATTCTGCGCGAGGAAACCCTGTCGATCCCGGCCAAGCACGGCGAAGGTCGCTACTGGGCGCCTGAGGAGATGCTCGACTCGCTGGAGGCGAACGGGCAGGTGGCCTTGCGCTACGCGCCCGGACAGAATCCGAACGGGTCGGCGCGCGACATCGCCGGGGTGCGCAACGAGGCCGGCAACGTGCTCGGCCTGATGCCGCACCCGGAGCACGCGGTCGACGCGATGACGGGGTCCACCGACGGCCTGCGGGTGTTCGAGGCGGTCGCGGGGGCGCGGGTATGAGCGCGCCCGCCGCCAGCTCGCCGCACAGGGAGCTGGGCCTGACCGACTCCGAGTTCGATCTGATCGTCGAGAAGCTCGGCCGCGAGCCGAACGGGGTCGAGCTGGCGATGTTCAGCCTGCTCTGGTCCGAGCACTGCGCCTACAAGCACTCGCGCAAGCTGCTGCGCCGGCTGCCGACCGAGGGCGAGCGGGTGGTGATGGGGCCCGGCGAGAACGCCGGCGCCGTCGACATCGGCGCGGGCTACGCGATCGCCTTCAAGGTCGAGTCCCACAACCACCCGAGCGCGGTCGAGCCCTTCCAGGGGGCGGCGACGGGCGTCGGCGGCATCCTCCGCGACGTCTTCGCGCTCGGCGCGCGGCCGATCGCGATCCTCGACTCGCTGCGCTTCGGCGAGCTCGACTCGGTCCGCTCGCGCCACCTGCTCGACGGCGCGGTGCGGGGGATCGGCCACTACGGCAACTCGATCGGCGTGCCCAACGTCGGCGGCGAGATCTACTTCGAGGCTCCCTACGAGCACAACTGCCTGGTCAACGCGATGTGCGTCGGCATCGCCCGGCAGGACGAGATGGTGCGCGCGGCGGCGGCCGGGGTCGGCAACGCCGTCGTGCTGATGGGCGCCTCGACCGGGCGCGACGGGATCGGCGGCGCCTCCGTGCTCGCCTCGGCGGAGCTCGGCGAGGGCGACGCGGCGAAGCGGCCGACGGTGCAGATCGGCGACCCGTTCGAGGAGTCCAAGGTGTTGGAGTGCTGCCTGGAGCTGCTCGGCAAGGGGCTGCTGGTCTCGCTGCAGGACCTCGGCGCCGCCGGCCTCACTTCATCGGCCAGCGAGATGGCCTCGGCGGGCGGGGTCGGGATCGACCTCGACGTCGCACGGGTGCCGCTGCGGGAGGCCGACATGGAGCCCTTCGAGATCATGGTCTCCGAGTCGCAGGAGCGGATGCTCGCGGTGGTCGAGCCGGCGCGGGTCGCCGAGGTGATCGCGGTCTGCGAGAAATGGCAGACCGGCGCGGCGGAGATCGGCGCGATCGCCGATCACGGCCTGGTGCGCGTGCTGCGCGGCGCCGACGTCGTCGGCGAGATGCCGGTCGATGCGCTGGTCGACGGCTGCCCACTCTACGACCTCAGCCCGGCCGAGCCCGAGGGCTGGATCTACGGCAACCGGGCGACGCTCGACCTCGGCGCCTCGGCCGAGGAGACGCTGCTCGCCCTGCTCGCCTCGCCCAGCGTCGCCTCGAAGCGCTGGGCCTTCGAGCAGTACGACTCGGTCGTCGGCTCGCGCACGGCGCGACGGCCGGAGAGCGCCGACGCGGCGGTCCTGGCGATCCCCGAGGCCGATCGCGCGATCGCGATCTCGATCGACGGCAACGGGCGGCGGGTCGCCTGCGACCCCCACGCAGGCACGGTCGAGGCGGTGCTCGAGTGCGCCCAGAACCTCGCCTGCGCCGGGGCGGAGCCGCTCGGCCTGACCAACTGCCTCAACTTCGGCAACCCGGAGAAGCCGGTGCCGGCCTGGCAGCTCGACCGCGCCGTCAGCGCCCTCGCCGAGACCTGCGAGGCGCTCGGCGTGCCGGTCGTCGGCGGCAACGTCTCCCTCTACAACGAGGGCCCGGAAGGCCCGATCTACCCGACGCCGGTGGTCGGCATGGTCGGCGAGCTGCCCGACCCGGCCCTGGCGGCGGCGAGCGCCTTCGCCCGCGAGGGCGACACGATCGCCCTGCTCGGGCCGTTCGAACCCTCGCTGGCGGGCTCGGAGCTGGCCAAGCAGCGCGGCGATCTCGACGCCGGCCTTCCCCAGCCCGACGTCGCCGCGGTCGCCGCAGCCTGCGAGGCGGTCCGCACGGCGGTCCGCGCCGGCAAGCTCGCCTCCGCCCACGACGTCAGCGACGGCGGCCTCGCCTGCGCCCTCGCCGAGGCGGCGATCGGCTCCGGCCTCGGCTGCCAGGTGGATCTCCAGCCGCTGCGCGAGCGCGGTTGCTCGCCGGAGGAGGCGCTCTTCGGCGAGGGGCCGGGGGGCTTCGTCCTCAGCGGCGAGCGCGAGAAGCTGGAGGCGCTCGCGGGCGAGGGCGTCGAGGTGCTCCTACTCGGCAAGGTCGGCGGCGACGCGGTGGAGATCGCCGCCGGCGACCGCAGCCTGGGTCTTCTGCTCGCCGACGCTGCCCATGCCTGGCGCTCGCTCGGCGAGCAACTTGACCTCCGTCGGTAGCAGTTAGTCACGTTCCTACGCGCCTGCTATTTTGCGGGTTATATTTCTTCTTTTTTGCTGGTTTTAAATCTTATAAAGTGCCTGCTAAAAATCTTCTATTCTTTTGGTTAGATGGCAGATTTCCCTTATATAGAGCGAATAGTCGATGCACAGATAAAACGGAAACTGGCTGCCTCAGGTGCGGCGGTGGTCGAGGGTCCAAAGGCGTGCGGCAAGACGATGACCGCGCAGCGGCTGGCGGCTAGCGAAATACGCCTCGACATCGATGAGGACACCCGACAGGCGGCCGCTCTCGATCCGGCATCGGTGCTCGATGGGCCCACTCCGCGGCTGATCGACGAGTGGCAACTGGAGCCGGCGATCTGGAACCACGTGCGCCGAGCCATCGACGATCGGAGAAGACCGGGCCAGTTCATCCTCACCGGCTCCACCGTTCCGGCCGATGACGCCACGCGGCACTCCGGCGCTGGGCGGCTGACTCGAATCCGCATGCGGCCCATGAGTCTCTTCGAGAAAGGCAAGAGCACCGGCCGCATTTCTCTGAGCCGACTGCTGGATGGGAGCAAAGAGGGGACCCCCCAGGCCAAGCTGACCGTGCCGGAAATCGCCGCGGAGATCGCGGTTGGTGGATGGCCGGGGCTGCACGAGATGGGAGGGGACCAGGCGTTGGAGGCCGTGAGCGACTACCTCGAGGAGATCCGGCGTTTGGACGTGCCCGCCGCCAGTGGGACGCGCCGCAATCCGATCAACGTCGGCCAGATGCTTCGCGGTATTGGCAGAAACGTCGCCACTCAGACCTCAGTCGCGACACTGGCTCGGGACGCGGGTGGCGCCGACGGGCCTCTGGACCGCGAGACTGTCGATGCGTACCTCGACGCCTTGCGACGGCTGATGATCGTCGAGGACCAGCCGGCGTGGGGGGTCCACCTGCGGACCACCCACACCCTGCGTAAGGCGTCGAAGCTCCACTTCGTCGATCCCTCGCTGGCCGTCGCAGCGATGCGCAGCGGGCCCGACCGCCTCGTTCAGGACCTGAGCCTTCTCGGCCTCCTCTTCGAGTCGATGGTGATCCGCGACCTTCGCGTCTACGCCCAGGCAGTCGACGCCGAAGTCCTCCACTACCGGGACAGTGACGGACTCGAGGTCGACGCCATCGTCGAAGCCCGCGACGGTCGCTGGGCGGCCTTCGAGGTCAAGCCCGGCTTCAACCAAGTGGAGGAAGCCGCCGCCAACCTCCACAAGTTCGTCAAGCGAATCGACACCGACAGATGCGGACCTCCCGCCGCTTTGGGAGTGATCATCGGCAGCGGCTACGGCTACAAACAGGAAGACGGCATCCACGTCATCCCGATTGGCGCGCTGGGCCCATGATGCGAGGCTCCACCTCGGCCTGTTCCCCGAGCGGCATCTCGACCGTCCTGCTCGCTGGGCGGAGTGCGAGGGTGACGGCGCCGGCCGTGAGCGCGGCGATTGCGGCGAAGAGGAAGGCGCCATCGGAGACGGAGAGGGCCGCGGCGAGCGAGGCGGGTTCACCGACGATCGCTACGAGGATCGCGGTGCCGAGCACGGCGCCGACCTGGCGGAAGGCGGCGTTGACGGCGCTCGCCGTGGCGAAGCGGTCGATCGGGACGTCGCGGACGGCGGCCGAGCCGAGGGTCGGGAAGGCGAGGCCGATGCCGACCCCGGTCAGCAACGAGCCCGGCAACCAGAGCCCGAGCCAGTCCGGTTCGGCGCCGGCGGAGCGCAGCACCATCACGCCCGCGGCGAAGACGATCGTGCCGGGGACGATCACGGCGCGGTGGCCGAAGCGATCGGCGAGCTTGCCGGCCGGGCCGGCGAAGATCGTGCTGGCGGTCGGGCCCGGCAGAGTCGCCGCGCCCGCCTGGAGGATCGTGTAGCCCCAGACGCCGGTGAGGAAGAGGACGTTGCCGAGGATCAGCGAGAAGAAGGCGGCGGCGAAGAGCAGCGTGCCGAGGTTGCCGATGCGGAAGGAGCGGTGGGCGAAGAGCGCCGGCTCGACGATCGGCCGCGGGTGGCTGCGGCTGCGCACGACGACGCCGGCGAGCAACAGCGCGGCGGCCGCGAAGGCGCCCAGGGTGGCGGTCGAGGTCCAACCCCAGCCGTTGCCCTCGACGATGCCAAGGGTGATCGCCGCCAGACCGAGGGCGAGCATCGCGGCACCAGGCAGATCGGGAAGGCGGCTGTCGAGGATCTTCGCCTTCGGCAGTCGCTTGCGGCCGGCCAGCAGGATCGCGGCCCCCAGCGGCAGGTTGACGAGGAAGACCAGGCGCCAGCTCGAGGCCTCGACCAGCGCCCCGCCGAGGGTCGGGCCGGTCGCCGCCGCGGCGGCCGCTGCCGCACCCCAGAGGCCGACACCGGCCGCGCGGCGCTCGACCGGGAAGCTGTCGAGGACGATCGCCAGCGAGGAGGGAGCGATCATCGCCGCGCCGACCCCCTGCAGGACGCGGAAGGAAATCAGCAGCGG
This sequence comes from uncultured Solirubrobacterales bacterium, assembly GCA_963702035.1. Lineage (GTDB taxonomy): Bacteria > Actinomycetota > Thermoleophilia > Solirubrobacterales > 70-9 > VRUE01. The sequence goes on from OY969700.1 coordinate 1,999,175, forward strand.
CAGGCTCGGGGCAATCGCGCAGAGCAGGCTGGCGGCGGTAAAGCCGGTGACGCCGAGCAGGAAGATCCGCTTGTGGCCGAAGCGGTCGGCGAGGCCGCCGGCCGGGACCAGCAGCGCGGCGATCACGACGAAGTAGCCGTCGAGCACCCAGGAGAGCGCGTCGCGCCCCGAGCCGGCGAAGGAGGCCGAGATATCGGGGAAGGCGATGTTGACGATCGTCGTGTCGAGGAAGGCGACGAAGGCCCCCGCGCAGGCGATCAGCACGGCCGCTTTATGACCACGGTCATACATCGGAGCGCGGACTATACTATGACCGTGGGCATAACGCGACTGGCGGATGCGAGGGCGGCCGAGCCGAAGGCCCGGGACGGGCGCGAGCGGCTGCTGAACGGTGCTCGCAGGCTGCTCGCCGAGAAGGGCTATGCGGGCATGGAGCTGCGCGACGTGGCCGAGCGCGGCAAGGCCCCGCGGGGATCGATCTACCACCACTTTCCGGGCGGCAAGCGCCAACTCGCGATCGAGGCCGCCGCGCTGGAGGGGGTGGAGATACGCGTCGCGATCGAGCGCTCGCTGCGTGAGCGTGGCCTCGGCGAGACGCTGACGATGTTCGGCGAGATGTTCCGCCGCCGGGTCAAGGACAAGCCCGAGCGACTCGGCTGCCCGGTCGCTGCCGCCGCCCTGGCCCGCCCCGAAGACCCGGCGCTTGCCGCCGCCGCGACCGCGGCATTCCAGAGTTGGGAAGCGCCGATCGCAGCGGCACTACAGGAGGAAGGCGTCACCGAGAAGGACGCCGCGACCTTCGCCGGCCTGGTCGTCTCGACGATCGAGGGGGCCCTGATCCGCGCCCGCGCGGCCGGCGACGAGGCACCGCTCCAATCGGCAGTGGCCGGCCTGCACCAGGCTCTGGGGTCGTTGCTCGCTGCTACCCTGCCGGGGTAGGCAGTCTGCCTGCGCGTCACGTCCTTCAAACCGCGAGGAAAGCACGCGCTTGACTCCGCCCCAGGGGCAGCAGATAGATCGCGATTCGCCGCGCGAGGAATGCGGCGTTTTCGGCATATACGCACCCGGGCACGACGTCGCCCGCCTCGCCTACTTCGGCCTCTACTCGCTGCAGCACCGCGGCCAGGAGTCAGCCGGGATCGCCACCGGCCAGGGCGGCCACATCACGACGATGCGGGACTCCGGCCTCGTCTCCCAGGTCTTCGACGAGGAGAAGCTGAAGGCGCTGGAGGGCGACATGGCGATCGGCCACGTCCGCTACTCGACCACCGGCGGCGGCTCCTGGGAGAACGCGCAGCCGGTCTGGCGCGACGACGGCCGCGAGCTGGCCCTCGCCCACAACGGCAACCTGACCAACGCGGTCGCGCTCTGGGGCGAGCTGAAGGAGGCCGGGATCTCCTTCCGCGGCACCTCGGACTCGGAGATCATCGCGGCGCTGATCTCCTCCAACGACGGCAAGTTCGTCGAGGACGCGGTCGCCGACGTGATGCCGCGCCTGGAGGGCGCCTACTCGACCGTGGTGATGACCAAGCGGGCGATCGTCGCCTTCCGCGACCCGCACGGGGTGCGGCCGCTCTCGCTGGGGCGGCTCGGCGAGCGCTTCGTCGTCGCCTCGGAGAGCTGCGCCTTCGACATCGTCGGCGCCGAGCTGATGCGCGAAGTGCACCCGGGCGAGATGGTCTCGCTGACCGAGCGCGGCCTCGAGACGCGCCAGGTGGTCAAGGCCGGCCGGCCGGCGCACTGCGTCTTCGAGCACATCTACTTCTCCCGCCCCGACAGTCGCCTCGAGGGCAAAGTGCTGCAGCAGGTGCGCGGCCGGATGGGCGAGATCCTCTACCGCGAGGCGCCCGCCGACGCCGACCTGGTGATCTCGGTGCCCGACTCCGGCAACCCGGCGGCCGCCGGGTTCGCGCGCGCCTCGGGCCTGCCCCGCGACGACGGCCTGATCAAGAACCGCTACGTCGCCCGCACCTTCATCCAGCCCGGCCAGGAGCTGCGCAAGCGCGGCCTGCGGCTCAAGTTCAACCCGCTGCCGGAGATCGTCGCCGGGCAGAGGATCGTCGTCGTCGACGACTCGATCGTGCGCGGCAACACGACGCGCCAGATCGTCGGCATGCTGCGCGACGCCGGGGCCAGCGAGGTGCACCTGCGGATCTCCGCGCCGCCGATCCGCCACCCCTGTCACTACGGCGTCGACATGTCGACCCGCGAGGAGATGATCGCCCACGAACGGACGATCGAGGAGATCGCCGACGAGCTCGGCGCCGACTCGCTCGCCTACCTCTCGATGGCGGGCGTCTACGAGGCGATCGGGACCCCGCCCGAGGATCATTGCGATGCCTGCTTCAGCGGCCGTTACCCGCTGGGCGATCCCGAGGACGCAAACAGCAAATTCGCGCTCGAGGACATCGCCGTGGTACCCGCCGGCGGTTGATGGCCACTGCATTTCGCTTAGTCGTTCTCGCTTCGGGCTCTGGTACCAACCTGCAGGCGATCCTCGACACGCTGCACGGGCGCGAGGGGATCGAGGTGGCCGGGGTCGGCTCGGATAAGTCCGATGCCCGGGCGCTGCAGCGAGCCCGCGAGGCGGGGGTGGAGACTGCCGTCTTCCCGCGCGGCGATTACGCCGGCCGCGAGGCGCGCGACGCGGCAATGGCCGCGTGGGTCGAGACGCGCGGCGCCGACCTCGTCGTCCTCGCCGGCTACATGCAACTGCTCTCGCCCGCCTTCGTCGCCCGCTTCCGCGGCCGGGTCGTCAACATCCACCCGGCGCTGCTGCCTGCCTTTCCGGGTCTCGACGCGATCGGCCAGGCTCTGGCGGCGGGCGTGGAGGTCACCGGGGTCACCGTCCACTTCGTCGACGAGGGAGTCGACACCGGCCCGGCGATCGTGCAACGTGAGGTCGCGGTGCCGCCCGGTCGCGACCGGGCCCGGCTGGAGGCCGCGATCCACGCGGTCGAGCACGAGCTCTACCCCGAGGCGATCCGCATGTTGGCCCACCAGCTATCCAACGCATCCGACTTTTGACCACCTGGGGTGTGGTCAATGTCGGATGCGTTGCCGGAAATCTCTAGGATCGGCACCGAGTGACTGAGGCTTCCGCCGACACCCGATCCGAGACCGCCTCCAACGGCGCGATCCGGGTGCGCCGGGCGCTGATCTCGGTCTCCGACAAGACCGGGATCGCCGATTTCGCGAAGACGCTGGCGGCGCAGGGCGTCGAGATCCTCTCCACCGGCGGGACCGCGAGCTCGCTGCGCGAGGCCGGGCTGGAGGTCACCGACGTCTCCGAGTTCACCGGCCAGGAGGAGATCCTCGGCGGCCGCGTGAAGACGCTGCACCCGCGCCTGCACGCGGCGCTGCTGGCGCGGCGCGCCGACCCGGAGCACATGGCGACGCTGGAGCGCGAGGGGATCGAGCCGATCGACCTGGTCTGCGTCAACCTCTACCCCTTCGAGGAGACCGTCGCCGCGCACGAGGTCGATCCGCAGGTCGCGGTCGAGAACATCGACATCGGCGGGCCGACGATGATCCGCGCCGCGGCCAAGAACCACGAGGGCGTTGCCGTAATCGTCAAGCCTGAGTCCTACGACGCGGTCTGCGCCGAGATGGAGGAGAGCGGCGGCGAGGTCTCGGCCTCGACCAGCCACTGGCTCGCCAACGAGGCCTTCACCCACATCGCCCGCTACGACGCCGCGATCAGCCGCTGGTTCTCGGCCTCCTATGAGGACTTCCCCGAACACCTGACGGTCTCCTACGAGAAGGAGATGGACCTCTCTTACGGTGAGAACCCGCATCAGCGCGCGGCGCTCTACTCGGAGGTCGGCGTGCGCAGCCACATCCTCTCCGGCGTGGCCAAGCTGCACGGCAAGGCGCTCTCCTTCAACAACGTCCTCGATCTCGACTCGGCGCGGCGGCTGAACGAAGACTTCGAGCCGCCCGCCTGCACGATCGTCAAGCACAACAACCCCTGCGGGGTGGCGATCGGCGAGGACGCGCTCGACGCCTACCGCAAGGCGCTGGCCTGCGACCCGGTCTCCGCCTACGGAAGCGTGATCGCGATCAACCGGCAGGTGAGCGTCGCCCTGGCCGAGGCCCTGCACGAGAACTTCGTCGAGGTGCTGCTGGCGCCCGGCTTCGAGGACGGCGCGCTGGAGGTGCTGCAGCAGAAGGAGGCGATCCGCATCCTCTGCGACGAGGAGCGGCGCGAGCAGGATCCAGCCGAACGCGACGTCAAACGGGTGCGCGGCGGGCTGCTGATCCAGGACCGCGACGGCGACCCCGAGCCGCGCCAGATCATGGAGACGGTGACGAAGGCCGAGCCGAGCGAGGAACAGTGGAGCGACCTGCTCTTCGCCTGGACGGTCGTCCGCCACGTCCGCTCCAACGCGATCGTGCTCGCCAAGGGCGGCGCCACGCTGGGTATCGGCGCCGGCCAGATGAGCCGCGTCGACTCGGTCCGCCTCGCGGTCGAGAAGTGCCGCGACGCCCGCGGCGATGAGGCGGACGAGCTGCTCGCCGGCTCAGCCGTCGCCTCCGACGCCTTCTTCCCCTTCGCCGACGGCCCAGAGCTGGCGATCCAGGCCGGCTCCGACTGCGTGATCCAGCCCGGCGGCTCCAAACGCGACGCCGAGGTGATCGAGGCCTGCGACGCCGCCGGCATCCCGATGGTCTTCACCAAGCACCGGCACTTCCGGCACTAGACGCCTGCAAATCGGCGCATCTCGGGGTCCTCAGTCGGCTTCGTCGGGTCACGCACTGGAGTGCGCTCCCCTCCTCATCCTCCCTGCGTCCCCCGACCTGCTTGATTTTCGGCGTCTAGAGCAACTCGCGTTGGGCGGCGCTGGCGCGGCGGACGTGGTTGCAGATCTCCTCGCTGGTGTCGGCGGTGACGAGGAGGCGCATGTCGGCGCGGTCGATCAGGCCGTTGTCGTCGAGGTCTTCGTCGATCCAGCGCAGGAGCGGGGCCCAGTGGTCGCTGTCGACGAGGATCGTCGGGAAGTGCTCTATCCGGTTGGTCTGGATCAGGGTGATGCTCTCGAACAGCTCGTCCATCGTGCCGAAGCCGCCGGGGAAGATGACGAAGGCGCGGGCGTAGCGGACGAACATCAGCTTGCGGGCGAAGAAGTAGTGGAAGTTGAGCGCCCGGTTGACGTAGGGGTTCGTCTGCTGCTCCATCGGCAGCTCGATGTCGAGGCCGACCGAGAGGCCGCCGGCCTCTGCGGCGCCGCGGTTGGCTGCCTCCATCAGGCCGGGCCCGCCGCCGGTGATCACGGTGAAGTCCTCGGCGGCAAGGCAGGCCGCGGTCTGGCGGCAGAGCTTGTACCAGCGATGGTCCTCGGCGACCCGGGCGGAGCCGAAGATCGAGACGCCCTCCTCGACGTCGCGGAGTGCGTCGAATCCCCGCTCCACCTCGTCGTGGATCCGCTCCAGGCGCAGCTCGTCCAGCTCCTCGACGTCACAGGGCTGGCGCAGCAGCTCGCGGTCGCGCCGCGCGCCGTTCGAATCCGGACCGCCGAGGATCTCCTTGTCGCCACCCACTCGCGTAGTGCCCCCGGCGGGATTCGAACCCGCGCCGCGCGGCTTAAAAGGCCGCCGCTCTAACCAACTGAGCTACAGGGGCGCGCGGCCCATGGTAGTCGGAAGCCTGAGCGCTCAGCTGCCAGGTGGCGCTCACGAAAGCTCGGGCAGCCCCTCCTCGGGGGTCGAGGCCTCGGCGTGGGTGCGGCGGGGGATGCGGCCGGCTTGGCGGGCGGCGTGGCCGGCCTCGACGGCGCCGCGCAGGGCGCGCGCCATCGTGGTCGGATCCTCGGCGCCGAAGATCGAGCTGGCGGCCATCACCGCGGCGCAGCCGAGCTCCATCGCCAGGGCCGCGTCGGAGGCGGTGCCGATGCCGGCGTCGAGGATGACCGGGACCGCCGCCCGTTCGGCGACGATCGCGACGTTGTAGGGGTTGCGGATGCCGGCGCCGGAGCCGATCGGCGAGCCGAGCGGCATCACCGCGGCGCAGCCGGCCTCCTCGAGGCGGCGGGCGAGGATCGGGTCGTCGTTGGTGTAGGGGAGGACGGTGAAGCCCTCGCCGACGAGGGTCTCGGCGGCGTCGAGCAGCTCGACCGCGTCGGGGTAGAGGGTGCGGTCGTCGCCGATCACCTCGAGCTTGATCCAGTCGGTCTCGAAGGCCTCGCGGGCGAGGCGGGCGGTGCGGACCGCGTCGCGGGCAGTGAAGCAGCCGGCGGTGTTGGGCAGGGCGAAGAGGCCGAGCCGGTCGAGCACGTCGAGCACCGAGCCCTTCGCCGCGGGATCAATGCGGCGCAGGGCGACGGTGACGATCTCCGCGCCGGAGGCGGCCAGCGCATCCTCCATCTGCTCCAGCGAGCGGAAGCCGCCGGTGCCGGCGATCAGCCGCGAGGACCACTGGCGCCCGCCCAGCTCCCAGGTCTCGGCGCCGCCCTGGATCGCGGCGAGCACCTCGACGCTGTGGCCCTCGGCGAGCGCCGTCGAGTCCCACTCGGCACGCGGCACGACCTCGCCGTCGAGTGCCACGGCGACGCCGCGACCCTCGCGCTCGGCACCGCTCTCGCGCACCGCGTCGGCCAGCGTCGCGCCGGCGGGCAGCTCGCGGGGCTCGCCGTTCAGCTCGATCCTCATACCGGCGCACCCTCGAGCTCCTCGACCAGCATGTTCGCGGTCAGAGGCGCCAGCAAGATCCCGTTGCGGTAGTGCCCGGTCGCCCAGAGCAGTCCGTCGACGCCGCTGGCGCCGATCAGCGGCAGGTTGTCGGACGTCCCCGGCCGCAGCCCGGCGGTCGCCTCGACCAGCTCCATCTCGGCGACCTCCGGCAGCAGGCGGTAGGCCTCGCGGAGCAGCTCGTGGACGCCGCCCGCCGTAACCGCGGTGTCGAATCCCTGCTCCTCGACCGTGGCCCCGACGATCAGGCGACCGTCGGGGCGGGGGACGAGGTAGACGCGCTCCGAGGCGACAATGCACCGGCAGGGCGCCGCTTCGTTACGGGAGCGCAGCTCGAGGATCTGGCCCTTGACCGGGCGCACCGGGGGACGGGCGGAATCCGGCAGCCAGTGCGCCTGCGCCGACCACGCCCCGGTGGCGAGGACGACGGCAGCCGCCTGCAGCTCCCTGCCGGCCCTGGTGCGCACGCCGGCGACCCGCTCGCCGTCGAGCAGCGTCGCCTCGACCTCGGTCCCGAGCAGCAGATCGACTCCGTCCTCGTTTTCGAGCGCGGCCAGCAGCGCCGTTGCGAGCGCCCGCGGATCGACCGAGGCCTCGTCGGGCGCGTGCACGCCGCCGTTGAAGGACGGGGTGAGGCCGGGCTCCAGCTCGCGGCAGCGGCGTGGCGGCAGCCACTCGGCGCCGAGGCTGAGCGAGCGCTGCAGCTCGTGCACGCGGCGCAGCTCCGCCGCCTCGTCGCGGTCGAGCGCGACGTGCAGGGCGCCGTCGCGGCGGTAGCCGGTGGACACCCCGCTCGCCGCCTCCAACTCGGCGACGAAGTCCGGGTAGAGCTCCGCCGCGGCCAGGGTCATCTTGAGCAGCTCCGGCTCGCCGAAAGCCAGCTCGCCGACCGGGGCCAGCATCCCGGCTGCGACCCGCGTCGCCCCGGCGGGCGGGCGGGAGCGCTCGACCACGGCGACCCGGGCGCCGCGCCGCGCCGCGCGCCAGGCACAGGCGAGGCCGATCACGCCGCCTCCGACGATCACCGCGTCATAACTCCGATTAGAGGGACTGCCGCTCACATTTGCCTCCGCCGGCATTACCCGGATCAGGTCCAGACGGTCGGCGGCCTCGATGCCGCCCTCTCAGCCTCGGCGCCCGAAGGCGCCAACGGCTCCCGTTACCCCTCCGATGCTACCCCTCCGGCCCACCAGGCAGGCCATAATCGACCTATGAGCTTGGCGATGCCCGAGGCACACGGCCCGCTGCGACGCGAGCGGCTGCGCACCGCGCGCCTCTACTTCGTCTGCGATGCGATGCCCGGCGGCCGCGATCTCGAGGCGCTGCTCCACGCCGCGCTGGGCGGCGGCGTCGACATCGTCCAGCTGCGCGAGAAGGAGCTGGGACACGACGAGATCGAACGCTCGGCGCAGACCTTCCGCCGCCTCTGCGACACCTACAGCGCCCTCTTCATCGTCAACGACGATCCCTACCTGGCTCAGTCGTGCGATGCCGACGGAGTCCACCTGGGACAAGACGATATGCCGGTCGAGGAGGCGCGAGAGATTCTGGGCCCGGAGACGATCATCGGCCTTTCAACGCATTCCAAGGAGCAACTGGCGGCAAGTGCCGGGCAACCCGTGGACTACGTCAGCGTCGGTCCCGTCTGGGAGACGCCGACCAAAGCGGGACGGCCCGGGGTCGGCCTCGGCCTGGTCGAGCACGCCGCCGCCAACGCCCCCCACCCCTTCTTCGCGATCGGCGGCATCGACACCGCGAACGCCGCCGAGATCGTTGCGGCCGGAGCGCACCGGCTCGGCGTCGTGCGGGCGATCCGCGACGCGGAGGACCCCGCGGCGGTAGCCGAAGCGCTGCGCGGCACCCTTGCCGCGGTCGGCGAGGCGGCCCCCGGTGCCTGACTCGCCGGACTCCCCCACTCCCCGCAAGCGCAAGCAGCGCGGCGCCGATGCTCCCACCCCGCGCGAGCGGATGGAGAAGGGCTACGCCCGTGCCGAGCAGCGCAACCAGGAGATCCGCGAGAACCTGCCGCCGCTGGCCGAGGGCGAGCGACCGCTGGCGGTGACGATCGGTGCCGTGATCGCCGCGCTGGTCGCCGCCTCGATCGTCGCCGGCTACCTGGCCGGCGTGAAGGTCGAAGGCGGCAAACCCCACTTCGTCCAGGTGCTCGCCCCGGCCCTGCTGATGGGGATCATGGCCTGGGGCATGTGGCGGGCCCGCTACTGGGCCGTGCTCGGCTTCCAGCTGCTGCTCGTCTTCCTCATCTTCAGCGCCGTCTTCGGGCTCGCCGTGCAGGTCTCGACGCTCGCCCAGTTTGCCGCGACCTTCGGCCTGCTCGTCGTCGCCGGCAGCCTCTTCTACTTCATGGTCAAGGCGATGGCCCGCATACAAATGCCTTCCAGGGAGTAGACGGCGGCGGGCGTTCTATAGGCTGAGGCTCGTGGCCGATTCATACGACGTAATCGTCATTGGCGGGGGCCCTGGCGGCTATGTAGCCGCGATCCGCGCGGCCCAGCTCGGCAAGAAAACCGCCGTCGTCGAGCGCGACAAACCGGGCGGGCGTTGCCTCAACTACGCCTGCATCCCGGCCAAGACGATCCTGCGCAGCGCCGAGATCTACGACCAGGCGCGCAACAGCGCCGAGCTGGGCGTCGTCGCCAAGGACGTTTCGGTCGACTGGGACGCGCTCGGCAGGCGCCGCGCCGCCGTCTCCGACTCGCTCTCTGGCGGCGTGAAGATGCTCTGGGACAAAAACAAGGTGACGACGATCGCGGGCGTCGGCTCGCTCACCGCCGAGGGCAACGTCGCTGTCGGCGACGAGGTCTACGAGGCGGGCACCGTCGTGCTTGCCACCGGCTCGGTCGCGCTGCCGATCCCCGGCGTCGAGTTCGGCGACCGCGTCCTCGACACCTGGGGCGCCTGGTCGCTGCCCGAGCAGCCGCGCAAGATCGCCGTCGTCGGCGCCGGCGCGTCGGGTTGTGAGATCGCCTCCGCCTACGGCCGCTTCGGCACCGAGGTGCTGCTGATCGAGATGCTCGACCAGATCCTCCCGGCCGAGGACAAGGACATGGCGCGGGTGGTCGAGCGGGCCTTCAAGAAGCAGAACATCACGATCTCCACCGGCGCCCCGGTCGAGAACGTCGAGGCCGGCGGCGACTCGGTCAAGCTCTCCTACGGCGATACGACGACCGAGGTCGACTACCTCTGCGTCGCCGGCGGTCGCTCCGCCCACGTCGAGGGGCTCGGGCTGGAGGCCGCGGGGGTCAAGCTGACCGAGCGGGGCAAGGTCGATGTCGACGAGTACGGCCGCACCTCCAACGCCAAGGTCTACGCGATCGGCGACCTGGTCCACACCAAGGCGCTCGCCCACAAGGCATCCGATGAAGGCGTCGTCGCGGTCGAGCACGCCGCCGGCGTGGCGACCCATCCGGTCGACCAGAACCTCATCGCCGGCGCCACCTTCTGCCATCCGCAGGTCGCCGGCGTCGGCCTCACCGAGGCGGCCGCGAAAGAGGCGGGGCACGACGTCAAGATCGGCAAGTTGAAGCTGGGGGCGGTCGGCGGCGCGACCGTCTACGACGACAAGGACGGCATGGTCAAGCTCGTCGTCGACTCCAAGTACGGCGAGATCCTCGGCGCCCACATCGTCGGCAACCGCGCCTGCGACATGATCGCCGAGCTGGTCGCGACGATGGCGCTGGAGGGCGGCTACCAGGAGCTGGCGCGGATCGTCCATCCCCACCCGACGATCTCCGAGGCGATCTTCGAAGCGGCGCGGGCCGTCGATGGCTGGGCGACGCACGCCTAGCCTGGTCACTTGCCCTCGGGCCCCGTTCCCTTCTCATAGCTCTTTGCGAATTGCGATTCCTCCGCAGGGCGGAAATGAATGCATGAGGCGCCAAATAAATGCTTAAGCAAGCAATTTATAATTGCTAATATGCATTTCTATGAGGTGGAAGCCTGAGGAATTGCTGGAGCGGCTCGATCGCCTGGAGACCGAAACGGCCAACGACATAGAGAGCGAGATTCTCGAGATCAAGGGGTCGCCGACGGATCGCGGCGAGCTCAAGGGTTGGTTGATCAAGAATGCCGTCTGCCTCGCAAACCAGCGCGGCGGTTGCGTCCTCGTCGGTATCGCCGATCGCACGAAGGGACGAAACAAGGCGATCACCGGGATAGGCGACATCCCCTATCGCGGTCTGGAACGGGATGTCTACGACGCAACCGACCCCCACATCCTGATCGAGCTGGAGGAGCTGCACGCGCCGGAGGGCGTTCTCCTCATGGCCCACATCCCTAAAGGAATCCCGCCGCACACCACCAGTTCCGGCAGAGCTTGGATCCGCATCGACGACGGTTGCGTCCCTCTGACCGGATCCACCATCGCGCGAATGGTCTCCTCTTCGGGCGCACTCGATCTGAGTGCCGCACCCGCTGAGGGCGCCACGCTCGCCGATCTTTCCCCAGAGGCCCTGCAAAAAGGCCGCGACTACCTTCGTAGACGTCCTGGCCTCGCAAGCCTGGCCGAAGAGGACGACAGGGCCTTACTGAGGGGCCTGCGGCTGATGAGCGGATCCGAGCTGACCCAGGCGGCAATCCTGCTCTTCGGCACGCCGGACACCGTCGCGCGGTACCTCCCCCAGCATGAGATAACCGTCCTCCGCTACACGAGCAGCACGCGCTTCGACCGACGGCTCGATCTGCGTGGTCCCCTGCTGCTTGACCTGACCCGCATCGAGAATGAGCTGGCGGCCGCCAGCTCTTTGCGGACCGTCCAGCCCAGGGGCTTCGCCCAGCTGGAGCTTCCTACGATCGATTGGGAGGTGGCACGGGAGGCGACGCTGAACGCCGTCGCACACCGCGACTACTTCCTGAGGCAAGCCACCATCCTGGCGCTGCACAAAGATCGAGTGGAGGTCTCCAGCCCCGGGGGCTTTGTTGGGGGAGTCACTCCGGAAAACATCCTGCGCCACGCACCGGTCCATCGCAATGAACTTCTGGCGGAAACCTTCCAACAGCTTGGCTTCGTCGACCGCGCGGGCGTTGGCGTGGACAGGATCTACGAGAGGCTCCTGCGCGTCGGCGCGCGCCTGCCGACCTACAGCGCGGACGAGAGCTCCGTCTCCCTCTCCCTTCCCCTCGGCGGCAGCGATGAGTTCGCGGCGTGGGTGGTCGAGTGGGAGGCCGAGAACGCGGAGCTTGATCTCGATCGGCTGATTGTGCTGCGCCGTCTCGTCGACGTCGGTTCGCTGGATCGCTGGACGGCGGCCGAGTGCCTGCAGTTGAGCGATGACCGCGGCGCCGAACGGTTGGCCGCGATGCGGCGCGAAGGCCTACTGTTCGTTCGCGGCAGGGGGCGCGGCACCCGGTATGAGCTCAGCCGTCCGCTTTCGGAACGACTTCGTGGTCGCGGACTCACCGACGCCGATCATCCGCTCGAAGCCGAGGGCGTTCGCCTGAGGGTCCTGGAGTTGCTGCGCGAGCGCGGCCGCCTGACCAACGCCGAGATACGCGACTTCTCCGGCTACAGCCGGCAACAGGTACTGGCGCTGGAGAAAGCGCTTGAGCGCGCGGGTCTGATCGAGCTGCACGGCTACGGCAGGGGTGCTTACATCACCCTGGCCAAAGAGAGGCAAACATGAGCGGCGAGCGCGCAACCTTCTACTTCGACCTCGGATCCCCCTACGCGTACCTGACCGCGGAGCGGATCAGCGGGGTGTTCACCGACGCTGAGCTGGAGCAGCCGGAGTGGCAGCCGATCCTGCTCGGGGGGCTCTTCCAGCACTTCGGTCGCGACTCGTGGGGCAACGGGCCCGAACGCGAGGAGGGCATGGCCGAGGTCGAGCGCCGCGCCGCCGACTATGGACTGGCGCGGCTGGTCTGGCCCGAGCCGTGGCCGGGCAACATGCTGTTCGCGATGCGCGTCGCCACCTTTGCCAAGCAGACCGGCCGCACCGTCTCCTTCGCCCTCGCCGCCTTCCGCCAGCAGTTCGCCGCCGGCCGCGACCTGAGCGAGCACGACAACGTGCTGATCTCCGCCGCCGCCTGCGAGCTGCACCCCAACGCGGTCAGCAAAGCCGCCGGCACCGAAGGCGTCAAGAAGGCGCTGCGCGAGGCGACCGATGAGGCCGCCGAGCTGGGCGTGATCGGGGTCCCCTCGCTCCGCGTTGGCGAGGAGGTCTTCTGGGGGGACGACCGGCTGGAGGAGGCGGTCGAGGCCGCGAGCTAAGGTGGCCTCAATGGCCGATCTGCCTGACGCCGCCACCTGTTATGAGCTGCTCGCGCGGATGGCGCTGATCCGCCGCTTCGAGGAGGAGGCCGGGCGGCAGTACCAGCGGGCTAAAGCGGGTGGCTTCCTCCACCTGGCGATCGGCGAGGAGGCGACGATCGTCGGCACCACCTCGGTGATGCGCGACGAGGACTACCTGATCGGCACCTACCGCACCCACGGTCACGCGATCGCCCGCGGCACCGACCCCGAACGGGTGATGTCGGAGCTGTTCGGCCGGGTCGGCGGGACCAGCGGCGGCCGCGGCGGCTCGATGCACATCTTCGACCGCGAGCGGCGCTTCATGGGCGGCTACGGGATCGTCGGCGGCAACCTGCCGATCGCCGCGGGCCTGGCGCTCTCCTCCGAGTACAAGGGCGAAGACGCGGTCACCGTCTGCATGTTCGGCGACGGCGCCTCCAACACCGGCAACTTCGGCGAGACGATGAACCTGGCGGCGCTCTGGCAGCTGCCCGTCTTCTTCCTGGTCGAGAACAACCTCTACGGGATGGGGACCTCGGTCGAGCGCCACTCCGCCCAGACCGATCTCTCCAAGAAGGCCGAGGGCTACGGCATCCCCGGCACGCGGATCGACGGGATGGACGTGATCGCGGTGCGCGAGGGCGTCGCCGAGGGGATCCGCCAGGCGCGCGAGGAGCGCCGCCCGACCATCCTCGAGGCCTTCACCTACCGCTACCGCGGCCACTCCGCCGCCGACCCCGAGGTCTACCGCGAGCGCGAGGAGGTCGAGGAGTGGCAGCGCAAAGACCCGATCGAGGCCTTCGCGCGGCGCTGCATCGAGGCCGGAGTGCTCGGCGAGCGCGAGCTGCGGCAGGTCCGCGACAAGGCCGAGGAGCAGGTGGTGGCGGCCGTCGAGGCCGCCGACGCCTCACCCGAACCGGCGCTCGACAGCCTCTACGAAAACCTCTACGTGGTCGACGAGCAGAGCGGCTGGTACGCGGTCGACGAGCGCAGCCCGGAGCCGCACCGGGGCGAGCGCGAGGACGAGGAGATGCCGGCGGCGGCGCGCGAGCTGGCCGAGGCCGGCGCCGCCTACGCCGGCCAGCCGGACCGGCCGCGTCCCCAGACCAGGCCGAATCCAGCAGAGGACGGCGACGCCCAGGAGGGGGTCGAGCCCGAGGTGGCCGATGAGGTCGAGGGCGCCGGGGTTGCCGATGAGGGCGAGGACTGATGGCGGCGCTGCGGATGCGCGAGGCGTTGCGCGACGCGATGGCCGAGGAGATGCGGCGCGACGAGGCGGTCTTCGTGATGGGCGAGGACGTCGGCGTCTTCCAGGGCGCCTTCAAGGTGACCGAGGGGCTGCTGGAGGAGTTCGGCGAGCGGCGCGTGCGCGACACGCCGATCTCCGAGAACACGATCGTCGGCGCCGGGGTCGGCGCGGCGATGGGGGGCCTGCGGCCGGTGGTCGAGCTGATGACGGTCAACTTCGCCCTGCTGGCGCTGGACCAGATCGTCAACCACGCGGCGGCGATCCCCTACATGTTCAACGGCCAGGCGCGGGTGCCGCTCGTGATCCGCATGCCGGGCGGCGGTGGCCACCAGCTCGGCCCGACCCACTCGCACAGCTTCGAGGCGCTCTTCCTGCAGGTGCCGGGGCTGCTGGTCGCCTGTCCCTCGACCCCGGCCGACGGCAAGGCATTGCTGAAGGCGGCGATCCGCGACGACAACCCGGTCGTCTTCATCGAGCACGAGAGCCTCTATGGGGTGCGCGGCGAGGTCGCCGAGGACGGCGCGGACGAGGTGCTGCGCTTCGGCGAAGCAGCGGTGCGCCGCGAGGGCGGCGACGTGACGCTCGTCGGCCTGCTCAAGATGGCCCACGTCGCCGAGGACGCGGCGCGGACGCTCGCGCACGAGCACGGGGTCGAGGCCGAGGTGATCGACCCGCGCACGCTGCGCCCGCTCGACCTCGACACGATCCTCGAGTCGGTGCGCAAGACGAACCGGGCGGTGATCGTCGAGGAGGGCTGGCCGCACGGCGGCGTCGGCGCCAACCTCGCCACGCTGATCACCGAGCAGGCCTTCGATTACCTCGACGCGCCGGTGCAGCGGGTGACCGGGGCAGATGTGCCTATGCCTTATGCGAAACGGCTTGAGCAGGCGGCGATTCCACATGAGGAGCATGTCGTGCAGGCGGCCTTGGCCGCGTTGGAGGGGAGCATCTGATGCGAGGATCGGGGGTGCCTCGTCAGCTGCCCACCACCGCCTTCGGCGGTGGAATTTGGTGCCGCTTCGCGGCGGGAACCACCCAGCCGGGGCCGCTTCGCGAGGCACTGCCGAGGCACCCCCGATCCTCGCTTCGTAACGCACTTGAAGGGATCGCCAATGGCTGACGTGGTGATGCCTAGATTGTCCGACTCGATGGAGGAGGGGACGGTGCTGCAGTGGCTCAAAGCTGTCGGCGATGAGATCGCGGTTGGTGATGAGCTGGTGGAAATCGAGACCGACAAGGCGAACATGGCCTATGAAAGCGATGTAGCCGGGACGTTGAGTGAGATCTTGGTTCCGGAGGGTGAGACGGTGGCCATCGGCACGCCGATTGCGCGGGTTGGCGATTCGGACGAGGGTTCGAGCGCCTCAGCCGCGGGTCCTGTCGCGGGGGTGGGGGGGGCGCTGCGGGCGGGCCACGGTCCGTCCTCGACCCCCCCCACCCCCGCACCACCCACGGGAGAGAAGTCTGAATCCGCCACTCCGGCCGATGGCGATGGACACCGGACGAAAGCTTCTCCTCTGGCGCGCAGGATCGCTGAGGAACGGCAGCTTGATCTGAGCCGGCTTCACGGGTCCGGGCCAGCTGGTCGCATAGTGAAAGCTGATGTCGAGCGGGCGTCTTCCGCGGGTGGCGTGGGGGAGGGGGTGTCCGGGCGGGCGCGGCGTCCTGTTCCTCGCCCAGGCGAGTCCGAGAGAGACGCACAGCCGTCCGGCGAGGAACCCAGCACCCGGCCGGACACCCCCTCCGTCGCGGCGGGACCCGCGGCTGAGGGCCCCGGTCCCGAAACCGCCAAGGGTCAGGTCAGCTACGAAGACCCATCGAAGACGCAGCAGGTGATCGCTCGGCGGATGTCCGAGTCGAAGGCGACGGCGCCGCACTTCTACCTGCGGGCCACGGTCGACATGAGCGAGGCGGTCGCCGGGCGGGAAATGGTCAAGGCTCGCGCTCTGCCGGGCGACGTGATTCCGTCGTTCAACGACATGGTGGTCAAGGCCTGCGCGCTGGGGCTGCGGGAGCATCCACGGGCCAATGGGGCCTACAGGGACGGGCGCTTCGAGCTTTATTCGCGGGTCAACGTCGGCGTCGCGGTGGCGGCCAACGACGCGCTCATCGTCCCGACGCTCTTCGACGCCGACCGCAAGGGGCTGCGACAGATCGCCTCTGAGTCGCGTGCGCTGGCCGGCAAGGTGCGCGAGGGGCAGATCACCCCGCCGGAGCTCTCCGGCGCCACCTTCACCGTCTCCAACCTGGGGATGTTCGGGATCGACGGCTTCTCAGCGGTGATCAACCCACCCCAGGCGGCGATCCTCGCCGTCGGCGCGATCGACGAGCGGCCGGTCGTCCGCGACGGTGAGATCGCCACCGCCCACCTGATGCAGGTCGACCTCGCCTGCGACCACCGCATCCTCTACGGCGCCCCGGCAGCCGAATTCCTGGCGCGGGTCAGGGCGCTACTCGAAGAGCCGCTTTCTCTAGCGCTCTAACAGGTCTTTCTCGCGCCAGTTACAGCGTTCCACGCGCGGCCTAATGAGAAGTCGGCTGCTACTCGGAAGATGCCGGGATGGCTGGCGCGGGCCAGGGTCCACTCGCCGTGGCGGAGTAGGCAGCCGTTGCCGCGTTCGATCGACCAGTAGGGGGTGAAGGCGACGCGGACGAGGAACTCGCCGGGGCGGGTCACGTCGAGGGCGAAGCCGCTGTGGTCGACCGAGCGGATCTGGGCGGCGCCGGCGCCGAGCGGCTGCACCAGCGGGGCCGGGTCGCGTACTTCGTAGACGCGCCAGTGGGCATCGCTCCAGCGGGGCTTCAGGTAGGGCGGGTTGCTGAGGATCAGGCGGCGCTCGGCGACCGAGGAGTAGTCGAGTGGAGCGTCGGGCAGGGCCACGTAGCGGATCGCGTTGGCGTGCAACCAGGCGCGGTAGGCGCGGTCGGTGAGCGCCTCTTCTCCACCGTCGTAGAAGAGGTCGTCGCGCGTCGTGTCCAGTTGCCGGAGCCAGCCGCGGGCCAGTTCGAAGCTGGGGGCGAGGTATGCCGACTCCCAGTGGTTTGCCGTCGGCGGCACCTCGATCCGGGCGGCGCTGCCGCCGTGGTCGCGTAGCCAGGTGGCGACCGGGGTGAAGTAGGTCGAGGCGGTCGAAGGGTCGCCGACGCTGCGCGCGATCTGGTTGACACTCGCCGTCACCTGCCAGTAGAGGCCGCCCGCCAGCGCCAGCGAGAGCAGCAGCATCGATGCGCGTGAGAGGCGTGGCCGGTGGGCGAGCATGACCGCGGCCAGGACGGGCCCACCGAAGAGGGCGCCGAGGCGGACGGCGTTGCCGCCGATCGGGTTCGGTGCGAGCACGAGTACCGTCGCGGCCAGCACGTAGGCGATCAGCACGCGGCGCAGCTGCCTCTCCTCCACCGCCAGGCCGCGGGTCAGCAGCAGTGCCCCGCCACACCAGAGCGGGATCGCCAAGTAGGAGGAGAAGGCGAAGGGGAACTGGCCGGATTCGGGGAAGGCCAGGTTTGGGATCAGCGTCAGTGCTAGGGCGATCGAGGCGACCCAAGCCGCTGCCGGCCCGCGGGTCCTGGCGTCGGGGAGGGGGTGTCCAGTCGTGCGCTGGGTTCCTCGCCGGGCGGCGGTGCTCCTCTCGCCGAGCTGGCTGGGCGAGGAACATGACGCCGCGCCCGCCTGGACACCCCCTCCCCGACGCCACCCGCGGGAGAGGCGCTGGAGCTGGATCGCCGGATCACAAGCGCCGGCGAAGACGACGCCCGCCAGGAAGGCTGCTGCTACGGGGCTCGATAGGGCGCAGGCGGCGGAGGCCGTTAGGGCTAAGGGTGTGCGTTGGAGCTGCAGGGCGCGCAGCGCGGCTAGGCCGAAGGCGACACCTAGGGCGAAGGTGAGCTGGCCGTCGGCGAGCAGGGTCACCACGCCCGCGGCGAACCAGAGCGTCGCCCAGCGTGCCGCCTCACCCCAGCGGTCGCGAATGAGGCGGTCGAAGAAGTAGGAGGAGGCGATCACGGCGACGGTCCCGACCAGTCGCGGCCCGAGCAGGGCGGCCAGCGGCGGGAAGAGGACGCTGTAGGTGAGGGTGTAGTGGCCGCCGTACCAGCTGCCGTTCCAGATCGCCAGGCCGCCGCGCTGGAACAACTCGGTGCGGAAGACCTGGGCGGCGAGGTCGCCGACCTGCGGGTTCCAGGCGAACATCGCGGCGGCCAGGGCGGCGCTGAGCGCCACGGCCGGAAGCCAGTCGGGTCGGAGGAGCTTTGACTGGGAGGGGACCATCGGGCGGGGGGCCGCCTAGGATAGGGCGACCGCATGCGAGGATTTCAAGGGTGACTAAAGAAATCCTGGTGGTCGGCTGTGGAGTCGTCCCCTACGAGGAGGCGCTGGTCGCCCAGCGCTGGCTGCAAAACGCCCGCCAGGAGGGGGAGGTCTCAGACGTGCTGCTGCTGCTCGAGCACCCGCCCGTCTACACGCGCGGGCGCCGGGCGACCGACGACGAGCTGCCGATGCAGCGCGAGTGGTACGAGATGCAGGGGATCGAAGTCCGCGACACCGACCGCGGCGGCCGGGTCACCTACCACGGGCCGGGACAGCTGGTCGCCTACCCGATCGTCTCGCTGAAGCCCTACGGCGACGACGTCCACGAGTACGTGCGGCGGCTGGAGCGGGTGGCGATCGGGGCGTTGGCCGAGCACGGCGTCGCGGCGGGCACGATCGAGGGCCTGACCGGGGTCTGGACCGAGGGCGAGGCGCCCGGGCCGGAAGCCGGCACCGACGCCGCCCGCAAGATCGGCTCGATCGGGGTGCACGTCAGTCGCGGCGTCACCACCCACGGGCTGGCGATCAATGTGAACAACGACCTGCAGCCGTTCGAGTGGATCGTCCCCTGCGGGATCGACAACTGCCGGGTCACCTCGCTCGGCCGCGAGTTGGGCGCCGAGCAGGACCTCAGTGCCTTCGCCGACACCGTCGCCGCCCGCTACGCCGAGGTCTTCGAGCGGGCGCCGGTGGAGACCGCGCCCGCGGCCCTGGGAATCGACCTCGCTAGGCTCGGGATCGCATGACGAGTCCTCCCGAGACGATCGCCGACGAGCCGGCCGCCGAGCGCGTCCACGTCACCCGCTCCCGCGCCAAGCCGGGCGGGACCGCGGCCGAGGGCGACGGCGCCGTCCCCTTCCGCCGCGCCCGCAAGCCGCCCTGGCTGAAGGTGCCGGCGCCTGGCGGGCCGACCTACCGGCGGCTGAAGGCGGCGATCGACAGCGACAACCTGCACACCGTCTGCGAGGAGGCGAACTGCCCCAACGTCGGCGAGTGCTGGGAGCGCGGCACGGCGACCTTCATGATCCTCGGCGACGTCTGCACCCGCCGCTGCGGCTTCTGCAACGTGCAGACGGGGGTGCCGAGCTGGAACGACCCGCTCGAGCCGCTGCGCGTCGCCAACCAGGTGAAGAAGATGGGGCTGCGGCACGCGGTCGTCACCTCGGTCGACCGCGACGACCTGCCCGACTACGGGGCGAGCGCCTTCGTCGGCGTGATCCGCTCGATCCGCATGCAGGCGCCCGGCTGCAAGGTCGAGATCCTCACCCCCGACTTCCGCGGCCAGGAGATGCCGCTGGCGAAGGTGATCCACGAGCGGCCCGATGTCTTCAACCACAACGTCGAGACGGTGCCGCGCCTCTATCCGAAGGCGCGCCGCGGCTCCAAGTTCCTGCGCTCGGCGCGGGTGCTGCGGATGGCGAAGGAGATGGGCGGTGCCGACGTCGTCACCAAGTCGGGGCTGATGGTCGGCCTGGGCGAGTCCTTCGAGGAGATGGTCGAGACCTTCGGCATCCTGCGCGAGCACCGCGTCCAGGTGCTGACCGTCGGCCAGTACCTGCGCCCGACCGAGAACCACCTGCCGATCGAGCGCTACTGGCATCCCGAGGAGTTCGCGGCGCTCGAGCGCGAGGCCTACGCGATGGGCTTCGAGTCGGTCGCCGCCGGGCCGCTGGTGCGCAGCAGCTACCACGCCGATCAGAACCTGCCGGAACCCGCCAGCGAATAGCGCTGGCGACTTACCGTCCTCTTGCGGGGGCTAAGTCGCCAAGGCGCGCTGGCTCAGTCGGGTGGAAGCCGTCGGCCGCGGGCGTTGGAGCGGTGCCGTTCACGCCGGCGCCGACCCCGCTCTGGGCCAGATCGTCTCCAGCACCCGCAGCGCGTTCCTCCACGTCACCTGCTCGGCGATCTCGTCGCCGTAGCGCTCGCGCAGCCCCTCCTCGACCAGCCTCAGGTCTGCCGCCGTCGTCACCCCGCCCATGCTCGGTTTGATGAAGCCGTCCAGGTCGGTGCCGATCGCGATGTGCTCATGGCCACCCGTCACCTCGGCGATCTTGTCGATGTGCCGGCAGATGACGTCGAGCGATTCCTCGAGCGTGGTCGTCTCCTTCTTGCGGATCCCGTCGTTGAGCTGGTGCTGGGCCATGATCAGGCCGACGACGCCGTTGCGCCGCCTGATCCTGAGCAGGATCTCCTCGTCGCACATGTACTCCTGGGTGCCGAAGCGGTAGCCGGCGTGGGTCGAGATCACCGGTATCTCGGCGGCCGGGTCGAGCTCGTCGAGGAGGGCGAGCGTCTCCCTGATCCCCGGCGGGTCCATGTGGCTGAGGTCGATCAAGATGCGGTTCTCGACCAGGCCGCGCACGACCGCTTCACCGCGCGGGGTGAGCCTGTCCTTGCCGCGCTGCGGGAAGACGATGCTGTAGATCGGGTCCGGGAGGAAGGGCAGCGCGTTGGCGTTGGTGGCGACCTGGCGGAAGAAGAGGTGGGCGACGGTGACGTAGCCGACGCCGCAGCGGGCCAGCTCGGCGCAGTTGGCTTCGATTTCCTCGTCGGTGTCGCCGAGCAGACAGCCGCCCTCGACCGCGTGGACGAGGGCCGTCGCCCCGTCGGTGACGGCCCGGTCCAGCTCGGCGCGGTTGTGCACCAGGCGCAGCTGGTCGCGCGGGTGTGTTGCCACCTCGCGCTCGACCGCCTCGAGGTCTTCGATCAACTTGGGGAAGTAGCTCGAGTCCGGCGCCGCCGCGTAGGGCTTGCTCAGATCCATCTCCTCGAAGGGCCCGAGGAGAACCGACATCGCCAGGCCTACCCCACCAGCGCGCAGGGTCTCGGGGGTGATCCGGTAGCTGCCGTCCCAGCTGGGGAAGTTGCCGATTTTGTTGGCGACCCGCAGGACGAGCGCGCGGATGCGGTCGCCGGGCGTCGCGCCGCCCCTCTTCCTCATCTCCCTGGCCGCGGTGTCGGGGTCGACCCCGTCGATCACCCGCATCGGGTAGTGCGCGTGCAGGTCGGCGATCATGGCGCGCCAGCCTAGACGAACACGGATTGAAAAGTCAAAGCTGTGTAGTGCGGCGGGGCGCCAGGCGGCGCCCGAAGCTTTGAGTGGAGCCAGCCGGGCTCGAACCGGCGACCTCCGCCTTGCAAAGGCGGCGCTCTTCCAGCTGAGCTATGGCCCCTCACCAAGAATTGTAGAGCGGAAAGTCAGGCTCCGCGGGCGAATTCAGTCGTCGAAATCGAAGTCTTTGGGAGGCTTCTGCTCGAACCAGAGCTGGTCGTCCTCGGGGGCCTCCTCGAGGAAGTCGGGGGTCTCCTCGAGCACGTCCTCGTCGGGCCCCGCCGCAGGCTTCTCGGCCTCCGGGTCCGCCTCGGGGGCGGGCTCGGGCTCGAAGACGGCGTCCTCCTCTTCCTCCTCGACCTCGACCGGCGCCTCGAGCGCCTGGTCGAGCTCGTCGGAGAGGCGCTTCTCGTCCCAGAAGTCGTCGTCGTCGTCGTCCTCGATCTCGGCGACGCTGACCGCATCGCCGCCGTCGTCGAGGGCGGCGAGCGGATCGACCGGCGCCAGGCGCGGCTCTTCCATCTCCTCTTCGACCAGCTCCTCCTCGGATGGCGCCTCGGCCTGCGAGGCGGCGAGCTCCTCCTCGATGTCGTACATCTCGGTCGGCTGCTCGGCGATCGCCTCGCGCTCCTCGGTGGTCGGGCCGGTCGAGATCTCAGCTTCGGCGGCCGGCTCGGGCTCGGGCGGCAGCTCGGGTACGGCCTCATGTTCCATCGCCGGCGACTCCTCCTCGGCCGGCTCCTCGACCTCAGGAGCGCCCTCCTCGGGCTTGGAGGGCGGCGCCTCCTGCAGGTCGGCGATCTCGGCCCTGGGCGAGGGACGACCGGAGCCCTCCTGCTCCTCCGCCGCGGCCGCCGGGGGCTGTTCCATGAATTCGGTCGGCGCCTCGGCAAGCGGATCCGGCGCCGATCCCTCGTCGCCAGGCCGCTCTGCAGCGCCAAAGGCCTCGTCCTCGAGCTGCTTCAGCTCGTCGTCAGCGGCCCCATGCTGGCGCTTCAGCTCCAAGTGCTCTTTGATCGCGTCGTCGAGAATGCCCATTGCAGATCCCTGGGAACCTAAAGACTATGCGGTTATCCTTGCGCTTGCGCGGCCTCTGGGACGAACCTCCCAGCCACGCACGAGGGGCTATAGCTCAGCTGGCAGAGCGCCTGGATCGCACGACCTAGCCGCAATTCCGGGCACATTGTTTCCATCCGCGCGGAACGTCGCCGCAAGCTTGCGCTTTCCCCGGCTGTGTCGATCCTCGGGCATCGCCAGCAATCGCCGTCACTTTCTGCCACTAGTGGCAGAAACGCCTGCGATTGCCCTGGATTGACCGCGATTTCCTCTCGCTTCGCGCGCCGGGCGGAGCTATGGTCGAGCGGCCAAATACATAAGTGCCCCGGCGGCGCCGTTAACGCCCCGGGGCCGGCACCGAAGCCGTAACTTCGATGCAAGGAGAACGCTACTCGCCGAAGTGCTTTTCGGCGGCGTCGCGGCGGCCTTCGGTGCTCTGACCAAGAGGAGGAGCACATGCCAACCACCGCAACGATCGACCGCGACCAGCGGGACGGCCTCTACGAGCTGGTCCGCAACCACCTCGGCGGCATCGGCGACGTCTGGATCGCCCTAGAGGAGAACGAAGATTACGCCACCGCCGAGCGGCTCGGCCTGGAGTTCGGCGAAGACTTCCGGCTGCTGGACGACATCGGCTGGCAGCCGAAGGACGACCGGGAGGCGTTTGAGCTGACGATGCCGACCCACGACCTGATGGAAGTGCTGAAGCGGCTGCACGACGAAGCCGAACGGGTCCTCCTCGAGTCGGGCACTGAGCGCGAGTCGCGGGAAGCCGACACCGAGACCAACGCTCGCCTTCAGCTCGGCCTGGACACCTGCGAGGAAGTGCTCGTCGGCCTCGACGAGCGAGAGGGTGAGCGAGCATGACTGCGGCCAAAGCGAAGGCCAAGCGCCTGCGCCCCGGCGAGCTGGACAAGCTCGTGCTCACCTACATGGGCGAGCACAAGGACGACGGCCCGCTCACCGCCAGCGCGATCGGCAAGGGCATCGGCCGCTCCTCTGGCGCGGTCGCCAACTGCCTCGCGCGGCTGGCGAAGGAGAAGACGGTGCGCCAGGCCAAGCGCAAGCCGCGCGCCTACGCGTTGAAGGTGGTGAAGTAGCCATGTGCAAGGCCGGATACCGGCAGTGGGGCGGGCGGGGAGGACGCGCGTTCTTTCCCGAGTCGACCCCACCGCCCCTGAACTACGCAGTCGTGACCGGCAAGCTGCTGAGCGATCCCAGGCCAGGCCGGGGGCCGTCTGGGGACCCGGTGACCCTCTTGGAGATCGAGTTTCCGGTGGCCAACCCAGAACACCCGAGGTTCCTGTGGGCCTATGCGACCTACGATGTCGAAGTGCCGGGCGACATAGGCGGGCGCGACCTGGAAGAGATGCGCAGGGGAGCGTCGGTACTGGTGTCGGGCCAGCTCAGCGAACGGCTAGCGATCGAGGATGGGCAGACGAGCAGGCACCCGGTGATTGTCGCCGCCCTGCTCCACGGCGGGCCAGAGACCGACAGGCCACCGTGCCCGCCTGCTCCGGCCACCCGCTACGCGCCTTGAGGGCTTGCCGTGGCGACTCCCAAGGGCCAGGCAGAGATCGAACTGCAGCGACGCTTCGCCGAGAACGCGATCCTGTTGCGTGACCGCGCGGGCCTCTCGCAAGCGATGACCGCCCAGCGCGCCAGCTTGCACATCACCGAGGTCAGCCTGATCGAGCGCGCTCTGCGGATGCCCCGCCTCGACACGATCGTCAAGCTGGCGAGTGCCCTGGAGATCGACGCCTGCGAGCTGCTGGTCGGCATGGAGTGGCTACCGCCGAAGAACATCGGGCGCTCCGGCTACTACGAAGAGGACGGTGCGGGGCTTGAGAACGAGGAGGCGTCCTGATGGGCTCGCTGCCCGCCGATCGTTTCGGGCGCAACCTCCAGTGCCGCCGCAAGCTGGCCGGGTTGAGCCAGGATGAGCTCGGTGAGCTGACCGAACTCCACCGGGTGGACATCGGCGCGATCGAGCGGGGGGAGCGCTCACCGCGCCTGGACACGATCTTGAAGGTCTCGGCGGGAGTACAAGCCTCGCCCTGCGAGCTTCTCGCCGGCTTGCGCTGGCGGGCGGGCTACTACGTAGAGGGCGAGTTCTACGTCGAGGACGCGCCGATCTCCGGCGACGGGAGGGGCAGCGCATGACGTGGCGCCGACGAAGACCGCTGCCGCCGACCGACGAGCTGCGAGCGCGGCTCGGCATGAACATCCGCGAGCACCGCGAGCGGCTCGGGATCAGCCAGCACGAGGCGGGCTTCCGCGCCGAAGTACACCCGAACGCGATCTCGCCGATGGAGCTGGGGCAGACGATGCCTCGCATCGAAACCTTCATCCGGGTTGCGGGTGCCCTCGAGACGACGCCGGGCGAGCTCGCCGCAGGCATCATCTGGACGCCGGGCGAGGTCGTCATGGTGCCCGGCGACTTCCAGGTGCCGAACGACCCCAAGCTCGCGACGAAGGCCGCTGCGCTGCGCGAGGCAAAGCCCCGACCAAGGCGGCAAAGGTGAACCGCCTGATCGAGGCCAGGAGGCTGCCCTATCAGGCCAGGGCCCGGATCGCCGACAACGCCTTCCTGCTGCGCAAGCATGCCGGCTACAGCCAGGAAGCGCTCAGCCAGCGCGCGCTGGTCACCGTCGAGCGGATCAGCAAACTGGAGAACGGCAGTGTCGTCGGTCCACTCGACAGCTACGTCCGACTGGCCGGAGGACTCTCGGTCACCCTCGACGAGCTACTTGCCGGAGTGACGTGGACGCCCGGCACCGTGGAGTTCGAATACGACGCGGGGTATCAGGTCGAGTTCGACTTCGAGGGTGACGAGTCACCGGCCACAGCTGACCCGGGCCCGTCCGGCGTTTAGTGTCACGTTTCAGTGGTCTTGGAGAACTCACGTCGAGAAGGGAGTGGTCAGATGCCGGACACGATCGAGCGCGTCAGAGAGCTGCTGCGAGGGCGCATCGCCGAGTTGGACGAAGAGACGAAACGGCTGCGCCACGCGATAGACAGCCTCGATGGGGACGCACCAGCCGCAGCCCGGCGCCCACGCAGGCGCAGAGCAAAGGGCCGACGCGCCGCTCGTGGCGAACGCCGCCGCCAGTTCCTCGCCGCAGCAGGTGCGAATCCGAACGCGACCGTGTCTGAGATCGCCAAGCTGATCGGCGTTTCGGCCAACCAGGCCGGCAGCCTGGCTCGGCGGCTGGAGGCAAGCGGGGAGATCGTGCGCTCGGGGCGCCGAGTACGCCTTACCGCGAAAGCGACGGCATAGGCTCGTCTCGCAGCAGGAGCGACGGGTTACTGCGGCCCGTGCCGCTTCCGCCTCGTCAAACCGGGCATGTCCCGACTCACCGTTAACGTGCTCGCAACCACGCGAAGGCAGGAGAGTGGCCGCCAGAAAAACGCCCCGTCGCGGCGATCTCTCAATGCAACTCAACATCTCAGCATGCAGCAGATCGACTCCGCTCGGTCTTACTGAATGCCGCTAGGTCGCGCGCGCCGCCGTGGCCGAGGCGGCAGTCTCCGACTCGGCCGCCGAAAGACTAGCCCGCGGCCGCAGCGCCTCGAGGATCTCATCCCCGCCCTCGACTCCATCGAGGAGCCCACGGGCACGCTCAAACGAGTCCCGCACCCTCGCGTGGAACTCCGGGTCTTGACTCCGGGCCGCCAGCAGCAGGTTCAACTCCCTCGCGCAACTCTTCCGCGAGCGCGACGCCGTCGAACCTGGCGACGGTCTCCAGTGCCGCAACCTGCTCCGCAGGAAGCCTGAACGTGACGACTTTGCTGGTAGTGCTCACTGGATTTCCCTTCCCCATCTAAATTTGGGCAACCACAACTAGCTAGAGCAGATTAGCAGACTGTATTCGCTGAATACGCGGCCTATATTGGTACAGATCCCCGATGTGCCTCATATATGGCTCGCTACACTGCGTCGCCGGCAAGCCATATTCGAGAGGGGGGAGCATGTCGGGCAAAGGCGGTGCAAATGATCACCGCGAGACGGCCGACGTCGTCGTCGTCGGCGGAGGAATTGCAGGCCTATCCTGCGCGCGACAGTTGGCTGCCCAGGATTACAAAGTAGTCGTGCTCGAGGCCGCGAGCCGTTTCGGCGGGCGGATCGAAACTGGCGACCTTGGGCCTCCCCCATTTCCCGGCAGTTCCGCCCACCGGGCCGAGTTCGGCCCCATGCGGTTCGAGCTCGATATCCAGCCGCTGTTCGCGCAACTGCTGGACGATTTCGATATCGCCGCGACTGAATTCCCGGCGCCGCAATCGCCCGAGCCGCCGGTCGAGTTTCCGCTCGCGGAGGACGAGCGCCTCGGCGACACACCGCTGCCCGCGCTCGAGCTTCTTAAGCTCGGCATCTTCCGGCTGCTGGGGCAGGAAACGTTCATCGCCAAGGGCAAAGACGGCGAGCCTGTCGTCGAGCTGTCCGGCCAGGGGAGATCCTGGCTCGGCGGCCTGTCGGACGAGAAAGGATTCGACGAACTCCGCCGCGGAGCACCGATGCCTGGAACCGAAAGGCTCCTCTGCGAATTCGGTCTGTGGAACGCCCTCTATACGCAGCTGAGCCCGATGGCAGTCGCAAAGATCCTGAACTTCGGGACCTTCTACCACTTGATGCCGGACAATCCGAACGCAGCGGAGTGGGTCGTTTTCTGGTTGCGGGCGTTTCAGCTCGGACCCGATCAATTGATGAGCACGATCGATGCCGGAGTGCAAATCGTCAGCGACAGACTGGTCGAGGAGCTCGAACAATCCGCTCACGTACAGCTGAAGCGCGACACACCGGTCCGCAGCGTACGTCAATGTTGAACAGAGCGATCAACTCGAAGTCGAGAGCAGCAACGGAGTTCTGTTCACCGCAAACCACGTCGTCCTAGCGCTCCCGAAGCAACCACTGGGCGAGCTCGATATCCCGCTCCCGAAGCGGATTCGTGAAGACCTCGACAGCGTAATCGCATTCCCGCTGCTGAAGGTCTTCTGCGTCATAAAGACCCCCTCCTGGTGGCGGGACTCCCCACCCACCACGCAACACGGGGCCTGGAACGCGCCGACGCGCGAGCTGCATTATTTCCCCCTCCCGGATCCCAGAGATCCGGACTGGCAGCCGCCCGAGCACACCCTGGTGTTGCTATACACCGACCGTCCTGCCACCGCCTACTGGCAGCCCTACCTCGTAGAGCCGGATCGTCATCACAGCGCTGAGATAAATCGGAACGAAGAGTTGAAGAGCGCCCTGGCGTCGGTCCTTTTCAACATTCACTGGGAGTGGGCGAAGGACATCGCGGGAATGGGCGATCGCACTGGACGCGACGCACTTTCAACTCCAAAGGGCCAGCAGATCATCTCTGCCTTTCGTGAGGTCCTCGATACCGCCATGAAGGACATTGAGCAAGATGAGGACTTGAGACGGAGACTTGGCGAGAAGCATCCCGCTCTCGTTGGTGATCCCGCCCGAATTCTGTTCCACCCTAAGGAGGTGCAGGAACAGCAGCTGGAGGATATCGGCGACTACGCGATACGTGATTGGTCACGTCCGCCATTCGGCGCCGGGTGTCATGCGTGGGCACCTGGTGCGCGATCCTGGGAGGTCCGCGAGCGTTTGGCAGGGTTCGGTCTTGCCGAAGATGAAGAGCGAATCTCCGTGCATGTCTGTGGAGAGGCCTATTCGGACTATCAGGGATTTATCGAGGGCGCGTTGCGATCAGCCAATGACGCCGTGAAGTCAATCATCGTAGCGCGTGGTGGGACCGAGACGTGACGAGGCGTCGATCACGCAGCCTCAAGCAATCCTTCTAAGTGACTCCCGCTTTGCGCGAGAAGCAGGAGCTGCGGGGACAGGCCTAGTCTTGACAGATTGCTCCGTAATCGCCGTCTGTAGCTCCCCAGCCAATCCCAACGAAACGGGTGTATCGGACTTCGGCCTTCAGTCTCGCCCGCGCTTCCTTGCCGCGGTCGAAAGCCGCATCTGGTCACGCACAACCGACCTATAGCTTCCGTCCCGCTCGGATCGTGGGACCGCCCAGCGACGCCGGTAGAAGGCCGCCATCTCGCTCAGATGGAGCCGATACCAGTTTGGCTCGTCCGTTTCTCCCCGCAGGAATTGCTTCCAATTCGTAGCCCGCGGTGCAAGGAATACCTGCCGTCGCACGCCATGGTGGAGAAGATCGTCTTCGATCCCGATTTTTCCGAGGGCGCGTCGGATGGTCCGCAATCGCCAGTTTGGCCCGCTTCCGTACTCGTGGCTCGGGACGCCACCATCGTTGCTCAAGAATTCACAGAGCCCGCTGAATAGTGCGTCCGAGAATTGAAAATGGCCAAACCCCTCCGTGTATCCGATCGGCTGATAGAGAAGTCGGCCTCGAAACCGCAGTCGGCTGTAGAGCGAGGAGCGACCGAGCGCTGAGGTGGTCGTGATCAAGACGGGACGTGGATCCTTACGAGCCTCGCTGATGATCGTTTCGCTCCCCTCGTACTTTTCTTCGATGAAGGCAGCGGTCTCCCGGCTCGTAGCCGCCAT
This sequence comes from uncultured Solirubrobacterales bacterium, assembly GCA_963702035.1. Classification (GTDB taxonomy): domain Bacteria; phylum Actinomycetota; class Thermoleophilia; order Solirubrobacterales; family 70-9; genus VRUE01. The sequence continues at coordinate 2,028,301 of OY969700.1, forward strand.
GGCCACGAGCTTGCCGGCGAGCAACTCCCGGTAGGGAGGCACTGCCCCAAGGACGAACGCATCGAGCACGTTGTAAAGGCGGGCGCTCCTCTGCTCCACGTCCCAGTCGATCAGTTCGTCCCTGCTCCGGAGGTTGTAGACAGGATCGCCTAGCGCGAAGACACCGATCAACTGTTCCGTGGATTGGTCACGCACGAGAAATCGCGTCCGACGACCGTAACCGACAGAGACCGGAACGCTCCAGTGAAGCGTTGCAAATCGAAAAAGCGCCGCGTCGTAGCCATCTCCACTCACCTGCTCGACGACGGGCCGGATCCGGCGTGGATCGATCTCCTCCCCATTGGCGAACTCGCCGATTATCCGGTCCTCCCACCGCTCGATGAATGGCTGGCTCCGCTTCATGAGGGCGGCACGTTGGCGTCGATGGAGTTCTCGAATGGTCTCCTTCGTCAGCTCCTCGCGAGGCCGGAGGCGACCGTCCTCACTGACGAAGCCCGATCTCTTGAGCTCTGCGCGGACACGACGGCGCAGCCGTGCGGCCTCTTCCTTTTCCTGGGCCGACTTATAACGGCTCTTTCCCGTCCTGGTCACCGCACAGACACTAGCTCGACAGGCGCGAGATCGAAGGACGCTTCCGATTCTGTAGACAGGGGCGGGGTTGCGCGGAAGGTCACCGCGCCGCCCACCAAGCTGAGGCCCCTAGACACGATCAAGCTGGAACGACTCGGTGAACGACGTCATCGTGAGGACGCGCTGCGAGACCCCGTCTTCCTGAACGGTCCTCGCGGCAACTCCGAGCAGACGCACGTAATCTCCGACCGCGAACCCTGGGCGCTCGGTGAGCGTGCGAAGCAGAGCCGAATTTGACTCGCCTTCCAGTTCCAGAACCCAGCTTCTTGGGCCGTTCTGCCGTGTGACTTCGCCCTCGCAGTCAACAAAGTCTCCCGAAGACACGGCCGGCTCGGCGCCGAGGGTTGAGCAAACGGTCACCCAGTAGTCATCGCATAGATGCCTGACGTCGCAAAATTCGCATATTTCGGGATCCGGGTTTGCAGGCAGCGGCCGCAGGGCGAGCTGCTCCTCCGTCGCTTCGATGCGAACGCTGATCTGATCGGCCAACGTCTCAAGCTCGGCGTCTGACGGAACATCGACGACCTCGTCATGGGTTGCATAGGACACAACGAGTCTTTCGATCGGAATCTGATCCGGATTGATCTCCCGATCTTGGGTCCACAACAACCCGTAAAGGCGCAACTGCTCGGCGTGGTGGTCACTCGGTGTCCCCGTCTTGTAATCCATGATCGTGCACCCCGTCTCACCGACGGTGATCAAATCGGCGCGGCCCAGCAGCCGGAGCTCATCGGCGCGAAGCTCGACCTCAGCATGAGATCCGGGAGTGATGCCGGTTCTTGTTGCCGCGTCTGAGCGGATCTCGGAGCCGTGGTGATCTGCCATGAGTTGAGCGCAGCTGATAGCCAACTGCGCCCGCTCGCGGATATGCGGGACTTTCTTGACCAGCTGCCTTTCAAGCGTCGCCACGAGCTCGATCGCCCGTGGATTGCCCTGAAGGGCTGCGAGTTCCTCTGTGATCACCGAGTTGACGAGCTTGCTGTAGCCACCAAGTCCTCGGATCGCTTCGACCGCGCTTGGGTCGGTGACCGACATACAGCCTTGGGCTTGAAAGGTGGTCAGCAACAGCTCGAGGCAGCGATGCACGACACTCCCAGTCAAAGCCGCCAGGGTCGGTCGTGGCGGATAACCCGGGCCGTCCCAGAGGTCGCCGTAGTCGGCGCGAGAGAGCATCCAGCGACGAGGGCACTCCTCGGCGTTGCCCAGGCTCGAGTAGCTCCAGAAACCCGGCGCCAGAGGCCAGGTGCCGCCGACGCCCCGAACCGCCGTCTGGAAGTGATCGCTGGCGCTGTTCAACTGATCGTTTCGAGGACGCTCTTGGTTGCCCGCGGCAAGTTCTGTGAGATGACGATCTCGTCCACAAGTTGCACCGGGACCGCCGCCCCGAACTCCTTCGCCGCGGCGAGGCCATCATCGTCGGGCTGGCCCGGCGTCAATGGTCCATGGACACCGACAACAAGTTGGGGCACATCGGACTGAACGAGGATTGGGGCATCGATCGTTCCTATCCCCGGGATGTCGATTTTCTCGCCGCGTAGGAACTCGACGTCGTCGATACCTTGGCGACATAGATCGGCATGAAGGCGATCCACCGCCTGCCCGATGCGGCGCGGATCCAGCTTCGGTTTTTGGTTGAGCACGAGATACCGCAAGAGGCTCGCGCCGAGATGCCGGTCAAGCAACCCGTGCTCAAATCGATTCTTGAAGCTGCGAAGGCACCGGTAACAAGAGCGCTCACAGCCTGCTGGGCAACCCTCGAGGAGGTCGATTACATCTTTGAACAGGCTCACACCTATTTCACCCACTCGGTGGGCGAAACCGGCTCCTCCCGCGAGGGTGTCGTAGATGTAGATCTCGGCCTCCAAACCCCGGCCACCGCCGGGACTGAGAGCGGGCCGGTGCTCGGCTTGCAGATCTCCGGCTTCGAGTTCGAGTCGCCGTGCGGCAACGATCGTCATTGCCTCGGCGAGCGTTCGGAGTGCCACCCTGGTGGAAAGCAGCTCCGGGCGCAGGGTCACCGGATCATCTACCTTCATCCTAAGGAGTAGAACATCGGAGATGAAGTCAGTACCAAGCACCAGCCCGTAGGTGGGGACTCCCGGACAAGTCGTATCTTTGTCCCCGGGGTAGGGCTTCGAGTGAGGTTGGTTGATCGAGGAATTGGGCAGCGCAGTAGGCTCGATCAGTCCACATCGCAAGCAGTAGCCGTAGCCTTCCCTACGCGGTCCCGTGTTGGTCACGAGCAGACGGGTGCGGTCGGCTGACTGACGTAGACGCCCGGTAACGACCTCCCAACGAGACTCGTCCGCGGGGCCAGGGGCGACGAGCTTCGCTCGCGTGGCGTAGCTTCGGGCTGGTTGGTCGTCGCCGCTGGTGTCCTCCTCTTCCAGGGTCGGATGGGCGAACCCGGGGGGGCGCATCCAGAACTTCGCTTCACCAAAGGTGTCTTCGGTCCTGCACGCCGGACAATCCTCCAACTGACCGCGCTCGGCCTCACCAACGGATCTGGTGGAGGCATAGCCGCATACGGTGCATTCGAAGTAGAGGCGTCGGTTCGTCCAGGCAACCTCCCGATCCTCGCGCATCACGGAATAGAGCGCACCCGACTTCCAGAGCTTGCCGTCAATCCAAACCTCTTTTCCGGGCGCGTACTGCGTCAGTGCGGTTGGCAAACCTTGACTGGGCGAGTAGCGGAACTGGGGTCGGAAACGTGTTGACAGGCCCCGGTCGAAGACATGGAAAGCGACGACGTCGGTAGGGAAGGCGTAACGTGGAAGGACGCCCTTGTAGAGGAGTCGGTCGAGCAACTTCTCGGAAACCCGGCTCGGCGTGTCGATTTCTTCGTTTTCCTGTAGGGGTGCCTCAACGATCAGCGTCTCGCTTACTGCCTCTTCGGATTCCGAAGGCCCTGCGTCCTCATCTGCTTCAAGGGCGTAGTCGAGCTTCGAGAGCGTCTCCTCGATCAAGGTGTCGAGGAGAGATTCGCGATCGTCTGCGCTCAACTCGGTCGGTAGCCAGGCCCCGACGTCTGTGACCAGGGTGTCGTGTTCGGCTTTCAACCAGACCTCAAAATCGTCTCGGTTGATCACCTGGCCCTTGCCTTTGAAGCCCTCAACCGATCCGAGAACCTCGAACAACTGCGGCTGATCGGCTGGGTCAATCTCAGGTAGACGATCCTGGTGATATCGCTGAAGCAGATATGCGGTGACGTGGCGCCGGGCGATGTCGGCGTTGTCGAGCGTCAGTACGGGGTCCTGGACCTCGCCGCGAATCATCGCGTCGGGTTCCTTGAAGTAGTGCTCGTCGTGGCTGTCGGCGCTACCGAAGGCGAGCACGGTGGCGATCGCGTTGCCCCGCCGACCGGCGCGACCGGCGCGTTGTTGGTAGCTGGAGCGCGAGGGCGGCAGGTTTCGCAGGGCCACCCCGGAGAGCGCTCCGATGTCGATGCCGACCTCCATCGTCGTCGTGCAGGAGAGGACGTCGATCGCCGAGGCGACCCCGCCCTCGACGGGATCGTGGATCTCGAGGTCCTGGAAGAGCAACTCGTGTTCCTCGGCTTTGGAGAACACCTCGTCGGCCTGGGCCGCGTTCAGTTGCGCAGTGTGCTCGGCTGCGACGATCGCCGTCGGTGATTCGGTCTCGCCGCGCAGCACTTTGGCCGCTGGCCGGCGGTAATAGCCCTTGCGGGCGCTGAAGCTCTCGTCGGCGTCAGGGTCGAGGTCGAGCAGAGGACCTTTTGCGCAGTTGATGCAGCGGTCGATCGTCGAGAGGCCTCGTTGTGGGGTTCGGCAATGTCGGCAGTAGCGCCACTCGCCGCCCAACTCCAAGACGAGGTTCGCGGCTCTCATCCGATATTCGCCGCTGCCGAGCGCCTCGCAAAGGACTCCGTGCAGGCTCTCGAGCCATTCGGCTTCGAAGGCCTTCTTCGCTTCGTTCGAATCGAGCCAGGACCAGAAGCCTTTGAATTTGCCCGAGTGCCCCCGTACTCCCCCTTTGGTCCCGACGGACTCGAGGCCCATGCCAGCGAACCAGATGCCGGGATCTATCCACAACCCTATCCAGCCTCTCGCGAGCGCCAGCTTCTGCTCCTCGCTTTCCGCGATCCCTGGAAGGCCAGGTAGGGCTCGGACTTTGTCCGTCAGCCCGTCGCGCTCGCGCAGCGAGGCGAGGGCCAACGCACCCAGGCCGTAGTGGCGATCGGCGATCGTCGCCACGATCAATTTGAGGAGCGAGCGTGGCGGCTGATCGATCGAGCGCATTTCGATCGCCTTCATCGGGTCCTCCAGTGCGCCGGCGCTGATCGCGTCGCCGACTTCTCGCAGCGCCTGCGGACTCTCAGCGCCCGTCAGTTGAGGGCGGATCCGCACCGAGAGGATATGGGCACCGACCAAGGTCGCCAGGTAGAGGCTCTCGAGGCTTAGCGTCTCCCCAAAGGGGGCGTCCCTGAGCGCCTTCCAGCCGGTCGCGATGACCGGACGGAGAGTGTCCTGCATCGAATAGTGCTGCAGGTTCGGGGCAAGGCGGGCGGCGGTCTGACGCGAGTCGGAGAACACGAGGACCTTGCGGCCACGAAGCGGCGCGAAGTCCGAGGCAGGTTGTTTCCCGGGTGGCTGTACGGCGATCTGCTCGGTGAGAAGGGCCTGGAAAGGCTGGTCTCCCTTGGTCTGGTGGTCCTGAACAGAGGACCGTCCGAAACCGGCGCGCGTGCCACATACCCCGCAGGGCACGAACTGGCCCGGCGAGGCGTTGGCCGAACCCGCCTCGGTTCTGTCGGCCTTGAGGTAGACCTGCCGCGAGCGCTCTTCCAACCTCCTCGGATTGAGCCGCCCCGTGATCAGATCGAGGTCGGCCGGTTGGGCTACCCCGGTCGGCGGCTCGAGGAGAAGATCGACGGGCTCGAGTTCTCCGATGGCGCCACCGGAGGCGATGATCTCCGCCCCCGGTTCTGGCCAGAGATATGTGGGGTCTTCGAGGTCGTCGGTGTAGGCGCGCGCATAGGCGGTCCCGCAGTTGCGGCAGGTGAACAACTCGAAGACCCGGGCCCCACAGCCACAGGTCGATTCGGGTTGGGAATAGAGGGTGCCCACCGGGCTGCCGTGGTACAGCTTGGCTTCTTTGCAGTCGGGGTCGAGGCACGCCCAGAGGCCGGGGAGTCCGCGAAGGAAGGAGTGGACCCGACAGGGCAGCATGCTGGGCTCGCCGGGTGCCCTGCGGGCGAAACTGCCGAGGGCGACAAGCGCGCTTGCAGCCGAGTCGGCGAGCGGCTTCTTGCAGCCTGGAAAGAGTGATTCGCCCAACTCCCCGACACGGGTCGCCTGGGTCATGGTGAGGTTGATCAGGCTCCCCATCGGGGGGAAGTCCTTCAGCGCCCCATAGAGTACCTCCTCGGCGCTTCGCTCGCCCGCCTCGATGTCGCGATAGGTGAGGAAGTCCTCGAGCAGTTCGAGACGCTCCGCGTCGCCGGGGGCCGAGTGGAAATCATCGATAGGAATCTCGCCCAAGACCTCGGCCGCCGTCCTCTCTCCGGTGGCGGCATCCCTCCGCTTCGCGAGGGTGCCGGTCAGGACCTCGAATTCCTCTGCCTTCTTGCCGGTCAGTTGCGCAGCGAAGCTGCACGCATAGACCGGGTCGGCGAAGCTGGCGCTGGTGCAGATCACCTGCAGTCGGCTCGGCTCGATGCCGAGACGGGCGCGCAGTCTCCGCAGCAGCAGACCGACCTCGGCGCCCGCCGCGCCTCGATAGAGGTGTGCCTCATCCACGATCAGCATCAGGCGCTCCTCGGGGTTCTTCGCCAACCACTGTCTGGTGGCGTCGAAAACAGGCCGCTCGAGCGGTCGCATCAGCATGTACTCGAGCATCGAGTAGTTGGTGACCAAAAGGTCCGGAGGAGCTTCGAGGACCTCGTGACGGGTGAGGTCCTCGGCGTCATGCTCGCCGATGATCGCCCGAACGAACTCACCCTGGGAGTCCTGCCAGTGGGTGTGTGGCTCGCCGAACCACGCACGGAGGTCGGGCTTTGCAGGCCACTTGCCTCGCTCTTTGAGGCTCCCGATTAGAAGCTTGGCCCGCTCTGCATCGGGACCGCCGGATTCGCTGTCTGAGAGCAGGCTCAGGTAGAACCGCTGCAGCGGCTTCAGCCGGTCGCTGTCCTTCTTCGAGCTCCGGACCCCCGGATAGAGGGTGCGACTGGTGTAGCGGGCAAACCGGGCGGGTCGACCCGCCCATCTCTCGAAGGCCACCGCGACCCGAGGATCGCCGAAGAGAAGGCGAAGCCGACCCAACTGGTCGTTGACCAGGGCGTTCATCGGATAAATGAGGAGCGCGCGAACGGCAGGCGCGCCGAAGGAGCCCGGATCGGAGGCGGCCTCGGCGGCCAACTTGGAGAGGATCGGCAACAGGAAGGTCTCGGTCTTGCCTGATCCGGTACCAGTGGTCACCGCGACGCTGGTCTTCCCGTCGGCGGTCAACTCAAGTGCGGAGGCCTGATGGAGATAAGGCGGGTCGTGGAGCAGGGCCGCGACATCTCCCTGCGATGAAGCAAGCGAGGCGAGCAACTCCTTCGCCTCCCCGGGGATCGCCAATTCCGAGAAGGAAGATCCCGAGGTGTACCTCGGCGTGCTCTCGATGTAGGGGGCGCGGAAGAGCACCCCCTCCTTCTCGAGCAAATCGCTGCGTTGACGAACCAGTTGTGGATTGCCGACGTGGTAGGCGGCTTCGATGTATTCGCGCAGCGCTGCGCGGATCGTCTCCGTGGTCTCGGCGATGGTCGGGTCGCGCTCCGGCATCAGGGGGTGCCCTCGATCTGGAGCCATAGGTGTGAGGAGAGGAACTCCGACTCGGTGGCCAGATCCCTATGGCCGATCCGGTAGGAGAAGAGGGCACCGCGAAAGCCCTCGATCGACCTGCCGAGGAGGTCGAGTCGCTTCCGCGCCCAACTGGGCAGCGGCCCGAAGAAGCTAATCGATGCCTGGCCGTCGGCCCGGTCCTCGACGCGGGCGAACTGCGGATGGCCAGCAAGCAGGTCGATCGCCGCCTGGAGGCGCCACGCCTCGTCAGTTGGCCTCCCGAGGGCTTCCATGAGCGGCAAGTCAATCACCTTCCGTGTTGTCCCATCTTCGAATTCCGCGAAGCACCAACGGCTCGGGCCGAATTGCTGTGGCCGCCTGGACACAAAGCGGCCGCTCTCATCTTTCGAGGGGTGACGAAAGCGGCCGCGGTAGTAGCCCCGGTCGGAACTCGGGTCGAGGATTTCGATGCCCTCGATCTCTCCGGCGTCGGGGGACTCCGCGAGCCGCGCGCGATGGTGGCCGAGAAGGTCTGCCGCCGAGATCTCTGGCGGGGCACTCACCCATTGCTCGATCGACACCTCCTGAAGGCCCGCATCGAGGAGTACCCCGTGAACTCCCTCGCGGATGGGGCGGATCGTCCGTATCGGTCCCTGGTGGACGAGGTCGCCTGTGACCTCCTCGTCGGCGAGGATCGGTGCGCCGTCTGGGCGAACTCCGAGGAGGAAGTAAGCCTCACTCGAGGTGACGAAGGCGGGCGGGCGCAGCAGGATGATGCGTCCTGGTCCTGAGTCGGATTTACTCACCTCGAGTAGGTCACCGTGATCGAGCAGCCGATCGAGCACGTCGCCGATACGCGCTCGCAGTCCGTCGTCATCGGCAACATAGTCTGCAGTCGCCGTGAGGACGCTGCCGATCAAGCTCTGTCGAGCGATCGGTGCGCCGAAAGAAGCTGCACGACGGAGCGAGGAAGCGATTGCCGCTTCGGATCCGAGACCCTCGTTACTCTCAGGTGCCTGTAGCACTTCGAGCCCGAGCATCGTCACCGACTCCCCGTCTATTTGTTCTGGCATCTTCACGCGAGGCTCCCACTCTGTTCAGATTCTTCCGATGGATCCGGTTCGGTTAGGAGTACGAATCGCGCCGCGCGGAGGATCCCGGGCCGGTCAAGCAGGGCCCGCAGCGTGCTGGCGGTGCCATGGCGTTCGCTCTCCCCAATCCTGCCTGGAGCAAGGGCAACCTGAAGTACCTCAGCCGCGAAACCGATGCGGTGACGTTTGACACCGACGTTGTCGCCGTGTTCGGCGAGCATCTGAGCGAGACAGCGCACGCGCTCGGCGTTCGACGGTCTCTCGAGGGTATTCAGTTTCGCTCTGAGTCCGCGGGCGAAGGCCTGCTCTCGATCTTTCCGGCCGACTGCCCTAAGCAGATCGGTGACGTTGAATTTCTCATCTTCGCGGCGGAATTTCCGTTCGACCGATCGCCAGCGTGGACCCCCAATCAAACCCCAGACCTCTTGGCCGATGGCAGCGAGGACCTTGGCCTGCTCATGGGCAGCAGCAACCGGATTCGGAGGAAGGTCGGCTTCTTCCCATCGGTTGGCAAGTCTCGTCAGGGATTTCAGGCTGTCGACTGTTCGGGACCTCTCCTTCAGGTGTGGATTCCCCGCAAGACTCTGAAACGTCTTGAAATTCGACAGCGGGAGGACGATTGCGGCCGCGCTCGACGAACCCGCCTCTGCGACGATCAACCCACCCTTCTCAAGCTTGAAGGCTGAATCGGAGGATGGTTCCAGCTGAGAGGAAAGGTCGGGGTGACCGAACTCCCATTGCCGAATGGTTACCGATTCACCGGTGTTGTTAATCAGGCGCAGGAACTCTGCTCCGTGGTCTGACACGGGTACAAGCGCTAGGGGACTGAACCTGCGGAAGCATTCAAGTTCGACCTCGCCGAGCTGAGGGTGGCTGGCGACGATTTGACAGGCGGAGGCGTCCTGGTAGCGACGTTTTATGTCGGCGTCGTGACGGAAGCCTGCATCGAGGATTCCCTGCCAGTCGGACTGCCTGACGGGAAGGCGCACGGCACGGCGGGCGGTGGCCAGTGGCTGTCCGACGTGGTCGAGCAACTTCAAGGACAGTTTGACTTTGACCCCCTCTGGACCATGGATCTCGAGGAGGGCACGAGCGCTCCATATCTCCTCAACCGTTGGGTTCGCCGGCGTGGCGATCATTGCCATGCCTTCGCGCGGACCGCCGGTCGGGGGACGGTTCAAGGGACGGCGGATGCGAAGTTCGAGGCGACCGGCCTCTCTCGGTTCCTCACCGTCGTGGACGGTGAGGATCGAGACCACATGGTCACCGACCTCCAAGTCCGGGAAGGTGAGCAGCACCTCCGCGCCGTTCAGGCCCCGAGTGGGCTCGAACCGAGCCTCCTCGTCCGCCACCCTGCAGACGACCTGGCTAGCAGGGGCCGTGAGGCCGACGCGAAACATTGGCGCTTCCCCGACCAGCCATTCGGCTCGACCGCTGCCGTCCCAAGAGGGCGCGGTAATGCCCGCTGGCTCGACGCGGATCTCGGTGATTGCCCCGAGATCAAAACCGCGCAGGGCAGAGAGCTCCTCGGGCCCGAAGGAGGGAGGGCAATCCAGGAGCCACGCGGAGGCACCGTCGGCTCGGAGCGAGGTAGTGGTGATCCAGGAAGGTCGGGGTGCAACCGGCTGGGCCTCAAGCACTACGAGATAACGCTTGCCTGGAAGGACCGTGCGTCCCCTGACCTCAGCGCCTGTGCCCTCGGAGCCGATACGGAAGAGCCACGGCGGACCACCGCTCAGCGAGCACTCGTCGGCGAGCGTGCTGTTCGTCGCCTTGGTGGCGCCCTCTAGCTCGAAGAGTGTCTTGCCGGTTCCGGGCCATGAACGCAATCGGACATCGAGACCCGCCATCCCGAGCGTTCCAGTCGGCTCCGGCTGATCAGCGCCACCCACGACCAGGCGGCAACGTGCGATTTCGTCACCGAGGTCCGAGTTCATTGCGATCAGCGGCGAGAGGTCGGGGATTTCCATGAAGGGTTGCCATTCATCGCCTCGGCTCTTCAGTGAGAGCTTTGGGGCGATCGGCTGGATGCTGCTCCCAGTGGGCTGGTGGGCACCGCCTCCGCGTGTCTTTCCCGAATCAACCTGGAGACCGCGGAGCCTGACCTTATGGGCTGCGGACCTTGCACCCGAGAGCCAAGTCTTTGCCTGACGCTCTTGTTCGAGATCAGCGACCAAGCGCTTGAGAACAGGCCTGATGAGGTACGGGCTCGATCCCTCGTGCTCGGCGAGAAGCGCGCTCGCGATGAGCCCGAGCAAGTCGGCATCTTCGGCTAGTGCCTGATATCGGCCTGAGTATCGCCACCTTCTCGCGGAGAGCACTTGCCCGAGAGATGACGAGTCCTCCAAAAGGTCCGTCGATAGTTCCTGTCTCGACTCAAAAAGGGAGCGAGCCAACTGCCGCTGAAGGTCGATGGGAAGGATCGCATGGGTGATCGGCCAGCAGATGATTGAGAAATGCTCCGCCCAAGCACCCCGCGGCACGGCCCCGCCGAAGCGCTCCTTGAACTCGCGGAACCTTTGTCGGATGTAGGGGCGGTCTCTGCTTTCGATCCAGCCGGGTGTTCGGCTCTCAAACGTTTGCCAGTACTCGTCTCCCGAGAAGCTGTATCCGAACTCCGTTGCGTAGACCACCAATGGGAGCCACGCATCAGATGGAACGTGCCCCGCATTAACGGCGGAGACAATTAGCTCGCTCAGTAGTGCGAACTCGGCGGGTGCGAGGCCGTGCTCAAGTGCGAACACCGGGGCCCCAATCGAAGCCCGTGAATCCCGAAGCCCGCCAAAATGAGCATCGAGACGGTTGTGCAAAGCACGAAGTTCGTTGTCAACGCTCCCCCTAGAGACCATATTTCTGGGTCCCGCTTCCACCGATCATTTCGCTCGAATTCGTGGCGAGCCTACTCTGGTCTGGGGTCGCCTGTTCAGGCGCCAGAGGTTCGATCATGGACGTGTCTGATTCGGTGGACTGCCCCCGCTTCCGCATGGGTGCGAGCGCGTCGGCAGACGCCGCCTGCGCTCTTGCGGTGGACGATTTGCGAGCGCGTCAACCCGATCCCGTAGGCGCTCAAGGGAGCGCGCCGCCAGTTCCTCACCCGTAACTGAGGCGATCCCGGCCGTCCGTCAAAGCCGAGATCGATGACCTTGGCCTCGGATCGACCAACGGCACCGCTCCCGGAAAACACGATGCGCCTGGTATCCCCGTCACGGCCGGGCCAGGAAGTGGATCGCACTGGCTAGCGCATCGCGCTCGGGCCGCTCCGCACACAGCTCGGCAAGTCCGGATACGAGCGCCTTATAGCCGGCCGGGGTGCGCGAGAAGCGCCCCGAGAGGGCGATCACGATCCCGGCCTGCGGCCGCCCGGCTTCCCCCCACTCGCCGTAGAGGCGCATGAAGTCGGCCACGTTCTCGCTGAGGAGCGCCCGCTCCTCAGCGGCGGCGATCGCCAGCAGCTCCTCGTCGGCGAGGCCACGGAGCGCGGGGCGCTCGTCGACCGCCTCGGCGTCGAGGCCGCGCTCGCGCAGCTCCCGCGCGAGACGGGCCGGATACATCTCGTCGAGCAACAGCCTCACAGGAAGCTTGATCGGGAGCGGCGCCCCGCTCAGGCGCCCGCGAGCGAGGCGTAGTGGGCGGTTTCGCGCTGGTGCAGCTCGATCCGGGCCTCGATCTCCTCGGGATACTCGGTCGCGTAGCGAAGCGCCGCGGCGATCCGGTCGGCGGTGATCGACATTTCCTCCGCCAGTCGCTCGCTCGCATCGGCGCCGCCGCCTTGGCGCAGCGCCAGGACGATCTCCCAGACGTCGGGGCCGCCAGCCAGCCCGGCCCGCCGGCCCGCCGGCCCGGAGCGAAAGACGATCCCCGGATGGGTCTCGGCGCGGTCGCCCTCCTCGGCGTAGCGGCGCAGGGCGTCGGAGAACCGCTCGCCGCGAGCCTCGGCGCGCGTGCGGATGCGCGCCGCCGTCTCGCGGTTGATCCGCACCGACACGTTGGCCGTCTCAGCCATACCGTTGACAACGTAGCACAACGTCAACGGAGCGCGTGCCGGATCGAGCCGAAGCGACTCGAGGTTGTCCCGTTTGGCCATTCGAGGGCTGCAAGCTGCTCGGCGCTGGACCAGGAGCAAAAATGGCTGCATGAACACCGCCCCTCCAACGTCATACCCGGAGCTACGCATCGATTGGGACCGGCTACGCGAGCGGATGCTCGACTGCCCCTGGTCAGCTGAGGCTCGCGAGGCAGGGCTTTGGTCGATCGACGTCCTTCGCAGGGAACTGGGGCCGGCCTGGCCGAAGGCCTGGCGAGAGCCGGGTTGCACGCCGCCGGAGCTGGCGGCGTGCTGGTACTCGCTCTCTGGCTACGCCTACACGCTCGACTTGGCTCTGGGCTTTTCGCTCCTACGTGATCTGCCGGGCATGCGCTCGATACGAGACACCGTCAAGGGAACCGCTCGGGCAGATGCCCTTGCCTCGCCTCGCCTCCAATTGAGGATGGCCTGCCTGGCAATGTCCGAGGGGCTCGACGTGGAACTCGAGCCACGGCTCCCGGGAGCCGAGACGCCTGCCGATCTGCTGATCTGCCGCGATCAGGTTTCCCTCGGGATCGAGGCGCTCGCCGTGTTGCGTGACAAGAAGTCGATCGACGCAAGTAAATGGCTCGATGGCATCACGATCGAGCTACACCAGATTGCCGCCCGGCATCGGGTCAACTTCAGCGGGGCGGTGGAGGAGCCACTCGATGACCGACAGACTGCCGACCTGCTGGAGGAGCTGTGGCGCCGCGCCGCAGTGGTCGAGCGGGGCTTTGAGCTTCCCGAGCTGCGCGTGGGCGAGGTCTCGGTGCTCGTCCTCCCGGCCGCCGGCCAAGGGGGGTCGAGGAGCTTTCGGCTGCCGACGGTGGCTTTCGATCGACGTCTGAAGGACAAGCTGCGTGCAAAGGCGGAGCAGACCCGCCGCTCGGGTGCCGAGTGGTTGCTGGTCGACTCCCTCGATCATCTCTGGCACATGACCGCTTGGGGCCGCCAGCCACTCGTTGAACAAGGCGCGAGCCATAGCCGGCCTCCTGCGCGGCGTCCTGCACCCCGAGAAGCACCTTCTCGGCGTCGTCGTCACCGACGGCGCGGCCTTGATGCGTCCCGAAGTGGAGGAGGAGACCGCCGAACTTGACGGGGGAGTCGTCGCGCGGTGTCGTCGCATCGACAAATGGCGTGTGCGCGAGAGTGTCGTCGTACCGCTGCAACAAGGCGGCGACGAAGCGACGCAAGTATGGGGAGCGGTTCTCGACGCGGAGAGCGAATGGCTCATTCGAGGCTTCGAGTCGAGTGGCCTGCACACGCCTTCGGAGTTGACGTAAGAAGCAACCAGTTGAACTCGGAGGGCCACCTCGATCACTTGACTTACCCGTAGCTCTAAAGGTACGGTCGAAGCCTTCATGAGCCCACGCCAGCTGGCTACAGGGCAAAAAGCCAAGCCGTATGAAGCTGTCCTCATTGAGGACGGGTGGAAGGCGATGGTCAGTTGGGAGAAGCGGCGGGAGGAAAACGGGTGGCGGCTCGTCGGCGAGTGCCCGCGCTGTAATCACCGCATGGATAAGTTCTTCCCCGATCATGTACTTGCCATGGGAGTGCAGGCCGATGGCACGGCTCCCGCGGAGCAGGTGAAGGAGAATGTCGTGAGTTGCGACTGCAGCGAGCCGCACCCGGGTCGTGACAGCTCGGCAAACGGCTGTGGCGCTCACTGGGGCATCAAGGTCGAAGCGGGCCCGGAGGCCGACGAGCTCCAGGAGGGCTCTTGATCCACCCGCCAGCGCCGAATGTTGTCGGCCCGGCAAGCGTCGGGCCGAGCGATCTGCGCTGGGAAAAGAAGGCAGAAGAACTCGAATTCAAAGCTCTTGAAAGCGTCCGTTCGGCGGCCGAAAAGTGGAGCGCAAGCCTGGCCGCCATACTTGGGCTGACCGCAACGGTCCTCGTCGTCAAGGGCCGGGAAAGCGTGACCGAACTGAGTTCCGGCGCTCAGCTTGCGGTCGGCCTGATCCTCGCCGCCGCTTTCGTCGCAGCGGTGACCGCCACGATGTTGGCGGCACTCGCCGCGCAGGGAACGCCCAAGAACCTAGACTGGCCGAGCGGGTCCCGGCTGCGCCAGTGGGAGCGCGCAGCAGCCCTGAAGGCGAAGCAGCGCCTGCGCTGGTCGCGCGTGCTAACTCTGCTCGCCGTGCTGCTGATTGCCGCTGGCGTTGCGCTCGTCTGGTACGGGCCGGAAGCCGGGGACTCCGGCTCGGCGGTGCTGTTCGCCCCCGAACATGGCGCTCCGCTCTGCGGGAGCCTCGTCCACGGCACGGGGGGGCTCGAACTGAAGGTGGGCGAAACCAGCAGCCAGCTGCCGTCTGGACCCTACAGCTCAATCGTCACCGTCGAAAGTTGTCCACCGCAACCGAAGTCAGGAGGACACTGAATGGACGCGCACCGACTCACCGCTAGTTCCGGTGCCGAGTTCGAGATCATCGTCGGCGAGGACGGTCGCATAGCGGACATCACGGGGCCGTGGCCGCAGGACGGCAGCGAGTTCGCTTTCGAGGGACCGTTGCCGACGCACACCAGAGTCAACAAGACTCCGGCCCACATCGATGCGGCGGCAGCAAAACGAGGGATGGATGTCTGCTTCTACGACCCCGACGGCTGTCGCACCTGTTACTGCGACGACAGGGACGAATGCATTGCGTTGGTATGTGCTGAATCACGAGCGATAAGGAACAACGAGGACGCAAGGAGGCAACGTTATGGACCGCACCGAGTATCTCGCGCAGCCGGCGGCTCGGCGTGCGCTGGAGGAACTCACTGAGGCCTGCTTCGCGGTTCGCGAAAACGGTGGAGGCGAGAGCGAGTTCCCCGACGCGACCGATTTCTTCCGCGAGCGTGAAGTCGAGCCGCCGGGTGGAGGAAAAATCAGCATCCGCCACACGATCGAGCAGCAGGGCACGAAAGTCGAGGACCTGATGACTCCCTCCAGACCAATGTGCCCGGACGGTCGCGACGGCTGCCGCCCAACCAATTGCCGGATGGTCAAGGGGCAGTGGATCTGCTCCTGGGTCTGCGACTGTCCTTGAAGGACGCCACTACCATGTGCTTTCTTTGACTCCCGTGCTGATCATGGCAGCAAATGCGGGGGGTCATTGAGGACAAGCCAGCAACCACTCTCCTCGCGCACACCAGCGAGTCGTCGCGGTGATGCGGCAACCCTACACTTCGCCGTCAACTTCTCTCGCCTCGCCGATCAGCCGATCGGCGACCGCCTGCCAGTCTGCGGCGGTGGTCGTGCTCAGCACCTCCTCGATGATCGGGCGCAGCGACGCGGCCACCACCGAGGGGTGGTAGCGACCGGCGACGACGTGCTCGAAAAGCAGGTCGTTGACCGCGTCGGCGATCAGCTCGTCGCCCAGCAGCCTGGCGAGGAAGGCGTGAATCGCGGCCACCTCGAAGACGTTGCCCTGCTCGCTGGTGCGCGTCTCGACCCCGTTGTCGGCGTCGTTCACCCCTGCCTCCTCTCGGCTCCCCGGCGCCGCGTAGCGGCACCGTCGGGCTCGGACTCATCCGGCGGCGTGCCGTTCTGCAGGCGCCGCCAAGGGCTCGCCGCGGCCTCGAAGAGACGCTGCGCCAGCGGGCTCTTGGCGGCTCCGTGGCGAAGCGCGTAGTGGCCCTGGCCGCCGAGCCACGCCAACCCGCCGACGGCGACCAGCCAGAGCGCGTTCGGGTCGCCCGTTGTGGCGAGGCCCGCCAATCCGACCCACAGAGTGAGGGCACCGCCGAGGCGCAGTGCCAGGCCGCCGAACGTCCAGACCAAGACGAGGACGATGGCCAGCGTGCCGAGCGTTGAGAGGGCGATCATGCTGCTGCTCCGATCTCCTGCGGCTCCGCGGGAGGCGCGGCGGACTAGCCCTGCCGTGCCCTTTCGGCACCCGCCTCACTCAGCTCCCAAGCCCCTTCGCGGCGGCTCTCGCGCAGCAGGCCACGCTTGAGCAGGTGGCGGCGGGCAAGGTCGGCGTCGACCTGCCAGCGGGGAGCGCCGCGGTAGGTGGCCAGGTCGTCCTCGCCGAGGCGCCCTGCCATCTCCTCTCCGAGAGCGGCAAGAACCTCGCGGCGAGTCGAGCACCCGCAGCGCTCAGCGAGAACCCGCAGGATCGGCGCCTCGAAGGCCTGCCAGCCGAGCCGCGTCGGAATTACCCTGTGGCGCTCGCGCTCGCCCGCCACCAGCGCCTTCAGATGATCGCGCTCGGTGGGCGAGCGGGCCATCAGGTGCGTGTAGACCTTGAGCGTGAAGCGGGGATCGGTGTGGCCGAGCTGGCGCATCACCGTCGCCGGGTCTTCGCCGACCGCGATCAGCACCGAGGCAAAGGTGTGGCGCAGCTTGTGCGGGGTGACCCCGCGGGGCAGCGGCACCTGGCCGCGCTCCTCGAGCAGCTCGTCGGCGCGCGCCAGCGCCGGGATGAGGATGCGCTCGCGCAGGTTGTTGGGGTTGCGCCGCCCGCCGGTGCCGGTCGGGAAGACGAGGTCGTTGGGGCGGGCGCGGTAGGCGGCGGCCTTGTGGGCGGCGAGGAGGTCGCGCAGGACGGGGAGCATCGTGATCTCGCGCAGGCCGGCCTGGGTCTTCGAGCGCCCGATGAAGATGCGGGCGTTGGCGAGATCGACATCACGCCACAGCATTCGGCAGAGCTCCGAGGCGCGCGGGCCGGCGAGGACAAGGGTGGCGACGATCGCGCTGCGCTCGGCGCAGCGGCGGTGGTGCTCTGCGTCGAGCTCAGCGGCAGCGTCCAGCAGCGCTTCGATCTGGGCGGCCGAGTCGAGGTAGACGGGGACGCGCTGGGGCTCTGCCAGCCGACGGCGCTTGCCCGCAGCAGCGTTCTCGGTCAGCCCGTAGCGCTTGTATTCGACGGCGATCCGAAGGAACCAGGAGAGGGCGTCGATCGACTTGTTGATCGTGGCGGGGCCGAGCGGGCGCCGCACCCTGCCGTGCTCGTCGCGCTTGGGCCGGCCGCGCTCGATCGCCCGCGCCAGGGCGCGGCTCTCCGTGACCTTGTGGGCGCGGTAGGCGTCGACCGCCTCGGCGTCGATTTCGGTCAGCGCCCAATCGGCGAAGAAGGGACGGAGGTGGGCGAGGCCCCACGCCAGGTAGGCGTGATTGCCATCGCTCATCTCCTCGCGGCGCTCCTTAAGAAGACGTTCCGCGAAGACCACAAACGGCGTATCGCCAGCCTTCTCCGGCTCCTCCTCGACGGCAGCGCGGCGCGTGCGCTTGTTCGGCGCCGCCCAGATGCCCCGCCGCACGTCGGCCATGACGTTCGCCAGCTCCTCCTCGGCGCGCTCGCGGGTCCAGCCGTCGCGCTGCAGACCGAGCGTCAGATACTCGCGGTGACCGTAGGCGGTGAAGCGCAGGGCGAAGCCGCGGCCCGACTTCCACTCGCGCTCGATCACTTCACCCTTCGCCCGTGCCATCCGGTCGGCTCCTTTCCGGGCGGCGAGGGGGCGTCGGCGCCAGCAGCCCGGCGGTGGCGGCTAGGCTGCTGATCGCGCCGAAGCTCAACCCTTCGGCGCCCGACCGGGGGGCGTTGGTGCGCCTCCCGGTCACCTTTTTCCTTGCCCGTCGAACATAGCTCTGGTGGGCGCGGAAAGCGAGTCCGAATGCCGCTTTGCGCCGATCGCAGTCAATCGCCGCCCATCCGCTCGCGCCGGCCCGCGCTCGGGTGCGCCGAGGCGCTCGGCGACCTCAACCGGATCGAAGCGCAGCCGCGGCCGGGAGCCGGAGCCGAGCCGGCAGGCGCCAAGCTCTGAGGCGTGGTTGTAGACCCAGCGACGGGCGACGCCCCAGCGCGCGGATACCTCCGCGGCGGAGATCATCTTCCGCGGCGCCTCGGGCTCGGCCCGCTCCTCGACGCCGAGCAGCTCGGCGAGCCGGCCGGCCAGCGCCTCGATCGACTCCGACGCCAGCCGAAACTCGCCGGCGCCCTCGGCACCGCCGCTCACCGGCTCCTCCCTAAAGGGCCGCGCGTCGCCTGCGCTTCCTCGGCAAGCGGCGAGGAAGCCCAGTGGGCGATCCGCGCCTTGGCGATCTCGATGTAGGGGGCTTCGAGCTCGATGCCCCAGAAGCGCCGCCCCTCGATCGCCGCCGCGGCGCCGGTCGTCCCCGAGCCGCAGAAGGGATCGAGGACGAGGCCGCCCGGCGGGCAGGCCAGGCGCACCAGCCAGCGCATCAGCTCCAGCGGCTTCACGGTCGGGTGCGGGTTGCGCGCCGCGGCGCCGCCGGGCTTCTTGTTGGCCGCGTTGGGGAAGAGGTCGAGCGCGCGGCGGGGCAGGCGCTCGCAGCCCGCATCGCGCTCGCACCGCGACGTCTTCGGGCAATAGAGGAATCGCGAGGGCGGCGTGCGCGGCCCCGAGACGGCGCGCACACGGTCGGCCTCGGCGTCCACCAGCGCCGCCGCGCAGCCGGGCGCGCAGCGGTCCTCCTCGCAGCCGGGCTCATGCGAGGCGATCACGTTGGCGGGATGGCGATCGTTGACGCGGCAGGCGTCGGCGTTAAGGGCCCCGGTCCCGTGGCGGGAGATCGTCTCGGCGGTCGTCTCGTCGAGCGGCGCCCGCGCCAGGACGATCGGCTCGAAGGCCGGCTTCAGCGTCGTCGAGCGCCCACCGGGGTAGCGGCGGGACTTCGACATCCCCGTCCCGTACAGCCAGGCGAGCGTGTCGCGGATCTCAAGCCCGCCGTCCTCCAGCCCGCAGGCGAGGCGGTGGAAGGTGCGCGCCGCGCCGAAGGCGAGCAGGTGCGCGCCGGGCTTCATCACCCGCGCGCACTGCGCCGCCCACAGAGCGCACCAGGCCTCGAAGGCCTCGCTGGGCCTCAGGCGCTCGTGGCCGGCGCGGGCGGCCGCCTCGCGGATCGCGCCGGCGTCCCAGTGCTCGTTCTGCCAGCCGATCCCATAGGGCGGGTCGCAGACGATCGCATCGACGCTCTGCGCCGGAAGCCCTGCCATCACCTCGATGCAGTCGCCGGCCAGAAGCCGCGACTCAGGCCGGCGTTCGCCGCCCCGGCGCTGCGCCTGCTGGGGCCTCTTCTTCGCCCGGGCCATCAGCCGCCCGCCCCCTCGCCCGGCTCACCGAGCCAGTCGACCGCCCGCTCGGGATCGCGCGGTTCGCAGAAGATCGGCGCGAAGGGCCCTACCGCGAGCAGGTCCTCTAGCAGGCAGACGCGGATCGCCACCTCCGGGGTGCGCGCCAGCTGCGGGTCGGTCCCCAGCAATGCCAGGGCGGTCTCGCGGCGACGCTCGAGCGCCTCGCGGCCACCGCCGGCCAGGACGCAGAGGACCGCGGGGAAGGCCGGATAGCGCGAGCGCCACAGCGGCTCTCCGTCCTCGCCGGCGGCTCGGAAGAGCTCGCCGTAGCGGGCGAGCTCGGTGACCATGCCGTCGACCGGCAGGGTCGCGCGGTCCAGCTCGAGGAAGCGCTGCTCGACGAACACCTCCTCGTCGGTCACGCGGAGGTAGGTGAGGAGCGCGTCGGCGATCACCGCGCGGGCGCGTCGGCCGCGGGCGCCGGGGCGCAGCGGGTGGGCGACCTCGTGGCGCCAGGCCAGGGGCCCGAACTCGTCGCCGCGCTCGCGCGCGTCGGCGAGGAAGCGGATCGCCGCCTCGTTGACGGCGACGGTGTGCGCCTGTAGCGGCCCGACGACCTCGGAGGCGCTCGGCAGTCGCGGCCGCCTCGCCAGAGCGCCCGCCGCCAACGCCGCGCGGGCGCCGGCCTCGGTCGCGAACCACAGGCGCTGGGGGGAGCCCACCGCCCTGGCGTGGTCGATCAGCCCGGCGGCGGCGATCCGCGCCAGCACACGCTGGCACCAGCGCTCCCGCGCCTCGGGCAGGTGGATCGCGCGCACCTGCGCTGCAGACAGCGCCCGGTGCAGGGCGAGTGAGGCGACGATCTCGACCGTCGAGGACGGCAGGCCGTGGTTCGCTGGTCGGGATGCGCGCCTACTCACCGGTGGGCCTCTGCTTCTTGCGCTTGACGCCGAAGGAGCCGCCTCCCGGCTTCGGCGGCGGCACAGGCACAGGTGGGGTCTCCGGTCCCTCGCCGCGCAGCGCCTTGAGCGCGACGAGGATCCGCTCGTCGAGGTGCTCGAGGTGCTTCAGGACCTCTGCCGGCGAGCGGCGCGCCGTCTCCTCGGCGCTCAGCCGGTCGAGCTCGGCCAACGCCTCCGGCCCGGCCGGCGGCCCCAGTGCGTCCTCGACCCTGATCCCGCCGAAGGCGAAGGGCCGCGAGAGCCTGCCCTCGTGGGTGACCTGGCCGATGAAGCGGTAGCGGGGCAGGCGGCCGATCGCCGCCGGAGTCGGCTCGCCTCCCCACTCGCGGGAGAGCAGCGCCGCCGCGTGGAAGTCAAGCGCGGTCGTGACCAGGTGCGAGCGGTTGGTGAGCAGCGCGTTGAGCGTGGCCGTCGCGAGCCGATCCGGGTCCTGGTTCAGGAAGATGCCGCGCAGGCCGAACTTCGCCGTCTGCTCGACCAGCGCCGCGAGGTCGACGCCGCCGCCCTCGAAGGTCTGGATCTCATCGAGGCAGGCGAAGAAGGGGCGGCGCTCGGCGGCCGGGCGCTCACCCCGCGCCCTCGCGGAGTGGAAGAGATCGAAGACGATCAGGTTGGCAGCGAGGCGCGCAAGCGTGTCGCCGGCGCCTGGGCAGACGAGGACGATCTGGCCCTGCTCCATCGCCTCGCGCACCCGGTAGCTGCCGACGCTCTGGCCGAGCAGCGTGCTCGCCGCCGCGGAGCCCCGCAGGCGGTCGATCGCGTTGGTCAGCGGCGTCACCGCGTCGGTGGCGAGGCGCGGGAAGCGGTCGAGCCAGAAGGCGCGCGAGGCCGTCGGCAGGAAGGGCAGCACGGCCGCCCGCCAGCGCCCGTCGGTCAGGAGCGTGGGGATCTGAAAGACGGTCGGGGCGATCTCGGGCGGCAGCAACGCGGCGACCTCCGCCAGCGCAGCCGCGGACTGGCTCGTCAGGTTGATCGCCCGGGTCGAGCGCTCTCCCCATTTCATCGCCGAGGCGAGGGCGTCGGTGACGGCCTGCACCCGCGCCTCGCGCTCCTCGCCGGCCGCACCGCGAAGCTCGAAGAGGTTCCAGCCGGGCTGGGCGGCGCTCGCCGAGCGCAGGTCGACCTCGACCACCTTGCGGGCCAGGCGCGGCTCTGCCAGGTAGGGGCGGATGCGCCCGAGAGCGTCGCCGTGGGGATCGAGGAAGAGGCCGCCGTGGCCCGAGCGGACGAGGTGGGTGAACATCGCCACCGCGAGCTCGCTCTTGCCGAAGCGGCTGCGGCCCGAGATATAGGTGAAGAAGGACTCGGCGCTTGCCACCGCGACCAGGCGCTCGCCGTGCTCGCCGCTCACCCGCCCGAGCGGGATCAGCTCCGAGCGGCGCCGGTCGAAGGCCGGGAGGCGCGGTGGCGGGGAGAGCAGGGCGCCGACGCGCAGCACCTCTTCGAGGTGGCAGTGGACGGTCGGCGGCTTCAGGAAGCCGGCCAGCTCCGCCGTGGTCAGCACGTTGCGCCGTGCCGGCCGGAAGAGGCCGGTGGCGAAGCGGCGATCGAAGCGCCCGCGGCGCGGCGGCAGGTCCGAGCCCCAGAAGAAGAGGCCGGGAATGCCGTGGCCGGCGACGCGCAGGTGATTGCGCTCGGAGGTCGGCTCGAAGGCGGCGAGCAGGCTCGCCATCAGCGCCTTGGCCCGGGGGCGCTCCGGTGCCAGCGTGCGCAGGAGGATCTGCGCCTCGAACAGCGTCGCCGTCTCGCGCAGCTTCGCGTCGAGGCCCAGCCCGGCATGGCGGCGCTCGAAGAGCTGATCGGGTGAGCGGCGACTCCCGCGCTCGCCGCCCAGCACCTCTGCGAAGCGGGCTCCTCGATTCCCGCGGCGGCGCGCCTGGCGCTTCAGCCGGCGCCGCAGCCGCGCGGCGCGGCCACCACGGGCGGGCAGCAGGTCGAGGCAGACCTCCGCCCGCTCGCCCAGCTCGGGCGCAAGCGTGGAGGTGGCGGCGGCGAAGGCGCTGAGCGGATCGGGGTCGGGGCCGAGGCGGGCGAGCGGCTCGACGCTTGGCTCGGCCAGCACCAGCTCGGATCGCACCGCCTTGCCCCGCGGTGGCTCGGCGAGATCGAGCACCTCGTCGGGGTCGCGCAGCTCGACGCCGCGATAGGCGCGCAGGGCGCTGCGCAGCAGGGGCGCGCTGCGCTCGGGAACCTCGAGCAGGTAGGCGAGTCGGCTGTCGGCGTCGGTGGTGAGGCGGACCCGCAGCGCGCTGGCGCGGCGATCGAGCCAACCGCCGATGAAACGCTGGGAGCGCCCGAGCTGGGCGGCGAAGCTGGCAATCGCCTCAGGGCGCGGGTCGAACTCGTCGGCGGGCACGACTGCGACGGCGCGACGCGAGGCAAGCGTCCGGCGCGTGGCGTGATGGCGCAGTGTCGCCAGCGCGGTGGCGATCGCGGTCGCGCCGAGTGCGATCGGGACCAGCGAGCTGGCGTATGCGAGAACGGCCTCGGGGTGCAGGTGCGATACGAGCCTCCACAGCGAATAGGCGACGATGCAGGCCAGGAGCGTGAGCAGCGGCCACGCCTCATTGCGATCGGAGCGCGACGAGCTCATCGACGAGCCTCGATGTGACGGGGGGATCTCGGCGAAATCGCATGGCGGCAAACGGCGCTGCGATGCGCGAAACGCGCGCCCGCGCACGGGATCGGGGTGGCCGGCAGACCGACCCGCAGGTCGGCCTCCGGGTCGGCCCGCAGGTCGGCGTTGGTGCGCTCAGCCATTGCGAGCTCCGCCGGCGCGGAAGCGGGGAAGGTAGGCGCGACCATCGTCGCGGTAGCGGCGCAGGAAGGCGCGCCAGCCGCGATGGGCCGCTGCGATGCTCTCCGCCCGCACCTCCAGCACGGCGCGATCGCCGCGGGCGCCGACGAGGTCGATCGAGATGCCGCCGTGGCGATAGGGGACGTGCTGAAGGGCGCGGTGGGTTGCGAGCGCGCGCTGCGCGCGACGCTGGGCGGCGCTGCCGGGCCGGTCCTGAGGATCCTGGCGCGGTGGTCGGGTCACGGTCGCGCGTGGCAAGCTGGAACCCCGTGCCGACCGCGCCGCCGAGGGCCATGCGGCCCCGCCCGACCCAGACGCCCGGGGGTGAGTCGCGGGAGCGCGACTCGATCCGCCTCCGGCGAGCAGCCCGAGCGCGGCGAAGCCGAGCGTCACCGCAGCCGCGAGCACGACAATGGCGCGGGCGAGACGCGGGTCGAGCGGGCGCTCGAGCAGGGCACGCAGCCGCTCAATCACGACGCCCGCCTCCCCGGAGCGAGCCGGGGCCCGGCGGCTCGGCGTAGGCGTAGACCGGCGCCGGCTCGCCGTCGATCACGGCGAGCGAGGGCGGGAAGGGGCCGACGCGGGCGACGCGATCGGCGTAGTTGCCGTCGATCGTCATTATCTCGCCGCCGAGGACGCGCTCGACGATCGCAACGTGTTCGCTTGCGCTCGGCCCCCAGCCAAAGAGCACCGCGTCGCCGGGCGCCGGGGTGGCGCTGGGGGGCAGGATGCGCCCGCCGTGGGCCTTCGCCCATTCATAGATGGAGCCCGAGTAGGCGTAGGGGGCCGTGCCGCCCGCCATCTCGATCCCGGCGCGCCGCCAGACCCAGGCAACGAAGAGGCTGCACCACTCCTCGCACGGCCCGTAGCGGGTGCAGTTGGAGCCCGGCGGGGACTCGGTGGTGCCGAGCTGGTGCTCGGCGACCCGCACGATCGCCCCGGCGGAGGCGCCGCCGGGACCGATCCCCTGGCCTTCGCAGATCGACCCGGAGGGCGCGGGTGGGCCGTCCTTAGCGCCGCTGACACGCAGCTGCACCTTGGCTTCGCGGCCGAAGCCGTAGCGCAGCGCCCGCGTCATCACTTCGCTCGCGTAGTTCGCGGCGGAGTCCGCGCAAGCGCCGTAGTAGCGGCAGGCGGCCTCGCGGTAGCCGGCGTAGGAGCCGCCTGCGGGAGGGGCGCCGAGGTCGGCCCGCAGGATGTGGGCGGCGGTGTAGATGGCGTCGGCCGGGTCGAAGACGTCGGTGCGCCCGTCGCCGTCTCCGTCGACCCCGAAGCGTTCCCAGATCGTCGGCGCGCTCGGGTCGGGGCTGCAGGCCGAGCCGCGCACGTAGGCGATCTGCATCGGCCCCGCGCAACCCGAGGCGCTGACCTCGTGGCAGAGCCCGTCGGCCCCGCACTCCTGCACCCCGATCGAAGCCAGGAACGGCCAGCTGATGTCGAAGCGCCGGCCCGCGCCTATATATAGGCGCAGCCTCGCGGCGGGAATTTCGCGCGCCGCCGCTCCCCTTGGTGCCGGCCCGCCCGTCGCGCTCCCGCCGCCGCCGAGGCAGGAGACCCCGGCGCCGAAGAGCGCCATCAGCGAGGCGACGCAGAGCGCCAGTGCACCCGCCACGGCGCCGGCGACCACAAG
This sequence comes from uncultured Solirubrobacterales bacterium, assembly GCA_963702035.1. Taxonomy (GTDB): domain Bacteria; phylum Actinomycetota; class Thermoleophilia; order Solirubrobacterales; family 70-9; genus VRUE01. The sequence continues at coordinate 2,053,284 of OY969700.1, forward strand.
CGGGAGGGGCGAGCGCAGCCGCACGCTCACCGCTTGCCTCCACCCTTGCCGAAGCGCGGGCCTTTGCCGAAGCGCCGCCTCCACTTGGGCCGGGCGGGGCGCTGGGGCCGGTGCGGGGGCGGGACGGCGCGCTGCGAGCGGGCCCGGGGTTTGGTCTCGGCCTGACGTTTCTCGGCGCGCTCGCGCTCGGCCCTCAGCTGCTCGGCAAGCTGGCTTCGATCAGCCTTCCCGGGCCCTTTCGCCGCAGCGCCGCGACCGCCGTCCGGGGTGGCCTCTCCCGACCTCGGCGCCGCGCCTTTGCGCCCGCGCGCGCCACCCTTTGCCTCGCTCCGCGCCGAGCCGCCGGCCGGCTCCTCCTCGGAGCGCCCGGCGGCACCGTTGCCCTTCGCTGCCGCTCGCCGCTCGGGCCGTTTGCCTCTCCCCTCTCCCTGCCCGCTCGCCCGCCTTCGCGATGCGCTCTCGCCGGCCACCTCGCGGCGCGGCGCGCGCGAATCCTCACCCCCGACACCGGCGCCGTCCTCACGGGGCCGCTCGGTCCCCTGTCCCTGCCGCGGGTGTCCGACGTCGGTGCGGTGGCGGACGCCGCCGAGCGGCACCCCCTCGGCCCGCAGCGGCGCGACGCCCGCCCGCCCGTCTCCTCCTCCCCCGCCCCGCAGCCGGCCCCAGGCCGCGCGGGCGGCGGAGGCCGGCGCGCGGAGCGCCCCGCCAGCCAGTCGCCGCGGGCCGCGCGTCGCGCGGGCGGTGGTGCGCGCTCCGTAGTAGAGGGCGAGGATGCTGAGCGCCCGCTCGCGCCCCGGCGCGCCCGGCCCGGTGACGATCCCGACCAGGCCCTCGGTCAGGGAGCGGCGCTGCAGGAAGACCGCCCAGAAGAAGGCGCACTGCAGGCCGAAGCTGAAGAGCCAGCCGAGCTGGGAGGTGGCGGCGGAGATCGCCGCGCAGACGGCGAGCAGGATCGCCAGGATCAGCGAGTAGGCCGCCTTGCGCAGCAGGTAGGAGCCGAGCTTTGAGAGCCAGCCCTTGAAGAAAGCGTGGCCGCGGCCTGGCACCGCCCCGGCGACCAGCGCCACCGGCGCGAAGGCCAGTAGCAAGAGCAGCAGGACCTGGGCGAGGATCACCCCGATCGAGAGCGCGCCGAGCAGGGCGAAGGCGCCGAGCTCGGCGCAGAAGGCGACGAGCGCGACCAGAAGGCGCTCGTACTGGCCACCTTTTTCCATCGCCGCCGCGGCGGGCCGGTCGGCGGGGCCAAGCTTGTAGGAGTGGCTGGCCTTGCCGGGGTCTGAGTCAGGCAGCTTCGAGGCGTCCCCGGCGGCGAGCGCTTCGAACTCTTCTTCGCGTTCTTCGGATCCCGGCGCGAAGCGCAGGAAGTGGCCACCGTACTTGCGCAGGTCATTGATGCAGGTCTTGCCGGGCGCCGAGACCTCTTCGCCGGCTTCCAGGCGCCGCGCGGCTTCGGCGTTCAGCGGTTGCACCGGCGCCGATTCCGGTTCTGATTCGCCCGAGCTCGAGCCGGTGCGCACGCAGTGATCGAGGCCGCCGAACTCGAGCACCGCCCAGGGCTGGGCGACGAGCAGGCCGAAGAGTTGATCGGCGCCGGCTTCCTTTGAGCGCTGCTGCGAGCCCGGTTCGCCGTTCTTGGCGATCGAGAGGAAGGCGCCCGACATCGCGTTCGTCCACCCCGACGCCGTGCCGATCGTCTGCGCCGGCTGCAAGACGAACAGCAGGGCGATCCCGATGTAGAGGAGGGAGAGGGCGAGCTGGCCGGCGGTCTCCGAGTAGCGCCTTTGCACCAGCGCCTTCCACATCGCCCACAGGCCGCTGACCGAGACCGCCAGCACCATCCAGGGGCCGCCGAAGACGGTCGCGTAGATCGAGTGGATCGCGCGGGCGACCGGCCCGAGCGCCCCCGCTCCGTGCGTCGCGCTCGACCCCGAGAGCAAATCGAGGCTGAAGGCGAAGGCGAAGAGTTCGATCAGGAGCTTCGCCAGCCAGGCGGTGAGCTGCCAGAGCTCGTTGGCGAAGAAGTAGGCGATCATCGGCAGAAGGCCGCTGACGTCAACGCCGCTGAAGACGCCCGCCGAGATCGCGGTGAAGTGCTCGTCGAGGCCGTAGTTGCCGAGCGGGTAGCGGCTCGCGAGCCCCGCGATCGGCGATGCCGGCCCGACATTCGCCCACACGTCGGCCCCGGCCAGCGGGTGCGCAAGCGCGACCAGCGCCGCCGCCAGGGCGATCGCCGCCCACAACGTCCGCCGCAACACCAGCGCCGAGAAGCGCGCCCTCACCGCTCCGCCTCCCGCGGCGTCGTGTCGAGCCCGGCCAGCAACTCGGGCAAGGGGTCAACCTGCGCCTCGCCGACCCTCCCCCGCAGGTCGCGGACGAGGCAGCGCCCTCGCCGGAACTCGCTCACCCGCTCGGCGAGGGCGCCCTCGCCGGGGTCGAGGCCGATCGCCTCAAGGCCGCGGGTGGCCTCGCGTCGGGAGTCGGTGCCGAAGAGGAAGGCGGCGCCGACCAGCTCCGACAGCTCGCCCAGGTCCTCGACCCGCTGGCTGACGAGCAGGACGGTCGCGTTGAAGGCGCGGCCAAGGCGGACGAGCCGGTTGAGCAGCGCTCGCCCCTGCGAGGAGGCGAACAGCACCCACGCCTCGTCGAGCAGGACGAGCTTGTGGCGGGAGCGATCGCTGGCGATCAGCTTCAGCGCCAGCGCCGTGACCAGGGCCAGCGTGGCGACCGAGACCCGCTCGCTTTTGGTGTAGGTCTCGCGCGCGGTGCCGGGCTCGGGCAGGTTGAGGCCCGGCGTGCGGATCGTGATCAGCGAGGGCTTGGCCATCAGGCCGCCTCCTCCTCAGAGAAGCCGAGCCGGGCGAGGCCGAAGTCAGAGATCACCTCGAGCGCCTCGGCGGCCTCCCCGGCGGCCGGCGCCTCCTCAGCCCGCAGGCGCGCGATCACGCAGCGAAGGCTCTGCTCGCTGGCGCGCACGGCGTCGCGCACCGCCCGGTCGATCGCCACCTCCCAGGAGGGCGGCGCGTCGCGCAGCAGCTCGATCAGGTAGCTCGCCGCCAGCTCCTCGCGCAGCTCCGGCAGGCCAACTTGGAGCGGGTCGAGCTTGCCGCGGTGGCGGGGGTCGGCGGAGAGCTCCAGCACCTCGGCCTCGCCCTGCAACTCGGGCAGCTCGTCGAGGCGGTGGTCGGGCTTGGGGTCGAAGTCGATGACCAACGAGCCCCGCAGAAGCGCCGCGTGGGCGATCGCCTCGGCGGCGATCGTCTTGCCCGAACCCAGGGTTCCGGTAAGGAGCACCGCCGAGGGCCTTGCATCCCGCGGCGCCTCGGTCGGGTCGTAGCGAACCGGCCTCCCCGTGCTCGGGTCATAGCCAAGGTAGACGCCGCCGGGCGAGCCGACCTCCGCCGTGGCGAGCGGCACCGTCGCCGCCGCCTGCTCGACGGTCATCTGCTGGCGGTAGTCGCGCACGGCGCCGCCGTCAGTCCGCGGCAGGTGATCGAGGTAGAGCGCGTGCTGGAGGCCGCGCGGGCGGTGTATTTGGATCTCGCCGTAGCGCTCGCGCAGCACCGCGACCCGGCCCTCCAGCTCCTCGCGATCGGCCGCGCCGACCGCCAGCGAGACCCAGGCACGCAGCATCGGCGGGCGCGCCACCGAGGAGAGGACGGCCTCGAAGTCACGGGCCAGCTCGCGGTCCTCCTCGGCGTGCAGACCCGGCCCGGCCGTCGAGCCGGTGAGTTGCTCGCGGTAGGCGTGCTCGGCGTCGAGCACGCGGCGGCGCACCTGCGCCAGCGCCTCGCGGTTGGCTACGAGGTCGGCGTGCAGCACCACGTCGAACGGGTCCCGCCCCTTCAAGCGGCTCGAACAGCAGCTCGGCGGCGCCGGGGAACTCGGCCTCCTCGGCGAGCGAGCCCAGGCAGAGGAAGGCCTGGTAGGAGGTGCCCTCTTCGGACTCCACGACCACCGAGGCGGGCTCGCTTGGGTCCTCGCGCATCGGCGCGCCCCCGAAGCGCCAGAGGTCGGACTCCAGCGGCTCGTAGCTGACTTCGCCCTCCCCGCCGAGGATCAGCGCGTCGGGCTCCCAGTTGGGGTCGAGCGCCGGCTCGGCGACGCCGCGGCAGGCGGCCCGGCGCAGGAGCCACTGCAGCTCGGCCGTCGTGGCGCGGCGCAGATCGAGGACCGATGCGGCGCGCTCGAAGGTGCGTTGCTCGGCCTCGGCCAGCGAGCGAAGCCCCGAGGCGGAGATCGGGCGCGGCGCCCCCACGCCCGCCAGCTCCTCGGCGCGCCGCCGGGCCCGTTCGAAGCCGGCGAGCATCCCGCCCCCGCGACGCGTCCCCGAGAGCGAGACCGCAAGGAAGACCTCGGGGACGTGGGAGTCGAGGTCGCCGAGCCGGCGCTGCTGAGCGGCGAGGAAGGAGCGCCAGCGCTCGCCCTCGGCGTGGCGGGGATCGGCCAGCCAGGCGAGTTCGTCCGCGTAGCGCTCGGCGGGATAGGCGCGGGCCACCCGCCACAGCGAGACGTCGGCGCCCACCACGCAGAAGAAGCGCTCGAGGCGGTGAAGCAACGCCCACTTCTCCGCCACCGAGAGGTAGGGGTAGGAGAACGTCTCGGCCCGGTAGAGCGCCGCCGCCTCGCCGCCGGGGCCGACGAGGACGTTGGCGCGGGCGTAGCGCAGCGGGAAGCCGATCACGGCCGCACCTCCAGCGCCTCACCCGCCGCCAGCGCCACTCGCGAGGCAAGGCGACGGCGGGAGGCAAAACGGCGAGGCGGCTTCGCGATCAGCTGCGAGCGGCGCGCCGGGCGCCGGCGGACCGCGAGCGGGTCAGCGAAGAAGACGACCGCCGGCCCGGCGATCCGCGCGCGGCGCAGCCGTGGGCCGTGCTCGTCGGGCGCCACCCACAGCTCCCCCGCAAACGACTGGACTCCGTCGGCCGGCAACCCGCGGCCCGACGAGCGCCGCGGCGGCGCCAGGCGAAGCCGGAGCCAGGAGGCGGCGAAGCGCTCGGCGCGGCGCCCGTCGGGGGTCGCCTGGGTGGCGAGCGTCGCCACCGCGGCCGGTACCAGCGCCAGGCGCAGCGGCCAGCCGAGGACGCCGAGCAGCTCGCCCGCGAGCCAGGCACCCGCGAGCGCCGCGGCGGCGGCGAGGAGGCCGGCGGTCCGATCGGCGATCGCGAGGCCGCCTGCTCCAGCCGCCGCCGCCGCGCCCGCCAGCACAAGCGGCGAGCCCGAGGAGAGGGCGATGACGGCCGCCAGCGTCCCCGCCGCCCAGCCCAACCAGCGCAGCGGCACCCCGCCGGGGACCGGCAGCGGGTGGCCCTCGATCTGGTGGATACGCCGCTCGGGGCTGAAGATCCGCTGGTAGGAGCGGATCGCCGCGTAGTCCTCACTCACGGCAACACCCGCTGGGCGATCGCCTTCGCCGCTTCGGCGACCTCGCCGGGGGCGAAGACGAGCCAGCCGACGACGATCGCCGCGCAGAAGAAGAGCACCAGCTCGGTGAACTTTCGGTTGATCAGGAAGCCGAGGGCGAAGATCGCGACGACGCCGGTGTAGAGGGCGGCGGCGGTGCTGCGCAGAAGCGAGCCGAGGTTGTGGCCGACGTCGTTGCCGGTAGCCGCCAGCGCCGCTGCGGGGACGAGCAGGAGGGCGATCGCCGCCCCTGCCAGGGCCACTCGCAGGCGCCGCCTCACGAGACCGCCCCCCCCACGGCGGCGACGTACCAGCGCCCGCCGCGCTCGCGGACCTCAATCCGGTAGGCGAGCGGGTAGGTGGCGCCGCTCGCCGGGTCGGCAACCCGCGCGGCGGCGATCACCTCGCGCCGGCTCCCTTCGCCGTCGCCGAGCTGGACGACGCCCGAGACGCCGAGCAGGCGCACGGCGCCGCCGAGCGGAACCACGCCCGCGCCTGGCGCCAGGTAGTAGCGGAGGTCGGACTCCCGTCTCGCGGAGAGGTAGGCGGGCAGGAACCTCTCCACCAGCGCCCTGATCTCGGCCGCGCCGGGCCCGGCCAGCGGCCGGGGGCGCTCCGGATCGGCCCCGGCCACGGCCGGCACCGCGACTATCGAGGGCGCGCCCAGGACCGCCGCCTCGCCCGCTCCGAAGCGGGCGATCGGGACGGCCACATAGAGGACGCGCGAGTCGCGGAGCTCACAGGCGACGGTGAGGACGGACCTGCCGCCGCCGAGGTCGGAGGAGCGCACGACGTCAACCTGGACGACCCCGACGTTGTGGGCCGAGGGCGGGCGGCCGCCGCCGACGTGAGCACCGGTAGCGAGGAACGCGGAGAGAGCCCTGGGCGAGGGGTCTTCGAGGAAGGCGCGCGCGAAGCGGACCGCGAACGCATCCGCGGTCTGATCGGCGCCGCCCTGCCGGCGCGCTGCCGGGGGCTCGGCGGGCGGGGCGAGGATGGCGACGACGCCGCGCGCCAGGAGCAATGCGACCAGCGCCCAGAGCGCCACCCGCCCCACGGAGCGAAGCACCGCGCCGAGCGCGCGGCCATCGCCGCCGCGCCTCTCCAAATCAGAACCGAAACCGTATGACACCTGCAAACCACCTCCGTCGTCTTGGGAGGCCGGCCCCTATGGCCGGCTCCCACGACAGGGCGGCGAGATGCCGAAGTGGCCACAAGCGAACAAGCAAGTGCTTGTGCGTTGGGTCCTAGTTGCGTGCCGTGATATATGTGCTCACTACGGCAGCGGTGAAACGGAGGAGGGCGATGCGTTCGTACCTTTTTATTGGCTCAGCGATTGCAGCGTCAGTGTTGTCCTTGAGTCTCTTGCTCCCAGTTGCCGGTCAGGCCCGGTCGGGCCAAACCATTTTCGCCCAACGCTCGAGCGTGGACGCATTGTCATTTACTGTTGCGCAGCGGCGAGCCAAACAGCACGCGCAATTCGTCTGTGAAGACATTGACCATCCACCGCCCTGCCGTGCAGTTCGAGTGACGAGTTGCAAGCGCTTGGCTGCAAACCGGGTCAACTGCGATGTGAAGGTCCATTTCTATGGATCTGATGGTGGCTACCCGTGCATCTGGACAGTGCATGTCTATCGTCGGAACGGTGTCATCGGTGAGGAAGAAGGCCACTCCGTCTGCAAGTAGGCCGAGGAGCTTCCGCCTGCCGACCGTCGTCGCCTTCGATCGACGCCTGAAGCACAAGCTGAGTGCAAAGGCGGAGCAAACCCGCCGGAGATCGGTCTGCACGCCGCCCCCTCGGGGTCGGAACGGCTCAGGCCTCTGAATCTTCGAGCCCGCCGGCGAGCTGCTCGATCAGCCACCAACCGGTCCAGTCGCAGAGCTCGTACCGGACCCAGACGCCCTCGCGGCGACGGCGGACTATACCCGCCTGGTGGAGGACGCCGAGCTGGTGGGATACGCCCTGCTGGCTCAACGGCAGACGAGCGGCCAGCGCGCTGACGGTCGCCCGACCCGCTTCGTTCAGCGCCTCGATCAGCCTGATCCTGGTCGGGTCGGCGAGCACCCGCAGCATCGCGACGAGGGAGTCGACCGTCTCCTCGGAGAGCAGCCTCCCGACCTGGCTACCCGCCCGGCGGGGCCGATCGCTTGCCTTGTGTCCAGAGTGCTCCCGCATCGTCCTTCTGCCTTGACAGGGCAGCGAGGAGAGAAAGTGGCCCCCCTACGGCGAGCTCGGGGAGAGTGGTACCCCAGTGGTACACTGAGTTCGTGCCGACTCGTCACCATCGCATCCAGGTAACCGAGGATCCCGAGCTGGCGGACGCGCTGCGCGACGCCGCTCCCCATCTCCCCCCCGACCTGCCGCGCGCACGTCAGGTGCGGGAGCTGGCGATCGTCGGGGCGCGCCACCTGAGCGAGAGCCCGCCGGCGACGCCAGAGCAGCGCGCGAAGCTCGAGAAGCTAGCCGGGTACTTCGAGGAGCCCGAGACCGCGCCGTGGGATTGGGACTATCTGCGCGAGAGCAAGCGGCATGCCTGGCCGCTCCGCTGAGAGCGACTCCTGGGGCGAGCTGCCGCTGCTCGTCGACACCTCAGCTTGGGCGCGGGCCGGCCAGGCGGAGGTGCGCGAGCGATGGCTCGAGGCCCTTCGCGAGAATCGCCTGCGCCTGCCCCCTCCGATCCGCATGGAGATCCTGCTGAGCGCGCGGCGCGGAAGCGAGTTCGACTTGCTCGCCGAGAAGCTCGAAACGATCCGCGCCGCGCCGCTCACCGCCGCGGTCATCCGCGCAGCCGAGGCCGGGATGCGGACGCTGGCACATCGCTCGGCCGGCTCGCAGCGCCTGCCGGTCGTCGACTACCTGGTGGCCGCTGCCGCGCAGGAGCTGGGCGCCGCCGTGCTCCACTACGACCGCGACTATGACAAGCTGGCGGAAGTCATGGAGTTCGAGTCGGTGTGGCTGGCACCAGCAGGAACGCTCCCATAAGCCGCACACGATAAGCCGCCTGAGGTGGATATGCGCAGGGGTCTGAACGCTCGGTCAGCGCAAGCGCAACACCGTCCCGACCAGGATCACGTTGGGGTCGCCGGTCCCGATCCGGCTCTTGTTGAGCTGCCAGAGGTGCTGTACCTCGGCGGCGATCCTCGCGTTCGAAGCGCCTGCCGGCAGCAGCGCCGCAGCGATCGACCACAGCGACTCTCCGGGCCGCACGGTGTGGAGCTCGCGTCCCTTCAAGCCGGTCGGGGCGCCTGGCTGCTCGACCGGAGCCGCCGGTGGCTGGGTGGGCGCCGGGCGTTCTGGCGTTTTGGGCGGCAACGGCGCGGGGGGCGTTTCCGACGCCGTCGCGACTTCAGCTGCCTGCTCGCCTCGATCGCCGCGTGAGCTCGGTTCGCTCGCCGCCGTCGGCGGAGCGCTCAACGGCGCGCCTTCGACCACCGCCGGGGCCGGCGGTGCCGTTTCGTAGGTCGGCCCAATTTCGTCAGCCGGAGTTGCAGGAGCGCCAGGCGGCGTTGCTTCGGTGAGAGGCGGTTCGACTTCGGCGCCGACTTCGGCGCCGGCGGCTTCGGGCGCAGGGGATGGTTCGGATTCCACCGGGGCGGCTTCTTCTTCGCCTTCTTCGCCGACCGCCGCCACTTCTACTTCGAGCGCGGTTTCTTCCCCGCTCGGTTCGTATTGCGGGCCTTCTTCCAGCCCGGCGGTCGGCCCGGGCGGGGCGCTGCCTTCCCCTTCGCTTTCGGCCTCGCCCGCAAACGCCCACGCTGGCGCCAGCGCGCTGAACACAAGCAGCAGGCAGAGCACGGCGGCGAAGCTGCGTCGGGCGGACGGCGCCGTGTTCCGACGCCGACGGCGGTCAGATCGGTGACTATGATTTCGTGGCATCGGGGATCCTCCTTCTCCGGAGTCAATTGAGCGGGTCGGCGACGCAGCGATAGGACTTCGCGCCAGCGGTGGTGTCGGGGGTGAGAGCGACGTCACCGACCTTGTTGGTGATGTAGAGGGCTTCGACCAGGCCCTGGGAGCTGGATGACGGGTACACCTGGCTCGTCAGTTCGCCGCCCGCCGCCAATGCAATTTCCTCATGCGTGAGCGCCATCGCCAACTCGCCGTAGGTGGGAAGCCTGCGGCCGGGGGCGGCCTGGTCGTCGGTTCCGGCGCATTCGAGCAGAGCGCTGTGGAAGGGCAGGGGCGGCCGGGCCTGGGTTTCGATGCAGGTGTCGGCGACAGGGGTGGTTCCCTGCGGGCAGCGGACCAGCAGCCGTTCGGCGCTCACCCCGTCCAGGCGAGCGGCGTTGCGGGCGCGCGACACGACGCCGAGGCTCGACTCCTTGATCACCCGCCCGTTGAGCGCGTTGCGCTTGACGTTGCGGGCGGTGATCGTGTGCGCCTTGATCTGGCGCCCGGAGATCTTGAGCGCGGCGTAGGAGCTGCCGCCGAGGGCGATGAAGAGCGCCAGCGTCGCGGTGACGTTGGCGTAGGTGGCTCGCTTGCGCAGGGCTCTCAACACGGCGACTCCTCCTTGGGCTCGTTTGCCTGGGACTACCCGCTTGAGCATGGCGCTCCCCTCACTCGGACCGTGACGCTTGGGCTCGCCCCCGGCTCCAGCGGGTAATGGGCCTCGCCCGGCAGGCGGGCGCGGAAGCGGAAGCGCTCGAGGCCGCAGGTGCGCCGGAAGCGGTAGGGGATACGCCAGCGCCCGTCCGGACCGCTGCGGATCGTGCGGAAGGTTGACCATTCATGGGAGAGCCGCACCTGAAGCTCGACCAGCTTTCCGAGCGCCGGCAGCGGACGGCCCTGTACGTGGCCGCTGAAGAGGACCGACTGGCCGTTCAGTGCCCGTGACCTGCTCGCCTTGAGGGTGGAGCGGCCGTGGACGAGCAGGGCGGCCTTCCCTTCAGCCGGCAGGTTTCTCGCCGTCCCCCGGTAGAGGAAGCGCAGCTTGGACGAGGTCTTCGCCTTCGCGGCGTAGGCGAAGCCGCCGTGGGCGTCGGTGGTGACGGTGGCAATGAGCGCTTCTGCCTCTTCGGGCGGCTGGGAGTAGATCTGCACCGGCGCTCCGGCGATGGCGTTCCCGCCCCGGTCCACCAGCCGCCCCGCGAAGCGAACGCGGCGACCGAAGCCGACCGTCGCCTTCGGGGCGAGCACCGTGACTGTGTGCCTGACCTTGCGTGGCTTGCCGGAGCGACGGACCTTCTTGGTCACCGTGTGCTTGCGCAGGATCCCGGCGCTCAAGGAGGTGATCACCCGCAACGGCAGCGTGACCCGCATCGGCTGCCCGTCGAGCCGCGATTCGGTGCTCGCCAGGTTGCCCGCCTCGTCGCTCGCGGTGGCCCGCAGCTGGTATTCGCCCGGCGGCAGCGCCGCGTCGTCGATCCTCGCCACGAGGTGGTTGCCTTCGGCGGAGGTGGGCAGAACCTGCCAGGTTCCCGACCCCGCCTCGCTGAGCGCGATTTCACCGCCGCCGAGCCCGGAGATCGGGTCAGTAACCTGCACCGAGACGCGGGTCGGGTCGGTGGACGAGGTGGGTTCGAAGCCGAGCTTCGGCGGTTCGGGGTCGAAGCGCAGCCTCACCGGCACCGAGGCGTTGGCGGACTCCTGGTTGCCGGCCGCGTCCTCGCGCCACATCCGCGCTTCCCATTCGCCCGGCGCCGGCACGGCGAGGTCGTCGATCTGGGAGATCGAGGCGCCGGGCCTGCTGCCGCTGACGCATTCCTGGGTGCCGACGCGACAGACGCGGTAGAGCGCCTCGGTGATCGGCGCTCGGTCCGGTTCGGGCTGGTTCTGCCAGGCGAGGTTGAATTCGTCGCGGTTGCGCCAGCTTTCCCCGCCTTCGACCGCCACGGGCACCGCTCCGGGTGCGGTGTTGTCGATTCGCACCGTGACCGGCGCCGATTCGCCGCCGTTGCCGGCCGCATCTTCGGCGGAGACGTGCAGCTGCTGAGTGCCTTCTGACAGGTGTTGCGTTTCGATCCCGATCTGACCGGGACCATTGGTGCAGGGGATACGCTGGCTGTAGTCGCACGGGCGTGCGCTCCCTTCGTTCGGAGCGCCCCCGATCCACGCCTTCGCCGCTTTGACCCCGGTGTTGTCGGTCGCTTCGTATTCGACGTTCTGAGTACCGCGTACCCATTCTCCCTGCGCCAGCGGGCCGTTGGCGACGACCGACACCGAGGGCGGCGTATCGTTGACGACGGTGGCTTCCGCGGTAAAGGTCTGAAGGTAGTTCTGCCCCTGCGCCGAGCAGAACTTGGCCGACGGCGCGCCGACGCAGACAGCCCGCTGGACGATCCTCGTCGCGCCGCCGAGGCTGAAGGCGCGGGGCCGCGGCCAGCTCGAGGCCTGGGCCCGATCGGTGCGCGGGCAATGATGGTCGGCACGGACGTTCTTGATCGTCGCCGACGAGCCGTCCGGGCGCACCCCATACACCTGCAGGGCGTAGCGGCAGTCGCGCCGGTGCGCGTAGCCCGACCAGCGCAGGGCGGAGAAGCTGGTCTGCGGCGGGGCGCTCAGCACGAATGCCGATTGGGCGCCGACGGCGACGTGGCCGCTGCGCGCCACGTTGGCCGTGACCAGCCCCCGCAGCCCGGGCCCGAGCGGGTTGCAGGCCCGCCGCCACTTCATGCCCCGGGTGGCGAAGTTTTCGAAGGCGCCGCTGGAGAATTCGCCGTTGGCCTCGCAGGCGCTGATCGTGAATTCGCCAGCTCTGGCTGCGTGAGGGATCGTCAGGGCCGCCATTGCCGCGAGGAGCGCCGCGGCGATCGCCAGCCGGAGTCGCGGCAACCCTGCGGCTGTAAGCGTCGCCTGGCTCATGGCCCTCCGAACTGCGGGGCTTCTCCGGCCGGCACCGGCGCAGGGCGCGCGTGACCCGCTGGCGCGGAAGCCGATTCCGGCGCCGCTTCGGCGCTCGAGTAGTCGGGCGAGGAGGGTTCGAAGCTCGCTTCGGGTGGCGGGGGCGCCGGTTCGGGTTCGGGCGTGGGTTCAGGTTCGGGTTCGGGAGCCGGAGCACTTTCGGTCGCTTCGGTCGTAGTCGCTTCTTCGCTCACTGGCGGCGGGGCGACGGCCGGTTCGCTCGCTTCCGCGGGTGGGGGCTTCGGCTTCGGTTCGGATTCCTGGGTGCCCGCAATCAGGCCGCGAGCCGCGTCGAGCGGGTTGACGCCCTGCTGGGCACAGTAGGTTGCGCCGCCGCCGACGGCGATGCAGCTGGCGAGGACCGCGGCGACGGTGCCGGGACGCACCCCGGCGAGCGGAGTCGGGTCCACCGATCTGGCATAGGTCGCCGTGGCGGCCTGCTGCTTGAGCTGAGCCCCACCTCCCAGGAGCTGCTGCTTGGCGGAGGCGACGGCGTGCGCCGCGCGGTGCGCCACCCGTTCCACAAGCCCCGGAGCCGCCGCTTCGGTGGCCGGCAGCGGCAGTAGCGCCCCCGCCTTCTCTCGCCACGCGGCCAGCCGCTCGCCAAAGGCCGCACAGCGCCCGCAGCGCTCCAGATGCGCCTGCGCCTGCTCGGCCTCCGTCGAGTCGGCGAGCCCGCAGGCGAAGCGGATCACAAAAGACTCGCCGCGCTCGCATCCACCGCCGGCCTTCTCGGCAAGGACGACGCGGGCCCGCTGCATCATCTCCTCGATGGCGCGCTTCACGACGCGCTCGCTGATCCCGAGCCGGGAGGCGATCTCGGGACGGTTGTGGCCTTCGCCCCAGAGGACAAGGATCTCGCGGCGCCGAGCGGGCAGGGACTCGGCGAACTCGCTGAGGAGGACGTCGAGGTCGGCCTCGTCCTCCAGCGCGATCAACTCCTCGAGGGGGCCGGGCTGCTCGGGGGCGGCCATCTCCAGCGCTCCAGCGCTCGGGTTGACGGCGATCACCCGCTTTTGGCGGTTCAGCTCGCGGACCAGCGCGTGGTAGGCGGTGGTGCGGATCCAGGTGTAGGCGGCGGCGGGGTCGGAGATCCCCTCCGCTTCGTCGAGGAAGCACTTGCATGCCGTCTGCACCGCGTCCTCAATCCCCTCGGCCGGGCGTTCGGGAAACTGCTCGGCCAGTTGCGCGCGCAGCGCCCTGCCCCGCTCCTCGCCCCGGCCGAAGGTTCGGAGCAGCGTGCCGACGTCAGTCGGATCGGCAATCGTGGATGTGTGGGAGACGCTCATCACCTCTACAGGGCAACGAGGAGAGGAACTGGCCCCCCTATCCGTTGCCGTCGATGCCTCCACCGCCGCCTCCAACGTTGGGCTGCTTTGGGGCCAGGCCGCGCGGGCGATCCGGCCCCGGCTTCTCGATCTACTTAATTTTTAGCACTCGCGGAGACTCCGGTGGGCCGCAGTGCGACCGCGAGGGCACCACAGCCCTCCTGGAGGCCGGCACCGAACAGTTCCTGGAAGGCGAACTGGCGCTCGCCGAGCCCAAGCGGCTGCGCCAACGCCTCCTGCACGTCGCCGGGAAGCCCGTGCGCTCTGGCCGGCGCACCACCCTGCACCTGCCGCTTCGCCAGCCGTGGGTGGAGACGCTGGTCGCCGCCTTCGCCAGGCTGGCTCGCTGTCCGCCGGGGCGTTTCCATAGAGGCTGGTCGCCTCCTCGCTGACCCTGAAGTCCCGCTCACCACCGTAAGGCGGCTTCAGCCTGCGCCGAATGCCTCGCGAAGTCAAAGCGAAAGGTTCGTTTGACCCGCAGAAAATCCACAGGGCGGTTCCGGTAAACCGCCCTGTGGCTGCTACCTGTCTCAAGCAGCGGAACTACACCCGCTGAGGTGAGAGCGACGAATCCGGGTTAGCAACGCGCCGATCGTAGTCCTTGGGCTACCGGCGTTTCCCTTGGCCATGCAACAGCTTCCTACCGGCGGTCGTTACGCTTCATGGAGTTCTCAGTGCCTACCGCGCTTTGCCTTGGACACACGTAGGGTGACGGTTGTCTGCCCGGTGTGGGTCGCGCCCGTTGGGTCGCGGACCAGGATCGTCACGCGGACCCTCAGCACATGGCTGTGGGCAAGCAGCTTGCGGCCCGCCGCGGACAGATGTAGCGTGATCTTCTTGGACTGGCCACCAGTGACGGTGAACGATCCACTGGCGAGAGTCAACACGGTGGCCCTATGCTTGCGCTTGGCGACAGCGTGCTCGGTGCGTAGCGTGATCGTTCCGGTGCAGCTGGCCTCGCCCGGCGGGCAGACGATCTTCACGACGAACTTGCCTGAGGCTCCCACCTTGAGGGAGGTACCGGCGAGAGTGGCGTCTGGGGAGACTTTTCTTGCCCGCGGAACCTCTTCGTTCGCGGCTTCTCCCTGACCGGGCCCTGCAGGGCCGCCGGTCGATCCGCTGCCCGCGATTGAGGAGTTCACGGGGACCGCCACCCCGTCGCTGGTTGCGGCTTTCGACCCGAGCGTATTTGTAGCCGTGACTTCGCAGAACAGGATGTGGCCTTCGTCGGACGGCTGGACTTCGTAACTGCTCGAAACGTCGCCCGAGATCGCTGATCCGTCGCGCAGCCACTTGTACGTGTAGGTGGGCGTGGGAGTGCCGGCCCAGGTGCCGGTCGAGCAGTTCAGTGCTTCCCCGACGGCGGGCGTCCCGGTGATTTGGGGCAGCTTCGTGTTCTCAGGCGCCATCGCTGCGGCGGGCTGCATTTCCGCGTCGATGTCAGGGGTGGCGCTACCCGCGGTGACCGACACCGGTTCGGCTTCGGATTGGGATAGCTTGTCGCTGTAGTACTGAGCGGCGTAGTCGAGGCCGCTTTCGGGTGGGATCAGGAACTCAACCCTGTAGGAGCCCGTGCCCAGGCCCGAGATCGTGTATTCGCCGCTGGAGTCCGTGTCCGCGCAACCCGCCGACTCTTCGGCGCTCGTCAGCGCGCAGACTTCGATCCCTTCGATCGGTTCTCCCCCGGAGGCGCTCGTCACCTGTCCGGTGATCTTGCCGCCTTCGGCCAATCTGGCGTCGATCCCGGAGGTCGTGCCGGTCCCCGTGACGCTGACGCCTTCGGCTCCGGAGAAGGAGGCCTCGTTTTCGTAGTACTGGGTAACGTAATTCTGCTGGGTGCAGCCGCCTTCGCCGCACGCCTCGGCGCCGTAGAACCTGACCTTGTAGGAGCCTTCGCTCAAGCTCGAGATGGTGTATTCGCCGGTGGAGCCCGTGTGCGCACAATTGGCGGATCTCTGGCCGCTCGCCGGTTCGGCGCAGACCTCGATCCCTTCGATCGGTTCTCCCGCGGGGGCGCTCGTCACCTGGCCGGTGATCTTGCCTCCTTCGACCATTTCGGCGTCGATCCCGGAGGTCGTGCCGGTCTCCGTGACGTTCACGCCTTCGGCTTCGGAAAGGGAGGCCTCGTCGTCGTAGTACTGGGTGACGTAGTTCTGCTGGGTGCAGCCTTCTTCCCCGCACACGTCGCCACCGTAGAACGCGACCGCGTAAGTGCCCGTGCTTAGGCCCGAGACCGTGTATTCGCCGCTGGAGTCCGTGTACGCGCAGTTGGCGGACCCCTTATCGCCCGCCGACTCGGCGCAGACCTCGATCCCTTCGATCGGTTCTCCCGCGGAGGCGCTCGTCACCTGGCCGTTGATCTTGCCGCCTTCGACCATTTCGGCGTCGATCCCGGAGGTCGTGCCGGTCTCCGTCACGCTCACACCTTGGGCTTCGGAAAGGGAGGCCTCGTTTTCGTAGTACTGGGTCAGATAACCGCTCAAGGAGGAGTAGAACTCGACCTTGTATTCGCCCGAGGCCAGGCCGGCGATCGTGTATTCGCCCGTGGGACCCGTATATGAGCAACCCGCGAATTCTTCGGCGCTCGTCAGCGCGCAGACTTCGATCCCTTCGATCGGTTCTCCCGCGAAGGCGCTCGTCACCTGGCCGTTGATCTTGCCCCCTTCGACCATTTCGGCGTCGATCCCGGAGGTCGTGCCGGTCTCCGTCACGCTCACACCTTGGGCTTCGGAAAGGGAGGCCTCGTTTTCGTAGTACTGGGTCAGATAACCGCTCGAGGAGGAGTAGAACTCGACCTTGTATTCGCCCGAGGCCAGGCCGGCGATCGTGTATTCGCCCGTGGGGCCCGTATATGAGCAACCCGCGAATTCTTCGGAGTTCGTCAGCGCGCAGACTTCGATCCCTTCGATCGGTTCTCCCCCGGAGGCGCTCGTCACCTGGCCAGTGATCTTGCCGCCTTCGGCCATTTCGGCGTCGATCCCGGAGGTCGTGCCGGTCCCCGTCACGCTCACACCTTGGGCTTCGGAGAAGGAGGCCGCGTCGTCGTAGTACTGGGTGACGTAATTCTGCTGGGTGCAGCCTTCTTCCCCGCACATCTCGGCCCCGTAGAACGCGACCTTGTAGGAGCCTTCGCTCAAGCTCGAGATCGTGTATTCGCCCGTGGGGCCCGTATGTGAGCAACCCGCGAATTCTTCGGAGTTCGTCAACGCGCAGACCTCGATCCCTTCGATCGGTTCTCCCCCGGAGGCGCTGCTGACCTCGCCGGTGATACCGCCGGTCGGGGTTCCGTCGGCGGGGACCGGGCCTCGCTCCGTGGTGCCGGGACCCGCGCTGCGGGCCGGTGTTGCGTCCGCCGAGGCAGGGCCTCGCTCCGCCGGGCCGGGACTTGCGCTCCTAGTGCATGTGCCACCAGAGGCCGCCGTCATGTCCCGGCAAGCGTTAAAGCCAAGGTCGAGCTGCGTCACGATTTGCCAATGGGAATCCAGCGCGACGGCCGAGGACACGGTGTGAGCACCTGTCGCGGAGGTCGTGACCGAAAGCGTCAGCATGTCTTCCTCGTAATCCGTGATGAGAACGGCATACCCGTTGACCGAGGTAGCCCACGAGAGCTTCATCTTCACGTAGTCGGTCGTACTACCGCCACTATCGTGGTGGCCGACCTTTGTCACCTGGCATCCGAGCGACGAAAACCAGTGAGAGATGTACTCCGGACATCCTCCTGATTGCCGTGAGTTGGCAGGTGGCGTTATCGATCTGGTCGTGGCGGAAGTACCGTTGTAGGAGTCGCTCACCGTCATGCACGGCTGGAAGTTCACTTCGGTGGTCATCGCTCGCGGCTTGATCCGCGAGGCACAGTACTTATAGGTGGACGTCCTAGGAGGGACTGAAGAGCCCGTATCCGCAGCAACCCGGAGATAGGCGGCGCCTTCTCCATAGGGGCTCGCGGTCGGGATGATGGTCACAGAATGTGAGCCTGGACCCAGGCGGAAGCTGCCCTTGCTGAAGGCAGCATCGGTAAATGCGGTTTCGGGTTCTCCGTAGATGTATGCGGAGCCGGGGGACGGACAGGTCGTCCCGTTGACCTGTGAGGTCCTTCCAATCGAGGTCCCGTTGTCGAAGATTTCAAATTCGTCGCCGCAGTCGTAGCTGTCAGTGATGCTGACGACGGTTGGCGAAGCGCTCGTGAAGTTGAAGGCTCCATCGGAGTTGACCTCGCCAACCTCCCCGAAATCAAATTCCGTCCAGCCCGAGCCGACTGCTATCGCCGGATCAGACGACCGAGCAGCCGAGGCGTCCGGCCCATTCGGTGTGGCCGTAGATGACTCTGCACCGGCGGCCGTCGGGGCATGCGCAAGGGCATTTGCCCCCAAGGCCAAGGCGGCCACGAGCAACGGCACCCGTACCCTGCTCGTCAGACCGGCTGCAGGCAGGTAAGCGCCCGGCCGTCTAATGATCGCCGCACACCGTACAGCCCCTGCGCCCCATAGGGCATTGAGTCCTCTCATCGTGCCCTCAGCATTCCCTTTTGGAATCCGGGCGCAGCCAAGCGCCGTGCGAAAGCGGGAGATTGGCCATGTGCGGCGTCGTCGCCGACACGTTCAGAACTCGCGGGAGTAGTCGCACCCCGGCTCGTTACCCTTCGAGTCCGTTCCGGCATCCGCAGCGCTCTTCACGGCCGCGAACCGTAGCACCGTCGCCGAGTCCCGCGTTGCGCGGTCGGCGAGCAACTCAATCTTTTTTCATCCCTCCGCGACGTCAAGACGAAGCTCGACTCGCGTAGCCGCGCCGTCACGCGGTGGGCGCGAACGTCGGGTGCCCTCGGTGCGCTTCACCTCTTTAAAAACCGCGACCGACATCTCACCATCCGCCGCTCCTTCAGTCTGCGTGCCCTTGCCAGCTTGCTCAGACGCGACTTCCCTCGCATCTTCTTGGCTGCTCCCTTCGCCCGCAGAAACGCTCGACGCGTCGCCCGCCTGCACTTACTATAGGCGCCCTTGTTGCCCTCCGTGACCCGTGATGACGTCGTCGAGCCCGCACCTCCTTGTCTCGAGGCAGCCCCGCCGCTGCCCGAAATCACGGGCTCTTGAGAACCCGTCGAGCCCGGAAATGGTGGCAGTATTTCGAAGGATGCCGTGACTTCGATGTCGCCCGAGAGCGTCACCGCGCATACCGAAGTTCCCGAACAGCCAGCCCCCGACCACCCAAGGAACATGGAGCCCGCCGTCGCCGTCGCGCTGAGAAACACCTGCGTGCCTTCAGTGAAGGTTTCCGAGCAGGTCGATTCGCAGATCGTGTCTGCTGGCGAGACGAAGACCACGCCATGGCCGGAGCCAGACATCCCGATAGTGAGGACGGCGACGGGCGGCGCGGGCGGCGGCAGATACGTATAGAGGTCATCCGGCGTGGTGGCGCTTGCTACCCCATAGGGCCCGACCACCGTCACGTTGACCGAGCCTGGTTCGTGTTCCGGGCTGGTGGTCGTGATCGAGGTGTCGGTGGCGCTTTCCACCGGCGCGTAGCTCGTGCCGAATTCGACGTATTCGGCTTCTCCTAGATCAGCGCCGTCGATGGTCACCCCGGTGCCGCCCGCCGAGGGCCCTTCCACAGGCATGACGGAAGCGACGCGCGGCTGAGCGACGAAATATTCGTAGTGATCGGCTTCCGAGGTCGCGCTGCGGAGGCCTTCTGAGTCCGTCACCGTAACGTTGACCAGGCCCGGTTCATAGGCGGGGGCTTCGACAGTTATGGAGTCTTCGCTGTCGCTGATGATCGCCGCTCGTTCGGCGCCGAATTGGACGTGCTCGGGATTTTCCAGGCCCGTCCCTTCGATCGTCACAGTATTGCCGCCGCTGACCGATCCTCGCAGAGGCGAGACATCCGTCACCGTCGGTGGGGGCCCGGGCGGATTGCCGCCGAACGCCGTCAGCCCGTCCGGGGTTCCGACGCCGGTCGGCCCGTCGTATCCGGGCCCCGCGTTGCAGATCAAGGCTTCCGAGCAGTTGGCTTCTTCTTCTTCGACGGTGCATCCACCGGACCTCGAGCAACCCCAGTTGGACCCGGAGACAACGTCGTGGAGCCCGCTCGTGCCGAGGTGGGAATACAGCGTCTGCGCCGGGTATTCGACCCCGTGTGCCCCGCCCGCGAGGGCGAAGGTGGCGGCGACGATCGGTGAGGCGAGGCTCGTCCCGCCCCACGTGCCCCAGCCATAATTGCCCGAGTCATAGATGGCCATGCCGGTGTAGGGATCGGCGTCGGCGGCCACGTCGGCGGCCGCCCGCCTTGAGCCACAGCCGACCTCGGTCCAATTCGGTACCGCACTCTGCCATGGTGGCGCCGATTCTTCGTATTCCGAGCAGCCGCTGCCCCCTTCTCTCCAAGCGGTCTCACTCGCCCAGGATTCTCCAGACATCGCGAGGCTAGTACCGCCGACGGCGACCACGGTCGGAAGCGAGGCAGGGGAGTTCGCGGCTTCGCCCCAGAATGTTTCCGCCCAGTTGTCGTAACCCCAGTCCCCGGTTGAAGCGGTTACGACCACCCCAGGGTGATCGTAGAAGCTGCCCCAGCCACCCTCGGGTCCTCCATAGGAGTTGGAAATCTCGGTTGCCCCTTCGGCGGCGGCCGTGTCCACTGCTTGTCCCAGGTCGTAAGAAGAGGACGAGGAGGCCTCCACGAGAAGGATCTGGCAGTTCTGGCAGACAGCGTGAGCCGTCTGCACGTCGAGTGAGATCTCGCTCTCCCATTGCAAGTTCTTTTCGGGCAGAGGAGAGGAGCTTCCCCGCTGGTTGATCTTTCGGAAACAATGATTCGCCGTCGTGCATGCCGGCAATCCGAATTCTTCGTCGTAGATACGGAGGTCTTGTTCGGCCGTGGGATCGTCGTAGGCGTTGACGATCCCGATCGTCTGCGCCTCGGGTGCGTCCAGTGGCAGGTTGTAGGCCTCGTGGAGGTCTTCCGGGCGTAGCCCGAACGCCGCCGCCGCGGCGCTGTCTCCAGCTTCCGCTCCCTGTCCCAGGGTTATGCCCAGCGGATGGGAGTGCGCGCGTGCGGCTGCGGTCTCCGGAACAAGCTTGTCCGCAAGGCAGCTCGCGTGCCCCGGAAGTGGAGCGCCGCATGCGGGCCTCACCGAGTAGTCAGAGGCGGGGAGTGGACGGCGCATACCGACCGCCGCCAAAGCACTGGACGACATGATGGAGATCGCCGCGAGCAGAACTAGCGCTGCGGCGAGCATTAATCCCCTGCGGCCGGTTGACCTCGGGTCCACTGACGCGCATACTAGCCTGAGTTCTCTATTGACTCGTCGGCATGATGAGTCTCACCGGTGGGCATCCTTCCGGTTGGTGCTGGAGGCCGCATCGAGGACGAGCTCCCGGTCTCGCTCAGCTTCGCTATAGGATTGCGCCGCATGGCGTATCGGCGATTTCGAGGATTCGGCATGAGCCCCTGGGGTAGATGCCAGGCCACTAGCGCGCTCCATAACGGCTCAGGTCAGGCAACTCCTCAGCTTTTCGTGATCCTTATCGGGGTGCTAATCGCTGCCGTTCTTTGCGGCGCATTCCCTGTAGCTGCGGGTGCGGCGCCCGTCTCGTATTTCCCGCTACCCGGCGGCAAGGAAAACACCATCGACGATCTCACGGTCGCCAACGACGGAACGCTGTGGGTGGCCCAATCGTTGAGCACTGGCCCCTACAACTCTGAACGTCACATGCGGATCCTCCACGTCAGCCAGAGTGGAACGCTGCTTTCGACCACGCCCAGCCAGGAAGGCGAACCGATCTTCTCAGAAATGGTCCCGGCCTCCGATGGCGGCGTCTGGGTCAATGCCTTTCCGGGCCTCGAGCACATCGCCTCCGACGGTTCGGTGGACGACATCGCCGACCCCGCTGGGGGCGGGATGAACCTTGTCGCTGGACGCGATGGGAGAGCATGGTTGCAGCACTGCACCTTCACGTACCCATCCACTGGCACTGAAGAACACTGCGAAGCGGCGGCCGTCAGCATCGGAGGGGAAGTTCAAACGTACGACCTCTCCGGCTTCGGGCAGACTTGGCCTGCCGGGGCAACGAGCGCGGGCGGCATCTATACCAGTGTTGCCACCGAAACCGGGGTCTGGTTTTGGAAACTCGTCAGCTTTGGTGGCGCACCACCCACAGGGACCGCCGAGTTTGTCTCCTATCAAGGGACCGGCACCCCAGTCGGCGCGATTCCCCCGCAAGGGTTCCTCATGGCGCCGGCTGCAGGCGATTCCGTGTGGTGGCTGAACAACGAAGGGTTGGGCGGAGCGACGATCGGTCAGATTAACGTCGCCGGTCATCTCAGTGATACACAGCGCATGGGCAACCTCTCGGAGTACCTCGAACACCCGGATTCGTTCACTGCTGATCCAGGTAGAGAAGATGACCTGATCTGGGCGCAGAACGCGACCTGGAACGATGAATTCGATGGTCAGATCGGAGTAGCCGGACTCAATGGATCAAACACCGGATTCTTGGTCGAACACGACGCCACCGCCGTCCCGACCAGCACCCCGGACTTTTGGTCTGGCTCCTGCACGTTTGGTGTGAGGCTATATCAGGCAACCGATGGCGCACTGTGGACCATCTCCGGCGGGCATCCTGATCGCTTGACTCGCCAGCAGCTCAACGGGCAGTTCTCGACGTTCCTGCTGAATGGAGCTTCCGAATTCACCGGCGAAGAGGAGACGGGCGTCTGGGGGATGGTGGAATCAGGCCCAGACGAACTTTGGTTCACCCTGAACACGCCGCATGGGCCAGAACTGGCACGTCTCGATCCGCTCGATCCGCCTCCGGCAGAGCCGAGGATGCCCAAATACGGATCGGAAACGACCGAACGTCGGCCCATACATAAACATCGGCAGCGGAACCGGGCTGTTCTCAAGCTCTTGAACTCCCTGATCTCGCAGACCCGCTTGCAGCTCCATCACCACACTGGGTCGAGAGGCCATCTCGAGTTGAATGCCTCGTTCCCGACCGCCGGTACGGTCGCGATAACTCTCGCTCGCCGACGTAAGCGCCACCGGCAGATCCTGATAGGCGGTAAGCGGCATGGGGCATCTGGAAATCAGACGCTGCTCGTTGCCTTTCGCCCCGCATTGCGTCATCTTCTCCGCGGGCACGATGTCACCAAGGCATCGATTGTGGCCAGCTTCCGCCCAGCTGGCAGTAAGCGGGTGGCCAAGCGGTCATCCATGCTGCTGCACCGATGACTATCGGCCGGACCCTCGAGACTCGCTTTCGTCAAGGGTATAGGTCTCGTCCGGGTCCGCAGCCCCCTCCCGCGCCGTGGGTGCCCTCATCCTCATGGCTATCCGATTCCGTCAGGTTCCGTGCCCACCGCTGTCTTGTGGGCTCACCAGCACTCAGCGATGCGACCACGGATGAACATCCACGTCTTGCCACTGTAGGCCTTGCCATCGGGCAGTGGCTCATCAGGTAGCTCGGAAGGTAGCTCGGCACCAGGTCCGCTGATAGCCTGGATGATGATGCAGGGACGGTTGCGGCGCACCGCGTGGGGCCTCGGGGCGCTCCTTCTCTTGGTCCTTGCGGGCCCATCACCGGCAGCTGCGACGGTCACCCGCTCCGATTGGCTCGGGCGGGTCAACGAAATTCGATCTGCCTCCCAGTTGCCGCCGGTGGTGGATGAACAGGCCTGGAGCGCCGGCATCCTCGCGCACCTCAACTACCTCCGGAATACGCCCGAGAACCTCTTCGAAGGAGTCAGCGCTCACACTGAGACTCCGGCCAGCCCCTACTACACGCCAGAAGGCGCCAAGGAGGCTGAAAGCAGCGACCTCGGAGGCGGAGACACCAACGTCGAAGCGATCGACAACTGGCTCTCCGCGCCCTTCCACGCGGTCGGGATGCTTCGACCTGGCCTCGAAAAGGTCGCCTTCGCTCGTGTCCAGAGCGGCAGCGCGGGCCTCGACGTGATCAGCGGGCTCAACTACGACGCCCCGCCGAAGCTGGTCCTATTCCCGGGCCCGAACAGCACGATCGACCTCGCGCACTACACGGGTGAGTCGCCGGCGCCGATCGACACCTGCCTTGCCGAGCACCCGGGAGGGGACTATGACTCCTCCGGCCTGCCGCTGATCGCGCTGCTCACCGAATCGCCCGATCCGGGTCTCAGCGCCACCATGACCCTGCCCGACGGGAGCCAAATCAGCAGTGTCGGCAACGACCTCTGCGTCGTCACCGCCAGCACCTTCGTCACCCACGACGCCATCTATGGGTTGACCGGCAAGAGCATCCTCTCCTCCGACAATGCCGTGTTCTTGGTCCCCCGCCTGGCGCTCGTCGCCGGCCGCTACTCGGTGACCATCTCCCAACCCGGCAAGCCCGATATCGCGTGGTCCTTCAACAGCGAACCGAAGCCGGAAATCTCTTATCCACAGCTGAACCTCAAAGCTCGCGGATCGAAGTTGCGGATCGAAGCAGACAAGAGGCTGGTCGGCCACGCGGCGACCGTTTCGATCCAGCGCAACTGGGTGCCCTGCGGGCTGATCCTCCATGACCCTCGCTGCACCTGGGTCAGGAAGGGGCAGATCCTCCATCGGCGCCTTAGGCTCGCCAAGGTCACGAAGGTTCGCTTCCGAGCGCCGGGACGCTGGGAACGGGTGGCTCTCCACGTACGAACGAAGGGCTTTGAAGCAGAAGAATTCCACTACCCGCCGACCACGGCGTCGACTGTGCTCATCGGCCCGAAGCCCCACCACGCGGCACGCTGACAGGCCGCCACCCGGTGAAGTGCATCACCAGTCCCGGGCAGGCACCGAGCAGCCGCTCACTCGAGCGCCAGGCCTCCCGGACTGCAGCGTGTCCCCGACGACGTGCGGCCGCGTGATTTGCACTCAACCCGCATACGAAGGGCACCCGTCGGCGCGCCGTGGCTCCGGTAGGCTCGCGTCGCACTGTGGCTTGTCGATCGCTGGACGCAGAAGCGGGGGTGCGGGTGTCCCTTGCACTCCTCGCCCTCCTGGCTCTCGCCGGCCTCCTCGGGGGCTGCGGAGGCTCCACATCAGCCCAGTCGCGGTCGATCGCGATCTCCGCAGCCGGCTGGGAGTCCCTGGCGAGCGACATGAGCCTCGCCGCCTTGCGCCGCGATGCTCCGCAGATCGGGGACTGCAAACTGAGCGTCGCCGGGAAGCACCCGAAAACCATGGAGCTCACCGACTGCCGAGGCGGGCGTCGCGGGACCATCACCCAGGGCGGCCCGCGCCGCGCGCCAACCTGCAGCGAGCAGTCCGGCACCGTCCGCTGCTCGGTGCAAAGCGGCGTCCGGGTCACGGTCGAGGCCCCACGGCCCGGGCCCGCCGCCGCGCTGCTCAAGCAGACGATCGAAGTCGTCAACGCAGCGATCCCTGACAAAGCGGCCGTGTGGGGCACCTGGCTCGAACCGAGCCTGAACGAACCGAAGGGCTCGCTCACGCTGGCCTCGCCACGACACGTCGCCGAAGCGAACGTGAAGCCTTGCGCAGCCGGCAGGAGCGCGGCTGCGATGCTGGGCCGACTGGAAGTGAGCAAGAGGACCGCTCGGCACGTCGCGGGGCGGGGAGTGCACCTGCTGATGATCGAGAAGCCAACCGCCGATCGCAGCTTCTCGATGTCTATCAACGGCGAATGCCGCAGGAGCAGAGCCGGGGTTCTGCGCGGGCCGGCGATCGAGATGACCGCCTCCCGGATGAGGCCCTTCGTGCTGGTGATACCGGGCTACTACTCCGGTGCCCCTTCCCACGGACGGCGGGAGCGGCTGCGGGGACTGATGCTCGAACCGAGGCTGTATCGGGGCGAAAGGCGAAACCAGCTCCCCGGAACCATGCTCGCCCAGCCAGAAGACCGCGAAGCCACCGCGGGACAGGTCCCTCTGATCAGCTCGGCCTGGGCCGAAGGCTAGGAGTCCCCCGCCGAACTCCCCGCGGGCACCAGCACCTACAGGCAGGGCCCGGTCATGCCGGGTCAGCGCCACCGCCATGACATCTCGGCCTCGCTCAACGATTGAGGCAGCGGGCGGTCCCGCCGGCGTCTTCGAGCCAGATCACGCTTTTACCGCGAGTCAGCTTGAAGAGGCCGGTGTATCCGCGCTCGCCGCGGTCGGTCCATCCGTGAAGGGACGCGCTGCGCAGGCAGCGATGCGCGAAGCGCAGCGAGTAGCGGCAGGGGACCCTGTGTGCGAACACGACCAGCGCCACGTGGGTGTAGACATCTCAACTGGCCCCACTATCGACGCTTGAACTGGCCCCACCTCCGTCCGAACCACGGCTGACGCTGAGCGCTCTATTGAGCGCGAGGCGGAGGTCGGGAGGGAGTGACAAGAATGGAACAGTTCGAGCAGATCAGGCGCGATCACACGCGGGAGGGATTGTCGATCCGGGAGCTGGCAAAACGCCACGGGGTTCATCGCCGTGCTGTCCGTCAGGCGCTCGACTCGGCGGTGCCGCCGCCCAAGCGAGCGCCGAGACACCGCCCGGCACCCAAACTGGACCCGTTCAAGGCGGCGATCGACGAATGGCTGGCCGCCGACCAGGAGGCACCGCGCAAGCAGCGCCATACCGCCCGCCGCGTCTGGCAGCGGCTGGTAGCCGAGCACGGCGCCGACGTCTCCGAGCGCCAGGTCGACCGCTACGTGGCCGCCAAGCGACGCGAAATCGGCGAGGTCGAGGCCTGCGTGCCGCTGGTCTCCGAGGCCGGCGTGGAAGCCGAGGTCGACTGGGGGGAGGCACAGGTGATCGTGCGCGGCGAGCCGCTCGACGTCCACCTGTTCCTGATGCGGGCCTGCCACTCGGGCGCCGCCTTCGTGGTGGCGTTTGAGTCCGAGACCCAGCAGGCCTTCCTCGAGGGCCATGTCGCCGCCTTGGAGTTCTTCGGCGGCGTCTTCGGTCTGATCCGCTATGACAACCTGAAGGCCGCCGTGGCCCAGGTGCTGAAGGGCCGCCGGCGGGTGGAGTCCGACCGCTTCGTCGCCCTGCGCTCCCACTACGGCTTCGATTCCTCCTTCTGCCTGACCGGGGTGCGAGGAGCTCACGAAAAGGGCGGGGTGGAGAGCGAGGTCGGGCGCTTTCGCCGTCGCCACCTGGTGCCGGTGCCCAAAGTCGAATCGCTGGGTGAGCTGAACGAGCGCTTGGCCGAGGCCTGTTGGGCCGACCTCGATCGCACCATCGTCGGCCGCCGTGAGCCGGTCGGAGTGATGCTGGAGCGCGAGCGCCGGTTGTTGAACGACCTCCCCGCCGAGTCCCACTGCGTCGCCGAGGAGGCGAGCCCGCGCGTTGACTCCAAAGCGCTGATCACGGTCCGCCAGAACCGCTACTCGGTCCCGGCCCGCCTGGTCGGGATGCGGGTCCGCGCCCAGGTCGGGGCGCGGGAGATCGCGGTCTGGCACGACGGCAAGGTCATCGCCACCCACGAGCGGCTGGCCGGGCGCCACGGCACCTCCGCCCAGCTCGATCACTACCTCGACCTGCTGAGCAGGAAGCCCGGTGCCCTGGCCCGCTCCCTAGCCCTGCGACAGCAGCGCGACCGCGGCGACTGGCCACCATGCTTCGATCAGCTCTGGAGTGAGATCGAAGCCAAGGCGGGCCGCAGCGAGGCCGCCCGGCAGATGGTCGAGGTGCTGTTGTTGAACCGTGAGGTCGGGGCCCGCCGGGTCGAGCTGGCTGTCCGCAGCGCCCTCGCCGCCGGCGCCCACGATGGGCGGGCGGTGGCGCTCTTGGCGCGCCGGGTCAAGCGTCCCAGCACCCCGGCCTTGGCGCTGGAGGAGCGCCTGGTGGGGATCGGCTCGCCGCCGCCATCGGATCTCTCGGGTTATGACCGCCTGCGGGAGGCGGTCTGATGGCCGCAAAGACCGCAAACGCCAAGAGCGCGGCGCTGGAGGCGCTGATCGAGGCCCACGCCGGCGAGCTGAAGCTGCCGACGGTCAAGGCCCGCTTCCGGGCGATGGCCGCCGAGGCGACACGTGACCAGCAGACCCCGGTCGCCTACCTCGCCGCCCTGCTTGAGGCAGAGCAGCAGGAGCGCTCAGAGCGGCGCGAACGGCGCCGCTTGGTCGAAGCCCGCTTCCCGGTGATGAAGCGCCTGGAGGAATTCCGCTTCGCCGACAACCCCAAAATCCCCCAGGCGACCATCGCCGCTCTGGCCGAGTGCTCCTGGATCGACGATCGCGAGTCGGTGATCTTCGTCGGCGAGTCGGGGACCGGGAAGACGATGTTGGCGACCGCGCTGGCGGTCTGCGCCTGCCAGCAGGGGCGGCGGGTCCGCTTCACGACGCTGGCCGGGCTCGCCAACGAGCTGCAGGAAGCGGAGTCGCGGCGGGAGCTGGGCAGAGTGGTGAAGCGCTATGCCCGCACCGAGCTCGTGGTCTTGGACGAGCTTGGCTATCTCGCCTTGCCCGAGGGGGCGGCGGAGCTGATCTTCCAGGTGATCTCCGAGCGCAATGAGCGCGGCTCGCTGATGGTGACGACCAACCTGCCCTTCGGCGAGTGGACGAAAGTGTTCGCCGACGCCCGCCTGGCCAAGGCGGTCGTCGACCGCCTCACCCACAAGGCCCACATCATCGAGACCGGCGAGGAGTCCTGGCGCTTTCGCCACGGGCTGGAGAAACGCGCCGCCGGAAAGGGAAGCTGAGGAGGGAGAAAGCCGCCGCCGTCACCGCTGCGCTCGCCCTTCGGGCTCGGCTCCGCGGCGACGGTCCCACGGCGCATCAGGCACAATCAGACCAACCGATAACTGGCAGGGGGTGGGGCCAGTTCAGGTGTCAACCCTGGGGCCACTGCAAGTGGCGACACTCACCACGGAGTCGTCCTGGTTGGCGCGCCCGCAGTAAGCAGAGCCGCGAGGCGCTTGCGCCGCGGCAGCCTCGCTCGCGCCCAAGGGAGAGGACACCGGGCCCGCGAGGCCGAATGCCGACGCCACGATCGCCAGACTCATCGCGACCCCGACGCCTTGGGCGCGAACTCTCGATGACATCCCCATCCTCGACAACCTCGACTCAGCCGGAGAACTCGAGCGTGTCGAACTTGCGATTTCGGTACCTGACCACATAGACGTGCGAATCACAGGCGTGGCATTCCATGCCAGGGGGATGCAGGTCGAAGTACCAGGTCAGCCGATCGACCCCCCGAGCGCAGGTCTTGAAGCCGCCGCCCGGCAATCCGGGGCTCGTCCACCCGAAGTCTCCCCGCCTTGGATGATGGGCAGCTCGAACCGTGAACGCGTCGCCAAGTTCGGCCGTCGCGTAGTGAAGAGCAGCCCTCTTACTCACCTTCATGAGTTCAGCCGGGCGGGGGCAGTAGGGGCTTGCGCCAGCGCCGCGAGCCGCATCGGTCCAACTCAGGAGCATCGCCATCACGAGGAGCGCCAACACGACCGTCACCGCACGGCGCCTCGAGACCGGCTCGCAAGCGAGGGCGGGATAGCGCGACATCGGCGCAGACTCTAGTGCGACCGAGATCGCGATGGTTCTCCGCCTGCGCCCGCCTGCCCCCGCCTGCCCCGACGCTGACCATCCTCGCGCTGCCCACCCTTTGGCTCTGAAGGTCGCGCTGCCCTCGATCGAGGTCGAACCCAAGGACCACGTTCCCGCGCATACGAACAAATCGGCAAGCCCCCCTCGGTGCTGGCGCACCGAGCCCACGCGGCTCAAAGCCTCGGCAGGCGGGCCGACCATCCCAGCTATCGAGGCGCTCCCCAACTCGGGCTGCGGCACGGTCGGATCCCAGCTATCGCGACAGCGCTGCCTCGATTTCATTTCCGTAGCGAACGAGCAGCGCCGTGTCCGCCGAAGGATCTTGGCCGAACTTCGCAGAGCGGTGGTCGTAGGTGATGCCGACGAGCACCAGGAATCGAGCATCCACGAAAGAGACACCGATCATCGTGTATTTGGCCCCGACAGCCTGCGGTGGAATGACGACCCCCAGTTCGCCCACCGAGACCTGATGAGATCCGGGCTGGGCGGCCAGTTCGCGCAGGTACTTTTCACCCGAGCTGCTGCGCTTGCTGAAGGAAATAGAGGAGTCCAGCTGAAGCGACCCTTCTTCGCCGACGTAATCACACCCGAGATTCAGCGGATTGGGAGCAACGCGGACGCCCAGCGAATGTTCGACCACCGTTGTCGGGACGAGATCACATGGTTCTTCGGCAAGCAGTGATTCAGCTTCCGCGTCGGTGAGATGCTTGGTCGGTTCCGCCCCACCAGAGGCCCGGTCGGGTGCTTCGGGGATCGACTTGCCGTCGAAATTAATCGCAAGCAGCCAATCCACCGACATCTGCTGCTTGGTCTGATCATCGAGAAACGCCCCGCCCTGATGCGGGGTGCTGTCCCCGTTGGCCGTGACGCCGGCCGTCCAATGCAGATTTTCGGCGAGCAGGCTGTGGGAACCGGGGCCACCGCAAGCCTCGATCGCGCCTCCGACTTGCGCTTCGAGTTCTTCCATTCCTTCCAGGTCCCCGAGATGGCCGCTCGGCGGGCACTCCCTCGCCGACCCTGCTGAGGTTGGGGAGACCGTCACAGCGGCCTGCACCACGTTGTTGGATTCGGGGTCGACGGCGCTTGAAGGGGAGTGCAGGAAGCCCTGGCAGATGAACGTCTGGTCCTCCGCGTTGCCCGCGAGGGAACCATCCTCGGGGGTCGGCGACCAGCTCCATGGATGCCCCGCCGCGGCCGCTGCGGCAGTCGCGATTTCGCCAAACAGCGCACAGGCATCGGCGGTGCTCTTTCGACCGCCGCCCGCGGCGGAAGCCGAGGGAGACGCTGGCGGCGACGTTGACCCAGCCGCACCCTGGGACTGACCTCCACACCCCGCGAGGGCCAAGGCGACGCCCACGACCAGGAGCGCAAGCGGGCCCAAGCGAAAAAGGCGCCTGCATTTCAGCGGCACCGGCTGGAGGTCGATCATGGTCATCAGGCCGAACCTCCTCAATAGGGGTAGTGGCCGGCGCAGATGTGCATGGCGAGCTTGGGGTCGAAGTAGGTCGCCTCGGGGTAGTGCCCGTGGCGGTGATACTCGGGGAAGTACCACTCGGCCTTGCGGTAGGCCCGCTGGCCGCCGCAATAGCCGAGGTCCCAAGCGACGACCCGGGCACGGGCGGTGTGGCCGTCCGAGGTTCCGCCACCCGGCGGTATGTACCAGCCCTTGCCGCGTCCGATCGCTTTCGGCTTGCCCCAGCGGCTCCAATGGATGTGGGAGACGAGGCCGCTCGGGTCCCCGCCGAGGAAGATCGTCGGCGGTCGCGCTTCTCCGAAGCCTTCTGCACGAGGTTCGCTTGGCAGGCCAAAGGTCGGCACGTCGCTCGCCGCGGCAACTCCTCCGCCAAGCAGGGCGGCGACCGCGACTACTGCCAGCACGGCAGATGCCCGCCACGCCCGGCGTCGGAGCGAAGGGCTCGCCGCCACCCCGAGGCCGGGAGGCGCCGCACCCTGAACCAGCCTGAGCTCAGGCCCGGGCAACGGCCTCGCCTTTCTCCTCGCCCGCCAGGGTCGGCGGCAAGGACCACGGGACTCCCCCCTCCGCCGCCCACAGAGTGAGGGCCTCTCGTTCCTGCTTGGAGGAGAAGAGGCTGTCCGAGGCGACCGGCCGCTCGCTGTCGCTTGCCTCGCCGACGGCGAGTCCCAGTGGCGATTCCCGGACGGCCTGAGCGTAGGCCTCGCCGATTTCGCGAAGTGCAGGCTGAGGCTGCTTGTAGGGGAGGCGCACGATGCCCTTGTCACCCGAGGGGTAGCGGAAGTCGGCTTGGACGAACATGGTGTCGTCGCGTCTCAGCAGCAGTGGCTTTTTCTTGTCGGGGCGGTTTCCGACGCCCAGCCCGCTGAGCCACTCGTGGCGAACGTGGAATGCCCAGTGCAGATTGGGGCGCGTCACCCAGCGCTTGACTTGTCGGTAGGTGGCGACCCCTTCGAACACGAGCTCCGGAAGGAAGATCGACGGGTAATCCTCCTTGGTCGCTTTCGGAGGCTCGAGGCGGCCGTGGTAGATCAGCCTGCGGTCGGTGAGGACGCCGCGCCACTTGCGGAGCAGCGCCCGCGGGCCATGTTCGGTATTCAGCAGCCGATTGCCCTCGGCGCTCCAAGCGCTGATCTCGGGCTCATAGGACTTCCAGCCCATCACGAACCTCTCCCCCGGCTCAAGAGCCGGCGCGCCGGAGCTCTCCATGTTCGGGAACAGGTAGCCGCGCACAGGGTTCTCGCTGGCGGCCTCGTCGGCGTCGATCGTCGCGCCGAAGCCGCCGCCGCGCAGAGGCGAGATGCGCCGATCTCCATCGAGGCGGGCCATGCACGGGCGGGGTTGCTTTTCCGCCTCGATTGCTTCAAAGAGGGCGGCGAGCTGCTGTGGGGGAATCCAATCCGCTTCTGCGAGAGCGCGGATCTGCTCCTCGCGCGGCTGGCCCCGATCGGTCACGGCGCAGTCGGCAACCGCCTGGCCGTCCACGTACATGACAAAGAGCCCGCCGAGTCGGGGCTCCTGCTTCCAAACCTGGTCTGATCTCGCCGCGCTCTCCACGAAGTTCACCCCAGCCGAGGTGATCGGACTCTACTTGGAATCAGCCGGCCGGAGGGAGTCAGCTCGTATCGACTGAGCGCACAACCTCCGACATGATCGTGCGGATGCCACCTTCGCTAACCATCGGGTGAAACGGGGTATCGTCTCGAAGCCTCCTCGTAGCCCCATGCAAAAGCTCATGCCGATAGCGCGCCGAAGCAGCGCTGCTTTTCTCGCGGCCTCGATTGCCGTTGCGGCATCGTTGACCCTATTGTGGCTGCCAATAGTGTCCTCGGCCGATAGCCACGGCTCGATTTCCCACTGCAGCAACGCCTATACCCCTCCGGACATGTTCCTGGCAGAAATCACCGCGAACCGCGTCTCATGCAGAGCCGCCCGGCGATTCATCTTCGCCCTGAACAGACACCGACCCAACCTCAAGCGTCACAGGACGCATTACCGGGGAAGTGGGGTATCCATTTAACCGGAGCTAATCCGCTGCTCGCCACGGCCGACCGGCGGGTGGCCGCTCCAGGCTCGGAGGGCGACTGCGGCTGCTCGGCGGCCGGCGCGGCACAGCGCTCGGCCGCGGGTTGGCGATCAGCTCGCCGTAGCGCACCGGCCTGTGTGCGACGGCGAGCTCGAGCACGCGGTAGAAGACGAGCCCGCGGCTGCGCGAGCGGCGCCGGTTGAAGCGGAACGCGAACTCGTTCAAGTAGGCGGGCAGGTGCGCCTCCTCGACCGAGCCTTGGTGGGTGCCGAGCAGCCAGCGCTTGGCGAGCGAGGCGATCTTGTGCACTCCGGGCAGCAGCTCGTGGGCCCGCTCTCGCTGAGCGCCGGGCAGGCGCTCATGGACGTAGAGCCCCTCGGTCGCCGGGCGGTAGGGCTGCCAGCCGTCGGTGATGACCGTCGCGCCGGGCTCGACGTTGTCGGTGAGGAACGCGCGAAGCGAGGCGGCCGAGGCGTCGCGCAGCGGCGCCAGGCGACAGCGGCCGAAGCCCTTGGGCTCGGTGCGTTCGACCGCGACGCCGACCAGCATCTTCTTCTCGCCCCGTGCCCTCCCGGCGAGCCCCGCCTCCTCGCCGCCGAAGGTGGTCTCGTTGACCTCGACCGCGCCATCGAGGCGCTCGCGGCCCGGGCGGATAAGCGCCGAGCGGATCCGGTGCAGCATCGCCCACGCCGTCTGGTAGGAACCGATCTCCAGCTGGCGCTTCAGCGACAGCGCCGAGATCCCGTCCTTTTCGGAGGCGAACAGCCAGCAGGCGGCGAACCAGACGGTGAGCGGGGTGCGGGTGCGGTCGAAGATCGTGCCCGCCGTGACCGAGGTCCGGGCCGAGCAGGACGCGCACTCAAATCGGCCGTCGGCGAGCCTCCAGCCACCGGCGTGCCCGCAGCGCGGGCAAAGGAAGCCGTCTGCCCAGCGCAGCCACTCCAGGTAGTCGAGGCAGTCGGCGTCGGTCCGGAACCAGGCCTGGAACTCGCCCAGGGAGCGCGGGTAGTGCTTTCCGGCTTGAGGACTGGCGATCCACCCATCCTACTCCGGTTAAATGGATACCCCACTACCGGGGATATGACTGTCGCCCTGAACAGGAAGGTGTGGCGGCGCGCATTCGCTGCACGCGCGGGTTGCGAACGATCCGTTGGCTGGAGGGCACTTGAGGCTATTTGTCTCCACCGTACTCGCAGTTTTCCTGTTGGCGGCGCCCGGAAGCGCCGCTGCGAAGAGCAGCGCCAGGTGGCTCTCCGGCAGCAACCAGGCGGGGTACACCCATGTCTCCGCGCCGTCGCCAGACGTCGCCACGCGGCCCCGGAGCCGATACTTCGCCCATTGCATTCCTCCGCACTACGGCGAGCCGGGCCGAGTCGCCGCCTCCGCGCCACCAAGGTGGACCTGTGGACGGCTACGGATCCTCTGGCATCACGCGGGAGACCCTGCCTTCACCTTCCGGCTGTTCGGGCACAGATGGCAATGCCTGACGATTGCGCGGCCCAATCACGGACGACATACCACGCTCGGTTGCTTCCATGTCCACTGGAAGTTCGATCCCGAATATAAGCGGCCGCCCGGGAAGCCGGTCGTCCGTTTCTTTCTGCCGTACTCCGCTGGTTGACGGGCGCCGTCGGGAGCCCAGGTCTTCATCGGCGCTGGATTCGGATCCAGTCGATGCGGACAACCTGAGACGGCCGTTCGGATTCGGTGCCCAGGTCCCCGATTCGCCGAACCACGCTCATCCCGGAGCGAACCCTGCCGAGCACCGCATAGTTCGATCGGATTCCGCGGCCCCCCGGCAGGACGACGAAGAAGTCGCTGCCAGACCGCCCGCGGGGCGACCCATAGACGTTTCCCATCGCCACGGTTCCCGGCGTGTAGCGAAAGCTCCTCGGAGGAGGCTCCGTGACGTGGTAACCGGGCCCGCTCGTGCCGTTGCCCCTGGGGTCGCCGCCCTCGATGACGAAGTTCGGGACGACCCTATTGAACCTAAGTCCGTCGTAGAACCCCGACCGGGCCAGGAACACGAACGAGTTGACAGTCTCCGGGAAGTGCCTGGCATCAAGGCGGATCCGAAAGACACCGCAGTTGGTCTTTACCCTGGCCATCAGGCGGTCGCTTCTGTGGACGGTCTGGGGCGGGCGGTGAAGGTGCTCGATCCGCGGCTTCGGCGTGCGCACCGGCCGGCAGCCACCGTGCGAGGTGACAGACGCAGAGGCCACCGCAGAAGGCCGTCCGTGGATCGCGCCAGTAGACGCCGCAACGGAGATCGGCGCAGCGATCAGCGCCAACCCGCACGCAATCGGCGCGATACGAACGAGGCGAGTGGCGAGGGGACGATCCATTTCGGGCGCCAGGGTCTCAGTCAGTGGCGAACTTGATCAGGCGGTGGCTCTTGCGGCAGGACGGACCTGGCGAGACCCCGGGCGGATACCAGCGACACCGCCAACCCCGAACCGTGCGAGGTGTGCCGTCACCCCCGCCAGCGTGCATGAACCTGATGACAATTCGGCGCGCCGTCGGGCAGCTTACGCGCCGTCGCTTGCTGATCACCGCGACGTCAAGCGGGTCGGCTCCAAACCGTGCCTGACACGGGGGCTGCGCCGCAGCCGAGTGCGACGGGGAAGGCGCCGCCGCCCATGCCAGGACGAGCAAGCTTGAGACGGTGCCTGCCCACAGCCGGCGCGCCCAGACGCTCTTTCGATGGGGACAACCGGTTGCGATCATCGGAGAACCGCCTCGCGGTCGCGGAGCCCTGTCGGCGACTGGCCCGTCCGCGCCCAGCAGCAAAGCCAGGGGTGCGTCTGCACACCGGCTCGTCCCCCGGCGGCAAGGTGTGCCGGCGCAGCGGTCGCCATCGCCGTCAATAGACGCTCTGTCGTTCGGGGACGCGACTGGCCTCGAACCCGTGCCCGCTTGACGAGTCGCTGCAGACGATGCCTCGGGGTACGCTCGTCGGCGGGATTTCGCAGCTAACCGAACCGGCGCTCACAGTACTCCCGTAAGGCGCCACTTCACCGAGGTCCTCGGGGAGGACCGTGCCGGATTCGGTGTAGGCCGGTTCTCCGCCCATAAAGGCAAAGGTCTGCGCGATCGGCTCCACGGTGCAGGTCGCGCCGTCAACCAGGATCTCGCAGGAGATGTTGCCGCTGGCGACATGGAAGGAGCGCAGAACTTCACCGCCAGACTGAGAGCTGTCGGTCGTGCTGGTGCGGACCGCGGGCGCGCTCGACCCCGCGCTCGGCGCGTGATGCACCTGGTGGCGCAACTGCTTGACCTGCTTTTGCAGGCTGTTGACCCGGTCCTTTTCGTGAGCCGCTTCTTCGCCCGCCTTCTTGGCCGCGCGCAGCTGGCTTTCAGCGACCGTGCTCGAGCCACTGCCGCCACCGCAGCCGGTGAGCGCGGCCAGCGCCGCGAGGAACAGGCACAGCGCCGTGAGGCGCCCAAGGGTCCCTAGCCCTACCCGGAGATCGACGTGGTCCGCTCTCACGGCGCCGGTTCGCAGTGCCCGCGGGGGACGTGGAAGGTCGAATAGTGATCGCCCGGGCTCTCACCGAACGGGTTGCCTTCCGGGTAGGTGATTTTTAGGTGCGCCTTGGAGAAGAACTTGCGGCGCGAGCTGCCGAGACAGGACTTCGGGTGTGAGAGCACCACGCGAGCGGGATATTCAGCCGTCGCCGTCGGATAGGCGCACCCGCAGTCCTGGACCAGCGCCGTTCCGCTTCCCACCGCAAGCCGATGCCCGTAGCGGAGCCATTCGATCCGTTCGATCGTGGGGCTACCCGAGGTGCAGCCGGCGCTCCAGTAGTCCGGCTCGACCGAGGAGTACCCGGTCGTCCCACAGTTCGCCACGAAGACGCGAGCTTGCGCGGCGGATGCGAATGATGCGCCGAAGAGCGCCATCGCCGCGAGCAGAATGCCCACCACTGGCACGAACCGGATGCGCGGCGAAACCACCGAACAGGAATTCGTGGGTTGCCTGTCAGCGAGATCCAACATGGGGGCGGACTGCCGATCGGAGGTCTCGAGGATCCTCATACTGGCCGGGCATTCTTGTCGATCAGCCCGACAAACGCGTTAACGATCCGCCAAGCCACCGAGAAATCCGATCTCCTCGGGGCTTCGGTCGACACCGGGCAGGTCATCCACCCCCCCTGCGCCAACTGCGAACCAGCGACCACTGGGGCGGATAGGGGGTTCGGTATTCGAAGAGCTCGTGGTAACCGGAGCGGTGAAAGCAGTTGCATGCGAACTGCAGGCGGGTGAAGTGGTCGGCCCGGACGCGTCGCAGGCTGACCCTGGTGGGGAAGCCTTCCCAGCTGCCGCTGCCGCAGTCAGGTTCGCAGTCATCCGCCCAAAGCACCGCGCGGCCATAGGCGCGTCGGCTCGTCCAGGCCCGCCAGTCGATCTTGCCGAAGCTGCCGCCCGGGTAGTAGCCGACCGGCAGTTCGGAGCTCGGGCCGCCCAGCTCCTCACTGCCGTCGCCCGTCCAACCGGACATCCGCTTGGGCCTGATCGAGAAGTGCACGCCGTCGCTGACCCGAGGTAGCCCACCGCCGTGCCGCTCGAGCCGATAGGAGCCGAGGCGGCGGCACATGTCCGAGTTCCAGACCGACCAGCGGCGCGGAAGCGGCCCACCGGGCCGCCTCGGCACGCGGAAGCTGAGCCGCGAATAGGCGAGGTGCCGTGCCCCGGAGGTGCAGTGACGCGGCCGCGAGGCGCGCAGGACGATTCGCACCTTGCCTGGGTAGTAGCCGCCGCTGGGTCGAAATATCGAGTTACGCCCGACCCCGATCGTCGCCCTTGATCCCCAGCGCCGCCAGCGGATGTGATCGACGAGCCCACTGGGGTCGCCCCCGTTGAAGATCACCTTCGGCTTGACCTCACCCCAGCCGCGCCCCTGCGGTCCCTCGATGCCGCGAACTCCAAGCGTCAGCGCGTGTCGGCAGCCTCGGTCGCGATTCACGCCGGCGCGCCGAGCGCAACGCGATGCGCTCGCCGCGGTCCCGGGCAGCACGGCCAGCAAACCGCAAAGGCCGAGCAGGGCGAAGACGGATCGAGGTGGGGGTCCTCGCCAAAGCACTGCGGCGGAAATCTAGCGCCCTATCGAGTTCCCGGGCGGATCGCCATCGCGGGTGACGGATTCGCCCCGCTCAGCAGCGTCGGTCCTGCGAGGGGCGGCGGTGGCGAAGCAGATGCTCTACGCGGAGGCGGCACCCGATCGCTCGGACAAGAGGGCCGCAGCGTTCGCGACTGCCGTGAGGCACAAGCCAAGCATCGGCATTTCAGGTCCCAGTGTAGAACCCGATGAGTCGCTTTCCTTTGCGACAGGTGGGCTCAGGAGACAACCCAGGCGGGTACCAGCGGCACCGCCAGCCCCGGACCGTGGCGGGCACGCCAACTTCTGGATCAGTTCGCATGAAGCTGCGAACGATGCGCCGTGCCGTCTTGCAGGCTACGTGCCTGCGCTTGACTATGAATCCAGTTTCGATCGGTTCAGGTCCAAGCCGGACCCGGCATGCGGTCGCCGCCTTTGCCGAGGGCGTTGACGGCATCGCTGCCGCCAACGCCACCACGCAGGCAGACATCAAGAGCACAGCCGAGGCCCGTGCGATCTTCGCGATCATCCGGTGAGCCCCATTTCGTTCGCGAGCCAGTTGACGGCCTCAGTCAGATAAGTCTTCTCCCTTGGATTGCTCAGGTAGCTGGTGTGCACCTCGGTTCCCACCTTGATCGCGCCCAGCAGCCCGTGCACGATCGAAGATGGGGAAAAGTCGCAGACGATGTCGTTTACAGCGCAGATCTCCACCGTCGTTTCCGGTTCCTCGACGTCCTGAGGACGGGCGATGCCGTGGAGGGCGACCCGAATGCCCGCCGTCATCCTCGATGCACCGCCAATCAGCTTGGCGTCGGTCGCCGACGTCCGATCTCCATCACCCAGCAACAGCGTGCCGCCGATCGCATCCAGCGCTTCTTCGTCACCTGCGTGTTCGAGCTTGCGCTCTGCTTGGTGGACCGCCATAGCCCCCTGTGAATAACCGGCCAGCACCAGTTCTGCTTCCGGGCAATTACTGAGAACCGCGTGCACAGCTTCAATCGTCAGCTTGACGCCGTCGTTGACGCTGGCGGTATATGGCTTCAGGTGTCTCGTGTAGTACAGGGCGAGGGCGCCACCCGGCGTCGCCGCAGCGTATGCAGCGGCTTCCGGCACCGACGGAATTAGCTCGCCGACCGAATCGGCGCTGTAGACGACGCCCAACATCCCCATCTGTTCACCGTAGTTCGTAACGTCCTTTTCAAGCTGTCTCGCCATCTCATACAGCGGTGCGCCCAGGCCGTGGTTTGCCTTCGACAGCCGTTCGCCCGAGCCACGGGCGCCGATGAACATCACGTCGGGACATCCGTGGGCCGCGGCGCGGGAAGTGCCGGCTCGGGGTGCGGCGAAGAGCGCCAGGGCGCCGGCAAGCGCCAGGAATGCGACCAGAGCCCGCGATCCCCAGCGCGGTGGGCCTTCGGGGAGTAGTCGATGGAGATACGTCGGTGTCGGCCTCATCAGCGCCTGCCCTGCCGAAGCCCTCAAGCGACCAACGGCGCGCTCAGCATACGCCAAGCGAGCGCCGCCCTGACGTCGGAGTCTGGCGGGGAGCGGCCGAACTAGACTTGGCGCGATGAGCCCCGAGCGAAGCCCGAGTGCACTAGCTGCGAGGCCGCTGCGCAGAGCCGCGACGGGGCCGCTGATCGCCGTGGCGCTCGCTCTCGTCGCGATCCTCGCCGGGGCGCAGTCAAGCGCTGGCAGGCCCATCAAGCGTGTACACCGCACTCACAGGTGCGGCCAGATCGGGTCAAGCGCCGGTTGGGGCTACGGCGACATCCATGCCCACGGCCTCAGCTGCGCCGCCGCTCGGCGCGTGATCCGTCACTGGTCTCCCGACCATCCGCACGGCTGGACGCTCAACCAGAATCGCAGGCCTCAGGTCTTCCACAAGGGCCGCAAGTGGATCAGCGGCTACGCGCTCGGCGACTGAGCCGAGTACCCCGGTGGCGCGCCTGACTCGCAGGGTGCCGGTGCGGGCCATGCGCCGCGGTGGACAAGCTCTGCGCTAGGCTCGCGCCGCAAGGTGGCTCGTTCGACGTTGGGAGGCGGGATGGCGCGCTGGACCGGTGTTGTGCTGGTGGTGTTGGTGATGGCTCTCACCGTGGGTGCGATTGCGGGTTGCGGGGGAGGCAGCCTCTCGGCCAGCTCCACCTGCAAGGACTTCTCCGAAGCCTCCCCGGAAGAACAGCATGAAGTTATCTCTTCGCTTTCTTCCAAGTACGACACGCCCGACTACACGACTCCGCTCGGCGAACCGGAGGTCGGCTATTACTGCGCCAGCAGCCCGGAAACGACGCTCGAACAGTTCTTCCAGCAGGCGCAGGAAAGCGGCGAAGCTGGAGGCTGAGACTCTTGCCATGCGCCAAACACCCCTGTGAGGAGTGTCCGGGGCGAGGGAGCCTCCGGCACGAGCGTGACCCTCATTACCGCGAGGCACGATTGGGCCAACGGTCCTTCTTCCTGGTGATGCTAGCCCTCGCGGTTAGCGCGCCCCTTGCCTTCGGGGCGGGGAGCCCGACTCGGGCCGATGCCCACAGCTCGCACTGGGTGGCGCGCTGCGGCTTTGCACGCTCGCCCTACGGCAGCCTCGGTGTCTACATTGAGAAGGGGTCGGTGTCCTGTGGCAAGGGCCGGCGCTTGATCCACCGGGCTTTCTACGCGCCCGGGGAATCCGTCGGCACCGGCAGTGTCCGGTACCCGAGCGGGTGGGTGTGCGGCGGACAGATGGGCTCCTATTTTTGCGCTAAGCCCCTCTGGCGCCCCGGTGGCCACCCCAAGAAGTATGTGGCGGCGCTCGCCTGTCACATAGGCAGCGGCCCCACTCGGGTCAGGTGTCCGCGTCGGATCGAGCGCGATATACCCTGATCCGCCCAGGGCGCGTCGTCGCGACGAGTGAAACGAGTCGCTGGACACCCCGCCTTGGGCCCCGGACAACGCCGAGGCAGCTTGCCTGGGCTCAGGGAGCCAATCGCGTCGGCGGTGCGGCGCCTCGCGATCGCTTGCAGGCTGAGGTTGCCGCGCGCCTGCCATGTAGGTTTTGCGCCGGATGCCACCGCGGATCGGGCTGTTGGGATGATGGGCGAGTCGGCGCGGAGTTCAATCTCCGCCGGTGGGCGCCTGGCGCTCTGCCTCGTGGCGCTGACAGGCGCGCTGACGCTGTGCACGAGCGCGGCTCGTGCCTCTGAACCGCTGCACGCGATCGCGATCAGCGCCGGCGACGCTCACACCTGCGCGGTTGAGGCGCAGGGACAGGCGCTCTGCTGGGGCTGGAACAAGTTCGGACAGCTCGGCACCTCCACCCTCGCCGACCGCTCGGTTCCGACCCCGGTCCGCGGCCTCACCGACGCGCGGACGATCAGCGCGGACACCGACTTCACCTGCGCGATCCGCCAGTCGGGCCAGGCGGCCTGCTGGGGGGACAACTCGGTGGGCACGCTCGGCGACGGCACAAAGGTGGGCCGGCGCTACCCGACGCCCGTCAAGCGCCTCGCCGACGCCACCGGAATCTCGACCAACCTCTTCGGCACCTGCGCCGTGCGGCTCTCCGGCTCGGCGGTCTGTTGGGGAGGCGGCGGCGCCGGGCTCGGAAACGGCTCCGCCTTTACCTGGAGTCGTGCCCCCGTCCGGGTGACGGGCCTCACCGGGATCGCCTCGATCGCGGTTGGCCTCTTCAATTCCTGCGTTCTCTTTGACTCCGGGCAAGTTGCATGCTGGGGTCTCAACGACGAAGGTGAGATCGGAAACGGCACCGCTGTGCGGCGCTACCGGCCAACGCCGGTGCGGGGCCTGGGCGATGCCACCGCGATCAGCGCTGGCGAATACCACAACTGCGCAATCCGCGCTTCAGGGCAAGCCGTCTGCTGGGGAGAGAACAAATACGGGCAGCTGGGCGACGGAACCCGACACGCTCGTCACGCGCCGGTAGCGGTCCAGGGCCTTACCGACGCTGTGGCGATCAGCGCCGGGAGCGACCACTCCTGCGCGATACGCGCCGGGGGCCAGGCTGTCTGCTGGGGCGAGAACGACGCCGGACAGCTCGGCGACGGGACGCGGACCCCCCAGCCCACCCCGGTGCCGGTTCTCGGCCTCCCTGACGCGATCGCGATCAGCGCCGGTGGCTCACATACCTGCGCAATCCGCGCATCGGGTGAAGCGCTCTGCTGGGGGTGGAACAAGGACGGCCAGCTCGGCGACGGTACGCACCGCACCCGACTGGCGCCGACTCCCGTCGACCCGCCGCCACTCAGCGCCGGCCCGAAGCGCTCGCGACCCAACCACTGCGGCAACAGCCGCAGGCAGGCCGCCTTCGGAATCACGGTGCGCGGGATGGGGTGCAAGCGCGGCGCCCATGTGGTGCGGCGCTGGAGCCGGACGCTTCGCCACCGCAACGGCAGCGGCCGCGTCTTCGGCCTGTACTGCCGCTACCGCGAACCGGGGCACGGCAGACGGCCGGTGGTTCGCTGCATCGGCAGCCGCGGCCGAGTCGTCCACTGGCGCACCACGTCGATCTACGCCGGCTGACGCCCCACGCCGCACGACTATCCGGTCGCCGATCCTCGAGCAGATCGGCGCGTCACAATGGGCAAGCCCTTGAACGCCCGCGACGTCAGCGCAGCTGCCGACAGCGATGCCAGGAAGAGGTCAGCCGCCAGTGGGGGTGCCAGCTGGAGGCCCCGGGGCGGTGGATCCGGGCCTTCAGCCTCAGGTAGGTGCGCCAGCCGTCGCAGCGCGCGGGGTCGCTGGCGACGATCAACACCGGGTAGGAGGTGATCATCGGTTCCCCAGCCGGGCCGGTGTCGTAGTTGTAGGTCCCTCGGGCAACGGCGGAGCGCCCGCCCCAGCGGCGCCACTGCATGTCGTCGAGGTAGGTGCGCCCGTCGGCGCCGAAGAAGATCCTGCTCGGCCGGCTGACGTGCCCGCCGTTCGGCACCCCGACCGAGTAGAAGGCGCGCAGGACGGTGCCCGGCCCGGCCCCGGCTGCGGCGCTCGCGCCACAAAGCGCCAGGAGCAGGGCCGAGATCCCCACGGCTCCCCTGGCCGCCAGCGCGGTGCGGCGTGAGCCGCGCCCGCTCGGGCGCCGCTGCGAGGCGACGAGAGAGCCCAACTGGGCTGCGAGATGGCGAGATGGAGGTGCTCCCCTTGGCATCTGCGCGAGGAATGTATCGTGGCGGCTGCGGATGGAGGCCCAGCGATCACAGCCCGCGGTCAGCGAGCGGCTGCCGACTGTCCTCATCGCCAGCCGAGGCGCGTCGTTTCGCGAGGAGGAGCTGGAGATGAAGTGCGACGCCAAGGAGATGCCCGACCCGCTGCAGAACCCGGCCTCGTGGGCCGGCAAGGACGGCGCCAGGCGCGAGCTGAGCTTCAAGGACGTGGTCGGCGCCAAGAGCAACCAGACGCGTTGGATCGCCGCCAGCGCCTTCGTCGGGCGGGCCCGAAGGCCGGGTGGCGAGGAGGTCGAGGAGGTCACGACCCGCGGGGGCGACCCGGTGGCGATGACCGTGGTGGAGACCGAGCGCCGCCTGCTCGGCATCATCGGCCAGAAAGACCCCGCGGCCCCGGCGATCTGGTGGGCGTGGCCGCTCGAGGCACTCGAGGTCGCGACCGAGGGGGTCCAGGGGATGCTGCGAAAGCGCCCCCGGATGATCTCGATCACGGCCTTCGGCTCACGGCTCGAGCTGATCGAGCTCTCCTCGATGAGAATCGACAAATCGAGCTTCACGATGGGTCAGGAGAACGCCTTCCTGAAGGCGCTCAGAGTCCGCGCCTAGCGCCCGTCGCCGGCCGCCCCGAGGTCATCTGTCGATTTCGGGCAGTCGCCCGCGCGCGGCCTCAGCTGCCCGCCCGCGAGGGGGAAGCGCCACAACGACTTGGCGGTCGCGTCCTGCCAGGGTGCTGAGCCTCGGCGTTAGGCCAATTTGTAGCGAATACGAAAGAGACAGAACGCCGTCGCGCCGTGAGGCAGCCTCGGGGTGCTGGCGCTCCAGCTCCTCGGTAGAATGGATAGCTGCACAGCGAGCAGCGGCCAGAGTTAGCCGCACGCTCACTGCGTGGGGCTATAGCTCAGCTGGCAGAGCGCCTGGTTCGCAATCAGGAGGTCGGCGGTTCGAATCCGCCTAGCTCCATTCCAAAAAGCGATCCGCGTGACATGTCGCTCGATGCGTACTCCTCGGTGTACCAGCTTACGCGCTGTGTGTCACGACGCTTGCATTGGCTCTGCCAGTAGGAATTCCCTTCGGAATCGAAATCCCCCCTATCTGCCTTACATTGCCACCCCGCCACGCGACGTGAGCGGCTCATTTTGAGGATAACCCTTCGAGTAGCAGGGCAGCTGATGCCTTGCGCATGGATTTTCGACACTCCGAGCCGAACACGGCCGAACCCCTTCGCCTGAACGACTGCATCAAAGGCAGCGCAGCTTCGGCGACTGTAGGAGTGCCGCGAGAGGCCGTGCGCTTGCTGGTCCCTTGCAGCGATAGCCACAGCTGAGACGGATGCCGTTCCGCCCACAGCCAGAACCAGCAGGAACATGGCTGCCGCCATCCATAGAAGAGAGCGCCGCATCTTGGTAAAGGGTGCGAGGCGTCGGCGCATGGACGTCATCACACCGAA
Organism: uncultured Solirubrobacterales bacterium; assembly: GCA_963702035.1. Taxonomy (GTDB): domain Bacteria; phylum Actinomycetota; class Thermoleophilia; order Solirubrobacterales; family 70-9; genus VRUE01. The sequence continues at coordinate 2,097,534 of OY969700.1, forward strand.
TATTCGAATCGGAAGGCCTTTTCGCCGTGGACGCAGCGCACGCGAACATCCGAGTCTTGCTCGGGCGGGGTCAGGTCTTCGTAGACGTGGCAGCGAAAACGCCCGATGTGCGTCACGTGCCCTTCGCTGAGGGGAGTGTGGCTGGTGCCGTTATGGTCGTCGTAATAGTCCGCTGCGCCCTGGCAGCTCATATTCCTAACCGACAAGATCCTGACGAGCGGAGGGTCCTGCGCATGGACCGAGGACGGGCAGCTCCGTACCGCTGCTTGCGCTGGCGACGACATCCATATGGCTACCAGTGCGAGGGCCGAGATAGCGAGAATGGCGGTGGCTATGCCCGTGCTGGATCTACTGAGTCTCAATCGAACTGGCTCCTTCCTGCTGAGAAGTCTGAGAGTACTGCACCACGCTCGTCATGCGCAGTCCGTAAAGGTGCCAGGATCAGAGATCGCCCACCCGCTTGGCGACGCTGCGAAAACGCTTTCGTCGATGCTCTCAAAACGGGCGCCCAGCACAGGGAGCGAATGCAGCACGGCGATGCGGGCGAAGCCATGGTCCCCTGAGCAACCTGAATGAACTAGCGGATCTGTGCGAGGATGAGGGAGATAGAGCACAAACAGATGGTGAACCTAAGATGATTTCTTCTGAAACGCTGATCATCAGCGCGGCGCTTCGGCAAAGATGCTGGAGGGTCGCCCTTGCTCCAATGCTAGTTGCAATCGCTTGCGGAATCGGTGCGGCGACGGCGACGGCAGTCACTCTCCCCGTCTCGCCGGTCTACCTCAATGCGTCCAGCGCCTATGAAGGACTTCAGGTGCAACCGCCGACCATCACCTATACCGGTGACGGAACGGGCTTTCTCGGTGGCGCGGATGCCCGGAATCGGAACTCAGGAATAGCCTGGGTGCGATGGACCACCTTCCGGACCTTTGGCAGGGGCTTCAACCAGCTGAACAACTGCAGGCCAAGCTGCGCTGGCGGCCACTTTCACGGCTACCCGGTACGAATTGAGATGTGGCGGCCGCGCTCGCTTGGCGGAGTTCTGGTGTTCACGCGCATGACGATCTTCTATAAGAAACATCGACCTCGCCGAGAGCCACGTCACTACACGTTCACCGACACCTACCGGAGCGGTGGCTATAGCTGGGGGCCGCCGGACGCGGAGGGTTATTGCATCGACACGCACGGCCTACCGCCCGAGCCGACCTGCAAGAACATCCACTCTTTGCCGTCGAAGTGAGCCCGCGAGTCACACGGTCTGATTGAAGCTGATCCCGCGCCATGCTCGAAGCCTCGGTCGGCGCGTCGCCCCGAAGCCAGCCGTGGCCTGACGGGCAGCCGTCTGGTTTCAGTCCGATTCGATCTTCGACCTATGAGTTGTCCTCCCGGAACGTCGCTCTAGACTGCCTGTGTCAGGCGTTCGGAGTTCCCCGAAGGCAATCATGAGTACGAGGGGGTAGAGAGCGGTGCGAGTCATACGCTTCGTGCATTGCGTCGGTGCGGCGGTTGTTCTCCTCGCCGCGCTCTGGACAGCTGGGGTGACGGGTGCGCTGGCTAGCGTGAGCGCGAGCGCGTCGGCGCGCTGCTCGACGGTGAAAGTCAACCCCGGCAAGCGATACGGCGGCAAGCAAACGCTGCGTGTGGCGACAGTCGGCCGGGTCCCCTGCGGGAAGGCTCGCCACCTGACGCGCGCCTACTTCCGCAAAATGGGGGCCGGCAAGTGCGGGCACCTCAACAACTTCTGCGACCTGAGGTTGGCGGGCGGCTGGTCGTGCTCGCTCTTCTCTGCCATCGAGACGCAGGAAACGGGCGGCGCCATTGCCGGGTGCGCGCGTCGCGCCGAGCGGGTCAGGATGTACCCGGTCGGCAAGAGGACCGCGTAGGAGCGCCGGGGCGCATCGCGCTGCTAGAAGCAGTAACGTCCGGGCCTCGAATGTGTGCTCGCCCTCGGCTGTTCTCCATTCGTCTACCAGCCCTGTTGGTCCTTGGTGGGGCAGCGGTGTCGCTGATGGCGGCCTCAAGCGCGGCCCGCGGCTACCCGTTCCCGGTACCGCACACCCCGCCGTTCATCATGTGCGACAACCCGAATCACACGGACTACCCAACTGGCAAGCGGGCGCCGATGTTCTGCATGCTCGGCCTGTACGAATCCGAATACCAGGCGCAACCGATCAATGGGCATCCATTCGAGGCAGTGACCCTCCGAAAGCTGCGCTGGAAGCACTGGGGCCACCATCGCAAGGCAACTGCTCGAGGCCTAGCCTGCCCTCGCTATGGCGGACGCGGCTGCCAACGTACCCGGGTTATCGTCGAAGATGCTCGCCGGATAGGGCCAGCAGGCTTCAACTGGATCTATCAGCGGACTAAAGTCGAACGTCACAATCGTGCCGGCCATCGGTACTTCGACTGGTATCAGCCCGGGGTTGACTACTAAGGAGAGGTAGGGAACCCAATGAAGACTTTCCGCCCACTGCTGCTGGTAACCACCCTGGCTATCGGCCTCCTCGTTGTTCCCTCCAGCGCAACTGCCAATGTCGTTCTCGGCTCGAAGGCCTTCGCTCCGAACGGCGCTGGCTGGGGCACCGCTCATCCGAAGAGTATTTTCAACGGCGGTGATCCCAGTGGTTCCGTCAGGAACATTCATTGGAAACATTGGGGCCAGCCAGTCGCCATCGCTCATGGCCTGAACCCGATTTTCAAGCCGGGTGGCGGCTACTACAGCAAGCCGGGTCGCATCAAGCTGCGCGCCGACCGGATCATGCAAAACTGCAACGGGCATCGTGCTTACAGTCGCCTGATGGCCCGCTTCCCGAAATACCCAGGCGGAGCACTTGGACCCTGGCAATTGTGGGCAGGGGCATCCACTCTCTGCGGCGGGATCGTTTAGCCAGATCGCCGGCAAGTGGCTGGTGGTTGTTCGCAAGTCGAGCGTGCTTTCTCCGCTCATGGCACCTTCGGCGAGGTCCAAGAAGTGGACCTTTCTGCTCCTGGTAATGGCTGGCCAGAGGGAGACCGAAGGCGCGCTGCGCGATGCGAATCCCCGCCGCGGCCGCAGATCTCTGACCGCAGTTGACTGGCGTCGGCACCTTAAAGAGCCGCTCCGTGGTTCTGCCACTCGGATTGAAAAAGTGGCAGAAAGCCATGTAGATCGCCGCATATCGCGACACATCGGGGGTAAACTGGCGACGTCGTTCCCACTGATTTGCAGGGAGAAAGTGCTGCAAATAAGCCTACTTGGGGCTATAGCTCAGTTGGCAGAGCGCCTGGATCGCACCCAGGAGGTCGGCGGTTCGAATCCGCCTAGCTCCATTCAGCAGAACCCCTGCACGTCGCAATATCGGGTTTCGGCAACCGTTTGAACCGAGACCCAAAATTCCCTCCCGATCAGGCAGAAACTGCCTGATCGGGGCCAGATATGCGGCGATTGCCCGCGATTGCCCTTGATTCCGCTCGCTTTGGTTGGCGACCAGAGCTAGACCGTCCGTATCGGCCCCGCAACGGCGCGCGGCCCCAACGGAATCAGGAGATCGCCATGAGCACCACCGCCACTAAAAAGCAGCCCAACCGGACCAGCAAGCGCACCGGCAAAGGCAGCAAATCCAAGGCACCCAAACCCGCCTCGGCGAAATCGAAAACGGCCAGCGCGAAGACCGCCGCCAACAAAGACGGCGGCAAGCGGCTGAGCCCCGGCGCGCTGGAGGGCCTCGTGCTCGGCTACATGAAAAAGAACCGGGGCAAGCTGCCCGCCACCTCCGGCGTCGTCGGCCGCGGGATCAAACGCTCCCCCGGCGCCATCGCCAACTGCCTCGAGCGGCTGGAGAAGGCGGGCAAGGTGAAGCTGACCAACAAGAAGCCGCGCGAATACGACCTCGCCTGAGCGGCAGCAGTCCCTCTTGGACGCGATTCCTCGGGGGCCGTAGCACGGGGGGGCCGCGGCGGCGGGTGGGGACAACCCCGACCGCGCGGCTCCGGCCCCCGAGGAATCGCGTCCACCCCGAACGAGCAAAGACGAAATAAAGCGGCCTCCGGCGGCGCCGTTAACGCCGACCGGAGACCTGACCAAAAGGAAGGCGGTACCTCCCTAATGGCTACCTCGAACCCTACGGACTCCGGCTGCGGCCGGTGCCGGCTAAATCACGAAGAAGACGATGCGCTGGAGAGGGCGGTTCTCGGGGTCGTCCTCGAATTCCATCCCGACGCTTTCACGAAGGACGAGCTGTTTCGGGAAATGACCCAAGGCAGCGGATCCACGTCACCGACCTGGACCGATGCCTTCCTTCGTCAAGCGAGAATGCCTGCACGGCAGATGCACCCCACCCTCGCCGTTTGATCCTGAAAGCGCTGCGGCTAGGAAACAGCAAGAGGCGAAAGATGAGGATCGAACTATCGTAGTCAGGGCTACAATTCCCGGCAACAAAACCGAGCGTTTATGGCCCAAGGAGGGCATGTGCCTGGAAGTTTGGCGGGGGGGACTGATGAGGTGATCTCTGCAAGGACGGGCAGGAGTCGTGAGGAGGACAAGCGGCTGCTTCGGCCTCGGGATTCCAACGGGCTTCTTACAGCTTTCGTGGGCGTGATCTGTCTTTTGGCCCTCGGCCTCTGTTCGCCGGCATCGGCGGCGATCACCCGTTCGGGCACGCTGCGAGCGACCGTGGCCGACAACTTTCGCACTGGTCGGTCGACCACCAGGTACAGCCTTGAAACTGCCGGGAAGGAGATTCCGCTGCGGCCGACCATTCTCAGGGCGGAGCCTGGGGAAAAGGTCTTGGTGACGGGCAAGATGCGTGATGGTCTCGTCGTCGGCGCCGTCCGGAGTTCGAGGAACGAGCCCGAGCGCCTGGCATCACCGTCGGTACTGGGCGCCGGAGCGGTGCAAGCCGCCGAGACTCCCGCCGAAGAAGGCACGCGCAAGGTCGCGGTCATTCTGTTCAGTTTTCCCGGGGACCCGCCCTCATGGTCTCTGGAACAGGCACGATCAAGGGTCTTTACCGCCTCCAACTCGGTTAACGCCTTCTACAAGGAGGAGAGCTTCGGCCAGATTTCCCTAAGGGGCAAGCTGCGGGCCGACGGGGACGTGTTCGGGCCATTCAGCCTCAGCGGCTCGGCAGCCGGCTGTCCCTACGAAACTTGGGACGACGAAGCCGATCAGGCGGCAACGGAAGCGGGGATCGACCTCACCGGCTATCAGCACATCATCTACATCTCCCCCTTCGAGAGCGCCTGTCAGTGGGGGGGAATCGCGGCCTTGGGGGGGAGCCGAGTCAACATCAACGGGAACTCCTTCGGTGAAGCCCCCACGGAGACCATCGCGCACGAGCTGGGCCACAACCTCGGGTTGCTGCACGCCGGGAGCTGGACCTGCACTTCGGGCGGGGTGAGGGTCCAGATCAGCGACAACTGCACGATCAGCGAGTACGGCGACCCCTTCGACCCCATGGGCACCGGATTCAGGCATAACAACGGCTGGAATCTGGCAAAGCTCGGCATCCTCGGCCCGGAAAACGTCAAGACGGTCACGACCTCGGGCACCTACTCGATTCGCTCCGCGCTCTCCCCGACGACGGAACCGACGGTGCTGCGCGTTCCGCGGAAGCGAGCGGTGAACAACAACAGCGTCTCCTCCTGGTACTACCTCGAAATCAGGCAAACCGGCGGCGTCTTCGAGAACGTATCCGACGCCACCATGACGGGTGTATCGATTCGTGCGACGGCGGAAGGCCAATCGCCGGAGACGCTGCTGCTCGATGCCAACCCAGCGACGTCGACCTTCGCCGATGCCCCGTTGAAAGTCGGAGAGACGTTTGACGGAGGGCCTGTGCAGATCAAGACCCTCTCGGCGGGGGCTGGGCATGCCACCGTAGAAGTCGAAGTTGACACCGAGCCCCCGAGTCGCCCGGAGCTTGAAGCGACCGTAAGCGCTGACGGAGTCCAACTCAACTGGACCAGCACCGACAACGTGGGGGTGGAAAGGTATTTCGTCTACCGGGATGGCAAGGTGCTGACCAATCTCTCGACCCCCGGCTTCCTCGATCGCTGGGCTTCGGCAGGCGACCACGATTACGTCGTCGTCGCCCGCGACGAATCCCGAAACGAAAGCGAACCATCCGAACCATTGACGGTCACCGTTCCGGTCCGGTCGGGACCGACCTGCTCGGAGGGGAAGTGCAAGCTCGCCTATCGCTACTCCGGAGCGCCCGCAACCTGGACCGTGCCGCCTGGCGTTAACGGCGCGTTCCTGACCGTTGACGGAGCTGCAGGCGGAGGTATCGGTGGAGGGCCGGACCGGGTTGGCGGGAACGGGGGGCGGGTCTGGGGGACGCTGGAACCGCTGACGCCGGGACAGGTGGCGGAAATCAGCATCGGGGGGCAGGGCAAGCCTTACGCCGAAGGGGGTGCCGGGGGGTTCAACGGCGGGGGCAGCGGCGGCATTGGGGGAGGGGGCGGTGGCTACACGACGTTCGCGCTCGACTCCACGCTCGAGGTGCTTGCCGGCGGGGGTGGCGGCGGCGGTCTGGACGGCGCCAACGGCACCTTGACGGCGACCGGCGGCCACGGCGGGGCCGGTGGCCAGCTGGGCTCTGCCGGCACCCGCGGCTTCAACAACATTGCGCAGGGGGCGACTCTCGGGGGCGGCAAGGGGGGCATCGGGGCTGGTGCAGGCGCCACGGGCGGAGAAGGCGGAACGGTAACCGGCTCGACCGCCTGCCCCGGGGGCGCTCATGCCGGCGCATCAGGCGCACCGGGAAGCAGTTTCAGTGGCGGCGGCGGGGTCGCAGAAGCTGGCGGCGCTGGAGGAGGTGGCTATGTCGGCGGCGGCCAAGGTGGTGGAGCCGCTGGCGACAACTGCGGCGCTACGGCCGGCTCGGCCGGGGGTGGCGGTGGGTCCAGCTTCGTGGCGCCGGGGCTGCAGGCGAGCTTCGGAACGGCGAGCGGAGAAGGCGACGGATGGCTGTCCATCGAATACGACGATCCGGTGGGCCTCGCGTCCCATAGCTATACGACCTACGAGGATCAGGAGCTCGACGTTCCAACCGGCCTCGGCGTTCTTTCGGGTGGCTCAATCCCGGAAGGTGCCTCGTTGACCCTGGTCGCCCCTCCGGCCCACGGCACCTTGAATATCCAGAACGATGGGTCGTTCAGTTACCTTCCAGAACCTTCCTATCTCGGATTGGACTCCTTCACCTACCGGGCAACCGATCCCGCTATGAATTACGCCGAAGCCACGGTCGCGCTGAACGTGGCCGGTCCGCCATCCGCGGTGATCTCCTCGCCGGCTGCCGGCGGTTCCTATCTGGTCGGGCAGGTAGTGCCGACGACGTTCTCATGCAGCGAGGGAACCGGCGGAACCGGCCTCTCCTCGTGCAGCGACTCCAGTGGCGCTACGAGCATGAGCGGAGGCGCTGGTCAACTCGACACTTCGTCGGTCGGAGATCACACCTACACGGTGACGGCTGTATCTAAAAGCGGTCTGACGGACAGCGCGTCGATTGGCTACTCGGTGATGCCGCAGCCGCAGCCGCCTGAGGAAAAGGAAGGGACGCCGGGTGGCTCTGAAGCGCCAGGTGGCGGTGGTGGCAATCAGCCCTTGGAATTTGAGCTCTCCGCTCGTGGGGAGAGAAAGTCGCTGCGCGAGTTGCTGCAGAGCGGAAAGCTTCTTATCGCGGTCAAGGTTGACGGCGAAGCGAAGTTAGCATTGACTGGGCGAGCGAAGACCAGCGGCAGCCGCTCGGGGGCATCGACGTTCGTCCCGGTGTTCAGGAGAAAGACCATCCGCTTCGTTGCCGCCGGGGAGGAGAACGTGAGTCTGAGGTTGACGCGTCGAGGGCGTAGGACTTTGCGACATCTACGCGGGGTGAGGCTTGTGATCTCCGGCGAGGCTACCGATGCGGTTGGTCGGACTATCAGAGGGAGAATGACCCTGGCTCTGCGTTAGACGACTGCCTCGTCATGGCTTACTCCGACGGGAACCCGCCAGCCGCAAACTCGCTGACCGGCGGCGGGATGAGCGCGGTTCGGCGATGCTCTTTGTTTGGGCTCTGCGCCATCTGTTCGAGGAAGCCGAGAGGCGGCGCTGACGACCACCGATTTCCCTCCCGCATCCCCCGTCTCCTCGTAACCCCGGCGGTCGTGCCCAACACAGGGAGATTTGGCCTTGAAATGGGGTTGAACCCAGGGGTGGCCCGATCAGGCAGAAATCCGCGTTTCTGCCTGAACACCCCGACAATCGCCGCATATCCCCGCATATCGAGTTCGAAGGGCGCCGCAAGCGGGCGCCCGCAAAGCCAATAGTCATGCGGGATGCGAGCGAGGAGGCGATGCCGCGGGCTTAAATCGCACCCAGGAGGTCGGCGGTTCGAATCCGCCTAGCTCCACTGGAGAGGTCTTCACCTTTGACCTCCACTCATCTTCACGTTTCAACCGGACGCACCGCGCTTCGCGGTGGTGTCCGACGGCCATCGGCTCTCCCCAGGGGCGGCCATTGGACTTCCCCGCCCGCGGCCACCGTTTCTCCCCACCGACGGCCATCGGTTCTCCCCACGTGACCCCTCGGTGACCGCTTCGGCAAGGGTAGGTCAGGGCGGCCCGTTCGCCGCGCCGATCAGCTCGCCGGCGCTCTTCCGGCGGCGCTTGCGCCGCCTGGGTGGCAGCCCCTCGGCGGCCCGCCGCTCCTCCTCGGCCTCTCGCGCGGCGAAGGCATCGGCGACGCGCAGGTTGCGGGCGACGAAGACGCCGGCGGCAAACAGCGCGATCGGTGCCAGGCCCGCCAGCCGGCACCAGCCGCGGGAGATGTCGTTTGTGGCCGGGTCCTTGACCGTCGCGTAGGCGCGCTCGGCGGCCGAGCGCCGCGCGTAGGAGCGACGGTGCTCCGGCGAGGGGTAGTCGTGCTTCTGCGCGGTCTTCGCGTTGACCGACGGGGGTACCGTGATCGTGCGCTGGGAGCAGCAGGTGGGCGGGTGCTCGGGCGGGTCTGCCACTTCGGGACGGGTGTGCTCGAGCGCCATCGACTCGGGGCGCAGGGGGCAGCGCAGCTTGCCTTGGGCGGCGGGACAGCCGACGCGGTGGTAGCCGTCTGCGTCATAGCCGGCGATCGGCGCGAGCCGGTGGCGGCGGAGCTCGGCCGCCTTGGTGTCGTGGGCGGCCGTCTCGGCCTCGCTGGCGCCGCGGTGAAGCGGCCCCAGCTCCAGCAGCGCGGCCGGGGTGGCCGGGCAGTAGAGCGCGCCGCCCGCGAGGGTCGCCCCCATGTGGGTCCCCTTGCGCCCGCGGTCGTGGGGGTGGAGGTCCTGAATGAGGCGGGCGCCGAGGCGGCGGACGGGCAGCGCCCACGTCTCCGCCACCCGGTGGGCGTAGCCCGAGTCGGCGAGGACGTCGCCGAGCTCGATCCCGGCGGCGGCCATCCGCCCCAGCACCCCCACCAGCGCCGCGGGCGGGTCGGCCTTGCAGCTCGTGAGCCCGATGCGGCGCACCAGCTCCGCCACCGTGGGACCGCGCTCCTCCTTGACGGCCGTGACGACCTGCAGGTAGTAGCCGAAGAAGACCTCGTCACGCTCGCCGGGCGAGTTGCCGCGCCGGTGTCCCCAGGAGGCCTCCGGGTCCGCGCAGTCCCCGCCGCCCTTCGGCGGTGGACAGGAGAACGTCTCCAGATCTGTCCAGTCCACGGCATAGGAGTTCGAGGCCGGCTCCCCGCAGACCTCGACGCTCGCCTCCAACAGGGCGTCGAGGATCTCCGAGAGCGCCTCGCAGGGCTCCCCGTCGGGCTCGGCCTTGGCCAGCGCCCTCGCCACGAGCCCGAGGGTCCGCTCCACCTGGCGGTAGGTGAGCACGTGGGGGCCCGACTTCCACTCGGCGATCACGCCGAGCCGCCTCTGGTCGGCCTCGGGCAGGCAGAGCAGCGCCTCGTGCACCCGGCTCAGGTGCGCGGGGCGCCCGTCGGCGGCGACCAGGAGCATCCCCACCAGCAGCGTGCGCACCCGAAGCTGGCGCCGCCGCGCCCCCGCCGGCAGCAGGGCCTCGATGCGCGGGGCGACGCCCGCGCGGTCGACGATCGCCTCAAGGCGCCGAAGCTTCGTCTCAGCCTGCACGGCCTCCTCCGAGCAATGCGACGGCCGTCTCCTCCTCCACCTCCGGGAGCCCGGCCACCAGATCGCCGAGCCGCTGCGAACAGCGCAACCCGGCCGCGTCCATGAACGCCCGCAGGCCGATCGACTCCGCGCACCCGCAAAGCCAGGTCGCCCGCAGCCGCCCCGGCTCAAGGCGCGCCAGCCCGGCGTCCGCGCACAGCGCCGCCCCCAGCGCGGCGCTGAGGTTGCGCCGGTCGGCCTCCCGCCCCCCGAGCAGGAACCCCCGCCCGGCGAAGCGGGCGGCCTCCTCAAGGGGGGGCTGGAAGCGGGCCGCCACCGGCACCGCCCGCGCCCTGCGCCCCCAGACACTGACCACCAGTCCGCCCGAGCGCCGCTTGACGTCATGCCCGCGCAGGTGGCGCAGCTCGGCGCCGACCAGGCCCGCCCCCGCCCCAGGCAGATCAGCGCCGTGGCGCGCATCCGCCGCGCCTCGGTGGGCTGGGCGGCGGCGAGGCGCAGGTAGCCCTCGATCTCTCCCTCCCCATAGGGGGCCTTGGCGCGCTCGCGGGGCAGCGGCGCCGGCTCGGGCCGCGGAGCCGCCCGATGGGCGCGGGCGAGCGCCCGCAGGTTGGTCCTCAGCGTGCGCCGCGTCGCCGCCGAGACCGCCGCGCAGCCGGTGAGGACGAAGCGCTCGATCGTCGCCTCTGCCAGCAGCGTCTCGGCGCAGAGCTCCATCCCCACCGACTCGCCGAAGGCGGCCAGCCGCCCGGCGGCGTAGAGCAGGGCCTTGGCCCTCTCGCGCGTGCGCGGCGCGGCCCGCGCCGCCGCGGAGCGGGCGAAGCCCGCCGCCTCGGGGGAGAGGGAGGCGGGGGCGTAGGCGCGGATCGCCGCCGCCGCGAGGTCAGCCGCTCGGGGACCCATGGTATCCGACAGTAGCGCTACTATCGGACAGACCGACGTAGGATCGCGAGTCACCCATGAACGAGACCGCCGAGACCCGCCTGCGCGAGCTCACCGCCGAGCTCGCCGAGATCGGCTTCGCCCTGCCGGGGACGATCAACGTGGCGATGAATCGCTGCGGCAAGCCCAACTGCGCCTGCAAGGCCGACCCGCCCAAGCTGCACGGCCCCTACGTCACCTGGACGCGCAAGGTCGGGGGCAAGACCGTCACCCGCCGCCTCTCGGCCGAGCAGTTGGAGCGCTACCGGCCCTGGTTCGATAACCGCCGCCGGCTGCGCGAGCTCACCGCAGAGCTCGAGGCGCTCTCGCTCGAGGTCGCCGAGCGAGCCGAGGGCTGGTAGCCCGCTGAATCGGGCGCCGGAGCCGATCGGCGCCGGCGCTGAGCACCCGGTCGGTGTGGTCTCGCGCCGCTTAACGTGTGATCGCTGCGAAAGCGGTCCACGCGAAACCGCATCAGCATGCGGTTGATCGCAAACGTGAAGACCTCACTGGAGGAAGTGGCTGCACGTCGGCGGTTTCGCTTTTCAGGACCACTCCAACCGCCCCCTGAAGAGTGCCCCGTTACTGGCACGAGGGGCTGAAATCGCGCAGACGCGACTCAATTCGCGAGAGCGAAGCGCAACTCACGCCTGACCGCGCGCAAGACGCCGTCGAACTCCGGCGGCGATGCGATGTAGTCGATCAGCTCCCTGTCCCATCGCTCCTCCCACCGCAGTACGCGATCGGCAAACGATTCGCCGAAACGACCGGGGTCGCGGTCGCGATGGCGCGCCTTGCGTTCGAACAGCGGCCAGATCGCCTCGGCATCGACGCCGTTCACCACGAGCAGCTCGTACAGGTCGTAAAGATCGCGGCACTGCAGGCGCTGCATGACGCAGCGCAGCTTCTCGGCGGCGATCTCCTCGAGCGTGTAGACGCGGCACTGGCCTTCCCTTTGATCTTCGTAGCGATGCCTGATCGCCAGGGTCGCCGTCTCTTCGACGAGCTCGTCGGCTGCCAGGTCGAGCTTCACGAAGCGCGGCTTGGAGACGAGGGGACCGACGTATTGAATGCGGGGCGGGGTCCTCTCATCCAGCTCGAGCAGCGGAAAGCCGACCCACTCCCTGCACTCGGCCAGCGCCTCCGCGATCAAGCGGTTCGCACCCCCGACATCGAGGACACCCGTCAGGCTGAAGTCCAGATCGGCCGAGTAGCGATAGTCCTCGAGGTGGCAGAGCCTGAGGGAGGTCCCGCCCTTGAGGACGAGTTGCTGCTCCCGGTCGTGCCCGGAGATGGCGGTCAGAGCGTGTGCGAGGACATAGTCGCGCTCGACCGCGGGGGCAGACAGGCCGTCCTCATCGGCCCGGCGCTTGATCGCGTTCTGGTGGATCACTGCGCGATTTCCTCTGCGACCGTCCGGGAGTCGACCGGCCAGCGGATGCGCCACCGGCTGTCCCGGAACGCCGCCCTCGATTCGCGCAGCCCGGGGTCCAGGTCGAGGTCCCAGTCGGGTGGGACCAGAGGTTCCAGCTTCCCGGCGAGCCCGGCGAGCTCCAGGCGATCGGCAAGCGACCCGACCCTTCGCAGGGCCGGGCCGCAACCCAGCTGCTCGGCAAGATCGTGCAGACGGGTCGGGTCAGGACCGGAGGCGGCGAGCGCCTCGGCGAGAGGGAAGTACCCGCCGACGAGATCCGGCCGCGCGGCGGCGTCCAGCAGCGCCCGCTCCAGATCCGAGACCAGAGCGCCGAACCCGGCCGGCTCGGTGCCGAGCTCGACGGTGTCGGGCCGCTCGAAGACGACCTCAAGAGGGCGCCCACTTACCACGGCGCTTGCGATGCGATGCGGCGAGGCGATCTGGATGGTGCGAACGGGTCGGGTCAGGAGCCCGTGGAAGTCCAGCGCGGAGTGGTAGGCGATCCTGTGGGCGCGCCCGTCAACCAGCGCCGCGACTGCGAGCGCCACGTCCTCCGAGGAGGCCCGCGTACCGAGGAGGCCGATCTGGCGGATCGCGTAGCGACCGCGGGCCACCTGGTCGACCAGCCCCGCGCGGCGCCACCGCGCGAGCAGATTGGATGCCGCGCTCGGGGAGATCCCCAATTCTTCCCGCAGCTCTCGGCTCGTCAGCGTGGTCCTGCCGACGGCAAGACGATCGTCAAGGGGTTTGAGCGACAGGCGTGGCATTGGTTTTCAAAACGCATTTTACACGTCTAACGTGAATTCACAGCGTCTGTCACACTTCAAGCCCACAGGGGGGTTGGCGACGGGGTCACCGCCGCGAGGGCGGCGCTTACCGCGTCGGGGCGCCCGCGCTGTCGGGCCTCCTCTTCCAGTTTCCGCGCCGTGAGCAGCCCGCGGCCAAGCGCCTGCCACACAGCCATTTCCAGTTGCTCGGGCTGAATTTCCCCGGCTACGTCGACGAGCGTTCGCGCCGGGGCGGTTAGGCGGAGCCCTTCGCGCCAGACCGTGTCGACCTCTTCCTCGTCGGGGCGGGTGTGGATAACGACGCCGGAGGGGCGGCGCAGGCCTCGATATCGACGTCCGAGGAGCAGGTGGACCGCATTGGGAATGTTGTCGCTGAGATCGAGGAGGGCGAGCGCGCTCTGGTGCGAGAGGACGGCCTTCTCGGCGCCGACCGCCATCCACTTCTCCCGCATCTCGTCGTCTTCCGGGCGAGGGGAGCCGGGCAGGCGATAGAGCCCGCGCCGCACCCGCTCGAACCGGGTCCGGCGCACGTAGTGGCTCAAGAGCTGGCTGCTGATTCCACGCTCGCGGGCCTGGCTCGTGGTGAAGTAGCCATGCTGCGCGTAGGCGGTCGCCTCAAGCCCGAGCACGTCAGGTTTGTCATGCATAAGCAAAGTATAACTTTGTTTTCGCGGACATATGATTTGAGGCGCGCCGGATTGCATCCCGAAACGAGGGTCCTCGGCGCACAGGGAGGGCGCGATCCCATCGACGTTGACTTGACTTGAAATGTTGCAAAATGCAACTGATGAATCGTCACGGCGTGCTAAAGTCTATACGCTGATTAAGTTGCAAAAAGCAACGTTTTAAGAAAAATCGATCCATGCCTGGACGGAACTACAACGCGCTTGCGACGATCGCTGCCGAGCAGCAGGGCCTGGTCACCCCTGCCGATGCCCGAGAGGCGGGCATCGATCCTCATCGCCTGGTGGATATGGAGCGTCGGGGGACGATCGAGCGGGCTGCCCGGGGCGTCTATCGCTTTCCGCTCCTCGCGCCCAATCCTGAACTCGGACAGCTAGCCGAGGCGACGTTGTGGGCGGATCGGCGCGGGACCCTCTCCCACGACACGGCTCTCGATCTGCACGAGCTCTGCGACATCAACCCTGCCCAGATCCACATCACGATCCCGACCGCGTACAGGCTTCAGAAGCCGGTGCCGAAGCTCTACCGAATCCACCAGGGAGATCTCGAAAGAGGCGAGCGGACCTTCTACGAAGGCATCCCGATCGTCACGCCCTATCGCGCGATCACCGAGGGAATCGAAACCGGCGTTCGGGCCGACCTGTTGCGCCAGGCGATCGACACGGCTCGACGCCGCGGCCTAGTTCGCGGCCCGCAGCTGAGGCGACTTCGCAAGATGCTCGCTGCCAGGGGCCGAGGGTGAGCTTCCCGAAGCAGAAGAAACCCCGAAGCTGGCGAGTCCTGCAGGAGTGGATTCGCCACTACGCCGACCAAGAGGAGCTGCCCCAATCCCGCGTCCGCCGTGCCGTGTCATTCATGCTCGTCGCCCTCCCGCTCGATCGCTCGCTCGACGAGGAGGGCAACCCGCTCTTCCTGGTCAAGGGCGGCGCCGGCTCTCACCGTCCGCCCGCATCACCGCCGGCAGCACCTCGCGGATCGTGGCGAGGATGCTGTTTGCGATCAGGGCGTGGGTCTGGGCGCGGTTGGCGCCGCGGCCGGAGATCCAGTTGACGATCGCCCGCTCGATCATGCCGAGCGTGGCGCGCATCGTGAACAGGGCCGCGGGCGACGGCGAAGAAGAGACCCGCTTGTCGCCGTTAGCTTATTGGCGCACGTCAATAACGCCAGGGTTTGAACTCGATGAAGGAGAAGAACTTGCTTTCACGCCGCGTCCGCGCCGTCGTCGCACTGACGGCCGCCCTTGTCCTGACCGCCGTTCTCGTCCCGGGCGCGGCCCTCGCCGCCGGTACGGGAAGTGTGGTGCACGGCACCGTCCCGCTGCGGGGGATGAACATCGTCCTGCTTGCGGCCAAGCCCGGCGCCAAGGGGCCGGCGACGCTCGGTAGCACCCGCAGCGCCCGTGGTGGCGCCTTCGTCCTGCACTACCGCCGCGGCGGCAGCGGCACGGTCAAGTACCTGCTCGCCACGCGGCCCGGCGGCGGCGCTGAAGCCGGCTTCCCGGTCGCCGGGAATACCTACCGCCTCGCCGCGGCGCTGGGCGCCGGCCCGGTGCCGCGCAGGGCGACGCTCAACGAGCGCACCACGGTGGCGGCCGGCTACGCGCTGGCCCAGTTCATCGACGGCGGTGAGGTTGCCGGCAAGAACCCCGGCCTGAGCAACGCCGCGGCGATGGCCGGCAACCTGGTCCGCACCCGCGGCGGCACGTTGAGCAGGGTGCTGCGGACCTTCCCGAACGGCAACTCGACCTCGACCCTGCGCACTTTCGGCTCGCTCGCCAACCTGCTCGGCGACTGCCGCGCCCAGAGCCGGCGCTGCGCCAACTTGCTCAGGCTCACCGGCGCTCCGGGATCCGGTCCGGCAGCGGACACGCTCGCCGCGACCGTCAACCTTGCCCACTACCCCTGGCACAACACCGAAGCGCTGTTCAACCTCTCGCTGCGCGGCCGGAGGCGCTTCAAGCCGGCCCTGCCGCCGGGCCGGGAACCCGATGCCTGGACCCTGGCGCTGCGCTTCGAAGGCGGTCGCCCGCAGGGGCTCGACGGCCCCGGCAACTTCGCGATCGACGCCAAGGGCGGCATCTGGGTCGGCAACAACTACGAATACAGCCGCGAATCGACGAAGCCGACCTGTTTCGGCCGCTCCCTGTTCCGCTTCACCCCGACCGGGCGCTACTACCCGGGCTCGCCGTACGAAAGCGGCGGCACCAGCGGCGTCGGCTTCGGGATCACGATCGACCGCGACGAACACGTCTGGGTCGGCAACTTCGGCTTCGAAGGCAAGGGCTGCAGGCAAGCGGCGCCGCACAACAGCGTCTCCGAGTATCTGCCCAACGGCAGGGCGCTCTCGCCGGATCTGCAGAAGACCGGCCTCGCGCACAACGAAAAGGGCGAAATCGTCGAGACCTACAAAGGCGGCTGGGAAGTCGGGGACATCTTCTGGCCGCAGGCGACCGTCGCCGACGTCAACAACAACATCTGGGTCGCCAACTGCGGCAACAACAGCGTCACCGAGATCCCGAACGGCGAACCGCGCCTTGCGGTCAACTACCCCGAAGCGCACTTTGCCCCAGCGCTCGGCTTCGACTTCAGCCGGCCCTTCGGCGCCGCCACCGACGACGAAGGCAACGTCTACGTCGGCGCCAACGGCAGCGCCACCGTGGTCAAGATCGGGCCGAACGGCGAAGTCCTCGGCCGCTTCCAGGGCGGCGGCCTGCACCGGCCGTTGGGCCTCGCCACCGACAGTCGTGGCAACGTCTGGGTCTCCAACTCGACCTGGGTCGTGGCGCCGTGCGTCGGCCAGTTCTACCCCGAGAACGGGCCGGCGGCAGGCGGCAGCGTCACGCTGATCAAGAGCAACGGCCAGATCTCCCAGCAGAGCCCCTACGAAGGCGGCGGCGTCAAAAACGCCTGGGGAATCGCGGTCAACGGCGAAGACAAGGTCTGGGTCGCCAACTTCAGCGGCCGTCGCCTGACCGAGCTCTGCGGCACCAGCCCGCGGAACTGCCCGCCCGGCAAGAGGCAGACGGGCGCCCCGATCTCACCGGAAAAGACCGGCTACGGCTTTGACGGCCTGGTCCGCAACACCGGCGTCGCGATCGACCCCTCGGGCAACGTCTGGCTCGCCAACAACTGGAAGAACGTCCCGATCCAGACCAACCCCGGTGGCTACCAGATCGTCGCCTACCTGGGGATGGCCGCCCCGATCAAGACGCCGCAGATCGGCGAGCCGGAAGCGCCGTAGAGGCCGGACCCGACCGCGTGCCGGCGTCGAAGATCACCCCCCAAGCTACCCCGCCTACGCCGACGTCTATCCCGATCATCGACGCCAAGCGTTACAAGGACGAGGTCGAAGTTCGCAAGCATGTCATCCTCACTGCGGAGAAACTCGAGCGAAGGAGGGCAATATGTATGCACGCGTGGCGATGTTCAAGGGCGGTGATGGAGCAAAGGCCGCCGCCGAGATCAGCGCTCGAAACGAGGCCGAGGGCGGCCCACCGCCAGGGCTTCCGGCCAAAAAGCTCCTGATCCTCAACGACGCCGAGGGCAAGAAGGCAATCGCGATCGCCTTCTTCGACAGTGAGGAGGACTACCGCCAGGGTGACGAGACGCTGAACTCGATGTCACCTCCCAGCGGGGACAACGACATGGGCGAGCGCGTCGCCGTGGAGAAGTTCGAGGTGGTGCTGGAACTGGAGACCTGAGCAGGAGGGACCTCTCACCCCACTCGCCGGCCGTACCTTCATCCGCCTTCCGGATCAGACGGCCGAGCGATCGCTCTGGCCAGGAACGGGGTCAGATAGCGGCCGACGATCTTGCCGTCGGCCGCGCCGTCCCAGCTCGGCTCGGCGGACGCGCTCGACGTTTCTCCATGACCTCCGGCGAGGTGGCCGGACAGGTACAGCGGCTCCCCCCCGGTCCAGAGCACGCCGCGCAGGACCGGGTCGAACGGCTCTGCCGCGACCTCGCGGCCAAGGCCGGCGGCGATCGTTTCCGCTGCCGCGTCCGCCTGCTGGGTCGCGACGCCGCCCTGCTTGACCGGGAAGCTCGTCACGTCCCCGGCGGCGAATGCGTGCCGCATTCCTCGCACCCGGCCGTGGTCGTCGACCACGACGAAGCCGTTGGGGTCATGAGGGACACCGCCGATCCGCCGGCCCTCCATACGGGGCAGGGAGAGGACGGCGTCGGCCTCGACGCCGGCGCTGGGTGAGACCGACAGCCGCCGGCCGTCGTACTTGACCGGGGTGGCGCCGGCGATGACTTCGATGCCGCGCCGATCCAGCAGCTCGCTCACCCGCTCGCTCGCGCGGCGGCCGAAGAGGTGCAGCGGCGCGTCCTCGGGGGTGACGATGACCAGGCTCGCGTCCTCGTACCCGGCCTTGGAAAGCTCGCTGTCGGCGAGCAGCGCCAACTCGTACATCGGCAGGGCCCAGCTCCCGCCCGCCGCCATCGTGAACCCCACCCGACGCAGCTTCCGCTCGCGCAGCTCGCGAACCACGTCCCGGACATCGCCGTCATCGGCGACGCCCCAGAAGGTCACGGCGCCCGAGACGCCGGCAAGCAGCCGCGAGCCGCAGGCGACGATCAGGTGGTCGTAGGCGATTTCCTCGCCGTCATGCGTGCTGGCCCGCTGCTTCTCGTCGTCAACAGAGCCGATGCCGGCGAGGCGGAAGCCGGCGCCGCAGCGCTCGGCCAGCTGCCGCATGCCATAGCGCATCGGGTGCGAGACGCCGTAGGGCTCGGCCACCGCGAAGGGTCGGTAGATGAAGTCCTCGCGCGGCGAGCAGATCTCCACCTCGACCCGATCGCCGGCCATGTCCCGCAGGGCGATCGCCGCCTCGAGGCCGGCGACGCCGCCCCCGGCGATCAGGACCCGGGTCTTCGGCACGGCGTTCATCGTCTCTCCCATCGATCCCGGAAATTTCGTCTCGCGACAGCCATCAGCGTGAGTCTTCAGCCCGGGCCGAATCTGTCCATCCGGGAAATCCCCTCTCTAGGGTGCGGTCTTTCACTGATGGCGGTCGGCGTCGCTCGCCATAGCTTGGGGAGTCGATGCGCCTACTGATCGCCTTTGACGGCAGCGACGGCGGACGCGACGCGCTCGAGCTCGCGAGGGTTCTGGCCGCACCCGAGCAGAACGCGAGCGCGCTGGTGGCCACGGTCCTCCTCACCGGGCCTCTGCCGACCGAATACGCCCCGCGGCCGGTTGAGGAGGCAGCCGAGGCCGAGCCTCTGCTCGAGCAGGCAAGGGAGAAGCTTCCCGGCATCGACGTCGACGGCCGTGCATACGCCGGGAATTCTCCGGCGGCGATCCTCACCGGGCTCGCCGAGCAGGAGGACTTCGACGCGATCGTCGTCGGCTCCCCCCACCGCGGCGCGATCGGCCGGGTGATGCTCGGAAGCGTCGCGATGAGCCTCCTCAACGGCGCCCCCACGGACGTGGCGGTGGCGCCGAAAGGCTACGCCGAAGCCCGGCACGAGGCGCTCGACGACATCGCCGTCGGCTACGACGGTGCCCCCGAATCCCAGGTCGCCCTGCGGCGGGCCGAAACCCTGGCGATGCGATCCCGTGCCAGGATCAAGCTGCTCACCGTGGTCAAGCCGGCGGGCGCGGCGCCGGCGATGGGGGCCTATGTGCCGGAGTTTCCGCACGAGCCGGGCAAGGTCATCCGCGAGGGCCTCGACTCGGTCGATCGGGCGCTCGCCGCCGAACCCACGCGCCTCGACGGCGACCCGGCGACGGAGTTGCTCGGGGCATGCGAGGAGGACGTCAACCTGCTCGTCTTGGGATCTCGCGGCTACGGGCCGTTGACGCGGGTCCTGCTCGGCTCGGTTTCGAGGAAGGTCATCCGCGACGCCCCGTGTCCCGTCCTCGCCGTGCGACGGCGATGAGCCGATGGCGCGGCCGGAGTTCGTCCAGATCGCGCCGCACTCGCTCGAGCGCTTCAAGCCGCTGCTGGGCGCCGACTACCAGCGGATCGAAGCGGCGGCCGATCGGGCCCGCAAGCGCTTCGCCGGGCGGGCGATCTGGCAGGTCAGCTCGACCCTGCTCGGCGGCGGCGTCGCCGAGATGCTGCACGCGCTGCTTCCCTACGTGCGCGACGCCGGGGTCGACACCCGCTGGGTCGTCCTGCACGAGCAGGCCGAGTTCTTCAAGCTGACCAAGCGGCTGCACAACAACCTCCACGGGCACGACGGCGACGGGGGGGCACTCGGCGCCGCGGAGCGCGAGCTCTACGAGGGGACGCTGGCGGCGAGCGCCCGGCAGCTCTCCCCGCTGCTCCAGGAAGGCGACATCGTCCTCCTCCACGACCCCCAGACGGCGGGCTTGGCGGGAGCGGCGAAGGCGGCCGGGGCGCGGGTCGTCTGGCGCTGCCACATCGGCGCCGACCGACCCGACGAGGTCGTCCGCCGCGCCTGGGACTTCCTTGCCCCCTACGTCCGCCTGGCCGACAACTACGTGTTCTCCCGTCGTGAGTACGTCTGGGACGTGCTCGACCGCGGGCGCAGCTGGGCGGTGGCGCCCTGCATCGACTCCTTCTCGCCCAAGAACCAGGAGATGGAGCCGGCCACCGTCGAGGGGATCGTCGCGACGATCGGCCTCGGCGAGGGGGCGCCCCGGCAGGCGCCCATGTTCACCCGCGCCGACGGCACGCCGGGGCGGGTCGAGCGCCGAGCCGAGGTACTTCAAGAGGCGCCGCTTCCAACCGGGGCGACGACGGTGACCCAGATCTCCCGCTGGGACCGGCTCAAGGACCATCGTGGACTGCTCGCCTGCTTCGACCGCCACCTCGCCGGCGAGGATCTCCATCTCGTCCTGGCCGGCCCGGCGACGGCCGCCGTCTCTGACGATCCCGAAGGGGCGGCGGTGTGGCGCGAAGTCTGCTCGGCCTGGCAAGAGCTCGAGGCCGAGAGGCGCGGACGGGCCCACCTGGTCAGCCTGCCGATGGACGACCCCGACGAAAACGCGACGATGGTGAACGCGCTGCAGCGCCGCGCCGACGTGGTCGTTCAGAAGAGCCTGGCCGAGGGCTTCGGCCTCACCGTCGCCGAGGCTATGTGGAAGCGGCGGCCGGTTATCGGCACCCGGGTCGGCGGCATCCAGGACCAGATCGTCAACGGACTCAGCGGCATCCTGATCGACGATCCCGGCGACCTCGAGGAGCTGGCGAGGACGATCGTCGCCCTCGCCGGGGACCGCGGGCGCGCCGCCGAGATCGGCGAGGCGGCCCGCCAGCGCGTCTTCGACCGCTTCCTCGCCGCGAACCGGCTGGTCGAGTACGCCGAGTTGCTGGGTGGGCTCGATCCGGACAAGGACCTGTGAGCGTCGCCGCCCCGGCTCGGCCCTGGCCGGGCACCTGGTCCTAGGGTGCGACCTCAGCCCCAGTCGTACCGCGGACTATCCGGACAGCATCCTCGAGCGTCCCGGTCGCGGCGCGGCGACCGGTGGCCTCGACGAAGCTGCGGGCCGCCTCGGTCTCCGGCTCGTCCGGTCCCGGCGCGGCGCCGGTCAGGGTGAGGAAGAGGTCGGCCTCGAGACGGCGGGCCAGCAACGCGGCGGTCAGACCGGCGTCGATCGCGGCGTTGACGCGGCGCATCGTGCCGTCTTGGCCGACGATGGTCGGGCTTCCTTCGCCACCGGCAAAGATCACCAGGGCACCCGCATCCATCAGGGCGCGGACGCTGCGCAGCCCGGCGATCGCGCTGGGGGCCGGCGATGGAAGCGCGGAGGGGGCGACAAAGGCGGGATCGTCCGCGCTTACCACCACCTGCGGGAAAATGACGATGACATCGCGGTCGGGCAGCGCGTTGCGCAGCGCCAGCTCGAGCTTGCAGCCGACGGAGCCTTTGCTCTCGAGGCTGACTATGACCTCGTGCTCGGCGGCGATCTCGGCCAGCATCTCCGCGACCGCGTCCACATTGCCTTGCCGGGGAACGAGCTCGGCCGGTTCTCCACGGCGAAGCGGGGCCTCGTCCAAAGCGACCAGTATTCGCATAGCTAAGAGACTCACGCATCCTCGCCGGCCTCCATCGGGACAAAGCCACACTCGAGGGTGCGGCATTGCACCCGATCAGGCGGGCTTGACCGGCACCCGGGCGGCGATTCTCGTCCCGCCCCCGGGCTCTGAGCGCACTTCGATCTCCCCCCCGAGCAGCTCGATTCGTTCACGCATCCCGAGCAGGCCGCGCCCAGCGGCCACCGAGTCTGGGTCGAATCCACGACCGTCGTCGCGCACGGTGATCTCGACCTGACGATCGACGAGGCGGACGGAGACGCCGGCGCTGCCCGCCGAGGCGTGCTTGAGCACGTTGGTGAGCGCCTCCTGCACGAGCCGGTAGACGATCCGCTCCTCCTCTGGGCCGAGCTTCTCGCCGATCTCGATCTCGGTCTCGACACTGAGCTCGCCCCGAACCGAGGAGTCCTCGGCCAGAGCCTCCAGCGCGCCGACCACGCCGAGGTGTTCCAGGGAGGCCGGACGCAGATCGTTGATCAGGCGATTCAGCTCGTCGATCTGGTCCTTGAGCTGCTCGATCGCCTCCCTCGCCGCCTTCTCGATCCGCTCGGCCCGGTCCGCCGCCTTGCTCTTCAGCGCGGTTGCGAGGGTGATCCGCACCGCGGCCAGTCCCTGAAGAGCGTCGTCGTGCAACTCCTGAGCCCAGCGCCGTCGCTCGCGCTCGCCGATCTCGACCTGCTGTTGCAAGCGCTCGGCCTCGACGCTCTGGGCGGTTGCGACCGCCATCGCGGCGCTGTTTGCGAACGCCTGCAGGAGGCGTAGGTCCTCCTCGTCGAATTCCGCGCCCCCCGCTTCGCGATCGAGGGCCACCAGCGTTCCCACGGCGTAACCGCGGAAAAGCAGCGGAACCACCAGGGCCGCCTCCGCTCCGAGCCGCTTGCGCAGCCGCGTTTCCGAGGGCGGCGAGCCGCGCCTGAGGTGCTGTGCGACCCGCTCCTGCATCGCGGCCCGAAAGACCGCGTCGTCGGTCGGGATGGCCAGCCGGCTTACCTCCTCGCCGGCCTGGGCGGCGAGGACGAGGCGTCCACCGCGGCGCAACAGGACGAGCAGCGTCCTGGCCTCGACCAGGGCGCGGGCGCGCTTGACGATCAGATCCAGCACCCGGGCCACGTCCGTCTCGCCGCCGATCGCCCGCGCGATGTCAACCGAGGTCTCGGCGCGCCGCAGCGCCCGCTCGACCTCGGCCTCGCGCTCGCTCAGGGTCGTGTAGAGGCGGGCGTTCTCGATCGCGACCCCGGCCCAGATCGCCAGCGTCTTCGCCGCGTCTTCGTCGCCCTCGTCGAACTCCACGCCACCCTGCTTCTCGGTCATGTAGAGGTTGCCGTAGGTCTCGCCGCGAACCGCGATCGGTACCCCCAGGAAGGAGCGCATCGGCGGATGGCCCGGGGGGAAGCCGTAGGCGTGGGGGTGCTCGTTGACGTCGCGCAGGCGCAGCGGCACCGGCGCGCGGATCAGCTCGCCGAGCACGCCGCGCCCGCGCGGCAGGTTGCCGATCCTCAGCTTGGTCTCATCGTCGATGCCGAGGTAGATGAAGCGCTCCAACTCGGTGCGATTGCGGTCGAGCACCCCCAGTGCCGCGTATTCGGCCGAGGTCAGCTCGCGCGCCGCCTCCACCGCCGAGCGCAGCACGACCTCGAGGTCGAGCTCCGAGAGGAGCGTGGTGCCGACGTCGATCAGTCGCCTGAAGCGCTCTTCCGGGGACTGGCTGTGCGGCCGGTCAGGCGGATTCATCCTTAAATCATCCCCTAGCCGGAGAGGTCGCGGCGCTCGAACAGCCAGGCGCCCAGTGCCGCGAGCAGGATTGCGACGGCGGTGACCCCGACGAAGGCCAATGGTTCGATCCCGTCTTCGATCGCGTTGCCGTAGTACCTGAAGACCGAGACGTAGCGGATGCCGGAGAGACCGGGATCGAGGCGCCCGACCAGATCGATCACGTACATCGTCACCAACACCCCGGCGACCGAGCCGGTGACGACGCTGGTCCGCAAGGAGAAACCGGTGGCGACGATGCCGAGGCCGGCGAAGATCAGCGCCAGGGGCCAGACGTTCGCGTAGCCGGCGAGGGCAGCGCCGAGCGAGAGGTCGGCTCCCGAGACAAGGCTGCCGAGGGCGGTGAGGAGGACGGCGATGGCGAGGACGATCGCCAGCTCGACCGCCGTGGCGGCGAAGCCGGCGGCGGCGAGGCGCGAGCGCGAGACGGGCGCGGAGAGCAAGACGTCGAGGCGGCCGCTTTCGGCGGCGCCCGAGAGCCCGCTGGCGACGGCGCGCACGGCGAGGTAGCCGAGCGCGAGCGGCACGATCAGGCTCAGCATCTCCGCTTGCAGGTACTGCTCGACGTTCGTCAGCCCGCCGATCCCGAACGCTTCCTTCAGCGCGGGCGGATAGTTCTGGACAGCCTTGGAGAGCGCGCCTTCGACCGAGGGGAAGATCAGGACCACGAAGGCCGACCAGAGGCCGAGCGGCACGCCCCAGGCGAGCAGCGAGCGCCGCCGGTCGGAGAGGTGGGCGAGCGCAAGCGCCCGCGGCTGCGCGCTCAAACCCCTTCCTCCCCGTAGTAGGTGAGGAAGATCTCCTCAAGCGTCGGGTGGGTCAGCACCATGTCGAGGACGTGGCGCCGCGCGATCGCCTTGACCACCGCATCGAGGTCGCCGCTGACCTTGAAGGAGACCTTGCCGTCTGCTGCCCGCAGGTCGCTGACGCCGGGTAGCGCCCGCAGGTCGGCAAGATCGTCCCGGTCGGCCAGCTCGAGCGTGACCGTGCGCTGTGCCTTGCCGAGCAGCTCGTCGATCCGCTCGACCGCGATCAGCCTCCCGGCCCGCACGATGCCGACCCGGTCGCAGACCCGCTCGACCTCGTCCAGCTCGTGGGAGGAGAGCAGGACCGTGCAGCCGCGCTCGCGCTCCTCCCCGATCAGGGCCAGGAACTCCTCCTGCATCAGCGGATCGAGCCCGCTGGTCGGCTCGTCGAGGATCAGCAGCTCGGGCGAGTGGAAACAGGCGAGGATCAGGCCGACCTTCTGGCGGTTGCCGCGCGAGAGCTGGCCGAGCGGCCGGTCGAGGTCGGCGCGAAAGCGCTCGGCCAGAGCGTCGGCGCGGCCGACCCCCTCGACCCCGCGCAGGCGGGCGAGGAGCCGGACCGCCTCGCGGCCCGTCGCCTCTTTCCCATAGCCGAAGTCGCCGGGGAGGTTGCCCAGGCGGGCGCGGATGGCGACGCTGTCGCGGCGGCTGTCGAGGCCGAAGATGCGGGCACTGCCACTGCTCGGGTGGAGCAGGTCGAGCAGGGTGCGGATCGTCGTCGTCTTGCCGGCGCCGTTGGGTCCGAGGAAGCCGAAGACCTCCCCTGCCTCGACGTCGATCGTCACGTCCTCGATGCCCCGCGAGCTGCCGTAGGACTTGGTCAAATGTTCAGTCTCGATCAACGACAAGGTCGTAATACTCGCAGCAGGGCGATCCGCTGACCGGCCGGCGTTTTAGGCGGCCTGAGCCCGTGCCCGCTCGATCGCCTCGGCGTAGGTGCCGTGGCGGGTGCTCGTCGGGAGGCGGATGGCGATTCCGTAGGCCTGCCTCATCGCCGTCGCCAGGGCCTGCTTGAAGGTTTGGCCGTGCCAGGCGTGGGGCTCGGCGGCGCGGCCGACGTGGAGGTGGACCAGCTCGTGGAGGAGCGTCTCCAGGATGTCACCGGGGCGGATGCCGGGGTAGGCGGTGGCCTGAAGGCGGAACTCGGCGGGGACGGCGAAGCCGAGGCGGTTGGGGCGCTTGGCGGCTCGCCGCACCTTCAGCTCGGGCCTGCGCGTGGCGAGCGGGCCGTCGGCGAAGACCGGCAGCGCCCGCAGCCGGTCGAGCTCCTCGTCCAGCGCCACACCCGCGACCAGGTAATAGGAGCGGCCGCGGTGGGGCCGGGCTGACTCGCGCCGCGGGCGTGCAGGCGCACCTTTTTGTCCGCCCTTCGTTGCCCGCCGGAGAAATCTGATCATCGTCAAGAGCGAGAGTCTTCAGCTGGCTGCGGACGCGTACTGATGATCGATGCCGATACCTGATGCGGTATCATACTTGCGGAATGAAGTCGCCGAACGCGCTCGTGCGCAAACTGCGCCTAGGTGCCGGCCTTTCCCAGCGTGCCCTCGCGCGCCGGGCCGGTACTTCGCAACCCGCCGTGGCCCGCTACGAGCGCGGCGCCGCAACGCCCTCCTGGGAGACGCTCCAGCGGCTTGCGATGGCTTGTGGCCAGCGAGTGAGAATCAGCGCCGAGCCGACGCCCGACCCGCACGACATCGAACTGGCTGAGCTTCTCCTCCGACTCACGCCAGAGGAGCGCCTGCGGGCGCTCCGCCGCTACGCCCATCTCCATGAGCTTGCCCGAGGACAGGCATGACCGAGCTCGACCCAGAGAAGCTTCTCCGTTCGCTGGTCGACCACGAGGTCGAGTTCTGCGTGATCGGGGCTGTTGCGGCATGGCTGCAAGGCAACCCGACGGTCACGCTCGACCTGGACGTTATGCCCAGGCGGGAGCTTGACAATGCCGAGCGCCTCGCGGCGGCCCTCAACGCTCTTGGCGCCCGCCCGCCAGGTGGAGACGGCAAGGCCGAGCTGGAAGGCGCGGACTTCCTCGGCTGGCAGTCCCAGCGCTTCAACACCGAGGCGGGACCGCTGGACATCGTTCCGCATGCCACGGCGATCGGCGGGTTCGAGGATGTCGCGACGATCGAGCTGGCGCTCGGCGATATCTCTGTTCGCGTGATCACGATCGACGAGGTGATCGCCTCCAAGGAGAAGCTCGGCCGCCCGAAGGACACCGCTGCCCTCCCGGCCCTCCATGCCACGCGCGAGGCGCTTCGCCAAAGGCGGCACGAGCCGGACTGACATCAGCCCGGCGACGCGTTCAGGCGGTCGATCGCGGCCAGATCGAGGTCAAACTGCTCGCCGTCCATCGCCTCGAACAATGCCTCGGTGGTGGCCCAACGGTTGCGCCCAGCCTTCAGCTCGGCCTCCGCCCCCTCGACAGCGAGGCGTCGCAGCAAGGTCGCGTCTGCCTCGCGCGTACCGGAGGCGACGCGAGCCTGGCGACACTCGGCCTAGGATGCGACGTAGCGCGCTACGGCCTCGCGCGCAAGATCGCTGACCGACCGCCCTTCCTTGTTTGCCCGCTTCTGCGCGGCTCGGTAGAGATCCGGCGGGGCGCGGAAGCTCATTCGTGGGGAGGCGCCACCTCCGGCGAGCGACGGGCGGCCAATACGGCGTCGCTTTGCCTTGGACAGGTCATACCCATGCTCGGCCTCAGCGGCAAGGGCATCGGCGACCTCGGGGCTGATCGCCGCTCCAGACCTGGTCTTCGAGTGCTTATCCGTTGCGTTCACCTTTGCCATTTCTTCATCTCCTCGTATTGCCTCCGGTAGGTGTCACGCAGAGGCATGGCGTGAATAACAAACAGGCTCGCGTCTCTCAGCTCGATCGCCACTACCTCCAGCGGAACTCCATTTGAGTCGTCGCCGAGGAAGACGAGGCGGCGATCGGCGGCCGCTGGAGCATCGTCCGGCGGCTCCTGGTCAAAGCGCAGGGCGCAATGTTCGATGACGTAGCGTGAGCGTTCACGGGATATCCGATGCCTGGTTGCGGAGCGAGCCCACGTCAGGTTCACGTCCGCATCCAGATATTTTGTCCGACAATAATAGCTCCTCCGATCGTCGTTTCAAGGTTGAGATCTGGGCGAACTTGCCTTCTCCCCCCTTCGACGAAGGAAAGAGTCGAAATTGCGATCTTCGGAGTTCAGGTGCTCAATTCCCGCATGTCGAGAACTCGGCCTCGGGTCCGACAGACTGGTGAACGCGCCAAACGGGTGCGACGGAAAAGGAGGCAAGGATGAAGTTCATGCTGCTGCAGAACTATGGGGGAGTCCCCGAGGGCGTGCCGCCGATGAGCGAGTGGACGCCGGAGGAGATCGAGGCCCACATCGCCTACCAGAAGGACCTCAACGCGGAGCTGCGAGAGCGGGGCGAGCTGGTCGAGGCGCAGGCGCTGACCACGCCCGAGCTGGCCAAGTTCGTCGTCTCCGACGACGGCGCGCCGGTCGTCACCGCCGCGGGCCCTCGCCGCGGTCGTGCGGCGCTTCGGCGACTTCAGCGACTCCGAGGACGCCGTGCAGGAGGCGATGATCGCCGCCTCCACGCAGTGGCCGTCGCAGGGCACGCCGGAGAACCCGGTCGGCTGGTTGATCCACGTCGCCTCGCGGCGGATGACCGACCGCAACACCGTGCCGCAGCGCACGAAGTGTGCGCAGGCACACAATCGTTACATCGATTCATGTCATAGTTGGCCAGGATGGCTGAGCAAGGCGCTACCCCGCAGGTTCCCGAGCTGAGGATGCGCGCCCTGCGCGCGGTCCGCTCGCTGTTCAGCCCGCTGCTCCCCGACGACTATCTGGAACTGATCAACCCGCTCTGGTCGACCCGGGAACTGCGCGGCCGGATCGAGCGGATCGATGCGGAGACCGCCGAGGCAGCGACGGTGACGATCCGCCCCGGCTTCGAGTGGACGGGCCACCGCCCGGGGCAGTACCTGCGGATCGGGGTCGTCGTCGACGGCGTCCACCACTGGCGTGCCTACTCGCTCACCTCCGACCCGGGGCGGGCCGACGGCTGCATCAGCATCACCCCGAAGCTGGTCGAGGCGGGCGTGGTCTCGCCCTACCTGGTGCGGGACGCGAGGCCCGGGGAAATCGTCCGCCTGGGCGGCGTCGAAGGGACCTTCGTGCTCCCCGACCCCGCCCCCGAGAAGCTTCTCTTCATCAGCGCCGGCAGCGGCGTCACCCCGATCATGAGCATGTTGAGCAGCCTCGATCGCGGCGGCGCGGTCGGCGACGTCGTCCACATCCACTCGGCGCGGACCGCCGACGCGGTGATCTTCGCCGACCGCCTGCGCGCGATCGGCGACGCCCATGAGGGCTTCGACCTGCGGCTCCGCCTCACCGCCGAGCAGGGCCGGGTCTCCCCCGCCGAGCTCGACCGACTCTGCCCCGACTGGCGAGAGCGCCATGCCTTCGTCTCGGGGCCGGCCGAGATGCTCGACGCGCTCGTCCGACACTGGGAAGCCGAGGGCGACCCGGCGATGCTCGAGCTGGAGCGCTTCCAACCGACGATCGGCGGCGAGCCGGGCGGCGGCGAGGGCGGGCCGATTCGCTTCTCCAAGAGCCGGGTAGAGGCCGGGTGCGATGGCGCGACTCCGATCCTCGCGGCCGGTGAGGAGGCCGGAGCGACCCTGCCCTTCGGCTGCCGGATGGGCATCTGCCACACCTGCGTCGGCGAGCTCCGCTCCGGCAGGGTGCGGGACCTGCGCACCGGCGAGGTCCACGGCAGCGAGGGAGAGATGGTCCGAACTTGCGTGAACGCCCCCGAGGGGCCAATCGAGATCGCACTTTGAAAGCTGACGAAAGGCAACGATGACGACGACCACCATGGAGGTCGAGAGCCCGCTGGCCGGGCTCTCCCCGGAGCAGATAGACGCCCTGGGCCGCGAGTTCGACGCGATCCGCGACCGGGTCCGCGCCGACCTCGGCGAGCGCGATCGCCGCTACATCGAGAGCATGATCGCGATGCACCGCCGGCTCGCGGTGGTCTCGCGGGTGCTGCTGCTCGCCTCCCGCTACCGGCCGGCCAAGCTGGCGGGGACGGCGGCGCTCTCGGCGGCGAAGATCCTCGAGAACATGGAGATCGGCCACAACGTCCTGCACGGGCAGTGGGACTGGATGAACGACCCCCGCATCCACTCCTCGACCTGGGACTGGGACACGGCCTCGACCGCGGAGGCGTGGAAGCACTCGCACAACTACGTGCACCACACCTTCACCAACCTCCGCGGCAAGGACAAGGACCTCGGCTACGAGATCATGCGGATCGACCCGCTGCAGAAGTGGCACCCCGTCTACCTCTTCCAGCCGTTCTACAACCTGCTGCTGATGGCGTTCTTCGAGTGGGGCGTCGCCGTGCACGACCTCGACTTCGACGCGATCCGCAGCGGCGAAAAGTCCAAGGCCCAGATCAAGCGGGAGCTGGGCGGGATTCGCGAAAAGGCGAAAAGTCAGATCGTCAAGGACTACATCGCCTGGCCGTTGCTGAGCGGGCTGGCGATGGGGGCGCTCGACCTCGCGCTCGAGGCGCGCGCCGGCAAGGGCCGCCGGGGACGTGGGCGGCGCCGGCGCGGTGGCACGGCGGGCACCCTGCAAGGCGCTCTCGCCGCGGGCCGCGAGGCGTTCCGGTCGACGGCGAAAGCGGACGCGACGGCGAACCTGGTCCGCAATGTCTGGTCCTACTCGATCATCTTCTGCGGCCACTTCCCCGACCAGACCTACACCTTTGGTCCCGAGGAAGTCGAGGACGAGAGCCCCGGCGGCTGGTACGTGCGCCAGCTGACCGGCGCCGCCAACATCGAGGGAGGGCCGCTCTTCCACGTCGCCAGCGGCAACCTCGGCTATCAGGTCGAGCACCACCTCTTCCCCGACCTGCCGAGCAGCCGCTACGCCGAGATCGCGCCGCAGGTCAAGGACATCTGCGAGCGCTACGGGCTGCCCTACAACAGCGGCCCGTTCCTACAGCAGCTGGGGATGGTGCAGCGGACGATCCTGCGGCTGGCGCTCCCCGGCGGCAAGCAGCGGCCGAAGCCGGGCCCGTACCGGGCGCCGACCGCGGCTCTCTGAGTTGCCCGGTCGGACGGCCTAAACGAGCAGCCCGGCCACGAGCAGGACGACGCCGGCGGTTGCGGCGGCACCGCCGACGCCGAGTAGCCAGCGGCGGCGGGCGATGATCGAGACCGAGGCGAGGACGATGCCGACCTGGAGAGCGACCTCGGCGAGCTCGTAGAGGACGTGCCGGCTGTCGGCATCGTCGGCGTGGTGCACGTGACTCTGGATCTGTGCGCCGAGGCGGCGGTCGACCGGGGCCAGCTCCTCGACCACGCGGGCCTCATGCCGGTCGGCCGCGATGGCCGCCTGGCGCTGCTGGGGACTGCCGGCAGCGAGGGTCCGCAGCAGCACCGAGTTGCCCCTGGCGATATCGATCTTTACCCGGTTGCTCTCCAGCCGCGCGGAGGCCTCGGCGCGGTGGGTCTCGCCGGTGATGACCTCCTTCACCGCCTCGTTGGAGAGGAACACGGCGACGGCGAGGAAGGCCGCCATCACGGCGACGACCATCGCAACGTTGCGCCCGTAGTGCGGCCCGAGGTGGCTTTCCTCGCCGCTCGCTACCTGGTGCCCCTGCTCGAAGCGCTCATATGATTTGTGGGCCTCCATCGGTGTGACGCGAGCGTCGGATACTCGCACTAAAACTGTCGCCGGCGCGTTTTCTCGACCGCGGCGCCGTTACTTGCAATGGTCTGCGCCGATGCCCGAACCGGTAAAGCACGACAGGCGCTACATGCCCGGCCTCGACGGGCTGCGCGCGATCGCCGTGATCGGGGTGATGCTGTACCACCTCAAATTCGGCTGGGCCGAAGGTGGGTTGCTCGGAGTGGGTGTGTTCTTCACCCTCAGCGGCTACCTGATCACCGACATCCTGCTCAACCAGGTGAACAGGGGCGGGATCAGGCTGAAGTCGTTCTGGCTGGCGCGCGCCCGCCGCCTGCTGCCGGCGCTCTTCGTGATGCTGATCGTGGTGACGGCGTGGGTGACGACGATCGGCCCCCACCAACCCGCCGACTTCCGCACCGCCGCGCTCAGCGCCGTCGCCTACGTCAACAACTGGTGGCTGATCTTCCACCACATCTCCTACTTCGAACGCTTCGCCCCACCCTCGCCGCTGAACCACCTCTGGACGCTCTCGGTAGAGGAGCAGTTCTACATCCTCTGGCCGTTCCTGCTGATGGCGGGGCTGCGCTTCGTCCCCGAGCTGAAGAACACGACCGGAATCCGGCCTCGCCTTGCCGCCGTCACCCTGTTCGCGGCGCTCTGCTCGGGCATCCTGATGGCGGTCCTCTACCACCCTTCGCTCGACCCCTCGCGGGTCTACTACGGGACCGACACGCGCGCGCTCGAGCTCTTGATCGGCGCCGCCCTGGCGATGGTCTGGCCGAGCCGCCGCCTGCACGCGCGCATCGCCCCGCGGGCGCGGTCGATGGTCGAGGCGGCCGGCGTCGCCGGCCTGGTCGTGATCGGCCTGATGTTCTGGCGCACCACCGAGTTCTCGCCGTTCCTCTACCGCGGCGGCTTCGCCGTGCTCGGGCTGGGCTCGGTCCTTGCCGTCGCCTCGCTCGTCCACCCGGCGTCGCGGCTCGGTCCGATAGTGGGGTGCGGGCCGATGCGCTGGATCGGCGAACGCTCCTACGGCATCTACCTCTGGACCCTGCCGATCGTCGTCCTCACCTCGCCCCAGGGCGCGCACGGTCCAGACCTGCCGCGCGCGATCCTCCAGGTCGGCGCGATCCTGGCCGTGGCGGAGCTGTCCTGGCGCTACGTCGAGAACCCGATCCGCCACGGCGCCCTGGGCAGGTTGTGGGCTCAGTGGAGGGCGGGGAGGTTGCACCGCGAGCAGGTGAACCGGTGGGGCTGGGCCGCCCTCACCGCCGGCGCGCTCGTCGTCGCGATCGCCATCGCCGGCCTCGCGGGCGTCGGTGTCTCGAGCAACTCGAACGCGATCGGCGCCGAACCGGTCGCCAAGACCGTCACGGTGAAGACCGCACGGCGGGCGCCGCTGGCGACCTCCTGCAAAGCGGTCGTCCACATCGGCGACTCGACCTCGGAGGGGCTCGTCTCCGACAACTACCTGCCGGATCGCAAGCAGCAGATCAGCGCCCAGTACGCACGGGTCGGCGCCACGACGCAGCACTTCGCGATCGCCGGGGCGCTCTCGATCTACGAGAACTTCGAGGGCGAACCGAACGCCCAGGAAGTCGCCGAAGCGCGGAAGAACGAAGGGTTCAAGGGTTGCTGGGTGCTGGCGCTGGGGACGAACGAGGCCGCCGACGTCGCGGTCGGCTCGAGCGTCACCTACGCCGACCGGATCGACAGCATGATGTCCACGATCGGCAACGAACCGGTGCTCTGGGTGAACGTGAAGTCGCTCGTCACCAACGACCCCTACCAGGAGAAGAACATGAGGGCGTGGGACGAGGCGCTGCTCGAAGCCTGCGACCGCCATCCCTACATGCGCATCTACGACTGGGCGGCTGACGTCAAGGACGCCTGGTTCATCGCCGACGGCATCCACTTCACCTCGCCCGGCTACGCGGCGCGCGGCAGGCTGATCGCCGACGCCCTGCTCGAAGCCTTCCCCAACACCGCTCCGCCGGCGATGGCCGACAGCAGGGACTGCGTCGTGTCGCCTTCCTCATAGAGGCCGCGGCGCCCGTGTGGGTAGCCTTGTCGGGTGCCTGGTCCGGCAAGTCGCGTGCTCTCCAAGTCGCAGCTGGCGACGCTGGCCGAGCATGGCGAGGAGCGGACCGCCGCGGTCGGCGAGAAGCTGTTCGAGATCGGCGACGCGACCTATCCGTTCGTCGCGATAATCGAGGGTGAGGTGGCGGTGACCGATGCCGCCGGCGAGGAGATCGTCCGCCACGGCGCCTCCGGCTTCCTCGGCGAGATGAACCTGCTCTCCGGGCAGACCGTCTTCCTCACCGCGGTCGTGACCGCGCCGATGCGCTACATCGCGGTCGACCGCGAAGAGCTGCGGCAGCTTCTCTTCGATGACGGCTCGCTCTCCGACCTGCTGCTCTCGGCGTTCGTCGAGCGCCGCGAAATGCTCCAGCAGCGCGAGGGGATCGGGATCGAGATCGTCGGCCCGCGCGACTCGGCCGAAACCCGCCGGCTGCTCGACTTCGCCAAGAGCCTGCGACTGCCCAATTCCTGGATCGATCCGGCGGAGAGCGTCGAGACGGCGGCGCTGGTCGAGGAGGCCGGAACCGAGAGCCTGCCGCTGGTCCGTCTTCCCGGCGGCCACGAGCTGCGCCGACCGAGCAACGGCGAGCTCTCGCGGGCGCTGGGCATCGGGCTGGAGCTCTCCCAGCGGGAGGAGGTCGACCTGCTCGTCGTCGGCGGCGGACCGGCGGGCCTCGGCGCAGCTGTCTACGGCGCCTCCGAGGGCCTCGACACGCTGGTCATCGAGAGCACCGTCCTCGGCGGCCAGGCGGGCACCTCGCGACGGATCGAGAACTACCTCGGCTTCCCGGCCGGGATCAGCGGCTCCGAGCTGACCAGCCGGGCGGTCACGCAGGCGCGCAAGTTCCGCGCCCGCACGGCGACCCCCTACCGGGCCCGCTCGCTGGCGCCCGGCAACGGCCACCACACGGTCACGCTCGACGAAGGCAACGAGATCGTCGCGCGCGCGGTGCTGCTCTCGACCGGGGCCGAATACCGCCGCCTGCCGGTCGCCGATCTCGAGCGCTACGAGGGGATCAGCGTCTTCTACGCCGCCGGCCCGCCCGAGGCCCACCTCTGCGGCGCGCGGCGGGTCGGCGTCATCGGCGGCGGCAACTCGGCCGCCCAGGCCGCCGTCTGGCTGGCCCGCGGCGGCGCCCTCGTCACCCTCCTGCACCGTCGTGCCGACCTCAGCGAGACGATGTCCCAGTATCTGATCGAGGAGCTCGAGCGCTACGGCGTCGCCGTCCGCGCGCGCAGTGAAGTCGCCGCCCTGCAAGGCGAGGACGGCCAGCTCGACGCCGTCACGCTCACCGACGGGACCGAGCTGCCGCTCTCCTTCCTCTTCCTCTTCCTCGGCGCCTCCCCCTGCACCGAGTGGCTCGACGACACCGTCGCCCGCGACCCCAAGGGGTTCGTCCTCACCGGCCCCGAAGCCGGGGCGAAGGGCCTGCTCGAGACCAGCGTGCCCGGCATCTACGCCGCCGGCGACGTCCGCGCCGGCTCGATCAAGCGCTGCGCGACCGCGGTCGGCGAGGGCGCCACGGTAGTCCGCTTCGTCCACGAGCACCTCTCGGCCGAGTCGGCGTAGCCTTTCCGGGTCTTGAACGCGAAACGGAAAGCGATGACGCTGGCCCTGCTGGCCACCGGCGCACTGATTGCCCTCGGTGCACCCAGCGCCTCGGGCCAGGCCGTCCCCTGGGGCTACAACTGCATCCCCGCCTCGACCGGGGTGGCGAGGACCAGCGCCACCTGTGGCGCGACCCTCGTTCGACGGCCAGGCGGTGCCGCCGCCAAACGCGCCGCCACGGGTGAAGGCGGCGATCGCCGCCGCCAACCAGATCGCCGGCAGGCCCTATGTATGGGGCGGCGGCCATCTGAGCTGGACGAGCCGTGGCTATGACTGCTCGGGCGCCGTCGGCTTCTCCCTGCACGGAGGCGGGCTGCTCGAAACGACGATGGTCTCGGGACAGCTGGCCTACTGGGGGCTCGGCGGAACCGGCCGCTGGATCACCGTCTACGCCAACGCCGAGCACGTCTACATGATCATCGCCGGGCTGCGCTTCGATACCCGCGACGACCTGCCTGGCGTCAGCGGCCCGCGCTGGCACCCCGAAAGGGTCGAACCGCGCGGCTTCGCGGTGCGCCATCCGACCGGGCTCTGAGCCGGACTCTCCTCAGCCGGCCGAGAGCTGCTTGGCGAGGCGCCGCAGCGATTTGGCGTTGACGCGGCGTATGAAAGCGCGGGTCATCGGCGGGATCAGGCGTTCTGCCCGTGCCGTCTTGAGCCACTCCAGCTCGAAGGAGACCTTCGTCCTGCCGTCGGGCAGCTCCTCGAGCCGGTAGGTGCCGCGAGTGTGGCGCTTGCCGCCGTTGCCGATCCCCTCCTCGACGATCCTGACCGGCGGCTCGGCCTCGACGACCTCGAAATCGGTCCAGTCCTGGGAGCCGACCGTGTTCGCCTTGGCCTCCGCTTTGGCGCCGACGCCGCGCGCCGGCCCGGAGAACTTCCACTTGATCAGCAAATGATCGGTGAAGCTCTCGTGGTTCGCCAGCACGTCGAGGAAGTCATAGACCTCCGCAACGGGCCTGGCCACGAC
Organism: uncultured Solirubrobacterales bacterium; assembly: GCA_963702035.1. Classification (GTDB taxonomy): domain Bacteria; phylum Actinomycetota; class Thermoleophilia; order Solirubrobacterales; family 70-9; genus VRUE01. The sequence continues at coordinate 2,133,362 of OY969700.1, forward strand.
GGTGGAAACGGTCACCGGCTTCATATCTCGATCCTATTTGGGCACCGGCGAACTCGGCGGCCCGCCTTTCCCAGACACTGATAATCGCCGATCCCCTCGTCGCCTACCCTTCTGCCCATGGGCGATCGCTGGGCAAAGCTAACCCTCGCGGTAGGGGTCGCGGCCACGGCTACGGGGCTGGCGATATCCGGTTGTGGAGGGACCGAGCCTTCGGCGCCGCTCGCCCAGGTTCACTCCTCGCGCCACAACCGGATCGCCGAAGAGCAGCCACCGCGCCCGCAACCCCCCTATGACGTGCTGCCGAAGAACCCGTCCGAGGCGAAGCCGGCGGCGCCGACTCAAAAACCGGCGCCCGAGCCCGAACCGGCTCCGAAGCACCTCGACCCCTCGGAAATGCCGGCCGCCTCCGCCGGGACGAACGGCTCCTATGTCCCCCCGCCCGAATCTGAGCGGGAAAAGATCACCCCCCGCACGATGGCGAAGCTGGAGGACCGGGCGGCCTCCGGTAGCGCGGTCCTGCTCAGCGGGGTCGCTCTCGCCCCACCGAGCGCGCCGCAAGCGATCAAGGCGGCGATCAGCGCCGCCAACATGATCATCGGCCGCCCATATATATGGGGCGGCGGTCACGCCTCGTGGTACTCGCGCGGGTACGACTGCTCCGGAGCGGTCAGCTACGCGCTCGCCGGCGGCGGCTTCCTCTCGACCCCGCTCACCTCGAGCCAGCTCGAGTCATGGGGCGCGCCGGGACCGGGACGCTGGCTGACGGTCTACGCCAACGCCGGGCATGCCTACGCGGTGATCGCGGGCCTGCGCTGGGACACGGTCGGCGACGCGAGGGGGACCGGGCCGCGCTGGCATCCCGCGTTGCCCTACCCACAAGGCTTCGTCGCCCGCCATCCGCCCGGTTTCTGACGCGTGCGTCGGTCACCCGGCTGAGCGGCCGCGCAGGGATGCCGAGCGCGAGCCGAAGCGGCCGGCCAGCTCGGGATCGCGGCCGGCGTGGGCGATGAACTCCATGTGCAGGACGAAGGACTCGCGGTCCCGGACGAAGCGCTCCATCCACTGGTCGGCCAGCGCCCGGGCGCGTGCCTGGTACTAATCCCAATGATGAGAGCGACGGTACGAGGCGAGGCCGAGTGAGCGACCCGATGCGGATCGTGGAGCGCTGGCTCGCCGATGCTGCCGAGGCCGACGCTGCCGCCCCGGCCGCGATGACCCTCGCGACCGTGGGCGAGGACGGCCGGCCCTCGGCGCGCTTGGTCTCGCTCAAGCGCCTGGAGCCCGATGGCCTGGTCTTCACCACGGCGCTGTGGACCCGCAAGGCAGCCGAGCTGTGCGCCAATCCGCGGACGGCGCTCGTCTTCCACTGGCCGGCGCTCGGCCGCCAGGCGCGGATCGAGGGCCGGGCGGCGGTCGCCGAGCGCGAGCTGGCCGAGGAGCTCTTCGCCGAGCGGCCGAGGAGCCACCAGCTGCAGGCGCTCGTCTCGCGCCAGGGCGAGGCGATCGAGGATCTCGGTGCGCTGCGTGCGCGGCTCGACGAGCTGAAGGCAGAAACAGACGGTCAGGCGATCCCCTGCCCCACCGACTGGGGCGCGATCCGCGTCAGGCCCGACGTCGTCGAGCTCTGGACCGAGGGAGAAGACAGGCTCCACGAGCGCCGCCTCTTCGAGCGCCACGGCGACCGCTGGACCGAGAGGCTGCTCTCGCCTTGACCACATGTTGCTCAGACGGGCGCCAATAAGCCGCGACCAATCCACCGAGGATTGAGATCGTCAGCCGCCGACGTTCTCATTCTCGCTTTAAGTACTGACATAGGATGAGCGTCGGCGCCGATGCACCCGATCTCCTACTTCCAGGCACTCGTGTTGGGGCTGCTCCAGGGCATCGCCGAGCCCTTCCCGATCTCAAGCCTCGGCCACGGCGTGATCGCGCCCAGCATCTTCGGCTGGAACATCCACCAGAACGACGACTTCTTCCTCGCATTCCTCGTCGCCACGCACTGCGCCACGGCGATCGTCCTCTTCTTCCTCTTCCTCGAGGACTGGAAGCGGATCTTCCGCGGGCTCGGCCGCTCGCTGCGCGCCCGCCAGATCGAGGCCGGGGACGCCGACGCGCGGCTCGGCTGGCTGCTCGTCGCCGGGACGGTCCCCGCCGGGATCGTCGGCCTGGTCCTCGAGCACCCGCTGCGCACCCTCTTCGCCTCCGCCTCCACCGCGGCGGCCTTCCTGATCCTCAACGGCGTCCTGCTGCTCGTCTTCGAGCGCTTCCGCCGCCGCCCGCCCCAGCCCGGCGACTACAAGGGCGACTCCGACAGCCGCATCGCCAAGCTGACCTGGAAAGAGGCGTTCGGGATCGGCACCGCGCAGGCGGCGGCGCTGATCCCCGGCATCTCACGCTCGGGGATAACGATGGGCGGCGGCCTGCTCTTCGGCCTCTCCAACGAGGACGCCGCCCGTTACGCCTTCCTGCTCGCCACGCCGATCATCGGCGCGGCCGGCGTGCTCAAGCTCCCCGAACTGATGGGGCACGCGGGCGACGGAGTGCGCGGCCCGGCCCTGGTCGGCGCCCTGGCGGCGGCGCTGACCACCTACCTCGCGGTCAAGTTCCTGCTGCGCTTCTTCGAGACAAACCGCCTGACGCCGTTCGGCATCTACTGCATCGCCGCCGGCCTGATCTACTCGCTGATCCTCGCCGTCTGAGCCGGAACCCCGCGCGCACGGAACTTGCGACAAACGTCCGTAACAGACGTGAAGGCTGCTGTAACCCGCGCTAGACTGGCCGCTCACCTTCGATCGGGGAGACAGATGAGTCGATTCGCAAAGCTGCTGGGACCGGGCGCCGTCGCGCTCCTCGTCATCGGACTTATCGCCGCACCGCCCGCCTCGGCGGCGACCACGAGCAAGTCGAGCTGCAAGAGCGCGAGCAACATCGAGGCGATCATCGACGACTCGGGCTCGATGGACATCACCGACCCGAACAAGCTCCGCGTGCAGGGGATGAGCCTGCTGATCGACGACCTCGCGCCCAGCACGCAGCTCGGCGCGGTCGAGTTCGGCTCGGGGATCGAAGCTCCCCCGATCATCTCGATTCCGGCCGCCAACACCGTCTTCCCGCCCGAGGCTGTCGGGGCCAACGCGAGCGCCATGCGCAGCGCTCTAGACGCCGCGATCAAAGCCGACAACGGCGCCACCGACTACAACGGCGCCTTCGCCAAGTCCGACGCCGACAACCCCGGCGCCGACGCGAGGGTCTTCCTCACCGACGGCGGCCACGACGTCGGCACCTACAACGAAGGGCACCTGACCCACAAGGTGCCGACCTACGTGATCGGCTTCGGCTCGGGGATCGCGCCCGGGGCGGACCAGGCGCGGCTGAAAAAAATCGCCAAAGACACCGGCGGCAAGTACTTCCCGGTGGCGGACACGAGCGGGCTGCAGGCGGCGATGAACAGCATCGGCGCGGCGCTCACCTGCCAGACCCCGCCGCGGCAGTTCACCGACCTGCTCAAACAGGGCCAGAGCAAGGTTCACAAGATCACCGTCGGCGCGGCGACCAAGACGCTCCAGATCACCCTGACCTGGGCGAGCCCGCTCGACAGATTCAAGCTCAACGGCCTGGCCCTGGTCGGCAAACACGGCCTGCTCGCGGTTGCTTCGCGCAAGCCGGGGAAACTGAAGGTGACGAAGACGGCGAGCTCGACCTTCGCCATCGTCAAAATCTCCGGCCTGCGCAAAGGGACGCTGCGCTTCAAGGTCAAGGCCGCCAAGGTCGCCTCCGGCGCACCGAAAGCAACCCTGACCACCCAGGTAGGCCAGAGCACGCACAGGTAGCTGCTACCGTCTATATGTCGGGTTTGGCCCACTGCCACCCGAGAGGTTCCGTTTCCTCCGTGCGCTGTCTTTGCGTTTAGGGGTCGCTGGATCTCCCCTATTCGCTCAAAAAGGAGCTCACAAAATCATGTCGTTCGCCGATCTCGGCGTATCCAAGAACGTCGTGCGCGCGCTTTCGCAGCGCGGCATCGACCAACCCTTCCCCGTCCAGCAGATGGTCATCCGCGACGCGCTCGCCGGTCACGACCTGCTGGTCCAGTCCCCGACCGGGTCCGGCAAGACCCTCGCCTTCGGCGTGCCGCTGGTCGACAGCGTCGAGCCCGGAGCGAAGCACCTCTCGGCGCTCGTCCTCGCCCCGACCCGCGAGCTGGCGAGCCAGATCGTCGATGAGCTCGCCTCGGTCGCCAAGGCACGCCAGCTTCGCATCGCCGCCGTCTACGGCGGCGTCGGCTTCGGCCCGCAGAGCGCCGCCGCGAAGCGCGCCGACATCGTCGTCGCCACGCCCGGCCGGCTCGAGGACCTGATCCAGCGCGGCACGCTCTCGCTGCGCCAGGTCCGTGTCCTCGTCCTCGACGAGGCCGACCGGATGCTCGACATGGGCTTCAAGCCCGCCGTCGACCGGATCGTCGCCCAAACCCCGAAGGAGCGCCAGACGCTCTTCTTCTCGGCGACGCTCGAGGGCGCAACCGGCAAGATCGCCGCCGCCTACACGCGCGACCCGCGCCGCCACACCAAGGCGGCCAGCAAGGCTGACAAGGCCGACATCGAGCATCGCTTCCTCGCCGTCGACTCCCAAAGCGCCAAGCTCGACCGTCTGGTCGAGCACCTGCGCGGCGAGGAGGGCGGGCGCACGCTCGTCTTCGTCCGCACCAAGCGCGGCGCGGACCGCCTCGTCAAGCGCCTGCGCAAACACCAGGTGGAGGCCGCCGCGATGCACGGCGACAAAAGCCAGGGCCAGCGCGAACGCGCCCTCGCCCGCTTCGAGCGGGGTGACGTCGACGCGCTGATCGCGACCGACGTCGCCGCGCGCGGGATCGACGTCAACGGGATCACACAGGTCGTCAACTTCGACGCCCCCGGCGACCGCGACTCCTACACGCACCGGGTCGGCCGTACCGGCCGCGCCGGCGCGCGCGGCACCGGGATCAGCTTCGTCCTCGCCGACCAGGCAAGCGAAGTGAGGCAGATGGCCGTCGCGCTCGGCCTCGTCCAGGAGTTCGACGAGGGACACGGACACGTCCCACGCCCCGCGTCGCAGCCGGGCCAGCGGCAAGGGCAGCGCCCTTCGGGTCGCCCGCGCCGCCGCCGCCGTCGCCCCAAGGCAAAGGCTGCCCGATGACCGCCGCCGCCCCCACCACCGCTGCCAAGTGGACCTGCGACCGCTGCGGCGTCTCGGTCAGCCAGCTCGACGGCGCAGTGGTGCCACTGCCGGCAACCTGGACCACAGCCTCCGATGGCAACTTCTGCCTCACCTGCAGGCGGGAGCGGGCCGGGGAGGCGGCGCTCGAGGCGGCGCCGGCCGACTGCAACAACGACACGCGCGTCAAGGTGCGCCGGGCCGGCCTGCTCGAGTTCGAGGTGCGCCGCGCTCCCGATCGGGCCGACAACGCGATCGCCAAGGCCTGCCATACCTCAGCGTCCGCGGTCGCGCGGGCGCGCGACGTCGTCGGGCAGCGGTAGGCCGGGGGACTCCGTGGAGGTCGGCATCGCACTTGCGCTCGTCGCGGCCCTGATGACGAACCTCGCCTCGCTGCTCAAGCACCGAGGGTGTCACCAAGCCACGCCGGTCCGCCTGCGGCAACCGCTGCAGAGCGTCCGCTCTCTGGCCGGCTCACGCTGGTTCGCGGCCGGCTGGGGCCTCGCCGCGATCGCCTGGTTGATCCACGTCGCGGCGCTCTCGATGGCGCCGATCTCCCTCGTTCAGGCTGTGCTCGCCGGCGGCGCGGTGCTGCTGGCGGTGATGTCGCAGCGGCTCTTCGGCGATCCGGTCGAGCGGCGGCAATGGCTGGCCCTGATCCTCGGCGGCGGCGGCCTCGCCCTGCTCGCCGTCACCGTGCCGCAACTGCACGGCAGTCACTCTGAATTTTCGGTCGGGGCGATCCTTGGCTTCGAGGGTGGGCTGGCACTGCTCGCCAGCGGGCTGGCCCTCGGCCATCGCTCCCAACGTCTCGCCCAGCGTCACGGGGTGCTCCTGGCCGCCCTCGCCGGGACGCTGATCGCCTTCGCCGGGATCGCGGTCAAGGGCCTGTTCGGCGTCGGTGGGGTCTCGATCGCCCTGATCGCACCCTGGGTCGCGCTGATCGTCGTCTGCGGGGTCCTGGCCCAGTACACGACGATCGCCGCCCTGCAGAGAGGCCAGGCGATCGAGGCGATCGGTTTGATCGGCCTGGTCGCAAACGCGAGTCAGATCGCCGGCGGGGTGCTCGTCTTCGGCGATCCCCTCTCAGCCAACCCGCTCGGCATCGCCCTGCAGAGCGCCGCCTTCGCGATGGTCTGCGCCTCGGCTCTGCTGCTGCCTTCGCGCGCCGCGCGCCGCTTGGCACCGGCCGCCTGAACCTGGCCCGACCCACCTCCGTACTCCGGGCAACCTCGCGGCACATCGCCGCGCCCGCGAACTCAGGAGGCAGTCCCGTGACCAGAACTCTTCCAGCCATCGCCGTCCTCGCGATCGGTGCACTGTTCGTCGTAACTGGCTGCGGTGGCGGCTCCAGTTCCAGCTCGGGCGAAGGCGGCGCCTACGGATCGGGCGGCGGCGAAACCGGCACGACGAAGAACGCCAACAGCGAAACGGGCGGCGGAGTCTCCGCCTCGGGTGGCGCCGGCGTCGTCGCGGTGGCGAAGAGCCCCGAACTCGGCATGGCGATCCTCGTCGACTCCAAGGGCTTCACCCTCTACGACTTCCACAAGGACAAGGGCACCCAGTCGGCCTGTTACGGAGCCTGCGCCGGCGTCTGGCCGCCGCTGACGACGAGCGGCAAGCCGCGGGCGACGAGCGGCGCCGAAGCGTCGAAGCTCGGCACGACCAAACGCAGCGACGGCACCCTGCAGGTGACCTACGCCGGCCACCCGCTCTACACCTACGTCGCCGACACCAAGCCGGGCGAAGCGAAGGGCAACGACTTCAGCTCCTACGGCGGCCAGTGGTACGCGCTGATGCCAAGCGGCGAGGAGGCCGGGGGCTAGGACGGTTTCTAAGCCGACGGCGTGGCGTGGCGCTGGGCGTGCTCGTACAGGGTCTCCGGAGCGATGTCGGCCTGATTGGGCCAGACGATCGTGCCGGCCTCAGGGTCGGCACGAAGCCGCCGGAAGTAGTCGGGGTCCGCAAGGGGCTTGAAAACACCACCGTAGTCACAGAGGTAGGAGAGATCGACATCGGCGGTCAGATCGTCCGCAAAGCGCACGTGAACCGTGTAGTCGCCCAGCGGCGTAGCGTCGACCAGTAGTGGAGTGCTTCGCATGGTCTGATGGTAGACCGTTCATGGCAGCGGATCGATCTGTACAAGCGGCTGTCGATTGCGCGCTCGCCCCCAGTTTGCCCGCAGCTCGGCTTGATGCACACGCGCCCAGTCGGTTACCAGCCGCGCGGCACGTGGCGGAAGCTTTCCGGCGATCACGACGAGAAGGGCAATATCGATTGAGGCCTCAGCCTCTCCATACCGGGCATCGAAATGCGGCCGGCCACGATGTTGGATCTCGTCGTAATACATCCAGATCGTGATCCCATAGAAGCTGCTGATCCGCGGCATGGATAGAGCGTCTCCAGAGACTTGTAACGACACAAGACGCAGGGGCGCCGTAACTGAATTTTCTGTGTAACGAAACAGTCAAATTGCGCTCAGTGGCGTAGGACGGCGGTCGCCGTCCAGATCGGGCCGCCGGGTCGGGGCCTGACGCGGATGCGTAGCGCCGAGCGGCTCGCTCCGCTTGGTAGGGCCGCTCGGCCGGCGCGGTCGAGGTGCAGCGGCGTCCACTTCCCGCGGCCGTCGAGCAGCACCCAGATCGCCTGCGGGCGCGGCCCCCTGACCCGCAGCCGAACCCAGTCCCCACGCAGTCTCAGAATCACGTCGTGGCGCGGATCGCGGCGGATCAGCAGCGCACCGCCACGAGCTTTTTTGCCGCCGTGCGCCAGCAGCCGCCGCGTACAGGTCAACGCCTGGCCGATCCGCAGGCGTTCGTCGCCGAGCAGCGGCGCCAGGGGCAGCGCCCCGTGCGCGCCGCAGGTCAGGTGGAAGCCGCGTCGCACGACCACCGCGTCCTCCTTGTTCGGGACCGGCAGGTAGCCGCCGCGCGTCGGCAGGACCAGCCGCGTCAAGGGCAACCGCAGCGACAGGGGAGCGTGGACCACCGATGCGGTGGCGCCGCTCGCCACGTTGCAGAGCGGCCCCGAGGGCTGCGCTTCGCCGACGATTTCGACCACCTTGTCGGAGATCGCCTCGGTGTTGAGCAGCGATTCCTTGCTCAGGTACTTCATCGAGGCGCCGTGGACGACGGGGTAGGTGCCACCGACGCGGAAGTTGGGAATCGGCGGCGCCGGGATCGTGTGGCCGTCGATGTCCTTCGCGCTGCGGGCGAGCGCGCTCGCTTCGCCGACCAGGCCGTCGTCGGGAACGTAGTAGGGGTAGGGGGCTTCCCCGCCGTCGCCGCCAACGAAGGTGCCGGCGATGCCGGTGACCGGGCACTTGCCGATCGTCTGGTGCGGGTTCCAGGTGGCGAGGAAGTCGTTGGTCAGCTCTTCGGTCGCGGTCTGGCCGATGTCGTCGATGATCGCTTCGACCGAGGTCCGCAGGGCGAGGCAGAGAAGCCGCAAGAGCTCGCTTTCGCTTTCGCACTTGGCGCCTTCGGTGTCGATCGCGAGGTCGGCGATGAACGAACCGGTGTGCGGCGTGCCAAGGGTGGTCAGGGAGAGGATCGATACGCCCGTGTAAGTACCGTTCTGGGTGATCGCCGAGCGCGACCAGAGGCCACCGTCGGAGTGGCCGACCAGCTCGACCCGCTGGACCCCGTAGTTGTCGCGGAGGAAGGCCAGCAACCCGGCCAGCGCCGCGCCGTTGGCGTCCACCTCGCCGTTGGAGTCGATGTAGTCGGACTGGGGCGGGGGCGGGCCGTCGGGGTCACAGGGGGTGAGCCCGTTGCTGCCGCCCTGCCGAACCGGGGCGGTGAAGACTTTCTTCCCCGCCGCCTTCAGCGCCGCCGCGACCCCGGTCGGCGGGTCCCAGGCTTCCCCCTCCTTGCCATTGCAGGAAGGGTCCGGCGTCGTGAACGGGGTCTGGGTGTCGAACCCCGAGACGAGGACGACGGCTTCCGGATATGACGGCGCGGCGGAGGCGGTTGACGCGATGGCGAGCGCGGCGGCAGCCACCGCGACGAACGCCAGGGCCGCGGCGGCGGGTCGTCCTGCGCTTCTTCTCGAACCGCTCAAGAAGTGTGAGGGTAGCGGACCTCCGCGATGCCGGCGCGCCTCCGTCGGTGCCCGAGACGCTCACTTAGGTCAGAATCTTCAACCGATCTCTGTTCTCCAGGCAGGTCCCCAGAAAGGCGAGACGATGGCGACGATCACCGAGCGCGAGGCAGGTCAGATCGAGGCGGCAAACGCGGGTGGCCGCACCCCGGTCGTGTTCATCCACGGGCTCTGGCTGCTGGCGAGCAGTTGGGAGCGTTGGGCGACCCTCTTCGAGGAGGCGGGCTACGCGCCGGTCGCCGCCGACTGGCCCGACGACCCGGCGACCGTCGAGAAGGCGCGGGCGAATCCCCAGGTCCTCGCCGGCAAGTCGGTCGGGCAGGTCGCCGACCACATGGCCGAGGTGATCGGCGCGCTCAACACGAAGCCCGCCGTGGTCGGCCACTCCTTCGGCGGGCTGATGACCCAGATCGTCGCCGGCCGCGGCCTCTCCGCCGCATCCGTCGCGGTCAACCCGGCGCCGTTCCGCGGCGTGCTGCCGCTGCCGCTCGCCGCGATCCGGGCGACTCTGCCGGCGCTGCGCAACCCGCTCAACCGCGGCCGCGCGATCGCCCTCACCCTCGACCAGTTCCGCTACGGCTGGGCCAACGCTCTCGATGCCGAGGAGGTCAAGCAGCTGCACGAGACCTACCACGTGGCGGCTCCCTGCCTACCGATCTTCCAGGCGGCGATGGCGAACCTCAACCCCGGGACCGAGGCGAAGGTCGACAGCAAGAACCCCGAGCGGGGGCCGCTGCTGCTCTTCACCGGCGAAAAGGACCACAGCGTGCCGCCGGCGATGTCCAACGCCGCTTACAAGAAGCAGCAGCGCAACCCGGGGGTGACCGAGCTCGCCGAGATGCCCCACCGCGGCCACTCGCTGACCATCGACAACGGCTGGCGCGAGGTCGCCGAGCGCGCGCTGGAGTTCGTCAAGCGCTTTGCCTAGATAATCAACATTACTTGAGTATCCTTGGTGGCCGATGGCGGTCACCTTCATCACCCTTGGGCCGACCGGGACCTGTCACGAGCGGGCGGTCGAACGCTACGCGGAGTTCCAGGGGATCGAGGACTACGGAATCGAGCTGATCGTCAACTTCTTCGTCGGCCTGGAGATGCTGCGCGAGACCCCCGGCGCCTTCCTCGTCCAGTGCAGCGCCCACCCGAAGGTGCATGAGATCACCGAGAAGTACTGGACCGAGGTCTGGGTGGTCGACACCTTCATCTACCCGACCAAGCACCTGGTCCTGCTCAGCCGCAGGGAGGTCGAGCGGCCGCGCTCGCTGGGGATCGTCCCCGCGACCAAGGGCTACGTCGACCTCTCGCGGTGGGAGGAGGTGATCGACGTCGCCTCCAAGCCGATCGTCGCCGACGAGCTGCTCGCCGGTCGCTACGACTCCGGCCTGACCCACATGGAGCACGTCACCGAGCACGCCGACGAGCTGCGGCTCGATCTCGACATCGGCGAAATCGACACCACCTGGGTCGTCTACGGGAAGCAAAAGCGCTTCGCCGGCGAGGTGATCGGCATTCCCTCGGCGGAGCTCTTTCTCCAGGCCCAGTTGGTGTAGGGGCTATCCCGGTAGGGGTTCCACTTAACTTTTTCGGTGTATTGCTGGTGGGCTGACGCCCGTAGCCCGCACCGAAAAAGTACAAGACGTTTCACCCCTACCGGGATAGTCCCTAAGCTCCCGGCCATGACGGTGGCCGTGATCGGTGGGACGGGAGTGCTTGGGAAGCTGGTGGTTGGTGAGCTGAGCGCGCAGGGAGACGAGGTGGTGGCGCTGAGCCGCGGGGCGCCGCGTGAGCTGCCGGAGGGAGCATCGCACCGCAGTGTCGACCTGACCGGCGGCGCGGAGCTGGAGGACGCGCTTGCTGGGGTCGAGGTGGTGGTCGATTGCTCGAACGAGAGCCCGCGCGGGGCGGGGCCCGTGCTCGTCGAGGGGACGAAGCGGCTGCTGCGGGCGGGCGCGGACGCCGGCGTCCGCCATTACGTCGGCATCTCCATCGTCGGCTGCGACCGGGTGCCGATGCCCTATTACAAGGTCAAGGTCGAACAGGAGGAGCTGATCGCGGCCGATGAGGTGCCCTGCAGCCTGCTGCGCGCGACGCAGTTCCACACGCTGGTCGCATGGTTCTTCGCCCAGACCGCCCGCTGGCGCATCGTGCCGACCGGCAACGCCCGCCTGCAGCCGATCGACCCGCTCGTCGTCGCCCGGCGCTTGGCGGATGCGGCGCACGCCGACCCCGCCGGCCGCCTCCCCGACATCGCCGGCCCCGAGGTCCGCACCCTCACCGAGCTGGCAAGGACCTGGCGAGCGGCGCGCGGCGAGCGGCTGTTTCCGCTGCGCATCCCGACGGTCGGCAAGATCGGCCGGCCGATCGGCGAAGCGGCTCTGTGCGACCCCGGCGCCGCCAGCGGCGGCCCGACCTTCGAGCAGTGGCTCGCCCGTGGCTGAGCGGACCGCCGACGGAGGCGCGGCAGGGGGGAGTGTCGGCGCGCCGCCGATGCGCTCCCCAGGTGCCGCGCGAATCGCCCTGGCCGTTCTCGCCCTCTCCGCGCTTTCCGTCGGCCTGCCGGCGACCCTTGCCCCGCACGCCTTCTACGCCGACTTCCCCTTCCTCGCCCACTGGGTCGACCGCATCCCCCCCTACAACGAGCACTTGGTCACCGATGTCGGCGGCCTCTACCTCGGCTTCGGCGCGATGTTCGCCTGGGCGGCCTGGAGGCCCCATCCGGCGCTGGTCCGCCCCCTCTGCGCCGCCTGGCTGCTCGCCGCCGCCCTCCACCTCGGCTTCCACGCCACCCACCTCGACAACTTCGACACCGCCGACGCGGTGGCCGAGCTCACCTCCCTCGCCTTCCTGCTGGTCCCACCGCCGCTGGCGATCTGGGCGGTTACTTAGGCTCAGTCCCTCTCAACCGGCGGCGAGCACGCGGGCCGCCTCGGCCTGCTCATGCTCGAAGGCCGGGGCCATGCGCTCGATCTCGGCGCGCTCAAGGCCCGCTCGCTTCGCCACGGAGCGCCACCCCCCCGTCGCCGCCGCGACCTCGCTGATCGCACTGCGCGCTTCGGTCGACCCGAGGCGAAAGTGCTCGGCGACTTCGATGAGGACATCGAGGCGCGCCGCATCGGTGTCGTAATCGATCGACGTGCTCAGCCGTCTCGGGCCGGGTTCCGGATCGGGATTGAGATCGAAGGCCGGCGAGAGGGACCAGCCCGCGGTGCTGGTGCGGAGGAATCCGTGATTGCGCAGGTGGTCATCGGTGTTGGAGATCAGCACGGAGAAGGCGATGCGGCGCCATAGCTGCGCCAGCTCCTCGCCGGCATCGGCCGAGTGGGTTTCGACCGCGTCGGCGATATCGAGGTAGCAGCCCGAATCTCCGTCGGTGGCTTCCAGCATCGTCATCGCGCTGGTGTAGCCGAGCCGGGTCTCGCCGCGCCGGTCGAAGCGATCGACGATCAGCACCGCCTTGCCGTCGATCTCGTGGAGCGCCGAGTCGGCGACCACGACACCCGCCGCGCGAGCCAGCGTGAGCGCTACGGACTCCCAACGCATCACGTCCCAGTCGTCTGCCGGGCTGGGGAACTTGGCGATCGCCAGTCGGCCTTCGCTGTCGATGACATGCGCCTTGGGACGGGCGCCGCCCAGCGAGCTTCCGCCGCGCAGCAGCCTGCGCAGCTCCTCCTCGCTCGCTTCGTCGCGCTCCATCCGCTCGGCGGCGCCGAGCAGGGTTGGGAGCTGAATCAGATCCGGGACCCCGCCACGCTCGTCCGCCAGGTAGAGGGCGCTCTCGGGATCGCGAAAGCGCAGGGCACCCTGGCGAAGATCGTCGCGGACGCCGAGCAGATAGTCGACCTCACCAAAGCTCTTCTCGGCCGTTTCCTCGCGCCCGGCCCGCTGGCGCTCGGTTCGCTGGATCAGCCTGCGGCCCCAGCGATCGGGCGCGCAATCCGAGAAGGCACCGAAAGTCGCCCGCCCCTCCGGGGTCTGCTGGGGACCGTCGAGAAGCGGCAGCATCGGATCCAGCTCGTAGGCCTCCTCACGGGCGAGATAGTCGGGCGAGTAGCCGAAGGTCGCCGACTCCCTGTTCCGGCGCCGGTGGGACCAGAGGCGTCCGGCGAGCAGATCTTCGCCGCCGATCTGGACGATGACGTCTGCCTCAGGCATCGCCGGGTCCTTCCAGCCCACGAGGACGGACGCGTCGCGGCAGCTGCTGCTCGGAGCGCAGCCGGCCGACGTCGCTCGCATAGGGGTCGAGAGCGGCGGAGACGCTGCTCAGGATCCCGAGGCCACGAAGAACCCGCAGCAGGTTCTCGGTGCTCACTCCTCCGTCGCCCCCCTCGAGGCGGGTCAGGGTGTCGCGCGATACGCCTGCCCGGTCTGCCAGCTGGACCTGCGTCAAGCCGCGCAACCGGCGCCAGACGGCGACGTCGTCAGCGACCTCACGCAGCGCCCGGCGAACCGCGGGCGGCGCCTTAACCCCTCCTTCCCTTTTATTTTTAGATGGCATACATCAGTCATAATAGCTTATATCGCCTGATATACCGGGCGGTACTGTTAACTATCTGAACATCGGGTGGACGCCCGCCGCCTCGCGTGCCGGGCTCGGCCTCGGTCGGCTTCCTGCCGATCGCCGTACCTCGGTAGCTTCAGCACTCAATTGCGAACCTGGGGGAAGCGGCGATGAACGACAACCGAGAGCAGGCCGGGATCGAAGTCGAAGGTCTGGTCCGCGAGTTCAAGAACGGGCCGCGCGCCGTCGACGGGATCGACCTGCGCGTCGCCCCCGGCGAGATCTACGGCTTCCTCGGCCCGAACGGGGCCGGCAAGTTCGACCACCGTGCTGATGCTGACGACGCTGCTGCCGCCGACCGCGGGCACGGCACGCGTCGCCGGCTTCGACATCGCCCGCGACTTCGAGACCGGCTTCGCCCGCCGCTACCTGCTGGCGGCGCGCGACCGGCGCGGGATCGTCATCGGCTACATGATGGCGGCGCTCGTGCGGGCGCTGATCACCTGGACGATCCTGACCGCGGTGGCGCTGGTCGCCGGGATGGAGGTCGGTGGCAGCGCCGCGGAAATCTTCGGCCTCTACGGCCTCGCCGTCCTCGTCAACCTGGCGGCGACGCTGTGGGCGGCCGGCGTGGCGATGCGGGTGCGCTCGATCCAGGGCGGGCCGCTGATGCAGTTCCCCACCTTCCTCATCCTCTTCCTCGCCCCCGTCTACGTGCCGCTCAGCCTGCTCAGCGGCTGGATCCACGCGGTCGCCTCGGTCAACCCGGTCACCGCCCTGCTCGAGGCAGGGCGCGGCTTCATCTCCGGCGACGCGACCCAGGTCGCCCTGGCCTTCGCGCTCGCCGTCGTGCTGCCGGTCCTCTTCGCGCTCTGGGCCCGCGGCGGCCTCAAGCGAGCCGAAGCCGCCGGCTGAACAGCGCGGCGCCCCTTCCACAGGAGCCTGGGATGCATCGAACCCCTATTTGGGGTCCGATGCATCCCGGACCCTGATTCGGAGTCCTATCCCGCCTCCGAGTAAGCCGGCTCGCCGCCGGCGCCGTGCTCTTCCTCCCCCGCCATACCCTCGGCCATCGCCGCCGGGTCGGGCATCGGTTCGGAACGCAGCACGAAGATCGCTATCGCCAGGGCGGCCGCGACCATCCCGGCACCGACCAGGTAGGCCAGGTGGAAGCCCGAGTTGAGCGCCGCCGCGTGGGCCGTTCCCCCGTCTTGCAACGAGCTCGTGCGCTCCGCCGCCAGCGTCGCGAGCACGGCGAGGCCGATCGCGCCGCCGACCTGGGCGCTGGTGTTGACCACGCCCGAGGCGAGACCGGCGTCTTCGGGCGTCGCCCCCGACATCGCCAGGGTCATCAGCGAGGGGAAGGAGATCCCGATCCCGACGCCGATCAGCAACATCGGCGCCAGCAGGTCGGCGAGGTAGTCGCCGTCCACCGGCGTGCGGGCCAGGGCCAACAGGGCGAGGGCGACCAGCACCATTCCGGGGATCAACATCCGGCGCGGGCCGAAGCGCATGATCAGCTTTTCCGAGTAGCCGAGCGAGAGCGTCCCCATGACCAGCGTCGCCGGCAGGAAGGCGAGCCCGACCTGCAGCGGGTCGTAGCCGAGCACCTGCTGCATATAGAGGGCGCCGAGGAAGAACATGCCGAACATGCCCGCGACGAGCAGCATCTGCAGGGCGTTGGCGCCGGAGACGTTGCGCGAGCGGAACAGCCGCAGCGGCATCAGCGGGTTGGCGATGCGCGCCTGGCGCACGACGAAGGCCACCTCCAACGCCAGCGAGATCGCGCCGAGGACGAGCGTCTGCGCGGACCCCCAGCCCTTTTCCGAGATGCCGAGGATCGCGTAGACGCCGAGCATCAGGCCACCGGTTATCAGCGCCCCGCCGAGCAGGTCGGCGCCTTTGCCGAAGCCGATCCCGGGCCGGTCGGCGATCAGCCGGCGGGTCATGATCGCGGTCGCGATCCCGATCGGCAGGTTGATGAAGAAGATCCAGTGCCAGGCGATCGCCTGGGTCAGCACCCCGCCGACCAGCAGGCCGATCGTGCCGCCGGCCGAGGCGACGAAGCCGTAGACGCCGATCGCTTTCGCCTGCTCGCGCGGCTCGGGGAACATCGTCACGATCATGCCCAGGATTACGGCCGAGGTCAGCGCCCCGCCGATGCCCTGGACGAAGCGGGCGCCGATCAGCATCCCCTGGGTCTGCGAGACGCCGCAGAGCAGCGAGGCGCTGGTGAAGACGACAAGCCCGACGAGGAAGACGCGGCGCTGGC
The DNA here is from genome assembly GCA_963702035.1 of uncultured Solirubrobacterales bacterium. Lineage (GTDB taxonomy): Bacteria > Actinomycetota > Thermoleophilia > Solirubrobacterales > 70-9 > VRUE01. Next base: position 2,149,420 of record OY969700.1, read on the forward strand.
CGAGCAGGTCGCCGAGCCGGCCGGCGAGCAGCAGCAGGCCGCCGAAGGGGACCAGATAGGCGTTGACGACCCAGGCCAGGTTGCTCTGCGAGAAGCCGAGGTCGCCCTGAATCGAGGGCAGGGCGACGTTGACGATGGTGATGTCGAGAACGATCATCAGCATGCCCGCGCAGAGGACATAGAGGGCGAGCCAGCGGCCGTTGTCGTCGGTCTGTGAGTGGTTCACCCGACAAGTCTAGGCAGGCCGGGAAACGGGATTGTGTGATTTCGGTTCAGCCGTTGGCTGACATTTCAGCCACTGCGGCGGCCGAAGCTGTGGCCTGCCGGGGCGACCGCCTGCAGCTGGGCGACGGCGCGCTCGCGAGCTTCACGCCGAGCATCCGGCGCTGAGGCATGTAACTCGGACACCGCGGAGACGAGGACGTTGGTCGTGCCTTCGCGGCGCTCGAGGCGGCCCACGGCGCGGACGAGCGATGAGGTGCGGACCTCGGCCCGCCGACGCTCGTATATGGGCGGCGGCACGATCAGGTTGACGGTGCCGCGCTCGTCTTCGAGCAGCATGAAGACGATTCCCTTGGCGGTCTCGGGGCGCTGGCGGGCGACGACCATCCCTCCCACCTCGACGATCGCGCCGTCGTCGACGCTCTCTAAATCGGAGCTGCGCAGCAGCTCCGGATCGAGTCCAGCGCGCATCAGCGCCATCGGGTGCTCGCCCAGCGTCATCCCGGTCGAGCGGTAGTCGGCGATCATCTCCCCCCACGAGCCCAGCGGCTCGAGCTCGGGCGCCCCGGGCGTCTCCAACGGCAGCGCCATCTGCGTCCCCGCCTCGTGGCGTCGCCCCGGCACGGCGATCCCAGCCTCCCAAAGCGCCTTACGGCGGTCGACGCGTTCGTCCTTTGTGGCGCTATGCGGGACAAAGGACGAACGCGCTCCGATCAGCTCGTCGAGGGCGCCGGCCCAGGCGAGGCGCTCCAGGCCGGCACCGCTCGCCCCCGAGCGCGAGGCGAGGTCGGCGAGGTCGCGCCAGGGCCCGCCGCGGTCGCACTCGGTGACCAGAGCTTCCATCTCCTCCTCACGCACTCCCTTCACGTAGCCGAGGCCTATCCGGACCACGAGTCCACCCCGCGTCCCTTCCGTCGCTGTCTCGACGTGGCAGAGGACGCGGCTGCGATTGACGTCGGGGGGGGCCAGGCGGATGCCGCGGCGCTGTGCCTCGTGAGCCAGCGCGTCGGGTGGGTAGAAGCCCATCGGCTGCTCGTTCAGCAGCGCGCAGAGGAACTCCGGGGCGTAGTGGATCCGCAACCAGGCCGACTGGTAGGCGAGCAGGCCGAAGGCAGCCGAGTGCGCCTTGGGGAAGCCGAAGCCGGAGAAGCCCTGGATCTGCCGCCAGACCCGCTCGGCCGTCTCGAGCGGGACCCTCTTCGCCCCCACGGCCCCGACCAGGAAGCGGTCGTGGAATTCGTCGATCGCCTCCTGGGAGCGCTTGCGGCTCATCGCCCGCCGCAGCCCGTCGGCCTCCGCATGGGTGAAGCCGGCGAGGGCGATCGCCACCTCGAGCACCTGCTCCTGGTAGACGATCGCGCCGTAGGTCTCCTCCAGCGCCGGCTTGAGCAGCTCGTGCTCGTAGGGGATCTCGTAGTCCGGGTCCTCGCGCCGCCGCTTGCGCCGCTCTATATAAGGATGGACCGCGCCGCCCTGGATCGGGCCGGGGCGGACCAGCGCCACCTGCACGGTGAGGTCGTTCAGGTTCTCCGGCCGGGTGCGGGGCAGCATCTGCATCTGGGCGCGGCTCTCGATCTGGAAGACGCCGGTCGTCTCCGCCGCCCGGATCGATTCGAAGGTCTCGCGGTCCTCGAAGTCGATCCGCGAGAGGTCGAGCCGTTCCCCCCGCGTGCGGTCGACTTCTTCGACGCAGCGCTCGACCGCGGAGAGCATCCCCAGCCCGAGCAGGTCGATCTTGAGGAAGCCGGCGTCCGAGCAGGAGTCCTTGTCCCACTGGACGATCTGCCGCCCCTCCATCGCCGCCGGCACGACCGGGCAGACGTCGATCAACGGTTGGGTGGAGATCACCATGCCGCCGGAGTGCTGGGAGGCATGGCGGGGCAGGCCCATCGCCTCGCCTGTGAGCTCGACCAGGACCCGCCAGCCACGCGAGCCGGCGCGCTCGGCGCCGATCGCGGCGACGATGTCGCACTCGATCTCACCGCTGCTCTCGTGGAAGCCGACCGTCTTGGCAACCCGCTCGATCTCCGCCGGGGGCAGCGCCAGCGCCTTGCCGAGGTCGCGCACCGCGCCGCGCGGGCGGTAGGTGGGGAAGGCGGCGACCAGGGCCGAGCGGTCGGCGCCGTAGCGCTCGTGCACGCGGGGGATCAGCTTCTCGCGGATGTCGCGCGGGAAGTCGAGGTCGATGTCGGGGGCGACGGTCTCCTCGTTGACTTCGGCGTTGAGGAAGCGGCCCGAGAAGAGGTCCCTTTCGACCGGGTCGATGTGGGAGAGGCCGGTGAGGAAGCAGACGATCGAGCTGACGCTGGAGCCCCTCCCGCGTCCCGGTGGCAAAACAGATCGCGCCGACGCCGGGCCGCGCACCTCCAGCGCCACCTCGCGGGCCAGCTCGAGCAGGTCGCGGTGGAGGAGGAAGAAGCCGGAGAGGCCGCGGGTGCGGATCGTCCGCAGCTCGTCCTCGAGCCGCGTGTGAGCCTTCGCCGCCAGAGTCGAGTTCGCGTAGCGCTCCTCCAGCAGCTTGCGGCAGAGCACGGCCAGCTCGCGGTCGGCGCCGGGGTTCTCGGCGCCGGGGTAGCTGTAGCCGAGGTCCGCGGTCAGGTCGAAGCGGAGCCGCTCGGCGAGCCGCCGGGTCTCGGCGACCGCCTCGGGGTACTCGGCGAAGCGCTTGGCCATTCCCCGCGGCGAAGCCAGGGCGGAGGACGAGTTGCCGCGCCGCAGCGGCTCGGAGGCCTCCAGCGTCGTCCCCGATCGCACCGCGACGAGGGCGTCCTGCAGGTGAGCGCGGCCGCGGGCATGGCAGTGGACGTTGCCGGTCGCCACGCAGGGAACGCCGAGGCGCTCGGCGAGACCGGCGAGCCAGCGGTTGCGCGCCCGGTCGTGGCGCCAGTAGGGACGCTGCAACTCGACCCGGAAGCGGTCGCGGCCGAAGGCGGCGAGCAGGCGCCGCGCCAGCGCCGCCCCCCCCGCTGGATCCCCGCGCGCCCAAGTTCCCGCCACCAGGCCCTCGGCCGCACACCCCGACAAGCAAACCAACCCCTGGGCATGCGCTTCGAGTTGCGCAAGCTCAACGAAAGGCTGCCCGGCCGTGCGCCCGCTGTTGTCCCGAGTGTGCGCGTGCGCTTTGGTCAGCAAGCGACACAAATTGCGGTATCCGGCCGTGCTTTCCACCAGGAGGGTGAGATGAGCCCACCGCGCCGCGGGTGGCGGAGAGGGAGGGGGTGTTCGGACGGGTGAGTCCGCTAACACCCCCTCCCTCTCCGACAGGACCCGCGGCCCGACGCCAACCGTCAACTCAGCTCCGGTGATACCGCGGATACCGAAACCCCGGCACGCCTGGGCGAACTCCATCGAGCCCCAGAGGCCGTCGTGGTCGGTGAGAGCGAAGGCGGGGTAGCCGTGCCAGGCCGCCGCGGCGGCCAGCTCGGTCGGCGTCGAGGCGCCGTCGAGGAAGGAGAAGGCCGAGTGGGCGTGCAGCTCCACGTAGGGAGCGCCGCTCGCCGCGGACCCCATCAGGCGCGCTGCCGGAACCAGCGTCCGCCGCTGCCGCGAAAGACGACCAGGTCCCGCCCGTCGGTCAGGACGAGCTCGAAGTAGTGCCGCCACAATCGCCGCAACGTCCACCAGCGATCCTCGACCACCCACTCCTCGCGGATCGTCGCCACCTCGACGCCCTCGACCGCCAGCGGCACGCCCTCGGAGTCGGCCTCGACCGCCACCCGGCGTGGCGTGTAGAGCCGCCGGATCCCCGGCGTCATCGTGTTGAGAAAGTCGTCGTTATACGAACATATGTTCGTATACAACGGAAGGAAGATCAAGCTACGAAAGGTTTCTTCCGGGAGACTCAGATTCCCGATGCGCGGCGCTAGAGCTGTGTGGCGATCAGGCCAAGCAAGGCGGTGATGATGCCTCCGCAAAAGAGGATCATCGTGCGCTGCAGGGCGTCGAAGCGGCCGTTCATCTCCGTGCGCATATCGCGGATATCCCCCTCGACCCGATCGAAGCCCCGGTTGACCTCGTCCCGGAAGTCGTCCAGCCGCTCGTCGGTCCAGCTCTCTCTCATCTTGTACATGGTCGCAGACGCTAAGACAACTCGTCGCACAAGTGTCGCGCGCAAACGAAATCTTCTGACTCAGCTCTACGGCGAAAGTGTGCCGGGCACGGGGAACGGGGTCAGCAGCGCTTGGCGCTCGGGGATGCGGGAATCGGCGTCGACCGGCAGCACCTTGAGCAGCGACTCGGCGCCCTGGGCGTCGCGGACCTCGCGCAGGGCGGCGCCGAGCCGCCGCCGCCGGTGCTCGTCGCCTCGCACCGAGAGCTCGAGCTGCTCGGCCGCGCGCGGACCGAGGCCGACCGCGCGCAGGCGCAGCGAGATGGCGGGCGCCGGCAGCTCTTCCAAGCGGGGCAGGAGCACGGCGCGCAGGGCTCGTGCCGACGCGGTCGGCCGGCCGAGACCCTGCGCGGCGCTCCAACTGCCGCCGTCACCGAGCGCGGCGCCGAGGCGTAGCCCCAGCAACGTCCGCCCCTTGCGCCGCGGTGCGGCGAGCAGTCGATCGACCAGCAGCTCCAGCGCCCGCTCCAGCTGGCTGCCGGCCGTCCCTTCGGGAAGCTCCATCTCCTCGGCCAGTTCCTCCCAGGTGCCGTGGACACTGGGGACGAGCAGCTCGTCCTCGCCGCGGGCAAGGCGCAGGGCGCGCAGTCCGGCTGGCCCGAAGCGGTCGGCGACGTGGCCGGGCGAGAGCGCCGCCAGCTCGCCCAGGGTGCCGATCCCGAGCCGCCGCAGCGTCTCGACCAGGTTGCCCGCCTCGCGCTCCGGCAGGCCGAGCCGGCCCGCCAAGGCCGCAACCGGAAGCTCGGATACGAGGGTCGTCATACGAACGTATGTTCGTATACGCGTATGGCGAATTCAACCTACGAAAAGTTCCGCCCGGGGGCGGGCGTACACATGCTCAGACCGGAGCAGTGTTCGAGCTAGGGAACTCGCTCGGCCAGCGGCCGGGGAAGCCGCGCGCAGAGCACCGCAAACAGCCCCACCGCCACGGCCGAGCCGAGCCAGTGCGCGCCGATCAGGACGAAGAGGATGCTCGGGATCCCCGCCAGGGCGGCCCGGAGCAGGACGGGCGCCTCGGGCAGTCCCACCACTCGCGCGGTTACCCAGGCGCAGAGCATCCAGGCGAGCGGGCCGACCAGCCAGCCCCAGCTCGTGAAGAACCCATGCGAGAAGACGAGCGCGAGCAGCACCGAAAGCACCGCCACGGCCACCACCTGCACCACCGCCACGCGCCAAAGGATCGCCGAGTCCACGCGGCGATTCTCCCAGCCCTGACGCAAACTTGCCCACGCGCCATAATCGAGGCCTCCCGGGCGGTTAGCTCAGTTGGGAGAGCACCTCCCTTACAAGGAGGGGGTCACTGGTTCGAGCCCAGTACCGCCCATGATGTCCGAGCCGGCCCTGATCTCCGCTGACCCTCGCGATCTCGCGCCCGCGATCGTGCGGGCGGTGGACCTCTTCTCCACGCCACTGACGAGCGAGGGGATCGATGTCGCGCCTGGCTATCTCGACCTGCTGGGCGGGCAGGACCCGACCGGCACGCATTTCGGCCAGCGGCTGATGGTGAGCCGGGCGTTGCCGCTGATCTATCAGCGCTTCTGGCGGCCGTTCGGCGGTCGCCTGTTGATGGGATTGACCGGGCCGGGCACGGGGGAGGAGCACCGGATGGCGCTGGACATGCTCTCGATCGAGCCCGGCGACAAGGTTCTCGACGTCGCCTGCGGTCCCGGCAACTTCACCCGCGACTTTGCCCGCGCGGCCGGCGACGGCCTCGTCGTCGGCATCGATGCCTCGGCGTCGATGTTGGACGTCGCGGTCCGCGATACCGACAGCGACAATGTCGCCTACATACGCGGGGACGCCGGCGCTTTGCCGTTCCGCGACGGCAGCTTCGACGCGATCTGCTGCTTTGCCGCGCTCTATCTGATCGAGGAGCCGCTGCGGGCGTTGGCGGAGATCGTTCGCGTCCTGGCACCGGGCGGGCGGGTCGCGCTGCTGACCAGCTGCAACCGGGGGCCGCTGCCGGCCGGCGTCACCGGCCCGGTCGTGCGCCGGCTGAGCGGTGTGCGGATCTTCGCTCGCGACGAGCTGACGCGGGCGATGAAGGACGACGGCCTCGTCGAGGTCGACCAGCGGGTCACCGGTCTCGCCCAGTTCCTCTCAGCGCGAAAGCCGGAGGTGAGCTGAGATGGCCCACATTGGCGGTACCGCCAGCGCGGACATCGACGCCCCCCTTGACACCGTCTGGGCGGAGGTCGAGGACGTGCTCACCGCCCCCGACTGGCAGGACGGGCTGGAGGCGATCACGGCGCTGGAGCACGACGACGAGGGGCGCCCGACGCTGGTCGAGAGCGTCAGCGATATCAAGATCAGGCATGTCAAGACGCAGGTGCGGTTCAGTTACGAGCCGCCCACGCGCCTCTCCTGGGTCCAGGAGAAGGGCGATCTCAAGTCGGTCGAGGGGTCCTGGCAGCTGGAGGATCTCGGTGGCGGGCGGACCCGGGCGACCTACACGCTGGACGGCGATCCGGGACGGGTGCTCGGGATGCTCATCCGCGGGCCGGTCGAGGCCGCCGCTCGGGCGGTGCTGGTCAACGCCCGGCCGGGCGAGCTCAAGGCGCGGGTCGAGGACGCCTGATGCCGGACCGCGATCTCTCTGTCGTCGTCTTCGGCGCGAGCGGCGTCACCGGGCGGCGCGTCGCCGCCTACCTCGCGGAACGTGCGGGTGAGCTGGGGGCGAGCTGGGCGGTCGCCGGCCGCGATCCCGCAAAGCTGGAGCGCGTGCTGGGCGAGGTCGGCGTCTCGGCGCCCGAGACCATCGCCGCCGACGTCGACGATCCGGCCTCGCTGGCGGCGATGGCGTCCCGCACCAGGGTCGTCCTCGACCTCGTCGGCCCCTACACCCTCTACGGCGAGCCGGTGATCGAGGCCTGCGTCGCCAACGGCGCCCACTATGTCGACCTGAGCGGGGAGATCCCCTTCGTGCGCCGGATGATCGACGCTTTCCACGACCGCGCAATGGCGGCCGGGGTGAAGGTCGTCGAGATCTGCGGCTTCGAGGCGCTGCCACCCGACCTCTCCGTATTGCTCGCCGCCGAGACCGCCCGCGAGCGCTGGGGCGAAGAGCTCGCCGAAGTCGACGTCGACGTCGTCGCCAACCAGCCTTCGGGGCGCCTCGGCCTCGCCGACCTGGTCTCGGGCGGGACGCTGCAGAGCATGGCCGAGGCGCTCGGCGACGAGAGCTCGGCCTCTGTCCCCGACCCGGCGGCGCTTGTCGCCGACCTCGCGACCGCCGAGGCGATCCGCCGGCTCAGCCCGGTTGCGCTGACGCCGCGGGTCAACGCCCGCGGTGACGCGGTTGCACCGATGACGCCGATCGCCTTCATCAATCCTGCCGTGATCCACCGCACCTGGGCGCTGCTCGCCGCCGAGCGCGGAGATGCGGTCGCCGAGCCGCTGCGCTACCGCGAGGGCGTCGGCATCCCGGGTGGCGCGGCGAGCCTACCCCTGCGCTACGCGGCGGCAGGGGCGCTCGCCGGGATGCAAGCGGGCTTCCGCGGGCTGACCCGTGCCCGGCCCGCCGTTCGTGAGCGCACGGCGGCACTGATGCGGAAGGCCCTTCCCGGCTCCGGCTTCGGCCCGTCGGGCGAGCGCCTCGAGGAGTGGTCGTGGCAGCTGACCGCCGATGCGCGCACGGTCGGAGACCGTCATCTGCGAATCGATGTTTTCGCGGAGGGTCATCCCGGGTACCTGACCACGGCCAAGCTGCTCGGCGAGGTAGGTCTGCTCCTCGCCGAGCAAGGCGGCACCCCCGAGCGGGCCGGCTGCCTGACCCCGGCCACCGCACTCGGCACGGCGAACCTCGACCGCTTCGAGCGCGCCGGCGCGCGTTTCGTCGTCTCTTCCTGAGCCGTCGATCCCGCAGTTGCAGCTTTTCCCCCACCATAGGGTGGAAAAAGCTGCAACTCATCGGCGGAGCCTCGCCCGCAGCCGCCGCCACAGCGACGGCGGCCGCGGCTGGGTGCGTCGCCACTCCTCCTCGGTCGGCAGCCGTCCCGCCTTGCGGGCGGCGAGGACGCACGCCGTGTGCGCGTGGCGTCGCCGCGCGCTGTCGCCCTCGGGCGCGATCAGGAAGTGCTCGCTGAGGGCGGGGAGATGGTTGCCGCAGAGCGGACAGCGATAGGTGGCCGGCTTGCGGTTCTGCGCCGGCCGCATCGCCCACCAGCGGACCGGCGGCTCTTTCAGGAGGCGCCGGCGCGGAGCTGAGGCGTCACCGTGCCGCCGCGCCGTCGCTCGGCCTTGGTGACTACGTCGAAGAAGATGTCGTTGCGGCCGCGCCGCATGCGGTGGGGGAAGGCACGGTGGGCACGGCGGTGGCCGGCCGCGATCGCCCGGAAGCCCGACTCGTGCGCCCGGCTCCAGCGGATGCCGAAGATCTCCCGCACGCGCGGCGGCAGGGTCCCCTTGATGATGTGGTTCTGGACGGCGAGGTTGCCGCGCGCCGCCGCCGGCACCGGTTGGCGGAAGGCGACCAGCGGCGCCATCGCCAGCCCGTGCTCGGTCGCCTGCAGGTCCGGCGCGGCGAGCTTGCCGTCGAACCAGGCCTTGAACTCGATGTGGCTGCCCGGCACCTCGCTCGCCGGCAGGTCGAACAGCTCGCCGAAGCGCACGTAGTCCTGCCAGAGGCGCTCGCGCTCATCGGGGTCGAGCGGACGCACCAGCGTCTCGTACATCTCCCGGCCCGAGTCGGCGATCACCGCCAGGGTCCAGAGCATCAGCTCCGGGTCGAAGGCCGAGTAGGCCGTGCCGGCCGGGTGGGTGCCGGCCGCCTCGGGAAGCTCTCCCTTGATCGTCCGGTGCAGCCGGCGGACTTTGGCGAGCGCCTCATCGGCTTCCTCGCGAGTGCCGAGGAAGACCGTCTCCTGGATCTTCGCCGTGCGGGCGAGCCGCTCGAAGGGACGGTCGCCGGAGCGGGTCGAGAGCATCGTGCCGGTGTAGGTGAGCGGTTCGAGCGCTCCGATCAGCAGCGCCCGTTGCCCGTAGAGCAGGCCGACGGCACGCGCGCCGTGGACCCGGCGCGCCATCGAGCGCCCCGGCGGGAAGTAGTGCTCCTCGGCGTTCCGCTCAGCCTCCACTGAGCGGAAATGTTATAGACAGGATCTACTCCGGCGCGGGCGGCTCGGAGGAGAGCACGACGGCTGCCGGGACGGAGCTCGGCGGGTGCGTCTCGCGCAGCTCGTGTGCGGCGAAGATCTCGTCGAGGTCCTCGCGGGTCAGCGTCTCGCGCTCGAGCGCGTTGGCGGCGAGGTCGTCGAGGCACTCGCGGTTGGCGGCCAGCAGCGCCCGGGCACGCCGGTAGGCCTCGCGCGCCAGCGTCATTGCCGCCAGGTCGACGTCGCGGCGGGTGCGGTCGGAGAGCGCGTAGTTGTCGGTCGGCAGCGCGATCGGCGGCGCTCCGTCGGCGTCCAGGGCCACGCCCATGCCGAACTCGGCGACCATCTGCTTGCAGACCAGGTGCACCCGGTGCAGGTCGTCCACCGCGCCCGAGTAGGACTCGTTCATGACCTCCTCCTCGGCGGCGCGGCCGCCGAGCAGCGTCACCAGCTCGTCGAGCAGCTCGTCGCGCGACTTCAGGTAGGTGTCCTCCCGCGGCGAGTGGCCGACGAAGCCGAGCGCCGGCCCGCGCGGCACGATGCTGAGGATCTCCGGCGGGTCCAAGCCCAGCAGCCGCCGGCAGAGCGCGTGCCCGGCCTCGTGGTAGGCGACGATCCGGCGCTCCTTCTGGCTCAGCCGCCGCGCCTGCTGGGAGCCGACCGACTGGCGCAGCAGCGCCTCGTCGAGGTCCTCGCGCGCCATCGCCCCGCGCCCCGCCCGCCCGGCGATGATCGCCGCCTCGTTGAGCGCGTTGGCCAGCTGGGCGCCGGTCATCCCGGTCGTCTTGCGGGCCACGTCGGTCAGGTCGAGGTCGGGGCCGAGCGGCTTGCCCTTGGCGTGCGCCTTGAGGATCGCCTCGCGGCCGTCGCGGTCGGGCGGGGAGACCAGCACCTGGCGGTCGAAGCGCCCCGGTCGCAACAGCGCCTTGTCGAGCTTGTCGACGTAGTTGGAGGCGGCGATCACGATCACCGTGCCCGGGTCCTTCTCGAAGCCGTCGAGCTCGACCAGCAGCTGGTTGAGTGCCTGCTCGCGCTCGCTCGAGCCGCCATCTCCACCGCCGCTGCTGCGCGCCCCCCCGACCGCGTCCAGCTCGTCGATGAAGATGACGGCCCGGCCCGACTTGCGCGCCTCCTTGAACAGGCGCCGGATGCGGGCGGCTCCCCTCCCCACGAACATCTCCACGAAGCTCGAGCCCGAGGCCGAGAAGAAATCGACGCCGGCCTGGGCGGCCACCGCGCGTGCCAGCATCGTCTTGCCGGTCCCCGGGGGCCCGAAGAGCAGCACCCCGCGCGGCGGCTGCGCGCCGAGCGCCGCGAAGCGCTTGGGGTCGCGCAGCCACTCGGCGACGTCCATCAGCTCGTCCTTGGCGGCATCGACGCCCTGCACCTCCTCCCACAGCACCGGCTCGGTCTTGCTCGCCTTGACGGTTTCGGGCTTGGTCGTCCCCATCGTGCCGCGCAGCAGCGTCAGGAAGACGATCAACAGCCCGAACATGAAGAAGACCCCGAAGACGGGGTACCAGTCGAAGAAGAATTCCTTGATGTCGGTGGCGGTTAGGGCTAGGGCCAGGTGCATGAACCCCCCAGGGGTCACTGGAGAGTGTCCGGGGAAAACCCTGGCCATCCAATCGCACATACGTCCGCCGCCCGCTTTTGCATCAAAGGTCCCGCCTGGCGACGATGCCGCTCTGCAGGGCGCGCTCGACCAGCGCGACGCGCTTCTGGTTCTGCGGCAGGTCCCCGACCTCGAGCTTCTCGAAGAGGGCCCGCATGTGGGTCTTGACCGCATCGACGCTGAGATGCAGTTCGTCGGCGATCGCCTGGTTGGTGGCGGGAGTGGCGAACGGGTCCTCGTCCTTATAAGGACGGCAGAGGGCGAGCAGGACACGGCGCTGACCGGGGGAGACGGTTGCCGCGGCCGATACCCGGCCGGCGGCGACGGTCGCTTCCGGCGCGCCCTCGCCGGGCCGGCGGAAGAGGACCGTGGTCTGGCCGAAGCGCAGGGTGTCGCCGTCGCGCAGGCGACGGCGCCCGTCGACCCGCTGCTCGCCGACAAAGGAGCCGTTGCGCGAGAGGCCGTCGTCGAGCAGCGTGCACTCGTCGCGGACCACCTCGATCTGGGCATGCAGGGCCGAGACCTCGTCGTCCCAGTCGAGCCGCACGTCCGCCGAATCGCCCCGTCCCACCCAGAGCGCCGCCGTGCCCGCCTCGACCGCGACGATCCGCTGCTCGCCACCGCCGTCGCGGAAGACGAGGAAGGGACGGCCGCGGCGTTCGGCCTCGATCTGCTCCTTCAGCTCCGGCGCGCTGGTCCGTGGCTCAGCCACGCACGACCTGCGAGCCGCCGACTATCGCCTCGGTGCCGTCGTCGCCGAAGACGATCCAGGCCTTGTTGCCGCCGTCGTAGTCGGGCGCCCAGAGCTTCAGCGTCGCCGGGCGGTCCCAGACGGTCACCTGCTCCTCACCGGTCTCCTCGAGCCCGCGCCAGATCCGCACGAAGGGGTTGCCCTCCCGCTCCTCGCCGATCGTCGTCGGCTCGCGGTGGCCGGGGTGGACGCGCGTCTCCGGCGGCAGCTCCATCAGCCGCATCACCGAGGCCTTGAGGTCGGCGAAGCCGCTGGCGCCCGGGGCCATCGTCCCGCCGACGGTCCCCTTGAAGAGGACGTCGGCGGTGAAGACGTCGGAGCCGTTGACGAGGAAGGCGAGGTGGCCGGCGGCGTGGCCGGGCGTGTAGATCGCCTCGATCTCGAGCCCGCCCGTGGTGAGCACGCCGCCGTCGGCGATCGTCTCGCCGACTTCCTCCTCCAGCTCGGCTGCCGCATCGACGTGGGCGACCAGCGGCGGGTTGCCGATCTGCTGCCGTGCCTCGGCCAGGCCGGCGACATGGTCGCCGTGGGGATGGGTGACGAGGACGTGGGTGATCTCGATGCCGTCGCGCTCGGCCCGCTCCAGCAGCGGCCCGAGGTCGTCGTTACCGTCGATCAGCACGCCCTTGCCGCCCACCTCGTCGGCGACCAGGTAGGCGTTCGACAGCCACGTCGGGTTCTCGGTGCGCTCGAGTATCACTGGTGTCCTCCGCTCTGGATTGCGATCTTGGTGGCCTGAGAGCCTGCCTAACCGTACGGCTTGTAGAGCATCTGGTGGCCGAGCAACTCGCTGACCGTGGCGAAGCGGTAGCCGCGGTTGCGCAGGGTGTCGATGATTTGCGGCAGCGCGGCGAGGGTGCCGCCGCGGTCGCCGCCGCCGTCGTGCATGAGGATGATCGAGCCCGCCCGCGCGGCGGAGACGATGCGGCTGTAGACGGCGGCGCCGCCGGGATTGGCCCAGTCGGTCGGGTTGACGTCCCAGAGGATCGTCTGCATCCCCAGCGTCCCCGCCGTGTTCTCGACCGTGGAGTTGACCGCGCCGCCCGGCGGGCGGAAGAGGCAGGGCTGGAAGTGGGTGGCCGAGCGGATCCGCGCGGCGGCGGTGGAGATCTGGAAGTAGTCGGGGTATTCGACGTGGTTCTCGGTGTGGTCGCCGATCTCGTCGCCTTCGCGCAGGATGCGCCGCATCGTCGACTCGCGCCCCGACATCTCCTGGCCGATCTCGAAGAAGGTGCCGCGGGCGTGCTTTTCGCGCAGCACGTCGAGGAAGCCTTCGGTGAATTCGCTCGGACCGTCGTCGAAGGTGAGGGCGACGACGTTGCGGTCGCGTGGTCCGTTGCGGAGCTCGCTCGTGCCGCCGCCGGTACAGCCCACAGGGCGCACCGGCCGCAGCCGGAAGACCTTCGCCCCCGAGCTCGGCAGCGATTCCTCGCAGCCCGGCGCGCGGCAGCCGCGACGGTTCTCGAGCAGGCGCCAGCGGTAGCGGTGCGGGGTCAATCCCGCCGCCGCGGGCTCGATCGCCATCACCAGCTTGTCGCCGCTCGGCCGCTTCAGCCGCGCGGCCAACGTCTCGCTGCGCACCACCTTGCCGCTGGCGTTGCGCAGCTCCAGTCCGACTCGCTTGTGGGCGTTGCGGGCGCCGCCGATGCAGAGCAGCCGTTCCCCCTTGCCGCCGGTACGGCCGAGGCCGAGGCAGAGGTAGCCGCCGCCGCCCGCGGCGCTCGGCAGGCGATCGAGCTTGCGCAGGGGGAGGGGGGTGGCGGTGCGCAGCCTGAGGATCAGGTCGCGACCGGCCTGGGAGAGCTTGGCGCGGACGAGGTCACTACCGCCCGCGGCGGGGTCGCTGCCGGCTCCGCTTCCGCCCGCCCCCGCGCTCGTGGCCACGACCCCGAGCAGCGCCCCGACCAGGGCGAGCGTGCAGAGGATCTTGCGGGTCGGGGGTATCGGCGGACTCCAAGTGGACCGAATCGGGAACGCGCCCTCATACTAGCCCGCTGCCGCACGGCTATCGACGGAGTCAGACACTCACATCCGAACTCGGTACGGCTGTGGAAGGCGAAAGATTGGCGTTGCGGCGCCGGGAGAGCTACCGTGTTTGCAAGTTGACCTGAGGAACCGGAAGCACCACGGCGCCAGGGCTCCGCCCGGTGCATCTGGAGGGTCCGCTTATCGATGGCGCTGATGGCTGACACGCGCACCGACATCTGGAGCTCGCCGCTCACCTTCGACCCGGTACGTCCGCGCTGGGCGGGTCGCCGGGCGAAGCGAGGGGGCGGCGCGATGGCAAGCCGCGCATTGCCGCCGCGCCGCCCACCTTTCGCCTCGCTGCCGGCCCGGGCATACGAGATAGACCCGGGGCCCGCCCCTTGAGCAGGCGCCCGGCGGGGGCGCTTGCGGGCATGGCCATGATCCTTTTCCTCGCCTCCCCGGCGATGGCGGCCCCGCGGCCGCGCGACACCGTGATCGAGGCGCCCAGCGCCGGCTCGGCGCTGATCTCCGCCGGCGCCGTCGCGAACCGCTACCCGATCGACGACGGCAGCGGCGAAACGGTGGCGATCTCCGTCACCGAAGCCTGCCAAGCCACCTGTACGGCGGCGGAACCTCAGCAGATCGCCGACTTCCTCGGCACCCTGATCCATGGGGCCGAGATGGAACTGCTCACCGTCCAGCTCGACACGCCCTCGCAGATCGAATTCGATTGCGGCTACGGCGCCGAGGCTTGCTACTACGGCGGCGAAAACAAGATCGTCCTCAGCGGCGACGATACCCCGGCGCCGGAAGGGGCCAGCCGCGAATTCGTCCTTGCTCACGAGTACGGGCACCATGTCGCCCAGCATCGCGAAAGCCCGCCGCCGTTCCCGGCGGCGATCGACTGGGGGACACCCCGATGGTCGAGCTACGAGCACGTCTGCCAGGGCTCGCGGGCGGGGGCGCTCTTCCCCGGCAACGAGGGCCTGCACTACTTCCGCGATCCGGGTGAGGCGTTTGCGGAGAGCTTCGCCCATCTCCGCTTCCCCGAGAGCAAGGTGCCGTGGCGCTGGGCGGCCGCCCTTAAGCCAGACGCGGCCGCCCTCGAGGCGATCCGCGAAGACACGCTTGAGCCCTGGCTGGGCCGCAGCGCATTCAAGCTGCGGGGGCGGGCGCCACCACGCCACGGCGGGGCGGCGGTCCGGGCCTTCGAGACTCCGCTCGACGGCACCGTCAGCCTCCGGCCGGCGGGCAAGCCGCGCTACCAGCTCAGCCTGCTGAACCCGGCCGGGCGGGTGCTGCGCACCTCGCGCCACGGCCTGAGCTTCCGGCATCAGCTCAACTACACCGTCTGCGGACAGTCTCAACTGCGCGTCGCGATCCGCTCCTCCCGCCGCTCCGGCGGAGCCTTCAAGCTACAAATCCAGCGACCCTGAGATAATCCCCGAAGGGCGATCCCCTCGCCCGTCTTCAGGGGGCGTAGCTCAGTTGGTTAGAGCGCCGGCCTGTCACGCCGGAGGTCGCGGGTTCGAGTCCCGTCGCTCCCGTATCGCGTAGTGCCTGCGTCTGTGCGGGTTTCAGGTTCATCCGGGGCGGCTGTCTTGTCCTCCTCGCCGGAGTCCAAACCCTTGTTTCTGCCCATTTCTGCCCAATCGGATTCGGATGCGGCGTTCCGTTTTCGCTTTAATCGGAGGCTGGTGGCGCTCCCACGGACTCGGCAATCGCACGGAACCGTGCGAGCCAACCGGCTGCCTTCGCAGGGTCAAGCGGAGCGGCATTAGGAAGCTGTTGCCAGATTTCGATCGTGAGAGACACCGCCAGGCTCGCCAGTTCCACCGACTTGCGATCCTCTTTGTGAATTGCGCCCTCGAACCCGTCCTCGTTCAACCGTTCGAACATGTTTGGGATGACTGCGCCAGGACTGCCGTGCGTTTGCTCAGACCAAGGGCCGAACAGCAACCGGTATTGATCCTGTCGAAGAGGGTGCTTAGAGAACTTGGCGAGCTGCCGGGTGTTCTTCCCACTCCAACTGGGTGCCCAGCGACCCTTCGGCTTCGAGAACTCCTTGAACCCCTGATCCAAGAGCTTTTCGATGTTTACCTTGCGCACCTTGTCAACCGCCCGCCCGGTCTTCGCGTCGTATTCGATTGACTTCAACTCGTGCAAGGCCATTTGGAGCAGGCCAAACTTCGCGTAACGCAGCGTCGCTTTGTCGCGATCTGGCCTAGAGCCGATGTATTCGATATTCACCAACAGCTCGAACAACTGCCGGGCACCTGCTGAAGCAAGTTCCCAATGGGAGCTTTCGAGCAGAATGCGAACTCCCTTGAGCGTGTTGATTGCCCTCATGAGCACCGAAAGGTCAAAGCGAACCGGCGGTTCGATGGCGTTGGGGGTGCGAATCAGGACGGCCTCGCCTGCTAGCGCGATCCCCTCAAGAAGATCGAATAGGGCACCGAGCCGCTCCTTGGGTCCGGGAAGTTCCACCTGCTCGGCGAAGCCATGCTCATTGCCCTCACCGCGCGTTTCGGAATCGCCGTATTCGCCCACATTCCTAGCTTAGGCGGCCGGCTCGTCAAAGAGCGATGCTTGTCTCCGCTTCCGGCCCGGGTCGGTCGGTGCTGGAGCTTCATCGTTGCTATCGGCGAGGTTTGAAGCGGCGAGCAGCTCGTTCGCCTTCTCGATGGCTCCGTAGAGGATTCGGGTGCGGACGCTGTTGCGCTCGCGCGGCTTCTCGCGGATGCGGCCCGCGAACACGAAGTCCTCCGGCTCGGTCCACTCGGCTGCGTCCTTATGCTCGTGGAGGAGCCGCACAAGCTCGGGGTCGGGGACGACCTGGCGGACGCCCACAGCGGTCTTGGACGCGGCGACGTTGAGGATGCCCTGGCGCAGGTCGAGGTCGCGCCAGCGCAGATGCGCGACCTCGCTCGAAGACTGACGAGTCGATGTGATTGCATGGCACCGTGGGGGCGAAGTCCGCATTAGCTTTCGTGACCGTGGTCGCTTGCGTGGGATCGGCCTCAGCGGCTACGGCGCCTGTTCACAGCCTCGGAAAGGGGCAAGCGAGGTCGGCTGCCAACCAGAAGGCATACGACTTCGAGCGAGTTCGATCTTGGCTCGACTCGTACGACACGCGGCGGTGCACGAGGCGAACTGCCCGCCGCGTTGACTGCATTACCCTTCTCACCGGCGAAACGGAAAGGCGACGGTTCAAGTGCCAGCTTGTCATTGCCGTTCGAGCGGTCTATCGACGCTTCTACTGGGATGAGGCCGCGAGAATCGCTCGCTCGCGATGTCGATCTCGCCAGCTTCCATTCCTGACCTATTCGGATGCCCAGAATGCGATCCAGGGCGAAGCAGATCGCTTTGCGGGGCAACCCACGTCCATCACGTCGCTCCGGCGTGTGGATCGGCAGACCTATTCCGGCAGTGCGAAGTGGCAGCGAGTCAATCCGACTGGTTGTGCTGGTTGCGGGTATGACTCCGCAACGGAACAATCATTCGATACGCCGACCACCGAATATTGCTCGGTCGATCTAAAGGCAACCCTGCCTGATGGTGGCCCGATTGAACTTGCGATAGAAGAGTCGGCCTGCTTCTGATGGGCCTCAGAAGGGAGGGCCCCGAGTCAGTCGTCGAGTCGGCTGTGGGCGATCTCGTAGACCGTTGGGGCGTTCGAGTCGGCCGGGTGATGGCGGACGCCGAAGGCGAGGTATTCGAGTAGCGGGCTGTCGTTGACGATGGCGAATCTGAAGACCAACCCGAAGCGCCCGACAGGGGGAGGGAGGTAGACCTTGAGGCACTGAGGGAGTTGGGTCCCGTCGCGGTGCTCCGGGTCGCATGGCCGGAGATCGGAAAAGGGGACGCCATTCGCCTCGTACTCGCGCTTGGCGGCTTCGGCGGCATCGCGGCCCGCCGGTGTCGTCCGAGCCATATCGTCGCGGAAGGCATCGGGGTCGAAGCGAGCTGCGAAGCGCAGCTCGCCGGTCAACGGCTATCCCTCGCCGTCGGGGGGGAGCATGCGGGAACCATGCTCGGCCAGGAAGCTCTCCCACTCCTCTTTGTTGGCATCGCGCGCGCCGGAGCGCTCCTTGATGGCCTTCCATGAGGTATCGGGAGCGAGAGTGAGCGACCCGTCTGGGCGCTCGTCCGTGACGACGTAATCGCCAGCTCGATCACCGCTGAGCCTGACGTGGGCCTGGGTTTGCTGCTCCATGACGCATAAAGCTTAATCTACGACGCCCCGCGATCTGAAACCTTCGGCCCATTGCCGCCGGCGGCGCTCGGTGCTGGTAGCGCTTCGAGAATGGTCGCCGGAAGGCGGGTGCTGGCGGCCCAGACCTCGATGGCGACGAGCTGGCGGGTTCCTCGGTCGTAGTCGTGGAGGCCGCCCGGGACCCGCTCGCTGACCACGTCGTCGGACTCGGCGGTGGGGAGCCAGGCGATGTCGGCGTCCAGGTCGTAGTAGGCGAACATGCTCAGCGAAGGGTAGCCGGAGCGCAGGTTGTCGTCTGCGGAGCTACGCTTCTCCGGTGGCAGCTCGCCTGTGGCCGGACCTCGATGACAAGCACCGATGGGCGCTTGAGCTGATGGAGGAACGGTTGGCGCAGACGACCCAGCGACCGGAGGCGCTTGCGGAACGCGCCAGGGAGCTTCGCGCCCAAGCGGCTCGGACCGACATCGACGGTTATCGGGATGCTTTCCTGGCCTTGGCTGAACGTTACGAGTTGGCGGCGGCTCGCCGCGACTCGGCGTAGGTCGCCCGCCCAGGTTGTCGCCCATTGGGCAGTTTCTGCCCAAACCGCGCCAAATCGACCGCAAAGCGCCGCAATTTCTCGGCTAGGCGGTCGAGCCGATCAACCGCTCTCATGCCGCATCAAACAGCCGAATCTGGCTGTCTGCGTCGTCCTCTGGGTCGCTCCTGTCACGCCGGAGGTCGCGGGTTCGAGTCCCGTCGCTCACGTATCGAGGCTCCTGAGGACTCAGTCGCCAAGACAATTATGTCCACTTAAAAAAGAGTGGCGAAGGGTGTGAGGTGTGACGTCATCAAAAGTCGATGCCGGCGTTTGCTAACAGTTCGGCCTATCTCGCACCATGACTAAGTCCCTGATGCAAGGGCATCGCCGCCAACTGTGCGCTCGGCCTGTGCGACCAGATCCGATAGCGGAACTTCGAGTGCGCCCGCGAGCTTGAACAGGTTGCGGAAGCTCGGGTTTCGCAAGCCGCGCTCGATCTCGCTGACGTAAGTGCGATGCATCCCGGCAAGGTCGGCGAGGCCCTCCTGAGAGAGACCGTCGATTTCGCCCCGCCGCGTACGAATCGCTTCGCCAAGAGCCTTGAGAGCCACGTCCGACACGCGCCGAGCCTGCCAGCTATTTCGTTATGAGTCTACAGAATATAAGTAGCTAACCACGGCGCCCAAAACCCCATATTGATGCGTACCTATAAAAATCCTCGCACTAAATCTAAAGGCCGAAAAAACACCAGTAGAACGCTCGGGTAATTTCTTGACCCTGCCCCGCCACACATAGTGTGTCAGTAATGGGCACAGGCAAGGCGTGTAAAGCGTTAGGTGTTGGTTAGCCCACCGGAGTCGGCGGGTTGCGTCAGGGGCCTACGCGCGACGAGCTATGTAGACGGCCTTGGAGTGGACCAGTTCCTCCACCGGCTGTTTTGGAACGGCGTCGAAGCCATGGCCGTAGACATCTAGACACTCCAACCCAGCTCCCGCCAGCTGTTCGCGCACCTCGGTTTCGGGGAAATGGCGCTGGCGGTGGACGTGGGTTTCGGCCTCCGCGCCGCCATCGCCGGCCTCGATGTCGAAACGTGCTTCGCTGATCGAGGCCGGCGGCGCGTCCGCCGAGCCCTGGCCACGCCAGACCAGCTGCCGACCGCCTCGCTGGACCCGCTGTTCTTCGGCGAAGAAGGTGCGGTAGGCCTGCAGGGTGTTGACGTCGAACATCAGCAGTCCGCCGGGGGCCAGGTTGGCTTGCATTCCGCGCAGTGCCCTCCCAAGTTCCTCCACACTGAGCAGATAGTTGATCGCGTCGTCCAGTGCCCAGACGAGATCGAACTCGCCAAACTTCGGCAACTCCCGCATGTCCGCCACAGAGAGCTGTGCCGAGCCACCGGCCTTTGCCCGGGCCAGCTCCAGCATCGATGGCGAGATGTCGCAAGCGGTGACCTCCCATCCCCGCTCCAGCATCGGCAGAAAGCTCTTCCCCGTCCCGCAACCGACGTCGAGCAGGCGCCGCCCACTCAACCCGTGGCCGCTGGCCTTGGGAAGGAGGTTGCCCAGCCACAGCTCGTAGTCGTGGTGGGCGGTGAAATCGTCATAGACGGGTGCGATCGCCTCGTAGGCTTGCTCGGCCCACTGGCCTCCCGGCTGGACTGCTACTGGTGCATCCACGCTCCCGTGACCAATGAATGTTCGACATGGTTTCATTGATCAAATCTGCTAGTCTGATCCGATCGTGGAGGTCCACCGTCTTGATCGTCGGGTCAGCAGGGGGGTAGATCCGAGCGAGTCTTGGGACTGGGATGAGGTCCACAGGACCTGCCTCCGCTTCGCCTTCCGCTACGCCAAGAGCCGCACCGAGGCGGAGGACATCGCCCAGGACTCGATGGTGCGAGCCTGGCGCAAACGGTCGACGCTGCGCAAAAGCGAGGCGCGCAAATCGTGGCTGGCGACGATCGTCCGCAACGAGGCACTGCGCGAGTTCGCCCGCAAACGGCCCGCGCCCACCGACACCCTCGAGGCCTGGCAGGGCAGCGACGACGAGCGCGTCCTCGCCACCGTGGAACGGGCCGACCTGCACGCCGCGCTCGAGCGCCTCAACAAGCGCGACCGGCAACTCGTCCGGCTTCGCTATGACGAGGACATGACCCAGGAGGCCATCGCCCATCGCCTCGGCATTCCCCTTGGCACGGTCAAGGTCCGCCTGCATCGCGTGCGCGCCAAGCTGCGCCGCGAGATCGGCGCTTTTTAGAGACCCGGGGAGGCGCGCGGACCGGCGAGGCGCGGGGCCTCAGCCGGCCGCTGCTCGCCGCATCTCGGCGGTCGCGGCGCCCGGGCCGATGTAAGGGACGAGCATCGCGAAGAGCAGGTCCGGCAGCAGGGCCGGCAGTCGCTCCGCCCGCCCCGCCAGCAGCTCATCGAAGATCAGGCCCGAGACGGCGCCGGCGGCCATCAGCCCGATATTGCCGGGCAGCTCGCGCTCACCGGCCAGCTGCTCGCCTTCGGTGAGGTACTCGGTGAACCTGGTGATCGCGTCCCAGTGTCGCTGGCGGGCGTCGGAGCCGGCCGCGGCGACCTCGACGATCGCCGTCCTCGCCAGTTCGGGATCGAGGGCGAACAGCTCGACCACCGTCGCCAGCCCGATCCGCATCCGGTCCAGCCAGGGCTGCTCGGGGTCGCACTTGGCGATCACCTCGCCGAACACCCGCTCGACCACGAGGTCGTAGGCGGCGAGGAAGCACTCGTGCTTGTCCTCGAAGTATTTGTAGAAGGTCGTGCGGGAGACATCGGCCTCCGCGATCACGTCGGCGACCGAGGTCGCCTTGTATCCCTCGCGGCCGACCACCCGCACCATCGCCTCGAGGATCTGTCGACGTCGCGTTTCGCTGCCTGCCATCGGCCCACCCGTCAGGGTTGAACTATCGGGTATGTGGATCATAGCGGCAACGTGTACGTGGACGTTTATCGAGCCAGCCTCTCGACCTCCCTTGCTGCCGCATCCGGGCCGATATACGGGACTAGCGTGGCAAAAAGCACGTCCGAAAGCAAACCGGAAAGTTGTGTCGCCCGGCCGGCGACGAGCTCGTCGGAGATCAGGCCGGTGACCCCGCCGATCGCCATCCGCGAGGTATTGGCGGGCAGGTTGCGGCCTCCGGGGGCGAAGTCCCGGCCCTCCTCGAAGAGCGGGGTCAGCCGTTGCATCGCCGCCCGGTAGCGGCGTTGTGCCGCCGGCCCTGCGTTGCCGATGTCGACCAGCGAGAGGCGCGCCAGCGCCGGCTCCTCGGCGAGCACATCGAGCAGGGCCGCAAGGCCCGCCGCCGCCTGGTCCGGCCAGCCCTGCTTTGAGTCATAGGCGGACATCACCCGCCGCACCAGGACCTCGACCGTGTTGTCGTAGGCGGCGAGGAAGCAGGCCTCCTTGTCCTCGTAGAGCTCGTAGAAGGTGGTGCGGGAGACGCCGGCCTCTCGGGTCAGGTCCCCCACGGTCATCGCGCCGTAGCCCTTGGCCGCGACGACCCGGACGGCTGCCTCGAGCAGGCGCTCGCGCTGCGAGCGTGCCACCACCTCTGGAGGCAGCCGGTGACGTCCGCGCGGAGGGCGCCACCGGTCTCCCACCCCTGCCCGCTCCACTCCGGTCAGCCTCCGGGCGGGCTCAGGCTCTTCTCGGCCTGGCGCGACTGGCGCAGCGCCTCCTCCTGGCCGAGATAAGGGACGGTCGTGATGTAGACGATGTCCGGCAGCAGCTCACGCAGCCGCTCTGCGTTGCCGGCGAGGATCTGGCCGACGATCAGCGACTCGGCGCCGGAGAGCGCCGCCCGCCCGGCGCTGGAAGGGATCGCTTCCTCCTCGACCGGATCGTCGCGGCCGCGGTCGAGCAGCGACTGGAGCACTTTCTTGCCCGAGGCGTAGAGCTCGAAGGCCCGGTCGCCGGAGGCCGGCGCCTCTACCAGGGCCATGCGGGCGAAGGCGGGGCGGCTGGCGAGCAGGTCGAGGAACTCGGCGGCGGCGTCGCGGACCATCGTCGCCCACGGTTTGTCGGGCGAGTAGGCCGAGAGGATGCGGCCCATCGCATCGGCGAGGGAGACCTCCATCGCGGCGTGGAAGCAGTCCTCCTTGTCCTTGAACAGCTTGTAGAAGGTGGCCCGGGAGACGCCGGCCGGCTCGCAGATGTCGGCGATCGTGGTCGCGCTGTAGCCCTTCGTCGCGCAGCTGTCGGCCATTGCGACGAGGATCCGTTCCCGCTGGGAGTGAGCGACCAGTGGCTCGGCCAGATCCTCGCGCCCGGCGGGGAGGTGTTCCTTCTCGATCAGCCCGCTGAGGTTCACGATAAACGCGATTGTACACTCTGGGCGGCGCTCTGTGGACGAGTCAGTACCGGATTTAACAATTCGTCTCCGCCTGGGAACTGGAACGGAATCCGACCTGGACGCCACTGTACATCCGGGCGAGAGCGCTATCGAAAACTTCGGACCGCTGTACAACGACCTTTTGCCGCTGCGTCGCGACCATTTAACGATGCAGAAGACGCTCCGCCAGATAGTCGCTTTCGGCGGGGGTGGGTTCTCGATGGAGTCGGGCAACCCGCTGCTCGACGACTACGTCCTCGGCCTGAGCGGGGCGGAGCGGCCGAGGGTCTGCTTCCTGCCCTCGGCCAGCGGCGATGCCGATCACTACATCGTCCGCTTCTACCGGGCCTTCCCCGCCGATCGCTGCGAGGCCAGCCACATCTCCCTCTTCCGCCGCGAGCAGGGCCCCGAGGATCTGCGCGAGCACCTGCTCGAACAGGACCTGATCTACGTCGGGGGCGGTAGCGTCGTCAGCCTGCTCGGCGTATGGCGCGCGCACGGAATCGACTCGATCCTGCGCGAAGCCTGGGAGCGGGGCGTCGTCCTCTGCGGCCTCTCGGCCGGCTCGCTCTGCTGGTTCGCCGACGCGGTGACCGGCTTCCACGGGGCACCGCGGCAGGTCGAGGGGCTGGGGCTGCTGCCGTTCAGCAACTGCGTCCACTACGAGCGCGACTCCGGCCGCCGCAACGCCTACCACGACTTCCTCCGCTCCGGCATGCGCTCCGGCTACGCCGCCGAGGACGGCGCGGCGCTGCATTTCGTCGACACCGAGCTGCACCGTGTCGTCGCCTCCCGACCCGAGGCGCGCGGCTACCGGCTCGACGTGGTCGGCAAGCGAGTGGTGGAGATGCGGATCGCCACGGCGTACCTGGGTGACGCGGGCCCCGCCCCGTTGACCCCACTGCCCGAGGCGATGTCGACCGCAGTGGCTGCATGATGACCGACCGCGTTCGTCCTTTGTACCGGTATGCGGGACAAAGGACGAACGCGCTGCGATGATCAGCCGCGTCCTCGCCCTCGGCGGCCACGACTTCACCTCGCGCCCTCCTGACCGCGCCGTCTGCGAGCTGATGCTGCGTCTGGCGACCACGCGGGCCGGCGGGCGACCGCGGATCTGCATCCTGCCGACCGCCAGCGGCGACACCTCGGAGCAGATCGGCCGCTTCTACTCCGCCTTCGGCGAGCGGCCCTGTGACGTCTCCGACCTCTCCCTGTTCCGGCTCGGCAGCCGCCCGATGGAGCTGCGCGATCACATCCTCGAACAGGACTTGATCTACGTCGGCGGTGGCAGCCTGCTCAACCTGCTCGCGGTCTGGGAGGCGCACGAACTGAGCGCGATCCTCAGCCTCGCATGGCGGGAGGGAGTCGTCCTCGCCGGCCAGAGCGCCGGCGCGATGTGCTGGTTCGAGGCCGGCATCACCAAGTCCTCCGGCAAGCCTCTGCCCGGCGCCGGCCTCGGCCTTCTGCCGGGCAGCCTCTGCGTCCACTACAACAACGAACCGGACCGCCGCACCGCCTACCTCGACGCGGTCTCCAACGGCATGCCCGGCGGCTACGGCCTCGACGACTACGCCGGCCTGATCTGGGAGGGCACAGGACCCCCCTCAGCGGTAACCGCCCAACGCGGCGCCCGCGCCTACAAGGTCAGCAAGGGCGAGGAGGGAGCAATCGAGTCCCCACTCCCCGCCCGCTTCCTCCCAGCTCCAGCCCCCGCAGCCCTGCGCGAGGACATAGCCGAGTTCCGCCGGATCACCGCGATGCGAAAAAAAGCCGGCTGGCTGGGCTAGTCAGTCGATGCGACCGAGCTGGAGGGGTAGGGGGCGCCCAGTCGCGAGCGGCGTCCTCTTTTTCGCCCAGTCGCGACCTCGGACGGCCGCGCCGCGACGAGGCGAAAAACCCAGCCGCGACTGGGCGCCCCTACCCCTCCGCTGAGGATCGGGACGAGGGACACCCGATCCGACCTACCGACGCGTTCGGCAGGCCGAATTCGTAGATTCGGCTACGGTCCATACTGGTCCCCGTCCCGACTTACTAGGAGCTGAAATGGCCGACAAAAGCTTTCCCGCAGCCCTCAACGAGCAGATCGCGAACGAGTTCGCCGCCTCACAGCAGTACGTGGGGATGGCGGTCTACTACGACGCGGAAACGCTGCCCCGCCTCGCCGCCTTCTTCTACCGGCAGGCGTTGGAGGAGCGCGAGCACGCGATGATGATGGTCCAATACCTGCTCGACGTCGGCGAGGAGGTCCACATCCCCGACATCAAGGCGCAGGAGACGAGCTACTCGGACGGGACGACCCCGGTGAAGAAGGCGCTCGCGCAGGAGAAGACGGTCGGCGAGGAGATCTTTGCCCTGTTCGAGCTGGCGCGCGAGGTCAAGGACTACCGCGCCGAGCAGTTCATGCAGTGGTTCGTCAAGGAGCAGGTCGAGGAGGTCGCGCTGATGGGTGACCTGCTGAACGTGGTCGAGCGCGCCAAGGACAACCTGCTCTTGGCCGAGGACTACATCGCGCGGGAGACCCCGGGTGAAGGCGGCGGCGACGCGACCAAGCCGCCCGCGGCGGGGATGGGCGGATAGCCAAAGGAGGACGGGAGTCCCTCCCACGGAGACTCGAGGAACCACGTTCGAACCCTCCACCGGCGATCCAGCTGCGCGACGGTCTCCGGGGGAGGGACTCCCGTCCTCCTATTCAGCCCAACGAAATCCAGTTGGAGTCAGCTGGGGCAGCAGCGGGCTTGTCGGCAGCCCCTCCGGCGGCTCCGCCTCGTTGTAGCCGCGCGGCGCGGTGTCGTTCGGCGTGTCGGGGTGGAAGAGCGAGGCGAGGACCTGGATCTGGCCGCGGCCGGGGCCGAGCTCCCACTGGCCGCCGCCGTAGGCGCCGATCCCGTGCTCGGCGCAGTAGTCGTAGGTCTCACAGAGGTCGCGCAGGCCGCCGATCCGCGAGGGCTTGATGTTGACCATCCGCGGTGGCCAGGGCAGCGCCTCGATGTCGGCGATCGAGTGGATCGGCGCGTCCCAGGTGAGCCGGTCGCGGACGGGCTCCAGCAGCGGCCGCGTCTCCGCGGTCACGTCGGGATCCTCGAGCCAGGCCTCGGGGAAGGCCTCGATCAGCTTGCCGTACAGCTCCGGGTCGGTCTCGACGTCGACCACGGTGCCTTTGTAGAAGCCCTTGAGGTCGAGCGAGTCGACCGCGCCGGTCTCGACCAGGGCGGCGATCAGCTCGTCGGTCCAGTCGTTGACCGGGTCGAGCTTGAAGCGCAGGTTGGGGTAGGGCTCGAGCTTGCGCCGCATGGTCTCGATCGAGGAGGGCTCATCGGGACCCCCCGCTAGCCGCATCGAGCAGACGAAGGTGACCGGCCGGGGCTCCCGCCGCAGCGCCTTGGCGATGCTCGTGCCGGCCTGACGCAGGGCCAGGTCGAGCGCCGCGGCCTCGAAGGCCCAGCGCCGGTAGCGGCGCGAGACCTCGCGCTGCGGCTCGGCCGGGAAGGTGTTGACCCCGCCGATGAACTCGCAGAACTCGCCCAGTGTCGCGTAGCCGGTCAGGTCGAGCGATGGGCCGGCGTCCTGCAGCGCCACGTGGTCGAGGGCGTCGTAGGTGACGTCCTCGCCGAGGCCGTCCTCGCCGTTGCCCCAGAGGTGGATCACGGTGCTGAGGCGTTCGAAGCCGGGGACGATGTGCTCCAGCCCCTGCAGCTCATAGCCCTCTATCTCCAGGGGCAGGTCGGCGAGCAGGTCGAAGGTGGGCATGAGGCGCACCCTAGCGAGGTGGGACACTGGCAACGCCGATGAAGCACACTCGCCACGGCTACTGGTTGGAGGAGGCGGGGGGCGTGACCCCGGCGCCGCAGCTGGTTGGGGACGTAAGTGCTGATGTCCTTGTGATTGGGGGGGGATATACGGGGATGTGGGCTGCTTGGTGGGTGAAGCGGCTTGAGCCGGAGGCTCGGGTTGTCTTGCTCGAGAGCGAGGTTTGTGGGTTTGGGCCGAGTGGGCGGAATGGGGGGTTCTGCAACGTGATGTGGTTCTCGCTGGCCAATATGCGGCAGCGGTGGGGGGATGCCGGGGGGCTGGCCGTGGCGCGAGCGTCGCGCGAGGCGATCGACGGGATCGAGGCGTTCTGCCGCGAGCAGGAGGTTGACGCCTGGTTCCGTCGCGGCGGCTATCTGCAGGTCTCCACGGCGCCGGCCCACGACCGGGTCTGGGATGAGGCGGTTGCCGCGAGCCGGGAGCTGGGGGAGGGGGACGCCGTGCGGCCTCTGTCTTCCGCCGCGGTCGCCGAGCGCTGCGCCTCGCCGGCCTTCCGCGGCGGCGCCTTCTACCCCGATGCGGCGACGGTGCAGCCGGCCCGCCTCGCGCTAGGCCTGCGCAAGCGCCTGCTCGTCAGCGGCGTCCATATCTACGAGCACTCGCCAGTGCGCCGCCTCGCCGCCGATTGCTGCATTGTCCCCTCTATAGGGGGGACAATGCAGCAATATCGGGCTGGGGATGGAATTGTCGCCGAGACCGATGGCGGTACGGTGCGGGCAGGCGCGGCGGTACTCGCGATCGGCGGTGCGGCGAAGGCACCGGGCGCGCCGCTGCGCGACGCCCTCACCGTCACCTCCTCGCACATCGTCCTCACCGAGCCGGTTCCCGACCTGCTCGAGGAGATCGGCTGGACGGGCGGCGAGTGCATCACCGATGGCCGCACCCTGATCGACTACTTCCGCACCACCCCGGACGGCCGGATCGCCTTCGGCTGGGGAGGGGGGCGGATAGCGATGGGCGCCCGCCTCCGCGGCCGTGCCGAGCTCGACCGCAGCGTCGTCTCGGCTGCGGCAGCCCGGATGCGCGAGTACTTCCCGGGCCTGGCCGGGAAGCGCATCACCCACGCTTGGGGCGGACCCGTTCGACGCGTCTCCCACCCACATCCCGATGGTCGTCCCGCTCCCCGGCGCCGCGGGAGGTGGAAGCAGAAGCGCCCCGGCCGGCGCAGACGCCAACGTCTTCGTCGCCGCGGGCTACACCGGCAACGGCGTGGGCCCATCCCACATGGTCGGCCGAACCCTCGCCTCCCTAGCCCTGGACCGCCGCGACGAAGCTTCCCGCCTCCCCTTCGTAGACCCAGCTCCCCAGCACGTGCCCCCCGAGCCCCTCCACTGGCTGGGAGGAGAAACCATCCGCCGTGCCTTGATAACCAAGGAGAACGCCGAGCTCTCCAACCAAAGACCGAACCCCCTCAGCTCCCTGATCTCCCGAGTCCCCAAACTGATCGGCGTCCACATCGGCCGTTGATCGCCGCTGCGGACTTTGTACGTGCTATGGCCTGTACAAAGTCGACATCGCCTCGCTGAATCGCGCGGGCTGGAAAGAAGGACCGGGTGTCGCCCCGATGGAGCCTCGCGAAGCGGCGCACCGGCGAGTGTCTCCCAGCTCCCCAAGCGAGTCGGCTTCCACATCGGCAGGTAGAGAGGGTGGGGTGTCCTCGAACCGGCGGATACTCAGAGCGGGCGAAGCCCGCGAGTCGGGGCGAGGACACCCCACCCTCTCTACCGCTACGCAGGAACCACCAGCACAGGCCGCGCGCTCTGATGCAGCAGCTTGTAAGGGGTCGCGCCGAGGATCGCCCCTTTGAGCGGCGTCTCACCACCACCGCCGACGACGATCATCCGCGCGTCGCGCTGCTCGGCAACCGCGATCATCGCCTCCGGCCCGTGTTTCGCCACCAGCTCGTACTCGGCCTTGACGCCGTCCGTCTCGACGAGCTGTTTAGCCTCGTCCATCGCCGCGGCGCCGAACTCCTCAATCGCCTCCTCGTGTTCGGCGATCTCACCGCCCCAGATTCCCGGCGGCGCGTAGCCGAAGACGAGCACGAGGTCGTCACCGAGGCCTTTGGCCAGCTCCACGGCCCGCGCGAGCGCCGCCTTGCTCGAGTCCGACCCGTCGTATCCGACGACTATCGAGCCCATCTCAACCCTCCCCTCCGGACGCGATGCCGCCGCTCGTGGGCTCCGATTCGCCCTCGAGGAAGCCCGGCGGGGCGGTCTCCGTCCGCTTGCGGAAGAACTCCGGTACCGCCCTCCACTGCACCGCCATCAGGATGAAGCCGAGGACGAGGAAGAAGATCGCGATCACCAGCGGTGGGCCGAGCCCGAACCAGGAGTTGCCCGATTCGGAGTTGGCCGGATCCGCCAGTTCGATCCCGTTCTTGATCAGCAGGTAGAAGAGGATCGTGGCGCCGATCGTGGGCCCGAGGCCGATGAAGAAGAAGTTCTTGACGCTGCGCAGCAGCTCGTGCCGGTAGTAGATCGCGCAGGCGAAGCCGGTCAGCCCGATGTAGAAGGAGATCATCAGGCCAAGCGCCGCCAGCGAATCGAAGAGGATGTCTTCGCTGACCAGGGTCAGGCCGACGTACCAGACGATCGATGCGATCCCCATCGCCAGGGTGGAGACGTGGGGCGTGAGGAAGCGTGGATGGACCTTGCCGAGGCTCTTCGGCAGCGCGTTCGCGCGCGCCATCGAGAGCGTCGTGCGCGCCGTCGGCAGGATCGTCGTCTGGGTCGATGCCGCGGCCGAGGAGAGGACCGCGATGATCAGGATCTTGTCGAGCGGCGAGCCGAACACTTCCGTGCCGAGCGCGCTCAGCACGTCTTCCTGGTTGGCAACCAGTTGGTCGACGCCGGCGTAGGCCTGGGCCGCGACGGCGACGATCAGATAGACGCCGAGCAGGATCAGGGTGCTGACCACCGTTGCCCGCCCCGGCGCCTCGTCGGGATTCTCGGTCTCCTCGTTGACGGTGGCAGTCGTGTCCCACCCCCAGTAGATGAAGACCGCGAGCAAGAGCCCGGCGGAGAGCTCGCTGGTGCTGAGGCTGAACGGGTTGATCCATGAGAAGCTCGGATCGATCGAGCCGGCCGGCGCGCTGCCCGAGTAGACCTTGACCAGGGCGACCACGGCGAAGGCCGCCAGGGTGACGATCTCCGCCGCCAGCAGGCCGACCTGGGTGCGCGCCGAGAGCTCGATCCCGATCAGCACGATCGCGGTCATGATCACGATCCAGAGCACGCCGACCGCCGTCACCGCCACGGTCGATGCCGCGGCCGAGTCCCAGCCGAAGAGCAGGAAGGTGTAGAGGCCGGCGATCTGCGCCAGGTTGGCCATCACGATCACGTCGGCGACGACGATCGTCCAGCCGGCGATCCAGCCGAGCTGCGGGCCCATCGCCTTGGTCACCCAGGAGAAGCTGGTGCCGCAGTCGGGGTCGGCTTTGTTCATGTAGTAGTAGCCGGCGGCGACGAGGAACATCGGCACGAAGGCGAGCAGCAGGATCGCCGGCGACTGCAGCGCGACCGCGGCGGCGATGAAGCCGAGGGTCGCGGCGAGGCTGTAGCCGGGGGCCGTCGAGGCGACGCCGATGACGACGCTGGAGACGAACCCGATCGCGTTCTTCTTCAGGCCCTTCTCGCCGCTGCTCGGCATCGCGGGAGAGCGAGCGGTCGTTCCCACGGGCGGGGGGGCCGGAGCCGATGAACTCTCCATGGATACGACACTAAGGCGAAACGTCCGCGTTCTGCAAGTAGCAGATGTCCCAAACTTCGGCGCCTGATTTATACATTGCGTATAAGGGATCTCCCCTGACTTGACCCAATGAACACTTGAATGAGAGAGTCAGGCGAGTTAGCTTTGTCCAGAACGTCGTAGGACGAAAGGAGAATCGCATGGCCATCGCGTCGCAACCGACCGGGGCAGTGGACACCAGCCTCCAGGAGCTGGCGATGCGACATCTCTGGATGCACTTCTCGCGCATGGGCTCCTACGGCCCCGGCCACGAGATCCCGATCATCACCCGCGGCGAGGGCTGCTACGTCTACGACGAGCACGGCAAGCGCTACCTCGACGGCCTCTCTGCCCTCTTCTGCGTCAACGCCGGCCACGGCCGCGCCGAGCTCGGCGAGGCGGCGGCGCGCCAGGTCGAAGAGCTCGACTTCTACACGCTGTGGAGCTACGCGCATCCGCGCGCGATCGAGCTGGCGGCGCGGATCGCCTCGCTCGCCCCCGGCGACCTCAACCGCGTCTTCTTCACCTCCGGCGGCTCGGAGGCGGTCGAGTCGACGCTGAAGCTGGCCCGCAACTACCACCGCATCCACGGCAAAGGCCAGAAGCACAAGACGATCGCCCGCGAGATCGCCTACCACGGCACCTCGCTCGGCGCCCTCTCCGCGACCGGCATCACCGAGCTGCGCTCGCAGTTCGAGCCGCTCGCCCCCGGCGGCTGTCATGTGCCGAACACCAACACCTACCGCTGGCCCGAGGATCGCCACCCGCTCTGGGCGGCAAACGCGATCGAGGAGCGGATCGTCTTCGAGGGGCCCGAGACGGTCGCCGCGGTGATCGTCGAGCCGGTCCAGAACGCCGGCGGCTGCTTCGTCCCGCCCGACGGCTACTTCCAGCGGGTGCGCGAGATCTGCGACCGCTACGACGTGCTGATGGTCTCCGACGAGGTGATCTGCGCCTGGGGTCGCCTCGGCCACTGGTTCGGCTGCGAACGCTTCGGCTACGTGCCCGACGTGATCACCGTGGCCAAGGGCCTGACCTCGGCCTACGCGCCGATGGGCGGCGTGATCATCTCCGACCGTGTCGCCGACGCCTTCATGCACGAGGACGCCTCCTTCGCCCACGGCTTCACCTTCGCCGGCCACCCCGTCGCCGCGGCGGTGGCGATGGCCAACCTCGACGTCTTCGAGCGCGAGGATCTCTGCGGCCACGTGCTCGCCAAGGAGGGCGAGTTCCGCCAGATGCTGGAGAGCCTGCGCGACCTGCCGATCGTCGGCGACGTGCGCGGCGCCGGCTTCTTCCAGGCGATCGAGCTGGTCAAGGACAAGGAGACGAAGCAGAGCTTCGACGACGAGGAGGCGGAGGACCTGCTGCGCGGTTTCCTATCTCGCGAGCTCTACGAGCGCGGCCTGATCTGCCGCGCCGACGATCGTGGCGACCCGGTGATCCAGCTGGCGCCGCCGCTGATCGCCGACACCGAGCAGTTCGAAGAGATCCACGACGTGCTGCGCGGTGTGCTCACGGACGCCTGGGAGCGGGTCCGAAGATAGGCACGCCGATGCTCACCGTGCAGAGCCTGCTGGATGAGGTCGGCCTCGACCTTGCGGCCGGCACGCGCGCGGCCGAGGCGCCGCTGCGCTGGATCCACATCTCCGAGCTCGAGGACCCGACCCCCTGGCTCTCCGGCGGCGAGCTGATGCTGACCACCGGAATCCCGCTCGACAGCGCCGCCAAACAGCGCGCCTACATCCGCCTGCTCGCCGAGCACAATCTCGCCGGGCTCGGCTTCGGCACCGGCTTCAGCCACAAAAAACTGCCCAAAGCGCTGCGCGAGGAGGCGAAGAAACGCGACTTCCCGCTCTTCGAGGTGCCCTACTCGACGCCGTTCATCGCGATCACCGAGAAGGCCTTCGCCAAGCTGGTCAACGAGCAGTACGAGGTGCTGCAGCGGGGCATCGCCGTACAGCGCCGGCTCGAGCGGCTGGTCCTCGAAGAGCGCGGCCTCGAGGAGATCGTCGCGACGATCGCCTCCGCGGTCGGCGGCACCGTGGCGATCCTCAACAACCGCGGCGAGCGCATCGCCGGGCGCGGCTTCCGCCGTGAGCTCTCCGCCGAGGCGGTCAACGCGATCCGCGACGAAGCGCTGGAGCACATCGCCGACGGCCACCCCTTCGTGCCGACTCATCCCTCGGTCGCCGGCCGCGCGCTCGCCCACCCGGTGATCTCACCCGGCGGCGGCCCGCCGCAGGCCTGGGTGGTGATGGTCCGCGACTCCGGCGGGTTGGGGGACTTCGAGCGCCTGATCCTGCAGCAGGCGGTCGCCGTCGTCGCGCTCGAGCTGATGCGTCGCCGCGTCGCCCGCGAGACCGAGCGCCGGCTTGCGGGGGACGTGCTGGCCGGCGCGCTCGGAGGTCGACTGGATCCCTCCGAGCTGCGCCGCCGGCTCGAGCCCTTCGGGATCGGCGACGAGGCCGCCGTGCTCGTCTTCGATCTCGACGACCCGGCCGCCGCCGAGGCGGCCCTGGAGCGGGCGCTCGCCGCCGACGCCTGCCCGGCCGTCGTCGCCCCCCACGCCAGCGGCAGCCGTGAGCTGCTCTGCGCCGTCGTCGACGCCGCCGACCGCGACCCCGTCGACCTCGCTTCCGAAGCGCGGCGGGCGCTGATCAAAGAGCGCGGCGCGGTGCGCGCCGCGGCCAGCCGTCCGGCGCCGCCGGAGGAGCTGCGCCACTCCTTCCACGAGGCGCGCTGCGCGCTCGAGGCGACGGCGTTCTCCGAGAACGGCAGCGGCCCCGACGTGGCGTCCTGGCGTGATCTCGGCGCCTTCACCCTGCTGCTCTCGATCCAGGACGACGACGCGCTCGCGCTCTACTGCGACAGCGTCCTCGGCCCGATCGAGTCCGGCGACGAGGAGTACGGCGGCGAGCTGCTGCGCTCGCTGGAGGCCTTCATCGAGCAGAACGGGCAGTGGGAGCGCGCCGCCCGCGAGGTCTACTGCCACCGCCACACCCTGCGCTACCGGATGCGCAAGGTGGAAGAGCTGACCGGACGCGATCTCTCCCGCGCCCACGACCGCATCGAGTTCTGGCTGGCGCTGCGCGCCAGGGAGTTGGTTGGATGACACTCGCGCGTTCGTCCTTTATACGCCTATGTGGGACAAAGGACGAACGCGCTCCCCTGGAGTCCCGATGATCGTCGGTGTCCCCAGGGAGATCAAGCCCGACGAGTACCGCGTCGCGATCACCCCGGCCGGGGTGCGCGAGATGGCCGAGCACGGCCACCGTGTTCTGATCGAGGCCGGGGCGGGCGAGGGCAGCGCGATCGCCGATGCCGAATTCGAATCGCAGGGCGCCGGCATCGTTGCCGATGCGGGCGCCGTGTTCGGCGAGGCGGAGATGGTCCTGAAGGTGAAGGAGCCGCAAGCGGCCGAGATCGAGATGTTGCGGCGGGGCCAGCTGCTGTTCACGTACCTGCACCTTGCGCCCGACCCCGAGCAGACCCGCGGCCTCTGCGGCTCCGGTGCCACCTGCATCGCCTATGAGACCGTGGAGGACGCGCGCGGGCGGCTGCCGCTGCTTGCGCCGATGAGCGAGATCGCCGGCAAGATCGCCACCCAGGCGGGCGCCTTCATGCTGGAGAAGCCGCTCGGCGGGCGCGGCATCCTGCTCGGCGGCGTGCCCGGCGTGGCGGCGGCCAACGTGATCGTGATCGGCGGCGGGGTCGTCGGCATGAACGCCGCCACGATCGCGATCGGCATGCAGGCCGATGTATTCGTCTTCGACAAGTCGATCGACCGCCTGCGCGAGCTCGACGTCGACTTCGCCGGCGCCTGCTCGACCGTTTACGCGACGACGCTCGCCGTCGAAGAGATGCTGCCCGGTGCCGACCTGGTGATCGGCGCCGTGCTCGTCCACGGAGCACGCGCCCCTTATGTAGTGCGGCGTGAGCAGCTGGCGCTGATGAAGCCCGGCGCGGTCCTCGTCGACGTCGCGATCGACCAGGGCGGCTGCTTCGAGACCTCGCGCCCGACCACCCACCACGACCCGACCTTCGAGGTCGACGGGATCACCCACTACTGCGTCGCCAACATGCCCGGCGCGGTTCCGATCACCGCGACCAAGGCGCTCACCAACGCCACCCTGCCCTACGCGCTCGCGCTCGCCGACCAGGGCGTGAGCGGCGCGATCCGGCGCGACCCGGGCCTGCGCCCGGGAGTAAACGTCGCCGCCGGACAGGTGACCCACCCCGCGGTAGCCGAGGCCATAGGCCTCCCCTGCGTCCCCGTAGAGCAAGCCCTAAAAACCCCCGCCGACGGGCCGATAAGTCAAGTCGGACTTGACTTATCGGCCCGTCGGCCGCGAGAGGCGGAGGCGATTGAGTGATGGCGGCGGAGAAGACGAAGCTCTTGAATTTCATCGGCGGGGAGGCCGTCGACCCGGCCGAGGGCCGGACGGAGGACGTGGTCAATCCGGCTACCGGCGCGGCGATCGCCTCGGCACCGCTCTCGACCAAGGCCGACGTCGACGCCGCGGTCGCCGCGGCCAAGGGTGCCTTCGAGGGCTGGGCGGCGACGCCGCCGGGCGAACGGGCACGGGCGCTCTTGCGGATCGCCGACATGATCGAGGAGCGCGGCGAGCAGATTGCCGACCTCGAGGCCGCCGACGCGGGCAAGCCGCGCGGCGCCGTGCTCGAGGACGAGGTGCCGGTGATGGCCGACAACCTGCGCTTCTTCGCCGGCGCCGCCCGCTGCATGGAGGGCCGCGCCGCCGGCGAGTACATGCAGGGCCACACCTCCTTCGTCCGCCGCGAGCCGGTCGGCGTGGTCGGCCAGATCACCCCCTGGAACTACCCGCTGATGATGGCGATCTGGAAGCTCGGCCCGGCGCTCGCCGCCGGCAACACGGTCGTGCTGAAGCCGGCCGAGACGACGCCGCTGACGACGCTGCTCTTCGCCGAGTGGTGCGCCGACCTGCTGCCGCCGGGCGTGCTCAACGCGATCGGCGGCCACGGCGAGCCGACCGGGGTCGGGCTGGTCACCCATCCCGACGTCGAGATGGTCTCACTGACCGGCTCGCCGCCGACCGGCAAGTGGATCGCCAAGGCCGCCGCCGACACGCTCAAGCGCGTCCACCTCGAGCTCGGCGGCAAGGCTCCCGTCGTCATCTTCGACGACGTCGATATGGGGACGGCGATGGAGACGATCGCCGGGACCGGCTACTACAACGCCGGCCAGGACTGCACCGCGGCGACCCGTGTGCTCGCCGCCAAAGGCGTTTACGACGACGTGGTCAACGGCCTCGTCGGTGAAGCGAAGGGCCTGGTGCTGGGCGACACGCTCAGCGCCGACACGACCCTCGGCCCGCTCAACTCCCAGCGACAGCGCGAGCGGGTCGAGGGTTTCCTTGAGCGCAAGCCCGGCAACGCCGAGGTCGTCACCGGCGGTACCGAGCCCGATCTGCCCGGCTACTTCCTCGAGCCGGCCGTCGTCGCCGGGCTCGAGCAGGGCGACGAGATGATCCAGCAGGAGATCTTCGGCCCGGTGATCACGGTGCAGCCGTTCAGCGATGAGGCGAAGGCGATCGAGTGGGCGAACGGCACGCCCTACGGGCTTGCCTCATCGGTCTGGACCCGCGACGTCGGCCGCGCCATGCGCGTCGCCAACGCCCTGCGCTTCGGCTGCGTCTGGATCAACGACCACATCCCGCTCGTCTCCGAGATGCCCCACGGCGGCTACAAGGAATCCGGCTACGGCAAGGACCTCTCGATGTACGCCCTGGAGGACTACACCGAGATCAAGCACGTGATGATCAATTTGGAATGACCGTGGCGCGTCCGTCGTCGGTCGATACCCTTGACCGGTGAGGATTCTGGGCAGGGGACTCGCGCTCGCCGCGGCGGCGCTCGTGGCGGCGGTCGTCTTCATCGCCGCGGCGCCGGCCGAAGAAGAAGACGTGCCGCGCTGCCACGGGCGGCGGGCGAAGATCGTCGGCACGCCCGGCGATGACGTGATCCACGGCACGCCCGGGCGCGACGTGATCTGGGCTGGGCCGGGGGACGACGAAATCTTCGGCAGCCTCGGCAACGACCTGATCTGCGGCGGGGGAGGGGACGACCTGATCCACGGCGGTCGCGGCAACGACGAACTCTACGGCGAAGCCGGCAGCGACAGGATCTACGGCGACCTCGGCGACGACAAGGCCTCCGGCGGCGCCGGCGAGTACGACGAGGTCGCCGGGGGCCTCGGCATCGACACGCTCAACGGCGGCCCGGGCAGCTTCGACCTCGTCCACGGCGACTACGGCTACGACCGCATGGACGGCGGCCCCGGCGAAGACGACATCGCCTCCTTCGCCACCGCGGTCGCCGGCGGCAAGGGCTCGGGCGTCTGGGTCTCGCTGGCGGCGCACAAGGCGCGCGGCGACGGCCACGACCGCCTCTTCCGCTTCGAGGACATCGAAGGCTCCGCCTTCCGCGACACGCTGATCGGCGACGAAGGCGACAACCGGATCAATGGCGGCCCGGGCGACGACACGCTCGCCGGCGGCGGCGCCGACGAGCTGATCGGCGGCCAGGGCAGCGACGGCTGCCAGGGCGCCGCGGGGCACACGTCCTCATGCGGCAAGGAAGCTCCGCCCAAAGCTTCTGCCTATGTCCAGCTGGACCGCACCAAAGGCGGTGGCGGCGGGCTGGTCATCGTCGGCGGCGACGGCAACGACGTTTTCACCGCGGTCACCTACGACGAAGAAACCGAGACCTTCGGCGTCGGGGACACCAAGGGCGTCGCGGTCGGGCCCGGCTGCGACCACGTCGGTGGCGACCCCAGGCAGGTCGCCTGCGCCGCGAACGGGCCGGCCCGATGGCTGACCGCCGACCTCGGGCCCGGCAACGACAGGCTGCGGGTCGAAGGCTCGCTGGCCGGCGCCCAGAACGTCCGCATCGCCGGCGGCTTCGGCGACGACACGATCAAGGCCGGGCCCGAGGACGACCTGCTTCAGTCCGGCCCCGGCGCCGACAAGCTCTACGGCGGCGACGGCTCCGACGGGCTCGTCGGCGGCCTTCCCGGACCGACCTACTTATATGGGGAAGGCGACGGCGACCTGCTCGCGGCGGGCGGCGGCTGCGCCGGCGGCGCCATAGTCGGCGGCGAAGGCCGCGACGACGCCTCCTTCGCCGAGACCCAGGCCCACCCCGGCCTGCTCTACATCTCCTTCCTCGCCCACAAAGCCTGGATCGACACCCTGCTGAAGGAAGGCAAGTGCCACCCGGTCCGCCTCGACCCCTCCGACGAGGACATGGAGGGCTCCTTCGACAACGACGTCCTGATCGGCGACAGCGGCCCCAACGCGATGCTCGGCCAGCCCGGCCAGGACCAGTTCTTCGGCGAGGGGGGCGAAGACATCATCGACGCCCGCGACGGCGTCCGCGACTTCTCGATCCAGTGCGGCACCGGCTTCTACACCCAGCCCCCGAAGCCGAAAGGCTCCAAGGGCCCACCGCCCGAACCGATCCTCCACGGCACCGCCGCCGGCCGCGCCCTCACCGACTCGTTCGACCCCGCTCCGCTGCTCTGCAGCGATGTTGTCGTAGGCACCCCGGTGGCCGGCCTCAACAACGGCGGCTGAGCGTCCCCGCACCTTTCGGCGCAGGTTACGCCTGCTACTGTATGAGCATGTATTCGCATCGGCTTCAGATCCTTCTTGACGACGGGCGGCACGAGCGCATCTCCACCGCCGCGCGGCAGCGCGGGGTGTCGGTCGCCACCGTCGTCCGCGAGGCGATCGACCGCGGGCTTCCTGGCCCCGAGGGTCGCCGCCAGGCCGCCGCGCGCGACCTGCTCGAGGCGCCCGACATGGCTGTTCCCGATGTGGCCGGGCTGCGCGAGGAGCTCGACGCCCTGCGCGACCGCCACGGATGATCGTTCTCGACACGACCGTGCTCGTCTACGCGAAGGGCGCCGATCATCCCCTTCGCGACCCCTGCCGACAGCTGATATCGGCGATCGCCGCGCGGCAACTCGAGGCGACGACGACGGTGGAGGCGATTCAGGAGTTGGTCCACGTGCGCGCCCGCCGGCGTGGCCGCGCCGACGGGGCCACGCTCGGGCGCGACTACGCGGAGCTGCTCTCGCCGCTGCTCGTGGTGAGCCGCGAGGACCTCGATCGCGGCCTCTCCCTCTATGAGCGCAGCGAGCGCCTCGGCGCCTTCGACGCGGTGCTCGCCGCCGCCGCCGAAGCGGCCGGTGCCGAGGCGCTCGTCTCCGCCGACACGGCCTTCGCCGAGTTGAAGGCGGTGGCGCACGTGGTTCCGGACGTGGCCGGCCTGGCGAGCCTGCTCGCTGCCTGAGGCCGCATTCCCCCTACGGCCGCAGTTCTGTGAAGCCGGCGGCGCCGAAGTCGCCGTCGAAGGCGAGCGCCGCCTCGATCCCCCTGGCGCGCATGTAGGCGAAGCTGGTCGCGTCGACGAAGGAGTACTCGCGCTCGTCGTGTTGACGGAGCCAGCGCAGGGCCTCGGCTTCGAGCTCGTCGGACACGCGATCGACCTGAATGTGCCCGGGCTGGTCGAGGCTGTCGAGGAACCGGACCGCTCTTCCGTGCCACGTCCGGGAGCGCAACCAGGTCCAGGTCTCGCCCCGAACGTGGTTCGTGGTCACGATCCGCCGCCCGGCCATCGCCCGGTAAAGGCTGAGCGCCGTCTCGTAGTGCCGATCCTTTTCGATCGTGCTCGCGATCAGGAACGACGAGTCGACGAAGATCAGGGGTGGTCCCGAGACAACCCGTAGACCACGTCGTTGACGGTCATGCTGCTGTTTGGATCTCCTCCCTCGACTGGATCCAGCATCAACTTGAAGAAAGGGTCCTCCTCTATCGACGGCAATGGCCGTATCTCCTCCCGCACGCAACGCCTGATCACCTCCGCCTTCGAGAGCCCCTCTTCTTCGGCGCGTCTTTCCACCGCCGCGTCAAGCTCGGGCTCGATCGATATCTGCAGTCGCTTCATGCGGGCCATTTTACATCACCTCCAGCGATGTAATGTAACAATTCAGCGTCAGAACTGTCAAATTTGACACGCCCCGACCAGCTCCGGCGCCTCGCCGACGGCTGTCCCGCGACCGCCTTGACGAGCCGGTCCACAAACTTGCCGGGATCGCCCGCGATGCCGGCGTCGCCAGGGCGACGAAGGGAGTCGGTGGCGCGGTCGCGCCGGAGGAGGCCGGGCCCGGCTTGCGGCGGACCAGCGGACGCTCCGGTACAGGCTGATCGACGACGTCTCCGCGCGCCTCCAGGATGGCGTCCGGGTGTGGGTGATGCTTGGGCTGGGGCGCGCCTGGAGCATGCGCCCCGGCCAGCCGGAGCGCCACTGGCTCCAGGTCAACGGGCTGTGCCTGGAGGATCGCCCGCTGGGGTTGCTGCCGTGACCGGCTGCTCCCCGCCGGCGCCGAAGCGCTGCTCGATCCGCTCCAGCGCGCCCGGGCAGTTCAGCTCGCCCTTCGGAGTGGCGGTGGAACAGAGCAGCGGCAAGGTCTACGTGCTCGATGGTGGACGGAAAACCGGCACGATCCAAGCCTTTTCTGCCAACGGCTCGGCGATCGTGGGGAGCTTTGGGGAACAGGTCGGATTCGAAAAATCGATCGGTGAAACGCCGGACAAGTTCCACCAGTTGCACAAGGCGGGCATCGCAGTTGGTAGTGGCGGCGTGGTCTACGTAACCGACTCGAAGTCGGCGACCCCTGCGGCCGGATTTGAAGAACGGGTGATGGTCTTCGAAGGAGGTGCCTACGCATGTCGCAACAAGGACATCGCGCCGTTCCCGCCGGGAACGAAGTACATCCCGGACTTTTTGGCAACCGACATCACGGGCAACCTCTACATCGGCAACGAAAGCGCGATCTATCGGTTCTCGCCGTCTGATCGGCTGGTGCCGGACTGCAAATTCATACTCGGGGCCGGTGGGATCTTGGGGATGGCCGTCGATCAGACGACCGGCGCGCCGTTTTACTCCAGTCAGAAAGGCAAAAAAGAAATCCACCAGCTGGGTCCCTGCAACTCAGGAGGGGAATTCAAAGAGGTTGGGACGATCCCTGTCAGCCCGCAGACCTCCGACCTTCGCACTCTTGCGTTCAACCCTGCTCTGAGCTATGAGGTGGGACGTCCGCCCGGCGTTCTCTACGCGGCCGACGGGGCAGAACTGGTGACCGAAGCAGGGATCCAAAGGGGAGTCGGGCACATCTTCGCGCAGGCGGTGGGCCAGCCGCCGGTCGTTGACGCGGAGTCGGTGTCGGCAGTAGGAGGCTCAGCGGCGCTCCTGGAAGCGGAGATCAACCCCAAAGGGAACGATACGAGCTATGTCTTTCAATAGGCTCGGCAAGCGCTACGGCGCTGAAAACCGGGGCAGGCACGGTGACGCTGAAAGCAGCGGCAGGTACGGCGACGCGTCCTCGATGCGGTGCTGGATGAGCTCGCGCAGGGCGGCCCCGCCCCCCGGCTTCTCAGTGGCCAGCCGTGAAAGAAGCAGTTTCCGAACCTCGCCTCGCGCCCCGGCTGCATTCCGTCTGAGTTCGCGATCAATACCGCCAAAGTACCGGTTTTTGCAGGGATTTTGCTGATCTAGCACCGTTATCCTTCTTTTCAAAAACGTAGACCTTGACGTTATGAAAGGAAGCGGCTACAGTCCTCCAGATCGAGTTTCTGAAAGCGCGATCACGCCACGCCCCTCAGGGCGGGCAGGGAAGCACCACGAGCACCGCGGCAGGGAAGGGCCGCCATGGGACGCGGCCCGCCACAGGGAAAGGGAGAGGCATCGCAGTGAAACGGGACGCAACCGAGTTTCCACAGACCGTCGCCGCCTGCTCTCCCTGGCAGCACGCGCCGAGCGGAGGCGCCGCGGCACCCCCTGCCGCAGCCTCCGCGCCCAGTGAGCGGAGCGAGCGGCCCGGGCTGCCCGGAGCTGTTGTCCCTACCGGTCGTTCCGCGGCCGCTCGTCCCCGCCGCCTCCGCACTGACGCGCCGAGCGCCCGCACCCCCGGAGCAGCCGCGCTTCACATCACCGACTTCACCACCGCGCCCCTCCACCCCGGAGCGCCCGCATGAACTTCCCCAACTTCAACCGCACCACCCACACAGACCAAGGAGAGAGTTACGTGAGACGCCACGCGAAGGCCCCGTCCGCGGGATCGACCCTGCGCCAGGCCACCGGCCTGCGCCGCTTCGTCCGTGGAGCCCTCGCCACCCGTGACGCCTCCGGCAACGCCAAAGGGATTGGTGCGCCTTCGCACGGCCTCCGCCTCTCCATCCTCGGTCTTGCGCTGGCGGCCTTCTTCCTCGTCCCCGCCGCCCAGGCCTCCGCGGAAACCATCGTCACCCTGGCCGGCACCGGCACCGGCTCGGTGACGAGCAGCCCGGAAGGCATCGAATGCTCCAACGTCGGCGGCGGCTCGTCCGGCCCCTCGTGCAGCTACCCCTTCTCCTACGCGGAACCCTTCTCGGCCGAACTAACCGCCACCCCCGGCCCCGGCTCGCTCTTCGCGGGCTGGACCAGCGAAGACCCGTTCGAAGTCGGCACCTGCCACGGTGCCACCAACCCCTGCGGGTTCCTCGATCTGGGCGAATTCGAATTCCCGCCAGAAAACATCACCGCCACCTTCGAACCCCTTCCCGACCCGCCTGTTGTCACCACCGGCGGCACCAGTCCCGGCGCGAACGAAGACCTCCTGACCCTCGAAGGCACCGTCAACCCGGGTGGCGCCGCGGTCGGTGACTGCCACTTCGAATACGGGCCGACGACCGAATACGGGACCAGCGCGCCCTGCTCCCCGGACGCCGAAGAACTGGGTGCAGGAACCGAAGCTGAAGAAGTCAGCGCCGAAGCCGAACTCGAACAGCTGAAGCCGAATGCTACCTACCACTACCGCGTCGTCGCTTCGAACGCCGGCGGCGCGGGAGAAGGCGAAGACCGCACCTTCACCACCGGCCCCCCGCCGTCCGACGGCTGTCCCAACCATGCCATCCGCGATATCCAGCAGTTCGGCGTTATCGCGCTGCCCGGCTGCATGGCGCTGGAGATGGTCAGCCCGTCCCACAAGGCCGGCCAGGCCGCCGCCTTCCCGGCGATCTCGGCAAACGGGAACCGGGTTCTGTTCGCATCGGGCGCGGCCTTAGGCGAAGCCACTGGCGTCTACTCGACCGAAAGCGATCCCTACATCGCAACCCGCGAAGAAGGGTCGGGCTGGACCACCACCCCGACTTCGCCGCCTGCCGGCTATATCGTCGGCTGGGACCCCCTGCCGGCCCAGAGCTTCACGCCGGACTTCTCGCGCTGGCTCGACATCGTCTCCACCCAGCCTCAGTTCGCGGCCGGCGTCGACCGGGCTTTCCAGGCGGGCCTCGGCGGCGCCTTCGCGCCGCTCTCTCCCCTGCTCGACCCGCTTGCCTTCTACAAAGCCGAAGTGCAAGAAGTCGTGCTGCGGACCGAATTCCAAGGCGCGTCCGCGGATCACTCCCACCTCTATTTCGTGCCGGGTCCGCGCAATCTAGCCGATGCCGCCAGGACCGCCTATCTGCCAGGCGACCCCGAACCCGGGCCATCTGCAACGGGGTCGGCGGCGGACCACAACACCTATGTCGCGCTCGACTCCGCAGGCCGGCCCTCGCTGGAATTGCTCGCCCGCGATCGCCTCGGCAAGCTCTGGGGCGGCACCTGCGGCGCCCACCTCGGTGGCATCGCGGTCGGAACCGTTCCCCTGCATGAAAACGGCAGCCGCAACCAGGGCGCAGTTTCCGCCGACGGCTCGCGGGTCTACTTCTCCACCCGTCCCGGCCAGTCGAACAGCGGCGACTGCGATCCCGCGGCGAACAAGCTGCGCATCCTCGTCCGCCGGGAGACCGGCCAGGGCATCCAGATCGAACAGCTGTTCGGCTCGGAGTGCAGCCGGCCGGCGCTGCCGGACCCGCCCGGCCCCTGTAAGGACCTGAGTGGCGACGACAACTATCAGGGTGCCTCGGCCGACGGCACCAGGGTCTACTTCACCACCAACCGCCAGCTCACCGGCTCCGACGGCGACGGCTCGAACGCCGAATGCAGCAGCACGACCGCGGCCGCCGGCTGCGACCTCTACCTCTACGACTCGACCCTCCCACCCGGCGAACGCCTGGCTCAGGTCTCCGCCGGCGAAGACAACACCCACCACGAAGCCGGCGAGGAAGCCGACGTCTACAACGGCATCACCGCGATCTCCGGCGACGGATCCCACGCCTACTTCGTCGCCGCCGGCGTGCTCACCGAACACCCCAACCCCGCCGGCGAAACCGCTGAGGAAGGCGAACCCAACCTCTACCTCTGGGACGCCGAGACCGAAGCCATCAGCTTCATCGGCGCCCTCGCCGCCGGAGACGGCCCCCCCGCCGACGAAGTAAACCCACTCTGGGGCTCGAAGGGCGGCAACTGGCGCAACGGCGCCTACTCGGCGCCGGTGCAGGGCGACGGCCACGCTCTCCTCTTCCAGTCGAATGCCTCGCTGACCTCGAACGACGCTGACGGCGGTCGCCGCGACGTCTTCCGCTACGACGCCGCAGCCGATCCGCCGACGCTCGAATGCGTCTCCTGTCTCGGTGCCGCCGACAGCGAGCCCTTCGACATAAGCGCCTGGGGGACGCGGTCCCAAAAGCCCGTCGGCACCGACTTCGCCGAGGAGCGCCGCTGGGTGAGCGACGACGGCGAGTCGGTCCTGCTCAAGACCGCCGAGCCGCTCGTCCCCGGCGACGTCAACGGCGCCCGCGACTCCTACCTCTGGCGCGATGGGCACTTCTACCGCCTGCCGGGAACCGTCGATAGGAGTGGCTTCCTGCTCGACGAACCGGTGCTGTCCGGCGACGGATCCGAGATCGCGTTCCAGAGCTTCTCCCAGCTCCTGCCCTCCGACGGCGACTCGGCGGTCAACGTCTACGCCGCTCGGACCGGAGGCGGCTTCGCCGAATCGGA
The DNA here is from genome assembly GCA_963702035.1 of uncultured Solirubrobacterales bacterium. Classification (GTDB taxonomy): domain Bacteria; phylum Actinomycetota; class Thermoleophilia; order Solirubrobacterales; family 70-9; genus VRUE01. The sequence continues at coordinate 2,193,765 of OY969700.1, forward strand.
GCCACCGATGCCCTGTAACCCGCTCAAAGAAGGCTCGTGTCGTCACTCCGAACCGGAACCCGCCACGCCGAGCGCGGCCAGCCAGGCCGCCACCGCGGGCAACGTCAAGTCCAAGCCCGCGGGCTGTCCGAAGGGCAAGCGCAGGGTGCGGCGGCACGGCGAGGTCCGCTGCGTCAACGAACGCAAGCGCCACCACCGCAGACACCACAAGCGATCTACGCACCACGACCGGAGGGCCGCAAAGTGACCCGTCGCAACCGCAACACCAAGCTCGGTGCCTGTCTGCTCGGCGCCATGGCGATGCTGCTCGGCCTCGCGGCGGCGCCGGCCGACGCGGCGACGCCGTCCCTCGGAGTGACGCTCGAATGCAACGGAGCCGCCGTCTGCCCGTCCGGGTCCGTCAGCCATTCCGACGAACGGGTCGACTACACGGCGACGGTGGCGAACGACGGCGTCACGACCGCGAGCGCGGGCGACAAGCTCACCTGCGATGCGACCAGCGGCGAATTGTGGTTCCCTAGAGTTACGGGAACCCACAACTTCAACGGAACCTTCAGCTTCCAGTGGCTGAGCAACGGCGCTCCAGCCACCGGCGCCGAAGAACAGCCCACCGCCACCACCGGCACCTACCAGGTGGTCGGCGCGGACGAAGGCCATGCTGTCCAGTGCGTCATCATCGGCACCGACGCCGCCGGAGCCTTTGCGTCGTTCACGCTGCCGATAGACGTCGTCCCCCTGCCGACGCCTCCGCCGGCCGAATCTGCCGGTGCCGACACGCCGGTGCGGCCGATCGTATCACCCGAATTCGGTGCCAACCCGCGCACTTGCACTCCGCCGACCGGTTGGACCGGCTCGCCGACCTGGAGCTACCAGTGGCTGCGCAACGCGGAACCGATCGCCGGCGCGACCGGCAGCACCTACACGCCGGAAGCCGGCTCGGGCGAACCGGATCATCTGGTGGGCCTCCAGTGCGAGGTGGTCGGCGCAACCGGCGACGGCGGGGTGACCGACGGGGGCAAGGTGGTTGCGACCTCCAACGCTTCCCCCACCGGCACCCAGGCCGAATTCGAAGCCGAATTCGGCACGACGTCGCCCAATAACAACGGTAACCTTGCCAGGCAACTGCCGCGCATTGTCCCCGCCAGCACCACCTCCGGTCCGGTCACCCTCGAAATCGAATTGCCGGGCGGCTTGGAAACGTCCGCCTTCAGGGTGGTGGCGCCGAACGACATCGAACTGAAAGAACCGCCGAAAGGCTGGGCCTGCGGCACGGTTCCGCCCTTCGGGGCCCAGCACGCCAAGGTGGTCTGCACCCGCTCGGATCCATTGCTCCCGGGAGACTCCTATCCAGGGGTCAAGGTGATCACCAAGCTCGGCGCCGACGCGCCCGACACGGCGCTGGCGACCGCGACTGCCTTCGGCGGGAGCGCTCCGGGGTCGGCGAGCGCGACGAATGAATTCAGCTTCGCCCCGGCGCTGCCGTTCGGGCTCAGCAGCTTCGAAGCACCGGTGCTGGACGCCGAAGGGCACGACTACACCCAGGCCGGTGGGCATCCGTTCTCAGTCGGCGGCGCCGTTGTCCTCAACAGGAAGAGACAACTAACGCCCGGCCAGCTCGCCGGGGGCCTGGAATCCGAATACGTTCCGATCGAGAACACCAAGCAGGTGATCACCGACCTGCCTCCGGGCTTCGTCGGCAACCCGAACGCCGTGCCGCAGCTCTGCCAGACGCTGAAGGAGGTCAAGGAACAGGCCTGTCCTGCCGGCAGCGTGGTCGGGGGAATCAGAGTCGTCTTCAGCGGAATTTCCCAAGAAGCCCAGTCGATCTACGCGATCAAGCCCGAATACGGCACCCCGGCGCAGTTCGCCTTCGAAGGAGGCGGCGGCATCTACACGTTCACGGCGCGGGTTCGTCCCCAGGACGGCTATGCGGCCAGCCTCGAACTGGCCCCTGCCCTGATCAGCCTCCTGCTGGAAGGCAAGGCGACGTTCTGCTCCTACGGCGCGAAAACGGCCGAAGAAACGTCGGAAGTCCTGGGCTGCAAGGAAGCCGGCGAAGCCGGGGCCAACCCCGTGCCGCTGCTCACCAACCCGACCCGCTGCGGGCCGCCCTCGCCCGTGGTGAAGGCGCACCTCGACTCCTGGGAGCATCCCGGCGCGGTCGGCCCGGAAGGCTCGCCCGACTACAGCGACCCCAACTGGAAGACCTATGAATACGCCAACCCGGAGACCACCGGCTGCGGCAGCCTCGATTTCGAACCGGACATCCATCTCGCCCCGAGCGCCCACCGGGCCGACTCGCCGACCGGGCTCGACGTCGGCCTCTCGATGCCGACCAACGGGCTGGAAGGCAAGGACGAAGAAGGCGAACCGGACCCCGAAGCGACCTCTCAGGCCGACCTGAGGAAGGTCAAGATCACCTTCCCCGAGGGGATGGCGGTCAATCCCTCCGCCGCGGCGGGCCTCGGCGCCTGCTCGGCCGCGCAGATCAAGCTCGGCACCAACAAGCCGATCGAATGCCCCGGCTCCGCCAAGGTCGGCTCGGCCGAAATCGAAACGCCGGTGCTGCGGGAAACGCTGCACGGCGACGTCTACATCGCCAAGCAGGGCGACGTCGAAGGATCGCTGCTCGGCATCTACCTGGTCTTCGAATCGCCCAAGGACGGGGTCCTGATCAAGCTGCCGGGCAAGATCACGCCGGACCCGGTGACCGGTCAGCTCGTCGCCACCGTCGACAACAGCCCGCAGCAGCCCTTCTCGGCGGTGCACATGCACTTCCCCGGCGGGCCGCAGGCGACCCTGCTGACCCCGCCCAAGTGCGGCACCTACCAGATCAAGTCCGAGCTGACGCCGTGGAACGGCGGGGCGCCGGTCACCGAGACCAGCTCCTTCGACGTCAACCAGGGCCCGGACGGCGGGGCGTGCCCCGGCGGCGGGCTCGACCCCAAGTTCTCGGCCGGCGCCACCAATCCGCTGGCCGGACAGACGAGCCCCTTCGTCGTGCACCTGACCCGCGAAGACGGCTCCCAGCGCTTCAGCGCGCTGAACCTGACCATGCCCCCGGGCCTCAGCGCCTACCTGAAGGGCGTCCCCTACTGCCCCGACTCGACCCTGGCCTCGATCTCCTCCGAACCCGGAACCGGGCAGGGGCAGATCGACAGCCCGTCCTGCCCGGTCGCCAGCCAGGTCGGCACCGTCACCGCCGGCGCCGGCGCCGGCCCCAGTCCCTTCTACACCGACAAGGGGCGCGCCTACCTGGCCGGCCCCTACAAGGGCGCGCCGCTCTCGATCGCCGTGGTCACGCCCGCCGTGGCCGGGCCGCTGGACCTCGGCAGCGTGGTCATCCGCAACGCTCTTTACGTCAACCCCGAAACCGCCCAGGTCACGGTCAAATCGGATCCGATCCCGACCATCCTGCACGGTCTCCTGCTCGACGTCCGCGACATCCGCATCGCGATCGACCGGCCGAACTTCACCCTCAACCCGACCGACTGCGAAGAACTCTCGGTCGGCGCCGCGGTGACCGGCGAACAGGGCGCAACGGCGGACCTCTCCAACCGCTTCCAGGTCGGCGGCTGCGAGAACCTCGCCTTCAAGCCGAAGCTCTCGCTGCGGCTGAAGGGCGGCACCGCGCGCACCGCGCACCCGAAGCTGATCGCCCAGGTCTTCTCCCAGGGGGTCGGCGTCGCCAACCTGGCGAGGATCCAGACCAAGCTTCCGCGCTCGGCCTTCCTCGACCAGGCCCACATCCGCACCGTCTGCACGCGGGTCCAGTTCGCCGCCGGCAACGGCAACGGCGAACAGTGCCCCAAGGGCTCCGTCTACGGCCACGCCTGGGTGACGACGGCGCTGTTCGACTACGTGATCAGCGGCAAGGTCTTCCTGCGCAGCTCAAACCACAAGCTGCCCGACCTGGTGATCGCCCTGCAGGGCCCCGCCTCCCAGCCGATCGCGGTCGAGCTCTCGGGCAAAACCGACTCGGTCAAAGGGGCTCTGCGCAACACCTTCGAAGGCGTCCCCGACGCGCCGTTCGAAAAGGCCCGCGTGGTGCTCTTCGGCGGCAAGCGCGGCCTCGTCGTCAACTCGCGCAACCTCTGCACGCAGTCCAAGCGCGCCAGCCGCGCCAACGTGCGCCTGGTCGGCCAGAACGGCAAGACCGCCCAGCTGCACCCGCTGGTCCGCAACAGCTGCGGCAAGAAGCACAAGAAGAAGAGCAAGCAGCACAAGCGCGCCCGCCGCTGAGCGGGACCTCCCAGTCCCCCGAACCGACGCGGGCGCCAGAAGGCGCCCGCGTCGGGGCGAGCCCCGGGAACGGCCTTCCGCCGGAGGCTTCGCGCTCTAGGCTTCGTGCCTGTGGCGCCCAAGCGCGACATCAAGCAGTTCCGCCAGGCCTGCAAGGAGCTGGGCTTCACGGATGAGGAGCGCTACGCGGCACGCGATGCGCCGCACGCCGAGAAGGAAGCCGGAAGCCCGCGCGATCACATGACCTATGGAGATCTGCTGGCGTGGCTGCGACAATGGAGGCAAGCTGATGGGGACTAGCGTGGCTCTCGACACCTCTCCGAGCACGATCCTGCGCTCCCTGCGCGGGCGGATCGTCGACGCCCGGATCGCCTACCCGCGGGTGCTCCACCTCGAACTCCGCGACGAGGCCGGGGAGCTGTGGCGCTTCGCCACCCAGGACGCCGAGTTCACGCCCTCCGATCCGGCCCGCCTGGTCGGGCAGGTGCTCGAGCGAGTGGAGCTCGACCCGATGACCGCTGAGCTTCGTGGCCGCCTCGACCACGGTACCAAGCTCCTCGTCACTCCAGCCGCCGAGGAGGCCGCCGATGACCCTCCCAACTGGGAGCTGATCACCCCCGACCACCTCACGCTCGAGTTCGGGCCGGGCCTTCGCTGGCAGATCGGCCGCTCCGACGCGCCGGCGTCGTCACGTCACTGAGTAGGCGCACTTCCGCAGCACCTTCACCGCCATCCCCGACCTCCCGGTGAGCCGCTTCGTGCTGGCGATGCAGGGCGGCAAGAAGGGCCTGATCGTCAACTCGCGCAACCTCTGCTACAAGCCGAAGCGCAACAAGGCCCGCGCCAACCTGCTGGGCCAGAACGGCCGCAGGCAGTTGACCAAGCCGAGGGCCGCCTCGGTCAAGTGCGCGAAGCAGCGCAAGGCCAAGCGCCGGCACAACAAGCGGGCCCACAAGCGCCACGCCAGGCGCGCCGCCCGTTCGGCCCGCGTCGGCACGGTCCGCTAGGCCACTCGGATGCCCAACCGGCCCGGGCGTCTGCCCTCACCCCAGACGCCCGGGCCTAGCGGCGCCCGTTCAGCTACAGCCGGCGGCGGTCGCGAGCGCCCGGCAGACCCCATCCATCTTCGCGGCGCCCAGCTCGGTGATCCGCTCGGTCAGGTAGGCCTTCTCGGCCAGGAAGGCGTGGTCGAGGCTGAGCACGCAGGCCGCCGGCATCCCGTCGGACTCATCGACCTCGACCTCGCTCTCGATCCCGCGGATCGTGCGGGTCGCCGGGACAACGAGAACATCGTGCAGGCGCGCAACTGCGCCCTCGCGAGCGAGGATCAGCACCGGTCGCCGCTTGCGGTTCGGCGGCTCGTACCACCGTACCTCGCCGCGATTCAGCGGTACTTCTCCCAGGAGAGCCCTGCTTTGGCCTCCTCCTCGTCGAGCCGCCGTAGCGCCCCCGCTGAGGATGAGCGCGCCATCGTCGAGAGGTTGCCCCACTCATCGACGGTGTCGCCGGGCCTCCAAATCTCAAGCAGCCGTAACGTCTCATCAGCCTCGGCCTCTGAGAGCTATGTCACTCGCTCCAGCAGCTTCTCCTTGGCGGTCATCGATACAGATTCTACCGCCGCCCGTCCCCGGATCCCGTTTGCTTGCACACCCGCGCAATCGCGACCGTCCGGAAGCCGCAAGCCAAACCCCGCCCGCACAACACCGACCCCACAGGGTCCCAACCGCAGCCGCACGCCCGGACGCGGAGCTCGCGCCGCAAGGCGGAGCGACCAAGCAGTCGAATTCTGACTCTTCTGCGCCGGGAGCGGAGCCGCAGCATTGGTGGCGAGCGGAGCAGAGGACGTGCGCCTTTATTCAAAACCCGCCGTTCGCCCCTTCGCAGTCACGGTCTGGTTCATCCTGCGGAGGGGCGAACGGCCCCTCCGATCCCGCCCAAGGTCCGCCCAACGGCCCCAACGCAACCGCGCAACGCCCAACCCCACAAGGTCGCAACCGCAGCGGCATCCACCGCCCAAGGCTCGCCTTTACTCACCGACCGGTCGCTGGTCGATCAACGCCGTCATTTCGGTGTGCGTCGCCAGCCAAGTCCACCTGCCCAACCAGCCGCCGTTCACCTTCAAGGGCCCGCTGCTGGTCTTCCACGCGAAGCGATCGGGTGGCAATCGTCGCCTGCTCGCCCAGGTCTACGCCTAACCCCCTCCCAAGGAAGACCAACCCCATGACCGACGCCAAATCCCTCCGCGTCCTCCGCACCGCTCTGCTCGTCCTCGTGATCCTGCTGATCGCCGCCATGGTCGTCTGGATCGCCGACGGCAGCGGGGAAGGGGGCGGCGGCGAAGCGGAAACGGCGGAAGCGCCGCCCGGCGCGCCGCGGATCGTCAGCGCCGCCGAGCTGGGCGAAGCCGCGGCGGCGAGCGGAGCCCCGATCTACTGGGCGGGCGAACGCCCCGGCGCCGAGCTGGAGCTGAGCGAAGTCGCCGCAGGCCGCCGCGCCTACGTCCGCTCCTGACCGGCGGCGCCGCAGCCGGCAACCCCAAGCCCGCCTACCTGACGGTAGGCACCTATGAGCTGCCGCACGCCTACGAAGAATTGAAGGCGAACGCGAAGCGCGGCGGCAAGCTGCGCAAGGCCCCCGGCGGCCTCAGCGCCTGGCAGGACCCGAGCAGCCCGACCAGCGTCTACCTCGCCAAGCCCGGCGCCAACTACCAGGTGGAGGTCTACGACCCGACCCGCAGGAAGCGCTGAAGGTCGCCCTCTCGCCGGACCTGCAGCCCGTCCCCACCGGCTGACCCCACGCCGCAGGATTCCGGTCCCGGACCGTCCTGGCTGTCCCCAATTCGCACCTCTCATGCGTCTCGGATGTAGCGGGCGCCTCTTCTGGCGAACGCCCACTACATCCGAGCGAAGGGGTGCTGACTGCGACCGCCCGATACTTCGCGATCCTGCGCGGTGCCGAGAAGCCACAGGTCGAACGAATCACCGCGCGCGCGTTCTTCCTCGGCTTCCTCGTCAGCCTGCTGTTGCTGGCTCTCGACCGCGTCCTCGGAGGCTAAGATGAACCCCATGCACCACCGCATTCGCCCCTGGTTCTTTCTCACCGCCGCCGCGGTCGTCCTCCTCTTCGTCGCGATGGCGACTCTCCGCGACGCCCCGGCTGACATCACCGCCGCCGTCTTCCTCCTCCTCTTCATGCTCGCCGGCCTCGGCATCGGCGCCAGCCTCGACACCCACGCCCCCCGCAACCGCCGCCGCTGAGCCGCGGGCGCTCAGCCGACCGCGGCGGCGATCCGCAGGCGACCGGTGACGCCTCGGTTTTGCGCCGAGCGCTCGACCAGCTGACGGGCGCGCAGCGAGGCGTTCAGGACCTCCAGGCGCTCGGCGCCGCCGGTCTGCAGAACCAGCTTGACGATCTCGTCGCAGTAGGACGGAGTGGGAACCAGCAGCGGGCAGAAATCGACGGCTACCCGCTGGCCCGCCAGGGGCTGCGAGAGGCCGCCGATCAACTCGCGCGCCTGCTCGCGCGAGCCGGCGTGCTGGGGAGTCCGGGCTTGCAACATCTCAGCTACCAGGGTACAGCGGCAGGCTGAGCGCGACAATCGTTCCGGGCAGGGGCGGGACCGCTGCGGCCGAGCGTTCTTCCCCGGCGATCGTCAGCTTGCTCTCGCCGCTGCGGATTGCGACCTTTCCGCCCAGTCCAGCGACCTGCTCGGCGGTCGTGGAGAGCCCCTGGCCGCGCCCGGGATCTTCGTGCACGGAGCTGACCAGATACTCGAGCGCGAGCTCGATCGCCTCCAGATCGCTGTCGGGGGCATAGGCCGGCGAGGAGGCCAGCGCGGCACGGATCCCGCGCCCGGCGTCGCCGATCACGACCTGCACCTTGTCGTCGTGGTCGGGCGGCTGGCCGAAGCGAGCAGTTCGGTAGACCTGCGCCATCACCGAGGCGTCGGCGCCCGAGTGCTCGAGCGCGTTGGCCACCATCTCCCAGACGCCCTCGCCGAGCGCGGCCAGCACCTGGGGGTCGACGTGGTCTTGCAGTTGATCCCAGAGCAGTTGGGAGATCGCCTGTTCGCCGCCGGCGTCGGCGGCGCTTCGCAGCGGCACGACGACGCCGGAGCTGTCCATCGTCTTGCTTCGGCCTCCAAAGCAGGGTGGCCGATTTGCCGCAGGAAGTCGTCGAATCCCATCGCCGCCAGGTGCTCGCCTATCCCCGCCCGTGCCGGCGCCGTGACCTCGACCTTCTCGCCGCCGGCCAGGCCCGCGCGGATGGCGATGGTCGTGCCGACCAGGCCGTAGGCGTCGATGAAGGACAGCGAGTCGAGGCGGCATTCCCGGAGGCCGGCCCCGAGAGTCGCGTCGAAGCTGGAAATCGTCAAGATCTTCGGCTCCCGAGGCAGCGTCGCCATCGCATGAAGCTACCGGGGCGGGCGTGGCTTCGCGCTCCACGCCGCCGTCCCCGTCACCAAGCGCGTCCCGCTCGCCGACGACGGGTGAAACTCGGGGCCCGTTGCCTGATCTCGCTTCGGCGGGGCGGGGCCGCTCCCGACGCCCCTACGCGACCGCGCGCAGATGCCGTTGACGGGCGGCGCCGTCGGCGAGGCGCCCTGCCTCGCCGATCCCGAGAAAGGGAACGCCGAGCATGTAGACGACGCCGGGAAGCTGCTCGCCGAGCCGGTTGCCCCTGCCGGCGAGGATCTCGCGGACGACCAGTGCCTCGGCCCCGCCGAGCGCTCCGCGCGGCGCGCTCTGGGGCACGCCGGACTCGGCCGTCTCCCGGCCGCGCTCGAGGAAGTCGAGCAGCGCCGCCTTCGCCGAGCCGTGCATCGCCGTGGCCCGACCGCCGGCGCCCGGCGCCTCGATCAGCGCAACATGGGCGAAGGCGGGCCTCTCGGAGAGGATCCGCAGCAGGGCGGCCGCGCCGTCGCGTAGCGTCGCGCCCCACGCCTTGTCCTGCGCCACAACTTCGTCGAGCGCCCGCCAGGCCTCCTCGACGAGCGTCTCCATCGCTGCGCCCAAGCACTCGCCCTTGCCGGCGAAGAGCTGCTCGAAGGACTCGCGCGAGACTCCCGCCGCCGCGCAGACGTCCTCGACCGTCGTCGCCTCGAAGCCCCGTACCGCGCAGCACTCCGCCATCCCGATCAGGATCCATTCACGCTCGGAATGGGCAACTTGGGGCTCCACAGCTCGTAAACGCAATTGTACACCCCCTTGCCCGGCCTGGAGACGCTTTAGTACCAAATGTACGAAACAAGGCAGGAGCGCTCGCCGAACCGACCTGCGCCGCTAAAGTTGATCGTTCCGCCCGGGTAGCTCAGTTGGTAGAGCACATCCATGGTAAGGATGGGGTCACGAGTTCGAGTCTCGTCCCGGGCTTCTCGCCGATCCGCGGTGGGGCGTAGGATTGAGCTATGGCGGCGCAGCCAAAAAAGCGCCCGCTCCTCGGCCCGGGTAACGAGGCCGAGTGGGCACGGTTGAACGCCGAGAAGCGCGATTACCACATTCGCACGGCTCGAGCCCTTTCTCCCTCCGAGCGGGTCTCCCGAGGCCAGAAGCTCTCTCAGCAGGGGGTGCAGCTGCTCGCCTCCACGATCCGGCGCGGCCATGTCCCATCCAGAGCCTTCTGGTCCTGATCTCGACGGGGTCGTCGCCGACGCAAACGCAGTCGGGCTCCCTTATGTCGTGATCGGCGGTTTCAGCGTCATGGCAAATGGATTCGTGCGCGCCACCAAGGACTCCCACCTCTTGGTCCCGGACGGACCCGAGACCGACGCCGCCATCCATCGCTTCTTGAAGCGCATCGAAGCGACGCGCCTACACGACGACAAAGTCCTCAGCGAGAAAGAGATCGCCGGAGCGCACCACGTTCGTGTGCGTAGTCGGCACGGGATCGTCAACATCATGCGCGGTGGCCTGCCGCCGCTGGACTACGCGACGGTGGCTGCCGCGGCGATCGAAGGAGACGCCGGGGGGGAACCAGCCAGGTTTGCCGGCTTGCGGAGCATCGTCGGCTTCAAGCGCCTCGCCGGGCGCGCGCGGGACCAGCGCGATCTCGAAGAGCTGGAGGCCTTTCACGGCTAGCTCCCTAAAGACGAGATCCCCGGCCTCGACAGCTGACTTCCGGCGGCCCGCTTCTTCGTCGAAGCGATGTTCAGCTCCTAGCGGCGGCAATGTCGCGTGCCCTGTCGCGACCTACATACGGCGTCAGGGCGAACTCGATCGCGTCGGGGATGAGCGCCACCAGCGTCTCCGCGCCGCCCACCTCGAGGCGTTGGACCACGAGCATGAAGATTCCGCCCGCAAGGGCGTCCTCGAGCAGGTTCGGCAGCGACTCGCCGTCGGGATGCGCGCTCCGCCCGGCGGCAAGCAGGCGGGCAAGAAGGTTGACCGGTCGCCTCTGCGTGAAATGACCACCTCCCTGGGCTAGCGACTCGACCGTCAGCGTGTGGGCGGCGATCGGATCTTCGGCCGCGAACTCCAGCACGGCGCGGATCGCCGCGGCGGCCTGCAGCGGCCAGTCGTGCTCTGCCGCGTAGGCGGTCTCGACCGCGGCCCGCAACTTCGCGGACGCTGCCTCGAAGCTCCGCGCAAAGTCGCCGGGAGGCACCCGGGGGCGGCGGGCTGAAGGCGCTGTCTGTGGCTGCTCCATCGGGCCGATCGGGCACTATAAACCCAAATGTCTGATCTGTAAAACCAGACATCTGATTCCGGTACGCAAGGGATCGTGCGCCGTCGCGGCCAGGATCGCCCCGTCGCACTCAGACAATCACGTTTATCATCCTCCGAACCGCCGTGTTTGCGGCGGACGAGTCGAACGGCGCGAGGCGGCGGGGGCGGCATGGACGGAAGAGCGGAGCAGCCAGGGGATTTCACCGGCGCGTTCGAGGGAGCGTTCGCAAGCCTGCAGGTCATTCTTGAGATGGCCTGCGTCAGCGGCGATCCCTGGCCCGAGCGAGTGCGCGTCGCGGTCCGGCGGGCGCTCGATTTCGCCGCCATGGATCCGGCGGCCGCCAGCGTGCTCACCAATGGGGCGCTGGCAAAGGGGGGCGACGGACTCGAACGCTACGAACGCTTGATGGCCTACCTCGCGGGTCTGCTCGAGCCGGGCCGTGCCGAGAGCCCACACGGCGCCGATCTGCCGTCGACGACAGAGCGCTCGCTGGCCGGCGGGATTGCGACGATCGTCGCCAACCGTGTTGACCGTGGGCGGGTGGAGGAGCTACCGGGGCTGACCGCGGAGGTGGTTCAGTTCATCCTCACCCCTTATATGGGGACCGAGGAGGCGCGGCGGATTGCGACGGCGGACGACCGGCCGAACCACCGGCCCGACCTTTAGCCTGCGCGAGTCCTTCTCCGAGTAGCTCTCCGAGCGACCTCGCAGCCGGGTTGCTATGCGAAGAGCCGCTCGACTCCAACTAGCGTGACATCCTCTTCCTCCGCTTGTCGCTTGAGCGCCTGGGAGAACCCACGGGCGAAGATCGTGAGCTTGGCGCCGCCGGCCCTGGGCAGGGAGTCGCGCTGCTCCAGGAGCTGCCCCAGGGCCGAGGTGGGCGCCGATTTGGACCACTTGCAGGAGCCGAGCAGGTCGTACCGGCCTCGTGAGGTGCCGACCACGTCGACCTCGGTCTGCCCGTCACGTGACCACCAGCCGCCGAGCTGTTGGGAGGCCGGCAGGGCGTCGGACGCGAAGCGGCCGGTCCATTCGCGGCAGCAATCCTCAAACGCCAGGCCCATGTAGCTGTCCATGTCGCGCTCGACGATCCGCAGCACCTCTTTGACCCGTCCCCGCTCCAGCAGGCTGCGGTTGGGGAAGACGAAACGAAACCAGAAGCGGAAGAAGGGGTCGGTAAGGCGGTAGCTGGAGCGCTTCGCCTCGGGTCCCCTCGCGGCCAGGGGTGCCCTCGGGACAACGTAGCCGAGTGTCTCCAGTCGGTTCAGCATCTTGATCAGGTTGGGAACGCGTATCTGCACCGCGTTTGAGATCTCCCCGACGCGCGTGCATCCGGCGGCGATCGCGCGGACGACGGCGAAGTAGGTCGCTGGGTCACGAATTGACTGCTCCTCGCGGAGCAGATGCAGCGGCTCCTCATAAAGGGACTCGCCCTTGGCGAGGATTCGCTCGGCGATCAGGTCTGGCAGCCTCCCGGAGCCGGCCCAGACCTGGTACTGCGGCGTGCCGCCGAGCACCGCGTAGCGGCGGAGCTTTGCCTCCGCGCTGCCGCGGCGGGGCATGAACCGGGATGCGTCGCGGTAGTCGAGAGGAGCTAGCAGGGGGCGGTAGTCCGCCCGGCCGTAGAGGGGGGCGCCCGGCTCCAGCAGGTTCTCCATCAGCCGCAGGGCGCTGCCGCTGAGGATGAGGGTCACGCGCGTCTGCTCCCGTTGCCAGCGATCCCAGTGTCGCTGGACGATCGAGTCCAGCGACGGCTGGGCCGCCTTCAGCCACTGGAACTCGTCGAGCACGACGACAAGCGGCGCCTCGCGTGCCAGCTCGCCGATCGTCTCCAGGGCTTGGTCCCAGGACTCGAAGCGCAGGGGCACCCGCGGGCCCAACACGCGTGCCACCTCGGTGGCGAGCAGGTCGAGATGGGCGCGCTCGTTCTGCTCGTCCGCTTGAAAGAAGACCCCACGGCTCTTCCCCAGTGCGTGTATGAGCAGGAAGCTCTTGCCGATGCGTCGCCTTCCCCTCACCAGGGCCAGCTGCGGTGGGTGGGCGATCGCCTCACGCAGGCGGGCGAGTTCAAGCTCACGATCGATTATGGGAGATGCCATGTGGAGAAGTATACCGTGAGTGAGTTCCTCATGATGTACAAACGGGCCGTACGTGGCGCTCACCGACTTGCACGCGCATATGTACGCGTTGCGAGACCCTTATCGCACGCCTTCGCTCACCGTGGTCGATTAGCCTGCTCGCCCCATGGACTTCTCTCTGACCGACGAGCAGAACGACTTCGTCGCCGCGCTCCGCGACTTCTGCGCGCGCGAGGTCGGCACGCAGGAGCAGCGCGAGAAGCTGACCGACGGCTACGAGCTGCACCACAACTTCGACCTCTATAAGCAGATGGCCGAGCTGGGCTGGCTCGGGGTGACGATCCCGGAGGAGTACGGCGGCTCCGGCGGCTCGATGCTCGACGCCTGTCTCTTCATGGAGGAGACCTCGCGCGGCCTGGCGCCGATCGGCGGCTACGCGACGACGCTGATCGTCGCCGGCGCCACCCAGCGCTTCGGCACCGACGAGCAGAAGAAAGAGATCCTCGGCGGCATCGCCGCCGGCGCGGTCGAGGCGATCGCGATGACCGAGCCGGAGGCCGGCTCCGACGTTGGCGCCCTCACCACCTCGGCCGAGCAGGTCAACGGCGGCTTCGTCCTCAACGGCCAGAAGGTCTTCATCTCCAACGCCCACATCGCCGACCACATCCTGATCGTCTGCCGCACGACCAAGGGCGAGAACAAGCACGAGGGCCTCTCGATGATCTGGGTCCCACGCGAGACCAAGGGGCTGGAGATCGTCCCGATCAAGACGATGGGCGGCAGCGAGACCAACACGCTCTACCTGACCGACGTCGAGGCGCCCGCCGACGCCCTGCTCGGCCAGGTCGACCAGGCCTGGACGCAGCTGATGGCGGGCCTCAACGTCGAGCGGCTGATCCTCGCCGCGACGATGCTCGGCATCGCCCAGCGCGCCTTCGACGACGCCCTCGCCTATGTAAAGGAGCGCAAGCAGTTCGGCCGCCCGATCGGTTCCTTCCAGGCGCTCCAGCACCGCCTCGCCGACATGGCGACCGAAGTCGAGTCGGCCCGGCTGATGACGCGCTGGGTCGCCGCTCTGACCGACGAGGACCCCGGCCGGATGCTGCCGCGCGAGGCGTCGATGGTGAAGCTGCACGTGACCGAGATCGCCAAACGCGTCGCGGTCGAGGGGATGCAGCTGATGGGGGGCTACGGCTACTCCTCCGAGTACGACATGGAGCGCCTGGTGCGCACGACGATGGTCTCGACCATCTACGGCGGCACCTCGGAGATCCAGCGCACGATCATCGCCAAAACCCTCGGCCTCTGACCATCCGGCGTCGGCTGAACGATTGACCCCCGATAAGGGGGTAAACCGTTCAGCCGCCGTAGGCCGTGGAGCGCTATCCTTCGCGACAGCCTCGTGCTTCGGCCCGGGGTTTTCTCTTGTAACGGCGTCCTTTCGGCAACGAGGAGAACATGGCTCGCGGAGATGTCCGCATCGCGGTGACGCTGGCTTGCGAAGACTGCAAGCGGCGCAATTATCAGACCAACAAGTCGCGGCGAAATTCGCCGGACCGAGTCGAGCTGCGCAAGTACTGTCGCTGGTGCGGCCATCACACGGCCCACAAGGAGACTCGGTAGAGCCTCATGGCGAAAACGCGCGCACAGCGCAAGGCCGAGCGGCGCGCCCGCGAAGCCGAAGAGCAGAAGCGCCTCGAGGGTAGGCGCGGCACCGAGTCGCGCGCCCAGCACGACACCCAAGTCCCGGTCTCCGGCGACATCGCCGAGATCGAGGCGGTCGAGGCCGGCATGGCGGTCGGGGCGGCGGAAGCCGATCTCGAGACGCCGGACGCCCCGAAGCCCCGCAGCCTGCGCCGCGCCGAGGCGAAAGAGGCCAAGCAGGCCGAAAAGCGCCAGCGCGAGGAGCAGAAGCGCCGCGAGGGCGAGCAGCTCGCCAAGCGCCAGAAACAGGCGCAGGCAGAGAAGCGCCAGCGCGGCGGAGTCATCGGCTTTCTGGTTTCCTGCTGGGCGGAGTTGCGCAAAGTTCAGTGGCCGGACCGCGAAACCCTGGTCCAGGCAACGGCCGTGACGATCATCTTCGTCGCCGTCGCCGCCACCTACCTCGGCGTCCTCGACTCCGTCTTCAGCCTCCTCATCAAGCAGATCCTTTAGCGGGATCCCAAGACAAAGGCAACTTCCAGATGTATCGCTGGTACGTGATCAACACCTACTCCGGGCACGAGAACAAGGTCAAGCACAATCTCGAGCACCGGGTTCAGACGATGGCCCAGAACCGCAACGTGCGCCAGGTCGTGGTGCCGACCGAGCAGGTGATGGAGCTCAACAAAGAAGGCCAGAAAGAATCGAAAGAGAAACGGACGATGCCCGGCTACGTCCTGGTCAACATGGAGATGACCGACGACGCCTGGGGCCTGGTCAAGAACACCCCCGGCGTGACCGGCTTCGTCGGCTCCCGCAACAAGCCGGTGCCGCTCTCCAAACCGGAGGTCGACCGCCTGCTGCACCGTGAGACCGCCGAGCGGCCCCGCACCCAGGCCCAGTTCTCGATCGGCGAGTCGGTCAAGGTCATCTCCGGCCCGCTCTCCGATTTCTCCGGCGAGATCGCCGAGATCAACGAGGACGCCGCCAAACTCAAGGTGCTGGTCTCGATCTTCGGCCGCGAGACGCCTGTAGAGGTCAATTACGACCAGGTCAAGAAGATCTAGCTACCCTCCCCGATCCCGATGGCGAAAAAAGTCCTCACCCTCATCAAGCTGCAGATCCAGGCAGGCAACGCCAACCCGGCGCCGCCGGTCGGCCCGGCCCTGGGTCAGCACGGCGTCAACATCATGGAGTTCTGCAAAGCCTTCAACGCCCAGACGCAGAGCGAGGGCGGCACGATCATCCCGGTCGAGATCACCGTCTACGAGGACCGCTCCTTCAGCTTCATCACCAAGACGCCCCCCGCCGCGGTGCTGATCCGCGAGGCGATCGGGATCAAAAAGGGCTCGGGCGAGCCGCACGTGAACAAAGTCGGCACGATCACCCCGGAGCAGATCCGCCAGATCGCCGAGCGCAAGATGCCCGACCTCAACGCCAACGACCTCGACGCCGCCTCGAAAATCATCGCCGGCACCGCCCGCTCGATGGGCGTGGATGTGAAGTAGGGACGCGATGGCCCACGGCAAACGTTTCCGCAAAGAGCTCGGCAAGGTCCAGCGCGAGCACGAGTACCCGCCGGCCGAGGCGATCTCGCTGATCAAGGAGACCGCCAGCGCCGGCTTCGACGAGACCGTCGAGCTGCACCTGCGGCTCGGCGTCAATGTCCGCCATGCCGAGGAGCAGCTGCGCGGCACCCTCGCTCTGCCCCACGGCCTCGGCAAAGACGTGACGATCGCGGTCTTCGCGGAAGGCCAGCAGGCCCGCGACGCGGAGGCGGCCGGCGCCGACTTCGTCGGTGCCCAGGACCTGGTCGAGAAAGTCCAGGAGGGCTGGACCGGCTTCGACGTCGCGATCTCGACCCCGGACATGATGAAAGCGGTCGGCCAGCTCGGCCGGGTGCTCGGCCCGCAGGGCCTGATGCCCAACCCCAAGGTGGGCACGGTCACCGACGACATCCAGAAGGCGGTCACCGAGTCGAAGGCGGGAAAGATCGAGTACCGCACCGACCGCCAGGCGATCATCCACCTCGCGATCGGCAAGGCCGGCTTCGACGCGCAGAAACTGCTCGACAACTGCCTCGCGGTGATCGACGAGGTCGTCCGCGCCAAACCTTCCTCGTCGAAGGGCAAGTACATCCTCTCGGCGACCGTGACGACCTCGATGGGTCCCGGAATCAGAATGGACCCGATGGCAAGAGAGATGGCGACCGCGTAGACTGCGCCGTCGCGTCACCGAAGACCACCGGCGGGGCCAAGCCCAGAAGCCCGGTGCAGGCGAACGATGAACAGAGACGAAAAGGCACAAGCCATTGAGGAGATCGCGGCCCAGATCGAGGGCTCCGAGGCGATCTTCGCCGTCGACTACCGGGGGATCAGCGTTCCCCAGGCGGCCGAACTGCGCGGCAAGCTGCGCGAGGCCGACGCCAGCTTCCGCGTCGTCAAGAACAGGCTGACCAAAAGGGCCGCTGACCAGGTCGGCGAGGATCGTCTCGCCGAGCTGCTGCAGGGTCCGACCGCACTGACCTTCGTCCGCGGCGACACCGCCCAGGCGGCGAAGGCGATCTCGACCTTCAACAAAGAGCACGAAGTCCTCACCTTCAAGGGCGGCTTCATGGGCGACCTCGGGCTCGACGAGGAAAAGTTCAAGTCGATCGCCCGCCTGCCGGCCCGCGAAGTGCTCGACGGACAGCTCGCCGGCGTCGTCGCCAGCCCGCTTACCGGCCTCATCCGCGGCCTCGGCTCGATGGTCTCCGGCCTTGCCAACCAGCTTCAGCAGCTTCAAGAACAAAAGGAGAAAGACGCGTAATGGCAACGAAAGTCAAAACTGAGGATTGGATCGAGGAGCTGAAAGGCATCTCGGTGCTCGAGCTCTCCGAGCGGATCAAAGCGCTCGAGGAGGAGTTCGGCGTTTCCGCGACCGCGGTAGCCGCGGCCGCACCGGCAGCCGCCGGCGCCGCCGGTGGAGACGGCGACGGTGCCGCTGAGGAGTCCTCCACGGTCGACGTGGTGCTGACCGAGGTCGGCGGCCAGAAAGTGCCGGTGATCAAGGTCGTCCGTTCCGCAACCGGCCTCGGCCTCAAAGAGGCCAAGGCGATCGTCGACGAGGCCCCGAAAGCGATCAAAGAGGGCATCGAGCGCGACGAAGCCGAGAAGATCAAAGGAGAATTGGAGGAGGCAGGCGCCACGGTCGAGCTCAAATAAAGCCCGATCTTGCGCGGTCGAACCCCGGGCAGGGGCTTGGCCGCGGAGCCGTGCGTGACCCGGCTAACGCTTGTGATAACTTCCGTGGTCGCGCGCCCGTTGTCACCCCCTGCCCCATATCTGCGCTGTATCCACGTCCCTCTGACCGCCTGAGGAGTCGCCGACTTTGGCACGTTCCAACGCTGCCCCCGTAACCCGTAGGAGTTTTTCCCGACTACAGAACCCCCTCGAGGTCCCCCACCTGATCGATATTCAACGTCGCTCCTTCGAGGAGCTGACGGATCCCAAGGCGGGCGGACTGCGAGAGACGATTGACGACATATCCCCGATTGAGGACTACACGGGGAATCTCGCCATCGTCTTTGGCGAGTTCAAATTCGAGGACCCTCCAAACACGATCGAGGAGTGCCGCGAGAAGGACATGACCTACTCGCGGCCGCTGACGGCTACCGTCGCCTTCCAGAACAAGGAGACCGGCGAGATCCGTGAGCAGGCCGTCTTCATGGGCGATTTCCCGTGGATGACCGACCGCGGCACCTTCATCATCAACGGCACCGAGCGTGTCGTCGTCACCCAGCTGGTGCGTTCCCCAGGCGCCTATGTGATGGCGCCCAAGGATCCGGAAAAACAGGTCTTCATCGCCAACCTGATGCCGGCCCGCGGCTCCTGGCTGGAGCTGGAAGTCGACAAAAAAGGAAAAGTCTTCGTCCGCATCGATCGCAAGCGCAAACTGCCGGTGACGGTGCTGCTGCGCGCGATGGGCTACGTCGAGGACGAGCAGATCCTCAAGATGTTCGACAACTCGGTCTACCTCAGGCACACGATCGAGTCCGACACCGAGGCGACCCAGAGCGAAGAAGGCGCCCTGATCGAGCTGTTCAAAAAGCAGCGCCCCGGCGAGCCGCCTTCGGTCGACGCCGCCAAAGCCCTGCTCGAGCAGCTCTTCTTCGATCCGAAGCGCTACGACCTGACCCGCGTCGGCCGCTACAAGCTCAACGCCCGGCTCGACCTCGACATCGACCTCGACAACCGGACCCTGACCCACGACGACATCATCGCCCTGATCAAGGAGCTGGTGAGCCTGCCGAAGCTGCTCGGGATCCCCGAGGAGATCGACGAGGAGCACCCGATCAAAGACTATGCCGCGGAGGCGATCACCTACCCGCGCGAGCCCGTCGCCGAGCACCTCGACGAGTACGAGCACTTCGGCAACCGTCGCCTGCGCACGGTCGGCGAGCTGATCCAGGAGGCCTTCCGCATCGGCCTCTACCGGATGGAGCGCGTCGTCCGCGAGCGGCTCACGACCGAAGACGCCGACGCGATCACGCCGCAGACGATCATCAACATCCGCCCGGTCGTGGCGGCGATGAAGGAGTTCTTCGGCTCCTCGCAGCTGTCCCAGTTCATGGACCAGACCAACTCGCTGGCCGGCCTCACCCACCGCCGCCGCCTCTCGGCGCTCGGCGCCGGCGGCCTGACCCGTGAGCGGGCACCGATCGAGGTTCGCGATGTGCACCCGACCCACTACGGCCGGATGTGCCCGATCGAGACCCCGGAGGGGCCGAACATCGGCCTGATCGGCTCGCTGTCCTCCTACGCGCAGATCTCCGAGCACGGCTTCGTCACCACCCCCTACCTGCTGGTCAAAGACGGCGTCGTCAGCGACAAGATCGTCCACTACGACGCGACCCAGGAGGAGGACAAGGTGATCGCCCAGGCGAACGCCGAGGTCGATCCGAAGACGAAAAAACTGAAAGGCCCGCAGGTGTTGGTGCGTGCCGGCGAGCAGGAGTACGCCACCGCCGCGCCCAAGGAAGTCGAGCTGATGGACGTCTCGCCGACCCAGATCTGGTCGGTCGCGACGGCCCTGATCCCCTTCCTCGAGCACGACGACGCCAACCGGGCGCTGATGGGCTCGAACATGCAGCGCCAGGCGGTGCCGCTGCTCAAACCGGAGCCGCCGTTGATCGGCACCGGGATGGAGCGCCGCGCCGCGGTCGACACCGGCGATGTCACCCTCGCCAAGAACGCGGGCGAAGTCAGCCACGTCGACTCCGAGTCGATCGTCGTCAGCTCGGGCTCGAAGAAAGACGAGTACCCGCTGCACAAGTTCATGCGCTCGAACCAGGGCACGATCATCCACCAGCGGCCGATCGTGAAAAGCGGTCAGCAGGTCAAGGAGGGCGACGTGCTCGCCGACGGCTCCTCGACCGCCGGCGGCGAGATCGCCCTGGGCAAGAACTGCCTGGTCGCCTTCATGTCCTGGGAGGGTTACAACTTCGAGGACGCGATCATCCTCTCCGAGCGCCTGGTCAAGGACGACGAGATGACCTCGATCCACATCGAGGAGTACGAGATCGACGCCCGCACGACCAAGCTCGGCGACGAGGAGATCACCCGCGACATCCCCAACCGCTCCGAGGAGAGCCTGCGCAACCTCGACGAGCGCGGCATCGTCCGCGTCGGCGCCGAGGTGATCTCGGGCGACCTCCTGGTCGGCAAGGTGACGCCGAAGGGCGAGACCGAGCTGACCGCCGAGGAGAAGCTGATCCGCGCGATCTTCAAGGAGAAGGCCCGCGAGGTCCGCGACACCTCGCTGAAGGTTCCGCACGGCGAGGGTGGCGTCGTCATCGACGTGCTCACCTTCAGCCGCGACGAGGGCGACGACCTGCCGCCCGGCGTCAACGACCTGGTCCGCGTCTACGTCGCGACCAAGCGCAAGATCGCCGAGGGCGACAAGCTTGCGGGCCGCCACGGGAACAAGGGTGTGATCTCCAAGATCGTGCCCGAAGAGGACATGCCCCACCTCGCCGACGGGACGCCCGTCGATGTGATCCTCAACCCGCTCGGCGTGCCGAGCCGGATGAACATCGGCCAGGTGCTGGAGACGCACCTCGGCTGGGTTGCCGGCAACGGCTGGTACGACGACGACTCCGAGGCCTACAAACAGGCTCACTCCGACGAGGGCGACGGTCGCGTCTACGTGGCCACCTCGGTCTTCGACGGCGCCAGCGTCGAGGATGTCGACGAGGCCCTGGTCAGCTGGCAGGAGCAGAACGAAGAGCGCGGCATCGACCTCGGCGTCGACAAGCGCGAACGGGCCGGCGCCCGGGCCGAAGGCACGATGCAGCTCTACAACGGCCGCACCGGCGAGCCGTACGAGGGCAAGGTCACGGTCGGCTACATGTACATCCTCAAGCTGCTCCACCTGGTCGACGACAAGATCCACGCTCGCTCGACCGGCCCCTACTCGCTGGTCACCCAGCAGCCGCTGGGCGGCAAGGCGCAGTTCGGCGGCCAGCGCTTCGGCGAGATGGAGGTCTGGGCCCTGGAGGCCTACGGCGCTGCCTACACGCTGCAGGAGATGCTCACGGTCAAGTCCGACGACACGGTCGGCCGGGTCAAGGCCTACGAGGCGATCGTCAAGGGCGAGAACATCCCCGAGCCCTCGATCCCCGAGTCCTTCAAAGTCCTTCTGAAGGAGATCCAGAGCCTCTCGCTGGATGCCAACGTCGTCTCCGAAGGCGGCGACGTGGAGATCTCCGAGGAGGACGACGACCTGCTGAAAGCGGCCGAGGAGCTCGGCATGGACCTGACCGGGGTCCGCGCCGAGGGCTCCAACGGGGCCGCTGACGAGAAGGAGGAGCAGGTGGTCGCCGAGGGCGAGGGCGGCACCGACGACCCGGGCGGCGGCAATGGAGCCGCGGCCGACGGCGACGCGACTGAGGCCAAAGAAGAGACGAAGGTGGAGGACTGATGATCGACATCAACAACTTCGACGCGATCGAGATCGGCCTCGCGTCCTCGAAGAAGATCCGCTCCTGGAGCTGGGGCGAGGTCACCAAGCCGGAGACGATCAACTACCGCACGCTGAAGCCGGAGAAAGACGGCCTCTTCTGCGAGCGCATCTTCGGTCCGACCAAGGATTGGGAGTGCTACTGCGGCAAGTACAAGCGGGTCCGCTACAAGGGCATCGTCTGCGAGCGCTGCGGCGTCGAGGTGACGCGGTCCAAGGTCCGCCGCGAGCGCATGGGTCACGTCGACCTGGCCTCGCCGGTCTCCCACATCTGGTTCTTCAAGGGCGTGCCGAGCCGGATCGGCTACCTGATCGACATGGCTCCCAAAGAGCTGGAGAAGGTCCTCTACTTCGCCGCTTCGATGATCACCTGGGTCGACGTCGAGGCGCGCGAAAAAGACGTCGGCAAACTCGAGAAAGAAGTCAAAAAAGTCTCCGACGGCTACGAGGCCGAACGGCAGAAAAGGACTCAGGAGCTGGCCGAGTCGCTGGAGCGCCGGGTCTCCTACCTCGAAGAGGGCGGCCAGGAAAAGTTCGACGACGACGACCACATCTGGGCCGACTCGCTGAAGCTGACGGCCGCGCAGCTGCGCAAGCTGAAGGACGACGAGCGCGCCAAAATGATCAAAGAGCTGCGCAAAACCTTCGAGGCGGAGATCTCCGACACCGAGGCCTACATCGAAGAGGCGATCGAGCGGATGGAGGAAGTCTGGAAGATCTTCACCGAGATGAAGCCGAAGGACGTCGTCAACGACGAGACCGTCTTCCGTGAGCTCAAGGATCGCTTCGGTTCGCCGTTCGGTTGGGGCGAGTACTTCCGCGGCGGCATGGGCGCCGAAGCGGTGCGCGACCTGCTCGAACAGGTCGACCTGGCGGCCGAATGCGAGGAGCTCGAGGTCGTCATCAACAGCTCCAAAGGGCAGAAACAGGCCCGCGCCGTGAAGCGGCTGAAAGTCGCCTCGGCCTTTCTCAAATCCGACAACCAGCCGGAGTGGATGATCCTCGACTGCGTGCCGGTGATCCCGCCGGAGCTGCGCCCGATGGTGCAGCTCGACGGCGGCCGCTTCGCGACCTCGGACCTGAACGACCTCTACCGGCGCGTGATCAACCGCAACAACCGGCTGAAAAGGCTGCTCGACCTCGGCGCACCCGAGATCATCGTCAACAACGAGAAGCGGATGCTCCAGGAGGCCGTCGACGCCCTCTTCGACAACGGTCGTCGCGGCCGCCCGGTGACCGGGCCCGGCAACCGCCCGCTGAAGTCGCTCTCCGACATGCTCAAGGGCAAGCAGGGCCGCTTCCGCCAGAACCTGCTCGGTAAGCGCGTCGACTACTCCGGCCGCTCGGTGATCGTCTCCGGGCCGAGCTTGCAGCTGCAGCAGTGCGGCCTGCCCAAGCTGATGGCGCTGGAGCTCTTCAAGCCGTTCATCATGGCCCAGCTGGTCGAGCGCAAAGCGGTGCAGAACATCAAGGCGGCCAAGAAGATGGTCGAGTCGATGGTGCCCGAGGTCTGGGACGTGCTCGAGGAAGTCATCCACGAGCACCCGGTGCTGCTCAACCGCGCCCCGACCCTGCACCGCCTTGGCATCCAGGCCTTCGAACCGATCCTGGTCGAGGGCAAGGCGATCCAGGTCCACCCGCTGGTCTGCCACGCCTTCAACGCCGACTTCGACGGCGACCAGATGGCGGTCCACGTACCGCTCTCGGCCGAGGCCCAGGCCGAGGCACGGATCCTGATGCTGTCGGCGAACAACATCCTCTCGCCGGCCCACGGCGCGCCGCTGGCGACGCCGACGCAGGACATGGTTCTGGGCATCTACTACCTGACCTACGGCCCGACGGCCGAGGAGCTGCTCAAGAAAGACGAAGAGCTGAAGGCGGGCAAGGGTGCGGCGAAGAACGGTTCCGCGCCGAAGGTCTTCCGCTCCGCCCAGGAGGCCGAGCTCGTCTACGAGAACGGTGGCTGCAGGCTGCACGACCTCGCCGAGTACCGGCGGGCCGGGCACGAGCACTTCCTGACCACGGTCGGGCGGATCATCTTCAACGAAAAGATCGAGCGCGCGCTTGCCGCCGCTCTCGACGGCGAGTTCGACCCCGAGGGCTTCGTCTTCGCCAACCAGGCGCTGAAGAAGCGCAACGTCAACGAGATGGTCTCCGACCTGGTCGAGAACTACGGTGCGCCGGCGGTCTCACGGGTGCTGGATGCCTTCAAGGACCTCGGCTTCCACTACGCCAGCCAGGCTGGGATCACGGTCGCCAAGAACAACGTCGTCTCGCCGCCCGAGAAGGCCGAGATCCTCGACCGCTACGAGAAGCAGACGGCGGCGATCCAGGGCCAGTACGACGACGGCTACATCACCGCGGAGGAGCGCCACGAGGCGGTCACCGCTGACTGGAACAAAGCGACCGACGAGGTCGCCCAGGCGATGGAGGACAACCTCGACGAGCTCAACCCGATTTTCATGATGGCCAACTCGGGTGCCCGCGGCTCGTTCAAACAGATTCGCCAGCTGGCCGGGATGCGCGGTCTGATGGCCAATCCAAAAGGCGAAATCATCGAGCGGCCGATCAAGGCGAACTTCATGGAGGGCCTCTCCGTGCTCGAGTACTTCATCTCGACCCACGGCGCCCGGAAGGGACTGGCCGACACGGCGCTGCGCACGGCGGACTCGGGCTACCTGACCCGCCGCCTGGTCGACGTCGCCCAGGACGTCATCGTCCGCGACGAGGACTGCAAAACCAAGGAACACATCGAGATGGCGCTGCACAAGGACGACGGTACGCTCAACGACAACCTCTTCGGTCGCCTGGCGGCGAAGAAATTCGAAACCAAACGCGGCCGCGAGCTGCTCAAGCGCAACCAGGAGATCACCCTGGCCGACGTCGAGCAGATCGCCGAGGCGTTCGGTGACGAGGAGGTCACGGTGCCGGTCCGCTCGACCCTCAAGTGCGAGGCCGAGTCGGGTATCTGCCGCGCTTGTTACGGCATCGCTCCGGCGACCGGCTCGACGGTCAACATCGGCGACGCGGTCGGGATCATCGCCGCTCAGTCGATCGGCGAGCCCGGCACCCAGCTGACCATGCGGACCTTCCACACCGGCGGCGTCGCCGGTCAGGACATCACCCAGGGCCTGCCGCGCATCGTCGAGCTCTTCGAGGCGCGCAAACCGAAGGGTCTGGCGCAGATGGCCGAAGAGGCCGGCAAGGTCACGGTCGAGGAAACCGACAAAGCGCTGAAAGTGATCGTCACCGAGTCGAGCGGCGAGGAGCACGCCTACAGCTTCCCGCCGCGTACCCGCCTGCACGTCGCCGATGGCGAGAAGGTCGAGGTCGGCCAGCAGCTCAACGAGGGCTCGCTGTACCCGGCTGACCTGCTGGCGATCCGCGGCCGCACCGAGGTCGAGCTCTACCTCGTCGCCGAGGTGCAGAAGGTCTACCGGGCCCAGGGCGTCGACATCAACGACAAGCACATCGAGCTGATCGCGCGGCAGATGCTGAAGAAGGTCAAAATCGAGTCGAAGGGCTCGACCGAACTGCTGCCCGGCCAGCTCGAAGATCGCGGCCAGCTCAAACGGCTCAACAAACGGATCAAGGCGGACGGCGGCACGGCGGCCAAAGGCGAGGAGGTCATCCTCGGCATCACCAAGGCCTCGCTGGCGACCGAGTCCTTCCTCTCCGCGGCCTCCTTCCAGGAGACGACCAAGGTGCTCACCGACGCGGCGCTCGAGGGCAAACGGGACAAACTCGTCGGCCTCAAGGAGAACGTCATCATCGGCAAGCTGATTCCCGCCGCGACCGGCCTCAAGCACTACCGCACGCTGACGGTGGAGCCGGCGGTGCCGATCGAGCCGCCCAGCGACGACGACCTGCTCGACGAAGACGAGCTCGCGGCCGAGCTCGGGGTCGACGGCGACGAGACCCCGGTCGAGAGCTTCGGCCCCTCCTTCGCGGAGGAGCTTGAGGAGCTGGCGCAGGAGATCGAGTCGAACTCCGAGGACAAAGCTACGTAGAGGGGAGGGGGCGGGTGCCCATCCGTCGGAACCCGCTCGCTTCGCTCGCTCACAAGTTCCGTCGGACGGGCACCCGCCCCCTCTCATCCGGTTTAGCTGGCGAAAAAGAGGACGCCGCTGCGCGGGAGGGACACCCCGGCCCCTCCTCACGAAACGCAAGCGGCGGCCGAGCGGAGCTCGATTGCAGCATTTTCCCCACTATGAGGGGGACAAAGCTGCAAGAACGCGAGCGGCCGGGCGCTTGGCCCGGCCGCCGCATTGCGCTTAGATGGGGGTTAGTTGCTGGAGCCGCCGGTGAGGCAGTAGGCGAATACGGTCAGTTTGCTGGCTGCCGCGTTGTTGTTCTTGGCCTGGTAGAGCCAGCCGTTGCCGCTGCGGAGCGTCGAGGTCATCTCGACCCCGAAGTTATCCGGCTGGCCGCCGCCGCTGATCACGGTGGTGCCCGCCGGGCACTGGACCGAGACGCTGCCGCTGCTGTTGGCCGCGATCGGGGTGCTGTTGGACACCTGGATGATCGTGCCGAGCTCGGAGGCGCGGATGGCTCCGGCCTGGATCTCGCTCGAGCCGACCGAGTCGGGGCCGAGGTCGTTCTGGGTCAGCGACTGGTCGGCTACCTCTGAGCTGCCGACCGAGTTGGGAGCCAGGTCACCAGCCGTGAGCGAGTCCGGCGCCACCTCGTTCGAGGCGACGGCGTTTTCGGCGATCTCATCCGAGTTGACGGCGTCTTTGGCGATCTCGTCGCTGCCGACCGAGTCGGGGCCGAGGTCAGCGGCCGTCACGGTGGCGTCGGCGATTTTGGGCGAGCTGACCGCATTGTCGCGCAGGTCGACGGTGCGGACCGAGCCGTTGACGATCTGGCGCGAGCCGATGCTGGCGGTCTTCGCCGCGAGGGCCGAGCCGGCGAGCGCCAGGAACAGGGCCAGGCAGCTGATCACGAGGGCGGGGGAGGGGCGGAACTTGCTCTTGCTGGTCATCGGAATGTCCTTTCGGTTGTTTGTGATCCGATGGGCCAAGCTTCGGGCCGATTGCCCTCCGCAACTACGGACCCCAGGGGTGAAGTTCGTCACCCCTGTGCTTGGGGAGAGGGACGGGTATCCCCCCTGATTGCTGGGGTTTTCGCCTGGCGGCCTGCGCATCTCGCCGAGCGGTCCGTGCGAAAACCAGGACGCCGCTGCTCAGGAGGGATACCCGTCCCTCTCTTCCCACGGCGTTGATGGGTAGATTGGCTGCGTGGCCAAACAGGAGAAGGTCTGCATCATCGGAGCGGGGAGCTCGGGGTTGACCGCCTGCCAGGTGCTGGCTGCCAGGGGGATTCCGTTCGACTGCTTTGAGAAGGGGTCGATGATCGGCGGCAACTGGCGTTTTGAAAACGACAACGGGACTTCGTCCGCTTACAGGTCGCTGCACATCAACAGCGCGCGGAAGCTGATGTCCTACAAGGCCTTTCCGATGCCGGAGGACTATCCGGACTACCCGAGCCACTGGCAGGTGGCCAAGTACTTCGACGACTACGCCGAGTGCTTTGGTCTCGCTGAGAGGATTACCTTCCGCACCGAGGTCGTGGCTGCCGAGCCAAGCGAGGACGGCTGGGAGGTCACGGTCGAGGAACCCGACGGGCGGCGGACCGAGAGCTACCGGGCGGTGATCGTCGCCAATGGCCACCACTGGAAGCCGCGCTGGCCCGAACCGCCGTTCTCCGGTGCCGAGGATTTCGAGGGCGAGCAGATGCACGTCCACCACTACCGCGAGCCCGATGTGCTGGAGGGGAAGCGCGTGCTGGTCCTGGGAATCGGCAACTCCGCCGTCGACGTCGCGGTCGAGTCCTCGCGGATCGCCGAGAAGACCTTTCTCTCGATGCGGCGCGGCGCCTATGTCCTGCCGAAGTTCCTCGGCGGCACGCCGATCGACGAATCCGCCCCGCCGGCGATGACGAGGCTGCCGATCTTCGTGCAGCGCTTCTTCTTCAACCGGCTCTTGAAGCTGAGCGTGGGCGAGATGACCGACTACGGCCTGCCGAAGCCCGACCACAAGCTGCTCGAGGCCCACCCGACCGTCTCCTCGGAGCTGCTGCCGCGCCTCGGCCATGGTGACATCACGGCCAAGCCCAACATCGACCGCTTCTCCGGCGGCCGCCAGGTGCGCTTCGCCGACGGCAGCGAAGAGGAGATCGACCTCGTCGTCTACTGCACCGGCTACAAGATCGAGTTCCCGTTCCTCGACGAGAAGGTCTTCGCCGCCCGCGACAACCGCATGCCGCTCTACAAACGAGCCGTCTCAGCCGAGAACCCTGGCCTCTACTTCATAGGCTTCGTCCAACCCCTCGGCCCGATCATGCCGGTAGCCGAGGCCCAGTCCGAATGGATAGCCGACCTCCTAAAGGGAAAGGCAGCTCTACCTCCAGCTCCCGAAATGCGGCAGGAGATCGTCGCCTACGACCGCTGGCTGAAAAAGCGCTTCGTAGCGTCCAAGCGCCACACGATAGAGGTCGACTTCCACCCATATCTACGCGACATTCGCAAGGAGCGTAAGCGAACTACGCAGGCGGCCTAGCAGGAGGAGACGGGGTTCCCCTCCTGACCAGCGGCGTCCTGTTTTTCGCACTAACCACTCGGCGAGAGAGACCGGGTCCCCGGCGAAAAACCCAGCGGGCAGGAGGGGAACCCCGTCTCCTCCTCATCGCACCGCCTCCAACCGGACCGTGCTGAGGTCCACGCGGCCGGGTTGGCTGAGGCCGCCACCGGTTGAAGCCATTGCCCGAGTCGTCCTCCGCGGCCTCCGGCTCGGGTTCTCTGCTGGCCCACCAGACAAGCCAGAGCGCGCCGAAGACCGGGATCTTCAGGACGACGAGCAGAAAGAAGATGGGCCAGAACCCCTCCATCGCGTCAGTGTAGCCAGCCAACCCGCGCCGGTCAGAAGCCGGCGGCCCAGGCGGTCAGCGCTTCGACCTGGACCTCCTCGAGGCCGAGGTGGGGCTCGGTGGGGACGAGCAGGGTCGGCTCCTCGCGGTCGCGTGCCCAGTCGTAGCAACTCTCGTCGAAGTTGTCGTCGATCCAGGCCAGCGCCCGCCCCTTGCCGTACTCGTCGAGCGGCCCGAGCTTCCAGTGCGCCGAGCCGAAGCGGGCCGCCCCGTCGAAGCTGAGGAAGGGCAGATCCGGGAGGCCGAGGATGTTGGGCAGGTAGTCGTTGGCTTTGTCCTCCCACCCGGTCGCCCAGACCAGGTCGTAATGCTCGGCCAACCGCCCCAACCGCTCCCCCGCCACAAGCGAGATGCAGTGCACCATTCCGTCAACGAGCTCAAACCGAGCTTCGGAGCGGTCCGGTGGCTCGTCGAATCCGAACAAGGAGATAACCCCGTCGACATCGACGGCGAGGATGGGTTGACTCATATCCAAAACCTTAAGAGGCCGGGTGGGCGTGGCTGGCAAGGACGCAGGGAGTGAGGTGAGGGGAGCGCACTACCGTGCGTGACCCGATCCGAACGACTGAGGACGCCGCCAGGCGCGTCCACCCGGCCTCTTACCAGCGGTAATGGGCGAAGGCCTTGTTGGCCTGGGCCATGCGGTAGATGTCGTCTTTGCGCTTCCAGGCGCCGCCCTGCTGCCCGAGCGAGTCGAGGATTTCGCTGGCGAGTCGCTCCGACATCGAGTACTCGCGGCGGTTGCGGGAGAAGTCGACCAGCCAGCGGACGGCCAGCGTGCGGGCGCGGCGGGCGGGGACCTCGACCGGCACCTGGTAGGTGGCGCCGCCGACCCGGCGCGAGCGGACCTCGAGCACCGGGGTAAGTTGTTTGATCGCCGCCTCCAGGGTCTCGACCGCATCCTCGTTGGAGCGCTCGCCGACGATCGCCAGGGCGTCGTAGACGATCCGCTCGGCGAGGGACTTCTTGCCGTCGCTCATCACCTTGTTGATGACCTGCTGGACGAGCCGGTTGCGGAAACGCGCGTCGGGTTCGACGGGGCGGATGGTTGCGGCGGATCGGCGGGGCACTAGGAAGCCTTGACCCCGTATAGAGAGCGGGCCTGCTTGCGGTCGGAGACGCCGGCCGCGTCGAGAGTGCCGCGGACGACCTTGTAGCGGACGCCCGGCAGATCCTTGACCCGGCCGCCGCGGACCAGCACCACCGAGTGCTCCTGCAGGTTGTGGCCCTCGCCGGGGATGTAGGTGGTGACCTCCATCCCGTTGGTGAGCCGCACGCGGGCGATCTTGCGCAGAGCCGAGTTCGGCTTCTTCGGCGTTACCGTGGCGACGCGGGTGCAGACACCGCGCCGTTGCGGCGCCGCGACGCCCTTCTTCCGCCCTTGCCCCGACTTGAGGCCCGGCGTGGTCGTCTTCTTCTTAGGGCGCTTGCGGCCCTTCCTAATAAGTTGGTTCGTGTTCGGCACGGCCCGGCATGGTACAGACCGCTGCAAACCTGCGTCTGGCTGCGTCCTCGGTCGGTCGCCTTGCTTACGCACTGGAAGTGCGCGCGCGGCGGCGACCTCCCTGCGTCCTTGCCAGTCTTGGTTTTCGCGGTCTGTATCCAGGCCGGGTGCGAACCCGATGGACATTGGTCAGCAGCGCGCCGCCCAGCATCAGGCCGGCGGCGGCGGCGATCTGGGCGTAGAAGCCGTCGTAGAGGACCGCCTTGGCGCCGACGAAGCGAGAAGACTGGACACCCGCGTCGAGTCCGGCCGGCAGGTCGACGAGGAGGATGACGGCGAGGCTGAGCAGGCCGAGCGCGAAGATCACGCGCCCGAGCCCGCGCCGGCGCTCGTTGCGCAGCGCGGCGACGGCGAGCGCCCCGGCGAGCAGGGCAACTGGGATCAGCAGGTAGGCATGTGCCGCGCCGGCGGTCCGCCCGCCCTCCGTCGGCGCGCTCGCCGCCGGCAAGCCGGCGTAGCCCGGCTGGCCGATTTCAACCGCCCGGTACTCGACGAACTGGGCGGCGATCAGACAGGCCGCGGAGGCGACGATGGTCAGGCAGATCGCCCGCCGCGGGGTCAGCGCGCCGCTGGCACCGGTCGCCGCGCGCCGCGCCCATGCGGCGAATCGCAGCAGGCGCTTTTCGAGGGTCGCCAGGGCGCGGAGGAGAACGACCGCGACCGGGCGCAGGCGGCGGCCCAGCCAGCGCCAGGCGGCGCGCAGCGAACGCCTGGCTCGGGCCAGCGCCGGCCAGGCCCGCTGAAGCTGCCGGTCGACGCCGCGGTCGAGCTTGCGAGTTGCGGCGAGAAGTCCCGGCACCGCCGCGCGCAATCGCTTTCTCGCCCGGCGCGGCGCCGTCCTGGCGCGCCGCCGCGTCGCTGCTATCATCGCGCGTCGCTCAGGCTTCTTTTTCGCAGTTCGTTTCGCCGGGCCCGCGAGGGCCTTTTTCATGCGCCGATCCCGGTCGCTTTTGCCGGCAGGCTCGGATTTCTTCGATTTCGCTCGTCTCCGCTTCAATACAAGCCCTACCTTAAGACCATGCCACGCAACTTCCCCCTAGAGAAAACCCGCAACATCGGGATCATGGCGCACATCGACGCCGGTAAGACGACGACGACCGAGCGCATCCTCTACTACACCGGCCGCACGCACAAAATCGGCGAGGTCCACGAGGGCGCCGCGGTGATGGACTGGATGGAACAGGAGCAGGAGCGCGGCATCACGATCACCTCCGCCGCGACCGCCTGCGAGTGGAACGGCCACCGGATCAACATCATCGACACGCCGGGCCACGTCGACTTCACGGTCGAGGTCGAGCGCAGCCTGCGCGTCCTCGACGGCGCGATCGCCGTCTTCGACGCCGTCGCCGGGGTCGAGCCCCAGTCGGAGACGGTCTGGCGCCAGGCCGACAAGTACAAGGTGCCGCGCTTCGCCTACATCAACAAGATGGACCGCACCGGCGCCGACTTCTTCAACGCGGTGCAGACTATGAAGGACCGGCTCGGGGCCAACCCGCTGCCGATCCAGCTGCCGATCGGCAGCGAGGGCGACTTCGTCGGCGTCGTCGACCTGATCGAGATGGTCGCGCTGGTCTGGAAAGACGAACTCGGCACCGAGTTCGAGACGACCGAGATACCGGCCGACCTCGTCGACCAGGCCCAGGAATACCGCACCCAGCTGATCGAGGCCTGCGCCGAATACGACGACGAGCTGATGGAGGCCTACCTCGCCGAGGAGGAGATCCCCCACGAGCGGATCGCCAAGTCCCTCCACCGTGCCTGCCTCGACACCAAGGTCACCCCGGTCCTCTGCGGCTCCTCGTTCAAGAACAAGGGCGTGCAGCCGCTGCTCGACGCGGTCGTCGAGCTGTTGCCCTCGCCGCTCGAGGTTCCGCCGGTCACCGGGCTCATCCCCGCGGGCAAGGGCGAAGACGAGCCGACCGAGGGCGAGCGGCCCGCCGACGACAGCGGGCCCTTCGCCGCGCTTGCCTTCAAGATCATGACCGACCCCTACGTCGGCAAACTGACCTACTTCCGCGTCTACTCGGGCAAGCTCGAGGCGGGCGGCCGCGTGCTCAACGTCAAAACGGGCAGGACCGAGCGGATCGGGCGGCTGTTGATGATGCACGCCAACAGCCGCGAGGAGATCGAGGAGGTCTACTCGGGCGACATCTGCGCCGGCGTCGGCCTCAAGGAAACGGGTACCGGCGACACGCTGGCCGCGCCCGACGCGCCGATCGCGCTGGAGAGCATCGAATTCCCCGAGACGGTGATCGCCGTCGCGATCGAGCCGAAGACGAAAGCCGACCAGGAGAAGATGGGCACGGCGCTGCAGCGCCTCGGCGAGGAGGACCCGACCTTCCGGATCGAATCCGACGAGGAAACCGGGCAGACCCTGATCCACGGGATGGGCGAGCTCCACCTCGAGGTGATCGTCGACCGCATGCTGCGCGAGTTCAAAGTCGACGCCAACGTCGGCAAACCTCAGGTCGCCTACCGCGAGACGATCCGCAAGGAGGTCAAGAAGGTGGAGGCGCGCTTCGTCCGCCAGACCGGCGGCCGCGGCCAGTTCGGCCACGTCGTGATCAACGCCGAGCCGGCGCCGGGCGAGGGTTTCGAGTTCGTCAACAAAATCAAGGGCGGCACCATTCCCGGCGAATACATCGGCCCGGCCGAACAGGGGATGAAAGAGGCGCTCGAGAACGGCGTCAAGGCCGGCTACCCGATGGTCGACGTCAAAGTCGAACTGGTCGACGGCTCCTTCCACGACGTCGACTCTTCCGAGATGGCCTTCAAAATCGCCGGCTCGATGGCGATCCAGGAGGCCGCCCGCAAGGCCGACCCGGTCCTGCTGGAGCCGGTGATGGCGGTCGAGGTGGTTACGCCCGAGGATTTCCTCGGCGACGTGATCGGCGACCTCTCGCGACGGCGCGGCAAAGTCCAGGGCCAGGAGCAGCGCGGCAATGCGCTTGCGGTGCAGGCCTTTGTCCCGCTCGGCGAGATGTTCGGCTACGCCACCGATCTGCGCTCCTCGACCCAGGGCAGGGCCACCTACACGATGCAATTTGAGCGTTACGAGGAGGTCCCCTCCAACATTGCTGAGGAGATAGTTGAACACCGCGCGGGCGAGCCGGTAGGAGCCACGTCGTGAATCTGGCTATATTTCCCAGGTTCGCCCGCAGGCAGCAGGTTCCCCGCTGCCGGGCAACTGCAACACTCAATCACCCAAGTCAGACAGAACCCGACTTCGAAAGGTAGAACGGAGAGCGATGTCAAAGGAGAAGTTCGAGCGCGATAAGCCGCACGTGAACGTCGGCACGATCGGTCACATCGACCACGGCAAGACGACGCTGACGGCCGCGATCACCACCACGCTCTCCGGCAAAGGCGATACCGAAGCGAAGAGCTTCGCCGAGATCGACAATGCCCCGGAGGAGAAAGAGCGCGGGATCACGATCGCGACGTCACACGTCGAGTACGAAACCGAGAACCGCCACTACGCCCACGTCGACTGTCCGGGCCACGCCGACTACGTCAAGAACATGATCACCGGGGCCGCCCAGATGGATGGCGCGATCCTGGTCGTCTCGGCCGCCGACGGCGTCATGCCCCAGACCCGCGAGCACATCCTGCTCGCCCGTCAGGTCAACGTCCCGCACGTGGTCGTCTTCCTCAACAAGGTCGACCAGGTCGACGACGACGAACTGATCGAGCTGGTCGAGGAGGAGGTCAAGGAACTCCTCGACGAGTACGACTTCCCCGGCGACGACACCCCGATCGTCAAAGGCTCGGCGCTGAAGGCGCTGGAGGGCGACGAAGAGGCCCAGAAGGCGATCTTCGAACTGGCCGAAGCGCTCGACTCCTACATCCCGGAGCCGGTCCGCGAGCTCGATAAGCCCTTCCTGATGCCGATCGAGGACATCTTCTCGATCACCGGTCGTGGCACGGTCGCCACCGGCCGCGTCGAGCAGGGCATCGTCAATACCGGCGACGAGGTTGAGATCGTCGGCATCAAGGACACGACGACCACGGTCGTCACCGGGGTCGAGATGTTCCGCAAGCTGCTCGATCAGGGTCAGGCCGGCGACAACATCGGCGCGCTTCTGCGCGGTACGAAGCGCGAGGAGATCGAGCGCGGGCAGGTGCTCTGCAAGCCGGGTTCGATCACCCCGCACACCAAGTTCAAAGCCGAGGTCTACTGCTTGAAGAAGGAGGAGGGTGGCCGTCACACGCCGTTCTTCTCCGGCTACCGGCCTCAGTTCTACTTCCGCACGACCGACGTGACCGGGATCGCCAACCTCCCCGAGGGGACCGAGATGGTGATGCCGGGCGACAACGTCGAGATGACGATCGAGCTGATCCAGCCGATCGCGATGGACCAGGGCCTGCGCTTCGCCATCCGCGAGGGTGGCCGGACGGTGGGCTCGGGGGTCGTCGCAAACATCATCGAGTAACCCCGGATCAGGGGCGGGCTTGCCCGCCCTCGCCGCTCTCGCGGCGAGAAAAACAAAAGACATACGACCAGGGGCGGCGCCCCACCACCAAGGGGCGGCGCCCCTTCGGCGCGGTAAGGACCGCGCAGAAAGACCAAAAAAGAGAAACAACCGTGGCGACGATTGCGGCACAGAAAATCCGGATCCGACTGAAGGCGTATGACCATGACGCCATAGATCGGGCTGCCCGCGAGATCGTCGAGACGGCGGAGCGCACCGGCGCCAGCGTTTCCGGGCCGGTCCCGCTTCCGACCGAGAAAAACGTCTACTGCGTGATCCGCTCCCCGTTCAAGGACAAGGACTCGCGCGAGCACTTCGAGATCCGCACCCACAAGCGGCTGATCGACATCCTCCAGCCGTCGCCGAAAACCGTCAACTCCCTGCAGCGGCTCGATTCGCTGCCGGCCGGCGTCAACATCGAGATCCGCCTTTAGGCACTGAGATGGCTGCGATCCTCGGCAAGAAGCTCGGCATGACGCAGGTCTTCCGCGAGGACGGCGAGGTCGTGCCGGTGACCGTTATCGAGGCCGGGCCCTGCAAGGTGACCGCCGTCCGAGATGCCGAGCGCGACGGCTACGCGGCCGTGCAGATCGCCTTCGACGAGGTCGCCGAGCGCAAGTTGAGCAAGGCCGAGCTGGGCCACCTGAAGAAGGCCGGCGCGCCGCCGATGCGCCATCTGGTCGAGTTCCGCGACGAGGATCTCGGTGCCGAGGAGGGCCCAAAGGTTGGCGAAGACGTCACCGTCGCGGCCTTCGAGGCGGGGCAGAAGGTCAAAGTTTCCGGGATCTCGATCGGCAAGGGCTTCCAGGGCGGCATCAAGCGCCATAACTTCAGCCGTGGCCCCGTCAGCCACGGCTCGCACAATGTCCGGGCGCCGGGCTCGATCGGCGCCAGCGCCTTTCCCGGCCGCGTCTTCAAAGGGCAGAAGATGCCCGGTCAGATGGGCAACAAGCGCACGACTCAGCGCGGCCTCGAAGTCGCCGACGTCAACGCGGAGCGCAACCTGCTGCTGCTGCGCGGCTCGGTACCCGGATCGCGCAACGCGCTGATTGAGGTGAGGACCGATGGCTGACGCAAAAGCCGCTGTGCTCGGCAAGACGACCAAGGCGGACCTGCCCAAAGGACTCTTCTCCGAGCCGTTCCACCAGTCGCTGGTCCACGAGACGGCCCGCGCCGACATGGCCTCCCGCCGGCGTGGCACGGCTTCGACCCTGACCCGTGGCGAGGTCTCCTTCACCACCGCCAAGGCCTGGCGGCAGAAGGGAACCGGCCGCGCCCGCGTCGGCACGCTCGGCGTTTCCAGCCGCTTCGGCGGCGGCGTCACCTTCGGGCCCAAGCCGCGCCACTACACGGTCAAGGTCAACCGCAAAGCGCGTCGCAAGGCGATGCGGGCGGCGCTCTCGGTCCACGCCGAGCGGAGCAGCATCGCGGTGCTCGACCCCGCCGCATTCGATACGCCGTCGACCAAAGCGGCCGCGCAGGCGCTCGACAAATGGGGTGCGAAGCGCCCGACCCTGATCGTCCTCGACGCCGAGGAGACCGGCGCGGTCAAGAGCTTTCGCAACATCGCCCGGGTCACGGTCGCCGAGGTCGGCGCGATCGGCGTCGCCGACGTGATCGGCGCCGCCTCGCTGGTGCTCTCCGAAAAGGCGCTCAAAACGCTCGAGGAGAGGCTGGGCTGATGGACGCGCGCAACATCATCGTCCGCCCGGTGGTCTCGGAGAAGAGCTACGCGCTGATCGCCGAAGGCAAGTACACGTTCAGGGTCGCCGACAGCGCTCACAAGACCCAGATCGCCGCCGCGGTCGAAGAGATCTTCAGCGTCGGCGTGGCTGAGGTGCGCACCTCCAAGGTGCGGCCGAAGCCGAAGCGCCGCAACCTGAGCAAAGGCCGGACCCGCGGCTGGAAGAAGGCGATCGTCCAGGTGATGCCGGGCGAACGGATCGAGCTGTTCGAAGGCGCCGAGACTGCGTAGACGTAGGGAGAGAGATGCCGAATCGCAAAACCAAACCGACCAGCCCGGGGCGCCGCTTCGCGACCTACCCGCTGCGTGAGCAGCTGACCGCTTCGGAGCCCGAGGCGAAGCTGACCGAAGGGCTGCGCAAGAGCGGCGGCCGCAACGTCAACGGTCGTATCACGGCGCGCCATCGCGGCGGCGGCGCCAAGCGCCGTTACCGCAAGATCGACTTCAAGCGCCTCAAGGACGGCGTGCCCGCCAAGGTCGCCAGCATCGAGTACGACCCGAACCGCAGCTGCTACATCGCGCTGATCCACTACGCCGACGGCGAGAAGAGCTACATCCTCGCGCCGGCGGCCCTCTCGGTCGGCGACACGGTTCAATCGGGCAAAGGGGCTGACATCAAACCCGGCCACGCGCTGAGCCTGGGGGAGATGCCGACCGGCACGATCGTCCACAACGTCGAGCTGACCGCAGGCCAGGGCGGCAAGATGGGTCGTGCCGCGGGCACGGCGATCCAGCTCGTCGCGAAGGAGGGCGAGATGGTGACGCTGCGGCTGCCCTCCTCGGAGATGCGGATGGTCCGCGCCGAGTGCCGGGCGACGGTCGGCCAGCTCTCCAATGCCGAGCACCAGAACATGAAGATCGGCAAGGCCGGCCGCAGCCGGCACAAGGGCAAGCGCCCGCAGAGCCGCGGCGTGGCGATGAACCCGGTCAACCACCCGCACGGCGGCGGCGAGGCTCACCACACGCCGGGCGGCCACCCCGTGACGCCGTGGGGCAAGCCGACGCTCGGCTACCGCACCCGCAAGAAGGGCAAGCAGTCCGATCGCTACATCGTGCGCGGTAGACGCCGCGGAAAGAAGAAGAGGTAGAGGTAAAAACAAGATCATGGGACGCTCGACCAAAAAGGGGCCGTGGGTGGAAGCGGCGTTGATGAAGCGGATCTCGGCGATGAACGAGTCCGGCCAGAAACAGATGGTCAAAACCTGGTCGCGGACCTCGACGATCTTCCCCGACATGGTCGGCCACACGATCGCGGTTCACGACGGCAAGAAGCACGTCCCAGTCTTCATCTCGGAGTCGATGGTCGGCCACAAGCTCGGTGAGTTCGCGCCGACGCGGACCTTCCGCGCCCACTCCGGCACGGGCAAGGGCGAATAGCGATGGCCGACGACAAAGACAAAAAAGCTAAAAAAGAGCCGGCGAAAAAAGCCGAGTCGAAAAAAACCGAGGCCAAAGCCGGCAAAAAAGACGCGCCGAAAAAGGCGAAAGCCGCGAAAGGCGAGTCGAAAAAAGCCGCCAAGGAGAGCGCGGAGAAATCCACTCCGAAAGCTTCGAAAGCCGCGAAAAAAGAGCCGGCGAAAAAAGAGGCTCCGAAAGCAAAACCGGGGCCGATCGTCGTTCGCGCCAGTTCCCGCTATGTGCGGGTCGCGCCGCGCAAGGCCCGTCTCATCGCCGATCAGGTCCGCGGCCTGCAGATCGACCGGGCGCGGGCGCTGCTGCAGTTCTCACCGCGCGGTGCGGCGCAGGACATCGGCAAGCTGATCGAGTCGGCTGCCGCCAACGCGGAGAACAACCATGACCTCGTCTCCGACGAGATGCGGGTGGCGGAGATCACCGTCGACGAAGGCCCGACGCTGCGCCGGTTCCGGCCGCGCGCGCTGGGACGGGCGACCCCGATCAACAAGCGAACCAGCCACATCGCGGTGGCCCTGAGCCCGGAAGGGGATCTGTAATGGGACAGAAGATCCATCCCGGCGGCTTCCGCGTCGGCTACATCCAGAACTGGAAGTCGAACTGGTTCGACGAGAAGGGCTTCGCCGACGTGCTCGAGGAGGATCTGAAGATCCGCACTCACATCGAGGGCAAACTTGCCCACGCCGGCCTCTCGAGCATCACGATCGAGCGCCGCGGCGAGGTCTCCGTCAACATCCACACGGCTCGGCCCGGCATCGTGATCGGCAAGTCGGGCAGCGAAGTCGACGCCCTGCGCAAGGAGCTGCACAAGCTGACCGGCAAGCCAGTCAAGGTCAACATCCGCGAGGTGAAGCGCCCCGAGCTCGACGCCAAACTGGTCGCCCAGTCGATCGCCGAGCAGCTGCAGAACCGGGTCGCCTTCCGGCGCGCGATGAAACGCGCCCTGACCTCGGCGATGCGCTCCGGCGCCAAGGGAGTGAAGCTGCAGGTATCCGGTCGCCTCGGTGGTTCCGAGATGGCGCGGACCGAAAGCTACTCCGACGGGCGGGTGCCGCTGCACACCCTGCGCGCCAACATCGACTACGGCTTCTTCGAGGCGCGCACCACCGCGGGCCGGATCGGCGTCAAATGCTGGATCAACAAGGGCGAAGTCATGCCCGAGGGCTTCCGCTCCGACCAGGTCCCGGCTGACGGCGAGCCGCAGAGCGTTCAACAGCGCGGCAACCGTCCCGGCGATCGTGGCCGCGGCGGGCGTGGCGGCGGAGGTGGTCGCTGATGCTGATGCCGAAACGGGTCAAGCACCGCAAACAGATGCGCGGCCGGATGCGCGGCTACACCAAGGGCGGCAGCCACGTCGCCTTCGGCGAGTACGGGCTGAAGGCGCTCGATCGCGGCTGGATCACCAACCGCCAGATCGAGGCCGCTCGTATCGCGATGACCCGCAAGATCAAACGTGGCGGCAAGGTCTGGATCAACATCTTCCCCGACAAGCCCTACACGAAGAAGCCCGCCGAGACGCGGATGGGCTCGGGCAAGGGCAACCCGGAGGGCTGGGTCGCGGTGGTCAAGCCGGGCAAGGTGATGTTCGAGCTGGCCGGCGTCCCCGAGGACCTCGCCCGCGAGGCATTGCGCCTGGCTGGTCACAAGCTTCCGATCAAGACCAAATTCGTGATGCGCGAGGGGGCGGAGGGCTGATGAAGGCTTCCGAGGCCCATAACCTGAAAGACGACGAGCTGGTGGCGAAGTTGATCGACGCCAAGCAGGAGTCCTTCAACCTGCGCTTCAAGCACGCGACCGGCGAGCTGGAGAACACGCACCGGTTGAGCGTCGCCAAACGGGACATTGCGCGGCTGCTGACCGTGGCCAAGGAGCGCGGGATCGATGTCGATCGAGAGCTGAGGAAATGATGGCTGAGGACGAGACGAAAAAAGACGCAGTAGACGAGACGCCGCAGGACGAGGCGCCTGAGGCCGCGGGTCCTGTCGCGGACGAGGGGTCGTCCGAGGCTGCGCTGGGTTCCTCGCCAGAGGAGTCGGAGGGGGCTGCTGAGTCGGAGGGGCGAGGAACGGACGCCGCTTCCGCCTCGGACGACCCCTCGTCCACGCCACCCGCGGATGAGAAGCCTGAGCCTGAGGCTCCGACCGATGAGGCGGATGCTCCTGCCCCCAAAGAGGCGAAAGCTGCTGAGTCCGAGCCGAACCCTGAGGACGACCTTCCTTGGAAGGAGAAGAAGCGGCTTGAGGCTTCTCGCAAGCCTCACAAGGCCAAGCCTTCGCAGACGCCCGAGGAGCGTAAGGCGGAGCGGTTGGCTGAGCGCAAGCGCCGGGGGGTTGAACGGCGCAAGGAACGGGCTGCCGCGAAGAAAAAGAAGACTCCGGGGACCGGGACTCCTCCGGCCGTCAAAGACGCGAATGCGGCCAAGGTTCGGCAGGGGATCGTCATCTCCGACAAGGGCCAGAAATCGATCACGGTCCGGATCGACACCGCCCGGCGCCACCCGACCTACGAGAAGGTCGTGCGACGCTCACGCAACCTGCACGCTCACGACGAGCTCAACGAGGCCGGCGAGGGCGACATGGTTCGCATCGTCGAGACCCGCCCGCTCTCCAAGACCAAGCGCTGGCGCCTGGTCGAGGTG
The DNA here is from genome assembly GCA_963702035.1 of uncultured Solirubrobacterales bacterium. GTDB lineage: Bacteria > Actinomycetota > Thermoleophilia > Solirubrobacterales > 70-9 > VRUE01. The sequence goes on from OY969700.1 coordinate 2,234,089, forward strand.
CTGGAGAAGGCGAAGTAGGAGCGGAACGTGATTCAGCAGGAGTCCAGACTGAAGGTCGCCGACAACTCGGGCGCGCGGGAGATCCTCTGCATCCGCGTCAAGGGCGGCTCGCATCGCCGCTACGCCGGCGTCGGCGACGTGATCACGGCGACGGTCAAACAGGCGAGCCCGCAGGGCGGCGTCCGCAAGGGCGAGGTCGTGCAGGCGGTCGTCGTGCGGACCAAGAAGCAGCTCGGCCGCTCCGACGGCACCTACATCTCCTTCGACGAAAACGCCGCCGTGCTGATCGACCCGGCCAGCAACAACCCGCGCGGCACCCGCATCTTCGGGCCGGTGGCCCGCGAGCTGCGCGACCGCAACTTTATGAAAATCGTCTCTTTGGCTCCCGAGGTTCTCTGATGGCGAAGTCGATGCGAATCAAGACCGACGACATGGTCAAGGTGATCGGTGGCAAGGACTCCGGCAAGACCGGCCGCGTGCTGCGCACCGAACCGAAGCGCAGCTTCGTCTACGTCGAGGGCATCAACACGGTCAAGCGGCACGAAAAAGCTCGCCCGACCCAGGACGTGCAGAAAGCGGGCCAGCAGCTCGGCGGGATCGTCGAGAAGGAGGGCCCGATTCACGTCTCCAACGTGATGCTGCTCGATCCCAAAGACAACAAGCCGACGCGGATCGGCATGCGCCGCGACAAAGGCGGCAAGCGCGAGCGGTTCGCGAAGCGAAGCGGGGTGAGTCTCTGATGGAGGCGGCAACGACCCCGCGGTCCCAGGCCGCGCCGCCGCCGCGCCTGCGCGAGCGCTACGAGCAGGACGTGGCGCCGGCGCTGACCAAGAAGTTCGGCTACACGAGCGCGATGCAGATTCCCCGCCTGCGGAAGATCGTCCTCAACATGGGGGTCGGCGAGGCGAAGCAGAACGCGAAAATGCTCGAGGCCGCCCAGGAGCAGCTGGCGCTGATCGCCGGCCAGCAACCCAGCGTGCGCCGCGCGCGCAAGTCGATCGCTTCCTTCAAGGTTCGCGAGGGGATGCCGGTCGGCCTCTCGGTCACCCTGCGCCGGGCGCGCATGTGGGAGTTCTTCGATCGCCTCACCTCGATCGCCGTGCCGCGCATCCGCGACTTCCGCGGGCTCAACCCGCGCTCCTTCGACGGCCGTGGCAACTACTCGATGGGCGTCAAGGAGCAGCTGATCTTCCCCGAAATCGACTACGACTCGATCGACGAGGTGCGCGGCCTCGACGTCACGATCGCGACCTCCGCCCAGACCGACGCCGAGGCTTTCGAGCTGCTGCTCGGGCTCGGCATGCCGTTCGCCAAAGAGGGTCGGCCGGGCAGTCGTGACGCCGAGGCCGAGGCCGAGGCGGAGGAGGAGAAGCGCAAGGAGGAGGCGCGCCTGCGGGCGGAGGCCGAGCAGGCCGCCTTGGAGCAGTTGAAAGAGGAGAACCCCGAGGCGTATGCCAAGCCCGAGCCCGAGGCCGGCGAGGAGGCCGAGGGTGACGCCGAGAGCAAGGGCGAGAGCGACGAGGCCGACAACGCTGCCGGCGAGGAGGATTCTGAAGATGGCTAAGACTTCGATGAAGGTGAAGCAGGGGCGGAAGGCCAAGTTCAAATCGCGGGAATACAACCGCTGCCGTCGTTGCGGGCGCCCGCGCGGCTACTACCGTAAGTTCGGCCTCTGCCGGATCTGCCTGCGCGAGGCCGCGCATGACGGCTACGTCCCCGGCATGACCAAGTCGAGCTGGTAGGGACAGGGAGAACACAACAATGCTCAACGACCCGATAGCCGATTACCTGACCCGGATCCGCAACGCGCTCGGCTCCGGCCACGACGACGTGCAGATCCCCGCCTCGCGGTTGAAGGAAGAGATGTCCCGCATCCTCAAGGAGCAGGGCTACATCCGCGACTTCCATCGCAAGCCGGCAAAGGTCGGCGAGGCGATCGAGATCCGGCTCAAGTACACGGAGGACCGCCGCCCGGTGATCATCGGCCTGGAGCGGATCTCGCGGCCCGGTCGGCGGCGCTACGTCGATCACACCGAAGTGCCGCGCGTGTTCGGCGGCACGGGTACCGCGATCGTCAGCACCTCGGTCGGCGTGATGACCGGGCACGAAGCGAAGCAGAAGGGCGTCGGCGGCGAGGTCGTCGCCTACGTCTGGTGAATCGGAGCACTCCGCGATGAGCCGAATTGGAAGAAAACCGATCCCCGTCCCCGACTCCGTCACGGTCGAGCTCGCCCCTGGGCGGGTTGCCGTCAAGGGGCCGAAGGGCGAGCTGGCGCAGAGTCTCTCGGCCGAGATGAAGGTTCAGCAGGACGACGGCACGGTCACCGTTGAGCGTCCGACCGATCGCGGCGAGCATCGCGCCCTGCACGGGCTTACCCGCAGCCTGATCGCGAACATGGTCGAGGGCGTCACCGATGGCTTTGAGAAGCGGCTCGAGATCCAGGGCGTCGGCTACCGCGCTCAGCTCAAAGGCAAGAGCCTGGAGATGGCGCTCGGCTACTCGCACCCGGTGCCGATCGAGCCCCCGGATGGGATCGAGTTCGAGGTCCCGCAGCCGACCGAGATCATCGTGCGGGGAATCGACAAGCAGCTGGTCGGGCAGGTCGCCGCCGACATCCGCAAGCGCCGTCCGCCCGAGCCCTACAAGGGCAAGGGAATTCGCTACCGCGACGAGCATGTGATGCGCAAGGTCGGGAAGAGGGCCTAGCGATGACCGTCGTCACCAAGCGCCAGCAGCGCCTGCGCCGCCGCCGCCGGGTCCGCGCCCGGATCGTCGGCAGCTCCGAGCGGCCGCGCCTCTCCGTCTACCGCTCCAACCGCGGCGTCTTCGCCCAGCTCATCGACGACGCTGCCGGTCGCACCGTCGCCGCGGTCAACTGGACCGAGCCGGAGCTGCGCAAGCTGACGGCGAGCGCGCAGGCGAAGCGCGCCGGCGAGCTGCTCGCCGAGCGGGCCAAGGCGGCCGGCGTCGAAAGCTGCGTCTTTGACCGTGGCGGATATCAGTTCCACGGCCGCGTAAAAGCGCTGGCAGAAGGCGCGAGAGAGGGAGGTCTGGTTTTCTAATGGGTATGACCCCGAAAACCAAGCAGGTCGGTGGACGCAGGGAGGTCGGCGCAGCGAGCGCACTTCTGTGCGTGAGCAAGACGGCCGACCGAGGCCGCCGAGATACGCCGGTTTGCAGGGGTCAGCGATGAAGGGCATGGACATGACCAATGTGGAGACGGTGAGCCCGCGCGGCCTCGATCTCCAGGAGCGCGTGATCGAGATCAACCGCGTCGCCAAGGTGGTCAAGGGCGGTCGCCGCTTCTCCTTCACCGCGCTCGTCGCCGTCGGCGACGAAGAGGGCGTCGTCGGGATCGGCTACGGCAAGGCCCGCGAGGTCCCGCTGGCGATCCAGAAGGCGGTCGAGAACGCCCGCAAGAGCCTCATCCGGGTGCCCAAATACGGGCAGACGCTGACCCACAAAATCATCGGCCGCTACGGCGCCGGCCACGTGGTCCTGCGCCCGGCCAGTCCCGGTACCGGCGTGATCGCCGGCGGCGGCGTGCGCGCCGTGCTCGAGCTCGGTGGGGTGCGCGACGTGCTGACCAAGAGCATCGGCACGCAGAACCCGATCAACCTCGTCAAGGCGACGATGGACGGCCTGGTGCGTCTGCGTCGGCCTGAGGAGGTCGCCGAGCTGCGCGGGTTGACCGTGGCGCAAGTCTTGGGAGTTCAGAAGACGAATGGTGCATCTGCTGGGACGGCCGAGGGTTCGGATGCCTCAGCCGCGGGTCCTGTCGCGGAGGAGGAGGTGTCCTCTCAGTCGCTGGGTTCCTCGCCGGGCGGCGATGCGGCTCTCTCTGACCAGGCGGGGCGAGGAACGGGACGCCGCGACGGAGAGGACACCCCCTCCTCCACGCCACCCGCGGACGAGGCGCCTGGAACTGCTGAGGCTCCGGCCGAGGAGGCGAAATCTCCTGAGGCTCCGGCCGAGGAGGCGACCGCCCCGGCCGCTGAGGCGAAAGCTGAGGAGTCGTGAGTGCGGTGACTATCAAGCAGGTTCGGTCGCTTGCCGGGACCAATCCGAGTCAGAAAGCTACGCTCGCGGCGCTGGGCCTGGGAAAGATCAACAGGTCGGTTGAGCGGAAAGATTCGCCGCAGCTGCAGGGGCAGATTCGGGTTGTCTCTCACCTCGTGGAGGTTGGCTGATGGCTGAGAAAGCGGCGAAAGCCAAAGACGACGCTCCGAGTGAGCGCACGCTGGAGATCGGGCTTCATAACCTCTCGCCCAAGCCTGGCTCGAAACGGCCGCGCAAGCGGATCGGTCGTGGCGAGGGCAGCGGGCTGGGGAAGACTTCCGGACGCGGTCACAAGGGTGCCGGGGCGCGGTCGGGGCGTAAGCGCAAGGCCGGCTACGAGGGTGGGCAGAACCCGATCCACATGCGGATGCGAAAGCTCCGCGGCCCGCACAAAAAGCAGTCGATGCCGTTCGAGAACTTCCGCACCGCGACCCAGCCGGTCAACGTCGGCGACCTCGAGGAGCGCTTCGACGCCGGTGCCGAGGTCAACGTCGAGGCGCTCAAGGCGAAGGGCCTGGCGAAGCGCTCGGACCCGGTGAAGATCCTCGCTCGCGGCGAGATCTCGAAGAAGCTCGAGGTTCACGCGCATGGCTTCAGCGCGGCAGCCCGCGAGAAGATCGAGGCTGCCGGCGGTTCCTGTCACACTCTGGAGCCCTAATGCTCAGAACTATTGCGAACGCTTTCGGCGTCGCGGAGATCCGCAAGAAGCTTGCGTTCACCGCGGCGATGCTGCTGCTCTACAGGCTCGGCGCCTACATCCCGGCGCCGGGGGTCGACGCGGGCGCGGTCAAGGAACTCTCGTCCAACTTCGCCGGCGGCAACATCCTCAACTTCCTCAACACCTTCTCCGGCGGCGGGCTCTCGCGCCTCTCGCTCTTCGCGCTGGGGATCATGCCCTACATCACCGCCTCGATCATCCTGCAGCTGCTGACGGTGGTCGTGCCGTCGCTGGAGAAACTGCAGAAAGAGGGTGAGGTCGGGCAGCAGAAAATCACCCAGTACACGCGCTATCTGACCGTCGGGCTGGCCTTCGCCCAGTCCTTCGGCTACGTCTTCCTGTTTCGCTCCTTCGGCAACGCGGCCGGCGGCAACAACGTCATCGGCGCCCTGACCGGCCCCAAAGTCCTGCTGATCGTGATCTGCCTGACCGCCGGCTGCACGCTGCTGATGTGGCTGGGCGAGCTGATCACCCAGCGCGGGATCGGCAACGGCATCTCGCTGATGATCTTCGCCTCGATCGTCTCCGGCCTGCCCCGCGGCCTGCAGGCGTGGTGGACCAACCCCGATCAGGTCTTCGTCGTGATGATGCCCTTCGTCGCGCTGGCCGTGATCGTCGCCATCGTCTTCGTCCAGGAGGGGCAGCGCCGCATCCCGGTCCAGTACGCGAAACGGATGGTCGGGCGCAAAATGACCTCCGGCGGCTCCACCTACCTGCCGCTGCGGGTCAACATGGCCGGCGTAATCCCGGTCATCTTCGCTGCCTCGATCATGGCCTTCCCGCCGACGATCGGCCAGATGCTGAACACGCCCGCCGCCCTCGACTTCGCCGCCTTCTTCAGCCCCAACGGCTGGGCCTACGTGGTCGGCGAGGTCTTCTTCATCATCATCTTCACCTACTTCTACACGGCGGTGACCTTCAACCCGGTCGACCAGGCCGACAACTTGAAAAAATACGGCGGCTTCATTCCCGGCGTGCGTCCCGGGCGGCCGACCGCGGAGTACCTCGACCGGATCCTCTCTCGCCTCACCTTCCCGGGAGCGCTCTATCTGGGTGCGGTCGCGGCGTTGCCGACGATCTTGATCAGCCAGACCTCGGCGAACTTCTTCTTCGGGGGGACCTCCATCCTGATCGTGATCGGCGTGGCTTTGGATACGGTCAAGCAATTAGAGGCTCAGCTCATGATGAGGAACTACGAGGGGTTCTTGAAATAGAGCTCAACCTCGTCCTTCTCGGCCCTCCCGGCAGCGGGAAGGGCACCCAGGGGGAGCGGCTGCAGGAAGATCTGCAGCTTCCCTACTACGCGACCGGGGACATCCTGCGGGCGGCGGTGCGCGACGAAACGGAGCTGGGCAAGGCGGCGAAGGAGTACATGGACCGCGGCGACCTGGTTCCGGACGAGGTGATCGTCGGCGCGATCGCCGAGCGGGTCGACTCGACCGAGGCGGCCGACGGCTTCATCCTCGACGGCTTCCCGCGCACCGTGCCGCAGGCCGAGGCGCTGGCGGCGAAGCTGAGCGAGCTCGGGCGGCGGCTGACGGCGGTGCTGCTGATCGACGCGAGCGACGAGGAGGTGACGCGGAGGCTCGGCGGTCGCCGCACCTGCGCCGAGAACGGCCACGTCTTCCACGTCGACTTCAATCCGCCCGAGCGCGAGGACGTCTGCGACATCGACGGCAGCGAGCTGATCGTCCGCGACGACGACAAGCCCGAGGTGATCCGCCACCGGCTTGACACCTACCACGAGAAGACCGAGCCGCTGATCGAGTTCTACGACCACCAGAGCCTGCTGCGGCGGATCGACGGCGCCGCCGCGCCGGACGCCGTGGGCGACGAGCTGCGCCGCGCCCTGGCGACGCTGAAGCTCGAGGCCGACGAGACCATCTAGCGACTTGGCTGGGCGGCTAGCGTGTACCGGATGATCATCCGCAAGACCCCCGAGCAGGTCGACAAGATGGCCGCGTCGGGCCAGATCCTGGTTCGCTGCCTGCGCATGGTGGCGGCCAAGGCCCGCGCCGGCGTCACGACCAAGGAACTCGACGAAGCGGCGGAGAAGTTCATCCGCTCGCAGGGCGCCGAGCCGGCCTTCAAGGGCTACCGTGGCTTTCCCGGTTCGATCTGCGCCTCACCCAACTCGATGGTCGTGCACGGCATCCCCGGCCCCTACGAGCTGAAGCGCGGAGACCTGCTCTCGGTCAACGTCGGCGTGATCAAGGACGGCTGGGTCGCCGACGCGGCGATGACGGTCCCGGTCGGCTCGGTCACACCGGAGGCACGCAAGCTGCTCGACGTGACCAAGGCGGCGCTGCTCGCCGGCGCCGAGCAGATGCGGCCGGGCAACCACCTCGGCGACGTCTCGGCGGCGATCCAGCGGGCGGTCGAGATCGAGGGGCTCTCGATCATCCGCACCCTGGTCGGGCACGGGATCGGCCGCGACATGCACGAGGACCCGCAGGTCCCCAACTTCGGCGAGCCCGGCAAGGGTCCGGAGCTGGAGGAGGGAACCGTGCTGGCGATCGAGCCGATGGTCAACGCCGGCGGCCCCCTGGTCCGCATGGGCGACGACGGCTGGGCGGTCTACTCGCAGGACGGCTCGCTGGCAGCCCACTTCGAGTTCACGATCGCGGTCACCGCCGAGGGGCCGCGGATCTTGACCCCCTGGCACGAAGACGAGTAGGACGAGGGCAGTTGTAGGGGGAGGGCGGTGTGCCTCCGCGTGAATTTAGGTCGCACGCGCTGCGCGCTTAGCGACTGAGATGGAGCGCGGTGGTGAATTCCCCCGAGGACCGTAGCCACCTGCCACACCCAGGCGGTCCCGGAACGCGTCCCCTGCTATCTTTCCCGGTCGGCCCTGAGGGCCGTTTGTTCGTGCCCGCTTGCCCGATTCATGGGGCGGATGGGAGTCCTGTAGTCGACACAACACCGGAGCGATGAAGGTCCGAGCTTCCGTAAAGCCGATGTGCGAAAAGTGCAAGGTAATCCGCCGCAACGGGGCGGTCCTTGTCATTTGCCAGAACCCGCGCCACAAGCAGCGACAGGGTTAGGTGGGCTGACGCATGGCGCGAATCGCGGGGATCAACATCCCGGTCAACAAGCGGGTCGAGATCGGGCTCACCTACATCTTCGGCATCGGTCGCTCGACTGCCCAGGACATCCTCAAGGAGACCGGCATCGACCCCAACACATCGGTCAAGGATCTGACCGAGGAAGAGGTCGTGAAACTGCGCGAGGCAGTCGAGCAGCGCGAGGTCGAGGGTGACCTGCGGCGCGAGCACTCGCAGGACGTCAAACGACTGATGGAGATCGGCTCCTACCGGGGGCTGCGCCATCGTCGTGGCCTGCCTGTCAGGGGTCAGCGGACGAAGACCAACGCGCGTGGCCGCAAGGGCCCGCGCCGGATGAGCGTCGCCGGCAAGCGCAAGGCGCCGACGGCGAAGTAGGAGACCATGGCCGCAGCCAAAAAACCCGCCAAAGGGCGCACTCGGCGCCGCGTCAAAAAGAACATCGCCTACGGGCAGGCCCACATCAAGACTTCCTTCAACAACACGATCGTCACCTTGACCGACCCCCAGGGCAACGTGATCGCCTGGGAGTCGGCCGGATCGGCGGGCTTCAAAGGCTCGCGCAAGTCGACGCCGTTCGCCGCCCAGGTCACCGCCGACGCGGCGGCCAAGAAGGGGATGGAACACGGCCTCGAAAAGGTCGAGGTCTTCGCCAAGGGCGCCGGTTCGGGCCGCGAGACGGCGATCCGCTCGCTGCAGGCCGCCGGCCTCGATGTGACCACGGTCAAGGACGTCTCGCCGCAGGCCCACAACGGCTGTCGCCCGAAGAAGCGGAGGCGGGTCTAGTGGCTCGCGACACCTCGGCCCAGTGCAAGCAGTGCCGCCGCGAGGGCCAGAAGCTCTTCCTCAAGGGCGAGCGCTGCTTCACCGACAAGTGCGGGGTCGAGCGTCGTTCCTACCCGCCCGGCGACCATGGGCGCGGCCGGATGCGGCAGTCCGAGTACCGCGTGCAGCTGCGCGAGAAGCAGAAGACGCGCCGCTACTACCAGGTGCTCGAGAGCCAGTTTCGCGCCTATTACGACAAGGCCTCGCGCCAGGACGGCGTCACCGGTGAGAATCTCTTGCGGTTGCTTGAGTCACGCCTGGACAACGTCCTCGTGCGGCTCGGATTCGCCGCCTCGCGGCGCCAGGCCCGGCAGCTGGTCGGCCACGGCCACTGGCTGGTCAACGGGCGCCGCGTCGATGTGCCCTCCTACCAGGTGCGCCCCGAGGACGTGATCTCGATCAAATCCGGTTCGGCGGCCACCGACACGATTCGCAAAGCAACCGAGCTGGTCTCGACCGTGCCGGCCTGGCTACAGGCCGACCACGACTCGCTTACCGCCAAGGTCCTGCGCCTCCCCGAGCGTGCGGAGATCTCGGCGCCGGTGCAGGAGCAGCTGATCGTCGAGCTGTACTCCAAGTAGTCCGGACTCTGTTTCTGAAACACCCATAAGCAAGGAACTCATGACCACTGACTTTCAGGTCCCTCGTATAACCGCAGACAAGGCGGATGACCGCCGCGGCACCTTCATCATCGAGCCCCTCGACAAGGGCTTCGGCTACACCTTCGGCAACGGGCTCCGTCGCGTCCTGCTCTCCTCGTTGGGTGGCGCCGCCGTGACCAGCGTTCGCATCGAGGGCGTCGCGCACGAGTTCTCCACGGTGCCCGGCGTCAAAGAGGACGTCACCGACATCATCCTCAACTTGAAGGACCTCGTCGTCCGCATGCACACCGACGCCGACGAGGTAGAGGCGCCCCTGGTCGCCACCGGGCCTGGCGAGGTCAAGGCCAAGGACATCGACCTGCCATCTGGGGTCGAGATCCTCAACCCTGACGCCCCGATCGCGACGCTGGAGAAGAAAACCAAGCTCGAGGTCTACCTGACGATCGGTCGCGGCCGCGGCTACTCGCCGGCCGAGGAAAACAAGTCCGACGAGCAGCCGATCGGCGTGATCCCGATCGACTCGATCTTCTCGCCGATCCGCCGTACCTCCTACTCGGTTGCGACGGCGCGTGTCGGTCAGAGGACCGACTTCGACAAACTGACCCTGGACCTCGAGACCGACGGCTCGATCGAGCCGGCCGCGGCCCTGCGTGAGGCCTCGGAGATCCTGATCAAGACCCTGGCTATCTTCACCGACGCCGAGCGGGTCGAGGAACTGACCGCTCGCGAAGCGATTGCGGCTCCGCTTGCCGGCGGCGATGGGCTGTCCGCGATCGGCGGCGACGGGGCCGGGTCGGCGGCCAGCAACGGCCTCGACGAGATCCTGATCGAGGAGCTGGAGCTGGGTGTGCGCTCCTACAACTGCCTCAAGCGGGCCGGCGTGCAGACCGTCGGCGACCTGGTTCGCAAGACCCGCTCAGAGCTGAACGCGATCCCCAACTTCGGCTCGAAGTCGATTGACGAAGTGATCGAGACCCTGCAGTCCCGCGGCCTCGATCTGCAGGCGGACTGAGGAAGCGGCGAGAGCGAGCCGAGGAACCCGATGCGCCACCGCAAGAAGCGAAACAAACTGAGTCGCAACGCGGCGCACCGGGAGTCGCTCCTGTCCAACCTCTCCAAGCAGCTGATCGAGCACGAGCGGATCAAGACCAGCCAGGCGAAGGCCAAGGCGGTCAAGCCCGAGGTCGAGCAGCTGATCACGCTGGCCAAACGCGGCGACCTTCACGCCCGCCGCCAGGCGCTGGCGACGCTGCACAACGACAAGTTCATCGTGCACAAGCTGTTCGAGGAGGTCGCGCCTCGCTACGTCGAGCGGCCCGGGGGCTACACGCGGATCGTCAAGCTCGGCCCGCGTCGGTCGGATTCGACCGAGATGGTCTATCTCGAGCTAGTTTAGCCTCGGTTGGGGAGGGGCAGGGGGTGTCCAGCCGTTGCTGGGTTTTTCGCCAGGAGACTCTTGAAGCTGTCGCCCGAAGGCTTGCGGGGCGAAAAAGAGGACGCCGCTGCCGACTGGACACCCCCTGCCCCTCCCACTCAGGCGCTGGATACTGCTTGTGGTGACCACGGTCCGATTGGACATCGAATACGACGGGAGCGGGTTTCGGGGCTGGGCCGCGCAGCCTGGACAGCGGACTGTTCAGGGGGAGCTGGAGGCGGGACTCGCTACGGTGCTGCGCAGGCCGGTACAGCTCAAAGTGGCTGGGCGGACCGACACGGGCGTGCATGCGCTTGGACAGGTCGCCAGCTTCGTCACCGAGACTGTGGTGCAGGAGGATCTGGCGCGTCGGCTGAACGGGGTGGGCCCAGACGACATCTCCGTGACGGCAGCCAAAGCAGTCGAGGACGGCTTCGATGCACGTCACGACGCCAGGTCCCGCAGCTATTTCTACCGCGTGCTCGCACGCTCCTCGCCAAGCCCGTTCGAGCAGGGCCGCGCTCTCTGGTGGCCCCACCGAATCGACCTGGAAGCTCTGGAAGCTTGCGCGGCTGCTCTCCTCGGCAATCACGACTTCACCGCCTTCACGCCAACCCAGACCGATCACGTCCGCTTCGATCGCGATGTCTTCGCCGCGAGTTGGGAGCGACAGGGCGACATCCTCAGCTTCCGTGTTACCGCCGATGCATTCATGCGAAACATGGTGAGGATCCTTGTAGGCACCATGCTCGAGGCAGCCAACGGCCGTCGCTCGATCGCCAGCTTCACGAAGCTTCTGGAAGGAGCGTCCCGACCCGAAGCGGGCGACACGGCCCCACCGCATGGCTTGTATCTGGAGTCCGTCGCCTACGACTGAGTGGACGGACCAGGGGGCATCCCCGCGGCAGCGGCGTCCTCTTTTCGCCCCACCGACTCAGCGAGAAAGGCAGGCGCGGCTGGCGAAAACCCAGCAACGCGGGGATGCCCCCTGGTCCGTCCCCCTATTGGAGCAGCGCCCGCAGCCCGTCTTCGTCGAGAACCTCGACCTCCAGCTTCTCCGCTTTGGCCAGCTTCGAGCCCGGGTTCTCGCCGGCGACGACGTAGTCGGTCTTCTTCGAGACCGAGTTGACCACCTTGCCGCCGGCGGCCTTGACCAGCGCCGCGGCCTCCTCGCGGGTCAGCTCGGCCAGGGTGCCGGTCAGGACCAGGGTCTTGCCTTCCAGCGGCCCGCCGGAGGCGCGGCGTTCGGAGGCGTCCTGCTCCAGCCGCAACCCCCTCTCGCGCAGCTTCTCGACCAGCGCCCAGGTCGGCTCGTCGGCGAGCGACTCGGCGATCTGCACGGCCATGATCGGCCCCACGCCGTCGACCTCCTCGATCCGCTCCGGGTCGGCCGAGTGGAGGGTGTCGATCGAACCGAAGTGGTCGGCCAGGGCCTCCGCGGTCACGTAACCTACCCCCGGCAGTCCGAGCGCGTAGAGAACGCGTTTGAAGGGCCGCGCACGCGAGGCGTCGATCGCCGCGATCAGGTTGCGGGCCGACACCTCGCCGAAGCCCTCGAGGCCGGCGAGACGCTCTTCGTCGAGCTCGTAGATGTCGGCCACGTCCTCGATCAGGCCTTCCTCGAGGAAGCGCAGCGCCTGTTTCTCCCCCAGCCCGTCGATGTCCATCGCGCCGCGGCTGACGAAGTGCTTGACGTGCTGGAAGGACTGGCCGGGACAGCCGGAGCGGTTGGGGCAGATCGTGAACACGGCATCCTCGGGCTTCACGGTCGGCGTCTTGCAGGCGGGGCATTTCGCCGGCGGCTTCGGTTTGCGGGCGCCCCTCTTGCGCCGTTGGCTGAGCGGCGCGACGACCTGCGGGATCACGTCCCCGGCCCGCATCACGATCACCTCGTCGCCGACCCGCACGTCCTTGCGCGCCAGGTCCTCCTCGTTGTGGAGGGTCGCGGTGGAGACGGTGACGCCGCCGACGTGGACCGGCTCGAGCATCGCGAAGGGCACCAGGTGGCCGGTGCGGCCGACGTTCCAGACAACGTCGAGCAGCTTCGTCGTCGCGGTCGTCGGCGCGAACTTCCAGGCGATCGCCCAGCGCGGCTCGCGTCCGACCACGCCCAGCTCTCGCCACAGTGCGCGCTCGTCGATCTTGACCACGACACCGTCGATCTCGTAGTTGAGCTCCTCACGCCGCGCCTCCCACCACTGACAGCGCTTCACGATGGAGTCGATTCCCCCGTGGCGATCGGTATCGGGATTGACCTTGAAGCCACGCTCGCGCAGCCAATCCAGCTCTTGACTGTGGGTCGACAGCTCGAGGCCGCGGACGGCGCCGATGCCGTAGCACCAGATCGAGAGGGGTCGTTCGGCGGCGAGCGCGGGGTCGAGCTGGCGGATCGAGCCGGCCGCCGAGTTACGGGGGTTGGCGAAGGCCGGTTCGCCGGCCTCGGCGCGGCGCTCGTTGAGGGCTTTGAAGTCGGCGATCGGCAGGTAGATCTCGCCGCGCACTTCGACCAGGGGCGGCGGATCGTCGATCCGCAGCGGGATCGCGCCGATCGTGCGCAGGTTCTGCGTCACGTCCTCACCGACACGGCCGTCGCCGCGGGTCGCGCCGCGCACCAGCACGCCGTCCTCGTAGGTGAGCGAGATCGCCAGGCCGTCGATCTTCGGCTCGGTCGTGTAGCTGAACTCGGCGGCGCTGATGTCGAGGCACTTGAGGTGGTTGCGCACGCGGGTCTCCCAGGCGCGCAGCTCCTCCTCGTTGCGCGCGTTGGCAAGCGAGAGCATCGCCTCGACGTGCTCGACCTGCTCGAAGCGATCCAGCGGCGGTGCGCCGACCCGCTGGGTCGGCGAGTCGCGCGTCCGCAGCTCGGGGTGCTCGGCCTCGATCGCCCGCAGCTCGTCGAGTAGCGCGTCGTATTCGTCATCGCCGATCAGCGGGTCGTCGAGGACGTAGTAGCGGCGGTTGTGGACCGCGAGCTCGCGGCGCAGCTCCTTGGCCCGTTTCTCGGCGGTTGCGGCGCTCACACCGAGGAGGGGAAGCTCGCCGCCAGCATCTCCTCGAGTCGCCATCCGCGCAGCCGGTCGAGCTCACCGTGGTCGGTGAGGTCGAAGTGGATCGGCGTCACCGCAATGCGACCCTGTGAGACCGCCATCAGGTCGGATCCCTCGAGCTCCTCGAAGCCGGGCTGCCAGCCGTAGATCTCGTAGCGCTTGCGGCCGTCTCCGTCCTCGGAGACCAGCTTCAGCTCGTCGTTGTAGACGCGTTTGCCGAGCTTGGTCACCTCGATCCCGGTCGGCTCACCGGCGGGGCAGTTGACGTTGACCAGCGTCTCGGAGGGCATCGGCTCGGTGGTCAGGCGGCCGACCAGCTGGGCCAGGAACGAGGCTGCCACGCCGAAGTCGAAGCGGCCACTGACGTAGCCCATGCCGCCGCCGGAGGACTGCTGGGAGATCGCCACGGCGGGGATGCCGAGCACGATCCCCTCGAAGGCCGCGGCGACGGTGCCCGAGTAGGTGATGTCGTCGCCGAGGTTGGCGCCGTGGTTTATCCCCGAGACGATCAGGTCGGGCCGGTGCCCGACCAGGCCCAGCTCGGCGAAGCGGACGCAGTCGACCGGGGTGCCGTCGGTGGCAAAGCCTCGGTCGCCGTCGCCGAACTCGACCTCCTCGACCGTCAGCGGCGAGCGGGTGGTGATGCTGCGCGCGGTGGCGCTGCGGTTGGAGTCCGGCGCGATCACGTCAACCTCGACGCCGTCGAGCGCGCGCAGGGCGCGGCGGGCGGCTTGCAGGCCGGGGGCCGAGATGCCGTCGTCGTTGGTCAGGAGTACGCGCATGTGGCCGATTCTAGGGACGGGGGAGGAGGGGGCGTCCCCGCGTTGCTGGGTTTTTCGCCTGATGACCCTAAGGCTGTCGCCCGAAGGCCTGTGGGGCGAAAAAAGAGGACGCCGCTGCCGCGGGGACGCCCCCTCCTCCCCCGTCAGTAAGAGGCGATCAATCCCGCGATCCTGTCCTGCTCGTAGTGGGCGAGGTTGAGGTCGCTGACGCTGTTCATCAGGATCGAGAAGATCATGATCCGGCCGCTGCGGTTGAAGCAGAAGCCGGAGAGGGCGCTGACCGCGGTCAGGGTGCCGGTCTTGGTGCGGCAGCGACCGTAGGCGGCGGTTCCGTGCATGCGGTCGGCAACGGTTCCCTCGTGACCCGCGAGCGCCAGGTCCTGGATGAATTCGTCGCCGACTGGCGTCCCGCGCATCGCCTCCAGAAGGCCCACGACCTGGGCAGGGGAGGCGCGGTTGCCGCGGGTCAGGCCGGAGCCGTCGACCGCGTGGACCCCCGAGCCCTGGCCGCGGGCGAAGCGCTCGACCACGTTCGTTCCGGCCTGGGTGGTCCCGGCGGCGCCGAAGTGGGCGCCGAGCAGCTTCGCCAGCATCTCGGCGAAGAAGTTGTTCGAGTAGACGTCGGTCGCCTCGACGAGCTGCGACATCGTCGGCGATCGCACGCCGGCGAGCGCCGCGGCCCCGGGTGGGGTGACGGCGCGGGCCACGCCAGTACGGATCCTGATTCCACCCGAGCGCAGCGCGCTATCCAGCTTCGTGGCCGCAAGGGTCGCGGGATCGGAAGCGAAGCCCTGGGAGATCGAGCCGCGGTAGCCGGAGTCGAAGGAGAGCCCCGAGAGCGGCCCGATGTAGGGGCTGGTCGCGTAGCCCGAGTCGGCGACGCCGCGCAGCCGGTCGAAGATGCTGTCGTCGGCGTAGAGCCGCCCGGTCACGGTGTGCACGCCGGCGGCACGGAGCCGAGAGCCGAGCAGGAGCAGATTGGTGCCGACCCCACCGCCGTAGCGGTCGTAGAACGAGGGCACCCCGAGCGCGGGATCGCCACCTCCCTGCAAATAGAGGCTGCCGTGCAGGACACCGGCGGCATCGATCTTGCCGTCGGTGAGCAGCTTGGTGACGATCCGGTATTCGGGCCCGAAGCGCGAGAGAGCGGTCGAGGTCGTGAAGAGCTTCGTATTAGAGGCCAGGATCCGCGGCCGCTTGGCGGCCCGAGCACAAACAGGCTTGCCACTTTCCGCATCGATCACGTAGAGACCGCTGGCGGATCCCCCTCCATAGACCAGCCGTTCCCGCATCTGCTTGCAGGCGTTGCCTGCGGCTCCGGCTGCCACTGGCAGCACGAGCGCCAGCAGCAATAGGCCGAAGAGGATCGACACCCGTCTCATAGCTGGTTGCAACACGAGAACGACGCAAGGTAGCGGCGCACGCGGCTGACGAGAGGAAGAGGGGGCGTCCTCGCGGCAGCGGCGTCCTCTTTTCGCCCCACAAGCTCAATGAGAGACACCGGCGCGGCTGGCGAAAACCCAGCAAGGCGAGGACGCCCCCTCTTCCTCCCCAACCAACCCGCCCGCCCGACCTGGGATAATCCATGTTTATGGGCAAGGTCGTCGATATAGAGACCCCCACCCGGCGCAGACGCGGCAAAGGTCGCAAGCGTCCGTCGAAGACCGCCCTGGTCCTCGGCGGCGGCGGTTTCACCGGCGGCGTCTACGAGATCGGCGCCCTGCGCGCGCTCGACCTGCTCGCCGTCAACAGCACCGTCAACAGCTTCGACGTCTACGTCGGCACCAGCGCCGGCTCCTTTGTCGCGTCGATGCTCGCCAACGGCGTCACCCCCGACGAAATGATGCAGGTGATCAACAAGCGGGTCGAGTCGGACCTCGACGATCTCGACCTCGACAAGGTGCTGAAGTTCAACTACTTCGGCTTCCTGCAGAAGGCCGCGATGCTGCCGCTGCGCTCGCTCGAGCTGATGCGCAGGCTGGTCCAGATGGGGGACTTCTCGGCGATCGACATCGGCGTCGGCCTCGCCGAGGCCCTGCCGACCGGTCTCTACTCGGGCGGGGGGATCGCCGAATACGTCGAGCAGGCACTTGCCGACTCCGGCGGCATCAACGACTTCCGCCAGCTCGACAAAGAGCTCTACCTGACCGCGACCGACCTCGATACCTGCGAGCGTCTCGTCTTCGGCGAGGAGGGTTGGGACGACGTGCCGATAGCGAAGGCGATCGAGTGCTCGACCGCGCTGCCGATCGTCTACAAGCCGGTCGACCTGAAGGGCCGGCAGCTGGTCGACGGGGGCATCCGTTCGACCACCAACGTCGACATCGCGGTCGAGAAGGGCGCCAAGTTCATCATCGTGGTCAACCCGCTCGTGCCCTACGTCAACGACTTCGAGCAGACGATCCCGACGGTGTTCGGGACGCGCGTTCGCCGGGTCTCCGATATGGGGCTGCCGGCGATCGCCAACCAGACCTTCCGCTTGATCGCCCACGCCCGCCTGCACGAGGCGGTTGCCCGCTGGCAGGAGAAATACCCGGGCGTCGACATCATCCTGATCGAGCCCGAGCCCAACGACGAGTTGATGTTCGGCACGCCGATCATGGACTACTCGCGACGGCTGAAGATCGCCCGCCATGGCTTCGAGTCGGTCACCGCCACCCTCGCCCAGGACTACGACCGCTACAAGGAGATCGCCGAGCGCCATGGGCTCGAGATCTCCGAGCGCCGGGTGCGCCGGGCGGTCGAGCGCGCCTCCGAGGAGGAGCCGGAGCAGGCCTCGGCCTGGCGCCGGGTGCTCGAGCAGACGACCTCGGCGCTGCTTCGCGGCGAGGCCTCCTGAGCCCCTGAGCCTCAGCCCGCGTAGAGCTGCTCGATCTCGTCCTGGTGCTTGTCGGCGACGACGGCGCGCTTGACCTTCAGCGTCGGGGTCAGCTCGCCGCTTTCCTGCGAGAGGTCCTCGGGGAGGATCGCGATCTTCTTGACCTGCTCGACCCTGGCGAATTTCTCGTTGACTTTGGCGAGGTGTGCCTCGATGGCCTCGCGCACGTCGCCGTTGGCGGCGAGTTGCGTGGGATCCTCCGGCAGAGCGTGCTCCTTGGCGTAGGCAGACGCTTCTTCGGGGTCGAGCGTGACCAGCGCCACCAGGTAGGGCCGCCGGTCGCCGACGACGACGCACTGGGAGACCAGCGGGTGCTGCTTGATCTCGCCCTCGAGGTTGGCCGGCGTGATGTTCTTGCCGCCGGCGGTGATGATGATGTCCTTTTTACGCCCGGTGATCGTGATGAAGCCGTCGGCGTCGATCGAGCCGAGGTCGCCGGTGTGAAGCCAGCCGTCGACGATCGTCTCCCGGGTCGCCTCCTCGTTCTTGTAGTAGCCCTGGAAGACGTTCGGGCCCTTGACCAGGATCTCGCCGTCCGCGGCGATCTTGATCTCGCAGCCGGGGAAGGGTTTGCCGATCGTGCCGACCTTGAAGTCTTCCGGCGAGGAGATCGTCGCCGCGGTCGACGTCTCGGTCATTCCCCAGCCCTCCAGCACGAGCACGCCGGCGGCGTCGAAGAAGCGCAGGATGTCGGGGCTGATCGGGGCGGCGCCGGAGACCGCAAGGCGCAGCTCGCCACCGAAGAGACCACGGATTTTCGAGAGGACTTTGTTATCGGCGAATTTGTACTGCTTGCGCAGCAGGAGGCCCGGCTTGCGCCCGGCTCGCTCGGCGTCACGCATCTTGCCGCCGACCCGGATCGACCAGTCGAAGACGGCCTTTTTCAGGCCTCCCTCCTTTTCCATGCTGCTGGTCGCGAGGGTGTAGATCTTCTCGAAGATCCGTGGCACCGAGGGGAAGTAGGTCGGTTTCAGTTCGGCCAGGTTGGGCATGATCTTCAGCGGGTCGCGCTCCCAGTAGGCGATCGTCGCGCCGAGGTCGAAGCTGCCCAGCTGGATCAGCAGGGCGAAGGAGTGGGCGAGGGGGAGGTAGAGATAGGTGACGTCTTCGCCCTCTATGACGCTGGTGTCGTTGACCATGTCGAGCATCGCCCTGTAGTTGCCGTGGCTGATCACGCAGCCCTTCGGCGGCCCGGTCGTCCCCGACGTGTAGATGAAGGTGCAGATGTCGTCCGGCGCGACCGCCTGCCAGAGTCGCTCCCACTCCCCGACGTCCCGGCCGTCGCCGCGGGCGGACAGATCCTCGAGGGAGACCGTGTCGTCGCTGCTGCCGGTCATTCGCACCACCTGCTCCAGCAGCGGCAGCTTGTCGCGGACGGCGCGGATCTTCTCGAGCTGCTCGTCGTCCTCGACCACGACCACCTTTGCGTCGGAGTTCTCCAGCACGTACTGGCACTCCTCGGCCGAGTTGGTCTGGTAGATCGGCACGACGGTGGCGCCGATCGAGAGCGCGGCAAAGTCGAAGTACGTCCACTCGGGGCGGGTGTTGGCGAGGATCGAGACCTTGTCGCCCTTCGCGACACCGAGGTCGACCAGGCCGAGGGCGAGCTTGCGGACTGTTTCCTCGACCTCGACGAAGCTGCGCTTCACCCACTCCTCGCCGTCTTTGAACTGAATGGCCGGGGCGTCGCCGTAGAGCTTCGCGGCTCGCGGAAGCAGGTCCGCGAGCGTGGCCGATTTGGTTCCCCGCTCCTCCACGGCGGGGAGTCTAGTGGACGGTTACCGAGGGGTTATGCGGTCGAAGCGTGGTGTCGCGCCCGCTGTTCGGTGGTCCGGCGGAGTGAGGTCTGGAAGAGCGACTTGTCGATCCGGCCGTGGAAGATCGGGACGTGCATCTCGACGCACTTGCCGATCACCTCCTGCCGTTTCATGCGCAGCTCGTCGGCAAGCTCGGACGGGGTGAGGTGATTGGCCACGGCGGACCTCCCAGGTAGTTGAAATCGGGTACGCGCAGTTTTACCCCGGTGGGCGGACGTGTCAAACGCATGCGGTCGCACTTTGCGTGGATTGGAGGGACCGGCCGGCCCGGCTCGCGATAATGCGGGGGTGTCCGAAGTCGCCGCCACTCCGATGCCTCGCCGGGGCCGCCTCTGGGTGATCCTCGCGCTTGCCCTGGCGCTCGGGGCGCTCGGCTACGCGCTGGTCAGCATCTCCACCAAGAAAGCCGACAGCAACTTCGTCCAGATCGAAGGCATCTCCACCGCCCAGGAGCTCTTCGGCGGGGTTCCCCAGGAAGGCGATCGGCTCGGGTCCTCCGATGCGCCCGTCTCGATCCAGGTCTTCAACGACCTCCAGTGCGGCAACTGCCGCGCTGACTTCCTCGCCACGATCCCGGGCCTGGTCGAAAAGTATGCGCGGCCGGGGTCGGCGAAGCTGCTGATGCGCCACTACTCGGTCGCCGAAAATCCGCTCGAGCTCGGCTTCTTCGGTGCCGAAGCGGCAGCACAGCAGGGCTACGGCTGGCAATACACCTATCTCTTCTTCCTCAACCAGGCCGAGGCGGAACGGTTTGGGATCGACAATGACTTCATGGCTTCGCTGGCCGGCTCGATCGGCGAACTCGACGTCCCGGAATGGCAGGAAGCACTGGATCGCGAAGGCGGCTCCGGAGGAGCGATCGCGAAGCGACTCGAAGCCGACGGAGAACTCGGGACCAAGCTCGGCATCCGCACCGGCGTGGCGATGATCGTCAGCGGGCCGAGCGGCACCCGCACCCTCCAGGACGGTCCCGGCGTCGCCCAGGCGGAACGGGCGATCGAAGCCGTCGGCTGAGGCGCCGGCACCACTAGAATGCCCTGCGATGAGGCCGGAGCACCCCCGCACCGCGATTGTCGCCTGCATGGACGCCCGGCTCGATGCCGCCGGGTTCCTCGATTCCTGGCCCGAGCCGGTGCACGTCGTCCGCAACGCGGGGGGACGTGTCACCGCCGACGCCCTGCGCTCGCTGGCGGTGTCCTGCACGATGGGCGCCGAGCGCATCGCCATCGTCCACCACACCGACTGCGCGATGGCCAAACACACCGACGAGCAGCTCCGCGCCCTCCTGCCCCCAGGCGCCGGGGCGGAGGTCGATTTCCTCACGATCGCCGACCCCAGGAATGCGCTGCGCGAGGACGTCGAAGCAATCCGCGCCTCACCGCTCCTCCCCGCCGCGATCCAGTCGAGCGCGTTCATCTACGATCTCGACGCGCGGGTCGCCCGCGAGATCCAGGTCTGATGCGGCCCGGGCACTGAGTGAGAGTCTGTACGTTACACTGACCATATGGTCAAACAAGTAACCGCTACCGACGCCAAGGCAACGATTTTGCGTCTCCTCGACGATGCTGCCGCTGGCGAGGAAATCGAGATCACCAGGCACGGTCGTCCGGTCGCCCGGCTGGTGCCCGCAGCCGGCGCACGCTCGCTGGAGAGTTCGTTGCGGGGGATCGCGATGACGGCGGTCGAGGAGGACCAATTGTTCTCCACCGGCGAGACCTGGAACGCCTCGTAGGCCGTGAACGCGGTTCTGCTCGACACCCATGTGGCCCACTGGTGGTCGGCAGAGCCAAAGCGGGTCAGCAGGCCGGCGCGCGAGACCCTTGAAGGGGCGGACGAGCTGGTCGTGGCGGCGATCTCCTGGTACGAGTTGGCCTGGCTGGCGAGACACGAGCGGATCATCGTCAACGTTCCGATCCGGACTTGGTTGCAGAGCCTCGCCGCGCAGTTGCGGACGATCGGCGTGACCCCGGCGATCGCGGATACCGCCGTCGCCCTGCCCTCCTCGTTTCCGGGCGATCCCGCCGATCGACTGATTTACGCGACCGCCGTCGAGCACGGCCTTCGGCTGGTTACCAAAGACCGAGCGATCCGCGATCACGATCACCCGCGGACCGTGGCTGTCTGGTAGCCGAGCCGAACCTCCTCCACGTAGCGCTTGAATTCATCGCGACCCTGTCGATGGTCAGAGGCTGAGGACCAGGGCAAGGGCATCGTCTACCGCTCGGAGCTCACCGGCATCCAGACGCCCCGCGGACCGCCCAAGTCGTTGTGGATCTACCACCGTGGTCTGCTCGACGAGGACTCGCGTCTCGGTCCCGTCGAGCGAAATCGCCGGCCGAAAGGTCGCCGGCCGCGCGCCGGCGGAGGTTGGCGAGACGAGAGTGGTGCTCAATGCCATGAACTCGTCGGCTTGAACCACGACGGCATAGCGAGCGCCCTGCTGCTCTCGCCCCTTCGCGCCTCGCGGGGACGGTAGGCGGAAGATCTCGCCTCGAACCATCTCAGTCGAGAGGGTCCGGCGCCAGTTCGGCCATCTGCTCGCGAACGATTCGCATCTCGGCCCGGTCCGCTTCGTCGACTGCCAACCGTTTGACCTCCTCGGCTATGGATGAGCGTGCCCGGCGCCGGGCAGCAGATTCCCGCAGGGCGGTGCGAACAGCCTCGGAGTCGCTCATAGCGCCACCTCGGACGATCTGGAGAGCGGCGGCTGAGCTGTCATCCAAGCGAACGTGAAGCGATCGACTCACGCCTGCCAGCGTAGCACAAAGCGTGCTACAAAAATCGGGGCGCCCGGATTTGAACCGGGGACCTCACCGACCCGAACGGTGCGCGCTACCAGGCTGCGCCACGCCCCGAAGGCGGCGATTATCTCAGAGCTGTCCCTCCGGGGCGTTCGGGTCGCCTCAGGCGGCGTGGCGTATGCCGGCGATGGTCCTCCCGCCGGCGTCGTCGCCACGAGCGAAGGGGATCGGGTCGGCCTGGGGAACGGCGTGCGGGTAGTCCTGTAGGCGGACCTGCGAAGCGAGCATCGTGCGCCGGTCGCCGGCCTCCCCGATCGGGACCGGCCAGAGACCCTCGTTGTGGCAGGTGCCGGAATGCTCGCGCAAATGGATCGGGGGGTTGGCCAGGGAAGCGAAGGCGCCGTCGGGGCTGTGCATGACGACCTCGGCTGCGTAAAACGATCGCAACGGGGACTGCTGCGATTCGGCGCCGTCCCATTCGAGCCGGTTGGCGACGCTGACCCGTACGCGGCGCAACCCGGGGGCGATCTCCTCGGCCCAGGCTTCAACGGTGGCGTGAAGGTGTTCCCATCCCCATTTAAGAGTTCCCGCCTTGACGCCGTTCTCGACCAGCTCCGCCCGTCTCTCGCCCGCCGGCTCGATACGCGCTGTGCGGCCGGGGAGCGAAGGGATCCGGACCTCGTGCTCGACGGACTCCTCGCGGCTGGCGTAACGCGTGCCGGCGACGACCAGGAAGTCGACCGGTTCGCCCCCTGCGTCGAGGACCTGTCGCTCGACTGTCTGTCGCAGCCTTGCCGTCACCTCGACAGTGGGATCGAGCCCCTCGATCAGGCACTCTGCGCGCAGCTGCGATCGCCCCTCCGGACAGCCGCGGGGAGGGACGCCACGAGCGAAGCGCTTCCGATCCTCCATCGGTAGATCCATACCCATCCCATTCGTGGGCAAAACCAATCCGCTGACAGTATGAGATGCGTCTCGGATGGCTAGGGTCGTACGGCGATTGATCCCGCAAAGAGCGGGTAATTGCTTCCACGGTGCTCGGCTATGTGCCGGCGGGCACCCCCGATCTGCGCCAGGAAGCGGTCAACTCGACGCATGCGCGGGCCCGTCGCCTCTGGCCTCGCAGCCTGCTCGGCGCCGACCGATAGACAATTCGGCGGGTGGCGGTTACTGTCTTTTTAGTAGTGCATCGATGGATCGGAGGTGAGGGATCGACTGGCTCGCGATAACCGTGGGGGCCATTGCCGCATTGCTGATCGCGCTCGTCTTGGCGATCACGG
This sequence comes from uncultured Solirubrobacterales bacterium, assembly GCA_963702035.1. Classification (GTDB taxonomy): domain Bacteria; phylum Actinomycetota; class Thermoleophilia; order Solirubrobacterales; family 70-9; genus VRUE01. The sequence continues at coordinate 2,257,315 of OY969700.1, forward strand.
TCCGGCGTGAGCGCGAAGCGAGGCGGCGCTTCCGGATCCTCGGCGAAATAGCGACGATCTCCGAGGCCGGCGATTCACTGGAGCAGACCTTCGACGCGATCTGCGCCATCCTGGTGCCGGGGCTGGCCGATTTCTGCATGATCGACGTGCTCGACGAGGATCGCGTCCCCAGCCGCGCCGCCGTCCGCGTCGGACCGGGGGGTAGGCCGGAGTTCGAGCAGGGACTCGCCGAGCGCCTTCCCTCGACGCCGCAGCCGATGGTCGATGGCCAGAGCCGCTCGTCGCTGGAGCCCCGCTTCTACGAGCGCATCTCCGAGCGGGATCTGCGCGAGCTGGCCCACGACGACGCCGAGGATCTCGAGTTCCTGCGCAGTCTGGGAATGCGCTCGGCGATCACCGTCGCCCTGCAGGCGCGCGGCGAAGTGACCGGGACGCTGACGATCGGCGTCGCCTGGTCACGGCGGCGCTACCGGCGTGAGGATGCGCGCTTCGCCTGGATCCTCTCCAGCCGCGTGGCGCTGGCGCTCGACAACTCAGGTCTCTTCGCCGACCTCGAGCGCGCCGAGCGGGCGCGGGCCGAGATCGCCGAGACCCTGCAGCGCGGCCTGCTGCCGTCGCCGCTTCCCCACATCCCAGGCTGGTCGATCGCCGCGATGTACCGGCCGGCGGGGGCCGAGAACGAGGTCGGCGGCGACTTCTACGACGTCTTCCGCGTACCGGGGGGATGGATGCTGGTGATCGGAGACGTGACCGGCCGCGGTGCCCATGCCGCCTCGATAACCGCGGTCGCCCGCTACACCCTGCGCACCGCCGCCGTCCTCACCGACGATCCCCTGGTCGCCCTGCGGACCCTCAACCGTGTCCTGCTGGCGCGAGGCGATTCCGCCCTCTGCAGCCTCGCCGCCCTGACGCTCAGCGAGGACCGCTTCGAACCCGTGCGCCTGGCGGTCGCGGGCCACCCACCGCCGTTGCTGGTCGACGCCGAGAGCGTCAGCGAGGTGGCGAGTGCCGACCCGGTGCTCGGCGCCTTCCACGACGCCGAGTGGGGGATCGTCCGCTGCGAGGTCGAGCCCGGCCAGCAGCTGGTGATCGTCACCGACGGCATCACCGAGGCACAGGGAGAGGATGGGCGCTTCGGCGAGGCGAGGTTGCGGGCCGAACTAGGCGGCACCTCCAACCCGGCGATGGCGCTGCAACGACTCGAGGCCTCCCTGCACGCGTTCACCGAGGGGGAGCTCGACGACGACGTGGCGATGCTCGCCATCGCGCGCGCTTCGAGTGAGCGCCCCGCCGCCCACAAAGCGGACGTCTGGCGGCGGCCGGAGCAGGTCGGAGTGAGCCCTGGGGGCGACGATGTCTGACTCGCGGATGGCTCTGGTCGAGCGACTCTATGACGCCTTCAACCGCCGCGACAGCGAGGAGATCGTCGCCCTCTGCGACGAGGAGATGGGGTTCTTCCCCGTCGTCACCGCGGAAGCGATCGGTCGCGATGCCCCCTACGTGGGGCCAGACGGCCTGCGCGCCTACCTGGCCGACGTGGCCGAGGTCTGGGAAGAGCTGCGGATCACCGCCAGCGAGCTGCAGTGCCGCGGCGACACGCTGCTGGTCCGGGGCCGTGTCTACGCGCGCAGCCACGAGCTGGGGATCCGGGATCTGCCGGTGGCCTGGATCTGGGAGGTGAGCGAGGATCGGTTCGTGCGCGGCGAAGTCTTCCCCGATCCCGAGCAGGCGACGACCCGCTTCGCCGCTACCGCCAGCCCGCAGCCGGCCCGAGCTGACGTCTAGCCGCTTCCCGGGGCTGGCGGAGAACTCTCAGTCGCGCAGTTCGGCCAGCGCCGCATCGCGCCGCTCGTGCATCGGGATCGACGATTCGACCCCGGTGATCTCCAGCAGGCGGCGGACCTGGTGATTGTGGGAGCAGAGGACCAGGCGACCCTTGCCGTCGCTGCCCTCGAGGCGCTGCCAGGCGCGCACGATCAGGGCGATCCCGGTCGAGTCGATGAACTCGCACTCACAGAGGTCGAGGACGATCGAAGCATCCGAATCGGACAGGGCGGCGTCGAGCTCTTGCTCGAGATCCGGCGCCGTGTTCATGTCCAGCTCACCACGGACGGTGAGGGTGCGAATGCCGTCCTCGAGCTCCTCGCTCGCCACTTCGAAAGGAACTGGGCTCACCGGCCGATCCTACCGCAGGCCCGGCCCTGACCAGACGTCTGGGTGAGGCCTGGCGGGCCAGTTTGGTTTGTGCCCGGAACGCGGAGGGTAACCGGAAATAACAGGAGTCCTACGACTATGCTCGTTTCCACGAGGGCCAGTCCCTCGGCGGCACGGATGGGGTCCAGCTCAGACACTCAGGCGATCCAAGGCAGGCCCAAGGGACTGCAGATGGTGCTACCCGCGAAATCCGAGAACGTCGCCGTCGTCCGCCACGCTCTCGCGGGCTTGGCGGAGGAGATCGGCATGGACGAACCCGGGCTGGCCGACCTGAAGACCGTCGTCACCGAGGCCTGCATGAACGTCGTCGTCCACGCCTACCGAGGGCAGCCTGGGCCGCTCAGCGTCGACGCCGAGCCGGACGAGAGCGGGCTGACGGTGGTCGTCCGCGACGAAGGCGCCGGGATCAGGCCGCGGGCCGACGCCGAGCGTGACAGCCTGCGTCTCGGCCTCTCCCTGATCGCGGCTCTTTCGAGCAGTTTCTCGATCTCGGGAGGCCTCGACCAGGGGACCGTGGTGAGGATGCGCGTTCCGTTGAGCGGCGGCGGCACCGATGGCAGTGGCGATCCGGTCGAGATGAAGCCCTTCCCGACCGATCGCACCGAGATGGTCATCGACCGCTCCGAGCTGCTGGCACCCGTATTGGCCCGCGTGGTGGGGGCGTTGGCGGCGCGCCGGGACCTCTCGGTCGATCGCGTTTCCGACCTGGTTCTGATGACTGACGCGATCGCGGAGGCCGCGCCTGAGCGGTTCAGCGACGGCCGCGTGAGGCTCGGTCTCGACGAGCGCGAGGGGGGCATCGACCTGCGCCTCGGGCCGATGGAATCGGGTGCCGCGAGCCGTATCCGCGCGGAGCTCGAGATCCCGGACGTAGGCGGCTCGCTGGAGGCGCTGGCGGACGAGCTCAGCGTCGAGGAGTCCGACGACGGCGAGTACCTGGTTATTCGCTTTGCCGCTGCTCCCTGATCTGTTCCCTGATCCGCTCCAGCGCCCGCCGCAGGATGCGCGAAACGTGCATCTGCGAGTGGCCGATGCGCTCGGCGATCTGCGACTGGGTCATGTCCTCGGCGAAGCGCAGGCGCAGCACAAGCCGCTCGCGCTCGTCCAGATGAGGCAGCGCCGCGTCGAGGGCGATCCGGCCCTCGACCAGCTCGAAGCCCGCGTCCTCCTCGCCGATCCACTCGGTCGGCGCCGACTCCTCCGAGTCCTCGGAGCCCGCCGGCCGGTCGAGTGAGAGCGGCCGGCGGTTGTGGTTTGCCTCCATCACTTCGAGCACGTCGGTCTGCTCCACCTCCAGCCGCGCGGCGATCTCGCCGACCGTGGGCGAGCGCTGCAGCCGCTTGGTCAGCTCGGTGATCGCTTTGTCGACTTCGGCCATGCGGTCGTGCAGGCCGCGCGGCACCCGCACGGTCCAGACGCGATCGCGGAAATGGCGTTTGAGCTCGCCGAGGATCGTCGGCGAGGCGAAGGCGGTGAAGGGGATGCCGCGCTCGGGGTCGAAGCGGTCGACCGCGTTCAGCAGGCCGAGGTTGGCCACCTGAAGGAGGTCGTCGAAGGACTCGCTGGCGCCCCGATAGCGCAGCGCCAGCCTCTTGGCGAACGGCATGTTTCGCCGCACGAGCTCCTCCCGGATCGCCGGGTCTCGGCCCTGCGCGAATTTGCGCCAGAGCTCCATTTCCCCGGCAGGGCGCGCACCGTCCACTGTCGCCTCAAGATACCCTCACCGCAGACCAACCGAAACAACAAGGAGCTTCAAGATGGCTTTCTCGGTTCCCGACCTTCCCTACGACTACGACGCGCTCGAGCCCCACATCGACGAGGCGACGATGCGGGTCCATCACGACAAGCACCACCAGGCCTACGTCAACAAAGCGAACGGCGCCCTGGAGGGGACCGAGTGGGCCGACCGCGAGGTCGAGGACGTGCTGCGCAACCTCAGCAGCATTCCTGGTGACGTGCAGGCGCCGGTTCGCAACAACGCCGGCGGCCACTTCAACCACTCGCTCTTCTGGCAGATGCTCAGCCCCGACGGCGGCGGCGCGCCGAGCGGCGATCTGGCCGCGGCGATCGACGAGACCTTCGGCTCGCTCGACTCCTTCAAGGACGAGTTCAAAAAAGCCGGCATCGCCCGCTTCGGCTCCGGCTGGGCCTGGCTGGTCAAGGACAGCTCCGGCCTCGCCGTCATCTCGACCCCGAACCAGGACTCGCCGGTCACCGACGGCAGCATCCCGCTGCTCGGCTGCGACGTCTGGGAGCACGCCTACTACCTCAAGTACCAGAACAAGAGGCCTGAATATCTGGACGCGTTTTGGAACGTCGTGAATTGGAGCTATGTCGCGGAGCGCTTCGCCGAGTAGCTCGGGCTAGGCGGGAACCGCGGGTCGGGCCGCCTCCGGGAGAGGACGCGGCTCGGCCCCCTCTTTCGGCGGCACCTGGCTCATCGCGTGCTCGGCCAGGGCGGTGATCGTCAGGCTCGGGTTGACGCCGACGTTGGCGGGGATCGCCGCGCCGTCGCAGACCATCAGGTTCTCGTAGCCGAAGACGCGCTGGCGCGAGTCGACCACACCGTCCTCGGGGCCATGGCCGATCACCGCGCCGCCGAGGATGTGCGCGGTGGTGGGGATGTTGAACGCGGCCTCCGTCACCGAGCTCGTCGCGACCCCGCCGGTGCGCTCGGCCAGCCATTCGGCCGCCTGGTTGGCGGCCGGGATGAAGGTCGGGTTGGGCTTTTCGGGATCCTGCTCGGTCTGCAGCCGCACTTCGCCGTTGCGCTTCAGCTTCGGGCGCAGGGCGATCGCGTTGTCGAGCGTCTGCATCACCAGCAGGATGATCGTGCGGTGCGAGCTGCCCTTCGGCCAGATGATCTTCGCGAAGTCGCGTGGGTGGCGGAGGATCTGGCCGATCAGCTTGAGCGGACGCGTGACCCGGGTGCCGTCGCCGACCAGCAGCGTGTTGAGCAGGCTCATCGAGTCCCCCGCCTCGCCGTAGGTGACGGTCTCGATGTGGGTGTGGGGATCGGGGTAGATGCTCGAGGTGATCGCGACCCGCTTGGTCAGGTCGTCGGGATAGCCCTTCGGCACCCTGACCCCGAGGATGCTCTCGCTGTTGGTGCGGACCAGCTCGCCGAGGCGCGGAGAGATGCGCGGCAGCGAGCCGCCGAGGCGGCAGCGCTGCAGCAGCTTGTTCGTGCCGAGCGGGCCGGCGGCGACGATCACACCGCGCGCCCTCAGCGTGCGCCGGCGGCGACCGCGCAGCAGGCCGGAGCGCTCGCTCGTGATTGCGTAGCCGTCGCTGCCGTCGGCGGCGCCGAGCGGGCGGATGTCGGTGACCGTGCGCTCGGCCTGCACCTCGACGCCGCGGTGCTCGGCCAGCCAGAGGTAGTTCTTGACCAGCGTGTTCTTGGCGCCGTGCGGGCAGCCGACCATGCAGCGCCCGCACTGCATGCAGCCGGTCCGCTCCGGTCCCTCGCCTTCGAAGAAGGGGTCGGGCACGGTCTTCCCCGGGTTGTCCAGGTAGACGCCGATCGGGGTCTTGCGGTAGGTGTCGGCGACGCCGAGCTCCTCGCCCAGCTCGCGCAGCAGCTGGTCGGCCGGGTCGTCCTTGTCGTGCACGACGACGCCGAGCATGCGCTGCGCGGTTTCGTAGTGGGGGGCGAGCCGCGCCTCCCAGCTCTCGAGGTCGGCCCACTGCGGGTCTTCGAAGAAGGGCGAGGGGGGGACGTAGAGCGTGTTCGCGTAACCGAGGCTGCCGCCGCCGACACCGGAACCGCTGACAACGGCGATGTCCTTGAAGATGCTCAGCCGAAAGATCCCCTTCATCCCCACGCGAGGCGCCCAGAAATAACGACGGCTGTCCCCGGTGGAGCTGGGAAAATCATCATCGCCAAACCGCCTCCCACACTCGAGCACGGCGACGTCGTACCCCTTTTCAGCTAAACGCAGAGCAGACACGCTGCCGCCGAACCCAGATCCAACGACTATCCAGTCGTAGTCGTACACGGAGCAACCTTAAACGCTTCTCCGCGGGTGGCGGGGGGTGACGGGGGGTTCGGACGGGTGAGTCCGCTAACCCCCCGTCACCCCCCGACAGGACCCGCGGCCAAAAGCCTAAGCCTCTCCAGGCTCGACAGGCCGAAAGTCAGTGGTCCGCGCCCCGCAGACGGGGCAAAACCAGTCGCTGGGGATGTCCTCGAAGGACGTTCCGGGTGGGATGCCGCCGTCTGGATCGCCGATCGCCGGGTCGTAGATGAACCCACAGCTCTCGCAGATCCAGAGCGTCGCCTCGGTCGTTGCACTCATAGTCGGAAGGTTAGAGCTTGCGGACGACTGCGGGGACTCGGCCTATTTGTCGAAGCTGACCGAGACCGGCTCGCGCTCGGCTTTGTCCTCGATCTCGAAGTACTCGCGCGCCGTGAAGCCGCCCTGGCTGGCGATGATCGAGCCTGGGAACTGCTGGATCGAGGTGTTGTAGGACTGCACGTTGGAGTTGTAGATCCGCCGCGAGGCCTGGATTTCGTCCTCCAGCTCGGAGAGGTTGCGGCTGAGCTGCTGGAAGTTCTCGGTGGCGCGCAGGGTCGGGTAGTTCTCGGCGACGACGCGCAGGCCGGCGAGCGCGCCGGTCAGGCCCTGCTCGGCTTTGGCCGTATCGGCAACCCCCTGGGCGGACATCGCGTCGGCCCGTGCCTGGGTCACTTTCTCGAAGGTCTCTTTCTCGTGCGTGGCGTAGCCCTTGACCGTCTCGACCAGGTTGGGGACGAGATCGTGACGGCGCTTCAGCTGCACGTCGATCCCACTCCACGACTCGTTAACCCGGTTGCGCGAGGCGATGATCGAGTTGCGCTTGGAGATGTAGTAGAGGACCGCGATGACGAGGATCGCGACGACCACGATTAGAGCAATCACCATGAGCCGCATCCTACCCGCATAGGATCGGCGCGTGGGCGCAAAGCAGGAAGCGCGGGAATGGGCCGAGATCGTGCGGCGCTATGGCGAGCGCCACGGGCTCACCTACGAGCCGGTCGGCGGGATCAATCCCAAAGACGGACCCGTTGCGCTTTGCGTCGGCGGATCCAACCGGCTCACCGGCCAGTTGGCCGAAGGCTTCTGGGGCTCGTGCTGCGACGCCGACGAAAAGGAGGTCGGCGGGCTCTTCGGGAAGGCGCTGCTGCCGACGGCGCTACTGGCCAAGGCGCACATGCCCGACCTTGCCCAGGTGATCCCCGCCTTCAACGTCGAGTCGATCGAGGGCCACGAGGTGCTCACCCAGCGCTTTGCCCGCAAGGTCGAGTTCGAGTCGATCGACTTCAACAAGCGCTTCCTGGCGACGGTGCCCAGCGAGTACGACCCGGTCAAGCTGCGCGAGCTGTTCAGCCCGGGCTTCCTCGCCTGGACGACGACGATGACCGGTGAGATCGACTTCGGCATCAACGATCGCCAGCTCTGGTTCCTCTGGCACCTGCGCGAGCGCAGCGAGGCCGAGCTCAAAGAGGCGTTGAAAAACGCCGGCCAGCTATTCAAGCGGCTGCAGGGCGAGATGGACGAGAGCGGCCTTCACACCTACGCGCCCGGTCCCTGGCACGCCGGGCTGGCGCCGTTCCCCGATGACTGAGGCCTTGGCGCGCGGGTCCTGTCGCGGGGGGAGGGGGTGTTAGCGGACTCACCCGTCCGAACACCCCCTCCCCCCACGCCACCCGCGCGAGGGGCGTTTTAGGTCTCCGGGTAGTCGGGGTCCCCAGGGAGGACTACGCGGTGTTGGTCGGGGGTGCCGATGACTTTGGGCAGTATGGGGTCCACCGTTCGACCGTGGTGAGCGTCGATTGCCTCCCTTGCCGTCTTGAAGGGCAGGAGCTGTTTGAGTTGTTGGACCGTCGGGAAGGCCAGCGCCAGCTCGTCGGCATGTTGGGCGTCGAGCGCCGCCCGCGGCTCGAACCAGCGCGCCTCGGTCGTCTCGACCCCATCGGGCACGGGCGGTGTGTGTGCCGGCGCGAGCGCCAGGAAGAACCAGGCGTCGAAGCGCCGCGAGACCACCTCCGGCGTGATCCAACGCGAGAACAGCACCAGCTCTTCGTCCTCCGGCAGTGCGATCCCAGCCTCCTCGTGCAGCTCCCGCGCCGCGCAAGCCCGGAAGCCGGCCTCGCCGGCGCCATCCTCAGGGTCGACGCCCCCGCCGGGAAACACCCAGACCCCAGGCATGAACTTCGCCTCCTCCGACCGCTTCAGCAACAGCACCTCGAGCGCCCGGTCGCCGTGCTTGCCGCCACGCCTCAGCAGTACCACCGAAGCCGAGGGCCGCGGCACGGTCGGCTCTCCCAGATTAGGCGCCTCCGCCGGCCCTTTTCGCCGTCCCTCCATCGGGCCACCTTAGAGCCTGGGCTAATCCCTCAACTCAGCGACCAGATCGTCGAAGCGCTGCTTCCGATGGTCGTTCTCGCCGAGCATTTCCCGCAGCCACAAGTTGACTTCCTCCACCCCGAACGGATCCGTCGTGACCAGAACCTGTTCGATGTCCAGCCAGTCCTTTGGTCGATCGAAGGAGGCCTTGCAGGCAACCAGGTGCTCTGGGCTGAGGATGTCGATCTCTTTGTCGCCGAAGGGGACCCGTCGAGCGTCCCTGCGCATCGCCTCGTGCAGCTCCGTGTAGGAGAAGAAAAGGTCGACCGCGGTTATGCCCCACCAGATCCGGCACTGACCGTCGCGCTCCAGCGCACTCCGGGCCTCATTGGTATCCAGGGGCGCGACTCCGAGAGGAGTCAGTGCTTGGTCGATCTCATCGATGCGAGTCGTCGGGACGAAGACGTTGACATCGATGTCGATGGTCACGCGCGGCTCGGCGTAGTAGGCGAGAGCCAGGGCACCGCCAAAGGCGTGCGGTATGCGCGCGTCTTCAAGCCCCTCATCGATTGCCACGACCTTCTCCGGAAGCGACAGCTCGGCCATCGTTATGGGTGTCGGAAGGGGGGGAACTGAATGCGGTCGGGCCGGCGGCGCTTGGGAAGCGCATCTCCTAGGAGAAGGAGGTCTCTCAGCGTCTTTCCGCGTTCCTCTGGCGTGGCGGCGACCCACTCCTGGGCTGCCCGAGCGGCGTCGGAGAGGCCGGCATCCCGGCTGTCAGCCGCATCCGCAAGCAGCCGTCGCAGGGCCCGCCGAGGCCGTCGTCCCATGCTCAGCTCAGCCAGCAGCTTGCTTGCGGCGCTGTCCACGGGGGGCCTTGCGATCGGCGCTCCCACGCGAAGCGCCGCCTGCCGCAACTCACTCGCTCCAGTCCGCTTGGTTGCTCGTGCCTGTGCCTGCTCGATGACCTCGTCGCTCAACTCGCGGAACGTCGCCAGGGTTGCGCTGCGAGGCCCGGACGGGGTCGACCGAGCCTCCCGAATCTCCCAGGTCCCGTTCTTCCGTGGAACGATGAACGCCATAGTGGGCAGTATATCCCACTTGAATGTAATTGTCTTAGGCAGGCAACTACGCCGCCTGAGCAAACGGTTCTGGGAAGGCCGACGTGCATGCCGCCGCGATCGAGGCGGCGGTGATCTCGACCAGGCTTCGTAACTCCCCCTCGGAGATCGAGAGTGGGGGCATCAGCACGATGACGTCGCTGAGCGGGCGGATGATCGCGCCGCGCTTGCGTGCCTCCAACGTGACCCGGTGGCCCAGGCGTAGCGCCGGGTCGTGCTCGCCGAGGTCGATGCCGACCATGGCGCCGCACTGGCGCACCTCCGCCACCTCGGGCATCGCCGCGACTGCGTCGAGCTCCTTCTCGAGCAGCTCGATCTTTGGCTGCAGACGCTCCAGGGTCCGCTCCCGCTCGAAGGCCTCGAGGCTGGCCAGCGCCGCCGCGCAGGCGAGCGGGTTGCCGGTGTAGGTGTGGCCGTGGAAGAAGGTCCGCTGCTCCGCCGGCGCGCCGAGAAAGCCCGCGTAGATCCGCTCCGTGGCCAGCGTCGCCGCCAGCGGCAGGTAGCCGCCGGTCAGCCCCTTGGCGAGGCAGAGCAGGTCGGGCGCGACCCCCTCTTGCTCGCAGGCGAACATCGTCCCGGTGCGGCCGAAGCCGGTTGCGACCTCGTCGCAGATCAGCAGCACGCCGAAGCGGTCGCAGAGCTCGCGCGCCGCACGCAGATAGCCGGGGGGGTGGACCAGCATCCCGGCGGCGCCCTGGACCAGCGGCTCGACGATCAGCGCCGCGACCTCTTCCTCGTGGCAGGAGAGGACGCGCTCGAGGTCGGCGGCGTCGCCCGGCTCCGCCGCGTGCGTCTCGAAGAGCAACGGCCGGTAGGTCGAGTGGAAGAGGTCGATGCCGCCGACCGAGACCGAGCCGATCGTGTCGCCGTGGTAGGCCTCGCGCAGGTGGACGAAGGAGGTCCGCCGCGCGTGCTGGCCGCCGCGCTGCTGCTGGAACTGGAAGGCCATCTTCAATGCGATCTCGGTCGCGGTCGAGCCGGACTCCGAGTAGAAGGCGCGGCTCAGCCCCGGCGGCGCCAGGTCGACCAGCTTCGCCGCCAGTTCGGCGGCGCCGGGGTGGGAGAGGCCGAGCATGGTCGAGTGGGCGACCTTGTCCAGCTGCTCGTGCACGGCGCCGTCGATGCCTGCATGGCGATGCCCGTGGACGTTGCACCACAGCGAGGAGACACCGTCCAGATAGCGGCGGCCCTCGCCGTCGATCAGCTGCGCCCCCTCGGCCCGCTCGATCATCAGCGGCTCTTCCTCGACCCAGCCAAGCTGCTGGGTGAACGGGTGCCAGAGATGGTCGCGATCGAGCTGAGCGTGGTCCACCGACATCGCCGCAGCGACGATAGATCTCTCCTCGGCCGGAACTCGCGTGATATGTGTCACACGAACAACTATTGTGTTTGAGAAATAGTTGCGACAGTGCAAATATTGTCGCTATGGCAACCAGCGACACCTCGGCCCGACTGGGCGCGCTGCTGCGGCACGTCTTCCTCTACGACCGCGGCAACCAACTGCGGGTGATCGAGGAGTGCGGGCTTTCGATGACGCAGTGCAAGGCGCTGCTTGAGCTGGGCGGGATCGGCGAGGGCACTGAGCCACGCCAGGTGAGCGAGCTGGCCGAGACCTTTGGCGTCTCCGTCCCGTCGATGAGCAGGGCGGTCGACGCATTGGTCTGCGAAGACCTCGCCACCCGGGTCGAGGACCCGGACGACCGGCGCGTGCGCCACGTCGCGATCACCGAGAAGGGCAAGAGGCTGGTCAACACGCTGCTCGTCGTCCGCCAGGCGGGGCTCGAGGCCTTCGCCGAGAGCCTCAGTGCCGCCCAGCGCCGCAAGCTCGACGCCGCGATCGACTCGCTGATGGACCGCGAGGACATCGCCGATACCTATCAGCACCTGAAGGGAGTTGGACCAGCTTGACCCGTTACAGCCACCTGATCACCGACGACAACCGCAAGTGGTGGACGCTCGGAGCGATGTGCTTCGCGTTGTTCATGATCATGCTCGACAACACCGTCGTGAACGTCGCGCTGCCCTCGATCCAGCGCGATCTCGGCGCCTCGATCTCCGGCCTCGAGTGGACGATCAACGGCTACACGCTGTCGTTCGCCGTCCTGCTGGCCACCGGGGGACGGCTCGGCGACATCTTCGGCCGCCGCCGCATGTTCCTGATCGGCGTCGTCATCTTCGCCCTCTCCTCGGCCACCGCCGGCCTCGCCCAGGGCGCCACCGACCTCGTCGCCAGCCGCGTCCTGCAGGGCGTCGGCGCGGCGCTGATGATGCCGGGCACGCTCTCGATCATCACCAACGCCTTCCCTGCCCACGAGCGCGGCAAGGCGATGGGCACCTGGGCCGGTGTCTCCGCCCTCGCCCTCGCCGTCGGTCCCGTGCTCGGCGGATTCCTCACCGAGCACGTCAGCTGGCGGGCGATCTTCTACCTCAACATCCCGGTCGCGATCGGCGCCGTCACCGCGACCCTGTTCGCGGTGCGCGAGTCGCGCGACAACACGGTCGGCCGCGAGGTCGACTACCTCGGCGTGGCGACGCTCACCGTTGCGCTCACCGCGCTCGTCCTCGCCCTGGTCGAGGGCAACAGCTGGGGATGGGGCTCGGCCGGGATCGTCGGCCTGCTGGCCACCGCCGTGCTGGGCGGCGTCGCCTTCGTCTTCACCGAGCTGCGCGTCAAGGTGCCGATGGTCGAGTTCCGCTTCTTCGCCGATCGCAATTTCCTCGGCGCGGTGGTCGTCGCCCTGATCATCACCTTCGCGATGATGGGCGTCTTCTTCTTCCTCGCCCTCTACATGCAGGACATCCTCCGCTACTCGCCGCTGGAGGCGGGCGTCCGTTTCCTGCCCGCGACCCTGATGATCGTCGGCGTGGCCCCGGTCGCCGGCCGCCTCGCCGACCGCTTCGGCCCGCGCTGGCTGATCGTCGCCGGCCTCTTGATCCTCACCGCCTCGCTCTACAGCTTCACCGGGATCGCGGTCAACTCCGGCTACCTCGACCTCCTGCCGGGATTCATGCTGCTCGGCATCGGCATCGCGCTGACGATGTCGCCGATGACCAGCGCCGCGATGAACGCCGTTGCGGTGGAGAAAGCCGGCATCGCCTCCGGCGTCCTCTCGATGTTCCGCATGGTCGGCGGCAGCCTCGGCATCGCCGTCAGCGGGGCGATCTTCCAGGGCGCTGCCGGAAGCAGCTTCGAGACCGCGGTACCTCAGCAGTTCGTCAACGGGCTCAGCAACGCGATGACCGTGTCCGCCGCGGTGACCCTGGTGGGCGCTGCGATCGCGGCCGCCGCGATCCGCGCCAAGCCGAAGCGGATCAGCACCGAGGCGGCCGAGGCAGCCGTCAATCCCGGCGGCTCGGAGCTGGCCGCCGAGCAGGCGATGGCCAGCGGTCCGGCAGGCTGACTTCTGTGGCGACTTACCCCCCGTAGACCGCGGGTAAGTCGCCAGCAGGGGGGCCAAGGGTTCGGCGAGGAAAGGTCGAGGCGCGGGAGAACCTCGACCTCGACGCCGCTGAGGACGGCGATCGTCTCGCGGTTTGACTTCTCGATTGCACCCGGTTCCTCCGGCCACGGCGTGAGGACGACCGCGGCGACGGCGAGCCCCACGCCGCGCGCCGCCTCGATCGTCAGCAGGGTGTGGTTGATCGTGCCGAGGCCCGGGGAGGAGGCGATGACGAGCGGCAGCCCGAGGTCGACGGCGAAATCGCGCACGAGGTAATCCCGGGCCAGCGGCACCAGCAATCCCCCGACCCCCTCGCAGACGAGCGCGTCGGCGTTCGTCGCTGCGGCGCGGGCCGCGCTCAGTAGGCGCTCCGGCTCGATCTCCTCGCCGGTCAGTTCAGCCGCCAGGTGTGGCGACATCGGCGGTCCGTATCGGTAGGGCACGATCTCCGCGTCGCTCTGCTCGGAGCCTGCCGCCTGGCGAAGCAACTCATGATCTGCCGCATTGCCCCGCCGGTGGGCCGAAAGGTCACCCGCCGTGTTGCCTTTTGGCCCACCGGCGGCGAGCTCGTCGAGCCCCGTCACCACGGGCTTGAAAACGGCCACCCGTTTGCCTTCGTCGGCGAGCGTGTGGGCGATCGCGGCGGCGACAACGGTCTTGCCGACCTCGGTCCCGGTCCCGGTTACGAAGACGCCCTGCACCGGCGCTCAGGCGGCCACCGGCAGCGAACCGGTCGCCCGCGGCGCGGCAATTCCCAGCTCGCGTGCCGCTTCGCCGGTCAGCCTTGCCGCCTCGCGCAGGTCGGCCTGCTCGTGGGTGGCCATCACGCTGAAGCGCAGCCGCGAGGATCCCGGCGGCACGGTCGGGGGGCGGATCCCCTGGGCGAAGACACCGCGTTCGAGCAGCCGCTCGCAGAGCTCCATCGTCCGCCCCGCATCGCCGACTTCCAGCGGCACGATCTGGCTCTCTCCACCGCCTGCGGTGAGGCCCTCGGCGACAAGGCCGGCGCGCAGCGTCGCCGCGTTGGCGCTCAGATGTCGTACGCGCTCCGGCTCGGCTTCGAGCAGCTCCAGCGCCGCCAGCGCCGCCGCCACCACGGGCGGAGGCAGCGCCGTGGAGAAGATGAACGACCGCGCCGTGTTGAGCAGGTACTCGCGCAGCTCACCGCCGGCGCAGACGTAAGCGCCGTAGGAGCCGAGCGCCTTGCCCAGCGTGCCCACCACCAGGTCGACCTCCTCGCTCAGCCCAGCCGCGGCCACCGAGCCGCGCCCGCCGGGGCCGATGGCGCCGGTCGCGTGCGCCTCGTCGACCATCAACCGGCAACCGTGCTCGCGGGCCAGCCGAACGAGGCCTTCGAGCGGGGCGACGTCGCCGTCCATCGAGAAGAGGCCGTCGGTGACGATCAGCGAAGCCCGTTCTCCGGCCTCGCGCAGTCCCCAGGCGAGGTGCTCGACGTCGCCATGGCGGTAGACGAAGGTCTCGGCCCGGGCGAGGCGGCAGCCGTCGACGATGCTGGCGTGGTTGAGCTCGTCGGAGAAGACGACCGTGTCGCGACCGGCGAGCGCCGAGATCGCGCCGACGTTGGCCAGGTAGCCGGAGCCGAACAGCAGTGCGGCCTCGTAGCCCTTGAAGGCGGCAAGCCGCTCCTCCAGCTTCCGGTGCGGCGCCATATTGCCCGAGATCAGCCGCGAGGCGCCGGCGCCGGCGCCCCAGCGCAGCGCCGCTTGGGCCGCGGCGTCGCGCACCTCGGCGCTGTCGGCGAGGCCCAGGTAGTCGTTCGAGCAGAGCAGCAGGACGGGCCGCCCGTCGAGGACCACACGCGGCCCCTGCGGGCTTTCGATCAGGCGCAACCGGCGGCGGAGCCCGCTCTCGCGGAGCTCCTCCAGCCTGCTTGCGACATCCATCATCGTGACAAGGAAATCCCGGCCGCCCCCGGACGCGGGAGCGCGGGCGCGTGGCTTCCGGTGATCATGAGCGCGCCCGTGCGGGAGCAGAGGAGGCGGCCGTTGGATATGGCGGAGGCTTCTTGGTCTTCTTGATCACGCGGAGCTGGGTCGAGGGGTCCCAGAAGTTGGCTTCGTCCTGGCTGTCGATCAGCTCGTCGATCGGGGTCTCGGGCGCCTCGCCCTCGAGCCAGCCGGAGCGGTTGTCGGGCCGCGGGTTGGCGCCGTTGTCGGGCTGGCGGGCCACGTTCAGGCCGAGCTCCTCGAACATCGCCCGGTCGTCCTCGGGCTCGGCGCCGAGGGTGGTGAGGAAGTTGCCCATCATCACCCCGTTGAGGCCGGCCTTGACGGCCAGCGGCTGCAGCTCGCCGAGGTTCTCGACGCGGCCGCCGCAGAGGCGGAAGAGCGCGCCGGGGATGATCAGGCGGAAGATCGCGACCCACTTGATCACGTCCCAGGGGTCCATCAGCGGGCGGTCGCCGAACTTGGTCCCGTCGCGCGGGTTGAGCAGGTTGATCGGCACCGAGTCCGGCTCCAGCTCGGAGAGCTCGAAGGCCATCTCGACCCGTTGCCGCGGCGACTCGCCGAGGTTGAGGATGCCGCCGACGCAGGTCTCCAGGCCGGCCTCTTTGACCGCGTCGATGGTTCGCAACCGGCCCTCGTAGCGGACCGTGCTGGAGACCTCCGGGTAGTAGGAGCGCGAGGACTCGACGTTGTGGTGGACGCGCTGGATGCCCGCCTCGCGCAGCCGTTTGGCGCGATCGCCGGACATGTGGCCGATCGAGGCGCAGCGCTTGAGGTTGGTGTGCTCGGAGACCAGCTTCGCGCCCTCGACGATTTTCTCGAAGTCTTTTTTGGAGAGGCCCTGACCCTGGGTGACCATGCAGAAGCGGTGCGCGCCCGCCGCCTCCGCCGCCCGCGCGTGCTCGAGGATCTGCTCCGGCTCCATCATCGCGTGCATCGGCGTGTCCGCCTCTGCGTAGCGGGACTGGGCGCAGAAGCCGCAGTCCTCGGCGCAACCGCCCGACTTGGCGTTGACCAGCGAGCACATGTCGGTCGAGTCGCCGAAGTTCTCCCTGCGCACCGCCCAGGCGCGCTCGACCAGCCCGCCGATCTCCTCGTGGTCGCTCAGCTCGCCGAGTGCCAGTGCTTCCTCGAAAGAGATCAGGGGCGGCATCCGGGCGCAAGGCTAGGAATCGGCCCGGACGTTCGCCCCCGGTCGGTCAGGACGCGCCGCGGTCTTCGACCGGGGTCGGGCTCGCCGGCCCGACCTGGCCGGCGACCCTGATCGAGCTCCGCCCGCCCCGCTTCGCTTCGTACATCGCGCCGTCGGCGGCGGAGAGCACCGCGTCGTAGCCTTCCGACCCGGGCCCGAACGTCGCGATCCCGATGCTGGCGGTGACCGGCGGCGCCGCCTCGCCCGGCAGGACGTGCAGGCGGATCGCGGTGGCGATCGCTTCGGCGACCTCTTCGGCCTCGTCGAGGTCGCAGTGCGGCAGCGCCACCGCGAACTCGTCCCCGCCCAGTCGCGCCACCAGGTCGGTGGCCCGCATCCGCGAGCGCAGGACGTCGGCGATGTCGGCGATCACCTTGTCGCCGACCGGATGGCCGAGCGTGTCGTTGACCTGCTTGAAGTTGTCGAGGTCGAGCATCAGCACCGCCCCGACCGTCTTCTCCCGGCGGCTGCGGGCGAGCTCGGTGCGCAGGTCCTCGCCGAAGCGCCGCCGGTTCTTCAGCCCCGTCAGCGGGTCGTGGCTCGCCTGCTGCTTGAGGTCCTGCATCCGCTCGTTGCGGCTCCAGACGAGGACCAGCGCTCCCAGCAGGGCGGCGAGGGCGATGCCGACGACGGCGATCAGGACCGGCAGGCCGACATCCGGACGGCTCGGGTCGCGCACGACCAGGAGCCAGGTGCGGTCGGCGATATGGAGTGGGGCGGTGGCCGATTCGTCGCGCGCCAGGCGAGGGCCGGCGATCGTGTGGCCGTCCTCGACGAGCTGGACGTCGACCTCGTCCGCGAGCGCCGAGGTCGCCGCGGCGGTCAGGTCGGGGACGTGAAAGGAGCCGATCGCGAAGCCGGTGAGGGCGGCGCGACGCTCGGCCACGGTCGCGGTCGGGGCGCCGTCGCGGTAGACCGGGCGGAAGACGTTGATGCCGGTGCCGCCGATCGGCAGGTGCATGACCTTGGTCGCCGTCGGCCTGCCGCTGTCGCGGGCCTGGCGGATGTAGGGGGCGCGCACGGCGTCGCCGCCCAGGTCGTAGCCGAGCGGCGGTTCGAGGTCGGCGTGGGAGGCGGCGAAGGCGAGCGGGTAATAGCGCGGGCGGGAGGGGGCCCGCCGGAACCCGAGGCCGCTGCGTTCGACGATCGGGTAGCCGTGCCCGCGTTCGAACCGCGCCCGGTTCGAGTCGGGCACCGCGAGGAGGAGCCCGGTGCCGGAAAGGGCGCCGGCGTTCAGCAGCGATTCGGCCATCACTTCGAACTTGTGCCGAGTGAGCTGCTCGACCGCCTGGTAGAAGGCGGTGGCGCTGGCGAGCTGGCCGATCGAGAGGCGGGCGACCGCTTCGACCTGGCGCGCCGAGCGGGACGCCTCGCTCTGCTGTACCTGCTCGAAGTTGTCGGCTTCGCGATCGTGCACCACGAGGGCGATCGCGACCGAGCCGATCGCGATTGCGGCGACGACCGCGTAGCCGAGCCAGAAGCGAAGGCGCATTCCTCTCTTTTCGGCTGATTCGGCGGTGGCCATTACCCGGCGGGGACGTTTGCGAGCGACTCCCAGAGGTAGAGCGAGGCGAGGCTGCGGTTGGGACGCCACGGCTCGCCGATCTCAAGCACCCGCTGCGGGGTCGGCATCTCCTCCAGGCCGTACTCGATCTGGACCGCCTTGCGGATGCCGAGGTCGCCGCCGGAGAGGACGTCGGGCCGCTCCAGGTGGAAGAGCAGGAACATCTCCGCGGTCCACTGGCCGAGGCCGCGCACCGCGACGATCTCCGCAATCGCCTCCTCGTCGGATAGATCGCCGAGCCGGTCCAGCTCGAGCTCGCCGTCGAGCACGTGGACGGCGAGGTCGCGCACGTACTCGACCTTGCGCCCCGAGAGGCCGCAGCCGCGTAGGTCCTCCTCGCCTGCCTCGAGCAGCTGCTCGGGCGAGGGGGTGGAGCCGCCGAAGAGGTCGCAGACGCGCAGGTAGATGGTCCGCGCCGCTTTGGTCGAGAGCTGCTGGCCGACGATCGCACGCAGCAGCGCTCCGTAGGCGTCGGGCGGTTTTTCCTCGCTGCGTCGTCGCAGGCGCGTCTTCAGGTCGATCTCGCCGATCCGCTCGATCAGCGCCGCCATCGCCGGGTCGGCGGCGGCGAGCGCGGCGCGGGCCTTAGCGCCCTTGGCGCTCACTGCCCCTTCCAGTGTGGCTTGCGCTTCTCGGCGAAGGCTTCGATGCCCTCGCGCAGGTCCTCGGAGCTGAAGCACGACTCGCGCAGGGCGATCAGGCCGGCCTCCTGCTGCTCGCTGAGGACCGGGTTCTCCCTGAGGATTTCGATTGCCCGCTTGTTGCCGCGCATCGAGATCGGCGCGTTGGCGGCGATCCCCTCGGCGAGCCCGACGGCCGCCGCCTCGAAGCCGTCGTCCTCGACGACTTCGTGGACCAGGCCTATCCGCTCGGCTCGCTCGGCGCTGAAATTGCGCCCGGTCAGGAAGAGCTCCTTGGTCCGCGCCAGGCCGACCGTGTCGAGGAACTTGCGCAGGCCGGTGTGCCCATAGACCAGGCCCAGCTTCGCCGGCGGCATGCCGAGCTTGGCCCCGGCGGCGCAGATGCGCAGATCGCAGGTCATCGCCAGCTCGAGGCCGCCGCCGAGGCAGTGGCCGTTGATCGCCGCGACGGTCGGCCATGGGTGGGCGGCGAGGGCATCCATCGCGTCGTGGAAGGGATGTGCGACCAGCGCCTCGGCGTCGCGCTCGAATGTCTCGCCCGGGATCGAGGCGAGGTCGTAGCCGGCGGAGAAGGCCGGCGGGGCACCGGTGATCAGCACGCAGCGGGTCTCGATCCCATGGTTGAGCCCCGGCAGCGTCGCGGCCAGCGTGTCGAGGATCTCGTGGTCGAGCGCGTTGCGGCGCTCGGGATTCGAGATACGGATGCGGGCGACCGCCTCGGCTGGATAGTCGAGAAGAAGCTTGCCGCCGGCGAGCCGCTCGCTCACTTCACTCCAGCACTACGAGGACATCGCCTTCGCTGACCGACTGGCCCTCCTCGCAGCGGATCTCCTTCACTGTCCCGTCGTCCTCGGTCTCGACCGGGATCTCCATCTTCATCGACTCGAGGATGACAACCGTGTCGCCGTCCTCGATCTTGTCGCCGACCGCAACCTCGATTTTCCACACGTTGCCGGTTATGTGCGCCTCGATGTCCGCCATGGGCCGGGACAATATCCGTCGTGCCCGACCCTGAGCCTGCAATCGCTGTCGTCATCGCCGCCCGCAACGAGGCCGACCGGATCGGGGAGACGCTGGTGGCGCTGCGCGCGGCGCTGCCGGGGGCACCGCTGTGGGTCGCCGACGATGCCTCGACCGACGGCACGGCCGAGGTCGCGATGGCGGCGGGAGCGACGGTGGTGAGCCGTGGGTGGCCGCATGGCAAGGGCGCCAACGCCGGCGCCGGAGCGGAGGCGGCGCTGAGCGCCGACCCCGCCCCCGGGCTGGTCCTGCTCTGCGACGGCGATCTCGGTGCCTCCGCCGCCGATCTGGCCGCGTTGGTACAGGCGGTCAAAAGCGGCGAGTGCGACCTCGCCGTCGCGGCCTTCAGCCGCCGGGTGGGCGGCGGCTTCGGCCTCGCGCTCGGCTTCGCCCGCTGGGCGATCCGCCATCGCTGCGGCCTCGAGACGGAGGCGCCGATCTCCGGCCAGCGGGCGATGCGCGCCGAGGTTCTGCGTACGGCGTTGCCCTTCGCGCGCGGCTACGGGATGGAGGTGGGCATGACGATCGACGCCGTCCGCGCCGGGTACCGCTTGCGCGAGTACGAGCTCGATCTATCCCACCGCGCCACCGGTCGCTCCCTCGCCGGCTTTCTCCACCGCGCCCGCCAGCTCACCGACTTCGCCCGGGTCTACTTCTCTCGGGCGAGGGGGGAGAGTTTTCGCCGCCCAGCTCTTAGAAGATCGATATGTCAACGGCGAGTGCTACCTTTACTTCCACTCCTATAGGTAAAGCTATGCCGAGGCTATCCCGCAAGAACCAGGTCACGATTCCGGTCAACGTGCTGCGTGAGGCCGGCCTGGAGCCGGGCGACGAGCTGCGCCTGCGCGCGGCGGGTCGCGGCCGGGTCGAGGTCGAGCGCTGGGCCGACCTGGTCAACCAGCTCGCCGGCAGCCTGCCGCCCGGCACCTATCCGCCGGGCTACCTCGAGGGCCTGAGAGCAGAGTGGGATCGGTAGCGCTCGACGCTAGCGTCGCGATCGGGTTCCTCGATCCCTCCGACGCCCATCACGAGCGTGCAATAGCGAGCCTGCGTGAGCTCGACCGGTCCAACCTGATGATGCCCGCGAGCGCCTACAGCGAGACGTTGGTGCGGCCGCTCGAAGTCGGGCATGGCGAGCTGGTCGAGCGGTTCGTCGACGGCCTCCAGGTCGAGATCGTGCCGCTCGATCGCCAGACCGCGCGAGACGCCGCCGCCCTCCGGGCCGAGCATCGCGCACTGCGCCTTCCCGACGCGCTGGTCCTGGCCACCGCCCGTCGCCGCGAAGCCGGCCTGCTCACCTACGACGAGCGCCTCGCCGATCTGGCCGCGCAGTGATCCTCGCGATCGATCAGGGGACTACCGGGACGACCTGCCTCGTCTTCGACGGCGAGGGGCGGATCGCGGGGCGGGGGTACTCGGAGTTCGAGCAGCACTTCCCGCGGCCGGGCTGGGTCGAGCACGACGCCGGCGAAATCTGGAAGGTGACGCGGCGGGTCGCGGGCGAGGCGATCCTCGACGCGGGCATTCAGGGGGGCGACCTCGACGGGATCGGGATCGCCAATCAGCGCGAGACGGTCGTCGCCTGGGACCCGGCGAGCGGCGAGCCGCTCCACCGGGCGCTGGTCTGGCAGGACCGGCGCACCGCGGCACGCTGCGAGGAGCTGCGTGCGGACGGCCGCGAAGAGCTGGTCCGTGAGCGGACCGGCCTCGTCGTCAACCCTTACTTCTCCGCGACCAAGATCGAGTGGCTGCTGGGCAACGTCGAGGGCGCCGAGCGGGCGGTCTTCGGCACGATCGACTCCTGGCTGCTGTTCAAGCTGACCGGCCGCCACGCGACCGACTACACGAACGCCTCGCGGACGATGCTGTTCGACATTCGGCGCCTCACCTGGGATGGCGAGCTCTGCGCGCTGTTCGGCGTCGACCCGGCGCGGCTGCCCGAGCCGCTGCCCTCGGCGCACGTCTACGGGACGACCTCGGAGTTCGGCGGCGAGGTACCGGTGGCGGGGGTCGCCGGTGACCAGCAGGCGGCGCTGTTCGGCCAGGCCTGCCACCGCGCCGGCAGCGCCAAGAACACCTACGGGACCGGCAGCTTCGTGCTGCTCCATGCCGGCGGCGAGGCGCCGGAGCCGGGCGAGGGGCTGCTGACGACGATCGCCGCCGCCCCGTCCGGAGCGGCGGCCTACGCGCTGGAGGCTTCGATCTTCGTCACCGGCGCCGCCGTGCAGTGGCTGCGGGACGGCCTGGGGATCATCGACGAGGCGGGGGAGAGCGAGGCCCTGGCCGCCTCGCTCGACGGCAACGACGGCGTCTACTTCGTCCCGGCGCTGACCGGGCTCGGCTCACCCCACTGGGACCCCTACGCGCGCGGCACGATCGTCGGCCTCACCCGCGGCAGCGGCCGCGCCCACCTGGCGCGGGCGGCGCTGGAGGCGATCGCCTACCAGACGGTCAACGCGGTGAGGGCGGAGGAGGCGGCTGCCGGCAAGGTCTTGGCTGAGCTGAAAGCCGACGGTGGCGCCGTCGCGAACCGCTGGCTGATGCAGTTCCAGGCCGACGTGCTGGGCGCTCCGGTGGTGGTGCCGGAGATCGCCGAGACGACCGCCCTCGGCGCCGCCTACCTGGCCGGGATCGCGACCGGGCGCTGGAGCGCCGCGCGGGTCGCCGAGATGTGGCGCGAGGCGGCGCGCTACGAGCCGCGGATGGGCGGCGACGAGCGTGAGGCTCTGCTTGCCGACTGGCACCGCGCGCTCGATCGAAGCCGCGGCTGACGGCCCCAGGAACCGCCATACGGCGTCCTCGGTCGCCCAAATAGCGCTGCTATCGGGCTTCCTGCGTCCTTGTCTGGCGGCCCCCGGGTCGCGTCAGGGCGTAATGCCGTAACCAGCGACGGAACAGGGGGTAGGCATCGCAACGCGATGCCCGATATGAAGCCACAGGTGTACAAGGACGATCGCCCGGCGTCCTACTTCGATGAGTTCCACGCCTCGGCGCGCAAGGGCGCCGGCTGGACCTACACGTTCGTCCGCCTGATCGTCACGCTGCCGAGCCTGCTGATCTACCGCGTGCGCGCGATCGGGGTGAAGAACGTCCCGAAGGACGGGCCGCTGATCCTCGCCCCTAACCACTTCAGCCAGATGGATCATTTCTTCGTCGGCCTCTACCTGCGGCGGAGGATCCGCTTCATGGCGAAATCGCAGATGTTCGGCCCGCCCGTGCTCACCTACATCTACAAGGTCGGCGGGGTGATCCCGATCCGTCGCGGCCACCACGACGAGAAGGCCTTCGAAACGGCCTTCGACGTGCTTGGCCAGGGGGAGATGCTCTTGATCTACGCCGAGGGCGGCCGCTCCCGCAGCGGCGAGCTCGGCGAGCCGAAACCGGGGGTCGGCCGGCTCGCACTCGAATCGGGTGCCCCGGTCGTGCCCGTCGCGATCCATGGCTCGGCCAAGGTGCGTCGCTGGAAAAGGCTGCGCTTTCCCAAGGTCACCGTCCAGTACGGCGAGCCACTCTCCTTCGCACGGGAGGAGTCGCCCGACCGCGAGCGCCAGGACGAGGTTGCGCGCGAGATCTTCGGCCACGTGCGGGAGATGTACGAGGGGCTGGCTACTCGTAGCGCTCGCCGAGCTTCTCGTAGAAGCTCGGATCGTGCCCCGGCGTGACGATCGCCTGCGGGAATTCGCGCCGGAACAGCTTCAGCTCCTGAAGCGAGCGCCGGTAGTTGTGCTCGTCGAAAGGGCGTGGCGCGAGCGGGGCGCTGCCGTCGAGCTGCCCCTCGGTGTAGGTGGCGTCGCCGCCGATCACGAAGTCGCGCTCCTTCAGGTGGGCGATCACCGACATGTGGCCGGCGCTGTGGCCGGGGGTGTAGGCGAGGCGGATCGAGCCGTCGCCGAAGAGGTCGAAGCAGCGGGCGAAGCTCGAGTAGGAGTCGATCCCGCCGCGGTCGAAGTCAACCGTGCGGTAGTCGAAGGCGTAGTCGAAGTGGGCGCGGCGGTAGCCGTTGAGCAGCGGTTTCGGCCCCACGGTCGCAGCCTCCCACTCGACCTCGCTGAGGATGAAGGTCGAGCTGGGGAACTCGGAGATCGCCGAGGTGTGGTCGATGTGCATGTGCGTCATCACGACGATCGGGATCTCACCGGGGTCGAGGCCGCGCGTGCGCAGCTGGGCCGGGACATCGGTGCCGGACTCCAATGACGGGTTGCCGAAGCGCGCGGCGAGGCCGCCGAAGTTCTCCTTGCCGCCGGTGGCGACCGACGCGTGCAGGCCGGTGTCGACGAGGATCGCACCGGCGCTCGGGTGGCGGATCAGGAAGGCGGGCACCGGCACCGTCGCCGCGGGCTTGCCGCTGAGCAGGGCGCGCAACAGCTTCAGCGTCTCGAACGGGCCGCCGGGCCGTTCCATCATCGTGCGCGGCCAGGTGACATGACCGGCAACGAGCGGTTCGACGCTCACCGTGGCGCCGGGAGTCCCTCCGGCAAGCGGCTCGTGCAGCGGTTTCGCCTCCACGTGCACCTTCATCGCCGGCCCACATTACCCGGGACCGAAGAGCTCCTTTGCGCCGCTGTGGACTTTGGCCGTTCCATAGCACGTAAAAAGTCCACAGCGGCGAGAGACTTTAGGCTTGCGCTGTGGCCGACGCCCATTCGCGCATCTTCCGGGACGGTCTGCTCGACGAGCAGGTCTGCCTGGTCTCCGGCGCGGGCAGCGGCCTGGGACGCGAGACGGCGCTGGAGCTGGCCCGCTTGGGCGCCGCGGTGGTCGGTTGCGGTCGCCGCGAGGAGCCGCTCGCGGAGACGGCCAGCCTGGCCGCCGGCCTGGCCGGATCGTTCGAGCACGAGTCGCTGGACATCCGCGACGAGGAGGCGGTCGAGCGGCTGGTCGACGGGCTGCTGGAGCGCCACGACCGCCTCGACGTCCTCGTCAACAACGCCGGCGGGCAGTTCCTCGCCCCGGCTGAGTCGATCAGCCCGAAAGGCTTTCGGACCGTGATCGAGCTGAACGTCGAGGGCACCTGGCTGATGACCCACGCCGCCGCGACCAAGGCCTTCATCCCGCAGGGCGGCGGCAAGGTGCTGAGCGTCACCCTCTCGCCCCACAACGGCATGCCGGGGATGGTCCACTCCGGCGCGGCCCGCGCCGCGGTCGAGAACATGATGAAGACGCTCGCGGTGGAGTGGGCCCGTTTCGGGATCAAGACCTGCGCGCTCGCCGCCGGCCAGTTCGCGACGGAGACCCTGCTGACCAAGTACCCACAGGTCGTCGTCGACAACCTCGAGCGCTCGATCCCGATCGGCCGCGCCGGCCGCGCCGAGGAGATGGCCTGGCTGGTCGCCTACCTCGCCTCTCCGGCGGGGGACTTCTTCTCCGGCACGACGATCACGATCGACGGCGCCCGCGACAACTGGGCCGGGCCGTGGCCGCCGGAGGCGATCGCCGAGGGGGGAAAGCCGGTAGCCGAGGAGCGACGCAAGCAGTGAGGCGTCCGGGGTCCCTTCCCCGGAGACCGTTGCGCAGCTGATCGTGTACGCGGGTTCGGACGCTGGTCCCGGAGCCTCCGGGGAAGGGACCCCGGACGCCTCAGCGCGGTTCCAGCACTACCAGCGGGATTTCGCGACCCTTGCTGCGCGCCTGGTAGTCGGCGTAGCCCCTATAGGTCTTCACTGCCAGCGGCCAGAGGTGCTCGCGCTCCTCCGTCGTCGCGAGGCGGGCGTGCACCTGTCGCCGCTCGCCGCGGATCTGAACCCGCGTGTCCGGGTTCGCCATCAGGTTGTAGTACCAGGCCGGGTTCTTTGGGTAGCCGCCTTTGGAGGCAATCACCACTACGTCTTCACCGTCACGGAAGTAGAGCAGCGGCGAAGTGCGTTTCCTGCCGCTCTTCGCCCCGACGTGGTCGAGTAGCAGCAGCTTCCCGCGCACTTCGGGGAAGCCCGGAATGCCGTTCCCGAAGCGCCCCCCGGACACCCTGTAGAGGAGCGTCTGGAAATCGGCGGCGCGGTTGAGGGCAGGCCAGATCCGGTCCCCGATATCGAGGTAGCGAGGCGGGCGCCTACCTTCTGTTGCCGCGTCGCTCAGGTGTACATCCCTCCGAACATGCCTCCGGTGACGTTCAGCGTCTGCCCCTGTATGTAGTTGGCGAGCGGCGAGGCGAGGAAGAGGACCGGGCCGGAGGCCTCGGCGGGGGTCGCCGGGCGGCCGAGCGGGATGATCGCCGAGGCCATCGCGCGCATCTGCTCGGGGATGCCGAGCTCGATCTTCTCGCCGCCCGGTGCGGTCATTTCCTCGCCGGCCTCTTTGGCGGCGGTCAGTCGCGTTTCGACGAAGCCGAAGGCGACGGCGTTGACGTTGATCTTGAACTGACCCCACTCCTTGGCCAGGGTTTTGGTCATCCCGACGACGGCCATCTTGGCGGCCGAGTAGTTGATCTGACCGGCGTTGCCCATCGTCCCCGAGGTCGAGGAGATGTTGATCAGCTTGCGGAAGACCTCTTTGCCTTCGCCGCGCTCGGCCTTGGCCGCCTCGCGCCAGTGCGGCGCCAGCGCCCGGGCGACCCTGAAGGGGACGATGGTGTGGATGTCGAGCATCGCCTGGAACTGCTCGTCGGTCATCCGGTGGGCGACGCCGTCCCAGGTGTAGCCGGCGTTGTTGACGACGATGTCGATCGCGCCGAACGCGTCGACTCCCGCGGCGACCAGCTGGTCGGGGGCGTCGGGCTTGGTCAGGTCGCCCGCGAAGACCGCGGTCTCGCCGTCGATCTCACCGGCGGCCTGCTCGGCGACGTCGGCATCGAGGTCGTTGATCAGCACCTTGGCACCCTCGCTGACGAACAGCTCCGCGGTGGCGCGGCCGATTCCCCGGGCGGAGCCGGTGACGATCGCCGCTTTTCCATCAAGAAGTCCCATCGATCTGCGCTCTCCTTATAGGTCGTGAAGTCGGCCGGGGAGGCTACAGGCAATGGCGCAGTCCTGGTTGACTGGCCAGTCGGTCCCAATTTGGCCTGACAAATGTGCCGATGCGCCGTTTACGCTATGCATCGGTGACATAATGTCGTGTATTAGTGACATTCACCGCGATCAAAACGGTGATGCACTGGCCTTGAGCGTAGGTGTCTGATAGACAATACGCCGCGTCGCGAAAGCGATTGCAGAAAAGCGTGCCCCGGCTGCTTCACCTCCCATGAGCGGTCGGGGCACTATCGCTTGGCGCGGGCGATGCCGGCCCTTGCCGCCGCGATCGCGGCCAGGTCGTCCGGCCGCATCAGCGCGAGCAACGTGTTGCCGTCGACGATCGCCAGGCCGCCCTTGCGCAGCTTGGCTTTGGCGCCGGTGAGTCGCGCAATATCGTCTGAGAACGATGGCTCGTGGCCGACCAGCATCGTCTCGCCGCGGCCGGCGGCTAGGGCGGCCGAGTCGAAGCCACCCCCCCTCAGCTCGGTGGCGACCTCGGGCTCTACCCCGAGCGCCTGGCAGGCGAGTCGCGCCGTGTCTGCCGCTCGCACTTTGGGGCTGGTCAGACAGGCTTCGATCTCGACGCCGAGCGCCGCCAGGGCGCGGCCCGCGACCTCCGACTGGCGCTCTCCCTTCTCGGTCAGGCGGCGCGCCGCATCGTCGCCGTCGCCCCGTTCGGCCTCGCCGTGTCGCAGCAGGTAGATCACGCCGCAATCGTAAGGGCCGTGATCAGTCGGCAGGCGCGAGCTTGACGCCGCCGTCCCCAGTCAGGGTCCAGTGCGGGTTGTGGGCGACCTCCCGGGGGCGCGTCTCAGGCTGGGCATCAGCAGCCACCCAGCCTGCTCAGCTTGTGCCGGTAGACCCGCATCGAGCTGTGGCTCCAGTCGCCGTGGGTCTGGTGGCGCAGGCTCGGGACGTCCTCGCGGTGGTAGGGCGAGCTGAGGCTCTCGGCGTGGCCGATCACGTTGCGAAGGCGGATCCGGAAGCGGCAGCGCAGGTAGTGGGTCAGCAGCAGCGAGGCGCGCAGCTGGGCGGGGTCGTCGAGCACGTCCGCGTCGCTGAAGCCGGTGTGCTCGATCCCGATCGCGGTCCAGTTGAGCCCGACGGTGTGCCGGCAGCGGGTCCTCAGGTTGACGAGCTGGAAGATGCGCCCGGACGAGGAGACGACGAAGTGGGCGCAGACGTTGGGCAGCTCGTGCAGCTCCGGATCGGCGACGTCGGGGGCGAACGTGTTGTAGACGGCCGCCGCCGTGCTTGCTTCGGCGAAGTGCTCGACGATCACGCGTGGGTGCCGCAGCCGCCAGGTGTGTTCGCCGTAGTGGCGCTGCGAGTAGGCGGCCATCTGTGCCTTGCGCTTCGGCCCGAAGGGGATCAGCCAGCGGGTGATCTTGGGCCTCAGTTGCCGTGGGGAGCCGGCGGCGGCGAGCGGTCCCAGCGGCAGCGCGACCGCGCACGCCAAGAGCGCCAATGCGATGAGGAGTCGGGCGGTCGTCTTCTTGGTCAGCCAGGACAGTATCGACGCCTCCGTTGCCGTGAATCGGTCCTGTCGAACCTAGCGCGGGGGCGCCGGTGGGGGGAGAGTTTCTCACTCCCACGCCTTAGGTGTAAGGACATACTGAACGTATGGCACCATATATGGCGTGAAGAGGACGACTATCTATCTAACCGAGGCGCAAAAGCGGGAGTTGGAGGCCATCGCCGGTCGCACCCAGCAGACCGAGGCCCAGCTGATCCGCGAGGGGGTCGATCACGTGATCGACCAGAACCGGCACCACAAGCGCAAGCCCGGCCCCCTTTTCGCTCTCGACGATCCGCTGCTCGACGATCCGGAGCGGGTCGATGAGGCCCTCGAAGGGTTCGGCGAGTGATCCTCGTCAACACGAGTGCGGCTTTGCAGCTCGCGAGTTCGACCGCCCATCGGCACACCGAGGTGGTGGAGGTGGTGGGCGAGCTGGATGGGCCATTCCTGCTTTCGCCATTTGTTCTTGCCGAGCTCGATTACATGCTTGGCACGAGACATGGCCAGGGAGCCCAGTTGGCAATGTTGGACGAGGTCGGCGAAGGGACCTATGAGCTGGCCGAGTTCGATCGAGCGGACGTGGCGTCGGCGGTCGAGGTCATTCGACGATACGAAGATCTGCGGGTCGGTTTGGCCGATGCCTCCATCGTCGTCTTGGCGGACAAGCACCAGACCAGCGATGTCCTCACGTTTGACTTCCGCCACTTCCGGGTGATGCGTGGGCCAGGGGGGAGGCCGTTTCGTCTGCTCCCGGACGACTACGACCGCTGATCTCGGCTCTCCAGCCCTACCATCGGGCGCTATGTCACTCGCCCTCGGTCGCCACCTCCTCTTTCGCGAAGCGTCCCGAGGCGGATGGATAGCGATCGTCGCCATCGTCGCGATCGTGCTCCTGATCCGCTTCTGGCCGCGGATCGTTGCCTGGATCGAGGGGAGGTGGCGGGCCCGGTGAGCGGCGCCGAGGACACGCTCCGTGCCGCCTACGCCGCGTTCAACGCTCGCGATGTCGGGAGCGCGCTTGAGCTGATGCACCCCGAGGTCGACTGGCCGAACGCCTGGGAGGGAGGCCGCGTGGTCGGCCACGATGCTGTCGCCGAATACTGGACCCGCCAGTTCGAGGCCATTTCGAGCACGGTCGAGCCCGAGCGCTTCGACCACGGGCCCGACGGCAGCATCACGGTGACGGTGCATCAGGTGGTCCGCGACGCGAAGACGGACGAGGTCCAAGCCGACAGCCAGGTGTTCCACCGATACCGACTGCAGGACGGCCTGATCGTCCGCATGGACGTGCTGGACGCGGTCGCCTGAGGTTAAGGCGGCAACAGCGGTGCCGACGGCGTCGGCTTCAATGCAGGAAATAGAGCTAAAGGGACAATAATCGCGCTAATCACCCGCTTTGTTAGCGCGATTAGGAGGGCAGGGCTACCCGAGTTCGTCGAAGAACGAGGACAGGACTTCGACCTCCTCCACCCGCCGTTCCTCGGTTCGCACTCCGAGCTGGTGTTGCTTGAGAAGCTCGCAGAGTTGCTCGCCGTCGATCAGGTCGATCGGTGGGGCGCCATCGCGGGTCGCCTCACTCTTTGCTTCCCGCGTAAACGCTCCGGTCGTAATGAGCAACCCCTTGTCCCCCCGGCCGGCCATCGCGCCGCGGAAGTCCCTGACCTTGTCGGGTCCGACGGTTCCCTTATATCGCTTGCACTGGAAGAAGACAGGAAAGCTCACCAGCGAAAGTCGGTATACGCCGACGCCGTCGATCCCACCGTCGCCACTTCGCCCCGTAACCGTCGTGTTAATGAAGCCCGCTGCCCGGAGGAGTCGCTGGGCGAGGCGCTCGAACCCACTTGCGGACATTGCGAGCATGTACTCAAGCAAAGCCTCTTTCCAGTCTTCGGTGTCAGCGGCTCCCTCATCGGCGTCGGTGCCGGCGCTTTCGCTCGCCGTCGGTCGTCGTTTCCTCGGGCGCTCGGCTCTGCGTTCGGTCTTGTACTCACGCCACAGCGGCTCGATCTCCTCCTCGGAAAGTTCCCGCCCCGGCGAGGTGGTCTCCCAAACACCTCGAGAGGTGTTCGCCAGAGCTCCCATGCCCTTAAGGTACGTCCGCGCCCAGGCGAGGCGGTACTCCAGCTCGCTTCTCGGGCCTTCGTTATGCAGGACAGCGAGCTGCTCATCCGAGAAGTTCTCCCTTTCGATGACCCGCTCGTTTATCTCGTCGAGCCGCGCCGAGTGGCCGAGCTCGCGGGCTCCGCGTCGGTGCGGACGAAGTCGAGATCCTCCGAATATCGGACCGGGCTCGGCAGGTACAGCTTCTGCAGGCAGGTGCCGCCGCGAAAGGCCAACGCTTTCCCCAGCAGCTCGTCGCTGGCGATCTCAATCAGCAAGCGACTCAGAATCAGGTCCTGCTCGACCTGGACCGGGTCCGGCCAGGGGGCTCTGGCGCTCCATTCGGTGAGGTAGGCCTGGGGAAGCATGCTCAGATGTCGGGTTCGATCTCCGTGTTGATCCAGACTCCCCAGCGCTTGTCGATTCGACCTCGCCTGGGGCCGCCGGGAGAAAGTCGGGTCGGGACGCCCTGAGCAGGCGCGGCGCGCCTTTCCAGCGCCTCGAGGTTGGAAGTGCTCTTCGAATAGTTCTCGACGAGCCAGCCGAGGCGGCGGGCATGCGATCGGGGATGGGCTGCGCTCTGTCTCGCGAGCTCGTCCCCGTCAATGGGCCCGATCTCACGGATGATCGTGGCAATGTTGCTGAAGCCGGCGGCTGCCCTTGGGTGAGCCACGAGGTCGCTGACGGTCGTCTCCTCATTGGAGATCGTCAAAGTGCCGGCGGGGGTGTTCACGGTTTCCCTGGTGGCCTGGCCAACGCTGCCGCTCGTGAAGAAGCGAAGTCTGACGCGACCGATGTCGCGGTTGGCGGTCGGCTTGTCCGTCACGATCTGGAAGACCTGCGCTCGCTGGTGAGCCGCCCCGTGGTGGGCAGCGGCGCTGAGGAGACCGACGTAGTAGTCGCGCCCCAGAAAGCGCATGAGGTCGTCAACGAACCACTCGGCCGGGAGGACTCCCCACGAGCGGTAGTTCGGCGGGACGAACCCGTATAGCCCGCGAGCAGGGGAGAAGGCCAGCTGTTGCTTGCGCAGGCGATTCATGCCGACACGCACAGCACCCTTGTCAAGATCGAGGAGCTGCGCGATCTCGTCGGTCGTAGCCGTGTAGCGGCCCTGAGCGAGCAGATGGTCCGGCAAGCTCTTGGGTGTCAATCTTTTGACCATAGTTACGATTTCCGTAACTATACTAAGTTAACAAGCAAAATTCCTTGTATGCCGTAAGGGTAAAGTTACGTCAAACGTAACTTTACGGCGATTATTGACATTTCTACAACCCCATCAGCTTGCCGAGGATCTCCTTCATCACCTCGTCGGTGCCGCCGCCTATCGGGCCGAGGCGGGCGTCGCGGACGGCTCGCTCTATGCCGTACTCGCGCATGTAGCCGTAGCCGCCGTGGATCTGGAGGGACTGGTCGGCTATCTCCAGGACGGCTCGCTGGGTGACCAGCTTGGCCATGGTCACGTCTTTGATGCAGTCGTGGCCCTCGTGGAAGAGGCGCAGGGCGTTGTAGGTGAGGGCTTTGGAGGCCTCGGCCTTGGTCGCCATCTCCGCGACCTCGTGGCGGATCGCCTGGAACTTGCCGATCGGGCGGCCGAAGGCTTCGCGGTCGAGGGCATAGGCGACGGTGGTCTCGATCAAGCGCTGCATCGCGCCGACGGCGCCGATCGCCATCAGCAGCCGCTCCCAGGCGAAGTTGAACATGATCAGTTTGAAGCCCTCGTTTTCCTCGCCCAGCAGGTTCTCCTCCGGCACCTCGACGTCGGTGAAGGCCAGCTCGCCGGTGTCAGATGAGTGCCAGCCCATCTTCTCCAGCTTCCGCGCCACCTCGTAGCCGGGCATCTCGCGCTCGAGGACGAGGAAGGAGATGCCGCCGTGGCCGCCCTCCTTGGTCGTCTTACAGGCGCAGACGAGGAAGTCGGCGCGGACGCCGTTGGTGATGAAGGTCTTCGAGCCGTTGACGACGTAGCCGCCGTCAACCCGCTCGGCAAAGGTCGAGATGCCGGCGACGTCGGAGCCGGCGCCCGGCTCGGTGATCCCCAGCGCGCCGATCTTCTCGCCGGCGATGCCGGGGACGAGCCAACGCTGCTTCTGCTCCTCCGTGCCGAAGTTGAAGATCGGCGGCATCGCGATCGAGGTGTGGGCGTTGAGCCCGGCGGCGACGCCGCCCGAGCCTCCCGAGCGGGCCAGCTCCTCGACCCAGACCGCGTCGTGCAGGTGGGTGCCGCCCTGGCCGCCGTAGGACTCGGGGAACTTCAGCCCGAGGAAGCCGAGCTCGGCGCAGCGGCTGTAGAGGTCGCGGGGGAATTCGCGCGCCGCCTCCCACTCGTCAACGTGCGGCGCGATCTCCTTGGCGACGAAGCGTCCGACCGTCTCGCGCAGCTCCTCGTGCTCCTCGCCGAAGGGCGGCAGCGTCGCTCTCGCCCCGCTGTCCTTGACCACCGTCACAACACCGGACGCTACAGCCCTGCCGCGAATCGGGCGCCGATTCCGGATGGACACCGGATCGAAACCGCTCGTCAACTGGATGGTCACGGATATTCAGCGACTCGTTAACCGCCGCCCTTCAACCCCCGCCTAGCGTCGCCTCAGCGCGCCCGCCACCCCCGGCCGGCGCGAAACTCGAAAAGGAGACGCAGGTGATAAGACGCAAGAAGATGCTCTCGCTACTGGTCGCCGGGGTGCTGGGCATAGGCGCCGCCGTTCCCGCCAGCGGCACGGCCTCGCCGGGGCTCACGCTCACCGACGTGCCGACGGCGAACACGAGATCCGACGGCTACGCGCCGGCGAGCAGGCTCTCGGCCGAGCTGTCCCAGACCGCGATTGCGCGAGGCGCGACGAAGCTCGAGAACACGTCGCCCCTCACGTCCTACTACGGCTACGACAACGACGTGCTCGGCTTGGCCGGCGAGCCGCTGATGGTCCCGACCCCCGCCAGCCCCGCCACCGAGGCGAAGAAGACCGAGCCCGACGAGAACACCTACCTCGTCTTCAGGTACGGCCTCGGGGGCGCTGATCCCAGCTACGACTACGGCACCCACTTCCTCTTCCAGGGTCACGAGGGCGGCGCCGGCGGCGCCGGCTACATCACCCGCATCAACCTCGACGCCGACGCGGCCCACCGGGTGACGCTGCTGGCCACGACCGACAGCGGCGGGCACCCGATCTCCACGATCGACGGCTCGACCTGGTACCCGTGGGCGCAGCGTCTGCTGTTCACGAGTGAGAACACGGCCGCGCCGACCTACGCGGCGACGCCCGGATACCCATCCAATGTCACCGACATCTCAGGCGCGCTCGGCCGTGGCGGATACGAGGGCATCCAGCCCGACTCCGACGGCAACGTCTGGCTGGTCGAGGACGTCGGCGGCTCGAGCAAGCCGGGCACCACGGCGAAGCGCCCAAACAGCTTCGTCTACCGCTACGTCCCCGCCCACCGCGGCGACCTTGAGCACGGCAAGCTGCAGGCGCTCCAGGTGCTGAACGACGCGCACGAACCGATCACGTTCGCCGGCCAGGAAGCCCTCAACAGCCCCGATCAGCTCGCCCTGCACACCTACGGCAAATCGTTCAAGACCAAATGGGTGACGATCCACGATACCGCGGTCAACGGCACGGCGCCGTTCGTCGCGATCGATCTCGCCAAGGCGGCGAACGCGACGCCGTTCAAGCGCCCTGAGAACGGCCGCTTCGAGCCCGGCTCGAAGTTCAAGACGTTCTTCTTCGACGAGACCGGGGACACCAACGCGACCAGCCCCGAGAATGGCGCCGCCGGTGGTTGGGGCTCGATCATGGAACTCAACCAGCACGACCCGAGCGCCGGCACCGGCACGCTGAAGATGTTCTACCTCAGCGACGAAGCCCACGCCGGGCTCGACAACACGACGTTCCTCTCGATGGACCAGATCGCCTTCGTCCAGGACGCCGGCGACACCCTGCACGGTCAGGCCAACGCGCTCGATTCCGGCTTCGTCTGGGATGTCAACCGCGACTACTCGAAACCGGGCAACCAGCCGGTCCGCTGGCTGGCCGCGGGCCGCGACCCCTCAGCCACGCTCGACGCCGCCAACGGCGGCTTCGGCACCAACGAGGGCGACAACGAGATCACCGGCGCGGTCGTCTCAGATGGCGACCCGGGCACCGGCGGCATCCTCGGCGCCAAGCTGCCGCAGCTCGGCAGCGGCGAGTGGAGCTGGTTCTACACCCAGCAACACGGCGACAACCGCACCTATGAAGTGACGGTGCGGAGCCCGCGCCGCCACTACGAGCGCCACCACCACTAGCCGCGCTCAACTCCGCCGACGGGCCGATTTCGCGACTCGGGTCGCGTTTTCGGCCCGCCGGCGGCGTCTGCTCTCGTCGCTCGCGGCTACGCTGCGCTCGGCGATGGACGGCACGACGCTCAGCCTGATCACGGTTCCACTGTTCACCGGCGCGATCGGCTACGTCACCAACTGGTCCGGCGTATGGATGCTCTTCTACCCGGTCCGCTTCGCCGGCTTCAAAGTCCCCGGCCTCGCCGCCTTCGCCAACTTCCTGCCGCGGCGGATCCGCCAGATCCCCGGTATCGGCCAGGGCGGCATCGGCTGGCAGGGGATCATCCCGTCGCGCGCCGCGAAGATGGGGTCGATCGCGGTCGACAAGGGCATCGCCAAGCTCGGCGGCGCCGCCGACTTCTACCGGCAGCTCGATTCGGAGGCGATCGCCGAGCACATCCTCGCCACCGCCCGCGGCGATATCCACGAGGTGGTCGAGCGGATCATGGAGCGCGAGCGGCCGCGGCTCTGGCACGACCTGCCGCCGCGCACGCGCGGCGCCGTCCACGCGCGGGTCGAGCAGCAGCTGCCGCAGATCGTCCGCTCGGTGACCGAGGAAATCGGCACCCACGCCGACCAGATCGTCAACCTGAAGCTGATGGTGATTCACCGGATCGAGGCCCAGCCCGAGCTCGCCAACCGGATCTTCCTCGAGGTTGGCAGCAGGGAGCTGCGCTTCATCGTCAACTTCGGCTTCTTCTTCGGCTTCGCGCTCGGCGTCCCGACCGCCTTCCTGACCGAGTTCGTGCTTACTCAGTGGTGGGTGCTGCCGATCGCCGGCGTGCTGATCGGCTACACGACCAACCTGCTCGGGATCAGGATGATCTTCGAGCCGGTGCGCCCGCGCCGCCTCGGCCGGCTCCGCATCCAGGGTCTCTTCCTGCGGCGCCAGCGCGAGGTCGCCGACGTCTACGCCGACATCATCGCCGACGACATCGTGACGATGGGCAACATGGCCGAGGACCTGATGTACGGGCCGAACGCGGACCGCACGCGGCAGATGATCGAGGTCGTCTTGCGACCGGTGGTCGACCGCGCGGTCGGCCGCACGCGCCCCGCGGTCTGGGCGGCGCTGGGCCGCGGCGGCTACGAGGAGATCCGCTCCTCGCTCGCACTGGAGGCCGCCGGTTACACCATGGCGCCGCTGGCCGACGCCGAGTTCAACCGCACCCAGAGCGAGGGCATCCGTGCCTTCGTCGCAGCCCGCATGCGGGAGATGGACCCGGCCGACTTCTCGGAGATGCTTCGCACGGCGATGCGCGAGGACGAGTGGCTGCTCTACCTGCACGGAGCGGTGCTCGGCTTCGGCGCCGGCCTGCTACACCTGGCGATCTTCGGATGACCGATCGCCCAGCAAGAGAGGACCCGGCGCGAGAGCTGCTGCGGGCGGCACCGGGAGTGGGGCGGATCGCCGCCGCGACCGGCCTGCGCCTGGCGGGCTCTGCCGCGACCGCCTACGGGCGGGCGATCTCGCGGCTGGCCCGCGCGGCTGCCGAGCAGCGACCCGGCGCCGAGGCGCCGGAGGCCCGCCGCGCCGCGCCGGACTCATCGAGCGCGGCGCTGCGCCGGCGCGGCGAGGAGCTCCTGCGCGAATCGGCCGACATCCGTCTCTCCCAGGACTCCCACCCCGCCTACATGCGGATCCTCGACGCGCTCGCTCCCGACGAGGCGCGCATCCTCCGCTTCCTCGCCCGCAACGGCTCGCAGCCCTCGGTCAACGTGCGCGCCGGCCTGCCCTTCGCCTCCGAGCTGCGCGCCCAGGGCCGCACGATGATCGCCGAGGAGGCGGGCTGCCGCCACGCCGACCGCGTCTACGCCTACCTCAACAACCTGCACCGCCTCGGCCTGATCTGGTTCCTGCGCGAGCCGCTGCGCGACGCCGCCCGTTACCAGGTGCTGGAGGCGCAGCCCGAGGTGGTCGCCGCGCTGGGGGAGGGTGGCCGCACCGCGCGCACGGTTCGCCGCAGCATCGTCCTCACCCCGTTCGGCGAGGACTTCTGCGCAACCTGTCTGCCGCTGGAGGACTACAGGCCGTAGGAACGGCCGATCACGTCGAGCATGACCTCGTCGGTGCCGGCGCCGATCCGGTTGAGGCGGACGTCGCGGTAGGCGCGCTCGATCTCGTACTCCTTCATGTAGCCGTAGCCGCCGAGGATCTGGATGCACTCGTCGGCGACCTCGCAGCCGACGCGCGAGGCGAAGAGCTTGGCCATCGTGATCTCGCGCACCGGGTACTCGCCGTTGGCGAAGCGCCAGGCGGTCGCGTAGGTGAACTGCTTGGCCGCCTCGGTCTTGGTCGCCATCTCGGCGAACTTGTGGCGGATCGCCTGGAACTTGCCGATCGGCCGGCCGAAGGCTTCGCGCTCCTTGGCGTACTCGAGCGTCTTCTCGATCATCCGCTCGCATCCCGCGTGCGAGCCGGCGGCGGCGACCAGCCGCTCGCCCTGGAGCTCCCAGGCGATGTGGTAAAAGCCTTTGCCGACCTCGCCGAGCACGGCGCTCGCCGGGACGCGGACGTCTTCGAAGGCCAGCTCGCCGGTGTCGGAGGCGTGCATGCCCATCTTCTCCAGCTCGGCCGAGACGGTGAAGCCGGGCACCTTCTCGCCGTTCTCGTCGCGCAGGTCGACGACGAAGAGGGTGATGCCGGCGTGGCGCTCGTCGGGGTCGGTCTTGGCGACGAGGACGATGAAATCGGCACGTGGGCCGTTGGTGATGAAGGTCTTGGAGCCGTTGATCACGTATTCGTCGCCATCGCGGATCGCCGCGGTGCGGATGCCGGCGACGTCGGAGCCGGCGCCGGGCTCGGTGATCCCCAGGCTGCCCACCTTCTCGCCCTTGATTCCCGGCACCAGGTAGCGCTGTTTCTGCTCCTCGGTGCCGAGCAGGTGGATCGGCGGCAGGACCATGTCGGTCTGCACGGCGAAGCCCATGTTGGTGCCGCCGGAGCCCGAGTAGCTCATGCACTCGGCGCGGACCAGCGAGTAGAAGTAGTCGCCGCCCTGGCCGCCGTACTCCTCCGGGAGGCAGAGGCCGAGATAGCCGAGCTCGCCCGCCCGCACCATCTTCTCGGTCGGCCAGTAGGTGTCCTCCCACTCGTTGCGGTGGGGCCAGAGCTCCTTCTTGACCCAGGCCTGCATCGACTCGCGCAGGTCTTCGTGCTCCTGACTGAAGATGAAGTGCTTGCGGCCCGCCTCGTGGTCGGGCTTGATCACCGCCGAGCTGCCGTTAGTCGCCGTCGCCACTGTCTCTCCTCCGTTCGAAGTTCAGGGCGTGTCCGAGGTTTTGCGGCCATATGGATGCAAAAACTCGGACACGTCGCGCCGTGGACAGTAGCACTTTCTACTTTCAGCCCGGGGACGATTTCGGCTATGGTCCGCCGCGATGGATTACAAGGTCGTCAAGTACGAGGTCGCCGGGGGCGTCGCCACGGTCACTCTCAACAATCCGGAGAAGCGCAACATGCTCTCCGGCCAGATGCTGACCGAGCTGGTCGACGCGATGAAGCGGGCGCGGGACGACGAGGAGGCGCGGGCGGTCGTCCTCACCGGCGCGGGAGACAAGGCCTTCTGCGCCGGCGCCGACCTGGGCGGTTTCGCCGCCGAAGTGCCGCTCGTCGCCAAACACTTCGCCTCGGACCTCTTCCTCGAGTTCTTCCGGCTGATGCCGCGCCTCGGCAAGCCCTCGCTCTGCGCGGCCAACGGCCACGTGCTGGCGGGAGGGATGGGCCTCGCCCTCTCCTGCGACCTGCTGATCGCCAAAGAGGGCGCCACCTTCGGCACGCCGGAGATCAACGTCGGCGCCTTCCCCTACATGATCATGGCGATCATCTACCGCAACGTCCCGCGCAAGAAGGTCAACGAGATGATGCTGCTGGGCGAGCGGCTCAGCGCCGAGCAGGCGGTCGAGTACGGGCTAGCGAACAAGGTCGTCGCGGCCGACGGGTTCGACGCGGCCGTGGCCGAGTGGGCGGGCAAGCTCGCCGCGAAGAGCCCGGTGCTGATGCGGCTCGGCCACGACGCGATGTACCGCCAGCAGGACATGGCGGTCGACGACGCGCTCGACTACCTGCGCTCGCAGCTCTCGCTCACCTTCTCGACCGAGGACATCGTCGAGGGCGTCACCGCATTCTTCGAGAAACGCGATCCGCGGTGGAAGGGACGGTAGGCGTGGCAACCGATCAGGGCGAGCAGGAGAAGAACCTCCTTCCGGGGACCGCCCCGCTGGAGGATCTGACCGAGCAGCTGCACGAGCGGCGCGAGAAGGCGAAGCTCGGCGGCGGCGAGGAGAAGATCGCAAAGCAGCACGAGCGCGGCAAGCTGACCGCGCGCGAGCGGATCGACCTCTTGGTCGATGAGGGGACCTTCGTCGAGCTGGGGATCCACGGCCGCCCGCACTTCGCCCAGCGGGCGATGGACGGGGTCGAGGCTCCGGCCGACGGAGTGATCACCGGCTGGGGCGACGTCGATGGCCGCCCCTGTTGCATCGCCGCCTACGACTTCACCGTGATGGCCGGCTCGATGGGGATGACCGGCGAGCTCAAGGCGACCCGCCTGCGGGAGATGGCCCTCTCCAAGCGGATGCCGTTCATCTGGCTGCTCGACTCGGCCGGCGCTCGCATCCAGGAGGCGGCGGGCTCGCTCTTCGCCGGCTCCGGCCACCTCTTCCGCGAGGAGGTCGAAATGTCGGGGGTGATCCCGATGGTCGCGGCGATGATGGGTCCGTGTGCCGCCGGCACCGCCTACATCCCGGCGCTCTCGGACTTCGTGCCGATGGTCTCCGGCCAGGGCGCGATGGCGCTCGCCGGCCCGCACCTGACCAAAGCCGTGACGGGCGAGGACATCTCGATGGAGGACCTGGGCGGCGCCAAGGTCCACTGCCGCAAATCGGGCGTGGGGGACCTCGAGGTGAAGGACGACGAGGAATGCATCGCCAAGGTCAAGCAGTACCTCTCCTACTTCCCGTCGGACTGCGAGCAGAAGCCGCCGGTCGTGGAGACCGCCGACCCCGACGACCGCATGTCGGAGAAGCTGCTGGAGATCGTCCCCGACTCCTCGCGGCAGCCCTACGACATGTACGACGTGATCGCCGAGATCGTCAACGACGGCGAGTGGTTCGACCTCAAGCCGAAGTTCGCCAAGACGCTGATCACCTGCTTCGCCCGCTTCGGCGGCCAGCCGGTCGGGATCGTCGCCAACCAGCCCAAGCAGCTGGCCGGGATCCTCGACAACGACTCGGCCGACAAGGCGGCCCGTTTCATCAACCTCTGCGACGCCTTCAACGTGCCGCTCGTCTTCCTCCAGGACGTTCCCGGCTTCATGGTCGGGGCGAAAGTCGAGCACGCCGGGATCATCCGCCACGGCGCGAAGATGCTCTACGCGGTCAGCCGCGCCACGGTGCCGAAGGTGACGGTGATCGTGCGCAAGGCCTACGGCGCCGGCTACTACGTGATGTGCGGCAAGGCGTACGAGCCCGACCTGATCGTCGCCTGGCCGGGCGCGGAGATCTCGGTGATGGGCGCCGAGGGCGCGGTCAACATCATCGGCCGCTCGGCGATCGAGGCCTCCGAGGACCCGGACGCCACCCGCGAGGCGATGCTGAACGCCGTCCGCGAGCAGATCGACCCATATATAGCGGCAGGGAATGCCGTGGTCAACGACATCATCGACCCCAGGGAAACGCGGACGGTCATCACCCGGGCGTTGCGAATGGCGGCAACCAAGCACGTCGATAAGCCGAAGAAAAAGCACGGGGTGATGCCCGTATGAGGCCGGACGCTGCAAACCGGCGCATCTCGGCGGCCTCAGTCGCTCGGATCGGGTCACGCACTAACAGTGCGCTCCCCTCACCTCGCTCCCTGCGACCACCGACCTGCTTGGTTTTCGCGCCCGTGGCGAGGGACGAGCTATGAGTTCCTTCGACAATCCGGTCGTAATCAGCTGCTCGATCTCGGGCGTGATCGCCAACCGGGATCAGTGCCCGGCGATCCCATATACGCCGGAGGAGTACGCGGCCGAGGCGCGGCGCGCGGTCAACGAGGGGGCGTCGCAGATCCACATCCACGCCCGCAAACCGGACGGCACGCCCTCTTATGAGGTCGAGGACTTCAGGGCGATCACCGAGGCGATCCTGGCCGAGGTCGGCGACGTGATCGTCAACTACTCGACCGGGGCGATCGGCATCCCGATCTCCAAGCGACTCGAGTACCTGCGCGAGTGCAAGCCCGACGTAGCGGCGCTGAACATGAGCTCGATGAACTACGCCAAGTACAGCTCGCGGCGCAAGGACTTCGTCTTCAAGGCGGTCTTCGAGAACAGCTTCGACACGATCATCGAGTTCCTCACCGCGATGCGCGACCTCGGGATCAAGCCCGAGCACGAGTGCTTCGACGCCGGCCACGTCGCCAACCTCGACCCGCTGATCGACATGGGCCTGCTCGAGCGCACGCCGCTGCAGATCTCCCTCGTGATGGGGGTCAACGGCGGCATCCGCCCGACTCCCCGCAACGTCGGCTTCATGGCCGATCAGGTCCCGGGCGGCGCCGGGGGCGAGAACCAGTGGCAGGTGATCGGCATCTCCCGCGACCAGTGGAAGCTGCTCGGCGCCTCGCTGGTGCTGGGCGGCAACGTCCGCGCCGGGGTCGAGGACAACCTCTACCTGCCCAATGGCGAGATGGCGAAGTCGAACGGCGAGCTGATCGCCAAGGCACGCCAGATGGCCGAGGACGTCGGCCGGCGCGCCGCCACCGTCGCCGAGGCTCGCGAGCTTTTGGGGGTCCCCAAGCGTGAGCGATCTGCCGCTTAGCGACGTCAAGGTCCTCGACCTGACCCGGCTCCTCCCCGGGGGCTTCTGCTCGCTGCTGCTCGCCGATCTCGGCGCCGAGGTGCTCAAGGTCGAGGACACCGGCATGGGCGACTACATCCGCTGGGCGCCTCCTTATTACGGCGACGAGGAGCAGCAGGAGCTGGGCACGCGCTCGGCGCTGTACCTCTCGCTCAACCGCGGCAAGCGCTCGGTCCGACTCGACCTCAAGAGCGAGGCCGGCCGCGAGGCGCTGCTGCGCCTGGTCGGGCAATACGACGTCGTCCTCGATGGCTTCCGCCCCGGCGTCCTCGACCGGCTCGGCGTCGGCTACGAGCGCATGCGCGAGGCGAACTCGGCGATTGTCTACTGCGCGATCACCGGCTACGGCCAGGACGGCCCCTATGCGCAGCGCGCCGGGCACGACATGAATTACCTCGGCCTGGTCGGGCTGCTCGGCCTGACCGGCGCCAAGGACGGCCCGCCGGTCCAGTCCGGCGGCCAGATCGCCGACCTCGGCGGCGGCGCCCTG
Source organism: uncultured Solirubrobacterales bacterium (assembly GCA_963702035.1). Lineage (GTDB taxonomy): Bacteria > Actinomycetota > Thermoleophilia > Solirubrobacterales > 70-9 > VRUE01. The sequence goes on from OY969700.1 coordinate 2,299,008, forward strand.
ATGGCCGCCTTCGGGGTGATGGCGGCGCTGCACGAGCGCCGACGTTCGGGCGAGGGCCAGATGGTCGACATCTCGATGGCCGACGGGGCGCTCTCCTGGCTGGCGATGGTCGCCGGGCGTTACTTCTGCGACGGCGAGGTTCCGCGGCGCGGCGAACAGCAGCTCGCCGGCGGGCTGCTCTGCTACCTGCCCTACGAGGTCGCCGACGGCTGGATCAGCTGCGGTGCCCTGGAGCCGAAGTTCTGGGCCGCCTTCTGCAACGGCGTCGAGCGTCCCGACCTGGTCGAGGTGCAGTTCGAGGCTCCCGGCTCCGACGCCTGGCGCGCGGTGGCCGAGGTCTTCCGCTCGCGCAGTCGTCAGGCGTGGTTGGAGTTCAACGACGAGCACGACTGCTGCATCGAGCCGGTCCTCGATGTCGACGAGGCGCTCGACTCCGAGCTCGTGCGGGCGCGCCAGATGGTCACCGCGATCGAGCAGCCGGGCCTGGGCACCGTGCGCCAGCTCGGCGTCCCGGTGAAGATGAGCCGGACTCCCGGCGATCCGACCCGACCGGCCCCGGCGTTCGGCGAGCACACCGACGAGGTTTTGCGTGAGGCCGGCTACGGCGACGAGGAGATCGCGGCGATGGTCGAGTCCGGCGCCGCCGCATGACCCCAGGACGCTGCAAACCGGCGCATCTCGGGGTCTTCGGTCGTTCGGTTCGGGTCACGCACGAACTGTGCGCTCCCCTCACCGCCCTCCCTGCATCCCCCGACCTGCTTGGTTTTCGCGCCCTGGGTGTCATGCGGTGACTGTCGACACTGAGAAATCACTTTTGAAGATCGGCGAGCTGGCCGAGGCCTCCGGCGTGCCGGTGCCGACGATCAAGCACTACCTGCGCGAGGGCCTGCTGCCCGAGCCGGTCAAGACGAGCCGCAACATGGCCTACTACTCGCCCGAGTTCGTCGATCGCATCAAGCTGATCAAGCAGCTGCAGGAGGAGCGCTTCATGCCGCTGAAGGCGATCAAGGCCGTGCTCGACGAGGACCCCGAGCGTGCCCGCGCGATGGTCGAGCTGGAGGACCGGATCCTCGAGCGGGCGTTGGGCGGCGAGCGGACCCGGACCAGCGCCGCCGAGGTGCGCGAGCGCTACGGCGTCCCCAAGGACGTCCTCGACCGGCTCGAGCAGATCGAGGTCCTCAGCCCCAATAGCCGCGGCTACTCACCCTCGGACATCAAGATCATCGAGGCGATCGGCCGCTTCCGCGCCGGTGGCTACGACGAGCAGATCGGCTTCACCGTCTACGACACCCTGCGCTACAAGAAAGCGCTCGAAGAGCTGGTCAGCCAGGAGGTTGAGATGGTGATGGACCGCCTCGCCGGCGAGGTCCCGCCAGAACGCGTCGTCGAGATGCTCGAATCCGGCTCCCAGCCCCTCCAGGACCTGATAGCCGCCCTGCACACCAAGTTGCTCGTGGCTGAGCTTGAGCGTCACAGGGCGGGCAGGGTCAAGTCGTGAAATCGGTGCTGGTCACGGGGGCTTCGACGGGGATCGGGCGGGCAACCGCGCTGCACCTGGACGCTGCCGGGTGGCGGGTCTTTGCCGGGGTGCGCAAGGAGGAGGACGCGGAGTCGCTGCAGGGTGAAGGGTCGGAGCGACTGGTGCCGCTGGTGCTCGACGTGACCGATGCCGCTCAGATCGCCGCGGCGGCCGAGCGGGTCGAGGCGGAGGTGGGGGAGGCGGGCCTCGACGGCCTCGTCAACAACGCGGGCATCGGCGTCATGGGCCCACTCGAGACCATCCCTCTCGACGACTTCCGACGGCAGATCGAGGTCAACCTGACCGGCCAGGTGGCGGTGACCCAGGCGATGCTGCCGCTGATCCGCCGCGCCACCGGCCGGGTCGTCTTCGTCAGCTCCGCCGGCGGGCGGATGGCGCTCCCCTTCGGCGGCCCCTACCACGCCGCGAAGTTCGGCCTCGAGGCGGTCGCCGACTCGCTGCGCCAGGAGCTGCGGCCGTGGGGGATCGAGGTCGCGGTGATCGAGCCGGGCTCGATCGACACGCCGATCTGGGAACGCGCGGTGCAGTCCTACGAGGAGATCGCGGCGCGCGCACCCGCCGCGCAGGACGAGCTGTACGGAAAGCGATTGGCCAACCTGCAGAAGGGCGCAATGAAAACGGCGGCGCGTGGAATCCCGCCGGAAAAGGCCGCCGAGGCGATCGCCGACGCGCTCACCGCGCGGCGCCCGCGCACGCGGCGACGTGTCGGTCTCGACGCCCAGGGCCAGATCCTCCTCCGCCGCCTGCTCCCCGATCGCGCCCTCGACCGCCTCCTCGCCGCCTTTCTCCGCATCTGAGCGGCCGACGGTCCTAATAACACGCCTATATGCCGGAATAGGCCCGTCGGCAGTCAGCGGGCGCCGGCGGCGAGTTCGTCGCGCACTTCTTCGATCCCCTCCAGCGTTTTCAGCGCCCCGATACTCGTCGCGACCTCGGCGGCCTCGTCCAGTGGCTCGCGCGCTCCGTCCAGGCCGGCCGCCAGACGCGCCATCGCGAGTGCCTTGAGCGTCAGCGGCAGCGGCCAGAGCATGCCGCGCTCGCGGGCGCTCTCGCTCGCCTGCCGGGCCAGCTCCGCGGCCTCCTCGGCGCGGCCGACACCGGTCAGCGCTTCGGCTCGCACCGCTGCCCGCCAAGCCCCTTGCTCTCCGCTGACGCCCATCGCTTCGTGGTAGATCCGCTCGGCCTCCTCGATCGAGTCCAGCGCGTCGGCGTATTCCTCCGCCATCATCTGGGCGCTGGCTAGGTTGGAGAGGGCGACGCTGCGCGAGAACACGTCGCCGAGGCGCTCGGTCAGCTCGCAGTTGCGCCGCGCGAGCGCCACGCCGGCCGCCGCCTCGCCGCGCATTGCCTGCAGCAGGGCGAGGTTGGCGCGAGCCCAGCCCACCGTCTCAGGGTCGCCGTCCTCGGCGGCCATCGTCAGCCCCGCGTTGAACAGCGCCTCCGCTTCGTCCATGCGATCGCGTTCGCGCAGCGTCAGGCCCTTCATCATCGTCGCCCAGGCGATCGGGCTGCCGATCACGATCCCGGCGCCGACGGCGTGGTCGCCGTCGGCCAGCTCCAGCACCCGGTCGAGCTCGCTTTCGAAGCCGTCGAAGTCTCCCGCGCAGAGGAAGGCATAGGACCCGGCCGCGCGCAGGGCGACCCGCAGCGGCAGGTCGCCCGATTCGTCGGCCAGCCGGTTCACCTCCCTCACCGCCGCGAGCCACTCGTCCGCCCGGTGGTCGAAGCCCGGCCGCGCCGAGGTCGCCATCTTCAGCATCGCCAGCGAGTGCAGGTCGCCGGTCTGCGCCGCGATCTCCTCCGCCTCGGCGGCGAGGCGTGCTGCCTCCTCCTCGTCCATCCCCAGCCGCCAGGCGAATTGCAGTTGCAGCAGGCGCGAGGCGACGGCCAGCGCCGCGCTCTCCTCGCTCTCGGGCAGCTCGGCGGCCAACTCCATCGTCCGTCGCCAGAGCCGTAGCGCGTCCCCGGGGTGGCTGTTGCCGGCCCAGTAGGCGGCCCGTGCCGACCAGCGTGCCGCCTCCAGCGTCTCGCCGCCGGACTCCATGTGGCTGGCGATCAGCGCCGCGAGCTCGTCGGCGCGCTCGGGGTTGAGCTCGATCGTCGCCCGGGCGACCGCCGCGTGGGTCGCCGCCCGCTGCTCGCCGAGCTGCGTGCCATAGGCCACCTCGCGAGTCAGCGGGTGACGGAAGGCGAAGACGCGTTCGGGGTAGAGCTCGGCCTCATAGAGGAAGCCGGCCTCGGTCAGATCGCAGAGCAGCGGGTCGATCTCGTCGCGCTCGAGGCCGGCGGTGAGCCGCAGGGCTCGCTCCGCGACCTCCTTGCCGACAACCGAGGCCACCTGCAGCAGCCGCTTCGCCTCAGGGTCGAGCCGGTCGATGCGTGCGGCGAGCACCGTCTGCACGCTGGCCGGCACACTGCTGTCCTCGACCGCCCGGACCAGCCGGTAGGCGCCGCGCTTCCCCTCGAGCCCGCCGGACTCGGCGAGCTCGCGGACGATCTCCTCGATGAAGAAGGGGTTGCCGGCGGTGCGCTCGTGGATCAGCTCGGCGAGGCCGTCCAGCGAAGGGTCCTCGCCGGCGAGGTCGCGCAGCAGCTCCGCCGTGTCGGCCGGGCCGAGTGGCTGCAGGGCGATCTCGCGGTAATCCGGGGGACCCGCCCACGGCCGCTCGTACTCGGGTCGGAAGTTGACGACGACGAGCGTCGGCGTGCCCTCGACCGCGGCAAAGAGCTCGCCGAGCATGCCGGCGCTGCCCTCGTCGAGCCAGTGCAGATCCTCGATCAGGCAGACGATCGGCTCGTCGCGGTTGGGGGCGCGGACGAGGTGGCAGACGATCCCGCGCAGCGCCCGCTCGCGCGCCTCGGCGCTCAGCTGCGGCGCGGGGCGGGCCGGGTCGGGGACGCCGAGGAAGTCGAAGAGGATCGGCAGCTCGCTGGCGAAATCCGGATCGAGCAGCAGCGCCCGCCCGGCGATCTTCTCGCGCACGAGTCGCTCCGGGTCGGCGTCGGCGATGCCGAAGTAGGCGCGCAGCATCTGCAGCACCGGCATGAAGGGGATTTCGCGCCCGTGCGCCTGTGCCTGCGCCTCGAAGACCTCGATCCCGCCGCCGCGCGCCCGGCTGACGAACTCGCCGCAGAGGCGGCTCTTGCCGATGCCCGGCTCGGCGACGATCCCGACGACCGCACCGGCGCCTTCGCGGGCGCGCCCCAGCCCCGCCTCCAGCACGGCGGTCTCCTCGTCGCGGCCGACGAAGCGCGAGAAGCCGCGCTCGCGCGAGAGGTCGAGCCGCGATCGTGCCGCCCCGACGCCAGCCAGCTCGAACACCCGCACCGGGCGGCTCGCGCCCTTGATCTCGAACTCGCCCAGATCCTCCAGCTCGAAATAACCGTGGGCGAGCTCGGCGGCGGCCTCGGTCAGGTAGGCCCGGCCGGGCTCGGCAAGCGCCTCCATCCGCTGCGCGAGGCCGACGGTGTGGCCGACGGCGGTGTAGCCGCCGTCGGCGCCGAGGCCGATCTCGCCGGCGATCACCTCGCCCGAGTTGATCCCGATCCGGGCGGAGAAGTTGAGCCCGTGCTTGCGGCGCAGTTCGGCGGCGTACCCGGCGATGTCGTCGAGCATCCGCAGCGCCGCGAAGCAGGCGCGCCGGGCGTGATCCTCGTGCGCGACCGGGGCGCCGAAGATGGCCATGATCCCGTCGCCGGTGAATTTGTCGACGGTGCCCTCGAAGCGGTGCACCTCGTCGGAGAGGATCGAGAAGAACCCCTGCATGATGTCGCGCCATTGCTCGGGGTCGTGCTGCTCCGCCAGGTCCATCGAACCCTTGACGTCGGCGAAGAGCACGGTGACCTGCTTGCGCTCACCGTCGGCCTCGATGCGATCGGCACTGGTCACAGAGTCCCAATCGTACGCCCCGAAGACACCTATACTGGCCGCACGCAAGCCGATTGACTGGTCAGTCAGCCCACTGGGAGAGGACTCGAAGTGCGCGTAGCGGCGGTGCAGCTCAACTCGAACGGTGACAGGGCGCGAAACCTCTCCGCCGCCGAGCGCCTGGTGCGCGCGGCCGCCGGCGACGGCGCCGAACTTGTTGCGTTGCCGGAGAAGTGGAACCTGTTCGCATCCGGCGAGGAGATGGCGGCCGGCGCCGAGGCGCTCGACGGGCCCAGCCTCGCCGCCGCGCGCTCCTGGGCCCGCGAGCTGGGGATCCACCTGCTCGCCGGCAGCATCGCCGAGCGCGCCGCCGACCCGGGCGAGAAGGCGTTCAACACCTCGGTCCTGATCGGGGCCGACGGCGAAGACCTCGCCGCCTACCGCAAGATCCACATGTTCGACGTCGAGGCCGGCGGTGTCGCCTACCGCGAGTCCGAGTACGAGCAGGCCGGCGAGGAGATCGTCTCGGCGACGGTCAACGGCCTGGAGCTCGGTCTCACCGTCTGTTACGACCTGCGCTTCCCCGAGCTGTACCGGATCCTCGCCGTGCGCGGCGCGCGGCTGCTCGCGGTCCCCTCGGCCTTCACCGCCGCCACCGGCCGCGATCACTGGGAGGTGCTGCTGCGCGCCCGGGCGATCGAGAACCAGGTCTTCGTCATCGCCCCCAACCAGGTCGGCGAGGCGGCGCCCCACTACAGCTCCTACGGGCACTCGGCGATCGTCGATCCCTGGGGAACGGTGCTCGCCGTCGCGCACGACGAGGAGTGCTTCGTGGCCACCGAGCTCGACTTCGCGGCCCAGGAGCGGGTCAGGGAGCAGCTGCCCTCGCTCGCCAACCGCCGCCCAGAGGCCTACCGCTGGCCGCAACTGCTGGAGGCCCACGCCTGATGGCCTCCTCCAAAGCCGCCCCCGCGATCGACAAGCGCCGCCAGATCCTCGATGCGGCGGTCCGGGTCTTCGCCCGCCAGGGCTTCCACTCGACCCGCGTCGCCGATATCGCCGACGAGGCGGGCGTCGCCTACGGCCTCGTCTACCACTACTTCAAGTCGAAGGACGAGGTCCTCAACGAGCTCTTCAGCGAGCGCTGGTCGCTGCTGCTGACGGCGATCGAGGAGGCCGACGCCAGCGAGGCGACCCCGCGCGCCAAGCTCGAGGCTGTCGCCGGCTTCATCGTCGAGTCCTACCGCCACGACCCGGAGCTGATGAAGGTGATCATCGTCGAGGTCACCCGCGCCGCCAACTCGTTCGGCCGCACCCACCTGCCGGAGATCCGCCGTGCCTACGACTCGATCGCCAAGATCGTCGCCGACGGCCAGCAGGCCGGCGCCTTCCGTCGCGACATCGACCCGACCTTTGCCTCGATGTCGTTCTACGGCGCGATCGAGCAGCAGCTCTCCGGTTGGATCTTCGAGCTGATCCCGGCGACCGACAACGACTTCGAGCAGGCAAAGTCTCTTGTCACGGCGACGATCTGCGACGGGCTCGAGCCTCGATAGGTAAGGTCGGGCGCGATGGACAACGAGATCGTCAAACGCCTCGCCTGGAGCGGCCTGCTCGCCGCCAGCAGCGCGCTTGCCAGCATCGCCGCCGCAAGGCTCGCCGCGATCGTCTGGAGGCGCGTCTTCGAAGAGGACCCGCCGGAGTAGCCGGTCACAGTGGCCGACCCGACCGCGACCCCGCCGCAGGATCCCGAGGACCGCTCGGTAGCCGAGCTCGTCTTCGACGTCTCCGAACGAGCCTCCTCGCTGGTCCGCGAGGAGATCGAGCTCGCCAAGACGGAGATCGGCGAGAAAGTCGGCAAGATCCTGCGCGGCTCGGTCGTCGGCGTCGCCGCCGGCACCTTCGCCTTCCTCGCCCTGATCCTGATCATGGAGGGGGTGGCCTGGCTGCTCAACGAAGAGCTCTTCGACGGCAAGACCTGGCCCGGCTTCTTCATCGAGGCGGCGATGTTCCTGCTGATCGCCGGCCTCGCCGGCCTCTTCGCCTACCGCTCCGTCCAGGCGGGCGCCCCGCCGCTGCCCGAGCAGGCGATCGAGGAGGCAAAGCAGATCCGCAGCACGCTTGAAGGCGAGGGGGCTGAGAAGAAATGAGCGAACGCACCGCGGCCGATATCCGCCGTGACATCGACCTGCAGCGAAAGGACCTGGGCCGCTCGGTCGAAGCCCTGCGCGGCCGCGTCACCGAGCTCACCGACTGGCGCCGCCAGGTCAAAGAGCACCGCGGTCAGCTGATCGTCGGCGCCGCGGTGGCGGGCTTTGCGGTCGGTCTGCTGGCGATGCGCCGCCGCCGCAGCTGACGGCCCCTGGCGTCGCCATGCGGCGTCCTCAGTCGTCCTCCTCGGGTCACGCACTTATGTGCGCTCCCCTCGTCGTCCTCCCTGCGTCCTCATATGGAGAGCTCCTCGTCAAGTGCCCAGGGTCGATCGGGCCCCTGACGGGCCGCTGCTGTCCAGCGGCGCTCTCGGGGCGACACGGGCGGGATCCAGGTACGTCGACTGCACCGTCAGCCTCATATGCGGGGGCTGGCTACCCCATGACCGCCGATTCGTCGCGTGGCCTGCAGTCTTGAAGCGGGCGCGGCCGGCGAGCACATCCGCCGACTGCCCGAGGACGCAACGCAGGCCGCAAAGCGGCGACGTGCTGGCCTCACTTGCTCCCGTGTCGCCCCGACAGCGTCGAGGGCGTTCCTTTCGCGGTGCCTCAGCCCAGCTGACCCACCTCCCACACGAAGGCACCCAGCTCGCGCGCCAACGCGATCCTGACCACGTTGGCGGGCTTGCCACGCTCGAGGCGAAGGCGTTGCCAACGGTTGTGCAGACGCCGCTGGGCGCGCCAGCCGATCGCACAGGCACGGGGGTCGGCGCCGCGCTGGCGCTTCTCCAGTGCGCTGCCCACCCGGGGCTGGTGGCGGTAGTGGTGGGCTGCCTCGACGAGAAGACGGCGGGCGTGCGGAGAGCCGGCCTTGGTGATCGGCCCGCGCCGGCTTCGCTCACCGGAGGAGTGCTCGGAGGGCACGATGCCGAAGTAGGCCATCAGCGAGGCCGGGCGCTCAAAGCGCCTCAGGTCTCCCGCCTCTGCGCACAGGCCAAGCGCCGTCAGCGTGTTGATCCCGCGCAGGCAGCGCAGCCGGGCGATCGTCTCGGCCCACGGCGACTCAGGCCACAGCTCCTCGATCGTCCGCTCAGAAGCACCCCGTCGCTGTTCGAGCGCCACCACCGCGGCCAGGTAGTCCTCGAGCACGGCCCGCGAGGCGCCGTCGGGGAACCTGATCGCCTCCAGCCAACGCAAGTGGGCCTGTGTCCAGGCAGAACCGGGGCCCTCCCAGCGCAGCTCGCGGCGCAAGAGGAACTTGCCGAGCCGGTGACGGGCTCTCATCAGGTCGGCTCGGATCGCCTCCCGGCAGCGGGTCAGATCTCGGAAGCGCTCCTCCTCGGGGGTCGGGATGCGCACGAAGCGCAGTTCCCCCGCGAGGCACAGCCGCGCCAGCCGCTCGGCGTCGCGGCGATCGGTCTTGACCCGGTCGCTCGGCGCTTTGGGTATCGACCCCGGGGCACAGACGCGCACGTCGAGGTGACGTTCGGCGCCCCCTCGCGCGAGCCCGAAGCCGGTCGGTCCGGCCTCATAGACCGCGAGGAGGGGAGCCTCGAGCCCTTCCAGGAAGTCGAGTGCTCCTCGCGGTGGGCCGTTCAGTCGTCGCGAGCGGAGCTCGCCTGTCTCGGGATGAAGAACGCAGGCGTGAGTCTGTGTGGCGTGGACGTCGAGTCCCACCACGCTTTTAGGCTGGGGCATGTCGGCACCTCCCATGATTGGGGTGTCGGCCGCGGGGACATCCCGCGGCCCAGTCCCCGCATCGTCATGCGCGGGGTGCCGACCTACCTACCGCTGGGGCCGGTCAGCACTCCATACGGTCTTGCCTGGCAACACCAGGGTCGCGTCAGCGAGTCAGCTCAAGACCGACTTCGAGACGCTGCCTATGCCGAGCAGGCCTGGGCCGACGTGGGCGCCGAGGACGGCGCCGATCTCGGAGATGAAGGCCGGTTCGCAGCCGAAGATCTCGCGCGCGTCGTCGGCCAGGGCGGCAGCCGTCTCGTCATCCTGGATGTGCTGGACGACCCAGGCGTCGAGCCCGGACTCGTGGCGCTCGCGAGCGTAGTCGCGCAGGCGCTCGATCGAGCGGGCGCGGGTACGGACCCGCTCCACCGGCGTGATCTCCTCCTCCAGGGTGAGGATCGGCTTGATCTTCAGAGCCGAGCCGATGAAGGCGCTGGCGCCGCCGATCCGCCCGCCTCGCCGCAGGTACTCGAGGGTGTCGATCGCGAACCACATCCTCAGCTCCTCGCGGGTCTGGTTGGCGCGGGCGAGCGCGGCGTTGGCGTCGCTACCGGATGCGGCAGCGGCAGCGGCGCCGAGCGCGCAGAGACCCATTCCGCCGGCCGCCGAGCGCGAGTCGAAGACCTTGATCCGCTCGCCGTCCTTGCCTTCGTCGATGAGCTGCTGGCGGGCCTGGCCGGCGGCCTCGAAGGTGCCGGAGATCCCGGCCGAGATATGGACCGAGGCGATTTCACGGCCGGCGTCGAGCAGTGGTTCGTAGACGGCGAGGAAGTCGCCGATGGAAGGTTGAGAGGTCGTCGCGCCGCTCTCGGATGCCCGCAGGCGCTCGAAGAAGGCACCGTAATCGCCGACCTCGGTCTCCTTCTGCTGCTCGCCTTCGATCGAGACGTAGAGGCTGACCAGCTCGATACCGCGTTCGGCACGGAGCTGGGTGGGCAGGTAGGCCGTGCTGTCGCAGACGACGGCGGTTGGGGCGCTCGGACTCAAGGGCGGCCGATTCTCGCAGACCTGCCGCTACACTTAATGAAGTGACTGAGGCGACCACCAACAGCCCACAGGAGGCGATCGTCCTCACCGACAAGGCCGCCGGGAAGATCGGCGAGCTGCTTGGCGGTCAGGACGACTCCGAGGGCCAGGCGCTGCGCGTCGCCGTTCGCGGCGGCGGCTGTTCCGGCTTCCAGTACGCGCTCGCCTTCGACCGCGCCAAGGACGACGACCACGTCTTCGAGGTCGACGGCGTCGCCGTCGTCGTCGACAAAGTCAGCATGCAGTTCGTCTTCGGCTCAGAGGTCGACTACGTAGAAGGGCTTCAGGGGGCGGGCTTTCAAGTCAATAACCCGAACGTGGTTGCTGCTTGCGGATGTGGTTCCTCCTTCCAAGTGAAAGAGGACGCGGCGCCCGCAGCTGTGTAGCGCGGACGCTGCAAACCGGCGCATCTCGGCAGCCTCAGTCGCTCGGATCGGGTCACGCACAAACAGTGCGCTCCCCTCACCTCGCTCCCTGCGGCCACCGACCTGCTTGGTTTTCGCGCCCGTGCGAGGGACTTATTCGATCTTCAGCGGCGGCGACTGCGCCGGTGGTGCTGCCGGAGCGGGCGCGACCTCTGGCTGCTCGACGCCGAGGGCCTCGGCGAGCTCGCCCGACTCGAACATCTCCTCGACGAGGTCCGCGCCGCCGACGAGCGAGCCGTTGACGTAGAGCTGCGGGAAGGTCTGCCAGTCGGAGATCTCCGCGGTCACCTCGCGCAGCGGCTGCAGCGCGGGGAGGACGTCGATCGCGCCGTACTCGACGTCCATCGAGTCGAGCACCTGCACCACCCGCATCGAGAAGCCGCAGCGCGGCATCTCCGGCGTCCCTTTCATGAAGAGCAGCACCGGGTTGGCGGCGATCAGCTCCTCGACTTTCTCCTTCAGCTGTGGATCAGCCATGGCCACAGACTAGCTACCCGGGATCGCGGTCTTAACGGAGAGGGCGTGGATCTGTCCGTCGTCGAAGCGCGTCTTGACCGCGGCCTTGACCAGGCGGTGCTGGTCGAGCCGCGAGAGCCCCTCGAACTGGGCCGCCGCCACGGTCGCCCGCAGGTGATCGCCGGCGCCGGTCTCGTCGATCACCTCGACCTCGGCGCCGGGCAGCGCCGCCGTGATCATCGCCTCGATCTCCGCCAGGTCGGCCACGGTGAAGATTCTATGACGAGCGTGCCGTGAAACGTTTACGCCGCGTGAGACGCTACGGTTGAGTTTGGTGGCAGGGAGCTGTGGTGTCCTGTGGCGCCGGGTCCCTCTCGACGAAAAAGCCCGCCGAAGCGGGCCTCTCCGAGGATCCGCAGATCCCAACCTACTGCTGATCTGGATGATCGCTAGGAAATGCTAGCAGCTTGCCGCAGACAAAAACCTCCAAGCATCGGGCATGCGCGAATGCTTCAGCCGGAGACCTGTTCGCCCAGCGTCTCGAGCATCTCCTCGACGCGGACGAACTTCACTCGGGGGCGGCCGTGGGGCTCGCCACGGCCGACCTCGGCCTGGTCGATCGCCTGCCAGTCTTCGAAGCTGACGAAGCGGATGCCGCGCTCGGCGAGCAGGTCGTCGACCGCGGATGCCTCGGGGTTGGCGGGGCTGAGCAGGGTCTGCGAGCCGACGTCGGCGAGCAGGTGTTGGACCGTCTCCAGGGCATCTTTCTTGTTGGTGCCGATCACTCCGGAGGGACCGCGCTTGATCCAGCCCGCGGTGTAGTGGCCGACCTTGTGGCCGGAGTCGTGGGAGTCGAGCACGCGACCGCCCTCGTTGAGGATCAGGCCGCGCTTCTCGTCGAAGGGCACGCCCTCGATCGGGATCCCGGTGTAGCCGACCGAGCGCAGGACCAGGCCGCACTCGAGCTCTTCGCGCTCGCCCGTGTCCTTGGCGCGCAGGCTGCCGCCGTCCTCGACCAGCTCGTTGCGGCCGACGACGATCGATTCGACCTTGCCCTCGCCCCTGATCTCGACCGGGGAGGCGAGGAAGCGCAGAACGATCCGCTGCTTCTTGGCCTCGGGCTCGCGCTGGGAGAACTCGCGCAGCGTCTCGACGTTGACGCGGGTCGTCTTGTCGGCCTCGTCGGACTCGAGGAAGGCCGTGCTGGCCGGGTCGAGCTCGACCTCGGCCGGGTCGACGATCACGTCGGCGTCCTCCATCTCGCCGAGCTCCCTGATCTCGGGGTTGGTGAAGGCCGCCTGCACCGGCCCGCGGCGGCCGAGCACGACGATCTCGCGGATCCGCTTGCGGTCGAGCAGCTCGATCGCGTGGTCGGCGGTGTCGGTCTGGCGCAGCTCGTGGTCGGTCAGGGCGAGCATCCGGGCGACGTCCATCGCCACGTTGCCGTTGCCGATCACCACCGCGCGCTCGCCGGCGAGGTCGAACTCCTCGTCGCAGTAGTCGGGGTGCGCGTTGTACCAGCCGACGAAGGAGGTGGCGGCGTGGCTGCCGGGCAGATCCTCGCCGGGAATGCCGAGCCGGCGGTCGGTCTCACAGCCGACCGTGAAGACGATCGCGTGGTAGAGCCGCTCGAGATCCTCGACCTCGATGTCATGGCCGACCTTGACGTTGCCGAAGAAGCGAAAGCCGTCGCGCGCCGCGGTTTTTTCGTAGACACGGGTCACCGACTTGATCTTCGGGTGATCCGGGGCGACGCCGCCGCGGACGAGGCCGAACGGCGTCGGCAGACGGTCGAAGAGGTCTACCTGGGCGTGCGTGTCGGCGTCCTTGAGGATGTGCTCGGCGGCGTAGAAGCCGGACGGGCCGGCGCCGACGATCGCGACGCGGATGGGGTTCTCTTCGGTTCCGATCTGGGTCATTTCTTCACAAGGCTTGGCTTACCGGGCTAGGGGACATATCCCCTAGCGCGAGCGGGGAAGAATAGGGAACCACGCAGCTCAGCCGCCTATGCGGCGAGCAGTTGCCCGCTGCACTGCGGGCAGATGCCGTGATCGAGCGTCGGCATCGCGCTGCGCCGGAAGAGCTCCAGCCGCTTCGCCGCCTCCTCGACCTCGACCCACTCGCCGTCGACCAGGAAGCGGTCGCACCAGGCGCACATCGGCAGGAAGTCATCGTCGTCGCGCGCCGCGGCGGGATCGAAGAGCGGCTGCGGCTCCTCCCGTTCCTCTTCTGAGCGCAGTCGGGCGGAGAAAAGCACTACCCGGCCGGTGCTGTCGGCGGCGATGCGAATGTCCATCTCGCGGGTCACCTCCGGGCCGTCGCAGCGGAAGGGAAGCTCCACGTCGCGGGCCCCTTCGCGCACGCGCCGGACCAGCAGTCGCTGCAGCTTCTTCACGTCATGGCCGTCGACGAAGTCCCAGAGTGAGCGCCCGAGGCTGGCGCCCGCGCCGTCCCAGCCGTTCTGCTCGGCGAAGCGGTAGTAGCCGTCGTCGACCCTGATCAGGCGGTCTTCGTCGTCGATTGCGTAGCTGAGGGTCTCAACGGTCATCCAGACCGGTTATCGGTCATATACCGGTACGGCTGAAGCCGTGCCGTCGAGCGCGTCGAGCGCCTTGTTCACCGACATCGCGACGCAGGTGAAGATCGGCGTCTCGCGCTCCGTGTACTCGCTCGACTCGGTCGGGCGCAGCTCGTTGACCAGGTCGAGGAACATCCCCGGGTCGTCGCCCTCGAAGCAGACGACGAACTCCTGGTCGTCGAGCCCGAAGGAGTAGGTGGTGTTGATCGTGATCTCCGGGTAGCGGCGGCCGACCTCGATATGGCTTTTCATGATCCGCCCGCGCTCCTCCGCCGGCAGCCCGTACCAGCGGCGCTGCTTGACCATCGGGTAGAGGAAGAGGTACTTGCGCTCGGAGACGCAGATCTCCGGCCGCGCCCCCTCCTCGCTGTAGGGGGAGCGTTTGGTCATCGAGAGGAAGGAGTGCGGCGTCTCCGCCCACTTCGCCAGCCCGCTCTGCCCGAGCACGACGTGGAAGGTGTGCAGATCGTCGAGGTTGGGGCTCTGCGAGAGGATGAGGAGGTCGACGTCGCCGCGCGTGCCTATGGTTGAGTAGGCGCGCAGAGAGCGGTCGAGGGCGAAATCGTCGCAAGCCGCAAGGAACTCCTGCTTGTCGGCGGCGCGCAGTTCGGCGTCGCGGCGGCGCCACTCGGGGTCGATCTTGAAGAAAGTGAACTTGGCGAACGTGCGGTCGGCCATTCGGGTCACGATAGCGCCGGCGGCGTTGGTGGCGGCTGCGATCGCGCTGTTGCTGGGCCTGCACGCGGCGGGCGCGGGCTTCCAGGGCAACCCCCACGCCGTCGTGCGCGACGCGGCGCCCGGTGGGCGGCTCTGGGAAGTGACTGACCGCCGCGCCCCGGTGATCGGCGTGACGCTGCTCGTCTGGCTGGGGGCGTTTGCCGCCGCGATTGCTGCCGAACGCCTGTCTCTCCGTTCCGGTGTGCCTTTTGCCGCCTATGTGAGCAAAAAGCACACCGGAAGGGTCGGGGCGCGGCTGCTGGCGCTCTCGCTCGTCTACCTGCCGCTGCTCTGCCTGGTCGCGGCGGCGCTGGAGCCGAGCCTCGGCGCCGAACGGCTGCTGATCATGCTCGGCTCGCCCGCGCTGGCGGCGGTGACGCTGGCGAGCCTCGGCGGCTACCGGGCGCTCGCCTTCGCCTGCGCCGCGACGTCGCTGGCCTACGCGATTGACCTGATCGGCGGCTCGGCTCTGACCCAGCTCTCGATCGTCGGCCCCAACCCCGCCGGCGGGCACCGCTTCTACGGGATCGGCAACGAGCTCGAGGCCTGCCTGGTGGTCCTGATCCTGGTCGGCACCGGTGCGGCGCTGTCGAGTTTTGCCGTGCCAGGGCACGTACAAACTCCGCAGCGGCGCGTGGCCGACCGGGGGCCCGCTGCGTTTCTCGTCGTCGCTGCGATCTTCACCTTCGTCTTCGCTTATGGGCGCTACGGGGCGGATGTCGGGGCGGCGATCAGCCTGCCGCTGGGTGCCGCGGTGGTCGCCGCGCTGCTCGCTGAGCGCCGCGACCTGGCGCTGCTTGCCTTCCTGCTGCCGATTCCCGCCCTGGTGCTGCTCTCCGCCGCCGACCTGATCACGAGCGCCAACGCTCACCTGACCAAGACCGTGCTCGACGCGAAGAGCGGCGGCGACGTCCTCGCCGTCGTCGGGCACCGTCTCAGCGAGACGGTGAGCAGCTTCGGTCGCCCCACCCTCATCGCCGGCCTGCCGGTGGTCATCGTCGCCGCCGCGATCGCCTGGCTGCGCCGCGACCGCCTGGCGACTTGGCTGAGCGGCCTCCCACCGATGCGCGCCGGCATGCTCGGTGCCCTCGCCGCGACCCTCGTCGGCACCGCCGCCAACGACTCCGGCGCCCTGCTGCTCGAGATCGGCGGCGCCTATCTACTGGTCTTCATCGGCTTCGCCTGGGCCGAAGGGACGCGCGTGGCGCGGCGCCCATCGGCGTCCTCGCTCGCTCGCGTGCAGAGCACGCCACGCTCCCTGCGTCCTCATATGGAGAGCTCCTCGTCAAGTGCCCAGGGTCGATCGGGCCCCTGACGGGCCGCTGCTGTCCAGCGGCGCTCTCGGGGCGACACGGGCGGGATCCAGGTACGTTGACTGCACCGTCAGCCTCATATGCGGGGGCTGGCTACCCCATGACCGCCGATTCGTCGCGTGGCCTGCAGTCTTGAAGCGGGCGCGGCCGGCGAGCACATCCGCCGACTGCCCGAGGACGCAACGCAGGCCGCAAAGCGGCGACGTGCTGGCCTCACTTGCTCCCGTGTCGCCCCGACAGCGTCGAGGGCGTTCCTTTCGCGGTGCCTCAGCCCAGCTGACCCACCTCCCACACGAAGGCACCCAGCTCGCGCGCCAACGCGATCCTGACCACGTTGGCGGGCTTGCCACGCTCGAGGCGAAGGCGTTGCCAACGGTTGTGCAGACGCCGCTGGGCGCGCCAGCCGATCGCACAGGCACGGGGGTCGGCGCCGCGCTGGCGCTTCTCCAGTGCGCTGCCCACCCGGGGCTGGTGGCGGTAGTGGTGGGCTGCCTCGACGAGAAGACGGCGGGCGTGCGGAGAGCCGGCCTTGGTGATCGGCCCGCGCCGGCTTCGCTCACCGGAGGAGTGCTCGGAGGGCACGATGCCGAAGTAGGCCATCAGCGAGGCCGGGCGCTCAAAGCGCCTCAGGTCTCCCGCCTCTGCGCACAGGCCAAGCGCCGTCAGCGTGTTGATCCCGCGCAGGCAGCGCAGCCGGGCGATCGTCTCGGCCCACGGCGACTCAGGCCACAGCTCCTCGATCGTCCGCTCAGAAGCACCCCGTCGCTGTTCGAGCGCCACCACCGCGGCCAGGTAGTCCTCGAGCACGGCCCGCGAGGCGCCGTCGGGGAACCTGATCGCCTCCAGCCAACGCAAGTGGGCCTGTGTCCAGGCAGAACCGGGGCCCTCCCAGCGCAGCTCGCGGCGCAAGAGGAACTTGCCGAGCCGGTGACGGGCTCTCATCAGGTCGGCTCGGATCGCCTCCCGGCAGCGGGTCAGATCTCGGAAGCGCTCCTCCTCGGGGGTCGGGATGCGCACGAAGCGCAGTTCCCCCGCGAGGCACAGCCGCGCCAGCCGCTCGGCGTCGCGGCGATCGGTCTTGACCCGGTCGCTCGGCGCTTTGGGTATCGACCCCGGGGCACAGACGCGCACGTCGAGGTGACGTTCGGCGCCCCCTCGCGCGAGCCCGAAGCCGGTCGGTCCGGCCTCATAGACCGCGAGGAGGGGAGCCTCGAGCCCTTCCAGGAAGTCGAGTGCTCCTCGCGGTGGGCCGTTCAGTCGTCGCGAGCGGAGCTCGCCTGTCTCGGGATGAAGAACGCAGGCGTGAGTGTGTGTGGCGTGGACGTCGAGTCCCACCACGCTTTTAGGCTGGGGCATGTCGGCACCTCCCATGATTGGGGTGTCGGCCGCGGGGACATCCCGCGGCCCAGTCCCCGCATCGTCATGCGCGGGGTGCCGACCTACCTACCGCTGGGGCCGGTCAGCACTCCATACGGTCTTGATGGGCTTGGCCACGCACGCCCCTTCCCGGTTTCCCCCTGGCAATCAATTAGGCTTAGTGCTTCGTGCGAATTGCCCTAGTCTCGCCATATTCTTGGAGTTACCAGGGCGGCGTGAACCGGCACGTCGAGTCGCTCGCCGAGGAGTTTCTCGGTCGCGGTCACCACGTGCGTGTGCTCGCTCCCTTCGATCCTCCCGATCGGCTCAGCCGGGCGCTTCACCGCGCGCCCGCGGAGGCGCGGGAGATGCCCGACTATCTCGTCCCGATGGGCCGCACGGCTGGGTTCTCCGCCAACGGCGCGGTCTCCAACCTCGCCCCCTTCCCGGCGGGCGGCGTCATCGCCCCGCGTCGTGAGCTGCGCCAGGGCCGCTACGACGTGGTCCATATCCACGAGCCGATCGTGCCGCTGGTCGGCTGGAACGCCGCGCTTGGGACGCCCGCGCCCGCGGTCGGGACCTTCCACGCCTACTCGACCAAGGCGTTCCCCAACCACCTCGCTTCGGTGCTGGGGGGAAGGCGGGTCTTGAACCGGCTCTCGGCCCGGATCGCGGTCTCCGAGGCGGCCGCCTGGACCGGGCGCCGCTGGTTCGGCGGCCACTACGAGGTGATTCCGAACGGCGTCGACGTCGACGCCGCGCCGGACGGCCAAAAGCCGCCGAACGATGAGCTGCGGGTGCTGTTCGTCGGCCGCCCCGAGGAGCGCAAGGGCCTGCCGGTCCTGCTCACCGCTTTCGAAGCGCTGGTCGAGCATGTGCCCAGCCGCCTCACCGTGATCGGGGCCGAGCGCGAGGACGTGCTGCGCTACCTGGCCGATCCCGAGACGATGCGCTGGATCGACGTGCGCGGCCGCGTCTCCGGCGAGAGCCTCTGGACGGCGTTGCGCGACGCCGATCTGCTCTGCGCCCCCTCGCTCTCCGGCGAGAGCTTCGGCATGGTCCTCACCGAGGCCTTCGCCGCGGGCACCCCGGCGATCGCCTCCGCCATCGCCGGCTACAGCGACGTCGTCACCGATGGCGTCGACGGAGTGCTGGTCCCGCCCGGCGATCCGCAGCGCCTCGCCGAGGAACTGCAGCGCGCCCACCACGAGCCCGAGCGCCTGGCGGCGATGGGCGCGGCCGCGCGCCAGAGCGCCCAGCGATACGCCTGGCCGCGGGTCGCCGATCGCGTCACCCAGGTCTACGAGCGCGCGCTCGAGGCGCCGCAGCCGTCCGGCGCGCTCGAGCGCGCCGCGCACTGGGCCGGCATCAGGTCCGCCGACGGCGCTCCCTCGAACCCACCGCGCCGCCTGCCGACGCTCGACCCGCCGCTCGCGCAGAGCGGCAGTCGCAGGCGGCGCATCGCCCGCCGCGCCGGCCTCGGTATCGCCGGTGTTCTCGGCATCGGCCTCACCGCGCTGGCGGCGCAGAAGATCGGTGTCGACAACGTGATCGCGAGCATCGTCCGCTCCGACCTCACCTGGGTGCTTGTCGCCTGCGGGTTGATGGCCCTCTCGCTCTTCTTCCGCGCGGCCTCCTGGTACGCGATCGTGCGCGCGGCCCTGCCCAACCGGCCGGTGCGGCGTCGCGACGTCACCTCGGCGACGATGATCGGCGTGCTGATGTCGGCGACGCTGCCAGCACGGCTCGGCGAGCCGGCGAGGGCGATGACCCTCGCCCGGCGGATCGGGCGCATGCGCGAGACCTTCCCCGTGCTGCTCGGCACCCTCGTCTCGCAGACCGTGCTGAACATCGTCGCGCTGGCCCTGCTGGGCACGATCATCGTCTCCAGTACCGACCTCTTCCACTCCAGCACCGAGAAGCTGTTCGTCTTCAGCTTCGTACCGCTCGCCCTCCTGCTCGTCGTCCTGATCGCGCCGGTGTTGATGCGCCGCAACGGCAACGGTCGCTTCGCCCGGATCGGCGCCGCGATGCACCGGGCCATGCTGCAGGTGCGGGCGGGCCTGGCGGTGTTCCGCCAGCCGCGTTACGGCGCCGTCGCCAGCATCGCCCAGCTCGGCGCCTGGGCGATCCAGCTCGCCGCCTGCTGGGCCCTGCTCGCGGCGCTCGGCCTCAGCGGACATGCCGGCATCGGCGCCGCGGCGGCGGTGCTGTTCGCGGTCAACGTGACCGCGGTCGTACCGGCGACCCCGTCGAATATCGGCGTCTTCCAGCTCGCCGTGATCAGCGTCCTGCATACCGGCTGGGGGATCAGCACCGCCGACGCCCTCGCCTACGGCGTCATCCTGCAGGCGGTCGAGATCGCCACCGCCGTCGCCCTCGGCCTGCCGGCTCTAGTACGCGAGGGCCTCACCTGGAGCGACCTCCGAGTCCAAGCAATCTCCGCCTCTCCGGTCCGCCTCAAGCCGCATCCATCTCAGGACAGCACCCGCGAACGCATCGGAGCTTGAGGCCTACCCCCGGTAGGGCTGGAACGTCTTGTACTTTTTCGGTGTGGGCAATGGGCGCCAGCCCACAAGCGATCCACCGAAACAAGTTAAGTGGAAGGCCTACCGGGGGTAGGCCTCACTCCTCCGAGCTGCGCGGCACCTTGCCCCCTTCGGCACCGGGTTCCTGCGCCGGCCCGCGGGGCGAGGCGATGCCGAGGACCCGCATCGCCTTGAGCCCGAGGCCGAGCTTCTCGCGGCCCTCGGTGGCGGAGACGTCGTGGCCGCAGAGCTCGCGCACGCGCTCGAGCCGGTAGCGGATCGTGTGGCGGTGGGTGAAGAGCTGTTTGGCGGTGGCGGCGACGTTGCCGTCATTGCCCAGGTAGGCCTCGACGGTCGCCACGAGCTCCGTCTCGTACTGGTCGTCATAAGCGGCGAGCGGCTCGATCGTCTCGGCGAAGAAGCGCTGCAGCTCACCCGGGTCCTCGCTCATCGCGGGCAGCAGCAGGCGGTAGGCGCCGGTGTCCTCGAAGGCGAGCAGGGGGCGGTCCTCGGCTTCGCCGACGTTGACCGCGAGGTGGGCCTCGTTGCCGGCGCGGTAGAGGTCGACGGGATCGGCGACGCGGCGGCTGGCGCCGATCGTCAGATGGAAGCCGGCGAGGGCGTCCTCGAGCTCGCGTGCGAGACCGGCGGCCGCGCGCTGCAGACGCTCTTCCTCCTCGACGGGGACGATCACGGCGATCTCTGTCGCGACCTCGCCCTCGTCGACCGCGGCCAGGGCGCCGGGGGCAAGCGAGCGCAACGTCCGCATCGCGAGGGTCAACACACGCGCCCGCCACTCGCCGGTCTGTGCGGTTCGCGGCGCGGCACGCAGCACGATCGCCCCGGCTCCCTTCTCCAGATCCGTGCCGAGCTCGCCGGCGCGGGCGACGATGTCGCCGCGGTCGGTCACCTTGCGGCCGAAGACCGCGGCGACGAAGACCCCCGCGACCTCCTCGTTCTGCCAGTCGGGTGAGCGGGAGCGCTCCAGCTCCAGGGCCAGCAGGGTCGTCACCATCCGCGCGATCGCCGGATCGGGCGGAGCTTTCGCTCTGTAGCGCAGCTCACCGACCGCCGCATCGGCCACCCGCAGCTCCACAGAAGTAACCCGCTCCCCGCCGGCCAGCAGCTTCTCCTCCTGATCCGGAGACGCGCCGGCCACAGCCAGCACAGCCCCCGATCGCTCGATCAGCGCGACACTCGCATCCAGCACCCGAGCCGCCGCCCGCGCCACCGCAGGCAGTCCAGCTCCCGACTCAACAGCTTCGGAGAGCGCCCCCAACGGCTCCTGATCAGCCGCCTTTGCAGGAGTTTTCGACCCTTTCGCGCTGGTAGACATCCTGGTCATTATCGCGATGCCTCCCGTCTAGGGCCTGTCCGGTAGGGCTGGAACGTCTTGTACTTTTTCGGTGTGGGCCTCGGGCGCCAGCCCAAACGCGACCACCGAAAAAGTTAAGTGGAAGCCCTGCCGGACAGGCCCTCAGCCGAGTACTTCGACAATGTCGTTGTAGTAGTAGACGATTGCAAGCCCCACGACAACGCCCGTAAGGACCAGCGCGACAAGCACGATCACCGAAAGCACTCCCGCCGCGGTCTTCTCCCAGATGCGCCCGTAGGAGCCGATCGCGGGGACGAAGATCAGGGCGACGAAGGCGACCAGGCTGACCAGCCCGGCTCCGCCGAAGAGCAGGTACTCATTTTCGATCTTCTGCAGGGCGAGCGGCAGCACGGTCCCCATTCTGGCGCACCGACCCGTCCGAAGAGTGGGGCCGTCGCATCGTCTCGATGGTGGATGCGAGCAGGGCGACGGCCGCGCAGAGCGAGAAGGCCGCGGCGCCCAGCGCCCAGCCGGCGCTGACGTCGCTCATGTAGTGGACGCCGAGGTAGACGCGCGAGAGGCCGATCAGGGCGGTGAGGGCGATCCCGCCCGCGACCACGAGTGCTCCCCGCGCCATCCCGACCCGCAGGCGCATCACGATCGTCACCGCCAGCCAGACGTAGAAGGTCGAGTAGGCGGCATGGGCGCTGGGGAAGGACGATCCGGAGACGCTGACGAGCCCGTCGCCGGGCCGCGGCCGGTCGACGGCGTCCTTGATCTCGTGCACGCCGACGATGACGATCGCCATGCCGGCGACCAGCACGCCGAGCTCGGCCCAGCGGCGGCGGGCGGCGAGGATCGCAGCGGCGACCGCGGCGAGCGGCCAGCAGATCGCGCCGGAGCCGAGCGCCGTGACCAGCTTGGCGATGTTGACGAGCCAGGCGGCGCGCAGCTTTTCGGCGATTTCCATCGCGGTGATGTCGCCGGGCGTGGGGCCGGGATCGCCGTTGACGACCACGGTGTAGGCGACGAGGACGAAGGCGGCGACGGCAAGGGTCGCCATCAGCGAGGTGAATTCGAGCCCGAAGGTGCCGCCCGGCGTCACCCGGTCCCAGAGGAAGCTGAGCTGCGGTTGGAAGCGGCGCGCGAGGACGACGATCCACCGCGTCGCCCAGTGTCCCTCCATCCAGCGCACCGCGGCTCGCCGGTTCGCCTCGACCCGAAAGTGGCGCACCAGCCAGACCGCGCCGGCGACGACGACAATCAGCGTGGCGAGCAGGAAGGCGCCTTTGCCGGCGTACTTGGCGGCGGTGTCGATGCTGCGCGAGAAGAAGTAGCCGATCAGGATGTGGGCGCTGGCCCAGAGCCCGGTCCCGAGGATGCTGTAGGGGACGAAGGCGCGGTAGCGCATGCCCGAGCTGCCGGCGATGAAGGGCGCGAAGGCGCGCACGAGGCTGACGAAGCGGCCGATGAAGATCGTCTTGCCGCCGTGGCGGGAGAAGTAGTCCTCGACTTTCTCGAAGCGCTCGTGGCTGATCCCGAAACGGGGGCCGTTGCGCATCACGAACTCGCGGCCGAGCCTGCGGCCGAGGAAGAAGCTGGTCGTGTCGCCGGCCCAGGCGGCGAACCAGGCGACCGCGATCAGCAGGTAGATGCTGATCGCCCCCTGACCGGCGACCGCGCCGCCCAGCAGCATCACGGTCTCGCCGGGGACGACGAGGCCGACGAAGGCGCCCGTCTCAGCGAAGGCGAAGACGCCGACGAGCAGGTAGGTCCAGGCGCCCAGCGTGTTCGAGACGTCTTCCAGCAGCTGCTGGAGGTTTTCGTGCGGGATCAGCCGGCTGAGCAGGTAGTAGCCGGCGGCGATCGCGACGGCGATCGTCGCGATCAGCAGGCGTTTCCGCCGCCGGTCCTCTGGCAGCTGAAGTTTCACCAGGCGCAGTCTTACGGGGCCGGGCCCGCCGCGCAGACGATCGCGTCGTCGCGGTCGATCGCCTGCGCGGCCCGCCGCGCCGTCGCCAGGTCGGAGAAGAGGCCGAAGGCGGTCGGGCCGGAGCCGGTCAGCAGGGCGACCGGCGCGCCCGCCGCGCGCAGCGCGTCGAGCGCGGCGCCGATCTCGGGCCGCAGCGAGCGCGCCGCCGGCTCGAGGTCGTTGGCGAGCAGCTCGGCGTAAGCGAGCGGTGAGGCGCCGCCGCCTGCCGCCGCGCGCAGCCGCGCCGCCAACTCGTCGAGCTCGGCCTCGCCGCGCCCGAGCCCGAGCCGGTCGGCCTCGGCGAAGACGGCGGCGGTGCTCAACCCGCCCCCGCCGGGTAGCAGGACGAAGGCATGGGAGGCAGGAGCCGGCAGGCGCTCGATCCGCTCGCCAGCCCCGCGCACGAGGGCGAGCGCGGGCGCGAGCTGCGAGGGCACGTCGGCGCCGAGCTCGGCCGCGAGCGCCGGCAGGTCGAGCTTTGGCGCGTTTGTCGGACTATTTCCGACAAACGCGCCACGGGCGGCCAACCGCAGCACCGCGGCGGCATCGGCGCTGCCGCCGCCGAGCCCGGCGGCGACCGGGATCCGCTTCTCGATCTCGACCCGCAGCGGTGGCCCGTCCCAGCCGCGCTCGCGCAGCGCCGCCAGCGCCCGGGCGGCGAGGTTCTCGCCTTCGACCCCCGCGCAGATCACCTCGTCGCTGCCAGCCTCGGAGACCTCAATCGCGTCGGCCAGGGCGAGCGGCTCGAACAACGAGCAGAGATCGTGCAGGGCGTCGGCGCGGCGCGGGCCGAGGTAGAGGCAGAGGTTGAGCTTGGCGGGTGCTTTGATGCGCATGGTTGGGGACTGTCCCAGTGAGGGTTCTCTCAACTTTTTCTGAAGACAGTTATCTGCTGTCCGTCGGCCCTATCGCAGAAAAAGTACAAGCCGTTCACCCCCACTGGGACAGTCCCTTCCGTAATGCTTGGAACTGACCCGGAGAAAGCTGCTCGGCCCGAGCGTTTTTGGGCAAGTCAAGCTCCTCGAGGGCAGAGCGGGTCGGAGCGAGTGAGCCGGGGCGGACGTGCTCCAGCGAGCGGGCCAGGGACTTGCGGCGGTGGGCGAAGGCGGCGCGAACCAGCTCACGGGTAGCGGCGTCGGCGCCGGGCCCGGTGCGGCGCAGGCTCAAGATCGCCGACTCGACTCGCGGCCGCGGCCGGAAGACCGCCGGGTCGACAGTGCGCAGCAGCTTCACCTCGCAGGCCAGCTGCGCCTGCACGCTCGGCGAGCCGTAGGTCCGGCTGCCCGGCGCGGCGCGCAGGCGGTCGGCGATCTCGCGCTGCACCATCACCGTCCAGCGCGTGACTCGGGGCAGCTGCTCGATCGTGCGCAAGATCAGCGGCGTGGCGATCGAGTAGGGCAGGTTGGCGACGACCGCACTCGGCGCCGGGTCGAAGCCGACCAGGTCGAACTTCATCGCATCGCCCCAGTGCAGCTCGACCCCGGGGCGCGCCGCGAGCGGCGCCAGCACGGGCTCCAGGTTGCGGTCGATCTCGATCGTGTGGACGTGCGCGGCGACGGCAGCGAGGCGCTCGGTCAGCACCCCTTCGCCGGCGCCGACCTCCAGCACGATGTCGGTCGGCTCGAGCTCGGCATCGCGGACGATCGCGTCGAGCAGGTTCGGATCGGCGAGGAAGTTCTGCCCGAGCCTGACCAACGCCGGAGTCCCCTACCAGCCGAAGAGGGTGCGGGCGTTTGCCTCGACGGTCCGCTCCAGCTCCTCGTAGGCGACCCCGCGCGCGGCGGCGACGACGCGGGCGGTATCGACGACGTAGGCCGGTTCGTTGGGCTTGCCGCGCACGGTCTGGGGTGCCAGGTAGGGGGCGTCGGTCTCGACCAGGATCAGCTCGTCGGGCAGCTGCGCGGCGGCCCCGCGCAGATCGTCGGAGCCCGGGTAGGTGGTGTGACCGGCGAAGGAGCAGTACCAGCCGCGCTCGGCGGCGTCGGCGGCGCGCCAGGGGGCGGAGAAGCAGTGCAGGATCACCGGCGTGTCGCCGGCCTGGTCGTCGAGCAGCGCGAAGATCTCGTCGATCGCCTTCGTCTCGCCGTCCTTGTCGCGGCCGTGGATGACGATCGGCAGCGCCAGCTCGCGGGCGATCCCGACCTGGGCCTCGAAGGCACGCCGCTGCTCGGCCGGGCTGGCCATCTCGTGGTAGTAGTCGATCCCGGTCTCGCCGATCGCCCTCACCTTCTCGTGGGCCGCGAGGCGGGCGATCCGCTCTGCTTCGGCGTCGTCGAAGCCCTCGGCCTCGGTCGGGTGGCGGCCGACGCTTGCGAAGACCTCGTCATGACGCTCGGCGGCGCCGATTGCGGTGGCGTTCTGCTCGCCGCCGAGGCCGACGTTGAGCATGCGCTTTACGCCCGCGGCGAGCGCGTCCGCGACCAGCTCGGCCTCGGGCCGCTCGCAGAGGAACAGGTGCGTGTGGGAGTCGATCACGAGAATCCCAGCCTATCCCCGCCAGTTGTCTTTTCCGGTGCGCCTTTTGCTCTCTATACGTGCATAAGGCGCACCGGAAGCGCCTCGGTAGCCTCTTGCACATGCCCGAGCGCGACTACATAGCCGCTACCAGGGAGCGCGTCGTCGTCTTCGACGGCGGCATGGGCGCGACCCTGGAGCAGTTCGACCTGACTCAGGAGGACTACGGCGGCCTGCTCGGCAAATGCCACGAGGCGCTGGTCCTCAACCGCCCCGACGTGATCGAGGGCGTTCACGCCTCGATGCTCGAGGCCGGCGCCGAGGTGGTCGAGACCGACAGCTTCCAGGGCTCGCGGCTGAAGCTCGAGGAGTGGGGGCTGGGCGAGCACACGCTGGAGATCAACCGCGGTGCGGCGGAAATCGCGCGCAAGGCGGCGGGCGAGAACCGCTTCGTCGCCGGCTCGATCGGGCCGACCGGTTTCCTGCCCGCCTCTGACGATCCGACCCTGGGCGACATCTCCTTCCGCAAGCTGGTCGAGGTCTTCGCCGAACAGGCGAAGGGCTTGGTCGAGGGGGGCGCCGACCTGATCATCATCGAGACCGCGCAGGACATCCTCGAGGTCAAGGCCTCGATCTTCGGCGCCCGCGAGGCGTTCGCCGAGGCGGGCCGCACGCTGCCGATCCAGTGCAGCGTCTCGTTGCTGCCGCAGGGCGGCAAGATGCTGCTCGGTACCGACATCCAGGCGGTGCTGACGACGCTGACCGCGCTCGACGTCGACGTGATCGGGCTCAACTGCTCGACCGGCCCCGAGGACATGCGCGAGGCGATCCGCTTCCTAGGCGAGCACAGCCCGCTGCCGGTTCACTGCATCCCCAACGCCGGCCTGCCGCTGCAGGGGCCCGATGGCGAGACGATCTTCCCCGAACAGCCCGAGCCGCTGGCCGCGACTCTGGGCGAGTTCGTCGAGCGCTACGGCGTCGGCATCGTCGGCGGCTGCTGCGGGACCACCCCCGAGCACATCGCGGCGATCCGCGCGCGGGTCAACGGCCGCGTGCCCGGCGAGCGCCCGGCGCCGGGGCCGATCGAGGTCTCCTCGATGATGACCTCGACGCCGCTGGTCCAGGAGCCGCGCCCGACCCTGGTCGGCGAGCGGGTCAACTCGCAGGGCTCGCGCAAGGCCAAGGAGCTGCTGCTCGCCGACGACTACGACGGCCTCGTCCAGGTCGCCGAAGACCAGGTCGAAGGCGGCGCCCACGTGCTCGACATCTGCGTGGCGCTGACCGAGCGCGCCGACGAGGACGAGCAGATGGTCGCCGTGGTCGAGCGGATCTCGCTGACCCAGCCGGCGCCGATCCAGGTCGACTCGACCGAGCCCGACGTCATCGCGGCCGCGCTGGAGAAGATCCCCGGCAGGGCGATCGTCAACTCGATCAACCTCGAGGCCGGCGAGGACAAGGCCAACGTCGTCGCGCCGCTGGCCAAGGCGCACGGGGCGGCGCTGATCGCGCTGACGATCGACGAGGTCGGGATGGCGAAGACGGCCGAGCGCAAGGTCGAGATCGCCAAGCGGATCCGTGACCTGGTCTGCGAGAAGCACGGTCTCGACCCCGAGGCGCTGATCTTCGACGCGCTCACCTTCACCCTGACCACCGGCGACGACGAGTGGAAGCCCTCGGCCGTCGAGACGATCGAGGGGATCCGGCGGATCAAGGCAGAGATCCCGGGCGTAAAGACCTCGCTCGGCGTCTCCAACGTCTCCTTCGGCGTCGGCCAGCCGGCCCGCGCCGTGCTCAACTCGGTCTTCCTGCACCACTGCGTCGACGCCGGGCTCGACCTGGCGATGGTCAACCCGAACCACATCACTCCCTACTCGGAGATCTCCGACGAGGAGCGCGAGCTGACCGACGACCTCGTCTTCAACCGGCGCGAGGACGCGCTGGAGCGCTTCATCGGGCATTTCGAGTCCAAGGGCGAGGAGGCTGCCGAGGAGGCGGAGGACCCGACCGCCGGGATGGAGCCCGAGGAGGCCCTGCACTGGCACATCCTGCGCCGCAAGAAGGACGGGGTCGAGGAGTGGATCGACCGCTCGAACGAGAAGATCGGCGCCGTCCCGACGCTGAACGAGGTGCTGCTGCCGGCGATGAAGGAGGTCGGCGACAAATTCGGGGCCGGCGAACTGATCCTGCCCTTCGTCCTGCAGTCGGCCGAAGTGATGAAGTGCGCCGTGGCGCGGCTGGAGAACTACCTCGACCGGATCGAGGGCCACACCAAGGGCAAGGTCGTGATCGCGACCGTGTTCGGCGACGTCCACGACATCGGCAAGTCGCTGGTCAACACGATCCTCACCAACAACGGCTACACCGTGGTCGACCTCGGCAAGCAGGTCCCGGTCGAGACGATCATCGAGGCCGCGGTCGAGAACGAGGCCGACGCGATCGGCCTCTCCGCGCTGCTCGTCTCGACCTCGAAGCAGATGCCGATCTGCATCCAGGAGTTGCACCAGCGCGGTCTCGAGTTCCCGGTGCTGATCGGCGGCGCCGCGATCAATCGCGACTTCGGCCGCCGCACGCTCTACCCGCACGGCAAAGAGTCCGACGACGTCTATGAGCCCGGGGTCTTCTACTGCAAGGACGCCTTCCAGGGCCTCGACACGATGGACGCGCTCGTTGACGACGCCGCGCGCGAGGCGCTGGTCGAGCGGATCCACGCCGAGGCGAAGACACTGCGCGAGAAGCCCGTCGTCGTTGACGACTCGCCGCCGACCACCGACGCGAGCGTGCGTTCGGCGGCCGTCACCGACAACCCGATCCCAGAGTCGCCGTTCCAGGGTGCTCGCGAGGTCGAGATCGACCTCGACGAGGTCTTCCCCTACCTCGACCGTCACGTGCTCTTCAAGCTGCACTGGGGCGGCAAAGGCGTCAAGGGCGAGGCCTGGCGCGCGCTGATCGAGGGCGACGGGGAGGAGGAGGGCTTCGCGCCCCGCCTCGAGCGGATGTGGCGCGAGCAGGGCTACCTCCACCCGCGGGCGCGGCTCGGCTACTTCCCCTGCAACTCGGTGGGCAACGAGCTGGTCGTCTTCGACCCCGAGGATCCCGAGCGTGAGCTGGAGCGGCTCGTCTTCCCGCGCCAGCCCAAGCACGACCGGATCTGCCTCGCCGACTTCTACCGCCCGCTCGACAGCGGCGAACGCGACGTGGTTGCCCTTCAGGGCGTCACCGTCGGGCCCGAGGTGACCGAGTTGATCGAGCGGCTCGAGGGCGAAGGCGAGTTCGCCGAGCAGCTCTTCGTCCACGGCCTCGGCGTGCAGTCGGCCGAGGGCCTGGCCGAGTGGCTGCACGCCCAGGTGCGCCGCGAGCTAGGCATCGAGCCCGACCAGGGCCGCCGCTACTCCTGGGGCTACCCGGCCTGCCCCGACCAGTCCGAGCACGAGAAGGTCTGGCGCCTGCTCGACCTCGAGCGGATCGGCATGACCCTCTCCGACGGCTTCGCCGTGACCCCCGAGCAGTCGACCGTGGCGATAGTCGCCCATCATCCCCAGGCCGTCTACTTCGGCATGAAGTCCGGCTTCATCCCCGAGGACAAGGCCCCCGACGAACTGATCGCCGGCACCGAGCGAGGCGGCCAGATCCCCCCTGAGCGCGAGCCGGTGGGGTAGCGATCACGAGTTCCGGGGGGAGGATTCGAACCCAACCGCCTCTTGGACCAAAACCAAGCGTGCTAGCCAATTACACCACCCCGGATTGGCTTGGGACATTACCGCGAGACGACGAAGCAATCTTTCGTCCGAGATACGAACTAGTGTTCGTATATGCCGAGGTACACCGAGGACGAGGCACGTGAGGCGGTTGCCGTGTCGGAGTCGTACAGCGAGGTGCTGCGTCGTCTTGGCATGCGGCCTGCGGGTGGTAATCACGCTCTGCTGAAGAAATACGTAGACGAGGTTTGGAAGATCTCGACCGACCACTTCGATCCGGGAGCGGCTGCGACGAGAAACCTCCATAGCTCTCCAAGGCCGCTGGCCGAGATCCTTGTCCGCGGATCGACCTACTCGCGGGGCAAGGTCAAGCAGCGGCTCTTCGAGGTGGGTATGAAGGAGCGTGTTTGTGAGATGTGCGGCCAAGACGAAAACTGGCGTGGCAGCCGCATGGCGCTGATCCTCGATCACATCAACGGGACGCCGGAGGACAACCGGATCGAGAATCTGCGGATCGTCTGCCCGAATTGCGCTGCGACTCTCGATACCCATTGCGGCCGGAAAAACCGGATGCAGGCTCCCACCCGGGTCTGCAAGCGATGCGGGCGTGAGTTCACCGCCAAATATCGACGACACCGCTATTGCTCACGCGCGTGTGGAATCAGGTGGGATCGGTCAAGCGTGAGAGGAAAGCCGCACATGGACCAGCGCAGGGTTGAGCGGCCTCCCTACGACCAGCTCTTGAAGGAAATCGAGCGCCATGGCCACGTTGCGATCGGCTGCAAATACGGCGTCTCCGACAACGCGGTCCGCAAGTGGGTGCGGTTCTATAAGCGGCAGACGGAGCGCGAAGCGACCGAATCGGCCTCCGCTCAGGACTAATCCCGTCCGCGCTGGGGCTTAAGGTTGCTGCATGGAGATGGGTGGAGCGGCGCTGGACCCGGAAGTCCGCGAAGGGCTGGCGCGCAGCTGGAAGGCGTTGATGGCGGTCGGCATCTTCGCGATCGTCATTGGCTGCATCGCGATCGTCGTGCCCGCGGTGGCCTCGGTCGGGACGGCGATTTTCATCGGCTGGATCCTGGTCGTCGCCGGGGCCTTCCTCGTCGCCGGCGCCTTTACCGCGCACTCGATCGGCTCGGTCATCCTTCGCCTGCTTTGGGCTTTCCTCACGGTCATCGTCGGCCTCTGGCTGATCGTCGAACCGCACAACGGCACCCTGACCCTGACCCTTGTGCTCGGCATCTACTTCCTCTTCATGGGCCTCACCCGAATCTTCGTCGCCTTCGCCGGCCGCGGCCAGCAGGGCGCGGGCCTGGTCGGCCTCAGCGGCATAGCCGGCCTTCTGATCGGCATCCTCGTACTGGCCAAGTTCCCCAGCAGCGCCGACTGGGCAATCGGCCTCCTCGTAGGCATAGACCTGATCTTCGCCGGCTGGACCCTGACCTCAGTAGCTCTGGTCGGTCGCGACCTCTCCCGAAGCTAACGCTCCGGAAAAGCACGCCTTTTGCGGCGTTGGGCTGAGCGAGGATGGGGCATCCCGGAGTGCGCGGCGTCCTCTTTTCGCCCGGCGGGTCAGCGAGAGCTGGGCCGCGCTGGTGGCGAAAACCCAGCAAACGGAGGGATGCCCCATCCTCGCTCCCCCGGCATTACGATCCTGAGGTGAGTTCGCCTCTGGTCCTGGTCATGGCGGCCGGCGCAGGTACCCGCATGCGCTCGAGCTTGCCGAAGATGCTCCATCCCGTCTGCGGGAGGCCGCTGGTCGCCTGGCCGATCCTTGCCGCGCGCGAGGCCGGGGCCGGTCGCGTGGCGGCGATCGTCTCCCCCGGCATCGACATCTCCGCCGGTCTGCCCGACGGCGTCGAGACGGTGGTGCAGCCGCAGCCGGACGGGACCGGGGGCGCCGTGCGCGCCGCGATGCCGCTGATCGAGGAGGCGGAGACGGTTCTCGTCCTCTCGGGGGACCACCCGCTGATCTCGGCCGAGATCGTTTCCGGCTTCCTCGACGCTCATGCCGGCTCCGATGCCGCGGCGACGATGATGACGATCGAGCTCGAGGACCCGGGCAGCTACGGGCGCGTCGTGCGCGGCGCCGACGGCGAGGTCGAGCGTGTGGTCGAGGCGAAAGCCGCCGGCGATGCCGGCGCCGAGGAGCTTGCGATCCGCGAAATCAACGCCGGCACCTACGCCTTCGACGCCGGCCCGCTCGCGATCGCCCTGGCGGGGCTGTCGAACGACAACGCCCAGGGCGAGTACTACCTCACCGACGTCTTCGCTGCGCTGCGCGAGGCCGGCCATTCCGTCGCCGCCCACCGCGCCGATGACTTCGCGGTGACGATGGGGGTCAACAACCGGGTCGAGCTTGCCGGCGTCGAGGCGGAGGGCCGCCGCCGCATACTCGAGCGCCACATGCTCGCCGGGGTCACCGTCGTCGATCCCGGCACGACCTGGGTCGACGCGGACGTCGAGATCGCCGCCGACGCCCGGATCGAGCCCGGCACGAGCTTGCGCGGCGACACCGCGGTCGGCGCCGGCTCGGTCGTCGGGCCGCTCAGCACGTTGATCGACACCAGCCTGGGCGAGGGCGTCAACGTCATCCACTCCTACCTGGTCGAGTGCGACGTGCTCGACGGCTGCAGCGTCGGCCCCTTCGCCTACTTGCGCCCCGGCGCTCACCTCGAGCCGGGTGCCAAGGCCGGCACCTTCGTCGAGATCAAGAACTCGCAAATCGGGGCGGGCGCCAAGGTTCCCCATCTCGCCTACATCGGCGACGCCGACGTCGGCGCGGGCAGCAATCTGGGCGCCGGCACGATCACCGCCAACTACGACGGTTTCCGCAAGCACCGCACGACGATCGGCACCGATGTGCGGCTCGGCGTTGACACGATGCTGATCGCCCCGGTACAAGTCGGGGACGCCGCCTACACTGGCGCCGGAGCTGTGATCAAGCACGATGTCCCCGAGGGGGCGCTTGCGGTGAGCCAGAACGACCAGAGGAACATCGAGGGCTACGCGGAGGGCAAGTCCGCGAAGGCCCGTGAGGAGGATTCGTGAGCACGATCGAGCAGCGCCCCGAGGCGGCGCCAACCGCCATCCCGCACGACTACTCGAAGCGGATGATGGTCTTCGGCGGCCGCAGCTCGATGGAGCTGGCCGCCAAGGTCGCCGGCAAGCTCGAACTCGACCTCGGCCAGGTGACGCTGAAGACCTTCGCCAACGGCGAGGTCTACTGCCGCTACGAGGAGTCGATCCGCGGCGCCGACGTCTTCATCGTGCAGTCAACCTGCGCCAACGAGCAGAGCGAGATGACGCCGAACGACGCGATAGTCGAGCTGCTGACGATGATCGACGCCGCCCAGGGCGCCTCGGCGCACCGCATCATCGCCGTCCTGCCCTGGTACGGCTACGCGCGCCAGGACAAGAAGTCCGCCCCGCGCGAGCCGATCTCGGCCCGGATCATGGCCAAGTGCCTCGAGGCCGTCGGTACCGACCGCGTCCTCACCATGGATCTGCACGCCGGCCAGGTGCAGGGCTTCTTCCACGTCCCGGTCGACCACATGACGGCGATGCCGATGCTGACCCAGTGGTTCGCCGACCAGGAACTGAGCGAGGAGCTGGTGATCGTCTCTCCCGATGCCGGCCGGGTCAAGACCGCGCGCAACTTCGCCCGCCGCATCGGCACCCACTGGGCGGTGATGGAGAAGGAGCGTCCCGCCCAGCAGGTGGCCGAGATCGGCTACGTGGTCGGCGACGTCAAAGGGAAGACCGCGGTTCTCGTCGACGACATGATCGACACCGCGGGGACGCTCTGCGCCGCCGCCCAGACGGTGCTCGACGAGGGTGCCGCACGGGTGATCGCCTGCGCCACGCACGGCGTCTTCTCCGGCCCCGCGTACGAACGCCTCGCCGACTCGGCGATCGAGCGGATCGTCGTCACCGACACGATTCCACTTCGCCCCGGCGCCCCGGACAACATCACGGTGCTCTCGACCGCCGGCACCTTCGCCGACTCGATCCGCCGCATCTTCACCGACGATTCGGTCTCAGAGATCTTCGCCGGCGAGAACCAGCTCTTTTGACGCGGGCGGCCGCGACGAGCCATGGTGTCTGGGCGGCCATGACCGGCGCGATACGGCCTCTCCCCGACGCCCCACGTAGCGCTGCTACGCGGGGGTCGTGTCGTGACCGTCTCGCTTGGTCCTGACCATCCAGCCATCCATGTCTCGCCTTGCCGACCGCTCTGAACTGCTGAAGGTGGGGCACAAGGGGGCAGATTCGATCATCCTGGGGAACACCCTTGAGAGCTTTGAAAAAGGGGTCGAGGTCGGGGTCGACGTCATCGAGCTCGACGTGCTCTGGACGCGCGACGGGCACCCGCGCATCGAGGCGGCGGAGCGGACGCCGCTGATCGTCGCCCACGACTGGCATGACGCGGAAGGACGCGAGCCGCTGACCCTGGCCGAAGCGCTCGACGCCTTCACGAAGCCGCCGCTCGACCGGGTCGAGGTCGATCTCGACATCAAGCTGCCCGGGCGGGAGGAGGAGATCGTCGCCGCCGTCCGCGAGCGCGGGCTGCTCGACCGCGCGATGGTCTCGACCATGGAGCTCTTCACCCTGGCCAAGGTCGGTGCGCTCGAGCCGGGCCTGCGGCGCGGCTGGACCTATCCCAGGGTGACCAAGGACTGGACCTCGAAGCGCTGGGCGAAGCCGCCGATGCTCGCTGCGCTGGTCTGGATGCGCCACCGCCTGCCCGGCCTCGCCGCCCGCGAACTGCCCAAGATGGGGGTCGAGGCGATGTGGGTCTACCACCCGCTCGTCAGCCGCCAGCTCGCCAAGATCACCGCCCTGGCCGGAGTCGAGCTGATCGCCTGGACGGTCGACGACGCGAGCCGCATGGAGAAGCTCGTGGCCGCGGGCGTAGACGGCATCTGCTCCAACGACCCCCGCCTTTTCGCTTCGATCGACGGTCGATTGGACAGTTGACCACCCTATAGAGGGGTCAACTGTCCAGTGAACATCAGACGGTGCCGGGGGTGGCCGTCGGCGGCGCGTTGCGGCCACGCTTGCGCTTTACGGCCGACTCCATGTCCTCGGCGCTGAAGCCGCCGACTGCCTGGCCGTCCAGCGCGTAGCGGTAGAGCGCTACGCCGAAGATGCCGCTCAGGGCTTTGCTGATCAGCAGGGAGATGGCGAGGCCGATGGCGCCGATCACGACCAGCAGGGCGCCGACGAAGCCGGCCGACGCCCAGACGAGGACGCCCAGCGCGATGACGATCGCGCTGGGCAGCACGCCGAAGAGGAGACCGCGCCGCCGATCGCGATGTTGCCGGTGATCTGGGCGCCCCAGCGCGATTTGAACAGGTGTGCCGAGCGCTTCAACGTCTCGAACGGCCCGGCGCCCTCGATCGCGATCACGGGCACGGCGAGGAAGGTGACCAGCGACCAGGCCATGCCGACCACCCGCGCGGCGATCGTCCCGGCGATGCCGCCCTGGTTTTCGAGAGAGCCTGCCTCGCAACCCCCGCGCACGTCTGGCGGCGGCGGACACTGCGCGGTGCGGCGTCCTCAGTCGCCCAAATAGCGCTGCTATTCGGGCTCCCTGCGTCCTTGCCCCGCTTGGTCCGGCGCGCGCCAGCCGCACACGCTGGTTGTGAGGCAGGCTCTCTAAAAGGACTTCACTCCAACTTCAATTCCGACGCGGTCGGCAAGGCCCGACGTGGATGGATGGGTGCCCACGACCAAGCGAGGCGGTCACGACACGACCCCCGCGTAGCAGCGCTACGCGGGGCGTCGGGGAGGGGCCGAATCGCGCCGGTCGTGGGTGACCAGACGCCGCGTCTGGCCGCAGTCGCCCGCGTCCCAACCGCGTTTGATCCTGCTCATTGCGCTTCTCCTTCCAGGGATCGCTCGACAATCGGAGTCTGCCTCACGCCCCTTCCCTCGAAGTACTCCCACTCCTGCTCGCCCAGCTCGGTCGCGGGCGGGTCGGCGTAGATCCACTCGCGCATGATCCGGTGCCAGTTGCGCTTCGCCCGCAGCTGGCCGAGCACCGCGACGACGCCGATTTCCATCCGCCGGCCCATCAGCTCGTTGGCCGGCAGCGACTCGCGGCGCATCAGGTCGTAGTACTCCGAGCGGGGGTCCTGGGTCAACTCGATGATCTTCATCACCCGTTTCGGCGTGATCTCGATCTCGCGGTCCTCGACAAACCAGCCGCTGACCGCCATCGTGTGCTCGAGCAGCCGTTCGGCGTCGAGCTTGGAGGGGTTCTTGATGAAGCCGAGGTCGTGCAGGGCGCCGCGGAAGCGCTCCGGATCGCTGTGGAAGGCGGCGTCGAGGGCGCGCTGCTCGAGCACGATCTGCTCGTGGTCGAGCTTCTTGGTCATGCCGAAGTCGAGGAAGGCGACGCGGCCATCCTCCATCAGGAAGTAGTTGCCCGGGTGGGGGTCGGCGTTGAAGTGGCGCAGGTGGTAGATCGAGCCGAAGCTGCCGCGGAAGACGATCTCCCCGAAGCGGCTGCGCCGCTCGTGCGGCAGCTCCTTGACCTGGTCGAAGGTCATCCCCTCGACGAACTCGGTGACGAGCACGCGGCGGCGCGAGAGCCGGGTGACCACTTCCGGCACGTAGATGAACGGATGCTCGCGGTAGGCGCGGGCGAAGGTGCGCTGGTTCTGCGCCTCGTACTCGTAGTCGAGCTCCTCCATCACCCGTTCGCGCAGCTCGTGGGCGATCGCCTTGGCGTCGAGGCCGGGAGCGAGGGCGCGGGCGAGGCGGACGATCGTGCCGGCGTTGCGCAGGTCGGCGTCGAGCGCCTCGGCGATCCCCGGGTACTGGATCTTGACCGCGACCCGGCGCCCGTCGAGCAGCTCAGCACGGTGCACCTGGCCGATCGAGGCGGCGGCGAAGGCCTCGTGCTCGAACTCGGCGAAGAGCTCGGAGACCGGTTCGCCGTCGTACTCCTCGAGCAGCACCTTCTCGACCTTCTCCCAGGGCATCGGCGGCGCCGAGGTGCGCAGCTTGGCGAGCTGCTCCTGGTAGATCTCGCGCGACTCCTCGGGCAGGAAGTCGGTGTCGATGAAGGAGGCGAACTGCCCCAGCTTCATCGCCGCGCCCTTCATCTGGCCGAGCGCGCCGACCATCTTCAGCGCCGTCTCCAGGTGGCGTTGATCGAGCTTTTCCCTGCCGCCCTCCTCGGAGCGGGCGACGTTGGTCGCCTTGGTCCCGGCGTAGCGGGCGCCCTGCACGCCGACGATCGAGCCCAGCTTGGCCGAGCGGCGCAGGCGGCCTTTGGGGATCTTCGAGTCGTCGGCCATCGCCGGCAAGGTTGTCATAGGCACCCGTGGCAGGCCGCGTTTCGCGGCTTTCTCTATCCTCTCCCGTCCGATGGCTCGCACCCGCGAAAAGCTGAAGGCCGCCGCGCGCACCGATTTCGGCTCGCGCAACTCCCGTCGCCTGCGTGGCAAGGAGTTGGTGCCGGGCGTCGTCTACG
Source organism: uncultured Solirubrobacterales bacterium (assembly GCA_963702035.1). Classification (GTDB taxonomy): domain Bacteria; phylum Actinomycetota; class Thermoleophilia; order Solirubrobacterales; family 70-9; genus VRUE01. Next base: position 2,335,627 of record OY969700.1, read on the forward strand.
GGGGCGGCAAGGAGGCGCGGGCATTCCAGGCGGGCGAACGCGAGATCCGCGCCGTCCTGGCCGGCGGCCAGGCGCTCTTCGACCTCGAGCTGGAGGGCTCGAAAGCGGTCCCGGTCGTGGTCAAGGAGCAGCAGCTGCACCCGGTGCGCGGCAACCTCCAGCACATCGACCTGCAGGAAGTGAAGCTCGACGAGGCGATCCAGGCCGAGGTCACGATCGAGCTCGAAGGGACCGAGGTCGCGCCGGGCGTCAAAGAGGGCGGCGTGCTCGAGCATGTCACCCGCGAGATCACCGTTGAAGCGCTGCCGACCGAGATCCCCGAGCGGCTGATCGCCGACGTCTCCGAGATGGTCATCAACGACACGGTCACCCTTGCCACCATCGCCGCCCCCGAGGGCGTCAAATTCGTCGCCGACGATCCCGACGAGGTCACGATCGCTACCCTCTCGCCGCCGCGCGTCGAGGAAGAGCCCGAGCCCGCCGTCGAGGAGGAGGCCGAGCTGGTCGGCGAGGAGGGCGAGGCCCCGGCCGCCGAGGGCGAGGGCGGCGAGGGCGACGGCGGCGACTCCGGCGACTCCGACGGGGAGTAGCCCGCTTCGAGTCATGTCGATCTTTCGCCGCCGCGCGGGTCGCGGCGAGGTCGGGCAGGGCGACCGCATCCTCATCGTCGGCCTCGGAAACCCCGGTGCCGAGCACGCCGGCAGCCGCCACAACGTCGGCTTCGACGTCGCCGAGGAGCTGTCGCGGCGCTGGGACCTGCCCCGCGCGAAGCAGAAGTTCGGCGGCCTGATCGCCGAAGGACGCAGCCGCCCCGGCGGCCCGCGGGTGGCGATCCTGCTGCCGCAGACCTACATGAACGCCTCCGGCGACTCGGCCGGGCCGGCGCGCGGCTCGCTCAGGGCGACGCTCGACCAAGTCGTCGTCCTGCACGACGAGATCGACCTCCCGTTCGGCGAGGTGCAGAGCCGCCTCGGTGGCGGCCTGGCGGGCCACAACGGCCTGAAGAGCCTCAAACGGGGCTTGGGCAGCGCCGAGTTCTGGCGCGTCCGGGTCGGCGTCGGGCGCCCGGACTCGACCGACCCGGAGATCGTCTCCGCCTACGTGCTCGGCCGCTTCCGTGAGCCCCGCGCCGAGGTGGAGGCTCTCGTCGGCCGCGCCGCCGACGAGGCCGAGCGGTTGGTCGAACAGCTAGGTTCCCCGGCCGATGAGCGCTGAGCGCACCAGCTACGAGGTCGACGCCCAGGGCGTCGCGCTGCTGCGCCTCGAGCGCCCCGAGGCTCGCAACGCGATCGACACGCAGATGCTGGCTGAGATGCTCGAGCACCTGGCGGTCGCCCGCGACGACGACGCGGTGCGCGTCCTCGTGATCAGCTCCTCCGACCAGATGGGCCTCTCCGCCGGCGCCGACGTCAAGGAGCAGCTCGATGACGAGGGCAAGGTCCGCCGCATGCGGCTCTTCGCCGACCTCTACGACGCGATCGTCGCCTTCCCCAGGCCGACCGTGGCCGCCTGCCACGGCGACGTGGTCGGCGGCGGAGCGGAGATCGCCATCGCCTGCGACATGCGCGTCGGGGGCGCCAACCTGCGCATGCGCTTTCCCGGCGCCGCGCTCGGCGTTCCGGTCGGCCCGGCCCGGCTCGTCACCCTCTGTGGCCTGGCCACGGCCAAGTACCTGCTGCTGACCTCGCGCACGGTCGGCGCCGACGAGGCGCTGCGCCTCGGCCTCGTCAACCGCGTCGCCCCGGCGGCGGCGACCGAGGAGGCCGCACTGCAAGTCGCCGCCGAGGTCGCCGGCCACCCACCCGAGGCCGTCGCCCGCCTGAAGCGGATGCTGCACGAGTGGGACGACGTCGAGGGGCGGTCCAAGGTCGAGGGTGTGGGCCAGGTCGAGTGGGCGCGGACCGGGCCCGGCTTGCCTCAGCCCGACTGACGTTGTGTAAGCCCATCCGGTAGGGCTTTCACTTAACTTCTTTCGGTGGATCGCCTGTGGGCTGGCGCCCGCGGCCGGCACCGAAAAAGTACAAGACGTTTCAGCCCTACCGGATGGGCTTAGGCCCAGCTGGTTTGGTCGAGCGCGACGCTGTTTGCGAAGAGGGTGGGGTTGGCTCGGATGTGCTTGGCGATCTCGTCGCAGCGGGCCACCCACGCCTGGGTGGAGGAGAGCTGGCTCAGGATGGTGGCCAGGTTTTCCTCGCCGAGCCAGTCGAGCAGTGGGAGGTGGAGGACGATTGACATGAAGCCGCCGTCGGTCTGGAGGCGGTCGATCTCTGTCGTGAGGTAGGCGACGAACATGTCGGCGTCAAGGGGGTCTGACGCACCCGTCATCTGCTCTCTGACCGGGTCCAGGCCGGGGAGCAGCGAGCTGGCGTCGACGTGGCGCCATTGGAAGGGGAGCAGGGCGATGTCGTTTTCGACGCCTGCGCCCTCGCCGGCGGGGGATGCGTAGGTGAGGCCGGCCTTGCGCAGGATCTCGACGCCGCCCTCACCGAGTTGGCCGCCGGGTGGGCGCAGGCCGTTCACTTCAAGGCCAAGGTCCTTGAACGCATCGATGCCATGGCCCAGGTTCTCCGCCTGCTCGGCTGCCGGCAGCTCCCCCCACGTCTCGTGGCGCCAGGCGTGGTAGGCGACCTCGTGGCCGGCCGCCGCGATTTCGTGCAACGCCGCGGGATTGAGCTCGGCGTTGACGCCCTCGGTGAAGAAGGTCGCCGTCAGGCCGTGCTCGCCGAGCCGCTTCAGCAGGCCTGGTAGCGCCTGGGCCGCACTCGATGCCTCGTCGACGCCGAGGTTGTCGAAGCTGAGGCAGAGTGCGCCGCGGGCGCCGCCCGGCCACTCGGCCACCCGGCTCAGTCCTCCAGCAGCGCCGCGCTCCAGCGCTCCGGTTCTCGCTTCGCCTGCTCGCGCGCCCAGCGGAAGTGATGATCGGCCGAGGCGAGCAGGATCGGGAAGTTGAGCAGGCCGGCGAGGGCGAAGCCGCGCGAGCCGCGTTTGGTCTCGGTCAGCAGGCTGAGGGTGCTGGAGATTCCCCAGGCCCAGAGCACGGCGTTGTAGGCGGGGAGCTGATCCTCGCGCAGGCCCTCGGCTTCGTCGAGCATCGGCAGCCCGCCGTGCAGCGACCAGGGCCAGGCCTTGAAGTGGACGGCGACGCCGGCCACGCCGATGCCGGCGTTGAGGGCGGAGAGGCGCTCGTCCCACTTGCCACCGCGGACCGCCGCGACGAGCCCGAGCGGGATCAGGGCGCCCCAGAGCGCGTAGGCACCCCGCCGCCCGAGCTGCGGCTCGAACACGAGGCCGACGCCGGCACGGGTCTCGAAAGCGTTGTGGGCAAAAAGGCCCAGCGTTGATCCGGCTGCGAATGGACGGCGGAAACGCATTAGCAGGAGAGCGTAACTTGGAGTGGCATTCTGGCGAGCCCCTGAGCTTGTCAGGCCAGGACGCAGGGAGAAGGCAAGGGGAGCGCACAGTTAGTGCGTGACCCGCAGCCGCCGACCGAGGACGCCGCATGACAAGCTCAGGGGCCGCCAGATGTCACTCCGCCCCCTGCTAGAGATAGCCGCTGAGAATGAGCGCGTCCACGCGCTCGCCGGCGAGGTGCGCGCCGCGGGCGGTGGCTCGCCGGTCGAGATCGGCGCCTCGGCCACTCTGCGCCCGCTGCTGCTGGCGACCCTGCTCGAGGACGATCGCGGCCTGGCCGGCCGCCCGGCGCTGCTGGTCAGCGCCGACGATCGCTCGGCCCGCGACCTCGCCGCCGATCTGCGCGCCTACCTGGCGCCCCGTCGGGTCCGCTTCTACCCCTCGCGGGGAACTGGCTACGCCTCTCACGTCACTCCGCCTCCTCACCTCGTCGGTCTGCGCATCGACGCGCTCGACTCGCTGCGCACCGAGGAGGACGCGATCGTCGTCGCCAGCGCCGTCGCCCTTGCCGAGGCGGTGCCGGACGCCTCGCTGCGTCCCGCCGGCTTCACGCTCGAGCTGGGCGGCAGTGTCGAGCTCGAGACCGCCGCGCGCGACCTGGTCGCCGCCGGCTACGAGCGGGTCGAGCAGGTCGAGGAGCGCGGCCAGTTCGCCGTCCGCGGCGGCATCCTCGACGTCTATCCGGCGACCGAGGAGCGCGCCGTGCGGATCGAGCTGTTCGGCGACGAGATCGAGTCGATGCGCTGGTTCTCGACCTTTACCCAGCGCTCGCTCGGCGACGCCGAGCGGGTCGAGCTGGCGCCCGCCGCCGAGCTCGACGCCGAGCACCGCGAGCTGGCCGAGCTGGCCGCGATGGAGGCCGCCGAAGAGGGCAAGGAGCCGCCGAGCCCGGCCGAGGTCCTGCCGATCGAGCATTTCGGGCCCCCGCTGGATCTCGTCCCCGCCGAGGCGGCCGTGATCCTCGCCGCCGCCGAGGAGATCGAGCCGGCACTGCGCGACCACTGGGAGGACGCGACGGCGGCGATGCACGCCGACGACGCCCGCCACCTCTACGTCGAGGTGGCCGCGCCGCTAGCGGCGCGCGCGATCCTCGCCGTGAGCGGGGCCGGGGAGGACGACGAGACGGCATTTCGTGCCTCGCGCGCCGAGTCTCCCGCCCGCAGCGTCAAAGAGGCCGAGGGCGAGCTGGAGAAACACGTCCGCTCCGGCTACCGCACGGTCGTCGCCTTCGACAACCGCGGCGAGGCGGAACGCTCGCGCTATGGCCTCGAACGCCTCGACGCCACCCTGCTCGACGGCGGCCGCCTCTCGCCGGACCCCGGCCTGGCCTTCGCCGAGGCGCGCCTGCGCGAGGGCTTCGTCAGCCCCGAGCTGCGCCTCGCCGTCTACCCGTTCCGCCGCCTCGTCCACCGCCGCAAGCGGGCCGAGGAGCGGCTGCCGGGCGCCGGCAAGGGCCGGCTCGCCTTCAGCGACCTCCGCGTCGGCGACTACGTCGTCCACGAGGACCACGGCGTCGCCCGCTTCGCCGGCTTCGAGACGCGCGAGGTCGGCGGCATCAGCCGCGACTACCTCTACCTCGAATACAAGGGCGAGGACCGGGTCTACGTCCCGACCGACCAGCTGGCGAAGTTGAGCCGCTACGCCGGCTCGGGCGCCGCACCGTCGCTCTCGGCGCTCGGCGGCAAACGCTGGCAGAACATGAAGGCTCGCGCGCGCAAAGCGGCGGGCGCCCTGGCCGGCGAGCTGCTCAACCTCTTTGCCGAGCGGCGCACCCGCAAGGGCCACCCCTTCTCGCCGGACGGCGAATGGCAGATCGCGATGGAGACGGCCTTTCCCTACCGCGAGACGGCCGACCAGCTGGAGGCGATCGAGGCGGTCAAGGGCGACATGGAATCCGAGCAGCCGATGGACCGGCTGGTCTGCGGCGACGTCGGCTTCGGCAAGACCGAGGTGGCGCTGCGGGCCACGGTCAAGGCCGCCTCCGACGGCAAGCAGGTGATGATGCTGGCGCCGACGACGATCCTCGCCCAGCAGCACTTCGGCACCTTCCGCGAGCGCCTCGCCGACCTCCCCTTCACGCTCGACTGGGTTTCGCGCCTGCGCAAGCCGGCGGAAGTCAAAGAGGTGCTGAAGCGCTATGAGGCGGGCGAGATCGACGTCCTGGTCGGCACCCACCGACTGCTCTCCCGCGACGTGCGGGCCAAGGACCTCGGCCTCCTGATCGTCGACGAGGAGCAGCGCTTCGGCGTCAAGCAGAAGGAGCTGCTGCGGCAGCTGAAGCTGAAGGTCAACGTGCTGTCGCTGTCGGCGACGCCGATCCCGCGCACCCTGCAGATGAGCCTGGCGGGGCTGCGCGACATCTCGACGATCGAGACCCCGCCCGAGGGGCGCCGGCCGGTCCGCACGTATGTCGGCCCCTACGACGAGGACCTGGTCCAGCGCGCGATCGAGCGCGAGCTCGAGCGCGGCGGCCAGGTTTTTTTCCTGCACAACCGGATCGAGAGCCTGCCCGAGGTCGCCGAGCAGCTGCGCGGGCTCGTCCCCAAGGCGCGCGTGGTCGAAGCCCACGGCCAGATGGACGAGGGGGAGTTGGAGAAGACGATGATGGGCTTCCTGCGCGGCGAAGCCGACTGCCTGGTGACGACGACGATCATCGAGTCCGGGCTCGACATCCCCACCGCGAACACGCTGATCGTCGAGCGCGCCGACCGGCTCGGGCTCGCCCAGGCCTACCAGATCCGCGGCCGGGTCGGGCGCTCCCGCGAGCGCGCCTTCGCCTACCTGCTCTACCCCTCCACCGAGGCGCTGACCGAGGACGCCGCGGCCCGCCTGACCACCCTCGCCGACCACACCGAGCTCGGCTCCGGCTTCAAGATCGCGATGCGCGACCTCGACATCCGCGGCGCCGGCGACCTGCTCGGCGACGAGCAGTCGGGCCACGTCGCCGCGGTCGGCTTCGAGCTCTACTGCCAGATGATCGACGAGGCCGTCGCCGAGGCGAGCGCGGCGGGGGAGGAGGGCGAGGAGGCGCCGGAGCCGCTGCGCTTCGACGTCCCCGTCGATGCCTACCTGCCCGCCTCCTTCATCCCCTTCGAGGCGGCGAAGATCGACGTCCACCGGCGCATCGTCGCCGCTCGGGCGCCGGGCGACCTGCGGGCGATCCGCGACGAGCTCAGCGACCGCTTCGGGCCGCCTCCGGTCGAGGCCGAGAACCTGCTGGCGTTGCAGCGGGCGCGGATCGAACTGCGCCTGGCCGGCGCGCGCGGCGTCGAGCTGCGCGGCGGCCGCCTCAGCGTGGTCGGGATCGAGCTCGATTCCGAGGCGGCGAGCGCGCTGCGCGAGCAGGTCGAGGGTGCGCTTTACGAGTGGCGAGAGAAGACCGCGTCGGTGCGCGTTCCCGACGAACCCGAGGCACGGCTGGCCGCGGTGCTGGCGTTGGCCGGGGGTCTGCGCGAGGCGCGCCGCTCGGATTTGGTCGAAAAAGATATGCTTCCGGCTTCGTGAGTCCGGACCGGGGTAGGAAAGGGACGCCTGGCAAGGGCGGAGGCGGCAAAGCCTCCGGTCCCCTGGCCGCGCGCCGTCGGGGCCTCCTCGTCTTCGGCGTCGCTTTCGTAGCGCTCTTCGTCATCGTCGCGGTCTCGGTGGGCGTTGGCGATCCGAGCGTCCCCTCGGGCGACGCGGCGGTCGTCCAGGACACGCCTGGAGACATCGGCAAGGTCCCGGTCTCCAAGGTCGAACACGCGATCGAACTGGCGGCGGCGCAGGCGGGCGAAAAAACCACCCCGAAACCGGGCGACCCCAAATACGACGAAGTCAAGGAAACGGCGGTCAACTCGGTCCTCGAAGGGATCTGGATCCAGGGGCTGGCCGCTCAGTGGGGCATCGAAGCGAGCGAAAAGGAAGTCGCCGCCGAAGTCAAGAAAGTGAAGAAAGAAAGCTTCAAATCCGAAGCGGAATTCCAGAAATTCCTCAAGGAATCCCACTACACGCCCGCCGATGTCAACGAACGGGTGCTGATCCAGATGCTCAGCAAAGAACTTCAGGAACAGCTGAAAGAAAAAGCCCCGACGCCGAGTCAGAACGAAGTCGAGGCCTACTACGAAGCGGCGAAGGCCACCCAGTTCACGACGAAACCGAGCCGCGACGTGCGCACGGTCCTGACCAAAGATCAGAAGAAGGCCGAGGAAGCGGCGGCTGCGCTGGGCAAAGACAACTCGGCGAAGAACTGGGAAAAGGTCGCCAAGAAGTACTCGGAAGACCCGACCACGAAAGAAAGCGGCGGGTTGCAGAAAGCGGTCCAGGAAGGCACGCTCGAAGAACCGCTGAACGGGGAAGTCTTCGGCACGCCGGAAGGCGAGCTCAAGGGGCCGACCAAGGGCAAAGGCGGCTACGTCGTCTACGAAGTCGTCAACTCGACGCCGGAAAGCGTCCAGGAACTGAAAACGGTCGAAAGTCAGATCCAGAGCACGCTGGCGCAGCGCGACGAACAGGAATACTTCGCCAACTTCGTCGCCGGCTTCCAGACCGAATGGTCGCAACGGAGCTTCTGCGCCTCTGATTTCACGACCGAACGCTGCGCGAACTTCAAGGGCACCGGGCATGCCAAAACGGCGCCCGCGGGCTGCTACGAAGCCAATCCCAAAGGTGGCCTGCCCGAAGCTTGCCCGGCGCCCGTGTCCCAGCTGGTACCGGCCCTGCCCGGAACGGTGACGCCGCTGGAACCGAAGGGCAAACCGCTGGCCCAGCGCCCGCGTCCCGCCGGCGAAGAAAAAGAAGAAGGCGCGGCCGGCCTCGAAGGCCTGCCGGAAGGCGCCGTGCCGCCGACCGAAGCTCCGCCCGCTGAAGAAGCGCCGCCGCCCGCCGAAGGCGAATAGCGTCCTCCGCGCCCGCCACGGCCGTCGATAGACTGGCGCGCCCGTGAGCGCCATCTCCTCCATCCACGCGCGCCAGATCCTCGACTCGCGCGGCAACCCCACGGTCGAGGTCGAGGTCGTCCTCGACTCGGGCGCGCGCGGTCTGGCCGCGGTCCCCTCCGGCGCCTCGACCGGCGAGTTCGAGGCGGTCGAGTTGCGCGACGGCGGCGCCGCCTGGAGCGGCAAGGGCGTGTCCGGCGCGGTCGCGAACGTCAACGGCAAGATCGCCGCGGCTCTGACCGGTGCGCACGCCGCCGAGCAGGGTGCCCTCGACGAGACGATGATCGAGCTCGACGGCACGCCGAACAAGGGGCGGCTCGGCGCCAACGCGATCCTCGGCGTCTCGCTCGCGGCGGCGAAGGCGGCCGCGGCCGACTCCGGCCAGCCCCTCTACCGCTACCTGGCCGAGCTTTATGGCGGTGGCGAGCCGAGCCTCTTGCCGGTGCCGATGATGAACGTGCTCAACGGCGGCGCCCACGCCGACAACTCGGTCGACTTCCAGGAGTTCATGGTGGTGCCGGCCGGCGCATCGAGCTTTGCCGAGTGCCTGCGGGTCGGCACCGAGGTCTTCCACGCGCTGAAGAAGAGCCTCGCCTCGAAGGGCCTCTCGACCGCGGGCGGCGACGAGGGCGGCTTCGCGCCCGACCTCGACTCCAACGAGGCGGCCCTGCAGGCCGTCCTGGCGGGCGTCGAGGCTGCCGGCTATGAGCCGGGCTCCGATGTCTTCATCGCCCTCGACCCGGCCACCAGCGAGGTCTACGAGGGCGGCGCCTACGTGCTAGAGCACGAGGGCCGCACGCTCTCGCCCGAGGAGATGGCCGCCTACTGGGAGGACGCCTGCTCGCGCTATCCGATCCTCTCGATCGAGGACGGCATGGACGAGGAGGACTGGGACGGCTGGAAGCTGCTGACCGAGCGGCTCGGCGAGCGGGTCCAGCTGGTCGGCGACGACCTCTTCGTCACCAACCCGGAGCGGCTGCGCCGCGGGATCGAGCTCGGCGTCGCCAACTCGATCCTGGTCAAGGTCAACCAGATCGGCACCCTGAGCGAGACCCTGGAGGCGATCCGCATCGCCCGCGAGGCCGGCTACACGGTGGTGATCTCACACCGCTCGGGCGAGACCGAAGACACGACGATCGCCGACCTGGCCGTCGCCACCGGCGCGGGCCAGATCAAGACCGGCGCCCCGTCACGCTCGGATCGCGTTGCCAAGTACAACCGGCTCCTACGGATCGAGGAGGAGTTGGGTAGCGCGGCTGAATTTCCAGGCCTGCAGGCCTTCGTCCAGCGCGTGAGCTAAATGCAGGAATGCGGCGCCTGGTCGCGTAGGACCGGGTATGGCAGCTCGCGCCCGGCCGGCAAAAAGCGCAACCGCGACGCGCAGGGCTTCCTCTCGGAAGACGGCGTCTCGCCAGAAACGTCGCCCGGCCGCCCGTCGCAAACCTGCCGCGCGGCGCGGCGAGAGTCGCATCCGCTGGGACCGCGTCGGGCGCATCGCCCTGACTCTGGTCCTCGCCGCGGTCCTCTACTCGTATCTGAACCCGGCGATCGACTTCGTCAAGACCTACACGGCGACGACCGCCGCCAAAGCAGAGTTCCACGAGATGCTGCGCGAAAACAAGCGTCTCCACAGCCGCATCCAGACGGCCGACGACCCCACGGTCGTCGACCGGCGGGCCCGCGCGCAGGGCATGGTCGCCGAAGGCGAGACGCCGATTATTGTCCACGGCCTAGGCGGCTAGCGGTCCTTCTCGGAGCAGCCGGTGGTTAGCGCCGGTTCCTACATCCTCAGCGCCGTCCTGCTGGCCGTCCTGGTCCTCTCGCTGGGGCTCTCGGCAGTTTGCCTGCGGCGAAGGTTCATGCCGGAGTGGGAGGGGGCTCCGGCGCACCTGGTCGAGGCGATTCTTGGGGTTGCGCTGCTGATCTGGCTGAGCGAGCTGCTCGGGCTCTTCAGCCTTCTCTACGCGGGAACGTTGGTCGCCACGGCTGTGCTGCTGGCGGCAGCGGTTGCTTTTGGCCCGCGGGTCCTGTCGGGGAGAGCGGGTGCCGGGGCTTCGCTGGGTTTTTCGCCTGAATCGCCGGGGGCCGTCCGAGGTCGCGATCAGGGCGAAAAAGAGGACGCCGCTGTGCCCCGGCACCCCCTCTCCCCGCCACCCGCGGGAGGAGCGCTTACAGCGGTGGCTGTGGGGGTCGTGGCGCTCGTATTCGCTCACTGGGGGTTCACGGCTAAAGATGCTTTGGGTCGAGGTGTCTTCAATTTCGATTCGCTCTGGTACCACCTGCCGTTTGCTGTGGAAATGGCGCATAGCCACTCGGTTACGGGGCTGCACTACACCGAGACGGTCTTCACGAACTGGTTCTACCCGCAGAACGGGGAGCTTCTGCACGCGGATGGGATCCTGCTCACGGGGCGGGACACGCTCAGCTTGTTCCTCAACTTCGGCTGGCTGGCGATTGCTTTTCTGGCTGCTTGGTGCATCGGCAGGCCGTATGGACGCGGGCCGCTCACGGTGGTTGCAGCTGCAGTGCTTCTGGAGTGCCACACGCTTGTGGTCCGCGAGCCCGGAGCTGCGAAGAACGATCTGATGGCGGCAGCTCTGCTGCTTGCGGCGATCGCGATCCTCGTCAATGCCAACTGGGGTGCGCACCTGAGGCCCCGGTGGGGGTGGCCCGGTCGGACGCGGCGTCCTGTTTTTCGCACGGACCACTCGGCGAGAGAAGCCGACTCCGAGGCGAAAAACCCAGCACCCGACCGGGCCACCCCCACCGGGGCCTCCTTGGCTGCCGCGGGACTAGCCGTCGGCATCGCCGTCGGGACGAAGTCGACGGCGCTGGCGATGGCCGTTGCGCTCACCGTTGCTGTGATCGTGCTGGCGCCATCTGGTCGCCGTTGGGTCGCCGCCGGGTGGTGGTTCGCAGCAGGGGTCGCAGGCGGTGGCTACTGGTACCTCCGCAACCTCGTCATCAGCGGCAACCCGCTCCCCCAGTTAGAGCATCTGGGGCCGATCTCATTGCCCCATCCCGAGAGGCTGCAAGAAGGTCGGCCGGACTTCTCGATCGTCCACTACGCGACCGACACCGGCGTCTGGAGCAAGTACTTCGAGCCCGGGCTCCACCAGGCCTTCGGCGCCCTCTGGCCCCTGGTCATCGCCGCCGCCATAGCCGGCGGCCTGACCGCCCTCCTCTGGGGCCGCACGCGCGTCCTGCGCTGGATGGGCGGCGTAGCCCTCTTCGGAATGCTCGCCTACGTCTTCACCCCCCTCAGCGCCGCAGGAGCCGAGGGCGCCCCCGTCGGCTTCGCAATCAACATCCGCTACGCCATCCCAGCTCTTCTAGCGGGCCTGACCCTGCTGCCCCTTGCTTTTGGCTCCCGGGCATCCAGCGCCTCGGCCTCGTCTGTGGGTGGCGCGGGGGAGGGGGGGGTTCGGACGGGTGAGTCCGCTAACCCCCCCCTCCCCCGTGACAGGATCCGCAGTCAAGAGGCAAGGTCCCTATCCGTCTGGGTGCTGCTTGGAGTGCTGCTCTTGGTCTTGCTCGCGACCGACCGTTCCGACGCCGCTCTTCGCGACCCCGATCGCCTCTTCGGCTGGCTGATCGCCGCTCTGGCGGTGCTGATCCCGGCTGCGCTGTTATTCGCTCGACATCGCGGCGCGTCGCGGGGCGCGATCGTGGCCGGATTCGCCGCGCTCGCCATCGCCGTGGTCGCGATCGGCTACCCGGTGCAGCGTGACTACCTGCGCAACCGTTTCCTCAACGCCGATGCCGAGGCGAGCATCCCCGGGATGCACCTCGACTCGGCCTACCGCTGGGCCCGGGGGGTCAGCGACGCCCGTATCGGCCTCGCCGGCACCACCGCCGGCTTCCTCGAGTACGGCTTCTACGGCACCGACCTGTCCAACCGCGTGCGCTACCTCGGCGTCGAGGGACCGCACGGCGCCTTCAACGCGATCCCGAGCTGCCCAGAATTCCGCGCCGCCGTCAACGCCGCCGATCTCGACTACCTGGTCACCTCTCCCTTCCTCAACTTCATCGAGCCGGGCAAGCCGATCTCCTCTCCGGAGGCGCGCTGGCTGCGCGGCGAGCCGACGGCGGTCCCGATCCAGCGCAGCGGCCAGGTGACCGTCTGGCGCATCCGCGGCCAGCTCGACCCGTCGGCCTGCGGCCCCCGCAACGCTCCGCTTCGCAGGATCCCCAAACAACCCGTCAACTGACGTCGATGGGCCTAAAACCGGAGATATAGGCGCGTTTTAGGCCCATCGGCGGTGTGGGTAACCTCATTGCGATGGACTATCCGCTCGAGAACGCGCTCTTCCAGTGGGAGGAGGGGCTGCGTGCGTTGCGAGCAATCGACGACCCACGCGAGCGCCGCCAGGCCGATCGCGTCGTCGCCGCCATCCAGGACGAGCTGCGCCGCCGCATCGGTCCCACCTTTTCCGCCGCCGAGCTGGCGGATCTGTACGGGCAGGGGATCGACTGGTGCCTCCAGATCGCAACCGACACGGCCCGGGGATCGACCGCCGACGGGCAGCTTTTGGCTGACGCCACGTTCTGGCTCTACCTGCGAGGGGCGACGGACTTCGCAGGCGGAACGCAGCTCGTCACCTAGCGCCTGTCGCGGTAGGGGTGGAACGTCTTGTACTTTTTGGTCGCCGCGATTCGCGGACGACCACTCCGGTCACACCCAAAAAGTTAAGTGGAACCCCTGCCGCGACAGGCGCTCAGTCGTCTGAATCGTCGTCGCCTGCCGGGGCGCTCTCGCCCGCGCGGCGGATGACGATCTGATCCGCGTCGATGCGGACCGTGACCTCGCGTTTGCCGGCCCAGTGCTCGGCGTAGACGGGGTTGTCCTTGACGGCGGCGTCGAGCCAGAGGCCGTAGCCGTCCCGCTCGCCATGGTCGAAGGTCGCCTCGAGGTCTTTGCGCCGGCCACGACCGCCGCGCCGGCCACGTCGCCGCCTGCGCCGGGGGCGCGCTCCACCGGTCTCTTCGTCGTCGCCATCGTCGTCGGCGGCTTTGGACGCTTTGCGGGCCGGCTTCTCCTCGTCGCCCTCGTCCTCATCCGGCTCGTCCTCGTCCTCGTCCTCGTCCTCTGCTTCCTCCTCGGCGGCCTCCTCGGCCGTCGCCGCCTCGACCTCGGCCTCGATCTCGTCGCGGAGATCGACCTCGCCGTTGCCGGCGTCCTCGCCGTCGGGGTTGAGGTCATGCTGTTTGCGGAACTCACGCAGCTCCGAGGCGGAGACTTCGAGCTGGTGGGCGATCCAGGCGTCGGTGCGACCCTGTCGCACCCAGGCGCGGATCTGGTTGAGCTGTGGCTTCAGTGAGCGTCGTGCCATCGGCGCGCGAGTCTATTCAACCTAGAGCGGACAGCGGCTCGCGGCTACGCCATCAAGAAGGACAGGGCCTCGAACATCGAGATGACCACCACGGCCACGGTCGCGGTCAGGCAGACGGCAAGCACGCTGAAGCGCACTTTGCTGTGCTGCTCGTTGCGGGTTATGCGGCGCTCCCGCGAGCGGTTGGCGGCGCGGCGGCGCAGCTGCTCGCGACGACGGCGCTCCAAGGTCGTCTCCTGCTCGAAGGCGACCTCGAACTGGTTGATGCTTTGACGCATTCTCATAGAGGGCGGCCCGGGGACCGCGGGGCGGACCGTAGCAAAGGCGCACAAGCGCTTGCAGGACTCAAGTTGTGACGTTGGTCACGATCAGCAAGCGCCCCAGAGGCCACGTCCGGCCCGCGAAGCGGCCAGCTCGAGGCGCCGAAAGCGCGGCGCGAAGCGGTCGTTCGGCGGGATCGTCAATGAGCGGGCAAGGCCGCGGCGGACCAGGATCGCGTTGAAGAGCTGCGCGCGCTGTGGACTTTGTACGTGCTGGGGCACGTACAAAGGTCGATTCGCGAGGTAGACGTAGGCGAGCAGCCGCCCGTAGATGTCGTGACGCTCGACGCCGAAGACCAACCGCACTCGCCTCCCGGTCAATCGCCGTTTCGTGAAATGCGAAGCACGCTCCCCAAAGCACTGCACTGGCGTATCCGGCTTGACCGTCTCAGGAGTATCGACCCCGATCAACCGCACGTATTCGTCCTGCCCGTCAAGCCGCACGTCGATCGTGTCCCCATCCACCACCCGTGTCACCCGCACAACCGCGGACGCCGGCCCCTCTTCAAGCTTCCCCTCCCAGGGGCGCAGCACAACCACCGCCACAGCAAAGAAGAGAACGAGGCTGCCAAGCAAATTCCGAATCACGGCACATTAAGGCCGCAGCCGGGAATTCTCTCCCCCCATGGGGTTAAAAGCCGATCCGGTAGGGCTGAAACGTCTTGTACTTTTTCGGTGCCGGCTGCGGGCGTCAGCCCACAAGCGATCCGCCGAAAGAAGTTAAGTGAAAGCCCTACCGGATCGGCTTTTCAAGGACCGCAGGCGGTGATCAACAGCGTCTACGGAATACGCCGCACGTTCGACAGCAGCGTCTCCTTGATCTGCGCGATGATCTCCAGCGCCTCGTTCCACTCGCGCTGCCAGACGTTGCGGCCGAAGATCACGCCGCTGCCGCCCCCCTGCATGACCTCGCGGCAGTGATTGAGGACGACGTCGTCGTCGACCTTGGAGCCGCCGGAGAGAACGACCAGCGCCCGTCCCGCCGATGCGACGCAGTGCTGTATCGCTCCCGCCTCGTCGATCTCCATCTCGTTGTAAGGGGCGGGGGCGTCCTTGTCCTTCGCCGCGTCGATCTTCGGCATGTTGAGCTTGACCACGTCGGCGCCCATCTCCATCGCCATCCGCGCCGCGTAGTCGATCGCGTAGAAGGAGCCGGGCCCGCCCTTGGCCTCGATCGCTTCGCCGCGCGGGTAGGACCAGACGATCAGCGGCATCCCGTAGCGGTCGCAGTCTTCGCGCACGCCGCGCAGCTGGGCCAGGTCCTGGTCCTGGCGCGGCGAGCCGACGTAGAGCGTGTAGCCGACCGCGTCGGCGCCGAGCCGCACCGCGTCCTCGACGCTGGCGTTGCAGGTCGAGAAGGCCTGCGCGGAGGAGGGGATGTCGGTCTTGCCGTTGACCTTGAGGATCAGCGGCACCTGGCCGGCGTAGTCGGGGTAGTACTTGCTCGCCATGCCGATCTGGCAGGCGAGGGCCGAGTAGCCGGCCTCGGCGGCGAGCCGGAACTGGTAGTCGGGATCCTTGGAGGCGGGGTTGGGGAAGAAGTCGCGCGGCCCGTGCTCGATCCCCTGGTCGATCGGCAGCAGCATCAGGGTGCCGTTGCCCGGTCCGAACTCGAAGAGCAGGCGGCGCAGGCGGGTCCTTTTGCCGGGCGCCAGCTCGGCCAGAAGCGATTTCTGCTCGGTCAGACTGTTCAACTCCACGCTCTATTCCTCCTTGAAGACGGTGTTCCCGCAGTATGCCACTGGCGGCGCGTGTCGAGCGGTCGTGACAGGGCAGTTATCCTCGACTGACCATGAGCGAGACTGAGCTCAGCGTCATCTGCAAGAACTGCGGCTCCGAGGTCAGTCCCTATGTCACGGAGTGCCCCTATTGCGGAGCGCGGCTGCGCAAGCGGGCGCCGAAGCTGGAGCGGCGCGGCGACGGGCTAGAGGCCAAGCCGCGGCGCGGCCCGGCCAGCCGCCTCTTCAGGATCAAACTGCGCTCCCGCGCCGCGGCCGGCTCCCACCGGCCCTACGCGACGCTGGCGGCGGTCCTCGGCTCCGCCATCCTGCTCCTGGTCGAGCAGGCAAGCGGCGCCTCGCTGGCCACGCTCGGCGGCCTCACCGTGCCGCTCCACGGTCAGTGGTGGCGCTTCTTCACGGCCCCGTTCGTCTACGCCGATGTCGGCTACCTCTTCGTCGTCGCGATCGGGCTGGCGCTCTTCGGGGTCGGGATCGAGCGCCGGCTCGGCACCCCCGCGACCGCGGTGCTGCTGCTCGCCTGTGGCTCGCTGGGGATGCTGGCGGCCAGCGGCATCGCCGGCGCCCAGGGCGAAATCGTCGTCATCGCCGGCGGCAACGGGATGGCGCTGGGCGCGGTCGCGGCCTGGTTCGCGATCCGCCGCGCCGAGGCGCACCAGGCGATCGACCAGGACTACGACCGGATCGGCGTCGTGGTCGCGGCGGCGGTGCTGCTCGCTCTGCCGATCTTCGAATCGACCGCGAATGTCTTCGCCGGGCTGGTCGGCGGTGCGGTCGGCGGCCTTGCCGGCCTCGCCGCATCCGTCGTGCGACCGTCCGAATAGGCTCACCGGCAATGGCCCCCGACGATGTCGATGCCGAGCGTCTCGAAGCCGCGATCGAGCGCCTTGCCGAGGCCGACCGCTTCGCCGAGGCCGAGCTGATCGTCGCCCGCGCCGCGCCGCGGTTGCAGCGGGTGCTGGGCGCCGCCCTCGCCGAGGGCGGCTGGTTTGGCGAGTCGCACGAGAGCGAGTCGCTGAAGGCAGCCACCGTCCCCGACCCTGAGCAGCGGATCGCCGCGGTGCGGACGTTGCTGGCCGAGGAGGCGAGGATGGGAATGATGGTTGGAGTTGCCGTCGGCTGGGCACTGAAAGAAGAGATGAGCGGACCCCCGGAGACCGAAGGAGAGAGTTGAAGATGGAGATCAAGTTCCACGGCCATTCGTGCTTCGAGTTGAGCGAGGGGGACACGACGCTGCTGGTCGATCCGTTCCTCAAGCCCAACAACCCCGCGGCGGTGGCGACCGCTGAGGAGGTTGAGCCGACCCACATCGCCCTCAGCCACGGGCACGCCGACCATCTTGCCGATGCGGTTGCGGCCGCGAAGCGGACCGGCGCGCACTGCGTCGCGATCGTCGAGCTCGCCAACTGGCTCGAAGGGCAGGGGGTGGCGGAGGTCAGCGACCCCAATCTCGGCGGAACGGTCAGGTTCGACTGGGGCTGGATCAAGCTGGTGCCCGCCTGGCACACCAGTACGGCACCGGGCTCCGAAGACGCTCCCTATAGCGCCGAGCACGGCGTCTCGCTCGGGACCGCGGCGGGACTGGTGATCCGGATCGGCGACGTCACGGTCTACCACTCGGGCGACACCTGCCTCTTCGGCGACATGAAGCTGATCGCCGAACGCAACCCGGTCGACGTGGCGCTGCTGCCGATCGGCGGTCACTACACGATGGACCGCCACGACGCGGTCGCCGCCGCCGAGTTCGTCGGCGCGGGCACGGTGATCCCGATGCACTACGACACCTTCCCGCCGATCGAGACCGACAGCGCCGCTTTCAAGTCCGATGTCGAGTCGAAGACCTCCTCGCGGGTCGTATTGCTGAAGCCGGGAGAGATGCACACGGTCTGAGCGAAAATACTGGCTGACTGGCCAGTTCTGCGCTAGTCTCGGCTCGACCGCCGCAGCCGAGCCGAGGAGAGACGATGGAGGCCAAAGAGGCAACCGGAACCCAGTCGCGAACCGACCGAGCCGACTTCCAGGCGACGGCCGATCCAGCGCTCAACGAGGCCGCCGACCGTACGGCCGACATCAAACTGCTCACCTATGAGGAGCTGTATTCGCTCTGGGAGCGCCAGCAGTGGCAGACCCAGGAGCTCGACTTCAGCCAGGACAGAGAAGACTGGGCCGCCTTCCCGGAGGAAGAACGCTTCCAGCGCATGTATGGGCTCTCCTCCTTCTTCATCGGCGAGCAGAAGGTCGCCGAGGAGCTCGGTCCGATCATGCGCGCCGCGTCGACCGAGGATCAGAAAATCTTCCTCTGCACGCAGATCGCCGACGAGGCCCGTCACGTGCGCTTCTTCGAGCGCTTCTATCGCGAGGTCGGCGTGCTCGACGCGGACGGGCTGACGGAGATGCTGGCGGAGACCTCCGAGCACCTCAACGACAACTTCGGCGTGCTCTTCGACGAGATGCTGAAAAAGCGCACCGACCGGCTCTCGGCCGAGCCCGAGGACACCGAGGCGCTGGTCGAGGCAATCACTCTCTACCACATGGTGATCGAGGGAATGCTGGCGCTCACCGGCCAGCACTTCATCATGGACTTCAACGAACGCGAGGGGACGCTGCCGGGCTTCGTCGAGGGCTTCCAGAACGTCGCCCGTGACGAGCACCGCCACGTTGCCTTCGGCTCGGTCTTCCTGCGCGAGAAGGCCCACGAGGACGATCGCTACAAGCAGGCGATCCAACGCACCCTGGAGGAGTCGCTGCCGGCCGCCCAGGGCGTTCTATCGCCGCCGTGGGCCCCGGACGACGAGGACTACGAACTGTTCGGCTTCTCGATCGCGGACACCCAGGCGTTCGCGGCGAAATGCCTGATGCGCCGGCTGAAAGTGATCGGCCTGTAGGCGTTGGTCAGCCGGCTTCGGCGCTGCTGCCGGACGGCGGGGGCGTTTCGGCCGTCGGTTCGCTCGGAGGCGGTTCGCTAGGGGGAGCCGATTCGGCTGGCGGGCTTTCCGCTGCCGGCGAGCTTTCGGCCGGCGGGGCGGGCGGTGGGGTTGAGCCACCCACGGTGACGACGACGGTTTCCCCTCCGGTCGGTGCTCCGGCGGTGGCGGCTGGCGATTTCGCCCCGGTCACGTTCGGCACGGCCGTTTTCGCCTGGATGATCGTTTCGTCGGCGACTTCGGTCGTGTTGGACTGATCGGCGGCGTTGGGGCCGGGAGCTGGTTCGACTGCGCTCGGTGCGGGTTCGGCGGGGATCGCCGCGGGCTTCGGCGCCGGCGCCACGATCTCTTCGACCGGCTGCGGCTTGGGCTGCGGTGCCGCCACCTGGTGCTGCGCCAGCGAGAGCGGACCGCGGTGAACCGAAGAGATCTTGGCGGGTGCGCTGCTCTTCGGTAGCGGAGTCGTGTTGACGTTCTGGTTGACCTCGACCGCGCCGGCGGTGAGGACCGCGGCGGTGACGACGCCGGCGACGGCCTTGGTGCCGATCGCGCCTCCAACCGCGCCGAGTCCGCCTGCCGCGCCGCTGCCGCTGAGCGCCGCGCCGACGCTGCTGACGGCACCCGCTCCCGCACTGGTCGCGGCCGCGGTTGCGCTCGCCCCAGCACCTGCGCCGCTGCCGGCTGCGCCGGCGGAAGCCCCACCGGAGGCGCCGCCAAGGCCAAGCTTGGAGAGTATGAGGGTCTTGAACGCGACCAGTGCCCCGACGGGGAACAACGCCGCCATCACCTTCTCGTTGGAGCGGACCTGGGAGCGGAAGTCGGAGCATTCGTCGCAGTCGCGCACGTGGCGGCGCACCGGGCCGGAGACCTTGCGCAGGCCCTCGGAGGCCTCGGCCAGCTCCAGCCGCACCTCGCCGCAGGTCAGCTGGCGGGCCTGGCTCGCCTCGGCGAGGGAGATCCGCGCCCGCACCAGCAAAGACTTGACCGAGGGCACGCTGGTCTCCATCGCGGCGGCGATTTCCTCGTAGGACATCGCATCCATCTCACGCAGCAACAGGGCTGACCGCTGCGTCTCGGGCAGCTTGCCGACGTCGTTGAGCAGCTGGCGGAACTCCTCGCGGTTGCTGACCTTCTCGGCGGTCGTGGCGGCCTCGACGACGGGCACCATGTCCATCGATTCCTGTGCGTCAGCGGTTGGTTTGCGCAGATGGTTGAGACTGCGGTTGCGGGCGATCCGGTAGAGCCACGGGCGCAGGTTGATCTCGCGCTCGTCGGCGAGCATCGCCCGGTAGGCGTTGACGAAGACCTCCTGGAGCACATCTTCGGCGTCCTCGGTGGAGCCGAGCATCTGCCGGCAGAAGCCCAGCAGGCGACCCTGGTAGCGGTCGACGATGGTCTCGAAGGCCCCGGCGTTGCCGCCGCGGGCCATCGCGATCAGCTTCTCGTCCCCCTGTAGCTTGAGCAGAGGGGAGCGGCGGGCCAGAAGTCCGCGCTGACTGGCGTGGGTTAGAGCCGATGCCTCCAAGATTCACTCTCCAGGGAAGGCGTTGCGAATGGGACTGTCTTCGTCAATAGGGACACCGTAGCAGTGAGATAGTTGCGGTCCGTACAAATCTTTACCCCGGATTTAGACGCTCGAAAACGGGCGGATACCATCGAGCTTGCCCGGGTGGCGAAACTGGCAAAAGCGGCGCACTTAAAATGCGCTGCCCCTTTGGGGGCTTGCGGGTTCGAGTCCCGCCCCGGGCACTCCCGGCGCGCGGGTCCTGTCACGGGTGAGGGGGCTGTTAGCGGACTCACCCGTCCGAACACCCCCCTCACCCGTGCCACCCGCGCGAGGAGCGTCCCTTAGGCTCCAGCTTTCATGGATCACGGGGGGCGGATAGTGGCTCGGGCGCTGAAGTCGCGCGGCGTCAGCCATCTCTTCACGTTGTCTGGCGGGCACCTGTTCTCTATATACGACGGCTGCAAAGCCGAGGGGATCGAGATTGTCGATGTGCGGCATGAGCAATCGGCGGTGTTTGCCGCTGAGGGATTTGCCAAGGCGACTCGGCGGGTCGGGGTCGCGGCGTTGACCGCCGGCCCGGGGGTGACCAACGGGATCAGCGCGATCGCCGGCGCCCAGGCCAACTGCTCACCGGTCTGCGTGCTGGGCGGACGGGCGCCGGAGCTGCGCTGGGGCTCGGGCTCGCTGCAGGAGATCGACCACCTGCCCTTCGTCTCGCCGCTGGTCAAGTCGGCGGAGACCGTCAAGGAGACGGGCGCGATCGGGGCGCGGACGGCAGCGGCGCTCGATCTGGCGCTCGACCCGCCGTTCGGGCCGACCTTCGTCGACTATCCGCTCGACGTCGTCTTCAGCGAGGCGGACGAGGAGATCGTGGCTCCCGGAGGCGACGGCGCCCAGGCGGCTGCCGGAGTGGAGGAGGCGGCGGCCTTACTGGCGGGTGCCGAGCGGCCGGCGATCATGGCCGGCAGCGGCCTCTACTGGGGCCATGGCGAGGTCGAGCTGCGCTCGCTCGCCGAGGCGCTCGGCATTCCGGTCTTCCTCAATGGGCTCGGCCGCGGTTGCCTCGCCGCCGACCACGAGCTGGCCTTCAGCCGGGCACGGGGCGCCGGGCTGAAGGGGGCCGACGTTGCCCTGGTTGTCGGCGTGCCGATCGATTTCAGGCTCGGCTTCGGCGGCAGCTTCGGCGAGGAGACGAAGCTGATCCGGCTCGACGCCGCCCCCAACGCGCTCACCGCCAACCGGACGCCCGAGGTCGACCTGGTCGGCGACGTCTCCGCGACGCTGGCGGCGATCCGCGAGTCGGTCTCGGCCGGGCGGGGGCGCACGGATGGCTGGCTCGAGCAGCTGCGCGGGGTGGAGGCCGAGAAGCGGGCGGCCGAGCAAGAGGAGCTGAATAACGACCGCTCGCCCCTGCACCCGGTTCGTGTATACAAGGAGCTGGGGGAGGTTCTCGACCGCGACGCGATCGTGATCGGCGACGGCGGCGACTTCGTCTCCTATGCGGGTCGCTTCATCGAGACCTTCGAGCCGGGCTGCTGGATGGACCCAGGGCCGTTCGGTTGCCTTGGCGCCGGACCCGGCCAGGCGATCGGCGCCAAGCTCGCTCACCCCGACCGGCAGGTCTGTCTGCTGCTCGGCGACGGGGCCTTCGGCTTCGCGGGCATGGAGTTCGACACTTTGGCGCGTCACGGCCTCCCAGTGGTCGGCGTGATGGGCAACAACGGCATCTGGGCGCTTGAGCATCACCCGATGAAATTCCTCTACGGCTACTCGGTCGCGGCCGAGCTGAGACCGGAAACGCCCTACGAGAAAGTGGTCGAGGCACTGGGCTGCGACGGGGTCGTCGTCAACGATCCCGGGCAGCTGCGACCGGCGCTGGAGCGTGCCTTCGAGTCGGGCAGGCCGACCCTGGTCAACGTAAACACCGACCCCGAGGTCGTCTACCCGCGCAAGTCGAATCTGGCTTGAGAGAGCCAAAAGCTGGCTGGCTGGCCAGATTGGCGGACGGTCCCAAAACAAGAATCGACCGCCATCTCTGGCGGCCGATTCAAGTTGGTCCCTCAGGACGGGCAGGGGTACGTCTTCAGGGACCAGTTCTTTATTCGATGAGCCCAGACGGCGGGAGGCGCCATGATGCGGCAATCGCCTGAACCCTATGACGGGGTTGTCAGTGGAGACTCTCGTCCTCACCTCTTCCCCGATGTGACGAGTATGTGCTCGCCTATCCGAAATGTCTAGGTGCATGGTTTGCCCCTACTAACAACTCGGTAGCCGGACTCTACCAAGTTTTTGGGGTTAGGTCGACACGTTTACCCATCTGGACGGGTCCCGAAAACTCACCTGTACACCGGGTCCCACGAGTTTTACCCACGAGCGTTCATCGCTGGCTACCCGTGTTGGGAGGCGGTCTCGAGCGCCATCCCGTAGAGGATGTCGTGCTCGGAGGCCTGGATCTGGTCGAGGCCGAAGGCACGCATCGCCTCGATCAGGATCACGCAGCCGGCGATGATCGTCGGCGCCCGGTCGGGGTGGAGACCGGGGATCGCGGCTCGCTCCGACAGGGGTGCTGAGGCGAACCGCGAGAGCAGACGCTGGATCGTGACCAGGGAGAGGACGTGGCCGTGGACGCGAGCCGGGTCGTAGGGCTCGAGGCCGAGCTCGGCCGCGGAGAGCGAGGTGGGGGTGCCGGCGACGGCGATGCCGGCCGCGACGTGAGCATTGTCCTCCGCGCCGGCCAGGGCGTCGGCGATCAGGCCTCGAGCGTCGCCGGCGAGTTCCTCGAGCTCGACCGCCGTGGGGGGGTCGCCGGAGATGTGGCGCTCGGTATGGCGGACGACACCGGCCTGAAGCGAGGCGTGGAAGGCGATCTCAGCGCCGGTGCCGACGATCATCTCGGTCGAGCCGCCGCCGATGTCGATCACCAGTGTCGGGACCGAGGGAGGCCGTTCCGCGGTGGCGCCACGGTAGGTGAGGCGGGCCTCCTCCTCGCCGTCGAGGACGCGGGGCGAGAGGGCGAAGCGCTCGCGCAGCTCGGCGACGAAGGCGTCGCCGTTGGAGGCGTCGCGCACGGCGCTGGTGGCAATCGCGGCGACCCGGTCCCCGCCGGACTCGCGGCAGATCTCGACGTAGTCGGCGATCGCCGCACAGGCCGCCTCGATCGCCTCGTCGGCCAGCTGCCCGGATAGGTCGACCCCGCGCCCCAGTCGGGTAACGCGACTCTGCCGTTCGAGCACCGAGACGCCACCGTCGACGTCGGCAATGAGCAGGCGCGTCGAGTTGCTGCCGACATCGATCACCGCAACCCGTTGAGAATTCTCAGCCATGTGGGTCGGCCACTCTAGAGAGAGTGGCGCCGGGCCTCCGTCCCGCCAACCACCCCACGCAAGGCGCGATGCGACCCGGCCCGCGGACCTAGGCCCACCACCCCACCATTGCTAGCATGGACAAACCGCCGCGGGGTGGAGCAGCCAGGTAGCTCGTCGGGCTCATAACCCGAAGGTCGCAGGTTCGAATCCTGCCCCCGCTATTTCAGAGGTCTTCACCTTTGACCTCCACTCATCTTCACGTTTCAACCGGACGCACCGCGCTTCGCGGTGGTGTCCGACGGCCATCGGCTCTCCCCAGGGGCGGCCATTGGACTTCCCCGCCCGCGGCCACCGTTTCTCCCCACCGACGGCCATCGGTTCTCCCCACGTGACCCCTCGGTGACCGCTTCGGCAAGGGTAGGTCAGGGCGGCCCGTTTGCCGCGCCGATCAGCTCGCCCGCGCTCTTCCGGCGGCGCTTGCGCCGCCTGGGTGGCAGCCCCTCGGCGGCCCGCCGCTCCTCCTCGGCCTCTCGCGCGGCGAAGGCATCGGCGACGCGCAGGTTGCGGGCGACGAAGACGCCGGCGGCAAACAGCGCGATCGGTGCCAGGCCCGCCAGCCGGCACCAGCCGCGGGAGATGTCGTTTGTGGCCGGGTCCTTGACCGTCGCGTAGGCGCGCTCGGCGGCCGAGCGCCGCGCGTAGGAGCGACGGTGCTCCGGCGAGGGGTAGTCGTGCTTCTGCGCGGTCTTCGCGTTGACCGACGGGGGTACCGTGATCGTGCGCTGGGAGCAGCAGGTGGGCGGGTGCTCGGGCGGGTCTGCCACTTCGGGACGGGTGTGCTCGAGCGCCATCGACTCGGGGCGCAGGGGGCAGCGCAGCTTGCCTTGGGCGGCGGGACAGCCGACGCGGTGGTAGCCGTCTGCGTCATAGCCGGCGATCGGCGCGAGCCGGTGGCGGCGGAGCTCGGCCGCCTTGGTGTCGTGGGCGACCGTCTCGGCCTCGCTGGCGCCGCGGTGAAGCGGCCCCAGCTCCAGCAGCGCGGCCGGGGTGGCCGGGCAGTAGAGCGCGCCGCCCGCGAGGGTCGCCCCCATGTGGGTCCCCTTGCGCCCGCGGTCGTGGGGGTGGAGGTCCTGAATGAGGCGGGCGCCGAGGCGGCGGACGGGCAGCGCCCACGTCTCCGCCACCCGGTGGGCGTAGCCCGAGTCGGCGAGGACGTCGCCGAGCTCGATCCCGGCGGCGGCCATCCGCCCCAGCACCCCCACCAGCGCCGCGGGCGGGTCGGCCTTGCAGCTCGTGAGCCCGATGCGGCGCACCAGCTCCGCCACCGTGGGACCGCGCTCCTCCTTGACGGCCGTGACGACCTGCAGGTAGTAGCCGAAGAAGACCTCGTCACGCTCGCCGGGCGAGTTGCCGCGCCGGTGTCCCCAGGAGGCCTCCGGGTCCGCGCAGTCCCCGCCGCCCTTCGGCGGTGGACAGGAGAACGTCTCCAGATCTGTCCAGTCCACGGCATAGGAGTTCGAGGCCGGCTCCCCGCAGACCTCGACGCTCGCCTCCAACAGGGCGTCGAGGATCTCCGAGAGCGCCTCGCAGGGCTCCCCGTCGGGCTCGGCCTTGGCCAGCGCCCTCGCCACGAGCCCGAGGGTCCGCTCCACCTGGCGGTAGGTGAGCACGTGGGGGCCCGACTTCCACTCGGCGATCACGCCGAGCCGCCTCTGGTCGGCCTCGGGCAGGCAGAGCAGCGCCTCGTGCACCCGGCTCAGGTGCGCGGGGCGCCCGTCGGCGGCGACCAGGAGCATCCCCACCAGCAGCGTGCGCACCCGAAGCTGGCGCCGCCGCGCCCCCGCCGGCAGCAGGGCCTCGATGCGCGGGGCGACGCCCGCGCGGTCGACGATCGCCTCAAGGCGCCGAAGCTTCGTCTCAGCCTGCACGGCCTCCTCCGAGCAATGCGACGGCCGTCTCCTCCTCCACCTCCGGGAGCCCGGCCACCAGATCGCCGAGCCGCTGCGAACAGCGCAACCCGGCCGCGTCCATGAACGCCCGCAGGCCGATCGACTCCGCGCACCCGCAAAGCCAGGTCGCCCGCAGCCGCCCCGGCTCAAGGCGCGCCAGCCCGGCGTCCGCGCACAGCGCCGCCCCCAGCGCGGCGCTGAGGTTGCGCCGGTCGGCCTCCCGCCCCCCGAGCAGGAACCCCCGCCCGGCGAAGCGGGCGGCCTCCTCAAGGGGGGGCTGGAAGCGGGCCGCCACCGGCACCGCCCGCGCCCTGCGCCCCCAGACACTGACCACCAGTCCGCCCGAGCGCCGCTTGACGTCATGCCCGCGCAGGTGGCGCAGCTCGGCGCCGACCAGGCCCGCCCCCGCCCCAGGCAGATCAGCGCCGTGGCGCGCATCCGCCGCGCCTCGGTGGGCTGGGCGGCGGCGAGGCGCAGGTAGCCCTCGATCTCTCCCTCCCCATAGGGGGCCTTGGCGCGCTCGCGGGGCAGCGGCGCCGGCTCGGGCCGCGGAGCCGCCCGATGGGCGCGGGCGAGCGCCCGCAGGTTGGTCCTCAGCGTGCGCCGCGTCGCCGCCGAGACCGCCGCGCAGCCGGTGAGGACGAAGCGCTCGATCGTCGCCTCTGCCAGCAGCGTCTCGGCGCAGAGCTCCATCCCCACCGACTCGCCGA
Organism: uncultured Solirubrobacterales bacterium; assembly: GCA_963702035.1. Taxonomy (GTDB): domain Bacteria; phylum Actinomycetota; class Thermoleophilia; order Solirubrobacterales; family 70-9; genus VRUE01. The sequence continues at coordinate 2,361,738 of OY969700.1, forward strand.
AGGCGGCCAGCCGCCCGGCGGCGTAGAGCAGGGCCTTGGCCCTCTCGCGCGTGCGCGGCGCGGCCCGCGCCGCCGCGGAGCGGGCGAAGCCCGCCGCCTCGGGGGAGAGGGAGGCGGGGGCGTAGGCGCGGATCGCCGCCGCCGCGAGGTCAGCCGCTCGGGGACCCATGGTATCCGACAGTAGCGCTACTATCGGACAGACCGACGTAGGATCGCGAGTCACCCATGAACGAGACCGCCGAGACCCGCCTGCGCGAGCTCACCGCCGAGCTCGCCGAGATCGGCTTCGCCCTGCCGGGGACGATCAACGTGGCGATGAATCGCTGCGGCAAGCCCAACTGCGCCTGCAAGGCCGACCCGCCCAAGCTGCACGGCCCCTACGTCACCTGGACGCGCAAGGTCGGGGGCAAGACCGTCACCCGCCGCCTCTCGGCCGAGCAGTTGGAGCGCTACCGGCCCTGGTTCGATAACCGCCGCCGGCTGCGCGAGCTCACCGCAGAGCTCGAGGCGCTCTCGCTCGAGGTCGCCGAGCGAGCCGAGGGCTGGTAGCCCGCTGAATCGGGCGCCGGAGCCGATCGGCGCCGGCGCTGAGCACCCGGTCGGTGTGGTCTCGCGCCGCTTAACGTGTGATCGCTGCGAAAGCGGTCCACGCGAAACCGCATCAGCATGCGGTTGATCGCAAACGTGAAGACCTCGTATCACGAAAGCCCTGCAGATCGCGGGGTTTTCGTCTTTCTGGAGTGCAGACAGAAGGGTGCAAAATCGGCCCTGGGGCAAGCCCTGGGGCAAGGTGAGGTCAAGGGAGGTCGTTTTGGGCCTTGCCCAGCGAGCGCTGACCGCAGCCGTCGCTACGATCGAGAGCAGCGGAAACCGGAGTTTCGAAGGAAGGCTCTGACCAAGGCTCACGCGAGACAGAAGGCTCATCTCGGGGCAGACGATCTCAGGCTTGCACGCGCCATCTTCACGCTGCGCGAGACCGCTGGCTATCTCGACGTTCCCAAGTCGAACATTCAGCGCTGGGCTCGGCCGCCGGAAGCCAAGCATCCGTTGATCACCTGCTTTCCGCCGCATGGCCGGGAGGCTGAGGTCCTCTTCGACTACGCGAACAAGCGTGGCGAGCGCGAGGTAATGGATCTGGTCGTCGTCCGTACCCAGCAGCGCCAATTCTCCGGGGTTGTGAATGACTATCTGAAGCGCATCCATTACGGAGGCGACGGCTGGGCGGACTCCGTGCGACTGCCGACTTACGGCAACGCGAAAGTGGTCGTCAACCCGAGGGTCGCATTTGGCCTCCCGATCGTCGCCCACGGCGGCGCTCGCGTAGAGGATCTCGTCGACCGCTTCCAAGCTGGCGACTCCGTCGCCGAGATCGCAATGGACTTCAGCGTCCCTCCCGATGAGGTCGAGGACGTGATCCGGCTCGCAACCCGGACGGCAGCCTGGGCCGAGGATGCTGCGCCATGTCTTTGTACGGCCCAGGGTTTTCTTGGTCCCGCCGGGAAAGCCGCGTAAGCTAGGAGAGCAAATGGCTGCCAAGTCCCACGAGTTTGAGGTCGTTCTCTTGCCCGAGGAGGGGGAGGGGCGTCCGCTGCCCCTGCCGGCGCAGATCGAGCGGATCACCGTCGCCGCGTGAGCGGGCGGCTTCCGTCGGTCCGTCCTCGACAGTTAGCGAAGCGCAGAATCCGAAGTGCTCTTGCCAATAGTCCTCGGTTGCGGCGTCGAAATCAGCGGGCCGATCGGACTTGCCCAGCCGTTCAGGCGCGGATCACGTCCACGTCCTCGAACGAGGAGAAGTCCGTGTCCTGGGTGAGCACCGCGGCTCCATGGCGCATCGCGGTTGCCGCAATCCAGGTGTCGTGGCGGCGGAGGCGTCGGCCGCGAGATCTCTCGGCCGATGCGATGCGCGCAAAGCAGCTCGCGGTCTCTGCGTCGATTGGAAGCAGGGGATACGTGGCCTGGACGCGCGAGAGGGTGGAGAGCCGCATGGCCCGTGCATCTGGGTCGGTGGCGCGCAACACGCCCAGCTCCAGCTCGGCGGCGGTGATCACCGAAACGGCGATCTGCTCGGGAAGCTCGCCAAGCTCGCGACCGGTCTCTTGGGCGATGAAGATCGAGGTGTCGGCGATTGCCCGACTCAATCGTCGAGCTCGGCGCCGCGGACGTCGGCGAGATCGTCCAGCAGGCCGGTGTCGGCGGGCGCCTCGGTCACGATGCGGCGCAACTCACTGGCCGGGACCCAGGGATCGCGATCCTGGACGTGGGGAAGGATGTCGGCGACCGGACGACGGTTGACCGTCAGCGTCAGTCGTTCGCCCGCTTCCAGCTCGGAGACAACGGCCGAGGTGGAATTCCTCAGCTCCCGGATCGAAACGGTGCGCGCCATGTGCACGACCGTAGCACTCTCTGCTACAAAACTGCGATCTGGGGCAACGAATGGTCATGACCGCACCAGGCGACGCCCGGTCGTGACGAGGAAGGCGAGCCAGATCAGGAAACCGATGGCGCCGAGGCCGAAGACCGGCATTGCCTCGCCCGCGGCGATGAACGGGCCAGCCGCCGAAGCCAGCGCGAGCAGCGCGCAGCCGGCCGGAGCGAGCCGATCAAACGCCGGCGGGGTGATCCCGGCGGCGACGCCGGCACGGCCGAGGCCGAGGAGGGCCACGCCGACCGACAGCAACAGCACGGTGAAGACGCTGTTGTGCAGCGCCCAGAGGGCATCGATCGAGGCGAGGTTCGGCTCGCTCCCCGTGGCCACGACCGAGAGCGCCTCCTCGGTGCCGACGAGCACGGCGAAGACGGTCATGATCCCGACCGCGCCGATGGCGCCCGTGTAGGCCCACCCCGGGCGGTTGCCGGCGAGCAGGCGCCGCATCGCGCCGCCGAGGAAAACGGCCAGCCCGACGGCGCTGAGAACGAACGTGGCGGCCAGGATGACCGTAATCGCGCGGTGGTCGGCGTAGTGAGCGAGGACCTGCGCACCGGTCGCGTCGTTCGCCGGCGCCGAGGCACCGCGGACGACATTCTGGAGCACCACTATCGCGGCGAAGGCGAGCGCCCCCAAGCCGGCGGCGCGCCCCTTGATGTCGCCGGATGGGCTTCCCGGCCCGCGGTGGGCGGGAGCGCCGGCCCCAGTCGTGATCGTTGCTTTGTCGAGCATCGGAATGACCTCCTGTAGGATTGACTTGAGTTGGGGTCCAGTGAGTAGAACGACTATAAAATAACTGGAACGCCTGTCAAGTGTCAGATCGGAGGATCGTGGACGACAAGCAGCCGAGCCGCCGCGAGCGCCAGGCCCAACAGACCAGGGAGGAGATCCTCGGTGCCGCGCGCCGCCTCTTCGCCGAGCGCGGCTACACGCGCACGAGCGTGCGCGACATCGCCGAGGCCGCAGGGGTTTCGGCGCAGACGGTCTACGACAGCGTCGGGCACAAGCAGGCGCTCGTCGCTCGTCTCAACGACGTCATCGACGTCGAGGCAGGCATCCCCGCGATCGCCGGATCGCTCGCGGGCTCGAGCGATCCGACCGAGATCGTCGCCACGCCCGCCAGGATCACGCGCTCGATCCTGGAGCACTCCGGCGACGTCATCCACGCGCTGGTCACTGGCGCGGCGGCCGAACCCGAGCTCGAGGCGGTGCTCGCCGAGGGCCAGCGCCGCCACCTCCAGGGTGCCACCACGATCGTCGGGCTGCTGCAGGGACTCGACGCGCTCGACGCGTCGCTCGACCGCAAGGCGGCGGTCGACACCCTGGCCGCCGTCTCGGACATCCGCCTCGCGGTCGTCCTGCGCGAGAGCTACGGCTGGTCGCTCGACCGCATCGAGCGCTGGATGGCTACCACCAGCGAGACACTGCTGCTGGCGCGGTCGGAGCGGGGTGCGGGGGCGGCATCGCCGTCGGCCGGCTCCCGTCCGCGAGGATGACGAGCCCCGGTCTGACCAGGCCGCTTCCGAACTCCGGTCTCGCCGGCCCGGTCTAGGATTCCGCTATGTATTACGAAGAGAAGACTCGGGGATTCACCGGGTCCGTGGTACGCGTCGTCCGGAAACGGATCTCGGATCGCCTCAGCGGCCGGCTGGAGGACCGCGACCCCGACTACATCAGGGAGGTCCTGCCCCTTCTCTGGCTGCTCGCCACCTTCTACTTCCGGGCCGAGGTGCGTGACCTCGGCAACGTCCCGGCCGATCGTCCCGCGCTGCTCGTCGGAAACCACTCCGGCGGCAACGTGATCGTCGACACCTTCATCTTCTCGCTTGCCTTCTCGACCTACTTCGGGGTCGAGCGGGCCTTCCACCAGCTTGCCCACAACCTCGCGATCGCCTGGCCCGTCGCCGGTGAAATGCTGCGCAAGTCGGGCACGTTGAGCGCCTCCCATGAGCACGCCGAGAGGGCGCTCGCGGCCGGCTCCCCGGTGCTCGTCTACCCGGGGGGCGACTGGGAGACCCATCGACCGAGCTGGGAGGGCGGCAAGATCGATTTCGCCGGCCGCAAGGGCTTCATCCGGCTGGCCCTCGACGCGGGCGTCCCGATCGTCCCGGTGATCTCGATCGGTGGCCAGGAGACCGCCCTCTTTCTCAGCCGCGGCGGTGGACTCGCCAAGGCGCTGCGGCTCGACAAGCTCTTCCGGCTCAAGGTCCTGCCGATCTCGATCGCCCTTCCCTGGGGCCTCAACGTCGGCGACTTTGCCGGCCACATCCCGCTGCCGTCGAAGATCACGATCGAGGTGCTGCCGCCGATCGACCTCGAACGCGAGTTCGGCCCCGACCCCGACGTTGACGAGATCTACGCCCACCTCACCGCCCAGATGCAGGAGGCGCTCGACGGTCTCGCCGCGGAGCGCCGCTTCCCGGTGATCGGATGAGGATCGACGAGTCGATCCAGGTCGCGGCCGCTTCGGAGACGGTCTGGCATTACCTGGAGGACCCCGAGAACTACCTGCGCTTCATGTCGGGGGTCACCCACTGGGAGGTGGTCGGCGACCGGGCCAACGGGCTCGGCGCCCGCTACCGGATCCTGGTCCGGGTCGGGGCGGCCGAGGTCGGGGGGCTGGTCGAGATGGTCGAGTGGAACGAGCCGTTCGACATCGCCTGGCACTCGGTTACCGGAATCGACCACCGCGGCCGCTGGCGAATCCGCGAGCACGGCGAGGGCCGGGCCCGGATCGAATACCGCTTCGCCTACGGCGTCGTCGGCGGCGGGGTGGCCGGCTTCCTCACCGAGATCGCCGCCGCCCCCATCGTGCGCCGTCAGATGCGGCGCACGCTGCGCCAACTCAAGCGCCAGGTCGAAAACGAGCAGCGGCGTCTCGAGGCCGAGCGCCGCCGCACCGCTCGCGATATGGCCCGGGCCTGACGATCAGGGGGTCGCGAGGGCGGCCTGGGCCGCGGCCACCCGGGCGATCGGCACCCGGTATGGCGAGCAGCTGACGTAATCCAGCCCCGCCTCGTGGAAGAAGGCGATGCTGTCGGGGTCGCCGCCGTGCTCGCCGCAGATGCCGAGGCCGAGGCCGGGTCGGGCGCGGCGGCCGCGCTCGACGGCGGTCCGCACCAGCTCGCCCACCCCGTCGACGTCGATCGTCTCGAAGGGGCTGCGGTCGACGATCTTGCGCCGCAGGTACTCGGTCAGGAAGCGGCCCTCGGAGTCGTCGCGGGAGAAGCCGAGCGTGGTCTGGGTCAGGTCGTTGGTGCCGAAGCTGAAGAAGCTCGCCTCCTCGGCGAGCCGATCGGCGAGGAGACAGGCGCGCGGCAGCTCGATCATCGTCCCGACCCGGAAGCGGAGCGGCTCGGCGCCGAGCCGCTCGAAGGCCGCCGCGGCCGTGCGCTCGACCAGCTCGCGCATCGCGCTGAGCTCGCGCTCGTAGTCGACCAGGGGGATCATCACCTCGAGCTGTGGCGCCTCGCCTTCGCGCTCGCGCATCGCGAGCGCGGCGACGACGATCGCTTCGACCTGCATCTCGTAGATCTCGGGGAAGAGCAGGCCAAGCCGGCAGCCGCGCGTGCCGAGCATCGGATTCGCCTCCTCGAGCTGGCGCACGCGGTGCAGTTCGCGCTCCAGCCGCGCGGCGTCCTCTCCCGCGGCGAGGCGGCGCTCGATCTCGACCAGCAGGTCCTCGGCGCGGGGCAGGAACTCGTGCAGGGGCGGGTCGAGCAGCCTGATCGTCACCGGCAGGCCGGCCATCTCGGCGAACAGCCCTTCGAAGTCGGCCCGCTGCAGCGGCTCCAGCCCGGCCAGCGCCTCGCGTCGCGCGGACTCGTCCTCGGCCATGATCATCGCCTGCATCTTCGGCTGGCGCTCGCCGAGGAACATGTGCTCGGTGCGGCAGAGGCCGACCCCCTCGGCGCCGAAGCGCCGCGCCGTCGCGGCGTCCTCGGGGCGGTCGGCGTTGGCTCGCACCCCGAGCCGGCGCAGCTCGTCGCACCACTCGAGCACCACCTGGAAGTGCTCGTCGACCTCGGCCGGGACGAGCGGCACGTCCTGGGCGGTGACCGTCCCGGTCGAGCCGTCGATCGTGATCGCGTCGCCCTCGTGCAGGAGCGTCCCGCCGACCCGCACCTCGCCCGCCTCGAGGTCGATGTCGAGCGCCGAGGCGCCGCAGACGCAGGGGCGCCCCATGCCGCGGGCGACCAGCGCCGCGTGTGAGGCCTTGCCTCCCTCGGAGGTGAGGATGCCGCGGGCCGCGTTGAAGCCGGCGACGTCGTCGGCCTCGGTGAAGGGGCGGACAAGGATCGTGTCCTCGCCCTCGGCGGCGCGCTCGACCGCGCCCTCGGCGGTGAAGACGATCGCGCCCTTGGCCGCGCCGGGCGAGGCCGGCACGCCGCGGGCCAGCGGTTCGAGCTCGTAGGCCGGGTCGAAGGATGGGTGCAGCAGTGCCTCCAACCTCGAGGCGTCGATCTTGGCCAGAGCCCGCTCGCGGCTGAGGATGCCCTCGGCGACCATGTCGACCGCGACGCGCACGGCGGCGTGCGGTGGGCGCTTGGCCGAGCGCGCCTGCAGCATGTAGAGGGTTCCATCCTCGACCGTGAACTCGACATCCTGCATGTCGCCGAAGTGACGCTCCAGTGCGGCGAGGATCTCCAGCAGCTGGGCGTGGGCCTCGGGCAGGGTCTCGGCCATCTCAGCCAGGTCGGAGGTGTTGCGCGTGCCGGAGACGACGTCCTCGCCCTGGGCGTCGACCAGGAAGTCGCCGGAGGGCTGGGGGGCGCCGGTGATCTCGTCGCGGCTGAAGGCGACGCCCGAGCCCGAGCGCTCGCCGCGGTTGCCGAAGACCATCCGTTGCACGTTGACCGCCGTCCCCCACTCGTCGGGGATGCGGTTGAGGCGGCGGTACTCGATCGCCCGCGTGCCGTTCCAGGAGTCGAAGACGGCGGCCACCGCGCGCAGCAGCTGCTCGCGCGGCGCCTGCGGCAGCTCTTCGCCAGTCTGCGCGGCGAAGATCCGCTTGAAGTCGCCGACCAGGCGTCGCAGGTCGCCGGCGTCCAGATCGGTGTCGAGCGCGACGCCGCGCTCGGCCTTCACCGCCCGGATCGCCTCCTCGAAGAGCATCGAGTCGATCCCGCGGACGACGTTGCCGAACATCTGCGCGAAGCGCCGGTAGGAGTCCCAGGCGAAGCGCTCGTCGCCGGTCCGTGTCGCCAGCCCGCCGACCGCGGCGTCGCCGAGACCGAGGTTGAGCACCGTGTCCATCATCCCCGGCATCGACTCGCGCGCGCCCGAGCGGACCGAGACGAGGAGCGGGTCCTCGGGATCGCCGAGCCGGCGCTCGGCGTCGGCCTCCAATGCGGCCAGGGCGTCGTCGATCTGCTCCTCGAGGCCGGGCGGCAAGCCACCCGCGGCCATGTAGGCGACGCATGCCTCGGTCGTCACCGTGAACCCGGCCGGCACCACGATCGGCGCTCCGAGCCGCGCCATCTCGGCGATGTTCGCGCCCTTGCCGCCGAGCAGCTCGCGCATCTCCTTCGAGCCCTCGGCGAAGCCGTATACGTGCTTCGGGGGGCTCACCGGGCGAGCAGGCGTCCGAGCAGGTCGACGTACTGGAGCGTGTGGCGGTTCTCGAGGAAGGAGGCGCGCACGCTCTCGCGCCCCGCATCGCCGATCCGCTGGGCCCGCTGCGGCTCCTCGAAGAGGCCGACGAGGGCGGCGCCGTAGGCGTCGAGGTCGAGCGGGTCGGGCAGCAGGATCCCGGTGACGCCGTCAGCGATCTGGTCGCGGATGCCGCCGGTGGCGCTGGCGACGACCGGTCGCGCCTTCCACATCGCCTCGGTCACGGTCAGGCCAAAGCCCTCCTTGAGGCTCTTCTGCACGACGATCGAGGACTGCCGCTGCAGGGCGTTGACGATCGCCGCGTTCTCGTCGAGGTCGTCCATCGGCAGGCAGGCGAGGTGGACGCGGGCGCGGACCTTCGGGTCCAGCGCCCGCCAGGCTTCTTCGGTTTCGGCCAGCACGGTGACGCCGTCGGGGTCGTCGGCGACCGAGCCGAGGCTGGGGCCGGCGAGCACGAGGTGGGGGAGGGCGTCCCCCCGCAGCGCTTTGGCGAAGCCGCGCATCACGCCGATCGGGTCCTTGAGCCGGTCCCAGCGCGAGACCTGCGTGACCAGCGGGGTGCCGGCCTCGGGCAGGAAGCCGTCGCTGATCATCTCGCAGCGCCGCTCGACCTGGGCGGTGTCGCCGACCGGCCGCGTGAAGACCGCCTCGGCGCCGTCGCGCCGGTCCTCGGCGAGCAGCCCGGTGTGGCGCAGGATCGCCTTGATCTGCACCCGGCTCATCTCCTGGTTCTTCGGCGAGAGGCCGTCGATCGAAGGCGGCACGATCGCGATCGTCACGCCGCTCTCGCGGCAGACATCGGGCACGTATGCGTCGCGCGAGAAGACGCAGGCGTCGGCCTGGGTGATGTAGGGGGCGAGGAAGTCCCAGGCCCCGCGGCTGAGGTCGTTGACCTCGTCGGCGCCGATGTGGCAGCGCCAGATCACGACACGGCCGCTGCCGGCGAGGCGCGGGATCATCCCGGCGGTCTGCGGGTCGTGCAGGAAGACGACGTCGCGGGGGCCGATCGCCTCGAGCACCGTCTCGGCGTTGGCGCCGGTCACCTGCTCGTAGACCTCGCGCTCGCTCTCGCCCAGCTCGCCCCCGTCGCCGACCTCGCCGTGGAGGAGGTTGTGGAGGCGCTTGGTCAGGGCGAAGAACTCGGCGGTGCCGGAGATCGTCAGCCAGCGCATGTCGATGCCGAGCCCGCGGGCGAAGCCGACCCACGACCAGAGCATCTCGGCGACGCCGCCGCCGGCAGCGGTCGAGTTGACGTTCCAGAGCGCGCGCTCGGCGAGCATCGACTGGGCGATGCCAAGTCCGGCTTCCAGCCGCTTCCATTCCTCTGGGTCGATCAGGCCCCGCATCCGCTCAAGCGAAAGCGGCGGCACCTCGACCTCCCGCGCGGTGACCATTGGTGATTGCCAGGGTACCGCCGGCTCGACCTTGCCGAGCTACGCCGCATCGCGCGTCTGCAGCAGTCGGCGTTGGGGCGCAGCCCGAAGGCCGAGAGCGCCGGCCCGACGAACGGACCGGCGCGGCCCCGCCGAGGCGCGAGGCATTCGGGCAAGGAGCTTCACTTGCCCTCCTCCGTCTCGTCCGAGCGGCGCAGCGCCTCGCCGGCGCCGTGGACGACGTTGGTCAGGAAGTCGTACTGCACGCGCACGAGCTTGCCGGACATCTCCAACGCCGAGTCGATCACCTCCTGGCGCCGCGACGGGGTGGGGCCACCGATAGGCAGCGCCTCGTCGACGGACTCCATGAAGCCGCGCACCGCCTCGATCGCGCTTTCCTGCGTGTCGCGGATCTGTTCGAGCAACTGCTCGGAAAACTCTCCGCCCCGCTCGAGCACGCCCTCCTCGACGGGCGACTCGGCGGTCTTCTTCTTTGCGTTTGACTGGGTGGCCATCTCGGCCTCCTTTCTCGCTCCCAGCCCGCTCGGCCGGGTCTATCTATATCTACACGAATTCGTGTAGTAGTTACGCGGTCGCGGTCGCGACCGCGACCTGGCCGTAGGAGATGCCGCCGTCGTTGGGGGGAAGCCGCTCGGGGACGAGGACGCGTAGGCCGGCGGCGCGCAGGCGCTCGGCGGTGCGCTCGAGCAGCAGCCTGTTCTGGAAGGCGCCGCCGGAGAGGACGGCGGTGTCGAGGCCGCTCGCCTCGGCCGTGGCGGCGAGCGCCGCCGCCGTGGTGGCAGCGAGGCCGTTGTGGAAGCGGGCGGAGACATCGCCGGGAGCGGTGCCGGCCGCGAGGTCGGCGGCGATCGCGCGGATCGTCTCGCGCGGATCGAGGACGAGCCGCGGCTTGCCGTCGGGGCCGTTCTCCTCGGCCAGGTCGAGCCGGTAGGCGCCGCGCTCGTCGGTGCTCGCCGCGGCTTCCAGCTCGATCGCCGCCTGGCCCTCGTAGAGCGAGCGGGCGCGCAATCCGGCCAGCGCCGCGACGGCGTCGAAGAGGCGGCCGGCGCTGCTGGTGAGCGGTGAGGCCGTGCCGCTCGCGGCGAGCGCGGCGACGGCCTCCCACTCGGGCGGCGCCACCTCCTCCGCCAGCGCCGCTGGGATCGCCGGTACGGCTTCGCCGGTCGCCGCCCCCAGCCAGGCGCAGGCCATCCGCCAGGGCTCGCGCGCCGCGGCGTCGCCGCCGGGCAGGGGAACGGGGCGCAGCATGCCCGCCCGCCGGCAGGAGGCGCGGCCGCCGACGAGGATCTCACCGCCCCAGACCGTGCCGTCCGGGCCGAGGCCGGCGCCGTCGTAGATCGCACCCACCGCCGGACCGGCGACGCCGTGCTCGGCCAGGCAGGCGGCGAGGTGGGCGTGGTGGTGCTGGACGGCGACCGTCTCCACACCGTCGCGTTCCAGCGCGTAGCGGGTCGAGAGGTAGTCGGGATGGAGGTCGTGGACGAGCAGCTCGGGCGCGAACGAGAGCAGCCGCTCGAAGTGGGCGACGCCCTGGCGGAAGGCGACCAGCGACTCGTAGCCGCGCAGGTCGCCCTGGTGGGGGCCGACCCAGGCGCGCCCGCCGGCGGCGAGGCAGAAGGTCGACTTCAGCTCGGCGCCGCAGGCGAGCAGCGGCCGCGCTGCCGCGGGCAGCGCGATCGAGTCCGGCACGTACCCGCGCGAGCGCCTCAGCATCAGCGGCGCCGCGGGCCTCGCCGAGAGCGCCCGGACGACCGAGTCCTCGGCACGGGTCTCGATCCCGCGGTCGTGGGCGAGGAAGGCACCGGCGACCGGCCCGAGCCGATCCAGCGCTTCGCCGTCGTCACGCGCGATCGGCTCCTCGGCGAGGTTGCCCGAGGTCATCACCAGCGGCCCACCGGCGTCGCGGACGAGCAGGTGGTGCAGGGGAGAGTGCGGCAGCATGACGCCGAGGTCGGCGCAGCCTGGCGCGACGGATGCGGCGACCGCGCCGACGGGAAGGCGGGGCGCCAGCACGATCGGCCGCTCGCGGCCGGAGAGCAGGGTCTCCTCGGCGGCGTCCAGCTCGACCAGTTCGCGGGCGGCGCCGAGGTCGGCGGCGAGCAGGGCGAAGGGCTTCGCCTCGCGGCGCTTGCGGGCGCGCAGCTCGGCCACGGCCCGCTCGTCGGCGGCGCGGCAGGCGAGGTGGTAGCCGCCGAGGCCCTTGACGGCGACGATCGCGCCCTCGGCGAGCAGCGCCGCGGCGGCGGCGACCGGGTCGGAGCCGGGCTCGACCGGCAGCGGCTCGCCGTCGCGGTCGAGCAGCCGCGCGCGCGGCCCGCACGCCGGGCAGGCGTTGGGCTCGGCATGGAAGCGGCGGTCGCCCGGGTCCTCGTACTCGGCCTGGCAGGCCGCGCACATCTCGAACTCGGCCATCGTCGTCCGTGCCCGGTCGTAGGGCACCTCACGGACGATCGTGAAGCGCGGCCCGCACGCGGTGCAGTTGAGGAACGGGTACCGGTGGCGGCGGTCGTCGGGGTCAAAGAGCTCCGCCAGGCAGGCCGCGCAGGTGGCGACGTCGGCCGGCACCGGGGCCGCCCCGGCGCCGCCGTCCCGCGAGGCGACGATGCGGAAGCCGCGCTCGCCGGCCGGCGGCAGCTCCGCCGTCCTGACCGACTCGACGGCGGCCAGGGGCGGCGCCTCGGGCTCGAGCCGGGCGAGCAGCTCGGCGACGCGGCCGGGTTCGCCCTCGACCTCCAGCTCGACGCCCTCGGAATCGTTGCGGACGAAGCCGGCCAGCCCGAGCTCGGCGGCGAGGCGGTGGACGAAGGGCCGGAAGCCGACCCCCTGCACGGTGCCGCCGACGCGGGCCGCTACGCGGCGGCGAGCGACGCCAGCCACCGGACCCATGTCTCGACGCCCTCGCCCGTGCGGGCGCTCGTCGTCAGCACCGTCGCCCCGGGGTTGACCGCCTCGATGTTGGCGAGCAGCCGATCGAGGTCGAACTCGATGTGCGGCAGGAGGTCGATCTTGTTGACGCAGATCAGCTCGCAGCTGCGGAACATCAGCGGGTACTTGAGCGGCTTGTCCTCGCCCTCGGCGACCGAGCAGACCATCGCCCGCGCGTCCTCGCCGACGCGGAACTCGGCCGGGCAGACGAGGTTGCCGACGTTCTCGATCGCCAGCAGGTCGATCTCATCGAGCGGCAGCTCGGGGATCGCCGAGCGCACCATGTTGGCGTCGAGGTGGCACTCGCCGCCGAAGCCGGGATCGGTGTTGAGCTGCACGACGGGGACGTGCAGGTGGGCGATCCGGTCGGCGTCGAGGCTGCCCTGCACGTCGCCCTCGAGCACGCCGATCCGCGGCCCGCCGAGCCCGGCCTCGATCGCCCGCTCGAGCAGCGCCGTCTTGCCGGCCCCGGGTGCGGACATCAGGTTGACGACCGTCACCCGCGCCCGGTCGAAGTCCTCCCGGTTCGCCCGCGCGATCGTCTCGTTGGCATCGAGCACCCCCTCGGCGACGGCGACCCGCACCCTATGCATGAGCCGCCTCCTCGACCTCGATCCAGGCGACTTCGAGCGCCTCGCCGGCGAGCGTCTCGATCTCCAGCACGGCCCCCTCGCAGTCCGTATCGCGGGCGAGGATCTCGAAGTAGAAGGCGAGCGAGCGGGGAACCGCCTGGCGCAGCGAGCCGAGCTTGACGTGGACGAGCTCGACCGGCCGCCCTTCGGCGTGGCGTAGGGCGGCGTCGACGATCGCCCGCGAGAGCGCCAGCTCGTGCATCAGCGAGCCCCCATCAGCAGATCCTCGGCAGCGGGTCGCCGGCGAGCAGGTCCATGACGCGACGCCCGCCGAAGCCGGTCTCGACCAGGACCATCCCCGGCGGCTCCTCCTTCACCGCGCCGACCTCGGCCGCGGCCTCGCAACCCGGCACCGAGCGCAGTGCCGCCAATGCCGCCGCCGTCCCCTCGGGGGCGACGAAGGCGACCAGCACGCCCTCGTTGGCGATGTACATCGGGTCGATGCCGAGCAGCTCGCCCGCGGCCGCGACCTCGGGCTGGACCGGGACCGCGCCCTCGCTGACCTCGACGCATACGCCCGAGGCGCGGGCGAGCTCGTTGAGGGCCGAGGCGACGCCGCCGCGGGTCGCGTCGCGCAGGCAGCGCAGCGAGGGTCCGGCGGCGTCGAGCATCGCCTCGACCGCGGGCCAGAGCGAGCGCGTGTCGGAGGCGATCTCGGCGTCGAGCCCCAGCTCGTCGCGGGCGAGCATGATCGCCGTGCCGTGGGCGCCGATCGGCCCGGAGACGAGCACCCGGTCGCCGGCCTCGATCCGCCCCGTGCCGAGCGCCGCGCGCGCGTCGATCCGGCCCAGCCCCGTCGTGCACACGTACATCGAGTCGCAGTGCCCGCGCTCGACCACCTTGGTGTCGCCGGCGACGATCTCGACCCCGGCCGCCTCGGCGGCCGTCGCGATCGCCCCGACCTCGGCGCGCAGCTCCTCGGCCGCCAGCCCCTCCTCGAGCACCAGCGAGACGGTCAGCGCCAGCGGCCGCGCCCCGCAGGCGGCGAGGTCGTTGACGGTGCCGTTGACCGCCAGCTCGCCGATCGAGCCGCCGGGGAAGCGGATCGGGCGGACGACGAAGCTGTCGGTGGTGATCGCCAGATCGGTCCCGTCGACCTCGACCGCGCCGGCGTCGCCCAGCTCGGCCAGGGCCGCCGAGCCGAAGGCGGGGACGAGCAGCCCCTCGATCAGCGTCTGGCTGGCCTTGCCGCCGGCGCCGTGCGCCATCGTCACCAGCTCGTCCTTGAAGCGCGGGCGCTTGCCGCGCGCGGTCCCGATGATCTCCAGCACCCGCTCCTCGGACCTCACGCCGCCGTCCCCTCGCGGGCGAAGCGCCCGTAGTTGTAATAGGCGGCGCAGGCGCCCTCGGGCGAGACCATGCAGGTGCCGATCGCGTGCTCGGGCGTGCAGGCGGTGCCGAAGACCTTGCACTCCCAGGGCTTGATCGCGCCCTTCAGCACTTCGCCGCACTGGCAGGCGGCGGGGTCGGCGACGCTGCGGCCGGGCAGCTCGTAGCGCAGCTCGGCGTCGTGGGCGGCGAAGGCCTCGGTCAGCTTGAAGGCGCTGCGCGGGATCTCGCCCAGGCCGCGCCACTCGAAGCTCTCACGCAGCTCGAAGACCTCGCCCATCGCCTTCAGCGCGACCGGGTTGCCCGCGGCGGGGACGACGCGCCGGTACTGGTTCTCGACTTCGCAGCGGCCCTCGGCGAGCTGGCGCAGCAGCATCTCGATCGCCTGCAGGACGTCGAGCGGCTCGAAGCCGGCGACGACGAAGGGCTTGCCGTGCTCGGCCGGGATGAAGTCGAAGGGGCGGGCGCCGACCACGGTGGCGACGTGGCCGGGGCCGACGAAGCCGTCGAGGCTGAGGTCGGGCAGCGCCAGCAGCGCCTGCAGCGGCGGCACGATCGCGACGTGGTTGCAGAAGCAGAAGAAGTTGGCGAGCGCCTCGTCGCGGGCGCGCATCATCGTCAGCGCGGTCGAGGGCGCCGTCGTCTCGAACCCGATCGCGAAGAAGACGACCTCCCGGTCGGGGTTCTCGCGGGCGAGCCGCAGCGCGTCGAGCGGCGAGTAGACGACGCGGATGTCGGCCCCGGCCGCCTTCGCCTCGAGCAGCGTGCGCTCGGAGCCCGGCACGCGCATCATGTCGCCGAAGCAGGCGAGGATCACGTTCTCGTGCGCGGCGATCGCGATCCCGTCGTCGACGCGGCCCATCGGGATCACGCAGACCGGGCAGCCGGGCCCGTGCACCATCTCGACCTCGTCGGGCAGCAGGCCGTCGATCCCGTAGCGGTAGATCGCGTGCGTGTGCCCGCCGCAGATCTCCATCAGCTTGTAGTGACGGCCGGGCTCGAGCAGGGAGAGGATCTGCGCCGCCAGCGCCGCGCCGAGCTCGGCGTCGCGGAACTCCTCGACGAACTTCACTCGATCGCGCTCCCCTTCAGCTCTTCCAGCTCCTGCTCGTATTCGCCGCCCATCTGCTCGAGCAGCTTCAGCGTCGCCGCCGCCTCGTCCTCGTCGACCTTGGAGATCGCGAAGCCGACGTGGATCAGGACCCAGTCACCCGGTCCGGCCCCGCCATCGTCGTCGTCGAGCAGCGCGATGCTCACGTTGCGCTTCACCCCGGCCACGTCAACTCGCGCGAGCCGGTTGGACTCGTCGACGATCTCTAGGACTTTGCCGGGAATCGCGAGGCACATCTCAACCGGTCCAACGTACCACCGCCGTCGTCACGACCCGGCGGGGGCGAGGTCTTTCGTGGCGGCGTCGGCGACGCTCTCGGCCGCGGCGCGGACGGCGGCTGAGGGCTCGGCGCCCGTCTCGAAGCTCGCCGCCTCGATCCCGTAGACGACCAGGCGCGCCGGCAGGCGGCCCAGCGCCCGGGCCAGCTCGACCGCCTCGGCGAGGCCCATCGCGTGGGTCGAGGCGCCGGCGAGCGTAGCCGGCAGCGGGCCCCCACCGGCGTCGATCCGGTGCAGCTCGCCCGGCTCGCCACCGGCGCGGACGGCGTCGGCGACGACGACCGCTCCGCTTCCCTCCCAGGCCTCGATCAGGTCGACCGGCTCGCCCGTCGAGCTCCAGCACCTCGACCCCGGCGTATCCCCGCTTGCGCAGCGCCCGCGCCGCCAGCAGCCCGGCGGCGTCGTCGCCGCGCAGGGGGTTGCCGATGCCGACGAAGAGGCGCCGCGGCGCCGTCACACCCGCTCGACCTCGAGCTCGAGAAAGTGGGTCGAGCAGGAGATGCAGGGGTCGTAGTTGCGGATCGTCTGCTCGCAGCGGTGGCGCAGCTCGTCGTCGGGCAGCGTGGTGTGAGCGGCGACGAACTCGCGCAGGTCCTCCTCGATCGAGCGCTGGTTCTGCGAGGTTGGCGGCACGATCCAGGCGGAGACGATCTCACCCGCCGCGTCGATCTCGTAGCGGTGGTAGAGCAGGCCGCGCGGCGCCTCGGAGACGCCGTGGCCGACCGCCGCGCGCGGCTCCCACTCGACCGCCGGCGCGTCGGGCCGCTCGTAGGCGTCGATCAGGCGCAGCGCCTCGTCGAAGGCGTAGAGCATCTCGACCGCGCGGACGATGATGCTGCGGAAGGGATTGCGGCAGCCCGCGCCGATGCCGGCCTCGGCCGCCGCCTCGGCGGCGAGCGGCGAGAGGCGCTCCCGGTTCAGCTCGAAGCGGGCCAGCGGCCCGGTCAGGTAGGCGCCGCGGTCCCGCACCCGGGCGTGCAGCGCGGTCGAGTGGGGGACGTGCTCCTCCTCGAAGGTCGCGTCGAACTCGGCCGGCGCGACGTCGATCCCCTTCGAGGAGACGATGCGGCCGTTGTCGATCGGGTACTCGCCCTCGACCCGCGATCGCAGCGAGACCAGCTCGTAGTCGCGCTCCAGCTCGGGGAACTCGAGGCCCGCGGTCCAGCGCACCGTCGCCAACGCCTCCTCCCGGCACCGTTCCAGGTCGTCGCGCAGCGGCTCGAGCTCGTGCCGCTCCGGCGCCCGGTAAAAGCCGCCGACGCGGACGTTGATCGGGTGCACGGCGCGGCCGCCGAGGACCTCGATCAGCCGGTTGCCCGTCTTCTTCGCCCGCAGGCCGCGCTCGACGACCTCGCGGTGGTCGCGCGCCATCGCGATCCCGCTCTCGTAGCCGAGGAAGTCGGGCGCGTGCAGCATGTAGAGGTGCAGGCAGTGGCTCTCGATCCACTCGCCGCAATAGATCAGCCGGCGCAGCGCGCGCAGCTGGCCCTCGACCTCGATCCCGAGCGCGTCCTCCATCGCCTGGCAGGCGCTGGTCTGGTACGCGACCGGGCAGATGCCGCAGATGCGCGCGGTGATGTCGGGCGCTTCCTCCAGCGCCCGGCCGCGCAGCAGCGCCTCGAAGAAGCGCGGCGGCTCGAAGATCCGCAGCTCGACCTCCTGCGACCGTCTCGCCGCGCAGGCGGACGCGCATCGCGCCCTCGCCCTCGACCCGGGCCAGGTAGTCGGTCTCGATCCGGCGCGTGCCGCCGTTGCCGTCGCTCACCGGGCGGCTTCCTCCTCGCGCTCGCTCGCCGCGCGGAAGGCGGGCGCGTTGGCGTTGAAGTTGCGGTAGGCGCGGATCAGGTCGGGCGTCTCGGCGCCGAGGCCGCGCATCCAGGCCGACAGCGACTTGGTGTTGGGCGACTCCATCGGGCCGAAGCAGCCGTAGCAGCCACGGTCGTGGGCGGGGCAGAGCGCGCCGCAGCCGGCCTGGGTCACCGGCCCGAGGCAGGGCGTGCCGTGGGCGACCGTGACGCAGACGTTGCCGCGCCGCTTGCACTCCATGCAGACGCTGTAGGAGGGGATCGCCGGGCGGCGTTCGGCGAGGAAGCGGCGACCACCTCGAGCAGCTGGTCGCTGGTCGACCGGGCAGCCGTGCAGCTCGAAGTCGACATGGACGGCGTCCGAGATCGGGGTCGAGGTCGCCAGCGTCGATATATAGGAGGGGCTGGCGTAGACGGCCGAGACGAACTCGCCGACGTCGGCGAAGTTGCGCAGCGCCTGGATGCCGCCCGCCGTGGCGCAGGCGCCGATCGTGACCAGCTTGCGCGAGACGCGGCGCACCTCCTGGATCCGCTCGGCGTCCTCCGGCGTCGTTACCGAGCCCTCGACCAGCGAGAGGTCGTAGGGGCCCTCGACCGTCGCCCGGCTGAAGCCTCGAGGAAGTAGGCGATCTCGATCTCCTCGGCGAGCGCCAGCAGCTCGTCCTCGAGGTCGAGCAGGCTGAGCTGGCAGCCGTCGCAGGAGGCGAACTTCCAGACCGCGAGCTTCGGCTTGGACCGGGCCGGCGCCGTCACAGCTCTCTGACCCTGAAGAAGGGCTCGATCGCGCCGTAGCTCATCACCGGGCCCTCGCGGCAGGCGAAGCTGGGGCCGAACTGGCAGCGTCCGCACTGGGTGACCGCGCACTTCATGTTGCGCTCGATCGAGATGTGGATGTCGGCCGGCGTCCATGCCGAGGCCAGCAGCGCCTCGACGCTGAAGCGCATCATCACCTCCGGGCCGACGATGAAGGCGACGGCGTCGGCGGGGTCGAAGGGGGCGTCGCCGATCAACGTCGTGACGACGCCGACGTGACCGAGCCAGCCCGGCCTCGGCGCTGTCGACGGTGACGCCGACCTCGAGCCGCGGGTCCTCGCGCCACGCCTCCAGCTCGGAGCGGTAGAGAAGCTGCGCGGGGGAGCGCCCGCCGCAGAGCAGGACGAGGCCGGCGAGCCGCTCGCGCGCGGCCAGCGCACCGAGCAGGGCCGGGCGCAGCGGTGCCAGGCCGATGCCGCCGGCGACGATCACCGCGTGGCGACCCTCGGCGCGCGCCAGCGGCCAGGAGCTGCCGAAGGGGCCGCGGACACCGAGCTGCGTGCCCGGCTCGGCGCGGCAGATCGCGGCGCTGACCGGCCCGACCGCGCGCACAGTGTGCTCGAGCGGACCGTCCCCGCCCGGGTCGCCGCTGATCGAGATCGGGACCTCGCCGACGCCGAAGGCGTAGAGCATGTTGAACTGGCCCGGCGCGAAGGCCGGCGCCGGCCCGCCGCCGGCCGGCTGCAGCGACAGCGTCCAGGTGTCCTCGGTCTCCCGGCCCCGTGAGACGACGCGGAAAGGCCGCGGCGCCATCGGTCCGGCCGCCGGGGCGGCCTCAGCTCGCCGGCAGGCTTCCCATAGACGTCCAGTAGCTGGAGGCGGGTGGCCTGCAGGCGGTCGAGCATCACCGCGGCGAAGCGCCGCATCAGCTCGTAGCCGAGGCTCGTGGTCGGCGTCGCACTTGCCGCGCAGGCAGGCGCCGTCGAAGGCGACGACGCGGGCCTGCTCGAGCGCGCGGGCGTCGAAGCTCCAGCGGTGCGGCGGGAAGAGCCAGGACCAGCCGACCACGGCGCCCTCGCCGAGGGTGGAGATCATCAGCGGGCTGCTGGCGGGGGCGGTGAGCTCCAGCGCGACGCGGCCGTGGCGGATCGCGAAGAAGGCGTCGGCGGGATCGCCCTCGTGGGCGAGGAACTCGCCGGCCTCGAAGACGCGGTTGCCGCCGCAGCCGGCGATCAGCTCGAGCTGCGCGGGCGTCGAGCCCGGCGAACGGCTCGGGCAGACTGGGCGATCGCGACGAGGTCATCCCCCCCTCAATCCGTCACGCGCCATCGGCAGCGGATCGCCGCCACCTCCTCGGTGATGTCGATCGCCACCGGGCACCAAGTTATGCAGCGGCCGCAGCCGACGCAGCCCGAGGTTCCGAACTGGTCGATCCAGGTGGCGAGCTTGTGGGTCATCCACTGCCGGTAGCGCGATTTCGCCGAGGAGCGGACGCTGCCGCCGTGGACGTAGGAGAAGTCGAGCGTGAAGCAGGAGTCCCACTGCCGGGTGCGCTCCGCCGTCTCGCCGCGCGAGGTCGCTGGTGTCCTCGACCGTCGTGCAGAAGCAGGTCGGGCAGACCATCGTGCAGTTGCCGCAGGTCAGGCAGCGCTCGGAAACCTCGTCCCAGCGCGGGTGCTCGAGGTTGTCGTAGAGCAGCTCCTTGATCCCCTCGGTTTCCATCACGCGCCCCTGGTTCGCGGCGGCGCGAGCGACGCCGGCCTCCGCGGCGGCCTCCTCCGCCGGCCCGGCCGGCGAGCTGGGCAGCTCGCCGAGCAGCTCGGCGCCGCGCTCGCTGCCGGCCTCGCAGAGGAAGTAGTGGCCGCTCCTCGTCGATCACCTCGGTCAGCGCCAGGTCGTAGCCGGCCTCGGCGCGTGGCCCGGTCTCCATGGAGACGCAGAAGCAGGTGCCGCCCGCGACCGTGCAGTTGACGGCGACGATGAAGGCGCCCTCGCGGCGCGCCCGGTAGAAGGGGTCGGGATACTCACCCTCCATCAGTACCCGGTCCTGGATCGCGATCGCGTGCAGCTCGCAGGAGCGCACGCCGATGAACGCGTAGCTCGGCGCCTCCGGCGCCTCCTCGCTCACCTCCAGCTCGCCGCCGGCGCCGCGCCGTGCGCGCCACAGCGTCAGCTCGGGCGGGTGCAGGAAGCGCTTCCACGACTGCGGGCCGACCGCGTAGCCGAACAGCGCCTCGTCGTCGCGGCGTCGCAGGCGGTAGTGGCCGCCGTCCTGCTCATCGGTCCAGCCGGCCGGCAGGTCGTCGCAGTCGCCGATCGGCGCCGTAGACGATCGCCCCGTCGCGGACCGTCGGCCCGATCACCTCGTGCCCGCGTCTGCCCAGTGCCGCGATCAGCTCGTCGAGGCCGGTCCGGTCGATCGTAGCCTGGGCTGGCATCCGTCAAGGTTAACCCGCTACTCCCGGGACCAACCCGCTATGTGGAAAAGTCCCCATCGACCTTTCGGTCAAGGACGCGAGACCGGGCGCTGGCCTCTCGGCCGATTTCAGCTCGCCATTCGCATACCTCGCGGCGACCCGAGTTGAACGCCGTGCTGCCGCGAAGACCGCGCTGGGCGCCGGTCTCGATGGCCTTCGTCATCGCGGCCCACAAACGCACCCCCTGGTCGATGCGCGATGAGAGCAGAGAGCCGGGTAAGCGCGAATGCGAGAAGCGTGCCGCGGAATATGGGCTGCCGCCGCTGCGCTGGCCGTCGGGATGGCCGGTCGCCAGCTACTCGCTGCCCGCCCTCCGCGCCGCCCACGTCGCCGCGGCCGCCGGCCGCCTACGCGAGTTCAGTCGCGCCGCCTTCGAGCGCAACTTCGTGGAAGGCAAAGGTCTGGGGACGGAAGCCGACCTCCGTGCCGTCGCGGAGGCGGTCGACCTCGATCCAGACCGCGTCTTGGCCGAGGTCCTCCGGCCGGAGGTCAAGGAGAAGTTGAAGCTGGAGACCGAGACGGCGATCCGCGCCGGGGTCTTTGGCGTCCCCACCGTGCTTGTCGGCGAGCAGCTCTTCTGGGGGGACGACCGCCTGGCCGCGGCGGGGGAGGCCTGCGGCGCCTTCGGGATCGACGCTTGCCCGGGTCCGGAGCGTCGCGAAGTCTACGGCCGGCGATGTTCCTCGACGGCTTCTTCTACCCAATCCGGGTGATCTTCGAGAGTGATCTCGTACAAGGGCTCCGGGCCGTCGGGATCGCCAACCTTCTCGACGAGGCTGAACGATTCGAGCAGTCGCATCCAGTAGCGCACCGTCCGATCGGAAACGCCGGTCCTGGCGGCTACCTGCGGTATCGCCAGAGGCCCACCGTCACGAAGGCAGCACAGCACGTCCAAGCGCCCGTCGTGCTTGACGATCGCTTCCAGCCGGGCCGAATCCACGCTACGGCGGAGAAGTCATGCCCCGGCCGCTCATGGGAGGTGAAGCGGCCGGGGCAGTTTTGCGGGACGGGGGTCTCGGCCGGCGATCCGAGGCTGCGACCCGCCAGGTCGCCCCAAAGCCCGCCGCAAGCGCAGAGAGATCGAGCGTGACCGTCCTGCCTTTTGCTCCCTCTCCGACCCCTGCTCTCATCCCTGCCTTCCCTTTGTCCCGCCGGCCTCCTCTTGAATCCGCAACCTAGCATATATGTTATGGCCTATTAGTCGCGGTCGCGGGAGGCTGGTCAGCCTTCCGTGCCGAAACCGACCCTCGCCCAACTTGGAGCCGCAATCCGCGCCTTACGCGAAGAGCGCTCCTTGAGCATCGAAGCCCTTGCCGGCGAGGCCGAGCTGCACACGGTTTCTGTGTCGCGGATAGAGAACGGCAAGCAGAATCTGACCTGGATGGCCCTGTCGAGCCTCGCCGCCGTGCTCGAGGTGGAGATCATCGATCTCGTTCAGCTGGCCACCGAACAACCTGGGTAGAGCCATCCAAAGTCGCCACGCTCTGCGTTCGCCCTGCGAAGTCTCTGGCGCTGACCAGCAGTGGGTGCCCGCGCCTCAATCAGTGAGCTTTTGGCGCGTCCCTGGGTGACTCGTATGCAGCCGTCGCGATGTTCATCGCGATCGGGCTGTCGCCGGAGTCCTTCAGACGTTTCGCCGCCCGTCGCTGCTCATCGTTGATGTAGGCGAGCAGTTCGTCCAGCTCGAGAATCACTTCGCCCCAAGCCTGTCGGTCGAGCGCGAGAAACGTCAAAGAGACGGATCGATCCGTGCGTGCGTCAAACGTTCCAGCCTGCATCGCCTCCTTGACGTCTCCACAAAGCTGCCGAAAGGCTCGCCACCTGTCCGTGTCGTTCGCCGCATCCGCCAGGTTCGGCCGCATGAAGTTGTCGTGGATCACGGGAATGGTCGCGCGATAGAAGTGCTCCGTCGAGCGTTGGTGAACCGAGGGAGGGACCCTGATCAACCAGCCGACTCTCTCAAGCCTCTTGAAGCGTCGCAGCACACTCTGGTAGCTGGCGTTTTCGAACTCGTGCCCAAATGCGCGATAGAACCGTGCGGCGCTCATCGGCCGCAGGTTGAGCTCTTGGACTATCCGCAGGCACATCTCGTCTGCGATTGCAGGGGACAGGCGCGGGTAGAACTGGCCAGAGGGTTCCTCGCGCGTTACCAACTCCAGTTCAACCCATTCGGACCCGGGTAGCGGCATCTCGAAGCCGATCATGAACACGTCGGCTCGAATCAGCTCCTCTCCGGTGTGCGCTGCTCGGAATCGAGAATCGCTCTGGTGCTCGAAAAGGGAGACGAACTGGGCGTTAATGGCTCCGATCACATTCCTCCAACCGGCCTCGTCGAGCAGGACCGGCGTGCATAAGAGGTCTCGATACCGGTCCGAGCGTCGCTCTTCCATCGCAGTGCGAAGGACCGGCGCCATCTGGTTGAAAAGAGCCCAGCTCGACGCGACGCGCAAGGAGTACGGCACCAGCGCCCAGCTCTCGGTGTCGAAGAAGGCCGGTTCAGTCGCTCGGTAGAAGCTTTCCACGCGGCCACTCGGGCCCGGCCCGTCGTACATGTGTCTGAGCCACTCATCGCCTTTGAGGCTCGTGAAAATCTTGGCCACCCGCGAGGGGGAGCCGCCGCCGAACTTGTTGCAGAACTGGGTCGGGCTCATAACCCGGCCGTACAGCTCGGCGACGATCTTCAGTTGGAACTCGACCGCGAAGAGCTTGGAGAGCCGGCGGAGATGCTCCCTCGGGGACCTTTTGTTGTCCGGAAGGACTTTCGCTGCCACGGCTACCTCTCAAAGTCGGCAATTGCCTGAGCGAACGCGAAGTCTATAGCCATTCCAAGACGAAACCGAACTCGTTCCTGGACCGGTCGGTGGCCAGTTTACTCGAATTTCTCTTTTCAATGGGAGGTGAAAAATGAAGCTCGCAGCTTGCCCGATGACGGCGCCGATCCTTTCTCTCAACAAGTTCGGCTAAGGCTTGCCCCGATCGACTGAGCCGGACCCCGAACGTGCTTCAAGAACCGGGGTTCGGCTCGGTCCGTTAGCACAACCGTTCATCGAGCGCAAGCACGTTTAATTACACCACCCGAAATGATCTAGAGGAGTCGATCATTTACCTTCGTCATGAATGAATCGCGACTATCTAGCGCAGCAACTAGGTGACGAGTGGTGGGCGGCCGTTGTAGCGAGCGTCCTATGCCCCGTCCAGGTGGCGATTACCGCAGCTGCTCGGCCCTGTTTCACCTCCCATGAGCAGGACCAGGCGGACCAGATGCCCTGGGCGGTGGGCCGCGTGGCCGCCGCCCAGGGCTCGATAAAGGGGGCGACCGAGACCTGGATGGTGGATCGACCGGCCGCCCACACAGGGCTCAGCGGGAGATGGGCATGAGCAATGCGAGCGGCTCAAAGGGGGACGCGATGGACGACGGTTGCGAGGAGTTCTGGTCAACCCTCCCCGAGAAGGTCCAACATCCCGTTCGTGTGCCGATCGTCGAAGCGCTTTGGCGGATTGGCGAGCCGCTTTCGGCTATTGAGCTGGTCGATCTTTTCGATGGCCACATAAGCATGTGGGAAGCCGCCTACCATCTGGGCGTTCTTGAAGAACTCGACGTGGTGGAGCCTTTGGATAACGGCGCATCGCGAAACGACCTCCTTGATCTTCCCCACCGCCTGAAGGATCGAGAATGAGGCGAAGGCGATGCAGGGCATGAGCGCTGAGTCCTCGATCCCGCCCAAATACAACCCTGAACTGGTCGAACAGGCCGTTATGGAAGTTGTCATCGAAGTGCACCCCGCTCTCTTGACAATCGCCGAGCTTTTGTCGAGGGTCGCCGGCGACCCGCAGGACCGCCGGGAGATCGACACGATCACCTGTGCTGTTCGTGACTTGAAAGGATGGGGCTTGCTCGAGGAGGGCCAAGGCAAGCGGGTTGAGCCGACCCCGGCCGCTCTGCATCTCGCCGCTCTCTTGCTGCGCTGACGCCCGGATGCGTCAAGCGCCGAGGGGCCTACGGGCGCCTCCGGGCATCTCGACGTTCTCGGGTCGTTCGCCAGTGGGGCGCCGTTCGGGCAGGATCCACGGACATGAGGTTCACGCGTGCGGAGTTGGAGGAGTTTCGCGGCTGCGAGGTTGACGATCTCGTCGGGCCGGGGCTCAGGCTGTTGTTCGTCGGCATCAACCCGGGCCTGTGGACGGCCGCGGTCGGGACCCACTTCGCGCATCCCACCAACCGCTTCTACCCGGCGCTGGCCGCGGCCGGCATCACCGACTACGAGGTCGATCGGGCGGCTGGGATGACCGATGCCGATCGTGCGCATCTCGTGGCGCGGGGCGTCGGGATCACCAACCTCGTGCGGCGGGCCACGGCGCGCGCCTCCGAGCTCTCGCGCGAGGAGCTGCGCGAGGGTGGCGAGCGGCTGTTGCGGTTCGTCGCCGATCGCCGCCCCAAGGTCGTCGCGGTCGCCGGCATCTCCGCCTACCGCGACGCGTTTGGCGAGCCCGGTGCGGCGGCCCTGGGCCGGCAGCCGGAGACGCTCGACAGCGCGAACCGCTGGTCCGGCGCGGCACTCTGGGTAGTCCCCAACCCGAGCGGGCTGAACGCCCACGAGACCGTCGCGACACTCGCCGCCGCGTATGCGGCGCCGGCCGGCGAGGCGGGCCTCATCGCGCCGTAGCAGGCGGCCCGAACCAGGCGGTCAGGGCGTCGCGGAGCCCCGCGTCGGTTCCGTCTCCGACCCAGGCGACGTATCCGCCGGGCCGGATCAGCACGGCGGGGGGAGCGGTGACGGCGCCGGTGCCGCCGACCACCTGGGCCAGCTTCCACCCCAGATTCACCGCGTCCCCCACACCGAGGCTGAGGCCCTGCCCGCCCGCAGCAGGAAGACAGTCGCCTGCACGGCGAGCGCCGCCGCGGTCGCGAGGCCGAAGGCGCCGGCGGTCGTCGGCGTGGGCAGGGCGATCGTGAGGGTGAAGCAGAAGGCGGCGAAGCCGTAGAAGCCGAGCAGGAAGTTGCGCAGTAGGACGCCGACCTGGGCGACGCCGCCGTGGGTCTGGGTGAAGACGGCGAGGACGCTGGTGATGATCGGGAACGGCGCCAGGAGGCCGCTGAGGTGGGAGCCGAGGGTGCCGGAGACAGCGGGCAGCACGAGCACGAGCCCCAGCGCCGCGAGGGCGCGGGCGGGGAGATCCCACCAGGGCGGCGCGGCGGCCCTGGGGGGCAGCGGGGGCGCGGCCGGCAGCAGCCGCAGGCCGAGCGCGAAGCAGGCCGCGACGAAGACCAGCGAAAGCGCCGACGGTGGCACGACCGGGCTCAGGACGGCGATGCCCAGCAGGAACGCGGTCCAGCCGCAGAGCACGGTCGGGAACGGCCCGGCCTTGACCGCGACGCGCCCGTAGACGACCACGAAGGCGGTCAGGGCGGCCAACGCCAGCAGAGTGCCCGCGGCGGCGTCGGCACCGAACTCACCGCCGTGCAGCAGGGTCTCGACCAGCAGAATCGGCCCGGCGACGACGGGCAGCCCACCGAGCACGCCTGCGACGGCGACTCCCCAGCGACGACCGGCCAAAGAGACCGCGACCACGCACAGCGGGGCGAGCAGGATCTTCGCGGCCAGCAGCGTCACCGCGGCAGGCTCGCAGATCACTGACCGGGGCGAACCCGACTGTCCCGAGTGGTCGTTTGACCCCCCTATGCATGGGTCAAACGACCACTCGGCACAGTCGTGCCCCGTCGGCGATCACGGCTGTCGCCTTGGAACCAACCGTCTAGCCGAGGATCTTCGCCTTCTGGGTGGCGAACTCTTCCTCGGTCAGGATGCCCTGGTCTTTGAGCGCGCCCAGTTCTTTGAGCTGCTCGATCGTCGACTGCTCCGCCGGTGGAGCGGGCGCCGGGGGCGGGGCGGCCTGCTGTTCGGGGGCCTGCTGCTGTTCTTCCTGCCCTTGCCAGCGCTGTGCCTGACGTCGGGATACGCGGTTGCTCACGGTCGTCGCGGTTCCGGCGATGACCGCCGTGCGCGCTACGCCTCTCAGTAGTCCTGGCATCGTTCCTCCTCCTTGGTTATCGGGCCGACTCGGCGGCGTCGAGGGCGGCCAGGACTGCGTCGAACAGGTATGCGCCCGCTGGCGACCAGCTGGCCGCCTGAGCCGCGGACGGCGGTCGCGAACGGCGCCGCCCAGCTGTTCTCGTAGACGAGCAGCGCCGCCGAGGTGCCCGGTTCGAGCGCCTGCGCCGCCTCGCCGATGTCGTCGTCGGAGAGCAGGCCCGACGAGGCGCCGGCGAAGAGCGCGAACTCCGCGACCTGCTCGCCCAGCTCCGATAGCTCGAGGCCGACCACCGAGCCCTCCTCGTCCTTGGTGATGAAGGCGAGGTCGAGGATGCGGATCAGACCGCGGTCGACGAGGTCGATCAGGTGTGGAACGGCTTCGCCATTGGGTTGGCGACCTGGCCACTCGACGATGATGTAGTCGATCGGCCCCATCTCGATTGCATCGGCGTTCATGTACGACTCCCCGGTAGGCGACAGCTTTTGCGCTCGACGACTTTTACCAGTAGTTGGACCTCTCGGTAGTTCGCCGTGCTTGAAATGCGGGATTTCGCCGATGAGCGCGGGGCGCTTGGCGCGGAGAATCCTCGGCATGGGGCATCGCATCGTCGTCTTGGGGGGTGGAACCGGTGGCACGCTTACCGCGAACCGGTTGCGCAGGCTCTATGGCGAGGAGGCGGAGATCGTCGTCGTCGACCGCGACGACCGCCACGTCTACCAGCCGGGCCTTCTGTTCGTGCCGTTCGGCCTCGAGAAGCCCGAGGACATCGTGCGCTCGCGCCGCGAGCAGCTGCACGACGGGATCGAGTTCCGCCTGGCCGAGGTGGACAGGGTCGAGACCGCCGCCGATGCCGTCCACCTGGGGGACGGGTCCTCGCTTCCATACGACGTGCTGGTGATCGCCAGCGGCGCCTCGCTCCTCTACGAGGAGACCGAGGGCCTGCGCGGCCCCGGCTGGGGCGAGAGGGTCTTCGGCTTCTACTCGCTTGACGATGCGGTGGCGCTGCGCGACGCCCTGGCCCGCTTCGAGCGCGGGCGGCTGGTCGTGAACATGGTCGACATGCCGGTCAAATGCCCGGTCGCGCCGCTCGAGTTCTGCTTCCTCGCCGACTGGTTCCTGCGCGAGAAGGGGGTGCGGTCGGAGGTCGAGATCACCTACGCGACCCCACTCGACGCCGCTTTCACCAAGCCGGTCGCCGCCGCTCATCTCGGCGGCATGTTCGCCGACAAGGAGATCGGCCTGGAGACCGAGTTCGCGACCGGTCGCGTCGACGGCGAGTCGGGGACGCTGGTCAGCTGGGACGAGCGCGAGGTCCCCTTCGACCTGCTCGTCACGATCCCCCTGCACGGCGGCGCCGCGTTCGTCGCCCGCTCGCCGGGCCTCGGCGACGAGCTCAACTTCGTCCCGGTCGACATCCACACGCTGCGCAGCAAGGCCGCCGACAACGTCTTCGCGATCGGCGACGCCGCCAGCCTGCCGACCTCCAAGGCCGGCTCCTCGACCCACTTCGAGGGCGAGACGCTGTGCGCGAACATCCAGCGCCACCTCGCCGGCGAGGAGCTCGAGCCGAGCTACGACGGCCACGTCAACTGCTTCATCGAGAGCGGCTTCCACAAGGCGCTCCTGATCGACTTCAACTACGAGGTCGAGCCGCTGCCCGGCCGCTATCCCGCGCCCCACCTCGGGCCGCTGCCGCTGCTGCGCGAGTCCCGCCTCAACCACCTCGGCAAGCTCGCCTTCCAGCCCCTCTACTGGCACATGCTCCTGCCCGGCCGCGACATCCCAGGCGTCGGCGCGCGGATGTCGACGCCGGGCAAACAGATGACCGCAAGCGCACAAGGAGGCAACGAATGACCACCGTCACCTACGCCGGCACGCCGATCGAGGTCGACGCCGAGGGTTTCCTCAGCGAGACCGATCAGTGGAACGAGCAGGTCGCCGCCGAGATCGCCGCGCAGTCCGGCGTCGGGGAGCTCACCGACCGCCACTGGCTGGTCGTCAACTTCATGCGCGACACCTACCTGGAGAGCGGCAGCGCGCCCTCGATCCGCACCCTCGGCAAAGCTTCGGGGGTCCCGATCAAGGAGCTGTACCAGCTCTTCCCGAAAGGGCCGGCGAAGCTCGCGGCCAAGATCGCCGGCATCCCCAAGCCACGCGGATGCATCTAGGAGGGAGGGTCCGATGACCGACCAGAGCAGCAACGGAGCAAAGCCCGAGCCGATCGAGAAGGTCTCGATCGTCGTCTCCAAGGGCTCGCTCGAGGGCGTCTACCCGGGGCTGATCATGGCCAACGGGGCTCGCATGGAGGGGATCGAGGCCAACGTCTTCTTCACCTTCTTCGGCCTCGACGCGATCAACAGGGCCAAGCACGAGCACGTCAAGGTGGCGACGGTCGGCAACCCCGGCCTCCACCTCGCCACCTGGGCCGGCGCCGTACCCGGGATGTCGTCCCTTGTCACCCACAAACTCGCCCAGGAGATGGAGAAGCTCGACATCCCACCGATCCCCGAGTTCGTCGAGATGATCGCCGACTCCGGCGGCGCCCTCTACGCCTGCAAGGCCTCGGTCGACCTCTTCGACCTCGAGGAGGACGACTTCATCCCCCAGATCGAGGGAGTGATCACGGTCGGCGAGTTCTACGGCCTCGCCGCGGGCGGGCAGATCATCTTCACCTGAGCGGCCGACCTCTTCATTTGCTTCAATCATTTGACCAGAGAAAGGAGGTGGTCCTAACTTGATTCACATGCTTGAGGGGACTCTGGAGGTGCAGGGCCGCTAGGCGCCGCACTGTTCTGGCGCCCGGCGGAATCCACCCCGGGCACCGGCGATCGTAGGGAGGCGGGTCTTGTCCCACCCGTGCGCTGTTCCCGCGTTCGTCTCCGAGCACCTGGCCAGGGCCGCCTTCGGGTGGTCCTGGCTATTTCACGCCGCTCTTTGCGGGATGAAATACGAGAGCTAATTCAATTGATTGTGGCCTAGGTGAGAAGGTCGAAATCGGTTACGTGTGAAACAAGTGCTCATCGGAGCACCTGACAAGGAGACTGATTTTGATCTTTGGATACTCCCCGGCGGAAGCAAAAAAGACGGTCGTCTCGGCCATTTTTCTGGTCGGTGCCGTTCTGGCATTGATCCTCAGCGATTACAACCCGGACTTCACGCAGGCTTGCGTCGCTCTGGCCGGTTCGGTATTCGCGGTGGCGGGCGTGTTCCTCGCCAAAAACCACACCGAAAAAGACCTCTCGAAGGCGGTTTCGCAGCTCCAGGGCGCGGCCCTGACCGTCGTCGGCTACTTCGCCACGGTACAGCCTGGAACGGTGCAAAAAATCACGATCCTGAGCGGGGCGGTGGTCAGCGTGATAGCCGTCTACTGGTTCCGCAACGACACCGAAAACACCAGCGTCAGCGAACTGGAATCCGCTGAATGATCGGACCGGCGGGCCCTCCTGTACCGGGAAGCTCGGGGGAGGGCCCGCCGTCCGCGGCTACGCGTCAAGCAGGCTCTTGGCGCACTCGACGATCGTCTCGTCGATCGGCCGCGGGGACCAGCCGAGGCGGGCCTCGGCCTTCTCGCTTGAGAGCTCGGTCTTGCGGCCGAGCTGGCCGGTTATCGAGCGGACGCTGGGGTCGAAGATCGCCATCGCGCGGACGGCGAAGTTGGGTATCGACCGGCTCGGCACCTTCGCGGCGGCCTCGCCCATGCGGTCGCGCAGCACCGCGGCTATCTCCGCCATCCACCGGAAGGTCGCGACCGCGACGAAGCGCTCGCCGCCCGCCTCGGGCGCGGTCATCGCCCTGATCTCCAGGTCGGCGACGTCGCGCACGTCGACGAAGCTGAAGCCGATCCGCGGCACGCCGGGCATCCCGCCGAGCAGCCGTTCGATCGCCTGCAGCGAGAAGGAGCGATCGTCGTTCAGCACCGGCCCGATGATCGCGCCGGGGTTGACCGTCGCCAGCTTCTCGGTCGCGCCGCGCTCGGCCATGAAGTCCCACGCCGCCCGCTCGGCGACAGTCTTCGAGCCCGCGTAGAAGGAGAGCTTCGGGTTGTCGGGGTCGCTCCAGTCCCGCTCGTCCAGGGGTCGCCCGGAGACCGCTTTGCCGCTGCCGGTGATCGCGGCCACCGATGAGGTGACGACGACGCGGTCGACGCCGGCGTCGAGGCTCGCCGCGAGCACCCGCAGCGTCCCGTCGCGAGCCGGCACGATCAGCTCGTCAGGATCCTTCGGCTGCTGCGGCGGGAAGGGCGAGGCGACGTGGAGGACGTAGTCGCAACCGCCGACCGCGTCCGCCCAGCCGGCGTCGTCGAGCAGGTCGGCGGCGACCACGGTGAGCCGGTCCCCGGCGTCGACCTGGGTGCCGACCGCGGCGCGCACGTCGGGCTC
This sequence comes from uncultured Solirubrobacterales bacterium, assembly GCA_963702035.1. Lineage (GTDB taxonomy): Bacteria > Actinomycetota > Thermoleophilia > Solirubrobacterales > 70-9 > VRUE01. The sequence continues at coordinate 2,392,892 of OY969700.1, forward strand.
GCGGGCGAGGTCGCGCACGGTGGTGCGGACCCGGTAGCCGCGGCGCAGAAGCTCGACCACGCACCAGCCGCCGAGGTATCCCGAGCCGCCGGTGACCAGAACGGTCTTCATCTCCTCTGCTGAGCCCTCCATCGAGTCAGCAGTATGAACGTGAGAACATCCGCGTGGCGATGACGGACCTCCCGGTCAAGCGAGTGGAGCGCCGATGACGGACTTCCTGGTCAAGCGCGGCGATCTGCGCGAGTGTCGCATCGCGGAGTCGCCGCCGCCGGAGATCGGCGCCGGCCAGGCCCTCCTCCGGGTCGACACCTTCGGCCTCACCGCCAACAACGTCACCTACGCGGTCTTCGGCGAGGCGATGAACTACTGGGACTTCTTCCCGGCCGAGCAGGGCTGGGGCCGGGTGCCGATGTGGGGCTTCGCCGAGGTCGAGCGCAGCGAGGCCGAGGGGGTGGAGCCCGGGGCGCGGGTGTTCGGCTATCTGCCGCCCTCTTCGCACCTTGTCGTCGCCCCAGCCGACGCCGGAGGGGACGGCTTCGTCGACGGCTCGCCCCACCGCGCGGAGCTGCCGTCCGCCTACCACCGCTACCTGACCAGCGGCGTGGATCCGTTCTACCGGGCGGATACCGAGGAGATCCAGATGCTGCTGCGGCCGCTCTTCTTCACCTCGTTCCTGATCGACGACCAACTCGCCGACGAGGGCTTCGCGACGAGTGGCCCGGTGCTGATCTCCAGCGCCTCGAGCAAGACCGCGATCGCCGCCGCCTTCCTGCTTGCGCGGCGTGAGGGCGTCGAGCTGGTCGGCCTCACCTCGCCAGGCAACGCCGACTTCGTCGCGGGCCTGGGGATCTACGACCGCACGGTGAGCTACGACGCGATCGACTCGCTCGAGCCCGGTCCCGCCACCTTCGTCGACATCGCCGGCGACGGCGAGGTGCGCCACGCGGTCCACTCCCACTACGGCGACCGGCTCGTCCACAGCATGACCGTCGGCGCCTCCCACTGGGAGGAGCTCGGCGCCGGCGCAGGCGACCTGCCCGGCCCCAAGCCGACCTTCTTCTTCGCCCCCGACCGTGTGACCAAGCGCTCCAAGGACTGGGGCCGCACCGGCCTCGAGACCCGGGTGGCCGAAGCCTGGCACCCCTTCTGCGAGTGGACGGGGGGCTGGCTCGAGACGATCCGCGGCCAGGGCTTCGAGGCCCTGCGGGACGCCTATATAGATGTGCTCGAGGGCCGCGTTGACCCGAAGCACGCACACGTGCTCAAGCTCCCCGCGTAAGCGCCTCTCCGTCGCAGATGACTTTGTACGTGTGGGAGCACGTACAAAGTCCCAAGCGGGGTTGCGTCCCCTTCAAGCGCCGCGGAGGTGGGGGACGGTCCGGCGGAGGATCCTGCGCACGTACGCGGGTTCGTGCCTGACCTGCCAGTGGGTGAAGCGCAGGGTCGTCAGGCCGGCGGCGACATGCGCCTGGTCGCGACGGTGGTCGCGCGCCTGCTCTGATGCCGTGCGGTGGTAGCGCAGGCCGTCGGTCTCGACCACGAGACCGAGGTCGGGCCAGAAGAAGTCAACCTCGTAGCCGTCGACCATTGCTTTGGTCAGCGGCTGGGGCATTCCCGCCGCCGAGGCGATGGGGCGGAAGAAAATCTCCAGATCGGAGTCGGAAAGGTGGAACGTGTGCCGGTCCAGGAGGATCCGAAGGGGGCGCACACCCGGCTCCCCCGCGAAGTCATCGAGGGCGGCGCGCAGCGCCTCGGGGTCGATCAGGTCGTACTTGTCCGCCTCGTTGACGGCCCGCTCGAGCGCAATCGGATGGAGTTCGGTCGCCAGATCGACCAAAGTGCGCGCCGGCCGGGTCACGGGAAGCCCGTTGCGCGTCGTGATGTCCTCTCGCCGCAGCGACGGCCTGCTCATCGCCCGGATTCCCGCGCGGCGATGCCTGCAGCGCCGCCGGATGCTCACGTCGATCCGCCCGCTGCGCTCCTTGCCGATACCCCAGAGGGCGGCGGCGCTGCGATGGCTCAGAGCGGCTCCCTCTCCGCAGGGGAGGACGGCCACCATCCAACGTCGCTCCGGGGTCAGGCGCGGCCAGCCGACTGCGTAGACCCCTCGTCTGACCGGGTGAAGGCGACCCTCGGCAATGCGATGGGCGATCGCCTCGCGGCTGAATCCGAGTCCGAGCAGTTGCCGCCGGGTCACCACGCCGTGCTGACGCCCCGCCAACGCCCATGCCCGTCTGCTCCGCGGATCGGACTTTGTACGTGCCATCACACGTACAAAGTCCACAGCGGCCGAAACTCTCCCCCCCACGGGTAGGGTGGGCGTCAGTGACACCGCTATGCGTCCTACGAGCGAGCGCCCGATGCCGAAGCTGAGGTTTGAAATCTCGATTTCGCTCGACGGCTACGTCGCGGGGCCGAACCAGAGCGAGGAGCACCCGCTCGGCGAAGGCGGGATGCAGCTGCACGAGTGGATCTTCCCCCTTGCCGCCTGGCGCGAGCCGCACGGCCGCGAGGGGGGAGGGACGAACGCCAGCACGCCGCTGGTCGAGGAATCGCAGAGCGGCGTCGGCGCCGTGATCATGGGCCGCAATATGTTCGGCGGCGGCCCCGGCCCGTGGGGCGAGGATCCCTGGCAGGGCTGGTGGGGCGAGGAGCCGCCCTTCCGCACGCCGGTCTTCGTCCTCACCCACCACGAGCGCGAGCCGCTGGCTCTGGGCGAGACCACCTTCAGCTTCGTCACCGATGGGATCGAGTCGGCGCTGGAGCAGGCGAAGGAGGCGGCCGGTGAGCTGGACGTCCACCTCGCCGGCGGCGCCGAGGCCGCCCGGCAGTACCTGTCGGGGGGCCTCGTCAACCAGATGCAGCTCAACGTCGTGCCGGTCCTGCTCGGCGACGGGGCGCGACTCTTCGCGGATGGGGCCGGCGGCGGTCGCGAGCTGGAGCAGATCCTCGTCGTCGAGGCGCCCGGCGTCACGCACCTGCGCTACCGCCTCGCCTAGTCGCGCCCCCTGTCATCGCTATGCGGCTCGTCACACTGGCTGACCAGCCAGTCTGCGAGAATCGCCGCCTGTGGCCGAGGGGTTGCCCGAACATCTCGATGTGCTGATCGTCGGTGCCGGCCTCTCCGGCGTCGGCGCCGCCTGGCACCTGCAGGACCGCTCGCCCGCCAAGAGCTACGCGATCCTCGAGGCCCGCGGCGATCTCGGCGGCACCTGGGACCTCTTCCGCTATCCGGGCATCCGCTCCGACTCCGACATGCACACGCTCGGCTACCGCTTCAAGCCGTGGACGGCGCCGAAGTCGATCACCGACGGCGACTCGATCCTCGAGTACGTGCGGCGGACGGCGCGGGAGAGTGGGATCGACCGGCGGATCCACTTCCACCACCGCGTGCTGAGCGCCGCCTGGTCGAGCGAGGAGAGCCGCTGGACGGTCGAGGCCGAACGCACCGACACGGGAGAGACCGTACGGCTGACCTGTGGCTTCCTCTGGACCTGCAGCGGCTACTACCGCTACGACGAGGGGTACACGCCCGAGTTCGAGGGGGTCGACCGGTTCGCCGGCCCGGTGGTCCACCCGCAGCACTGGCCCGCGGACCTCGACTACAGCGGCAAGAAGGTCGTCGTGATCGGCAGCGGCGCCACCGCGGTGACCCTGGTGCCGGCGATGGCGAAGCAGGCTGAGCACGTGACGATGCTGCAGCGCTCGCCGACCTACATCGCCTCGATGCCGGCCGAAGACCCGATCGCCGCCAGGTTGCGCCGTCGCCTGCCGGAGCGCGCCGCCTACGCCGTGGTGCGCTGGAAGAACGTGCTGATCCAGGCGGCCTTCTACCAGCTCAGCCGCCGCCGGCCGGAGCTGATCAAGCGCTTGATCCGCAAAGGCGTCGTGCGCTCCCTGCCGCCCGGCTATGACGTCGACAAGCACTTCAAGCCGCGCTACAACCCGTGGGACCAGCGCATGTGCCTGGTCCCCGACGGCGACCTCTTCAGGTCGATCTCCAAGGGGGAGGCCTCGGTCGTAACCGACCGGATCGCCACCTTCACCGAGCGCGGGATCGAGCTCGAGTCCGGCGAGGAGCTGGAGGCCGACGTGATCGTCACCGCGACCGGGCTCAACCTGCTCTTCCTCGGCGGGATCGAACTGACCGTCAACGGCGAGCAGGTCGACGTGCCGAGCAAGATGACCTACAAGGGGATGATGCTGAGCGGGGTGCCGAACATGGCCTTCACCGTCGGTTACACCAACGCCTCCTGGACCCTCAAGGCGGACCTCACCTCCGAGTACGTCTGCCGCCTGCTCAACCACATGGACGCGCACGGCTACGCGCGCTGCGTCGCCGACGTCGACCCCTCTGTGAGCGAGCAGCCGCTGCTCGACTTCACCTCTGGTTACGTCCAGCGCTCGCTCGACCACTTCCCCAAACAGGGCTCGAAGGAGCCCTGGAAGCTGCGCCAGAACTACGTCTTCGACATCCGCACGATCCGTCGCGGCGCGATCGACGACGGCGCGATGCGGTTCTCCGGCGGCGCCGCCGAGGCGCGGCCGGCGGATCCCGTCGCCGTCTGAGCTGGGGGCGGGGATAGGGTGCCGGGATGCAAAAACGAAGCTGGCTGATCCCGTGACCGAGCTGACTGACAAGCAGGCCGAGTTGTGTGAGAGCAACGAGACCGACTACTCGGACCTCAAGGCCCTCTTCATCAACTGCACACTGAAGCGCAGCCCCGAGGTCTCGAACACGCAGGGCCTGATGGATATCTCGATGGAGATCATGCGGCGCAACGGGGTGGCGGTCGAGGGCATCCGCGCGGTCGACCACGAGATCGCGACCGGCGTCTGGCCCGACATGACCGAGCACGGCTGGGACGTCGACGAGTGGCCGGCGATCTTCGAGAAGGTGATGGCGGCCGACATCCTCGTCCTCGGCATGTCGATCTGGCTGGGCGAGAAGTCATCGGTGGCGACCCAGATCGTCGAGCGCCTCTACGGCAACTCGCACCTGCTCAACGACGCCGGCCAGTACGCCTACTACGGCCGCGTCGGCGGCTGCCTGGTGACCGGTAACGAGGACGGCGTCAAGCACTGCGCGATGAACACTCTCTACTCGCTGCAGCACCTCGGCTACACGATCCCGCCGCAGGCCGACGCCGGCTGGATCGGCGAAGCCGGGCCGGGGCCGTCCTACCTCGACGAGGGCTCCGGTGGGCCGGAGAACGACTTCACCAACCGCAACACCACCTTCGCCGCCTGGAACATGCTGCACCTGGCGCGGATCCTCAAGGACGCCGGCGGCATCCCCGCGCACGGCAACCAGCGCACGGCGTGGGACGCCGGCTGCCGCACCGACTTCCCCAATCCCGACTACCGCTGATATGGACGCCCATTTGTCAAGTCCCCAACCACCAAGGGCCCGCTGACGCGGGCCTTCTTCTTGGGTCAGGAGGCGGCGGTCGGCCTGGTGCGCGACGCGCGGTCAGGCTGATATGCGCGGGTTGGCTACCGCAGGACCGGTTTTCGTCTCAGCGCCCGCTGTCTAGGATCGAGCGTCGCCGCAGGGCGGCTGCTCATAGCGGTATCGCGGATGCGCTGCGCGAAGGGCCGAGCCCGCCGCCTCCTGACCCAAGCAGTGCTTGGTGGTCTCAGTCGGCTGTCGCAACCGCCCAGCAGAAGCCGGAGAGCTCGCGCGCCACGGCGACCGCGCAGAGGGTGCGGCGCTTGCCGCGCTCGGCGTCGAGGCGCACCCAGCTGCGGTGCAGGCGCTGCTGGGCCTTCCAGGAGATCGCGCAGACCGCCCGGGGCTGGCCCTCCTGGCGGCGGCGCAGCGCCGTGCCTTTGCGCGGCGCCCGGCGGTAGTGCCAGGCCGCCTCGACGAGGAGGCGCCGGGCATGGCGGGAGCCCGACTTCGTGATCGCGCCCTGGCGGCGCTTCTCCCCGCTGCTGTTCTCCGAGGGCACCAGGCCGAGGTAGCTCATCAGCTGCGCGGGGCGGGCGAAGCGCTCGAAGTCGCCGACCTCCGCGCAGAGGCCGAGGGCGCTGAGGGTGTCGATGCCGCGCAGGCAGCGCAGGTGGGCGACCTGCTGCTCCCAGGGGGAACCCTCCACCAGCGATGCCATCTGGGACTCGAGGCTCTCGCGGCGCACCAGCAGGGCGTCGATCGCCCCGATCCCGTCGAGCAGGACCGACTGGGCGACCGGCTCTGGGAGCTCGACCCTGCCCAGCCAGTCGAGATGGCGCTGGGTCCAGTTGTTGCCCTCGAAGCGCAGGTCGTGGCGCAGCAGGAGCTTGCCGACGCGGTGGCGGGCCCGCATCAGGTCGCCGCGGACGTCCTAGCGGGCGCGGACCAGATCGCGCATCGCCTCTTCGGCCGGCGTCGGCACCCGCACCGGGTGCAGGCCACCGATCATCAGCAACCGCACGAGGCGCTCGGCGTCGCGGCGATCAGTCTTGACCCGGTCCTGGGCCGGGCGCTCGATCTTGCCCGGGGCGGCGACGGTGCACTCGATGCCCCTTGCCGCCAGTGCCCGTGCCAAGCCGAAGCCCGTCGGGCCCGCCTCATAGGCGACCCGCACCGGCGCCGGCAGCCCGGCGCAGAACTCCACCACCTGCTCGGTCACTCCACCCATTCGCTGCACCGCCAGCTCGCCCGACTGCGAGTCGGCGATCGCCGCGACGACCTTCGCCGCGTGAACATCGAGACCCACCCACGTCCTAACCTGCGCCATGTCGGCACCCCCATGATTGCGGTCCTCGCCGAGGCCATTCCTCGGCGACAAACCCGCGCATCTCATGCGCGGGTGCCGACCTTTACGCGGGGTTCGGACCGAGCCTGGCGTTCAGGTGGCGGCCATAGGGTCTAGGCGGCGCAGCCGACATTGACCCACCTGGGGTGGGGTCAATGTCGGCTGCGCTTCAGCCGGCGTTCGCTTCGAGTCGCTCGGCGAGGCGGTTCATGCCGTGCTCACGGGCCGCTGCCGCGGCGCCGGTCCAGTCGGTGGGCCGGTCGGGAGGTCGCTCGACCCCGGCGTCGCGCAGCGTCGCGATGTCCTTGAAGGCGAGCAGGTCGTCGCGGGCATCGAGCAGGGCGGCGCGCAGTTTCGGCCGCTGCACGCGGATCGCGTTTTCGAGAGTCGCCTCCAGCGAGCCATGCGTCCGCAGCAGTTCGGCGGCCGTCTTCGGTCCCACGCCCTTCGCGCCCGGCAGGCCGTCGGAGGGGTCGCCGCGCAGAGCGATGAAGTCGGGCACCAGCTCGGGGTCGATCCCGTAGCGCTCACGCACCTCCGCCGGCCCGACCTCTTCGGCCCCTTTGCCGCCACCCGTCTTGACATAGAGAACCGTCACCCGCTCAGCGGCGCACTGATACATGTCACGGTCGCCGGTAAGCAGCAACGCCCGCCCACCTGCCTCAACCTCTCGCGTGGCGTAGGTGCCAAGCAGATCGTCGGCCTCGAGCGACTCGCTGGTCGCCACCGTCCAACCGAAAGCCTCGAAGAACCCCCGCGCGGCAGCAAACTGCGGCGAAAGATCATCAGGCATAGCCGCCTCCCGCTCCGCATGGTAGGCCGGATAAAGCTCAGTCCGGTACGAAGCCGCATCCGGCCCAAAGCAAAGAACAACCGCCCGAGGCGTGTGAACTTCAATCTCTCGCAAGACAAGGTTGGCCGTCCCCAGCAACGCATTCACCGGCCTGCCATCCGAGCCCTTGATCGAGTCCGGCAGCGCGTAGAAAGCGCGAAACAGCATCGAGGGGGTGTCCACAACGAGGAGCGGTCGTTTGCTGACAGTCACCGAGAGAGCCTATCCGGGCAGGGCTGAAACGTCTTGTACTTTTTGGGTGTGGCGACCCGCGGAGGACCGCGAGCACATCACCCAAAAAGTTAAGTGAAAGCCCTGCCCGGATAGGCTCAACAAATGGGCTTCATCAATCCCACCCCGCCACCATTCGAGTACGCGGAGTGGAAACGCCGCCCGCACTTAGAGCGGATCAAGGTGCTGGCCCAGGACTGGGCGATCAACGGCTTCGGCACGCCCACCTTCGTCTACCTGCTCTACATCCTCAAGCTCGTCGTCTACGCGGGCGGCGGGCTGCTGCTGATCTCCGCGACGACGGCGGGGCTGGGGGGGCTCGGGAACCTAAGCGACTGGTGGACCGAACCGATCGTCTTCCAGAAGGCGGTGATCTGGACGATGCTCTGGGAGGTGCTCGGCCTCGGCGCCGGCTCGCTGCCGCTGACCCTGCGCTTCTCGCCGATGATCGGCGGCGTCCTCTACTGGCTGCGCCCCGGCACCACGCGGCTGCCTCCCTGGCCCGAGCGGGTGCCGCTGACGCGCGGAACGCGGCGCACGCTCTTCGACGTCGCCGTCTACGCCGGGCTGATCGCCGCCGCGCTCAACCTGCTGCTCTCCGACGGCGTCGACGCAGCCGCCGGGTCTGCCGGGCATCTCGATCCGGTCGCGGTCGGCGTGCTTCTCGGCCTGCTGGTCCTGCTCGGCCTGCGCGACAAGGTGCCCTTCCTCGCCGCCCGGGCCGAGATCTACGGCAACTTGGCGATCATCTTCCTCTTCCCGCTGACCAACATGATCGTCGCCGCGCAGCTCGTCTTCGTCTGCATCTGGTGGGGGGCGGCCTCATCGAAGCTCAACCGTCACTTCCCCTTCGTCGTCACGGTGATGATCAGCAACACGCCCTGGAACCGCTGGCGGGCGGCGAAGAAACGCCTCTACCGCGACCACCCGGAGGATCTACGCCCCTCGTCGATGGGTGTGCTGGCCGCCCACCTCGGCACGGCGATGGAGTTCACCTTGCCGCTGATCCTACTCGTCTCGCAGGGCGGCGCGATCGGCACGATCGCCGTCGCCGGGATGGTGATCTTTCACCTCCACATCCTCTCCACCTTCCCCCTGGCGGTGCCGCTGGAGTGGAACATCTTCATGGTCTTCGGCCTGCTCTTCCTCTTCGGCCACTACGGCGCGACGTCCTGGTCAACCCTTGACGATCCGCTGCTCCTGGCGATCCTCGCCGTCACCTGTATCGGCCTCCCGGTGCTCGGCAACTTCCGCCCCGACCTCGTCTCCTTCCTGCCCTCGATGCGCTACTACGCCGGCAACTGGGCGACCAGCCAGTGGCTCTTTCGCAAGCAGGGCGGGGCCGAGGCGAAACTCGATCGCGACCTGGTCAAGCCGGCGCCGATCGTCACCGAGCAGCTGGCCAAGTTCTACGACCCCGAGCTGATCGACGTGCTGGTCTATAAAGGCCTCGCCTTCCGCTCGATGCACTCGCACGGCCGGGCGCTCAACGGGCTGGTGCAGCGGGCCGTCAACGACGTCGAGGAGTACACCGTGCGCGAGGGGGAGCTGGTCGCCGGGGTGGTGCTCGGCTACAACTTCGGCGACGGGCACTTCCACGACCAGCGGCTGCTCGCGGCGATCCAGGAGCGCTGCCATTTCGAGCCGGGCGAGGTGCGCATCGTGGTGCTCGAGTCCCAGCCGGCCAACGTGGGGCGCCAGCGCTACCGGATCTTCGACGCCGCCTCGGGCCTGGTCGAGGAGGGCTCGGTCAAGGTCACCGACATGGTCGAGCGCCAGCCCTGGCTCGACGGACAGCCGTTCCCGGTAACGCCTCTATGAGCTTCCGGTGCGCCTTTCCCACGTCACAGGTACGAAAAGCGCACCGGAAGCGGGTGACTGACGGTGAGTGAGGCGATTGTCGTCGGGGCCGGGCCCAACGGGCTGGCCGCAGCGGCGACGCTGGCCACGCAGGGGGTGGGGGTGACCGTGATCGAGGCCGCGCCGACGATCGGCGGCGGGACGCGGACCAGCGAACTGACCCTGCCGGGCCTGCTGCACGACGACTGCTCGGCCTCGCACCCTTTCGCGCCGGGCTCGCGGGCGCTGGCCGGGCTCGGCCTCGAGCGGCACGGCCTCGAGTGGGTCTGGCCCGAAGTCGAGGTCAGCCACCCCTTCGACGACGGCAGCGCCGCCGTCATGCATCGCTCGATCGAGGAGACCGTCGCCGGGCTCGGCCCCGCCGGCCCCGCCTGGAAGCGGCTCTTCGGCTCGTCCTCGCGCCACTTCGATGCGCTCAGCGAGGACATCATGCGGCCGCTCGCGCATCTGCCGCGCCACCCCCTCGCCCTTGCCCGCTTCGGACCGGCGGCCGCGGCGCCGGTCTCGTTGCTCGCGCGCTCCCTGCCCACCCCGCAGGCGCGGGCGCTCTTCGGCGGCACCGCCGCCCACTCCTTCAGCCCCTTCTCGCGGCCGTTCAGCTCGGCCGCCGGGATGGCGCTGACCTGCGCCTGTCACCACAACGGCTGGCCGGTCGCCCGCGGCGGCTCGCGGGCGATCTCCGACGCGCTCGCCGCCGTGGTCCGCGAGCACGGCGGAACGATCGAGACCGGCCGGCCGGTGCGCTCCCTCGCCGAGCTGCCCGCCGCCGACGCGGTGGTCTTCGATCTCGCCCCGGCCGCCGTCGCCGACATCGCCGGCGGGCGGTTGCCGAGCCGGGTGGCGCGCGCCTACCGCCGCTACAAGCACGGCCCGGGCGCCTTCAAGGTCGACCTCGCGGTCGAGGGCGGCGTGCCGTGGGCCGACCCCGCTTCGGGCCGGGCGGGAACCGTCCACGTGGCCGGCTCCTACGAGGAGATCGCCGCGGGCGAACGCGAGGTCAACCGCGGCCGCATGCCGGAGCGGCCCTTCGTCCTGCTCTGCCAGCAGTACCTCGCCGACCCCTCGCGCTCGCGCGGCGACGTCCACCCGGTCTGGGCCTACGCCCATGTCCCGCACGGCTATCCCGGCGACGCGACCGAGGCGCTGCTCGACCAGGTCGAACGCTTCGCGCCGGGCCTGCGCGATCGCATCCTCGCCCGCCACATCCGCTCGCCGGCGGACTTCGAGTCCTACAACCCCAACTACATCGGCGGCGACATAGTCACCGGCGCCAACACCCCGCTGCAGTCGCTGGTCCGCCCGCGGATCGCCCTCGACCCCTACGCCACCGGCGCCCCCGGCGTCTTCATCTGCTCAGCAGCCACCCCCCCCGGCGCCGGTGCCCACGGCATGAACGGCCACAACGCCGCCAAATCCGTCCTCCGCCACCTCCACCTCTCCCCATGAGCGCGTAGGCGACGCATCGTCAGGCCCGTCGCGGTAGGGCTGAAACGTCTTGTACTTTTTCGGTGTCGGCTGCGGGCGCCAGCTCACCCGCGATCCACCGAAAAAGTTAAGTGAAAGCCCTACCGCGACGGGCCTGCCTGCCTGGCCGAGGCCGACGGTCCTCTAGGTTTGAGCGCTCGTGCACGAACCCGCCCTCCACATCGCCGACCTGCAGAAGCGCTACCCGACCGGGGTCGAGGCGCTGCGCGGCGTCTCGCTGGAGATCAAGCCGGGCGAGCTGTTCGGCCTGCTCGGGCCCAACGGCGCCGGCAAGTCGACGCTGATCCACTGCACGACGGGTCTCGCCCAGCCAACTGGTGGCGCTATTCATGTTTTCGGCCACGACGCGATCGGCGACTACGGCGCGGCGCGCCAGGCGGTCGGGCTGGCGCCGCAGGAGGTCAACCTCGACTGGTTCCTGACCGTCGAGGAGACGCTCGACTACCACGCCGGCTACTTCGGCATGCCCAAGCGCGAGCGGCGCGAGCGGACCAAGGAGCTGCTCGAGACCTTCTCGCTGACCGAGAAGCGCCACGAACGCACCCGCACGCTTTCGGGCGGGATGAAACGGCGCTGCATCCTGGCGCGGGCGATGATGCACAGGCCGCGCCTGCTGATCCTCGACGAGCCGACCGCCGGCGTCGACGTCGAGCTGCGGCTCGAGCTCTGGCACTACGTGCAGCGGATCAACCAGGAGGGGACGTCGATCCTGCTGACCACGCACTACATCGAGGAGGCCGAGCAGCTCTGCGACCGGATCGCCTTCATCAACGAAGGCCAGATCGTCGGCGAGGGCACCAGCGCCGCGCTCTCGGCCCGCTTCGGCGTCGACAACCTCGAGGACGCCTACCTGGCGCTGGTCGGCCGCAAGGAGCTATCGCGCTCGCACATCGAGGAGCCGGTGCTGTGAGCCCCGCGCAGATCCGCTTCGCGACGCTCTGGCGGCGCGAGGTCAACCGCTTCATGAAGATCAAGAAACAGACGCTCGGCGCGCCGCTGCTGGAAACGTTCCTCTACATCTCGGTCTTCGGCGCGGCGCTCGGCTCGCGGGTCGGCGAACTGCACGGGATCGACTACGTCGTCTTCGTCATCCCCGGCCTGATCATGATGTCGTTCTCGATCAACTCCTTCGCCAACAACTCCTCCTCGATCCTGCAGCAGAAATTCCAGGGGGCGATCCAGGACCAGCTCTCCTCGCCGGCCTCGCCGTTGGAGCTGCTGCTCGCCTTCTCACTCGGCGGCTTCATGCGCGGCCTGATCGTCGCCCTGCTGACCTTCATCGCCGCCTCGCTGCTCGTCGACCTGCCGGTCGACAACGTCCTCGTCCTGATCCCGTCGCTTTTCCTCGTCGGCTTCTTCTTCTCGCAGCTCGGCGTGCTGATCGGCGTCCGCGCCGAACAGTTCGACGACGTCGCCTTCGCCCAGACCTTCGTCCTGCAGCCGCTGATCTTCCTCGGCGGCGTCTTCTACTCGGCGACGCTGCTGCCGCAGCCGTTCCAGACCCTGACCCACTTCAACCCGATCTTCTACATGATCAACCTGGTCCGCTACGGCTTTGTCGGCTACACCGAAGTCAGCATCGCCCTCTCGCTGCTGGCCCTGACCGCCGCCACCGCTTTTCTATTCGCGGTCAATCTGCGACTCTTCTCGAAGGGTTACCGCTTGCGGGCCTGAAACCGATGACCGAAAGGAAACTCGCTTGAGCAAGATCATCGCTGTCGCTATTGCCGCACTCGTCGCGTTCTGCGCCCTGGCCTCGACGGCCTCGGCCGGCACCGACCCGACCGTCTTCATCAAAGACGGTAAGGGCGGCCTCCGCTTCGAAGCACCGAAGACGATCGCCGATGGCGAAAACCTCGCCGTGGTCAACACGACCAACCCACACAAGGTCGGCCCGCACACGTTCTCGCTGGTCACCAAAGGGTCGATCCCGAAGACCCCGAAACAGCGCCAGCTCTGCTTCACGCCGAATCACATATGCAAAGCCATCGCCGGCTGGCACGGCGCCAAAGGCAACGGCCCGCCGAAGATCAATCCGGTCGACGTGGGGCCCGAAGGCTGGAGCACGATGGGCAGCCTGACCGAAAAGGGCGACTCCTGGTTCACCGGTGAGAAGCCGGGCACCTCGATCGTTCAGAAGGTCAACGTCGACACCTCGGCCGGACCGACGCGGATCTACTTCGTCTGCGCGATCCACCCCTGGATGCACGGCACGATCAACGTCCTACCGGGCAGCTAGCCACGGCTGGTCCCCCGCAGTCCCCGCCGCGTCTGGGGCGCCGAGCTTTCCTCGGCGCCCTGGGCGGCGGCGCGCTCGCGGCGCTGCTGCCTTCCGGCCTGCGCCCCGGTGGCCCGACCCCGGCCGCGGCGTGGCCGCGGCGGCTGCCCGCGCCGCCGCCGTTCCGCGATCCGCTGCCGATCCCCGCGGAGCTGCGCGGAGCGAAGCTCGAGATCCCGATCCGCGAGGCGGAGGTGCAGATCCTGCCCGGGGCGCCGACCCGGATGTGGACCTACGGCGGCACCTTCCCCGGCCCGACGATCAGGCGCCCGGCCGGCCGGCGCACCGAGGTCACCTTCCATCACCGGCTGCCGCCTGAGGTCGGCGAGCTGAGCGTCCACCTGCACGGCGGCCACAACCGCACCCAGTTCGACGGCCGCCCGGGCGGCCTCACCCGCTCGCAGCCGCGCTCCTTCTACTGCCACATCCCCAGTGGCCTCTCGCCGCGCGAGTCGGGCAACGACGTGCTGATCGAGGCCGGCGGGCGGCGCCGCTACGTATGGGACCTGATCGAGGACGGCCGGCCCGAGCGCGCCGCGCTGCAGTGGTACCACGACCACCGCCTCGACCACACCGGCCGCAACGTCTGGCACGGGCTCGCCGGGATGTTCGTCATCGACGACGAGCTCGACGCCTCGCTGCCGCTGCCGTCGGGCGAGCGCGACATCCCGCTGATGATCGCCGACCGCGGCTTCGACCGCCACAACCAGCTGACCGACCCGTTCACCGGCCTGCGCCCGCCCGCCGACGGCGTCGTCGGCCACCGCGTGCTCGTCAACGGCGCCTACATGCCGCACCAGCGGGTCACGGCGCGGCGCTACCGGCTGCGTCTGCTCAACGTCTCCGGCTTCCGCGCCTACAACGTCCACCTCTCCAACGGGGCGCCGCTGATCCAGATCGGCACCGACAGCGGCCTGATGCCGAAGCCCGTCCGCCGCAGTCACGTTCTGCTCGGCCCGGCCGAGCGGGCCGAGGTGATCGTCAACTTCTCCACCGCTCGCGGCGAGGCGGTTGAGCTGCGCAGCGGCCCGCGCCACGACGGCCACAACAACGCCGGGTCGCGCCCCTACGTCGGCGCGCTGATGCAGTTCCGCGTCGACTCGCGGCGCCTGGCCGACAGGACCAAGGTGCCGCGCAGGCTGCGTCCCCTGCCTGCCTGGACCAGGCACGTCTCCCACAAGCCCGACCACACCTGGACGATCACGATCGGCGGCCTCTTCAAGCCGACCTGGCTGATCAACGGGCGCACCTACAACCCCGCATACGCCGACGCCTTCCCCAGGCTCGGCTCGACCGTCACCTGGGAGCTGGTCAACCGCACCAACGTCACCCACCTGATGCATCTCCACCACACCGACTGGTACCTGCTGGCGCGCAACGGCAAGCCGCCCCCGCCGTGGGAAGACTGCCTCAAGGAGACCTTCTTCCTCTACCCGGGCGAAAAGATCCTCGTCGCCGGCCACTTCTCCGACTACACCGGCAAGTTCGTCATCCACTGCCACATGCTCGACCACGAGGACCACGGCCTGATGAGCCAGTTCGAGGTCGTCTGACGCCCGCAAACCTGCGCATCTCGGGGTCTTCGGTCGGTCTCCTCGGCTCACGCACCACTCGTGCGCTCCCCTCGTCGCCCTCCCTGCATCCCCCGACCTGCTTGGTTTGCGAACGTCAGACGTCGCCGATGGCCTGGCGGATCCACTCGAGGTAGCCGGGGCTGCCGGCGACGATCGGCGTGGCGACTATCTCCGGCTCGTCGTAGGAGTGCAGCTCGCGGATCGCCGCCTCGAGCTCGGCGTAGCGCGCGGCGCTCGTCTTCGCCAGGCACATCCACTCCGTCGCGCGCTCGACCGCGCCCTGCCAGCGGTAGCGGCTGGCGATCGGGCCGATCACCTGCACGCAGGCGGCGAGGCGGCGCTCGACCAGCGCCGCGCCGATCCGCTCGGCCTCCTCCTCGGAGCCGGCTACGGTCGTCACCTGGAGGTGCTCGCCCATCGTCACCGGGCTCAACCTCCCTCCGCGCCACTGTGGATCTCTGAAGCTCCCGTGATTACGGCGACTTTTGCCATGCCGGGCGAGCCTATCTGTCTGATTGGGGGGAGAGTTTCAGGCGCCCGGGACTTGAGCATGAATGGAGACGATGGTCCAGCGACGCCCTGGTGTTTCCGGTCCCGTCCTGGGCGGAGTTATACTGTTCGGTATGACTTATAAGGTGGGACCAAAAGGGCAGGTCGTGATCCCCAAACCGATCCGCGATCGGCTCGGGATTTCGCCCGGCGACGAGGTCGTGGTCGAGCAGGAGGGGAGAGAGGTGCGGATCCGTCTTCAGGCGGACGACATCGAGGCCCGACGCAAGCGCATTCGGGCGCTGCGTGGAATCTCAGCCGATACCCCAGGGCTCCCGGGCTTCGAAGCCGACAAGCAGGAGGAACGCGAACGCGAGCAGCGCAGGGATCGCGAACTTGAGCAGCTCTATGGGCGGAGCCCCCGGTGAAGGCGGTCTTGGATGCTTGGGCGCTGATTGCCTTTTTCGACGATGCGCCTGGCAGCGCGGCGCGGGTAGAGGCGCTGCTCGAAAAGGGTGCGAGTGCCGTTTGCTCGGTCAACCTGGGTGAGGTTCTCTACCGGCAGACCCGCCTGGCCGGCGCTGGGGCCGCGCGCGAACGGGTGGCCGCCCTGCGTGGCAATCTCGATGTCGTCGATCCGGACTGGCAGCTCGTCGAGGCAGCCGCCGCGATCAAGGCGCGCGGCGGCCTCTCCTATGCCGACGCTTTCTGCGTTGCCACGGCGACGCGCCTCGACGCCCCGATCTGGACCGGCGACCCGGAGATCATCGCGCTGGCCGGCGACCACGAGGTCGTCGATCTCCGCTAAGGCGGCGCTACTCGCCGATCAGCTCGATGCGGTAGCCGTCCGGGTCGCGGACGAAGCAGATGCGGTGGCCCTCGGTGCGGCCGCCGGGGCGGTAGGGGGGCTTTTCGGGCTCGATGCCCTGCGCGGCCAGGCCCTCCAGGGTGCCGTCGAGGTCATCGACGGCGAGGGCGATGTGGTTGTAGCCGCTGCCGTGGTCGTAGTCGGTGACGCCGTGGTTGTAGGTCAGCTCCAGGCGCGGATCTTCGCCCGGCATGCCCATGAACACGTTGATCGCCTCGTCGCCGATCGGCATCCGCGCGACCTCTTCGAAGCCGAGCTTCTCGTAGAACTCGACCGAGCGGTCGATCTCGCCGATCCGGTAGCAGGTGTGGAGGAAGCTGGGCATGGAATGGCGCCTGGACGAACGGCCTCCGTGCAGGCTACCGGCATCCGAATCGGTAGTCGCCCCGGATTCCCGCGACCGCGGTCCGGAATACTGTGTCTCGATGTTTGAGATGCGGGTCGAGACGGCGATCGTCCATGGCCGCTCGGTCTCCTACGCGGAGGCCGGCGAGGGGCCGGTGCTGCTGCTGATCCACGGCATCGCCGGCCAGTGCGAGAACTGGCGCGAGGTGATCGAGCCGCTGGCCCGCCACCACACGGTGATCGCCCCCGACCTGCCCGGCCACGGCGCCTCGGAGGCCGGCGGCGGCGACTACTCGATCGGCGCCCTGGCCAGCGGCCTGCGCGACCTGCTGCTGGCGCTCGGCCACGAGCGCGCCACGGTGGTCGGCCACTCGCTCGGCGGCGGCGTCGCGATGCAGCTCGCCTACCAGTTCCCCGAGATGATCGAGCGCCTGGTGCTGGTCTCCAGCGGCGGGCTCGGCCCCGAGGTGAGCCCCGTCCTGCGCGCCGCCGCCCTCCCCGGCGCCGACCTCTTCATCTCCGTCACCGCCGGCGCCGGACAGCGGGTCGGCTCGCTGCTCGGCGCCGCCCTCGCCGCGGTCGGCCTGCGCCCCAATGCCGACATCGCCGAGGTCGCGCGTGGCTACGCCTCGCTCGAGGACCCCGATCGCCGCGCCGCCTTCCTCGACACGCTGCGCGCGGTGGTGGGGACGGGCGGCCAGCGTGTCCACGCGGGCGACCGCCTCTACCTGGCCGAGGCGGTGCCGGTGCTGATCGTCTGGGGCGCCCGCGACTCGATCATCCCGGCCCGCCATGGCGAGGACGCGCACCGGGCGATCCCCGGCAGCCGGCTCGAGGTCTTCGAGGACGTCGGTCACATGCCCCAGCTCGAGGCGCCCGGCCGCTTCATCGCCGCGCTCGAACGCTTCCTGCGCGAGACCGAGCCCGCCCAGTTCGACCGCGACGAGTGGCGGGCGCGCTTCCGGCCCGCGGCCTGAGGCCGGGCGGCGAGGCAGGAACCGCCTCCTCGCAGGCGAAATTGCGCTTGCCAGAGCGGAAAGGGCCGACTCGGCACCCTCAATAGAATTCTTCAGATGACGAACCGGGTACGGCGACAGCGGCGCAGGCACCACCGCCTGAGCTGGAAGAAGAAAGTGCTGATCCCGCTCGGGATCCTCGCGGCCGCCGCGGCGGTGGCGGGGACCGTGGCGGGAAGCTGGGCGGTTGACGTCTACAACTCGGCGCCGCCGCTCTCCAGCCTCAAACCGGTGCAGAAGGGACGTTCCTCTGCGATCTACGCCGCCGACGGCAGCCTGATCGGCTTCATCCGCGCCAGCAGCGTGCGCCAGCCGGTTTCCTCCAAGGCGCTGCCGCAGAACCTCAAGTACGCGACGGTCGCGATCGAGGATCGCAACTACTTCAACCACGGCGCGCTCGACCCGGCCGGCATCGCCCGCGCCGCCTGGAAGGACCTGCTGGCCGGCGGCAAGCCGGTCCAGGGCGCCTCGACGATCACCCAGCAGCTCGTCCGCAACCTCTACATCCGCGACCCCGAACAGACGCTGAAGCGAAAGCTGGTCGAAGCCCACCTCGCCTACGAGGAGGAGGAAGCCCACTCGAAGCAGTGGATCCTCACCGCCTACCTGAACACCGCCCCCTACGGCACGGTCGAAGGCGAGACCGCGGTCGGCGCCGAGGCGGCGGCGCAGACCTACTACGGCAAGCCCGCCCGCGAGCTCGGCCTGACCGAATCGGCGATGATCGCCGGCCTGCCCCAGGCCCCCTCCGAATACAACCCCTTCCTTGACCCGCGTGCCGCCCTCAAACGCCGCAACGAGGTGCTGGAAGCGATGCGAGACCAGGGCTACATCACGCAGAGCGAATACCACGAGGCCGTGAACGAAGGCCTGAAGCTGAACCCAGGGCACAAGTACCGGGTGATCCGCGACCCCTTCCTCTTCGACCTGGTCCAGCAGGAGCTGATTGACAAGTACGGCCTCAACACCGTCCGCTACGGCGGCCTCAAGGCCTACACGACGATCGATCCCGAACTGCAGGCACGGGCGCAGGAAGCGGTCGACTCGTGCGGCGTCTGTTACCCCGAAGGCGGCCCCGCCGCCGCGCTGGCCTCGGTCAACCCCGCCAACGGCAAGATCGTCGCCCTCGCGTCGACCCCGGGCGGGGCGGAAGAAAGCGAATTCAACTACGCCTGGCAGGCCCACCGCCAGCCCGGTTCCTCGTTCAAGGCCTTCGTCCTCACCACCGCGATCAAGCAGGGCATCGACCCCTACAGCACGTACTACGACGGCACCTCGCCCAAGACTCTCGACCTGCCCGGCGGCGGCACCTGGACCGTCAACAACGCCGAGCCGGGCGGCGGCACGGAGTCGCTCGCCTCCGCCACCTGGGGCTCGGTCAACGTCGTCTTTGCTCAGCTCGACCTCGACGTCGGCTCCGAAAACGTGACCCACACGGCGCACCAGATGGGCATCGAAGCGCCGCTCGAATCGGTTCCGGCGGAGGCGATCGGCGGTCTCGCGATCGGCGTCACCCCACTCGAAATGGCCGACGCGTACGCGACCCTCGCCAACGGCGGCATCCACCACGAACCGACCGCGATCGGCCGGGTCGAGTTCCCCAGCGGCAAGGTCGACGAACCGAGCCCGGACTCGGGCGACCGCGTGCTCACCGAGGGCGAGGCCTACGAAGTCACCAAACTGCTCGAGGGCGTGATCACGCAGGGAACGGGCGCCGGCTACACCTACATGGGCTGCGGCGCCGAGGCGGGAAAGACGGGCACCTCGGAGGGTCTCTCCGACGCCTGGTTCGTCGGCTACACGCCGCTCTACTCGACCGCGGTCTGGGTCGGCCACCCGCAGTCGCGCGAATCGACCGGCTTCGGCGGGCCGACCGCCGGGCCGATCTGGCGCTCCTTCATGGAATCGGCGGCGGCGGGCAACTGTCCGGAATTCGCCGAACCGTCCAGCCTGCCCGAACTTTCCGGGTTGCACAGCGGCCACACGAGCGGCTCCTCGGGTTCCTCCGGCGAAGGCGAAGAAGAATTCGAATCCGGCGAAGAAGAAAGCGAAGAAGGTCAAGAAGAAAAGGGAAAGGGGAAGGGCGGCAATGAAGGGGGCGGGGAAGCGGAAGCCACGCCCGAAGCGACGCCGTCTCCTCCTCCCGCCCCGACGCCGCCCCCCTCCCCGCCCGGCGGTGGCGTCAGCGCCGGCGCGGTTGCGACCGGCGGTTGAGTCTTCGTTAACGGTACGGAACGAGTCTATTCAGGCTGTCTCGAGTGCGGGTATAATTCACGGCGACGCAAACGTTTCTCCACCCGGGGTTCGCGCTGGCGTTGGTCTTTAGGATGGTTGCCGGGCTCTGAGGCGGGGAAAGGGCGAGAATGACCAGGTCGACTCTTCTCAACGGCGGCGAGCTGAACGCGGCCCTGACCAGGGAAATGGTGCGCATCCATACCGCCAACCTGGGCCGTGGCCCGGACAAGTCCTTTTCCTTTTACAACGGCAACGTCGTGATGACGATCCTCCAGGATGTGCTGACCAAAGCCGAGCAGAGCCTCGCGATCAACGACCACGGCGAGGCGGTCCTGGCGATGCGCCAGCTCTTTCAGCGCACGATGGCCGAGGAGATGAAGGCGAGCGTGGAAAGGCTCACCGCTCGCAAGGTGGTGGCGTTCATGAGCGACAACCACCTCGAGCCGGATATGGCGGTCGAGGTCTTCATCCTCGACAAGCCACTGAGCTGACCGGCCTCCGTCGTAGGTCGCGGTCAATGTAGGGGCGGCCGTGTCCGCCCGCACCCACCGCACCCCAGGTCGCCACACGCACTGGTGGATCGCCCGGCGGCGCTACGCGCTGCTCCGCGCCGGCGGCGTCGCGGCGCTGCTGGCGGTGGTCGGGCCCGGCGTCCTGGCCGGCCTCTCTGACGACGACCCGGCCGGGATCGCCACCTACTCGATCCTCGGCGCCCGCTACGGCTATGAGCTGCTCTGGGTCCTCGCCGTCTCGACGGCGGCATTGATCGTCTTCCACGAGGTCGGCGTGCGGCTCGGCATCGTCACCGGCAAAGGGCTGCTGACCCTGGTCCGCGAGCGTTTCGGCGGGACCGCCGCCGCGATCGTCCTCGCCGCCCTCGTCGTCGCCAACACGGGCACGATGTGCGCCGAGTTCGCCGGCGTCGCGGCCGGGATGGACCTGCTCGGCGGGGTGAGCAAGTACGCCAGCGTGCCCCTGGCCGCCACCGGGGTGTCGGCGCTGGTCCTGCGCGGCAGCTTCCGCTACGTCGAGCACTTCCTCCTGCTGCTCAGCTCGGTCTTCGTCTCCTACATCGTCGCCGGGGTGCTCGCCCATCCCGATTGGGGCGCCGCCGCAAAGGGCCTCGTCGTCCCCGGCATCCCGCTGAACCGCGATGCCGTGCTGGTTGCGGTGGCCACGGTCGGGACGACGCTGGCGCCCTGGGGGCTGGCCTTCATCCAGTCCTACGCGGTCGACAAGCGCCTGCGGCTGAAGGACCTGCGCTATGAGCGCGCCGACGTGATCGTCGGCGCCGTGCTGACCGGCGTGATCGGCTTCTTCGTCGTCATCGCCTGCGCGGCGACGCTGCACGTCAACGGCATCGACGTCAACTCGGCCGCCGACGCGGCCCGGGCGCTCGAACCGCTGGCGGGCGACGCCGCCGCGACGCTGTTCGGCATCGGCTTCCTCGGCGCCGCGCTGCTGGCGGCGGCGATCGTGCCGCTCTCGACCGCGTACTCGGTCTCGGAGACCTTTGGCCGCCGTGCCGACGTCGACGACAGCTTCGCCGAGGCGCGCACCTTCTACCTCAGCTTCGGCGCCGTGGTCGCCGTCGCCGCCTGCGTCGTCCTCATCCCCGGCGCTCCGCTGATCCAGATCCTCTTCCTCTCCCAGGCCCTCAACGCCGTGCTGCTGCTCGTCTTCCTCCCCTTCGTCCGTTCGCTTGCCAAGGACCGCGAGCTGATGGGGGCCAACGCCCTGGGGCGCTTCGACCGCGCGACCACCGCGCTGGCGCTGGCGGTGGTCGCTGTCTCGGTGCTGGCGCTCGGCGTGCTGGCGGTCCTCTGAGGCCGCTCAGCTTTCCTTCAGGACCGAGTACCAGACCCGCTCCGCGACCGCCACGAGTTCGTCGCCTGCGCGGGCCAGGCGCCGGTAGAGCTCGCGGCGGGCGGCGAGCTCGCGCGGATCCCCGGCTTTGACCAGGGCAGACATCGCGGCCCGGTAGGCGTGCTGGAGGTGGCGCTGGTCCTTGACCGCCCGGTCGGCCGCGTCCGTGGCCGCGACGCGGTCGCCCGCCTCGAGCAGCTCCAGGGCCTGTGCCAGCTGCCGCGTGCCGGCCGCGAGCTGAACTGCCATCTCGGCGATCGCCTCGTCGGGTGCGGTCTCCATCGCCTCCGCCTCGCCGACGGTGTTCTTCGCGTCGTTGAGGATTTCGTCGATGCCGCGCGAGAGCTCGAAGATGTCCTCCAGCTCGAGCGGAGTCGAGAAGGCGTCGGTCAGCGCTTCGCGGAGCTCGCGCTTGCTCTTGTCCCCCCGGTGCTCGCAGAGGCGCAGGCGTTCGGCCGCCGCGGCATCTCCGCGCGCCCAGGCGAGGAGCTCGTCCATCCCCTCGACCGTGATCGCGGCCTGTCGGCTGAGCATCCCCAGCACGTCTGCGGACCGGGGCAGGAACCAGTGCATGCGCTTGCTCATATCGCTCTCCAGATGAGCAGCATTATCGCTCCGAGCGTGGCCGCGGCGGGAAGGGTCAGGAGCCAGGCGAGGGCGATCGAGCGGACAACGGCCCAGCGCACGTGACGCCAGCGCCGCCGCCCGCCGCCGACCCCGACGACCGAGGAGGCGACGACCTGCGTCGTCGAGACCGGTGCGCCGAGGTAGGTGGCGGGCAGGATCACGGCGGTCGAGGCGCTCTGGCTGGCGAAGCCGTCGAGCGGCGCCAAGCGGAAGATGCGCCGCCCGATCGTGCGGATGATCCGCCAGCCGCCCATCGCCGTACCGAGCGTCAGCGCGCCGCCGCAGGCGAACTTGACCCATAGCGGCACGGTGAGGGAGTCGATGTGGCCGCTCGCCAGCAGCAGCGCCGCGATCACGCCCATCGCCTTCTGGCCGTCGTTGGCGCCGTGGCCGAAGGAGAGGGCGGCCGACATCGCCCACTCGGCGCCGCGGATCGGCGCCTTGACGCGCTTGGTCGCGCGCCGCAGGGCGCGCCGATCGAGGCGGGCGAGGAGGAGTCCGAAGCCGAGTCCCAGGATCGGCGAGACCGCGAGCGCGATCAGCACGCCGAAGACGCCGACCGGCTTGTAGCCGTTGAGGCCTCCCCAGTTGACGGCGCCGGCGCCCGCCTCGGCGATCGCGGCGCCGGTCAGTCCGCCGACCAGCGCGTGGGCGGAGCTCGAGGGCAGGCCGCGCCACCAGGTGAGCAGGTTCCACAGAGTCGCCGCCAGCACTCCGGAGCCGATCACCTCGATCGCCTGCGCGGCCGGGACCTGCACGATCCCGGCGATCGTGTCGGCGACGGCCGTCCCCACCAGCAGCGCACCGAGCATGTTGAACGTGGCCGAGAGGACGATCGCCTGTCCCGGCCGCGCGCCCCGCGTCGCGACCAGGGTGGCGATCGCGTTGGCGGCGTCGTGGAAGCCGTTGGTCAGCGCGAAAGCGATGGAGAAGGCGATGGCCAGCCCCAGTTCCATGCCCGGGATCATCCCCGCGATCCGGTATACGTGCTGGGCCTCTTCGGCGCCTCGCTCTTCTTCGGCGACAGCATGATCACGCCGGCGATCTCGGTGCTCTCGGCGGTCGAAGGGCTGAAGGTCGTGCAGCCGTCGCTGGGGCACCTGATCGTGCCGATCACCGCGGCGATCATCATCGTCCTCTTCGCCGCCCAGCGGCTCGGGACGGCGCCGATCACGCGCGCCTGGCTGCTGCTCGTCTTCCCGGCGCGAACGCGAGGAGGGCTCGCTGCGCGAGTTCGTCGACGCGCTGCACGAGCGGCGCCCGCCGCTGCGGCGGACCCCCGGCACGGCCATCTTCCTCAACCGCAACAAGACGACGACGCCGCTGGCCATGCGGGCCAACGTCGAGCACAACCGGATCCTCCACGAGCACGTCGTAATCCTCTCGATCGAGACGCTCCCCGTTCCGCAGGTTCCGCCCGCCGAGCGCATCGCCGTCGACGACCTCGGCTACGGCGACGACGGCATCACCCACGTCACCGCCCATTTTGGCTACATGGAGCAGCCCGACGTCCCGAGTGCGCTGCGCCTGGCTGAGGCGGCGGGCCTGGAGTGCCCGCTCGAGGTCGGCGAAACCTCCTACTTCCTCTCGACGATCGAGCTGCGGCCGGGCGATGCCCCGGGGATGACCCGCTGGCGCAAGCGGCTGTTCGTCGCGATGTCGCACATCACCGCCGACGCCGCCGAATACTTTGGCCTGCCCCGCGACCGCACCGTGATCATGGGCTCGCTGATCGAGGTTTAGCGAGCGCGCGGTAGCGGGTGAGGGCCACGCCCGCCCAGATCACCTCGACGACGCCGAACGGCCAGGTCCCGGCCAGGAAGCCGTAGGCGCTGGAGAGCAGGCAGCCGCAGGCAAAGCCGAGCGTGAAGCGGGGCCCTCGGCGCTCCAGCGCGTACATCCCCATCATGAAGGTCAATGCAAGAACGCCGAAGACGGTCAGCACGCATCTCAGTTTGGCAACCCGCCGGGTCCTTCACGCGATCTTCATGCCGGCGAGGCGGATCTGCATGTGGCCTTTACGAGCGGGGTTCTACGGTGGATCGGTAGCAATCTCACCCTCCCACGGAGGTCCCATGAGGCCGATTCCCCTTGTCATCTCCAGGCCGAGCGCGAGCGCGGACCCGGTTTTCTCCGACAGCCCCTCTCGCTCAGCGTCATGGGCGCTTCGCCTGCGCGTCCTCTTCAACAGCCGCCGGCTCGAGCGCGAGCTGGCCGAAGGGCAGGTGCCCGAGGCCACCAGCGAGCGCGCGCTGCGGGCCGAGCAGCTGATCGCAGCGGATCGTTGCGGCCAGCTCGCCTGTTCGCTCAGAGAGGTCGTCGCCGACGCCGAGCATCCCGGGCCGGCGGCGGTCAGCTCGGCGCTTCCGGCCCGGCGCGACATCGTGCTGGCCAATCGACAGGCCCTGTTCGGAATCGCCGCGAAGCTCGAACGGGCGAGCCTGGCCGACGTCTGCGGCGTCGCGCGGGCGCGCGCGATCCTCTGCGACGGAGCCGGGCCGCTGTACAGCCGCTACGCCGATCGCTCGATGTCGAGTGCTCTCGCCTGGGTCGAGGAGGGCTTTCGGCAGTAGCCCCGCCGTACGCTATGTCGATGCGACGGCGCGAATGGTCACTTCGGCTGGAGGGCGAGCCGCCCCCGCTCTGGCTCGGGTTGCTGGCGACGCTGGCCGCGGTCGCGGCGAGCACGCTGGTCGTCTACCTGCTGAAGCCGATCTCGCCGGTCGTCTCGCTCGGCGTGGTCTACCTGCCGGCGATCCTGGCGATCTCGATCTTCTGGGGGCTGCGGCTCGGCCTGCTCGCCTCGCTCGCCAGCGTCGTCGCCTTCAACTTCTTCCACATCCCGCCGCTGCACCGCTTCACGATCGGTAGCCATCAGAACTGGGTCGCGCTGGCGATCTTCGCGATCGTCGCGGTCGGCAGCAGCGCCATCGCCGGGTTGGCACGGGCGCAGGCGCTCGAGGCGGAGCGGCGGCGCGAGGACGCCGACCGGGCCCTGTCCGAGCTGGCGGCGCTTTCGCGCGAGCGCGACCGGATGCAGGAGGAGATGGTCGAGGCCGAGGCGCTGCGGCGCAGCGACGAGCTGAAGACGGCGCTGCTGCGCTCGATCTCCCACGACCTGCGCACCCCACTCACCTCGATCATCGCCGGTGGCACGGCGCTTGGCTCGGCAACGCTCACCAATGGGGAGAGGGAGGAGCTGAGCGCGGCGATCGTCGCCGAGGGCGACCGGCTCTCCCGCCTGGTCGAGAACCTGCTCGACATGTCGCGGCTGGAGGCGGGAAAGGCGGAGCCGCATCGCGAGCAGATCGATCTCGCCGAGGTGCTCGACGTCGCTCGCGAGACCGTCGTCCGGCCCGACATGGTGAAGCTGACCCTCGACGCCGAGTTGCCGACCGTGAAGGCCGACGCCGCCCAGCTCGAGCGTGCCTTCGCAAACCTGCTCGAAAACGCGATCCGGCACGGCGGCGGCAGGCCGGTCACGGTGCGCTCGCGGCTGGTCGGTGACAAGATCGCGATTCGCGTGGTCGACCAGGGCCCGGGCATACCCGAGAGCGAGTGGGAGCGGATCTTCGAGCCGTTCCAGAGCGGGGCGGCAGACGGAGCGGGTGGAGGCTCGGGCTTGGGACTGGCGATCGCCAAGGGCTTCGTCGAGGCCAACGGCGGCGAGATCGCGGTCGAGTCGGTGCTCGGCCAGGGGTCGAGCTTCGTCGCCGGCTTTCCGTGCGGCGAGCGAGCCGGCGCGTGAACGGCGCCGCGCGGGTCCTCGTCTGCGACGACGAGCCGCAGATCCTCCGCGCGCTCAAGGTCATCCTCCGCGACGCCGGCTATGAGGCGGTCCCGGTGGCCAGCGGCGAGGAGGCGCTCGACAGCGCCGCGGTCAAGCCCCCGGCGGCGGCCATCGTCGACCTGATGCTGCCCGACATCGACGGGGTCGAGGTGACCAGGCGGCTGCGTGAGTGGAGCGAGATGCCGATCATCGTCCTCTCCGCGGTCGGCGAGGAGGAGGCCAAGGTGCGCGCCCTCGCCGCCGGCGCCGACGACTACGTGACCAAGCCCTTCGGCCCACCGGAGCTGGTCGCGCGGCTCGAGGCCGTGCTACGCCGCGCCAAGCCCGAGGCCTCGGAGCCGAAGATCGTCGCCGAGGGACTCGAGATCGACCTGCCGGCGCGCAGCGTCCGCCGCGACGGCGAGGAGGTGCACCTGACGCCGACGGAGTTCGAGCTGCTGCGCACCCTGGCCCAGAACCGGGGCCGGCTGATGACACACAGCGTCCTGCTTGCCGAGGTCTGGGGCCCGGCCTACGCCGACGATCTGCAGATCCTCCGCGCCCACGTCGCCAACCTGCGCCGCAAGATCGAGCCCCCCGGCGGCCCCCACTACATACGCACCGACCCCGGCGTCGGCTACCGCTTCGCGGCGTAGACGCTCTCAGCCCGACCGAAAGCCTCCCGCATCAGCGCCGCAAACCGGGGCGCGTCCAGCGCGATGTAGTCGAGTACCTGACGCGGGGTCAGCGGTGGCCTGGTGAGAGCAGCGGCCTGATCTGACACCCCGCGCAATGCGGCGGACGGATCGAGGTGGTAGAGATCGACGAGGAGGTCATCTGGACTCACGGCCTCGATGCCGAGGGGGCTGCATGCGTTTGGTGGGAAGTCGGCGAGGTTATGGCTGACGATGATTTTGGCACCGGCCCCGACGGCGGCGGCGAGGACGTGACGGTCCTTCGGGTCGTTGGTCATGGCCGGCTCGATGGTCGAGACCCGCAGGTCCGGCACCATCGCCTCGGGGAAGGCCTCCTTCATCGTCGTTGTCACTCGCGCGGCACGCTTGGCGTCGGTTCGACCGGTCTCGACGAGGTTTTTGGACAGCTCGGCAAGGATGCGGTCGCTCCATTTGGGCACGTAGAGATCGGCCTCGGCGAGGCGAAGGAGCGTGTCCCGCAGTGCTGCAGGAAGGAGGACGTTGGTGTCGAGGACGACTTGAAAGCCCATCGACCGAAGCTTATGAGCTGCGGTCGATGCTGCGGCTCAGCGGTAGCCGCCCTCGAACTCCTCGGAGAGCCGAGTCAGCTCATCTAGCTTCTTGCGGCGGTTCCGTGAGCGCGCGCCCCTGTAGGCAAGGACGTCCTCCAGGCGGACGCGACGGTGGGTGCCGACCCGATGGAAGGGGATCTCACCGTCGTCCAGGAGTTTGATGAGGTGCGGCCGGGAGACCCGCAGCAGGTCAGCCGCCTGCTGGCTCGTCAGCTCCTCCTCCTGGGGTGCGAGCACGATCGTCTGCCCTCTCGACATCGCGTTGACCGCCAAGCGCAGCGCCTGGAACGCAGAGGCCGGGATGCCGATCATCTCGCCGTCGGGACCGAGTAGCCGCGCTTCCCCGTGCTCGCTGTAGATCTCGTTGATCTCGGTACTAAGCCGAACCATGATCTCCGCATCAGCGGGATCCGGTGCGACGAGATTGCTTTTGGTCTCCGGCGGGGTCATGGGCTCGGCCGAAGTTTAGGGGACAAACGCAATATCCGCAACAAACGAAACCAGCGACCTATCCGCAATATGTGACAAATGCTTCGATCAGGCGCGTCGGTGACCACTTGGCGAGTCAGCTGTGATGACGCTGAGCAATTGGACGAAATCAGATTCGGTGATGATCTCGATTGGGTGGCCAGCGGCTCTTAGCGCCTCCGCCTTCTGCAACTTCGCGCTCTCGCTGGCTCCTTGGGCCAATTTCCTTAGGTCTTGGTATCCGGTCACGAGGTAGTCCGTATGGCGGGTTATGCCTTTGCCGGCAGTCGCCCCATGATCTACGGCGGCCTGCTGGGCCTCCCGGCGGGGAATTGCCATCGCCCCGGTGAAGACGATCGTCTTGCCGAACAGGGGATGCTCGGGGTAGATGACCGTGCCCGGCGTTGGCTTATCTGGGACCACTCGCGAGGTACTTCGCAAGTGACAGCCGATCCATCGATCCGGCTCGAGGACTCCCATGACCGCGTGGACGCGATCTACAAGCTCAGCCAGACTCGATGAGCCACTCGCATTGAGAGCAGCGCAGGCGATTGCGGCCGATGTCGCAGCATCCTCGCGCGCATCGTGATGCGCTTCGTCTGACATTCCCAGGTGAGCTGACACGAATGGAAGGCTGTAGCTGGCCAGCCCTGGCCAGGTGCAACGGCTGATCACCAAAGTGCACGCGTAACTGAGTCGAGGCCAGGTGAGCTCGGCGACACCGCATGCGTCTCGGATCACTCCGATGTCGAAGCTTGCGTTGTGGGCAACGAGGGGCCTTCCGTCAACGATTGCGACTATTCGTGAGAGCGAGTCCTCCCAGGTCGGCGCGTCTGCGCACATCGCTGGAGTGATCCCGTGGAGCGCCACGTTGAAGCCAGAGAACTCGAACAGGGGTGGCCGGATCAACCAGGAGTGTCGGTCGATAATCTGGCCGCCTTCAACCTCTATCAGCCCAACGGCACACGGGGTCCCTCGCATCGATGCCGTCTCAAAGTCGATTGCTACCCACGAATCGAGTCCAGCCTCCCCGGTCCGCCGCATGCCGGCGATCGTGACGCGAAGGGCGAGTCTGGTCAAGCCCCCACCGCATGGTGGTGGTGTCTCTCAACTCAGAAGCGGACCGTCATACCGGATATGTAGCGAGATGCCGAGGTTCGGATGGTCTGGGCCCCGCCCGATAAAAGCCATGCAGATCGGCGGTTCTCCAGCTTTGACCATTTTCGAAACCCTCGGCCCGAACCGCTGGGCATTGTGTCGCGATAGGTAGCCGACGCACTCTCCATCCACTTGAACCATGACCGCTTTCGGGTCATGGGGGTTGTCGGGCTCCAGCACCAGTAGAGCCACGCACTCGTAGCCATGCTCGCCGGTCGCCGGTGCCCCGCTGATTCGCTTGAGCGCCTCTTGGTAATGGGACTCTCCGACCACCGAGAGCTTTCTGGTCCCATCGTACTTAGACCAGTAGTCCTCGCGTTCTACCGCGGCTGGGCTGTCATCGAGTCCGAGAGCTCGTCTGAGTAGTCCCATGGAAGCGAGCCTAGCCATGGTTCGGCCTTCGTGCTGGACAGAATCGAATCGGCGGCCTGTGGATAGGGGTCTGGCCACGTGGTGAGAACCTTCACGAAATCTGTATGCGCTGGGGCGCTGAGTTCATGCGGCCTTGATGGGGCGGGGTGCATGATGCCCCCGTCTTGTTCCCCCTTGCGGACATCTTTCCCGGTGGCGGCAGTCCCGTAGCCGACGTCTTCGCGATAGCGATCTCAGTCGGACTCTTCGCCCTCGTCTACTGGGCGATCGACCTGATCGACCGGATATGAGCGCTGTCGCACTGGCCACCCTGAGCGGCGCCGACGTCTTCGGACTGGTCGCGTCCGCGCTCGTCTTCGCCTACCTGCTCTACGCGCTGCTGCGCGGGGAGAAGCTCTAGTGGCCTGTCTCGTGACGTCGGCCGTGAAATGACGAGTTCCAGGCGTCGCCAGACAAGGACGCAGGGAGCCCGAATAGCATCGCTATTTGGGCGACTGAGGACGCAGTATGGCGGCGATCTGGGGCCGTCATTTCCGGTCGGACGTCGCGGGGCAGGCTACTAATGGCACAGGGCTGGCTGCAGGTAGCCATCTTCGTCGGGGTGGCGATCGCCCTCACGCCGCCGCTCGGCAAATACATGGCGCGGGTCTTCAGCGGCGAGCGTGTCTTCCTCAGCCCCGTCCTCGGCCCGGTGGAGCGATTCACCTACAGGGTGCTGCGCGTCGACCCCGATGAGGAACATGATTGGAAGGCATACTCGAAGAGCCTCGTCCTCTTCTCGGTCTTCTCCTGGGTCGCCCTCTACCTGATCCTGCGCACCCAGGGCGTCCACCCGTTCAACCCCGAAGGCTTCCACTCGGGGCCATGGGACGTCAGCTTCAACACCGCCTCCTCGTTCGTCTCCAACACCAACTGGCAGTACTACGGCGGCGAAACGACGCTGACCTACTTCTCGCAGATGGCGGGGCTGACGGTGGAGAACTTCGTCACCCCCGCGGTCGGCATCTGCGTCCTGCTCGCCTTCATCCGCGGCATCGTCGGACGCAGCGGCCCTGGCCTCGGCAACTTCTGGGCGGACCTGACCCGCAGCCTCTACTACGTGCTGCTGCCGCTCTCGGTGATCGTCGGTCTGATCCTGGTCTCCCAGGGCGTCGTGCAGACGCTCAGCGGCGCCAGCATCGCCACGACCGTCCAGGGTGCCGAACAGGCGCTGGCGATGGGCCCGGCGGCCTCGCAGATCGCGATCAAGCAGCTCGGCACCAACGGCGGCGGCTTCTTCAACGTCAACTCCTCGATGCCGTTCGAGAACCCGAACCAGCTGACCAACTTCATCGAGCTGCTCTCGATCATCCTCATCCCCGCCGCCCTCACCTACACCTACGGGAAGATGGTCGGCCGCCAGCGCGAGGGCTGGTCGATCTTCGCCGCGATGCTGGCGATCTACCTGGCCTTCGTGATCGTGATCATCCCCGCCGAGCAACACGGCACCCCCGCCGAGCACGCCGCCGGCACGCCGACGACGGCGATCGAGGGCTCGACCGGCGGCAACTTGGAAGGCAAGGAGCAGCGCAACGGGATAACCGAGTCGGCGCTCTGGGCGACGACGACGACGGTCACCTCCAACGGCTCGGTCAACTCCGCCCACGACTCCTACACCGGCCTCGGCAGTCTGGTCCCGATGTCGGGGCTCGGCACCAGCGAGGTCGTCTTCGGCGGCGTCGGCACCGGCCTCTACTCGATGCTGCTCTACGTCCTGCTGGCGGTCTTCATCGGCGGGCTGATGGTCGGCCGAACGCCGGAGTACCTGGGCAAGAAGATCCAGGCCAAGGAGATCAAGCTGATCTCACTCGGCATCCTGGTCACTCCGCTCGCGGTCCTCGTGACCACGGGGCTGGCGATCGCGACCCGGGCGGGGATGCGGTCGATCTACCAGGCCGGGCCGCAGGGCTTCTCGGAGACCCTCTACGCATACCTCTCGCAGGCCAACAACAACGGCTCCGCCTTCGCCGGCTACACCGGCTTCATCCAACCCAACGCACCCGGCAACGTCGAAGCCTACGGAATCTCCTTCGCCGATCTGCTCGGCGGCGCGACGATGACCCTCGCCCGCTTCCTGCCGATCGTCCTCGTGCTCGCGGTGGCGGGCTCGCTCGCCGGCAAGAAGGTCTCCCCGGCCGGCCCGGGCACGATGCGCACCGACACCCCGACCTTCGTGATCCTCCTCGTCGGCGTGATCGTCCTCGTCGGCGCCCTCACCTTCTTCCCCGCCCTCCTGCTCGGCCCGATCGTGCAGAGCCTGACCGGAAGGCTCTTCTGAGATGCGGCGCACCGCTCTCACTTCGATACTCGCCGTGCTCGCCTTCACGCTGATCTTCGGCCTCGCCTACCCGCTGGCGATGACCGGCATCTCGCAGCTCGTCTTCCCCGGCAAGGCCGACGGATCGAAGCTCACGGTGAACGGGCGGCTGGTCGGCTCGAGCCTGATCGGCCAGTCGTTCTCCCGGCCCGTGATCGGCAAGAACGGCAAGCCGAAGCTCGACGAAGAAGGGGAAGAAATCCTCACCCCCGACAGGCGCTACTTCCAGCCGCGCCCCTCGCAGTCTGGCTACGCCGCAAACGCCACCTTCTTCTCCAACTCCGGCCCCAACAGCGTCGAAGAGCGCGAAGCGGTGCGCGAAGCGCTCGCCGCCTACGTCAAGCTGAACAGGCCCTACGACAAATCGCTGACCAAGGCCGACGTCCCGGTCGACGCGGTCACGATGTCGGGCTCCGGCGTCGACCCCGAAATCTCCGAAGCCAACGCGCTGATCCAGGCGCACCGCATCGCAGCCGTGCGCAAGCTGCCGCTCTCCAAGGTCGAAGAACTGATCTCCGACCACACCAGCAGCCGCTTCCTCGGCGTCTTCGGGGAGCCCGGCGTGAACGTCCTGCAACTCAACCTCGCACTCGACGAAGAGGCACCGATCAAATGAGCACCGAAGCCCAGCCCCGTTCCCTGTTCGATCCCGAGATCCTGCGCCCGGCGCTGCTCGAGTCCCTGCGCAAGCTCGACCCACGCGTGCAGGCGCGCAACCCGGTGATGTTCGTGGTCGAGATCGGCGCCCTGATCACGACCGTCGCCTGGCTGATCCAGATCTTCGGCGGCTCGCCACTCGGCGGCGGCCATGAGCCCTCGTGGTTCACCTTCAGCGTCACGGTCTGGCTCTGGCTGACCGTCGTCTTCGCCAACCTCGCCGAGGCCCTGGCGGAGGGGCGCGGCCGCGCCCAGGCGGCCAGCCTGCGGGCGATGCGGACCGATACGGTCGCCCACCTGCGCGACGGCGGCGAGAAGCCGGCCTCCGAGCTGGTCCGCGGCGACGTCGTCGTCGTCGTGGCGGGAGAGCCGGTCCCCGGCGACGGCACGGTGATCGAGGGCATCGCCTCGGTCGACGAGTCGGCGATCACCGGCGAGTCGGCGCCCGTCATCCGCGAGGCCGGCGGCGACCGCAGCGCCGTCACCGGCGGCACCAAGGTGCTCTCGGACCGGATCGTCGTCGAGATAACCCAGGAACCGGGCAAGTCCTTCCTCGATCGCATGATCGCCCTGGTCGAGGGGGCGGAGCGGCGCAAGACTCCGAACGAGATCGCGCTGGGCATTCTCCTGGCCGCCCTCACCCTGGTCTTCGTGCTGGTCGTCGTCTCGCTGCGCCCGTTTGGGCTCTTCGCGAGCACGGAACTCTCCGAGACGACGCTGATCGCGCTGCTCGTCGCGCTGATCCCGACCACGATCGGCGCTCTGCTCTCGGCGATCGGGATCGCCGGCATGGACCGCCTCGTGCGCCGCAACGTGCTCGCCCTCTCCGGCCGCGCGGTCGAGGCCTCGGGCGACTGCGACGTGCTGCTGCTCGACAAGACCGGCACGATCACGCTCGGCAATCGCGAGGCGGTCGAATTCATGCCGATGCCCGGCGTCGCCCCCGAGGAGCTGGCCGAGGCCGCGCAGATGTCCTCGCTTTCCGACGAGACGCCCGAGGGCCGCTCGATCGTCGTCCTCGCCAAGACCTACGGCATCCGCGAGCACACCTTCGCCGGCCACGAGCCGACCTTCGTCCCCTTCTCCGCGCAGACCCGGATGAGCGGTGTCGACTTCAACGGCACCCGCCTGCGCAAGGGCGCCGGCGACGCGATCGAGAGCTGGGTTACCGAGGAGGGCGGGCGCACTCCGGTCGAGCTAAGGGCAGAGCTCGACCGGATCGCCCGCGAGGGCGGCACGCCGCTGGCGGTCGCTCGCAACGAGCGGGTGCTCGGCGTGATCTACCTCAAAGACGTGATCAAGGAGGGGATGAAGGCCCGCTTCGACCAGCTGCGGGCAATGGGCATCCGCACGATCATGGTCACCGGCGACAACAAGCTGACCGCGGCGAAGATCGCCGAGGAGGCAGGCGTTGACGACTTCCTCGCCGAAGCGACGCCGGAGCGAAAGCTCGAGCTGATCCGCGAGCAGCAGTCCGACGGCCGCCTGATCGCGATGACCGGCGACGGCACCAACGACGCCCCCGCCCTGGCGCAGGCCGACGTCGGGGTGGCGATGAACACCGGCACCCAGGCGGCGCGCGAGGCCGGCAACATGGTCGACCTCGACTCCAATCCGACCAAGCTGATCGAGATCGTCGAGGTCGGCAAGCAGCTGTTGATCACCCGCGGCGCCCTGACCACGTTCTCGATCGCCAACGACGTCGCCAAGTACTTCGCGATCCTGCCGGCGATGTTCGCCGCCACCTACGCGCTCTCGGCCGGCGGCAAGGGCCCGCTCGACGCGCTCAACATCATGTCGCTTGGGACGCCCGAATCGGCGATCCTCTCGGCGGTGATCTTCAACGCGCTGGTCATCCCGCTGCTGATCCCGCTCTCGCTGCGCGGCGTCCGCTACCGGCCGATCGGCGCCACGGCGCTGCTGCGCCGCAACATGCTGATCTACGGGCTCGGTGGCATCATCGCCCCCTTCGTCGGGATCAAGCTGATCGATCTGATCGTCCACAACCTGCTGGGGGCCTGAGGCCCCGCGGGGCGCGGATGGAGCGCGGCCACTACAAGATCTTTCTCGGCATGGCCGCGGGGGTCGGCAAGACCTACCGGATGCTGCAGGAGGGTCGGGCCGAAGTCGCCGCCGGACGCGACGTCGCGATCGGCTACCTGGAGCCTCACAAGCGCCAGGAGACCACCGATCAGGCCGCGGGGCTGGAGGTGGTGCCAAGGCGGAGCGTCCCCTACCGCGATGTGCTCGTCGAGGAGATGGACCTGCCGGCGGTGCTCGCGCGCCGCCCCGACCTGGCCCTGATCGACGAGCTCGCCCACACCAACCCGCCGGGTCTCGAGCACGGCAAGCGCTACGAGGACATCGCCGCGGTGCTGGGGGCGGGAATCGACGTCTTCTCCACGGTCAACGTCCAGCACCTCGAGTCGCTCAACGACCGGGTCGCCGAGCTGACCGGCGTCACGGTGCGCGAGACCGTGCCCGACTCGGTGCTCGGCATCGCCGACGAGGTCGTGCTGATCGACCTCACCCCGGAGGCGCTGATCGCCCGCCTGCGCGCCGGCAAGATCTATCCGGGCGAGAACATCCAGGCGGCGCTCGACAACTTCTTCCGGATCGAGAACCTCGCCGCCCTGCGCGAGGTCAGCCTGCGTCAGGTCGCCGAGGACGTCGAGTCCAAGCGGCTGACGCTGCACCAGGTCGAGCCTGTCGGTACGCGGGAAGAGCGCGTCGTGACCGACGCGCCCAAGGCCGTCGGCGAGCGGCTGCTCGCGCTGGTGCGACCGCGTCCGAGCTCGCAGCGCCTCGTGCGGCGCGCCTGGCGCTCCGCCCAGCGCCTCGGCACCGATCTGGACCTACTCTGGGTGAAGCCGCCGGGCCGGCCGGTCGAGGGGGAGGAGGAGCGCCAGGTGACGGCGCTGCGCCAGCTCGCCTCGGTGCTCGGCGCGACCCTGCTGATCGAGGAGCACGACGACCTGGTCGCCGCCGCCGCCCGTGTCATCCGCGAGCGCGGGTCCACCTACGTGATGGTCGGCGAATCCAAGCCGGCGCGAGGTCTGGCGCGCCTGCGGACGCCGCTGCCGCAGGCACTGATGCGCGCGACTCCGGCCGGGGTCGACGTGAGGATCGTCGCCCACCGCGGCCAGAAGGAGGGCGAGTCGTGATCGAGCACTTCCTCGTCGGCCTCGCGCTGCTCCTCGGCCTCGGCGGGGGGTACCTGATCGCCATCTCCCGGTGGCGCGGCAAGCGCTCCGAGCGGCCGGAGGAGGTCCACCAGATCCTCCTGCCCTTCACCGGCACCGAGATCTCCCGACGCGCGGTCGACGCCGCGCTGCGCCTCGCTCGCGCCGAGGACGCGACGCTGATGCCGGCCTATCTGGCGGCCGTCCCCAAGCAGCTCCCGCTCGAGTGCGCGATTCCAGCCGAGGCGGCAAAGGCGATGCCGATGCTGGAGGCGATCGAGCAGCGCGCCGCCGCCCAGGCCGTCCCGGTCGACTCCCGGATCGAGCGCGGCCGCTCCTACCGCCACGCGCTGCAGCGGCTGCTGGAGAGCGAGGAGTTCGACCGGGTCGTCGTCTCCGCCACCGCGACCG
Organism: uncultured Solirubrobacterales bacterium; assembly: GCA_963702035.1. Taxonomy (GTDB): domain Bacteria; phylum Actinomycetota; class Thermoleophilia; order Solirubrobacterales; family 70-9; genus VRUE01. Next base: position 2,428,978 of record OY969700.1, read on the forward strand.
GTCAGGCCGGCCTCTCGGGCGACGATCTCGTCTGGCTGCTCGACAAGGCCCCGGCTGAGGTCCTCATCCTGCGTCCGGCCCCGAGCGACGAGCGCCGTCTCACCGCCTGATCGCCGCGTTGGACTTTGTGGGGGCTATTGGCCGTACAAAGTCGACTGCGGTTGGCGCGTCGAAAAGCATCTCCTCGGCATGACCGGCGGCGCCCCGATCCTTGCCCCGGCCGACCTGCTCACGGCGTCAGGCCGATCTTGACGACGCCTTCGCGCTGGTTGCCGAAGAGGTCGTAGGCCTCCTCTATCTGGTCGAGTGAGAAGCGGTGGGTTATGAGCGGGGAGAGGTCGAGGCGGCCGTGGCGGACCATCTCCATCAGCTTGCGCATCCGCTCCTTGCCGCCGGGGCAGAGGGTGGTCAGGATGCGCTTGTCGCCGATCCCGTAGACGAAGGGCTCGAGCGGCACCTCGAGCTTGCCGCCGTAGACACCGAGGCTGGAGACGATCCCGCCCGGCCGCGTCGCCTCGAGGCAGGATTCGAAGGTCTGCTGGGTGCCGAGCGCCTCGATCGCGACGTTGACGCCGCGCCCGCCGGTCAGGCGCTTGATCGCCGCGATCGGGTCTTCTTCGGAGAAGTCGATCGTCTCGTCGGCGCCCATCTGCTTGGAGAGCTTCAGCCGTCCCTCGATCCGGTCGACGCCGATCACCAGCGAGGCGCCCATCAGACGCGCCCCGGCGGTTGCGCAGAGGCCGATCGGGCCCTGGGCGAAGACGGCCACGGTCTGGCCGATCCGCACGTTGGCGGTCTCCGCCGCCGAGATCCCGGTCGAGGCGATGTCGGCGAGCAGCACGCACTGCTCGTCGGAGAGGTCGTCGGGGATCTTCGCCAGGTTGGCCTGCGCGTAGGGGACGCGGAAGTACTCGGCCTGGACGCCATCGATCGAGTTGCCGAGTTGCCAGCCGCCGATCATCTTCCAGTCGTCCTCGTAGCCCGAGCACTGGGCCTCGTTGTGGGACTGGCAGTAGAAGCAGGTGCCGCAGGGGGTGATCGCGCCGACCAGCACCCGCTCGCCGACCTCGTAGCCCGTGACCGCGCCGCCGAGCTGGTGGATCGTGCCGACCGGCTCGTGGCCGACGATGCGCCCCTGCTCGACCGGGTACTCCTCGCGCCAGATGTGGACGTCGGTGCCACAGATCGTCGTCAGCGAGATCTTCACGATCGCGTCGCTGGGCCCGCATTGCGGCACCGGCTTCTCCTCCAGCTGGATCTTCTCGTGGCCCTCGAACACCGCGGCCTTCATCGTCTCCATCACGCACCTCCAGGGTTGTCGTCTCGGCTCCCATCATGCGATGTGCCGGGCCGGACGGACATCGGGGTAAAGCCGCAGGCCTGGTGTGGGCGCCACCCGATGCCTTCGGCCCGGCTGAGCGCCCCGGCCTCGATCGGTACATGATGCGGCGGTGAGCGAAGCCGACGAGCAGGCGCTGATCCGTCGCTATCGCACGGCGCGCCGGGATTCCAACCTGGCCGTGCTGGAGGGCTTCCATGCCCTCAAGCACGCGCTGCGCTTCGGCGCCGAGGTGCTCGAGGCCGTTGCCGCTGACCGCGAGGAGCTCGACGGGCTGGCGGCCGAGCTGGCGCCCGACCTCGTCGACACGCTGGTCGAGCGGACGGCGTCGGTCGGGTCCGAGCTGGTGGCCGAGCTGGTGCCGCAGGCGCCCCGCACCGGCGTCGTCGCGATCGCCCGCCGGCCGGAGGTCGACTTTGCGGCACTGCTCGCCGAGCCGCGGCCCGACCCCGTGGTCCTGCTCGAGGATCCGCGCACGATGGGCAACATGGGCGCCTGCGTGCGGGTCGCCGCCGCTGCCGGTGCCGCCGGGGTGCTGACCACCGGACCCAACGACCCCTGGCATCCCGATGCCCTGCGCGGCGCGGCGGGGCTCCACTTCGCCCTGCCGGTGGTCGGGGTCGCGGCGCTGCCATCCAGCGACCGGCCGCTGGTCGCGGTCGACCCCGGCGGCGAGGATCTTCGCCCGGCCGAGCTGCCGCCGCGCGCGATCCTCGCCTTCGGCACGGAGCGCTACGGCCTCAGCGCCGACCTGCTCGACCGCGCCGATGTCCGTCTGGGCATCCCGATGCGCCCCGGCGTCTCCAGCCTCAACCTGGCAACCGCGGTTGCCGCGGTCCTATTTGCTCAGCGGCTTTAAGATCGCGTAGCTCTTTCCATCCATCGAAAGGAATCACCCGTGCCGTTCGCAAACATCAACATCGGCGAAGCGCTTCTCGTCGCCTTTGAGGTTTTCTTCTTCGTCATCTGGATCTGGATCCTGATCACGATCCTCACCGACCTCTTCCGGGACCACGAGACGTCGGGCTGGGCTAAGGCGGCTTGGGTGCTCTTCCTTGTCTTCATCCCCTTCCTGACCGCGCTCATCTACCTGATCGCCCGCGGCAGCGGCATGCGCGAAAGGACGATCAAGGCGCAGGCGGAGGCCAAACAGCATTTCGATTCATACGTCCGTGAGCAGGCGCACGGCGGCTCCGCCGCGGACGAACTGCACAAGCTCAACGAGCTGAAGGAAAAGGGCGCGCTCTCCAGCGAGGAGTTCGACAAGGCAAAGGCCAAGCTGCTCGCCTAGCCCCGCACCGCCCGCCGACGGGCCGATAAGTCAAGTCCGACTTGACTTATCGGCCCGTCGGCCATCGGGGGTTGCTCGCCGCCCGACTGTTTTCTCCTGCAAGGCCCGCAATTCTGCAAGAGGAGTTGCAAGTTATGAGCAACTCCTAACAATCTTTAGGCGACTTCGTTAGCGTGCGCCGCCGATGCGTCCTCCTGCCGGTACCTCCCGGTGGCTGTTGCTCCCGGCCGCCCTGCTGCTGCTCGTGCTCTGCCTCGTGGCGAGCGCGCCTGCCAAGACCCTGAGCGAAAAGCTCGACGCGACCCAGGGCAAGCTGAGCCACGTGCGCGAAAGCTCCAGCGCGCTCTCGGCGACGATCGAAGCACAGAACAAGGCAATCGACTCGATGCTCGGCGAAGTCTCACGCCTGCGCCAGGAACAGCAGGCGCTCGAATCCGAACTGACGAGCAAGCAGGACGAGCTCGACAGCGCCACCGCGAAGCTCGAAGCGGAGCAGCGCCACCTGGAAGAGATCCGCGAACGCCTGCAGCGGGCGCTGGACGCGCTGCGCGAACGGCTGGTCTCGATGTATGAGGCGGGCAGCCCCGACGTGGTCAGCGTCGTACTCGAATCGGAGACCTGGTCGCAGGCCAGCGCCCGCGCCGAATACCTCAGCCGCATCCAGGACTACGACAACTCGGTCGCCGACCGGGTCAAGGGGCTGCGCGACGAAGCCCAGGCCGCGGTCGAACGGATGGCGGCGATCAGGGCGCAGCTGAAGGAAGCGCGCGATGAAATCGCCGCCAAGGAGCAGGAAGCGTCCAAGGCCAGTGCCGAAGCCGCGGCGCGCTTCGCCGAACTGAAGGAAGCGCAGGCCCAGCGCCAGGCCGACCTCGAATCGCTGGAGTCGCGCGAAGCGGCGCTCAGCGACAACCTGGCGGCGATCTCCGAACAGCTCGCCAGCTCAGGCGCGCCGGTCCCGACCGGGACGCCGGCGCCGCTGACGCCGGGGCAGAGCGCTGAATTCATCTCCGAAAGCCAGGCGAGCGTGCCGGCCGCCGCGCCGCCGGCCGTGCAGGCGGCGATCGAAGCCGCCAACTCGATCGCCACCACCCCCTACATCTGGGGCGGCGGCCACGGCTCGTTCGAATCGTCCGGCTACGACTGCTCGGGCGCGGTCAGCTTCGCCTTAAACGGCGGCGGCTTCCTCTCCAGCCCGCTCGACTCGACCGGTCTGGAGACCTGGGGCGACCCCGGTCCCGGCCAGTGGATCACGGTCTACGCCAACTCCGGACACGCCTGGATGATCATCGCCGGCCTCGCCTTCGACACGGTCGGCGGGCCGGGGCCGCGCTGGCACTCCTCGCCGGTCGACTCGCCCGAAGGGTTTATTGCTCGTCACCCGAGCGGTTATTAGTAGGAGTCGGCCCGCCCGGTAGGGCTTCCACTTAACTTCTTTCGGTGGATCGCCTGTGGGCTGACGCCCGATGCGGGCACCGAAAAAGTACAAGACGTTTCAGCCCTACCGGGCGGGCCGACTCTAAGTTCGGGCGCGGGAGAGCTCGCTTATGTAGCTGGGACACTCGACGTTGGGTTGGAGGCGTTCGTCGGGCTTGGGTGAGCTGGCAGTGAGGCGTAGGTCGATGGTTCCGGCCCAGATCGGTAGCTCGTAATCCTCCTCGTCATCCAGCGGGCCGCCGTTGCGTATCTTGGCTGAGGCCTCGTCGAGCGGCAGCCGTAATACCCCTACTGCTCGTAGCTCCTTTTCGGTCGGTGGGCGGGCGTCGGCCCAGCGGCCCGGGATGAGCTTCTCGGTGAAGGCCCGGAGTGCGTTGCGTTTGTCGTTCGGCGAGTCGATCTTCTCGGCTTGGCCGAAGACGACTACGGAGCGGTAGTTGACCGAGTGGTGGACGGCGGAGCGGGCGAGGACCAGGCCGTCGAGGAGGGTCGCGGTCAGGCAGATCTCGGCCTGCTCGGCGCGGCGCAGGGTCGGGCTCGCCGCCGAGCCGTGGATGTAGAGCCAATCTCCGGCACGGGCGTGGAGGGTGGGGATTACGACCGGGTGGCCCTCGGCGGCGATCGTGCCGACGTGGGAGACGATCGCCTCGTCGAGGATCGCGTCGACCGCCTCGCGCCCGTAGTCGGCGCGGCTGGGCATCCGGGCGACCCTCGTCCGCGGTCTCCCGCTCGCTCCCCTGCCGTGCTCTCCACTCGAGCCCGCCGGCCTCGTCGCCATCGCGCCTTCCTCGCTTTCTTTTTGTTACAGTACAGATGTGGCTACTGAAATGACACAGTATCGGATCAGCGGCGATGGCGCCGCTGCGATCGCGGCCAGCATCGAGCGCGGCATAGGGGAGGGCGCGCTCCCGCCCGGCGCTCCGCTGCCGGCCGTCCGCACGCTCGCCACCGAGCTCGGCGTCAGCCCGACGACCGTCGCCACCGCGTTCAAGGACCTGCGCTCGCGCGGACTCGTTGTCACTCGCTCCCGCAGCGGTACCCACGTCAGCTGGCGACCTCCGGTCGCCGGGTCATGGCTGGGCACGGAGGCTCCGGCGGGCGTCCGCGATTTGGCGAGCGGCAACCCCGACCCCGAGCTGCTGCCCGACCTGACCCCGATTCTGCGCCGGATCGAGCCGCCGCGCCAGCTCTACGGCGGCGACCCGGCCGATCCTCAACTGATCGAGCTGGCCCGGGCCGAGCTCGGCGAGGCCGGGATCGCCGCCGAGGACGTCGCCGTGGTCAATGGCGCCCTCGACGGGATCGAGCGCGCCCTCCAGGCACAGCTCCGGCCCGGCGACGTCGTCGCCGTCGAAGACCCGGGCTTCGCCGGGCTCTTCGATCTCCTGCGCGCCCTCGGTCTCGCCCTGCGCCCGGTGGCGATCGACGGCAAGGGCATGGTTCCCTCAGCGCTCGCCGATGCGCTCGAGCAGGGCGCGAGCGCCGTGGTGGTCAACCCCCGTGGCCAGAACCCGACCGGCGCCTCGCTCGACGAGGAGCGCGCCGCGGAGCTGAAACGCGTCCTCGATCTCAACCCTGACGCGATGGTCCTGGAGGACGACCACCTCGGCCCGATCGCGGGGTCCCTCCGTCTGACCCTGACGGCCGGTCGGCAGCGCTGGGCCGCCGCCCGCTCGCTGGCCAAGTCCCTGGGCCCCGATCTCCGCCTCGCCGTCCTGGCCGGCGACCCCCAGACGATCAGCCGAGTCCGCGGCCGCCAGGCCGTAGGCCCAGGCTGGGTAAGCCACCTCCTCCAGCGCACCGCGGCGACCCTATGGGCCGACCCCAAGACCGCCCCCAACCTAAAAAAGGCCACCACGACCTACAGCAAGCGCCGCAAAGCCTTCATCTCAGCTCTCGCTGATCACGGCATCGAGGCTGGGGCCCCAAGCGGCCTAAACGTATGGATCCCGGTCCCCGACGAGACCAGTGTCGTGCAAGCACTACGAGAGGACGGCTGGGCCCTCGCCCCCGGCGCTCCCTTCCGCCTTCGCAGCGAGCCGGCGATCCGGGTCACCATCAGCTCCCTCAAGCCAGACGAGGCGCTGGCACTGGCCGCCGCAATCGCGACGTCCCTGAGTCCGTCCCCCCAAACGCGCCCCGCATAGGCCCCATCCGGTAGGGCTGAAACGTCTTGTACTTTTTCGGTGTGGGCTACGGGCGCCAGCCCACAAGCGATCCACCGAAACAAGTTAAGTGGAAGCCCTGCCGGATGGGGCCTCCACCAAGGCACCACGATCCACCGAAAGAAGTTAAGTGGAGGCCCTACCGGATGGGCTCTCAAGCCAGCCCTACCGGATGGGGCTTCTAAGCAGGCACCGAGCCCATCTCGACCGGTCGCCCTTCGTCCTGCCAGGTCCCGACGCCCCCCCGTGCAACGTGAATCGTCGCGAACCCCTCGCGCTGCAACACCGAAGCCGCCAGCCCACTGCGTTTGCCGCCCTTGCAGATCGTCGCCAATGCCCGGTCGCGCGGCAGCTCGTCGAGCCGCCGCGCCAGCTCTCCATAGGGGATGTGCAGAGAGCCCTCGATGTGCCCCTCGGCGTACTCGGCGGCGCCGCGCACGTCGAGGACAAGCGGTGGCCCCTCGCCCTCGAGCAGCTCCGCCAGGCCGTCGGGCCCGATTGGCTCGATCCGCTCGACCGGGCGCTCCTCCGCCCGCCAGGCGCTCATCCCGCCGCCGAGGAAGCCGCGCACCCGCAGGCCGACCGCGGCGAGCAGCTCGGCCGCCTCGAGCTCGTTGCCGTCCGAAGCGGCAACGACGACGACCTCGCCGTCGGGCGGGACGACCTGCGCGACCTTGGTGGCGAAGCCGGTGTCGTAGCCCGAGGCGCTGATCGCGCCCGGGATGTGGGCCTCGTCGAACTGCTCGTTGGTGCGCGAGTCGACGGCGTAGGCGCCGGCGGCGATCGCCGCCTCGAAGCGGCGCGGCGTCAGCGACGCGGGCGAGCCGATCGACTCGACCAGCGGGCCGCGGTTGAGGGCGACGATGTGCTCGACGTTGGGTGGCCGCTCGCCGATGCTCGCGACCGCGTCGTCGATGAACTCGGCTTCGTCGGTCAGGGCAAGCGCGCGGTTGTGGCGGCGCTCGAAGCCGATCGTCGAGGAGGTCTTGAGGTCGATGCCGGAGCTTCCGCAGAGCGAGCCGCCGAGGTGGCCGGGCCAGACCTCGACCTCGTCGGGCAGCGAGAGCAGCCGCTCGTGCAGCGAGCGGAAGATGCCGGCCGCGCCCTCGCGTGGCTCGACCGCGAGGTCAGGGCGGGCGACGTCGCCGACGAAGAGCGAGTCGCCGCTCAGCACAGCGACCGGGTCGCCGCCGCGCTCGGCGTCGCGGAGCAGGAAGGAGGTGTGCTCGGGCCGGTGGCCGGGGGTGTGGATCGCCTCGATCGAGACCGCGTCGCCCAGCGCCAGCGTCCAGCCGTCGTCGAAGGCCTCGTGCTCGTACTCGGCCTCGGCCAGCGCGTTGACGTGGATCGTCGCTCCGGTGGCCCGGGCGAGGCGGCCGTGACCGGAGACGTGGTCGGCGTGGTTGTGCGTCTCCAGCACGTGCTCGATCCGCACCCCGTGCAGGCGGGCGAGGTTCACGTATGGATCGATGTCCCATTGCGGGTCGACCACGGCGGCGACGCCCGCGCCGGAGTCGCCGACCAGGTAGGAGGCGCAACCGAGGTCCTCGTGGATTATCTGCCGGAAGAGCATTTGAGCGAACGGGTACCGTTCTCGGTCAGATTAGCGGCCGAGGAGGGAGTGCGATGGGAGTCGAAGAACGGGCACCGCTGGAGCAGGAGCTGACCGAGTTGCTGGAGGTGGAGCGCTTCGATCCTCCCGATCCGTTTCGCGAGCGAGCGTTGCTCTCCGATCCGGCGATCTACGCGGAGGCCGCCGCCGACCCGCCCGCCTGGTGGTTGCGGCAGGCGGGCGAGCTGCTCGATTGGACGAAGCAGCCGAGCGAATCGCTCGACGAGTCCAACCCGCCCTTCTACAAGTGGTTCGCCGATGGTGAGCTCAACGTCTCCGCCAACTGCCTCGACCGCCACGTCGCGGCGGGGTTGGGCGACCGCGTCGCCTACCACTGGCGCGGCGAGGAGGGCGAGGAGCGCGACGTCACCTACGCCGACCTGCTCGCCGACACGCAGCGCTTCGCCAACGCCCTGCGCGACCGCGGGATCGAGAAGGGCGACGTGGTCGGGATCTACCTGCCGATGATCCCGCAGGTCGCCGTCGCGATGCTCGCCTGCGCGCGCATCGGCGCCGTCCACAACGTCGTCTTCGGCGGCTTCTCGGCCGAGGCAGTGCGCGAGCGGATGGAGTTCTCCGCGGCCAAGGCGCTGGTCACCGTCAACGCCGCCCGCCGCAAGGGCAAGACGGCCCCGGTCAAGCCGCGGGTCGACGAGACGATGGCGGACGTCGGCTCGATCGAGACGATCTTCGTCGTCAAGCACACCGGCGAGGAGTGCGAGATGCGCGAGGGCCGCGACGTCTGGTTCGAGGGGGCGATGGAAGCCGCCGCCGCCGAGTGCCCGGCCGAGCCGATGAACGCCGAGGACCCGCTCTTCATCCTCTACACCTCGGGCTCGACCGCGAAGCCGAAGGGGATCCTCCATACTACCGGCGGTTACCTCACCGGCGCGGCCTGGACCCATCGCAACGTCTTCGATCTGAAGCCGGGGGAGGACGTGTACTGGTGCGCGGCCGACGTCGGCTGGGTCACTGGCCACTCCTACATCGTCTACGGCCCGCTCGCCAACGGCGCGACCAGCGTGATGTACGAGGGGGCGCCGGACTACCCCGACAAGGACGTCTGGTGGAGCCTGATCGAGCGCTACGGGGTGACGATCCTCTACACCGCGCCGACGGCGATCCGCGCCTGCATGAAATGGGGTGCGGAGCACCCCGCGCGCCACGACCTCTCCTCGCTGCGCCTGCTCGGCTCGGTCGGCGAGCCGATCAACCCGAAGGCGTGGCTCTGGTACCACAAGGTGATCGGCGGCGAGAGCTGTCCGATCGTCGACACCTGGTGGCAGACCGAGACCGGCCAGATCATGATCTCGCCGCTGCCGGGGATCACCGCGACCAAGCCCGGCTCGGCGACGCGGCCGCTACCGGGGATCGATGCCGCCGTCTTCGACGAGGCGGGGGAGCCGGTCGAGGGCGGCGAGGGCCTGCTCGTCCTGCGCCGCCCCTGGCCGGGCATGCTGCGCACTCTCTACCGCGAGGAGGAGCGCTTCGTCGAGACGTACTTCAAGCGCTTCGGCCCCGAGACCTATTTGGTCGGCGACGCTGCCCGCGAAGACGAGGACGGCTACCTCTGGGTGCTGGGACGGATCGACGACGTCGTCAACGTCTCCGGCCACCGCCTCTCCACGGCGGAGGTCGAGTCGGCGATCGTCTCCCACCCGAAGGTCGCCGAGGCTGCCGTGATCGGGCAGAGCGACGAGGACAGCGGCCAGGCGATCTGCGCCTTCGTCACGCTCGAGGGCGACCATGAGGGCGACGACGAGATGGTCGCCGAGCTGTCCGAGCACGTCGCCGCGCGGATCGGCAAACTGGCGCGGCCCAAGCGGGTTATCTGGTCCGGCGACCTGCCGAAGACGCGCTCGGGCAAGATCATGCGCCGCCTGCTGCGCGACATCGCCGAGGGTCGCGAGCTGGGCGACGTCACCACCCTGCGCGACCCCGGCGTGACGCACGAGCTGGAGGCGAAGATCGCCGCCCGCCAGGACGCCGAAGGCTGAATTGCAGCCTTTGCCCCACTATGGGTGGGGAAAGGCTGCAACAAGAGCGGTCAGGGGGTGCGTTCGTCGACCATGTGCTCGACGGCCACCTCCAGCGCCTCGAGCTGCTCGCGGACGTTGCGCAGCTCGCGCAGGGCGATCGCCTCGGCACTGAGCGCCTCTGCCTCCAGCTCCGCCTCGACTTCGGCGATCTCGGGGCCAAGGAAGCGCTGGGCGATCGCGCCGGTGAGCAGGGCGACGAAGGAGATGCCGACGAGTACGACCACCACGCCGACCACCTGGCCGCCGGTCGTCATCGGGTAGATGTTCGAGCCGAGCGTGGTCATCGAGGTGACCGCCCAGTAGATCCCGTCCCAGGCGGTGAGGTGCTGGCTGTGCCTCTCGAAGCCGACGAAGAGCGCGCCGCCGGCGATCGCGGTCAGCATCGCGAGCAGCGCCGCGTAGTGCAGGCCGCGCAGCGAGAAGGCCTGGCGCGAGAGCTGGGCGAGGCGCAGCAGGCGGAGGAGGCGCAGCAGGCGCAACACGCGCAGGCTCTGCAGGCCGGGCGGTAGCACCGGTGGGGTGAAGACGACGATGATCAGGTCCAACGGGTGGTGCTTGAGCCAGGTCCACCGGTGCGGCACGACCGCCAGCATCACGACGAGCTCGGTGAGGAAGGCGAGCCAGATGATCCAGTTGAGCGCGTGGGCGATGTCCAGCACCCATCCCCCGGGATGCGACTCGCTGATCGCCACCGCGGGAATCGTCAGCGCCGCGGCAACCAGCATCGGCGTGTTGAGGACTTCGGCGACGCGCGTGCTACGCGCGTCCATCCCTGGCTCGTAGGCGGCCGACTTGTCGGTACTCGCGGCGCTCATCCGCGCCTACTTCGACGCGCCCGCCCTTGTGCCTACCTCCAGAAACGACAAGACCCGCCGGAGCGGGTCGAGTCTGGCGAAGCGGGGTACCACCCCGCAGGCGGCTGAGAACCGTGTCCCAGGCTAGCACGAGCCGCACCAGCACCCGACCTGCTCCGGCGGGTCATATGCGGAGGGCGCCGGACTCGAACCGGATCCGATGGTTGATCGGACAGAGCGGTTCTCAGCCGCCTGGAGACACCCGTCCCCTTCGCCCTCCTGCCGGCGACGCTACCAAGCAAATCTGCCCATTTCGGCCGTTTGAGAGAATTGGTACAGAGAATTGATACTTCTGTTTGAGAAACGTTTGAAAGTGTGGCTCCCCAGGAGCGCAGGGCACCTTGAAGGAGATCGATGAGCGCCGCGGTCCGGCGCAGCTTCCACTCGCTCACCGTCCCCAACTACCGGCGCTATTTCGCCGGCCAGGTCGTCTCGCTGTCCGGGAACTGGATGCAGACCGTCGCCGCGGTCTGGCTGATCCTCAGCCTCACCGGCAGCGGCGTCGCCGTCGGCCTGACCACCGCCCTGCAGTTCCTGCCGATGCTTCTCTTCGGCGCCTGGGGCGGGCTGCTCGCCGACCGCTTCGCCAAGCGGAGCCTGCTGATCGTGACCCAGGCGCTGATGGCGCTGCCCGCGATCGGCCTCTTCGCGGTGACCGAGACTGGGGCGGTCGCGCCCTGGATGGTCTACCTCGCGGTCTTCGCGATGGGCTTGGTCAATGCGGTCGACAACCCGACCCGGCAGAGCTTCGCGATCGAGATGGTCGGCCCGGACCGGGTCGTCAACGCGGTCAGCCTCAACAGCGTCATCGTCCAGTCGGCGCGGATCGTCGGCCCGGCGATCGGCGGGCTGCTGATCGCGGGGTTCGGCGTCGGCCTTTGCTTCGGCGTCAACGCGCTCACCTTCGCGGCGATGATTCTCGCCCTCTGGCGGATGGATCCGGCGCTGCTGCGCTCGGCTCCCACCGGCGGCCGCGAGCCCGGCGCGATCCGGGCCGGCCTGCGCTACGTCAAGCGGACGCCGGCGCTGATGGTGCCGCTGGCGCTGATGGCATTGGTCGGCACCTTCGGCTTCAACTTCCAGGTCGTGCTGCCGTTGCTTGCCCGCTTCAGCTTCGACGGTGGCGCCAGTACTTACGCCGTGCTGGTCTCGGCGATGGGCGTCGGCTCGCTCGCCGGCGCGCTGGTCACCGGCGCCCACGGCCGCACCGGCCCGCGCCTGATCGCCGCCGCGGCGCTCGCCTTCGGCGTCTCGGCGCTGCTCGCCGCGGCGATGCCGGCGCTGGCCCTCGAGATCCCGATGCTCGCCCTGCTCGGCGCCGCCGCGGTCACCTTCGCCGCGACGATCAACTCGACCCTGCAGCTCGCCGTCGAGCCGGCAATGCGGGGCCGGGTGATGGCGCTCTACTCGGTCGTCTTCCTCGGCTCGACGCCGATCGGCGGACCGCTGACCGGCTGGCTCTCCGAGGCCTACGACCCGCGCGTTGCGCTCCTCCTCGCGGCGATCGCCGGCCTGAGCGCCGCCTGGGCCGCCCACGTCACGCTCGGCCGGATCGCGAAGACGGCCGAGTGCCACGTGGCAGCGGCGTCATGACGAGCGCGTTCGTCCTTTGTCCCGCATAGCCGTACAAAGGACGAACGCGGTGCTCGTCGGGTCGGTCAGCCGGTGTAGCCGGCTTCGCTCAGGTACGCGGCCGCTGCCTTGGCCGGCGACTGCTTTTCGAGTTCGACCCTGGCGTCGAGCTCCTGCATGACCGGCAGGGTCAGGCCTTCCTGGACCTGGACGATCGTCTTTTCGTAGTCGGGACCGGCCTTTTCCGCGGTCGCGGCCTTGGTCACGAAGATGACGTTGCCCGCCGGGAAGACGTGCTTGTCGTCTTCGAGGATGACGAACTTGTCCTTCTCCGCCGAGAGCTGCGGATCGGTGGTGAAGAGGATCGAGAGGTCGGCCTGGCCCTTTTCGAGCACGGTGTAGCGCAGGCTGATGTCGACCGGCGTGAACGACTTGAATTTGAGTCCGTAGTACTTTTCGAGCCCGGCCAGGCAGTCGATCCGCTGGCGGCACTCGGGCGAGCCGTAGAGGCTCATTTCTTCGGACTGGCCTTCGAGGTCGGAGATCGTCTTCAGATTGCGTTCTCCGGCCGTCTTCTTCAGCGTGCCGACCGCGTTGGCGCTGGCGAACGGGGTCGGCGGGAAGGCCGTCAGCCCTTCGGTTTCAAATTCTTCGTTGGCCTTTTCGTAGGCGGGCTGCGCGCCGGCGGGGACTTCTTCGGGTTCGATGCCGAAGAACGAGGTCAGCGCCGTGCTGGCGTACTCGGGATAGCCGGAGACCTGCCCCGTCTTCACCGCCTGGTGGGCGACCGTTTCAGAGCCGAGGTTGAGCGCCGTCTTCACCTTGTAGCCGGCGGCCTTCAGCGCCTGGGCGTAGATTTCCCCGAGGATTTCCTGTTCGGGAAAGTTCTTCGAGCCGATCGTCAGGCTGACCTTGCCGTTTGCTGGGTTGGAGACGATCGCGCCGCCGCCTTCCGCGCCCCCGCTTTCGGTGCTGCTGTCGTTGCTTGAGCCGCAGGCAGCGACTCCGAGGCTGAGGAAGAGCGCAAGCAGTACCGCTACGGAGGCGCGCGCCCTCTGGGTCGTGTTTCTCACTGTGCTTCCTCTCTTGTCGATTGCATTGCGGTCGTTTCTGGGAACAGGTCAGGTCGGACTGAGCCGCAAGCCTCTCGAAGTGAGCAGACGTTGCAGCCAGGCGAGCAGCGACTCCAGCACCACCGCGAGCAGGGCGACCAGGATCGCCCCGGCCAGCACCCCGCTGGCGCCGTAGACGTTGCGGTTGATGATGAAGTCGCCCAGCGTGAGCACGCCGGCCAGTGGGGCGATCGTCGCCGTCGCGACGATCGCGATCGTCGCGCCGCGGATCCCGGCCATCAGGGTCGGGACCGCCAGCGGCATCTCCACCTTGAAGAGGATCTCCGGCTCGGTCATGCCGATCCCCCGCGCCGCGTCGACCGAGGCGCGGTCGGCCTGGCGGATGCCGACGAAGGTGTTGGTCAGGATCGGCGGCACGCCGAGCACGGCAAGCGCAATGCTCACGTTCAGCAGCCCGACGCCGATCACGGCGGCCATGAAGGCGATCAGCGCCAGCTCGGGGATCGCCCGGCCGACGTTGCCGAGGCCGACGGCGAGCAGCTCGCCGGTGCCGCGGTGGCCGAGGTAGAGGCCGAGCGGCAGCGCGACGACGAGCGCGATCGCGAGCGCGATCGCGGTCAGCTCGAGCTGGGTGATCGTCAGTTCGATCACCTGTTCGAGGCCGCCGACCTTCTTGCCGCCGGTGACGTTCGAGCTCTGCGGCTCGAAGATGAATTCGATCGCGCCGCCGATCGAGGCCGGCAGGAAGGGAGGGAGGAGGCCGCCGATCACGTATCGCCCGCCTTTCGCCAGGGCGTCGCGCGGCGCTGGATCGCGAACAGGATCAGGTCGAAGGCGAACGCCATCAGCATCGCGATCCCGCCGGCGATGATGATGTTCGTCTTGAAGGTCAGCCCGCCGCCGGTGTAGATCTTCTGCCCGAGCCCGCCGCCGCCGGCGAAGACGGCCAGGGTCGCGATCGCGACCGTGCTGACCGTGGCGATGCGCAGGCCGGCGACGATCTCGGGCGTCGCCAGCGGCAGCTCGACCCGCCAGAGGATCTGGCGATCGGTGAGCCCCATGCCGCGCGCCGCGTCCCTGACCGAAGCCGGCACGTTGGCGAGGCCGGTCATCGCGTTGCGGTAGATGATCTGCAGCGTGTAGGCGGCGAGGACGATGATCACGGTGTCGCGGCCGAGTCCCGTGATCGGTTGGAGGAGGAAGAAGAAGGCGAGGCTCGGCACGGTGTAGAGGACGCCGGTGGCGCCCAGTAGCGGCCCTCGCAGCCAGTGTCGCCGGTGGGCGAGCAACGCCAGGGCGAAGGCGAACGCCAGCCCCGCCAGGACCGAGAACAGCACCAGTTCGACGTGCTGGACGGTCGGCGTCGCGTAGCTGCCGATGTTTTCCTTCGCCCAGTCGAAGCAGAACAGCTTGTCGGTCGCCTGACAGGGCAGGGTTTCCGAGCTGCGTTCGTGGAAGAAGCCTTCGCCGACTTCGCCGACCTTGGCCAGGGGCAGCGCGAGCGCGGCGGCGCTAGCCACGCGGCCGCTCCACGGCGCTGTTCTCCTCGGTTTTCGCCTTGGGCGAGGCGAGGAACTCGGAGATGATCTCGACCGAGAGCACGCCGTCGATCCGGCCCTGGTGGTCCACCACCGCGGCGTACTGGGCCTCGCCCTGCAGCAGGTCGGCGAGCGCGTCGCGCATCACGTCGTCGCGGTCGAGCAGCGGGCCGAGCGGCGAGTCGGGCCGCGCCGGCACCGACTCCGCGGCGAGGTCGCGCTCCGACAGCCAGCCGAGCGGCCGCCGCTCGGAGTCGACCAGCAGCGGGTAGGGGACCTCGGCGCCGTGCAGCTTCGCCCGCACCTCGCCCGTCGCCTGTCCGACGTGGGCGAGTGGCGCCGCCCAGAGGTCGATGTCGGCGACGCGCATCAGCGCCAGCCGCTTCAGCGCTCGGTCGGCGCCGACGAAGTCCTCGACGAACTCGTCGGCGGGCGCCATCAGCAGCTCGGCCGGCGTCGCGAACTGGGCCAGGTGACCGCCCTTGCGCATGATCGCGATCCGGTCACCCATCTTGATCGCCTCGTCGATGTCGTGAGTGACGAAGAGGATCGTCTTGCGGATCTCCGCCTGCAGGCGCAGGAACTCGTTCTGCAGGCGCTCGCGGTTGATCGGGTCGATCGCGCCGAAGGGCTCGTCCATCAGCATCACCGGCGGGTCGGCGGCGAGCGCCCGCGCCACGCCGACGCGCTGCTGCTGGCCGCCGGAGAGCTGCGTCGGGTAGCGCTCGCCGAGCTCGGGGTCGAGCCCGATCAGCTCCATCAGCTCGGCGGTGCGCGCCTCGGTCCGGTCCTTCGTCCAACCCAGCAGCTGCGGCACCGTGCCGATGTTCTGGGCGATCGTGCGGTGGGGGAAGAGGCCGACCTCCTGGATCACGTAGCCGATCTCGCGCCGCAACCGCGCCGGGTCGCGCTCGCGCACCGACTCGCCGCCGATCGTCACGTCGCCGTCGCTCAGCTCGACGGTGCGGTTGACCAATCGCATCGCGGTCGTCTTGCCGCAGCCCGAGGGGCCGACCAGCACGCAGACCTCGCCGGCCGGAACCTCAAGGTTGAGCCGTTCGACCGCGGCCTCGGCGCTGTCGCCGTAGCGCTTGGTCGCGTTCTCGTAGCGGACAGACGAGGCGGCGGCGGACGAGCTGTGGTCGGTGGCCTCTTCAGCGGGCACTCAGGGCGAGCCTATACCCGGCCGCGCCTGGTTCTCCACATCAATCCGGCGAAGATCGCCAGGCCGAGCAGGTTGAGGAAGAGCTTGTAGTCGAGCTGGACCGAGCCGAAGACGTCGGCCCGGGTCGGGCGCGGGCCGGTCGGGATCAACCCGGCGAGGCCGAAGACGAGGTCGACGATCAGCGCGGCGATCACGATGACGACGAACATCAGCGCCGTGATCCGCAGCGCGAAGGCGGTGCCGTAGTACTTGCGGTAGGCGGCGACGATCGTCAGCACGATCAGGTCGGCGAAGATGAAGGCGATCACGCCGGCGAAGCTGATCCCGCCCGACCAGAGCACCGCCGCCAGCGGCACGTTGCCGATCGAGCAGACGAAGCTGAGGATCGCGATCAGCGGCCCGACCAGGACGTTCTCGATCGTGCGCACGAGCGGTGGCGCGTCGGTGACGAAGAGGAAGTTGAAGAAGTCGTTGCCGAGCAGCCCGATGAAGCCGGCGAGCAGGAAGCCGACCGTGATCTCCTTCCAGAGCATCGTCCAGTCGGCGCGGAAGCTGAGCGCGACGGCGGTCCATTTGTCCGGCTCGCCGCCGTGCCCGCCGTGACAGCCATGGTCGTGCACATGCTCCTCCTGCGCTTCCTGGGCGTGCCTGCGCGCCTGTTCTTCCAGCCGCGGCGAGACGAAGAGGCGCAGCAGCACCGCCATCAGCACGATCAGGACGATCCCGCCGAAGTACTCGGCGAGGGTGAACTGCCAGCCGAGCAGCACCCAGAGCACCAGGCCGAGCTCCCAGACCAGGTTGGTCGAGGCGAACTGGAAGGCGAGCGCCGTCGTCGCCGAGGCCCCCTTCTGCAGCAGCGACTTGGCGATCGCGATCGCCGCGTAGGAGCAGGAGGAGGAGGCGGCGCCGAGCCCGGTCGCCAGCGCCACCGGCTTCGGCCCGCGACCGGCGAGGCTCGCCTGGATCCGCTCGGCCGGCACCAGGGTCTGCACGACCGCCGAGATCGCGAAGCCGAGCACCAGCGCCCACCAGACCTCGTAGGCCATCAGGAACGCCTGTTCGAATCCTTCGCCGATCGTGCTGAGAACGTTCGTCACCGACCAATTCCTAGCCGATCGGCGTGCTCGCGGGCGCGCGCGAGGATCTCGGCGGTCCCCTCGACCTCGCCGCCGCGCATCAGCACCCGGCCGGCGACGACGGTGGTGTCGACGACCGAGCCGCTTGCCGCGTAGACGAGGTCGGAGGCGAGGTCGCCGATGCCGAGCTCCGGCGAGTCGCCGCGCAGGAGCAGGAAGTCGGCCGGCGCGCCGACGCCGAGCGGCTCGGTCCCGCCGCCGAGCAGCGGCGCGCGGGCGCCGGTCGCGATCGCCAGCGCCTCGTCCGCCGGGATGACGGTCGCGTCGCCGGCGGCGTGGCGCTGGGTCAGGGCGAAGGTCTTGAGGTCCGAGAAGAGGTCGAGCGAGTCGTTGGAGCCGGCGCCGTCGGTGCCGAGCCCGACCGCGACCCCGGCCTGGCGGGCCGCCGGGTAGGGGAGGATCCCGCCGACCGCCAGCTTCATGTTGGCGACCGGATTGGCGACGACGGTGGCGCCGCGCTCAGCGATCAGCTCCAGCTCCGCATGGTCGAGCCAGACGCCATGGGCGAGCACCGTGCGCTCGCCGAGCAGGCCGAGCCGGTCGAGGTAGGCGGCGGGCCGTTCGCCGTGGACGGCGAGGCAGTCGGCGACCTCCTTCTCGGTCTCGGAGAGGTGGGTGTGGACGGCGAGCCCGCGCTCGGCGGCCTGCTCGCCGGCCCAGCGCAGCAGCGCTTCGCTGACCGTGTAGATCGAGTGCGGGGAGAGGGCGGCCTCGATCGCCGGCCCGCGGCCGGCCAGCGCGTCGAGCTCCGCGCTCACCCGGGCCTGCGCCTCCGCGGTGCGCCCGTCGGCGTCGAAGAGCGGCCCGCCGATCGTCGCCCGCATCCCGGCGTCCTCGACCGCCCGCGCCGTCGCCTCGGGCTGCCAGTACATGTCCCAGAAGCGGCCGGTGCCGGTGCGGATCATCTCGGCGCAGGCGAGCCGCGTGCCCCAGTAGACGTCCTCGGCGTCGAGCTTCGCCTCGACCGGCCAGATCTTCTCCTCCAGCCAGCGCATCAACGGCAGGTCGCCGCCGTAGCCGCGGAACAGCGTCATCGCGGCGTGGGTGTGGCCGTTGACCAGGCTGGGGACGAGCGGCATCCCGGCCGCGTCGATCGTCTCGTCGCCGGGCTCGGGCGTGACTTCGGGCCCGATGGCGACGATCGCCCCGTCCACGCAGCGCAGTCCGACAGCCTCACCGTCAAGCGAGGCGCCGGTAACCGCCAATCCGCTCATACCCATGCGGCCGCTGTGGACTTTCTACGTGCTCTGGGACGACAAAAGTCCACAGCGCTCATTTGAGGAGCTTCGGGAGGACGGCGGCGAGGGAGTCGCGCAGGCGCGCCGCGTTGCGCTCGCGGTGGCCTTCGAGCTCGACTGGGGACAGCGGCTGTGCCTCGATCCCGTTCGCCAGGTTGTCGACCACGCAGACGGCCGCGTAGGGGAGGCCCAGCTCGCCGGCGACGATGCACTCCGAGGCCAGAGTCATCCCGACCAGGTCGGCGTGGGCGGCGATCAGGCCGATCTCGGCGGGCGTCTCGAAGCGCGGGCCGTTGGTCTGCCAGTAGACGCCGCCGTCGCGCAGCGGCCCGGCGCCGCTCGTCTCCCAGGCGGCGAGGACCGCGCCTCGCCAGGCCGCGTCGAAGCCGGCCATCGCGTGGCCGCGCGGGTCGTCGAAGCTGGTGACCGTCACCTGCAGGGCGATGAAATCGTGCGGGCAGACGAAGCTGCCGACGCCGAGGCCGGCGTCGAGCGAACCGACCGAGCAGATCGCCAGCACCCGGTCGCAGCCGGCCTCGGCGAGGCGGCGCAGGTTGGCCTCGTGGTCGATCCGGTGGGGGAGGACGTAGGCGTCGGCGGGGCCGTGACGCCGCAGGACGACCGCGTGGCGCTCGGCGGCCGCGGCGATCTCTCCGCCACCCGGGCCGGCGGCGCCGCTGCCGAGGATGACCGCGAGGCGTCCCACCCCGCGTGATCTTAAGCGCTCAACATAGGGACGCCTGCTCCCCTTCGGCGCGCTGGCCCCACAGGCCGACCATCTCGTCGGCAAACCTTTCGACCAGCGCGGCATCGGGCGAGTTCGCGAAGAGCATTTCGAGGTCGAACTCCCAGATGAGGATCTTGGTGTCGAGGGAGACCGGCAGGTCTTCGTCGACTCCCTCGCCGAGGATCTCGTAGGCCTCGCGCAGGACCGCGACGTTGGTGGTCTTATCGGCGGCGAAGATCGCCTGTGCGTTCGGCCCGGCGGTGTCCACCCTCTCGCGATGCTCCTTCTTGCGTTCCTCGTAGTCGGAAATCGTCGGGTCTTCGGTCAGGGCTTCGACGAGCTCGACGACCTCATCGCCGAAGCGGCCGCGCAGCGACTCGGGCTCGACGTCGGCGTGCTCGGCGATGTCGTGCAGCAGGCCGGCGGCGAGCACCTCGTCCGGGTAGTTCTGCAGCGCCAGCAGCTCGCCGACGGCCAGCAGATGGTCGATGAAGGCGATCTCGTCGCAACCGGTCTGGCGGAACTGGCCGGCGTGGGCGCGGCGCGCGACCGAGAGGGCGCCTCGGACCAGCGCAGAGCGCTCAGCCCTGGAATCGATCCGACTGGAGACAAAGGACATCTCGGGATGCAGCGTAACGGACCGAACGAGAAAAGTACTCCATTCGTACCGAGACGGGGACGGATGATTTAGTTAGCTTGCCGGAAGCGGGCTCGCCGCCAGCGTGCGCACATCCAACTCGGCCCCCTCGACGGCAAGCTCGACCGCCTCCGGAGCGCCCCCCGCGGCCACCCAGCGCTCCCGCGCTTCCGTCCCGAGCAGGTCGAGCCGCTCGTCGGAATGCAGCGGGTCGTGGTGGAAGAGGACGGTGCGGCCGGCGCCGGTGCGGCGGGCGAAGCTGAGCGCGTGCGAGATCGAGGAGTGCCCCCAGCCGAGGTGCTCGGGGTACTCGGCGTCGGCGTACTGGCCGTCGTGGATCAGCAGCGAGGCATCGCGGGCGAGGCCGAAGCCGGAGATCCACTCCTGCTCGAGCGCGTCGAGGTCGGCGCCGAGGGCGGGCTCGTGGTCGGGGATGTAGGCGAGCGAGTCCTCGCCGTCGTCGATCCGGTAGCCGAGCGTGGGGCCGCGGTGGGAGACCGAGGCGGCGCGGATCCGCGCCGGGCCGATCTCCCACTCGGTCTCGGGCGTGCTGCGGAAGGAGACGTCGCAGGGCAGCTCGCGCACCTCGACCGGCGACAGCGGCGCCGAGATGTAGCGGGCGATGCGGTCGCGCAGCGAGGCCTCCGGCGAGGCGGGACCCCAGATCACGATCTCGGTCCGCGGGCGGAAGCAGGGAGCGAAGAAGACGAGGCCCTGGATGTGGTCGAGGTGCAGGTGGGTGAGCAGGATGTGCAGCCGGGTCGGCTCGTCGGGTAGGGCGAGGCCGAGGTTGCGGATCCCGGTGCCGGCGTCGAGCGCCAGCAGCGAGCCGTCGGAGAGGGTGACGCCGACGCAGGAGGTGTTGCCGCCGTAGCGGATCGTCTCCGGTCCTGGGGAGGGGACCGAGCCTCGCGTGCCCCAGAGCTTCGCCTTCAACTCAGCCGCCCGTCCCGTTCTCGGCGGCGGGCCAGAAGACGGCGATCGCGCCGCGCGAGCCGTGCGCGGTCTGGATCGGGAAGGCCGAGGCCTCGACCTGGTGGCGGGTGCCGTCGATCGAGTGGATCTCGAAGTTGGCATGGGCGGGGCGGTCGTCGCGGACGGCGACGACCAGCGGCAGCTCGTCATAAGGGATCGGCTCGCCATCGCGGTCGAAGGGACCGAAGAGAGCGCCCCACTCCTGGGGCCCGACGGTGCCGAGCTCCTCCCAAGATTTGCCGAGCAGCATCCCCGCCGCCTCGTTGTAGAAGACGAGCAGCCCGCCCTCGTCGACCAGGAAGGCAGGGGTCGACAGGGCCGACATCAGATTGCGAGCAAGAATCAGCTCCAGGGGCTTCTGGGACACGGCTGGCACGGGAATCTCCTACCCTCGAACGCGGGTGTCTATAGCGGCTGTGACTTTCGTCACTTAGGCAATTTACAGCGTGGGGAGCGATTTGGCCGGTACTCGATCTCGCGGCGGGAGCCTGGGTTTCCCCCCGGCGCAGCGGGTGGGCCAAACCAAGCTGGTACAGTCTGAGCGTACTGGTACAGTTTGGCCGTACCGATGAATTCCAATCCGTTCTATTACGACCGCCCCCTCCCACCCAGAGACGCGATCGACCGCGAGGCCGAGCGCCTTTTGCTGGCCGATCTTGCCGAGGGTGGCCAGACGAGCCGCCTGTCCGCCCCTCGCCGCTATGGCAAGACGACGCTGCTCGGCGCCCTCGCCGCAGACTTGAGGGCGCGCCGCTGGATCGTCTGCATCGCGGATTTTTCCCGGGTGCGAACGGTCGATGACGTGGCTGAGCGTCTACATGACGGCTGGCGGCGGAGCCTCGACCGCCGCGGGACCCGCAGCCTCTGGCGGAAGGTCAACCAGGAACTCCTGGCCACGATTGAGGTAGGCATCCCGGGGATGGCCCGAGCGACGATGCGTGGCCGTCGCATGGACCGGGGCGGCCGGCCGCTGGAGCGCCTACATGCCCTCCTGGCACTTCCCGAAAAGATTGCCGACGGCAACCGACGCATCCTCGTGGTCTTCGACGAGTTCCAGGACCTCCTTACCGCGGGAGAGGATCTTGACGGTCTCGTTCGCAGTCACGTACAGCACCACGTCGACGTCGCGTCATATTGCTACGCGGGAAGTCAGGCATCGCTACTGCGAGCGCTATTCGAGGATCGCAGCCGACCGTTGTTCGGCCAGGCACGCGAGGTGGTGCTGTCGCCGCTCCCAGCCGAGCCGATCGCCGCCTGGGTTGTCGAGCGGTTTCAGGCTGGAGGCAGATCGCTGACGCCCGAGTCGGCGGCAGCGCTTGCGGCCGGCGCTTCCGGTCATCCGCAACGGGCCGCGATGGTTGCTCACTTCCTCTGGCAGCAGCCGCGCCTCGACGAAGCCGCCGTGCAAGTCGCGGAGGCCGAGGCGCTGAGCGCCGCGGCTGGTGAGCTGGAGCAATTGTGGTCGGGCCTCACTCGTGCACAGCGCCAAGTGCTGGGCGCGGTCGCCGACGGTCAGCCGAAGCTGCTCTCGAAGCACTCCCTCGAATCGATGGGACTCGGCAAGAGCACCGCGCAACAGGCGCGGGACACGCTGCGGGTGGAAGGTCACTTGAGGAGCGACCGCGGGACGTTCAACGTGGTCGATCCGTTCCTGGCCAGATGGCTGCAGCGGTAGCCGGCGCCGCCTACAGCGAGGCGAGCAGGAGCTCGCTCAGCTCCGGCTCCAGGTCGCGCAGGTGCTGCGGGTCGCCGCCGGCGGCGCGGGTCGAGACCAGCGCCAGCGCGGCGCCGATCAGGCGGCGCTCGAGGCCCGGCAGCGGCGTCGCGCCGTCGGGGTCGGTGAGCGCTTCGCGCAGCATCGCGCCGAGGCGTTCGATCAGCTCGCGGCGGGCGCCGCTCAGCGCCGCGATCTGCGGCGGCGGCTCGGCGCTGAGCAGGCGGGCGACGTCGGGCTCGGCGGCGAGGAAGCTGAGTGCCGCGGCGATGCCGGCCCTGGCTCGGCCGCGCCGGTCCGCTGCGGCGATCGGGCCGCGCTCCTCGACCAGCGCCGCGCAGGCCAGGTCGATCTCCTCGCAGAGCCGGCTCGCCTCGGTCTCATACGCCGCCAGCAGGCAGGCCCAGAGGTCCTCGAAGTGCTGGTAGAAGGTGCGGCTGGAGACACCGGCGAGCTCGGTCACCCGGGCCGCCGTGATGCGGCCGTAACCCTGCTCGGCGACGGCCGTCGCCGCCGCATCGAGCAGGCGCAGGCGCTGGTGGGCGCGGACCAGGTCGGCGGGGATGCCGTGGCGGCCGGGGGGGAGGCGCAGCGGCGGCACGGCCTCGACCTCGGCGGGCTCGGCGAGCGCGGTGCCGGCGATCAGCCGCAGCTCGGTCATTCCGCCCCGCCCTCTTCGCCGGTCCCCATCAGCCGCGCCCGCTCGCGCTCGCGCTCGAGCATCTCGCTGGCCCGCTCGAAGGCGCCTTCGGCCTCCTCCTTGCCGAAGTAGGAGCCGGCGGCGAAGTGCATCAACTCGGGCAGCGTGTCCCAGAGCCGTTTCGGGTCGCCGGCGCCGAGCGCCTCGGTGACGCAGGACTCGATCCCGCCGACGACGAAGACGCCGGTCGCCTCGGGAGGCGCCTCGGCCGGGTCGATGTCGGCGCGGGCGCTGTCGATCGCCGCCGCCAGGCGCTCGACCGCGGCCTCGTGGCGGGCCAGCGCCGGCTCGCCGGCGATCTGGACCTCGACGAAGAGCGCCCGGGCGATCGCCGGCCGCGCGGTGACGAACTGAAAGAGGCGCACTATCGCCTCACGGACGCCGGCCTCCCAGCCCGGAGTTGTCGCTGCCGCTTCGAGCACGCTGACGCAGAGCCGCTCGATCCAGACCGCATAGGCCTGAGCAAAGCAGTCCTCCTTGCTCTCGAAGTGCTGGTAGAACTGCGCCCGGTGCCCGCCGCTGTGCTCGAGGATCGCGCGCACCGAGGTCTCGCGGAAGCCGACCTCGCCGCAGACAGCCAACGCCCCCTCCATCGCCCCCTCGCGCACATCGAGCTCGGAGCCTCGGTTTGCTCCCAGCGAATCGACTCGATTGACGGCTGCTGAGACTTCCGCTGACATACGCCCTATAAAAACTACTCCTTTTTTGCCAGATATGAAATCTTTCTCAAGTCGGCTACCCTCGACTCATGCAGTACCTCTCGCAAAGACTGGCCTCCAAGCCGTCTCCGGGGCGGGGGGAGGAGACAGGGGCAAGGGCGCTCTCGGCGCCCCAGCGTGAACGGATCCTCGACGCCGCCGAGCGGCTGATCGCGGCGCAGGGCGTGGGCGGCACCTCGATCGAAGCCCTCGTCAAGGAGGCCGGCGTCTCCTCGGTCACCTTCTATGAGTTCTTCGCGGGCAAGGAAGAGTGCTTCGTCGCCGCCTTTGACCGGGCGGTCGAGATCGTCGCAATGGACCTGATCGTGGCCGCGACGGGAGACCCGGCGGCCGGCGGGCTCACCTGGTCTGAAGAAGTGGCGACCGGCCTGCGCGCGCTGACCAAGCTGATTCCGGCCCAGCCCGAGCGCGCGCGCCTCTGCCTGGTCGAGGCGCAGACCGGCGGCGCGGAGCTGAGCATCCACTTCGAGGCGGCGCTCGACCGCGTCGCCGCGAAGCTGCGCGAGGGCCGTGCGCTCCCGACCGCCCCTCCGGACCTGCCGGCCACTCACGAGGAGGCGACCGCCGGCGCCCTCGCCTGGCTGCTGCGCGAGCGCCTCGAGGCAGGCGGCGCCGAGAAGCTCGAGGCGCTCTATCCCGAACTGATCGACATCGCCCTCGCCCCCTACCTCGAAGGCGGGTCGCGGGCCGCGGCGGGTCAGGGCGATGGCTGAGGCCGGGGCGCGCCCCGTCGCCGCCATCGCCGCGGACAAAGGTCGTCTGCCGCCCGGTCGCCACGGGCTGCCGCGCGTCTTCGTCGCCGAGAACCAGCGCGAACGGCTGCTCAACGGCGTCGTCGAGGCGGTCGCCGAGCACGGCTACAACGCGACCACGATCGCCAAGATCACCGCCGCGGCGAAGATCTCCCGCCGCACCTTCTACGAGTACTTCGACGGCAAGGAGGACTGCTTCGCCGCGGCCTACGAGATGATCGAGGCCCACGTCCTCGACACGATGCTGGCGGCGCCGGGGGCGGGGGAGGAGTGGCCCGACCGCGTGCGCGCCAGGCTCGTCGCCCTGCTCGACGTACTCGCCCGCGACAGCGCGGTTGCTCGCTGCTTCCTGATCGAGCCATTGGCCGCCGGCGGCGAGATCGCCGCCCGCTACCGCGAGGCGATGCAGCTCCTCGCCGCCGCCCTGCGTCCCGAGCCGCCGCCCTCCGAGCTCGACATGGAAGTCCGCGACCAGGTCCTCGTCGGCGGCATAGCCACCCTGATCGTCCGCCGCCTCAACAGCGGTGGTGCCCGCCGCCTCCCCGAGCTCCTCCCCGACCTGACCGAGCTCGCCCTCGCGCCCTACGTCGGTCGTCAGGAGGCCAAGCGACTGGCTGCCTGAATCAGTGGGGCCGGTAGACGTCAGCGCGGTGGGCGATGGCGGTCACGGTGACCGTGTGAGTCTTCTCGTCAAGCGCGTAGATGACGCGGTAGGGACCCCGCCTAGCTGCCCACCGACCCTCGAGCTCGAACCGCAATGGCTTGCCGAGCCGTCGCGGATTCTCAGCGATCGCCGGCAGCAGCTCGACAACGGCTGTCGCGTAGCGCTCTGGGATTTGTCTCAGCGGCCGACGCGCGGTCGGCATAACTTGTATTCGCCAGGATCCGTCGTTCACGCCGCAGCGTCACCGCGGCCAAGTTCCGCTTGCAGTTGCTCAAGCGGGATGCCTTTCTCGCCACGTGCCAATTCCTCCTCGCTCTCCCGGATCTGTCGCATCAACTCCGGGTCGGAGAGGACGGCCAGCGTCTCTTCGAGGCTCTCCAGGTCGTCCGGACTGAGCAGCACGGCAGCGGGGCGGCCCTTGCGCGTCACCACGACCCGGTCGTGTTGGCCCTCGACTCGATCGGCGATCTCCGAGAGGTGTGCCTTGACATGTGACAGCGGCAGAGTTTCCATGACCAGAATTATAGTCACATGGGACCGGCGCCGCAGCCGTCCGATGGCAGCGCCCAGAGCCGTAAACCTTCATTTCAAAAACTTCTCCTTGCATTTGTAAACCATTGCTTTTATGCTGCGGCACGTCGCCTTCAGGGAGAGGGCGGCAGGGAACAAAACGGGGTCCCCTACAACTTCAAGCCGGTCGTGAAGCCGAGCGGTGGGAAGGCCAGGAAGCACAAGAAGCATCACCGTCGGTAGAACTCCTGCTCCTTGAAGGAGCCGAGCCGCATGTACAGAGTCGCGATGACCGTCAGCAAGCCGGTCGTCGCGACGTGGGGGCGGCTCGAGGTCGAGGGGCTGGAGGCCCTGCCCGCCGACGGGCCGGTGCTCGTCGTCGGCAACCACGACAGCCACTGGGACCCGGTGGCTGTCGGGGTGGCGGCGATCCGGCGCCGGCAGATCAAGGCGCTGGCGAAATCGACGCTGTGGGACGTGCGGGGGCTGAGCCCGGTCCTCAACGGCATGGGCCAGATCCCGATCGAGCGGGGGGCGGGCGACGTCGGGGCGCTGTCGCGGGCGATCGAGGAGCTGCGCGCCGGCGCCTGCATCGGCGTCTTCCCCGAAGGCACGCGCTCGCGCGGCACGGTGCTGCGGGCGCGCAGCGGCGTCGGCCGCCTCGCGCTGGAGGTCCCCGAGGCGAAGCTCGTCTGCGTCGCGATCGAGGGCACCTCCGACTTGACGGGCTTCCCCAGGCGCCCGCGGCTAAGCGTCCGCTTCTTCGAGCCCAGGGGAGGGCAGGCTCGCCCCGACGAGGAGCCGGACGAGATCGCGGTGCGGCTGGTCGAGGAGATCCGCGAGCGGGTCCCGCCCTCGATCTCCTTCCGCAAGCGTTCTTAGGTCGCTTCGCCCGAGCCCACCGGCGCAACGAACGTCCGGTTGCCGACCCGCACGCCGACCACCCTCGTCCGCGACAGATCGAGTGCGGCGCTGAGGACCGCGTCGGAGTCGTCGTCCCAGCGGTAGCGGAAGGAGCCGGCCGACTGGCGGACGCCGTTCGGGCCGCGGACGAAGACGCGGCAGAGGGTGCCCGACGGCGCTCCCTTCACGTACACGTGGATCTCGGTGCCGAAGGCGTGTGGCTCCAGAGTGGCGGCGATGTGGAGCCCCGGCGGCAGCGAGGCGAAGGCGACGTGCTGCTCGGGCGCGCCGCCGGACCCGCCCGGCAGCACGAAGATCGCCAGGGCAGCCGCGGCCACCGCCGCGGTCGCGCCGCCGAAGGCCAGGCCAAGCCGCAGTCGGCGTCGCCGGCCCTTGCGTCGCTCGGCACGGATCGTCGCGACGACCTGGTCGGCGAGTGAGGGCGGCGGCGAGGGGGCCGTGTCGAAGCGCTCCGGCTCGGCCATCGGCAGCAGCCGCGCGACCGCGCCGAGCGCGTCCAGCTCGGCGCGGCACTCGGGGCAGCCCTCCAGGTGCGCCTCGAGCGCCGCACGCTCCTCCTCTGGCAGCCGGCCGAGCGCGAGCGCGCCCAGCGACTCGCGCCATTCGCGGCATCGCTCAGTCGTCATAGCCGATCTCCTCCAGCGCGACCCGCAGTGCTCGCAGGCCGTAGTAGACGCGGCTCTTGACGGTTCCCTCGGGCACGCCGAGGTCCTCGGCGACCTCGGCGTAGGGACGGCCGCGGTAGTAGGTCTCGACCAGGACGCGGCGGTGCTGATCGCCGATCCGCCGCATCGCCTCCTCGACCTGCCAGGAGAGCAGCGCCTCCTCGAAGGGCTCGACCGCCGGCTCGATCCCAGCCTCGGCGACCTTCGGCCGCGACGCCCGCGCCCGGCCGAGGTCGATCACGACGTTGCGCAGGATCGCGAACAACCAGGTGCGCAGCGAGCCGATCTGCGGGTCGAAGCGGGCGCCGGCTTTCCAGGCCCGCAGGAAGGTCTCCTGAACCGCCTCCTCGGCCAGCCCCGAGTCGCCGAGCGAGCGCACCGCAAAGCCGTAGAGCTCGCCCGCATGGGCGGCGTAGGCCTCGCGAACATCTCGCTCACCACTTAAGGCGCCGGGGGGCATTTCAAGGGGATACGTAAGTCCGTTATCCCCAGTTCAGAGGTCAGTGCGGAAATTAGCGCGAGACCGGGGAGGTCGACGACCAAGCCAGGCGGTCACGAGACGGACCCCGCGTAGCAGCGCTACGTGGGGTCCGGGGAGGGGCCGCCTGGCGCAGAGTCGCTCGGCCTCAACCGGGCCGCGATCATTTCCGCACTGACCTCTATTCGAGTTTGCCGATCTTGAAGATTTTGGTGCCGCAGTCGGGGCAGGTGCCTTGGATAGCGGGGCGACCGTTTTTCATCGTCACCTGTTTGGCGTCCTGGATCTCAACCTTCTTGCGCTCTTTGACGCAGTAACCCTCGGGCATCGGGGTCTCCTTTCGTTGCCGGTCTCGGCAAGACTCGCGTTAGGCGCGAGGTGGATTGCGGCGAATGTAACGCAGAGCGGGGACGGCCCGCAGGCACAAACGTGTCAATCGACACAAGCTGTTACTTGCCTTGGCCCGTCTGTTCCTTGGCCTGTTCGACCAGTTCCTGCAGTTTCGCGGCGCTCGCGTCGCCGGCCGTCGCCCCGCCCGGGGTGCCGCCAGCGGCGCCGTTGCTCGACGCGCCCCCGCCCTTGCCGCCCTTTTTCGGCTTGGATTCCGGCGCCGGCTCGGCTTCTTGCCCCGGCACGGATTCGGCTTCGGCCGGTGGCGCCACCGCGGTCGCGCCGAGTTCGTCGATCCGCGTTTCGAGCTGCTGCTGCAATGCCTGCACGTCGCTTTCGCTGACCGAGCTTTCGCGCGCGTCGATCGCCAGGTAGATCGCCGCCGCGCCGATCCCGATCGCGATCACCGTGAGGACGAGGAAGACGCGGGTGCGCTTGGCGAGCTTGCGCTCGACCTCGCCGATCCATGCCCGCAACCCCTCCAGCGACATCGCCCTAACTTAGTCGAGAACCGCGCCGGGGGGCCGGGTCAAATACCCTGCGGTCCGCACTTCCCATCCCCGGAACCAAGGAGACCACCGCATGCCCGAGGCCGTAATCGTCGACACCATCCGCACGCCGATCGGCCGTGCCTTCAAGGGCTCGCTGGCCCAGCTCAGGCCCGACGAGATGGGCGCCTACGTGGTCGACCAGCTGCTCGAGCGCAACCCCGAGGTCGACCCGGCCTCGGTCGAAGACCTCTTCTGCGGCTGCGGCATGCCGCAGGGCCTGCAGGCCTTCAACATCGGCCGCATCGTCAGCCTGCTCTCCGAGAAGCTGCCCAAAGAGGTCAACGGCGTCACCGTCTCCCGCTACTGCTCCTCCAGCCTCGACGCGATCCGCCACGCCGGCAACGCGATCAAGGCCGGCGAGGGCGACGTCTACATCGCCGCCGGGGTCGAGTGGGTGAGCCGCTACAACGAGCGCACCGAGCCGGCCGGCGCCGCCGACCAGAACGAGAACCTGCAGGGCAACGACGGCCAGCCCAATGCCTACATCGAGATGGGCAAGACCGCGGTCAACGTCGCCGAAAAATACGAGGTCAGCCGCGCCGACATGGACAAGTTCGCGCAGCGCTCCCAGGAACTCGCCGTGCGGTCCCAGGAGGATGGCTTCTTCGACCGCGAGATCGTCCCGGTGAAGCTGCCCGACGGCACCGAGGTCGGCAAGGACGACGGCCCGCGCGCCAGCTCCACCCTGGAGAAGCTCTCCCAGCTCGAAGAGTCCTTCGGCGGCGGCGGCGTCACCGCCGGCAACTCCTGCCCGCTCAACGACGGCGCCGCCGCGGTGCTGCTGATGAGCGACAGCAAGGCCAAGGAGCTGGGCCTGACCCCGCGCGCCCGCATCGTCACCGCCGCGACCTTCGGCAACGAGCCCGAGTACATGGGCGTCGCCCCGATCGGCGCGATCAAGAAGGTGTTGGACCGTTCGGGGATGACGATGGAGGACGTCGGCACGGTCGAGCTCAACGAGGCCTTCGCCGCCCAGGTGATCCCGATCATGGACGAGTGCGACATCCCGCTGGAGAAGCTCAACACGCACGGCGGCGCGATCGCCCTCGGCCACCCCTTCGGGATGACCGGCGCCCGCATGATGGGCACCCTGCTCAACGTGATGGAGACCGACGACCACCAGGTCGGCATCGAGACCATGTGCGTCGCCGGGGGTCAGGGCAAGGCGATGCTCGTCGAGAGGATGAACTGAGGTAGGACGATGGAGGGGCGACTCGAGACGCTGACTTACGAGAGCAGCGATCGGGTCGCCCGCATCACCCTGAACCGGCCCGAGCGCGGCAACGGGATCGTGCCGCGGATGCCGGCCGAGATCGCCGCCTGCGTCGAGCGGGCGAACCTCGACCCGGAGGTCCACGCGATCGCCCTCGCCGGCAACGGCACGGGCTTCTGCGGCGGCTATGACCTGGTCGCCTCGGCCGAGGGCGACATGAGCGGCCTCGGCGGCGTCGAGGCGCCGCCCGGCTCGCCCGTCGACCCGGCGACGATCGGCGCCAACCACGCGCCGGAGTCGAACTGGGACCCGGTCACCGACTTCCAGTTCATGTCGCGCAACGTGCGCGGCTTCATGAGCCTCTTCCACTCCGAGAAGCCGGTGATCTGCAAGGTGCACGGCTACTGCGTCGCCGGCGGCACCGACATGGCGCTCTGCTCCGACCTGCTGGTGATCGGCGCCGACGCCAAGATCGGCTACCCGCCGGCCCGCGTCTGGGGCTCGCCGACGACGGCGATGTGGGCGGCCCGGCTGGGCCCGATGCGGGCCAAGCGGCTGCTGCTGACCGGCGACTCGCTGAGCGGCGAGCAGGCGGCGGAGTGGGGGCTGGCGACCGAGGCGGCGCCACCGGAGGAGCTGGACGGGCGCTTCGAGGCCTTGGTGGAGCGCGTCGCGCGAATGCCGATCAACCAGCTGGTGATGATGAAGATGCTCGTCAACCAGTCGCTCTATGCGCAGGGCCTGCACCAGACGCAGCTGCTCGGCACCTTCTTCGACGGCATCGCCCGCCACACCGAGGAGGGCCACGACTTCGTCCGTCGCGCCGCCGAGGGCGGCTTCAAGGAAGCGGTAAGAGAACGCGACGAGCCGTTCGGCGACTACGGCCTCGGCGGCTCGGACGTCAAGTAGGGTCCGCCCGCGATGAGCGACGCGCCGCACCCAAGCTCGCGGATCACCCCGGAGACCGCCCGCGCCTTCCTTCCCGGCAGCTTCCCCGGCGACCTCGGGATCGAGCCGCTGGAGATCGAGGACACGCACTCGCGCGGCCGGATCGTCGTCGACCAGCGCCACCTGCACCCCGGCGGCTTCGTCCACGGCGGCGTCTGGACGGCGCTCGGTGACACCGTGGCCGCTTGGGCGACCTTCCGCGTCATTCAGCCGGGCCACAACTTCACCACGATCGAGCTGAAGCTGAACGTCTTCGCCGCCGGCCTGCTCGGCGACGAGATCGTCGCCGTCGCCGAGCCCCTCCACACGGGCAAGAGCACGGTCGTGATCGAGGTCAGGATGGAGCGACGCCGTGAGGCGGCCGAGCCCCGCCTGGCCGCGAACCTGATCGTCAGCCAGTTCGTCCTACCGCCGGCCGAGGGGTAGAGCTGGACGGGCGATGCCCGCCTCCCCGACCGCGACCTCGAGCCGGTCCCGCCCCGCATGTTGGACAGTTGATGCCCCTATAGGGGCATCAAACGTTCAATCGTGGTCGGCGACCGGTTCGTACCCCGGCGCTTCCAGCCTTTCGATTTGCGGCAGGCGCCAGAGCAGGCTCGCGATCGTCAGGCCTACCGCCGAGCAGAGTAGGGCGAGGAACCACTGGCTCGCCGTCAGCAGCGCCATTTCGAAGAAGTCGCGCACCGGCGCCGCCGCGAGGATCAGCGCGAAGAGGGCGCCGAGGCCGGCGACCATCGCCAGCATGTAGCTCTGGATCGCGATGTGCTCGCGGCCCGGGCCGCGCTCGAGCAGCAGGACGAAGGAGAGGCCGAGCACGATCAGCGTCGTCGTCGCCGCCGTGCGCCCGGCCTCCAGCGAGCCGCCGAAGACGGTGTCGACGAGGAAGAAGCAGAGGATCGAGCCGAGCGCCGTCGCCAGCCCGGCCGGAACCGCGAAGGCGGCCAGCGCGCGCAGCAGGCGGCCGCGGTAGAGCGGCCCGTCCGATGGCGCCAGGGCGAGTACGAAGGAGGGGATGCCGATCGTCAGGAAGGCGGCCAGGGTGAGGTGGCGGGGGAGGAAGGGGAAGGCGAAGCCGGGCACGGCGACGAGCAGGATCAGCGCCGCCGCGTAGACGGACTTGGTCAGGTAGAGGCGGCCGAGGCGGTGGATGTTGCGGGCGATCCGCCGTCCCTCGGCGACCGCTTCGGGCAGCCGCGCGAACTCGTCTTTGAGCAGGACCACGTCGGCGACTCCCTTGGTCACCTGCGTGCCCGAGCCCATCGCGACCGCGAGTCGCGCCTGCTTCAGCGCCGGCACGTCGTTGACGCCGTCGCCGATCATCGCCGTGTAGCGACCGGAGGCGCGCAGCGCCTCGACCAGCGCCTTCTTCTGCTCCGGAGCGATCCGGCAGAAGATCGTGTTGGCCAGCGCCGTCGCGGCGAGCCCCTCCGGGTCCTCGGGCAGCTCCGAGCCCTCGATCACGCCGGCCTCGGTGGGCACCCCGACCGCGTAGGCGACCGCGGTCACAGTCGCCCGCGCGTCGCCGGAGATCAGCTTCAGGTCGACGTCGCCCGCGCGCATCGCGGCGATCGTCTCGGCGGCGTCGGCGCGCAGCGTCTCCTCGAGCACGACGAGGGCGAGCGGCGTCAGGCGCGGCGGCGGCGTGTGGGCCGGGTCGTCGGGCAGCGCCTCGCCGGACTGCGCGAAGGCGACGACCCGCCGCCCCAGCGCGGTCTCCTCCTCCAGTTTGCGGGCGAGGCCCGGTGGCAGCGTCAGCGCGCCAGCCTGGACGAGGATGTCTGGCGCCCCCATGACGTATGAGGTCAAGTGAGGGGCCTCCGCGGAGGGCGCGTCACGATCCGATTCCCGTGACCGGAGCGGAGGCCCCTCCAATGCGATTCCGCTCCACTTCCACTTCGAGGAGAAGGGGACTTCGCCGCCGACCCGCCCCGGGGCCGCGGGGAAGGCCTCGGCGACGGTCTCCAGCGTGCGGTTACGGTCGCCGGCGCTTGCCGCGAAGCGCCCCAGCGCCGCCTGCGCCTCGTCCGGGTCGACGCCTTCGGCGACCTGGACTCCGAGCAGGCGCAGCTTGCCGTCGGTCAGCGTGCCGGTCTTGTCGACGCAGATCGTGTCGACCGCGGCGAGACTCTCGGTCGCGCTCATCTGCTGGACCAGGGTGTCTTTGCGCGCCAGCCGCACCGCGGCGACGGCGAAGGTGACGCTCATCAGCAGCACCATCCCCTCTGGGATCAGCGTCACCAGGCCGGCGGTCGCCGTCTGCGCCGCCTCGACCACGCCGGTGCCGCGCAGCTGGAAGGTGATCAGCAGCAGCGCCGCCAGCGGGGCCATCGCCCAGGTGCAGGCGACGATCACCCGATTGACCTCGGCCTGCAGGGGGGAGGGAGGGTGGCGGAAGGCCCTCGCCTCGCCGGCGAGGCGGCCCGCGTAGCTCTCCTCGCGCACCGCGTCGACCCGATATCGCCCGGAGCCGGAGGTGCAGAAGGAGCCAGAGAGCGCCCGATCGCCGGCGTCCTTGCGGATCCCGTCGGCCTCGCCGGTCAGCATCGACTCGTCCAGGGTCATGCCGCGGCTGGCGATCGTCTCGCCGTCGGCGACGAGCTGGTCGCCGGGCTCGATCGCGATCACGTCTCCCGGCACGACCTCCTCCGCCAGCAGGCTGACCGCGGCGCCGTCGCGGATGACCGTGGCATGTGGGGCGACGAGCACCGCCAGCTCGTCCAGGGTCCGCTTCGCCTTCAGCTCCTGGCGGATGCCGATGTAGGAGTTGACGATCGCGATCAGGCCGAAGACGGCGTCGGCGATCAGGCCCAGCGAGAGGATGAGGACGAAGAAGACGCCGATGATCGCGTTGAAGAGGGTGAAGACGTTGCCGGCGACGATGCTCGATACCGAACGCGAGGAGGTGTCCGGCGGGCTGCCGAGCTTGCGCAGCCGCTTGGCTGCCTCGGCGCTGCTGAGGCCCTGCTCGACTTGGTCGCTCATAGGCTTTCCTCCGCGCTCCGGTGTGCCTTTTGCTCGCTATACGGGCAAAAGGCACACCGGAAGGGTGGAACAAGAAGGTTCATCGCGGCACATTCAATAGGGTTCACGGCGGATGTCCTTGAAACTCGGATTGAATCTCGGCTACTGGGGCATAGGCCCCGCCGGCGAGGACGCGCTCGAGGTCGTGCGGGCGGCCGAGGCAGCCGGCTTCGAGTCGGTCTGGGCGGCCGAGTCCTACGGCTCCGATGTGGTCAGCGTGCTCGCCTGGCTGGCGCCCCAGACCAGCACGATCAACCTCGGCGCCGCGATCCTGCAGGTGCCGGCGCGCCCGCCGGCGGCGGCGGCGATGGCCGGGGCGACGATCGACAAGCTCTCCGGCGGCCGCTTCCTCTTCGGCTTCGGCCCGTCCGGGCCGCAGGTCTCCGAAGGCTGGTACGGCGTCCCCTACTCCAAGCCGTGGGGTCGCACCCGCGAGTACATCGAAGTCGTCCGCGAGATCGTCGCCCGCGAGGGCAAGGTTGACCACCAGGGCGAGCACTACCAGCTGCCGCTGCCGGGCGGCGAGGGCAAGCCGCTGAAGCTCAATTTCCACCCCGAGCGGGCGAATATCCCCGTCTTCGTCGGCGCGATCGGGCGCAAATCGGTTGAGATGGCGGCGGAGATCTGCGATGGCTGGATCCCGATCTTCTTCTCGGTCGACGCCTTCGAGCAGACCTGGGGCGAGCACCTGGAGGCGGGCTTCGCCAAGGGCGGCCGGCAGCGCTCCGACCTCGAGGTCTCACCCTCCCTGCAGGTGGCTATCGACGGCGACCTGGAGGCGGCCAAGAGCGTCGTCAAGGCCGGCCTCGTCCTCTACTTCGGCGGCATGGGCAGCCGCAAGACGAACTTCTACGTCGACCTCGCCCACCGCTTCGGCTTCGGCGACGTCGCCGACGAGGTGCAGCGCCGCTTCCAGGACGGCGACCGCGACGGCGCCTTCCAGGCGATGCCCGACGAGATCGTCGAGGCCACCTCGCTGGTCGGCACCGAGGCCGAGGTGGCCGAGCGGATCGAGCGTTTCCGCGGCGCCGGCATCGACCGCCTGATCGTCTCCCCGGTCCACGTCGAGCGCGACCAACAGCTGCACACCCTGAACCGCCTGGCCGCCTTGGCGGGCGTCGAAGCACCGGCCTAGCCGGTTGTCATAAGGTCCGCCGCCGCGTGAAGATCGGAGTGCCGAAAGAGACCGCCGAGGGGGAGCGCCGGGTCGCGCTCGTCCCCGACGCTGTCAAATCGCTGCTGAAGAACGAGCACGTCTCGGTTGCCGTCGAGCGCGGCGCCGGCGACGCCGCCGGCCATCCCGACTCCCAGTACGAGGAGGCGGGCGCGGACGTCGTCGACCCCGACGTCGCCTGGGGCGCCGACGTCGTCCTTCGCGTCGCCGCCCCCACCGCCGAGCAGATCGGCAAGCTCAACTCCAACCAGCTTCTGATCGGCCACCTCTCGCCCTGGACCGCGGCGGAGACCAACAAGGCGCTTGCCGAGGCCGGCGTGACCAGCTTCGCGATGGAGGCGATCCCGCGCACGACGCGCGCCCAGGCGATGGACGCGCTCTCCTCGCAGGCCGCCGCCGGCGGCTACGCGGCGATGCTGATCGCCGCCCGCGAGTCGGGCCGCTTCTTCGGCATGATGACCACCGCCGCCGGCACCGTGCCGCCGGCCAAGGTGCTGGTCCTGGGCGCCGGCGTCGCCGGATTGCAGGCGGTCGCCACGGCGAAGCGGTTGGGCGCCATCGTCACCGGCTTCGACATCCGCCGCGCCGCCTGGGAGCAGATCGCCTCGCTCGGCGGTCGCCCGCTTGAACTCGACTTCATCCCCGACGCCGAAGGCGAGGGCGGCTACGCCCGGCCGCTGACCGACGAAGAGAACGCCAAGGTCGTCGAGGCGATCGGCGAGAACGCCGCCAAGCAGGACGTGATCGTCACCACCGCGGCGATCCCGGGCCGGCCGGCGCCGCTGCTGATCACCGCCGATGCGGTCCGCACCGTGCAGCCCGGCTCGGTGATCGTCGACCTCGCCGCCGAGAGCGGCGGCAACTGCGAGCTGACCGAGGCGGGGCAGACCGTGGTCGAGGCCGGCGTCAAGGTCGTCGGCCCGCGCAACCTGGCCAGCGAGATGCCGGCCCCGGCCTCACAGCTCTACGCCAAGAACCTCGAGAACCTGCTCGGCCTGCTGGTCAGCGAGGAGGGCACGCTGAACGTCGACTTCGAGGACGACATCGTCGCCGCCGCCTGCATCACCCACGGCGGCGAGATCCGCAACGAGAGGGCGGCCAAATGACGCTCTTCACCGAGATCACGATCTTCGTCCTCGCCGCCTTCGTCGGCTTCGAGGTGATCTCGAAGGTGCCGACCACCCTGCACACGCCGCTGATGTCGCAGACCAACGCGATCCACGGCATCGTCATGCTCGGCGGGCTGATCGTCGTCGGCTACGCCAACGACCCGCTCGAGTACGTGATCGGCACGATCGCGATCGCCTTCGGCGCGATCAACATCGTCGGTGGCTTCATGGTCACCGACCGGATGCTCGGCATGTTCTCCAAAAAGCCGAAACCCCAGGTCAAGTCCACCTCCTCCGCTTCGCGTCCGGGGGCGGACGGGTCGGATAAGGGATGACGCATGCCTGATCTTCTTTCCCTCTCTTATTCGGTGCTCAAGCCGGGCGGCGACGCCGCCACGGCGCTCTACATCGTCGCCTTCTCGCTCTTCATCATCGGGGTCAAACGCGGCACCCACCCGACCTCGGCCAAGCAGGGCAACCTGATCGCCGCCGTCGGCATGGTGGTCGCCGTCATCACCACTTTGCTGCTCGACGGGATCGGCAACTGGGGCCTGATCGTCATCGGCCTCGGCGTCGGCTCGGCGATCGGCGTGATCGCCTCGACCCGCGTGCAGATGACCGAGATGCCGCAGATGGTCGCCCTCTACAACGGCGTCGGCGGCGGCGCCGTCGCGCTGATCGCCTGGTCGGAGATCCGCCACGGGATCTCGCTCGGCGAGACGATCCCGCTCGACACGCTGATCCCGGTCCTCTTCGCCGGGGTGGTGGGCTCGATCTCCTTCTGGGGCTCGAACATCGCCTTCGCCAAGCTCCAGGACCTGATCCCGACCCGGCCGCTCGCCGTGCCCGGCCAGCAGGTGATCAACATCGTCCTGCTGATCGGCATCCTCGTCGCCTGCGTCAACATCGCGACCAACAACGGCGATCCCTCGCAGGCGATCTTCATCGGCATCCTGATCGCCGCGGCGCTGCTCGGCAACCTCGTCGTGCTGCCGATCGGCGGCGCCGACATGCCGGTCGTGATCTCGCTGCTCAACGCCTTCACCGGCCTCTCGGCGGCGGCGGCGGGCTTCGCCCTCGACAACGTCGCACTGATCGTCGCCGGCACCCTGGTCGGCTCCTCGGGAACGATCCTGACGATGGAGATGGCGACGGCGATGAACCGCTCCGTCGCCAACGTCCTCTTCGCCGGCTTCGGCGGCGCCCCGGCCGGCGGTGCCGCCGGTGCCACGGAGGAGCGCCCGCACGTCTCGATCGGCGCCCAGGACGCGGCGATCAAGCTCGCTTACGCGGACACCGTTGTGATCGTTCCCGGCTACGGCCTCGCCGTCGCCCAGGCCCAGCACGCGATCAAGGAGGTCGCCGACGAGCTGGAGAAGCGCGGCGTCACCGTCAACTACGCGATCCATCCCGTCGCCGGCCGCATGCCCGGCCACATGAACGTCCTGCTCGCCGAGGCTGACGTGCCCTACGAGCAGCTGCGCGAGATGGAGGACATCAACCCCGAGATGTCGCGCACCGACGTCTGCGTCGTCGTCGGCGCCAACGACGTCACCAACCCGGCGGCGAAGAACGACCCCGACAGCCCGATCGCCGGCATGCCGATCATCGAAGTCTCGGAGGCCCAGCAGGTGATCGTGATCAAGCGCTCGCTCAGCCCCGGCTTCGCCGGCATCGACAACGACCTCTTCTACGAACCGAACACCTCGATGCTCTTCGCCGACGCCAAAGTCGCCGCGGCGGACATCGCCGGCGAGATCCAGAATCTCTAGGGGAGCCTGGCTCGGGCAGATGGCGTGTGCGTCGTAGGGGGCTCTCCCGGTAGGGCTTCCACTTAACTTTTTCGATGTATTGCCGTAGAGCTGACGCCCGCAGGCTGGCACCGAAAAAGTACAAGACGTTTCAGCCCTACCGGGAGAGCCCCACTCGAGGGGGGAGAGGTTGACGCCCTGTGCCCTTGGTTGTAGGTGGACGAGCGTGGGCAGGGGACCGTGGAGTGGGTTGGGCTTGTTGCTGTGGTCGCGGTGCTGCTCGCCGGGTTGGTTGCTGCCGGGGTGCGGGTGCCGGGGACGGAGCTGGCTCGGGCTCTTGCTTCGCGGATGCTTTGTGCCGTGTCGATGGCCGATGGGTGCGGGGACGAGCCGACGCTGATCGCTGTCTATGGCTCCGACATCGGCGAGTTGGTGCGGCGGCACATGCCGACGATCTTCTTTGAGCAGGGATCGCGGGCGCTGCCTGTTCGACTTCCGGCGCTGCCGTGACACCGCCTGCGGCGATGGCACGGCACGTGGCCTGGTCCATGAGACCGATGCCCGCCTGCCGGTGACGGCGTTCGTCCATGTCGTTCAACTGCCGCCCCGACGCGATCGAGGCCACCGAAGCCGAAGCCGCGACATGCGCTGGATCCCGAGCGGGCAATCTCTATATCCAGCTCTGGCTCTACTACGCGGACTCGGCCACGCTCCGCGGCGTGCCGATCGCGGGGGAACAGGGCTATCACCACGACGACTGGGAATCCGTTGACATCCGCATTGGCCCCGACGGCAGCGTCGACGAGCGGGCCTCCTCCCATCACGGCTACAACTACGTCCAGAGCCTCGCCAATGCCGGCTCGGACGCCGGCATCGACCCGCTCAGGAACCTGGCCGAAGATGTCGGGGCCCGGCCGCGCAACGGCTGGGGCAAGGAGACCCACCTGCTCGTCGTCTCCGGCGGCAGCCACGCCGGCAACACCAACGGCTTCCTCCGCATCGACCGCGTCACACCGGGTCGCCGCGTCCACCTCGTCCCTCTGGAGCCGATCGCGGCGGCGGAAGGCGACAGCTACCGCTTCGCGATCACCCCGCCCTGGCGCAAGCGGGTCTGGCGCGACCCCGAGGCCAGCGGCACAGATTGAAGCTCCGACCTGCATATTGCCCCTAATAGGGGTTCGATGCAGGTCGCGTCTGTCGTGTTTGGCTACTTCGGCGGCATGCGCAGGGCGCCGTCGAGGCGGATCGTCTCGCCGTTGAGCATCGGGTTGGCGACGATCTGCTCGACCAGCTGCGCGTATTCGGCCGGGCGGCCCAGACGCGAGGGGAAGGGAATGCCGGCGCCCAGTGCCTCGCGGGCCTCCTCTGGCAGCGCCGCCAGCAGCGGCGTGTCGAAGAGGCCGGGGGCGATCGTCATGACTCGCACTCCGCGCGAGGCCATGTCGCGTGCCGCGGGCAGGGTCATGCCGACGATGCCGCCCTTCGACGCCGCGTAGGCGATCTGGCCGATCTGGCCGTCGTAGGCGGCGATCGAGGCGGTGTTGACACAGATGCCGCGCTCGCCCTCCTCGTCGGGCTCGTTCTCGCTCATCGCCGCCGCGGCGAGGCGCAGCACGTTGAAGGTCCCGATCAGGTTGACCTTGACCACGTTGGAGAAGAATTCGAGGTTGTGGGGGCCGCCCTTGTGGGCGACGCGCTCGGCCCAGCCGATCCCCGCGCAGCAGACCGAGATCCGCAGCCCGCCCGTCCACGCCGCCGCCCGCTCGACCGCAGTCGCGACCGCCGTCTCGTCGGTGACATCGGCCTCGACGAAGGTCGCGCCG
Source organism: uncultured Solirubrobacterales bacterium (assembly GCA_963702035.1). Classification (GTDB taxonomy): domain Bacteria; phylum Actinomycetota; class Thermoleophilia; order Solirubrobacterales; family 70-9; genus VRUE01. The sequence goes on from OY969700.1 coordinate 2,468,882, forward strand.
AGCTCCCCCGCCAGCGCCTCGCCCTTCTGCGCGTTGAGGTCGGCGATGACGACGTTCGCACCGGCGGCCGCCAGGGCTCGCGCGGTCGCCTCGCCGAGGCCTGAGGCCCCACCGGCGACCAGCGCTCCCTTGCCCTGCGCACGCATGGCTGCAGGTTTTATCGCTTTGTCACATCTTCCGCGCCGACCCCGTTAGTGTGTTCGCCATCGCCACCGAGGTGACGACCAGCTCCAGTTCCAAGGCAGCGATCGCGGACCGGCTCGCGGATGCGCGCAGGCGCACCTACGAGCTGATCGAGCCGCTCGATGACGAGCAGCTCAACCGCGTCTACTCGCCGATCCTCAGCCCGCTCGCCTGGGACCTCGGCCACATCGCCAACTTCGAGGAGCTCTGGCTGGTGCAGACGATCGGCGAGCGCGAGCCGCTCCACGGCGAGCTTGGCCGCTTCTACGACGCGATCGAGAACCCGCGCAAGACGCGCGGCGAGCTCCCGATCCTGCGCGACGCCGAGCTGCGCTCCTACCTCGCCGACGTGCGCGCGCGCACGCTCGAGGTGCTCGACGAGGTCGACATCTCCACCGACGCGGAGAATCCGCTTCTGCGAGAAGGCTTCGTCTACGAGATGTTGCTCGCCCACGAGCTTCAGCACAACGAGACGATGCTGCAGCTCCTGCAGTTGGTCGATGGCTATCAGCTGACCGACACGAGCGGCTGGTGGTCCGGGCACGCGTGCCCGGACATGATCCGCGTCGAGGGGGGGACCTACGAGATCGGCGCCCCCGACGGCGGATTCGCTTACGACAACGAGCGGCCACGGCACGTCGTCGAGCTCGACGCCTTCGAGATCGATCGAACTCCCGTCACCAACGCTGCGTACATCGCCTACATGGAGGCGACCGGGGCGAAGCCGCCCCTCTATTGGGAGGGCGACGCCAGGTCTGGCTGGGTGAGCGTCGCGAGAGGCCGCCACGAGCCGGTCGACTCCGCCCAGCCAGTCATTCACGTCTCCTGGGAGGAGGCCGGCGCCTACGCCCGCTGGGCTGGAAAGCGGTTGCCCACCGAGCACGAGTGGGAGGCCGCCCGGCCTGAGTTGGAGGCTGTCGGCCAGGTCTGGGAATGGACCTCCTCCGATTTCCTCGCCTACCCCGGCTTCGAGGCCTTCCCATACCGCGAGTACTCGGAGGCCTTCTTCGGCGACGAGTACAAGGTGCTGCGCGGCGGCTCCTGGGCGACCGACCGCGCCGTCATGCGACCCAGCTTCCGCAACTGGGACCTGCCGCGGCGGCGCCAGATCTTCTCCGGGTTTCGCTGCGCGAAAGATGCCGGCCGATGACCCCCGGTGCCGCCGCCGAGCCGATCGAGATCGAGGTGCGCCTGCGCGCCGACGGCGGTCTCGCGATGGCGCGTGACATCCGCCTCGGCCTGACCGCCAGGCCGAAGGAGCTGCCGCCCAAGTACTTCTATGACGAGCGTGGCTCCCAGCTCTTCGAGGAGATCACCGAGCTTCCCGAGTACTACCCGACCCGCGCCGAGCGCGAGATCCTCGCCCGGCGCTCGGCGGAGATCGTCGCCGCGGCGGGAGAGCCGGGGACCCTGGTCGAGCTCGGCTCTGGTTCGGCGGCGAAGACGCGCCACCTGCTGAGCGCGATGCGCGACGCCGGCTGCCTCGCCACCTACGTCCCGGTCGACATCTCCGAGCAGATCACCCACGACACCGCCGAGGCGCTGGTCGAGGAGTACCCCGGCCTCTCCGTTCGCGGCCTGGTCTGCGACTTCGAGCACGATCTCGAGCGCATTCCCAACGGCGGCGGCGGTCGCCTCGTCGCCTTCCTCGGGGGCACGATCGGCAATCTCTATCCCGACGCTCGCGGTGACTTCCTCGCCCGCATCGCGGCTCTGCTCGAGCCGGGCGACCGCATCCTCCTCGGCACCGACCTGGTCAAGGAGCCGAGCCGGCTGGAGGACGCCTACAACGACTCCCAGGGGGTCACCTCCGAATTCAACAAGAACGTCCTGCGGGTGCTCAACCGGGAGCTCGGTGCCGACTTCGACCTCGCCTGCTTCGAGCATGTCGCCCGCTACGACGCCGACGCTGCCCGCATGGACATCCGCCTGCGCTCGCTCGTCGAGCAGACCGTGCGGCTCGACGGGCTCGACCTGACCGTGCGCTTTGCCGCCGAGGAGGAGATGCGGACCGAGATCTCGGCCAAGTTCACTCGCGTGGGGCTCGAAGGCATCTATCGCGAGGCGGGATTGCGCCCGGACGGATGGTTCACCGATGTCGCGGGGGATTACGCGCTGAGCTTAGCTTCGGTTTAAAGTCGTGGATCGTGGATACCGGGGAGAGGATCGAGGAGGACCAAATTGAGCCTTGACGTCTATCTTTACGGGGAACGCGTTGGAACCCTGTTCCCTGCCGGCGACAACGACTACAGACTCGCCTACGACCCCGACCTGGTCGAGAGGTTCGGACCCGGGAAAGCGCTGCTGAGCAACTCGCTTCCGGCCCGTCCCGAGCCCTACAGCGCCGAGGCCACCCGCGCCTATGTCGAGGGACTGCTGCCGGAGGGCGCGCGGCGCGAGCGGATGGGACGCGAGCTCGGCATCGACGCGACCGACGGCTACCTGATGCTGGCCGAGCTGGGCCAGGATTGCCCCGGCGCGGTCACGTTCCTTGCCGCGGGGGAGTCCCCGAGGCCGCGGGATCCCGGCTCGCCTGCTTGGCTCGGCGAGGATGAACTGGCCGAAGTCGTCAAGCCGCCCCCGCCGCACTTCTTCAGCCCCGACTGCAGGCAGCGGATGCGCTTCGCCCTGCCGGGCCTTCGTCACAAGCTCAGCCTCGTCTACGACGAGGCGGGCGACCGCTGGGCTTGGCCCGAGGCCGGCTCCCCGAGCACGCACGTGGTCAAGCCCGAGACCGGCGAATACCCCGAATACGTCGCCAATGAGATGTTCTGCATGACCGTCTGCCGCCAGGTAGGCATACCGGTCGCCAAAGCGACGGTGAAGCAGATCGCCGGCCGCTTCTGCCTGGTCTCACCGCGCTACGACCGGGTTGTCAGCGAGGGCCGCGGCGAGGTGCGGCGGCTCCACTGTGAGTCCTTCTGGCAGGCGCTCGGCATCCCGCCCGGAACGGACGAGGACAAAGAGGACAGCGACGCGCCCGGCTGGACCGAGGCCCGCGGGCTGCTCAGCGCGGTCAGCCGCGCGGACGAAGTGGTGAACCTGCTCACCGCGGCCTTTTGCAACTACATCCTCGGCAACGGCGACGTCCACGGCAAAAACTTCGCCCTGCTCGATCGCGACAGGACGACACTGTCGGGAGCGGGGAAAAAATGGCGGCTGGCGCCGTTGACCGACATCACCTCGACCGTCGTCTACGACGACCCGGTCCACCACGGCCTGGTCATCTCCGAGGAGTACCAGGAAACTTCGTACCTGCTCGAACTGGCCGAAGTCTGCGAAGCATGCGAGTTCGACTTCGAAGTCCTGCGTGGGCTGGCGGCGACGACGGCGAGCCGGGTCGGCATGGCGGTGGAGACGATCGCGACGCGCTCCAAGAAGGAAGGCTGGCACCAGCCGATCGTCGACAAAATCGTCGAAATCGCCGCCGACCGCTCCTTCGGCTTAGGGGCTGAGGTTGAGTACTGAGGGCCCATCCGGCAGGGCTTCCACTTAACTTTTTCGGTGGTCGCGGTTGGGCTGACGCCCGCGGCCGACACCGAAAAAGTACAAGACGTTCCAGCCCTACCGGGATGGGTTCTACGGGGCGAGAGCTGTGATCGTTTGTGCCAGCGCGTCTGGCGGCACGATCGGCGTGAGGATGGGGAGCGTCACGCCACCCGCTACGAAGGCGTCGAGGCGCTCGCGCATCTGCTCGGGGGCGCCGAAGATGAACATGTCCTCGATCAGCTCCCAGGGTGCCGCCGCGGCCGCGCCCTGGCGGTCGCCCGCCTCCCAGGCGGCGATCATCGGGTCGATCTGCTCGCCGTAGCCGAGCCAGCGGTAGAAGGCGGCGTAGACGGGGACGGTGATGTAGGAGGAGAACATGAAGCGGGCCAGCGGCTCGACCGCCTCGCGCTCGCCGGGCAGGCAGAAGAAGCGACAGAGCAGCTCGAAGCCCTGCGGCGCGCCCTCGAGCTGGGCGGCGACTTTGGCCAGGCCGCCGAGCGGCAGGAAGTTGGTGAAGGCGCCGTCGGCGCGCTCCATCGCCAGGTCGAGCATCTTGCCGCGCAGCGCGGCGAGCACGATCGGCACCCGCTCCGCCGGCGCCGTCTCGAGCTTGAAGCCGCTCGCCGTGCGCTCGCCGTCGAGGCCGACCCGTAGGAACTCCAGCGTCTCGCGGACCCTGCTCAGCGGCCGCTCGAAGGGGATCCCGTTCCAGCCTTCGACGATGCGGTCCGAGGAGGAGCCGATGCCGAGCACGAAGCGCCCGCCCGAGGCATCGGCCAGTGCCGCCGCCTCCTGCGCCAAGAGCGCCGGGCCGCGCTGGAAGACGCCGACGATGCCGGTCCCGAGCCGCGCCCGCTCGGTCCAGGCCGCGCTCAGCGCCAGCGGCGTGAAGCCGTCCGGCCCGTTGGTCTCGCCGCTCCAGAGGTCGGTGTAGCCGGCGGCCTCGGCGCGCTTGACGTGCTCCTCGTGATCCGCCAGGCGAGTGCCCGGCAGCGGCAGCGTCAGTCCCCACCTTTGAGCCATGCGAAAAACATATACGGCCACCTCCTCCGCTTCGCGTCCGGGGGTGGCCGCTGCGCGCCGCATCGGCGACGCTCACGAAGAATCAGATCGTGACGTTCGCTAATTGGTTCGTCATGGATAGGCTGCCGGGGATGACCGAGCCTCCCCAAAAGCCGGACCGCAACCTTGCGCTGGAGCTCGTCCGCGTCACCGAGGCGGCGGCGCTGGCCGCCGCCCGCTGGGTCGGGCGCGGCGACAAGATCGCCGCTGACCAGGCCGCCGTCGACGCGATGCGCTTCGTCCTCGACTCGGTCTCGATGGACGGCGTCGTCGTGATCGGCGAGGGGGAGAAGGACGAGGCGCCGATGCTCTACAACGGCGAGCGGATCGGCGACGGCAGCCCGCCGGTCGTCGACATCGCCGTCGACCCGCTTGAGGGGACGCGTCTCTGCGCGCTCGGCATGCCCAGCGCGCTCGCCGTGATCGCCCTCGCCGAGCGCGGCACGATGTTCGACCCCGGCCCCTGCGTCTACATGGAAAAGATCGCCGGCGGCGAGGAGATCGCCGACCTGCTCGACCTCGACCGGCCGTTGCCGGAGACGCTGAAGCTGATCGCCGAGCGCAAGGGGGGGAGCGTCGGCGACGTGACCGTCGTCATGCTCGACCGCCCCCGCCACGAGGAGGCGATGAAGGAGGTGCGCGAGGCGGGCGGGCGCATCCGCCTGATCACCGACGGCGACGTCTCCGCCGCCCTGCTCGCGGTCAGCGACCGCTCGCCGGTCGACCTGCTCTGGGGGATCGGCGGCACGCCCGAGGGCGTGCTCTCCGCCGCGGCGCTGAAGTCGATGGGCGGGCAGCTGCTCGGCCGCCTCTGGCCGCGCGACGACGGCGAGCGCAGCGCTGCGCTCGACGCCGGCTACGACCTCGACCAGATCCTCACCGCCGATGACCTCTGCTCCGGCCAGGACGTCTTCTTCTCCGCCAGCGGCGTGACCGACGGCGATGTCCTGCAGGGCGTCCGCTACCGCGGCGCCGGCGCCAGCACCGAATCGCTGGTGATGCGCTCGCGCTCTGGCACCGTGCGCCGCGTCCACGCCCGCCACGACCGCGCGAAGCTGCGCGCGGTCATCGGCGAGCGCTACGGCTGATCCGAGGACAACTACGAGTCGCTGACGGCGCTGGCCGCCGCCGCGTGCAGCAGGTAGATTTGCTCCCCAACGCCGCCGGTCTCTAGTCGATCAGGCCGACCTGGCGCAGGATCGAGACCGAGTCCGAGTAGACGTCCTTGCGCTTGATCAGGCCGTTCTCGAAGGGGATCGAGTCGATCCCGTCCCAGCTGATCGTGCGGCCCGTGGGCGGGGCTTCGAGGTCGCCGCGGCGCATCGGATTCGAGTGCGTCGCGCTCGCCGTCCACTCCTGCACGACCAGCCCCTCGCGCACGTAGAGCCGCCGCGTCTCGAACCGCAGGTCGGGCCAGGCGGCGAAGATCGAGGCGATGTGGGCGCGCACATCCTCGCCCGTCGCCGACTCGCCCGCGGTGTGGTTGGCGAAGACCATGTCGGGCGCGTGCATGGCCACGATCGCGTCGAGGTCCTGGGCGTTCCAGGCGTCGTTATAGCGCCCGATTGCCGCGGTGAGGTTGTCGATGCCGTCGGCGTCGCTCACGTATCTCACTCTAACCGGGACAATCCGACGTCATGGCGGATGAGCTGCCGATCGTGCTGTTCGCGACCCCCGCGGAGCTGGAGGCTTGGCTGGTTCGGGAGGGGGCGAGCTCGGCGGGGGTCTGGCTGAAGATCGCCAAGAAGGGCTCCGGCGTGAAGAGCGTCAGCTACGCGGAGGCGCTCGAGGTCGCGCTCTGCTTCGGCTGGATCGACAGCCAGAAGCGCGGCTTCGACGAAGAGTGCTTCCTGCAGCGCTTCACGCCGCGGCGCCCGCGCGGCCGCTGGTCGCGGATCAACCGCGAGAAGGCGGAAGGGTTGATCGAGTCCGGGCGGATGCGCGTCGCCGGGCTGGCCGAGGTCGAGGCGGCAAAGGCCGACGGTCGCTGGGATGCCGCCTACGAGGGCCAGCGCACCGCCGAGGTCCCCGCCGATCTGCAGCGCGAGCTCGACGCCCGCCCCGCGGCACGCGAGTTCTTCACGACCCTGGACAGCGCCAACCGCTACGCGATCGTCTATCGCCTCGGCGAGGCGAAGAAGCCGGAGACGCGCGAGCGGCGGCTGAGAAAGTTCGTCGAGATGCTCGAGCGGGGGGAGAAGATCCACGGCTGAGCGTTTGCTTCGGTGAGATCACTCTGTTTCGCCCTGAGTTGACACCCAGCTTGAATTAGCCATAGGTTTCAGGTCCGCCATGACGGATTCGACCGAAGCCAACGAGCCGCAGCCCGCTCCAGAGCCGGCCGTTCCCGGTTCGTCAGCACCCGATCCAGAGGGCCCCGGCACGCCCGAAACCCACGAGCCCGAGACCGCTCCGGAGTCGGAGAGTCCCGGCATGCCCGAAGCCCACGACACTCCCTCTCCGGGCTGGTATCCAGACCCAAACGCCGGCGGTGCCAACCTGATGCGCTACTGGGACGGTGGCGCCTGGACCGACCGCGTTCAAGGGGGTAGCGAGGTCAGCACCACTCGTCGGACGGCCGATGAACGGAAGGTCATCCTCTCCCAACAGCTCCAGACGGCGGCGGCACGCGGACTCCGGATCGAGTCCCAAAGCGACTTCCAAGCCGTCCTCGTGGAGGGCAAGCCCGTCAACCACACCCTTCACGCAATCCTCACGATCTTCACCTGCCTGCTTTGGGGGATTGTTTGGGCGATCATCGCCGCGACCGGCGGCGAGAAGCGGCAAATGGTGGTGGTGGATGAGTTTGGCAACGTCATTTGGCAACAGCTCGGCAAGGCCTAGCGCTGCCGCCGCGAGAGTCTTGCTGGCGAGCGCGGCGGCGGTGTCGGTCGCGACCCGGGAGCCCTCTGTTGACGGGGCGTTGGTGGTCTTGGGACGCCCGCTGCCTCGCCTCTGCCCGATTCACCGGGCGATCGGCCACAGCTGCCCCGGCTGTGGAATGGGCCGGGCCTTCGTGCTTCTGTGGCGCGGCCGCCTACGGCAGGCGATCAGGGCAAATCCCGCGTCTCCCCTCGTCTTCGCCGTCCTCATCTGCCTGGCGTTCGGGCCGATGCGTCCGCCCAGGCGGCGAAAGTGTGTTCCTGTGTCCGTCCCAGCCCTCAAACCCCCAGGAGTGAGAGAAACATGCAATTCGGCGAAGCGATAAGCGACGGGTTCTCGAAATACGCAACGTTCAGCGGGCGCTCCTCGCGTTCCGCCTACTGGTGGTGGACGCTCTTCTACGTTCTCATTGTCATTGGCGCGTCTATCGTCGATGCTGCCATCAAGACCCCAGCCTTCGTTGGCCTCGTCTGGCTGGCGTTCATCATCCCGAACCTGGCAGTTCTGGTGCGCCGCCTCCACGACGTGGACCACAGCGGGTGGTGGGTGCTGATCGGGTTCATCCCGCTCGTGGGCGCCATCGTCTTACTCGTCTTCGCTTGCACCGCTTCCGGACCGCCCAACAAGTACGGCGACGGGCCCGATGGGAGGGGCGATATGGCCGTTACCTCGCCCCTCGGCCAGACGCTCCCGCCACCGCCACCGCCGCCAGTCCAGAGCCCACCGCCGAGCGATATGCCGCCGCCACAAGTGCCCCCGGCCGATCAGGACTGACGCGCTCCTGAGTGAGGTTTAGCTCAGCCGGGCAACAGCTCGAAGCGGCCACGGCCGTGGATTCGGTAGATCCCGAAGTCGGCGTCGAGGGTGAAGATCCGCTTCTCGCCGCGTTCCTCTGCCAGGGCGACCAGTGTGGCGTCGGCGAGGTCCATCGGCCGGTCGGCATAGCGCTCCATCAGCTTGGCGATTCGAGGTCGGGTCTCCGCCGGGTGCGTCGCGATATCGAGATCCTGGTTCAGGACGAGCTGCCAGAGGGCTTTTTGAGCGGGCCAACCCCCTGCCCGGCCGGCCAGATACATGGCCTCGGTGAAGGCCGACCAGGTCGTCAGCAGCGGCAGGTTGATTGTCTTGAGGGCCGCGACGCAGCGCTGATGGTCGGGTTCCCGCGAGTCCAACAGCGCGATCAGCGGGCCGGCGTTGACAAGCGTCATCGACGGCCGTCACGGTGCTTTTGCTCGACCGCGTCGGCGAATGCGCCGCCCGTGTCGCGTGCCAGCCCAAGTCCGGCATCGATGACGCCGATCGCATAGCGAAGACGCTCAGCGGGGTCGGCGGCCAAGGCCCTCTCGGCGCGATCGTTCGCCGCCCGCCGCAGGAACTCGGACACGGAGGAGCCTTCCAGCTCCGCCGCATGGCGCACTCGCTCGTCCAGCTCCGCGCTCAGCCGAAGGCTTCTCATTCAGACACCGTATCACGGTGACTATAAAAACGTGATACGTAAGTGTGCCAATTGACGGACAAAAGGACAGATTCGGTTCCGTGGAAAGCAGCCGCGGTGTGGGTTAGGGTCGCTATGCCCCTGTCTCCTCCTTCCAAAGAACGGAGTCCCCTGCATGGCTTATGAGATGAAGATCCGCGGCACTGAGGACGAGGTGAAGGTCCGCAGTCCCTGGGCCGCCGCCCTGCTGCCGCTGATCACCCTCGGCATCTACCACCTCGTCTGGTGGTACCGGATCAACCGCGAGCTGCGCGACTACGGCAAAGCCAAGGGATACGATCTCGGCCAGAACCCGACCAACTCGCTGCTGGCGCTCTTCCCGGGCGGGATCATCATCGTCCCCGCCCTGATCACCTACTGGCGCGGCGTCAAGCGCGTCATGGGCGCCTCGAAGCTGGCCGGCAAAGAGCCGCTCAACGGCTGGATCGCGATCATCCTTTATCTCCTGCTCGCCCCGGCGCTCTGGGCCTATGTCCAGGTCTCGTTGAACGACATCTGGAAGCAGGAAGCCGAAGCGCTGCCGGGCCAGGAACCGCCACCGGACTCCGAGCTGAATCCCCAGCCGCTGCCGCCCGAACCGCCACCGGAGCAGCAGCCCCCCGCCGCCCAGTAGCGATCCCGACGCGCCGTCGCCTATGCGCCGTATGGGCACGTAGGCGACGGCACGTCCCCGCTACGCTCGGGGCGTGGATCGCGCCCTGTTGAAACAGACGCTCGCTGACGCCGGCGAGCCGTCATATCGTGCCTCCCAGGTCTGGGAGTGGGTGGCGCGCGGGGCGGGGTCCTATGCGGAGATGACCAACCTGCCGGCGGCTTTGCGCGAGCGGTTGGGGGCCACGGTGCCGTTGTCGACGCTCGACCTCCAGGCTGAGGCGAAGTCCGACGACGGCACTGTCAAGGCGCTCTTCCACACCGCCGACGGACGGCCGATCGAGGCGGTGCTGATGCGCTATCGCGACGGGCGCCGCTCGGTCTGCGTCTCCTCGCAGTCGGGCTGTCCGCTGACCTGCAGCTTCTGCGCCACCGGCCAGATGAAGTTCGGCCGCAACCTCAGCACCGACGAGATCCTCGACCAGGCGCTCCATTTCCGCCGCACCGAAGCGATCGACCACGTCGTCTTCATGGGCATGGGCGAGCCGACGATGAACCTCGACGCCGTGCTCGGCACCTGCGAACGGCTACCCGAGCTCGGCGTCACCCACCGCCGTACGGCGATCTCGACGGTGGGTTGGGTGCCGGGGATCGACCGCTTGGCCGAATGCGCGATGCCGGTCAGCCTCGCCCTCTCGCTGCACGCGCCCAACGACGGCCTGCGCTCGCAACTGATGCCGGTCAACGACCGCTACCCGCTGGCCGAGGTGCTGGCCGCCTGCGAGCGCTACCGCGCCCGCCGTCGTCACAAGATCTTCGTCGAGTACGTGATGCTGGACGGGGTCAACGACCTGCCCGAGCACGCCCGCGAGCTCGCCGCCCTGCTCGACCGCCGCGTCTACAAGGTCAACCTGATCCCCTACAACCCGACCGGCGCCTATGACGGCTCCTCGCCGGAGCGGATCGAGGCCTTCCGCGCGATCCTCGCCGAGCACGGCCTCGGCGCCACCGTGCGGCTCACCCGCGGCCGCGACATCGACGCCGCCTGCGGCCAGCTCGCCGCTTCCGCCTGACTGACGCCCATCCGGGATGCATCGAGCCCCAAATAGGGGTCCGATGCATCCCGGGTCTCGTAAACTGGCCAGGCAGCCAACTACTATCCATGGCCATGTCGACCGAGACCGCCGTCCCCGTCGTCAAGCCGCCGCGGATGTCAGACAACCCGGTGCGGCGGGTGGCCGACGACATTCGCGCCGAGTGGCGGGGGAGGGGCAAGTACCCGCCCGGCCCCAGCGACTTCAGCCTCGCCCGCACCCACCGGATCGCCCACGACCCGTTGCCGCTGCTGCTCTCCAACTACGAAGAGCACGGGCCGATCTTCAGCATGCGCCTGCTCCACACCCGGGTCGTCTTCATGCTCGGGCCGGAGGCCAACCACTTCGTCACCGTCGCCCACCCGGAGAATTTCCACTGGCGCGAGTCGAGCTTCGGCGACCTGATCCCGCTGCTCGGCGACGGCCTGCTGACGATCGACGACGACTACCACGACCGGGCGCGAGCGATCATGATGCCCGCCTTCCACCGCGAACAGGTGACCGCGATGATCGACTCGATGGCGGCGGAGGCTGAGGGAGCGATCGCCGCCCTGCGCCCGGGCGAGGTCGTCAACCTCTACGACTGGATGCGCAATCTGGCGATGCGGATCGCGATGCGGGCGCTGCTCGGCCTCGACCCCGACGGGGCCGGCAAAGGCGCCGCCGCGGCCGAGCACTTCGAGCGCGCGCTCGGCTTCTACGGCATCGACTACCCGCTGCGCTTCTTGCGCGGCCCGGGCTCGCCCTGGCGCAAACTGGTCTCCTCGCGCAAGGTGCTGGACGAGATCGTCTTCGCCGAGATAACCCGCCGCAGGGCGGCACCGGACCCCGGTAGCCGCGACATCCTCAGCCTCCTGCTGGCGGCCCGCGGCGAGGCGGGTGAGGCGTTCACCGACCGCGAGGTCCGCGACCAGGTGATGACCCTGATGTTCGCCGGCCACGACACCTCGACCTCGACCCTGACTTTCATGATGCACGAGCTGGCCCGCCACCCCGACGTCGTCGCTCGGCTCTGCGAGGAGCAGGACCGGGTGCTGGGCGGTGCCGTGCCGACGGTCGACCAGCTTGAGCGCGAGATGCCCTACCTAGACATGGTCCTCGACGAGGTGCTGCGCCTCTACCCGCCGGCCTGGATCGGACCCCGCCGCGCCGTGCGCGAGTTCGAGTTCGGCGGCTACACGGTCCCGCGCGAGGCCTACGTCAACTACTGCTCCTGGGCCAGCCACCGCATCCCCGAGTTCTTCCCCGAGCCGGAGGCCTTCATCCCCGAGCGCTTCACCCGCGAGCGCAAGGCGGCGCTGCCGCGGGGTGCCTACGTCCCCTTCGGCGGCGGCCAGCGGATCTGCATCGGCAAGCGCTTCGGCCAGACCGAGGTGAAGCTGGTCGCGACGATGCTGCTGCAGCGCCTGCGCCTCGACGCGCTCCCGGGCCGGACGATGACGGTGCGGCAGATGCCGACCCTCTCGCCCAAAGGCGGCCTCGAGATGCGGGTACTCTCCCGCGCTTGAGCGCGGCGCTGGTCATCTCCGACACCCACTTCGGCGCCTGGACCGGGCGCGACCTGCTGCGCGAGGAGCTCTTCCTCGAAAGGCTGACGCCGCGGCTGGACGGGATCGACGAGCTGATCTTCCTCGGCGACCTCTTCGATTTCCTCTTCGGCTCGGTCGGGGAGGCGGTCAACGCCTCCGATGGGCTGCTGCGGCTGATCGCCGAGAAGCTACCCGGCAAGCGACTCGTCTTCCTCGCCGGCAACCACGACCACCACCTCGTCCACCGCGACGCCGAGAACCGGCTCGAGGCACAGCTTGCCGCCGGCTTCTCGCCACCCGATCTCGCCGAGGCGCACCGTCTCTCCACCGACGAGGAGGCAAAGGCGGGCCCCGGCTTCTTCCGTTCTTTCCTCAGCCGGCGCCTGCCGGGGGTCGAGGTCGAGATCGCCTACCCGACCTACAGCTTCGCCGGGGTGCTCTGCACTCACGGCCACTACCTCGATCCGCACGCACGCCTCGCCGGCTCGCGCGGCGACCGCCTGCTGACCCGGACGCTGTGGGGGATAGCCACCGGCGGCCCGGAGCAGCCGAAGACGATCGAGGACTACGAGTCGGTGATCACCCTGCTCACCGAGTGGCTCTACATCGCCGCCCAGATGCCGCATGGCACCCATGCGCAGCAGAACGTCTTCCGCGCCGCCGAGCGGGCGGGACGGATCGAGCATGCGCTGAGGTTGCCGCGGCGCGGCCTGCAACGCCTCCGCGGCGAGCAGCCCGCCCCCGAAGACGCTCAGCGCTCCCGGCCCGCCTACCCCTCCGCCAGCGTCGTCTCACCGAGCGACCCCTCCGAGCACGCGCTGGAGGCCTTCGCGCAGGTGGTCGAGAACCTCGGCTGGGGCGAGGAGAGCGACAGGATCGTCTTCGCCCACACCCACCAGCCGCTCGCCTGCGTCGAGTCCAGCGGCGACTCGCGGATCCGGTACTGGAACACCGGCTCATGGATCTACGAGCCCGACCTCGACTCGCGCCAGGCCTACGAGCGTTACCTGCGCTACGCCTGGCCGGGCACCGCGGTCGTGATCGACGACGAGGAGCCCGAGCCGCGCCTTGTCGAGCTCCTCGCCGACCTCAATCCGCGTAACGGCGGCCCGGGCCTTCCGGCCCCCTCCTCGCCTACTTGATGAAGAGCATCTCCTCGTACTTGGGCAGCGGCCAGAGGTCGTCGGCGACGATCTTCTCCAGCTTGTCGGCGGCCTCGCGCACCTCGTCCATCGCCGCGATCTGCTTGTCGCGGGCGTGGATCGCCAGGTCGAGGCCCTCGAGCTCGCCCGGATAGGCGTTGGCCTCCTCGAGCCCGGCCAGCGACTGGCCGAGGGCTTCGAGGGTCGCCTTGACCTCGCCGGCGACACCCTCGGCCACGCCCGACTCCTTGATCAGCGCCATGTAGCGCAGCGCCGCCGGCAGGATCATCGTCTTGGCGATCGAGTGCGTCGTCTCGGCCTCGATGTTGGCGCGGATCGCGTACTGCTCGAGCCAGACCTCATAGCGGGACTCGAGCTCGCGCTTGGAGAGCACGTCGTAGTTCTCGAAGGCGGCAACCGTCTGGTCGGTGAGCACCTCGGGCAGCGCGTCGGGGGTGGTGCGCAGGTTCTTCAGGCCGCGCCGCTCGGCCTCGGCGTGCCACTCCTCGGCGTAGTTGTCGCCGCCGAAGCAGACCCCTTTGTTGGCGCTGATATGCGTCCTTGACGATCTCGATCACGGCCTCCGGCATCGCCGTGCCGCCGGAGAGCTTCTCCTCCAGCTTGCCGGCGAGCTCGTCGATCGCCTCGGCGGCGATCGTGTTGAGCACCGTGTTGGGGAAGGCCAGCGACATGCTCGACCCCAGCGCCCGGAACTCGAATTTGTTGCCGGTGAAGGCAAAGGGCGAGGTGCGGTTGCGATCGCCGCCGTGCATCGGCAGTTTCGGCAGCACCGTCGCGCCCAGCTCCAGGAACGAGGCCGGCGTGTTCGGGTCGCCTTCCCCGGTCGCGATCGCCTCGAAGACCTTTTCCAGCTCGCCGCCGAGGAAGATCGAGATGATCGCCGGCGGCGCCTCGTTGGCGCCGAGGCGGTGGTCCTGGCCGATGTTGGCGACCGAGGCGCGCAGCAGCCCCTGGTGCTTGTTCACCGCCTGGATCACCGCCGCGCAGAAGAAGAGGAAGTGGATGTTGTCGGCGGGCGTGTCGCCCGGGTCGAGCAGGTTGGTGCCGCTGTCGGTCCCCATCGACCAGTTGTTGTGCTTGCCCGAGCCGTTGACGCCGGCGAACGGCTTCTCGTGCAGCAGGCAGACGAAGCCGTAGCGACGGGCGACGCTCTCCAGAACCTGCATCAGCAGCTGCTGGTGGTCGGAGCCCACGTTGGAGTTCTCGAAGATCGGCGCGATCTCGTACTGGGCCGGCGCGACCTCGTTGTGGCGGGTCTTGACCGGGATGCCGAGCTTGCGCATCTCCAACTCCGACTCGAGCATGAAGGCCAGCACCCGCTCGGGGATCGAGCCGAAGTAGTGGTCGTCGAGCTCGTGCCCTTTGGGGGGCTTGGCGCCGAACAGGGTGCGACCGGTGGCGATCAGGTCGGGCCGCTCGAAGTAGTACTGCTCGTCGATCAGGAAGTACTCCTGCTCGGGCCCGACCGTCGTGAAGACGCGCTGGCTCTCCTCGTCGCCGAGCAGGCGCAGCGCCTTGATCGCCGAGCGGGAGAGGGCGTCCATCGAGCGCAGCAGCGGGATCTTGCCGTCGAGCGCCTCGCCGGTCCATGAGGCGAAGGCGGTCGGGATGCAGAGCAGCGCCCCGTTGGGGTTCTCGAGGATGAAGGCGGGGGAGGTCGGGTCCCAGGCGGTGTAGCCGCGCGCCTCGAAGGTGGCGCGAACGCCGCCGGTCGGGAAGGAGGAGGCGTCGGGCTCGCCCTGGACGAGCTCCTTTCCGGAGAAGCCGGCCAGCGCCGTGCCTTCGCCAGCGGGCTCGAAGAACGAGTCGTGCTTCTCGGCGGTCGAGCCGGTCAGCGGCTGGAACATGTGGGTGAAGTGGGTCGCGCCGTTCTCCAGCGCCCATTCCTTCATCGCCTCGGCGACCGCGTCGGCGAGCGCCGGGTCGAGGGCCTCGCCGCCCTCGAGGGTCGCCTGCAGCTTCTCGAAGACGTCGCCGGGCAGCCGATCGCGTTGCACCGTGACGGAGAAGACGTTGGCCCCGAACGGGTTGTTCTCGGGCAGGGTCAGGTCGAGCGCGCCGAGGGCCTCTCCGTTGGAGCTCCACTGCGCGGCGGTCACGTTCTGCTGGCGGATACGAGTCATCGCTGTGTCAGTCCCTCGCTTCTGCGTGCCCGGCCCCCGGGCGCGATCGATTGGCGGTCTAACTCCTAATCAAGAGCCAAAGGAGCGTAATGGGACAGCGCCGAAAATGCCTTTGTACCGCGGTACAACGATCGCCCCGCGCCTTTGTCCGCATCGACAGCGGTCGATTGCCGCCTTTTCCACCCGGTCGTGGGGGAAAGGCAGCAACTTCGGTCGCGCCTATAGCCTTCGCCGGCCCACTAACTGGAGGAAGTCACCGAAATGTTCGTCTCGAAGGCCGCCGTTGTCGGCGGCGGCACCATGGGGGGCGAGATCGCGCAGGCGATCGCCGCTTCCGACATCCCCGTCGTCGTCAAGGACATCGACCAGAAGTTCGTCGATGCCGCGGTGGAGAAGGCCCGCGCCGTCACCGAGGGCCAGCTCGCCCGCCTGGTCAAGAAGGAGAAGCTGACCCAGGAGCAGGCCGACGCCCGCCTCGCCGAGGTGATGGGACTGATCTCCGGCACGACCAGCTATGGCGACTTCGGCGATGTCGACTTCGTCGTCGAGGCGGTGCCGGAGAAGATCGAGATCAAGCAGGCCGTCTTCCGCGAGCTCGACGCCGCCACCCCCGGCCACGCGATCCTCTCCTCCAACACCTCCTCGCTCTCGATCACCGAGATCGGCGAAGCGACGCTGCGGCCCGACAAGGTCGTCGGCTTCCACTTCTTCTACCCGGCCTCGGTGATGCCGCTGGTCGAGGTGATCGCCAGCGAGGACACCTCGCAGGAGACCGCCACCGCCGCCTACAACTTCGCCCAGGCGATCAAGAAGCAGCCGATCGTCTGCGGCGAGGTCCCCGGCTTCGTCGTCAACCGCATCCTGATGGCGACGATCGGCGAGATCTGGCGCGCCCAGGAGGAGCAGGGCCTCTCGCTGAAGGCGATCGACGAGGCGATCGCGGCGGCCAAAGGCGCGCCGATGGGCCCCTTCTTCCTCACCGACCTGCTCGGGCTCGACACCGTGCTGCACGTCGCCGAGCACCTCAACAAGTCCTACGGCGAGAGCTTCTACGTCCACAAGGGCCTGCAGGGCCTGGTCGCCGACGGCAAGCTCGGCGCCAAGAGCGGCGGCGAGGGGTTTTTCAAGGACGGAGAGCAGAACGTTCCCGGAGGGGCCGAGCCCGACGCCGAGGAGCTGGTCGCCCTGTTCACCGGCCGGGCGTTGATCGAGGCCTGCGAACTGGTCGAGGAGGGCGTCTGCTCGGTCCGCGACATCGACCTCGGGATGATGGCCGGTGCCGGCCTCGACCCCCGCAAAGGCCTCTTCCCGCCGTTCTGGAAAGCCGACCTGGAGGGGCTCGACGTGTTGCTGGAGCGGATCGAGCGGCTCGAGGAGAAGCACGGTGAGCGCTTCGCGCCGCCGGTCACCCTCAAGCGGCTCGTCGCCCAGGGCCGCCTCGGGCTCAAATCCGGCCAGGGCTTCTACCCCTACCCGCGGCCCGACGAGGGCGAGCAGGCGGAGACGGTCAAGCTGGAGACCCGCGGCGACGTCGCGATCGCCTGGCTCGCCAACCTGCCGATGAACGCGATCTCACCCGACGTGATCCGCGACCTGGGCACGGTCTGGGAGAAGGTCAAGGCGTCCGACGACATCGGCGCGATGGTCGTCGCCTCCTCGGTCCCGGTCGTCTTCTCGGCCGGCGCCGACATCAAGGCCTTCACCCAGATGGACGAAGGCTCGGGCGCCGACCTGCTGCACACCGCGCATGCGCTGCTGCGCGAGTTCGGCACCGACAGCGTCGCCACGATCGCCGCGGTCAACTCGATCGCCTTCGGCGGCGGCTGTGAGCTGGCGATGGCCTGCGACGTGCGGGTCGCCGCCGAGGCGGCGGTCTTCGGCCAACCGGAGATCAAACTCGGGATCGTCCCCGGCTTCGGCGGCACGCAGCGGCTGCCGCGCCTGGTCGGCCCCAACAAGGCGCTGGAGATGAACCTGATCGGCGACGCCGTGCTCGCCGGCGAGGCGCTCGACTCGGGCCTCGTCAACCGGGTCGTCCCCGACCACGAGCTGTTCGAGACGGCGCTGATGTGGGCGCGCAAGCTGGCCGCCCAGGCGCCGATCGCCCGCGAGCAGATCAAGTCCGCCTCGCACAAGGGCGACCTCGACGAGGGCATCGAGGCCGAGAAGCAGGCCTTCGCCACCGCCTTCGCCAGCGCCGACGCCAAAGAGGGCATCAGTGCTTTCCTCGGCAAGCGCACCCCAAAGTGGAGCGGCAAGTAGGCACAGCGACGGAGAGCAGGGTGGCCCGACTCGCGGAGCTGATCCGCGAGTCGGGATCGACCGTCGCGCTGACCGGGGCCGGGGTCTCGGTGCCGTCGGGGATTCCCGACTTCCGCACGCCGGAGACCGGGCTCTGGGCGAACGTCAACCCGATCGAGGTCGCCCACATCGACGTCTTCGAGCGCGATCCGGCGCGCTTCTGGTCCTACTACCGGCCGCGCTTCCACGCGCTCGCGGACAAACGGCCCAACGCGGCGCACGAGGCGTTGGCCGAGCTCGAGCGCCGTGGCCTGTTGGCGGGCACGATCACGCAGAACATCGATCGCCTCCACCGGGCCGCCGGCTCCGAGAACGTCGTCGAGGTGCACGGCTCGATCGTGACCTCGACCTGCCGCGAGTGTGAGGCCTCATATGGGATCGAGGCGGTCAACGCGCTCTTCGACGGCGACGGCATCGCCCGCTGCTCCTCATGCGGCGGGGCGGTCAAACCCGACGTGGTCCTCTTCGGCGAGATGCTGCCCGAAGCGGCGATGGCGAGGGCCCACGCGCTCGCGGCGGAAGCCGAGCTGATGCTCTGCATCGGCAGCTCGCTCGTCGTCCACCCGGTGGCCGGATTGCCAGAAGTGACGATGGCCGCCGGGGGGCGGCTGGCGATCGTCACCAAGGGGCCGACGCCCTATGACGGCGACGCGGTGCTGAAGCTGGAGGGCGGGGTGGACGAGGAGTTGGGTGCCCTGCTCGCCGCGCTGGCTGGGAACTAGCCGAGCCCTTCGGCTTTGGCCTTTGCCGCGGCGGCAATTTCAGCTTGCGTCACGACTATTCCGGCCTCGTCGCACTTCCCATTGATCGTGCGTGCGCGGGGGTTGTCGTAGTTGGCGCTGCGGGCGCAGATTGCCTTTGCCTCCTCGCCGCAGCCGTTGACCGGTTCGCCGCCCACGCGTCCCGCGACGACCGCGGAGACACAGCCGGCCGCCGGTGCGGGGCGACTGTCGCTGGCCGTCGCCAGGATCAGCGCCAGGATGGCCACGATGGTGATCAGCATCCCCGCGATCAGCACATTGCGCTCACGTGCGGTGAGCTTGCGCAGAGGCGTGTTGACGCGCTGAAAATGGCCTTCCAACGGCATTTGCGGCAGGTTAGCGGCTGCGACGCCCGCGGCGTTTCTCCATTTGGGAGAAGCATTTCAGCCGATCTTTAGACGCGTGTACGTAGTGGTCGCCTCCCGATCGCGACAGGGTGGCAGGCAACCGCCGCTGGGCTTTGTGAATGTCAATTGGAGAGTGCTCCGGATGACGCCCGATGGACTTGGCGGCTCCCATCACAAGAAAGGAAACACCGGATCAATGGACTTGTTGGCGACGTTAGATACGGGTAACAACTCGTGGCAGATGACGGCCGCGACGTTGGTCGGCCTGATGAGCATCCCGGGGCTGGTCGTGCTCTACGGGGGCGTGATGCAGAAACGCTGGTCGGTGAACTCGATGATGATGGCCTTCGTCGCCTTCGCGATCGTGCTCATCCTCTGGTGTCTGTTCGCCTTCAAAATGGCGTTCGGGACCCCGACGCACTTCATCTCGGACAGCGGCTTCTTCGGGAACTTCTGGGGTAAGCCGGGCTCGATATTGAGCAGCGCGAGCCTGCTGGGCGAAGCGCACATCCCCGAGTACGCCGAATTGGAATTCAGCTTCCCTGAGTCGACCTTGGCCTACTTCCAGATCGTCTTCGCGGCGATCACGCCGATCCTGATGCTGGGCTCGGTGCTGGGCCGGATCAACTTCAAGGCCTGGATGCCTTTCGTCGCGCTCTGGACCGTGTTCGTCTACACGATCAACGCCTTCCTGATCTGGGGCGGCGGTTTCTTCGCCCAGCACGGGGCCGTCAACTTCTCCGGCGGCTACGTCATCCACCTCGCGGCCGGAGTCTCCGGCTTCGTGGCGGCGGCGGTGATCGGGCCGCGGTTGCAGCGCGACCGCGAGGTCGACGCGCCGAACAACCTGGCGATGGTCGCCGTCGGCGCGGGTCTGCTCTGGATGGGTTGGAACGGCTTCAACGGCGGTGACTGGTACGAAGCCAGCGGCATCGCCTCGGCCGCGATCCTCAACACCAACCTCTGCACCGCGGTCGCCTTCCTGGTCTGGGTCGCCTTCGACTACCTGACCGGGCGTAAGCCGAGCCTGATCGGCAGCGTCAACGGGATGATCGTCGGCCTGGTCGCAATCACCCCGGGGGCCGGGTTCGTCAATGGCTGGGGCGCGATCATCATCGGCGTCATCGCCTCGACGCTCGTCTACTTCGCGCTCAACTACCTGAGCCGGGTGCGACCGTTCCGCAACGTGGACGACACCCTCGGAGTCGTCTACACCCACGGCTTCGCCGGGGTGGCAGGCGGCCTGTTGGTCGGCATCTTCGCCAACAGCTCGATGGCGGAAACCGTGCTTGCCGGCACGATCTCCGGCGGTGGCCTGCATCTGCTCGGCTGGCAGGCGCTGACCGCGCTCTGGGTGATCGTGTTCTCGGCGATCGGCACGTTCATCCTGCTGAAAATCGTCAGCATCTTCGTGCCTCTGAGGATGACCGAGGAGGACATGGAGACGGGCGACGTGGCCGTCCATGGCCACGAGGTGTACCCGTCGGACGTGCCCTCCCTGGGCTACCCCGCCGGGGTGCCCGCTGCCGC
Source organism: uncultured Solirubrobacterales bacterium (assembly GCA_963702035.1). Taxonomy (GTDB): domain Bacteria; phylum Actinomycetota; class Thermoleophilia; order Solirubrobacterales; family 70-9; genus VRUE01. The sequence continues at coordinate 2,489,433 of OY969700.1, forward strand.
CGGAAGCACTACCTAGGGCAGAGCCGGACGCCCCTCCTCGTCCGGCAGTCACGACAAGCACGAGAACCGCCCCCGCACTCTCCCGGGGGCGGTTTTCGTTTGCCCGGGCGCGGCCCGGGCTCAGGCAGCGGAGTCGCCGGCGCCGCGAGCGATCTCCCGCAGCACGTCGAGCATCGTCGCCACCGCCGGGGTGACCGCGGCCGCGCGCGGGGTTGCGGCGAAGACCTTGCGCACCGGGCTGCTCGGCAGCAGCGCGCGAATGCGGATATCGGCGCGGACGGTGGAGAGCGCCAGCCGCGGGATCAGCGCCACGCCGACGCCGGCGGCGACCAGGCCCTGCACGGTCTGGTAATCGTCGCTTTCGAATGAGACCCGCGGCTCGAAGCCCGCCGCGTGGCAGGAGCGGACGACGTGGCGGGCACAGGGGGTGGAGGCAGAGGTCTGGATCCAGGCCTCCTCGCGCAGGTCCTCGAGGCGCAGATCCTTGCGCCGCGCCAGGCGGTGGCTGGCGGGGAGAGCGAGGTGCAGCGGATCGTCGACCAGCTCGTAGCGCCTCATGCCGGCGCCGAGCCGCTCGCCGACGCCCTCGAACTCGTAGAGCAGGACGAAGTCGAGTTCGCCGGCCCGCAGGCGCGGCGCGATCTCCTCCGGCTCGCCCTCTGCCAGGCTCACCTCGACCCCCGGGTGGGAAGAGCGGAAGCCGGCGATTGCCCGCGGCATCAGCGTCGCTCCCGCACTGGGGAAGGATGCCGTGCGCAGCCTCCCGCCGCGCCCGGCCGCTATCGCCGCCAGCTCGGCCTCGGCCGTCTCCATGCCGGCCAGGATGCCGCCGACGTGGGCGGCCAGGGCCGCGCCGGCCGCCGTCGGGCGAACGCCGCCGCGGCTGCGCTCGATCAGCGGCGTGCCGATTTCGTCCTCCAGCGCCGCGATCGACTGCGACACCGCCGACTGCGAGTAGGAGAGGGCATCGGCGGCCGCCGAGAAGGAGCTTCGCTCGACTACCTCGCGAAAGACGTTGAGGCGGTTCGCATTGAGCATAAGGAATACTGATCTTAACAAGCAGAAATAACAGTTGCGCTGATGCTAACCCGGTGCCACGATCGTCCCCGAACTTCCGAATACCCCTCAAGGAGGCACCAAATGGCTTTGAAGATCATCGTTTCCTACGACGACACCGACAACGACCGCGACGCCCTCGCGCTCGGCCGGCTCCTCGCCTACGCGGGCGCCGATCTCGAGCTCGCCTACGTCCGCCACTCCTACGGCGAGTCGCTGGAGCAGCAGGAGGCCGAGGAGCTGCTCGCTCGGGGCGCCGCCGCGGCCGGGGCGCCGGACATGCCGCGCCGGGTCGTGGTCAACCCGAACACCAGCGTCGGCCTCTCCGAGCTGGCCGAAGCGGAGAACGCCGACGTGATCGTCTTCGGCTCGGAGTACCGGACCGCGGCCGGGACCGTCAAGCCCGGGATCTCCGCCCACAAACTGCTGCTCGGCGGCCCGGCGGCGATCGCCGTCGCCCCGGCCGACCTGCGCGAGCACCCCTCGGTGGGCGTCAACACGATCGGCGTCCTCGACGAGGGCGACGATGCCGCCCGGGCGACCGCCGACAGCCTCGCCGCGGCCCTCGGTGCCAGCGTCGTCAAGTACGAGCGTGGCCCGGTCAACCTGCTGGTCGTCGGCTCCCGCCCCGAGTCGCCGCGGGGCAAAGTCACGCTCAGCGCGTCGAGCGACTACGCGGTCGAGGCGGCCACCTTCCCGGTGGTCGTCGTCCCCCGCGGCGTCACGGTCCGCTTCGACGCCGGTGCGTCCGCGGGTCCCGCGGAGCCGTCGGTCAGCGTCTAGGTTCCCCGGGGCGCTTCATAATCAGGATCACGGCCGCGACCTCCGGGTCGCGGCCGTCGAGCCTCTTCTCGGCGTCGCCAAGGGCAACCGGCTGGGCCTGCTGGCCGGCGAGCATCGCGGCCACGGTCGCCTCGGGCAGCTCGGCCTCGACCAGAAAGGCGTCGGGCAGGTTTGGCGTCTTGGTCTGCGCCAGCATCCGTTTGCTCACATCCTCGGCCGAGCGCTCCGCATTTGACCAGCCCTGGCCGAAGGAGAGATCCGGGGTGCCGAGATGGGGGCCCTCGAGGATCCGCAAGGAGCTCTCCCGCGGGTCCCACTCCTGTTCACCGAGCTCGACCGTGCGTCTCGTCAGCCACGGCTCGAGGACCGTTCGTCGCAGCTCGTCCTCGCTCAGGTTGAAGGCGCGGGCGTGATTGAGGGCGCCGCGGATCTCGACATGGAAGGACATGCGCCAACCCTACTCATGGCGTGCCGTCCGGCGATCGGCGCATTCGCGATGATCCCGGGGTGAGTGCCCCCTCGCCGACAGCCGTCGTCTTCGACAACGACGGCCTGCTGCTCGACACCGAGTCGGTCTGGACGCGGGCTGAGCATGACCTCTTCGAGCGGCGCGGGCTCGACTTCACCCCCGCCGACAAGCGCGAGCTGGTCGGCACCTCGGCGGAGATCGCCGGTGGCATCCTCGAGCGGCGTTTGGGCGAGCCCGGCCGCGCTTTCGCGCTTATCGAAGAGTTGAACGAGCTGGTGGTCGCCGAGCTCGAGCACGGGGTGGAGGCGATGCTCGGCGCGCGCGAGCTGCTTTACGCCCTGAAGCGGCGCGGCACACCGATCGGGCTCGTCTCCAACTCGCCGCTCGTCTTCGTCCAGCGCTCGCTGGAGATCGCCGGCTTCGACGACAGCTTCGATGTCGTGATCAGCGCCCACGAAGTCGCGGCGCCGAAGCCCGCGCCGGACCCGTATCTGGAGGCCTGTCGGCGGCTCGGCGTCGAGCCCGGACCGGACGTGGTCGCCCTGGAGGACTCGCCAACCGGTGTCGCCGCCGCCCGAGCGGCCGGTCTTACCGTGATCGGGATCCCCTCTCTGGAGGGCATCGTGCTGGAGGAGGCCCACCACCTCGCCGAGTCGCTTTTGGACCAGGTCGTTGCCCGGCGTCTTTCGCTGTAGACGTGGTCGGAAGGCATCCGGGTAGGGGTTCCACTTAACTTCTTTCGGTGGATCGCGGGTGGGCTGTCGCCCAATGCCGACACCGAAAAAGTACAAGACGTTCCACCCCTACCCGGATGCCTCCTAGCCGCGCAGTACGCGGCGGCGGCGTAGGACGCGCTCGCAGAGTTCCGTCAGCTCGGTGACGTTGCGCTCGTCGTCGACGGGTAGCTGGCCTCGCAGCGCGGCGTTGCCAGCTTCTCCCGCTTGCTTGCGTCGCTCGTTTAGCTCGCTTATGTCGCTTTCGTGATCCGGGTCGGCGAGCGATCCGTCGAGCTCGACAAGCATCGCCTCCACCGCTACCCGCAGCTGCAGTGCTGCCTCTCTTAGGCGACTGGCGTCGAGGTCAGCGCGGGCGCGGAGGACGAGCATCTCGCAGGCGTCGAAGCGCTCGCGGCCGCCGAGGACGGCCGCGACGCGCTCTTGGGGGCGCAGCTCTTCGTCCTTCCGGCGCCGTGCGCTTGCCGCGGAGCGCGCGTCGACCTCTCGGGCAGATGAGAAGCGGCCGGAGGCGACCTCCTTGCCGCTGCCGTGGCCGATGCGCACGGTGGCCGCCCGGTCTGCGCGCAGCTCGGTGCCGAGCGGGTCGGCGCTTGCCACGGCGTGCGCATGGATCGCCCGATTGAGCAGAGCGACCCCCTCGGCGACCACGGCGTCGATCGAGTCCTCGGAGGCGAGCGCGCCCTCCAGCCAGGCGTCGGCTTCTCCGGCCTCCTCGAAGGGCTCCTCGGCGCGCACCGCGGTGACGCGGCTCAAGGGCAGGGGCGCGGGGTCGGCGGCCGCCTCGGACTCCTTCGGCCGGCGTCGCCGGCGACGGGGCGGGGGAGGGGCGCCGACCGTTTCGATGACGAGTACCCGCTGCCCGTCGTCGCCGCGAGCCAGGTAGCGACCGTCCGGCACGGCGAGCGTGCCGGCGAACTCGAGCTGGACGAATCCGAAGAGCTGCGTCAGTCGCCCTTGCGCTTGTCCGGCAACGAGAACTTGGAAGGGCCGGTCGGCACCTTCGGGTTCTCGATCCGCTCGAGGCGGTGGGTCAGTCGCTGCCATTGGTCGGGCTTCAGCATCGCATTGAGCTGTTCGCCGAAGACTCCCGCTTCCGGCCGGTAGCCGACGTGGACATGGTCGTAGTGGTCGGGCAGCGCGAAGCTGGTTTCGCCGGGTAGATCCTCCAGTGAGATCACCTGGTGCGGGTGCATCGTCCCCTGTAGCTGCAGGACCGTTTTGATCAGCTCGTCGGTGAGCGTGCCCGGCCCTTGACGGCCGGTCACCGGCACCCCGTCGATCGTCGCGATGTCGACCGCATCCCCGGTCGAGTGCTCGGAGACGTTGCCCGAGGTGGTCAGATAGCTATGGCCGCACTCGAGCGCGGTGATCGTCAGCGTGAAGCCTTTGGAGACGAGGTACTCGAGCATCGCCAGGACCCGGCGGTCGATCTTGCCGGTGGCGATGTCGGTGCGGCCGCAGTCGTAGATTTCGAGGTTTTCGTCGGCGAGCACGCGGCGCTCGAGCGCCTCCTTGGAGAGCAGCAGCACGCCGGCCCCGCCGAGGTCGGCCGAGAGCGGGTTCTTGCCGTCGGCCCGGTAGATCGCCGTCGCCTCGAGCAGCTTCCAGCCGTCGAGAATCGGCTTCGGGTCGATTCGCGGCGCGCCCTTGCCGGCCGGCCGGATCGCGAAGTTGATGTGCGGGTCGACGCCGTCTTTACCCGCCCCGATCCGGGCCAGGACGGTCCCCGCTATAACCTTCGACCCGACCCTGAGGGTTCCGTCGGCGCCCTTTGCGGCCGCGCTGTCAACGGCTCCGCTTGCCCGCGTTTGCTCGCCCGTCGTCCTGCCCGGTAGGGCGTAAAGGCGGGGGCGGATGTTCTGGCTGTCGACCGGAACCCGTTTCTCCTTGCCGGTCGGCATCACCACGGTGCGGTGCTTGCGCACGATCGTGCCCAGCTTCGCGTAGAGGTAGCGGTTGCCGTAGGCGTCGCGCAGGACGACGTAGCGGCCGAGTTTCTTCGAGCTGCCCATCTTCACGATCACGCCGTCGTTGACGGCGACCACCGGCGCTCCGTCGTGGGCGAAGATGTTGATTCCGCGCCGGGTGGGCGAGGAGGAGATAACTTCGGCGGCGTTGCCGTATTCGTCGCGCACACCGGGCGTCGCTTTGCTCAGCGCCGCCCGGGCAGCGATGTCGTCGGCGTAACGGGCGTCGGCGGCGACCGGGAAGTGGGCGCCCTCGGTCAGGCCGGTCAGCGAGCCGACCAGCTGGGTCGGCAACTTGCCGTAAGCGCGCGCGTAGAGCAGCACCTCCTGGACGTACCAGTCGGCGTGGTTGTAGGCGAAGATCGCGTGGTAGAGGTCATTGCTGCCACCCGCCACCTTGAGGTAGTGGGCCGCGGCGCAGATCGCGTCGACCGGGTTGTAGGGGTCTTTGCGACCGTCCCCGTTGGCATCGAGCCCGTACATTTCCCAGCTCGAGGGCAGGAACTGCATCCAGCCGACGGCGCCGGCGGTGGAGGGGCCCATGTTGGTGCCGAAGGCGGTCTCGATTTTGTTGATCGAGGCGAGCACCTCCCAGGGGATCCCGTACTCGGTGCCGCAGGCCTGGTAAATCGGCAGCAGGAAGGGCGGGATCTCGAACGAGTCGATGACGAAGTTCGGAACGCCGATCGGAGACGGGCCGAAGGCGGCAAAGGTCGTCGTCGGGTTGGCGCCGGTCGGCGCACCGCCCTGGTTGAACCGCGAGCCACCGTCGGCGCCTTCGGCCGCGGCCTGGTCGCCGCCGGTCGCGCTCGGCGCCGTCACCCCGCCGCTTTCCGTCCCGCCGCCGAGGCTCTGGTTCCGCTTGACGCCAGCGCCGGATTCTTCACCCGCTTCCGAGGCGTTCAGGGTGGCGCCGCTCTGGACCTTGCCGCCGCCCCGCGGCTCTTCCGCGGCGCCCGGCGCCTTGGGTTTCGCCGCTGCTTCCTTTTCCGGTTCGGGTTCCTCGGTCTTGTCGGAGGCCGATTCGCAGTCCGGGTCTTCGAGGTCGGTCAGGCCGTCTTCGTCGTCGTCGACTCCGTTGGCGCAGGCCGGAGGCTGCGCGGAGGGCAAGACCGAGGTCGTCGTCAGCCCGCCGGCCGCCTGGCTGTCGCCGAGACCGGTCGGGGGGTCGGCACCGGCCATGCCGACGCCAAGTGCGGTGACAACCGCGAAGCCGGCCAGGGCAATGATCAGTGCGAGCTTTTGTCTCATACGTCGGCGCCTCTGCCTCTGTTCCCTGCATGCACGAGTAGTTGCCTACCCGCGTCCACCCTCTCCCCAAGCATCGAGCACGCCCACGCTACTCGCTGGCGCAGAGGGGCGCAACGCGGTGCGGCGCCCCCCAACATGCCCTTAATCAACGGCTGGCTCATGCCTGAGGCCAGGCAGCATTTCAAGCCCCTCGGATGGGCCGGTTAACAACTTGTTTCGACCCATGGACGGGGGGAATCTCTAAGGTGTCCCGGATGAGCGTCGAGGACGAGTACGACGACGGGCTGCGGGCGCGCAGCGAGCAGGCGATCGGCGAGCTGGCGCAGGCCTTGCTCGACAGCAACGTGCTGGAGAACGCGGTCCACGCTGCCTTCGGCGCCCGTGAGAAGGCGCAGGAGGCACAGCACGCGGCGATGGCGGCCCTCAACCTGCCCTCGGCGGGCGACGTCGAGCGGCTCGAGCGGCGCCTGCGCTCGCTTTCGCAGCGCCTCGACGAGGTCGAGGACGAGCTTGACCGGGTCTCACGCGAGGCCAGTGGCCTGCGGCGGCAGCTGGCTGCCGCCGAGCGTTCTACTGAGGCTTGAAGAGCCGATCCGGTAGGGGTTCCACTTAACTTTTTCGGTGGGGTTGCGGATGGGCTGTCGCCCGAGGCCGGCACCGAAAAAGTACAAGACGTTCCACCCCTACCGGATCGGCTCTGTCTAACCCTCAAGTTTAAGGTTAGACAATGCTATTGCGGCAGCTGCGCCGGCTCGCTTTGCCGCCGACTCGAGTTCATCGTCGGCGAGATTTTTGCCACCTGCTTCGCCGACGATCAGAATGGCTGCCGCGATGAGTCCCAGCTCGCGCCCACGGGCGAAGACGGCGACGGATTGCATGTCGGCTGCGACGACGCCGGTGGGGATGCCGTCTGGTTGCAATGAGTCGAGGCTGGCCACCGGGCAAGCTCGGGCTTCGCCCTCCAGCTCCGCAGCCAGTCGATCGAACAGCGATGGGTGGGGTAGCACCGACTCGCCCAAGGTGAGCCCGAATGAGGCGGCGCTGCCGGCCGCCGCGACGGCCTCCGTTGGAAGCAGCAGCTCGCCGGGGCGCGCTAGCTCGTCGAAGGCCCCGCAAGTGCCGACCCGCACCACCCGCTCGACGCCGAGGCCGGCCAGATCGGCCAGGACGATCGCGGCGCTGGGGCCACCCATGCCGGTCGCCTGGATCGTCAGCTCGTCCCCTGTCGGAGTGCGCCCGGTGTAGCCCCAGAGGCCGCGCGCGTGGTTGCTCATCTTCGGCTTCTCCAGCAGCTCCTGCGCCAGCAGCAGCGCCCGGCCGGGGTCGCCGACGAGGATCGCGTCCGGGGCGATCGGGGCGGTGGGGCGCAGGCGGGCGGGCATCGATGCCGCATCCTGCCACCGATGAGAGAGCCGCGCCTGGGATTTTCTCCAGCCGTCTAAATACAGCCCGGGCAGCGCTTCGTAAGTTGACTCCGGATGAAGAAGGTAGAGGCATTCATTCGCCATGAGGCGTTCGAGCCGATCCGGGCCGAGCTGCTCGACAAGGGGTTCCCGTCGCTCTCGATCGGCGAGGTCAAGGGCTCGGGGCGTCAGAAAGGCGTGGTCGAGCGATACCGCGGCTCGGCTCTCACCATCAGCGTCCGGCCGAAGCTGAAGCTGGAGGTCGTGGTCGAGGACAAGGACAAATCCCTCGTCGTCGAGACGATCCTCAAGCACGCCCGCACGGGCGAGGTCGGCGACGGCAAGATCTTCGTCCTGCCGGTCGAGGAGGCGATCCGCATCCGCACGGGCGAGGACGGCGAGACAGTGCTCCAGGCGCACTCAGAGGAGCAAATCTCCGCTTAGTACATCGGGTCCCCTCCGGTCATTAGCCTCGATCGTTCTCGATGGCTGCCGACGAACGCATTTCCCTCAGTGAGGCCTCGCGGCGGTCGGGGGTGTCGGCAAGCACGCTGAAGCGTTGGGCAGAAGAGAAGGTCGTGCCGGTGCGCCGCGGCCGCTGGACCGCCGCCGCGGCCGCGCAGGCACGTGTGGTTGCCCGCATGCGCGAGCGCGGGCACTCGCTGGAGGAACTGAAGCGGGCGGGCCGCGAGGGCAGGCTGGCCTTCGGATTCGTCGAGGAGCTCTTCCCCAGTCCCGATGAGCAGGTCACGGTAGAGAGCGTGGCGGCCGAGACCGGCCTCGAGCCGGAGCTGGTCGAGCGCATCCTCGGCATCCTCGGCACGCCGCTCGGCCGGGAGCGTCTGCTCAGTCCCGAGGACGTCAAGGCGCTGCGCCACTGCGCCCGCGTGCTGGCGGCCGGCTTCCCCCTCGTCGCCTTCCTGCAGCTGGTCCGCGTCTACGTGCAGTCGATGCGACGGATCGCCGACGCCGAGGTGCGACTTTTTCACCTCTACGTGCACGAACCGTTGATCCGCGACGCGCTGCCCGAGTTGGAGATCGCCGAGGAGATGGGTGAGCTGGCGGCCGACGTCCTGCCGCTCGCCGCGCCGCTGACCGAGTACCTGCACACGCGCTACCTGCGCTACTTCATGGAACAGGACGTCGTCGGCCACATGGAGACCGACCTCGACGTGGCTGCCTCCCACCTCGGCCAGGTCCCGGTCACCCTCTGCTTCATCGACCTCACCGGCTTCACCCGCTACACCGAGGAGCAAGGCGACCTGGAGGCGCTTGACGTGGTCGAGAACTTCGTCAAAACGGTCGAGGCGACGCTGCCGCCTGAGGCGACGGTCGTGAAGACGATCGGCGACGAGGTGATGGTCATCTCACCCGACCCGGCCTCGCTGACCGAGTGGGCGGTCGGTCTGCTCGATCGTTTCCCAGAGCGCCCGCGGCCGCGGGTCGGGATCCATTACGCGAACACGTTCTACCGCGATGGCGACTACTTCGGCACTCACGTCAACCTCGCGCATCGCGTCGTCAACCGTGCCCAGGCGGGCGAGGTCCTGGTCACCGACCGCGTCACCGGCTCGCTCTCAGAACGCGGCCTGGCCTGCGAGCCGATCGGCGAAGTCAACCTCAAGGGCTTCCCCGTGGCTACGCCGCTATTCCTCGTGCGGCGGGCAGAATAGGGCGTTCGACCGCGTTCAGCGCAAGCAAGCGGCTCATCTCGCTATACTTCGCAATACGCGACAATACGGAGGTCACGATGGCGAGCAAGCAAGACAAGAAGAGCGTCAGCTTTCGCTTCGATCCGATCACGGTGCGGCGTCTGAAAGACCATGCCGCCGATGCGGGCTCCGGCCAGACGGCGCTGGCAGAGCGCTACATCGAGGAGGGCATCCGCCAGGACGAGCATCCACTTATCTACTTCCGAGAGGGAGCCGCGGGCCGCAGGCCGGCACTGCTCGGTTCTCGCCTCGACATCGCCGAGGTGATCGCGACGATCCGCCAGAACAACGGCTCGGTAGAGGAGGCCGCCTCCTACCTCGAGATCCCGGTCGAGCAGTTGGAGGCCGCGGCACGCTACTACGGCGAGTACACCGACGAGGTGGACGATCTGGCCAAGCGCTCCCGGGCAGCCAGCGAGCGCGAGCGCGAGCGCTGGCGCCGGGGCCACGAGGCCCTTGCGTGAAGCTCCTGCTCGACGAGATGATCTCGCCGAAGATCGCTCGTGAGCTAAGGGGAAGGGGGGACTTCGACGTGCAGGCGATCAAGGGCGACAGACCCGACCTGGAGGCGGTCGCCGATCGCGAGATCGTCCGTCGCATCGCCGTCGAGCAGCGCACCCTCGTCACCAACGACGTGCTCGACTTCCAACTGATCCACAACCAGATGCTGGCCGCCGGCGAAGAGCACTACGGCCTGATCTTCACCAGCGACTCCACGATGCCGCGCAACAAGGCATCGATCCCGCTCTGGGTGAAGTCCCTGGAGAAAATCTTGACTGAGTATCCGTCCGACGACGCGCTGAAAAACCGCGTTCGGCACCTACCGTGAGGCCGGCTCATCCACCTCGCTGAAATCGGACGATCCGATGGCCCAGGCGATCTTGGAGGCGACACCATAGGGTGTATAGTGATGCTATGAGCAGAACGCAGGTCTATCTAGGCGAAGGGGAGCTGGAGCTTCTCGAGCGCGCCTCGCGCGACACGGGCGCATCCCGCTCGGAGCTGATCCGCCGCGCGGTTCGCACAACCTTCGGTGAGCAGCGAGCGGACGAGAAGCTTCGCGCCCTCAAGGCCAGCGCCGGCTCCTGGAAAGGCCGACGCATCAGCGGCGCCGAGTACGTTGACGCGATTCGCGGCGGGGATCTCAATGATCGCTTGGCCCGGCTCGGCGTCAAGTGAAACTGCTCGACACCAGCGTCGCAATCGACCACCTACGCGGCTCGCCGCCCGCTGTCGATCGCCTGACCGATCTGCTGGAGGCCGAAGAGTCCATCTTTGCCAGCGAGGTCGTGCGCTTTGAGTTGTTGGCCGGCGTACGCGAGAAAGAGATCGACGCGCTGGAGCGGTTCTTTTCGGCGATCTCCTGGGTGCCGGTCGGAGAGGAGGTGGCACGAGCCGCCGGCACGCTTGCCCAGCGCCACCGCCGCTCCCACAGCGGTATCGACGATGCCGACTACCTGATCGCCGCCACCGCGCTCCTACTTGAGGCCGACCTGCTGACGACGAACGTGCGCCACTTCCCGATGATCACCGGGCTCAAGCCCGCCTACTGAGCGGAAGCGCCTAGCAGGATCGTTTAGGAAGCCAAGGCCGGATATAGCTCAGCCTGGCGGCAAGCGGAGTCGGTGGCTACGCTTGATGCGGGCGATTCGCAACTCGTCGATCTCCACCGCCGCCGCCACCTCCGGCCAGGTTTCCACCGCCGCGATCACCTCGGCCAGGATCTCATCGGCCCGCCCTTGTTTCATCGAGGCGACCCGTCCCACCTCGCGGAAGTCCTCGACCGTGAAGGCGTCGCGCTTGGAGTTGAGCGACATCTGGTGCTCGGCGGTCCAGGTTCCGGATGGGTTGTAGGAATAGACGAGGTCGAAGGCGGGGGAGAGGCGCCATTTGCCGCCCCGGTCCATCAGGAAGGCGATGTTCTTGACGTGGTCATCCTGGTTGCGGGCGACGACGTTGAAGGCCATGCGGCGGAACTGCTCCTCGATTGCCGCCATCGACAGGCCGAGGCGGCGGATCACCATGAAGGCCTGCTCGTAGGAATGGGCCCCGGCCTGGTGGTAGTCCAGGTGGGCCAGCGCGGCGAGGGACTGCATGTGAAGCTTCGAGCCGTCTGAGAGGCGGTCGAAGCGTCGAGTCATGAAGTGCCGCCGCCCACCCTCCTCGAGCAGGCGGCAGTCGGTCATCTCGATTCCGGCCCGGGCGGCCATCCGCGAGTAGGCGAGCTCGATCGCTCCGTAGTCGCGGGAGGCGCCGAGGTCGCGACTCTCGTCGTCGATTCCGTCGAACTTGAGGATCCAGTGCTCGAAGCCCGGGTCCACCTCCATATGCCCGGAGCGGACCTCGTCCGTCTTCGGGTCGAGCGCGATCAGCGCCTTGGCGCGAGCGCCGCCGGCCGACGTCCCCACCCTGAGGATCTCCTCGATGGCCCGCGCGCGTCGTTTTTCGCGGAGAGAGGCGCCGAGACCCGAGCGGTCGCGGAGGACCTCGGCCGCCAGCTCACCCAGGGCACGTACGTCGAGAGCGTGGCTTTTTGTCGCCCGCGGCCCAAGGGCGGGGGCGTACTCGAGCGCGCCCATTCCGCGCCGCCCCACGTAGCAGAGACGCTCCACCGCGTTGAAGCTGTCCGGGGTGCGTCCGCGGGCGGCCAGCCAGGCGTCGATCAGCGCGTGGCCGTACCGATCTGGGAGCGAGTCCGCGAGGAGTCCGGGCAGGCCGCTGAAGCTCCTCTGCTCGAGGGCGGGGAAGCTGTAGCGCTCCCCTGGCCTCAGTCGCATCTCGAGTGGAGAGACCTCGATGCCGCCGGCGGCGAAGCCGGGCTCGTATTCGAAGGCCGCCACCCGCTCGCCTTCGTCGAGAGCAACCGCGCCGATGCGGCTGCCCCAGAGCCTCACTTCGGCGACGGTAGTCACCCGGAGCCACCTTCATCGCCCCAGCGCCAGGGACGGTCGCCGACTTTGCGGCGCTCGCCGTCTCTCGGGCGGGAGGCGCGCTGCCGCCCGCGACCTTGGCGCCGCAGCTGGTCGAGCGGACTCGGCGCGGTTTCCGGGATGGCGGTCTGCAGCCGGTCGAGCAGCTCGAGCACGCGCAGGATGCGGATCAGCGTCACCAGCTTTACCGGCTCGCCCCGCTCGACCTTGTTGACCGTGACCTCTGAGACTCCCGCTTCTCCGGCGACCTGCCGCTGCGTCAGGTTGCGGGCCAGGCGCGCCTGGCGGAGGCGATGCCCGATCTCCTCCAACACCGCGGCGTCAGTTGTCTGATTGTTTATCTGCATAAACCTAAGTTTATCACGTGTAAAGAGCGGTTTTAGCTATAGCCTTAAGTTTACTTATAGTAGTAAGAGGCCGCGTGTCCGACTCGGCCGAGCCTAGACTCGTTGGTCATGGATTCTTCGGCGCAGGACGCGGGCACGACGATGCTCGAGGTGGTGCGCGCGGGCGGCTTGCTGCCGGTGGGGACGCCCCTGATCGCGATGCTCTCGGGCGGGCGGGACTCGGTCTGCCTGCTCGACCTTGCCGTGAGACTGCTAGGCGCCGATCTGGTCACCGCGCTGCATGTCAACTACGGCCTGCGCGACGACTCCGATGCCGACGAGCGGCATTGCGCCGAGCTCTGCGAGGCGCTCGGGGTGCGGCTGGAGGTCGAGCGGCCACGCCGTCCCGAGGGCCCGGGCAACCTGCAGGCCTGGGCACGTGACACGCGCTACGCCGCCGCGGCGGGCTTGGCCGAGGACGACGCGGCGCTGATCGCCACCGGGCATACCGCCGACGACCAGGTCGAGACGATTCTTTACCGGCTTGCCTCCTCGCCGAGCCGGCGCGCCCTACTCGGCATGCGACCGCGCGACGGCAAGCTGGTGCGACCTCTGCTCGATTTCACCCGCGCCCAGACCACCGCCTATTGCCAGGAGCGGGGGCTGCGCTGGCGCGACGATCCGAGCAACGCCGAGGGCGCCTACGCCCGCAACCGCATCCGCCAGGGCCTCGCGCGCGCTCTCGCCGACGTCCATCCCGCCGCGGCGCAGAACGTCCTGCGCACGGCGGAATTGCTGCGCGACGAGGCCGAGGTCCTGGACACGCTGGTCGCTGCCGAGCTCGACGGCTCGGGCGACTCGCCCCGCAACACGATCGAGCTCGAGCGACTTGCCGTGCTGCCCCCGGCGCTGCGCCGGCTCGTCGTCCAGCAGCTCGCCGACCGCGCCGCCGGCCGGCCGGTCGCCGGCGCCGCCCGCCACGCCGAGGAGGTCGCGGCGCTACGCCGCACCGGCACCGCGATGCTCGATCTCGGCGGCGGCGTCCGCGCGATCGCCGAGCGCGGCACCCTGCGCGCCGAGCGCTGAAACTGCCGCCCATCGGCTGTGGAAGACTGCGGCCGATGACGAATTCGGCAATCGGCGAGACGCTGGTCTCCGGTGAGGAGCTGCAGCGGCGCGTCGCCGAGCTGGGCAGGCAGATCAGCGAGGACTACGCCGGCCGCGACCTGTTCATGGTCGGGGTGCTGAAGGGGGCGGTGATCTTCCTCGCCGACCTGATGCGCCACCTGGATGTCGCCTGTGAGATCGACTTCATGGCCGTCTCCAGCTACGGCTCGCAGACGGACTCCTCCGGAGTCGTGCGCATCCTCAAGGACCTCGACGCGCCGATCGAAGGGCGCCACGTGCTGATCGTCGAGGACATCATCGACTCCGGCCTGACGCTCCAGTATCTGATGCGCAACCTCAATGCCCGTAGTCCGGCCTCGCTGGAGGTCTGCGCCCTGCTGACCAAGCCCGACCGCCTGCGGGTCAACCTCGAGCCGCGCTACGTCGGCTTCCGCATCCCAAACCGCTTTGCGATCGGCTACGGACTTGACCACGCGCAGCGCTACCGCAACCTCGATTACGTCGCCGCGTTGGATCAGTAGATGATTGGGATTGCTCATCCAATGGGTCCAGGCGCGGAAACCGCCCTGGTACGCTGAATTTTCCCTGTGAGGCGTTTTTTCAAAAGCGCGGCTTTCCCGATCCTGCTGGTGGTGATCCTCGCCTTCGTCGCCCAGCGGGTGATCAGCCCCGGGCCGAGCCAGGAATCGCCCTCCTATAACGAACTGGTCAAACCGAAGACCGGCCTGATCGCCAGCGGCCGGATCGAAGAGGTGACGATCAACACCAAGGACAACTCGCTCGACGTCAAGGAAAAGGGCGAAAACGGCGAGAGCTTCTCGACCGGCTATCCGCCGAACACCGAGCAGAGCCTGCTCGACGAGCTCGAGCAGAACAACGTCAAGACGACTGTCCACGGCACCGGCGGCTCGAGCCTGCTCTCGCTGCTCACCTACATCCTTCCCTTCGTCCTCTTCTTCGGCTTCTGGATCTTCCTGATGAACCAGATGCAGGGCGGCGGCTCACGCGTGATGAACTTCGGCAAATCGAAAGCGAAGCGGATGTCGGTCAACGCGCCGAAAATCACCTTCCGTGACGTCGCCGGGGTCAACGAGGCGGTGCAGGAGTTGCAGGAGATCAAGGAATTCCTCGAGAACCCGAAGAAATTCCAGTCGCTCGGCGCTCGCATCCCCAAGGGTGTTCTGCTCTACGGCCCGCCCGGCACCGGTAAGACGCTGCTCGCTCGGGCCGTCGCCGGCGAGGCCGGCGTGCCCTTCTTCTCGATCTCCGGCTCGGACTTCGTCGAGATGTTCGTCGGCGTCGGCGCCAGCCGCGTCCGCGACCTCTTCGAGCAGGCCAAACAGAACTCGCCCTGCATCATCTTCATGGACGAGATCGACGCTGTCGGCCGCCACCGCGGTGCGGGCATGGGCGGCGGTCACGATGAGCGCGAGCAGACGCTGAACCAGCTGCTGGTCGAGATGGACGGCTTCGAGATGAAAGACAACATCATCTTGATCGCCGCCACCAACCGGCCCGACATCCTCGATCCGGCGCTGCTGCGGCCCGGCCGCTTCGACCGCCAGGTCGTCGTCGACCGCCCCGACCGCAAGGGCCGCAAGAAGATCCTCGAGGTCCACACCCGCGGCAAGCCGCTGGCCAAGGCGATCGACCTCGACGTGCTCGCCGGCCAGACCCCCGGCTTCACCGGCGCCGACCTCGCCAACCTGATCAACGAGGCGGCGCTGCTGACCGCCCGCACCGGGAACCGCGAGATCTCCATGCAGGAGCTCGAGGAGGGGATCATGCGGGTGATCGCCGGCCCGGAGAAGAAGACCCGGGTGATGAGCGAGAAGGAGCGCCTGATCACGGCCTACCACGAGCTCGGCCACGCGATCGTCGGCCACCTGCTGCCCAACTGCGACCCGGTCCACAAGATCTCGATCATCAGCCGCGGCCAGGCGCTCGGCTACACGATCAGCCTGCCGACCGAGGACAAGTTCCTGACCAGCCGTGCCGAGCTGACCGACACGATGGCGATGACGCTGGGCGGGCGCGCCGCCGAGGAGATCGTCTTCGGCGAGATCACCACGGGTGCTTCGAACGACCTCGAGAAGGTGACCGAGACCGCGAAGCGGATGGTGATGCGGTTCGGCATGTCGGAGCGGCTCGGCCCGCGCGTCTTTGGTCACGATCGCGGCCAGCCCTTCCTCGGTCGTGAATTCAGCGCCGAACCCGACTACTCCGACGAGATCGCGCGCGAGATCGACGACGAGATCCGCCGTATCGTCGAGTCCGCGCACCAGACCGCCAAGGACCTGCTCAACGAGAAGCGCGACGAGCTCGACACGATCTCGAAGATCCTGCTCGAGCACGAGACGATCGACGCCGGGCAGTTCGTCAACCTGCTCGACGGCAAGCCGGTCGACGAGGTCTTCGTCGACGAGGAGGAGCCCTCGCAGCCGGTCGAGCCGGCGCCGGAGCCCGAACGCGCCGCCCGCGAGGGTGCCCGCCCGAACCCGCGGCCGCGGCCCGGGTTTGCCGGCGGCGACGCTTCCTAGCGGCGCGCGGGTCCTGTCGCCGCGGAGAGGGTGTCCGGGCGTTGCTGGGTTTTTCGCCTGAGGAGTTCGGGGGCGAGGCCGGGGGGTGTCCGGTTGAGGGCTGGGTTTTTCGCCTTAGGAGTTTGGCGGCCGTCCGAGGTTGTCGGTGGGGCGAAAAAGAGGACGCCGCCGCTCAACCGGACACCCCCCGGCCTCGCCCGCTGGCCCACGCGATACTCCGCCTATGAATCCCAAGCTGATGGGAGTGGTGAACGTCACCCCTGATTCCTTTTCCGATGGGGGACTCTTCCTTGACGCGGAAGCTGCTGTTGCTCATGGGCGGGAGCTGGCTGGGCAGGGGGCGGAGATTCTGGATGTCGGGGGGGAATCGACTCGGCCTGGGGCGGAGGAGGTCTCTGTTGAGGAGGAGTTGGCGCGGGTTGTGCCCGTGGTCCGTGGGCTGGCCGGTAGCGCGACTGTCTCGATCGACACTTCGAAGGCTGTTGTGGCCGAGGCTGCTCTCGATGCGGGGGCTTCGATCGTCAATGACGTGACGGCGTTGCGTCACGATCCCGCGATCGGCGCGCTGTGTGCGGAGCGCGGCGCTGGACTGGTGCTGATGCACATGCAGGGGGACCCGCGGACGATGCAGGTGGACCCGAGCTATGACGACGTGGTCAACGACGTCAAGGCGTTTCTCGCGGAGCGGCTGGAGGTGGCGATCGGCATGGGGGTCGCCGAGGAGCTGATCTGGCTCGATCCTGGGATCGGGTTTGGGAAGACCCTGGAGCACAACCTGGAGTTGCTGCGCCGCCTTGGTGAGCTGCGCGAGTTGGGGCGCCCGCTGGTCGTCGGCACCTCGCGCAAGAGCTTTCTCGGCAAGATCGACGGGTCCGATGTGGACGATCGGATCGGGGGGACGATCGCCTCCTCGGTCCTCGCCGCGGCCGAGGGCGCTGACGTGTTGCGGGTCCACGACGTCGCTGAGACCGCCCAGGCGATGAAGATGACGAGCGCGATCCTCGGGTAGTTTCAAGCTCTTATGGACGAACCAAGCAGCAACGGGATCGAATCGCGGGTCGAGGTCAACCTGCGCGGGATCTCGATCTACACCCATCACGGCGTCAGCGACGCCGAGCAGGAGGTCGGCCAGCGGATCGAGTTCGACATCTCCTTCGACGTGCCCGACTGCGACGCGGTCCTCACCGACCGGATCGAGGACACCGTCAACTACAGCGAGGTCTGCGACATCGTCGCCCTCGCCGCCACCGAGCGCAGCTACCGTACGCTCGAGCGCCTCGCCCAGGTCGTCGGCGGCCGCCTGATCGAGCGCTACGGCTGCGAGTCGGTCCGCGTCCGCGCCTCAAAGCCCGAGCCGCCCCTGCCCCTGGCGATCCAGGAGGTCGGCGTGGAGGTAACCCAGGAGCGCAACGAAGCCGAGGACGAGGACAACGGCGAGGAGGCCTAGTGCCTGACACGGCACTAGTGCGGATCGGCTATCTCGGATTGGGCTCGAACGTCGGCGATCGGGCCGGGCACCTGCGGGCGGCGATCGAGATGCTCGGCGAGCGCGGCGTGGAGGTCGAGGCGGTCTCCTCCGCCTATGAGACCGAGCCGGTCGGCGAGGTGCTCGACCAGGCGGACTTCCTCAACGCCGCGATCCGCATCCGCACCGAGCTGGAGCCGGAGGCGCTCTTGGACGTTTGTAAGGAGATCGAGGCCGAGCGCGGGCGCCAACTCGACGCCCCGCGCCACAGCCCGCGCCCATTAGACGTAGACCTCTTGCTCCTGGGCGACCTCGAGCTCTCCACCGAGCGCCTGACCCTGCCCCACCCGGAGGTGACCAGCCGCCGATTCGTCCTCGCTCCCCTCCTCGAGCTCGATCCCGACCTGACGCTCCCAGATGGCGCCCGCCTGGCGGAAGCTCTTGCGTCCCTCGGTCCCGGCCAACGAGTCCATCAAGCTGGCGCCTTCAAGTAGACGGATCTACGCCGCCGCGCGCTCTGAGCGCAGCGGCTGCAGCCAGGCGGGCGGCAGGATCGGCGGCACGTCGCCGGCGATCTGCGGCTGGACCCGCATGGCGAGGCGGCCGGCCGGGCGCGCCTCGATCAGGGGACGCAGGTCCTGCATGGTCATCGCCAGGCGCAGGCTTGGTCCGATCTGGAAGTCGGCGGCGTTCAGCTCCTCGCCGTCGAGGGTGCCTGCCGCGATCGACTCGTCGACCCGGTCCAGCAGGCTGCCGAGCTTGGCGAGGTCCGCGCGCACGTTCTCGTCGCTGGCCTCGTTGAAGTGGGCCGAGAGGGCGACGATGGGCGCCGCCGTTTTCACCGCCAGGCCGATCGGGATGCCGAGCTTCGCCCCCTCGGAGAAGCTGCGCAGCGGCGCCTTGTCCTTCTTCAGCGCCCACCAGATGATCTGCCGGATCGGGTGCTGCAACTCCTCGTCTCCGAAGCGCTCGGCCTCCTCGACCGCGACACGTTTCTCGGGGTCGGAGGGAAACAGCGCCGGCTCGGGGCGCAGCTGGTCCAGCTCGCGGGCGATCTCGCGTGAGCCCTGCACCTTGCGCCCGTCGATCTTGATCGCCGGCACCGTGTTGCGGGGAAAGCAGAGCCCGCGCAGGACGAGCTTGGAGATCACCGGGAAGAGATCGGTGCGCTTGAAAGCGATGCCCTTGTGTTTGAGCATCAGCTGCGCCGCCACCCCCGGATGGGAGCCCGGGATCGTGTAGAGCCGGACGTTCACTGGTCGCGCCATCATAGACTCGCGCCCGAGATGCTGCTCGCGGTCGACGTCGGCAATACCCAGACCCACCTCGGCGCCTTCGACGGCGAGCGCCTGGTCGAGCACTGGCGCTTTCAGACGCGCGCCGGGGCGACCGGGGACGAGCTGGCCGAGCGGATCGCCGGCATGCTCGCGCTCAGCGGCATCGGCCTCGCCGATCTCGACGCCGTCTGCGTCTCCTCGGTCGTGCCGCCGCTCGGCAGCCAGTACGAACAGCTGACCGAGCGCTACACGAGCGCCTCCTGCCTGGCGATCGGCCCGGGGGTCAAGACGGGGATGCCGATCCGCATCGAGAACCCACTCGAGGTCGGTGCCGACCGGCTGGTCAACGCCGTGGCCGCCTACGAGCGCTTCAAGACCGCCTGCGTGGTCGTCAACTTCGGCACCGGGATCAACTTCGATGCCGTCTCGGAGGCCGGCGAATACCTCGGCGGCGCGATCGCGCCCGGGGTCGAGATCTCGCTGACCGCGCTGGTCGAACGCGCCGCCCGCATCGGCCGCATCGACCTCGAGGAGCCGGAGACGGCGATCGGCCGCTCCAGCCGGGCCGCGATCCAGTCGGGGGTGATCTTCGGCTTCGCCGGCCTGATCGACGGCGTCGTGCGCCGCATCGAAGACGAGCTCGACCGGGTGCGGCTGCTCGCCACCGGCGGCCTCGCCGCGGTCATCGTCCCCTTTACGGAGACGATCGACGAGGTCGACGAGATGCTTACCCTGAAGGGCCTACGCTTGATTCATGAGCGCAACCAGTAGAGAGCAGCCCCCGCTCACCTCCCCTTTTGAGATCGGCGGGGTCGAGATCGCCAATCGCGTGCTGCTGGCGCCGCTGGCCGGGATCGGCAACTGGTTCGTCCGCCTGCAGGCGAAGCGGCACGGGGCGGGGCTGGCCGTCTCGGAGATGATCTCCAGCTTCGGCCTGCACTACCGCAACGAGCGCACCCTGCGCGAGCTGATGCGGATCCACCCCGACGAGCACCCGGTCTCGGTGCAGCTCTTCGGCCACGACCCCGAGGTGATGCGCTCCGGCGCCGCCGTCGCCGCCGAGGCCGGCGCCGACCTGATCGACATCAACATGGGCTGCCCGGTGCGCAAGGTGCGCAAGACGGGCGCCGGGGTCGAGCTGCTCGCCGATCCCGAGCTGGCGCTCGCCCTGCTGCGTGGCGCGATCGAGGGCAGCGGCCTGCCGGTGACGGTCAAGCTGCGCTCCGGCCTGCGACCTGGCGATCGCTCCGGCTTCGATCTCGCCGTGCGCCTCGCCGAGCAGGGCGGCGCGGCGGCGATCGGCTTTCATCCCCGGGCGGCGACGATCAAACACAAAGGCAGCCCCGACTACGCGCTCACCCGCGAGTTGGTCGAGCGGATCGACGTGCCGGTGATTGTTTCGGGGGGTCTCGACGACGCCGAGTCGGTGCGCCGCGCATACCGCGAGTCCGGCGCTGACGCGGTGATGCTCGCCCGGGGCGTGCTCGGCAATCCCTGGCTCTTCGAGGAACTGACCGGACGCCGCGGCGAGCCGCCCTCGCGCGAGGAGGTGGTCGCCGAGTTGCTCTGGACCGTCAACCGCGCCGAGGAGCACCTCGGTACCGAGCGGGCGACCCGCTACCTGCGCAAGTTCTATCCCTGGTATGTCAACGCGCTCGGCGCTCCAAGCGAGGTTGCGGCGGAGCTCCAGCGCAGCGCCGACCTGCCTCGCGCCAGGCAGTTGATCGCCGCCCAAAAACCCCTGAGTGCCGGACTGACGCCCTCGCTATAATCCCGCGACTTCGGGCCCTGGTGTGGACTGGCGAAAGCCGCCGCACCCGGGCGTTTTTGGTCTCAGGACCGAACAAACCCACGTCCAGCCAGTAGAAGCGAGGTCAGCGCAAAGTGACTCGGCAAGCCGTAATCACCCCGGAAGGGCTCGAAAAGCTCAAAGAGGAAATCGAGCACCTGTCGACCGCCAAACGGCGAGAGGTTGCGGCGCGGATCAAGGAGGCCCGCGAGTTCGGCGACATCTCCGAGAACGCCGAGTACGACGACGCCAAGAACGAACAGGCGCTGCTCGAGGGCAGGATCGCCCAGCTCGAAGAGCGCCTGCGCCGCGCCACGGTCATCGATGAGAAGGATGTCGACACCAACGAGGTCAGCTTCGGCTCGGTCGTCCACGTCAAAGACCAGAAGAGCGGCGACTCGCAGAAATTCCAGATCGTCGGCTCGACCGAGGCCAACCCCGCCGATCACAAACTCTCCAACGAGTCGCCGATCGGCAAAGCGTTGCTCGGTCACAAGCGCGGCGACACGGTCACGGTCAACGTGCCGCGGGGGCCGAAGAAGAAATTGAAAATCACGAAGATCGAGTCGGCTTAGAGCCCATCTCGGTAGGGCCTCCACTTAACTTTTTCGATGGAATGGCGGTGGGCTGTCGCCCGAGGCCTACACCGAAAAAGTACAAGACGTTCCGGCCCTACCGAGATGGGCTCTTCATCGGCGCTATAGGCTCGCCGGCATGAGCGAAGACCGGGCTGGCGAGCCGAAACTCTCCGATGTCCTTCATGACCGGAGGGAGAAGCTGGAGAGGTTGCGGGAGGCGGGGATTGAGCCGTTTCCTCATCAGTTCGAGGAACGTGAGGAGATCGGAGAGGTTCGGGCCGCGCACGAGGGGCTGGCGGCGGGGATGGAGACCGAGTCGCGGCACCGGGTCGCGGGGCGGATCGTCGCTCGTCGCGGGCACGGCAAGGCGGCCTTTCTCGACCTGCGCGACGGCAGCGGCCAGATCCAGCTCCACGCCACCGCCGACAAGCTCGGTGAGGAGGCGTTCGAGCTGCTCGTCGACCTCGACCTCGGCGACTTCGTCGGCGTCGAGGGGACGGCCCTGGCGACGCGGCGCGGCGGTGAGCTCTCGCTGGCGATCGACCACTGGCGCCTGCTCGCGAAGAGCCTGCGTCCCCCGCCGGACAAGTTCCACGGCCTCGAGGACGTCGAAACGCGCTACCGCCGCCGCGAGCTCGACCTGCTCGCCAACGAGGAGAGCCGCCGCGCCTTCGCGATTCGCGCCAAGGCGATCGCCGAGGTGCGGCGCTGGCTCGACGAGCATGGCTTCGTCGAGGCCGAGACGCCGGTTCTGCAGCCGCTCTACGGCGGCGCCCTGGCGCGCCCCTTCATCACCCACCACAACGCGCTCGATCGCGACTTCTACCTGCGGATCGCGACCGAGCTCTATCTGAAGCGCCTGGTCGTCGGCGGCATCGACAAGGTCTACGAGCTCGGTAAGGACTTCCGCAACGAGGGCGTCTCGCACAAGCACAACCCCGAGTTCACGATGCTCGAGTGGTACGAGGCCTATGCCGACTACGGGAAGACGGCGCACGACCTCGAGCTGCTCGTCGCCGAGGTCGCCGAGCGGGTGCTGGGGACGACGGTGGTCGAGCGCGACGGGGTCGAGATCGACCTGGCGCCGCCCTGGACGCGGGTCACTCTGCGCGAGGCGGTGCGTGACGCGACCGGGATCGACATCGCCGAGCACCCGACCCGCGAGGCGCTCGCCACGGCAATGGGGAGCGAGCCCGACCCGACCGAGGGCTGGGGCAAGTTGGTCGACGGCCTGCTCTCCAGGTCGGTCGAGCCGCGGCTGATCCAGCCGACCTTCATCGTCGACTACCCGGTCGAGCTCTCGCCGTTCGCCAAGGCGCACCGCTCAGAGCCCGGCCTGGTCGAGCGCTGGGAGGCCTTCATCGGCGGGGTCGAGATCGCCAACTCCTTCAGCGAGCTCAACGACCCGGACGAGCAGAGGCGCCGCTTCGAGCAGCAGGCGGCCGAGCTGGAGCGGGGCGACGAAGAGGCGCAGCCCTATGACGAGGTCTTCGTCGAGGCATTGGAGTACGGGATGCCCCCGACCGGTGGCGTCGGACTGGGGATTGACCGGTTTGTCATGATGCTTACCGGAGCCCGCAGCCTGCGTGAGATCGTGTTTTTCCCGGCGATGCGCTCCTAAAGGGCCCGAAACGGGGTCGAAAAGGCCGCTATGAGCGGCAATCGGGGTCCCAAGGCCGGGTGGGCACTCTCGGTATCGTTTAAGGAGACATAGGCGCTTCCCGATAGATGAAGGGCGCCCCCGGTACTTCCGACCGCAAAACGCGTTTGACCTCAAGAGGGCCAAGAGAGGAAGCCTTTGTTCGAGAGATTCACTGAGCGAGCACGTCAGGTAGTGGTCCTGGCCCAGGAAGAGGCTCGCACGCTGAAACACAACTACATCGGCACCGAGCACATCCTGCTCGGCTTGCTGCGCGAGGAGGAGGGCCTGGCCGCCCGTGTCCTCGAGTCTCTCGACATCACGACCGAGCGCGTCCGCTCCCAGGTCGTGCGGATCGTCGGTTCCGGCGAGGAGGTCACCTCCGGCCAGATCCCGTTCACGCCCCGCGCCAAGAAGGTGCTCGAGCTGGCGCTGCGCGAGGCGCTCTCGCTCGGCCACAACTACATCGGCACCGAGCACATCCTGCTCGGCCTGGTGCGTGAGAACGAGGGCGTCGCCGCCCGCATCCTGCTCGACTTCGACGCCGACTCCGACAAGATCCGCAACGAGGTGATCCGCATGCTCTCGGGTCCCGGCGGTCGCCGTCAGGGCGGCGGCGGAGGCGGCCAGGGCGAGGGCGCCGGCAAAAAGAGCTCGAAACTGCTCGATCAGTTCGGTCGCAACCTGACCAAACTGGCCGAGGAGGGCAAGCTCGACCCCGTGATCGGCCGCGAAACCGAGATCGAGCGGATCATGCAGATCCTCTCCCGCCGCACCAAGAACAACCCGGTGCTGCTTGGCGAGCCCGGCGTCGGCAAGACCGCCGTGGTTGAGGGCCTGGCGGCGCGGATCAACAGCGGCGAGGTGCCCGAGCTGCTGCGCAACAAACAGATCTACACGCTCGACCTGGCCGCCCTGGTCGCCGGCTCGAAGTACCGCGGCGAGTTCGAGGAGCGGCTCAAGAAGGTGATGAAAGAGATCACCCAGCGCGGCGACATCATCCTCTTCATCGATGAGCTCCACAACCTGGTAGGGGCGGGCGCGGCCGAGGGCGCGATCGACGCGGCCTCGATCCTCAAGCCGGCGCTTGCCCGCGGGGAGCTGCAGACGATCGGCGCGACGACGCTCGACGAGTACCGCAAATACCTCGAGCGCGACTCGGCGCTGGAGCGCCGCTTCGCCCAGATCAAGGTCGACCAGCCCTCGGTCGAGGACACGGTCAAGATCCTCGAAGGGCTGCGCGAACGCTACGAGCAGCACCACAAGGTCAACATCACCGACGACGCGCTGAAGGCCGCCGCCGAACTGGCCGACCGCTACATCTCCGACCGCTTCCTGCCCGACAAGGCGATCGACCTGATCGACGAGGCAGCCTCACGGATGCGGATCAAGTCGATGAGTGCGCCGCCGGTCTACCGCGACCTCGAGGAGGAAGTCGAAAAGACGCGGCGCGAAAAGGAGTCCGCGATCGAGGCCCAGGAGTTCGAGAAAGCGGCCAACCTGCGCGATTCGGAGCGCCAGCTGACGACGCGCAAGCGCCAGCTCGAAGACGAGTGGTCCGAGGGCGATTCCTCAGAGCGGCCCGACGTCGGCGAAGAGGAGATCGCCGACATCGTCTCGATGTGGACCGGGATCCCGGTCTTCAAACTGACCGAGGCCGAGACCAAGAAGCTGATCCGCATGGAGGAGGAGCTGCACAAGCGGGTGATCGGCCAGGAGGTCGCGATCACCGCCGTCTCCAAGGCGATCCGCCGCTCGCGCGCCGGGATCAAGGACCCCAAGCGGCCCTCGGGCTCATTCATCTTCCTCGGCCCCTCCGGGGTCGGCAAGACCGAGCTGGCGCGCACCCTCGCCGAGTTCCTCTTCGGCGACGAGGAGGCGCTGGTGCGGATCGACATGTCCGAGTACATGGAGAAGCACGCGGTCAGCCGCCTGGTCGGCTCCCCGCCGGGCTACATCGGCTACGACGAGGGCGGCCAGCTGACCGAGGCCGTGCGGCGCAAGCCCTACAGCGTGCTGCTGCTCGACGAGATCGAGAAGGCCCACCCGGACGTCTTCAACATCCTCCTGCAGATCCTCGAGGACGGGCGGCTCACCGATGCCCAGGGGCGCACGGTCGACTTCCGCAACGCGATCGTGATCATGACCTCGAACATCGGCGCTTCGGAGATCGCCAAGAACACCTCGATCGGCTTCACGGTCGCCGACGAGACCGGGATGTCCTACGGCGACATG
This sequence comes from uncultured Solirubrobacterales bacterium, assembly GCA_963702035.1. Taxonomy (GTDB): domain Bacteria; phylum Actinomycetota; class Thermoleophilia; order Solirubrobacterales; family 70-9; genus VRUE01. Next base: position 2,514,718 of record OY969700.1, read on the forward strand.
AAGAACCGGATCATGAGCGACCTGAAAAAAGTCTTCCGGCCGGAGTTCCTCAACCGGATCGACGAGGTGATTGTCTTCCACAAGCTCGCCAAGGACGAGGTCAAGGAGATCGTCGACCTGATGATCAACCGCGTCCGCGTCCAGGTCGCCGAGCACGAGTTGCAGCTGGAGCTGAGCGACGAGTCCAAGGACCTGCTGGTCGAGAAAGGCTGGGACCCCTCGATGGGCGCCCGGCCGCTGCGCCGCGCGATCCAGCGCTACATCGAGGACCCGCTCGCCGACGAAGTGCTGCGCCAGGGACCGATGGTCCCCGGCTCGACCGTCGTGGTCGATCGCGATACCTCGGGCGACAAGGACGACAAGCCGCTGAAGCTGACGATCGTCGCGCCGAAGAAACCGGCGAAGAAGAAAGCGAAGCCGGACAAGCCCGAGCCTGAGCCTGAGAAGGTCGGGGTTGGCGCCAAGAAAGACGGCGAGCCCGAGCCGCCCGAGCCGCCTGTCGCTGACGGCGATTCCTGAGTGGCCCTGGCGCGCGGGTCCTGGCGCCGGAGAGGGGGTGTCCGGGCTCTGCTGGGTTTTTCGCGTGCTGAGCGGGCAATGCTCGCCGAGCCGTGGGCGAAAAAGAGGACGCCGCTGTCGCCCGGACACCCCCTCTCCGTCGCCACCCGCGCGAGGGTCGTTACGGTTAGCGCGAGATGCGTGAACCCGGGCGGACGGCGATAGGGACTTGGAGCGGGGGGCGGTTCCTTCGCTTCGGTGAGACCGTGAGCGAGGAGCGGCTCGAAGGGGTGCTGCGACCTGGTGGTGGCATCGACACTGTCCTTACCGCCGATACGTACGGGCAGGGCGAGGCTGATCTGGTTCTGGGGCGGGCGTTGGCTGGCGTGCCTCGGGAGGAGTACTCGTTGGTCGGGGCCGTCGGGCACGACTTCTACGAGGGCGAGCGGGATGGGCCTCGGGGGTTTCCTCGCTTCACCAGTCCCGGCCTTCGCGGTCCTGAGGAGTACGCCGGCTATCTGCGGATGGCTGCTGAGCGCAGTCTTGAGCGGCTTGGCGCCGAGCGCTTCGACCTGCTGCTGTTGCACAACCCCGACCGGATCGGTTACTCGAGCGAGGCGGTCTGGGATGGGATGGCGGCGCTGCGCGAGTCCGGCCTGACCGGGCAGATCGGCGTCGCGCCCGGGCCCGCCAACGGCTTCACCCTCGACCTGATCTCCTGCATCGAGCGCTTCGGCGAGCTGATCGATTGGGCGATGATCATCCTCAACCCGTTCGAGCCCTGGCCCGGCGAGCTCTGCCTCGACGCGGCCGCGCGCCACGGGGTCAGGGTGATCACCCGCGTCGTCGATTACGGCGGGCTTTTCTGGGGCGACCTGCGGCCGGGGATGGAACTGGCTCAGGGCGACCACCGGGCCTTCCGGCCCGAGGGCTGGATCGAGGCAGGGCTGGAGAAGCTGGAGCCGCTGATGCCGATCGCCGAACGAGCCCGGCTGACCCCGATCCAGCTCGCCTGCCAGTGGAACCTCGCCCACCCCGCGGTCGAGTGCGTCGTCCCGACCCTGATCCAGGAGGCCGGCGAGGATGCCTGCCCGATCGAGGCCAAGCGGGTCGAACTGGCGAACCTGCCGACCGAGCAGCGGCTGAGCGACGAGGACGTCGCCGCGATTCGCGCCCTCGGCGACAACACCGGCTGCATGGCGCTGAAGGGCGCCAGCCCCGCCCACGAGGGCGATGAGCGCCCCGATCGATGGGCGCTGGACGGCGAGCTGGTCGCGGTGGGCGAGCGTTGGGGGATCGACCCCGAGCGCGACCTGCTTGCTACGCACTGACTGGGGAGGCGGATGAGAAGGGGACGGGTGACCCTCTCCCGGAGACCGTCGCGCAGCTGATTCGCGGGCCAGGGTTCAAAGGCATGTCCCGGAGCCTCCGGGAGAGGGTCACCCGTCCCCTTCGCCGCATAGCCTTCACGCATGTCGCGTCCCTGGTGGACCCTCGTCGGAGCTTGCTCGGGCCTCTTCATTCTGATGCTGGATTCGACGGTTGTCGCCTTGGCGCTGCCGAGCATCCGCCATGACGTCGACGCGACGCAGGCGGGCCTGCAGTGGGTGATGAACGGCTACCTGCTGATCATCACGGCGTTTGTGGTGACCGGTGGGCGGTTGGGAGACATGTTCGGTCGCAAGCGGCTGTTCCTGATCGGCATGGCCCTCTTCGCGCTCGGGTCGGTCGTCTCGCGACCGCCGACGACCAGCTGACGCTGATCTTCGGCCGGCTGCTGCAGGGACTGGGAGCGGCGCCGATGCTGCCGCTCTCGCTGGCGATCGTCTGCCACGCCTTCCCCGCCGAAAAGCAGGCCCGCGCGCTTGGGATATGGGCGGGGATCTCCGCCGTTGCGCTGGGCATCGGCCCGCTCGTCGGCGGCGTCTTGGTCGACGTCAACTGGCGGCTGATCTTCTGGATCAACCTGCCGATCGCACTCGCCGGGATCGCGATCATGTGGCGGGCGGCGCCCGAGTCGACCGACCCCGGCTCGGGCACGCGGATTGACTTCGCGGGCTTGATTGCACTGGCGTTGGGACTTACCGCCGTCGTTCTCGCGCTGGTCCAGGCCGATGAGTGGGCCGGCGGCGGGATCGCGGCACTGGCCGTCGCCGGACTCGCCTGCCTCTACGCCTTCTGGCGGATCGAGCACCGCTCGGCGGAGCCGATTGTCGACTTCTCGCTATTTCGCAACGGCCCCTACTTCGGCGCCAGCGCCGCCGCCTTCGCCCTGGTCGGCGCCTACTGGTCGTTGATGTTCTTCCAGCCGCAGTACCTGCAGGACGTGCGCGGCCACACCGCGGTCCTCAGCGGGCTGATGATCATGCCGGTGACGGTGCCGATGATCTTCATCTCGCCCTTCTCGGGGCGACTGATCGCCCGCTTCGGGGCGAGGCGGCTGATGACGACGGGGATGGTCCTCGGCGTCCTCGGCCTGCTGGCGCTGACCCAGATCGACGCCGGCAGCTCCTACCTGTTGCTGCTCGCCGGCTACCTGCCCTTCGGCATCGCCCTGGGGCTCGTCTACGCGCCGATGTCGACCGCGGCGATGGCGGCGATGCCGGCGGAGAAGGTCGGCATCGCATCGGGCGTGCTGGCGATGGACCGGGTGATGGCGGGCACGATCGCCCTCGCCGTCACCGGCGCCGTCTTCCACGCGCTGCTCGGCGGCAGCCGCTCGTTCACCGACTCCCTGGCCGGCTCGACCTGGGTCCTGGTCGCACTGGTAGCAGTAGGTGCCGTCCTCACCTGGGCATTCGTGCGCGACACGGGCCGTCCAGTGCCTGAGCCGCACACCCATCGTCGGCATTTCCACCTTTAAGTGACCGATTCACTTGACAACGACCTATCCGACCTTTCCACTAGGGATTAGCCAGACCGCATTCCAGAGCGGAATTTGCCATCCTAGACGGGATGTCTTTACCGCCAGGGGATGAGCTTCACGAGTTAGCGGAACGGCAGGATCCCCGGCTACTCAGGGCCTTGGATGTCGTCGCTCCAGGCGGCGCCCTGCGCGAGGGTCTCGACAACATAGTCCACGCCAGCACCGGCGGTCTGATCGTCGTCGGCGACCCGGGCGACATCTCGCACATGCTCTCCGGCGGGATCAGACTCGACATCGACTACACGCCGGCGATGCTCTACCAGGTGGCAAAGATGGACGGGGCGATCGTGCTCAACGCCGAGGCGACCAAGATCGTCTGGGCGAACGTCCAGCTGATGCCGGACCCGACGATCCTGTCCTCGGAGACGGGCACCCGCCACCGCACCGCGGAGCGCGTCTCCAAACAGACCAGCGCACTGGTCGTGGCGATCTCGCAGCGCCGCGACGTCGTCTCCCTCTACGTCGAGGGGACCAAGTACATCCTCCAGGAGATCCCGGCCGTGCTGGCCAAGGCGAACCAGGGCCTGGCTACGCTGGAGAAGTACCGCGAGCGGCTCGAACAGGTCTCCGACCGGCTCACCGTGCTCGAGTTCGAGGGCGGCGGCGTCCTCTACGACGCGCTCACCGTCCTGCAGCGGGCCGAGCTGACGACGCGGATGGCGGTCGAGGTCGAGCGCTACATCGTCGAGCTCGGCACCGAGGGGCGGCTGATCGAGATGCAGCTCGAGGAGACGATGGTCGGCGTCGCTGCCGACAAGTCGGCGCTGATCCGCGACTACTCGGTCGAAGATTCCGAGCAGAACCTGGTCACCGTGCTGCAGTCGCTGGCGCGGATGCCGCACGAGGACGTGCTCGACTTCGGTCGCCTCGCCGAGCTGCTCGGCTACGACCGCAAGCTCAACACCCTTGACTTCCCGGTCGCCCCGCGCGGCTACCGCGTGATGGGCCGCATCCCGCGCATCCCCAAGCTTGTCGTCCAGAAGATCATCCACGACCTCGGCGGCCTGGAGGAGGTCCTGGCGGCATCCGACGCCGACCTCGAAGCCGTCGAGGACGTCGGCCAAACCCGGGCCAAGGACATCCGCGAGGGCCTGCGGCGGCTCCAGGAGGTCGATCTGGTCGACCGGTACTTACAGAGTTGACGGCAAAGAAGCCGTCGCAAATCGAAAGGAGTCACCGATTCCCCAGCTAGAAGAGGCCACCGAGGTAAGCGTCGAAGAGGTCGAGGTCGAGTACGTCTGCGACTTCGAGGAGGGCGACAAGGTCGTCTATCCGCACCACGGCGCGGGCCTGGTGATGAAGAAAGAGGCACGGGAGCTGATGGGTGAGGAGCGCGAATACCTCACGATCAAGATCCTCCACAACGAACTCACCGTGATGGTTCCGTGCGAAAACGCCGGCAAGGCAGGGCTGCGACGGGTCATCGACGAGGTCGAAATCAAGAAGGTCACAGGCGTCCTCACCGATGACGTGTCCGAGATGCCGAAGAACTGGAACCGGCGTTTCAAGTACAACCGCGAGAAGATCAAGACCGGCGACGTGTTCGAGCTCGCCGAGGTGGTCCGCAACTTGGCGCTTCGCGAGATGGAGAAGGGTCTCTCCACCGGCGAGAAGCAGATGTACACGCGGGCCAAGAAGATCCTCGCCTCGGAGTTCATGTACGCGCTCGACAAGGACGAAGAAGGCGCCGAGGATTACCTCGACGGCCTGCTGGAGGAGCGCTTCGCCGCCACCGTCGCCTAGTAGCACCGCTGCATCCGTCACCGCGGTCATCGCGGCTGCCGGCTCCGGGGAGAGGCTCGGAGCCGGCGGTCCGAAGGCCTTCGTGTCGCTGGCCGGCAGGCCGATGGTCGAGTGGTCGATCGCGGCGATGCGGGCGGCCGCGGGCGTGCGCTCGATCGTCATCGCCTGCCCGCCGGGTCACGTCCACGACCTGGGAGGTCATGATCTGGGCGTGGTCAACGGGGGCGCGACCCGCGCCCAGTCGGTCGCCAACGCCCTCGCGGCGGTGGGGACCGAGTTGGTAGCGATCCACGACGCCGCCAGGCCGCTCGTGACGCCCGAGCTGGTCGAGGGCGTGGTCGCGACCCTGGTCGCGGACCCCGAGGCGGACGGCGCCATCGCCGCCACCCCCGTCACCGACACGATCAAGCAAGCCGCAACGGCAAACCCGGTCCGACCTGCATCGAGCCCCTATTTGGGGTCCGATGCAGGTCGGGTGATCGTGGAGACGGTCGATCGGGGGCGGCTCTGGGCGGCGCAGACGCCGCAGGTGTTTCGGGTCGGGGCGCTACGACGGGCCCTGGAGGCCGACCCGGCTCAGCTTGCGGTCGCCACCGACGAGGCGATGCTGGTCGAGGCGGTGGGGGGGACGGTGCTGATCCATCCATCCCCGCCCGAGAACCTCAAGGTGACGACGCCGACCGATCTCCGCCTGGCCGAGCTATTGCTTGGAGCCCGCCCCGATAGGGGTTCCACTTAACTTTTTCGGTGGATTGCGGTTGGGCCGGCGCCCGGCTCCCTCAGCGAAAAAGTACAAGACGTTCCACCTCTATCGGGGCGGGCTCTGTGTCAGTAGGAGCCAGACGAGAGTGGCGGCGAAAAAGAGCTGACCTACCCCAAAGGCTATTCCCAGGCTTGCCGCCCCAAGGCTTGCGGCAACAGCGGCGCCGAGGGCGAACGCGCACACGAGGATCGCCAGCTGCTTGATCATTTGACCGGCAGCCCGCCGGCGGCGCGGGATCGATCGCCCCGGTGAAGCCGCCGGCGGCGCTCGTAGACACCGTTCTGCACCACCAGGGTCGCGATCCCGGCGATCACGATCGCGCAGAGGTTGATTGCGAGCTGGGCGATCGCGCCGCGCCAGTCGGACCAATCGCCGAATGCCGCGGCTACGCCGATCGCCGCCGCCGCCGGGATCGTCGTCACCGAGATCAGCACTCCGACCAGCGCCCCTGACTTGGCGGCGGTCAGGGAGAGCACGCCGGCCATGCCGGCGAAGAGGGCGACGATGAACGAGAAGGTGCTCGGTTCGGAGATGAACGCCGTCAGCGTGCGCTCGCCGAGCAGGAAGTCAGGCTCGACCAGGCCGGTCCATTTGGCGAACAGGCTGAAGAGAAAGGCGCCGGTGATGCCGATCGGGAAGCCGACAGCGAGAGCGCGCAGGGAACGCAGGCCGAGGTCGAGACGGCGCTGCACCAGGGCCACGCAGAGCCCGGCGAGCGGTCCGAACTCGGGCCCGACGACCATCGCGCCGACGATCAGGATCGGCTGCCCGAGCAATATGCCGACCGAGGCGATCAGGCAGGCGAGCACCATGAAGGCGAGGAAGTTGGCGTTGAGCTCGATGTTCTCCGAGGTCCGCGCCTCGACCTCCTCCCAGACCACCGAGTCGCCGGGGGAGCCGGCCGCCGCACGCTCGGCGCGTTCGGCAGCGCTCGATAGCTGCGAGTCGATCTCTTCGACTGAGATCGAACCTTCGGCGGGGATGTCGAGTTCGCGCAGGTCGGCGATGACGACGCTGGCATCCTCGCGGGCGACATCGCAGAGGACGAGGTCGCCGCGCGGCTTCAGCGAGGCCCCCTCGATCCGGGCAAGGCTGGAGACCGACGGGCTCGCTTCGAGTAGGCCGACGACACGCTCGGACTTGGAGCCGGGAACGACGATCCGCAGGTGGACCACGGCCCCGACCCTACTAACGTGGTGCGCCGATGCTGACCGACTACCACCTCCATCTGCGGCCGGACGAGCCCGACACGCCTCCCGAGCGCTTCTTCACGAACGAGAACGTCGAGCGCTACCGCGAGGCCGCGGCGGCGGCCGGGATCGACGATCTGGGTGTCTCCGAGCACATCTACCGCTTTACCCAGGCCCTCGACCTCTGGCGCCACCCGTTCTGGGAGGAGCAGGCGCGCGACGATCTCGTCGCCTACTGCGAGTTCGTGCGCGGCGCCGGCCTCAAGCTCGGGGTTGAGTGCGACTTCGTTCCCGGCGCCGAGGACCGCACCGCGAACCTGCTCGAGGCGCACGACTTCGACTATGTGGTCGGTTCGGTCCACTTCGTCGGCGAGGCCGCGGTCGACCACGAGGGCTGGGACGTCTGGGAGGGGAGCGGAGATGCCGACGAGGTCTGGCGCCGCTACTTCGAGGCGCTCGCCGAGTGCGCCCGCTCGGGCCTCTTCGACATCCTCGCCCACCCTGACCTGGTCAAGGTCTGGGGCCGCGCCAGGCCGCTGCCCGAGCGCGACCCGCGCCACTACTACGAGCCCGCCGTGGGGGCGATCGCCGAAAGCGGGATCGCGGTCGAGCTCTCGACCGCCGGGCTGCGCAAGCCCGTCGGCGAGCTCTACCCCGCGCCGGCCTTCGCCGAGATGTGCGTCGAGGCCGGCGCCCCGTTCGCCCTCTCCTCCGATGCCCACCTGCCCGAGCAGGTCGGCTTCGGCTACGACCGCGCTCTGGAGTTCCTCGCCGATCTCGGCGTGGAGGGGATCTGTGCCTTCGAGCGTCGGCAGCGCAGTCTGGAGCCGCTGCCCGCCCGGGTAAGCGAGAATCGCTGAACTGATGAGCGTCGGCATCGGCTACGACAGTCACCGCTTCGCCGAAGACCGCCCCCTGATCCTGGGTGGAGTCGAGATCGAGCACGAGCGCGGGCTGAGCGGTCACTCCGACGCCGACGTGCTGACCCACGCCGTGATCGACGCTCTGCTCGGCGCGGCAGGGGCGGACGACATCGGCACCCTCTTCCCCGACGACGAGGAGCGCTGGCGCGACGCCGACTCGATCGACATGCTGCGCACGGTCGTCGGCACGATCCGCGGCCGGATCGAGAACATCGACGCCACCCTGATCTGCGAGGCGCCCCGGCTGGCGCCTCATCGCGCCGAGATGGAGCGCATCCTCGCCGAGGCCACCTCGGCCCGCGTCAGCATCAAGGCGACCACCAACGAGGGCATGGGCTGGATCGGCCGCGGCGAGGGAATCGCCTGCATAGCCGTGGCTTCGGTGGAGAGCGAATAGGGTTCTGAGCCTCATGAGCAGGCTCGGATCGATCGCGGCAAGCGCGCGTCAGGCGGCCTCGGACAAAGCGTTCGAGGTCAAGGTGCTGCACGAGGCGGGCATCGCCGCCCTGCACCGTCCCGACAAGTCTGTGAAGGTCGTCTCCGCCTTCGTCCGCTGGGGCGCTTCGCCGGCCCTCGGCATCACCACCGCGGCGATCCACCATCCGCACGAGACCGCGCTGATCGATGAGCGCGGCTCACTCACCTTCGAGCAGTTGCAGCGGCGCACCAATGCGCTTGCCCGCGCCTTCGAGCGGATGGGAGTCGGCTACGGCGACGGGATCGGGATCATGTGCCGCAACCACCGCGGCTTCATCGAGGCGACGCTCGCGGCGGCCAAGCTCGGCGCCAGCGCGCTCTACCTCAACACGATGTTCGCCGGGCCTCAGCTCGCCGAGGTGACGCGCCGCGAGGGCCCCAAGGTGCTCGTCTACGACGAGGAGTTCAGCGAGCTGCTCGACGGGGTCAACGCGAGCGTGGAGCGGGTCGTCGGCTGGGCCGACGGTGAGTCCGAGGTGCCGACGCTTGACTCGCTGATCGCCTCCGCCGGCGACTCGGACCTGAAGCCGCCGCCCGACAAACCGCGCTTCGTCATCCTCACCTCGGGCACGACGGGGACGCCGAAGGGCGCGCAACGCTCCAGCCCCGACGGGCTGTTTGCGCTGGCGGCGTTGATCGACCGGATCCCCTACCGGAGCCGCGACACGATGATGATCGCGGCGCCGCTCTTTCACTCCTGGGGCTTCTTCCACTTCATCATGAGCCTGCCGACCGCCGCGACGATCGTGCTGCGCCGCCGCTTCGACCCGGAGGGGACGTTGCGGGCCGTGCAGGATCACCGCGCCCAGGTCCTCGGCGCGGTCCCGGTGATGCTTCAGCGCATCCTCCAGCTGCCCGAGGAGACGCTCGACAAGTACGACCTTTCCTCGTTACGGATCACCTCGCTCTCGGGCTCCTCGCTGCCGGGCGAGCTGGCGATCGCCTGGATGGATCGCTTCGGCGACAACATCTACAACCTCTACGGCTCGACCGAGGTCGCCTACGCGACCGTCGCCACGCCGCAGGAACTGCGGGCGGCGCCCGGCACGGCGGGGCGGGCGCCGCGCGGCACCGTGGTGCGGCTCTACGACGAGCATGGGCGCGAGGTCCCGCGGGGTGAGGTGGGCCGGATCTTCGTCGGCAACGAGATGTCCTTCGAGGGATACACCGGCGGCGGCGGCAAAGACGCGATCGACGGGCTGTTGAGCAGCGGCGACGTCGGCCACATCGACCCTTTCGGGCGGCTCTTCATCGACGGTCGCGACGACGAGATGATCGTCTCCGGCGGCGAGAACGTCTTCCCGCGCGAGGTCGAGGATCTGCTCGCCGACCACGAGGCGGTCGTCGAGGCGGCCGTGATCGGCGTCGAGGACGATGAGTTCGGCCAGCGGCTGAAGGCGTTCGTCGTCGTCGCCGCGGAGGCGAGCGTCTCCGACGAAGATCTGAAGGCTCACGTAAAGGCCCATCTCGCCGGCTACAAGGCGCCGCGCGAAGTCGATTTCGTCGACGAGCTGCCGCGCAACGCGACCGGCAAGATCCTGAAGCGGGAATTGGCCAGACGGCCGAGCACCGATTCCCGCACCCGCGGTTGACGTGTCTGGCGCTGCGCTGGATCACCACCCACCTCCTCCCGAATAGCTCTGCTATTCGCTCGTCGGCGTGCGGCGCCCAGCTTGGCCAGTCACGCCCCCGCGTGCACGGTAATCGGCGTCGTCCGCCCGTCCAATTCCTTTCTTGCTAATTGCGGGCTTTGGCGCTTGGTGTGAGTGGCATGGCTTCCGCGGCCCGTAGTAGGTTGCGACGAATGGGCGAACCCGCAGTCAAGCTGAGCGCGGTAGCTGAGGCGACCGAGGAGCTTCACGGCGTCGCCGGCCAGGCGCTCGAGTGGGTGCGGCAGAGCGAGGCGCGCGTCGCCGAGGCCGAGTCGAGTCGCGACGCGATCAAGGCGCGCGCGCAGCAGACGCTGGCGAAACTTGGCGAGGAAGGCCGCGAGCGGATCGCCGCGGAGCGCGAGAAGCGCCGTGCCGCCGAGGCTCGTGTGGCTCACGCCGAGGAGGGCCGCGATCGGGCCGAGAAGGCCTTCGAGCGGGCGCAGAAGCGGGCCGAGGCGGATCGCGAGGCGTTCACCACGCAGATGACCGCAAGCAGGGCTCAGGCCGACCAGACCACCTCCAATGCGGTCAAGAAGGTCGAAGCGGAGGCTTCGAAGCGGACCGGCGAGGTGCTCGAAAAGGCGCAGGCCGAGGCCGACCGCCGTGTCGCCGCGGCCGAGCAGCGCGCGGCCGAGGCGGAGCAGCGCGCCGAAGAGGCCCACCAGATCGCGATCCGGCTCGAGGCCGAGATCGAGGAGCGGGTGATGCAGGGCACGGTCGACGTCCGCCGAGAGGCTGAGGAGCGGGTGCAAAAGCTGATCGAGAAGGTCGAAGGCGAGGCGACCGAGAAGGCCAAGGCACGGGCAGAGGAGCAGTTGCAGGCCGAGTCGGAGCGGATCCGCGGCCAGGCCGAACAGCGCGAGGAGCGCTTGCGGCACGCGGCTGAGGACGAGATCAAGGCCAGCGCCAAGAAAGCGCGCCGCGAGGCGCTCGCGGCGGCCGACGAGACGGCGCCGACGTGGGCGCGTAACGAGTCGCCCTCTGGAGCGGGATACCGGACGTTTTAGCGCGGTTGGCCGCGGGTCCTGGCGTCGGGGTGGGGGTGTCCGGGCTCTGCTGGGTTTTTCGCCAGCGCGCCGACGGCCGTCCGAGGTCGCGGTAGGGGCGAAAAAGAGGACGCCGCTGCCGCCCGGACACCCCCACCCCGACGCCCACCCGCGGGAAATCGCAACTAGCATCACCGCTCATGCGGGAGGTTCAGATCAAAGACACTCTGACGGGGGGGCTCGTCAGCCTTGGCTCAGGAGCTGAGGTGGGGATCTATGCCTGTGGGCCCACGGTCTATAGCCGGATTCACATCGGGAATGCTCGGCCGTTCGTGGTGTTCTCGTTGCTGGCGAGGTTTCTTCGCTCCGAGGGCTACAGGGCGAAGCTGGTCGTCAACGTCACCGACATCAACGACAAGATCTACGATGCGGCGAAGGCAGTCGGGGAGCCTTCGGGGGAGTTCGCGGCGCGGATGACTCGGGCCTATTTCAAGGACACGGATCGGCTGGGGCTGGGGCGCCCTGATGCCGAGCCGCTGGCTACGGAGACGATCGGGGGGATCGTTGCTTTGATCGGCGATCTGGTCGATTCAGGGTACGCATATGAGTCCGGTGGCGATGTCTACTTTCGCGTGGGGAGCTTCGACGGCTACGGCAAGCTCTCCAACCGGCGCACGGAGGACATGGACCAGGGAGAGAAGGCCGGCTCGGAGTCGCTCAAGCAGGACCCGCTCGACTTCGCGCTCTGGAAGGCGCATAAGGAGGGCGAGGACACGAAATGGGACTCGCCGTGGGGGCCGGGCCGGCCTGGTTGGCACATCGAGTGCTCGGCCATGGCTGAGGCGGAGTTGGGTCCATCCTTTGCGATTCACGGCGGCGGTTCCGATCTGGTTTTCCCCCACCACGAGAACGAGATTGCCCAGTCGGAGGCCGCCGGTCGTCCCTTCGCGCGCATCTGGATGCACAACGGAATGATCGAGACGGCCGCTGAGAAGATGTCCAAGTCCGAGGGCAACATCTTCCAGCTCTCCGAGGCGCTCGATCGCTACGGGCGCGAGGCGGTCGTGGCGTACCTGATCTCTGGGCACTACCGGCAGCCGCTGGCGTTTGGGGCTGAGCAGATGGAGCAGGCCGTCGCCCAGGTGGAGCGGTTGCGGAACTTCTTTCGGGAGCATCCGGTTGGGGATGGGGGACGTGAGCCGGGGGGTCCCCCGCTGGGAACCCGCGACGAATCGCCGGCCGAAGGATCTCGCCCTGCGAGCTCACAAGTTCCCATCGGGGGCCCCCCCGGCTCACGTCTCGGCGCTTTCCGGGATGCGCTGGCTGACGATTTCAATACCCCTCGGGCTATGGCCGAGGTGTTTGGGCTTGTTGCTGACGCGAATCGCGAGGACGTGCCCGGGGCGCCGGACGCGCTGCTGGAGATGCTGGAGCTGGTCGGGCTCGGCTCGCTTGCAGCCGAGAAGGCCGTCGAAGGTGGCGCCGCATTGGGCGCCAAGATCGTTCTTGAGGCGAGTGGGGAAGCGCTACCCCGGGAGCAGGTGCTGCTGGCGGAACGAGATGAAGCGCGGGCGGGCAGGGACTTTGAGCGTGCCGACGCGATCCGAGACCGGCTTGCCGAGCTTGGCTGGGAGGTTCGGGACTCGGCGGACGGTGCCAAGCTGGTTCCGAAGACCTGATGGCTGAGAGCCAGGTCATCTACGGGCGTCGTCCGGTTGAGGAGGCGGAACGGGGGCGGCGGGGGGTGCGTCGGGTCTGGCGTGCGCCGGAGACGTCCGCGGATGAGCTGGAGGGTCTATGTGGGTCGCCCGATCACCAGGGCGTCGTCGCCGAGGTCGATCCGTATCCCTACGCGGACCCAAATGCGTTGCCGCGGCGCGAGGGAGCGTTGCTGGTCGCGCTCGATCAGGTCCAGGACCCGCGCAACCTCGGCGCCGTCTGCCGCTCGGCCGAGTTCGCCGGTGCCGCCGGCGTGGTCATCCCCGACCGCCGGTCCGCTGAGGTCACCGCGGTCGCCTGCAAGGCATCGGCAGGCGCCGTAGAGCACCTCGACATCGCCCGCACCCGCAACCTCGCCGACTGGCTGGCGGAGGCAAAGACGGCCAACTTCTGGATCTGGGGCGCCGACGCCGAAGCAAGCCAAGCTCCCTGGGACACCGACCTCACCGGCCCAACCGTCCTGGTCCTGGGTGGCGAGGGCAAAGGAATCCGCCCCCGAGTCGCCGCAGCTTGCGACGGCCTCATCTCTCTCCCGCAGTGCGGCAAAGTCGACTCGCTGAACGTTTCTGCAGCCGCGGCCGCGCTGTTTTTCGAGGCTATTCGACAGCGTTCCTCCGCGGGTGGCGCGGGGGGAGGGGGTGTTCGGACGGGTGAGTCCGCTAACACCCCCTCCCCCCGTGACAGGACCCGCGGCTGACGGCTCCCGCGCAAAGCCCGATTTGCAAAAATCGCAAATTGGGGGTTGACAGAACTCCGCCGGGCGGTAAGACTACGCCGCCAACAAGGGTGAAGCTCAGCTTGAGTCTGAGATTCATCCCGTCAATAAGGGCGCCACCAGGGGAGGTACCGGCGCCACGACCCTTCGTCTCACAAAGGAGAAGGATCAGTGGCTCTATCGTCCCCCACGCAGGAATTGCGGCTCCCCACCGGGCACTTCAACGGCTCGACCCGGCCCAGCTCTAACCCTCAACCTGAACTTGATGATCATTATCTGGTCGCCCTCGCGAAGGAGGGGCGGACCGATGCCTACGACTCGATCGTGCGGCGTTACCGCGGCTTCGTCCGCCTCAAGGCGTCGTCCTACTTCTTGCTCGGCGGCGAGAGCGACGACCTGATCCAGGAAGGCCTGCTCGGCCTCTACAAGGCGATTCGCGACTACCGCAGCGACCGCGAGTCGAGCTTCCGCAGCTTCGCCGAGCTCTGCATCACCCGCCAGATCATCACCGCGGTGAAGACGGCGACCCGCAACAAGCACACGCCGCTCAACCAGTACGTCTCGTTCAGTCAGACGCCGGCCGCCGCGGGCGAGTCCGATACGACCCTCGACGAGATCCTGCCCGGTCCCAGCGTCGCCGACCCGGTCAACCAGGTGATCGCGACCGAAGAGCTGGCGAGCCTCGTCTCCTGCCTCTCCGGCAGCTCGGGCGTCCTCTCCGACCTCGAGAGCCGCGTCCTCTCCCTATACCTCGACGGCCACTCCTACGAGGCGACGGCCGAGCGCCTCGAGTGCGACACCAAGACCGTCGACAACGCCCTGCAGCGCGTCAAGCGCAAGGTCGCCACCCATCTCGACTCCCGCGAGGTGCCCGCGTAAATCGACCCTTACGACGCTGTTAGGGCCGGCGCTCGTCTCTAATGTTTTTCCTTTCAAGCGTTAGAGACGGCTAGAATCCCGCGCGTGAAACAAAGAAAAGAGTCACCGAGCCTCTTCGGTGAGGCCCGCCGGACCGCTGGGCGTCACGGCTACGTGGCCTACTTTCCAGCGCGAATTCCGCGCACACTGGCACTGCCGGGCACTACGGTGCGCCTCGTCGCCGAGGCCGAAGGCGCGCTTGGCCAGCTCGCTGGAGTTGGCCGATTTATTCCCAATCCCGATCTCCTGATTCGGCCGTATCTCCTGCGCGAGGCGCTTGCTTCGACTCGCATCGAGGGAACGCGGGCCAGCTTCTCCGAAGTTCTCGAAGCCGACGCGGTCGAAGAGCCTCCGAACCCCGATGTCGAGGAAGTCATCAACTACGTCGAGGCGATGCGATGGGGCCTGGTGCGGCTCGATCGGTTGCCAATCAGCACCCGTCTGATCTGCGAGATGCATCGCCATCTGATGGCCGGTGTCCGTGGCCGTGAGCGCGCTCCCGGCGAGCTCCGCAAGACCCAGAATTGGATCGGTGCGGCGGGTTCGACGATCGAGACGGCCGATTTTGTCCCGCCACCTCCGGAGGAACTCGCCGACCTACTCGCCGATTGGGAGCGCTTTGCGCATGAGGAACCGGAGCTGCCGTTGCTCGTGCAGGACGCGCTGCTGCATTCTCAGTTCGAGACGATCCACCCATTCTTGGACGGCAACGGCCGTCTTGGCCGGCTTCTGCTCGTCTTCTTTCTCGTGACGCGCGGTCGGCTACCCGCTCCGTTGCTTTATCTCAGCTCGTACCTCGAGCGCAACCGCCAGGGTTACTACGAAGCACTCCAGGCAATCCGCGACTCCGGCGATCCGCTTCCCTGGATTGAGCTGTTCGCGACTGCGGTTAAGACCGAGGCTGGCGACGCGGTCCAACGTGCCCAACGGATAATCGATCTGCGCGATCGCTACCGCGCGATCGCGGCGACTCAGGCAACGCCGAATGCCCTGGCGCTCGTCAACCTGCTCTGCGAGAACCCGGTCGTGACGACGCGATCGGCCGAAGCGCGGCTCGGCGTGAGCCGTCCGACGGCACTCCGCCTACTCAAGCGGATGGAGGAGCAGGGAGTGCTTGAAAAGACCAGGGCTGGCTTGCGCGGCCAGCGGCGCTATGTCGCTCGACAGTTGATGGACGCCGTGTCTGCGGGGAGCGACTGAGGCTAAGGCAGCAGCTGGAAGCGGAAGACGCTGGTCGCGTGCAGCGTGTCGGCGGGGCTCAGGTTCGAGCCGCGCGAGTCGAAGGCGACGTAGCGGCCGTCGCTCGAGATCGACGGGTTGGCGGAGGGTGCGTTTGCCGCCGGGCCGCCATTGGTGCCTCGCGAGGCGAGGAAGACGCGCCCGCTGCGCATGTCACGGACGAAGATGTCCGGAGTCGTGCTGTTGTCGGCCGGGCCAAGATTGCTCGCGTAGGATTCGAAGGC
The DNA here is from genome assembly GCA_963702035.1 of uncultured Solirubrobacterales bacterium. Classification (GTDB taxonomy): domain Bacteria; phylum Actinomycetota; class Thermoleophilia; order Solirubrobacterales; family 70-9; genus VRUE01. The sequence goes on from OY969700.1 coordinate 2,530,691, forward strand.
GACGTAGCGGCCGTCGGTGGAGATCGAGGGGCTGGAGGAGTCGCCACTCCCCGCCGCGCCGTGCTTGCCCTTCCCGCGTGAGACGAGCAGCGTGCGGTTCGTCTTCAGGTCGCGGACGAAGACGTCTTCGACGCTGTCCCTGTCGATTCGGCTGAGGTTCTTCGCCTTGCTGGCGAAGGCGACGTAGCGACCGTTCGCCGAGATCATGGGAAGCTTGCAGTCGCCGGCCGCGAGCGCGCCGTGGCGACCGCTGGCCCGCGAGGCGTAGACCGCCCGCTTCCCGTTCATGTCGCGCACCGCGACCTCCAGCGCATTGCCGTGGTGGAAGTGAGTGCTGGTGAGGAAGGCGACCCAGCGCCCGTGGGCGGAGATCGAGGGAGTGAAGCCGCCGTTCAGCGCCCCACCGGGATGCAGGCGCAGCGAGGCCGCGGGCCTGGTCGTGTGCCGGCGCAGGTCGCGGACGAAGATGCCGCCGTAGGAGCCGTGGAGGAAGTTGGTCGCCTCGGTTTGGAAGGCGACGTAGTTGCCGTCGGCGGAGATCGAGGGGAGGTTGGAGTCCTGGTTGCCGCCCCCGCCCTTGGCGCCGTTCGCCCGCGAGACGAGGTTGACCCGGCCGGTCGAGCGGTCGTAGACGAAGACGTCGCGCACGGGGAAGGTGTCGCCGGCCGGCGTGGTCGAGGAGTTGCGGTCTTCGGAGCTGATCTCGGGGTCCTCCGAGGCGAAGGCGAGGTAGCGCCCGTTGCTGGAGAAGGACGGCGAGCCGGCGGCGAAGCCGATGCCGTGTTCGCTGTGGCCGTGGGGGACATCGACTTCGGTGATGCCGCCACTCATGTCCCGCAGGTAGAGGCCGTTGCCGGTTTCGCCGACGCTGCCGACGAAGGCGATGAAGCGGCCGTCGCCGGAGATCGCCGGGTTGACCTGCTCGCTCGGGAAACCCGCTTCGGTTTCGCCGTTGGGCCCCGAGACGAGCAGGACCGAGCCGACCGCTCCGAGCGATGCGGCGGCGAGGACGAGCGAGACGGTCGCGACCGCCGCCAGGACGAGGACCGCCGGCCGCCGTCTCATCGCGGCTTGGCGCCCCAGCCGGGCGCGCCGACGCGGCTGCCGAAGCCTTCTTCTTCGGTCCCGCCCGTGTCGAACTCCTTGGCGAAGCCGCGCCCGTCGGCCCGCATGACCGCGATGTCGCTGCTGTAGCGGCCGCTGCTGAGGAAGGCGATGTGCTTGCCGTCGGGCGACCAGGAGGGGTTGGTGTAGCAGGCGCTGCCGAAGCAGTCGTGGCGGCTGTGGGTCAGCTCGCGCACCCGCTTGCCGTTGATCCTGGCGACGAAGAGGTTCGGCCCGTGGTCGCGGTTGCTGGAGAAGGCGATCCTGCGGCCGTTGGGCGAGACGTCGGGGTCGAACTCGTTGCGCGGACCGCCGATCAAGAGCCGGATCTGGCTGCCGTCGGGCTTCATCGAGAGGATGTTGCCGCGGTCGGTGTGCCCGCTGGTCATGCGGTTGCTGACGAAGACGATCCGCTTGCCGTTGGGCGTGAAGGTCGGGTCGTAGTCGCTACCTGCTTCGTCGGAGATCTGGCGCAGGCTACCGCCGTCGGTCGAGACGCTGAAGATGTGAGTGAACCGGCCCTGGAGCCCGCCGCGGTCGAAGACGACCAGCTTCCCGTTCGGCGAGAAGGAGGGATTGGAGTCGTAGAAGCTGCCGCTGGTCAGCTGTTTGACGCCGCCGCCATCGCGCTTCATCAGGTAGATGTGGCTGCCCTGCGGCGTCAGGCCGGGGTCGTGGTTGCCGGCGAAGACGATCAGCCGCCCGTTGGGCGAGTAGGAGGGGCTGTTGTCGGTCGGGTTTTCGGTCAGCGTGATCGGGGCGTCGCGCTTGCGCGGGCCATGGGCGAGGAGACCGCCGGCGTCGATGCCTTCGCCGATCAGGACGTGCGGGTAGGCGATCGGCCCGGGGACGCCCGGAAAGGCGGCTTGGGCGGGGGCGGCCGCGAGCAGCGCCACGAGGCCGAGCACCGGCAGGGCAATGCGCATCCAGGCCTGTCCAAGCGTGGTATCGCGTCGCCGCATGGCAACCAGCCTAAACCGCTCAAGCGGATAGAGGGATTTCGGCAAGCGGATGTTCGGGATCAGTTGGCGGCGGTGGCCGGCAGCGGCTCGATGTTCGACCGAGACGCCGAAACCGGCTAGGGCGGTGAAAAAGGACGCCGGGTCGAAGGCCTGTGCCGGCGCCAGCGCGCCGCTGCGCTCGAAGCCTGGATCGGCGCAGAGCAGCGCGCCGTGCGCGAGGCTGGCGGCGGTGAGCCCGTAGACGTCGCTGCCGCGCACGGTGCCGCGCCGGATGCCGGCCTTGCCCCGCGCCTCGCAGCTGATCGTGAATCGCGCCGCGGAGCGGCTCTGCTCACTGGGAGCGGCCGGCAGGCGCCGGACGAGCGCCCCCAGGGCCTGTCGCAGGGGAGTGCGCATGGCCAGCCCGAGCAGGGGGGAGGCGATGACTGCCAGCGGCATCAGCCGCGGCGGCACCACCATCCCGTTGAGCAGCGTGCGGACACGGGCGGTCTCGACATGCCGCGGCACCGTGATCTGCTCCCCGGCGGGATAGCGCAGCATCCGCTGCTCCCCGATCGGCTCCGGAAAGCGCCAGCGCCCGCCATCGGCGCTGCGCGGCGCCGGCCGCCAATCCCCATCGGCCCAGACCACGTCCCCACCCCGCATGATCTCGAGGCCCGAGAGCGCGGTCCCGTGCGTCGGCTCGAACCCATGCACGCAGTAGGCAACGACGATCTCCTCCAGCGGTCCCATCCCATCGGCGGTGAGCGCAGCAATCAGGTCGCCAGGCAGGTAGTCGAACCCCATCCCCGAGACCAGCGCAGCCCCTTTCTCAGCCGCCCGCGCCCCATAGCGATCGAAGACCATCCGCATGAACCCCTGCTCCCCGGTCGTATCCAGATAGTGCGTCCCGGTATCGACAGCAGCAGCAACCACCGGCTCCCCATACAAGCCAAACGGCCCAGCACAGGCGATCACGACAGAACAAGGCTCAAGCATCTCCCGCAGCCCAGCAGGGTCATCAACCGAAGCAGCGACAAAAGGCACGCCCCCAAGCTCCTCCGAAAGTACCGACAACTTCCCCCGATCCCGGCCAGCGATCAGGAAGTCAGCCCCGCGCCGCTTCAGCTCCCCGGCAATCAGCCCCCCCGTGAAGCCGGTGGCCCCATACATCGCGATTTGGTTGGACTCCACGGAAGACGCCTCGTTGTCGTTCGCCATCCTCGAACCCTATGTGCAGCCGGCAGGGACAACGTCAATCCACATAAGGGGCGCAAGACTCAAACACACGCTCCTGCCCAAGCCATTCGAGATCGAAAAGTTGGCTCTCTGCGACAAAATTCTGCCTGAGAGGGGGAGAGAGTTAGGCCCTCCTCGCTTAGTTGAGTCATAACCAACGCCGCGCCGAACAAGGCGGAAGCAATGCCCACATATGCAATCGTAACGATAGTCGAGGCCCCTCAATCCGAAGTGGCCTGGGAGGTTGTCAGCCAGCGACTTCTAAATGGTGATGGCACGCAAGGTGCGGTCTCATATGTTGGCGCTCCATGGCTCGTACCGGAAAACGAGAGGAGGGGCGTGGAATACGGGACCGACTCGATTCTGCTCCGCATCGACGGCGAGTGCGTAAGTTTGTATCCAGCCGACTAGCCCCGATCATTCATGAAGCAACCGCGCCCCGGGTTCTCCGGGGCGCGGTTTCGTCCGCCTGAAGCGGGATTCTGCGGGTGTCAAAGCTCGCAAAAACCGACCAGGAGGATCACCTTGAAGGTGCAGCGCGATGGCCGCAGTTTCACCGTAGATGTCACCGCGGACGGAGAGGGATTGGTCTCCCATGCCGGCAGCGCCCTGCTCGCCGCGGTGGCCGACAAGACGGGTCTGAGCACCGCGCTCTCCGCAGGGCTCGCCGGCACCCGCCGGCGAGGGGGCGGCCATGACCCCGGCCGGGTGATCCGCGACCTGGCGGTGATGCTGGCCGACGGTGGGGAGGCGCTGTGCGATCTGCGCGCGGTGCGCGACCAAGCGCCGCTGTTCGGGGCGGTCGCCTCGGACTCCACCGCCTACCGGGCGATCGAGAAGATCGCCGCCGAGCCCGATCTGCTCGAGTCGCTGCGCAGCGCCCATGCCAAGGCACGGGCAAGGGCCTGGTCGCTGGGCCTCGCTCCCGAGCGGCTGACGATCGACCTCGACGCGACCCTGATCGCCGCCCACTCCGAGAAGGAGGGGGCGGCGGGGAACTTCAAGGGCGGTTTCGGCTTTCACCCGATGCTCGCCTACTTCGATGAGACCTCTGAGGCCGCCGCGGCGATGCTGCGGCCGGGCAACGCCGGCGCCAACACCGCCGCCGATCAGATTCGTGTCGCCGAGGCGGCGCTGGAGCAGATCCCACCCGATCGCATCGAGGAGATCGAGGTTTTGCTGCGGGTCGACTCTGCCGGCGCCAGCCACGAGTTGCTCGACTGGGCACGGGAGGGCCGGATCGGGTTCTCGGTGGGCTATGAGATCCGCGAGAGCCTGCGCGAGGCGATCGAGGTGCTTCCCGAGCGGGCCTGGAAGGCGGCGCTTGACGCCGACGGCCAACCGCGCAAAAACGGCGAGGTCGCCGAGGCGACCGCCCTGCTCGACCTCTCCGCCTGGCCGGAGGGCTCGCGGGTGATCGTGCGCCGCGAGCGCGCCCATCCCGGTGCCCAGCTCTCCTTCACGGACTCCGAGGGCCACCGCTTTCAGGCAATCCTCACCGATCAGACCGGGGCCGACATCGCGGCGATCGAGCGGCGCCACCGGGCCAGGGCGCGGGTCGAGGACCAGATCCGCCACGACAAGGACACCGGCCTGGCGCGACTGCCCTTCCGCGAGTTCGCCCTCAACGCCGTCTGGCTGGAGCTGGTCGGCATCGCCCACGACCTGCTCGCCTGGACCCAGGCGCTGGCCCTGAGCGGGGAGCTCGCGCGCTGCGAGCCCAAGCGGCTGCGCTACCGGCTCTTGCACGTCGCCGCGCGCCTGGCCTTCTCTGGCCGCCGCGCCAAGCTGCGCCTGCAGGCCGGGTGGCCATGGGTCGCTGAGCTCGCCGCCGCCTTCGCCCGGCTGGGCGCGCTGCCGGCGCCGGCCGCCTGACCCGGCCTGCGCTCCCGACCAATTCATTGCTCTCGGCCGCTGTTGGGGCTTCAGCCTGCCCGAGAACCGGTCGTGGGTGTCATTCGTCGACAGAAATGACGTTCCCCGGGCACTTTGAGAGCGTCGAAGCTGACCACACTCCAACTACGTCGGCTCAGCTCACCATTCGGGAGCTTGTTGCACGATCGGGGCTAGCTGTCGCCTTGTCGGTGTCTATTCAGACTCGTGGCGTTCTTCTCGGCACCCTAAAACGTCCACCACCCGGGTGACGGCTGCTTGGGGATCCTTGTGGATCTCGAAGTCCCAAATTCTCAACACCTCCCAACCGCTGTCGCGAAGTTCCCTATCTACGCGACGATCTCGATCGACGTTCTGCTCGATCTTTCGATCCCAGTACTGGCCAGATCGACCTGGCTTATGCCGAGAAGGATGTCCATGCCAAAAAGCGCCATCCACGAAGACAGCGACTCGGCGAGCCGGCCAGGCAATATCCGGGCGTCCTGGGACCCGCTTGTAGTTGCAACGCCAGCCTCGGACGCCATGACCATAGAGCGCTTTGCGTAGCTCAACCTCCGGCCCGGTGTTCCTGCTCTTCACCGCAGCCATGATGCGTTTCCGTTGCTCTGGCGTTCGAGTATCCGTCACCGATCTATTTGGAACTGGCGTCTACGCGATATCGCGCAAGGTCCTCTGCGCTGACTGAATCCTCCGGCACGAGCCGGTAGTGCTTCTCCGAGCGAATCGCGACCCCATCGTCGGTTTCTTCGAAATCGAACAATGCAATCCGATTGTCGCCGATGAACTGTGCGGCCACAGGCCGACAGATCAGCGCGGAGAACTTATCGGCGCATAATGCGAAGTCCTGCTCGATTTGGACGATGCTGATTTGGTCGCTTCCACCCTTGGCTTGCACGGGAAAGACGTATTGGGCACCGCTCCGGCCAAGACCTATGTAGACCTCATCCGTCTCGACTTGACCGAAGCCAGGCGCGGTCGTTCGGAGATGATTCTGAAGGGAGTAGCAGGTCACACCGGAAAAGATGTCGATCAGCCGGTTGTAGCGCAACATCGCCAGAAGAGCCTGCTCGTCACTCAGTGCCCACTTCGCGATCACGCCGGGCGTGGAGTCCGGCAGCTTCGTCTCGACCATGCGCTCGGTTGGCACTATCAACGCTTGTTTGACGGCGACGAATTTGTACTTCGAGCGGCCAGCGGATCGAATGATCCATACGAGCCCTTCGGGGGCTTTTTCCCGAATCGATTCGGGTAGCGGAACTCGATAGCGAAAGCTGTAGACGACATCGCCGAGGTTCTTGGGGATCTCTATACCGAGCCTCTCGGCGTGATCGACAAAATCCTGTCGGTCGAATTCGACCTCCTTGGCCCCCTTCTCAAAGCCCTCCGAAAAGATGCTCTCGATGATCTGGGCGTAACGCGTCGGCCCCTCTGCCATTACTATGCCGCGATCTTTTCTCGTCGTGCGATGCGCGTTCGTTGGGCTGGGATTTGATCGCGGCCCACCTCGTAACGTTCCGCCGCCCCGCTCATGGTCAGATTGAGAAGTCCCACATCGCCGAGCTGCTGCTTAAGTCGCGGTTTTCTGGCCCGGACTCCAAGCGCCTCCACTAGCGATTGGCCGACGGCCCGCCCAAGCAAGGGAGCGACAGCGTTGCCGATCTGGCGGAATCCATGCCACTTCGTCGCGTGAAGCTGGAACCAGTCGGGAATTGAGTGAAGCCGGGCAGCCTCTCGAACCGAAATCACCCTGGGCCGTTTGGGATGAATTGGCCGTGGCGAAGTAAAAGCGCCACGCTCGCTTCCGGTACCGGCCCGAAGGGTGTTGCAAAGACCGGCGGGATGGAGCCGGTAGAAACGGCTTACTGGCTCAGTATCTCCGGGGTCGGTATTAGCAAAACGCCGGATCGAAGTCACGGTGTGGATCGTTCGGGCAGAACTGGTTAGAAGCCGTGGATCCCAACGCCGCGGATGCGAACAATCGGTGGTATCGGCACCTCGGAGCCCTAATGCATATTGGGAGCTTTTTCGCTCCATCCGAGCTATCGCTGAATCCGACAGCTCGATCCGATCTGAGTTCCGGAGAGTCGAATAGCGATCTAAATCCGGAAGGTCGCCAATTGCTTGCCAGACAGTCGGTCCCGTTGGGAGTCCCTCGTGCTCCTCCGACACCATTGCCCCGGGAACCTTCGACACGGGATTGCTAGACGCCTCCGGATGTCGCGCTTCGACCTGATCCTCGCGACTGCCGATCACAATGAGACGTCGTCTGAGCTGCGGAACACCGAAGGCTGCGGTGCTCAGGATTCTGGATGAGGTCAAGTAGCCCGCCGCCTCGAATTCTTCGGTGAAGCGGTCGAGAATGGCCGAATGGCCGCCAGATGCCATGCCAGGGACGTTCTCCATGACGAAATACCGGGGCCGCAACGCTGAGACTAGCCGGAAAAAGTCAAAAACGAGCCGATTCCGCGTGTCGTCGATCAATCGCTTGCCGATGGTCGAGAAGCCTTGGCATGGCGGTCCGCCGACGATCGCGTCGATCTCCCCGTCCCAATCGGAGCGGCCATGCCGAAGTGCACCACGCTCTGCCGCTTCCCACAAGCGCTCAGGTGCAAGGTCCGAAACATTTGCGCAGAGAACCTCAGTGTGAGGAAAATTGAACTCATGAACAGCGCAGTGAACTGGGTCGTACTCGACGGCCGTCAGTACATCGAAACCGGCCTGCTCAAGACCTAGCGAAAGACCTCCCGCACCCGCAAAGAGATCTATTGCAACGGGCCTGCCGCGGTCTGCCTGGCTCCGCGACCCATTCCTAATCACGCGGCCGAAGGTTAGGCGCTGGATCGGATGCCTGAAAAGACTCAATGCCAGATGACCATCTCTGTCGCCGCAAGATCGTCGCGCGTTGCTCGCAGCGGCAGGCCGATGTCGCTGGCGCCGATCCACGCGGTGGCCGCCAGGCCGCCGATCAACATCGCGCCGTCGCCGAGGTCGTCGATCACGGGTTGCAGATGGGGGAGACCCTCGAACAGCAGGCGGTCGGCGGGCCCGGTGACGTCTATTCGGGAGGTCGGCATCAGAAGGCGAGGAGTTGTCGCCGGACCTCTTCGGCGGCTTGGCGACCCCGGGTCGGTTGCTTGTGGAGGTCGACATAGAGCTGGGCGGGGCTGACGAGGCGGAGTTCGGAGACATCCGAGCCGAATTGGGCGACGCCCTCATCGGGCAGATCGAGCACGATCCGTCCCGATGCCAGGAAATCCGCAGGGGGCGGGGGCTCGATTTCCTCGAGGTCGATGCGTGCCCACTCTCGAGGGTCCAAGCAGTGGATCACCGCGCTGGCGGCGGGAAGATGGGGTGCAAGCATCTCCGCCGCAAGCTCTCCGGAGACGACGGCATGGCCGTGGAATCGCTCGACCAGCGCTTCGACCGCCGGCCGGAAGTCGCCCTTGACCGGAATGGCGGTTCTCTCCCGTGCCAGCGGGCCATTTTCCGCCCATGCATCGAGGAGAGCCCCCGGATCCGCGAGCAGGTAGGAGTCGTCATCGCGCTCGACGTAGCCGTCGTCCATGAGCCGGTTGAGCACTCGGTGCACGTTCCCGGGGTTCAGCGCCGAGACCCTGGCAAGGTCCGAGAGGCGCCACTCCCTTTCGTGATCCGCGAGCAGGCTGCGCACCACACGGCTTGCCTTCGGGGCAAACGGCGATGGACCCGGAGGCCTGCTTGGGCGGCTGTCGCCAGGGCCCGGGGGTGCGAAGTAGACGAGACCTGGCTGCACGATCCGGCCGCGGCCGTGGATATCCAGGTAGCTGAGCCCGAGATCCCGCGCCGCCTGATCGAGCCCCGGTGGGATTCGCTCGACGATGACCGCTTCGAGGTCCGGGTTGGCATCGACGAGGCGCCTCAGTCCTGATGGATACGGAACTGCCAGGTATGCGGTGAGAAGCTCGACGTGACGATCGCCCAGCTCGATGCGGAGTCGCGCTTGGCCACCCTTGGTTGGCTGGACGACGACACTCCCGCCCTCGATTTTGGGTGGGTGCTCAGCCAGCCGCGCCAGCGAGATATTTTGCCGGGAATCGTTCATTTGCCTAGCTAGGCAAAATAGCAGTTCTAGGCAAAATCAGCCATCGATCTGGGTTTCGCCACCTGGCGTTCAGCCGCGAATGTCGGCCAGCACGTAGTCGAGCAGCTCACGGCCGTGGTCTGAGGCGACCTCGATGTCTTCGGCCGTGATCCGGGCGCGATGCAGGGACTGCATGCGCAGCACGTCGCCGTCGGTGCGGTTGTTGGGGAAGATGCCGGCGTAGGAGACGCCGAGGCGCTCGAGGTGGTCGGCCAGCAGGGCCGTCGCCGGGTTCTCCAGCGGTAGGTCGAGGTAGACCGCGTCCAGGCACCGGCGGTGGAAGAGGTGGTGGCGCTCGGCTGCTACCGCGGTCTCCAGATCGGCGCCTGGCTCATGGGCGGTGATTAGGGCCAGGTTGTGGTCTTCGTCGATCTCCACGTGCAGGCCGGTGCGCTCCGGCATTTGCACATCGGGCGAAGGGTCGGCGAGGGTGCCGCGTAGTTCGCACAGCTCCAGCGTCTTGCCGATGATCTCGTGGTGGCGCTCGGGGGCGTAGACGTCGCGTTCGTGGCCGTCGTTGAGCTTGGTGTAGAAGAGCGCTGCCGACTGACGGCGCGGCCGCTGCTCGGCTGCCGCGTCGTTGGAGACCGAGGCTGGGATCCAACCGAGCAGGAAGCCCGTCTCGTGGGCGCCCAGCTCCAGGTTTGCTCGCTGGCTGTAGGGGTGGGCCGCGGTCGCCTCGCTGTACATCCCCGCCAGGCCACGCTTGGTCGCCCACTCCATCAGATGCTTCTTGGTCCGCGTGAAGAGGTGCTGCCCGCGCGCCGCCGGCATCGTCACCGCCTGGCCCGAGTGGCCGACGGCGTCGCCTGCAGCCGCGAGGCTCATGCCCTCGTGGCAGAGCAACTCGCCGTCACCGGACTCGGCGACGAAGGAGACGTAGGTCCCGGCCGCCAGCCGCGCCTCCACCTCGGCCTCGTCGTAGACCCAGCGCACGTCGTAGGTATCGCCATAGGCAGCCCGGATCGCCTCGCTGAGGACGCTTCCCTCGCCAGCCTTCAGGTACCTGAAATTGACCGTGTCCTTGCCCGCCATGTCGCTCTCCCCCTCTATATTCGGCAGAGGATCGAAATCATTCATCTGCATGCCCGCCTAGCTCAACTGGCAGAGCACCGCTCTTGTAAAGCGGAGGTTTCCGGTTCAACCCCGGAGGCGGGCTTTACCCCAGCCGTTCAGCTGCTTCCGTCGCCCAGCACGCGGGCCTTCTCGGCGGCAAGCTCCTCGTCGGTGAGGACGCCCTTCTCGTGGAGTTCGCCGAGGCGCTCAAGTCGGCGCAGGCGCGAGTCCTCGTCGTCGACGGGTAGTTCGGTGGTGGCAGCCGTCGCCGGCCCATCGCCCTCGCTCGGCCGGCGCATCTCCGGCAGGCGCAGCTTCGAGGCTCGCTCGCCCAGGTTGGCGCTCTTGACGGCATCAACCATGCGGTCCTTGGCTCCGCCGAAGTAGTCGCCGACCTGGACGTCGGGGAATTCCTCCTCCGACTGGCGGCGCAGCTCGTGGATGCCGAAGGCGACGAAGCCGGCGAGGATCAGCGTGGTCAGGAAGGTGCGCAGGTTCTGCGTCGGGGCGGAGAGGAAGTAGATGCAAACGAGGATCCCCCAGCCGGTGTAGACGAATGGGACGTAGTCGCGCAGGAACGGCGACATGAAGCGGCGGGTGGAACGGGCAGAGCCCGTCGGCGATCCGAGCCAGCCGGCGATGCCGAGCAGGACGCCGAAGACGATCACCGTCGTCGCGATGCTGATCATCAGCGAGGTGCCGATCGACCAGGTCGCTTCCGCCGCCGGCTTGACGCTTTCGTCGGTGACGAGCTGGTCGACGACGATCCCACCGGCCACCGAGCGGAAGACGATCACGAGGAAACCGGCGGCGACCAGCCCGATCCCGCAGAACAGCACGGTCACCCAGCGCCCGTCGCGCGAGAGATATATCGCCAGGCCGAAGGCGATCAGCGTCAGCAGCGAGAGCACCAGCGCCAGGCCCTTGATGCCGACCGCGATGTCCTGTGCGGCCTTGAGCTGGTTGGAGCGCAGGATCGTGATCTGGCCGGCGTCGGGCGGCAGCTTTTCGGCGAGCTTGCTGCCGATCCCGACCTGACCGGCGAGGTTGGTGACGAGGCTGCCGAGGTTGAGGGTGACGTTGCCTTCTGCCGTCGAGACCGCTTCCTTCTTGTTTTCGAGCACGGCGAGGAGCTGTTCGTGCGCGGCGCGGTTGGCGTCCTTCCAGAGTTCTTCGGCGGTCGTGCTCTGCAGCACCTGTTCGGCACCGCCGCCCGCCACCTGGCGCAGCCCGCCCGACACCGGTCCGGCCAGCTGCTTGGTTTCGCCAGGGAGGATGTCTTCGAGTTCCTGTTCGACGTTAACGTTTTCGTAGAGCTGGTCGATCAGGTACTGGCCGACCGCCGAGCGGACCTTTTCGTTCTGGATCAGCTTGCCGCTGGTGTCGACCCAGTCGTTCGTGTTGAGCGCCTGGCGCTCGGTCCAGATCGCGAAGACGCTGAGGAACGCCAGCAGCGAGCCGAGCACCACGAGGGCTTTGACCGTGCGGCGGCGTGCGCGGCTCATCGCGGGGGATGCTATACGTGGAAGCCGTGAAGTTGGAAGGAATTCACCACATCACCGCGATCACCGCCGACGCGCAGAAGAACGTCGACTTCTACGCGGGCGTGCTGGGACTGCGCCTGGTGAAGAAAACGGTCAACCAGGACAGCCCTACCGTCTACCACCTCTTCTTCGCCGACGAGCGGGGCAGCGCCGGCTCCGACCTCACCTTCTTCGAGTTCCCCGGCGTGCCCGACGGGCGAGCCGGAGCGGGGGACGTGCACCGCGTCGTCTGGCGGGTCGCCTCCTATGAGGCGCTCGATTTCTGGGCCGAGCGGCTCGGCGCCCATGGCATCGAGTCCGAGCGGGCCGGAGCGAGCCTGCGCTTCTCCGACCCCGAGGGGCTCGATCACGAGCTCGCCGTGGTCGACGTCAGCGACGAGCCGCTCAGCGCCGAGCATCCCGAGGTGCCGGCCGAGATGGCGCTGCAGGGATTCCACGCGGTCTGCGCCTACGCGACCGACCCCGACGCGAGCACTGCCCTGCTCGAAGCGCTCGAGTTCGAGCGCGCCGAGGGAGGCTGGGAGGCGCGCGGCGAGAAGCGCGGCGGCTTTCACATCTACGACGAGCCCCCGGCGCAGCTCTCGCGGCAGGGCGCCGGCAGCGTCCACCACGTCGCCTGGGCCTCGCGCATGGACGACCACCAGGCCTGGCGCGAGCGGGCGATCTCGGCCGGTGCGCAGCCGACCCCGGTGATCGACCGCTTCTACTTCCGCTCGATCTACTTCCGCGAGCCGAGCGGGGTCCTCTTCGAGATCGCGACGCTGGGCCCCGGCTTCACGGTCGACGAGCCGCTCGAGCATCTCGGCGAGAAGCTCTCGCTGCCGCCCGACTACGAGCACCTGCGGGCCGAGGTCGAACCGAACCTGCGCCCGGTCGTCAATCCGCGCGTGGCCGAGCGCAAGCCCGGGTGAACGAAAGCTTCGTCTGGAGGGACGCCGGACGGGTCGTCGTCTTCCGCCACAACGGCGTCGGGCAGGCGGCGCAGCTCCTCCACGAGCACGGCTTCGCCGACTTCGAGTTGCTGACCACGCCGCGCGCTCTGCCGGGTGCGCCTGAGCTGGAGGCGGCCGCCAAAGCCGTCCACGCGATCCCGGCCGGGCAGGTGCCCGAGGCCGCCGCGGCGCTGCTCGACCGCGCTCGGGCACCGCGGCTCGTCGCCCTCGGCGGCGGCCGCACGATCGACACGGCTAAGGCCGTCGCCGCGGTCAGCGGCGCCCGGGTCGCGGCGGTCCCGACGACGCTCTCGGGCGCGGAGATGACCGGCATCCACCGCCTGCCCGCCGGTGCCGAGGCGCGGGTGCGGGCGATGGTGCGGCCCGAGCTGGCGATCGCCGACCCGCGGGCGATGACGAGCCAGCCCGAGGGAGCGCTCCGCGCCAGCGCGATGAACGCCCTGGCCCACGGCGCCGACTCCCTCTACACGCCTTTCTCCAACCCGGTCTCGGAGATGACGGCGCTGCGCGGCGCCGAACTGATCTCCGCCTCGCTCGACGAAGCGCCGGCCGAGCGCAATCGCGCCGCCCTCGCCCAGGGCTCGCTGCTCTCCGCCTACGCGATCGACTCCGCATTGTTCGGCATCCACCACGTCATCTGCCAGACCCTGGTCCGCATCTGCGGCAGCCCCCACGCCGAGACCAACGCCACGATCCTCCCCCGCGCAATGGCCTTCATGGCCCCCCGAGCCCCCGACCAGCTTTTGCCCCTGGCAGAGGCGGTCGGCACCACCCCAGAGAAAATCGAACCCCGCATCATCGAGCTCGGCGGCAACCCACCCGGCCTCGGCCAGCTGGGAGCCGACCGAAGCAAGCTCGACCAAGCAATCGAGTCGATGCTCCTGCGCCCGGAGCTCGCCTTCACGCCTGAGCCTCCGACCGGCAACGATCTACGCGAGCTGATCGAGCGTTCGTGGTAGCGAGTCGGGTGCCCCTCCCCATGAGGCTCACGGAACCACGCCTCGCACCCTGACCCGCAACCCAGCTGCGCGACGGCCTCAGGGGGAGGGGCACCCGACTCGCTCAACCGGTAACCCCCGTCCCAAACCCGTGTAGCGCTGAGTAGTGACCGAAGAACGCCTCCAGGCCTACCACGACTACACCCGGCGCCATAGCGTCAACTGGCCCCTCTACCTGCTGGCCAGGGTTTTCATGACGCCCTTCTTCCTCGCCTACTTCCGCCTCGGCCGCACCGGCCGCGAACACGGCCGGGTCAGCGGCGGGCTGATCGTCGCCGCCAACCACCGCAGCTTCCTCGACCCCTTCGCGATCGGCGCCGCGCTGCCCTGGCGGCGGCCGATGAACTACGTCGCCAAGATCGAGCTGTTCGAGCGCCGCTGGCAGGGCTGGCTGCTCTCGCGGCTCGGCGCCTTCCCGATTCGCCGCGGCGAAGCCGACGAGATGTCTATGGAGACCGCCCGCCTCGCGGTCGAGCGGGGCGGCACCGTCTGCATCTTCCCCGAGGGGACGCGGATCCGGCGCGGCACGCTGGCGACGCCGAAGCGGGGCGTGGGCAGGCTGGCGCTGCAGACCGGGGTCCCGGTTCTGCCAGCCGCTGTCTACGGCAGCGAGCACGTGCGCCGGGGCTGGCGCATCCGGCCGTGCCAGGTTCGCGTGCGGCTGGGCAAGGCGATGACCTTCCCACGAGTCGAGGAGCCCTCGCCGCCGCTCGCGGAATCGGTGACGGCGCGGATCTGGCCCAACGTCCTCCTGCAGTGGGAAGAGATGGGCGGCTTGCCGCCGATGCGCCGCGCCGCTGTGATCGGTGCCGGCAGCTGGGGAACCGCCGTCGCCGTGCTGCTCGCCCGCGGCGGATTGGAGGTGCAGCTCGGCGCCCGCACCGCCGCGCAGGCGGCGGAGATGATCGAGGCGGGCGAGAACGGCCGCTACCTGGAGGGCGTCGCGCTGCCCGACTCGATCCTCGTCCGTCCCGCCTCCGAGATCGAGCTGGCCGGCCTCGACCTGGTCTGCCTGGCGATCCCATCCGGCTCGCTGCCACAGGCGGTCGGCACGATCGCCGACCGGGTCAGCGACCGCTCTTCAGTGTTGCTGCTGACCAAGGGCCTGATCGCGCCTCTCGGGCAGCTCCCAGCCGAGTACGTCGGCGAACGAATCCGCGCCCGTGCGGTCGCTTGTCTCGGCGGCCCCGCCCACGCGGCAGAGGCGGTCTCGGGCTCGGCGGCGCTGGTGCTCGGCTCGGGGGACGCCGATCTGCGCGACCAGCTCGGCGAGGTCTTCGACCGCGCCGGCCTCGTCTGCGAGCGCTCGCGCGACGTGATCGGGGTCGAGATGGCCGGCGCCGCGAAGAACGCAGCCGCCCTCGCCGCCGCCGCGACCGAGCCCTTCGGCCTCAACGCGGCCGGCATCGCCGCAGCCTCGGTCTGGCGCGAGTGCATCGAATATGCGATCTCGCGGGGAGCCGAGCTGGAGACTTTTTCCGGTCTGGCGGGGGTCGGCGACCTGACCGCGACCGTCCTCGCCCCGTCGGGCCGCAACCGCCGTGCCGGCGAGCTGCTGGGGAGGGGGACGCCGGCGGCCGAGATCCCGGCGCTGATCGGCCAGGCATCGGAGGGGCTCGACGCCGTCCCGCTGCTGGCCGAGGCGCTCAGCGCGGCGGGCAGTCCGGCCGAGGGCCTGAACGGGCTGGCGGCACTGATCCGCGGCGAGATCGACGCGGAGGCCTGGGTCGACTCGCTGCGCCTCGGCGAGCGCTCGCGCAGGGCGGCGGCCTGAGATGTGGCGCATTAGTCGGATATATGCCGACAAACGCGCCAAGTGGCCCTCGGCCCGGCGGCTAGGCTTCCCCCGTGAGCGCCGCAAAGGAGAACGTCGAGCCGGCGAGCCTCGACCCGGCCGCCAAGGCGGAGCTCGACCGCGCCTTCGAAGAGCTCTACCGCGACCACCTCAAGGACGTCTACTCCTACGCCTACTACCGGGTCGGCAACCAGCACGACGCCGAGGACCTCACCGAGCAGGCCTTCCTGCAGGCATATCGTCACTTCGACCGGGCACGGCGCGAGTCCGACGGGCGGCCGCTGCGTCCCTGGCTGATCCGCATCGCCCACAACCTGGCGCTCAACTACTACCGCGACCGCTCACGGCGGCCGCAGACGCCGCTCGACAGCGCCGACCCGATCCCCGCCCGGCACGGCACCGAGGCGATCGCCGAGGGCCGCGAGGAGTTGCGCCAGGTGATCGCCAAGCTCGACAACCTGGGGGACGATCGCCGCGACGCGCTGATCATGCGTTTCGCCCTCGGTATGGACAACCGCGAGATCGCCCGGGCGCTGGGGCGCAGCGACGGCGCCACCAAGGTCCTGATCCATCGTGCGATCAAGCAGCTGGAGGAGGAGATGAGCGATGAGTGAGGCGAGCGAAAACCTGACTGGCAGCACCTGGGACGTCGAGCGCCTGCTCGGCGATGCATTGCGGCCGATCGAGCCGCCCGAGCGCCTCTCAGGGCGTCTTGAGGACACGCTCGCCGCCGTCACCCAGGCCGCCGCGGAGGAGCTCTCCGACTGGGCCGAGGAGCTCTCCGAGAGCGAGCTGCGGGCGTTGCGCGATCCGCGCAACTGGGTGCGGCCGGTGGTCGCCGTCGGCGCCGGCAGCCTGGCCACCGGCGCCCTTGTCCTGCTCGAGCTGCGCCGGCGTGGCCGTCAGCGCACGAAGAGCGGCGTGAGCTCGATCACCGGTCGCATCGGCCTGTAGGCGCCATCCCGGCAGGGGTTCCACTTAACTTTTTCGGTGTGGGCCAGGCGAGCTGGCGCCAGGTCCCCTCGGCGAAAAAGTACAAGACGTTCCACCCCTACCGGGATGGCGCCTATGCGAGGGATCCCGCGAGGGCAATCAAGACGTAGGTGGAGCTGATTGCGATCGCGTAACGGCGCGATGCGAAGCCGGCGAGGAGGAGCCCGATGGCGCCGGTGAGGACGTGGAAGCTATTGGCCCAGCCGTTGACCGAGAGCAGGCCGAGCGCTTCGCGCAGGTCGTCCGGCCGGGCGAACGACGCGTCGAAGAAGAAGCCGGCGATCCCGTAGATAACCAGCCCGGCGCCGAGGAGAGTCGCGAACAGCCGGGCGGGGCTCGGGGGCTCCATGAGCGGGCGATTGTAGGCTCCTCGTCCGCCATGGCGCAGACCTGTTACCGACACCCGAACCGCGAGACCGCGGTTTCCTGCTCCAACTGCGGGCGGCCGATCTGCCCCGACTGCATGACGCCCAGCCCGGTCGGCATGCGCTGTCCGGAGTGCTCGAAGCAGCGGACGAAGGTGGTGCGGGGAGTGGGGGAGGCGTCGCTCGCCGGCTCCGCCCCCGCGACCGTCGCGCTGATCGCCATCAACGTCGCCGTTTTCCTGGCGGAGGTCGCCGGCGGCGGGGGCGGTCTTACTCCTCACGGCAGCTCGCTCGTGATCAACTTCGGGCTCTTTGGCCCGTCCGTGGCCGAAGGAGAGTGGTACCGCCTGCTGACCAGCGGATTCCTCCACGCCAGCCTCTTCCACATCGGCTTCAACATGTTCGCCCTCTACTTCCTCGGCCGCATCCTGGAGCCGGGGATCGGCACGCCTCGCTTCCTTGCGATCTATTTCGTCTCGCTCTTCGCCGGCTCGCTCGGAGCGGTTCTGCTCAGCCCGGACACCCTCACCATCGGAGCCTCGGGCGCCATCTTCGGGATCTTCGGCGCGACCTTCGTAATCGCCCGCCACCGCGGCATCGCCGGGCTCGCTTCTTCAGTCGGCATCATCCTCGTGCTCAACCTCGTCTTCACCCTCGGCAATCCCGAAATCAGCATCGGCGGCCACCTCGGCGGGCTCGTCGGCGGAGTCCTCTGCGCCTTGTTCATCGTCGCCGGCGAGCGCGGCTATCTCGGCGAGAACCACACGCCGATGGAGCTATTGGCGATGGCGGCCCTCGGCTTCTTCGCCATCGCCAGTGCCATTGCCATCTCCTAGACCGCGAAAACCAAGCAGGTCGGGGGACGCAGGGAGCGAGGGGAGGGGAGCGCACTTCAGTGCGTGACCCGATCCGAGCGACTGAGGACCCCGAGATGCGCCGGTTTGCAGCGGTCTAGAGCGGCGCCCGCACCTCGGCGAAGCCGATGTTCCCCGGGGGATCGACCAGATCAGGGTGGAGGACGTGGCCGAGCAGCTCGACTCCGTCGACGAGGCGGGGGCCGGGCCGCGAGAATGTCGAGGCGGCGTCGACCGCGTAGACGCGGCCGGCGCCGAGCTTGGCGATCCGGTCCCAGTGCTCCACCGCCTGGTCGTGGGATTCGCTGACGTACCAGCCGCACGGCATCGCGATCACGACGTCCGGGTTGAGCCCGGAGAGGGCGCCCCAGGCGACTTCGGGTGACTTCAGGCCGGGCGGGCCGGCGACGTCCTCGCCACCGGCGATCGAGATCATCTCTGGGATCCAGTGTCCGCCGACGAAAGGTGGGTCGAGCCACTCGAGGGCGATCACCCGCGGCGCCTTGGTCCCGCTGACCGCGGCGCGGACGCTGGCCAGGCGACCCTCGAGCTCGGCCCGGACGAGGTGGGCCTCGGACTCCAGGCCGGTGGCCTCGCCGAGCCCGATCACGTCCTCGAGCATCTCGCCGAGCGTGCTCGGGTCCTGCTGTAGGACCCGCGGCCGGCTCGGCAGTCGCGCCGCGACCTCGAGCACGTCCTCGTAGGAGACCGCGCAGACGTCGCAGATCGCCTGGGTGACGATCAGGTCAGGAGCGAGCTCGGCGAGCCGTTCCTCGTCGAGCTCATAGAGCGCCCGGCCTTCGCCCACCGTCGTCTTCACCGCGGTGTCGATCTCGCCGGCGTTGAGGCCCTCGCCGAGGACGGTGCGGGTCAGGTGGGGCAGCGCCCGCGCCTGCGCCGGGAAGTCGCACTCGTGGGTCACGGCGACCACGCGGTCGCCCAGGCCGAGGGCGAACAGCATCTCCGTCGCGGATGGCACGAGGCTGGCGATGCGCATACGGGCCTCAATATGGCAGTCTCGGGCCGGTGAGCGTGCTTCTGCTCGTCCTCCTGCTCCTGCTCGTTGCCGTCAACGGCTTCTTCGTCGCGGCCGAGTTCGCGTTGGTGCGCAGCAGGCGGGGCAAGATCGAACAGCTGGCCGAGGAAGGCGAAAGCGGCGCCGACACCGTGGTCGAACAGCTCGACGAGATCGACGAATCGCTCTCGGCCTGTCAGATCGGGATCACGATCGCCTCGATCGGGATCGGCTTCCTCGGCGAGCCCTCGCTGGCCAAGCTGCTCGAGCCGCTCTTCGGTGGCTTCTCCCACGGTGCCGCCGTCGCCCTCTCGGTCGGTATCGCCTTTGCCCTCGTCACCGCGATTCACATCAGCATCGGCGAGCAGGTGCCGAAGATGCTGGCGATCAACCAGGCGGAGCGGACCGCGCGGCGGGTCTCGCGCCCGCTCAACTGGTTCCGCCTCGCGACGACGCCGTTCACGATGGGCCTGAGCGCAATCTCCAACTCGATCGTCCGCCTCTTCGGCGTCGACCCGACCAACATCGACGAGAAGCACACCGCCGAGGACCTGAAGCAGATCATCGACAGCTCGCGGATGGGGGGAACCCTCGACCCCGGCGAGGCGGGGATGCTCGGCGGCGTCTTCCACCTCCACGAGCAGGAGGCGCGCGAGGTGATGACGCCGATACCGGCGGTGGTCACCGTCAACTCCTCAGAGACCGTTGAGACCGCGCTGCGGCGCTGCGTCACCTCGGGCCACACGCGCCTGGTCGTGATCGAGGACGACAATCCAGACCGGGTCAAGGGCATCGTCCACAACAACAGCCTCGCCCGCCTCTACATGAGCGACGGCCCCGAGGCGCGGATCGAGCCGGTCGTGCGCGACGCCGTGATCGTCCCAGAGACCCGCCCGCTCGACGACCTTCTCCACGACCTGCAGGTGCAGCGCACCTCGCTCTCGGTGGTCGTCGACGAGTACGGCCGCACGGTCGGGATCGTCACCGTCGAGGACATCCTCGAGGAGGTGGTCGGGGAGATCGAGGACGAGACCGACCCGCGTGCCGCGGCACTGCGCCAGCTCGCCGGGGGCGAGTGGTTCGTGCGCGGCCATGTCTCGCTCGGCGACCTCGCCGACCGCGGGATCGACCTGCCGGTCGACAGCGATGCCTACAACTCGATCGGCGGCTACGTCTTCGGCGAGCTCGGGCGGCTGCCCAAGCGCGGCGACACGATCGTCGCCAACGGCTACACGATCCGGGTCGAGTCGGTGCGCGAGAACCGCGTCGAGGCGGTGAGGATCAGCAGCACGCCCTCCGGTGCCGACGATTCCGTCCGGCCCTCGGCCTAGGTTTCCTGAGCAACCCGCGTTACGCCTAACCCTGGAGGTATCGCATGTGGGTTGTGCGCATGAGCGACAAGCAACTTGAGGTCCTGAGAGCGCTGCTGCGCTCCGAGGAGCATCTCGGACCGGCGCTCAAAGGAGCGGTCGAGGCACTCGACCTGGCCCGCTGGGACGACCTGCCCGAGGCGGAGCTTCCCTGGGAGGAGATCGAAGCAACCGCCCGCCGCCAGGGCTGCTCCCCAGCGGATGTGATTTGGGACATCGCCGGCAAGCGCTGACCGGCGCATCTCGGCGTCCTCGCTCGCTCGCGTGCAGAGCACGCCACGCTCCCTGCGTCCTCATATGGTATGGAGAGCTCCTCGTCAAGTGCCCAGGGTCGATCGGGCCCCTGACGGGCCGCTGCTGTCCAGCGGCGCTCTCGGGGCGACACGGGCGGGATCCAGGTACGTTGACTGCACCGTCAGCCTCATATGCGGGGGCTGGCTACCCCATGACCGCCGATTCGTCGCGTGGCCTGCAGTCTTGAAGCGGGCGCGGCCGGCGAGCACATCCGCCGACTGCCCGAGGACGCAACGCAGGCCGCAAAGCGGCGACGTGCTGGCCTCACTTGCCTCGTGTCGCCCCGACAGCGTCGAGGGCGTTCCTTTCGCGGTGCCTCAGCCCAGCTGACCCACCTCCCACACGAAGGCACCCAGCTCGCGCGCCAACGCGATCCTGACCACGTTGGCGGGCTTGCCACGCTCGAGGCGAAGGCGTTGCCAACGGTTGTGCAGACGCCGCTGGGCGCGCCAGCCGATCGCACAGGCACGGGGGTCGGCGCCGCGCTGGCGCTTCTCCAGTGCGCTGCCCACCCGGGGCTGGTGGCGGTAGTGGTGGGCTGCCTCGACGAGAAGACGGCGGGCGTGCGGAGAGCCGGCCTTGGTGATCGGCCCGCGCCGGCTTCGCTCACCGGAGGAGTGCTCGGAGGGCACGATGCCGAAGTAGGCCATCAGCGAGGCCGGGCGCTCAAAGCGCCTCAGGTCTCCCGCCTCTGCGCACAGGCCAAGCGCCGTCAGCGTGTTGATCCCGCGCAGGCAGCGCAGCCGGGCGATCGTCTCGGCCCACGGCGACTCAGGCCACAGCTCCTCGATCGTCCGCTCAGAAGCACCCCGTCGCTGTTCGAGCGCCACCACCGCGGCCAGGTAGTCCTCGAGCACGGCCCGCGAGGCGCCGTCGGGGAACCTGATCGCCTCCAGCCAACGCAAGTGGGCCTGTGTCCAGGCAGAACCGGGGCCCTCCCAGCGCAGCTCGCGGCGCAAGAGGAACTTGCCGAGCCGGTGACGGGCTCTCATCAGGTCGGCTCGGATCGCCTCCCGGCAGCGGGTCAGATCTCGGAAGCGCTCCTCCTCGGGGGTCGGGATGCGCACGAAGCGCAGTTCCCCCGCGAGGCACAGCCGCGCCAGCCGCTCGGCGTCGCGGCGATCGGTCTTGACCCGGTCGCTCGGCGCTTTGGGTATCGACCCCGGGGCACAGACGCGCACGTCGAGGTGACGTTCGGCGCCCCCTCGCGCGAGCCCGAAGCCGGTCGGTCCGGCCTCATAGACCGCGAGGAGGGGAGCCTCGAGCCCTTCCAGGAAGTCGAGTGCTCCTCGCGGTGGGCCGTTCAGTCGTCGCGAGCGGAGCTCGCCTGTCTCGGGATGAAGAACGCAGGCGTGAGTCTGTGTGGCGTGGACGTCGAGTCCCACCACGCTTTTAGGCTGGGGCATGTCGGCACCTCCCATGATTGGGGTGTCGGCCGCGGGGACATCCCGCGGCCCAGTCCCCGCATCGTCATGCGCGGGGTGCCGACCTACCTACCGCTGGGGCCGGTCAGCACTCCATACGGTCTTGATCTGCTTGGTCAGCGCTCGCCGGCGCTAGTCGTAGGAATAGAAGCCCGCGCCGCTCTTGCGGCCTAGCTTCTCTTCGCCGATCATCTCGACGATCAGGCCGGGGGGCTTGTGCGCCGGGTCAGAGGAGTCGGCGTAGAGGGCGTCGCCGATCGCCTCTGAGACGTCGAGGCCGACGAAGTCGAGCAGGGCGAGCGGACCCATCGGGTGGCCGGCGCCGAGCTTCATGCAGGCATCGACCTCGCCCGCCTCCATGCCGGTGCGCTCGACCATGCGCACCGCGTCGAAGAGGTAGGGGAAGAGCAGGCGGTTGACGACGAAGCCGGCCTGGTCGGGGACCTCGACCGCGGTCTTGCCCAGCGCCGCGCACCAGGCGAGCGCCGTCTCGCGGGTCTCCTCGCCGGTGTCGGGGAAGCAGACCTCGACCAGCTTCATCCGTGGCACCGGGTTGAAGACGTGCAGCCCGAAGAGGCGGCCGGTGATGCTCGCCGCGGTGGCGATCTCGGCGATGCTCAGCGAGGAGGTAGTGGTGGCGAGGTCGGCGTCGGGGCAGGCTGCGGCGACGGCGCCCAGCACCTCGGCCTTCGGCTCGACTTCCTCGATCACCGCCTCGACGACGATGTCGCAATCGGAGAGGTCCTTGGGATCGGTCGTCACCCGTAACCGCGAGGGCTCCGCGCCCTCGATCTTGGCGCAGGCAGCAACGACTTTCTCCTCGGCGCGCCAGGCGGAAGCCTCGCTGCGCGCCAACAAGATCGTGTCGCCGGTGATCGTCGCTACAGCAGCTAGGCCGGTAGCGATTGCCCCGCTCCCGGCAATCCCGGGCGCCTCATATCCCGTGTTCCCGCTCATTCGACTCGGGTTCCTATCAGTTCGAGCGTGGATGGGGAGGCGTGGGGTGCCCCTGTCCGGAACCCGCCGCTGGATTCCTGGCAAGGGCCAATTCCCAGCCGGCTCACAAGTTCCGGACAGGGGCACCCCACGCCTCCCACCCCTGGCTGACTGACCAGTCAATCGGCTACCCTTGAAGGAGATACGGAGACGAACGGAGGCTCGGATGTCAGGCAACGGGAACGGCAGGTTCGGTGGACGTGAGGTGGTCATTGTCGAGGCGGTTCGCACGCCGATTGGCCGTGGCCATCCCGAGAAGGGCTACTACAAGGACATCCACGCCTCGAACCTGCTGGCGAAGGTCTATCGGGAGCTGCTTGAGCGGTCCGGCGTCGACCCGGCCGAGACCGGCGACGTGGTCACCGGCTGTGCCCAGCAGTTCGGCGAGCAGGGAGTCAACATCGGCCGCAATGCCTGGCTCGAGGCCGGCCTGCCGATGGAGACCCCGGCGACGACGATCGACCGCCAGTGCGGCTCCGCCCAGCAGGCGGTCAACTTCGCCGCGGCGCTGATCGCCACGGGCGTCCACGACGTCGCGATCGGCTCCGGCGTCGAGCACATGGGCCACATCTCCTTCGCCGACGGCTACGAGGTGATGAAGGAGCACGGCTCGCCCTTCTCGCCCGAGCTGATGGAGCGCTATGACCTGATCCCGCAGGGCCTCTCGGCGGAGATGATCGCCGACAAATGGGAGATCCCCCGCTCCGAGCTCGACGAGCTCGGCGTCCGCTCTCAGGAGCTCGCGGCCAAGGCGACCGAGGAGGGCCGCTTCGAGCGTGAGGTCGTCCCGTTCAGCGTCAACGGCGATACCTACGTCGCCGACCAGGGCCTGCGCGAGACGACGCTCGAGGCCCTCGCCAACCTCAAGCCGGCTTTCAAGGAGGACGGCAAGATCACCGCCGGCAACTCCTCCCAGGTCTCCGACGGCGCCGCCGGCGTGCTGCTAATGGCGCGCGAGAGAGCCGACGCCTTGGGGCTGAAGCCGCGGGCGCGGATCTACGACCAGACCACGGTCGGGGTCAACCCGGTGATCATGCTGACCGGCCCGATTCCCGCAACCGAAAAGCTGCTCGAGCGCAACGGGATGAAGATGGACGACATCGACCTGGTCGAGATCAACGAGGCCTTCGCCTCGGTCGTCGCCGCCTGGCGGCGCGAGCTCGAACCCGACATGGACCGGGTCAACGTCAACGGTGGCGCGATCGCCCTCGGCCACCCGCTCGGCTCGACCGGCGCCCGCCTGATCACCACCCTGCTGCACGAGATGGAGCGCACCGACAAGGAGATGGGCCTGGTGACGATGTGTTGCGGCGGGGGCCTCGGCACTGGCACCCTGATCGAGCGGATCTAGGCGACTGGCCACCCAGCCAGTAGTCTGCTGAGCCGATGGATCTGAGCCTCTCACCGGCCGAGACGGAGTTCCGCGACGAGGTGCGGACCTGGCTGGAAGAGAACCATCCCGGGCCGGAGCCCGAGGCGGGCCTCGAGGAGGTGATGGCCTTCCGCACCGAGTGGCAGGGCAAGCTGCACGAGGCCGGCTGGGCCGGGATCTCCTGGCCGAAGGAGTACGGCGGCCGCGGCGCGACGCTGATCGAGCAGGCGATCTTCGTCGGCGAGGCGGCGCGTCAGGAAGCGCCCAGCCCCGCCAACGTGCTCGGCCTGGCGATGGGCGGTCCGGTGGTGATCGCCCACGGCAGCGACAAGCAGAAGCAGCGCTACCTGGAGCCGATCCTCACCGCCGAGGAGATCTGGTGCCAGGGCTTCTCCGAGCCCGAGTCGGGCTCCGACCTCGCCTCGCTGAAGACGAAGGCGGTCAAGGACGGCGACGAATGGGTCGTCACCGGGCAGAAGGTCTGGACGACCTTCGCCCAGTACGCCAAGTGGTGCATGCTCGTCGCCCGCACCGACCCCGACGCCCCCAAGCACAAGGGCCTCACCTACTTCCTGATGGACATGGACCAGCCCGGGGTCGAAGCCAAACCGCTGGTCCAGATAACCGGCGAGGGCGAGTTCAACGAGGTCTTCATCGAGGAGGCGCGGATCCCCGACGAGAACGTCGTCGGCGGCGTCGGCAACGGCTGGTCGGTGGCGATCACGACGCTGATGAACGAGCGCGCCGGCCTCGCCTTCGGCGCGATCGCGCAGATCTCCAACAGCCTCAAGAAGCTGACCAAGTTGGCCCGGGAGACGCGCGTCAACGGCGGCGGCGCCGCGGACGACGCGCTGATCCGCGACCGGCTCGCCCAGCTCCACATCGAGGCCGAGACGATGCGGCTGAACGCCTACCGCGGCCTGACCAAGACGATGCAGTCGGGCATCCCCGGCCCCGAGGGCTCGCTCGGCAAGTGGCAGTGGGCCGACATCAACCAGCGGATCGCCGAGCTGGCGCTCGATATCGAGGGGGCCTACGCGCCGCTGGACCGTGGCGCCGAGCACGCCGTCGCCAACGGCGCCTGGCAGTACAGCTTCCTGCGCTCGCGCGCCAACTCGATCGAGGGCGGCACCACGGACATCCTCAAGAACATCATCGCCGAGCGCGTGCTCGGCCTGCCGAGACTGCGATAGGGCTCCCATGTACTTCGACCTCACCGACGAGCAGCAGGCGATCAAGTCGACCGCCCACGATTTTCTCGCCGCCCGCTACAAATCGGAGCGGATCCGCGAGTTGGTCGAGAGCGAGCACGGCTTCGAGCAGTCCGACTGGGAGGAGATGGCCGAGCTCGGCTGGCCCGGTCTGGCGTTGCCCGAGGAGTGGGGCGGGCAGGGGCTCGGCATCGTCAACCTCGCCGTGCTCTTCGGGGAGATGGGCTACGCGCTGGCTCCCTCGCCGCTGCTCTCGACGACGCTTGTCGGCCTCGCGCTGGCCCATTGTGGCTCCGACGACCAGTGCGAGCGTTACCTGCGGTCGCTTGCCGCCGGTGAGAAGCGCGGCGCGCCCGCGCTTTGGGATGCCGGCTCACCAGGTAACCCTGGCGCCTTCACGATGGAGGCCAGGGCCGGCGGGGACGGGGTCGTCCTCGACGGCGAGAAGGTGCTCGTGCCCGACGCCGCCACCGCGGACTTCTTCATCGTCGCCACCTCCGATGGCAAGCGCCACCTCGTCAACAGCGGCGCCGACGGCGTCACCGTCACCGCGGAACCGTCGATCGACCTGACCCGCCGTCTTTACGCGGTCCGCTTTGAGGGCGTCGAGGTCGCCGCGGCGGACACGATGCCTGCCGAGGGGGCCGACTACTTCCCGGTTTTCTTCCGCATCTGCGTCGCGCTTGCCGCCGAGTCAACCGGCATCGCGCAGCGGACGATGGAGATGGCGGTCGCCTACGCCAAAGACCGCCAGCAGTTCGGCCGCCCGATCGGCGCCTACCAAGCGGTTTCCCACCGCTGCGCCCAGATGCTGCTGGAGACCGAGAACGCCCGCTCTGCCGTCTACGGCGCCGCCTGGGCCGCCGAGGCCGAGCCCGAGTCGCTGCCGCTGGCCGCCTCGATGGCGAAGGCCTACGCCTCCGACGCCGGCTGGCGGGTCCCCGACGCCTCGATCCAGGTCCACGGCGGGATCGGCTTCACCTGGGAGCACGACCTCCACTTCTTCCTCAAGCGCGGCAAGGCGAACGCGGCGATGTTCGGCACGGCGAGCTGGCACCGCGACCGGGTCGCCGACCTGATCCTCGCCGAGGCCGCGGCGCCCGCGCCGGCCTGAGCGTGAGCGCGCTCGATCGCATCTCGGTCGCCGGGATCGGCGTCACCGTCGCCGACCTGGAGGCCGAAGCGAAGCGTGCCGAGGCGGCGGGCGTCGAGTGCGTCTGGGCGCCGGAGCTGTTCCGCTCCTCGGTAACCCAGGCGGCCTACCTGGCCGGTCGCACCGAGAAGATCGGCGTCGCCACGGGGATCGCCTGGGCCTTCACCCGCAGTCCCTTCATCGTCGCGATCAGCGCCCTGGACATCGACGAGATGTCGGGTGGGCGCTTCCGCCTCGGCCTCGGCTCCGGCGTCAAACGCCTCAACGAAACCTGGCACAACGCCGAGTACGGCAGGCCGGCGCCGCACCTGCGCGAGGCGATCGAGGCGACCCGGCTGATCATGCGGCAGGCCGGCGCGGGCGAGCCGATCCGCTACGAGGGCGACTACTACGACATCGACATCAAGGGCTGGGTCCGGCCGCACCCGGCGCCGCGCGAGTCGGTGCCGATCTACACCGCCGGCGTGCAGGGGGGGATGTGCCGGATGGCCGGTGACGTCGCCGACGGCCTGATCGGCCACCCGATCCAGAGCCTGCGCTGGATCGACGAGGTCGTCGTCTCCTCATTCGAGGAGGGGCTGAAGCGCTCCGGCCGCGAGCGCAAGGATTTCGACTACCTGCCGACCGTCTGCTGCGCGATCGACGACGACGAGGCGAAGGCGATCGAGATGGCCCGCCGCACGATCTCCTTCTACGCCACCGTGAAGACCTACATGCCGCTCTGGGAGCTGCACGGCTTCGCCGACAACGCGGTCGCGGCGGGAGAGGCCTTCCGCCGCGGCGATCTCGCCGCCGTCCCCGGCGCGATCAGCGACGAGATGGTCGAGGCCTACTGCGCCGCCGGCCCGCTCGACAAGGTCCGCGCCCGGGTCGAGGCGACGGCCGAGCGCGCCGACGGCCTCTTCCTCACCCCACCCACCTACTTCATCTCCCCCGAGGAGCTGAGCGAGTACCAAAACCGCCTGATCGACGCCTTCGGTCCGGGGGCCTGAACCCCTAGCCCAAGTCGAGGACCAGTTCGAGGCCCTCGTCAACGGCGTCAAGCTCGTCAATGCTCAGATGGGCCACCCGATCGCCGATCGCCCGGCCGTCCACGGCTCCGACCATCTCGCACATGACCCGCGTGGGCTCATCCCCAATGACTATTTCCGGATGGATGCGTGCCGGTTGGATTGACGTCGAGGTGGGACAGATGACGACCGTGGAGAGGTTGAGCACCGCGTCGGCCTGGACCACCACCGCGTATCGGTGGCCATATTGGACTCGGCCACGGCCCCTCGGCAGCTTGACCGCGCAGACATCACCACGGACCACGCAGGTCCTCCATCATCGCGGCCACCTCGCGAGCCTCGCTGACGTAACCGGGGTCCTCCATCAGCCCGCGAGTTTCGGCCGCGAGGCCCGACCGGCGCCGGTCTCGTTCGGCTGCCTCGGCTATCGCTCGCCTTGCCGCCTCGGCGCGCGTGATCCCGCGCCGCCGAGCGAGTTCGTCCAGAGCTTTTATTCCTTCCGAGCCGAGGCGTAAGGAAAGCGGATGAGGGGCCGAAGCCATGCAATGATCGTAGCGTGTTTCGCACTACGTTCAGACAAAGCTCCGGCCATTGAGCACGCAGCCATCCCGCGAACTCGAAGTGCTCGCGCGCGTGCGCGAGATCCCTGAGGGATACGTGCGGACCTATGGCGACGTTTCTCCGGGGTCGCCGCGCTTCGCCGGCGCGGTCCTATTCGAGTGCGATGAGCCGGACCTGCCCTGGTGGCGTGTCGTCCGCGCCGACGGCTCGCTTGCCAAGGGCGACCGGCAGCGAGGGCGCCTGATCGCCGAGGGCGTGCCGTTTCGCGGGGAGCGTGTCAACATGTCACTTGCTCGCCAGATCTTTTAGCTCTGGCGAGGCTCCAGTCGTCTAAGTAATGATTATGAGTACTAAAAAGGGGCTTGACATTTCACTTGCCAGCGGAGAGGCTTGCGCCGTCCATCGAACGGAGGGGTGGGAATGCGCAGGACTTCGGGCACTGCGTCCTCCTCTTTTTCGCCGCCGCCGCGGCCGCGGGCGGCGCCAGCGTACTCACGGCGGTGAATAAAGTCTGGACCAAGCCCACCTGAGTAGGCTCGAGCCCGCTCAGGCCGGATGCGACGATGAAGGCGCCAAACACGTCACTCGTCGCGGGGGGTGATGCGGAAGACCGAGACGACCTCGGCCTGGTGTGCCTCGGGGTGAGCCACATAGGCGCTGGGGCCGCCGCCGAACCAGCCGGAGGCTTCGTTGTTGCCGACGAAGATCCCGGCGTGGTGCTTGCCGTCGCCGTCCTCGACCCAGACCTTGTCGCCCTCCTTGAAGCCGTGCTCGATCGCGTCGCTCATCGCCGCCAGCATAGACGCTCGACGCTCGGCTATTACGGGCAGACGACGATCAGGTGGAAGTCGGCGTCCTCCGGATCGCCTTTGCCGTCCTTGGTGCGGACTTCGACCGCGTTGGCGTTGGCCGGCGAGGTGTTGGTCTGCGCGGTGCCGGCGCCCGGCGGCGTCGTCCCTGCGTTGTTGCGGCCCGCCACGTTTGCGCAGCCGCTGATGTTGACCGGAAAGGTCACCGTGACCGCGCCGCCTCCCTCGGCCGCGCCGATTCCTTCGTCGCCGGCCCGCGCCAGCGCCGCGTTGCCGGCCCCGGCCGGGTTGTTGACCACGGCCCAGTAGGTGTGAGCGGCGCGCCTCGCCGCCGGTACGACCCCGAGCTTGTTGGTGTTGATCTGGAAGCCGGTCAGCGTCTTCTGCTTCAGCTTGCCGCCGCCGATCGTCTGCTTCTTGATCGCGCCGCCGTTGATGTTCTGGGCGGCGATCGCGGTGCCTCCCAGCGCCACGATCAGCGCGATCACGGCGACGACCATCGATGGAGAAGGGCGTCTCATGCCCGCCCACTACCCGGTTCGCGACGGGCTAATCGCTATTTCGGCAAAGCGGCTACAAAGCGCTCGAATGCAGCCATATCGGTCACGGCGGGGCCGTGGCCGGGGAGGATCAGCCTCAATGCCGACCGATACCCATCGTCCCGCGCGGGTCGCCGCTGTGCTCGGCGAGATCCTCCAGCTCGGCGATCTTCCGCTCGCCTTCGGCCCGCGCCGGGTGGCCCGCCGGCAGTGGCTCGATCAGGCGCCGGATGCGATTGCGGACCTGCAGCGCGAAGTGCGGGGTGGAGGCGCCTGCGAGGGCGCGGATGTCCTCGGCGCTGACCTCATGCGCGCCGCCCAGGAGCTCGGGACTCTCCGCCTCGCTCATTCTCCGCCGCCGATCTTGGTCAAGGCGGCGACCGCATCGATTTCGGCCTGCTCGTTCACGTCGATGGCTTCCTGGTCTCCGATTACCCAAACGTGGTTGTAGAAGGCGCGCGTCGGATCGGTCGTGTAGCCCGGCTTGACGTCGAGCAGATACCCGTGCAGCGCATCCGGAAGGGTATCGGCGCTGTCGGTGAGCAGCAGCGGCCCCCAGGTTCCCGAGGCCGAAAGAGCCGCGGCGGCGGCGGCGTCGAGCGGCTCTTCGTGGCCGGCGACGACGAAGCCGTGGCCGGGGTCGTTGATGTTCCAGCCGAAGCTGCCGTCGGCGTAGCGGGCGAAGGCGATCGCGTTGGCGACGGGGTCCTCGCCCGAGACCCGGCGCACGTGGCTGGCGATCTTGGCGATTTCACGGACCACGTCGGAGGAGATCGCCGAGGACGGGCCGAGCACGTAGACCGGCGTCTTCGGGTGGCGCGCGAGGGCCGCGGCGGTCGGGGCCGGCAGCTTTTCCTTGCCGGCGAAGAGGACCGGATCGCCGGAGCGTGCCGCCCAGGCCGCGGCCGGCATCGCGAAGGCGGGCTCCGCGGCCGGCGCGATCACGATGTGCCGCGGGGGACCGCCGAGCAGCTTGTCGCGCAGGCCTGCGATCGCGGCCGCGCCGGCCGTGCCCCCGCCGCCCACCTCTCTCACCTTCATGTCAGACGGCGCCGTCGCCGCGCCGATCGCGAACGTCTGGATGCCCTTGGTCGCTTTGTCGCCCTGCGGGTCGAGCGCGTCGAGTGCCTGCGCGGTGGGCTCGGGTACGCCGTCGGCTTCGGAGACCAGGACCGGCGCGCCGAGCGGGGCGGCCATCAGCACCGAGGCGGCAAGCGCGCTGCGCCAGTCGCCGGCGTCGACCAGCGTCACGGCCGCCGGACGTTGCGACGGTTCGGTCGAGGGATAGGTCGCGAGGGCGACCGCGGCGGCATTCGACGCCGGATCGGAGCCACCGACCCGCGTCGTGTTCGCGGTCGCGAAGGCCGGATAGCCGAGCTCTTCCGGCGTTCGCGAGGCAGGTGCTTCGGCAGACCCGCTGGGCGCTTCGCTGACCGGCGCCGGGGTTTCCGAGCTTTGGCCGCCGCCGCCCCGACCGCCGAGGATCGCGGCGACGATGAAGACGGCGGCGAGCAAGAACAGCCCCGCGATCGCCTTGAGCGCGGCGGGGATCGGCTTGCGTCGCGGCTTCGGTCGCTTCGGCGCGGGCGACCGCGGCGGTGCCTTGGTGGGCTCGGTCGCCGGCACGTCAGCGTTGATCGGCCGCGTCATCGAGCGCAACGCTACACGCGCCCAAGCTGGCTGGTTGGTCAGCTAAACTCCCAGCGAGTCATTGACTGACTAGTCAATCAACCGCAGATAGCGCGCCTACGAGGGGGACGGATGGATTTCGCACTTAATGACGAGCAGCAGGACTACAAGGACCGCGCCCGGGCCTTCGCCCGCGATGTGATCCGCCCCGCCGCGCGCAAGCACGACGAAGAGGAGAGCATTCCCTGGGAGGTAATAAAAGAGGCGCGTAAGCAGGGCTTCCAGGGCCTCGAGGCGATCCAGCGCTCGGCGTCCGATGCCGACGGCCAGATGCAGGTGATCTCGGCGGAAGAGTTCCACTGGGGCTGCGCCGGCATCGCCCTGGCGATCTCCGGCTCCGGCCTTGCCGCCGCCGGCATCGCCTCCTCCGGAACCCCCGAGCAGATCGCCCGCTGGGTGCCCGAGTGCTTCGGAGTCGGCGACGAGGTGAAGCTCGGCGCCTACGCGGTGACCGAGCCGCAGGCGGGCTCTGACGTGAAGAGCCTGAAGACGACCGCGAAGCGCGACGGCGACGAGTGGATCCTCAACGGCACCAAGGTCTTCATCACCAACGGTGGCATCGCCGACGTCCACGTCGTCGTCGCCACCGTCAACCCCAGCCTCGGCACCCGCGGCCAGGCCTCCTTCGTGATCGGCAAGGACACCCCCGGCCTGAGCCAGGGCAAGAAGGAGTCGAAGCTCGGCATCCGCGCCTCCCACACCGCCGAGATCGTGCTCGAGGATTGCCGCGTCCCGGCCGAGAACCTGCTCGGCGGCGAAGAGAAGCTGGAGAAGAAGCTGCAGCGCGGGCGCGAAGGGAAGAAGTCGCGCGGCGCCGACGCCCTGGCGACCTTCGAGATCACCCGCCCGCTCGTCGGCGCCTCCGCTCTTGGAATCGCCCAGGCCGCCTACGAGTTCACCCTCGAGTACCTCGACGGACAGTCCGAAGGCGGCACGCCGCTGCTGCAGATCCAGCGGGTCCAGCAGACCTTGGCCGACGTCGCCACCGAGATCGAATCGGCCCGCCTGCTGGTCCAGCGCGCCGCCTGGATGGGCCGCAACGGCATCCCGATGCGCGGCGGCCAGGGCTCGATGTCAAAGCTCAAGGCCGGCGACGTGACGATGTGGGCGACGACCACGCTGATGGACCTGGTCGGGCCCGACGCCTGGAGCTCAGACCTGCCGCTGGAGAAGTTCTTCCGCGACGCGAAGATCTACCAGCTGTTCGAGGGCACGGCCGAGATCCAGCGGATGGTCATCTCGCGGATGCAGGCGCGGGAATACGCCGAGCGTCTCGGGTACGCGGCTGAAGTTGTTGCTGAGGCTGAGAGGGCTGCCGAGAAGGAGCCTGTGGCGGCGTAGGGAGTCGGGGGTTCCCTCGCCCCGACAATCGACGGTCAATGAGACCGTCGATTTGAGTATCCGCCGGTTCGAGGGAACCCCCGACTCCCTACGCCTCGCAACGCTGTTTGCAGGGACTTCTTCCCGAGGCCGGAGTGCCTGGTTCCGCCGCTAGCCTGCTGTAGATGCTGAAGAATCGCTTTGCCGCGGTGGCTTTCGTGGCTGCCGCGGCGGCGCTCGTTGTGCTGCTGTTTGCCGCGAGCGCACCCGCCAAGAACCTCGAATCGGAACTGAACGCTAAGGAAGCGAAGCTCTCGAAGGTTCGCGACCGCAAGGGCGTTCTTACTACGACGATCTCGCATTACAAGGCGAAGATCGGGAGGTTGACCGGTGAGGTCGCCGTGTTGCGGGCGCGGGAGTCCGAAGTCCGGGTGCGGCTCAATGCCAAGCAGCGCGAACTCGATGGTGCGCTTGCCGATCTGGATGTCGGCAAGCGGCATTTGGCGGTCGTTCGTGGGCGGCTGAGCCGGGCGCTGGTCTCGCTGCGCGAGCGCCTCGTCGCTATGTATGAGACCGGGACGCCGGACATCCTCAGCGTGCTGGTCGAAGCCGGCGGCTACGACGAGCTCGTCAACCGCACCGAGTACCTCAACCGCATCCACGGCCTCGACGAAGCGGTCGTCAGCCGGGTCCGCGATCTGCGCGATCAGGTCAAGCGCACCGTCGCCCGGTTGCGCTCCGCGAAGGACCGGATCGAAGCGGCCCGCGACGCGATCGCCAGCGAAGAGAACGCGCTGGCCGGCGCCCGCTCCGCCGTGCAGCGGCGGCAGTCGACCCTGGTCGCCGCGCGCCGCAGCCGCGAGGACGCGCTGGCCAAGATCACCCAGACCGAAGAAGACCTCGATGGCGATGTCGCCTCGATCCAGGCCGAACTGGCGGCGACGCTGGCCGGGACGGGCTCGGCGCCGCTGCCCGCCGGGCCGATCCAGGGCGGCAACGGCAGCGGCCTGATCTGGCCGGTCTCCGGCCCCGTCGTCTCCGGCTTCGGCTCCCGCTTCGGCGGCAGCGAGTTCCACGAGGGGATCGACATCGCCGTACCCAGCGGCACGCCGATTCGGGCCGCGGCGGCGGGCACGGTGATCTTCACCGAGCCGGAGTCGGCCAGCGGTGGCTACGGCAACTTCACCTGCATCGACCACGGCGGCGGGCTATCGACCTGTTACGCGCACCAGGAGTCGTTCGCGGTCTCGGCAGGCCAGCAGGTCGCCCAGGGCCAGGTGATCGGCTACAGCGACTGCACCGGGCACTGCTTCGGCCCGCACGTCCACTTCGAGGTCCGGATCGGCGGCGCGCCCACCGATCCGATGGGCTACCTGTAAGAGCCCCTTCCGTCCCGACTCTTGGGATACCTAAAATTAGTACGAATTCTGGTTACTGGTTTGGAGATGCGGGACGGGAATGGGATTCTTGGAGTAGGAGGTTGCTGATGGTTCGTCAGGCTCGGTTCTATCTCGCAGGCGGAGTGTCGGCTACGGCCTTGGTCGTGGCCGCGGTGGTCGCGTTCGTCCTGCTCGTCTCGCTGCAGGCTCTGCGCGACTGGCCTCTCGCGGGGCTGGGCCTCGGCGGCGGCGATTCCTCTGGCGCCGCGATCGGCCCGCGCGGCTCGGCGGCAGTCGCGGGTGGCGGGGCCTCGGCTGCCTCGGCGGTAGTCGGTGGTCCATCTGCTCAGGGGCAAAATGGCTCGGGAACCGCGGGGGCCCGGGGCGGAATCGGTGGTTCGGCCTCACCCGGATCCGGCTCGCCAGTCGCCAGCTCGCCGGCTGCGACTGCCCCCGGATCGACCGCTCCATCGCCGGCCGGTGGCGGCGGTTCAGCGGCGTCGAGCCCGGCCGGTGGCAACGCATCCGGCGGCAACGGTGGCGGTTCGGGCAACGGCGGCGGCGGAGGCTCGCCGGGCGGCGGTGGATCGGGTGGCGGCGGGGCCGGCAGCGGCTCGTCGCCTTCTGGAACCGTCGCCGGCACCGTCAACAACACTGTCTCGGGCGTCAACGAAGCGACCGGCGGCGCGCTCGGCAGCACCGGCGTCACCGAAGTCAGCGAAGAAGTGGTCAACGGCGTCGCTGGCCCCGAATCGCCAGTTGGCGAAACCGTCGACAAAACCGTCGAAAAAGTCAAAGAAACGGTCGGCGGCCTTCTCGATCGTTGATTCGGTGGCCTGCTCGGCGCTGGACGCTGACCTGCATCGAACCCCTAATCGGGCTCCGATGCACGTCGCGTCGCGCGTCGCGCGTCGTCTTCCCGTCACAATGCCGTCCCATGCCCGAGCGCGGACAGGCAGGCGCGGTCGCCGACCCGATCGCCGCATCGCCGGTTTACCCGGCCGGCAGCCGCGTGAACGAGCGCGGCCATCTCGAGGTCGCCGGCTGTGACGTGGTCGAGCTCGCCGCCGAACTCGGCACCCCCGCCTATGTCTACGCCGAGGACGAGATGCGGGCGCGGGCGCGGGCCTATCGCGACGCGTTCGAGCGCCGCGGCAGCGACTACGAAGTCCTCTTCGCCAGCAAGGCGTTTCCCTGCACCGCCGCCTACCGGCTCTTCGCCGAGGAGGGCCTCTCGGTCAACGTCGCCTCCGGCGGCGAGCTCCACATGGCCCTGCGCGCCGGCTTCGACCCGGCGCGGATCCACATGCACGGCAACAACAAGAGCGACGAGGAGATCCTCTTCGCCGCCCGCTCCGGCGTCGGCCACCTGATCCTCGACTCCTTCGACGAGATCGAGCGTTGCGAGCGGCTGCTCGAGCGACCGCAGGACGTGCTGATCCGGGTCACCCCTGGGATCAAGCCCTCGACCCACGACTACATCACCACCGGGCAGCTCGACTCGAAGTTCGGCTTCGGCATCGAGGACGGGCTGGCGGCGCGGGCGATCGAGCGGGTGCTCGCCTCCGACGTGCTCAACCTGGTCGGCCTGCACGCCCACATCGGCTCGCAGATCTTCGAGCTCGAGCCCTACGCGCTGGCGATCCGCGCGATCGGCGAGCTGGCGGGGGACTGGTGCCGGCTCGTCAACGTCGGCGGCGGGCTGGGGATCGCCTACACCGCGGAGGACGAGCCGCCCTCGATCGACTCCTACGTCGGCGTCAAGGTCGACGGCGTCGTCGAGGTCTTCGGCGACGGAGTGCGGATCCTGATCGAGCCGGGGCGCTCGCTGGTCGGCAATGCCGGCCTCACCGCCTACCGGGTCGGCACGGTCAAGGAGATCCCCGGCGTCCGCACCTACGTCGCCGTCAACGGCGGCATGTCGGACAACATGCGCCCGATGCTCTACGGGTCCCGCTACGAGGCGCTGATCGCCGATCGGGCCGGCGCCGTCGCCGACACCGAGGCGACGATCGCCGGCATGCACTGCGAGTCGGGCGACGTGCTCGTGCGCGACGCGATGCTCGCCGCCCCCGCCGTAGGCGACGTCCTCGTCACCCCCGCGACCGGCGCCTACGGCCACGCGATGGCCAGCAACTACAACGGCGTCACCCGCCCGCCCGTCGTCTTCTGTCGCGACGGCGAGGCCCGGGTCGTCGTGCGGCGCGAGTCCTACGAGGATCTGACCTCACGCGATGCCTGAGCCGATCCGCATCGGCCTGCTCGGCCACGGCACCGTCGGCGCCGCCTTCGCCGCCCTGCTGGCCGAGCGCGCGGGCGCCGTCGAGGCGGCGACCGGAAGGCGGCCGGAGCTGGCCGGCACGCTGACCCGCGGCGAGGGCGACTTCGGCGACATCGTCGAGCGCTCCGATCTGATCGTCGAGCTGATCGGCGGCACCGACCCGGCGCGCACCTACGTGCTCGACGCGCTGCGCGCCGGCCGGCCGGTCGTTACCGCCAACAAGCAATTGCTGGCCCAGCATGGCGAGGAGCTCTTCGGCGTCGCCCGCGAGGCGCGGGTCCAACTCCGCTTCGAGGCCGCCGTCGCCGGCGTGATCCCGATCGTGCGCACGATCCAGGAGAGCTTCGGCGTCACCGAGATCGACAAGGTGTTCGGGATCGTCAACGGGACGACCAACTTCATCCTCAGCGAGATGGCCGCCAGCGGCGCCGCTTACGAGCAGGTGCTGGCGCGGGCGCAGGAGCTCGGCTACGCCGAGGCCGACCCGAGCGACGACGTCAACGGAGCCGACGCCGCGGCGAAGATGGCGATCCTCGCCCGGCTCGCCTTCCACACCCCGGTCACCCTCGACCAGGTCGCCTACGAGGGGATCGAGGCGATCCAGCCAGACGACCTCGCCTACGCCAAGGAGCTCGACCTCTCGCTGAAGCTGCTCGGCGTCGCCGAGCGCCGCGACGGCGGGATCAGCGTGCGCGTCTTCCCCTGCTTCCTCTACGGCGGCCACCCGCTGGCCCCGATCGGCGGCCCCTTCAACGCGGTGATGGTCGAGGCGGCGGCGATCACCGAGGTGACGATGTCGGGGCCCGGCGCGGGCGGGGTCGAGACCGCCTCGGCGGTGCTCGGCGACGTCGTCTCGATCCTCTCCGGCGACGCCCCGGTGCACGAGGCCCGCGAGCAGCTGCCGCTCGTCGCCGACGTCACCTCCTCCTTCTACCTGCACCTCGAGGTCGCCGACGAGCCCGGCGTGCTCGCCCGGATCGCCCAGGTGCTGGGCGAGAAAGAGATCTCGGTGAAGAGCGTCGTCCAGCGCGGCAGCGGAGGTGACGCGCGCCTGGTGATGGTCGTCCACGAGTGCCTCGAGTCGAGCTTCGCCGCGGCGGTCGAGGAGATCGGCCGGCTCGACGACATCCGCTCTCAGCCCCGCTTCATCCGCGTCATCGAGGAGCAGTTCGTTTGAAGCCTCTGATCGAGCGGTACCGCGACCGCCTGCCGCTCGAGCCGGGCGACCCGGTCGTCTCGCTCAACGAGGGGTCGACTCCGTTGATCGAGGCGCCGCGGCTCTCAGAGCGGATCGAGGCGCGCGCCTATCTCAAGTTCGAAGGTGCGAACCCGACCGGGTCGTTCAAGGACCGCGGGATGACCGTCGCCGTCTCGCGGGCGAAGGGGCGTGGGGCGGAGGCGGTGATCTGCGCCTCGACCGGCAATACCGCCGCCAGCGCCGCCGCCTACGCGGCGCGGGCGGGGATGCGCGGCGCGGTGATCGTGCCCGAGGGCAAGATCGCGATCGGCAAGCTCGCCCAGGCGCTGATGCACGGCGCCCGCGTCGTCGCCCTGCAGGGTAACTTCGACGAGGCGCTGCGGATCGTCCGCGAGCTCGCTCAGAAGCACCCGATCGAGCTGGTCAACTCGGTCAACCCCTACCGGATCGAGGGCCAGAAGACCGCCGCCTTCGAGGTCGTCGAGGAGCTCGGCGGCGCGCCCGGGGCGCTGGCGATCCCGGTCGGCAACGCCGGCAACGTGACCGCCTGGTGGCGCGGCTTCGAGCAGCTCGGTGTCGCCCCGGTCGTCTACGGGTTCCAGGCCGAGGGCGCGGCGCCGCTGGTCGGCGGCGCGCCGGTCGCCGAGCCGGAGACGGTCGCGTCGGCGATCCGGATCGGCAACCCGGCCCGCTGGGAGGAGGCGATGACCGCCTTCACCGCCTCGCGCGGCCGCGTCGCGGCGGTCTCCGACGAGCAGATCCTCGACGCCTACCACTGGCTGGCCACCAGCGAGGGGGTCTTCTGCGAGCCGGCTTCGGCGGCCTCGGTCGCCGGCCTGCTCGCCCACGGCCTACCGGTGGTCGAGGGCGCGCCCGCTCCGGAGTCGGTCGTCTGCGTGCTCACCGGGCACGGCCTCAAGGACCCCGACACGGCGCTCTCCAAAGCCCCCGCCGTGATCAACTGCGAGAACGACCTCAGCGCGGTCGAGCGCGCGGTGTTCGATTGACCGTCCGCCACCGGCTCGTCCGCGTGCCCGCCTCCTCGGCCAACCTCGGCCCGGGCTACGACGTGATGGCGGCGGCGCTCGACCTCTTCCTCGAGCTCGAGGTGGAGGAGGCGGGAGAGTTCTCATTCGACCCCGGCGGCCTCGACCTGCCGACCGGGCGCGACAACCTGCTCGTGCGCGCCTTCGAGAGCCTGCGTCCCGCCGACGGGATCGCCTTCCGCCTCAAGCGGGCGATCCCGCTGGCCCGCGGGCTCGGCTCCAGCGCGGCCGCGATCGTCGCCGGCCTGGCGGCGGCCGACCACCTGTATGAGCTGGCGCTGTCGCGCGAGCAGCTGCTCGTCCGCGCGACCGAGCTCGAGGGCCATCCCGACAACGTGGCGGCGGCGATCTACGGCGGCTTCGTCGTCTGCGCCGCCGGCGAGGGCGGCGGGCCGGTCGCTGCCCGCTTCGACCCTCCGGGCGGGCTGGAGGGGATCGTCGTGATCCCGCCCGAGGAAGTCTCGACCGAGCGCGCCCGCGAGGCGATCCCCGCCGAGGTCCCGCTTGCCGACGCCGTCGCCAACGTCGCCGCCGCCTCGCGGCTGGTGCTCGGCCTCGAGCGCGCCGACCTCGATCTGGTCGCCTCCGGCCTCGCCGACCGCATCCACCAGGAGCGTCGCCGCGCGCTCTATCCGCGCTCGATGGACCTGGTCAACGAGGCGCGCGCGCTCGGCGCGCTTGGCGCGACGATCTCCGGCGCCGGCCCGACCGTGCTCGTCTGGACCACCTGGCAGGACGCCGGCAAGGTCAGCGGCGAGCTCGAAC
This sequence comes from uncultured Solirubrobacterales bacterium, assembly GCA_963702035.1. Classification (GTDB taxonomy): domain Bacteria; phylum Actinomycetota; class Thermoleophilia; order Solirubrobacterales; family 70-9; genus VRUE01. The sequence goes on from OY969700.1 coordinate 2,569,978, forward strand.
GCCGCTGCGAGGGCTGGGCCGAGGTCCGCCGCCTCCCCTTCACGCCCCACGGCGCCGACGTCCCCGAGCTCTGAGCGGGTGCGCTGGGTGATCCAGATCGGCCTGATCGAGCTGGCGCTCGGCGGCCTGCTCGGCTGGGCGATGGTGGTCCGCGAGGAGAAGCGCGAGTGGCTGCGGCAGATCGGGATCGTCGCCCCGCAGCGGATCCGCCAGGTCCACCTCGACTACGTGATGATGGGCCTGATCCTGATCGGCGTCGGCCTCGCCGTCTCCGACCTGCCGACCGCGGTCGCGGTAGCGCTCGTCTTCGGCACGCTGGTCAACCCCTTCCTCTTCGTCCCCCTCGCCTTCGACCCTGAGATCGAGAAACGAGCCTGGTACCGGCTGCTGGCGGTCATCTCGTTCTTAGGCGTCAGCGGCGGCCTCGTCGCTGCAGCGATTGTCGGGCCCTGACTATTTGGCTGGAACCGAGCTCAGTCAGCGTCGATAACGAGCTGCTCAGGTTCTCCCCGATTCACCTTGGGCGCAGCCCGTTCACTGGCGGACGGGGTCGGAAGTTCGGCAGCTTCGAAGATCGGCCCATCAACGATGTCCGCAAGCAGAGTGGCGGCTTGTGGAACCAGGTCGATCGTCTGCTCGACGATCCAGAGCAGCTTGCAAAGCTCCTCGGTGAATGACGCGGGCCACTGCTCTGGGCGGATATCGTCCAAAGTGGAGGACCTTCTGCCTGCGCCCTCCTTCATTCGATACGCGAGCCACGATTTAATGACCTTGAGGCCGGAGACGCTGAAATCCCACACCTCAGGCGCGACTGGCTCGAATACCCCAGATCCGATGGTGAGTCGCTTTGCCTTACGGTCGTACTCGAAGCTTTCTGGGTAGGCGTCTGCCCCCGACGGTACGCCGACGGTGCACTTGGCGGCCCCCGCTGGGACAGCGCCATGTTTCTCACCATCGGGGACAAGACGCTCGCCATAGGTGTGCAGCCAGATCAGTCGCCGGCCGATCACGGTGGTCTTCTCGAACAGCTCGGCGTCTTTCGTGATCGGGATTCGCGGCCCGGGGATTTCCAGCTCGGCCGCGAAGCGGTCGGTGTAGTCACCAGCAAGGACGGCGTAGACGTACGCGAGCAGATCCTGCGGCAGAACCTCCTCATCAAGAGTCGCTGCCAGAGCCTCGATAAGTCCGGAGGTCACGTTGGGTTCCGTCGCTTGCGCATCGCGCCAGAGCGGAATGACGTGCTTCGCGCCAAATGAGCCTCGAAAGTGGTCTAGATCCGGAATGTCCGCAGCAGCAGTGGCGGCTTGCCCTCTACCCAGAAGTCCCGTCAGGAGGCTCGTGATGAACACCTGCTCAGGCCCATCGACAAGCCACAACGGCGGCCGCGGCCTATCGATGAGCCTCGCATCGGGGAGCATCCACTGGCGGTCGAAGCTCCGGTATGCGAAGCGCTTGGCCGGGATGGGGTCAGCGTCCGCCGTGAGCTCGCCGATCGGAATGAGCTCATCTGACGGTACCCGCAGGTCGTGCGCAGGTTTGGCGGGGTTCTTGGCGGTCGTAGAGCGCATCAGACCCACCCGCTCATCGGGCGTTGCCGCGACCAGGTTCGCCCAGCGCCGGCCGAGCACCTGACGCGCCGCCGATATCGGCCAGGTGCGCTTGAACTGGATTCCTGAATGCTGCCACGGGAATAGGTCCGTCAGGAGAGGCCAAGCCATGTAATTTCCCTCTTGCTCGGGGAGTAGCGGCTCTTCCCAACCGGAGAAGCAGTCTTCCCACTCCAGATCGGCAAACGACTCGATCGCCGCCAGTCGCTCCAGCTTCTCCTCCTGCGTACCATCGATCAGCGCTCCGCAGTACCGGACCCTGGCTGGCTGCTCCGAGTGAGCCGACTCGGTTCGAATCCCGACCGCGATTGCCACCGGCGTCTGGATCGCGAAGACGTTCTCGCTCCTGCGGGCACCCAGGTTGTCGCCCCCGAGGTCGAGAATCCAAAGTTCGTCGAAGGTTGCCCGCATCACCTTGCGCATGCCGGCGAACGCCGGCCCGCGCAAGTAGGACGAAGCCGTTATGAAGCTGACCACACCCCCGGCGCCACTCTGCTCGAAGACCTTCCACATGGCCCAGCGCCAGAAGTAGACATAGTCGTTGTAGAGGTTCTTCAGCTGCCCGCCGGCTCCGGATTCACGCACCGGCTCGATGAAATCGTCGAGGATCGGGTCTTCACCGTCATCGCCAAAGCGGACCCAGCCCCCCTTGCGCTCGGTGCCCTCGTCGTCGGGGTCGATCTGCTGGCGGTCATACGGTGGGTTACCGATGCAGACGAGGACCCGCTCATCCGCCTTGACCCTGCGAGCGCGCTCGTTCTCCTCGCTCAGCTTTCGATGCGTTAGCGACGTCTGTTTCCCTTTGCCGGGTACGAACGGGCTCTCCAGGGTGTCGGCGAGATAGACGCGGGCGCCGTCCTCGGGAAGGGTTCCCCCCCGCTCCAGAATGCGCTGGGCCACGCGGAGGTGTGCAACCGCGTATGGGCCGACGAGGATCTCGAAGCCGTGGAAGTTTCGCGCGGCGCTCGTCGCTCTCCCTGCCGCCTCACCGGGGCCGAAGCGCGCGGTGGCTTCGGAGAGGCCTTCGTCGATGGCGGCCAGTAGATAAGTGCCCGTTCCGGCCGCCGGGTCGAGGAGGACGACATCGTCGTCAACGATTCCGAGTCCCTTGTCGAACTGCTCGTGCAAAAGCTCGGTGACGAGCCTCACCTGTGCCCGCACAACTTGCGCCGGCGTGTAATAGACGCCACGGTTGTTGCGTAGTTTCGGATCGTAGGCGGCCAGGAAATCCTCGTAGAAATAGAGCCAGGGATCGACGTCGGTACCGCTGGCCATCATCGTTGGGTCAACGGCACCCACGATCCGCTCCAGGAGGTCGAGTGGGACCTTGACCTCAGCCCGCGCCTCTTTCTGGGCGAGGATTCGCAGCACCTGTGCAAGCAGACCGTGGCGGATATCGAGGCGATCGGCAGCATTTGCGGAAAGGTTTTCCTCGCCTTCGACGCGGGCAAGCAGCAGGGCGTAGGTGACGGTTTGTGCATAAGCGTCCGCGAATTGCCGATCGTCGGCATCGGCGAAAAGGAAATGTCGCCACTCATCGGCCAGCATCTGCATCGCTGAACCTTCCTTGTCCAGGGCGGCGAATGCGTCGTCTCGCAAGAGTCGGCACAGGGGCGCCAGGGCCTCCGCCAGACCTCGCGGCGAGGTTGGCACGATCGGCTCCCAGCTCGTGAAATCGCGAAGCAGGATCTCAAGGTCGCGGACGTTGTCTTTCGAAATTGCCGCGCCGCCCTCGGTGGTCGCGTCGCCAGAGAGTCGTATGACTTTGCCTTGGCGCTCACCGGTGCGATAGAGCGACCACTCATTCCCGTCGGTGTAAAGCAGATTTGGATGATTTCGGAACTTCTTCCACTGCTTGGCGTCATCGGTTTTGAACTTCGACGGCTGAGCGCCTTTGCCGGGAGCCTTCAGCTCAACGTGCCCGGTGACCGCGCCGTTGACTGCGATTGCGACATCTGGTCTGCCCTTCAACTCGACCATCGCAGCCTCGGTCGTAGCCACGATCTCAACGCCGATGACGTTGCCCAGCTCTTGCATCAGTTGCACGACCGGATGCTTGAGCTGATCCTCCGGCTGGGCATGGCTGGCGCCTATCGCGCCGTAGGCGGTCTGAAGCGCTTCACCGAATTTTTCGAGTATTTCTTTCAGGTTCACGAGTTCGGATTCTCGCTTTCCCGGCGGATGCCGGGTGGGGGGAGAGTTTTCGTCGTCGGATCCTTAAGGGGGCATGCGGCTCTCGCGGCATGCGAAGAACTACCTTCGGCGCCTCGGGGCATCGGTGATGGAGGTCGAACGCGTCATCGAGGAGCCTGTCGAATTCGATCGCGATAGGAACGGAAAGCCTCGATACACGGGGGAGATACAAGGCGTCCGCGTCCGCGTGGTCGTCGCACTTGACGAGCCGGACTTGATCGTCACAATCCATGACAGGAGAAGCTGATGCGGGCAGACTACGACAGCGAGGCCGATGCTCTCGACATCGAACTTTTTCGGTTCGAGCGCCTTGAACGCCAAGATTCGGTTCACGACACCTACTGCCAAGTTGGGTTCGCGGGCGGCAAGCCGTCCAGCATCGAGGTGCTCACTCCGGCTGACCACCTCGATCTACTCGACGTAGTAGCCGATCGTTACCACCTGGACGGTCTAGCGCTGCGTGCCGCGGCCCAGGCAGCCCTCGCGGCCCCCGATCGGGTGGTCGAGCTCGAAGTGGCCGCACGAGTCGCTGTCTGACGAGCCACCGGCGATTTACGCCACCGGTTGACGCCGCCGCCTTCGCCATTACCATCGCGGTGTGCCGGTCAGACTTCGATGGACTTTCGGGTTGGCGTTGCTGGTCGTTCTCCTCGCCGTTCCGGCGATGGCTGAGGCGACGCTTGTCTTCTCTCGTAACCCGCTCAACCCCAGCGTCTGGTCGGCGGCGAACGACGGCTCCGGGGCGCGGCGGCTCGTGGCGGGATCCAATCCGCGGGTCTCGCCCGATGGCAAGATAGTCGCCTTTCTCCATCAGGGGAAAGGGCGCTCCGCCCAGCCCGAACTTATGCTGGTGCCCGCGGACGGCAGTGCGCCGGTGAGCGGGTTGGCGGTCGGCTGGCGCGAAACCTCGGTCTTCGACTGGTCGCCCGACTCGACCTTGATCGCCGCCGTGCTCGGCCCCGAACTCGGCGCCAAGCACCTGGTCCTGATCGACACGGTCACCGGCGCTCAGCAGATGATCGCGCGCGGCTTCTTCTCGGGCGTCAGCTTCGCGCCCGGAGGCGGAGCGCTCGTTTACGGCAGGGCGGCGAGCGAAAGCTTCCCGCCCCGCAGCGACGTCTACAGGTATGACATCCGCCTCCCGGGCATGCCCGACGCGCAGGCTCCGCAGCTGAATCACCGCCTGACTACCGACCGACGCTCCGGCTATCCGCTCTGGAGCCCCAACGGCGGGATCGTCTTCGTCAGGCAGCTCGGCGCCAGGAAGCGGCGCTACGTCCCCAAGAACGAGTTGTTCAGGATGAATCTCGCGGGCGAAAGGGTGCGGCAGCTCACCCACTCGAAGGTCAGCCCGCTCGCCCAGGGCCTCTTCCCGACTGCCTGGTCGGCCAACGGCCGTCGGCTGCTCGCCCAGTTCGAGGGCCAGGACCTCAGCTACGCGGTCACCGTCAATGCCCGCACCGGCGCCCAGCGCCCGCTGGTCGAAGCGACCGAGCAGGGCGTCCTCGGTGCCGCGCTCTCCGCCAACGGCAACTTCGTCCTCGCCACCACCGGTGGTTTCGATCCGGCCAATCGCCATAACGTCGTCAGCATCCCCTGGCGCGGCGGCCACCCGACCGTGCTCGCCAAGAACGCTTCCGAACCCAGCTGGGGCGGATAGGCGCGGGCTCCCGATGCCAGGCGGCTTCACGATCAAGCACCGCGACGAGTTCGAGGCGATGGAGGGCTCGGGCGAGGCGACCTGGAGGCTGGCGCGCAAAGCGCTCGGCACCTCGGCCTTCGGCTTCAACCTGGTCGAGATCGCGCCGGGCGGGCAGATCCCCGAGCACAACGAGGCGCAGAGCGGCCAGGTCGAGCTCTACGCGATCCTCGAAGGCGACGCGGTGCTCAAGATCGAGGGTGAGGAGCATCCGGCGCCGGCCGGCACCTTCGCCTCGATCGAGCCGCCCGCCGGGCGCACCATCCTCAACCGTTCCGACGCCCCCGTGACCGCCCTGCTGATCGGCGTCCACCCCGAGGGCGACTACGCGCCGCCCTCCTTTGCCTGACGACTGAACCCTTTACCCCCGCATATGGGGGCAAAAGGCGCACTCGCTGGATCGGCGGGCCTGCCCGCCCTATAATCCGGCAACTCGTCAACCCGTCGCGCGCCCGCTCGGAGAAGGCGCGGAAACCGGGAGGTCAAGATGTCCGATACCCAGTCCCGTGAGCTTCACGGCGAGGGCGGCCCCGTCCGCTACTCGCCAGAGCGTGCCTACCGGCCGCTCGTCTCGCCGCCAAGCGTCGAGGACAAGGACGCCTGTGCGATCTACGCCTCGGTGCGCAAGGACGCGACGCCGAGCCACGAACCGATCGAACGCGCGATACCGGCGCTGCAGAAGATGCTCCACCGCGCGGGCAACGTCGACGGCGAGGGGGACGGCTGTGGGCTCCTGCTCGACATCCCGCGCAAGATCTGGGCCGAGGAGGTCCGCACCGGCGGCCACGACCCCTCGCTGACCCTCGACGACGCCTTCGCCGTCGCCCACGTCTTCATCGAACGCTCGCAGGACCTGGAGAAGGTCCAGCACGACGCCCGCGAGCTGCTCGGCCAGGGTGGCTTCCGCGTCCTCGCCGAGCGGATCGGCGTCGTCGACTCGCCGGCGCTCGGCCCGACCGCGCGCGAGGAGGAGCCGCACTTCTGGCAAATCGCCGGCCTCGTCGCCGACGCCAAGCACCGCGACCGCGTCCTCTTCGACCTGCTGATCGAGCTCGAGCGCGAGCTCGGCGTCCACGTCCCCTCGATCTCGGCGACGATCTGCGTCTACAAGGTGATGGGCGCGCCGAACATCCTCGGCGAGTACTACCCCGACCTGCGCGACGAGCGCTTCGAGACGATCGGCGCCTTCGGCCACAACCGCTACTCGACCAACACCTGGCCCTCGTTCAAACGGGTCCAGCCCTTCTCGGTGCTCGGCCACAACGGTGAGATCAACACGGTCGAACAGCTGCGCCAAGAGGCGCGCATGCTCGGCGTCCCGATCCAGCCCGGCTCCTCGGACTCCCAGGACCTCAACCAGACGATCGCCACCCTGGTCAACCGCGACGGGCTCAGCCTCGCCGAGGCGATGGAGATGGTCGTGCCGCCGATCGTCAACGAGATCCGCGCCCTGCCCGAGGACCTGCACCGCTTCTACATGTACCTGCGCCAGGCGATGGGTCCCTTCGCCCAGGGGCCGGTGGCGCTGATCGCCCGCCACAGCGACGAGTGCGTCTTCTCCGCCGACGCGCTGGGACTGCGCCCGCTCTGGCAGGTCGAGACCGGCGAGGACTTCGTCTTCAGCTCCGAGCCCGGTGTCGTCGCCGTCAGCGAGATGGTCTCCGAGCCGAAGCCGCTCGCCCCCGGCGAGAAGGCGATGGTCTCGATCGACCGCGAGGCGAGGCACTCGATTCTGCATTCCCACGACGCGATGCTGCGCATCGTCTGCGACCGCTGGCTGGCCCGCAACGGCGCCGAGCAGGCCGGGCCGTATGACCGCGCGCTGGAGACCGGCGGCCCGCTCGAGGGCACCGACGTGCCCGGTTACTCGGGCGCCGGTCCCGAAGAGCCGGTCAAGGTCGATGACCGCATCCTCGCCGGCTTCGGCTGGCAGCGCGACGACGTCAAACTGGTCCAGCAGATGGCCTCCAACGGGGCCGAGCCGGTCGGCTCGCTCGGCTACGACGGACCGCTCGCGGCGCTCTCGCCCGAGCGCCAGAACCTCGCCGACTACTTCAAGGAGACGGTCGCCGTCGTCACCAACCCGGCGATCGACCGCGAGCGTGAGATGGAGCACTTCTCGACCCGAACGGTCTTCGGCCGCCGCCCCTCGATCGACGCCGCCGGCGAGGACACGGGCACGATCGAGACTTCCTTCCCGGTGATCCTCGGCGGCCATCACGGCCTGGCGCCGCTCTCCGACAAGACCTACCGCGGGATCGCCCGCGAGCACCAGACCTACCTGCTCGAGGACCTCTGGGAGGAGTTCCGCGGACGCGCCGGAGCCGTCGACATCTCGCTACTCGAGTCGGAGACGACCCGTGGGGCGATCGCGCGGATCAAGCAGGAGGCGGTAAAGAAGGTCCGCGACGGCGCCGAGTTGCTGGTTCTGACCGACCGCACCGTCTACGACGCCGAGCGGCGCTACCTCGACCCCCATCTCGCGACCTCGGCGGTCGACCAGGCGCTGAAGCAGTTCCGGGTCGAGCCGGGCGAGGAGAACCTGCGCCGGCGCTGCGGCATCGTCCTGCGTTCGGCGGCGATCCGCAACGTCCACGACACGATGCTGGCCCTCGGCCTCGGCGCCAACGGCGTCTGCCCCTACACGATGGTCGAGGTGATCTGCGTCGAGGACTACCGCAAGGACATCGGCAACCTCTGCGCGGCGCTCGCCAAGGGGATCGAGAAAGTGATCTCGACGATCGGGATCCACGAGGTGCGCGGCTACGCCCGCCAGTTCTCCTCGATCGGGGTGAAGCCCGAGCTCGCGGAGATCTTCCAGACCGAGGCCTTCGCCGCCTCCGAGAAGGCGGGCATCGGCTTCGACGGCCTCGACGAGTCGAGCAACGAGCGGACCCGCATCCTCGGCAGCGACGAGCCGGCAAAACCGGCGAAGACCTTCCGCTTCTATCCCAAGGTCTACAAGGCGGCGATCGCCACCGCCAACGGCTCGGGGTCCTACGAGGAATATTCCGAGAAGGTGCGCGACCTCGAGGCGCAGAGCCCGATCTCGATGCGCCACATCATGGGCCTGAAGGGCGACCGCGATCCGGTCGACCCGGCCACGGTCGACGCCGGCGTCGGCCACCACGACTACCCCGTGGTGATCTCCTCGATGAGCTTCGGCTCGCAGTCCGAGCCCGCCTTTCGCGCCTACGCCGAGGCGGCGAAATCGATCAACGTCCTCTGCGTCAACGGCGAGGGCGGCGAGATCCGCGACATGTACGGGCACTACCGCAAGTGGCGCGGCCAGCAGGTCGCCTCGGGCCGCTTCGGCGTCTCGGCGGAGATGATCAACTCCTCCTATCTGGCCGAGATCAAGATCGGCCAGGGCGCCAAGCCCGGCGAGGGCGGCCACCTGCCCGGCAAGAAGGTCTCCGAGAAGGTCGCCGCCGCCCGTAACGCGGCGCCCGGCACCGACCTGATCTCGCCCTCCAACAACCACGACCTCTACTCGATCGAGGACCTGGCCGAGCTGATCGACGAGCTGAAGACGGTCAATCCGGACGTGCGCGTCTCGGTCAAGGTCCCGGTGGTGCCGAACATCGGCACGATCGGCCTCGGCATCGCCAAGGCGGGCGCCGACATCATCACCCTCTCCGGCTTCGAGGGCGGCACCGGTGCGGCGCGCCAGCACGCGCTGCGCCACGTCGGCCTGCCCTCCGACATCGGCACCCGCGCCGTGCACCGGGCGCTGATGGAGGCCGGCCTGCGCAACCGCGTCGAGATCTGGGCGGACGGCGGCTACCGGACCGGTCACGACGTCGTCAAGCTGCACTGCCTCGGCGCCAACCGGGTCGGCTTCGGCACCCTGGCGATGGTCAGCCTCGGCTGCACGATCTGCCGCGGTTGCCAGCTCGATACCTGCCACGTCGGCATCGCGACCCAGATCGAGACGGTCGAGCAGGCCCAGGATCACGGCCTGAAGAAGTTCACCCCGCAGGAGGTCGACGTCGCCGCCGAGAGCTGCGCCCGCTTCTTCGCGGCGATGGGCGAGGAGGTCAAGCAGGTCGTCGCCTCGCTCGGCTACGACCGCGCCCAGGACCTCGTCGGCCGCTACGACCTGCTCGAGCAGGTCTCCCACCACGACCAGATCGACCTGGCGCCGCTGATCACTCCGCTGGAGGAGTTCCTCGACCTCGAGCCGATCGACCTGCCGGTGGCCGAGGAGGTGGCCGACGAGCGCGCCGAAGCGGGGCTCGTCGTCGCCCGTCCGATCCGCATGGAGACCAAGCAGGCCTCGGCCCAGATCGGCGCCCTCGCCGGCGAAGTCTGCTCCGGTCACACCGTCACCAGCCACTTCCCGCGCGCGACCGACGCCAACGACCGGGTGCTCGGTACCGAGCTGGCCGGGGCGATCGCCCGCTCGCGCATCTTCGACGGCGGGCCCGAGTCAAACGAGGACGTGCTCGCCGATCTCGAGTTCAACGGTGGCTCGGTCGCCGGCCAGGGCCTCGGCGCCTTCAACGCCTACGGCGTCTCGATCCGGGTCGAGGGCGGCGCCCAGGACGGCGTCGGCAAGGCGATGCTGGGCGGCAGCCTCGCCGTGCTCAAGGGCAAGGGGGCCAAGGGCCAGCGCCTCAACGGCTCGGTCGGCAAGTCGTTCGCCTACGGCGCCCAGCGCGGTCGCCTCTTCGTCCAGGGCTCTGCCGACTCGCGCTTCTGCATCCGCCTCTCCGGCGCCGACGTGGTCCTGGCCGGCGAGCCGGCGGAAGAGATCGACGACCGCCGCGGCTGCGTCGTCGACCGCGCCAACGCCAAGGGCTTCGCCTTCGAGTACATGACCTCCGGCCGTGCGGTCGTGCTCGGCGACCTCGGCCCCTGGGCCTGCGCCGGGATGACCGGCGGCCGCGTCTACGTCCGCCACAACGCCTTCGGCATCGACCGCCCGGCGATCGAAGCCCGCCTGGGCGAGGGCGCCAAAGTCGAGCTCAAGGACCTCGACTCCGAGGCCCTGCTCGACATCGACGATCTGCTCAGCCACTACGGCGACGAGCTGCGGGCGACCGGTCAGGACGAGGAGGCCGAGCGGATGACCGCCATGGCCGCCGACGCGACAAGCAACTTCCTGATGATCGTCCCCCACAAGGTCCAGGCAGACCCGAGCATCTCGACCGAGTGATGTGGTCGGGGGTCCAGTGACCCTCCCCCGGAGGCCGTCGCGCAGCTGACTTCATGGCCAGGGTTCGGGCGTGGTCCCGGGAGCCTCCGTGGGAGGGTCACTGGACCCCCTTCCGGGCTGTCCAGGTCGAGATGGGCTTCTCCTATCTGGAGCTGGTGCGCGTCAGGAGATCGGCAATTGCGCGGACCTCACGCAGAAGGCCGTCGAGCATCGCCTCGGTGTTGGTGTGGATGCGCCACTCGGCGTGCTGGCGGTCCTGCTCGACCTGATCGATGCGGCGCTCTAGCTTGTTGAGGCGCTTGTCGGTGCGCTTCTCGCTCTTGCGGAGTCGCTGCTTTACGTAGAGCCTGGTGTCCTCGCGTAGGGCGTCCAGCTCTCGTTGTAGCTCGGCATCCCCGTTGCCCTGCTCGGCGAGCATCTCCTCTACGCCGCTGCGGACGCGCTCTATCTCTTCGTGCAGGCGCTGGCGAGCCTGCTCGGCGGCGATCGAGGGATCTTGGGCAGAGTCCATGGCGCCCACTCTACGGGCGCCGTAGGCCGGAATTTGCGCGGATTGCCCGGTTCAGCCTTCGAGCGCGAAGAGGCGGTAGCGCCCGATCGCCAGCTCGTCGCCGTCGCCCAGCTTGCCCCACTCGACCAGATCGGCGTTGACGAAGACGCCGTTGAGGCTGCGGTCGTCGAGGACGCGCAGCGACTCGCCTGGTTCGGAGACGATCAATGCGTGGCGGCGGGAGACGCTGGGGTCGTCGAGGCGAAGGTCGGCGGTGACGCTGCGGCCGATCCTGGTCCAGCCGTGCTCGATCTCGAAGTCGAGAGCCTCGCCGTCGTCGCGGCAGATCAGGTGCCGGCTGCCGGGGACGAGGCCCGCACGCGCCTCGTCGAGCCAGCTCGCTGGGGTCGGCTCGGTCGCGATCTCGAACTCCGCCGTCGTCTGGCCGTGCTCCTGCATCGACTCGAAGATCGAGTCGAGCCTGAAGCTGGAGGATCCGCAGCGGGGGCACTCGGGAAGGCTGTCGTCCTCGTGCAGCGCAAGCTGAGAGCCGCACTCGACACAGAAGTAGGTGCCCGGACCAGGGAAGGTCCCGGCGGCACAGTTGTCAGAAACGGAGGTGGGGGTGAGACTGGTGGCGATGTCAACTCCTTCCGCCGTTGGGAAACCGATCCTAGCCCCCTGGATATGGCTCGGCATCCGGGTTTTGCCGCAGCTATACCCAGGATTGGGCGTCGTCAAACCCCGAGCCTCGCCCGTCGCGGAGCCCGACTAGAATCGCGCCCTCGCATGGGCCCCGTCAGCGCAGAGATCGAGATCGACGTTCTCCGTGAGCGCGTCTTCGAGACGATCGCCGACCTGGCGCGCCGACCCTCCTTCACCGATCACTTCCTCAGCGGCTTCCACCTGACCCGGATCGAGTCGAGTGGGATCGGCGCCGGGGCGCGGTTCCGCGTCGCTTCACCGCTGCGAAAGGTCTGGATGGATACGGCGATCGTCGAGCTGGAGCCGCCGCACAAGCTGATCGAGCGGGGTCGTGGCGGACGCGGCAACCGGATCCCCACGACCACGGTCTGGGAGCTGACCGAGGGCACCGGTTCGCTGACCAGGGTCCGTGTCTCCCACTGGACCGAGCCGTCGAACCCTCTCGACAGGGTCCTGGAGGTGCTTGCCGCCAACTCGGCCTCCGCGCAGCGTGGCTGGCGCACGGCGCTGCGTCGGCTTCGCGACCAGCTCGAGAGCGGCGAAGCCGCGACCGCTCCGGTTGCCGTGGCGGGAGGCAACCCTCACGCGACCGGCATCCCGTAGGCCCGCTTAATAGACTCTCGCCGCCGATGCTCCCCAGCCGCAGAACCACGCTTTCGCTGCTCGCTGTCCTCGCGCTCGCCGTGACCGCCTTCGCGCTCTCGGCCTGCGGCTACTCGAGCGACTCCAAGGACGTTCCCGAGGGCGAACCGGTGAAGCTTGGCGAGCTTCGCTACAACGTGATCTTCTCGCGCTACCTCAACCCGCACGACAACGAGGACTCGGCCTACCTGGTCGGCCAGCCCGAACCCCCCCGTGGCCACAGCTATTTCGGCGTCTTCGTCGAAGTTCAGAACAAGAGCGAAGAGACGCAGACGCTCGCCGACTCCTTCACGATCACCGACGCCGGCCACCAGACCTTCGGGGCTCTTCCGAGCAAGAGCCTCTACGCCTTCCCCTTCGGCGGCAAGGTCGAGTCGCAGGAACAGATCCCCCTCGTCGACTCGACTCCGCAGCAGGGTTCGATCGAGGGTTCCCTGGTGCTCTTCGAGCTGCCGGCCTCGGCCTCCGAGAACCGCCCGCTGACGCTCTCCATCCCGGGCCCCGAAGGCCCGGCCGCGGTCACGCTCGACCTCTAAAGACCGGCCGAGAGGACTTCGCCGGCGATCGGGGCGGCTACTTCTCCGCCCGCCGCTTCGGCTTCGACCAGCAGGACGCCGACCGCCAGCTTGGCGTTTTCGGCGGGGGCGAAGGCGGTGAACCAGGCGTCCTTGATCTGCTCGGGTTCTTCTTCGCCCTCGGTGCCTGGCTTCGGGCCCAGCTCGGCGGTGCCGGTCTTGCCCGCCACCTGCGCCTCGGGGATCGCGGCGGCGTAGCCGGTGCCGCCGGTGACCACGCCGACCATCAGTTCGGTCAGCTCGCCGGCGATCTTCTTCGACATCACCCGCACCGAGTCGGGGTCTGGCCGCAGCTTGCGGTTGGCGACGACCGAGGTCGGCTCGCGGACGCCGCCGTTGCCGATCGTCTGGGCGACGCTCGCCATCTGCAGCGGGGTCGCCAGCACCTCTCCCTGTCCGATCGCGGTCACGCCGAGGTCGACTTCTTCGCCGATTTCGGTCGGGATCGTCGATTCGGGTGGTTCCACTTCGGCGACGATCCTCGGCGCGTAGAGAGCCGGGGGGGAATTGAAGCCGAAGCGTTCGGCGACCGCGACGAAATCGTCGTTGCCGATCTTCGGCCCCAGCGGGGCGAAGTCCGCGTTGCAGGACTCGGCGAAGGCTTCGCGGAAGGTGCCGCCGCAGAGCTCGCCGTTGGCGTTGCTGATGAAGCGGCCGCCGACGTTGGCGCCGTCGACGATTTCGAATTCGTCGTCGAGTGAGACGACGCCCTTCTCCAGTGCGGCCGTGGTGGTGACCGTCTTGAAGGTCGAGCCCGGCGGCTGCGGCGCCGAGAAGGCCTGGCCGGCGAGGGCACGGACATCGCCACTGTCGGCGTCGAGCACGGCAACGCCACCGGCACGGCCGGCCAAGCCGGAGACCGCCGCCATCTGCAGGTCGGGGTCGATCGTCGTCTTGACTGGTGCCCCTGGTTGCGGCTTGGCCTGGGAGAGGATCCGGGCCGAGCCTTCTTCGCCCACGGCGAGCAGCGAGCCGCCGGGCTTGCCGGCAAGGCGCGCGTTGAAAGCCTGCTCGAGGCCGCTGATGCCCACCGGCGTGCCGGCAGGGAAGCCCTGCCGGGCGAGCGTCGCGACATCTTCTTCCGCGGCCGTGCCGATTTCGCCGGCGACGTCGATCGCGGCGCTTCCCAGCGGGTGTTCGCGGGCTTCGGCGGAGCCCTCGGCGAGCACGGTCCCGTCGCGGGCGAGGATCGGCGCCCGCGGCGCCAGATCGATCCGGTTTTCCAGGCGCTCGCCGGGTTCGAGGCCGGGGAAGACGAGGCTCCGATCCCAGGCGATGCCGCCTTCGGCGTAGGGGAGGTCGAGATCGGCGCTGACCGTGCCAAAGGCCACCGTCCCGGCTTCGATCGGCACCGGCACCTTGTCGACGCCGTTCTCGCTGCTGGGGTTGCCAGGCGAATGGACTTCGAGCGTGCGCAGCGTCGCGACCTCGGCCGCGTCGCGGTAGGCCTGGGCGAATTCGTCCTCGCCGACGGCGTGGCGCGAAGCTTCGTTCAGTTCTTGGTACATCGTGGCGAAGTCCTTCCGTGCCCAGGCCTGGCTGAAGCGTTCGGCGGCTTCCTTTTCCGGCGAGCCCGGGGACCCCGCCGAGGCGCCGAGCGCAAACGCGATCGCCGCGATGACGATAAGCGGAAGCGCGCGGGTTACGAGACGGCGGCGGCGCTGCACCTCAGGAGGCAGAGGGTTCACTGACGGAAACTTAGTGGGGGGAGGGGTCGGGTACTACTCCCGACTCAACTTTTTCGGTGTGGTGTTCTGCGGTTGTCCGAGATCGGATTGACGAAAAAGTACAAGCCGTCGGGAGCAGTACCCGACCCCTCCTCTCTCAACTCGTGCAGGGACCCGTGTCAACAGGCGCCGCCGCCGTCTCGTTGTGAATAGCTTCTTGGACGATTTCGTTCGGGACGGCGAAGCCACCTGGGGGGCCGGTGGTGGTCGCGGCGAAGACGGTTGCCATTACTCGCCCCCTTGAATCGACCAGGGGGCCACCGGAGTTGCCGCTGCGCACGCTGCCACGCAAAAAAGCGATCGGGCGCTGGATCGGGCCCTTGCCGTAGGAGTCCTCGCTGATCACGTCGCTGGTATCGCCAAGGCGGGCGGCGGCGACTGCGTAGGGACCGTTCTCGGGGTAGCCGAGGACCGCGCCGGCAGTGCCGCGCTGTGGGTCAGGGGCGGTTCCCAGCGCGGGGATCGAGGGGGCGTCGATCCGCAGCAGCGCCAGGTCGTTGCCCGGGTCGTAGTGAACCGGGGTGGCGTCGAGGGAAGCGCCGTCGATCGTGGTCACCGTGGTGTCGTCCTCGCCGGCGACCACGTGGGCATTGGTGACGACGAGACCCGGCTGGACGACCCAGCCGGACCCCTCGACGCCGAGGCCGCAGGCGGTGCCCAGCACACGCACCACCGAGCGGCTGGCCCGCGCCACGTCCGGGTCGGAGGCGATCCCCGGATCCGGTGGGGGCACGGGGGTGGTCGGGCCGGCAATCGACGGAGCCGGGTTGACGCGGTTGAGCGCGTTGAGGACCGGGCCGGATGGCGGCAGCAGGTCGTTGAGGCCGCGCAGGATCTCCGAGCGCTGCACGTCGCCCCGCAACTGTGCGGTGCCCGGAGCGTGTAACGCCACCGCGCCGAAGACCCAGGTCAGCCCCAGCGCCACGGCGGCGATCAGCGCGGCGCCACCGGCGCCGTCGGCCAGGTGCAGCGCCCGGCCGCGGACCACGTGCTCGCGCAGTCCCAGGGCGAGGCTCTCCAGCGTCACCGCGATCACCGCACCGGCCAGCAGCGCGCCCAGCGCGGCGAAGAGCGGCGCGTAGGGTGAGTTCGAGCCTTCGTTGAGCAGCAGCGGCCCGAGCCGGCTGCCGGCCAGGGCCCCGGTGCCGAACCCGAGCAGGGTGAGCATCCCGACGATCAATCCCTGCCGGTAGCCCCACATGGCGAATGCGATCGTGAAGGCGACGATCGCCCAGTCGAGAACGGTCATGTGGTAATCCAAGCAGGCCCGTCACTTACGTTCAGTAAGCTGAGCGAAGTGGAGGCCGTATCTGCCCAAGAACAGCCCCCCGGCGTCTGCCCTCACTTCCACGCGGCGATCGAGCTGATCGGCAAGCGCTGGACCGGGGCGATCGTCTTTGCCCTGACCGAGGGGCCGCTGCGCTTCGGTGAGCTTGCCAAGGCGGTGCCGGGACTCTCCGACCGCCTGCTCTCGCAGCGCCTGCGCGAGCTCGAGCAGGAGGGCTTGGTGGAGCGCGAGGTGGAACCCGGCTCGCCGGTGCACGTCACCTACTCGCTGACCGAGGCCGGCGCGGAGCTGCGCCCGACCATCGCCGAGCTGAAGTTGTGGGCCAAACGCTGGCGCTCTGAGTAGCCTCACCCAGGTGGAAGAGCTACCTGGGCCGTTTCCTGTGGGGCGTTATGCACGCAAGCTCGAAGAGGAGATGCGCCGTCGAGCGCGGGTATCTCTTATTGGCGAGGTCACTGGACTCAGCCGGAGCAAAGCCCAAGCGTATTTCGAGTTGCGCGATGCCGAGGGTGCTGTGCCTTGCGCAATCTGGCTGAACGAGCTCGAAAAACTTGAACTTCCAGAGCAGGGTCTGCGTGACGGAGCCGAAGTCGTAATTGGTGGAGGCCCCGACTACTACCGGGGTGGGTCGCAGGCGTCGCCCAGCTTCTTCTTCCGCGCAACCCATATCCGCCTCGCCGGCGAGGGCGATCTGCTGGCGCGGCTGGACGCGCTGCGCAAACAGCTGCGTGCCGAGGGGCTGTTCGAGCTGCAAAAGCAGCTGACCCGACCGCGCCTGCCGAAGACGATCGGGGTGGTCACGGCAGAGAGCGGCGCGGCCAGGCGCGACCTGCTCGCCGGCCTGCAGAGGCGGGGGTGGGCTGGAACCGTGATCTGGGCCTTTGCGCCGGTCCAGGACCGGCGCGCCGCTCCCGCTATCGGCGCGGCGATTCAGGAGCTCGCGGCGACGCCGGCGGTCGAGGCGATCGTCGTCACCCGCGGCGGCGGCAGCCTCGCCGACCTCTGGGCGTTCTGCGACGAGACCCTCT
Organism: uncultured Solirubrobacterales bacterium; assembly: GCA_963702035.1. Lineage (GTDB taxonomy): Bacteria > Actinomycetota > Thermoleophilia > Solirubrobacterales > 70-9 > VRUE01. The sequence goes on from OY969700.1 coordinate 2,587,093, forward strand.
GCCGCACGGTGGCGATGCTGCGCGTGCCGGTGATCAGCGCCGTCGGCCACGAGCGCGACTCGACCCTGATCGACGATGTCGCCGCGGTCGCCTGCTCGACCCCGACCCACGCCGCCGAGGCGGTTGTGCCGCTCGATTGCCTCGCCGCGCGCGCCGCGTTGACCCGCAGCGCCGTCGCGCTGCGGCGGGCGGGGGAGGGCGCCGTGGGCACCCGCAGCCGGCACCTGGTGGCGCTGGCCCGCGGCCCGGCGCGGGCATTGCGGCGCGAGCGAGTCGCGCTCAACCAGAAGACGCGGGAGATCCGCGCTTCCTCCGAGCGCGGCCTGGCCGAGCGCCGCGGCTTCCAGCGCCGGCTCGCCTCGGTCGTGCTCGCGCGTGCCGCCCGCCGTGCCGCCGGCGCGGACGCGGACAGCAAGCGCGAGGCATTGCGGCGGGCGCAGGTGGCGTTCCGCGCGCACGAACCCGAGCGCACCCTGGAACGCGGCTACGCCCTCGCCGAGGACAGCGGCGGGGAGCCGGTGACGAGCGCCGCCGCCGCACTCGCCGCCAAGCACGTCAGACTGCGCTTCGCCGACGGCGGCGTCGGCGCCGAGATCGATCGAGACGGGGGTGGGGGATGAGCGAGGCACCAGAGTCCTATGAGGCCGCCGTCGAGCGGCTCGAGCAGATCATCGACCGTCTCGACTCCGGTCAGGCCGGCCTGCGCGAAACGCTCGATCTCTGCCGCGAGGGCCGTGAGCTCGTCACCTACTGCTCGACCGAGCTCGACGCGGTCAGCGAGGGCCTGGAAGAGCTGCGACTCGACGAGCTTGCGGCCAAACTCGAGCCGTCCTGACCTGAGGTCGCCTGACCGGCGCATACCGGCGTCCTCGGTCGCTCACGTGCAGAGCACGCTTCGCTCCCTGTGTCCTTGGTCTGCTTGGTCAGACGACCTCAGGGCCCGAGCAGAGGCGGTTTAGGGCTGGACAGTCGCGGCAGAGGTCCCAGCTGCGCTGCTCTACCGCGGCCACCGGAAACTCGCCGGTGCCGATCCGGGCGATGACCGCCGCCAGCGCCTCGCGCCCCCGTTGCATCGCCTCGCTGTCGAGCAGCTCGATCACGGGTTCCTCCGGCTGCTCGAGGAAGACGTAGGCGACCTCGACCTCCTCGACATCGTGTGCCTCGGCGACCGCGAGGGCGTAGATCGTCTTCTGGGTCGCGTACTTGGCGGCGCGCTCGGCCGGCGAGGAGCCGCCCAGGCGGTCGGTCTTGTAGTCGATGACGAGGGGCGGGGCGCCATCGCGCTCGACCAGCAGGTCGATCGAGCCACGCAGCGTCGTGTCGGCGACGCCGAGGAGCAGGGGCACCTCGGCCCGGCAGCTCGCGCTCGGCACTCGCACCCGCTCGCGCAACAGGCTGGAGCCGAGCCAGGCGCGCACGGGGGCGAGCAGCGCGGCCTCCGTCTCCTCCGTGGGCTCGCGCCACTCGTTGGCCGCACTCCACTCGAGCAGCGAGTGCACGGCCGCACCTCGGGCCGCCGCTTCTCCTCGCTTCCCTGGCCCACCTTCAGCGCTTGCGTTCGTCCTTTGTGGCGCTATACCGGACAAAGGACGAACGCGGTCGCCGAGACCGAGCACGCGCTCCATGTAGAAGCGGTACGCGCATTCCTCATAGGAGGCGATCGCCGTGTAGGAGAGGGGGCGATTTGGGACTGCGGGTGGGCGACGCGTTGGCAGTGGCGCCTCGCCCCCGCCGAGGGTTGCCGGCGCCACTGGCTCGCGCCGCGTCGCGGTCAGCTCGATGGCCCGCTCGGGCGAGGGCAGGCTCACTCGCACAGCGATCCGCGAAGGCGCGAGGCTCGCATCGAGACCCTCGCGAGGCCGTGGGGCGGGGATCTCGATCGCCGAGTCGCCCTCGCGGTCGACCTCGAAGCCGTCGAGGATGCGCTCGATCACGGGCGTGCCGGGTTGCGTCGCCCGCCCTGGCCGCGGCATCGCAATGCCGCTGAGGATCAGCCGCTCGCGCGCTCGGGTCGCGGCGACGTGGAAGAGGCGCAGCTCCTCCGCCGCTTCGCGCTGCTGCGCCTCCGCGCAGAGCTCCTCGTGCGCGAAGAGGTTGAGCGAGGCGGCGCCGAGGCGGCGCAGCTGTAGCCCCACCCGAGGCTCTGCCTGCTCGTGACCGAGCGTCAACGCCGGCAGTCGCGATCCGGCCAGCAGCCGCCGCGAGAGGTTGGGGACGGCGACGACGCCGAACTCGAGCCCCTTGGCGCTGTGCACGGTCATGATCCGCACCCCGTCGTGCCCCTCGATCGCGCTTGCCGCCTCCGCCTCCGCGTCGGCTTCGGCGCGGGCGAGGAGGAAGTCGAGCAGGCCGCGCAGGTCGCGTCCCTCGCGGGCCTCGAACTCTTCGGCCAGGCGCATCAGCTTGCGTACGTTGGCGAAGCGCGCCTCGCCCGAGGGACGCATCAGGACCGCCAGGTCATACCCGGTCTCGGCGACCGCGGCGTCGATCAAACCCGCGAGCGACAGCCGCCCGGCCCGCGCGCGCAGCCCGCCGACCGTGCCCGCGAAGTCGCGCAGCAGGGCCAGCTCCGACTCCGGGATCTCCGTCAGTCGCTCTGGGTCCTCCATCTCGCCCTCGCCCAGGACCGCCGCCCGCTCGAGTGCCGGCCAGACGTGCCGCCGCCGGCCCGCCGCCGCGCGCAACAGCCATAGCGTGTCCGGGGCGGCGCCGCAGGCGGGGGAGGCGAGCGCGCCGAACAGGGCCTGGTCGTCGAGCGGGTTGGCGATCGTCGCCAGCAGGGCGCAGACGTCGGCGACCTGCTGCTGGGACCAGTAACCACGGCCGCCGATCGTGTAGGGGCGCAGGCCGGCGCGCTCCAGCGAGTCCTCGTAGGCATCGAGGTGGGTGAAGGCGCGCAGCAGGACGACCATCTCGCCGCGCTCGACGCCGCTCTCGGCGAGCTCGCTGAGCCGCATAGCGAGGAAGCGAGCCTCGGCCAGGTGGTTCGGTGGAGTGTCGGCATCGGTCGCCGGCGCCAAGTCGATTCCCTCGCCGTCCCAGCCGTCGCGCGCGGTCAGCAACAGCTCCACCGCCGGCCCATTTCCGGGCGGCTCGGCTTGTTGGGGCAGGGCGCCGACGCGGAGCGGACGGAAGGCGTCGCCGAGCAGCTTCTCGCCGATCGCGTTGACGGCGCCGATCACCTCGGGGCGCGAGCGGAAGTTGCCGCTCAGCTCGATCGCCGCCGCGTCGTCGCTCTGCTCGACCGCGCGTCGCCGCTCACGGAAGACGTCGAGGTCGGCGTGGCGGAAGCCGTAGATCGACTGCAGCTCGTCGCCGACGACCATCAGCTCCGAGCGCGGTCCACGCAGCGCCTCGATCAAGCGCAGCTGCAGCCGGTTGGTGTCCTGGAACTCGTCGACCAGCAGGTGGCTGAAGCGCGTCCGGTAGGCGTTGCCGATCTCCTCGCGTTCGAGCAGGCGCACGGCGCGCAGCTGCAGGTCCTCGAAGTCGAGCCCTTCGCGGCGCTCCTTGGCCGCCTCGAAGCGCCGCGAGAAGAGAGCGAGGAGCTCGGCGATCTGCCGGTAGGCCTCGCCTCCCTCACCGGCCTCCGCGGCGCGGGCGACCGCCGCGTCGATCGCCTCCCGGTAGGCGTTCATCGATTTCGCCTTGCTGTCGGTCCGCAGCGCGGTCAGCTCGTTGAGATCCGGGACGCCGTCGCCGAGCACGGCCAGGGCCCGTTCGACCAGTTCGCGACCGGCGTTGGTCGGCTTCAGCTCCTCGAGCGTCTGCGCCGCGACCGTGGCGGCCCGGCGGACGGCGGCCTCGGGATCCGGCGTGGGTGGGTCCGGCAGGCGAGGGGCGGCGACTCCGCGGCTGCGCAGCTCGGCGTGGATGCCGCTGACGATCGCCCGCAGGCCACCGATCTCGAAGGCGGCGACGGTCCGCTCGCGCGCTGCGTCCCCGTCGGCGAGGAATTCGACCAGGGCGTCGTCGAACGCCTCGCGCGCGGCGCGCTCGGTCTCGGGCGCGTCGAGGACGCGGAAGCGAGGATCGACCCCGGCCGCCACCGGGTGGCCGGCGAGCAGCCGGTTGCAGAAGCCGTGGATGGTCGTCACCCAGGCACCGCCGATCGTCGCCAGCAGCTCACGGGCGCGCTGGGACCCGTCGCCGGCGCGCAACTCGAGCTGGGCGCGGATGCGCTGCCGCAGCTCGGCCGCCGCCTTGTCGGTGAAGGTGAAGGCGAGGACCGCGTCGGGGGCGACGCCGAGGTCGCAGACGAGGCGGCAGTAGCGATCGACCATGACCCCGGTCTTGCCGGTCCCGGCCCCGGCCTCGACAAGGACGTCGTGGCCACGGGCCTCGATCGCCAGCGACTGTTCCGGGGTGGGCGTGCGCTCGCTCATGGTCGACTCGCCGCTGTGGACTTTTGACGTGCTACTGGACGTAGAAAGTCCGAAGCGTTCATCGCTCGTCCTCATCGTCGGCGTCGGCCGGCGCCCGGTCGCGGCGGCAGATCGGCGCGAACTCGCAGAAGGTGGGGCAGACGTCGTGCCCGCGCAGGCCGTGGCGCGGCCCCGGGTCGCGGCGGATTTCTCCCCGGCGCATGCGGGCGACGATCTCCCCGGCGCGTCGGCGGGCGTCGGTGAGCATCTCCTCGAAGCCCTCGCGGTCGACCAGGTCGTTGTCGTAGAGGCGGTAGGAGGCGAGCCGCGGTGCGACTTCCTCGAGGACCGCCCCACGGGGACGCCGCGACGACGTCCCTCGCAGCGGGTGGTAGAGGCCGCCGACCGCATCGGCGCCCCAGTGCTCGGCGACCGCGATCAGGTAGAGCTGCAGTTGCAGCTTCGCCTGCTCCTCGAACTTCTCGCGCGGGGTGACGACGCGGGAGAGCTTGTAGTCGAGCACGAGCGCGCTGCCGTCGGGCGCCCGGTCGACCCGGTCGATCGCTCCGTGCAGGCCCCAGCCGTCGATCTTGAGCACCGGGCGCTCGGCCGTCTCGGCCTCGCCGAAGGCCGCCTCCAGCAGCCATGGCTCATAGCCACCGGTCTCGCGCCCGGCCTCGTCGGCAAGGAAGCGGGCCAGCAGGCCCTCGACCCGGCGCGCGATCGCCCGCTCGGCGGGATGGGCCCCCAGGCCGCGCTCGGCCGCGACCTCGCCGGCCAGCTCGCGCGCCCGGCCGATCCAGGCGCCGAGCGAGCCGGGGCGGGGGAGGGGGTCGTCGCCTGGCCGCTCGCGATAGAGCCGATCGAGCACGGCGTGCATCAGGCCGCCCTGGACGAGCGGGTCGGGGGCCGGGTCAAGCGGCTGGGGGTCGAGCTCATGCGAGACGAACCAGCGGTAGGAGCAGACGTCGAATCCCTCCAGGGTGGTGCCGCCGTAGGCGGGGACGGCGGCGAGGGCGTTGAGCACCGCCGGGTTGGAGAGGGGGCCGGGGGCACGGCTCGCCGCCTCCGCCGTCCGGGCTCTGTCCAGCTCGGCTTCCGAGGCGGCCAGATGTCGCGGCAGGAGCACTTGGGTCAGGTCCCGGGAGACGGTCAGCTCCGCCTCGACCGCGTCGTCCTCCCCGTCCACCGGCGCGGGATCGAGCAGGCCGCGGACCTCGTCGAGGAAGGGCGAGCGCGGCTCGGCGACGCCGTTCTCGTTGCTGTCGCGCCAGGAGAGGAAGAGTCGTCGGTTGGGCAGCGCCAGGCAGGCGTGGAAGAGGTAGCGCTCCTCGGCATCGGGGTCGCGGCGGGGCTCGAGGCCGAGCGCGAGGCGCTGCGCTTCGGAGAGGAACGGGTCCTCGCCGCGGTCGCGGCGCGGGAACTCGCCGTCCTGGAGCGAGGCGACGAAGGCGTGCTCGAAGCGCGAGGCGCGGAGCCGGTAGGGGCTGGCGATCCGCACCCGGCCCTCGACCGGCCCGCTCCAGGCATCGAAGCGGAGCTCGCGCAGGGTCATCGCCAACCGCGCCGCCGGGGGCGCCAGCCGCGGGATTTCGGCCAGGTCGCCGAGCGCGGTGGAGATCGCGGCGGCAGCGCGCAACTCGAGGCCATCGCCGCGCCCGGGCGCCGGGCCGTCCGCGTCGCCGCGCAGCGGGCGTGAGGCCATCGTCGCCGCGAGCCGGGCCAGGGCGGCGACCAGCGTGCCGGGCCCCTCCTGCGTCGCCTGCCGGATCCGCTCGACGTCACCCGGGAGGCGCTCGTGCCGCTCCTCCCACAGCGCCAGCGCCGCAGGCGCTCCCACGAGGCGACCGCGGCGCACGGCGCGCTCGAACCAGTCGACCTGCGCGTCGGGCAGCCCGCTGGGGCCGCGCATGAAGCGCAGCAGGTCGGCGGCGCGGGCGTCGCCGAACTCCGCTTCCAGCAGCGCGATCAGCGTGCCCCCGACGGAGGTTCCGGCGACCGGGATCTCGGCCTCGAGCGCGACTCCGATGCCATGGGACTCGAGCACCGTGGCAAGCAGCGGCCCGCGCCGCACCGGGTCGCGCACGGCGATCGCGATCGCCGCCGGATCGGCGCCGTCGGCGATCAGCTTCGCCACCTCGCCGCCGATCGCCTCCGCCTCGCCGCGCTCCCCTGCCGAGCGCAGCAGCACCAGCGCCGCGCTGGGCGGCCGTCGCGCCGGCTCGACCCGGCCGAACTCGCGCTGCAGGTGGACGAGCAGGGGGTCGATGCCGAAAGGTTTGGGCTCCGCCGGGCCGTCGAGGACCTCGGTCTCCGTCGCCATCGCGCGCAATCCCTCCAGCAGCGTGGCCCGGGCGGCCAGCGCGGCGTTGTCCTCCTCATAGGGGAGGGCGACGGTCACCTCGGCGCTTGCGCTCAGCACCGCGATCAGGCGGCTCTGGTTCGGGGTCAGGTCGCCCGGCTCGTAGAAGAAGACCGGTCGCCCCCGCCAATCTTCCGGCGCCGCCCGCAGCGCCGCGATTGCGCCGAAGGCAATGCCGTGCACGTCGAGCAGGCCGAGCCCGTCTCGCACCTCGGCATAAGCGGCGAACAGCCGGGTCAGGTCGCCGAGGTAGGCCGAGGACTCGAGCGTCTGCGCCCCCGATCCCAGCGAGGCCGGTTCGAGGCCGGCGCTCTGCAGCTCGTCGAGCAGGCGCTCGAACGGCACCGCGAAGCCGGGCCGCGCGGCGAAGCGTCGCAGCGGTCCCAGCTCTTCTCTCGCCGCTCCGATCCCGGCCGAAACGGCGGCCAGGCGCTGGGCCGGGGTCAGCTCCCCGTCCGAAGGCGTGCCGGCGCCGCGCGCGACCTCGCGGAAGAGTTCGCCGAAAGTCATCACCGAGCCGCCGAGGGCCGCTCCGGACTTCAGCAGGTTGCGCTCGAAGCGGAAGACATCGTCCAGCGTCGGCAGGACGAGGACCGGGTCGCGGTCGAGCGCCGCGCGGAAGAGGTCTTGGACCCGGTCGGCGCGACCGGAGTTGGGGGGTCCTTGGATCAGTTTCAGCGGCATGAGCGGGCAAGCCAGCATAGGTCCGCCTCCGGCGTGCCCGGTGACGCCGCGGGCCGCGTCAGGAAGCCGCAATTGGCGCATTTCCCGCCCCCGCTTTGCCGTCTTCCGGCCCCTCTAGATTGAGCGCACCGAATGTCCCTCTGTTTCGTAGACCCAGCCGACGCGATCCGTGCGATCTCCGACTCGATCGGCCGCGAAGCGCGTCGCCAGCTGCTCGGCGAGGCCGTCCGCTCCTGGGTCGACGAGATTCCCGACGACGAGCTCGAGGTCCACTACGCGAAAGCGCTCTCCGAGCTCGACGAGCACGACCTCTCGATGCTCGCCGCCTGGCACGGCTCGCTGGAGCTGGGCCAGCCGGTCCCCAACCGCGACTTCCTCATGGGCGCCTTCGGCTCGCTCGGCGACAACCGCCGCGAGGCGCTGAAGCTCGCCGCCGGCTTCCGCGGCGAGGAGGCCGTCGATGCCGGCGTCACCGAAGACGACGCCCTGGAGCTCGTCCTCGGCCTGCTTTCCCAGCCGCGCCTGATGGAGCTCGCGGTCGAGGCCGTGGAGCTATACATCTGGGACCGCGCCGGCTCGGACAACTAGCCAGGACGCGCATCTCGGGGTCTTCAGTCGTCTTCCTCGGGTCACGCACGTAAGTGCGCTCCCCTCGCCATCCTCCCTGCATCCCCCGACCTGCACGCCCTGGCTAGTTGTCGAGCGCTGAGCGGACCTCGGCGATTGCCTGCTCGTTGTCCTGGAAGTGGACGGCGGTCATGCCGGCTTTTTCCGCTCCTTCGCAGTTGACCAGGACGTCGTTGACGAAGAGGCAGGACTCGGCGGGTAGGCCGATCCGGTCCAAGGTGATCGCGTAGATCTTCGCTTCGGGCTTGCGGCAGCCGACGAAGCCGGAGTTGACGACGGTCTCGAAGATCTCGTCGACGGGGAGCATCGGGCGCCACAGTGGCTCCCACTCGCGGACGTTGTTGGTCAGCATCGCCATCCGGTAGCCCGCCGCCTTCAGCTCCTGCATCAGCTCGATCATCGGCGGGTTCGAGTTGAGCGCCTCGAAGTAGATCTCTTTGAAGCGGTGCATCTCCGGCCGGTGGCCGAGCAGCGGCTCGAGGCTGTCGGTGAGCGTCTCCAGGAAGGCGACCTCGGTGATCTCACCGCGCTCCATTTCGAAGAGCGGGTTGTCGCCGTTGGCCTCCGTCGCGGCCTGCATCCCCTTGCCGAGAACTTCGGTGGTGATCCCGGTCTTGTCCTGGAACGACATGAAGGACTGGATCAGCGGCGTGGTCAGAACGCCGCCGAAGTCGGAGATCACCGCCTTGATTGGGCCAGGCTCAGTCATCGGCACGGACCAGCTCGTAGTGGCCGAGCCCCTCGCGCCCCTCGACCGACCAACGGAAGAAAGCGATCTCCGACGTCAGCCCGGGCCGGCGCACCTTGGCGGCGCTGATCAGGGTGCCTGCGCCGCGAATCGGCTGGCCCGCTTCGCCGTCGGTCCAGAGCTCGAGCGTCGCCCGCCGTTGCACGCCGTCGGGCCCGTACTCGGTCGAGAGCAGCGCCTCGGAGACCTCGACCGGGGCGCCGTCGGCACCGCAGAGGACGGCCGCCACCTGCTCGTCGCCGTGCTCGCCGGCTCGCGGCGGCCGCACCGCGCTCAGCGCCAGCAACCCGCCGTCGGAGAAGACGATGCCGATCGACCGCCGCTGCACCTGTCCAGCGTTTTCGCCCATGTCGCCGCAGACTATTCTCCTCAGCGGAATTGAAGCCACCGAGAATCCGCAGCGCAGATCCCGATCGCGACGCCGCCGTCTGCGTCGCGATCTACGCCCCCTACGTCGAGGCCGGTGCCACCTCGTTCGAGGAAGAGCCACCCAGCCCCGCCGAGTTCGCCGAACGGATCGCCACCACGTTGGAGACCTACCCGTGGATCGTCGCCGAGCGCGGGGGAGAGGTTGTCGGGTACGCGTACGCCTGCCCGCATCGCTCCCGCCCCTCCTACCGCTGGGCGGTTGAGGTCTCGGTGTACGTCGCCGAGACGCAGCGCCGCAACGGCTGCGGGCGGGCGCTCTACGGCGAGCTGGCGGAGCGCCTGCGGGCGCAGGGCTTCCACGTCGCCTGCGCGGGGATCACTCTCCCTAACGAGGCCAGCGTCGCCCTCCACGAGAGCGTGGGGTTCGTCCCGGTCGGGGTCTACCGGCGGATCGGCTGGAAGGACGGCGCCTGGCGCGACGTCGGCTGGTGGCAGATGGAGCTGACTCCGCCCGGCGAGGGACGGCCACCGGAGCCGCAGTCGCCCCGGGGCCGACCCCGGCTACCATTGGCCGATGCCTGAGAACCAGACCGAACTGCTGACCGAAGACGATGTGATCGAGGCGCTCGAGGAGGTGATCGATCCCGAGCTGGGGCTCGACTTCGTCTCGCTCGGCCTCGTCTACGACGTGGAGATCGAGAAAGAGGACGTCTACGTGACCTTCACGCTGACGACCCCGGCCTGCCCGATCGGCCCCCAGGTCTCCGAGCAGATGAAGGAGTTCGTAGGCGACCTCCCCGGAGTAAGCGCCGTCCACCCCAAGATGATCTTCGACCCCCCCTGGTCACCAGAGATGATGACCGACGACGCCAAGTTCGCACTTGGGTTCTAGGCTCCCGCGGTGGCCAGAATTGTTCAGAAGTCAGTTCTCAGCCGCCGCCAGTGGGCTCCCTGGCCGGTTCCTTGGAGCTCGATGATGTCGTCGTCGCGTAACTGTCGCAAGATCTGGCCGATATAGACGTCGCTCACATTTGGAACCACGTTCCGAATGTCGGAGATACTGAAGGTGTCGCTGATGTTGGTTCGAACGAAGTGCCGTACGGCCTCAGCTTTGCTTCCCTTGGTCGCAACAGTCTCCAGGCGGGTCTCGAAATCGCGGTAGGAGACGATCAGGACGCCAAAGAAATACTCGAGCCATGGGTTGAGGTCATGGGTGCCCTGGTGCCAGCCGATCGTGGAGCGAGCCAGTGCCTCGTAGTAGCCCTGACGAGAGTCGTTGATCACCTTCTCCCAGCTGACATAGCGACCGACTTCATATCCCGCGTGATAGAGGAGGAGAGAGGTCGAGAGGCGAGACATCCGGCCGTTCCCGTCCTGGAACGGGTGGATCATGAGGAAGTCAAAGACCCACGCGGCCAGCAGCGTCAGGCGGTGATACTGCCCCTCGTTCCATGCCCGGTCAAAACCCTCGAAGAGCTCGGTCATTGCCTGCGGGGTGTCCGTTGCCTTCACCGGCTTGAATCGAATTGATTCAGTCCCGTCTGGGCGGGTTTCGGTGACCTCGTTCTCTCCGCGCTTGTAATGGCCGGCCGGTTTGCTCGTGAACGAGTAGAGCCAGCCATGGAACTGGAGTACGACGTTCTCGGCGAACGGAATACCGGGGGCGTTTGTGTGGATCTCGTCGAGGACACGGCGATAGCCGGCGATTTCAGCCTCAGATCTGCTTTTTGGCGCCGTCTTGTCCAGCGCCAGTTCTCGGCCCCGCCTTGCCGAGACCTTGATGTCCTCGATCGCGTTTGATGCCTCGACGCTTTGTATGACGGCGACCTCGCGCAAAGTGTCGAGGACCATCGGGTTTTGCTTCTTGAAGGCGTCTTGGCGCCCGCGGCCAGCCTCGATCCCTGCGAGAGCGTTGACTACGTTGGCCGGTAGAAGGCCTAGGTGCTTGTCAAGGCTGCGGAAGGTATGCATGGTCCTTGAACCCTATGTTCTCTTTCAGAACCCTAGGATACGGACCTCTAAGTATAGCCTTCAAGGCGTAGGAGCCCTAGATTTGACCTTAAATGCTAGGTTTTGAGCGGCTTATATAGGGTTCACATCTCGAATATAGGGTTGCCAGTTCGCCTTCTTCGCCGTTCGTGATCAGCGCTTGTCGAAACTAGCCCGGCAGCCGCGGATCGTCCTCATCGACCTCTTCGGCGGTCCCGTCGAAGTCGTAGGGGCGGCCGGCGGAGTCGTGCGGTGCAGTCGGGCCGCCGCGGCTGCCGCCGACGCCGACGACGACGAAGCGCCGAGCCGCGTAGCCGCGCATCAGGCGGCGGGCGATGGCGCGGGTCGGCGGTAGCAGCAGCAGCACGCCGAAAATGTCGGTGACGAAGCCCGGGGTGAGCAGCAGCGTGGCGCCGATCGCGATCATCAGCCCGTCGGCGACCTCGCGGCCGGGGAAGCGCCGCTCGGCGAGTGCCTGGTTGAAGCGCCGCCAGGCGCCGCGGCCCTGGTGGCGCAGCAGCAGCGAGCCGAGCAGCGCATCCGCCAGCAGCAGGCCCAGAGTCGGCCAGACGCCGATCAACCCGCCGACCTGAATGATCACGTAGAGCTCGACGATCGGGACGACGATGAAGAGGACTACGAGCAGGCCCACGGTCAGGCGGGAGCGGCGGCGGCTGCCGCGGCCTGCTCCAGCTCCGCAAGCGATTCGTCGATGCCGGCGGCGATCGTTTCGACGTCTTCCATCGAGTCGTAGTCGGCGAGCAGGCCGAAGCAGACGCGGCCGTTGTAGCTCATGATCGCGATCGCCATCGCGTGGTTCTGGGGCAGGAAGGCGACCGGGAAGACCTCTTCCAGCTGGCGCCCCAGGACGTAGAGGGGCATCTGAGGGCCGGGCACGTTGGTGACGATCAGGTTGAAGAGCCGGGTCGAGAAGTTGATCCGGGCCGCCTGCGCGAGCAGCGTCGGCGGGGCGAAGTCGTTGAAGCGCGAGATCACTTCGGCACCGAGCGCCTGCTTGGAGCGCTTGACGCCCGCCATCTGCTCGCTGACAACCCGCAGGCGGCGTGCCGGGTCCTCGACGTAGACCGGCAGCGGGCCGCGCATCGCCGCGAGTTTGTTGCCCAGCTCGCCGCGCTCGTCGGCGGTGCGGATCGAGACCGGCACCAGGGCACGCAGCTCGAGCCCCTCGGTGCGGATGCCGCGCGTGTGCAGCCACTTGCGCAGTGCCCCGGTCACCACGGCCAGCACGACGTCGTTGACCGTCCCGCCCAGCGTGTCCTTGATCTGTTTGAAGGTCGCCAGCTCCGAGCGGGTCCAGGTGAAGCGGCGGTGGGGCCCGATCTCGCGGTTGAGCGGCACGTCGGGGGCTGGATCGGCGAAGGCGCCGGCGATCTCGCCGACACCCTCCAGCGCCTCGACCACCCGCCGGGCGGCGCTCTCGGGGTGGCGCACGACCTCGGCCGCGCGCTCGGCGAGTTTCAGCGGCGCGACCGCAAGCTCGGTGGCGCCGCGGGCGATCAGATCCGTCGTCAACGGCTGTGGCCGGGGTCGCCAACCGTCCTCGACCGGGGCCGGCTCAGGTATTGGCTCGAGGTCGAAGAGCACGGTGCCGATGTCGACCCCGGCGATCCCGTCGACGGCGGCGTGATGGGTCTTGGTCAGCAGGGCGAAGCGGTCGCGCTCAAGGCCCTGCACAAGCCACATCTCCCAGAGCGGCTTGGAGCGGTCGAGCTGTTGTGAGAAGACGCGGGCGGCGAGCCGTTTCAGCTGCGCCTCCCCGCCCGGCTCGGGCAGCGCCGTGTGGCGGATGTGGTAGCTGAGGTTGAAGTTGACGTCGTCGGCCCAGAGCGGCCGCCCGGCCTCCAGCGGGGGCACGACGAGGCGCTGGCGAAAGCGCGGAACCTGGTCCAGCTTGCCGCGCACGTGCTCGACCAGATCGACGTAGCGGGGCGGCGGCCCCTCGAAGATCAGGATGCCGCCGATGTGCATGTGGCTCGATGAGCTCTCGTTGGTCAGGAACGAGGCATCGGTCGAGCTGAGGCGCTCCATGTGGTCTCCGGCGGTTCTCATCCTGCAAGGCTAGCCCCCCGGTACGCTGGGGGGCGTGCCAGCAACCGAAACCGCAACGCCCAAGCGCGTCCTGCTCGCCGCCCCGCGCGGCTACTGCGCCGGCGTCGACCGCGCCGTGCAGACGGTCGAGCGCGCGCTTGAGCACTACGGCGCCCCCGTCTACGTGCGCAAGGAGATCGTCCACAACAAGCACGTGGTCGAGGAGCTGTCCAAGCGCGGCGCGATCTTCGTCGAGGAGGAGACCGAGGTGCCGGAGGGCGAGATGGTCGTCTTCTCCGCCCACGGTGTCGCCCCGGCGGTCCACGAGAACGCCGCCGCACGCCAGTTGCGCACGATCGACGCGACCTGCCCCCTGGTCACCAAGGTCCACGTATCGGCGCGGCGCTTTGCCGCCGACGGCTACACGATCGTGATGATCGGCCACGAGGGCCACGAGGAGGTCGAAGGGACCACTGGCGAGGCGCCGGACAGCATCGTCCTCGTACAGACGGTCGAGGAGGTGGCGGGCCTGGAGGTCGCCGACCCCGAGCGCGTCGCCTTCATCACCCAGACGACCCTCTCGGTCGACGAGACCGGTGAGATCATCGCCGCCCTGCGGGCCAAGTTTCCGGCGATCGTCAGCTCCAAAACCGACGACATCTGTTACGCGACCACGAACCGGCAGATCGCTGTCAAGCAGCTTGCCCGCGAGTGCGAGCTGGTGCTGGTGATCGGCTCGACCAACTCGTCCAACTCCAACCGCCTGGTCGAGGTGGCGCGTGAGCACGGCGCCGCCTCGCACCTGATCGACAACCACACCCAGGTTCGGGAGGAGTGGCTCGACGGGGTCGAGACCGTCGGCATCACCTCAGGGGCGAGCGCCCCCGAGGGGCTGGTCGCGAGCCTGGTCGAGCTCTTCCGCGAGCGCGGTGCCGAGGATGTTTCGGAGCTGCGGACCGTCCACGAGGACGTGCGGTTCATGCTGCCTAAGGAGATTCGCGAGGCTGTCAAGGCGTAGAGGGTGGGACGGTGGGGGACCTTCCCGCCGTCCACGTCGCCGCGACGAGTCATTTTCAAGGGTTGAAGGCTCGCTGTGCGGCGACGTTGAGTATCCGCCCGTCGGGAAGGTCCCCCACCGTCCTTACGGAACGCTCGCGGCGAAGCTGATCGACCAGATGCGGAGACCCCCAGAGGGATGGAGCGTGATTGTGTGCTGCTCGTGCCGAGGGTGGTCCGTGAGCTTGTATAGACCGGGGCCGTCGATCTCGAGCTGGGTTGCCGAGTTGCCGTCGGTGGAGACGGCGATCTCGCCGCTGCCCTCGACCGTCGCGTAGGCGCCGCCGGCTTCGTAGGGGACCTCCAGCTCGCCGCCCGTCCAGGCCTCGTCCCACGAGCCGCTGGGGAAGATCTCGGCGCTGGGCGGCATCACCTTGACCCCCGGCGCGTCGGTCGGCCGCAGGGCATCCCTCGGCTCCGGCAGCGCCTGCAGCGCGTCCTGTTCGCGCAGCTCCTCCTGGATCGCTTCCTCGCTCGCCCGGTACTCGCCCTCGCCGAAGTGGAACCAGGTGAGGGCGCCGCCGAGCTTCCAGAGGAAGAGGCTGGGCCAGCCCTCGCAGCCGTAGGCGTGCCAGAGGCGGCGGTCGGCGTCGATCGCGACCGGGAACTCGACTCCGAGCCGCTCGAGCCCCGCGGCGACCGCGCCCGGATCGGCACCAAACGGGAAGCGGGGCGCCTGCACCCCGATCGTCGTCAGGCCGTGCGGCTCGTAGCGCCGCGCCCACTCGCATACGTATGGCAGCGTGCGCACGCTGTTGAGCTGGGCGAAGTCGAAGAAGTGGACGAGCACCGGCCCGCCCGCGGTCGCGACGGGCATCGAGCGCGGCGCCTCGCCGATCCACTCGATCCCCTCGGGCAGGTCGGGCGCGGCGATGTTGTCTCGTTCAGGGCGCATTTAGAAAGCCGCAACTTATCTGCGCTAGCTTTCCCGGGCGATGATCGAGTTCGCGATTGCCGCTGTCCCGCTCCTCTTGTTGCTCGTCGCGCTGCTGCTCGGACGCTACCCGGGCTGCGAGGCGGCGATGCGGCTCGCCGAGCGGATCGCTTCGCGGACTCCTCGTGGGGCCACAGCGGCGAGCAACTCACCTCGGCCACAACCACCGACTTCGCGCGCCGCCCACGGCGGCCTCCTGATCGCCCTCAGCCTCGCTCAGCGCCCGCCTCCTCTCGCTGCCTGAGCGTCCAAGGCAGCGATACGGGCCCGTGCTCCTGTGTGGCACGGGCGAAACCGGCGTGGGCCGCATGCTCACGCCGATCAGCGAAGGAGCGAGCAATGAATTCGAACACCGCAAGAGCAGCGGTCGGCGCCGTGGTCGTGATCGTCGCGGTCGTCCTGCTGGTCGTCCTCAAGAGCAACAACAGCGACAGCAGTACGACGACGACGAAGGGCGTCACCACGATCGTGATCAAGAACGGCGAACCGGTCGGCGGGATCGCGCAGCTGACCTACAACAAAGGGGAAGAGGTCCGCTTCAAGGTCGACTCTGACGTCAGCGACGAGGTCCACATGCACGGCTACGACATCATGAAGGACGTCAAGGCCGGCGGGTCGGTCAGCTTCGACTTCCCGGCCACGATCGAAGGCGTCTTCGAGGCGGAGCTGGAGGGTCGCAAAGAACAGATCCTCGAACTCACGGTGAACCCTTGAGCCGGCTCAGCTCTCTGCTGCCGATCGCCCACGCGCTTGTCGCGCGCAAAGACCTGCCTGTTCCGGCCTGGCTGTTCGCCTGGGCGGCGTCGATCGTCCTGATCGTCTCCTTCTTCGCCCTGTCGGTCGGCTGGCGGACGCCCCGCTTCGAGAAGGACCGCTGGCGTCCTCTCGCGGCGGGGCTCTCGCGGGCCCTGCTCGCGCCGCCGGCGCAGATCTTCTACGGGGCGGTCGGGGTCCTCTTGCTCGGGGTGGCGATCTACGCCGGCCTGCGCGGTACCGAAGCCCCCGACCGCAACTTCGCCCTCACTTTCCTCTATGTCACCACCTGGCTCGGCTTCCCGCTGTTCAGCGTCTTCCTCGGTGACGTCTTCCGCCCCTTCAACCCATGGCGGGCGGTCGGGCGGGCCGTGGGAGGAGGGTTCACGGCGCTGGCCGGCCAGCGCCCCGCCCACCTGAAGTATCCGGAGAAGCTGGGGCGCTGGCCCGCCGCGATCGGTTTGCTCGCGGTCGTCTGGCTGGAGATCGTCTACGGCGCCAGCGGTGGGGTGGCGGTGGGACTGAATCCTCACGCCGCGGCGGTCGCGGCGGTCCTCTACAGCGGCTACACGCTGGCGATGATGGCCCTGTTCGGGGTCGAGCAGTGGTGCCGCACGGGGGAGGTCTTCTCGGTCTACTTCGGCATGTTCGGGACGCTCGGCTGCTTCGGGGTGAAGGACGGGCGGCTCGGTACGCGCCGCCCGTTCTCGGCCGCGACCAGGTGGGCGACTGTGCCCGGGTCGGCCGCGGTGGTGATCGCCTCGATCGCGAGCACGAGCTTCGACGGCGCCCAGGAGGGGGCGTTCAAAAGCGCCCTCGAAACCACCTTCAACCACCTGGTCAACGCCGGCGTCGGCCTGACCTCGGCCCTGCGGCTCACCGACACGATCTTCATGGTGCTCTGCTTCTTCGGGGTCGCCCTCGTCTACCTGATCGGGGTGCGGGGGATGGCGGGCGTGCCCGGTGCGCCCGCCTTCAAGAAGCTGCGCACCGGCTTCGCCCACACCCTGATCCCGATCGCCTTCGCCTACCTGGTCGCCCACTACTTCAGCCTCTTCGTCTTTCAGGAGCAGGCCCAGTTCACCTACCTGCTCTCCGACCCATTGGGAACCGGTACCACCGACCTCTTCGGCACCGCGTCGTCGGGCATCGACTTCCGCCTGCTCGGCGCCAACGCGATCTGGTACGTCCAGGTCGGCGCCCTCGTGGTCGGACACGTGATCGGGCTCACCCTCGCCCATGATCGCGCCACCGCCTACTGGGGCGACTACCGCCAGGCGATCCGCTCTCAGTACTGGATGCTTGCGGTGATGGTGGCGTTCACCTGTTTCGGCCTCTATCTGCTCTCCGTGGCCAACGCGTGAGACAGGTTCTAAAGCCGCGATTTACGGGTAAATGTGGGTGTAAGCCTCCGATTGGTCGGCTTTCTACCGATGGCGTGGAACGGCCAGGGTGGTTGACTGGAGTTGAGGTTGCGAATCACAGATTTACCGTCTCCTTCCCATAGTAAGAAACCAGCATCGAGGCCACCGGACATATCAGCCACCCGGTGGCCTTGGTGTGTATCCGCTCTGAGTGAGCAGCCGCTCTAGAGGATCTCGGCGAGGCGGCGCTCCAGCGCCGCGGAGACCTCGTCCCGCACCGGCCCCTCGGCCAGGCGTTCGACCAGCGACTCGAGGAAGCCCTCGATGATCACCTGCTTGGCCGTCGCTGGATCAAGCCCGCGCGAGGTCAGGTAGAAGAGCTGGTCCTTGTCGATCTGGACGATCGCCGCCGCGTGGGTGCAGCGCACGTCGTCGGCTTCGATCTCGAGGCCGGGGATCGCGTCGGCGTGGGCCTCGGGGGAGAGCAGCAGGTTGCGGTTCTCCTGGAAGGCATCGGTCCCCTGCGCGCCCGGGTCGACCCGGATCATTCCCCGCCAGACGGCGGTCGAGCCGGCGGCAAGCACGCCGCGGAAGGCGAGGTCGGAGAAGGTGTTCGGTGCCGCGTGCTCCTGCGTCGTGTCGTAGTCGAGATGCTGCCCCGGTCCGCTGGCGTAGCCGCCGGTCACGCGGGCCTCGGAGCCCGGGCCGGCGAGCCTGGTGTCCATCCGCACCTTGCCGCGGGCCGAGCCGAAGCCGAGCGCGGTCCAGTCGAGCCGGCCGTCGCGCTCCACCTCGGCGCGCTGGCTGGAGAAGATCCAGGCGCGCTCGGAAATGTCCTGGGTCGAGATGTAGCGCAGCGTCGCCGCCTGGCCGACGTGCAGCTCGACCACCGAGTTGAGCAGTGCGTCGGTCTCGTCGCCGGCCGAGCCGGCGTGCTCCCAGACCTCGGCCTCGGCGCCCTCCTCGAGCACGATCAGGGTGCGCCAATAGACGACCGAACCGTTCTCGTCGAGTGGCACCTCAACCTTGATCGGCTCGGCGAGCTTGACCCCGGCCGGCACGTGAACCAGCACGCCGTCGCGCCAGCCCGCCTCGTTGCGGGCGACGAACGGGTCATCGCCCGGGACCAGCGCGCCCAGCCGTCCCTCGACCAGCTCCGGATCGGAGCCGATCGCCTCGGCCAGCGGCATCACGGTCGCCCCCTCGGCGGACCCGATTGACGGGTTGGCCGAACCGGGCTCGTAGGCGTCGAGGTCGAGCTCCGAGAGGTCGGTGAATTCCCACCCCTTCGTCTTCTGGTCCGGAAGGGGTGGAAGCGTCGCCAGCTCAGCCAATCGAGCCCTCCATCTGGAGCTCGATCAGGCGGTTCAGCTCGACCGCGTACTCCATCGGCAGCTCTTTGGTGACCGGCTCGATGAAGCCGTTGACGATCATCTTCGAGGCCTCTTCCTCGTCGAGCCCGTGGCTCTGCAGGTAGAAGATCTGCTCGTCGCCGATTTTCGAGACGGTCGCCTCGTGGCCGACGTCGGCGTCGTTCTCGCCGATCCGGATCGTCGGGTAGGTGTCCGAGCGCGAGTCCTCGTCGAGCAGCAGCGCGTCGCAGACGACCTTCGAGCGCGATTCGGTCGCCCCGTCGGCGACTTCCAGCAGGCCGCGGTAGGTCGCCCGTCCGCCGTCCTTGGAGATCGACTTGGAGAAGATCGAGGACGAGGTGCGCGGTGCCGCGTGGATGATCTTGCCGCCGGCGTCCTGGTGCTGGCCGTCGCCGGCGAAGGCGATCGAGAGGATCTCGCCGTGCGCTTCGGGGCCGAGCAGGTAGATCGACGGGTACTTCATCGTCAGTTTCGAGCCGAGGTTGCAGTCGACCCACTCCATCGTCGCCTTCTCGTGGGCGACGGCGCGCTTGGTGACCAGGTTGAAGACGTTCTGCGACCAGTTCTGCACGGTCGTGTAGCGGACCCGCGAGCTTGGCTTGGCGCAGATCTCGACCACCGCGGAGTGCAGCGAGTCGGTCGAGTAGACCGGCGCCGTACAGCCCTCGATGTAGTGGACGTCGGAGCCCTCCTCGGCGATGATCAGCGTGCGCTCGAACTGGCCCATGTTCTCGGTGTTGATCCGGAAGTAGGCCTGCAGCGGCATCTCCACCTTGACCCCGGCGGGGACGTAGACGAAGGAGCCCCCCGACCAGACGGCCGAGTTGAGCGCCGCCAGTTTGTTGTCGTTGGCCGGGATGATCGTCGCCCAGTACTCGCGAACCAGGTCCTCGTGCTCGCGCAGCGCCGTGTCCATGTCGGTGAAGATCACGCCCTGGGCCTCGAGCTTCTCGTTGACCTGGTGGTAGACGACCTCGGACTCGTACTGGGCGCCGACCCCGGAGAGGAATTTGCGCTCGGCCTCGGGGATGCCGAGTCGGTCGAAGGTGTTCTTGATGTCGTCCGGGACCTCGCTCCAGTCGCGGCTGTTCTTCTCAGAGGCGCGGACGAAGTAGTGGATGTCGTCGAAGTCGATCTGGCCGAGGTTGCCGCCCCAGGCCGGAGTCGGGCGCGAGTAGAAATGTTCGAGCGACTTCAGCCGGAAGTCGCGCATCCACTGCGGCTCGTCCTTGTAGTCGGAGATCGATTCGACCACCTCGCGGGAGAGGCCCTTGGGGGCTTTGTAGGCGTAGCCGCTCTCGGGATCGTGGAAGCCGAACTTCTCCTTGTAGTCGGCGTTGATCCCGGCAAGCTCTTTTTTCTCCGCAACTGCCTCTGGCGTTGCCATTGGTTAATCGACCTCCAGAAAGATGGTGTCGTCAACGACGGCTGTCGCGAACGTCCGCACCGGAGCATAGGCGGGTAGCGTCTTCGGCCTGCCGGTGGTCAGGTCGAAGAGCGAGCCGTGGCGGGGGCACTCGACGGTGCAGGCCTCGGCGCTGAACTCGCCCTCGGCGAGCGGGCCATCGTCATGGGAGCAGCGATCCTCGATCGCATACAGCGTCCCGTCGCAGTTGAAGACCCCGATCTTCAGCCCCTCGTGCTCGACCAGGCGCATCGTTCCGGGTCCCAGCTCGGCAAGCGGGCAGACCTCGATCTTGGTGGTTGTGCCGTCCGTCACGTTATTCCTAGTGTATCGGTCGGGATTTTAGCGAGCGAGCCGGACCGGCTGTCGTCCCGTAACAGGCGCTTGACCCCCGAACGCGGCAGGAATGAGAGGATCGGAGGCGACCTTCGACGATTGGAGCAACGAGATGAGCGAGAGAGCAAGTTACGAGCCCGGCACCCCTTCCTGGGTCGACCTCGGCACCCCGGACATCGATGCATCGGCCGACTTCTACTCGGCCCTCTTCGGCTGGGACGTTCCCGAGTCCGAAAACGCCGAGCAGACCGGCGGCTACCGCCAGGCGATGCTGCGCGGCAAGTCGGTCGCCGGGATGATGCCGCTGATGCAGGAGGGCCAGCCGCCCGCCTGGTCCACCTACGTCTCGGTCGCCGACGCCGACGTCACCGCCGCGGCGGTCAAGGAGGCCGGCGGCAACGTGATCGCCGAGCCGATGGACGTGATGGAGCTCGGCCGGATGGCGATCTTCGCCGACCCGACCGGGGCCGTCTTCGGCATCTGGCAGCCGGGCACTTTCATCGGGGCGGGCCTCGTCAACGAGCCGGGCGCAATCGCCTGGAACGAGCTGGGCACGCGTGACGTCCCGGCCGCCAAGCAGTTCTACGGCGCGGTATTCGGCTGGGAGTTCGTCGACAACGACATGGGGGAGATGGGCACCTACACCGAGTTGAAGCGGGGCGACGGCTCGGTCGGCGGGATGATGGACGTCAGCGGGCGCCTGCCCGACGAGATCCCGGCCCACTGGCTCACCTACTTCGCCGTCGATGACGCCGACGCGGCGGTCGAGACGGCGAAGGGCAAGGGTGGCAGCGTCTCCTTCGGCCCGATCGACATCCCCGCCGGCCGCTTCGCGATCGTCCAGGACCCGCACGGCGCGGCCTTCGCGGTGATCAAGCTGTCCGAAGACACCGCGGGCCGCTAGCCGAATAGTTCCGGCGCGGGAGCCGACTAGGCTTCCGCGCCGTGAGCGGCCCGATCAACCGCATTGCCGCGGCCGTCACCGGCCGGCACGGGCGCTGGCTGACGCTCGCCGTCTGGGTGCTGCTCGCGGTCGCCGGACTCTTCGCCCACGCCCACCTCGGCGACGTGACCGCCGCGGGGCAGAGCAGCTACCTGCCGTCGAACGCCGAATCGACCCGCGCCGTCGATGTCCTCCAGCGCAGTTACAAGGGCGGCAACGACGTCCCGGTGCTGGTCGTCTTCGACCGCGAAGGCGGCCTCACCCAGGCCGATCTCGACGCGATCGGCAGGCTCGGCAACGGCCTCGAACGGCTCGGCCTGACCGGCGCGACGCCCGTCTTCGCGCCCTACTCGGGTGACACCGACAGCCCGCTGGGGGGCGTGGCGAGGATCGCCCACGGGGTCGGCCCGATCTCCCGCGACGGCGAAGCGGCGCTCGTTGCCCTGGCGATCGACTCCGACGATCGCGGTGCCATCGTCGCCGGCGTCGCGAAGATCCGCCGCTACCTCGACGCGCATCGCCCGGCCGGACTGCACTCCTACATCACCGGGCCGGGCGGGATCGCCGCCGACCTCGAGCACGTCGCCGAAGACGCCGGCAAGACGCTGCTGTTCGCCACCCTCGGCCTCGTCCTCCTGCTGCTCCTGCTCGTCTACCGCGCCCCGATCCTGGCCCCGCTGCCCCTGCTTGCCGTCGGCAGTGCCTATCTCGTCGCGAGCGGGATCGTCTACCTGCTGATCGAGGCCGGCCTGATCGCGGTCAACACCGAGGGCACGCTGCTGCTGCTCGTGCTGATCTTCGGAGCGGGCACCGACTACTCGCTGCTGCTGATCCACCGTTACCGCGAGGAGCTGGGCAGCGGGAAGCGGCCGGCCGAGGCGCTTCCCCTGGCCATCGGCGAGAGCGTGCCGGCGGTCGCCGCCTCGGCGGCGACCGTGATCGCGGCGATGCTCGTCCTGCTGGTCGCCGAACTGGAGTTCGACTCACTGGCTGGGACCGATCCTCGCGATCGGCGTCGCGACGATGCTCCTCGCCTCGTTCACCCTGCTGCCCGCGCTGCTCGCCCTGCTTGGCGAGCGCGCCTTCTGGCTGGCGCCGCCACGGCGCTCGGCCGGTCCGGATCGCCGCTGGAAGCAGGTCGCCGGGCTGGTTCGGCGCCGCCCCCGCGCGATCGTCGCCACGGTGCTCGCGGCGCTGGCGCTGCTCTCGCTCGGCAACCTGGTCGACCACGGGACGATCGGCTTCGGCCAGGGTGAGATCGGCCCGACCGAATCCAGCCGCGGGACCGAAGTCCTCGACGAACACTTCCCGCCGGGCCTGGGCTCGCCGCTGACCGCGGTGGTCGATGCCAGGGAAATCGGGCCGGCCTTGAGGGGGCTGAGGCGGCTCGACGCGGTCAAGCTGACGTTGCCCGTGCCGCCCTCGCCGGGCTCCGAGGAGGCGGTGCTGACGATCGTCCTGCGCGGGAATCCCTACTCCGGCGCCGCGGCCGACGCCGTCAAGGGCATCCGCGAAAAGCTCAAGGAAGTCGCGCCCAGCGCCCTGGTCGGCGGGATCCCGGCCGAGAACTACGACGTCGAGCGGACCAACGCCCGCGACACCAAGCTGATCGTTCCCCTGGTCCTCCTGGTCGTCGGGCTGATTCTCATCCTCGTGCTGCGTGCCCTCGTCGCGCCGGCCTTCCTGATCGCCACCGTGGTCGCCTCGTTCGCGGCGACCCTCGGCCTGCTCACCTTCGCCTTCACCGAGCTGCTGGGGACGAGCGGGACCGCCTTCGACCTGGTCCTGGTCTCGTTCATCTTCCTCGTCGCCCTGGGGGTCGACTACAACATCTTCCTGATGACCCGGGCGCGTGAGGAGGCGGCGCAGCGCGGTACCCGCGAGGGGATCCTCGCCGCCCTGGAGAGCACCGGCGGCGTCGTCACCGGTGCCGGGGTGATCCTCGCCGGGACCTTCGCGACGCTGACCCTGTTGCCGCTCGAGCAGCTCGTGCAGATCGGCGCCACGGTCGCGGTCGGCGTCCTGCTCGACACCTTCGTAGTACGAGCGCTTCTGATCCCCTCGCTCACCTACTTACTAGGCGATCGCACTTGGTGGCCAGGGAGGGCATAGCCCAAGACCTATCCCGGCAGGGGTGAAACGTCTTGTACTTTTTGGTCACAGACGTCCGGGCGTCAGCCCAACCGCGTACATCCAAAAAGTTAAGTGAAACCCCTGCCGGGATAGGTCTCAAGGACTTAGGTCGGCGGCCGCTTCGGAGGCGTCGCCCGTTTCGCCCTCGTCCTCCCATTCGGCGGGCTTACCGAGACCGGCGCTCTTGACCACCTTGAGGCCGAGCATCGCGCACTTCATCCGCGTCGCCGAGATCTCGATCCCGAGCAGGTCGAGGACGAACTCCTTGGGCAGGTGAAGCAACTCCTCGCGTGATTTGCCGACCAGCTCGTCGGTGAGCAGCGAGGTCGCCGCGGTCGAGATCGCGCAGCCCTGGCCCTCGAAGGCGACCTCCGCCACCCGTCCCTCCTCGTCGAGCCGCACGGTCACGTGCTGCTCGTCGCCGCAGAATGGGTTGGTGTCCTCGAACTCGAGGTCGGGATCCTCGATCCGGCCGAAGTTGTGCGGCCGCTTGTAGTGCTCGAGGATCTGGTCGCGATAGAGCTCGTCCATCAGAGACCAAAGACCTTACGGGCGTCGTCGAGGCCGTTGACCAGGCGGTCGATCTCCTCCGGGGTCGTGTAGACGCCAAAGCTGGCGCGGGCGGTTGCGGCGACGCCGAGGCGGTCCATCAGGGGCTGCGCGCAGTGATGGCCGGCGCGGACGGCAACGCCGTGGCGGTCGAGGATCTCGGAGACGTCGTGGGCGTGGACGCCCTCGAGCTCGAAGGAGACGGGGCCGAGACGGTCGGGCCCGCGAGGGGGGCCGAAGATGCGTAGCCCTGGGACCTCGTCAAGGCGCTTGAGGGCGTATTCGGTCACCTCGCGCTCGTGCTCGCGCACCGCCGCCATGCCGAGGCCGTCGAGCCAGCGCAGCGCCGAGGCCATCCCGATCGCCTGGGCGATCGCCGGCGTCCCGGCCTCGAAGCGGGCCGGCGGGTCGGCATAGGTCGTCCCCTCCTTGGTCACCTTGCGGATCATCGAGCCGCCGCCGAGGAAGGGCGGCATCGCGCGCAGCAGGTCGAGCTTCGCCCAGAGCGCGCCGATCCCGGTCGGCGCGTAGAGCTTGTGCCCGGTCAGCGCGTAGAAGTTGACGCCCAGCTCGGTGACGTCGAGCGGCAGCTTCGGTGCCGCCTGGGCGCCGTCGGCGAGGACCAGCGCGCCGGCCTCGTGGGCGAGGCGGGCTATCTCGGCGATCGGGTTCTCGGTGCCGAGCACGTTCGAGACGTGGGCGACGGCGACGAGCTTCGGCCCGCGCTCGAGCAGCGCCGCGTAAGCGTCGATGTCGAGCAGCCCGTCCTCTCCCACCGGTACCCAGTCGATCTCCGCCCCGACACGCTCGGCCAGCTGCTGCCAGGGGACGATGTTGGAGTGGTGCTCCATCTCGGTCAGCACGACGCGGTCTCCGGCGCCGACGTTGGCGTCGCCCCAGGCCCGCGCGACGAGGTTGATCGCCTCGGTCGCGTTGCGGACGAAGATCACCTCGCGCCGGTCGGCGGCGCCGAGGTGGTCGGCGACCGTCGCCCGCGCTCCCTCGTAGGCCGCCGTCGCCTCGGCCGAGAGCGTGTGCGAGCCGCGATGGACGTTGGAGTGGTGCGCCCGCTCGTAGCGGTCGACGGCCTGGATCGAGGCCAGCACGCGCTGCGCGCTGGCGCCGCTGTCGAGGTAGGCGACCGGGCGGCCGTGGACCTCGCGCTGCAGCGCCGGGAAGGAGGCGCGGACCTTCTCGATCGGGAAGGCCGCGGGCTTGGTCGTCGCCGGCTCCATCGCCGCGAGGCTAGGCGCTTGCGCCCGCCTCGACCTCCTCGCGGATCCAGCCGTAGCCCTTCTCCTCGAGCACGCCGACCAGCTCCGGCCCGCCCTCCTTGACGATCCGGCCCTCGAACATGACGTGGACCGAGTCGGGCTTGACCATGTGCAGGATGCGCTGGTAGTGGGTGATGATCAGGACGCCCATGTCTGGGCCGGCGAAGGTGTTGACCCCGTCGGCGACGACCCGCAGGGCGTCGATGTCGAGGCCGGAGTCGGTCTCGTCGAGGACGGCGATCTCCGGCTTCAGCAGCGCCAGCTGCAGCAGCTCCATGCGCTTCTTCTCACCGCCGGAGAAGCCGTCGTTGAGGTAGCGGCTGGAGAAGTCTTTGGGGATGTTCGCCAGCGCCATCGCCTCCTGGGCGACCTTGGCGAACTCTTTGATCTTGATCTCGCCTTCGTCGCGGGCCTCGCGGCGGGCGTTGAGAATCATCCGCAGGTACTTGCTGACCGAGACGCCGGGGATCGCGACGGGGTACTGGAAGGCCATGAAGAGGCCGGCGCGCGAGCGCTCGTCAGGGTCGGCCTCGGTCATGTCCTCGCCCTTGAAGACGATCGAGCCCTCGGTCACCTCAAGCGCCGGGTGGCCCATGATCGCGTTGGCGAGGGTTGACTTGCCCGACCCGTTGGGGCCCATCAGGGCGTGGACCTTGCCCTTCTCGACATCGAGGTCGAGGCCGCGGAGGATCTGCTTGTCCTCGACGCTCACGTGCAGGTTGCGTATCTCCAGCTCAGCCAATTTCGCTCCGTTCGTGTGATTCGGTTGGTGATGCGGGGTTCGGTGATTCGGGATCAGGCGACGCTGCCGACGGGCGCCTTGGCGGCGCCGCTGACGCCGCCGGAGAATTCGACCAGCTCGGCCAGCGTGGTGCCGGCGAGTGCCTTGGTGACGCCGCCCTGGACACGGGTCCAGAGCAGCTTCGTCGCGCAGGCGTGGTCGCCGTCCGACTCGTGCGAACAGAGGACCTTGCCCTCCGGGGTCTCGTGGAAGCACTCCATCGGGGCGATCTGCCCTTCCAGCGCCTCGACCACTTCGTCGAGCGTGATCGTCTCCGCCGGCTGGGCCAGCCGGTAGCCGCCGTGGGCGCCGCGGGTCGAGCTGACCAGCCCGGCGTTGCGCAGCTTGGCGACCAGGTGCTCCAGGTAGGAGAGCGGCAACCGCTCCGCCTCGGCGACGGCGCTGAGCGAGACCGGGGCGGACCCGGGCTGGCGGCCCAGCTCGACCATAAGGCGAACTCCGTACTCCGCTTTCGTCGAGAACAGCATCGAGCTAAATCCTACTGAAGCGGTCGGTTT